>CAVVJT010000010.1:0-1405630 GCA_963748625.1 uncultured Chloroflexia bacterium | reverse complement strand
AACAGCTGCTCTACCGCTGAGCTATGTCGGCGCGGACCGCATTCTAGCAACCCTTGCCGTGCACGGCGACTCCCCGGTCGTGGTGCCGTCGAGCAGGTTCAACGCGTCGTCCAGCCTTCGTCGACATGGATGGACGTGCCGTTGATGTTCGCGGCCGCGTCGGGCACAGGAAGACGACGACCCCGGCAACCTCGTCCGGCTCCATCAGGCGCGGGATCGCAGACTGGCGCAGGAGCACCTGCTGGGGCACGTCGGACTCGTCCTTGCCGTGGGCGATCACCGCGTCCAGGGACTCCCTTGCAGGCCCGGACGCCCTCGCCCCCTTACAGGTGCTCGCGGCGTCTACGTGCAGGCGAAGGTGATGGCGATCGTCGAGGGGCTGTTGTAGTCGCTGCTCGTGATCGTGCCCGTCGTGCCGCCGTCCCAGTCGACGGTCTCGTCCTTCGTGAGGAACGCGGTGCCCGCGATGCTGCCCTCGATCTCGGGGCGGCCGCCATCGGACTTCAGGACGATCTTGACGAAGGTGTCGCCCTCGCCTGCCACGACGCGCAGCCAGCCTGCGGACGGAGCGCCGCACTCGTGGATCGTCATGTCGGTCGCCTTGCCGTCGACGGTGACGGTGGCCGTGCCCAAGTCGCCTGCGGGTGCGGGGGTCGCGCCCTCCTCGGCCGCTTCGGTTGCCTCGGGGGCGGACGTCGCCTCGACGGCCTCAGTGGCGGCGGGCATGTCGGATGCCGCGGGTGCCGCTGTCGCCCCGGAGCCGCCACATCCAGCGAGGACGGCGGCCAGGACGAGGACGGACAGGGAACGGTGACGGGTGCGCATCGGTGCATCCTCCAGCGGTGACGGGTGTCGCGGGGACGCTGGACCCAGCAGTACCTTGGGCCGATCCGCAGTCGCGCGCTGCGGTCGTTCGCCATGCACGAGCATGCGCAATGGCCCAGAAGCCGGAAGGCGCCACTCACGTTCAGACCGGCATGCCTCGCTCTGCTCCGCCGCCATCGGCCGCGTCGCCCGAGCCCGATCCGCTCGTCTACCTCGCCAGCGGCCTGGGATCGTCGGGCAACTACGAGCTGACGGCGAACCCGCTGCTCTACCGGGGCGTTCCCGGGGTGGCCGGGCGGCATGCATGTGCCCGGCCACCCCCAGTCGCTCGATCAGTTGCCCGCTGGCGCCTGCGACGAGTAGATCACGCGTCCTCCGGCGCGCTGCGAGCCGTTGTAGTCGCCGAACCCGCTGATCCCGGTCGTGGGCGTGAGCAGCGTCGGTGTGCCGCCGGACGCCGGGACCGACCAGAGGTCCATGTCGCCGAGGTAGTTCGCCTGGTAGATGATGCGGGTCCCGTCACGCGACCAGGTCGGCAGGTTCTCCGTCGCCGACGCTCGACCGATGACCTTGACTGGGCGCGCCAGCCGCGCACCAATCGGCGACACGCGCACCTTCCAGATGTCGGCGCCGTCCGCGTACACGATCCAGCGGCCATTGGGCGACCACTCGGGGCTCACGTCGAACCACGTGGCATTCGGGCTCACCTTGTGCCGCAGGGTCACGACGACCTGCCGGCTGGCGCCGCGCTGATTGCTGGCGATGATGCGGCTGGTCGATGGGTTCAGGAAGACGACGCGCCCGTTCGCCGCGGACACGTCGGCCTCAACGGCGTTGTGCGAGATCAGGCGGCGCGTGCCGCCTGCAGCGGAGACGATGTACAGCGACGGGTCGCCCGAGGGGCCCCGGTCGAACACGATCCGCTTGCCGTCCGGCGTCCAGGTGCCGTTGTTGCCGCCGCTGGTGCCCTTGACCACGCGGGTCGTGCCCGTGGCGGTATTCATGATCGCGAGCGCCACTCCGCTCGGGCGGGTGCGTTCGTAGACGATTCGCGAGCCCGTAGGGGCGGCCTCCGGGTTCCATTCGCTGATCCCGGGCGTGTTGGTCAGCTGCTTCACGGCGCCGGTGGCCGGATCGACCCAGAACAGGTCGAAGTCGAACCAGCCGTACTCGTGGCAGCGGATCGTCCGGGGGGTCTCGTTGAGCGGGGTCCAGGCATCGATCGTCCCGACGTCCAGCGCCTCCACGCGCACGACGTGGTCGACGTCGGGGGTGACGATGCCCCAGAGGTTGAGCCAGAAGCCGGCGTTGCCGGTGGGGCTGACCTTCGCGTCCAGGAGGTCCTGGCGGAACTGGTCTGCCGGGAGCCGGTCGACCTCGACGTCATCGACCAGGACCCGCACGGTGACCACGGCGTTGGTGTCGTCGGGATCCACCGCCCAGCCGTTGGCGTAGCAGGCGTATTGGGATCCCGGCCCCGAGGAGCCATCGTGGGTGCCTCCGGGCGGTGAGGCCGCTGCGGCGGCGGTCGGCGATCCGATGGCGAGCAGCGCCGCGCCCGCGAGTGCCAGGAGTGTCCGGAGTGTCCGGTACATGGCGATCCGCCTCCCGTTGGGATGAAGCGCGCACGCGCCCCTCCCCATGCGTGCGGCACCGGCCGAAGTGGCCGGGCCCCACGACACGGCGAGCCTGCGTCGGTCACGTGGCCATCGATAGAGGCGAACGGACCGGATCGATGCCCGTCACATCGGGGCCGCCGCCAGCAACCCGGGCAACGGTAGGACCACCCACGTGGAGGTCCGGACGGCTGCCATTGGGCAGCCATTGCGCTCTGGCCTCTGCCATGTCGCAGGGGGCAACCTCGAGCGATCACGGGAGGCGCTGACGCGTGGCCCAAACACGGCCGCCGGGACCACGCGGAGCCACTGGCGGGACCGATCCCGCGTTGCCTTGATCGGACGCTCGGCCACAGGTGCGAGTAGGCTGCACTGACCCCCGTCGGGCTGCCACCGCGACAGCGTGCCGCCGCTCTCCGTTGTGCCCCGGCCGGCGTCCGCATCTCTGGAGGAGAGGATGTCCCGTACCCGATGGACAGCCCGAGGGCTGTCCTTGTGCATGTCGCTCGCCCTCGTGGCGGGTGCGTCCGTGGTCGCTCCGACGGTCAACGCCGTGTCGCCTGACGTGGTCATCAGCCAGGTCTACGGCGGAGGTGGCAACTCCGGCGCGACCTACAGGAACGACTTCATCGAGCTCTACAACCGCGGATCCGTGGCTGTCGACGTGACGGGCTGGACGGTCCAGTACGCGTCGTCTGCCGGCACGACATGGCAGAAGACGGCCCTTGCTGGGACAGTCGGTCCCGGCATGTACTTCCTGGTCCAGGAGGCGCAGGGCGCCGGCGGCACGGTCGACCTGCCGGCCCCGAATGCGACCGGGACGATCGCGATGAGCGCCAGCGCTGGCAAGGTCGCGCTGGTCAACAACGCGACCACACTGACCGGCTCCTGCCCAACCGGACTCGTCGACTTCGTGGGCTTCGGCTCCCTGACGAACTGTTCCGAGACAACGCCCACGGCGAACCTGTCAAACACGACCGCCGCGCTACGAAACGCGAACGGCGCGACCGACACCGACAACAACCTGGCCGACTTCACCATCGGCGCGCCGAACCCGCGCAACACGCCGCCACCCGACGCGGCGCCCGCCGTCGCGAGCACCGTCCCCGCCGACGGAGCCTCGAGCGTGCCCTACGACACGAACGTCACGGTCACCTTCACCGAGGCCGTGAACGTCACCGCCGCCTGGTACACGGTCACCTGCTCGCTCAGCGGCTCGCACACCGCCGTCGTCACCGGTGGCCCGACGACGTTCACCCTCAACCCCGACACGGACTTCATCAGCGGCGACAGCTGCACGTTCGTCGTCCTGGCCAACCAGGTGACCGACCAGGACAGCAACGATCCGCCCGACAACATGGCCGCCAACTTCACGGTCGGTTTCTCGACCGTCAATGCGTGCACCCTGCCCTATACGCCGGTCTACGACATCCAGGGCAGCGGCCTGACCGCGGCGACCACGGGGACCGTCACGACGCAGGCCGTCGTCGTGGGCGACAACGAGGGCCCGTCCCCCGCTCTTCGCGGGTTCTTCGTCCAGGATCTCAGCGGTGACGACGACGCCACCACTTCGGACGGCATCTTCGTCTTCAACGGCAACAACAACACCGTCAGTCTCGGCGACGTGGTCCGCGTGAGTGGCAAGGCCGAGGAGTACCAGGGCCAGACGCAGATCTCGTCCGTCACCAGCATCACCGACTGCGGAACGGGCTCGGTCGAACCGACCGACGTCACGCTCCCGTTCGCTTCGGCCAACGCCGCCGAGCAGTACGAGGGCATGCTCGTCCAACTGCCGCAGACCCTCTACGTCACCGAGCACTACCTGCTCGGGCGGTTCGGCGAGGTCCTCCTCTCCTCCGGCGGCCGGCTCCAGCAGCCGACCAACGTGGTCCTGCCGGGCGCCCCGGCGCTCGCACTGCAGGCGCAGAACGACCTCAACCAGATCCTGGTCGATGACGCTTCGCAGGCGCAGAACCCCGACCCGATCGTGTTCGGGCGGAACGGCAACCCGCTCTCCGCGAGCAACACGCTCCGCGGCGGCGACACGGCCACGGACATCGTCGGCGTCATGACCTACACCTGGGGTGGCAACAGCGCCAGCCCGAACGCCTACCGCGTCCGCCCGATCAACGCGCTGGGCGGCTACATCAACTTCGAGCCGGTGAACCCCCGCCCGACCTCCCCGCCCGACGTCGGCGGCACGGTGAAGGTGGTCGGGATGAACGTGCTCAACTTCTTCAACTCGTGGGCGAGTTGCTTCCCCAGCGGCACCGCTTCCGATTGCCGCGGCGCGACCAGCCAGGTCGAGTTCGACCGCCAGTGGCCCAAGACGGTCGCGGCGATCGTGTCGATGAACCCGGACGTCGTCGAGTTCAACGAGATCGAGAATGACGGGTACGGCCCCGACAGCGCCATCGCGTTCCTCGTGGACAAGCTCAACGAGGCGACCGCGCCCGGCACCTACGCCTTCATCGACGCCGATGCGGGCACGGGCCAGGTGAACGCGCTCGGCAACGACGCGATCAAGGTTGGGATGATCTACAAGCCGGCGAAGGTGACGCCCGTCGGCCAGACGGCCGTGCTGAACACCGTCGCCTTCGTCAACGGCGGAGATTCCGCACCCAGGAGCCGACCGTCGCTCCTCCAGGCGTTCGGGGTGAATGCCACTGGCGCTCGCTTCCTGGTCGACGGGAACCATCTGAAGAGCAAGGGCAGCGCCTGCGACGCACCCGACATGCTCGACGGCCAGGGCAACTGCAACCAGGTCCGGGTGAACGCGGTCAACGAGCTGCTCAACTGGTTCGCGACGGATCCCACCGGCACCGGCGACGCGGACATCCTGATGCTCGGCGACTACAACTCGTACGCGAAGGAAGACCCGATCACGACGCTCGAGGCCGGGGGCTTCACGAACCTCGTCTCCACGTTCGGGGGCGAGGACGCCTACTCGTACGTCTTCGACGGCCAGTGGGGCTACCTCGACCACGCGCTGGGCTCAGCGACCCTCAACTCGCAGGTCACCGGTGTGGCGGACTACCACATCGATGCCGACGAGCCGTCGGTCCTCGACTACAACACGGACTTCAAGACCGCGAACCTGATCAACACGCTGTACGCACCTGACCAGTTCCGCATCTCGGACCACGACCCGGTGATGGTGGGCCTCGGCTTCACAGCGCCCACCGTTGACGCGGGTGGCCCGTACCAGGTGGTCGAGGGCGGCACGGTCACGTTGTCGGCGACCGGGACGGATCCCGCGGATCCCGATGTCACGTTCGCCTGGGACCTCGACAACAACGGCTCATACGAGACGCCAGGGCAGTCCGTGACGTTCTCGGCGGCCGGCGTCCAGGCGCCAGCGACGTTCACGGTGTCGGTTCAGGCGACCGATGCCCACGGCAACAGCGCGACCGATACGGCGACGGTCAACGTGATCTGGGCCTTCTCGGGCTTCTTCAGCCCGGTCGACAACCCGCCCGGCTTCAACCAGATGAAGGCGGGGGCTGCCGTGCCGGTGAAGTTCTCGCTCACGGGCGACCAGGGCCTTGCGATCCTCGCCTCCGGGTACCCGACGTCGAAGCCCATCGCCTGTGACACCGGCGCCCCCACGGATCCCGTGGAGTCGACGAGCACCGCGGGGAGCTCGAGCCTCGCGTACGACGCGCTGACCGGCCAGTACACCTACATCTGGAAGACGGAGAAGTCTTGGACGCGAACCTGCCGCCAGTTGACGGTCAGGCTGAGCGACGGCACCGATCACATCGCCCTGTTCAAGTTCACGAAGTAGGGGAGGGCTGCCAGCCGGCAGCCCGCACCACCGGAGCCCCGGTCGCTTGGCCGGGGCTCCGGCACGTCCGGACATCGGGACGAGGAACGGTGCGGTGATCCATGGGTGCTGACCCCGCACCCTGATTGACGTCTCGCTGCGTGACAGACTGTTGTCACAGCCGCAGCCGACGATGTCTCTGGCTCGCGAACGGGCGGGGATCGCGGGTCGCAACCTCCACCGCGAGATGCAGATCGACGAGCCGTGGACCGTCCGGGCGACCTGGAGCGCGGCGACAATCTCGAGGACGCGGGGCGGGCGCCGCTTGACCCGCCGGACCGGCCCGCCGGGGTCCCCGGCCGGCTGAACTGCGCGGGACAGGAGACCGGAGCCACAAAGGGGACGCCATGACGAACCTCGGCGGCTGGTTCATGTACTACGCGCTGAAGCAGCAGGAGGCGGAGCGGGACGCCGACTGGCGCGAGCTCGACGCCGAGATCGCCGCGGAGGACCGCCGGTACCAGGACGAGCTCGCCGCCGACGAGCGCCACCAGGAGCTGATCGAGACGATGTGGGCGACCGCCCCGACCGCCCCGGAGCCCGCGAAGCAGCCGGCGGCCGCGTACCTTGGACCACGGATCGACGTCGCGGGTGTCGGCCTGCGGGACCTCAGCGCATCAGCCCTCCCCGCAGGCGTCGATGCGCTGCGTGCCGAGGTCCAGCCCCTCAACCTGGTCATCGGCGGTGGCGACGAGGATGCTGCGTGGGCGGTGGCGCAGGCGGTCGCGGGCCTCCTGGGCGGACGGATCGTGGGCCTGCGCTTGGGCGGCCTCCGCGAGGCGGACGTGGCCGTCACCGTCACGAGCCTCGAGGAGAACGACGTCCTCGTCATCCCCACGATCGAGGACGCGAGCTGGGAGGCTGTCCAGGCCATGCGGGGCGTGCTGGGATCGGGCCTCCCCGAGATCGAACCCGGCCGCCGGCTTGACGTCACCATCGGCAAGGGGGCGTCGGCGCGCAGCCTGGTCCTTGCCTTGAAGCCGTTCGCGATCGTGGCCCACACGGCCTCGGGCCGGATTCCGGCGCCGCTCGACGCCTGGGGCGGGCGCCTGCTCCTGCCAAAAGCCACCAAGACCTGCCCGGACTGTGCCGAGGAGGTCAAGGCTGCTGCCCGGATCTGCCGCTTCTGCCGGTACGAGTTCGACCAGCCGGAGCCGGAGCCGCTCTGGGACGACCTTCCTTCACGCTGATCGCCATGCCGCCGGGTCGGGTGCATCATGGGCGGACGGCCGGCGTGGCCACCTGCGGGGAGATGACCATGGACCACGAGAAGGCCACTGCCGACGCGGAACCCGTACCTGACCGGCCGCTGGGCCTGGAGCTCTCGGATGCGGTCGCCCAGCCCGTGGACCCGGCCCGCGAGGAGCTGGCGCGCCCCGAGGCCACGCCGCTCACCGCCGACGAGACGGCCCGCCTGCTGGCCCGGCTCCCCGCCGAGGTGACCCCTGCCCCGCTCGCGCCCGAAGGGTTCGCGCTCCGCGACGCGTCCCTGCCCCCGCCGCGCACGGGACGCACGATCACGGAACCGTTCCCGCCGAGCCCCGAAGACGGCGCCCCCGCCCGCCCGGCCGCCGGAACCGCCACCACCAACGGGGCCGCCCCATCCCCGCTCCAGGTCGCGCGCTTCACGCCGGACGGCGAGGTCGTCATCGCCCCGGGCGTGTCGATCACCTTCTCGAAGCCGATGGTCGCCCTGGATTCGGTGGCCGCCGCCGTCTCCGCGACACCGCCCGCCCGCCTGGACCCGCAGCCCGCGGGCGAGTGGCGCTGGGCGGACACCCGCACGCTGGTCTTCGTGCCCGATGGCGAGCGCATGCCCGCCGCGACGGCCTACACGGTGGAGGTGCCCGCAACCGCGCGTGCCGCGGACGGCTCCACCCTCGCGACACCGGCGGCCTGGACGTTCGCGACGCCCGCTCCCACCCTGATCGTGAATCACCCCGAGGGCGGCCCGGTCCGCCCGACCACGCCGATCGCCCTCGCCTTCGACCAGGCCGTGGACGCCACCGCGATCCTCGAGCGCCTGGAGGTCACGACGGACCGCGGCCGCAACCGCGTCGCCCTGCGCCTCGCCACGCCCGACGAGATCGCCGCAGACCCCGCCTCGAAGCGGATCACAGACGCCCACCCGTCCGATCGCACCGTCGTGGTGGTGCCAGCCGAGCCGCTGCCGTCCGACGCGCGGGTGACGGTGACCGTGCCCGCCGGGACGCCCGTCGGCCGAAGGCCCGCGCGCGACGCCCGTCGCGCAGGACTGGACCTTCCGCACGCCCGGGCCCTTCCGCGTCCGCGAGCACCGTGTCGGCTGGCGCGGGTCCCGCCACGGCCCGGAGGAGCCTTGGACGATCGAGTTCACGAACCCGCTGGACCCGGCGACCGTGGACGACGCGATCGTGGAGATCGATCCACCAGTGGCCTACCGGGTGCACGGCTATGGGACCGAGCTCAGGATCAGCCACGCGGCCCGGGGCAACACCACGTACCGCGTGACACTCGGCGCCGCCCTGCTCGACGAGTTCGGCCAGGCGCTCGATGACAAGGACACGCTGGAGTTCAAGGTCGGCGAGCCCGCGCCCAGCCTGGTGCTCGCCGGTGGCGGCCACGTGATCCTGGACCCGGCGGGCGGCTCGCGTCTGTCCGTGATGACGATCGGCATGGAGCGGGTGCGGGTCCGCGTGCATGCCGTTGCACCCGCGGACTGGCCCGCGTACCTGGAGTACGAGCAGTCGCGCTGGCGGAACGATGGCCGGAAGCCACCGGGGCGCAAGGTGCTGGACCGGAAGCTCGAGGTGCCGGGCGACCGGCTCGGCTGGACGACGCTGGACGTGGACCTGGCGGACGCGCTGCCGGGTGGCCGGGGCCAGCTGGTGGTGGTGGTCCGGCCGGACGGGCGGATGACCGATACGCGCCGGCGCATGGAGTCATCGGCCTGGGTGCAGGCGACGCGCATCGGCTTGGACGCGTTCACCGGAGGCTCGATGCTCGCGTGGGCGACTGACCTCGCGACGGGCGCGCCGCTCGACGGTGTGCACCTGGAGCTGGGCAAGGACCAGGCGACGACCGGCGAGGATGGCACCGCGCGGCTGCGCCTGGACGGGGAGGCGGGCGTGCTCGTGGCCCGATCGGGCGACGACGTGGCCATCCTGCCCAACTCCACCTCGTGGGCCAGCCCCTGGCGGCGGTCCGACCGGGCTGCCACCGCCACCTATCTCCTCTTCGACGATCGCGGGCTCTACCGCCCCGGCGAGACCGTCCGCGTGAAGGGCTGGATCCGGGTGATCGGCGGCGGGCCCCACGGTGACGTGCTAGCCGCGCCAGCGGGCGTGAGGACGCTGGCCTGGCGGGCATCGGACAGCGTCGGCAACGAGATCGCCAAGGGCGAAGCCGTCGTGGATGCGCTCGGCGGGTTCGACATCGCGCTCGACCTGCCGCCCACCGTGAACCTGGGCGACGCGGCGCTCCGCGTGGGCCCCGACGACTGGTGGGACCCGCGCCGCGAGCACGCCTTCAGGATCGCGGAGTTCCGCCGTCCCGGAGTTCGAGGTCACCGCCACCGCCGATCCTGCTCCGGTGATCGCGGGCGAGGCCGCCTCGGTGGCCGTCCGTGCCGCCTACTACGCGGGCGGACCGCTCCCCGATGCCGCCCTCACCTGGAGCGTGACCGCCAGCCCGGGTAGCTACTCGCCGCCCGGCTGGGACCGCTTCGGCTTCGGCGCGTTCGTGCCCTGGTGGCGTCCATGGTCGGACGACGACGCCTCGAGCGCGCACGCGAGCCTGACGACCCGGACCGGGCCGGACGGAACCCACCACCTGCGCATCGACACCACTGCCGGCAGCGCGCCCCGCCCGTGGTCGCTCACGGCCGAGGCGACGGTGGAGGACGTCAACCGCCAGGCCTGGACGGCATCGGCGAGCCTGCTGGTCCATCCTGCATCGGCGTATGTCGGCCTGCGGGCGGACCGCGCCTTCGTGGCCGCGGGCGACCCGTTCGAGCTGGACGCGGTCGTGGTGGACATCGACGGCAGCGCGCTCCCCGGCCGGCCGATCCGCCTGCGCGCGGAACGTCGCGAGCAGCGCCAGGTCCATGGCGACTGGCGCGAGCTGACCGTCGAGACCGTCGAGCGGACGCTCGAGTTCAGCGGCCGCGCCGGTGGCTGCCGCGCTTGGCGGCCTGGCCGGTGGCCGATGGCGCGTCACCGCGCGGGTGACCGACGAGGTGGGTCGCGCGCACGAGAGCGAGCTCCAGGTCTGGGTGGCGGGCGGCGCCCGGCCGCAGCGCCGCGGTCTGGAGGAGGACGAGCTGGTCCTGGTCCCGGACCGCCGGTCCCACGCGCCCGGCGAGACCGCCGAGGTCCTGGTGCTGGCGCCATTCACCCCGGCGCAGGGTCTGCTCACGCTCCGCCGGGAAGGCCTCGTGCGCGAGGAGCACTTCACCGTGACCGAGGCGTTCCACACGCTCCGGATCCCGATCGAGGACGGGTTCACGCCAAATGTCCACGTGGCAGTCGCGCTGGTCGGGTCGGCGCCGCGGGACGGGGCTGAGGGTGGGCCCGATGCGCCTGGGGCGCCAATGCGGCCCGCGTTCGCCGCGGGCTCGGTCAAGCTCGAGGTGCCGCCGGCCGCCCGCACGCTGGGCGTCTCGGTGACGCCGCGGGATGCCGGGTTGCGGCCCGGCGAGTCCACGGTGCTCGACCTTGCCGTGACGGCCGCTGACGGCTTGCCTGTCGCCGGTGGCGCCGCCGTGATCGTGGTGGACGAGGCAGTCCTCGCGGTGGCCGGGTACCAGGCGCCGGACCCGATGGCGCTCTTCTACCCGGAGCGCGACGCGGGCGTGGACGAGACGCGGTCACGCCGGCACATGCTGCTGGCCGCGCCCGACGAGCTCGAGCTGGCGGCCCGTGCGAACGCGGACGACGGCGACATGCTGCTCGAGGTCAGTCGGAGCGTGTCTGACATGTCCGTGGGCTCCTACGACGCGGCCATGCCTGCCCCGATGATGGCGCCCTCGCCCAAGATGATGCGGATGTCCATGGCGATGGCCCCGGGCGCCGCCCCCGCCGGGCCCGCCCCGGAGCCCATCCGCGCCCGCACCGACTTCGCCGCGCTGGCCCTGTTCGCCGCCGCCGTGCCCGTCGGCGATGACGGCCGGGCCTCGGTCCCGGTCACCGTTCCCGACAACCTCACCCGCTACCGGGTCATGGTCGTCGCCACCGACGGCGCCCGCCGCTTCGGCCGGGGCGAGGCCGCGATCACCGCGCGCCTGCCGCTGATGGTCCGCCCGTCCGCCCCGCGGTTCCTCAACTGGGGCGACCGGTTCGAGCTGCCGGTCGTCGTCCAGAACCAGGGCGCCGAACCCGCCACCGTGGACGTCGCCGTGCGCCCGTCGAACGCCCTGCTCACCGATGGGGCGGGCCGCCGCCTCATCGTGCCGGCTGGAGACCGGGTGGAGGTGCGGTTCCCCGCCGCTGCCGATGCGGTAGGGGAGGCCCGCTTCGAGGTCGCCGCGGCCGCGGGCTCCGACGCCGACGCCGCCACGGTCACGCTGCCCGTTCGCACGCCTGCCACCACCGAGGCGTTCGCCGTCCACGGCACGCTCGACGATGGCGCGATCGCCCAGCCGGTCCGCGCGCCCGCGGGGGCCGTGCCCTCCTTCGGCGGCCTGGAGGTCGCCACCTCCTCCACGGCCGTGGCCGCGCTCACGGACGCGGTGCTGTACCTGGTCGCCTACCCGTTCGAGTGCGCCGAGCAGCTGGCGTCGCGGATCCTGGCGATCGCTGCCCTGCGGGACGTGCTCGACGCCTTCAAGGCCGACGGCCTGCCGGCGCCTGCGGAGCTGGAGGCGGCCATGGGCCGGGACCTCGCGACGTTGCGCTCGATGCAGAACGCCGACGGCGGCTTCGGCTTCTGGCGACGGGGCGAGGACTCCTGGCCGTATCTGGGCGTGCACGTGGCGCACGCATTCGCCCGAGCGCGGGCGAAGGGGTACGCGGTGCCCGACGCGACGATCACGTCCTCGCTGCGCTACCTGCGCACGATCGGGCGGCGGTTCGGGCGCGAGTACCCGGCCGGCGCACGCATGGCGATCGAGGCGTACGCGATCCACGTCCGGAGCCTCCTCGACGATCCCGATCCGGGGGCGGCACGGGCGCTGGTTGCGCGAACGGGCGCGTCGGCCGGGGGCCCCGCGCGCACCGGCACGGGCGCCGCCGCGCTCCCCGTCGAGGCCATGGCGTGGCTGCTGCCGGTCCTGGGAGCAGACGACGGATCACGGGACGAGGCCGCCGACATCCGGCGCCAGCTGGCCAACCGGGTGACGGAGACGCCGGGCGCCGCCAGCGTGGTTGCGCGGTACGAGGACGGCGCCCACCTGCTGCTCGCGTCGGACCGGCGCGCAGACGCGGTGGTGCTGCAGGCGCTGATCGCGGACCAGCCCGGCAGCGACCTGGTTCCCAAGCTCGCCGCGGGGCTGCTCGCGCATCGGACGGCGGGCCGCTGGGGCAACACCCAGGAGAACGCGTTCGTCCTGCTCGCGCTCGGGCGCTACTTCGAGGCGTACGAGGGCGTCACGCCGGACTTCGTCGCCCGGCTCTGGCTGGGTGAGCGCTATGCCGGCGAGCAGGCGTTCCGCGGCCGCTCCACGGACCAACGCTCGCTCCTCATCCCCATGACCGATCTCCGTTCCGGCGAAGGCGACGACGGCGGCGACCAGGAGCTCCTTCTCGCCAAGGACGGCCCCGGACGCTGCTACTACCGGTTCGGCCTTCGGTACGCGCCCGCGGACCTCGTGCTCGACCCGCTCGATCGTGGCTTCGAGGTCTCCCGAACCTACGAGGCCGTCGACGACCCCGCCGACGTCCGACGTGACGACGACGGCACCTGGCACGTCCACGCCGGGGCCCGCGTCCGCATCCGCGTGCGGATGACGGCGCGCTCGCGCCGGTACCACGTCGCGCTGGTGGACCCGCTGCCCGCAGGCTTCGAGGCGCTCGACCCGTCGCTCGCGACCACCGCCGCCGACGCCGGCACCGGGGGCAGCAAGGTCGGCGTGGTCGGGGCACCGGGCCTGGGTGGTCCGGGTCGCGGCGCCGGGCACTGGTGGTGGCGGGTGCGTCCCTGGCATGACCACCAGAACCTGCGCGACGACCGCGTCGAGGCCTTCTCCCGGCTGCTGTGGGAGGGCGAGTACGAGTACACGTACCTTGCCCGCGCCACGACACCCGGGTCCTTCACCGCGCCCCCGCCCCGCGCCGAGGAGATGTACACGCCCGAGACGTTCGGGCGTGGCGCCACCGACCGGGTGGTGATCGGCTAGTGGCCCCGGGCCGCTGATCGGAAGCGGCATCACCCGGCGTCTCCCACGGCGACCGGGGCGAGCGAACCCGGCGTCTCCCACGGCGGCCGCTGCCGTGCGCACCCGGCGCGCACACGGAGCGGTGACGTCGCCGAATGTGCGCCCGGTGCGCCACCCGTGCGGTCCGGCAGGGTCCCGACGGCATGACCTGCGCACCAGCCGCGCATCGAGCGCTCCGGCCGCACCGTGTGAGCGTCCGGTGCGTATCCCGGCCCGTCGGCCCTGACCGGCCCGACGGGCCACAAGAAACCGGGAGCGCGGTGCGCGCTCCCGGTTTCCGTGACTGCGTGGTTCCGTGCCGGCCGACCCGGGTCCGGCACGCTGGCGGGTGCCTAGCGGGCGATCCCTGTGTAGGTGATCGTCCCGCCGTCGCTGAGCGTCAGCGTCAGGGTGTTGTTGGCGATGGCGAAGGTCCTCGTCCGCGAGATCGCCGCGATGTACAGGTCGGAGTAGGAGCCCTCGGCGCACATCACGAGCGTGCCGGGCCCCGGGGTCAGGGTCAGGTTCGATCCGCTCGTCGTGTACGCACCGTTGACGGTGTTGCAGTCAGCCCGGGCCGAGAAGGTCCCGTCGGTCGCGAAGGCGATCGTGTAGAGGCCCTGGTTCGCCGGCGGCACGGTGCCCTCGAACGGCGGCTCCACCAGCCGGACAGAGGTCACCTGCCACGGGGTGCTCGTGAGCCCCGGGCCCGGGGTGGGCGTGGGCGCAGGCGTCGGCGCAGGCGTCGGCGCAGGGGTCGGCTTCGGGGTCGGCTTGGGCGTGGGCTTCGGCGTCGGCGCGGGTGTCGCGGTCGGCTTGGCGGTGGGCTTCGCCGTCGGCCCGGCGGTGGGCTTGGGCGTCTTGGTCGGCGCAGGCGTGGCCGTGGGCGCGGGCGTGGGTGTGGGCGTCGGCTTCGCGGTCGGCTTCGGCGTGGGCTTGGGGGTCGGCTTCGGCGTCGGGGCGGCTGTCGGGGCCGCGGTCGGGGCCGCGGTGGCCTCGTCGGTCGGCTCCGGCGTGGCGGTCGGGGTGACCGAGGTGTAGTTCAGCTTGCCCCCGTCCCGGAGGGTGATGTCCAGGCTGGTGCCGGCCGTGGCAAACGTCGATGCCTGGCCCAGCAGCCCCGCGTACAGGGCGTCGTAGCCGCCCTCACCGCAGTACGCCATGGTCATGGGCCCGGGCACGATCTCCAGGTTGTCGTTGCGATTGTTGGACCAGGTGCCGACCAGCTGGTTGCAGTCGGCCTTGGCACTGAAGGTCTTGTCCTCGTTGAAGGCGATCGTGAAGTCCACCTGCCGGCCCGCAGGGACGACCCACTGCCACGCCGGGTTCTTCTCGGAGCCGGAGACCAGGTACCAGGTCTTGCCGGTGAGGCTTGAGGTGTCGCTGCTGCCGCATGCGGCCAGCAGGCCGGTCGCGGCGAGCATCAAGGCCAGCAGGATTGCTCTCTTCACGGGTCCTCCAAGGGGTGACGGTTCGCTTGCAGGTGGGTCTACAGATGTACGGCGACAGGAAACCACATCTTCAGGCGTCGCGACGTCGCTCGCTGCGGGAGGGTGCTCGATACCGTCGCGGACGGGCGGTCTGAACGCCGTCAGGCCGCCCCGCGGAAGGGGTTCATGACGGTGATCGTGCAACAGGCGCCGATGTTGGCCCCGGCCCTCGCGCCCCGGAAGGGGCGGGTCATCGCCAGGCGCACGCGAGGACTCCGAGCTGTCCTCGATCGCGTTGCCGATCGGGCGCCAAGAGTTCTACTGCGTCCGACCCGGGGCCGCGGGGACGCCCACGTTCGCGAGCGTGGATGGCGCGGCACCCTTGGCCACGCGCGTTGCCTTGGCCCTGGCCTTCCACGCCCGGCCCTTGGTCTCGGGCTGGCCGTAAAGCTCTGGGTGGAGGTACGTGCCGCGCTCGGCGCCCGCCTTCTTCGGCTCAACCACGAGCGGGTGCGCCTCCGCCCACGGATCCTTGCGGATGCCGGTGACCTGCCAGTGGACGCGCTGGCCGACCACGCCGCCGCCGATGGTGAAGCGTCCCGCCTTCACCTCGTGCTTCACGAAGAGCGGACTGAACAACCCGATCGGCGTCAGCTGGATGCGCGCATCGCGGTTGAGCGCGTCGAAGTACCCGGGCAGCCCGACGACGACCTCGCCGGAGGCGTCGAGCACGGCCACGCCGTCGTAGACGTTCTTGCGGTCCGGGCTCTCGATGAAGCTGTGCACGAGGTACCGGTGCGACGGATCGGCCGGGTGGTCGATCTTGAACGTGCCGCCCGCCTTGGTCAGGTCCCCGGCGACCTCGAGGTTGCCGGTGATGACCGCATCGCCGTCGCCGTAGAGGGCGTAGCCCGAGCCGGAGATGCCATAGACCGCGTTGCCCGTATCGGCCCACCCGTACAGCGCCGTGCCGTCATTCGTCTGGCCGTACACGCCGGTGCCGGTCTCGGTGTCGCCGCTCACGCCGGTGCCATCGACCGAATGGCCAACCACGCCGAAGACCGCATCGCCCATGCCATGGCAGCCGATCAGGCCGAAGGTGGAGGTGCCGTCCTTGTAGTCGCCGCGGATCGCGGCCGATGACGAGGTGGCGTAGACGGCAACGCCGGTGTTCGACAGGGCATAGACCCCGGAGCCCGAGTCTGAGCCCGCGTACACCGCGATGCCGGTGTCGGCGCCGCCCTGGACGCCCGTGCCGTCGCTCGTCAGCCCGGCCACTCCGACCGGTCCGCCGGGACTCTTGGTCCCGAGGAAGCCGTATGTCCCGGGGCTCCCGCTGAGCGTGCCTCGAACCGCGCTGCCATCGATGCTGGTCGCATCCACGCCGTAGTTGTGGCCGCCGCTCGCCCGGACGGCTGCGCCGCCGCCATTCGTCGCAGCCGAGTTGGAGGCGGACACGGCGTGCTTGGCCTTGTTGGCGGTGCTCGCGATGAGCCCGTGGTTGTTGCCGCCCGACGCCCGGGCTGCGGCGCCGCTGCCGGCCGCACCCGCGTTCACCGCGTTGACGCCGTAGGTGCCGCTGCCCTTGGTGGTTCCCGAGAGGGCTGATCCCGTGCCGTTCTGAGCCACGGCGAGGGCAGTCCCGGTGCTCGACGTGGTGAGCTTCGTGTTCGACCTGCCTGCGCTGTTGGTCGTGCGGCCCATGATCAGGGCCGAGCCCGCGGCGGCGTCCACCTCCGAAGGTTTGCCGAGCGCGCCGAGCACCAGGGCGGCAACGCCACCGGCAGCCGAGGCGAGGAGGGTGCGGCGCGTGGATGGGGCGGCGCCCGCGGATGGGCTGGCGGTTGCGGTGGGCGGAGCGGCGTCGGTCTTCACGGCCAGGCCTCCTTGTGGGCGGGTCGGGGATCCCACGACCGTGACCTCACAGGCTGCATCGTCGTCCGTGCCCCGTCTGGAACAAGGGCCGTTGGCCACGACCGCTGCGTACGGGACCGGGACCGGTCAGAGCAGCTTCTCGGCCTCCAGGAGCGTGTTGGCCGCGAACCGGAGGCCCTCCATCGGGTCCAGCTCCTGGTCCTCGTGCTCGATGTTGATCGCCATGTCCGGGTCGACCTTCGTCAAGGCGCGCATCAGGTCGGCCCAGTAGGCCGTGTCGTGCCCGCGTCCCACGGCGACGAAGTCCCACGACGGGCGCTTCGGCCAGCCGCTCAACGCGGTCCCCGGCCCCAGCGGCAGGTAGCCGGGCTCGCCGGGTGCGACGCGCGAGAACGCATCGTCGATGACGCCGTTGATCTTCGCCATCTCGTTGATGCGCGTGTCCTTGGCGGCAGCGTTGTAGACGAGCCCGCCGAGGTCGGCCACAGCGAGCACCGGGTCGATTCCCTGCCAGAACAGGTGGCTCGGGTCCATCTCGGCGCCGACGTGGGTCGCATTGATCTCCTCGGCGAGGCGGTGCATCGTCCGCGGGTTGAAGACGATGTTGCCCGGGTGCATCTCGATCGCGATCTTCACGTCCGCATCGGCCGCGCGAGCCTGGATGTCCTTCCAGTAGGGGATGGCCACCTCCCACTGGTAGTCCTGGATGTCGAGGAAGGGACTCCACCAGGGCAGCGGGTTCCACACGGGCACCCGCGTCCCGGGCTCGGAACCCGGCGCGCCGGACATCGTCACCACGCGCTGCACGCCCAGGAGCGCGGCCAGCTCGATCGACTCGTGGAGGTCGCGGGAGTGCGGGAAGTCTGGCTCGGGGTAGAGCGGGTTGCCGTTGCAGTTGAGCGCCGTCAGCTTCAGGCCGCGCGAGGCGAACTCGCCGAGGTACGCCTTGCGGGCATCCTCGCTCGCGAGGAGTTCGGCAACGGGAAGGTGGATGGGCGGGAGGAAGCCTCCGGAGTTGATCTCGACGCTGTTGAGCCCGAGGCCGGCAATGATGTCGAGAGCTTCACCCAGCGGCTTGTTGGCCAGGCAGGCGTTGTAGACGCCGAGGTGCATGTCGAGGAACTGCAGTTCGACGGGATCATGACCGTCTGCGTGTTCGCCTGGGAGGAGCGGGCCCGCGAGTCGAGCCTGCACAACCTGGCCGAGATCCAGAAGCGCACCGCGGGCTGGACGTACCTGCGCTAGGCGTCCGCGCCTTTCCGCTCCGTCGGCCGCTCTGTGATCGCCCCGGCCGTCAGCGGCGGCACCTTCGGGTTCCCGATCGACACGGTGGCCGACGTCGCGTTACGCGCCGTTCGAGACCACCTGCTCGGGGAGACGGGCATCGAACGCGTGACGTTCGTCCTCCGCGGCGACGCGCTCATGGCGTTCAGCCGTCGCCTCGCCACGATCTGACGTCGGCACGGCGGTCGCCTCGACGATGGCTACTCAACCCAGCCGAGAGGGGGACGTGGACAGGCTGCTGCCGCGCTCGATCATCGGCCCGCCCGGGATGGCGTCGCCGATCGTCGCGCACATCCCGCACGCCTCCACGGTGATCCCCTCGGAGGTGCGCGCCCGCCTGCTCGTCAGCGACGAGGCCCTCGCACGCGAACTCGTCCACATGACCGATTGGCACACGGACACGCTCTTCGCGTTCACGGGCCGGCTCGGCGCGACGCGGCTTGTGAACGGCGTCTCGCGGCTGGTCGTGGACCCGGAGCGGTTCACCGACGACGCGCAGGAGCCGATGGCCGCCGTCGGGCAGGGCGCCGTCTACACGCGCACGTCCGATGGCTCAGCGCTGCGCGAGCTCCTCGATGGAGAGCGCGACGCGCTGCTGGGCACCTACTTCTCCCCCTACCACGCGGACCTGGCGGGGCTGGTTGGCGAGCGGCTGGCCACCGACGGCAGGTGCCTGCTGCTCGACTGCCACTCGTTCGCGACGCAGCCGCTGGCGTCCGAGCCGGACCAGGCCCCCGACCGCCCCGACGTCTGCATCGGGACGGACGCCTTCCACACGCCGTCGGCCCTCGCCGACGCCCTCGTGGCCGGACTTGCTGCCGAGGGCTTCGCGGTCACGGTGGACAGACCCTTCGCCGGAACGATCGTGCCGCTGTCCGCGTACCAGCTCGACCGGCGCGTGGCCTCGGTGATGATCGAGGTGCGCCGCGGCCTCTACTGCAACGAGGCGACCGGCCAGCCCCTGCCCCGGTTCGGCGAGGTTGGGACGAAGCTGGCCCGTGCAGTCGCGTCGGCCCTCACGCTCGAGGGCTGGGCGCCGGACGCGTCCGGCTGAGCAGAAGGCGCCGCCTCAGTCGACGCAGATCCATGCCGGTCGGACGAACGTGTCCGGCCGCTCAGCGCGATCCAACCGGACGGCAGACTGAGAGATGCAGGCGAAACAGCTGGAGAACGGCGTAGAGTCGCCGTGGGCGTCCTGCCGGCTCAGGGGCCGTTCTGCGTGAATTCCAAGACCTGGACTTGGCCGACCGAGGCCACGACGTCCTGACGAGCGACCCCCCGCCCAGGCCACGCCCAACTGGCTGTCGCAGGTGCGACTTCACGGCGGTAGACGAAAGCACGGCCCGATAGTGGAGGGGGAATTGACCGAACCGCGAGATCCGTCGGTCCCCGAGCCGCTCCAGCGGCGCACCTACCCAGCGGCGCAGCTGGTGCGGCAGCACCCGGGGGTGCGTCGCAACGAGAACAAGCAGGTTGCCTTCGAGATCGCGTGTCCGGCCGGCGCCGCCCACGCTGGTCAGCTCGAGTACAGCCGCTGGCCGGAGCTTCCGTTTGCCCGAGAGGTAGACCATGCCAGCGCCGCCCGACTGGTCGTGGTTCGGGATGGCTACTACGACTACCGCCCGATCCTTGATCCGGGCGTCGGCGTCGAGTGGCACGTCAACTTCGCCGATCCCAATCTCTTCTACGCCTATGGCTCGGCCCTCTTCGCCCAGGACGAGATCCAAGTCGCCGAGCATCCGGTCCTGGGGTCGCTCCGCGAGGCGCTCGTCGCGGAAGGCCGTCCGACCACGACGATCGAGAACGGTCGTCCGACGCCGGTGCTCGTCATGGGGGCCGAGCGGCGCATCCGTATCCGTACCGCACCGGGGTCAGGGGTCGGCGGCCCGAGCTGGCTGTATGGCATGGCGTTCGCGAGGGCAACGGCCGACGCCGTTCGCGAGGCGACGACACGGATCGATCCGCCCACGGCCTCCAACATCATCGCGATCGTGGCTCCGTACGGGGGTCGCGGCCGATACCAGCGGGAGCAGATCGGCCTTGCCATCAGCACGGCCCACTCTGGTTTCCGGGCCGCCGTTCTCGAGTCGAGGCGGACGGCCGGCCCCGATGCCATGGTCGCCATCCACTCCGGTTTCTGGGGATGCGGGGCGTTCGGCGGCAACCGGGTCATGATGACGCTGGTCCAGATCCTTGCGGCTGAAGTGGCGGGCGTCGCTCGACTCGTGTTCCACGTTGGGGACCCCAGCGGGCGGACGAGCGTCGAACGTGCGCAGGCGCTGGCAGAAGATCTTGCTGCCGCGGCGGGTGTGGCCGAGTCGATTGCGCGTATCGAGGCGATGGGGCTGGTTTGGGGCGTTAGCGACGGCAACTGAAGATGGCCCGACGCGCACAGGCGGATCGGCCACGTACGCTTGCGGATAGGACGAGACGATCCCCGAACCTCGGATCGAGGACTGGACGCCTGGTCGGTGGCTACTGCTCGTTGACGATGCGCATGACGAGCTCCTCCCACGCCCAGAGGCGCTGGGGCTCGTAGCGGAGGGTGCTGATGTCCTTGAGGATCAGCTCGACGGGCGTCCCGCTCTCCCGGCAGACCTCGATCGTGCGTCGAACGTCGGCCTCCGAGGCGTCGAGGTCGAGCGAGTCCATCGCAAGCGGGGTGGGACTGGGCTTGCGCGACATGACGAAGTCGCCGCCGATGCGCTCCGCGGCAAGATCGAGCTTCGCCCAGGGGCTGATGGAGATCTTCCGCACGTTGGGGATCTGGCGGATGATGTCGATCTTGTTGTGGAGCGGATCGCAGCAGCCGTAGTAGCCGAGGCCGAAGCGCCCGTACCAGGCCTGCGCGAACGGCAGCTCGAACTCCGCGTGCATCGCCGCCGACACCGAGCCGAAGATCTGGGCCATGCCGTAGGTCCACAGGTCCTTCGCCCGGGGTTTCGCGGGGTCGTACCCCTCGGCCGGCAGCTCGTCGGTGAAGGCGCCCGTGCAGTGGATCCACATCTGGTGCCGGCCCAGGAGCCCCTGCGCCTCGAGCCGGTCGAGCCACTCCAGGTGTGCCGTGGACCAGCGCTGCGCGACCTCCATCATGAACTCGGGCCGGTCCGCGAGGTCGAACAGGGTGACCTCGGGGTTGCGCAGCTGGACGATCTCGTCCCACAGCTCGTACGAGGGCAGCAGGCCCTGCATGAGCACCTCGAGGATGCCGTCGAAGATCTCGTGCGCCCGGGCCTCGCGTTCCGCCGTGGCGGCCTCCTCGAGCCAGACGTTCGGGGTCCTGATCCTGGCCGCGTCCTCGGGTGTCTGGACCTGGTCGATGAACGCATGGCTCACGATGTCGTTGCCGGCATCGGTGGCGAGCGTGTCCTCGGTGATCTGCACGCCCCAGCCGTCGTTGCGGATGACCTTGGGGACCTCGATCCGCGGCAGGAGCACCAGGTCCGCGGGCATGTGCCGCCACTGGTAGAGCTGGCGGCGCAGCGTGGTCTCGAGCTCCCGGTGGAACGGGTCCTCGCAGCGCAGGGTGAGCTCGTCGTCGACGTTCATCTCGTGCCACGGGATCTGGTCGATCGAGACCATCGGCCGCTCGGGCCGCAGCGCGTTGAGCGCCGTCCACTGGCGGATGCGCTCGTGCTGCACGGGCAGCGCCGCGATCTCGGTGAGCTTGTGCGCGAGCTCGCGCAGCACGTGGGTGTCGGTCGCGATCGTCATCGTTCCTGTCAGATAGTCAAAGGACGACTGTTCGTCAAGCCCGAACCCTCAAAGGACCCAGAAACGGGCGTTGCGGAGGCCGAATCGGGCAATTCCTACTGCCAGTTCCGCAGTCAGAGGGGATCCTGTCAGGAGCCCGCTGACGAATAGTCGTCCTTGTACTGACTGGCAGGGATCGACCGGTGACCGGTGACCGGTGCCGGAACCGGAGGAGCCGGCCGACGTGCTCCCCCGCGCTGCCCCCGCGGCGCCTACTCGCTGAATGCGGCCCGGAAGGCCTCCATCGCGACGACGGGATCGCCCGACGCGGTGGCCTCGAGGCCCACGACGCCCGTGTAGCCCTGCGCCTTGAGCGCGACCGCCACGGCGTGTCAGTTCACCTCGCCCGTCCCGGGCTCCATGCGCCCGGGGACGTCGGCCACCTGGATCTCGCCGATGTTCGCGCCCGCCTTCGCGCACAGCTCGATGAGGTTCCCCTCGCCGATCTGGGCGTGGTACAGGTCGAGCATCATCCGCACGCCGGGGCGGTCGAGGGTGGACACCAGGGTCAGCGTGTCCTCCGCCTTGCCGAAGGGGGTGCCCATGTGGTCCACGTACAGGTTGAGGTTCTCGAGGCAGAACACGACGCCGTTGGCCTCGCCCAGGTCCGCGAGCTCCGACAGGGTCCGGTAGGCGTTGAGCCACATCTGCCCGGTGACGACGTCCTGGGGCCGGAAGGGCAGGCCGTTGCGCGACCCGTCGAGCTCGGCGCCGTGGACGACCAGGCGCGGGCACCCGATCCTCTTCGCGGCCTCGATCGAGAGCCTCGCGGTGCGGACCATCTCGCGGCCGCCGTCGGCGTCGTAGAGGTCGCCGTGGATGTAGCCGGTCATCGTGGACCAGGTGGCGCCCAGGGCCGCGACGGCGTCGAGGTCCTTGGTGGTCCAGTCCCACATCTCCACCTGGAAGCCCAGGTCGCTGATGCGCCGGACGCGCTCCAGGTACGGGACCTCCTGCCAGAACATCTCGGTGGTGACGGCGAGCGGGAACATCGGGGTGGCCATGGGTGACTCCTCTCAGCGGGACGCTGCAGTGGGCGCCGTGGCGTGGTGGCGGCGCGGGCCCGGCACGGCGGTCCGGGTCCGGTCGCGGACACTTCGGGGTTCGGTCGGCACGGCTGGTTCGACACCCAGTGCAGGCGGGCGCACGGAGACCGGTGCGCTCGACTCGCGTACCACCAGGGTCGGCGGCATCGCGGCTGCATCGAGCAAGGACGGCGCCTGGAGCCCGTTGAGGCGCGAGACCAGCGCGGTGACCGCCACGGAAGCGATCTCGGCCGTCGGCGGCCGGACGGTCGTCAGCGTTGGGTCGACCCAGGTGCCAGCCGGCAGGTCGTCGTAGCCCACCACGCTGACATCATCGGGCACGTGCAGGCCAGCGGCCGCGAGTGCCGCCATGGCCCCGATGGCAGCGGTGTCGTTGATGCATGCGATCGCGGTGCCCCGCCAGCCGCTGGCGAGCAGGCGCTCGACCGCGTGCATGCCCCCGTCGTGCGTCCCATCGCTGCTGACCTCCGCAGCGGTGGATACGCCGGCCGCGGCCAGCCATCCGGCAGCGAACCCGCGCGTGCGGGCCTGCGCCCTGGGTGATGCAGCCGGACCACGGAGGTAGGCCACGTCGCGGTGACCAAGGTCGTACAAGTGGCGCGCGGCGGCTGCCGCTCCGCCGACATCGTCCGTGCCGACGCCCAGCGCATCGGCTGGCAGGGGCCCGCCGTCGATGACGACGCACGGCACGCGCACGTGGCGCAGCAGCCCGGCGAGCTCCTTGCCCGGCAGCCCGCAGGCGATGACCATGCCATCTACCCGGTAGGCGGCCATCGCGCCCAAGCGCTGGGCGGCCCCGGGTGCCGTTCGGTCCACGGTGGCGAGCAGCACGGAGTAGCCGGCGGCGGTTGCCTCCGCGTCGATCCCGCGCAGCAGCGCTGCCGAGCCGCCGTCCCCCAGGTCGTCCACCAGCAGGCCGATGACCCCGGTGGAGCCGGTGCGCAGCGAGCGCCCGACCTCATTGCGGCGGTAGCCCAGATCGCTCACGGCCCGGTCGATCGCGGCCGATGTCGCCGGCCGGACCTTCGCCTCGCCGGCGAGCACACGGCTCACCGTCGAGATCGAGACACCCGCACGTCGTGCGACATCGGCCATGGTCGCGCGCCCGTACATGCCGGGGAGGCCGCCTGCACCAGGAACCCCGGAGCGGCCGGGAACGCCGCACCGGCCGGGCACCGAGGATTCGTCCATCCCGATGCCCCGGCCTCAGCCCGGGACCTGCGGGACGTTCCCGTCGTGGCTGACCAGGTGCGCCTCCAGCTCCGCCTCGAGCTCGGCCATCGCCTCGCCGCCGGCCATCAAGTCGGTGATCTCCTCGCGGGTCTTCTCACCCTTGCGGAAGTCGGCCGCCTTGGAGCCGCGGATGAGCACAGCGAAGTGGTCGCCCACGGTCATCGCATGCGTCACCTGGTGGGTGATGAACACGACCGCGATCCCCTTCTTGCGCGCGGAGATGACCATGCGCAGGACGTGGGCCGCCTCCTTCACGCCGAGCGCCGCGGTGGGCTCGTCGAGGATCAGGACGTTGGCGCCGAAGTAGACCGCGCGGCCGATCGCAAGCGCCTGCCGCTCGCCGCCCGACAGGCCGCCCACCAGGCGGTTGCCGTCGGTGACGCGCGTGATGCCGAACTGGCGCATCTCGCGCACGGCGGTCTCATTGGCGTACTTGCGGTCGAAGCGCTTGAACGGACCCCAGCCCTTCTCGGGCTCCGCGCCCACGAAGAACGAGCGGCCGATCGTCATCAGCGGGAACGTGCCGCCGAACTGGTGGACCGTCGCGATGCCGTGCTTCGCCGTGTCACGCGGGCTCTTGAAGACCACGGGCTGCCCGTTCACCTCGATCGTGCCGCCCTTGGGCTGGTAGACCCCGGACATGATCTTGATCAGGGTGGACTTGCCGGCGCCGTTGTCGCCCAGGAGGCACAGGACCTCGCCCGAGCGGACCTCGATGTTGATGTCGTTGAGCACCTGGGTGGCGCCGAACGACATGTTGATGTTCGACAGTCGCAGTAGCGGGGTGTCGGTGCGCGCGGCCGGTGCGGGCGTGGCGGGGGTGACTGCCGGGTTCTCGGTGGTCATCGCTCAGCCCTTCGCCTTCTTGCTCTTCGCGCCCGGGTTGTAGGACAGCGCCATCTTGCGGAAGGTGTTGTTCATGAGGACCGCGGCCAGCAGCAGGATGCCCAGGATCAGGCTCGCCCAGTCCGCGTTCCAGCCGGTGAAGTAGATGCCCTGGTTGACGATCGAGAAGGTGAGCGTCCCCAGGACGATGCCGAAGACCGAGCCGTAGCCGCCGGTCAGCAGCACACCGCCGATGACCACGGCGATGATCGAGTTGAAGACGAAGCTCTGGCCCTTGGCCACCTGGGCGCTGTTGTAGAGGATCGTCTGGGAGATGCCCACGAACGCGGCCGCGGTGGCGCTCGACATGTAGAGCGCGATCTTCACGCGGTTGGTCGGGATCCCACTGGTGCGCGCGGACTCGAGGTCGCCGCCGATGGCGAAGATCCAGTTGCCGAACTTCGTGACGTGGAGGATCCAGCCGACCACGAGGATCACGGCGATCCACCAGAAGATGATGACCTCGAACTGGTTCGCGATGAACTGGCCGAACAGCGAGCGCATCGGCTCACCGGCATCGATCGGCACGCTCACGTTGTTGGTCAGGAGGCGGCTGAAGCCGAGCGTCATGCCGGCGAGGGCGAAGTTGGTGGCCAGGGTGACGATGAAGCTCGGCACGCGGGTGCGGGTCACCAGCTGGCCGTTGATGAAGCCGACGAGGGCGCCCAGCAGCAGGGCGATGATCATCGCCAGGCCGACTGGCATGCCGAAGTGTCCGCCGATGATCGCGAACGTCATCGACGACGCCGCGATCACGGAGCCGACCGACAGGTCGAGCTCGCCTGAGATCATCAGCAGGCCGACCGGGATGGCGATGATGCCAAGCTCCGCTGCCACGTTCAGCCACGCGGCGAAGCCACCGGGGGAGACGAACTGGACGCCGCCGAATGCGGCGAAGAAGATGAAGACGCCGACGGTGCCGATCAGGGCGCCGGTCTCGGGCCGCCGGACGAGGCTGCCGATCGATATGCCGGCCTGGGGCACGGGGGCGTCCGTGGAATTGGGCGCGGGGGTTGCGGCCGCGGTCGTCATGGGCTGGTCCGATCCTCAGGATCCGCGCTTGGGACGCCGTGCGCGGGGGCGAAGCGTCGAGGCCCCGGCGTGTGCCAGGGCCTCGACACTACAGCGACGGGCTAGCGGGCGCCGGCCGCGGCGCCGGCGATGACGACATCCACGTTGGAGGCGTCGATGATGCCGGGGCCGGTGCCGACCGGGCGGGTCGGGAGGTCGTTGCCGAACTGGATGTACGAGCGCAGGAGGGCCACGGAGAGCGCACCCTGGAGGTACGGCTGCTGGTCGATGGCCATCATCTGGGTGCCCGCCTTGATGCGGTCGAGGCCAGTCGGGTCGAAGTCGAACGAGCCGAGCTTGACCTTGTCGGTGACGCCGGCCTGCTGGATGGCGGAGGCGGCCGCGGTGGCGTCGGCGGCCGAGACGGTCACGGCGGCGTCGATGGTGGCGTCCTTGGCGAGCGCGGCCTTGACGGCCTGGGCGATCGCGGTCTGGTCGCCGAACTGGGAGGAGGGCAGCGCGAGGTCGGTGGACGTGCCGCCGGTCTTGGCGATGCCATCGGCGAGGCCCTTGCAGCGCGCCTCGATGTTGGTGGTGCCGGGGAGGGTGTTGACGCACAGGATGTGCTTGACGCCGTTGGCGCCGAGGTACTCGCCGCCGCCGAGGCCGGCCGCGTACTCGTCGTTGCCGACGAAGTTGAGGGCGCCGAGGCGCTCAGCGGCTTCCATGCCGCCCGCGTTGTAGATGATGAGCGGGATGCCCGCGTCCACGACGGCCTTGAATGCCGGATCCTCGGCCTCGGGGACCCAGTCGGGGCCGATGACGCCGGTGGCGCCCTGGGCGATGGCGTTCTGGATCAGCTTGGCCGCATCCGGGCCGAGGTTGTCGTAGTTCTGGGGGGCCAGCCAGGTGACGGAGCCGCCGTACGCCTCGACGACCTTGGCCTCGTCGTCGACGCCCTTCTTGACCTTGCTCCAGAACGGATCGTCTGGCTTGCCGCCGACGACGAAGATCTTGAGCTCGCCCGCAGCCGCAGGGGCCGCAGTCTCGGCCGGGGCTGCGGTGGCGGCGCCCGGAGCATCGGTGGCAGCCGGTGCTGCAGTTGCCGCGCCCGGCGCATCGGTGGCAGCCGTGGACTGGTTCGGGGCCCCGCTGTTGCAGGCCCCCACGACGATCATGGCCCCCAAGGCCAGGCCGACGAGCGCCTTGCGGGTGCCCGTGATGGAGGTGAGAGACACTGCTCGCTCCCTTTCCGCTGTTCAGGACCGGCCAGGGGACGACCGACCCTCTCCTCCTGACCCCGTCGGCGTCAGTCGCCGCCGTGGGTGCTCGCGTCTGGAGCGCTCTAGTTTCGTTGCGCCAGGGAACCGGATGCGTGGCCGGCTGGTGACCTAGAGCGCTCTAGGCGCGCACCGTACGATAACGATTGCGTCGTGTCAATATGGTATTTGCATGAGCGCCTGCAGCCGACGCCTGGCGCTCCCGGAGCCGCATGACGGACCAGCCCCGCAAGCCCACCCTCGAGGACGTCGCCCGCGCCGCGGGGGTCTCGCGCGCCCTCGTGTCGATCGTCATGCGGGGGGCGCCGGGCGCCAGTGAGCAGACGCGGGCCAGGGTCCGCGAGGTGGCCGACCAGCTCGGGTACAGCCCCGACGTGCGCGCCCGGCTGCTCGCCCGCTCGGCGACCCGGCTCCTGGGCGTCGTCTACCGGGTGGACGCGCTCCACCATGCGGACCTTCTGGAGCCCGTCTACCACGCGGCGGAACGGTCGGGGTACGAGCTGATTCTCTCCGCCCGCACCCGCCGGCATGACGAGAAGCGGGCCGTGAGCACCCTGCTCGGCTACCGGGTGGACGCGCTCCTGATGCTGGGTCCGGACCTGCCGGAGCCAGACCTGAACCGGCTGACCGAGTCGCTCCCCGTGGTGATCGTCGGGCGGCGGATGGTGCATCCCTCAGGGCCGATGGACATCGTCCGCACGGACGAGGAGGCTGGGCTGGCGCTGGCCGTCGAGCATCTCGTGCGCCTCGGCCATCAGCGGATCGTCCACGTGGACGGCGGCCCCGGCACGATGGCCTCGGACCGCCGCCGCGGCTATCGGGCGGCGATGGCCAGAGCGGGCCTGAAGTACCAGGTGCACGTCATCACGGGCGACGGCTCGATCGAAGGTGGTCGCACGGCCGCCGAAGCCCTGGTCGTCATGGACCCGCTCCCCACCGCGGTCATCACCTACAACGACGAGGCGGCTTGGGGCGTGATGCGCACCCTTTCGGCCAACCGGATCCGCGTCCCTGATGCGATGTCGCTCGTCGGCTACGACGGCTCACCCCTGGCGCGCATGGCGCCGCGCGAGCTGACCACCATCCACCAGGACGCCGATCTGCTCGGGCGACGGGCCGTGCGACGGGCGATCGAGCGCCTCGAGGGCGACGTCCCGCCGGTCACCGACGAGGTGACGGCGCCGTCGCTGGTGGTGGGGGAGACGGCGGGCCCGCCGCGCGCCGACGGGACCGCGTCGCGGCCGCTGGTCCCTGGGCCCGTCCGCCCCCGGCGACCACACCAGCCCCCGGCTGCGTCCGGCACCGCGCGGGCGCGACTCGACTGCCGGCTGCACCAGCCCTGCCGGGGGCTTGTGGGCGAGGCGCGCATCCACCACACTCCGCCGATGCAGCGCTCGCACGTCGACATCACGGATGATCGCCGGCTCCGGACCCAGGCAGCCCGGCCCACCCGCACCACGGAACCGGCGTCCGCGCACCCAGGCGGCAACGCCCGGATCGCCGCGCCCTCCCAGGCCGACGCCGGGTCAGCCGAGCGGACGATCGGCGCCCTCCAGCACAGCGCCGGCAACGCGGCCGTGGTCCAGCTGATGGCAGATCGGACGCCCGCCTCCGCGACAGCCGTCCAGCGCGACCTGTCCGACGACGACGAGCAGATGGCATCGGAGACTTCGTCACTCGCCCAGGCGGAGGGCATCAACGAGCTCGCGGGCGGCGATGGAGCAACCGAGCTCGATGGCGGGAGCGGCACGCCCGCCGCCGGCACCGGGCAGAGCTGGACGAAGGTCGGGCCGCCGTCGAACTCCACCTACACGGTCAGCGGCACCTTGCGCAAGGCGTCCGATGCGGTTGCAGCCCGCACGGAGGCGGGCTCCGTGACGACGACGCCCTCGCTGGACACGGATGCGCCGGTCGAGGGCAAGAACGGCACGCAAACCGTGCCGGCCGCCCGCGTGACCGCCAAGCAGGTGATGGAGCTCCCCGTGTGGTCGGGCCGCGAAGGGCCGGAGTCGAACGAGGGGAAGCCGACGGCGAACCAGGAGGCCGAGTGGAGCCGCTTCCACGCCGCGATCTCCAGGCACGAGGCGGGACATGTCGCCAAGGACGTGGCGGCATACACGAACGCGCATACCAAGATCAAGGGCAAGTCACCCGCCGACGGCGACGCCGAGTTCGACAAGGTCACGAACCAGGCGAACACCGACAACGACACCTACGACACGGCCAACGACCACGGCCGCAAGGAGGGGACGACGATCAACCCGAACATCGACGAGGTGACGAAGGTCCCGTGAGCCCGGCCGGCGCCGGTCGCCGGGGCAAGCCGCCGCGCGGCTCGGGCCCGTCTACGCGCTGGCGGAGGTATCGCGCACGGTCCGGCGGCGCTGCGGGCCGCGGAGCGAGCCCGTGGAGGCGATCCGCCGGGTGGCCCGCGCGAGCCGTTCGACCTCGCCCACCACCTGCTTCACCTCTGCGCGCAACTCGTCCGCTTCCGAACGGTCGGCGAGGTTGGCCACGTTCACGAGCACGTTCTCGGCGGCGCAGTGGGCCGCGGCCTCGATTGCGCGTGATGCGCACAGCAGGTCCGACACGAGGTTGACGTTGCTGCGTCCCGCCAGGTGTTCGCCCGGCCTCGGCGATGGCGAGGCACTGGCGCAGGATCTCCCGCGGCGGCTCGAGCGAGGCGCGTCCGGCGTCCGAGAGGACCGCACGCCTCTCGGCAGGCTCCATGCCCTTCGTCGATCTCCAGGCCACCATGAAGGCCTCGAAAGCCCGGGCGTCCTCGTCCGCCAGCCGGAGGAGCTCGTTGCCCGCCTCGCGCACGGTGGTTCGGGCGCGGTCGATCGTGGGCCGGTAGGCGTCGAGCTTGGGGCTGGCCGACAGCGCGGCCACCATCGCCACGAGGCCGGCGGCCGTGGCGCCGATCATCGCTGCGGCGGCGCCCCCGCCAGGGGTGGGGTCGGCGGACGAGAGGCGGTCCACGAACCCCTCGACGGTCATGGTCGCAAGCCAGGGCTCGGTCATGCCTTCGTCTCCTTGGCGGCGGTGGCGGTGGCGCCCACTTCGGCTTCGATGGTCCCGGCAGCGGCATCGGCGGCCTCGGCGGCCAGGCGCTTGGCGATATGGTCGCGGCCCAGGAACGCGTTGCCCCACGCCGAGGTGCGCCGGAGCTCGTTGTCCTGGAACACGGGCGCCCGGTCCAGCATCGCGCGCTCCTCGCCGTAGGCCTTGAGGCGGGTGTACGCGTCGGCCCAGATGCAGGTGTGGCCCGGGATCTCGCACTGGCCGTCCGTCCCGCCGCCGCAGGGACCGTTGCGCTGGTTCTTCTGGCAGTGGCTCTCGGGGCAGAGGTAGGCGATGTCCGGCAGGGAGCAGTCCCCGCAGTCCCGGCAGTCGTACAGGGGCGCCTTGACCGCCTGCTCGAAGACGTGGACGGGCTTGTCGAGCCGACCGCTGTCGATCTTCCCGTAGACCCGCTTCCAGGCGTTGAACCCGCCGGTGCCGGGCTCGAAGGCGCGGGCGTGGACGACCCGGCTGACCTTGTAGAAGAACGGCGTCCGACCGCGGAGCTGCTTGCGCCCGGCGGGGGTCAGGCTCGTTGCGTACGCCGCATCGAGTTCGTCGGTGTTGAGGCCGGCGCCGTCCGACGCGAAGGGGGAGAAGGTGTCGGGTTCGGGCCAGGAGACGTCCGGGAGGAGCGAGCGCCAGTCATCGGCCGGGTGGGCGTCGGCCATCTCGAGGATCCGCGCGATCTCGCCCGCGTCCCGCTGGCCCGCGATGTAGACGCCGGCCATGCCGATGCCGCGCGCCACCACGAGTTGCTTGGCGGCCAGCTCGAGGAAGAACGCGCGGCCCTTGTCGGCGGCCTTGGCCTGCTGCTCGGCGACGGCGAGCAGATCGTCCGACACCACGCACCCAGCAACCTTGCCGGCGTTGAACGCGCGGGCGACCGGGGCCGAGAGGATGTAGGCGCTGCCGACGACGGGGATCGAGATGCCCTCGTTCCGCATCCAGCGCAGGAGGGTGTCCTGGCGGCGGGCGTCGAAGCCGACCTGCGTGATGGCGTAGTCGGCGCCGGCGCGGACCTTGAGCGCGAGCTTGAGGAGCTGGGGGACGAGGCCCGCCTCGACGCGCTTGAAGGGGTCGATCGCGCAGCCGAGGTAGAAGCGGTTGGCCTCGGGGTCGGCGTCGTACCGTCCGCCGTCGGCCTGGCGGCGTCGTCGGCCTGCGCCTTGGCGACGGCCTCATCGCTGAGTCGGTGGAGGAGGTCCAGCAGCCCGACGGAGTCGATGTCGAAGACCGGCCTCGGGAGGCCTTCGTGGCCGCCGGCCGGGTAGTCGCCGCTGAGGGCGAGGACGGTGGTCAGGCCGCGCGACAGCAGGGTCCAGCCGAGGCTCTGCATGCCGTTGCGGTTCCGGTCGCGGCAGGCGACGTGGACGATGACGTCGTGGCCGTGGTTCGCAGCCTCTGCACCGAGGACCTCCGGCGGGAGCTTGGCGAGGCCCCCCGCGTTGTCGGTGATCGAGAGGGCGGTGATCCGCTGGTTGCCCGCGAGATCGGCGGCCATCTTGAGGGGCTTGACGCCCTTGGGGTCCTGGAGGGCGCCCGCCCACGGCACCAGCTCAACAACCGTGGCGAAGCCACCCGGCGTCTCGAGCGTCCGGCGCAGCGCGCCAGTGCCGCTGAGGGTGTTCGTTCCTGTCTCCTGGGTGCCCACGACGCCGACCTCGCTCCGATCCGCTGTTGCCGTCCACCGGCGACTCGCAGCCCTCGTCTGGTGCGATGGTGGCGGGACCCCCTCACGATTCTTGTACGGACGGGCGATTCCTTGGTACAGTGGATCGGGCGGACCCTGCCGGCCTCGAGCCTACCGTCGCTGCCCTCTCGATTCGTCTAGCCAGCGAGCCAGATCGCGCCTCACAAGCCCGACGCCCCCGGCTTCGGCACGGTGGGCGAGCCGGAATCGCACGCGACCCGCGCGTTGGCCCGGTCAGCGTGCAGCGGGGTGGGTCGGTGCGCGGTGACGGCAGGCGCGGCCTTGACACGCTGCCGCTCTACCTTCCGACATAGAGCGCTCTAGGTCGCCATGTGCCGCAGAATGCGCACGCACGCCCGCGCCGACCGGACCCGTCCCGGCCCGGCCCGGTCATCCCCATCGCCAGCGAGAGGAACCCACGCCCATGGCCGTCAAGCGTCTGACCGTCGCCGACATCCGGGCCCTGAAGGGCAAGCACCAGTTCACGATGGTCCGGACGACCACCTGGGACGAGCTGGCGGCGGCCGAGAAGGCCGGCGTCGAGATGGTGTCGGTGCCGCCCGAGATGATGGTCGAGCCGCAGTTCCGCGAGGTCGCGCCGTCGGTCTTCGCGGTCCCGGGCGTCAACTTCTTCGAGCTGGGCACCCCCGACGACTTCACCCGCTGGGCGTTCCGCATGCTCAAGGCGTCGGCCGACGCGGTCTACGTGTCCGCGGGCCTGCCCACGATCCGGCAGCTGACCGCCGACAACGTGCCGGTCATCAGCCACGTGGGCCTGATCCCGTCGCGCGCGACCTGGACCGGCGGCTTCAAGGCCGTGGGCAAGACCGCCGATGCCGCGATGGCCGTCTACCGCGCCGCGAAGGCGCTCGAGGACGCCGGCGCGTTCGGGGCGGAGATCGAGGTGGTGCCGGCCGACATGGCGACGGAGATCTCGAAGCGCACATCGTTGTTCATGGTCTCGATGGGCGCCGGCACGGGCGGGGACTGCCAGTACCTCTTCGCCGAGGACATGCTGGGCTACAACACCGGCCACGTGCCGCGCCACGCGAAGACGTACCGCAACTTCGCGGCCGAGTACGAGCGGCTGCAGCAGGAGCGGATCGCGGCGTTCAGGAGTTCGTGAGCGACGTGCACGGCGGCGCGTACCCCGAGGCCAGGCACATCGTCGCGACCGACCCGGCCGAGCTCGAGGCGTTCCGCCGGGCGCTTGCGCTCGAAGGCGACTGACCGACGGCGGCGGTCAGGCCTGGACCGCCAGTGGCCGTGTGCGCGCGGCAATACCTGACGGCCTGCCTGCCGTGGAACTGCCCGCGGAACACACGCGCGACCTGATGGGCACTCCAGAGGGCCCAGAACAGGCAGCAGGGTGACGTGCTCGTGCGTGCGGAGCACCGCAGGCACAACCGGGGGCGGATCTATTGCTACACCTGCATGGCCAAGCGCGGCGCCGGATCTACCAGCGTTGTCAAACCCGTGCGGAGCGAATTGTGGCTGCGGGCGTCAGAGGTTGAGCACCAGCCTGTCGGACAGGGACCGCGAGACGCAGATCATCATGCAGTCGTTGACCGCCTTCTCATCGTCGGTCAGGACGGCGTCGCGGTGCTCGGGGACGCCCTCGAGCACGGGCGTGTCGCAGGTCCCGCACGTGCCGTGCGCGCACGAGGACAACACGGGGACCCCGGCCTCCTCCACGATCGAGAGGATCGACCGGTCGGACGGCACCACGAGCGTGCGCCCGCTCTTGGCGAGCACCACCTCGAAGGAGCCGGCGCGCTCCGGCTCGGCCAGGGGCTTGGGTGCGAACCGCTCCAGGTGCAGGGACCCGTGGGGCCACGCCTCCATGCGCGCCTCGACGGCCGCAAGCAGCGGCTCGGGCCCGCAGGTGTAGACGAGGGTCTCGTCCTCGGGCGACCCGAGGAGCGCGTCCAGGTCCAGCAGCCCGGACTCGTCCTGCGGGCGCAGCGACACGCGGTCGCCGTACGCGGCCAGCTCGTCGAGGAACGCCATCGACGAGCGCGTGCGGCCGCCGTAGACCAGCCGCCAGTCGGCACCGGCCGCCTCGGCCGCGGCGATCATCGGCAGGATCGGCGTGATGCCGATGCCGCCCGCGATGAAGAGGTACCGCGGCGCGGGCACGAACCGGAAGTGGTTGCGCGGCCCGGCGATCGCGATCTCCGCGCCTTCGGCCAGCGCGTCGTGGATGAACAGCGACACGCCGCCGCCCGCCGGCCTCGCGCAGGACGCCGACGCGGTACGTGGCCACGTCGTCCGGCGACGCCCGACAGCGAGTACTGCCGCACCGGCAGCCCGTCGAACAGCAGGTCGACGTGAGCGCCCGGGTGCCAGTGGGGCAGCGCCTCGCCGGAGACCGGGCGCAACGTCAGCGACACGACCCCGTCGGCCTCGACGGTCTTGCGCTCGACGCGGACGCGGATGGTGGCCTCGACCGGTGTGCTCATGCGACCGGCTCCGCCTGGGCCTGCGACGCGCCGTGCGCCTGCGGCCGGAACGACAGCGGCAGGTTGTTCCACACGTACATGTTCGGCGTGGTCATGTACCGCTTCGCCTCGCCCGCGATCTCGTACTCGCCGAGGACCGGGAGCGCCTCCTCGAGCGCGATCCTGACCTCGAGCCGGGCCAGCGGCGCACCGAGGCAGCCGTGGACGCCCTCGCCGAAGCCCAGGTGGCGCAACGTGCCGCGGTTGATGATGAAGTCGTCCGGATCGTCGAACTGGCGCTCGTCGCGGTTGGCGGAGCCGTAGACGAGGACGACGCGTCCGCCCGTGGGGATCGTCACGCCATGGAGGGTGACCTCCCGCGAGGTGGTGCGGCCCGCGTGCTGGAGCGGCGTGGACCAGCGGACCGCCTCTTCGACGGCAGCGGGGATCAGGGACGGGTCCGCCAGGAGCAGCTCGCGCTGGTCCGGGTGCTCGGCGAGGAGCTTGAAGATGGAGCCCGTGAGGCCCGCGGTGGACTCGACGCCGCCCAGGAAGAGGACGCGCATCATGCCCATGATCTCGGACTCGGGCGTGATGACCTCGTCGGCGAAGGGGACGCCGTTGATCTGCGACGTGACCAGGTGCGTCACGAAGTCCTGGCGCGGATTGGCGCGCCGGTCGTTGAGCAGCTTGATGAAGTAGGCGTTGATGCCGGCCGTCGCCGCGCGGGAGACGGGCGTGAGGTCGGGGTTGTCGGGCTCGCGGTGCTTGAGCTCGTGGATCCAGCGCTGGAGGTCCTCGCGGCCCTCCTCCCGTGCGTCGGCAGAGCCCGAGGAGGTCGAAGAAGACCTCGTTGGGCATCGGCCAGCCCAGCTCCTGGACGATGTCCACCTCGCCCCGGTCGCGGAACGCGTCGATCAGCGAGCGCACGACCGCGCGGATCGACTCCTCGTACTTCGCGATCCGGCGCGGCAGCATCGGCGGCTGGACCACGCCGCGCAGCTCGTCGTGGCGCGGGTTGTCGATGTTGGGGATGAAGCCCGGGCCGCCCTGGTCGGTGGCGGTCGCGTCGAGGTCGATGCCCTCGTAGGACTGGAAGGTGTCCGGGTCCAGCGCCGCGGCGCGGACGTCGTCCCAGCGGGACAGCGCCCACCAGTTCCACTTCTCGCTGTAGTAGACCGGGGCCTCGTCGCGCATCCACCGGTAGACGGTGAACGGGTCGGCCTGGAACTCCTGGCTGAACGGGTCGTAACCGGTGACGGCCACTTGGCAAGCCCTCGATGGCGACGGCTGGTGCTCGGTGGGGCCAGGTCTCCGCGTGCCCTGGCCGGGGAACAGCCCGGTCCTCGGCTGCAGGATGGGTATTGACGACCCGCCTTCATCGTCCTACTGTCCGCGCGTCGATACTAGAGCGCTCTAGTGCACTTGCAAGAGCCTTGGTTCCTGCCCCGTCGGGTGGGCGCCCAGGCGGATGCGATCCGTGACGTGGTGCGCGGGCACATGGCTGCCTGGCGGGAGCGGGGGACCGTGGACCTCGCGCAGGAGATCGCCTGGCCCACGCCCTTCGATGTCTTCTTCTCGATCATGGGCCTGCCCAAGGAGGACCAGGCGGAGCGCGACCAGCTCGAGCGCTGGGTCCACGGGCTCAAGGGCCGGGTGCCCGGCACGCCGCAGTTCACGCCGGAGGCGATCGAGGCCGACAAGGGCATCCGCGAGTACTTCATCAACCTGCTGCAGGACCGCCGGACGAACCCGCGCGAGGACGTCGTCAGCACCCTCGTCCATGCCTCGATCAACGGGGTGCCCTTCACGGACGAGCACATCACGCCGGCCGCCGAGGTGATGGGGCTGATGATGATCCTGTTCCTGGGCGGGGTGGAGTCCACGGCGGGGCTGATCGGGACGCTGTTCAAGCTGCTCGCCGAGCACCCGGAGCAGCGCCGCCGCCTCCTGGCGGACCCGTCCCTGGTCCCGGTGGCAGTAGAGGAGGCGGTCCGCTGGGCGACCCCTCTCCAACTGACCGCCCGCACAGCGATGCGCGACGTGACGCTGCACGGCGTGACCATCCCAGCGCGCTCGCGCGTGGTCGCCGTGGTGGGTGCCGCAAACCGCGACGACCGCCAGTTCGACGACCCCGACGCCTTCACGCTCGACCGGGGTCCGGTCATCAAGCACGTGGGCTTCGGCGAAGGGGTGCACGGCTGCCTGGGCGCACCGCTCGCCCGTGTTGAGGCCCGGATCGTGATGGAGGAGGCCCTCCCGGTGCTGGGCGAGTACGAGCTTGCCGGCGATCCGGTGTTCTACCCCTCCTCCCCGAACATGTACGTCTGGTGGAACCTGCCGGTCAGGTTCACGCCCGGCGGCGCCTAGAGCTCAACACCCTCCCGCCGGATTGGCGGCTCTTGTTCCAACCACCGAACGACAGGAGTAACGACACCATGGCCGACCTCGCCGCCCTCACCGCCGCCGTGGAGGCGGGCAACCGCAAGGCCGCAGCGGAGCTCACCCAGGCCGCCCTCGACGAGGGGCTCGACCCCACGACGGTCCTCGACGCGATGACCGCGGCCATGGACGTGGTGGGCCGCAAGTTCCAGGAGGGCGAGCTGTTCGTCCCCGAGATGCTGATCGCCGCCCGGGCCATGAAGGCCGGCACGGAGATCCTCGAGCCCGCCCTGCTCGCGGCCGGCGTGACCCCCGAGTTCCGGGCCATCGTGGGCACGGTGGAGGGGGACCTCCACGACATCGGCAAGAACCTCGTGGGCATGATGTGGAAGGGCGGCGGCATCGAGGTCATCGACCTCGGTGTCAACGTCCCGGCGGCCCGCTTCGTCGAGGCGGCCCGCGAGCACGACGTCCACATCATCGGCATCAGCGCGCTGCTCACCACGACCATGCCCGGCATGCGCGGCGTGGTCGAGGCCGTGCGGGCCGCCGGCCTGCCGGCCAGGGTCGTCGTGGGCGGCGCGCCGGTCACCCCCGAGTTCGCGGCGCAGATCGGCGCCGACGGCTACGCCCCCGACGCCGGTGCCGCGGTGGACCTGGCCCGCGGCCTGCTGGCCCGGTAGCGCACGAGCGAGAGAAGGGACACCCACGATGACCGCCGAGACCAGCACCGGCCTGCCGCAGGCCGACGTCGCCATCGTCCGCGAGCTCGCATCGAGGCTCGCCGAGATCGCCGCACTCCCCGTCCAGGACGAGCGCATCCGCGAGTGGACCGCGCTCAACGACCTGCACCCCGAGCGCCCCATGGCCATGATCGACGAGATCCCATGGCACGAGATGGCGGTGCCCGGCCTGCCCGGCGCCGACGAGCTTGCCGTCGTGTCGACGGACCCCTTCGCCCGCGAGGTCGAGACCCGCATCCGCCGCGAGCTGTGGCGCTGGAACCACGCCCGCGTGGACATGGTCGTCCGTCCGTACATGGACTTCGGCAAGGTCATCCGCTCCACCGGCTGGGGACTGAGCATCCAGGACGACACCCTCGACCAGGGCGAGGGCAACGTTGTCCAGAGCCACGCGTATGCCGACCAGCTGGCGGAGCCCGAGGACATCGCGAAGTTCCGCGAGCCGGAGCTGACCCTCGACGTGGCAGCCACCGCCGCGGTCGAGGCCAAGGCCCACGAGCTCCTCGATGGGATCCTGGGCGTGCGGATGCAGGGCTGGCACGGCTTCGAGGGCAATCTCCTCGCCTACAGCCTCTGGGACGACATCGAGCAGTTCCGCGGCACCGAGCCGATCCTCATGGACTTCATGGACCGGCCCGAGCATCTCCACGCGATCGCGAAGCGGTACATGGAGGTCCGCATGGCCGAGCTGGACCAGCTCGAGGCGAAGGGCCTCCTGGGCTACGACCAGGACCGCATCCACTGCACCGGCGCCCACGTGTCGGCGATCCCGGCCCCCGGCTTCGACGTGGACAAGGTGCGTGCGAAGGACGTCTGGATCTGCGGCCGGTCGCAGCTGATGGTGTCGGTCTCGGACCGCATCTTCGAGGAATACGTTCCGCAGTATTTCCAGCCGTACTACGCCAGCTTCGGCATCGCCCAGTTCGGCTGCTGCGACCCGCTGCACAACCGGATCGACGCGATCCGCACGATCCCCAACGTGCGCAAGATCTCGATCAGCGCCTGGGCCAAGATCGACAAGGCCGCAGAGTCGATCGGCCCCGACTTCGTCTACTCGCGCAAGCCGAACCCGTCCGTGGTGGCGATGGACGAGTGGGTGCCGGACCTGGCCGAGAAGGAGATCCGGGACGTGCTGGCCGTCACGAAGGCCAACGGGTGCCCTGTGGAGTTCACGCTCAAGGACATCTCGACCGCCCGTAACGACCCCAAGCGCCTCTGGGAGTGGTGCGAGATCGCGGAGCGGCTCACCCGCGCCTGACCGGCGCCTGGGCCACGCGGCGCCGCCCACGGGCAACACGCCGCGACTGTTCTGCCTCACACTCTGCGGATGCAGTCCAGGTCCCGGCCGCAGACCGACGTGCCGTCCACGGCGCGGCCGATGGCCAACGACTATCCGGCCATCGACCTCCCGGTCGATCGTCCCTACGACCGGATCCGGGAGTTCTATCTCTACCTCGAGCCGTCGCTGCTGGCCGCGATCGCGCGCGGCGACCGGCGCGATGCGGTCCGGCTCCTGAACCACGTCCTCCTGCACATCTATGCGGCCGACGCGGAACGCAGCGACCTGCTCCGGGGCCTCCTCGTGGAGCCGGTGGTGATGATGTCGCGGGCTGCGATCGCCGCGGGCTCCTCGGCCACCGACGTGCTCGGCCAGACAGCGCGGTCGCTGGACGAGCTGGCCGCGCTCGAGGATGACGAGGGCCTTGCCGCGTGGCTGAACCGCATGCTGGACCGGGTCGTGGACTCGATCGAGCGGACCGGGCCGTCATCGCCATCGACGATGATCGCCGCCGCGGTGACCCACATTCGCGAGCGCGCGGACCAGGAGCTGACCCGCGACGAGACGGCGCGCGCGGTGGGCGTCTCGCCGAGCCATTTCTCCCGGCTCCTGCGCGAGCGCACCGGGCTCACGTTCACTGCCCTGCTGCGCCAGGCGCGCGTGGAGCTCGCCTGCGAGATGCTCTTGAACACCGACCGCTCGATCGCGGACATCGCGCAGGCCTGCGGCTTCTACGACCAGAGCCACCTCACCAAGGTGTTCAGCCGCAGCCGTGGTGTGACGCCCCGGAGGTTCCGCGAGCAGAGCTGGGAGCCGCTCCGGCCGGTCGGCCAGGCGGAGGCCGGGTAGGAACCGCCGCGTCAGAGCTGCCTGCCGCGGCACGGACGTACCAAAGAACGGGATCGCGATACAAGACCGCCGGCCTGTCCGGGCCGCATGATCATCAGGATCCACCTCACCATCCCAGCCCAGGCCCCCAACCAACCCGCCAGGAGACCGCGACCCGTGACCAGCCCCGAGCGCGCCCCGTTCATCGTCATCGGCGAGAACGTCCACGCCACCCGCAGCTACCAGCGCAAGGGCAAGAACATCGTCACGGTCGAGGGCGCCGAGTTCGTGGCCTTCACGGACGTGACGGGCGCCTCCCGCATGGTCCCGATGAGCGAACCGGTTGCAGCCTCCGCCGAGTTCGCGAAGAACAAGGTCAAGCACATCCGCAACGCCCTGCTCCTCGGGCTGGGCGGCGACGGCGTGCTGGATGTCGCCAAGACCGGCGCCGTGACCCCCGAGGCGGCGCAGGACGCCAAGGACTACCTCGTCGCAGCCGCCATCCGCCAGCAGCGGGCCGGCGCGCACTACATCGACGTGAACGTCGACGAGATCGACGCCGACGAGGGCGTGCGCGTCATCGCCATGGAGTGGCTGGTCCGCCTCCTGGAGCCCACGCTGGCCGTGCCGATCTCGCTCGATTCGTCGTCGCTCCAGGCGCTCGAGGCGGGCTTCCGGGCCAGCACCACGCCGTGCGGTCCGCTCCTCCTGAACTCGGCGTCAGCCGAACGCCCCGAGGCCCTGGACCTGGCCGCCGCCAACAAGGCCGCGGTCGTCCTCTCGGCCGCCGGCAAGGGCTCGCTCCCGGCCGACATCGAGGGCAAGGTCAAGAATGCCAACGAGATCTACGCGGCCGCGCTCGAGCGCGGCATCGCGCCGGCCGACTGCCATGTCGACCTGCTCGTCCTGCCGGCGGCCGTGGACTCGGTGAACGGGGCCAACTTCCTCGGCGCGGCGAAGCTGTTCCGCGAGGAGCACGGCCCCGATGTCCGGCTCACCGGCGGCCTGTCGAACGTGTCCTTCGGCCTCCCGAACCGCAAGCTCATCAACGACGTCTTCGTCGCCCTCGGGATCGACAACGGTGTGGACTCCGGGATCATCGACCCGGTGACCCTGAGCGTTGACAAGGTGCGCACGATGGACCGCGACGCCAAGCCGTTCCGCATGGCGGCCGACGTCCTCAACGGCGTGGACATGTTCGCCATGGACTTCCTCGAGGCGTATCGCGCAGGCGAGCTCGGCGAGGGCTGATCCTCGCCTCCACAGGAGGACCCGATGAGCCCGGACACGGCGGTCACCCCCGCGCCAGCGGTCCCCGCGCCAACGGGCCAGAGGCCCGCCCCCACCTCCCAGTCGCCGTTCGAGGCGCTGACGCCGCTCGAGATGGCCCACCGGGGCTCGCTCATCGGCACGAAGAAGGCGCAGACCGGGATCGTCCCGACGTTCGTGCTGGCCGTCCTCGCGGGGGCCTTCATCGCGTTCGGAGCGATCTCGGCCATCGGCGTGGCCACCGTCGTCCCGGGCACCGATGGCCTGCCGTGGGGCGTCACGAAGCTCCTGATGGGCATCGTGTTCTCGCTGGGTCTGATCCTGGTGGTCGTCGGCGGTGCCGAGCTGTTCACCGGCAACACGCTGCTCGTCATGAGCTGGGCGAGCCGGCGGATCGGCATCTGGTCGGTCATGCGCAACTGGGCGATCGTCTACCCCGGCAACCTCGTGGGCGCGGTCGGGATCGCGGTCACGCTGTTCGTCGCCGGTGAGTGGAGCGCCGCCGGCGGCGGGTTCGGGCTCACGGCCCTGAGCATCGCCCAGGCGAAGGGCCATCTCGGGTTCACGGAGGCCCTGCTGCTCGGGATCCTGTGCAACGTGCTCGTGTGCCTTGCCGTCTGGCTGACCTACTCCGCGCGTACCACCACCGACCGGATCCTGGCGCTCGTGCCGCCGATCGCCGCGTTCGTGGCGGCGGGCTTCGAGCACTCGGTCGCGAACATGTTCTTCATCCCGTTCGCGGTGCTCGTCAAGACGTTCGCCCCGGAGTCGTTCTGGACGTCGATCGGGCAGACGCCCGCGGCTTTCCCGGACGTCACGTGGCTCGCGTTCATCGGGAACCTGGTGCCGGTCACCATCGGCAACATCATCGGGGGCGGCGTGTTCGTGGGCGCCGTGTACTGGCTGATCTACATCCGCCACGGCGACCAGATCGGCAAGTCGTCCGGGTCGGGGACGCAGGCAGTGCGCGAGCGCATCTGATGTCGGTCTAAGCGCGTCCGGAACGCCGGTCTAGGACGCTCACCGCAGCGGCCCACCTGGTGGCGGTTCCGCGGGCGCTCGTACAATCCGGATCGTCGCATCGCCGCGCGTCCGTCCCGGACGTGCGCCATGCCCGGTGCGACCTCGAGGCATCACGTGATCCGAACCATCCTGCGCGAGGGCGTCCCCGGCGCCCGTCTCCTGCCGTCCGCCGCGCTGCTGCTCGTGGTGGCGCTTGCAGCCTGTGGGACCAACGGGCCAACCCCGTCCACGACGACGCCGACGCCAGCTCCCACCGTCGCGCCCACCCCGGCGCCGTCGTTCGATCCGGCCATCGTCGAGGGGATGCCCGCCGCCGACGCGCTCGACGATCGCTGGGGCACCTACGTGTCCGAGCGCGAGTGGGGCAACCCGCGCCAGAGCCAGGGCGGCAACGGCTGGGGCATGTCGCCGCTCGAGGCGACCCGCGTTGACTACACCTATGCCGAGGACGGGATCGCCGCCATCTCCGATGACGAGGGCGAGTTCCACGTCGGCTGGGCGTTCTGGGACGGCAAGAACGTCCTGGTGACCGAGCGCCTGTTCGGCCTGTCCAACAGCCTGGGCGACAACGGCGAGACCATCATCGACCGGCGCACCTTCGGCGCCAACACGCCCACCCACAGCTACGCCGACTACCGGCTCCAGCTGCCGAAGCCCTCGCTCGACATCCAGCAGCCCGGGGCCACGCCCGACCCGGCGCCCACCTGGGACGTCCGCCTGGAGAACGCCAAGGTGGATTCCGACTCGTGGGTGCTGCGCTCGACGGTGACGAACACGGGCACGGCTGCTGACACGCTCCAGGTCGTGCTCAAGGGCTGGTTCGGGACGAACCTGCCGGGCACGGTGACGGCCGCAGCCGACTCGCTGCTGCTCGACGGGCGCGATTCGGTCGTGGCGGTGTCCGCGCCGGCCGCCGACTCGTTCCAGGCCGAGGACGCCAAGAAGGCGATCAACACCAACCTGAAGGCGGGTGCCCTGTCAGGCAACCCGAGCGGACGAATCGGGGCGCTCGCGTACGAGGTGACCCTGGCGCCGGGGGAGACCCGGACCCTCGAGTTCGGGATGACCGAGGTGGCCACGGCAACGGCGGCCGAGGCGACCGATGACCCAGGTGCTGCAGCCGCTGCGGCCATGGCCCGCGCGGACGCGGTCCAGCCTGCGACCGGCGCGGTGCTCGAGCGGCGCGCCGACGAGGCCGAAGCGCTCTTCCACGACGATGTCACCGTCCACCAGGACATGTACGCCGCGGCGCTCTCGTCGCTGCTGTGGGCGAAGTCCTACTACGCCTGGGACGGGGCCGGGCTCGACGATGCCTGGAAGGGCAAGGTTGACGCCCACGACGTCCTGATCATGCCGGACAAGTGGGAGTACCCCTGGCTCGCATCCTGGGACACCGGGTTCCACGCCGTCGCGGCCACGCTGGTGGATCCGGATCTCGGCGCAGACCAGCTGGAGTTCCTGTTCTCGGATCGCTGGCAGCAGCCCGACGGGCACATCCCCTGCGCGGAGTGGGTGATGGACGTCGAGTGCCCGCCGCTGTTCGGCTGGTCCGCGCTGCGGGTGGCCGAGGCCTATGACGCAGCCGGACGCACCACCGATGCCGATGCCTTCCTGGCAGGGCTCTATCCGGGCCTTGCCCGCCAGTTCGAGTACTGGCAGGAGGTCAACTCGGTCGGGGGCGATCTCTACGCGGGCGGCTTCCTGGGCATGGACAACCTCCCGCGCGGGCGCAACAAGGACGGCTCGCCTGCCGCCCAGGCCGACGGTTCCGCGTGGATGGCGGCGTTCGCTGGCCATCTCGCGACGATCGCGGAGCGGCTGGGCAAGGACGACGAGGCCGCCGCCTGGCGCGGCGAGCGTGAGCGGATCGCGGCAGCGGTCAACGCGAACCTCTGGAGCGAGGAGGAGGGCTTCTACTTCGACGCCGACGTGAACGGGCTGCGGACCACGGTGACGTACAGCGGTCTCGTGCCGCTGATCGCGGGCATCGTCCCGCCCGACCGGCTGCCCCGGGTGCTCGACGCGATCCGCGACCCCAACAAGCTCCTCTCCGATCACGGGCTGCGCAGCATGTCGGCCGCGGAGTACATCTACACCCCCGGCCTCGCCGGGCGTGGCGTCAACTCCAACTGGCGCGGGCCCATCTGGCTGCCCTACAGCTACCTCGTCATCGAGGCGCTCGACGACGTGGATCCGGCCCTCGCCGCGGACCTGCGCGAGCGTACGATCGCCACGGTCGAATCGAACTGGCAGGCGACCGGGCGCATCTGGGAGTATTTCGACGGCAACACCGGCGTCGGCCTGGGTGCGGATGCGCAGACGGGCTGGACGGCGACCATCGCCAACCTGATCCACGAGGCCTACGCGGCCCCGTAGCGGGACCGCCACCTGAGGGAGCGCATGCAGGAACCCCAAGGAGCCCAGGGAGCCCGGTCGGCCGTCTACCTGCCCCCGGCCGACTTCAAGACCGCCGGCTACGAGTTGTTCATGGTCGCGGTGTCGATCGTGTCCGTCACCAACACGATCCTGTACCTCATGCCGCTCGACGGGATCGTGTCCCAGGTGACCCTGGCGGTCGACATCTTCCTGCTGCCGCTGTTCCTGTTCGACTTCACCTACCGGGTGCTCACCACCCGGCCCCGGCACATGTACCTGCTGCGAGGCTTCGGCTGGGCGGACCTCATCGGCGCCGTGCCCATGCTCGGCGTGTTCCGGCTGCTGCGGGTGGCCCGCGTCCTCCGCATCATGCGCAAGATCGGCCGACCGGACGTCGTCCGGGAGATCCTCGCGAGTCGTGCCCAGGCGACGTTCCTGCTGACGGTGTTCCTGGTGATCGTGGTGGTTGAGGTTGCCGGGATCGCGGTCTTCTACGCGGAGGATGGTGACCCGCTCGCGAACATCACCAATGGGTCGGATGCTGTCTGGTGGGGGCTCGTGACCGTCACCACGGTGGGCTACGGCGACCAGTACCCGGTCACCCAGGCCGGGCGGATCGTGGGTTCCGTGCTCCTCTTCTCGGGGATCGCGCTGTTCTCGGTGCTGACCGGTTTCATCGCAAACGCCTTCCTGGCCCCCTCGCGCCCCCTTCGCCGCCGCCAGCGGGCCCTGCCCGCGCCCGAGGCCCAGGTCGCGGAGCTGCGGGCGATGATCACCGCCCAGCAGGCGCAGACCGAAGCGCTCCTCTCGAAGCTGGGGGATCTCGAGCGCAGCGTCATCGACGTGCGGCGGGCAGGGGAAGGGCCGGCTGCCGGCGGGCGGCCCGACTCCTCCGGCTCCTGAGCGCACGAGGGGTTGCCCATGCCGGCCGCCACCAAGCCGCGTCACGCGCCTGCGCCGGACCCGAACCGGCGGCCCGGGGATCGGGCCCGCATCCGGCGCGTGGTGGCCCGTGACATGGCCGTGCTCCGGCCGGGCGAGCAACGTGGCTGGTGGCTGCGGGACGCCCTCGCGGACGATCCGGGCGTCGTCTGTCCGCCGCCTGGCGGGGATGGCGTGGCCGATGTGGTCATCGTGGGCGGCGGCTTCACCGGCCTGTGGACCGCGTGGTGGCTGACCGAGCAGGCACCGGACCTGCGGGTCGTCATCCTCGAGGCCGACATCGTGGGCGGCGGTGCAAGCGGCCGCAACGGCGGGTTCCTCACCTCGTGGTGGGACTACCTCCCGGCGCTGGTCGCGAACTTCGGGCCGGAGCGGGGCCTCGAGGCGGCCATGGCGCTCGACGGCGTGGCCGGCTGGATCGGGGAGTGGGCCGGGCGTCACGGGGTGGATGCGAAGTGGCAGGCAGGCGGGATGGTCGTCGCGAGCGGGTCACCGGTCCAGGACGACGCATGGGCATCGATCCTGGAGCTCGCCGCGGACCTGGGCGTGGCGGACAGGTACCGCGCCCTCTCGCGCGAGGAGGTCCAGCGGATCTGCGCCTCCCCGGTCCTGCGCGGCGGCATGCTCATCCCCCGTGATGCGATGGTTCAGCCGGCCCGGCTCGCCCGTGGCCTGCGCCAGGTGCTGCTGGACCGGGGCGTCGTCATCCACGAGCACACGCGGGTTGCCGACCTGCGGCTCGACGGCGACGGCGTGCGGGCGACGACCTCCCTGGGGCCGGCCATCCGGGCCGGGCATGCTGTGCTGGCCGTCAACGCCTGGGCCGCCGGCTGGCCGGGGGCGGGCTTCGGGTCGCGGATGATCACGTGGTCGTCGTACATGGTCATCACCGAGCCGATCCCGGAGCGCCTCGCGGAGATCGGCTGGACGGGCGGCCAGGGGATCACGGACTGCCGCTTCACGAACCACTACTTCCGGACCACGCATGACGGGCGGATCGCGTTCGGCGGCGGTGGCGGCCGCGCGGGCTACGGCGGGCGGCTGGGGCGCTGGGTGGAGCACGATCCTGGGTCCGCGATGCTGGCCGCGCGCGGATTCCGGCGGTACTTCCCGATGCTCGACGACGTGCGGCTGGTGGATGCCTGGGGTGGTCCCATCGACATCGCGCCCAACCACCTGCCCTCGTTCGGGACGCTCGAGGGCGGACGGATCCACTACGGGCACGGCTATAGCGGGACGGGTGTCGGGCCGTCCTGGCTGGGCGGCCAGGTGCTGGCGGCGCTGGCGCAGGTGAGGCTCGACGATCCCGCCGCCCGCCTGCCGCTGGTCGGGCACCGCGCGCGGCGCTTCCCGCCCGAGCCGTTCCGCTTCTTGGGCGCGCGCGTGATCCGGGAGTCGATCGTGGCGAAGGAGCAGCGCGACGACGAGGCCGGCTACGTGCCGCCGCCGCTGCGCTGGCTGGTTCGCCTGCCGCGCTGGATGGGGTACGACCTGGGCCCGGAGTAGGCGCTGTCGGGTGCCCTCGCCCAGGCGCCCTGGCCCAGGCGACGGTCCCCGGTCCCGGCCCAGGCGCTCAGGCGCCCCGACTCCGCCTGGAGTCACCAGCGCCCCATGCCCGCACGGTCCGTACCGCCAACTCCGACTTTGCTGCACGCAGCCCGCACGGACCACCCGCTCCTGACTCCGGGCCGAGTCAGCGGGGGGTCGGGAGCGGGTCAGGGGGCAGGAGCGGGCCAGCCGGCTCGCGGCCCGGCCAGCGGGCTCGCGGCGGGCCAGCCGGCTCGCGGCCCGGCCAGCGGATCAGCGCCGCCCGATCCGTGCCATCGCATCGGCGTAGTCCCGGTACACCGGCCGGCGCCGGCGGCGGCGGAGGTCGGTCCCGCGGATCCAGGCCCGGCTCCTCGACATCGGATCCACCCCGGCCAGGCACCAGTCGGTCGGAACGGGCGCCGCGGGATCCTCGATCCAGCGCAGGGTGGCGCCGACGTCGGCCGGGAACGCATCGAGCAGGAGGCTGCGAGCACCGACGATCCGGTCGGCGACCGCGTCCGAGTCGAGCACGACACACAGCACGACGATCCGCCGCGGCCGCCACCCGAGCACCTCGACCGCTCGCCAGGCCATCCGCTCGTAGAACGCGAGGCTCCGCTGCAGGGCGCCGATGTCGGGCAGCTCCGTCTTCGTCTCCTCCACGATCAGCGTCTCGTCGATCTCCCGGAAGGCGACGAGGTCGATCCAGCCGCGCGGGCCGTGCTCGCCCGGGATCAGCAGCTCGGTCGCGGTCAGCCAGCCGTGGCGCCGGAACCGACGGGCGAGGAAGCCGGTGATCCGGACGTGCAGGGCATCGCGCTGCCGCTCGCGGTCGACGAGGTGGCGGCTATCGAGCTCCAGGGTCGCGCGGATGCCCAGGGCCCTGAGCACGCGCTCGACCCGGGCCAGGTCGAGGGCGCCCGGCTGCGCCGACTCCAGGCGCCAGACCTGTGCCTGCGAGACTTTCGCGTTGTCCGCGAGCTCGCGCTGCGTCCAGCCGGTTAGAGTCCGCGCCTCCTTGATCAGCGGCGCGAGGCCGGCACCGAACGACACCGACAGGAGCGAGATGCGGAGGGTTGCCATCGACACGTTGTAGGCCGTGCCCCTTATGTGCGGCTTATCCCGGATCCACCGATGCCGACACGTTGACCCGGCCAGGAGTCAGGAGCGGGTGGCGTCTGCAGGGCGCGTGCAGGGAGGTCCGGGTTTGATGCACGGGCCGTGCACAGAGGAGGCGCTGGTGACTCCCAGTGGTGTCAGGGGTCGCGCCCAGCCCGATCAGCCGCCGCGTCAGCCCCCGGATCAGCCGCCTACCGGCGCTCGCTCCAGCGCTCGAAACCCTCGACCGCGACGGGCAGGGTCGGGTAGATGTGCTCCTCGTCGATCACGTCGAGCAGCCCGCCCCGCAGCAGCTGCACCCGCAGGTCCTGCTTCACCCGGGCCATCGAGAACACGATCTGGCGTTTGCGCAGGTCGTTCACCAGCTGCTGGAACGCCTCGGCGGCGGTCATGTCCAGCTCAACGATTGCCTCGGCATTGAGCAGGAACCACTGCACGGGCTCCGGCTGGTCATCCACGGCCGCGAGCGCCTTGGTCCGGAAGTCCTGCCCGTTGGCGAAGCACAGTGGCGCGTCGTAGCGGAAGACCAGCAGGCCAGGGATCGTCTGGGCGTCCGGGTAGTCCTCCACGTTGTGCAGACCCGCGAGGCCCGGCACGCGCCCCAGCACGGCGGCCGGCGGCCGGGCCACCCGCGCGAACAGCTCCACCACGGACAGCCCGACGGCCACCAGGATTCCGGCCAGCACGTCGAACACGATCACGCCCGTGAACGCGATCACCGCCAGCGCGAACTCGGACGTGCGGAACTTCGCCAGCTTCACGAGACCATGGACGTCGATCAGTCGGAGCGCGGCGTAGATCACGATGCCGCCCAGGGCCGCCCGCGGGATGTACGCGATCAGGCCCGGCACGGCGAGCACCACGAAGATCACCGCCGCAGACGCCACCAGGCCGACGACCTGGCTGCGCGCGCGCATCGCGTCGATGATCGCCGTGCGTGAGCCGGAGGCCGACAGCGCGAAGCCGCCGGTCAGGCCGGCCACGACATTGCCCACGCCCATGGCCAGGAACTCGCGGTTGGGATCGATCGTCTCGCCGGTGCGGGCCGCGAACGCCCGGCCGGTGAGCGCCACGTCCGAGTACGCCACGAACGTGATGGCCATCGCAGAACCGAGCAGGGCGGAGATGTCCGCAAGTGAGATCGCGGGCAGCGACGGCGCCGGCAGGCTGGTCGGAACCGGCCCCACGATCTTCACGCCCAGCTGCTCGAGGGCGAGCGCCCAGACGGCGACGCCCGCCAGCACCACCACGATGAGCGTCCCCGGCGCGAGTGGCTTGATCCGGCGCAGGACGACCAGGAACACGACGACGGCGAAACCCAGCGCGGTGGACGCCCAATTGACCTCGTCGAGGCGCGGGGCAAGCTCGAGCACGCGCGAGATCGGCTGGCCGGTCGTGAGCGTGATCCCGGTGATCGTCCCGAGCTGCGAGGCGATCATGATCACCGCGACGCCGGCCATATAGCCCAGCAGGATCGGCTGGGAGAGCAGGTCCGCCACGAACCCCAGGCGCAGGACCCAGGCACCGATGCAGATGATGCCCACCATCACGGCGAGGCCCGCCGCCAGCGCGATCCAGCGCGCCTCGTCGCCGCCCGCGAGTGGCGCCACGGCGGCTGCCACCATGATCGCCGTCGCGGACTCCGGCCCCACCGACAGCTGGCGGGACGTGCCCAGGAAGAAGTAGGTGACCATGGCGACCACGGCCACCCACAAGCCGGTCACGGGCGGCACGCCGGCGAGGTCCGCGTAGGCCAGGCACTGCGGCACGAGATACGCCGTCACGGTGACACCGGCGAGCAGGTCGGCGCGGAACCAGGACCGGTCGTAGCCGCGCAACTGCGCCAGGCCGGCCACCACGCCGGTGTCGCGCCGCTTCCTCGCCTGTGCGGTCATCCCTCACCCGTGCTGCCCATTCCCGGATGCCCGGGAAAATCGGGACGTTGGACTCTGCGCGTGACCTCCTGCTGTGACGGATGGTACGGCTACGCGAGGCTCGCGGTCCGTGGTACGAGCAGACCGAGCGCCAGCCCCCAACCGGCCGACAACCGATCCGGCAAACCTTCGCGGAACCGGATGCGGGGATCCACCGGCCAACCGGGGGACCTGGCCGGACCGCGAGCCCGCTGCTTTCCCAGCCCAGGCCGGAACCGGCCGACAGGTGACAGCGTCGTGCCCGGTCAGCGGCCGTTGACGGTCGGGCTACTTGATCAGCTGGATCCCGACCGTCTTGCTGTTGCCGGTGCCGCCGCCGAAGCCGGCACCGATCGTCCCGGTCCGGATCACGCTCTCGAAGGTGCCGATGAGGCACGAGGTCGCGCCGTTGCCGGTGTCGCAGATGTCACGCCCGGAGTTGCCACTGATGTAGGCGCCGTGATCCGCGCCGATCGCCAGGCAGCGTGCGTTGGACGCGTCGCAGAGCCGGAAGTGGGCGAAGCTCGGGATGCGGTACCACTGGTTCGAGCCGTTGCCTCCCAGGTCACCTGCGGGGCAGCCGAAGTTGGGTGCGGTGTTGATCGCGGGGACGGAGCTGTCAGGATCGTTGTTGGGGCCCGGGTTGCAGGTCAGGTCGAACTGGGGCACGAGCACCACCTGGCCGTCGTACTGGCGGATCGCCTCCTCCAGGCCGTTCGCATTGGGGTTGCCGGTCGCTCGCGATGAACTGCCACGACGGCAGCGGGACGGCCGGGTTGCTCGGGTTGTCGACGCTGGCGATCAGTCTCCGAGGTGCCGCCTCCCTTGGGCGTCCAGTCGACCCAGCCGACGTTGCCCGGCCCGTTCTTGCACAGCGGGACGATGTACACGCTGACCGCATCCGCGCTCCAGGGGATCCCGGTGTCCTCGATGTTGTTCGAGCCGTCACAGGTGACCTGCGTCACCGGGAGCGCGATCGGCAGCATCCCGCACGCCTCGCCCTGTGGCGCTGCGCAGGACTCCTGGAGGAAGCCGGCGGCGGCCGTTGCCTGCATGGTGACATCGATGGTCCGCAGGCCAAGGACACCGCTGAAGTAGGTGTCGATGTCCCTGCCCGCGAGGACGATGACGCCGGCGACCGGGCCGACCGTAAGGCTCGGGCAGTCGGGCGTCGTGTTGGTCGGCGCCGGCAGCCCGGAGCCCACGGGCTGGGCAGTGTCGAACTTGTACGTGCCGTCGTCGTTGAGGCTGGAGCTGCCGTCGACCTTGAGCGGGATGCCGCAGATATCGGTGTAGTACGCCTCGCGGAGGACGACGTTGTTGGCCGCGGCGCTTGCGTTGACCGCCGTGCGCACGTTGGCGTCCCATCCACCCGTCGGCACCTTGGCACCCGCGAGGCGGCGGGCCAGGGCGATCGCCCCGGCCTCGGCGGCCGCATCGGCGCCGGCCTGGACGCCGCGGGCATTGGCCCAGGCGTTGCCCCCGTCCACGATGAGGCCGGTCATCCCGATCAGGACGATCAGGGCGACGACCATCATGGGCAGCGCCTGGCCGCGCGCCCGGTCCCGCTGGCCGGGTCCTGCCGCCGCACGCATCGGGATGCCTCGCGCGCTCACGGGAACACCCGCTCCACCGGCTGCTCGGACGTGGCCGTCAGGTCGATGGGACCGACGATGGAGGCGATGACCGGCGTGATTGCCTCCCACCGCGTTGAGACGGAGATGCTCGCGATGCAGCCGACGTGCAGATGACTCTCAGCGCAGGTGATGGTGTCATCCGACGGCGGAGCGTAGGTCAGGCTCACGTCGGCCGGATCGACGTCCATCGTGATCGCCCAGAACGCGGTGCAGGCACGGGCTGACCAGTGCGGCTCGTCGAGATGCTCGATCGGCATGTCCTCGTTGCAGGAGTCCACGTCGTCCGGCGGGTTGAGCTGGTTGACCGCGGCGACGCGGGATCCGTGGCGGGCGGCGTTCGCGAGGGTGTTCTGGGCGACCACCGCACGGCCGAGGTCCACCGCCCCGATGATCAGGAAGACCATCACGGGCGCCAGCAGGGCGAACTCCACCAGCCCCTGGCCGCGGGTCCGGTCGCGGCGCGGACGCCGGACGGAGCTCACCTCGGCTCCCACGTCACGGTCATGGCTGTCGAGTTGCACGGGAGTGACTGGCCGGGGAACACCGACTGGCTCGACACGTCGCCCTTGTCGTTCTTGCCGACGAGCGGGTTGAAGAGCAGCGTCGTGGTGAATCCGCTGCCGACGATGACCGTGACCTTGCCGGTCACCTTGCCGGGGCCCCAGCGGTACGGGGCATTCTGGATGGTCCAGCCCACGAGGTTGGGCACCTGGCACATCGGCGGCGGCGTTGGCGATGGCGTGGGTGTTGGCGTGGGCAGCGGCGTCGGCGTCGCGCCCGGGGCCGGGGTGATCCCGGGATCGGGCGTCGGTGTTGGCGTCGGCGTCGGTGTCGGCGTCGGCGACGGGGAAGGCGTCGGCGATGGAGAAGGCGTTGGCGTCGTCGTCATCGATCCACCACGGGAGCGGGGTGGGCGTCGGCATGTCCAGGATCGCGCCGTGGCGGATGGGGAAGGCCGCGCTCGCCGACACCGGGAGCGGGTTCGGCAGGATCGCGCTGATCAGCGGCGTGAGGATCTCGAACGAGCACGTCACCACGACCGTGACCGGGGTGCCGATGTTGTTCACGCCGCTGGGCCCGTTCGGGAACGAAGGCTGCGGGATGGTCTCGGGAAGGGTGCAGTTGATGCCCTCGGCCTGCTGCTGGAGCTCGCGCTCATACTCGTCCTGGGCCAGCACGTCCGGGAAGTTCTGGCTCCACGCCTCGGGGTTCTCAGCGGCGAAGTTCGCCCCGACGCGCGCCATGGTGTGCAGGTCGACCCAGCCCAGGAAGACCCTGCCGAAGTCGAGCCCGGCGAGGACCACGAGCAGCACGACCGGCAGGACCAGCGCGAACTCGACCAGCGACTGGCCGGAGCGCGGCCGCCCCTTGCGGGACGGCGGCACCGGGCGCAGGCTGGCGCGGCGCGTGGTGACTGACGGCTGGTGTGCCATCGGTGTGGACGGTTCCCCCGAAGCGGTGGGCTGCTCTCCGCAGCCTAGGCGGGCAACGATCCCACCGCCACCTTACGCTGGGACTTACAGCGGGTGAGCCGATAGTCCTAGCGGGCGCGGACATCCGTCGGCCCGCGGCGGTGCCGGGGGCCTATGTGATCAGCAGGGTCGGGGTCACCCTCAGTTGGTGAGGCGCACCAGGTAGGCCCCGAACGGACTTGCCGAGATCACCCCGCAGCTGCCTGCCGCCTGCTGGGCGGGCGTGCAATCGCCCACCGTCAGGGGCAGCGAGACGAACTCCGAGAGGAAGTAGCCGGTGATGGTCTTGCTGCTGCCACCGGCCGCCGAGACCACGTGGAACACCGCCCATCCCTTGAAGCAGCCGTTCTGGTACGTCTGCATCGGCGCGGCGCAGTTCGGCGAGCCGGGGCCCACGACGGGCACCGGAACGTCCTTGCCTGCGAGATGGCTGTTCACCGACGAGTACAGGGCGGTGTGGTTGCCCTGGTTGTGCTGGCCGAGGTACTGGTCGTAGTCGATGGTCGAGGTGACGATGTTCGAACCCTCGATGATGCTCTCGACCTCGCTGGTGTTGACGTTGTTCTGGCCATTGAAGTCGGTCCAGGCGATGTCGGTCCCGCTGATCGGATAGTCGCCGTTCCCCTCACCGAAGGCGGTCGGAGTCGCGTACTTCGGCGTCCCGTTCGCGTTGAAGGCACCGATGTGCATGATCCACGGCGCAGCCCCAATGCCGGTGTCGATGGTCCCGGCGACCGCGGTCGCGGTCACGGTGACCGGCCAGCTCGTCAACCCGACGACGCGGGCGAACCCGTTCTCGTGCGGGCTGGTGATGTCGACCTGCACGGTGGCGCCCGACGACACCAGGGACACGACGACGCGGACCGTCGTGGTGCCGCTGTGCGCGAAGCCGTTGTCGCCGCTCGCGGCCTGGGCAGCCACGACGGCCGCGGCCTGCTTGCCCGCAGGGTTGCCCGAGACGTTCATGTAGGCGTTGGCGCCGGCCATGGCCGCCATGTCGGCGGCCGCCTGCTGGTCGCGGCGCTGGGCGAAGGTCCCGCCGCCGTCGAGGACGAGTCCCGCCATCGCGATGAGCGCCGTCACCGACAGGGCGAACAGGACGAGGATCTGGCCGCGCTCGCTGCGCCGGGGCTGGAGACGTCGTGTGGGCATGGCGGACACCTGCATCACGGGACCTGGACACTGCTGCTGGAGGCGAGGGTGACCGAGCCGAGGAGGCCGAACCCGCTGACCGGGGCGAATGCGGCCGTCGAGGTCACCACGACGTAGTCGCCCGACGTGCAGTCGGCGTCGTCCACCGCGGTGCCGTACAGGCTCACGCAGGAGAAGGCGGGGTCGCCGAGTCCGGGCACCAGCCCGCGCTGCGTGGCCACGCGGGCCACGGTCGCGCTGCTGGTGCCGACCGGGTTGCCGACGTGGGTTGCGGTGATCCGGGCGATGTCACGCGCCGCCTCGGCGACACCGTTGTACATGTACACCGCCCGCCCGAGGTCGAACACCCCGACCAGGAGGAGGAGGAAGACCGGGATCGCGAGGGCGAACTCCGTGAGGGCCTGCCCTCGCCCGGTGCCGCGGTCATGCCGGCGTTGGTGGCTCATGACTGCGTGGTGACCGCCTGCTGGATGGAGAACGTCCCGCTCGGGGTGGTGACCGTGAGCGTGACGGTGAAGGTCCGGCCCTTGGGGTCGGCGTACGAGTGGCTCGTCGACGGCAGGGCGCCGGCTGCGGTCGTGCTGTCCCCGAAGTCCCAGCGGTAGTAGTTGATGGCGCACGACCCCGACGTGGGGGTCGAGGTGCTGGTGAACACCACCGGCTTGTTCTTGTTCTGCTGCGATGTCGTGAGGCCCACGCGCGGCGGCGGGCAGGTCGGCGTCGGCGACGGCGTCGGCGACGGGGTGGGCGACGGCGTGGGTGACGGCGTGGGCGTCGGGCCAACACCGGTGGGTGTCGGGCTGGGCGTCGGCGTCGGGCTGGGGCTGGGGCTGGGCGAGGGCGTCGGAGTGGGTATCGCGCCGACGACGGTCGGCGTGACAACGACGCGGGCCGTCGACGACTCGCTGATGTGCATCGTCTGTCCGCCCGTGAACGCGCCGATCAGCGGTGTCAGGAGCTGGAACTGGCCGGTCACCGTGACCGTGACCGTGTTGCCGAACGTCCTGGTGCACTCGGGCGAGCAGGTCAGGCTGACGTCCTCAGGGCCGACGGTCACCCACGAGCCCGCCGACTCGCGCAGCGTCGCGCACATCACCTTGTTCGACGCTGAGCAGGCAGCCCCGGCAGACCAGGAGCCGGGGGAGTCGGCAGCCATCATCGCGCCCTCGCGGGCGGCGCCGATGATGGAGATGCGGGCATAGAACAGCCGGCCGAGATCGACCGCGCCGAGCAGCAGCAGGGCGATCACCGGCACCACCAGCACGAGCTCGGTCAGCGCCTGGCCTCGCTGGACAGGCCAGCGTGGCGGCGAGGACGCGAAGGCGGCGTGCGCTCGATGATGCCGATCGCGTGAGCCCCCGGTTCTCGCCGGCCCCGTGTGGTGGGCTGTCCTCGCAGCCTATGGCGGGCACGCTGCCGCGGCCACCCTACGGTGGACCTTGCAGCGGAGAGGAGATATTCCTATGTCAGAGACGCCTTACAGCGGTCGCCGAGGCGTCGCAGGACATGCAGACGCCGGGCGCGGAGACCGCGTCCGGCGTCGGGAGAGGTGTTGGGGGACGGCGACTACTGCACCAGGCCGATGAAGTTGAAGCGCTCGTTGCAGTCCGGGTCCGCGGTCGCGCTGCAGGGCGGACCGCCGAAGCCGGCAGGCACACTCGGGTACGAGTAGAACTCCACGAATCGGCCCGCGACCTCGACGGCGTGGGTGTCGTAACCCGTCAGCACGAAGGCGGCGACCCCGGTGATCTCGTACTGGAGGTTGCTGCCCGGTCGACCGTTCGTCTGCTCCCAGATCGGGACGTAGACGACGGTCTGTGCGTCGATATACCCCTCGATGCAGTCGCGCACGTCATTGGAGTTCACGACGCCGGTGTGCCGGTGAACCAGGCCGGGAACGTGAAGGCCGGGTTGTTCGGGTTGCAGATCCAGTCCGCGAGGTGAACCGCATCCTGCACGCCGTCGATCCAGCTGATCCAACCGAAGTTCCCGGGCCCTTCGTCACCCGCCGTGAGCGTGTACTCGCGGCCGGTCTCGTAATCGGCGTCGTAGATGCCGATCGGCAGCAGGATGCCGGGCGGCGGCGTGTTGGGCAGCTGGGACGTCATTCCCGTGGCGACCGCGCCCACATCCCACTCGTCCCGCCCGATCACGCGCAGGAAGAACGTGGACGGGCGACGCTCGCTGCCTACGGACACGCCTTGCGCTGCACCGGGGACATCCCCGCCGCTCGTGACGTCGCCGAGAGACTCCCATGTGCCGGCAGACGGGTTGCCGATCGGACGCACGTACTCCGCGGTCCAGGTGCACGGATCGGAGCAGCCGTTGGACTTCACCGCCGCATCGATTGCGTTGTAGACGGTGGCCCCGGTGACCACTGTCCCGGGGTCGAGGTACTTCATCGCCACGGCACGCGTGCCCGCCATGGCTGCGAGATCGGCGGTGTTCTGCGCCTGGCGCCGCTCCTTGAACGCGATGCCGGTGTCGATGACGAGGCCAGCCATCACGAGAAGCGCGATGAGGCCGCCCGCGAACATCGGGAGGACCTGGCCCCGCTCGCGCTGGCGGCGTGGACGCTCTGGTGCGGTGGGACATGGCAGCACCTGCTTCCTGCATCGTGGTCATCAGTTCTGGACCAGCACGTGGCGCGGTGGCCACGAGCTCGAACGGGTTGAGGCCGGCGGCGCCCATGAGCTGGGCGATGATCGGCGTGATCATCTCCACGTCCACCCGGGCCTCCACCTCGAGGGTGTCATTGGGACTGCACTCCATGACGATGTCGCCGGGCCGGATGCAGGTGGCCGTGGCGGTGACGCCTCCGATACCGGCGACACTGCCCACGGTGTAGTCCTCAATCCCGGCGATGTTGTTCGCCGACCGTGCCTGCACCGAGCCGTAGCGGGCGCCCTCGCGCACGGCCTGGGCGAGGGCGTTGTTCGCATAGACCACTCGCCCGAGGTCGATCAGCGCCGAACACCAGCGTGAGAAACACGATGATCACAAGGCTGAATTCGACCAGCGCCTGACCCTGGCCGTGCCGGCGCCGCCTGATCGAACAGGTTCGATGCCCATCACGGACCTACCCGAACCGTGGTCGTCAGGCACGGCCGGCTCGCACCCTTGCTGCGACGACTGGCTCCCGACCGCGTAGTCGTTGCATGGGCGGTCGCACGGCCGTGAAGTTCTCCTGCCGGAACCCGGCTCCGCGCCACAGGGACTCGGCTTGCGTGACGGTGAGCTTGGTCCTTCTTGTCGGGGAACGCCAGTCTGGGGCACCGTGCACATCGGTGGTGTGGGTGATGGAGACGGCGTGGGTGACGGAGACGGCGTGGGCGTGGGCGTGATCTCCGGCGTCGGCGTCGGCTCGGGCGTCGGCGTCGGCGTCAGGTGTGGGCGTCGGCGTCGGTGACGGCGTCGGCGTCGCCTGGGGCGCGTCCGCCACCGTGATCAGGGTGGATGCACACGGGCCACGGGTGCCCGCCGGCAGGCTCTGCCAGACGATGGCGTGACCGTTCGAGACCAATCGTGTTCGCCGTGGTCCCGAAGCCCGCGACGTTCTGCCACACGTTCTGGGCCCCGGAGATCTTGGTGCCGTTGGTGAAGTTCGGCACCTCGCACTCACCGGGAGCCAGCGTCGGCTGGTTCGTCGGATCGGGTCGAGGTCGACCGGATCCCCGAACCCATGAAGTTGGTGATGACCACCGACGTGGCGTTGGCGTTGACAGCGGGACGTGCTGCCGATGATCTCGCCGATGAACGGGGTCGCCAACGGAAGGTCGTGGTGACGGTGACGCGGTACAGGTCTCCATCAACGCAGTCGGCGAGGTCGTTGCGCCAGCCCGAGGCGAAGTTGGTTGTGCCGGCGGGGTAGCAGCGCGCCGTGATGGTGTCTGCTGTGATTCCGTCGAGCTCGGTGCTGACGCGCGCCGCGACGTTCTGGGGATCGTCACAGCCTTGGCCGCCACTCGACGTCGCAGGTGGGTCGCCGGCTGCCGAAGAAGGCCCCTCCTTGGCGGCGTTCTGGACATTGATCGTGCCCAGGTAGACACGGCCGAGGTCGATCGCGCCAGACCACGCAGGAGCAGGATCGGCAGGAGGAGCGCGAACTCGACGAGCGACTGGCCGCGAATGCGGCGCGCTGACAAGGCGCGAAGTGCCCGTGCGAGACGGTGCGAGTAGACGCTGTTCAATGCAAGGCCCCCGGATTCGCCGACCCCCGTGGTGGCGACCGGGTCGAACTATCGGGCCACGACCTTACAGCCCACCTTGCCGGCAGACTCCCGGGGTCCTGCAAAGGCATGAGCCCAAAGTGCTACAAACGACGTACCCGGTGTGTCTGCGCACCGTTTCGGCCTCGCGCGTGGTCCTGTCGGATGCCCTATCTCGTCCCGCTGCATCGGCGAGGACGTACGCCTCAGCGGACGAGATAGACCTCTCCGGTGACGCCCGTGAGACCGAACGCATTGGGGACATCGCCAATGTCCGATACGCGCATGCCCTCGATCCACTTGGCGTGCTGGTCCCCCTCGCCGGTGAGGATGACAGCGCCAAAGCCGACGATGTGGTAGTAGGCATTTCGGCCGTTGTCAGCCGACCAATCCCAGATCGGCACCCAGACCGGGATCTTGTTGTCGATGTAGTAGCTGAGGTCGCCCCACTCGTTGCCGGTGAGACCTCCGATCAGCGGATTGGGATCACCGACGACCGTGGTGCAGCACCCGTGGCTGTCACCAGGCGGCCCGATCTCGTTCTCGAGGTAACCCTGGCTGACTTCACAGTTGTCAGTGGCCAACTGCCCGAGCCCGTATCCCTCGCAGAACTTCGACCCTGCCCCGAACGAGAGCCATCCGAACTGGCCCGGTCCATTGAGGCGCCCCGAGGTAAGCCGGTCCGGGTCGCATCCTCCGGCTAGGTCGCATGGCGGCAGACCGTTGAATGCGATCCGCTCAATACCAAGCGGCAGCACGCCACCGGATGCCGTCCCCTTGGTCATCGCGGTCGCCTGCGCGCCCGCCGACCAGCTGCTCACCCCGATGATCCCGAGCACAAATGGCCGCCATTGGGTCGTCGCACTGACCGTGACCCCCGCAGCGTTCGCAGGGATCTCGCCGCCACCCACAGTTCCTGCTAGCCGGCCCGCGGTGTCGATGTACTGGGCTGCGGTCAGCTGAGCTCCATTCGCTGCGAGCGCGTGCTGGATCGCGCTCTGGACATTCGACCCGGTGCCTGCGCCCGCCGGCTTCCCAGTGAACTTCTCGCCGACGATGCGGGCGCCGGCAGTGGCCGCGAAGTCGGCTGCGTTCTGTGCCGATCGGCGCTGGGCGAAGGCATAGCCGGCGTCGATTACGAGCCCCACGATGAGCAGCAGGACGACCAGCGACCCAGCGAACAGGACGAGGGTCTGGCCCCCTTGCGATCCGACGGTTCTCCGGGTCATCGCGTGCTCCTAGTTGATCGCCATGGTGGCTGACGTGGATCTCGATGAGGGCCCGATGAGCGGGAGGATCGGGCTGTACTCGAAGACGATTCGCACAGAAACAAGGTCCCCTGACCGGTTGGGAGTTCCCAGGCCCCCGCAGTCGGCGAATGGGACCGAACCGTCCCACTCGCCGCTCGGCTCAGGATCGTCTTGCGCGGTGCATGCCACGTAGACAGTCGACACCTCGCCCAGGCCGACGACCATGCGATTGACGGCATCGACGATGTGTGACTTGAAGGCGGCAGGATTGGCCGGACACACATGTGCGCCCGGATTGGCCGCCGTGATGTCGCTGGGCGCCGCAACGCATGACAAGCCGGTGTCTCCGATCCAGCGCGCCTCCACCGCCGCCAATCGGGCGCCCTCACGGGCCGCTTGGGAGAGCGCGGTATCGGTGTAGACGGATCGTCCCAGCTCGATCACGCCGAAGAGAAGCAGCATGAAGAACGGGAACACGAGCGCAAACTCGACGAGGGCTTGGCCGCGATCGCCGTGTCCGAGGCTCATCTGTAGTCCAACGTGACGGTCGCCTGCGCGCTGGTCGTTCCGCACGCTCCCCCGGCCGTCGTGAGGGTAACCTTCCACTCCTGCGCCCCGCTGCCCTTGTTGCCTTTGGTGTAAAGGAAATCGTGCGTGACGGTGACTCCCGTCGCTGAGATCCCATCGCCAAAGTCCCATGTCCATGAGCTCGGACTTCCCGCGGCGGTTCCCGTGAAGATCACGGTGATCTTCTTCGACGTGTCGCTTGTCGTCGCCGGCGTGATTGTGACCAGTGGGCTTTCACACGGGGCGGTGTAGGTCCGCGTATTCGTGATGACGGCGTCCGCCTGCTTGTTCTTCTCGATGGTGACCGTGGTTGTGCCCATGCTGCCCACCCAGGACGCATTGGGACCTGCCTCGGGCCTGGTGGTCTCGGTCACCGTGCAGTTGGCGTCAGCCGGGATGCCGGTGATCGGATCTGTCGACCCGGTGCCGCTGGAGAGGGGGATCCTCACCGGCCCGTAGTTCGTGCCATCGCAGGACACATCGAATGTGAAGTCGCCGCCCGCGAAGTCCGTGTAGTCGCCGTCGAGGACCTTCGTCACGACAAGGCTGCCATCTACCGGCGCCGAGTACGTGCGGGTATTCGTGATCGTGACCTGTTCCTGAGAGTCCGAGGTGATTGTCGCCTGTTCGGGTCCCGGGCTGTCCCAGGACGCGTGCGGACCCGCGTTGGGCTGGTCGATCTCGGTCACGGTGCAGATGGATCCGGGCGTGATGCCGGTGACCGGATCTGATGACTCCGCTCCGCTGGCAAGGTCAATCGTCACCTCGCCGAGGTCCACGCCGTTGCACGTGACCTCGAACGTGAACTCGCCGCCATTGAAGTCAGTGAGATCGCCGGCCAGAACCTTCCTTACGACGAGACTGCCCGGCACTGGGGTGGGCTCAGGAGTCGGTGGAGCAACCGGCGGGTTGTGGACCGGCGCCGTGGCCGACGCCGTCAGCGGCAGAACGCCGACAAGCCCGGAGATGATCGGTGTCAGGAAGGTGAAGTCCTCCCGGACCGTCACCCGCACGTGGTTGCCGATCCTGCCGGCGAAGTCGGACGCAACGTTGCAGTCGATCGTCGGTGTTTGCGTCAGCGGATCGAACGTCAGCGGGTCGAAGCAGACGGGCGGGTCGACGTTCAGACCACCCTCGCCACTCTGCCCCTGTACGTTGGCCTCACCGGTCGCGGCGGCGGTCACGCCATTGCTGTACGCAGTGCCGTCAAACGGGCTGTCGGCCGCGTGCAGGCTCGCGTAGCTGGCGCCTTCACGCGCAGCGTTCATCACCTGGACGTAGGAGAAGAAGAGTCGCCCAAAGTCGGCCGCGATCACCAGGATGAGGAGCATGACCGGGAGGACCAGCGCGAACTCCACCAGCGACTGGCCGCGAAAGCGGCGGCGGGGAGATGCTGTGGACCGGGAAGGCGGTCTCATCAACGGTGCGCCACTGTGCACAAGGTGCCCCTGACATGGGTCGACCCCCCGGCCGTGGCGAGGGCAACTATCGTCCGAGCACCTTGCAGCACACCTAACAGACACGGCTCCCGGTCCGGATCCGGGCATCGGGCGCTGCGCGCGCCTCAGGACTCCTCCGGAACCTCCGCGGGGAGCGTGATCGTGAAGACCGCTCCCCAGCCGGGCACCGCCGGGGCGATCTCTAGGTCGCCGCCCATCGTGCGGCAGAGCTCCCGGGAGACGTAGAGCCCGAGCCCCGAGCCCTCGCCGCTCGGGCGCTCGGAGCCGCGCTCGAAGCGCCCGAACAGGCGGTCGCGATCCTCGTCCATGACGCCCGGGCCATGGTCCGCGATGTCGATCCGCAGGACCGAGGCCGTCTCGTCGATCGTGACCGCCGCGTCCACCGCCGTGCGGCCGCCGTACACCACCGCGTTGTCGAGCAGGGCCCACAGCACCTGTTCGAGCTGGTCCGGGTCGCCCACGGCGAGCCAGCCCCGGGCCCCGTCCTCGAGGGTGAACGGGACGTCGGCAACCCCCAGCGCCTCCCAGGTGCGGCGCACCCGCGGCGCAAGGGCGAAGACCTCCTGGCGGGAGCGGAGGGCACCCGATTCGATGCGGGACACGGTCAGGAGCTGGCGGACCATGCGGCTCAGCCGGTCGGTCTGCTCGGTGATGATCTCGAGGCGGTGGTCGGGCCGCTCCGCGTCCAGTTGGCCTGCGTACCCGCGGATGCTCGCGAGCGGGGTCTGCAGGTTGTGGGACACCCCGCGCAGGAAGTCGTCCTTGGCGCGGTCGAGGTCGACCAGGCGGCTGTTCTGGTCCTCGACCCGCGCGTACAGCTGGGCGTTGCGGATGGCGCCCCCGATCTCGATGGCGAACAGGTCGAGGAGATCCTGGTCTGCGCGATCCCAGCGTCGGGTGGCCGCGAGGCGGCCGGTCACGACGCCCGTGGTGGACCCTGCGGCGATCATCAGCGACCGGACGGGGATCGGCTCGCCGGGGACGGCTTCCTCGATGGGGATCTCGCGCGGGTCCACCAGCAGGACCTCGCAGTCGAGCATGTCGAAGGCGTCACGTGCCGCCGTCGCCGCCTTCGCCGCGATCGTGTCGGGTCGGTCCTCGAGCGTCATGCGGCCCAGCGCGTCGAGGAGCCGGCGGAGCTCGCGGTTCCGGCGTTGCAGGTCTGCGGCGAGCCGGTTGTGGCTCTCGGCGAGGCGGCTGAACTCGTCGTCGCCGGGTAGCTCCAGGCGCGTGGCGAGATCGCCCGCGGACACGCGCTCCACGGAGCTCGCGATCTGGCGCAGCGGCGCCCCGAGGTCCGCGGCGAGCACGGCGGCCAGCAGGATCGCGAAGACGACGGCAAGGGTGACGACCAGGAGCAGGACGCGGCCCACGGTGCCGTCGGAGCCTTGGGAGCCGGCCACCAGGATCATGACGACCGCACCGAAGACGGCGACCGGGACCACCGCCGCCGCGACCAGCCAGAGCGTCAGGCGTGTTCGGAAGCCGAGGCCCTTCGCCCGGTAGACGGCGGGCTCGAGCGGGTCGGTCCGGGCGGGGTCGGTCATGCGGCTGGGGTCACGATTGAGGGGTGGCGCCGGCGCTGACGAGCCGGTAGCCGATGCCGCGCACGGTGAGCAGGTGGACGGGCTTGTTGGGGTCCACCTCCACCTTCTGTCGGAGGCGGCGCATCGTGACCCAGACGTAGGAGGGATCGGCGTCCTCTGTGTCGGCCCAGCCGCGGGCAAGGAGGGTCTCGGTGGTCACCGTCTGGCCGAGGTTGGCCGCCAGCGCGTAGAGGAGGCGGGACTCGGTGGGGGTGAGCGTCACGGTCTGCCCTGCAACGTCCGCCTCGCGCCGGTGGAGCTCAAGGGCAAGGTCCGGCCCCAGCTCCAGGCGCTGGCGCGGCACCCGGTCACCGAGGCGGCGCAGGACGCGCTGGATCCGCGCCCGCAGCTCACCGTAGTGATAGGGCTTGGTGACGTAGTCCTCGGCGACCTCCTCGAGGATCTCCGCCTTCGAGTCCGCGGTGTCGATGGCCGAGAGGACGATGATCGGCAGGTCTGCCCGGGCCTTGACCTCGCGTGCCAGCGTGAGCCCGTCCATGCGGGGCATGAGCATGTCGATGATCAGCAGGTCCGGCCATGCCTGGCCAAGTCGCCGGAGGGCCTCGTCGCCGTCGCGCGCGGTCTGCACCTCGAAGCCATCCGCTCGCAGCTGCTCGGCCAGGAGGACGAGCAGGTTCGGGTCGTCATCGACGATGAGGATCCGCGGTGCTGCGACGCCGTACGGACCGGGGCCACCATGGAGCATGGCGGGATTGTCGCCGTTCGCAAGGCCGGGTGCCAGCCGCCGGCGCTCAGGCGTCGGGTTGAGGGCAGGCGCTCAGGCGCCGGGGGTGGAGGCCAGGCGCTCAGACGGCCCGCACAAGGGGCGAGGTCTGTGCCACGCTTGGCATGCCCCGCACCAGCCTGAGGAGCTCCCATGACCGAATCCGACCCCAACCTTGCGCAGACCCCGCCGCCCGACGCGCCCGCGCCGCCCGTGACCCCGGCCCCGCCTCCGGCCGCGCCGCCTGTCGCGCCGCCCGTTGCCCCGGCTCCGCCGCCGGTCGCTCCGGCACCCGCGGCTCCCCCCATGGCCTACGCGCCCGCCTACGCCCCGGCCTCGCCGAAGAGTCGTGTCGTCGCGGCGGCCCTGGCGATCCTCCTGGGCGGCCTCGGCCTGCACAAGTTCTACTTGGGCCGGGTGGGCATGGGGATCCTGTACCTGGTCTTCTCGTGGACGGGCATCCCCTCGTTCATCGCCTGGATCGAGGGGATCCTGTACCTGCTCAAGTCCGACGAGGATTGGGCCGCCCAGTACGGCGGGCCGGTGCAGAAGCCCAGCGGCGCCGCAATCGGCTGCCTCTGGATCCTGGTCATCCTGCCGCTCGTCTTCGGCATCTTGGGTGCCCTGAGCTTCATGTTCCTGATGAGCGCCGGGTCCGTGGTGATCACGTCGAACTGATCTGTCCTCGTGCGGGCGACGGGCCTAGTCCTGTCCGGAGCCGGCGCCCGCACCACGTTCCGGCGGCGTCCCCGACGCGGCGTCCCCGACGCGGCGTCCCCGACGCGGCGTCCCCGACGCGGCGTCCTCTACACTTCGGCCCCATGTCCGACCTGCCCGTCCGCCCCTATGAGCGCCGTCCGGCCGGCTTCCACCCGTGGGACCCCGCGACGGTCGAGGTCGCGCGGGGCCTGGCGCGCCTGATCGCGAGCGCGCACCCCGCTGCTGCCGTGGAGCACGTGGGCTCGTCGGCCGTCCCGGGGCTGCCTGGCAAGAACATCGTGGACCTCGCCGTGGAGTCGGCCCCCGACGACATCCCGGTCCTCACCGACGCCCTCCTCTCGCTCGGTTTCGGACGCCAGCAGGGCCTGGCACCGTTCCCGCCCACCCGGCCGATGCTCGTGGGCGAGGTGCTCCACGAGGGCACGGCGTACCGCGTCCACCTGCACGTGATGCCACCCGGCCGCCGCGAGCTGCCCGAGCTCCTGGGCTTCCGCGACGCCCTGCTCGCCGACGCCGCCCTGCGAGACGCCTATGCCGCTACCAAGCAGCGCATCGTGGACGGATCGGTCGCGGCTGAGCCGTTCGAGGCCTACACCATGCAGAAGGCCGACTTCGTCCTCGACGCGCTGTACCGGCTGGGGATCCGCCGCGGGCCGGCGGGCGTGGAGCCGCTGCCGCCGGGGTCGACCATCGGGGTGCTCGGGGGAGGACAGCTGGGCCGGATGCTGGGCTTCGCTGCGCGCGCGATGGGCTACCGGCTGATCGCGCTGGATCCGGATCCCGCCTGCCCGACCGCGGCCGTGGCGGACGAGATCATCGTCGGGCGGTACGACGACGCGGCTGCCGCCCGCCGGCTGGCGTCCCGGAGCGATGTCGTCACCTACGAGCTGGAGCATGTCGGCCTCGAGGCGGCGATGGCGGCGGCCGAGGTGGCGCCGCTCCGGCCCGGACTCACCGCGCTTCGGGCGACCCAGGACCGCCTGGCTGAGCGCCGCTTCATCCGCGACATGGGCGAGTGGACGGCCCCCTGGCGGGAGGTCCGGGGCGTCGCCGAGGCCGAAGCGGCCGCCGAGGACCTCGGGTATCCGTGCCGGCTCAAGCTGCCGCTGGGCGGGTACGACGGGCGTTCGCAAGTGCGGATCACCACACGCACGGAGGTTGCGGCGGCGGTCGGCGCCCTGGGGGGCGAGGCCGGGCGGCCGCTGCTCCTGGAGGCGGAGATCGACTACGCCTGCGAGATGTCCGTGGTGACCGCTCGCGGACGCACCGGGCGGACGCTCGCCTTCCCGCCGTCACGCAACGTCCATGACGCGGGGATCCTCAGCGAGAGCGTGGCTCCGGCACCGGTCGATCCGATCATCGCGTTCGACGCGATCGAGACGGGGGCGAGCATCGCGCGGGCGCTCGACGTGGTGGGCGTGGTTACCGCCGAGCTGTTCTCGCTCCCCGGCGGCGGCATGATGGTCAACGAGCTGGCACCACGGGTGCACAACTCCGGCCACTGGACGATCGAGGGCGCCGCGACCTCGCAGTTCGAGCAGCACCTGCGGGCGATCCTCGGGCTGCCGCTGGGATCGGCGGTGCCGCACGGCGTCGCGGCGATGGTCAACCTGCTGGGCAGCGGCCCGGATCGCGACGCGCGACTCGGCGGAGTGCCCGAGGCGCTGGGCGATCCCGGCGTCCATCTCCACGTCTACGGCAAGCGCCGGGTGTTCGAGCGGCGCAAGATGGGGCACCTGACGGTGGTCGGCCGCGACGCCGACGAGGCTCTCGAGCGCGCGCGCCGCGCGCGCGCCGCACTGCGCTGGGAGGACTGAGCGGATCGTGGACGGGACGCGACCGGTGGTCGGCATCGTGGGTGGCAGCCGCTCGGACTTCCCCGTGCTCGAGAAGGCGGTCGCCGTGCTCGAGGAGCTCGGGGTTCCCTGCGAGCTGCGTGTCGTCTCGGCACACAGGACGCCCGACCACCTCTTCCGCTACGCGGAGACCGCCCGCGAACGGGGGATCCGGGTGATCGTCGCGGGTGCCGGCGGGGCGGCGCATCTGCCCGGGATGCTGGCCGCGAAGACGACGCTGCCGGTGATCGGGGTGCCCATCCCGACCCAGCACCTGGGCGGCTTGGACTCGCTGCTCTCGATCGTGCAGATGCCGCGCGGGATCCCGGTTGCGACGGTCGCGATCGGGAACGCGGACAACGCGGCGCTGCTGGCGGCGGCGATCCTGGCGCTGTCCGACGCCGGTCTTGCGGCGCGGCTCGATGCCTGGCGGGCTGCGCAGACGGCGTCGGTGATGGACGACAAGAGCAATGCGGAGCCGCTTCCGGGCTGAGTCGGCGGGTGCGTCGTCCTGTCGGCGGGCGGCACGGCGGCCCGGTCACGGCCCCGTATGCCGCGGGCGGCCCTCCGTCTGCCGCGGGCGGCCCGGTCACGGCCCAGTCTGCTGCGGGCGGCCCGGCGGCCCGGTCTCGGCCCAGTCTGCTGCGGGCGGCCCTCCGTTTGCTGCGGGCGCCCCACGTGCGTAACTCGTCAGGCCTTCTCCGGGTGTGGGAAGGTGCTCGCGAACGGGATGGGTTGGCCCTGCCCCACGTGCCCCGCAAGGTGGCCTGCCCCACAAGTGCCCCCATCCCGGGAGCGAGCGGGCCGGCCGTGGCCTCATAGGAGCGTGGCCTTCAACCTCAACGCACTGCTGCCCGGCCGGCCCGCGCCCATCGTACGCACGGAGGACACGGCATGGCAGTGGTGGGGATCGACACGCACAAGCGCACGCTCGCCGCGTGCGCGGTCGACGGCGTCGGGACGGCGGTCGACGAGCGGGAGTTCGCCTGCGACCCCGAGGGGCTGGCGGCGCTCGTCGCCTGGGTCGGGGGCCTCGGCCCCGGCACCCTCGTCGGCGTGGAGGGCTCGTCCTCGTACGGCGCCCCGGCGGCCCGCGCCCTCGCCGCCGCCGGGGTGGACGTCCGGGAGACCCCGCCGCACCTGAGCCGCCGGGAACGGACGCGCACTCGTCGCGCCGGCAAGAGCGACCCGGGTGATGCCCTCGCGATCGCCCGGGTGACCCAGCGCGAGCCCGACCTGCCGCCGGTCCGGCTCGGCGGCCTGGCGGAGGACCTCGGCCTGCTCTCGGACGCGCGAGAGGTGGTCGTCGTCGCACGGGTCCAGGCCCGCAACCGGCTCCACGCCCACCTGGTCGTGCTGCTGCCGGGATACGCCCGCACCGCTGCGCGCCTCGTCACCCAGCGCCAGCTGGCCGCGATCGAGGCCGCGCTCGCCCCGATGGCGGGGACCCGCGCGGACCTCGCCCGCAGGCTCCTGGCCGAGGTACGCCGGCTGGGCGCCGAGGCGGACGGGATCGAGCAGCAGATCGCCGCGCGGGTCGCCGGGCACCCGCTCCTCGCGCTGCCCGGCGTCGGACCGGTCACCGCGGCCCGCCTGGTGGCCGAGACGGGCGATGTCGCCCGGTTCCGCTCGCCCGACGCCTTCGCGATGCTGGCGGGCGTCGCCCCGATCCCGGCGAGCTCCGGGCAGGTCCAGCGGATGCGCCTGAACCGGGGCGGCAACCGCCGGCTCAACCGGGCGCTCTACACGGTCGCCCTCTCGCAGTCCCTGCACCACCCGCCCGCGAAGGCCTATATGGAGCGCAAGCAGCTGGCGGGCAAGTCATGGGCAGAGGCGCTCCGGTGCCTCAAGCACCGGATCTCGCGGGCCGTGTTCCGCCTGCTCGAACAAGGCGCCGTCGAGTGGCTGCCCCGGCTTGACAAACCATAGGAGCTTGTGGGGGGCGAATCCGCGTCGCTCACGCACGGTCTGCGTGGCAAACCCCGACTTCCATGCCCGGACCACGCTCAGAACCTCGGGAAATGGCCCACACGTGGGGCGAGTCGCAGGCTGGACGGCCGGGGCGAGTCGCAGGCTGGACGGCCGGGCGAGGCGCAGGCTGGACGGCCGGGCGAGGCGCAGGCTTGACGCCGGGGCGAGGTGCAGGACAGGCGGTCACCGGCGGCGAGCCGATAGACTCCACCGATGGACGACGAGCGCTGGGAGCCCGGCATGCCGGTGCTGGACCGGCAGGCGATCCCCGAACCTGTGCTGACCGGCGTGGGCGGAGCGGCCGGAGGGGCAGCCACTGCGGCCGGCGCCACGTCGGCGGCGGGACCCTTCGGCGCGACCCCCGTACCCGAGAGCCTTCGCGGCCTGCCTCCTCGAAGCGTCCCTGAGACCAAGCCCACGCCGCTTCAGAAGCACTTCGTCCTGCTGTCGGCTCCCGCCCTCGTGCTGGGCGCCATCGCGATCACCGCGTTGGAGCTGGGCGCAGGCCTCGGCAGCCCGATCGTGAAGCTGTGCGTGCTGCTCGCCGCGCCGCTGCTCCTGGTCACCACAGCCGACGCCACGCTGCGGATCTGGCGCTCCGCCTGGGCGTGGATGCCCGTGGACCGCGGCCGCGGCCTCTTCCGGCTCACCTGGGTGCTGGTGGCCGTGATCTTCCTGGCGCTCATCGTGGTCGCCACCGTGCTCGTGTTGGGCGCCTGACCATGCCCGATCGCCAGTACTCGGAGCGTCGCCCGGACGACGATGAGCTGCGCGCCGCCGCTGCCCTCGGCCGCGGTCCCGACGGGCGCTCCACCGACATCGCGTCCGGGGGTGGGACGCCGCGCTGGATCGCTGCCTCGCTCAAGCACTGCACCCGCTGCGGCAGCGGCCTCGATGAACGCGTCCCCGACGGCGAGCACCGTCCGCGCCTGGAGTGCCCGTCGTGCGGCTTCATCGCCTACGTGAACCCGCGGATGGTGGTGACCACCCTGCCGATCACGGACGAGGGCGACATCGTCCTGATCCGCCGCGGCATCGAGCCGGGCTACGGGTCCTGGGCGCAGCCCGGCGGCTTCCTGGAGATTGACGAGACCGTCACCGAGGGCGCGATCCGCGAGACGCTCGAGGAGACCGGGCTCATCGTGGAGCCCGGCGCGCTGGTCGGCATGTACGCACGCCTGGAGGCGGGCGTGGTCACCTTGGTCTTCGAGGCCCGCATCGTGGGCGGCGTGCCGATCACGAGTCCGGAGACGCTCGAGGTGCGTGCCTACCGCCCCGACGCCATCCCGTGGCCCGAGATCGCGTTCACCACGAGCTGGTTCGCGCTGTGCGACTGGCTGGCGTCGCGCCACCCGGAGCTGCCGCTTCCCGACGCCTTCCACCGGCCCGAGGCGCTCCACCGGCCCGCGTCGTCCTGAACCGGGCCCGCCTGTCGCCCGGCGTGATCCGCCCAGGCGTGCGCGCAAGCACACGCCGGCCCAGGCTCAGGGCGCCGCGTCCGCGTCCGGCTGCGTCGGGGTCGGTCCGCGCTCCTCGGAGCCGGAGCTGGACGCCGCACCCGCCGCGACCCCGTATGTCCGCCGCCGGATGCCCAGCACGATGGCGGTCTGCTCGGGTCCGGACACGCCCATGCGGGCGAGCGAGGCGCGGGTCAGCTCCAGCCCGGCCTCCAGCTCCGGGTCGGCGACCCGGGACACCCCGAGCTCCTGGAGGCTCGCGATCTCGCTCCGTCCTCGTGCCCGCGCGATCACCGGGAGCTTCGGGTTGATCGCCCGGACCCGTTCGACCGCGAGCCGGGCGGTGAGCGGGTCGCCGATCGCCACGACGACGAGGCGCGCCCGCTCGAGGCCCACGCGATGCAGGATCGCCGGGTTGGCGGCATCGCCGAACAGCGTCGCCGCCCCCAGCGTCGCGAGCGTGTCGAGAGCGCGCTGGTCGCGGTCCACCACCACGCACCGGAAGCCGCGGGCCCGGATCGCCCGGACCACGATGGCGCCGACGCGCCCGCCGCCGAGGACCACGACGGAGGTCCGGCCCCTGCCCTCCTCGTCATCGAGCACGCGCTCTCCGCGCGACGCGGGCGTGCTGCCGGGCACGGGTGGCTCGACCGCCACGGCGCGGTGCTCAAGGCGCTCCACGAGCGCCACGGCTCCCCGCACGAGGGCAGGGGTGAGGACGATGCTCAGCACGGCAGTCCCCAGGACGAGGTTGTAGGCCCGTGTGTCGATCAGGTCCAGGTGCAGCGCCTGGGCTGCGAGCAGGAAGCTGAACTCGCCCGCCTGCGCGATGAGCGCACCGAGGAGGATCGCGCTGCGCAGCGGCAGTCCCAGGAGGCGCCCGAACAGGGCGCTCGTCCCCGCCTTCGCGGCCATCGTCACCACCAGCAGGACCACGACCGCAGGCGCGTCGGCGGCCAGCGCCGCCGGGTCGAGCAGCATGCCCACCGAGACGAAGAACAGCACCGCAAAGAGATCGCGGAAGGGCGTGATCACGCCCGCCGCCTGGTGGGCGAGATCCGACTCCGAGATGACGATGCCCGCGACGAAGGCACCAAGCGCGAGCGAGAGGCCGAACACGGCGCTGGACACGAACGCCGCCAGGAGCGCCGTGGCGAACACGGACAGCAGGAACAGCTCCGGGGAACCGAGGCGGCTGACCGCGCGGAACAGGCCCGGCAGGAGGCGCGTGCCCACGACGTAGGCGAGGCCCAGGAAGGCGATCGTGCGCAGCAGCGCGAACAGCAGCGGGAGGGCGACGTCGCCGCCCGCAAGCGGCTCCAGGAGCGCGATGAGCACGATGGTCGCGAGGTCCTGCACGATCATCCAGCCGATGGCCGTCCGCCCGTGGAGGGCATCGAGCTCGCCCCGCTCGACCAGGATCTTGAGCACGACGAGCGTGGAGCTGATCGCCACCGCGGATCCGACCACGATTGCCGACAGGGGGTCCAGCCCCAGCGGGATCCCCACGGCCCCGGCGACCAGCGTGGTCACCACGATCTGCGCGATGGCACCCGGGACGACGACGCGCCGCACCCGCGCCAGCTCGCGCAGGGAGAACTCCACGCCCAACGCGAACAGGAGCAGCACGATCCCGAGCTCGGCCAGCTGGGCGATCTGCTCGTGGTCGCCCACGAACCCCGGCGTGAACGGGCCGATGATGACGCCCGCCACGAGGTAGCCCACGATGGGCGGCTGGCGCAACCGGATCGCGACAGCGCCGCCGGCGAGGGCGAGCGCGACAGCGACGCCGAGGTTCAGGATGAACCGGAGCTCGGGGCTGATGGCCAATGTCAGGTCGGGCAGGGTCGGCACGTCGGGTGATTATCGGGGACATCGGGCTGGACCGGCCCGGAAGCCGCCGCCGGACCGCCCGGGGGGCCTGTCGATCTGCGCCGGATGGCCCTCTCGACGCGGGAGGGCGCTGTTAGCATCGGGCCATGGCCCGCACGCCCGCCCGGACACGCACCTCGCCGTACGGCGCCCTCCGGCACGCGCTGGCGGACGCCGTTCGGGGAAGCCACGTGCGGTCCTGGATCATCGCGGTGATCACGGTCACGATCGCGGGCGCGCTGGGCTACATCGTCTTCTTCAGCTGGTCGTTCAGCGACGCGATCTACATGACGGCGATCACGCTGACGACGGTGGGCTTCAAGGAGGTCCACGACCTCACGACGTTCCCCGAGCGGCTCTGGACGATGCTGCTCGCGGTCGCGGGCGTGGGCATCATCTTCGGGTCCATCGGCATCGTGGCCGAGACCATCATCAGCGAGGCTGCCAGCGGGCGGCGGGAGGCGAAGCGGATGGCGGAGGCCGTGGCGGCGCTACGGGGCCACTACATCGTCTGCGGCTACGGCCGGGTCGGATCCACCGTGGCGCGGGAGCTGGTCCATACGGGCCAGCGTCTGGTCGTGATCGACATCCTGCCGGAGTCCCTGGAGCGTGCGGCCGCGGACGGCCACCTCATCGTCCAGGGTGATGCCACGCTCGATGAGACGCTGCGGATGGCCGGGGTGGAAGCGGCCCGGGGACTGATCACCACCATCGACTCCGACGCGAACAACGTCTATGTGACGCTGACGGCGCGGGGCATGAATCCCGGCCTGTTCATCGTTGCCCGGGCCAACACCGGCGGCTCGGAGGCGAAGCTCGTCCAGGCCGGCGCCCAGCGCGTGGTCTCCCCGTACACGATGGCCGGCCGGCGGATCGCCGAGCTCGCCATCCGGCCCCGCGTCGTGGACTACATCGATGCCGCCCTCTCACACGGCAACCTGTCCTTCTCGCTGGAGGAGGTGGCGGTGGACGAGGAGAGCCCGTTGGCGGGTGTCACGGTGGGCGAGCTGCGCGCCGATGGCATCGTGACCCTGGCGATCCTGCAGGAGGACGGGGCCTACGAGGCAAACCCGCCCGAGACGCGGACCATCCGCGTGGGCGAGAGCGTGATCGCCTCCGGCTCGACCGAGGCGCTCACGGTGCTGAGCACCCGGAGCTGATCGCCCGCAGCTGAGGCCGCCGGCTCACGCCCACCCCGCGATTCCATCCCTGCGCGGATGGACTCGGCCAACAATCCTGCACGGATGGATCCGCCAAACCATCCTTGTGCGGATGAGTTTCGACTCCAAGGATGCGGGGGCTGGGCGTCGGAAGGCCAGCCCGGAGCGTCAGTCGGCCTGGCCGGCCCTGTCGGCCCCCAGCTCGGCTTGCTCGGCCCTGTCGACCTCCTGCTCGGCCGCTGCCATGGCCGCGCCCACGATCCCGGCATCATTGAGGAGCCTGGCCGGAACCACGGCGGCGCGCACGGTGAGCCGGGGGATGAACCGGTCCGACCGCTTGGAGACGCCCCCGCCGATGATGAACAGCTTCGGCGAGAACAGCTTCTCGATGGCCACCAGGTGCTCGTCGAGGTCGGCCGCCCACGCCTTCCATGACAGCCCGCGCCTGATGCGGGCCACCGCCGCGGAACGGCGCTCCGCATCGCGTCCCCGGATCTCCATGTGCCCGAGCTCCAGGTTGGGCACGAGCAGGCCGTTGCGGAAGAGGGCCGACCCCGTCCCGGTACCAAGGGTGATGAGGAACACGGTGCCACGCTGGCCGACGCCCGCACCGAAGCGCATCTCGGCCACGCCCGCGGCGTCCGCGTCGTTCACCAGGTGCACGGGCCGGCCGAGCACCCGTTCCAGGGCGCCGTCGGCATCGAAATCCATCCAGCCCGGATCGACATTCGCCGCGCTCTTGGTCACGCCGTCGATCACGACCGCCGGAAAGCCCACGCCGACCGCCGTGTCGGGCGCGAGCTTGACCTCGGCACCGATCTTCTTGACGAGCCGCCCGATGGAGGCCATGACCGCCGCAGGCGACGAGGGCTGTGGCGTGGGAACGCGGTGCCGGGGCCCGATGAGATCACCCGTGTCCAGGTCCACGGCGGCCGCCTTGATGCCCGATCCGCCCACGTCGACGCCGATGGCGATCCGCCGCTGGCCCGGGTCCACCTGCTCGCCGCTGAAGGTGCCTGCCTTGTCCTGGTCGTCGTCCAGGTCGTCGACAGCCTCGGCCGCCGCCACGATGTCGTCGGGCGCCGGCGCCGCGGGCTCGTCTGCAGCCGGCGCCGCGCGCTCGTCGGACTCTGTGGACTTCTTGGCGGACATCGTCCCTCTCCCTCGTGTGCGCGTGCCGGCCGGCAGTCGCGCGAACGGAATGGTAGCGACAAGCGACCGTCGCGGCGATCCCCTCGCTCTGCGACTCGCGGGCCGCCGGCCGGGCTAGTAGACGAAGGTGGTTCCGTCCGGGAACGTGAAGTCGAAGTCCCGCCCGGACAGCGCGGCGTCCGGCTGGTACGACGTCACCACCGCGTCGCGGGTGACCTGGCCGCCGAGGGACTCCTCGAGGCGCAGGATGACGCCGTCGCGGCGGTCCACCGCGATGCGGACGGCGAAGTCCGGGCGGTCCGCCATGACCTCGACGGTGCGCGGGTGATCGCACTCCACCACGATCGCCTCGCGGCCTGCGACGCTCGTGGTGCCGGTGATCCGGCAAGCGCCGGTGGCCAGCACGTTCTGGCAGTAGCCGGCGGGGTGGATGAACAGGTCCGGCAGCGACTCCGCCAGCAGCGGCGTCACCGGGCGGTACTGGTGGCTGGAGGCCGGGAGGTCCGGGCCGTTGGTGCCGCGGACACCCGAGCGCACAGGGCGCTGGGTGCCGGTGTTGCGCGAGGCGTGGTACTGGCGGACGGTGGTGCCATCGCTCATCCAGAGCTCGTAGTTGTCGTCAATCGCCCCCACCGATGAGCTGACCCGGACCCGGGCCTCGCCGGGATGGCGGAGCAGCACGTCCAAGGTGGTGACCTCCTCGCCGCGGGCGGTCCAGGCGTGTTCCTCGATGCGCATGCGCAGGGTGCCGAAGCGGAGTTCGGCGTCGCGCATGAACGTGAAGAGATCGGCCACGGCCGGGAGGGCTGGCGCCGAGGGCGGCGATCTCGGGCTTGGGGCGGCCGGCAGTGGGGACGGGGAGGGAACCTGCGCGGTCCCAGGCGCGGGTGGCGGACATGGCGCGGATTGTAGCCGCACGGGCCGGTCGCGGACAGGTGTCATGCGTCGGGTCGGGCGACCCGACCCCGGGCGACCCGACCCCGGGCGACCCGACCCCGGGCGACCCGACCCCGGGCGACCCGACCCCCCGGCCTGCAAGCCCCACGGCCTGCAAGCTGCAGGTCCCATCGCCTGCCGCCCAGCGGGCACTCCGTACGGGAACCTGCACGTCTGGCCCGCCCAGCGGCACGATCCGGGTCGAAACGGCCGGCTGCGGCCTCGGCTGCCCGCCGGGCGGGACGGTTGCGCAGAACTCCGCACACAAGGCCCGGTGGGCGGGAGGGAGTCCGCCTCACGGGCTGCGCCAGTGCCCCCGTCGCCAGGGGGCGGGACGAGCCCCGGCTCGCCCGACCGTTCAGCCGCGCTCGGCGATCGTGGCGATGTCCACCTCGTTGCCGGCGGCGTCGGCCAGCGTCCACCAGGCCGGCGCGTGCGTGGCACGCACGAGGTGGCCTCCCGCCGCCAGTGCCGCCGCGACCCGGGCTTCCGCCACCTCGAGCGGCACCCAGACAGCGACGTGGATCGCGCCGAGCCCGTCGGCACGGGGTTCGTCCATCCCCTCGAACCAGAACGCGGGCCCCCGGTCGGCGGGATCCACGAGGTCCTCGTCGGGGCTGTCCCGGCGCGGCTCGTAGCCGAGCGCCGCGCGCCAGAAGGGCGTGATGGCCGCGATGTCGGACGCGCCCGGGACCACCAGCACGCTCTGCATGCGCTCGGGCGCCGTGCCCAGGCCCATGTCGCGGGCGACTCGCGAGATCTCCCGCGCGAGGTCGGCGTCCTGGCGGCTGGGACCGAACCAGTCGTCGCGCGCGGAGATCAGGCGGATCGTCACGCCGGTCGCCCGGATGTCCACCGCCGGCGGCCGGTCCTCGACCCCCGGGAGCGCGCCGATCGCCGCCGCGAATCGCGCTGCCGCCTCGTACGAGGCGGTGGTGAAGAAGGCGCAGATGCCGTCGCCCAGGATGCGCCAGTCCTCGACACCGTCGGAGGCCAGGAACTCGCTGGGCGGAATCGGGTCGAACATCAGCGGGACCTCGTGCTGGGGACGTGCAGGCAGTTCGGGACGTGCAGGCAGCTCGGGACGTGCAGGCAGGGAGCATACGCAGGGGTGGATTTGACGGTTGTGCCCGATCGGCCGAACCCTGTGGGCATGCACATGTCATCCCGTCGCCCGGCGCGTGTCGCGGCGCTCCTCCTGCTCGCCTCGCTGGCACTCGCCGCCTGTGGTGGCTCCGCCGTTCCCACGATCCCGCCGGTCACCGCGCCGTCCGCCGCGATCCGACCCCCGTCGGCGGCTCCGAGGCGCCCGGGACGCGCATCGTCGCGATCAACATCGCCTTCGAGCCTGCCGCCGTCACGGTGCCGGCGGACCAGGCGTTCACGATCATCTTCGACAACAAGGACCAGGGCATCCCGCACGACATCGTGGTCAGGGACGCCAACGGCAACGACCTCGCCGTGAGCGAGATCATCACGGGGCCGATGATGGTCCAGGTCGCCGTTCCTGCCCTCGCCGCGGGCGCCTACCCGTTCGTCTGCACCATCCACCCGAACATGGTCGGGACGATCACGGCCGAGTAGTCGAGCGGGAGGGCCGCCCCGTCCGCCCGGCGCCCACTGGCGAGCCGTCAGCCCCGCCGGCCGAGTCAGCCTCCGGCTGATCCGCCACCGAGCCCCGGCTCCGTCATCTTGAGCGGGTCCAGGAGCTCGTCGAGCCTGTCGGCAGGAATGCCTCTCTCGAGCGCCATTTCCCGGATCGTGCGCCCGCTCTTGAAGCCCTCCTTGGCCATCGCGGCGGCCGCGTCGTAGCCGATCTCGGGCGCGAGCGCCGTCGCCAGCATCAGGCCCTGCTCCACCAGCTGCGGCCCGCGCTCGGTGGCCTTCAGCCCGTCGACGAGCTTCACCTTGAAGTTGCGTGCCGAGGCCGCGAGCAGCGCGATCGACTCCAGGAGCGCCTGGGCCGTCACCGGCATCATCACGTTGAGCTCGAGGAACGATCCCGTCTGGCCGAAGGCGACGGTGGCGTCGTTGCCGATCACCCGTGCGACGACCATCGTGAGCGACTCGACGATGACCGGGTTCACCTTGCCCGGCATGATCGAGGAGCCCGGCTGCGTCTCCGGCAGCGCAAGCTCGGCAAGGCCGGCGCGCGGGCCCATGCCCATGAACCGGATGTCCGACGCGATCTTCCACAGGCCCAGCGCGATCGCGCGCAGGCCACCGTGCGCCGCGATCGGTGCATCCAGCGCTGCCTGGGCATGGAAGTGGTTCGACGTCTCGCGGACGAGGAGGCCGGTCAGCTCGGAGAGGTGGCCGCAGGCCCGGGCCGCGTACTCCGGGTGGGCGTTGATGCCCGTCCCTACCGCGGTCCCGCCCAGCGGCACCACGAGGAGCTCGTCGCGCGCGGCCTGTGCCCGGCGGATCGCCTCCTCGACCTGGCCCGCATAGCCCGCGAACTCCTGGCCCAGGCGGATCGGCGTGGCGTCCTGCAGGTGCGTTCGGCCGGTCTTGACAACGCCCCAGAACTCGTCAGCCTTGGCCGCCAGGGCGCCCTGCAGGTCGATGAGCGCCGGGATCAGCTCCTCCTCGATCGCGATCGCGCCCGACAGCTGCAGCGCCGTCGGGATCGTGTCGTTGGAGGACTGGCACTTGTTGACGTCGTCGTTGGGGTGGACCTTGGCCCCGCCCAGGCGTGCCGATGCAAGATGCGAGATCACCTCGTTCATGTTCGTGTTCGTCGAGGTGCCCGATCCCGTCTGGTAGACGTCGATCGGGAAGTGCTCGTCGTACCGGCCCTCGGCAACCTCGCGCGCGGCGAAGGCGATGGCGGCGGCCTTGGGGGCGTCGATCAGGCCCAGCCCGGCATTCGTCTCCGCGGCGGCCAGCTTCACGAGCGCCAGGGCGCGCAGGAACCGGCGCGGCATCCGCTGGCCTGAGATCGGGAAGTTGAGGACGGCACGCTGGGTGGAGGCGCCGTACAGGGCGTCCGCGGGAACCTCCATCTCGCCCATGGAGTCCCGCTCGATGCGGGTGGCCGGGGTGGCAGCCGGGGTGGCAGCAGGGTCGGTAGTCATGGCGCGGATGGTAGTGCGCTGTCTGCCCGCGCGGGACGGGCCGGATGGCCCGCATGGCCCCGGACCGTCGGGCAGGGACAGACCGTCGGGCAGGGACGGACCGTCTGGCACGCGCCGCCACGCCGCGTATGCTTCCGGGCGTGAACGTCCCGCTCGCCGACTTCCGTACCGCCATTGGCCAGTTCGCCACGGGGGTCACCGTGGTGACCACCCTCGACGGCACCGCCCCCCAGGGCATCACGGTCAACGCGCTGACCTCGGTCAGCCTGGACCCGCCGATCGTGATGATCGCGCTGGACCGCAAGCGGTTCATCGTCCCGGCCATCGACGCGTCGCACCGCTACGCGGTGAACATCCTCGCCGAGGACCAGCAGTGGCTCTCGGACTGCTTCGCGGGCGCCAACGTCACGCCCAGCCGCGATGCCTTCTGCGGTGCCCCGTGGCATCCGGGCATGACCGGGCTGCCGCTGATCGCGGGGGCCATCGCGTCGCTCGAGTGCGCCGTGCTCAAGCGGTTCGAGGTGGGCGACCACTTCCTGTTCGTGGGGCGCGTGGAGGCCTGCACGCTCGAGGAGCCCGAGGCGCCCCCGCTCCTGTACCACCGCAAGCGCTACCTGCAAATCCAGCGTGCGACCACGTCCCGGGTCGTCGGCAAGCCCGAGTCGCCCGAGGGCTGACCGGCGAGGAGGTCCCCATGACCGATGATCGTGCCCTCGACCAGGCGCCCTCGCTCGTGCGCGTGGACTTCCCTGCAGGTTATGGGCCGCTCGAGAACGTCGCGCTGGTCGTCCTGGATCGTCCGAAGGCGCTCAACGCCCTCTCGTTCGCGATGCTCGGCCAGCTCGATGACGTCCTGGGCGTGCTCGATGCCGACCCTGCATGTCGCGCCATCGTCATCACCGGGGCAGGCGAGCGCGCGTTCGCGGCGGGCGCGGACATCGCGGACCTCGCGTCCGAGTCGGAGGGCTCACTGCGGGCCGAGGATCCGTTCCGTGTGCTGGACCACATCGGTGCGTTGCGCTCGCCGGTGATCGCCGCCGTTCGCGGGTTTGCGCTGGGTGGTGGGGCGGAGCTCGCCATGGCCTGCGACATGCTGGTCGCCGGCGAGGACGCGTCCTTCGGCCAGCCGGAGATCCGTATCGGCGTGATCCCGGGAGCGGGTGGGACGCAGCGCCTCGCGCGTGCGATCGGCAAGGCCAAGGCGATGGAGCTGGTCCTCACCGGGCGGCGGATCGGCGCCCGCGAGGCGGACGCCCTCGGGCTCGTGACCGAGGTGGTGGCGCCGTCCGACGGCACGCTCGCCCGTGCGCTGGAGCTGGCTGGTGTGGTCGCACAGATGCCCCGCGCGGCCGTCGAGGCGGCCAAGGCGTCGGTGGTGGCGGCCCAGCAGCTGCCCCTGCGCGAGGGGATCCGCTATGAGCGCGACCGGTTCGAGGCACTCTTCGAGACTGAGGACCAGGCGGAGGGCATGGCCGCCTTCCTGGAGAAGCGGCCGCCAGAGTGGCGCCATCGCTGAGGGCACCGTGCCGCTGGCCTGTCGCGCCGCCGTCCGGCCTGTCGCGCCGCCGCCCGGCCCGGCCCACGCCCCGCAAGCGGCCTAAAGGCCGCGTGCTCCATCTGTTCGCTGATCGTCAGGCTTGGTGTGCCTCGCCGGGGCGGCCGGGGCCCTCGGGCTCGCCGGGGCCCTCGGGCTCGCCGGGGTGGGCGGGTCCTCCGTAGCCTTCGAAGCCCTCGGGCCCCTCTGCCGGGAGCGTCAGCTCGAAGCGCGCACCCTGCGCGGGGCGGTTCACCAGGTCCCCGCCCAGCGCGCGGGCCAGGCTCCGTGCCACGCTGAGCCCGAGGCCTGTCCCCTCGGTGCCTCTCGATGCGCCGCCGCGCACGAACCGCTGGAAGATCCGGCGCCGGTCCTCGGGGGCGATACCCGGACCCTCGTCCTCCACGGTCATGCGCAGGAGGAGGCCCCCTTCTCCGGCCTCCCTGACCGTCTCGATCGTGACCCGGATGGGACCGGTCGGCGCGTAGTGGGCGGCGTTGTCGAGCAGGATCCAGGCGATCTGCTCCACGGCCCCCACGTCGGCGAAGGCGACGGCGCCGTGGGCGAGATCGGTGATCTCGACACGCCCGATGACCGCGAGCTCCTCCGCGATCCGGCGGGCGACGGGCGCGAGGGCGATCGGCTCGCCGTCGAGCTGGAGGGTGCCTGTCTCGATCCTGCTGAGGGTGAGCACCTGCGTCACAAGGCGGGCCAGGCGCCGCTCCTCGGCCCGGATTGCCACCGCCCGATCCCGGACGAACGGGTCCGTCGCCGTTTCGCTGATATCCGAAGCCGCGAGCTCGATCGTGGCGAGCGGCGCGCGCAGGTTGTGACTGATGGAGCGCAGGAACTCCTTCTGCAGCCGGTTGAGGCGGTCGAGACGGTCGGCGCGGCCCGCGGCGCGGGCATATGCGTCGGCCTCCAGGAGTACCCCGCCCACCAGCAGGGCCATGACCTCGAGCGAGGCGAGGTCGCCATCGGTCCAGGCTCGGGCTGCCGGAATCCCCACGACGAGCCGGCGTCCGTCCGCGCCAAGGCCCATCGGCGCGTCGGCGACCTGTTCCCCGGTGGCCGCCGCCGAGGCGGTGGCGGTCGGGGCAGTGGCGGTGATTGCGGTTCCGTCAGCCTCCTCGAGACGGCACCAGGCCACGTCGAAGATGCGGACAGTGGCCGCCGTGAGCTTGGCTGCCGCCTCGTGCGGCGTGAGATTGATCGGGACGGCGGACGCGGCGGCCAGGCAGTGGCGCAGGGTGGTCTCGCGCCGGTCGAGCGTCCTGACGAGGCGGTCCATGCCGGCTGCAACGCGGCCGATGTCGTCGCCGCCGGCGTCCGCCACCGGGGGCGGCACGCGTCCGTCCGCCATCGCCGCGAGACCCTCGGTCACGAACCGCAGGCGATGACCGAGCACGCGCGCGAGCAGGGCAGCCACGAGCAGGGCGAACGCTGTGGCCGCGAGCAGCAGCGCCCGGACGACCGCGGGCAGGGCCACGAGTGTCACCTGCAGGGAGCCGAGCTTCGTGGCCAGCAGCACGTGCGCATCATCCGCGCCGGCCACCAGGGGCACACGCGTCGCCACCAGGTCGCCCTCCTTGACGACCGCCGTGGTGCTGGCGCCGGCCGTCACCTCGAGTGCCTGCGCCGCCAGCTCCGCGTCCGTGGCGACCGACACCTCGCCGCTGCCGTCAAGCACGGCACTGGAGAACCCGGTCAGGTCCTCGACCCGGGCGGCGAAGCGCGCGTCGAGCGCCGACGCGAGCACGAGCTCGCCAAGGCGACCTTCGCCGCCGTCGGCCGCGGGTACCGGATCGTTGTCGGCCAGGTACACCCGCCCGTCCACCGTGATCGTGAACGGATCGTCACCGGGGCGCCCGAGGGCGTTGACGAGCGCCTCCACGACGGCCGGATCGCCCGCCGTCACCTGCCCGGCGTCAGTGGCGACCACGCCCGCGGCGATTGCCCCACGCTCCACGAGGAACTCCAGGACGTCGGTCCGCACGGGTTCAAGGTCCCCGGTCTCCAGCTGGGATGCGAAGGCCTGCCACTGCGTGTAGTCGCGCACCAGGTTGTCGAGGTCCGCCGCCTCCCGCTGCGCCACGGCGGCTGCGGTGTCCGACGCCCGCTTTGCCCGCTCTGCCGCATCGCTGGTGGCCGCCTGCCCGGTGAGCTCGCCGACCAGCACGCCCAGAAACGCCACGGGCGCGATGGCAGCGACCAGGAGGCTCAGCGCGACCAGGCCCGAGAACCCGAGCCTGACGCCGGGCACGCCGACCCGGCGCCGGGACGTCATCCCTCCTGCCCGGCCTCAGGGTTCCCGAGCCGGTACCCCCCGCCCTTCACCGTCAGAAGGAACCGCGGGCTGGACGCGTCGGGCTCCAGCTTCTGGCGCAGGCGGCGCACGGTCACCCACACGTAGACCGGGTCAGCGCCGTCCGTGTCGGTCCAGACGCGGGACAGGAGCTGCTCGGTGGAGAGCGTCCGTCCGGGAACCGACGCGAGGGCGCTCAGGAGCCGCGTCTCGGTGGGCGTGAGCGAGATGGGCGTGCCGTCCACGGTGGCCTCCCGGCGCCGCAGGTCCAGGGTGAGGCCATCGCCGATGTCCACCTGCTGCACGGGGATACGGTCCTCCAAGCGCCGCAGCACCCGCTCGATCCGCGCCCGCAGCTCCGGGTAGTGGAACGGCTTGGTGAGGTAGTCCTCCGCGTAGTCGCTGATCATGGTGGTCTTCGTCCCGACCTCGGACACGGCCGACAGCACGATGATCGGCAGGTCCGCGCGCCGCTTGACCTCGGTCGCCACCCGCTCACCGGTCATGTCCGGGAGCATCATGTCGAGCACGATCAGGTCCGGCCACCGGCGGTCCACGGCCGCGAGGGCATCACGCCCGCGGGACGCGGTGGTGACATCAAAGCCGTCGGCGACCAGGCGGTCCCGCAGGAACCCGACCAGCCGGAGATCGTCATCGACAAGGAGGAGCCGCACGGGTTCCGTCATCCGCCATCCTTCGGCTTGGGGGTAGGTCTCGGCTTCTGGGTGGGTTTGGGCTTGGCCGTGGGCCTGGGCTTGGCCGTGGGCTTGGGCTTGGCCGTGGGCTTGGGCTTGGCGCGTGGGCTTGGGCTTGGCGGTGCGATCCGGCGTGGGCTTGGCGGTGCGATCCGGCGTGGGCTTGGCGGTGCGATCCGGCTTGCCGTTGCCATTGCCGGGCTGGTCTGTTGCGGTGCCGTTGCCCGGGTTCCCGCTCACACCGTTGCCCGGGTTGGTGCCCAGGGGCCTGGATCCCGGCCGGGTGGCAGGCTCGGGCGTCGCCGGCAGCAGCAGGTCCGTGGCCGCCTCGAAGCCGGGCGGGAGGCTGGCGTCCGCGGCTGCCGTGATCGGATCGCCCGCCACGCGCACGAGGACCGTGGTGGGCGGACCGGTGCGGGAGACGGAGATCCAGTACACGTGTCCGCCCCGCCGGTAGCCCTGCCAGGTCTCCTGGTGGCCGACCGGCGTGAACCCAGCGTCGCGGAGGGCACGGTCGTACTCCGTCATCACGGCCGCCGGGGCAAGCATGGAGCTGTACTCGACGAAGGGTTCGCCGTGGTCGAGACCACCGCCGCCGGGCGCGAGGGTGGCACCGGGCGGGCCGGGCACGGTGGCGAGCGCGAGCCGCAGCTCGTCGGTGGTCTGCTCGCGCGTCGTGGAGCCTGGGCGCGTGGCGGGCTGGCAGGCGATCGCCGCGACGGCCAGCGCGATACACACGCAGACCGCGACGATCCTGGACTGTCCCTTGGGACGCACGTCCCCCGACGCCCCTCTCGCACTGACCACGCGCACGGCGCGGAGACACGGGGGCTTGACGGCTCGGCCGCCGGCTGCCGGTACGCCCGATGGGCGCGCGCCGACGACTGCGGTACCCGCGCAAGCCCCCGGGCTGCGGGTTCCAACCGCAGTGTAACCGACGGGGCCATGGCAACTACAATCGGACAGATGTCCCGATCAGACGCCCGTACCCTCCGCCACGCCTGGATCATCGACGCCGTGCGCACGCCCATCGGGCGCTACGGCGGGGCGCTCGCCTCCGTGCGCCCCGACGACCTCGCCGCCGTCGTGCTGCGCGCCCTGGTGGACCGGACCGGGATCGACCCGGCCGTGATCGAGGACGTGATCCTCGGCTGTGCCAACCAGGCGGGCGAGGACAACCGCAACGTGGCCCGCATGGCGGCGCTCCTGGCCGGCCTTCCGGTGGAGGTCGGCGGCCAGACCGTGAACCGCCTGTGCGGCTCCGGGCTGCAGGCCGTGAACTCCGCCGCGCACGCGATCGGCGCGGGTGACGGCGACGTGTTCATCGCCGGCGGCGTGGAGTCGATGACGCGGGCGCCCTACGTGATGCTCAAGGCCGAGGGCCCGTACGACCGCGGCGCGCGGACGATGGAGGACTCGACGCTCGGCTGGCGCTTCGTGAACCCCCAGATGAAGGCCGCGTACCCGCCGATCTCACTGGGCGAGACCGCGGAGTGCGTGGCCGACCAGTACGCCGTCCCTCGGGAGCGCCAGGACGCCTTCGCGCTGGAGTCACAGCGGCGCGCGCTCGCGGCGATCGAGGCGGGCCGGTTCGACGCGCAGCTTGTGCCGGTCTCGGTGCCCGGCCGCAAGGGGGCTGTGACGATCGTGGACCGAGACGAGCACCCCCGAGCCGACACCACTGCCGAGGCGCTCGCGGCCCTCAAGCCCGCCTTCAGGGCTGGCGGGACCGTGACGGCCGGCAACAGCTCCGGCATCAACGACGGGGCCGCTGCCCTCCTGCTCGTGGACGCGGACCGCGCGCGCTCGCTTGGCCTCTCGCCGATGGCCCGGATCGTTGCTACCGCAGTTGCGGGCGTCCACCCCGACGTCATGGGCATCGGGCCCGTGCCGGCCGTACGCAAGGCGCTCGAGCGCGCGGGCTTGACCGCCGCCGACCTCGATGTCGTGGAGCTCAACGAGGCCTTCGCCTCCCAGTCGGTCGCCTGCATGGACGAGCTGGACCTTGACCCCGCGCGCGTCAACCCCAATGGCGGGGCGATCGCGCTCGGCCATCCGCTCGGGGCATCGGGTGCCAGGCTCATGACGATGCTCGTCCACGAGCTGGCGCGCACCGGTGGCCGGTACGGCTTGGCGGCGATGTGCATCGGCGTAGGCCAGGGGATCGCCACCATCGTGGAGCGCGTCGAGGACTGACCCGAACGGGTGCGGCCCGCCGGAGAAGGTAGACACGGCACTGGCACCCGACTCCCCGCGAGCCAACGATCCGTTCGGAGGTCGCCGATGCGCATCGTGTGCTCCCGGGGGCTGGTCGTGGCCATCCTGTCCGCAGCGCTTGCCGGTGCCGCCTGCTCGCCCGGAGCCGGCGCCGGGGCGACGGCCGACCCGGCGGACGCGGCGTGGATCTGGGAGGCCGTCGACCCCGACCCGGCTTCCGAGGCCGGGCCCCGGGCCGTCATCGGGTGGGACGGGGCGTACGTGGGAGTCGGGTTCGGCCGCGCCTGGATCTCTCCCGACGGCCGCACCTGGTCCTCGTCGGAGTTGCCGGAGGCGGATCCGGGCTACGGCTGGGACATCGTCGCGACACCGGGATTCCTCGTCGCGTCGGGCTCCAGCGGCGACCAGACCGAAACGTGGGTCAGCACCGATGGCACGTCATGGGCCAGGTCGGGGGACCCGGATCTCAGGGGGGCAGGCGGCTACACGGGCACCTCCATCGACCAGATGACCGCCGGGCCGAGCGGGGTCGTTGCGGTCGGCACGGAGTCAGGCGCGCAGGGACAGCACCCGATGGCCTGGTGGTCCGCCGACGGCCTGGACTGGGTCCGGACGGGCGATGCCCTGGTCGGAGGCGGTGCACGCGGCGTGGCGTCAGGGACGTCCGGGTACGTGATGGTCGGTGCCGACACCGTCCCGGCCAACGACCTGACCAAGGCGGCGTTCTGGTTCTCGCCGGACGGCAAGGCGTGGGAGGCGATCCCCGACGACGGGACCCGGGCCCTCGCCGAGCCGCAGGCCGTGGTGGCGACCGACGATGGCTTCACCGCTGTGGGCTATCAGGGCACGATCGGCGGGATGGGTGCCGCGTTGTCGCCGCTTGCGTGGACCAGCAAGGACGGACGGGCTTGGACGCGTATGGAGCCAACGGCCGACATGACCCCGTGGCCCTATCCGGGCGCAACCCCGGTGACAAACGAGGGCGCGATCCAGGGCGGGGTGATGTGGGATGTGGCGAAGGCGCCTTCGGGACTGCTGGCGGTCGGCTCGTACTGGGGCCTGGATCCCGACGTTGCGATGCCCGAGGGCGGGCACGGCATGGCCCAGGCGGGGGCCGTGTGGCAGGCCTCGGATGCCAGCGCATGGAAGCTGCTCGACGAGCCCATCGTCAGGGTTGCGCCCGGCATCGACACAGGATCACCGAAGTTCGGCTTCCAGCGGGTCACCACGGTCGGGTCGACCCCGCTGATCATCGGGACCACGCGCGAGGGCGGGTCGGTCCTCTGGCTGGGCCGTCCGGCGGGCTGAGCCGGGCTCCCGGCGGTGACGATGGCCGGCCTCCTGCCGGCGGAGCCACCTGCCAGGCAACGCCCCCCTGGCTGCGTCGAGGACTGACCCGACCTGGCGATTCGGCGGACCAGTAGACGAAATCCATTGCGCTGCGTACGATCCCCCAAGCCCGTCGCGCCGTGGGCCGGCGCCGGGCCAGCGACCCGAAGGAGACCCGTCCCATGCTCGACACCACCACGTCCGTCGTCTCGCTTACCGATGCCGCCGCCACCAAGCTGGCCGAGCTGACGAAGGAAGAGACGAGCCCGGAGATCGGCCTGCGGGTCTATGTCTACTCTGGCGGCTGCTCCGGCTACCGCTACGGGATGATGCTCGAGGACCAGCCCACCGCGGACGACAACGTCCTTGAGGCAAATGGCGTCCGCGTCTACATCGACACCAACAGCGTGCCGCTCATCAAGGGCAGCCAGATCGACTACGTGGACACGTTGATGGGCGCCGGCTTCACGGTGAACAACCCCAACGCCGTGTCGGGCTGCGGCTGCGGCTCCAGCTTCCGCACAGCGGACGAGTCGGGCACGCCCCGCTCCTGCTCGCACTGACCCGCCGGCCGGTCCGACCGGCATGCGCCATCCCCTGAAGCCGCCGGCCGCCGGCGGCTTCGCCGTCTCCGGGTGATCATCGATCCGATGCACATCCCGCTCTTCCCCCTGCACACGGTCCTGGCACCCGGGATCGCCCTGCCGCTCCACATCTTCGAGGAGCGCTACCGGTTGCTGGTCCGGCGCTGCCTCGACACCTCCACGCCGTTCGGGGTGGTGCTGATCCGCGAGGGCAGCGAGGTCGCCCCTGCCGATGGCACGACAGCGGAGCTTGCGATCGCGGGTGTGGGCACGCTCGCCGAGATCCACGAGGCATCGCGCCACGCTGATGGTCGCTGGGACATCCTCTGCGTCGGCCGGTCGCGGTTCGTGATCCACGAGGTGCTGGCCGGTGCCGAGCCCTACCTGGTCGCCGAGGCGGATCTCCTGCCCGACGAGATCGGGGACGAGGATGCCGCGGAGATGCTCGTGGGCGTCGTCACCCGCAAGTTCGTGGACTACCTGCGCCTCCTGCAGCCTCGCGCCGGGGAGTTCGTCGAGCCCATCGACGTCCAGGTGGAGGTCGAGGTGGAGGATGCAGACGACGACGACGACGCTGACGACGACGCTGACGACGACGAGGACGCCGAGCGGGACGACGAGGATGCCGACGGGGACGACGATGCCCGGGCCTGGGATGGCCCGCCCAGTCTCCGGCCCGACCCCCGGCCCATCGCGCTCGACGACTCCGAGGCCATGCGGGCGGCACTCCGGATCCCCGACGACCCGTCCGCCCTCTCCTTCCTGCTGACTGGCATCGTGCAGGTGGAGCAGGATCGCCGCCAGGCGCTCCTCGAGGCCGTGTCGGCCGAGGAGCGTCTGCGTGACCTCCAGGAGCTGCTGGACCGCGAGGTCGACCTGCTTGCCCGGCGGCTTGCGCCGTACGCGATCGACCGGCGCGCGCTCGCGGGAACCGCCAACTAGACATGGAACGGCCGCCGATGGCGAGGGGGGGATCACCATCGGCGGCCGGGGAAACAGGCTTGGAACTGCTGTACCACAGGATAGTAGCAATTGCTACTGTCTGTGCACATGCGGAAACTCCCTGACATGGTGCCCGATGACCCGACCCGGCGATGACGCGATCCGGCGATGCCGGCGGGTTCCGGCGCAAGGCCGGTCACGCGAGACGTTCGAGGCGATCTGCGCCGCCGCCGCCGAGCTCATCGCGGAAGGCGGCCTGACCGCCCTCAACACGAACGCGGTCGCCCAGCGGGCGGGCGTGAGCATCACCGCCGTGTACGCCTACTTCCCGGACAAGTGGGCAATCGTGCAGGAGCTGTTCGACCGGTTCGAGCGGCTGCGGACCGAGTATCTCGAGACGGCCTTCGCGGACCTGCGCACGGCCGATGACTGGCGCCTCGGGCTGACGGTCGCCTGGCGGGCGCTCGTGCGCTTCCGCGTGGAGGTGCCTGGGGGCGTCACGCTGCGCAAGGCGGTGGACGCCACGCCGCGCCTGGGCGAGATCGACCGGGCCTGGTCCGATCGCGCCGCCCGCGACTTCGCCGCGGTCATCCAGGCCCGCCGGCCCGAGGTCGGTGAGGAGGAGGCCTACCGGGTCGCCTGGGCGGCCACCATCGTCGCCGGATCGCTCCTCGACGACGTCTGCATCACCGGCGAGATCGACGAGGTGAAGTTCGAGACGGCGGTCCGGCTCATGCTCGGCTGGTTCGCACCGTTCCTGGACGCGGCCTGAACAGGCGTCAGACGACGCGCGACAGGTAGCGGTCCACGCCCTCGGCGGCCGCACGACCCTCGCGAATCGCCCAGACCACCAGGCTCTGGCCCCGGACGCAGTCGCCGGCCGCGAAGACGCCTGGCACCGACGTCATCTTGTCGGCCCCCGTGCGCACGTTGCCGCGCGGATCCAGCTCGCACTCGAACGCCTTGGGGAGGGCGGGCTCCGGGCCGGTGAAGCCCAGGGCGAGGAGGACCAGGTCAGCTGGGATCACCTGTGCGCTGCCCGGCACCTCCCGCATCGCCACGCGTCCGTCCGGGCCGGGCTGCCAGGCCACGTCGGCGATCTCTAGCGCCGCCACGCGCTCGTTGCTGCCGATGAAGCGGCGCGTCGTGGTGGAGTAGCGCCGCGGGTCCTCGCCCCACAGTGCCGCCGCCTCCTCCTGGCCGTAGTCCATCTTGTAGACCTTGGGCCACTCGGGCCACGGGTTGTCCGCGGCGCGCGCCAGCGGTGGTCGGGCGAGGAGCTCCAGCTGGCGTACGCTCCGGGCGCCCTGGCGGATCGACGTGCCCACACAGTCCGTGCCGGTGTCGCCGCCGCCGATCACCACGACATCCTTGCCGGCGGCGTCGATGGGTGCCTCGGCCCCGCTGCCGCCGTCGAGCAGGCGGCGCGTGTTGCCGCGCAGGAAGCTCATCGCCAGGTGGATCCCGCCGAGCTCCCGGCCGGGGACCTGCAGGTCCCGTGCAACCGTGGCGCCGGTGGCCAGCACGACCGCGTCGTACCCGGTGAGCAGCTCGTCGGCGGTGACGTCCGCACCCACCGTGATGCCCGTGCGGAACTCGATGCCCTCCTCGGCCATCAGGTCCACCCGCCGCCCGACCACGTCCTTGTCGAGCTTCATGTTCGGGATGCCGTACATCAGCAGCCCGCCGACGCGCCCGGCCCGCTCGAACACGGTCACGGTGTGGCCCATCTTGTTGAGCTGGTCGGCGGTGGCAAGGCCCGCGGGCCCCGAGCCGATCACGGCGACCGTCCTCCCGGTCCGCGTGAGCGGCGGCGTCGGCGTGATCCAGCCCTCGTCCCAGGCCCGGTCGGCGATCTCCTGCTCGATGGTCTTGATCGTGACCGGCTCGCCGCCCAGGCCGACGGTGCAGGACCCCTCGCAGGGGGCGGGGCAGACGCGGCCGGTGAACTCGGGAAAGTTGTTCGTGTGGTGGAGGCGGATCGCCGCCTCGCGCCACTGGCCCCGGTAGACGAGGTCGTTCCACTCGGGGATCAGGTTGTTGATCGGGCAGCCCGAGGCCATGCCACTGATCAACTCGCCGGTGTGGCAGTAGGGGATGCCGCAGTCCATGCAGCGGGCGCCCTGGGACCGCAGCTCGCCGTCGGACAGGTGCGGGTGGGCCTCGCTCCAGTCCTTGATCCGCTCGAGCGGTGGCCGGGACGGCTGGGAGCGGCGCTGGATCTCGATGAAACCGGTCGGCTTGCCCATCAGGAGCCTCCCGCCCGGGCGAGGTCGCGGGCGTTCTCCTCGAAGGCGGCCATCTCGGCCTCCTCGTCGGACAGACCCGTCGCACGCATCCGGGCCTGCGCCTCGAGGACGCGCCGGTAGTCGTGGGGGATGACGCGGACGAAGCGCGGCAGCTCGGCGTCCCAGTTGGCGAGCAGCGCATCGGCCCGCTCGGACCGGCAGAGCGTGGCGTGCCGCTCGATGAGCTCGCGGACCTGCGCCACCTCGTCGGGGTGGTCGGCCAGTGGTTCCAGCCCCACCATCTCGGTGTTGACGCGTGCCCGGAAGCCGCCGTCCTCGTCGTGGACCCACGCGACGCCGCCGCTCATGCCGGCCGCGAAGTTGCGCCCGGTGGGTCCCAGGACCAGCACACGCCCGCCGGTCATGTACTCGCAGCCATGGTCGCCCACGCCCTCGGTGACCGCGGTCGCGCCGGAATTGCGAACCGCGAACCGCTCGCCGGCGACGCCCTCCATGAACAGCTCACCCGACGTCGCGCCGTACAGGGCCACGTTGCCCGCGACCACGTTGAGGTGCGTGTCGTAGGGAACCTCGGGCGGCACCCGGACGATGATCCGCCCACCCGACAGGCCCTTGCCCACGTAGTCGTTCACGTCGCCGATCAGCCGCAGGGTGACGCCCCGCGGGATGAAGGCGCCGAAGCTCTGGCCGGCCGTGCCCGTGAACGTCAGGTCGATCGTGTCGTCCGGCAGGCCGTCGCGGCCCCAGCGCCGGGTGACCTCGGAGCCGAGCATCGTGCCCACGGTCCGGTTGATGTTCCGGATCGGGAGGGTGGCCCGGACCGGCAGGCCCTCGGTCAGGGCGGGTTCGGCCAGCGCGAGCAGGGTGGTGGCATCGAGCGATGACTCCACGCCGTGCTGCTGGGGGATCGTGCGCCGGCCCTCGTACGTGCCGGGCACGTCGGGGAGCGCGAGGATCCTCGCGAAGTCCAGGCCGCGCGCCTTCCAGTGGTCCACGGCGGGCCGCATCTCCAGGCGGTCGGACCGGCCGATCATCTCGTCCATCGTCCGGAAGCCCAGGCGCGCCATGTGCTCGCGCACCTCCTGCGCGATGAAGCGCATGAAGTTGATGACGTGCTCCGGCTCGCCGGCGAAGCGCTTGCGCAGCTCCGGGTCCTGCGTGGCGATGCCCACCGGGCAGGTGTTGAGGTGGCAGGCGCGCATCATCACGCAGCCGAGCGCCACGAGCGGTGCCGTGGCGAAGCCGAACTCCTCGGCGCCCAGGAGCGCGCCGACGACCACGTCGCGGCCGGTCTTGAGCTGGCCGTCCACCTCCACGACGATCCGGCTGCGGAGGTCGTTCATGAGGAGGACCTGGTGGGCCTCGGCGAGTCCCAGTTCCCACGGGATGCCGGCGTGCTTGATCGACGTCAGCGGTGACGCGCCCGTGCCGCCGTCATGGCCGGAGATGAGGACAACGTCCGCGTGCGCCTTGGCGACGCCCGCCGCGACCGTGCCCACGCCCACCTCGGCCACGAGCTTGACGCTGATGCGGGCCCGGTGGTTGGCGTTCTTGAGGTCGTAGATGAGCTGGGCCAGGTCCTCGATGGAGTAGATGTCGTGGTGCGGGGGCGGGCTGATGAGCCCCACGCCGGGCGTCGAGTGCCGGGTCCGCGCGATCCACGGGTAGACCTTGGAGCCCGGCAGCTGGCCGCCCTCGCCGGGCTTCGCGCCCTGGGCCATCTTGATCTGGATCTCGCGCGCGCTGACCAGGTACTCCGATGTCACGCCGAAGCGCCCCGAGGCCACCTGCTTGATCGCGGAGTTCTTCGAGTCCCCGTTCTCCATCGGCTGGTAGCGGGCCGGATCCTCGCCGCCCTCACCGGTGTTGGACTTGCCGCCGAGGCGGTTCATCGCGATCGCCAGCGTCTCGTGGGCCTCGCCGCTGATGGAGCCGTAGGACATCGCGCCTGTCTTGAAACGGCGGACGATCGCCTCGACCGGCTCCACCTCGTCGATGGGCACCGGCCGCATGGCCGGCTTGAGCTCCAGCAGGCCCCGAAGGGTCGACAGGCGGGAGCTCTGGTCGTCCACGAGCGAGCTGTAGTCCTTGAATGTCCCGTAGTCGCCGGTGCGGACGGCCTTCTGGAGGGTGTGGATGGTCAGAGGGTTGAACAGGTGGTTCTCGCCGTCCGCGCGGTACTGGTACTGGCCGCCGGACGGGAGCTGGGTGTGGACGACCGGGCGAGCCGGGTAGGCGCGGTCCTGGCGGGCCTTGACCTCCTTGGCGACCACCTCGATGCCGATGCCGGCGATGCGGCTTGGCGTCCACGTGAAGTACTCGTCCACGAAGTCCCGGTTGAGCCCGATGGCCTCGAAGACCTGGGCGCCGTGGTAGCTGTGGACGGTGCTGATGCCCATGCGCGAGATCGCCTTGATCACACCCTTGGTCGCCGCCTTGCGGTAGCGGTACTCGGCCTCCTCGTAGGAGAGCGGGATGGCGCCCAGGTTGACCTGGTCGTCGATCGTCTCGAAGGCGAGGTACGGGTTGATCGCGGACGCGCCGTAGCCGATGAGGAGGCAGAAGTGGTGCGCCTCGCGCGGCTCACCTGATTCGAGGACCAGGCCGGTCCGGCCGCGGGTCCCCGCACGGACCAGGTGGTGGTGGACCGACGAGACGGCGAGCAGGGCCGGAATGGGGGCGTCCGTCGCGTTGTGGCCGCGGTCCGACAGGATGACCTGGTTGTAGCCCTCGGCGATGGCCTCGGACGCCTGGCGCCGGAGGTCCTCGATCGCCCGCCGCAGGCCTGCGCCGTTCTCGGCAACCTTGAACAGGATCGGCAGGGTGATCGTGCGGAAGCCGTGGCTTCGCGGTCCGCCGTCGAGCGCGCGGATCTTCTCCAGCTCCGCGTTGGAGATCACGGGCGACGGGATGGCGACCTGATGGGCCGCGTCCGGGCCGGGCTCCAGCAGGTTGACCTCGGGACCGATCGCGCGGTCCGTGGCCATGATGATCTCCTCGCGGATCGCGTCCACCGGCGGGTTGGTGACCTGCGCGAAGAGCTGCTTGAAGTACCCGTACAGGAGCTGCGGGCGCTCGGAGAGGACGGCCAGGGGAGCGTCGTTGCCCATCGAGCCGATCGGGTCGGCGGCGGTCGTGGCCATCGCGTTGATGATCAGCCGGACGTCCTCGGAGGTGTAGCCGAAGACCTCCTGGCGCAGCGTGACCGTCTCGTGGTCGGGTCCGATGACGCCATCGGGCGCGGGCAGGTCCTCCAGCCGGACCTGGTGCTCCTCGACCCACCGCTGGTAGGGGTGGGCGCCGGTGAGCTCGGCCTTGAGCTCCTCGTCGGGGATGATCCGGCCCTGGGCGGTGTCCACCATGAACATCCGGCCGGGCTGCAGGCGCCCCTTGGCGACGATGTCCTCGGGTGCGATGTCCAGCACGCCCGACTCGGACGCCATGACCACGCGGCCGTCCTTGGTCACCCAGTAGCGGCCCGGGCGCAGGCCGTTGCGGTCCAGGGTGGCCCCGATCCGGATGCCGTCGGTGAAGGCGAGGCTCGCCGGCCCGTCCCACGGCTCCATGAGCCCGGAGTGGTACTGGTAGAACGCCCGCCGCTCGGCGGACATGAAGGGGTCCCGGCTGAAGGGCTCGGGAACCATCATCAGCATCGCGTGGGCAAGGCTTCGGCCCGACAGGTGCAGCAGCTCGAGCACGTTGTCGAAGATCTGCGTGTCGGATCCGTCCACGTCCACGGCCGGCAGGATCTTGGCGAGATCCTCGCCGAAGATGGTCGAGCGGAACGTGGACTGGCGGGCGAAGACCCAGTTCACGTTCCCGCGCAGCGTGTTGATCTCGCCGTTGTGGCTGATGAAGCGGTACGGGTGCGCGCGGCCCCAGGACGGGAACGTGTTCGTGGAGAAGCGGCTGTGGACCAGGCCCACGGCGCTGGTGAAGCGCTCGTCGAGCAGGTCCGGGTAGAAGGTCAGCAGCTGCCCGGCGTTGAGCATGCCCTTGTAGACGATGGTCCGGCAGGACATGGACGGGATGTAGAAGTCCTCGCGGCCCGGGAGGTTGCACCGGTCCATGGCCTTCTCAACCAGCCGGCGCGCGACGTAGAGGCGGCGGTCGAAGGCGAGGTCGCCATCCTCGCCGAGGGCCAGGTCGGCGGGGCGGGCGATGAACGCCTGGACGATGCTCGGCTGGCTCGCGCGGGCGGTCTCGCCAAGGCCATCGGGGTCCGTGGGGACGTCGCGCCAGCCGAGGATCGCGAGGCCTTCGGCGGCCAGGCTCTGCTCGAAGCGCTCGAGGGCCCCGTTGCGGCTGGCGGCGTCACGCGGGAGGAAGACCTGGGCCACCCCGTAGCCGCGCTCGGGGAGCCGGTGGCCGGCCTCCGCGGCCGCCGCGCCCAGGAACGCGTGGGGGACCGAGGTGAGGATGCCCGCGCCGTCGCCGGTGTTCGCCTCCGAGCCGCTCGCGCCACGGTGCTCCAGGTTCGCGAGCACCGTGAGCGCGTCGCGCACGATGGCGTGGGAAGGTCGCCCTGCGATGTCCGCCACGAACCCGAACCCGCAGGCGTCGTGCTCGGTGGACGGCTCGTACAGGGTGCGGCTCTGTGGCACAGGGATCCCTTCCTCGGTCGCGGGGCGCGACAGTACGAAACCGATTGCGACGGGGCACGGCCCGCAGGGGTGTGGGTTGGGTTGCGGTTCGGGGTCCGCAACGCGCGCGCGCCAGGCGAGGCGCGCGACGAGAAGGCGCGGGGGAGGCGCGGGGAGGCGCGCGCACTTGGCGGATCATCCACCACGCGGATGGAATCGCCGATCAATCCGCGGAGGAATGGAACCGGGGCAGTCCGTGCAGGGCTCGGGCCCTGAACCCGGGGTTCGCTGCATGACCCCTGCACGCTATGGGCGGATCTCACCACGGGGATTGTTGGCCAATTCGATCCGCGCAGGAATGGATCGGGGAACCAATCCACGCGCAGGAATAGCCGGGCGGATCCTGTCCGCAGAGAGCCTGTTGCAGCGACCACACCCCCAGTTGACCGAGGACGACCTCGCCAACGCCCAGCTCGCCGCGCCCGGGGACGGCCTGATCGTCGCGGCCGAGGTCACCCAGCAGCCGGTCGACGTCGACTGTGTCGCCGGGTGGCGGCTGATCTGCGCGACTCACAACCTAGCTGGTCCCGCACGTCGAGCCACCGTGGAGGAGTAGTACTGGTGGGCCGGCGCCGAGCTCCTGGACGCGGATGGCCGATCCAAGACGCAGGAGGTTGACCCGGCGCTGCACCGGTGCCGCGTGCAGGGAGTGCCAGAGGCGCTCCTCGGCAGCCGCGAACTCGGGACTGACCGTGCCCGCAGTGGGCTGGCGCCCCGCGAGGTCAGCCGGCACCCCCGGGGACTCCAGCTCCTCGCCGTGATCGGTGGAGTCGATATCCGGTGGCGATGTCGATCCCCAGCAGCACCCACGCCACCCCGTTGAGCGCGATGCCAGTCAGCGCGATGGGGCCGAAGATCGTGGGGTTTGCCTGCGAGGTGAGCTCGAGGCGGTCCATGCCGGTGATCGCCATGAGTGACCCGGCAGCCAGGACGAGCGCCGCCGGCCACCACACCACACCCAGTCGCAGCGCGACGACTCCGAACCACGCATCGGCCATCCACGCACCAAGGCCGCCCCAGAAGCCGATCAGGCCGAAGTCGCCGGAGAAGGGCCGCTCGCGGCCCAGGGCGAGCAGGATCCACACGATGGCCCACGCGTTCGCTGCCACGATCGGGATCGTTCCGGCAAGCGCAAGCCGCCTCGATGCTGCTGCGTGGCGTCCGTACGTTGCGGTGGCGATGGCGATGGCGCCCGCATTGAACAGGATGAGGCGGATGGTGTTCAGCCCGGGCGGTATATCCAGGACGAACGCGGCCAGGAGAACGAGCCCACCGAGGGCGCCGACGACGCCGAGCGCGCGGGTGGCCCGCGGGGTGTCGGTACGGGATGCGGTCATCGATTGAGCCCTCGAGGTCGGGCCTGGAGGCCGGGGGACCCGGCGGCGGGCGGGTGGGACGTGCTCCGCCCTGCCGTCGGGTCTTCGGGCGTCAGTCGTTGACGATGCCGTTGGCGCAGAGGGCGGCCGCGGCGGGTGTCCCGGCCACGGCGATGCCCTTGTGCTCCCCGGGGACGCCCTGGTGGACGAGCACGTGGAGCGGGTGGAGCCGGTCCGCCGCAGGTGCGATGTCGACGTTCGGGTTGTGCTCGAACACGGCCATCGGCAGTGTCACGTGCTCTTCGCCGCCGTTGGCGGCCAGCAGGACGCATTGCCCGTTGCCCAGTGCCATGACGTGGGTGTGGCTGGCGAGCGCCGGCGTGGTAGCCAGCGCGAGGAGAACGACTGCGCCGAGCGCGGGACGAACGAATCGCCTCACAGGGACGCTCCTTCGAGCTTGATGGGGCTGGGGCCGGTGACCCGCAGAGCGCTGACGCCGAGAGCGATCCAGCCAACTGGGAACGCCAGGATCGCGGCCACGAGGACGAGATACCCGAGCAACGGCGGAACGACGCCACCGGTCACGCCTCCAATCGCAGGCACGACGAGGAGCGCACCGACGAACAGCATGGCCGATGCCGCGCGCGACAGGCTGCCGCTGAGCCAGGTGGCGATCGCAAACAGTGCGGAGCCGAGGACCAGCGCGGTCATGCCGATCGTCGAGATCGCCCACGCGCTCAGGCCACCAACAACGGTGCTGTCGGTGTCGCCGGCGACGACCATCGCGACAACCCCGAGCAACCCGACGACCGCCCCGATCGCCGGGATTGCGAAGGCAGTCCAAGTCAACACAGGATGGCGGCGTGCCTGGAAGGCGCTGAGGCCGACGAGCGCCACAAGCGTCGCGGCCACCGCCACCACGATCGACGTCATGAGCGCGATACCGAACACGGATGAGCCCGAAATCGGCGCCGTCGTTGATCGCGTTGCCGGCGAGGGCAGCAAACCACAGGCTGCCGCCGAGGATGGCGGCATACCCTCCAATGCGGAGTGACATGGCGAACCCCTTTGCGTGTTGGGACGCGGCGCCGAGGCCGCGGAGATGCAGGTGGGCATCCAGCGCGCCGAGCAGGACGTCGGCCACGTCGAACGGGCCGAGCGGCCGCTCCTCGAGCACCGCGGCGAACTCGTCGCCGTAGCGGGCTCTCCAGCGCGCCGGGTAGCAGCGGAGCAGCAGGTTGATCATGGGACGCATGGGACGCATCGCCCGTCAGCCTGTCGGCTTGCCGAGCCGTTGGAGGCCGAGCTGCGCGAACTCGGAGAGCCCGTGGAGCTGCTCGGCGAGGATCGTGGCGCCCACCGCGGTCAGCCGGTAAGGCCGGCGGCGGTCGACGGGCGCCAGGGCCTCGATCAGGCCACGCTCCTCGAGGCGGGCGAGCGCGGCGTACAGGGTTCCCGGACCCAGCGGCCGGCCGGTGCCGGCCTCCACGTCGGCCATGATCGCGTAGCCGTGCTTCGGCCCGTCGCTGAGGCTGACGAGGATGAGGAGCGCTGGCTCGGCGAACCGGCCGAGCTCGGGGATCCGGGGCTGCATGGGACTCCTATATAACGACGACCGATATATCGTGCGACGTAATATAGACGCGTCGGCGGCCTTGTCAACCCCCGTTCCTCTCGCGGACCGGCGCGCGGAACGTGCAGTGCTGTCGCCGGGCGTCTTTCGTACCCTTCGAGTGCTCGCCCATGCGGTCCACGTCCCGGGGCCGCAGCGCGTGCCGCACCGAGGCGACCCGTGCCCACCAGCCTGTCCCCCTCCGACGAGCCGCTCGACCTCGCCCCCCTTGCCGCTCGTGTGTCCACGCTCGCCGTTCCGGGCGACCCGCAGTACCCGGAGCTGTGTGCCCCGTGGAACGTGTCTGTCCTCACCGAGCCGCTGGCGGTCATCGACGCCGTCACCGCCAGCGACGTGGTGGCGGCAGTGGTCTTCGCAGCGGCCAACGGCGTGCCCGTGGCCGTCCAGGCGACCGGGCACGGTGCGGCGGACGACCTGTCGGGTGCGTTGCTCGTGCGGACGGCCCGGATGACCGGCGTCGAGGTTCACGCCGAGGAGCGCTGGGCCCGCGTGGAGGCAGGCGTCCGCTGGCAGGCGGTGCTCGAGGCCGCTGCGCCGCACGGTCTCGCCGCGCTGGCCGGGTCCTCACCGACGGTTGGTGTCGTGGGCTACACGACCGGGGGCGGCATGGGCCCCCTGGCGCGCACGCTCGGGGTCGCCGCGGACCTCGTGCGCTCGTTCGATGTCGTGACCGGCGACGGGGAGCTCCGCCGCGCCAGCGCGACCGAGCACCCCGACCTGTTCTGGGGGCTGCGCGGCGGCAAGGGCGCCCTCGGCATCGTCACCGCCATCGAGTTCGACCTGCTGCCGATCCGCGAGATCTACGCCGGCGCCATCTACTTCGACGGGGCGCACGCGGCGGCCGTGGTCCGCCGGTGGGCGGAGTGGTGTCCCGGGCTGCCGCCGGAGGCCACGACCTCGGTCGTCCTGCTCCAGCTGCCGGTGATGCCGGGTGTCCCCGAGCCGCTGGCCGGCCGCTCGACCGTCGCGGTGCGCTTCGCCTGGACCGGCGATGCGGCAGCCGGCGAGGCCGCCCTCGCGCCGATGCGCGAGGTTGCCCCGAGCCTCATCGACGCGGTGGGCCCGCTGCCGTACGGAGCGCTCGCGATGATCCACGCCGATCCCGTGGACCCGCTCCCCTCGATGGAGCACCACGGCCTGCTGCGCGACCTGCCGCCCGAGGCGGTGGAGACGATCCTGCGCCTCGCCGGCCCCGCGGCTGCCTCTCCGCAGCTGCTCGTGGAGATCCGCCAGATGGGCGGGGCGATCGCCGCGGGCGACCCGGACCGCCACGCCTTCGGCAGCCCTGACGCCGGGTACACGATGCTGGCCATCGGGATCGCGGTGCCCCCGCTGGCGGATGCGGTTGCGGCCCACGCGACCGCGTTGTACGACGCCATGACACCGTGGCTGACCGGCACGGCGCTGCCCAATTTCGCGGCAGGCAGCAGCCCGGCGAGGAACCGCCGCGTGTACTCCCCAGCCGTCCTCGAGCGACTCGGCGAGCTCTCCCGGCGGTATGACGCGGCAGGGATCCTCCTCGCAGGACGCGGGCTGGGGCGCTGACCGGCCGCGCCCCGTGGCCACGCCAGCAGAGGCCCGCGCATAGACTCGAATCGAGGACGATCGTCTCCGGGTGTATGACGCAGGAGCGACGCCCGGCGCTAGTGCTTGAACCCCGAGCTCGACTCCGCGTCTTTGGCCGGCGCGGCCTGGCGCTCCAGCTTGGGCAGCTGGCGCTGCAGGTCGCCCACGAACAGCGACGCCACGTCGTGCGTGAAGCCGCGCTTCACGACCACCCGCAGGACCGCGAGGTCCTCGCGGTTCTTGGGGAACGTGTACGCGGGCACCTGCCAGCCCCGCTCGCGCAGCGCGTCGGACACGTCGTACACGTTGAAGTTCGTGATCTCGTCACGCACCTTGAAGGCGAAGACCGGGAGGTCCGTTCCGCGGGTGACCAGCTCGAACGGGCCCAGCTTCTCCACTTCGCGGGCGAGGTCCTGGGCGACGTCGCGCGAGTACTGCTGGACCCGCCGGTAGCCCTCGAAGCCGAGGCGGATGAAGTTGTAGTACTGGGCGACGACCTGGGCGCCGGGCCGGCTGAAGTTGAGCGCGAACGTGGGCATGATGTCGCCCAGGTAGTTGACCTTGAAGATCAGCTCCTCGGGCAGGTGCTCCTCGTCACGCCAGATGATCCAGCCCACGCCCGGGGCCACCAGGCCGTACTTGTGGCCCGACGCGTTGATCGACACGACGCGTTCCTGGCGGAAGTCCCACTCCAGCTCCGGCTCCAGGAACGGCGCGAAGAAGCCGCCCGAGGCCGCATCCACGTGGACCGGGATGTCGAGGCCCGTACGCTCCTGGAGCTTGTCGAGCTCCTTGCAGATCTTCGCGATCGGCTCGTAGCTGCCGTCGTAGGTGGAGCCCAGGATGCCCACGACGCCGATGGTGTTCTCGTCGCACAGGTCGGCTGCGCCCTTCGGGTCGATGTGCAGGCGGTCGCCTTCGACGGGCACCTCGCGCGGCTCCACGTCCCAATAGCGCGCGAACTTCTCCCAGCACACCTGGACGTTGGTGCCGAAGATGATGTTCGGCTTGTCGATGGGCTTGCCCTCGGCCCGCCGCCGGTCCTGCCAGCGGCGCTTGAGCGCCAGACCGCCGAGCATCGCCGCCTCCGATGAACCGGTGGTGGAGCACCCGGGCGAATCCTCCGGGTCGGGCGCGTGCCAGAGGCGGCTGATCATGTCGACGCAGCGCATCTCCATCTCGGCCGTCTGCGGATACTCGTCCTTGTTGATCATGTTCTTGTCGAACGTCTCGTCCATCAGGCGGCGGGCCTGCGGCTCGAGCCACGTGCCGACGAACGTCGCAAGGTTGAGGCGAGCGTTCCCGTCCAGCATGAGCTGGTCGTGGACGATCTGGTAGGCGACCTCCGGATCCATCTCGTCGTCCGGGATCCGGCGGCGCGGCGCCCTGCCGATGTCCGCGAACACGTCGCCGATGGACTGGGCCCCTGCCCGCTTGGTCTTCTTGACCGCCACGTCCGTCTCCCCTGGTGCACTCGCCTGGTCCCGCGCTGGGTTCCGCGCAGCCTAGAGGGTTGGGCGGGTGCCCGCTCCGGGAGATGCGCAGGAGTCAACGAAACCCCGCAAAGGAGGCTCCCGCCGGCGCTCTTGCGCGGTTCTGTTGACCTGCAGGCCGCACCGGGCCGCATCTGGGCGCCATTCTGGCTGGATCCGCGCTGGATGCGGGGTTTCGTTGACTTGGACGCACAGCGGGCGCGGCATGCGCCCGCCGGGGCATCATGGCCCCATGCGTATTGCGGACTTCGGCGTCGAGATCTGGATGAACCGGTGGGAGACCACCTGCCGCTACAACCTGGCCGAGACCTGCGTGGACTCGGTCACGGTGGACCAGCTGCTGACGCTGGCCGGGCGCGATGCCGGCTGGCTGGCGGACGAGCTTGGGCCGATGCGGCTGGGCTACGGGGCGATCGAGGGCTCCGAACGGCTGCGGACGGCGATCGCCGCGCTCTACGGCTCCGTCGCTGCCGATGACGTGCTCGTCACGCACGGGGCGATCGGCGCGAACCACCTCGTGTACGAGGCGATGGTGGAGCCGGGTGACGTCATCGTTGCGATCACGCCCACGTACCAGCAGCACACGGCGATCCCGGCCAGCCTCGGCGCGGAGGTGCGCGAGCTGCGCCTGCGCGAGGAGGATGGCTGGCTGCCCGACCTCGACGACCTGGCACGCCTGGCGGCCGGCGCGCGCCTCATCGCCCTGGTGAACCCCGGCAATCCGACGGGCGCGCTCCTCGACGTCACCACCATCGACGCGATCGCCCGCATCGCCGCCGTCCAGGATGCGTGGATCCTCGCCGACGAGGTGTATCGCGGCCTCGACCAGGAGGGGGAGGGGACCAGCCCGTCGTTCGTGGACCGCTACCCGAAGACCATCGGCGTGGGGTCGATGTCGAAGGCGTTCTCGCTGGCAGGGCTGCGGCTGGGCTGGATCGTGGCGCCTGCCGAGGTCCGCGAGCCCGTCAGCCGCCACCGCGACTACTCCGTGATCAGCGTCGGCATGGTCGATGACCTGCTGGCGGCGCTCGCGCTGGAGGCGGCGCCCGCCATGCTGGACCGGAACCGCGCGATCGTGCGGAGGAACCTGGCGCTGCTCGATGCCTGGATAGCGGAGGAGCCGCGGATCTCGTACGTTCGCCCGCGCTCCGGGACGACGGCGTTCCTGCGCCATGACACTCCGGGCATCAGCTCGGAGGCGTTCTGCACGGCCCTGCTGGAGGACGAGGGTGTGCTCCTGGTGCCGGGTGGCGCCTTCGACCGTGAGGGCTACGTGCGCATCGGCTACGCGAACGACCCCGAGGTCCTCGTTGCAGGCCTGGAGCGCATGTCGGCGTTCCTCGCCCGCGTCGGGACATAGGCTGCCGAGGGAGTCCATGAACTCTCGCGTCGTCATCGCCGCCGCGGCTGGGGTCGCCCTTGCGGCCACGATCGGAGCGGTCCGTCGGCGCGCCCATGCCCAGCCCACCCGTCCCCGTCCCGCCGAAGAGCCGGTCGAGATCGCTCCGGACGTGTACCTCCTGGGGCCGTGGGGCCGGACGCAGACCAACGTGTACCTGGTGCGGGCCGGCGCCGCGTGGGCCCTCGTCGATGCCGGCTGGGAGGGCGACGCCCCGCGGATCGAAGCCGCCGTACGGTCGCTCATCGGGCCGGAGGCGGCCGTGGCAGCCATCCTCCTGACCCACGACCATCCCGACCATGCCGGGGCGGCACGCGTCCTCGCCGAGGCCTGGCGCTGTCCCGTCTACCTGCATCCCGCCGAGGTTCCGATCGCCGAGGGCGACTTCACGGCGATGGAGCGCTACGCCGGGCCTCTCGACCGATGGGTCATCCTGCCGGTGATGCGGGCGCTCGGCGAGCGGCGGCGGACCGCCGTCCTCGCGCAGGGGAGCCTGACCGGGCTGCTCCGCGAGCTCGGGCCGGGAGGGGTGGCCCCCGGCCTCGACGGGTGGGAGTGGCTTTCCACGCCGGGGCACACGCCCGGGAGTGTGTCGTTCGTGCGCCGCGCTGATCGCGTGGTGCTCACCGGCGACGCGCTCGTCACGCTGCGGGTGAACGACCCGGCGGGCTTCCTGCTCGGCTGCCAGGGGCTTTCGGGCCCGCCCTGGTACACGACGTGGAACCCGCGCCTGGCGCGCGCCGCAATCACGGCGATCGCTGCGCTGGAGCCGGCCGTCGTCGGCGGCGGGCACGGCCAACCGCTCGCCGGGTCCGGGCACCGCGGCGGCGGTCCGCGCATTCGAGGCGGAGACGTTGCAGGTGCGACGGAACTGAGGGCTTGCCCGGGGCCGCGGAAGCCGCTGGCCCCCTAGACCCTAGCCGTCAAGCTTCTTGAACGCCAGGTGCACCAGGATGGCCGGCCAGACGATGGCCTTGCCGACGGCGAGAAGGTAGTCCGTCCGGGTCTCGGCGGTCCCCATGAAGTAGACGAGGGCGCCGATCATCCCCAGCCCGTATACGGCGCCGCTGCCAGGGGATGCGCTCGGTGTCGACGCACCGCCCTTCCATTTCGCCATGCCTGCCATCGCCCCGGTCTCGGGGACCGTGGGCGTCTCGTTCAGGTCCATGTCTGGCTCCTACGCTGCGCTCAGCCGCGGCTCTGTCGGCTCGCTACGCACATCGTGCGCCGCCGTCGCGGAAGGCGCCAGCCTGCTAGCCCCACCCGCCCCCCGGGGCCAGCCCCCAAGGCCGTCCCCCGGCCCCGGCGTGAGCGCGCGCCATGCGGTCCCATCTCGATCGGGCGGCCTGCCGCCCGGCGGGCCTTGTGTGCCGAATCCCGCACGATCGTGCCGCCCAGCGGCAGGAACAAGGGGTTCGGCCCCAGTTGCGGCCCCCTCGTGTCGCCCAGCGGGCCGAACGTGCAGGATCCCGTCCATAGTGCCCGCCAGGCGGGAGACGGGCGCGTTCACGTGACTGGGCGCCCGCCTGGCGGCTAAGGCGTCGGCCACGGCGTCAGGCCGCGCTGCCCTCGGCGCCGCCGGCCTCGCCCTCCACCCGGGCCCGCCGCGCCGCCTGGCTGGCGACGCCCGCGAGCGTCACCAGCAGGCCCACGACCAGGAACGCCACCAGCGCGAACGTGTCGATCGCCGGCACCGAGCCCGCGCCCGTGATCGCCCCGCGGAGGGCGTCCACCGCGTAGGTCATCGGCAGGAGCGGCCGGATCGCGGCGATCGGGCCCGGGATCACCGCCGCCGGGAAGCCCACGGCCGCCGCCTGGAGGACCAGGAGCAGCAACGCGACCAGCCAGCCGCGCGACCCGAACAGCGCAACAAGCGCCTGCACGAGGGCGGTGAAGGTGAGCGTGGCCAGGACCGCGAAGAAGACGAGCTGCGGCAGGCTGGCGACCGCCAGTCCCACGAACAGCACCATTCCCGCGACCATCAGCAGGGACGCCGCAAGCCCGACGGCTGCGGCCGCGCCGAACCCGAGGAGCACGCCCCGGACCCAGCGCCGCTCGTCGGTGGCCCAAACCGCGGGCAGCAGGAGGAACGTGCCCATCACGCCCAGCCACGCGGCGAGGGCCATGAGGAACGGGGCCAGCCCGTCCTGGAGTCCGCCGACGCCGTTGATGCGCGTGGCCTCGATGGCGATCGGATCGGCGGCCAGGGAGGAGAGCTTCGTGCGCTGCTCGGTCCCGTAGGAGCCGGTGCCGGACGCGGAGGCGTCGAGGTCGTCGGCGAGTGCCTGGGCGTCGTCGGAGACGGTGCTCCCGCCGTCGGCGATGTTGGCGGCCTGGGCCTCCACGAGCCGGCCCGCCTCGAGGGCGAGATCGCCCGCCTCGGTGAGCTGGTCGAGACCGCCCATGTTCGATGCGACGCCGTCGGCAAGGGTCTGCGCGCCGTCTGCCGCCTTCGACGATCCCGCGGCCAGGGCCGCTGACCCGGTCGCGAGCTTGTCGAGCCCGTCGGCGAGGTCGGACGCGCCCGACGCGATGCCCGACGTGCCCGTGGACAGCTGCGAGATGCCGTCGGCGAGCTTGGGCGCCGAGTCGGCGAACAGGCGCACGCCGTCGGCGTAGGTGTCAAGGCCCGTGGAGAAGGCGTCGGTGTTGGTGGACAGGGTCTCCGCGCCCGCTGCCACGGCCTCGATCCCCGCCTCGAGCTGGGGCAGCTGGGCGGCCAGTGGTCCGGTGTACTGGGTGACGCCGTCGGCCAGCCCGTCGGTCATGCCGGCGTCGTTGGCGACGGCACCGGCCTTGGTCGCGGTGTTCGCCGCCTGGTTGGCGAGCGTGCCCGCATCTGCGGCGACGGCACCGGACGTGGTGACGAGCCCGTCGATCGACTGGCACACGGCATCGCCTGCGCCGTACGTCGCGACGCAGCCCTGGTAGGCCGCACCCGCGCTGCCGGCCAGCGCCCCCGCCGACTGGGCGAGCCCGCCCGCTGCCTGAGCGACGTTGCCGGCCTTCGTGGCCACGTCGACGGAGCCATCGAATGTCGTCTGCGCGCTGGCGGCGGCCTGCTTCGCGAGGTCATCAAGGTCGCCTGCCGTCTTGCCCAGGCCGTTCACGCCGGCCGCGAGCCCGACGAGCCCCGGGTTGCCCGGCGTCCCATCGCCAAAGGTCAGCAGGTGCCAGCCCCCCGCGAGCTGCGTTGCGCCGCTCGCGAGCTGCTCGGCGCCATCGGCCAGCTGGTCCACCTGGGCCGGCAGCGTGGCCGTCTCGGTCGCGAGCGTGCCCGCGCCGTCGGCAACCTGCGTCGCCCCATCGGCGAGCTTCTGGGCCCCGGCGGCCGCCGCCTTCGTGCCCTTGGCCAACGCCTGCTGCCCGTCGGCCACCTTGGTCACGCCGTCGGCCAGGGCGGCGGTGCCGTCCACGAGCTCCGTGATGCCGCTCGTGTCGGTCGTCCCGTCCACGAGCTGCTGCAGGCCGTCCACCAGCTGCCCGGCGAACACCTCAACGCCCGACGCATCGCCGGCGAGGCTCGAGGAGTCGTCGGCGAGCTCGGCCGCGGTGCCGGACGCACTCGAAAGGCGGGCCTGGGCATCGGTGACCGCGAGCAGGACGTCATCCACGTAGGACGCGGTCACGCCCTGCGCGGTGGAGGTGGCGATGGCCGCGGACACGGCCCGGGCGACGGTGCCCAGCGCGTAGCCGGACGCATCGTCGGTGACGATGCCCAGCGACGCCTGCGGGGCGCTGCCGGTGGTGTCGGAGCGGATGGCCGCCACGGTTCGCGAGAACTCGGCGGGGATGGTGAGCACGGCGGCGTACGTGCCGTCCGTCAGGCCCGATTCGGCTGCCGCGGCGTCGGTTGCCACCCACGTGAAGCCTTCACCGGCCCCTGGCGCGAGCAGGGTGGTCGTCAGGTCACCGCCGAGGGCCAGCGTCGTCTCCGTGCCGTCGGGGAGGGTGATCGTCCCGCCCTCGTCGAGATTGACGACGGCTGCCTGGACCGACCCGATGCGGTCCATCGCGCCGCCCAGCGACCAGGTCAGGAGGCCTGCCACGGCGAGCGGCACGAGGATCACCAGCGCGAGGCCGACGGCGAGGCGGCGGCGCGACGTGCGCGCGCCCGGCTCGGCCACCACGCCGAGGTCACTCCCGACGATGGCTGCAGCACCCGTGGCTGCCGCGACCGGGACCGGGGCTCCTCCGCCCGCCGGGACCGGCGCCGGGGCCGGCACCGGGACCGGCGCCTCGCCGGCGCCCTCGCCCACTGGCACCGGGACCGCGATGTGGTGGACCATCTTCGACGGCCACCAGGCCCAGTCGCCCACGAGCGTCGTGATCGCGGGCACCAGGATCGAGCGCACGAGGAACGTGTCGATCAACACGCCGATCGCGACCGCGATGCCCACCTGGAACAGGATCGTGAGCGGTGCGGTGGCCATGGAGCCGAACGTGCCCGCCAGGATCAGGCCGGCCGACGTGATGACGGCGCCCGTGTGCCCGGACGCGACCCGCACGGCGTCGCGCATGTTCCGGGTCTCCGCCTCCTCGCGCACGCGGTGCATCAGGAAGATGTTGTAGTCCGAGCCGAGGGCGACCAGGAGCACGAAGACCATCAGCGGCAGGTACGGGCTGATGCCCGGCTGGCCCATGATCTCCTGGAAGATGAACGCGGACAGGCCGATGGTGGACGCGTACGAGATGACCACGGTGGCGACCAGGTACAGCGGCGCCACGATCGCGCGCAGCAGCAGCATCAGCACCAGCAGGATGCCGATGACCGTGATCACGCCGACCTTCTGGAAGTCCTTGGCGAGCGTGTCGTTGACGTCGGTGAACTGCGCGATGGGTCCGCCGACATGGGCGGTGGCCGCGGCGCCGAAGCCCGGCGCGTGGTCCTCCATCACGACGCGCGTGTCCTTGACCACCTGGAACGCCCCGCCGGAGTAGGGCGAGTTGGACGACGTCAGGTAGAAGCGGGTGGCCGTGCCGTCCGCGGACACGAACGCGTCGATCGCGTCCTGGAGCTTCTCGGCATCGTCGCCGGTCAGCGACGTGGGGATGTAGAAGTCGTCCGGGCGGTCCGCGAAGACCGCGGCGAGCGCCGAGAACTCGTCGGGCAACGCGTTGAAGGTGTCCTCGGCCTCCTTCTTGAGCTCCTTGGCGGCCGTGGTCCCGGCCAGGCTCTCGGGGGTGAGGGTGGCGTCGGGGGCGGTCGCCGCGAAGTGGTCGGCGAGGGCGTCGAAGGCATCGGCCAGGGCAAGCGCCGCACTGATCGAGGCGTCCTGCTCGAGGTCGCGGGCGGCCTTGACGCCGTCCTTCCAGGCGTCGAGCGCCTTCACCTCGGGGTAGGCGGCGCCCAGCTCGGCGAGGTAGTCGCTCATGAGGGTGGAGTCGTCGCCGGTGTCCTCGCCGGACGAGGCGGCAGCGTTCGATGGGTCCGTGATGGACGCCGACAGGGTGCGCAGCTGGGTGGTCAGGACCGCCTGCTTCTGGACCCGGTCGACGATGTCGAGGGCGTGCTCGAGGCCCGCCTGCGCGTCGCGCATGGCCTGGCCTGCGGCGACGTCGGGGAAGGCGACGCCCAAGCCATTGATGTAGTCGAGGGCCTGGTTGAGCCCGTCCTCCACCTCGCCGTCGAGGAGGCTCGCGCTGTCGGTCTCCTGGGAGGTGCCGTCGTCGCCCGCGAAGCCGTCGGCGATCTCGCCCAGCGTGGCCGACGGCCGGAAGCCGTCGGGAACGGTCGTGTCGCCGTCAGGCGTGACGATGCTGGTGGTGGTCGCGATGCCCGCGTCCTCGTGGAGGGCGACCATCAGCGCATGGAGGCGCGCGAGCTGTGCGGGCGCGAGGATGTCGCCCTCGCCGCCGAGGTCTACCAGGCCCGTCGACTGGACGAGCTTGTCCTCGCCCAGGTGCTCGCCGATCTGCTCGTAGCCGATGCGCGAGTCGGCCTCGGCGGGCAGGTCCGCCATCACGTCGAAGTTGGATTCCGCCTGGGGCAGGTAGAGCGCGGGCACGATCAGCACGACCAGGAGGGCGGCCGTCCAGACCGCCGGACGCCTCGAGACCGCGGCTGCCAGCGCCGCGAAGAAGCCGCGGGGCTCGCCCTCGTGCTTCTCCTTGGTGTGGAGCGGCCAGAACAGGTAGTGGCCGAAGATGGAGAGCAGGGCGGGGGAGAGGGTCAGGGCGGCCACCAGCGTCACCGCGATCGCGATCGCGATGCCCGGGCCCATGGACGCGATCATCTTGAAGTCGCCCGCGCCCATCGCGAGCATGCCCACGATCACCGTCCCGGCGGACGCCGTGATCACCGCGCCGATGCGCTTGACGGTGACCTTGGCGGCGTCATGCCAGTCGGTCTCGTGGGAGACCTCCTCGCGGTAGCGGCTGATCAGGAAGATCGCGTAGTCCGTCCCGACGCCGAACACCATCACCACGAGGAACGTGGCCAGGGTCGAGCTCACCGACCAGCCGGCCTGGGCGAGGAAGCCCAGGATGCCGGTGGAGATCACGTACGCGGCGCCGATCGTGACCAGCGGGATGAGCGCCGCGAGCGGGGCGCGGTAGATCGCGAGCAGGACGACGATCACCAGGAAGATCGTGATCGTGGTGGTGCTGTCCGTGCCGACCTGCACCGCCTCGAGGTAGTCGGAGCTGATGGCGGCGGCGCCGGTCACGTGGGTCTCGAGCCCGGCAGGGGCAGTCGCCGCGATGTGCTCGCGCAGCTGCTCGGTGACGACCCTGGCCGCGTCGCCGGCCTCGGCGACGTTGAGGTTGATCACGAACAGCTCGAACGTCCCGTCCTCGGCGCGGAACAGCTCTGCCAGCTCAGGGCGGGAGTCCGCGGTCTCGGCCTCGGTGGCAGCCGCGCGCAGCTCCTCGGGAGCCTGGTCGCTCACGGCCCAGGCCGTGAGCTCGTCGCGCCACGCGCGGTCGGCGTCGGTCAGGCCAGTCGGGCGGTCCATGGTGATCGTGGCCGACGACGAGGAGGTGCTGCCCGGGAAGGCCCGCTCCAGGGCGTTCTTGGCCTGAACCGAGGGGGCATTGGCGGGCAGGAAGGTGGTCTGGTCGGTGGAGCCGGACCCGGCCAGGCTGGGCGCCTGCGTGGCCATGAAGACGCCCGCCGCAATCCACGCTAGCAGGATCAGGAAGCGGAACCGGAAGGTCGCTGAGCCGAGGCGCTCGAACATGGGACGGTGGTGCCTCCCCGGGCCGCGCGGTGGTTGCGCCGGCGCCGGTCGCTATGGGCGCGGCCGGGGCCGCGGGTCGAAATGGCGTCAGGGGTTGCGGCGGTGTGTCGCGCCGGGTAGGATACGGCCGCGTATTCGATACGTCAATGTATCGGATACAGATATGTATCGACGGAGGGCACGATGGGACGCGAGCCGCGGCCTGGCGATTGGGCGGCCTGGATGGGCACGCCCGCGCCCACGGCTGCCGACGCGCCCGCTGCCCCAGCCGCCGTTTCCGCTGGCCCATCGGCCGTGTCCGCTGCCCCTGCTGCTCCGGATGCCATGGCCCCCGCGGCCCTGACGGAGCCTGTCGCCCACCGCCTTGATCCCGACGATGCACACGGCGGCAGCATCCACCGCTCGGCTCGTCGCGAGGCCACCCGCCAGCGCGTGCTGGACGCGGCGCGCGACGTCTTCGCGGAGCGCGGCGTCATGGGCGGCAGCGTGGAGGACGTCTGCGAGAAGGCAGGCTTCACGCGCGGGGCGTTCTACTCCAACTTCGCCGACAAGGACGATGTCGTCCATGCGCTCGTGGAGCGTGAGCAGGCGCGCCTCATGGAGCACCTGGACGCCGCCCTGGTGGAGGTCACGCCCGAGATCGCGGGTGCCGATGACCAGCTGCCGGCGGTCGTCGCCTCGATCGTTGACCGGGTGCTGCGGACCATCCCGGTCGACCGGACCATGATGCTCGTCCAGACGGAACTGGAGATCCACGCCATCCGGCGGCCGGACATGTCGCGCCAGCTCCTGGAGGTCAACCTCCGGTTCCGCGAGCGGCTCGGCTCGTTCATCGTGGACGCGGTGGGACGCGCCGGCCGGGAGCTCACCGTGGACCCGGTCGATGTGGTCGACACCATGACCGCCCTCGCCGAGCGCAGCATCAGGCGTGCGCTGCTCGCAGGCGGTGACGCCGATCCGGACGAGCTCGCCCGGGCGGTGCTGCCCAGCGCGCTGCTGTCGCTCACCCGCCCGGTCGAACCCGCGGGCTGATCGAGGCGGGCGCCCGCGCGTCCCGACCCAGCTCCTGCCCTCGTGTTGCCCCCGTGGCCTCCCGCCCAGCGGGCCTTGCGCGCAGGATTTCGCGCAATCGTCCCGTTCAGCGGCATGGATCGCCTCTCCGCGCCCGTATCAGCCAGCGTCATCCCGGCCGGCGGGCAGAACGTGCAGGATCGCGCACACAAGGCCCGCCAGGCGGCAGGCGTGCAGGCGGCAGGCGTGCAGGCGAGGCGCTCGGCTCGTGTGAGGCAGGCGCAAAGGTCCAGTCCGAGCGTCATCGAATCGCAAGGAACGCCCATGCACTCTACGGGCACCTCCTCCTCCCTCCGCCGACGGGGCCCGGGCCAGCAGCCCGGGCCTTTCGGTGTGCGCCGTCGCTGGAGGCGTCGCCTGGGCCGTCGCCCCGGGTCACCGCCGGCTTCGCACGGGCGTCGTTGCGGGCATCCTGATGTGGGCCTCGTTCCTGGTCGGGAACGTGATCGTGGCCGTCGTCTGGGTGGACCCCGCGCACATGTCCGAGTCGGGCGAGACCTGGTTCAGCCTCTTGTTGGAGTCCTGGTTCTGGATCGGGCTGCCCACGCTCGTGAGCGCGGCGCTGGGGGCCACCGGCTGGACGATGGCGCGCCAGTTGGGCGGCCAACGCAGGCCACCGGCCCCAACCGGCTGAGCCGGTGCAACGCCGGGGCCGGGTCGGGCGTCACAGGTTCGGCGTCCAGCAGCGGAAGGGGTGGCGAGACGCATGGCCGGCATCCGGCTGCTCGGGCTGAGCGCGATCCTGCTGGTCACGACCGCATGTGGTGGCACGGCCCCGTCGTCCACGCCAACCACAGCGCCGCCCGCTTCGGCCGGCGCAACGTCCGCCGTGCCGGCTTCGGCTGTGCCACCAGCGTCAAGCCAACCGACCCAGACGCCTGCTCAGACCCCGACCCGGACGCCGCCGGCGATCGCCACTGCGACCCAACCGCCGTCCCTCACGCCGACGCCTGCCCCGACGTCCACCCCGGGTGCGACTGCGACACTCGCGCCCACTTGGGCGCCGACCGTCACCCCTGGGCCCGACGTCCCCGTCGAGACGGTCATCCCGCCCAAGGCGACCGCGCCGTCCCGGGGTCTCGGCATCACGTGGCACAAGCGGTACGCCAGTGACGGCACGGCCACCTCGTTCGCGTGCGGCCCCGTCGGCTGCATCGAGGTCCTGACCTACGACGGTGGCGGGTTCCCCGGGCCGCCCACGCTCGCCATCTCGTCGGACCTGCGCACCTGGACAACCCGTGTCGCCTCCGGCCCGGGCCTTGATGCGCAGGTGCAGTCGATTGCCGCCAACGGCGAGCGGTACGTGCTCGCCGGGGGCGGCGCCTGGTGGTCCCCCGACGCGCGGAGGTGGACCCGTGCCCGCCCCACCGCAGGGCGCCGGGTCCCTGTGGACACCGTGGCCTCCGATGGCCGCCGCTTCATCGGCTGGCAGCCCTACGGCGCCCATGCGGGCATCTGGTTCTCGGCCGGTGGCCGCCGCTGGCAGAAGGTGGAGCTTCCCGGAGCGCCGGCCCTCATCGTGGACGCCGTGGGTGTGGTGCCCGGTGGCGGCTTCGTGCTGGCGGGACGCAGCGGCCCCACGATCGCTGGTCTCGACGCCGTCGAGCGCGAGAGCGTCCGCTTCGGCGCGCTGTCTGGTGCGCAGGGCGTGTGGACGAGCCCCGATGGGAGGACCTGGACCGAGGTGCCGATCGCCGTCGGCATGGAGGACGTCCGCCTCACGAGCATCGCGGGCGGCGGCCCCGGGGAAGGACTCCTGGCGGCCGGCCTGCGCGGTTCGGGCGAGGGCGACCAGCAACCGGGCATCTGGCGGTGGACGCCGGCCGATGGCTGGCAGCGCCTCTCCGGCCCACGGCTGTCCGTGGTCGAGCTCGACCAGGGCACGACGCGCGTGATCGCCTCTCCCACGCGCTGGCTGGTCATCGGGCGTCGCGCGGACACGGACAGGCGCCACGACGTGACCCGGATGGGCGTGCTTGCCGGTTCGCGGGACGGCCGGTCTTGGTGGGGGATCGACTCGGTCGAGTTCGACGGGCGCGGCGAGTACTTCATCGACGGCCACGGCTGGGCGGGCGGCCGGCTCGTCCTGCTGGTGAACCGCTACTGGACGGGGATGGATCTCGGTCAGGGCGCCTCGGAGCTGTGGGTCAGCCCCTGAGCCCGATCCCAACCTCAAGGCCCGCCGCCTCGAGGATGGCGGCCACCGTGGCTTCCGGGGTGAGTGCTGACGTGTCGATCACCGTCCAGCCCTCGGCCGGGAGACGGTCCAGGACCGGCCCGATGATCCCCGCGGCATGCGCGATCGCGCCCTCGATGTAGTCGCCCTCCGGGCCGGGCGACCGCACCCGGTTCCGCTGGAGCGCCACCTCGCGTGGGGCGTGCAGCAGCACCCCGTGCACGCCCGGACGCCGCACGACGTCGCGGTACTCGGCCGCATGGTGCGGATCCCAGAAGTCGTCCATCACCACCGCGAACCCCTGGGACGCGTAGTGCTCTGCTACCGCAAGCGCCGCCTCACGCCCGAGCGTGACCTGGCGGCTGATCTCGTCCGTCCACGGGAGGGCGGGCAAGGCCAGGCCGCCACGGACCATGTGGCGGATGTCGTCCACCGGTACGTGGATGCTCCGCGGGAAGGCGTCGGCGAGCAACCGGGAGGTCGTGGACTTCCCGACGGCCGGGCCGCCGAGGACGAGGAAGATCGGTTCCATGCCCGGAGCATGGCACGGGTGGAGCAGGGAGGGAGGTCAGGCCTCGACGGGAACCGGGAAGACCTCGGCGGCGGGGTGGCCGGCACGCTCGTGGATCCGGCGGACGGCGTCGGCGTTGGGCGCCTCGGACACGCACCACACCCGTCCCGAATCAGGGTCTGCCCAGGCGTGCTGGAAGTCGACGCCTTCCTCACCCTGGATGTCGAGATCGGCCTGGTGGGCCGCCCGAAGCGCTTCTGGCGTCACGCCGAACATGCCCTCGTGGACATCCATGAACTTGGCCACTCCGACCCTCCTGATTGCGGATGGTTCCCCGGTCGGGCAACTGTGCGTGGCAGGACGTTGCATCGGCATCCCGGTTTCGGCCTCAGACATTGCGTACGTCTTGCACGACGGCACGTGCCTGGCTGCGACGGAGGACGGTCAAGTTGGCGTGAAGTCGGTCGTGGTAGCGTCCGCGCCACGCCGCCGCCCATCCGCCGCCTCCCGGGAGCACCCTGTGGCCGACCAGATCCAGTTCGAGGGCTTCCCGCCCGAAGGCATCGCCTTCCTCGTCGAGCTCGCCGCCAACAACGATCGTGCGTGGTTCAACCCGCGCAAGGCGCAGTTCGAGGCGCTGCTCAAGCGCCCGCTCGAGGCCCTGTGCCTGACGCTTGCCGCGCGGTTCGAGGCGCGCGGCATCGCCCTCACGGCGGACCAGCGATCGCCCTTCCGGATCTACCGCGATACGCGGTTCTCCAAGGACAAGACGCCCTACAAGACCGCGGTGAGCGCGCAGTTCCCGGCGGTCGGCGGCGGGCCGGCCGGCTACTTCCACATGGAGCCCGGCGAGATCTTCACCGGCGGTGGCCTCTACCGGCCGCCGACGCCGGTCCTGGTGGCTTGGCGGCGCCTGGTGGACACGGATCCTGAGGCGGTGCATGGGGCACTCAGCGAGCAGGGTTTCACAGCCGCCTACGGCTCCATCTACGCGGAGGAGCGCTTGGCCCGTGTCCCGGCCGGGTTTGCGAAGGACCATCCGGACGGCGAGCTGCTCAGGCTCAAGGACCTGATCTTCAGCCGCCGGCTCTCTGACGCGGACGTGCTGTCGCCCGACCTGCCCGACCTCCTGTGCGACGGGTTCGAGGCGGCCCAGCCGGTGTTCGCGCTGCTCGCGCGCGTGAACGCCGCCGCGGAGGCACCGGTCGCGGCGGCCCCAGTCGGGCAGGCCTGACCGGCTACCATCGGCGTGCGTCCGCCATCCGCCCGGGAGTCGTCGTGAACCGCGTCCGCCAGATCCAGGAGCAGCACGGCATCGTCGGCCGCGAGGACGAGCTCGCCCTCGCGCTGGCCGTGCTGGGCGCCGGGCGTCACCTGCTGCTCGAGGGCCCCGTCGGCGTGGGCAAGACGACGATCGCGCTCGCGGTCTGCGATCACCTTGGGCGCGACACGGTCCGCGTGGACGGCGACGACCGCTACTCGGAGGCGAAGCTCACCGGCTGGTTCGACCCGCCCCTGGTGCTCTCCGTCGGCTATGGCGAGGAGAGCTTCAACGCCGGCCCGCTGGTCGCCGCGATGCGCGCGGGCGCTGTCCTGTTCATCAACGAGCTGAACCGGATGCCCGAGACGGTCCAGAACGTGCTGCTGCCGGCGCTCGACGAGCGGCGGATCGGCGTGCCGCACCTGGGCGAGGTGGTCGCGGCGCCGGGGTTCCAGGTGGTCGCCACGCAAAACCCGGTGGAGTACGTGGCCACGGGGCACTTGTCCGAGGCGTTGCGGGACCGCTTCGAGCACCTCGCGCTCGTCTACCAGGCCGAGGCCGAGGAGGCCGCGATCGTGGTCGCGGAGTCCGGCGTGGACGACCCGGCGCTGGTCATCGCTGCCGTCCGCCTGGCCCGGGCGACGCGCGAGCATCCGCGGGTCCGCAAGGGCGCGTCGGTCCGGGGCGCCGTGGCCACCGTGCAGATCGCAGCGAGCCTCGGAGCCGCCGCGGGCGTGGACCCGGCCACCGATCGGGCCGTCCTGCGGCGTGCAGCCGCGGCTGCCTTCCGGACGCGCATCGACCTCCGCGACGACGCCGGCCAGGGCTTCGACGCCGTGCTCGACGAGCTGGTCGACCGGGTGCTGGCCGAGGCGGTCGAGGACGATCGCTCGCCCCCACTGGTCGATGTGATCGGCACCCACCCTGACCCTGACGCCCCATCCCCCGAGCTGCCCGATCCAGGCACTGCCGCCCGTGAGGCGCTCGCCCGCGCGCTTGCTAGCCTGGGCCTCACCAAGAGCGACGGGGAACCCGACGGCTGGGAGGTCGCGACCCGGCTGACGACCGGCCGCCTGCGCCATCTCGACGACGACGCGCTGGAGGTTGCCGAGCGCCTGGCCGTCGCGAGCGTGATGCGCCGTGCCGTCGCGCTGGTGGGTCCGATGCGTGGACGGTCACGCCTCCGGCGGACCACGCCGGACGTTGCGCCTCACGGCGAGCTCGACGTGGCGGGCACGCTCGAGAACACCGCGGGCAAGCGCTGGGCGGACGCGGCTGACTGGGTGGTGGAGCACCGGGTGGAGGAGCGCCGCCAGGTCGTCCTGATGGTGGACACCTCGGGGAGCATGTCAGGCGAGCCGATGGCGCTCGCGGCGGTCGCGGCGGCCGTGCTGGCCCTCAAGGTGCAGCCCGGAGACCTGGGCATCGTCGCCTTCTCCGACGATGCGGCCGACGTGGTCACGCTCGGCGAGCGGCTGCCGGCCGAGGAGATGGTGCGCCGGATGCTGGAGCGGCCGTGTCGCGGCTCCACGAACATCGAGGCCGCGCTGGAGGCGGGGGAGCGCCAGCTCGCCCGCTCGCGTGACCCGCGCAGCGCAGCCGTGCTCGTGAGCGACGGCCAGTACACGGCGGGCGGCAACCCGCGCCCGGTGGCCTCGCGGATGCGGCGCCTCCACGTTCTGCACACGCAATCCGCCCAGCCGGGCCGGTCCACGGTCTGGATCACGCCGGTGCGCCAGGCCGGTGCTGACCTCGCCAATGCGGGCGGTGGTCGTCTCGTGCCCGTCGCCTCGTTCGAGGAGCTGCCCCGCCAGATGCTGGCCCTTGCGGACGTGCTCCTGCGCTGAGGGTCGGCCGCCTTCGGCGAGTTGGGCCCACGAGCCGAGCTGGGGTCCGTCGCGTCCCGCGTCCGGGGCGGCCTCGCGTCCGAGGCCGCCCCGCACCCGCGAGCCGCGTCCCGCGTCCGCGGCCGCATGCGCGGTCCGGGCCGCATGCATCCCGCCCAGCGGGCACTGTGTGCGCGATCCTGCGCAAACCGGTCGCACAGCGGGCAGATCAGGGCGTGCATGGCCGAAACGGGCCCGGACGTCCCGTCTGGCGGTGCGACTGTGCGGAACTCCGCACGCAAGGCCCGCCAGGCGGGCGGTCGGGCAGGGAGCGCGCCCCGTGGATGCGCGCCCCGGGGTTGGGCTACGGCGTCAGGAGCCCGAGAACCGCTCCTCGCGCCAGGGGTCGCCCTCGTTGTGGTAGCCGTAGCGCTCCCAGAAGCCGAGGCGGTCGTGCGTCACGAACTCGAGGCCCCGGATCCACTTCGGGCCCTTCCAGAAGTACTTCTTCGGGACGATGAGGCGGAGCGGCCAGCCGTGCTCGGGGGTGAGCGGCGCACCCTCGTAGGTGTCGGCGAGGAGCACGTCGTCGTCGTCGAGCACGTCGAGCGAGACGTTCGCCGTGTAGCCCTGTTCGGCGTGGCCGATCACGTGCGCGGCTGATGGCCGGACCTGCGCCATCTCGAGGATCGTCTGGATGGCGACGCCCTCCCAGTGCGTGTCCAGCTTCGACCAGCGGGTCACGCAGTGGATGTCTGTGGTCACCTGCTTGCGTGGCAGCGCCCGGAACTGCTCCCACGACAGGGTGAACGGGCTGTCGACCTCGCCGTGGACCCGGAAGTCCCACGTCGCAAGGTCCGTGGACGGCACCGAGCCGTAGTGCAGCACGGGGAACTTGTCGGTCAGGTACTGGCCGGGCGGCACGCGATCGGCGACGGCCGGGTCGGCGCGGCGGTTGCCCAAGAGTCGATCGAACATGGTCTGGCGTGCTCCTCAATCCCGATGACGCCGGGACGTGTCATCGAGGTATTCGTCCGAACCATACCCGCGGATCGCGACAGCCCTTCGACGGTTCCGCCAGCCGTCGGGCCGCCGCGGTGCTACCCGCCGGCTTCTCCCTCGGTCGAGGGGGTGGCGTCGAGGCGCGACAGCCACCAGCCCATGTCGGCGTCAGAGGTGATGGGAGTGATCCTGACCGTGCCCACGGTTGTCGGCTCAGTGGTGGCCAGGCTCGCGCCCCGCCCTGACTCGTCCTCCGCCGGGATGTAGAGCACCAGCCCGCCCCCCTGTGCGGTATCGGACGCAAGCGCCCGATCCGGTGGGTTCGGGAGCACCTGGATCCGCGTCAGGTCCAGGCCGAGCTCGAGCGCCAGCAGCGGCCGCACCTGGCTCTGGACCCGGATGACGGGGGGTGTCCCTGGTCCGTTGGCAGCGTCCTGCAGCGCTGCCCTGATGGCGTCCGTCGCGTCAAGGGCTGCGCCGTTGAGGGCGCGACGATCCTGGACCACCCGGTGCAGCCCCTTGCTGGCCGGTGCGAGCGGGTTCGTGAGGACCAGGGCGGTAACGAGGCCTGCGACACCGAGCACGGCGGGCACGATGCGGACCGGGCCTTCGCCACGGGTCGTTGTCGTCTGCCGGCGCCGCAACCTTGCTTCCAGATTCTCCGCCGCGGCGCCGACCGCTATCGCGGCGGCCATCATGACGGCCACCTCGATCGGGGCCGCATACCGGCCGGGAACCATGTAGCCGAGATAGCCGATCAACAGCATGAACGAGGCAACACCGCCGGCGAGCGCCAGCAGGCCGATGCCCACGACCGGCGTCCTGCGCAGGAGGATGACCGTCCCGGGCACGGCGAGCACCACCATCCCCAGCATCTGGGCCAGGAGCTTGACGAGGAGCTCGAGGACCGACCGGACCCCCGCCATCCCTGACGGCTGGGGGTTCTGGGCAGCATAGGCGCCCGATACGCCGGCCCAGTACCAGGGATCGCGGATGAGCAGCCAGTCGTGCGCGAGCATCACCGGTAGTGCGAGGAGGCCGAGCAGCACGAGCCACGCCCGCCCGGGGACGTGCCTGCGAACCCGTCGCGGCCCGACGGAGACGACGACGAGCAGCACCACCGCAGCCCCGACGATGGCGAGGGTCTCGATCCGCGCCAGGGCCGCAAGGGCGAGGGCAAGACCGGCGATACCGTAGCGCGGCCGCCGTGCCGTGACCGCGAGGCCGGCGAGCATCCAGCCCAGGATCGCCCACGGCGTGGCGAGGCCTCGGACGGCCTCCATCACCAGCATCGAGGAGCCTGCGATGGCGGCGCCGGCGAACAGGCCTGCAGCCGGTCCCGCGATGCGCCATGCCAGCAGGGTTGCGAGCGCCGCTGAGCCTGCCGACGCGAGGACGGAGATCAGGACGATCCAGCGCCAGTCGCCCGTCAGCTCCCAGGTCGCTCCATAGACGAGGGACAACAGTGGTTTGGGCGTGGTGAGGATCGGAGCCTCGAGCACGACACCATGCACGATCCGGTCGAAGTACAGCACCACGGAGATGGTGTCGAAGGCGACCGGGGCCTCAGCCCGCAGGGGCGATGCCAAGTGGGCGAGGATGACGCTGAGGACGAAGATCCCGGCTGCCGACGCGTACGCTCCGGCCCCCAGTCCAGCCTGCGGGCGCCCGGCCACCGGGCGTGCGAGATCGTTGGTCATCGGCCGGGAGTGTACAGGGGCGCCCTTGATCGAGACTCGGTATGCTCTGGCGCATGCCGCCTCCCACTCCCGCCGGAGACCGTGCCCGGCCCAAGGTCGTCATCGTGATGCCCGCCTACAACGCCGCCCGCACGCTGGAGCGGACGTACGCGGACATCCCGCACGACCTCGTGGATCACATGATCCTCGTGGATGACGTGTCGAAGGACGAGACCGTCGAGATCGCGCGCCAGCTGGGCCTTGAGGTCATCGTCCACCGCCAGAACAAGGGTTACGGCGGCAACCAGAAGACCTGCTACGACCGGGCGCTCGAGTGGGGCGCCGATGTCGTCGTGATGCTCCATCCCGACTACCAGTACGACGCCACCCGCATCCCGCAGCTCGTCGCGCCGATCCTGGCAGGTGAGAAGGACCTGATGCTGGGCTCCCGGTTCCTGGGTGACCCGCTCGCGGGCGGCATGCCGAAGTGGAAGTACGTCTCGAACCGCTTCCTGACCGGCGTGGAGAACCTCGCGTTCGGCCAGCACCTCTCCGAGTACCACACCGGCCTGCGCGCCTACAGCCGGCGCCTGCTGGAGACGATCCCGTACCAGCGCAACTCGGACGACTTCGTGTTCGACCAGGACCTCATCGCCCAGGTGGTGGCCGCGGGCGGGATGCAGATCGGTGAGATCGCCGTCCCGACACGCTACTTCGAGGAGGCGAGCTCCGTGAACTTCAAGCGGAGCGTCGTGTACGGGCTGTCCACGCTCCGCGTCGTCGGCCGCTTCCTGCTGCACCGGACCGGCCTGCGGCGCTCGCCCAAGCTGAGCCCGCGCGCCTCCGCGAGCAAGCCCCGCGCCGCCTGATCGTGACCTCCACACGCGGGCTGGGTCGCGCGGCACTCGGCCTGCTGATCTCGGTCGTCGCGCTGGTCCTCGTCGTCCGGAACGTGGACCTCGCGGCAGCCTGGGACGCGCTCCGGAACGCGAACCCGGCATGGGTGGCGCTCCTCGTGCTGTTCGTGATCGGCGACATCCTGCTGCGTGCGGTCCGCTGGCGGGTGCTCCTGGCGCCCGTCGCGAAGCTGCCCTTCCGCCCGGTGCTGGCCGCTCTCCTGGTGGGCTACCTGGCCAACAACGTGCTCCCGGCCCGCCTTGGCGAGCTTGTCCGCAGCCATGACCTCGGTGCCCGGACGGGGATCTCGCGCTCCACGATCCTGGGCACGATCGTAATCGAGCGGGTGGTGGACACGATGGTGGTCGTGTCGATCGCGGCGGTTGCCATCCTCGTCCTGTCCGTCCGCGGGATTGTGGCCTCGGCCGTGCTGGTGGGCTTCGCCCTGACCGCGCTGCTCGTGGTCGGAATTGCCGTGGGCATGGCGGCCCACCGGCTTCCCGGCGCCGACCGCGTACGGGCCTGGCTTGACCGCTGGCCCGGCATCCACCGCGCGCTCGTGCGACTTCGCGCGGGCCTCGCGGTCGTGGGCAACCTGCGCACGATGATCCTCGCGGTCATCCTCTCGATCGCGTCCTGGTCGCTGACGGTGCTTGCCTTCGCCGCCGCGGCGCAGGCGGTGGGCATCGAGCCGACGATGGGCCAGGCGGCGCTGCTCGCTGCCGGCACGAACCTCGCGACCGCGATCCCGGCGGCGCCGGGCTACGTGGGCACGTTCGAGCTGGCGGTGGTGACCATCGCGACCTCGGTGAGCATTCCCGCCGACCAGGCACTGGCCTTCGGGATCCTGGTGCACGTCACGGTGCTGCTGGTCACCTCGATCGGCGGCGCGATCGCGTTCGTGACGGGTGGGCGCCGACACCTGGTGCCGGGCCACGCCCCCACCGGGCACAAGGACGACGACGACGACGCTGCCCACGACGCCGGACAGCCCGCCGCGGGGACCCATACGGCCCATGTGCCCGCGTCCCCGGCGATCGACGATACGGGGGATCCGGGGGTTGGGGTGCCTCCGATTGCCGCAGCACAGGACACGTGATGGGGACGCTAGGCGCTTCGCGCCCCTGGCCGGGGGCGATGGACTGGGGTGGGGACTGGCTCGCGCAGACCGTGCAGGAGCTCGCGCGCCTGGGCTTCGAGCTTCGCGACGGCTCCCTGCCTGGGACCCGACCCGGTCCGCGGCTGCTCGTCGGACTGCGCGACGTGCCCACCCTGACGCACTTCGATCCCGAGGAGATCACGTTCTGGGAGGCCCGCGGCGGACGCGGGCGCCTCGCCAGCCTCACGCTCAAGACGCCGGTGCCCACCACCAGGCCCTGGTCGTGGGGACCGATCCACGTCACCGACCGGATCCCGGTGAGCAACCAGTTCCTCGGCTTCGGGGGGACGCTGCTCGCTGATGCCGTCGATGGCCGGTCGGTGTACGTCGCGTTCACCTCTCCCGCCCCGATCGTGCGGTGGGCCGGACACTCGCAGGGTGTGGACCCGCTGGTGGACGAGATCGGGGCGTTCTTCGCGCGCCTGATGGTCCCGATCGACTACCAGGAGGGCGCAGAGGCGCGCGTCGCCGAGGCCTCGCCCGAGGCCCTGTACGCGCTCTTCCTTGGCCACTCGGTGGAGCGGCTCCGGTCCAGCCGCCGCCTTGCCGACGCCGACCCGGAGGTCGCCGGCTGGGTGCGCCACGAGGCGTCACGGCTTGCCCATGACGCACCGGCGCGCTGGAGCGAGGGTGCGGCGCTGCTCGACTTCCTCGACCTGCGCTGACCCGCAGCCTCAGGGGCGCGCTACTTGAGCAGGCCGTTCTCGGTGAGGAACGCCTTGGCGACGTCGGCGACGTCCTGCTGCTCCACCGCGACCTTCACGCCGAGCGCCGTCAGCTCCTCGGTCGTGAGCAGGCGCAGCACATCGTCGAGACGCTTCCCGAATGCGGCCTTGTCGCCCACCTTGGCGAGCAGGTCGTCGCGGACGAGCGCGGTCATGTTCTCGGCCGGCTGCGTGTCCTTATCGTCCTCGAGCGCCACGAAGCCGAACTGCGCGATGGCCGGCTGCGTGGAGCAGAGCCACGCGAAGTCCACGCCCTTGCCGTTGAGGGCCTCTGCGATGGGCGCGTCACACGCGGCCAGCCGCTCGGCATTCTTCGGCGGGTAGGTGATCCCGTACGCCTCAAGCGCATCCTTGCACAGCGGGTTCGCGTCGCAATCGGGCGTGATGCCCCACTTGAGCTCGTCCTGGACCGCGGCGAGATCGCTCATCTTCGTGAGGCCGTACTGGTCGGCGGTCTCCTTGCGGACGACCCCGGCGTTCGCGTCCTCACCGGGCGAGAGCCCGACGACGGCGATCCCCTTGGGCTTGAGCGCGGCCGCGAGGGCCATCTGGTTGGCGTTCGCGTCGCCGGTGGTCTTCTTGGCGTCGTAGTAGCCCAGGCCTGAGCCGACGTACTCGGGCGAGATGTCGATCTGCCCCTGCTCGAGGGCGGGCTGGCGCACCTGGCGGGCGCCGATCCCGAGGTTGCGGGTGACCGTGTAGCCGTCGGCCTCGAGGGCCTGGGCGAACATCTCGGCCACCAGCTTGGACTCGTAGAAGTTGTCCGAGCCGATCTTGACCTCGGGCTTGCTGCCCCCTCCCGACGAGCAGGCGGCGAGCGCCACCAGCATCGCCGCCCCGAGGGCGAGCGCGCGGGAAAACCGCATTGGGTCCCCTTCCTGTGCATGACGCGGCGCCCCGAGGGAGGGGCGCACGGCCAGCGTATCGCGCCAGCCCGGGAAGGGCGCGCGACGGGTCACGGGATGAACTGGGGAACGGGAATCCCGGACAGGTCGCGGAAGTCGCGGGCTGGTCCGATCCTGCGGTCGGCGCGCCGGGCCGCCCGGCGCTGCGCCCACGCCAGGAGCAGGTCCACGGTGATCGCGAGCAGCGTGACCAGGATCGCCCCGCCGATCAGCTCGCCCAGGCCGGCAACGCCCTTCGCCCGTCCGCCCAGGATGAACGCGCCCAGACCGCCGAAGCCGACGACAGCGCCGATGGTCGCCGTCGCGATGACGTTGAGCGTGGCAGTCCGGAAGCCGCCGATGATGAGCGGCGCCGCCAGCGGCAGCTCGATGTCCCGCAGCACCTGGCGCTCGGTGAGGCCCATGCCGCGGCCGGCCTCGAGCAGGTCCCGGTCCACCGCCTGCAGACCCGCGAACGCATTGATCAGGATCGGCGGGATGGCCAGGATCACCATCGCCACGAAGGTCGGTATGAGATCGAGGCCGTAGTCAGGTGAGATGGCCAGCGAGATCGGCAGGACCATCACGATGACCGCGTACGACGGCACGGCCCGCCCGATGTTGCTCACGTTGATGGCGATTCCGGCCCCCCGGCCCGTGTGACCGATCCACAGGCCTGCCGGGAGGGCGATCGCGGTGGCGGCGAGGATGGAGGCTGCTGCGATCAGCACGTGCTCGAGCATGCGGAAGGGGATGCCCTCGGCGCCCTGCCAGCTCGCGGGGTTGGTGAGCCAGGCGACCAGCTCGTTCATGCGCCTGCCGCCCGCCCGGGCCCGGCCTCGGCCGCCCGCCCCGTCCCGCCCGCCCGCCCCGACCCGCCCCGGGCCCACGGGGTGATCCACCGCTCGGCGCGGACCAGCAGCCAGTCCACGACGAGCGCCAGCGCGACCGAGAGGAGGCCGCCCAGCAGGTACTTGGTGGGGAAGAAGGTCTGGAGGCCGTCCGTGATGAGCAGGCCCAGCCCGCCGAAGCCCGACCCCAGGATCGACACGACCGTCGCCAGGCCGATGAGCGTCACCGCCGCAAGCCGCAGGCCGGCCATCGTGAGCGGTATCGCGAGCGGCATCTCCACGCGCCACAGGCGCTGCCGGCCGTGGTAGCCCATGGCGTCGGCGGCCTCGAGGACATCGGAAGGCACGCCCTCCAGCCCGGCCACGATGTTCCGGAACAGGATCAGCAGCGTGTAGGTGGTCAGCGGAATGAACGCCGTGAGGTAGCTGAACGAGAACACCGGCACCAGCAGCGCGAACGCCGCGAGGCTGGGGATCGTGTAGAGGATGCCGGTGAGTGCGGTGACGGGTCCGTAGATCGCCGGGTGGCGGACGGCCTGGATCGCCAGCGCCAGGCTCAGGGCGAACCCCGCGGCGAGCGGGACGGCCACCAGGACGAGGTGCTGCAGGAGGAGGCCCAGGATGTCGTCGAGGTGGCCGGCGATCCAGCCCCAGTCGATCACCCGTCCGTGCCTCCGGCCGGATCCGGGTCGAGCGCCGCAAGCCCCTGGCCGCGCGACCAGGCCACCACGTCCGGCACGCGGACCATGCCCCGGACCGCGCCGTTGCGGTCCACGACCACCCCGGCCTGCACATCCGCGTCGAGGAGCATCGAGAGCGCATCCTTGAGCGTGGTCCGGCGGTCCACGAGGGGCGAGGTGCCCTCGACGTGCTCCGCCGTGAGCGTGTCGGGCGGGATGTGGTCACGGTGCAGCCAGCCGAGCGGCCGGTGTTCCTCGTCCGTGACCAGCACGTAGTCCCACGGGTCGTCGGCGGCCAGGCGCCGGATCATCGTCCCGTTGTCGCCCACCCGCGCGGTGATCACGGGCGTGAGCGGCATATCGCCGACCCGGTAGAGCGCGAGGCGCTTGAGCCCGCGATCGGTGCCCACGAAGCGGGCCACGAACTCCGACGCCGGCCGGGCCAGGATCTCGGACGGCGTGCCCACCTGCGCGACGACGCCCCCGGTCGTGAGGACCGCGACCAGGTCGCCCATCTTGATCGCCTCGTCGATGTCGTGGGTCACGAACAGGATGGTCTTGGCGAGCTGCTCCTGCAGGCGCAGGAACTCGTTCTGGAGGTGTTCACGGACGATCGGGTCCACGGCGCCGAACGGCTCGTCCATGAGCATCACCGGCGGATCCGCGGCCAGCGCCCGCGCGACCCCCACGCGCTGCCGCTCGCCACCTGACAGCTCGGCCGGATAGCGCCCGGCATAGGCGCCCGGCTCCAGCCCCACCATCGCGAGCAGCTCGTCCGCCCGGGCCGACTGGCGCTGCCGGGACCAGCCGAGGAGCCGCGGCACGGTCGCCACGTTCTCGTGGACCGTCTGGTGGGGGAACAGGCCGGTCTGTTGGATGACATAGCCGATGCCGCGGCGGAGCTCGGTCAGGTCACGCGTGGTGACGTCGACCCCGTCGAGCAGGATGCGGCCCGATGTGGGCTCGATGAGCCGGTTGACCATCTTGAGCGACGTGGTCTTGCCGCAGCCCGACGGCCCCACCAGGACGCAGATCCTGCCGGCCGGGATCGCCAGGCTCAGGTCGTTGACGGCGCCGGGTGTGACGGGCGTGCCCGCTTTCGCCCCGTCCTTCGCCGCTGCGGCATAGGACTTGGAGACGTGGTCGAACTCGACCGTCGCAGCCATGCGCCTCAGCCGGCGTCGACGAGCGGCTTCACCTCGCCCATCAGCCGCTCGATGGTCTCGTGGTCGAAGGGGGACGGGATCTCGGCGATCAGCCCGTCGAAGCCCGCGGCGACGTACTCGCGCAGCCGTGCCGCCACCTGCTCCGGAGAGCCCAGGATCGGGCGGGACTCCTCGGTCCACTCCTCGCGCGGCACGTCGTTGTGGGCCATGGCCTCGCCCCAGACGCGCTCGGCCTCGTCCGGGTCGTCGCGGACCACGATCCACAGGTTCACGGTGCGTTCGATCTCCCGGTGGTCGCGCCCGACCACCGCACAGTGCTCCCGCAGGACACCATCGAGCTCCGCCAGCTGCTCGGGCGTGCCGAAGGCGTTCCACTGGTCGCCGTACTTCGCGATGGTACGCAGCGTCTTCTTGCGCCCCGTGCCGCCGATCATCACGGGCACCTTCGCACGCACCGGCAGCGGGTTGTGGCGCAGGTCCTTGAAGGCGTAGTGGCCGTCGGTCTCGCTCGTGACGGTGCCGCCACCCAGCAGCGCCGTCATCGCCGCCACCGACTCGTCGAGCCAGTCAAGCCGCTGCCCGAAGCCGGAGCCGAAGTCGATCCCGTGCGCGGTGTGCTCGTACTCGAACCAGGCGCCGCCGATGCCCAGGATCGCGCGCCCACCCGAGATGTGGTCGAGCGTGGCGATGCTCTTGGCGACGAGGCCAGGGTTCCGGAAGGTGTTGGCGCCGACCATCAGGCCGATCTGGACCTGCTGCGTGGCCTGGGCCCAGGCGCCGAGCGTGGTGTACGCCTCGAAGATGTCCTGGAGCGGATCCCCGAAGATCGCGTGGATGTGGTCCCACGTCCACAGGCTGCGGTAGCCGAGGCGGTCCACGAGCTGGGCGGCGGCAAGGAAGTCGGCCCAGCTGGTGCGCTGGCTCCAGAGGTTGGCGCCGATCTTGAGGTCGGTCACGGGCGATCTCCAGTTTCAGGTCAGGTGGTCTCGAGTGGTGGCACTCGTGATTGTGACGCCTGCGGCTCGGGCGCGACTCGTGACCAACGCCTCTCACTCCGGCCACGTTGCGAAGGGCACGATCCGGGTACCGCAGTGGCGGCACCGTGGCGAGGAGGTGCTTCGCAATGCCGGATCCCGACAGGCGGCATCGGCCCCGAAGGTGGGCCGGACCCGCTGGCGCGACCGTCCTTGCGGCGCTGGGCATGGCGCTCACGGTCGGCGGGATCGCGATCGTCGTCGTATTCCTCCCGCTCGTCGACGACGGCGGATCGACTGACGGAGGCGTGCAGCTCCTCAACTCGGTCATGGGGGCGGTCGGCGGGACCATGGGCATCGCGATCACGGGGTGCGGGGTGGTCCCGCTGGTTGCCGGCATCTGGGCGCTGGTGCGACCCGGTGAGGTGGCACTTCTTGTGGCGGCAGGCATCGCGGGAGCCTGCATGCTCGTGGGCGTGATCCCGGTGCTGGTGGCGTTCTCCTCGGGCGCTCCACCCGACATCCTCGTGGTCACCGCCATCCCCAGCGCGGCGAGCCTCGTGGCCGCATGCCTGCTTGGGCTCGCAGCCCGTGCTGCCGCGCGGGAGGCCCGTCCCCGCTCGAGCTGACGCCCCGTCCGGCAGGTTCTTGGTGGTCTTGCGTCGAGGACGCGTCGCGCGCGGGGTCATGAGCCGGCCCCTGCGCGGGGCTTCCCGTCGTCGCTCCGGGAGCCGCCCTGCTGCCCTGCCCACGGGCGGTGCGCGCACCAAGCCGCCCGCTCGCCCCGCCTGCCGCCAGGCGGGCCGTGCGCGCAGGATTTCGCCCGTCCTTGCCGCCCAGCGGGCAGCCAGGGTGCCGCCAGGCCGAATCGGGGCGGATCGTCCCGCTGGCCGGGCCGGGTGCGCCGAATCCCGCACACAGCGCCCGCTGGGAGGGAGGCGACAGCGAGAGGTCAGCGGAGGACGGCCGCGCCCTGCCTTCCAGCGCCCCGGCCTCCCTTCGGCGTCCCGGCGGTCAGGCGGTCAGGCGGTCAGGCGTTCTCGAGCTCGCGCGAGATGGCCGCCAGGATGAACCGGGCCGCCTCGGCCGACTTGCCGCCCAACTTCTGCCCCTCGTCCCGGTCCGTTGCCAGCGCGAGGTCCCCGAGCATCGCGTCCAGCGCGGGCGTCCGGACCAGGGCGCCGGACGCGAAGGCGGCGTCCAGCCCGGCGACCGCGTCACGCGCAATGTCCACGCTGTGGCCCTTCGCCTCGAGCGCCTCGCGGAAGGCGGCGCGCGCGGCCTCGGCCTCGCGCCCGGTGCTCGGCATCTCAGGCGTGCCAGTCACGGGCGGGGGCCGCGTCGCGCACCAGGGTCGGCGTGGCGGCGTCGTCCTCGGCCACCGGCAGCCGTCCGTCAGTGGCCGCGCGGGCCTGCCAGCGCGCGGACCGCCATTCGGGCTCCAGCACGCTCATATGGATCTCGTCCCACCAGTGGCCGTCGCGCCAGATCGCCTCGCGGGCCGAGCCTTCGACCACGAAGCCCACCTTCTGGTAGGACCGGATCGCCCGCTCGTTGAACGCGAACACCGTCAGCGCCACGCGGTGCAGCCCGAGCGACCCGAAGGCGTGGTCCACCATCAGCGCCGTCGCCTCCGAGCCGTAGCCGTGGCCCCAGGCATCGTGCTCGCCGATCGTGATGTGGAACAGCACCGAGCCGTTGTCGCCGTCCAGCTGGCTGAACGCGCACGACCCGATGAGCTGGTCGGTGGCCCGGACGTGGATGCCCATGGCGAGCGAATCCGGGCCCATCGCCCGGAGCATGAAGAAGCGCTCGATCTCATCGGGGCGCATCGGGCCGTCCTGGTACCGCGTGAGCCGCGCCACCTCCGGATCCTGGTACCAGCGCAGGAAGTCGCGCAGGTTGTCGCGGACATGCCGGCGAAGCACGACCGTCTCGCCGACGAGCTGTTCCGGGAACCAGCGACGGTGGAGCATCGCCGTTCACCCTATACCATCGCGCCCATGCGCCGCTGGAGCGAGACGGCCGATCGCGTGGCAGCCACCACGAGGACATCGGTCAAGACGGAGATCCTCGCGGAGTACCTCGCGTCCCTCCCGCCCGACGACCTCCCGGTCGCCGCGGTGTTCCTGACCGGGCGCCCGTTCCCGGAGGCGGACCAGCGCACCGTCGGCATCGGCTGGGCTGGGATCTCGGGTGCCGTCCTGCGCGTGGCCGGAGCTGACGACGACGCCCTGCGCCGCGCCTACGACCGCTCGTCGGATGTCGCCACCGCCGTGGCAGAGGTGCTGGCCGACGCCGGGCACGCCCCTGACCCGGCCGGCGAGCCGACGCTGCACGAGGTCCGCCTGGCGCTCGGGTCGATCGAGGCGGCATCCGGCACCGCGGCGAAGTCCGCCCTGCTGGAGGCGCTGTTGGCCCGCTGCTCGCCACGCACGGCGGGCGCCGTGATCAAGGTGCTGGGCGGGGAGCTGCGGATCGGGTTGCGCGAGGGCCTGCTCGAGGCCGCCATCGCGAAGGCGTTCGACCGTCCGCTCGAGGCGGTGAAGCGGGCGGGCATGCTCACGGGCGATGTCGGCAGGACGGCGGTGCTGGCCCGCGAGGACCGCCTGGGCGAGGCCGCGCTCGCCCTGTTCCACCCGCTCAAGTTCATGCTGGCCTCGCCCGCCGAGAACGCTGCGGAGATCATGGCCCGCCTGGGACCCGTCGTCTGGGTGGAGGACAAGTACGACGGGATCCGTGCCCAGCTCCACCGCACCGGCGACGAGGTACGGCTGTACTCCCGCGACCTCAACGACATCAGCGGCCAGTTCCCGGAGGTGGTCGAGGGTGCGCGTGCCCTGCCGTGGTCCGGGATCCTCGACGGGGAGCTGCTGGCCTGGAAGGACGGCGTGGTGCTGCCGTTCCTCCAGCTCCAGGCCCGGCTTGGCCGCAAGAACCCGTCGGCGACGATCCTGGCCGACGTGCCCGTGATCCACGTGGCCTGGGACGTGCTGGGCCTCGACGCGGATGGGGATGGCGTCGTGGTGCCACTGCTGGACACGCCGCTGGCCGAGCGCCGGCGCAGCCTCGAAGGCCTGGCGCTCCCGCTTGCGGCCGACGGGGGCCGGTTTGGACTCTCACACCTGGTCTCGGTCGACTCGGTGGACGGGCTGGAAGCCGCCTTTGCCGATGCGCGCGCCCGGCGCAACGAGGGCCTCATGGTCAAGGACCCGACCTCCACCTACACGCCGGGCAGGCGCGGTCTGGGCTGGCTGAAGATGAAGAAGGCCCTGGCAACGATCGACTGCGTCGTGGTGGGCGTGGAGGTAGGCCACGGCAAGCGTCACGGCGTGCTGTCGGACTACACCTTCGCGGTCTGGGACGAGCCCGGCGGACGCCTGGTCACCATCGGCAAGGCGTACACGGGGCTGACCGATGCCGAGATCGCGGAGATGACGCGCTGGTTCGAGGCGCACACGGTGTCCGAGCACGGGCGCTACCGGGTGGTGGAGCCGGCGGTGGTGGTGGAGATCGCCTTCGACGTGATCATGCGCTCCAAGCGGCACAAGAGCGGGTTCGCGCTCCGGTTCCCGCGGATCGCGCGGCTGCGCCCGGACAAGCCGGCCTCCGAGGCGGACACGGTGGCGACGGTCGAGGCGCTGTACGAGGGTCTCCAGCAGGGCGCAGAGCACCTGGTGACGGCAAGCGCCAGGCCGTAGGGCATCCGGCCCATATACGCCGACGCCGCCCGTGCCTATGCTGCGGGCGTTGAGCACGCGCCACCTGCCGGCGCGCGCCCCGGAGGACTCGCGCATGTATCCCGCGTTCGCTGAGCTGGCACGGGTGGAGCTGACGCTCTACACGGACGCCCTCGTCACGAAGGGCCTGTACCGGACCCGCCAGCACCGGGTCACCGACATCCTGAACCGCAACGAGCAGCCGTTCCTGGTGCTCGAGGACGTGGAAGTGCGCGAGCTCGGCTCTGCCGAAGCACTCGTCCGTGCGGCCTTCGCCCAGGTGAACCTGGACGCCGTGCTCTTCGCGGTGGCCGATGTCCCAGTGGAGCCCGTGGCGGAGCTGCGGACGCCGAAGCACCGTGAGCGGGCGATGGTCTCCGTCCCGCCGTTCACGATCGAAGGCACGATCCACCTGCTGCCGACGGAGGACAACATCCGGGAGGCGCTCAGCGAGCTCACCGGGCGCTTCCTGCCGGTGACCGACGCGGTCTACTGGTCGGATCGGATGGGCGAGCCGCGGCGGGAGGCCGTCATCGTGGCGGTCAACCACAGCCGGACCCAGATCCTGGCCAGGCTGGCCGATGATGCGGAGGCGCCATAGGGACTGACCGATCGCGTGCATGCCTCGCCGCGATCGTTCGTTGGGCGAGAAGCCAGGCGGGCTGAGCCCGGGTATGACGTGGGGCCGGCTGGCCGGAGCTAGCGGTCCACCGGCAGGTCCAGCCGGTCGCCCCACTCGGCCCATCCCCCGTCGTACAGGGCGACGTCCTCGTGCCCGAGCAGGGTCAGCACGTACGCGAGCTTGGCCGCCGCCATGCCGGACCCGTCGTAGCAGACGAGGCGGCGGCCTCGCGTCACGTTGGCCTTGAGCAGGATCGAGCGCAGCTCGTCGGGCGGGCGCAGGTGCTGGGTCCCCGGCACATGCATCATCGCCACCGGCACGTTGACGGCGCCCGGAATATGGCCCAGGCGCCGGACATTGCCCTCGTAGCCGTGGTACTCGGCAGGACCGCGCGCATCGAGCAGCAGCACGTCGGGCGCCCCCAGCAGTCCGCGCACGTCCGACGTCGTGAGGCGCTGGCGCGCTTGTGTGTGGGGGGTGAACGTGGCCTTGAGCGCGGTGGGCTCGCCGCTCGCGACCGGGTGCCCACCCTCGGTCCATGCATGCCATCCGCCTTCGAGGATGCGCGCCGCCTCGTAGCCGTAAGCCCGCAGGCTCCACCACGCGCGAGCGGAGAAGTAGCCCAGCGTGTCGTCGTAGATGACCACCGATGTGCTGTCGCCGATGCCTGCGCGGCCCATCGCGGCGGCCATCGGCGCCGGGGCCACCAGCTGGAGGACGTCGGTGCTCTCGTCGGCGGCGACCAGGGTCTCGCGCCAGTCCACGTGGGCCGCGCCAGGGATGTGGCCCGCGGCGAACAGCGCCGACGCGGTGCCGTCCGGACGCCAGCGGACATCAAGCACCCGCAGGTCCGGTCGGCCGAGGTTCTCGGCGAGCCACTCCGGGGTGGCGATCAGCTCGGGACGCGCGATGCCGGCCAAGAGGGCCTCCAGCAGTGGGTCGGTGATGGTCCTGGGGCAGGATGCGACGACCCGGCCGTTATCATACGGACGTGGTGTCCCCGTTCCTGCCCGATCCTGAGAAGGTTGCCGCCCTGCGGGCCCTGCTGCCCGCCACCGGGGCCGGAATCTACCTCAACGCCGGCAGTGCCGGTCCGCTCCCGGCCGAGACGCAGGCGGCCATGGACGAGCAGGCGGCGCGCGAGCTGGCGGTGGGCCGTGCCGCGATCCCGGAGTACATCGCCTTCTTCGAGCGGATGGCTGAGGTGCGGGCGACCATCGCGGCGGTCCTGGTGGCCGATCCCGACGACATCGCCCTGACGCACTCCACCACCGACGGGCTCAACATGGCCCTCGGTGGCATTCGCTGGCGCCCCGGGGACCGTGTGCTCACCACCAACCACGAGCACCCGGGCGTCCTGGCGCCGCTTGCCTCCCTGCGGCACCGGTTCGACCTCGACGTGGAGGTGCTCGACATCGGCGACGGAGGCGATGACGAGCGCACCCTCGCGGCGTTCGCGGGTGCGCTTGAACGCCCGACCCGCGCGGTCGTCGCCAGCCACGTGCTGTGGACGACGGGCGCGGTGCTCCCGGTCGGGCAGCTCGGCACCCTGGCGCACCGGGCAGGCGCCCTGGCGATCGTGGACGGCGCCCAGTCCGCGGGTGCGATCGCGGTCACGCTGCTCGACCTCGACGTGGATGCCTACGCCGTCCCCGGCCAGAAGTGGCTCCTCGGACCGGAGGGGATGGGCGCGCTGTGGGCCCGTCGCTCGTTCGCCGAGCAGGCCGAGCCGTTGGCGACCAACTACCTCTCGTACGCGTCGCTGCCGCCGGATGTGGCGAATCTCCACCCGAACGCCCGGCGGTTCGAAGGCACCGGGTTCCACCGGCCGTCGGTCATCGGCCTGGGGCGGAGCGCAGGCTGGCTGTCGATGTACGTGGGCATCCCCTGGGCGACCGCGCGCGCCACCCGGCTTGCGGCTGTGGCCTACGAGCGCCTGGCCGCGATCCCCGGTGTGCGCATGGTGACCCCCGCCGGTCACGGCGGCACGCTGGTGACGTTCAGGATTGACGGCTGGCCCGCCGCCGAGGCGGCCAAGGAGCTCGCGGCGCGCGTCTTCGCGATCATCCGTGACCTGCCGGCGCTCGACGCGATCCGGATCTCGCTCGGCTTCTGGACCACCGAGGAGGAGATCGAGCGGTTCTGCCGGGCCGTGGAGCTGCTGGCGGCGCACACCTCCGACACGATCCCGGCGCGGCGCACCCTCACCGTCCTGGGCAGCGACGGCGAGCCGCTTGGCTGAGCCCGGTCGCGCGTCGCGCCCGCCCGACCCGGGTCCCGCCACCGGTCCCGCCCCGCGCAAGGTCAAGCAGCGCGGCTTCTTCGAGGTCCGCTGGCGCCAGTTCCGCCGCGCCCCGCGGCCGGTGGTGCGGGCCGTCGTGAGCAGCCTCAGCGTGGCCCTGGTCCTCGGCATCCTGTTCCTCGCCTACGACATCGCGCTCGACAAGGGCGCCGATCTGCCCGGCGGAGACCTGCGCCTGCTCTACCTGGCGTTCTACATCGCCGTTGTCTGTCTGCTTGGAGCGCTGCTCACCTACTTCTTCGTGCCGCTGCCCTCAGCCGGGGGCACGACCCGCGCCACCCGGACCCCCTGGAGTCTCGCCCTGGGGCTGTTCGCCGCGGTCCCGATCGCCTATCTCGTGCTCGTCCTGCTCCACGAGATCCTCAAGCCCCTGCTGCTCGGCGGGTGAGGAATGGTCCGTCCGGCCCGTACGTTGTCACGCCACGGTCACATCACAGCGCCATCCATCCCGTTATCATCCGGTTCGATGGTCCGCCGGGGTTGCAGCATGAGGATCGGAAGCTCGTGAGCGACGAACGCGAGTACATCGCGCTGCCCAAGCTCTTCGGGGCACCCGCCTATGCCCGTCCCGCCACGGCGATCGATACGACCAGCCGCCCGTTCGACCCGGACGACCTCCCCGTTGAGAGCCAGCGCACCGAGCTGGACCAGCAGCTCGTCGAGGAGTTCGCGGTGGCCACCGTGATGGCCACCCCATCCCTGGGGCAGGCGTTCGCGCCGGATGCCGGCGACGCTGACGGCATGAATCGCGGCCTTCCGTTCTTCCGCAGGCTTCCCGGCCGCAAGGGCTGATACCGTTCAGCCAGTCCGGCGACTCGTGGGGGAGTAGCTCAACGGTTAGAGCTGCGGGCTTATATCCCGCTGGTTCCAGGTTCGAGTCCTGGCTCCCCTACCAACCCGAGCTGCCCTGAGCTCAGGCCCGGACCGCCGGGCGGGGTTGCCATTGGCCGTCTGCACGGGGACCGCGGCTTCGACGCGTGACCGTTCCGTGACTGTTTGCGGCAGTCTCCACGCGTCCACCGCTGCGGTGGTGCGCAGTGCGCTGAGCGTGGCTACCTGCCCGTTCCCTGGACATGCGGCGCTCTCCAGTCCCGATCCGCTCCATGCCAGTGCCCGTCCGGCCCTTCCCGGGGTATTGCATTTCGCTGTACCCGGAGATTACTCTCAATCGAAGCAACTGCCGAAAGCCGCATGCGCTGGGCCGCGCGTTGCCCCATGACGCATATCCCCACCGAAGAGGAGACCCCCAACGTGAGGTCCATGTCCCGCAACCAGCGCGTCTTGCGGCGTGCACTCGGCCTCGTCTCGGCCGGCGTCCTGCTCGGGACGATCGCGGCGGCGCCGGTCGCAGCCGCAAGCGCCCCGATCATCGACGCGATCCTCGACAAGTCGCTCATCGTGGACCACGCCACCGTGATCACGCTGCACGCCGAGGACGCGGACGGCGACCCGATCGTGCTGACCACATCGGTCATTCCAGCCGACCTGAACCCCGTGCTCGTCGACAACGGCGACGGCACCGGCACCCTTCGCCTGACGCCCGACAACAGCGCCGTTGCAGGCAGCCCCTACCTGATCACCGTCACCGCGACGGCTGGCGGGGAGACGGACGACGCGGTCTTCCAGGCCACAGTGGTCCCCGACTCGGCCCCGATCCTCGACGTGATCCCGGACCAGACGATGGCTGAGGGCACGACGAGGGACCTCCTGGTCCAGGCGACGGACGACGACTTCGACGCGATCACGCTGTACAGCGACGCGGGCTCGTATGCGCAGCTCCACGCCACGCTGACGGACCACGGGTCCGGCGCAGGCACGCTGCACCTGGCCCCCGACTTCACGGCTGCGGCCGGCAGCCCGTACACCATCACCGTCGGCGCCGACTCGCTGTCGGCGACGGACACGATCACGTTTGTGCTGACGGTGACTGACCTTCCCCAGGCTCCGGTCGTGACCGTCCCTGCCGACATCACCACCGTCGCCACGAGCGCGGCCGGGGCGGTTGTCAGCTTCACCGCGACCGCGACCGATCCTGAGGACGGCAACCTGGTGCCCGCGTGCGTGCCGGCCTCCGGCAGCACGTTCCCGATCGGCCCGACCACCGTCACCTGCACGGTCACCGACAGCGATGACATGACCGACAGCGCCACGTTCGACGTCATCGTCAACGACCCCGACGCCCCGGTCATCACGGCTCCGGGCGGAGGCTCCCTTCCGGACATCAAGGTGACCACCACGTCCTCGAAGGGCAAGAAGGTTACGTTCAGCGCGGTTGCCACCGACGCGATCGACGGGACCGTGGAGGTGACGTGCACACCGCCGTCCGGGAGCCTGTTCAAGGTCGGCAAGACGACGGTGAGCTGCACGGCCACCGACCAGTCCGGCAACACGGGGACCGACCGCTTCGTCGTGACGGTCACCTCCGTTCCGACCGTCACGCAGCCCCCGACGGACGCATCCCCCGGCTCGCCCGCCCAGGGTGGCGCACCGGGCTGGATGACGCTGGTGGCGCTCCTGCTCGCCACCGTCGTCGGTGTCCTGGTCGCCGTCCGCCTGCCCTCGCGCCGCCGCTAGACACCATCGCCTGACCTGGACACGGGCCTCGGGCCGATCACCGGTCCGGGGCCCTGCCTCATCGGGCGAGTCCCGCCAATTCCTTCCGCACGAACTGCCGTGCACTCTCTGAGGAGCCCCGCCCACCGTGACGATCGACAATCGCCCCAGCCAGTGGATCGGCGCGCTGCTGATCGCCGCATGGGTGGGCTTCCTCGCCCTCGGCATGCCACGCATCGCCGCAGCCATCCCGAACGAGACCGAGACGGTCGCCGGCCGACCGACCAGCCTGGGCGGCGTGACGCTGACCCCGGAGGCCGGCTGGGTCCAGCCGGCGGATTCCAAGGCGATCCTCATCCTGCGCAAGGACGGCGCCCAGATCACCGCCTTCCCGCCGCAACCCGCCGCTGGCGATGCCGCCGCTGTCCTCGCGCCGATGCTCGACATCCAGCGCCAGGACACCTCCACCGCGTGGCAGATCACCGAGCCGCAGACGTTCACGACGGACTCGGGAGCCAGCGGGGCCTGGGCCGTGGCGCTCGCGCCCCAGCAGTTTGTCGCCAACTTCGCTGTGGTCGAGGGAGGCCAGTCAGTGCTCGTCACCGTCGGTGGCACCGACACCGCCTGGTCCACCCTCAAGGACGAGATCGTCAAGATCGTGTCCAGCCTGGCGATCGGGGAGGCGGGCGCATGACCGCAGTCCCCGCCATGCCCGCCCCCGCATCTGGCCGCGCCGCCGCGGTGCGCCGGGTCTCGCCCGTGGCCGTGGTGATGCTCGCCTGCATTGCCCTCGGTGCCTGGGATGTCTGGGAATCGAACGGTGAGCTCACCCTGGGCATCGGCGCCCCGGCGTTCGCGGCCTGGGGCATGTGGGCGGTGTACGGGGTCGTCGCAGTCGCCCTCGTGGTCGCCTTCCAGCGGTTCACTGATCGGCCGTGGACCGGCATCCTGCTCGCGCTCGCCTGGGGCAGCCTCGCGGCGACGTGGGCTGCGGCCGGCGCCAACGGCGCAAGCTCCACCATCTTCCTGCGCCTGACGGGCACCGACCCCCACGCGTCGTTGTCATCACCCGTCATCGAGGAGTCCGCGAAGGCGGTCGGCGTCATCGGCCTTGCACTCATCCCGGTGCTCCGCAGGTTCCGCCCGCTCGACGGCCTGTTCTACGGCGTCCTCGTGGGCGCCGGGTTCCAGGTGTTCGAGGACGCCGTCTACGCGCTGAGCTCGCTCTTCAAGGGAGGCGGGGACGTCGGCTCGATGCTCCTGCCGATGCTCATCCTGCGCGGCTTCACTGTGGGTGTGTTCACCCATGCGGTCTACACGGGCATCATCGGCGCGGCGATCGGCTGGGTGGCCTGCGCGCCTGCAGGCCAGCGGGCCCGGCGCGTGCTCGCCGCCATTGCCGTGACGGTCGCGGTGATGGTGGTCCACGGGATCTTCAACAGCCAGGATGACCTCTCGGCGGTCACCCTCGCCGTCGCGTTCCTGCCGATGGTCGTGCTCGTGGCCATCATCATCCGCACCCGGCGCTCGGAGATCGCGTTCCTCGCGGCTGAGGCCGCCCGTCAGGACGGCTGGGGGGAGCTGACGCCGGACGAGATCGCCCTCGTTGCGGCGCCCAGGCCGGCCGACAAGCGCGGCCGCCGCCTGCGCGACCGGGTCGTCGCCTTCGCCTGGGCGGCCGACCGCCTGGAGCCGGGCGAGCGCCGCCGGCGCCGCGCTGCTCAGCGGCTGGCTGCGGCGAGGTCAGCAACCACCTAGGATTTGGGGCGGATCGCTCCGCGGCACGTCCGCACGCTGTCCGCCGGCCACTCCCTCCACTGAAAGGCCACGATGATCCGACAGGGCGCCGAGCGGTCCCTCCTGCTCGTCATCATCTCGTTCACCGTCGCGGTGGTGGGCACCCGCTGGTTCCTGGACCTGACCGGATACCCCCAGGTGGGCGGCGGGGAGCTCCACATCGCCCACATGCTGTGGGGCGGCCTGCTGCTCGTGACCGCGGCATTGCTTGTGCTCATCGTCGATGCCCCGTGGGTGATGCCCTTGGCGGCGATCGGCACTGGCGCCGGGACGGGCCTCTTCATCGACGAGGTTGGCAAGTTCATCACCGCCTCGAACGACTACTTCTACCCACTCGCGGCGCCGCTGATCTACGGCCTGCTCCTGGTGCTCGTCCTCGTCTTCCTGCTGGTCCGCCACCGCTCGGGTGGCCAGGCAGCGGTGGTGGCGCCCGCCCAGGTGTCGGGCTGGGAGGAGCGGCACCTGCCACGACGGCGGTATCGGCGCCTGCTGGTGGCCGTCCTCCTGTTCTACGGGATCAGCTGGCTGCTGGGCATGGCGGTGTACCTCGCGCTCGACACGGCCACGGTGCAGAACCTGATCACAGCGATCACGAGCGAGGCCACGCGGATCGAGCGACCGTCGGAGCCCCTGTACTACTGGCTCGAGACGGTGATCCTCGGGATCGCGGGCGTGGTGCTGGTGATCGGCGGCGCCCTGCTCGGCCGGGGGAACGAGTCGCGGGGGATCACGATCGCGATCGTCGGGAGTGCCGTCGCGTTGACGGCCGGCGGGCTGGTCAGCCTGTACGTGGAGCAGATCACAGCGGTCGGCTCCACCATCGTGCAGGCGCTGGTGCTGCTGGCTCTCGTGCACTACCGGAACCGCTTCCCGCGCGGTTCGATGGAGGAGACACAGGGATGATGCCGACCGCCGGCGTGGCACCATGGGACCACACGAGCGTCTCGTTGGCGGCCTGCCAGGATCGATGATGACCAACCCTGCCCAGCATCCGGTTACCCACACCTCTCCGCCTCACGACCCCCACGCGGCCCCTGCGCGCGGCCAACTCGTCCTGATTGCGTTGACCATGAACGGCCGGAGGGTCGGGACCAGGCTGGGCGACGCGATCGGGGATCAGGAGCTCGCGCACAACATCCCGATGCTCACGCTGTCCGCCCTGGCGCTGTACGGCCCGCAGCGGCCGCGGGACCTGATGGGGCCGACGCACCTCACCAGCGGCGCGCTGACCAAGTGGCTCGATCGCCTCGAGGAGCTGGGCCTGATCCTGCGGACCTACGGGACGGTTCGCGGCGATCGGCGCGGATCGATCGTGGAGCTGACCGAGCGGGGGGCGGCCATGGCCACGCTCATCGGCGACACGATCGAGGCCAACATCGACGACATCCGCCACTTCCGCGACCAGCTGGACGACCTGCTGGGCGACTGACCGGCTCGCGACACCGCCGCCTTCGCTGCTCTCCAAGGCCGCGGAGGCGCCTGCCACCACCCGGGATCAACGAGGGAGGATCAGATGGGCGACCGACGCACGTTCACCGAAGATGAGTGGGAGCAGCTCCAGTGGGCGGTCATGATGGCCGGCTCCCATATCAGTGGCTCGGACTACCCGGGCTTCTGGGACTCGATGAAGGAGGCCGCTGCGGGCAGCCGGTTCCTCGCCACGCTCACGACAGATGGGAACCCTCTGGTCGCGGACCTCGCGAAGCACCAGGGCCGCAAGAAGCCCCACGACGTGCAGAACCGCGAGGATCTTGCCGGCGAGCCGGCGCTGGCCCACATCCGCGCCGGTGCGGCTCTGGTGGAGGCGAAGGCTCCCGAGGACCTCGCGGACTTCCGCGACCTGGTGGTCGCGCTTGCGACGATCGTCGCCGACGGCGTGGACGGGACGTCGGAGAAGGAAGCCGAGGCCGTCAACCGCGTGCGGATCGCCGTCGGAGCCGCGGCCTCGGAGGCCTAGCGGCAGGTCGGACTACCTGCGCGCCGCGACCTGCCAGATCATTCCGGCAAGGCGCTCCCGGCGGTCCGCCGTGAGTCCCCGTTGGAACGGCAGCGCGGCCAGCCATGAGGTCAGGTCCGCCGGGGAGATCACCGCACAGGTCGGGCTGCGCTGGATGCGCGGGTCGTCGGTGACGACCGCCGCGTAGACCCGCACGACGAAGTCTCGGTCATCGTCGCTGAGCCAGCCCCGCACCCGCTCCGCGTCTCGCGTCACACGCTCAACCGGCCCTTCGATGGGGATCCAGCGGCCCTTCGTGTCCTTGATCTCCCAGCGCGAACCGACGAACCGGCTGATGGACGCCGGCGGGACCTCGCCGAAGACGACGATCCCGAACGGGCCCATGACGAGCTCGTTCACACGTCGGCCGCCCGGCAGCACGAGGTCCGTGGCGGCAAGGTGGTCGGACCCGAGTGCCGAGGCCAGCTGGGGAGTCAGCGACCGCGGCCGGCCTGCGTTGAGGTCGTCCACGATCACGGCGAGTTGGGCGACGCCCAGCAGCAGGAAGCTCGCCGGTACGAAGATCGCGAAGCCCCAGACCAGCACCCCGACCGCCAGTTCGGAGGCTGAGACCCAGCCGGCTGGCGTGTAGGCGCTCACGAGCGGCGTGCCGAGGCACAGCCAGCCCAGGGATGTGCCGGCCGCGACAAGCAGCGTGGCCACGAGCAGGGACCGGGCGACGGCGACGCGGTCCGCTCGGGGCGCCGAGCGGGAAGCGGAGATGACCTGCATGGCTGAACAGTCGGTCTTTCGCGCGCGAAGCGCCAGTAGCCGGATGCGACTACGCCGGTGGGAGGATCGGGGCTCCTCACCCCCGCAGACCCCACCAATCCCCCCCCAACGGCCGGTGCGCGGGCGCACCGGAACCTGTCGCACCGGCATCCGCCCGGCCTCCGGACACTGGGCCGGGCGTTCACGTCGTGATGGGACCCCCGTACCATAGAACGCGGCCAGGCTGGCGAGCATGCTCCACCTCGCACCCCCCGTTGTCCGGGGACTTGGAGGCAGGAAGCCGCTTGTGGCGATCCTCGTGAAGCAGCTCGTCCGCCCTGCGCGAACCATGGCCGCTCCTGCGGTCAGGGCCTGGCTTGCTGCGCTCCTGCTGATCGTTGCGACGGCGCTGCCCGCAGCGGCGGCCCCCACGGGACCCCGCGCCGCGCCTGGCCCGAACGGCTCGTCCCCGAAGATCACGCTGGTCAACAAGGGTGCCTCGCCCTCGAGCGGCACGACGGACACGAAGATCACCTTCGCCGTCGAGTATGAGAACAGCGAGGGGCTTGCCCCGGATTACGTCCGCCTCCGGGTTGCGGGTTCCACGTACGAGATGCAGCCGCTGGGCGACTCCTGGCGGCGAGGTGTGCGCTTCGAGGTCACGACCAAGCTCCCGGCCGGAAGCTGGGGGGCGCGCTACAGCGCCACCGATCGCAACGACACCTACGCGGACATCGACGGACCCAACGTGACGATCACGGGAGCGCCGACGCCCACGCCCAAGCCGACACCGGCGCCCACGCCCAAGCCGACACCGGCGCCCACGCCCAAGCCGACACCGGCGCCCACGCCCAAGCCGACCGCGACACCGGCGCCCACGCCCAAGCCGACCGCGACACCGGCGCCCACGCCCAAGCCGACCGCGACACCGGCGCCCACGCCCAAGCCGACCGCGACACCGGCGCCCACGCCCAAGCCGACCGCGACGCCCGCCCCCAGGGCCACCGCGACCCCCAGGGCCACCGCGACCCCTAGGGCGACCCCCAAGCCGACGGCATCACCAACGCCGAAGCCCAAGGCGACCCCCAAGGCGACCCCCAAGGCGACCCCCAGGCCCAAGCCCACTCCGAAGCCGACTCCGAAGCCCACGGCGGCCCCTGGATCCGCGGACCCGGCCCAGCCCGAGCAGACGGGCGATCCTGCGGCAGCGCCCGAGACGCCCGCTGGCTCGACCGCCCCCGACGCCGCGGCATCCGACGACGCCTCGCACGAGACTGGCGTCGCCCTTGGACTCACGGGCCTGGCGGCAGGTATCGATGGCCGGGGTGGGCCCGGTGGAGCAGGCGGGTCGGGTGGCTCCGGATCCGGAAGCTCGCCCGCCGGCGGGACCGGTCCCGGCGGGATCGTGGACGACAGCGCCGGCCTGCCTGGTGGCTCACCCTCGTTGCTTGCGATGCTGCTCCAAGCTGCCCCGGTGCTCGTGGCGACCACGGGTGCCGTCGCGATGGGCATGGCGTTTCTCGCCTTCGGGAAGCGCAAGCGCGACGAGCAGCAGACCGCGTCCGACGCGGTGCTGGGCGACGCAGCCGCCCGAGGCCTGGGGTTCGTCCCGGCGGGCATCGCCGTCGCTCCGGTGCCGGTGTCCCCGACGCCGGTCATCGCCGCCGCTGCGGCAGCTGCCGTGCAGGCCGCTGTGATGCCGGTCGTCGGCGTGGGTGACATCGATGCCCATCTGCCCCGTTGGCGGCGCCCGTCCCTGATTGAGGCCCGCAAGAACGACCCGATCCGCAGCGCGCCGGTGAGCTCGGTCAAGCTCACCTTCCAGGGCTCCGCCGATGCCGCGGTCAGCGGCCTCGAACGCCGCCTCATCCGCTACCGCCTTGTGAGCCTGCTCTCAGCGCCCGACGAGGTGACCGGTCGCGAGATCGGCGTGCTGGACCATGGCGACGAGGTGGTCCTGGTCGAGAAGCACGGCATGTACTGGCGCGTCCTGTGCCCGAACGGCACTGAGGGCTGGCTGCACAAGACGACGCTCGGTGACGCCGTGATCGAACCGGGCTCCCAGGCGGCAACGTGGACCTCCGCCGACGATGGCCCTTCGACGGGCGGCTTCGAGGACGTGCTCCGTGCCTACCAGCAGGCGCGCGAGCAGTTCGGGGGGCAGCAGCCCTAGGACTCCTCCCGGGGCGACGTCGGACGGCGCGACGTCGGGCGCCGTGCCTCCGGCGGCTTGCGCAGGATCACGATGTGCTGGTGGGCGATGTTCGGCACGAAGACGCGCGGGTACCCGTACGGCCGCAGCCTCGTGCCGGCCTGGTACCACGCGATGTCGCCCTTGGGCACGAGCCCGGCGGCATCGGCCCGTGCGGCCAGGTCTGCAGCAGTGAACAGGTAGCGGCCGCCCTGGTAGGCGTCGCGCACGATCAGCGCGGCGTACCGGCCCGGCCGGAGCACCCGGTGCACCTCACCGAGGATCTCCGCCATCGCGTCGAGGTACGCCGGGTAGTCCGGCAGGTTGGCGAGATCGCCCGGCAGGTCCGAGACCATCGAGTAGTCCGTTCGGCGGTTTTGATGGGTCTCGGCGAGCTTGCCGCCGGCCATCGTCATGCGCAGCTGGACGTTGTAGGGCGGATCGGTGGCGACGAAGTCAACCGACGCGTCTGGGATGGCCCGCAGCAGGACACGTGCGTCGCCCTCGCGGAGCTCGCATCCGGACGGGTCGAAGGTGCGCTCGCCACCCGGGTCGTTGGGACCCAGGTCCACGATCACCGGCCCGCGCCCGTCGTTCTCGGCAGCGAGCGCCGCCACCGTCTCGTGGTAGACGGTGGCCCACCGGGGGTCAAGCTCCAGGCCGATGGCCCGCCGCGGCCCCCGGGCGATCGCCGCGCCCAGCAGGGTCCCACCGACGCCCGCGAACGGATCGAGCACCAGCTCGCCGGACTTCGTGAAGAACTCGACCAGGCGCGCCATGAGCCGCGGCGGCTTGTTGGCCCCGTGCGCCTTGCGCCGGGCGTGCCCCAGCTCCGACGGATAGGCCGACGTCCACACGGACTTGGTGAAGTAGAGCCACTCCTCGCCGGGCAGCTCGTTCAGGTCGTTGGCGGGGTGGGGCGGGCGGCGTGGCTGCACCCGGGCAGCGTACCGGGCGCGCCGGTCTCGGCGGGGAACGGGACAACCACCGAAGGAGGCCCGGGACGCTCCTACAATGCGAAGATGCCAGGCCGTGTCGTCAGCCGAAGCTACATCGGGCGGGAGGCCGAGCTCGGGCGCATCGCGTCCGCGTTCGCTGCATCGGCCTCGGGTGCGGCCACCACCGTCCTTGTCGCCGGCAGCGCCGGAATCGGCGTGACGCGCTTCCTTGACGAGGCGTTCGACCGCGTCGCCGCCGGAGCCGATGCCCCGCTCGTCCTGCGGGGTCGCGCCCACGGGCCTGTCGACCCGCCGTGGGCGGCCGTCCTCGATGCCCTCGAGCCCCTCCTGGCCGCCCGTCCCCGTGACGAGGTGGCCGCGCTCCTCCGCCGCGATGCGCGCCCGGTCCTCTCCGCCCTGCCTGCGATGGCCGCCCTCGCAGCTCGCGAGCCATCCACGCACTCGAGCGCCCTCGCCGACCCGGAGCGACGTCAGCCGCGCGCCCTGGAGTCACTGCTGCGCTGGCTCGGCCGCGTCGCCGCGGAGCGGCCGATCGTCCTGGTCCTCGAGGATCTCCACGTCGCCGATGCGGCCACCCGTGCCTTCGCGACCTTCCTCGCCCGTCTCGCCCGCGCCGAGCGGATCACGCTCGTGCTCACCTACCAGCCTGACCGTCTCACCCGCGAGCACGCGCTGCGCGAGAGCCTGGCCGTGATCGAGGCGGGGCTCCGGCCGCCGGTCCACATCACGCTCCAGCCGCTGTCCCGGGGCGAGATCGCCGCGCTCATCGAGGGCATCGAAGGCGAGCGGCCATCGGCGTCCATCGTGGTGCTGGTGGCCGAACGGTCGGCAGGGGTGCCGCTGGTGGTCGAGGAGCTGGTGGCAGCCCGCCGCGAGCTGCGCAACGCCACGCTCACCGGGACCCTGGCGGACCTCGCCGCCGCACGGCTGGGCCGCCGCTCACCGGAGTGCCGGCGGCTGCTCCGCCTGCTCGCCCCCGCCGAGCGGCCGATGGACCGCTCACAGATCGCCCTCGCCTCGGCGGCGTTCGAGTCATCGGCCACCGGGGTGCGCCAGGCACCACGCTCGACGTCCGCGCCCCGCCGGGCGGTGGACGGCCTGGACCCCGATCTCGCGGCAGGCCTCGCCGAGGCACTCGAGCACGGCTTCGTCCGGCCCGACGACCGGGACCGGCTCTTCATCCGCCACGAGCTGGTTGCCCGCGCCATCGTCGCCGACCTCCTCCCGTCGCAGCGGCCGCGCTACCGGGCGGCGCTCGCGAAGGCCTTCGAGGACACGCCGTCCGTGGCGGCGGCCTACTGGCGGAGCGCCCACCGGCTCACCGAGGCCCGGCGGGCCGCCATTGCTGCCGGCCGGCTCGCCATGGCCCGCGAGGCGCCGCAGGACGCCCTTGCCGCCTTCGAGCGAGGGCTGGATCTGCCGGTCCTGGCTTTCGAGGGGGCCCTGCCTGCGGGCGCGGACGACGCGGCCGGCGATGCCGCGACGGACGACGCCGCAGCGGGCGACTCCCAGGCGTCCCTTGCCGCGCTCGCGGCGGAGGCTGCGTATGCCGCGATGCGGCCCACCCGCGCGGTGGCCTACGCGGAGAGCGCGCTGGGGTCGCTGGGCGAGCGGTCGGACCGTCTTGCGCGCGCGGTCCTCGAAGCCCGTCTCGGGCGGTACCGCCTGGCCGGCGGGGACGTCGCGGGCGCCACCGCGGCCCTCCGGCGCGCCGTGGATGCGGCGCCGTCCGAACCCACGGTGGACCGGGCCCGCATCCTCGCGCTGCTGGCGCAGGAGCGGATGATCGCGGGCGCCTTCTCCGATGCGGCCCTGTCCGCTGAGGCGGCCCTGGGGGTTGCCGCCGCGCTGGGCGACGAGGCGGAGCCCGAGGCGATCCACGCGATGACGACGCTCGCGGTGGTCCGCGGCTGGGGGGACGATCCCGAGGGCGCGCTGCCGCTCCTGCGGGAGGCCGTGGAGCGCGCCCGGGCGGCGGGACTGGTGGAGGAGTGGTGGCGGGCGATCGCGAACTCGGCGGTCATCCTCGAATTGCTCGGCCGGCCCGGCGAAGCGGTGGAGACGACGTTTGCGGCGATGGACGAGGCCCGGGCACTCGACCTGGACGCGGTGTACGGCAACCTCCTGGGCGGCAACGTGGCCGGGATCCTGGTGGATGTCGGCCGGTGGTCGGAGGCCCGCGAGCTGTGCCTGCGCGCGCTGGACTGGAGCCCTGCCGGCATCACGTTCGTCAACGCCATCCTGAATCTCGTCCTCGTGGAGATCGAGTCCGAGGCGGGCGAGGAGGCGGGCCGCCTGCTCGGGCGGATCCTGGTGGAGCTCGAGACCGGGGGCGACCTGCAGTTCGCCATCCCGGCCTACCAGGCGACGGTCTCGTACGCGCTGTGGTCGGGTGATCTTGCCGATGCGCGTCGGGCGGCCGAGCGCGGCTGGGCCCGCCTGCGCGGCACGGAGGACTGGGTGCTGGTGGCGCGGATGGCGGCCACGGTCCTCGAGGTGGAGGCGGCGCTGGTTGCCGAGGCCCTGGAGCGGCGTCGGATCGGCGACGTGGCGGCCTCGCGCGAGCGCGCCGGGCGCATCCTGGCCGAGGCCGAGGCGGCGGTCGCCCGAGCCCGCTCGGACGGCGGAAGCGGTACGGCCGAACCCGAGGCCAGCCTCGCACAGGCCCGCGCGTTCCACGCCCGCCTCACCGGCCGCGACGATCCAGCACGCTGGGATGACCTCGCCCAGCGTTGGCAGCGCATCGGCGATCCATACCGGGAGGCGCGCGCCCGCTGGCACCAGGCCGAGGCGATCCTGAGCGGTGCCATCGCCGGGCCCGGCGGCGCTCGCGATCGAACCGATGCGCGCCTGGTCCGAGCCGACGCCCGCGAACCCCTGCTCGCCGCCGTGGCGCTCGCCCTGGACCTCCGCGCGCGGCCGCTCCTGCGGCGTCTCCGCGAGCTGGCGACCCGGGCGATGATCCCCCTGCCCCTCGACGTGGACGTGGTCCTGGGCGAGCCCGCTGCCGCGCCGGCCGGACCGCGGGCCCAGGTCACGCCCGGCCCGGTCTCCGACGCCAACGTCGGGCTCTCCCAGCTCGCGCCTGTCCCGGCTCCGCGACCCGGTGGTGACACGTTCGGCCTCTCGAAGCGGGAGCTGGAGGTCCTGGGCCTGATCGCCCAGGGCCGCACGAACCGTGAGATCGGCGACCGGCTCTTCATCAGCCAGAAGACGGTTGGCGTGCACGTCGGCAACATCCTGTCCAAACTCGGGGTGTCGGGGCGCGTCGAGGCCGCGGCCGTGGCGATCCGCCTGGGGCTTGAGACGGCCGGCCACGGGAGGGGCCGGTAGCCCTTGTCGGAGATCCCTGACTCCGCTCCGAGTCACCGGCGCCTGGCCTGAGCAGCGGCCGCGCACGTAACCCCGACTTGCGTGCACGCGCCCTGCATGGCGGCCCCGTCCTCGACTCCCACCGGAGTCAGCACGGCGCCGCCGGCGCTGCCCACCCACCGCGCCGCCGGCGCTGGCTACCCGAGACACGTCCGATCGGCCCTGGACGATGTGCCCGGAGCACGTCCGGCGACACGTGCCACGATCATTCGGTAGATTCTCCGCAATCCTGACCGGTCAACTCTGCTTTTCTCCTGAGGTCTCCATGCGTCGCCCCATCCCCGCCCTGGCCCTGGCCGCCAGCGCCTTGCTCCTCGCCGCCTGCTCGTCGTCCGCACCCGGCTGGACGTTCGCGCCGCCCACGCCGGCCCCGGCCGTGACGCCCGCCCCGTCGTCGGCCACGGGTGAGCCCACCCCGGTGCCCGCCGGCGAGACCGAGGTGCCCACCGACGGTGGCAACACCGCCGGGGCCTTGAAGCTCGTCGCGGCCAACATCGCGTTCGACCCGATCGAGCTCACGGCCCCCGCGGACGCCGACTTCGTCATCGAGTTCGACAACCAGGACGCCGGTATCCCGCACAACGTCGAGATCAAGGACTCGATGAACATGTCGGTCTGGAAGGGCGATCTCGTCACCGGGCCGATCGTCACCCAGTACCAGGTGAACGCCCTGGCCGCGGGCGACTACGCCTTTGTGTGCACGGTCCACCCGAACATGGTCGGGAACCTCAAGGTCGGCGGCTGACGCACACGCCATGACGCCGCGCGTCGACGAGGTCTGCTACCGGGACGCCTACCTGCGCCACGTCCCGGCACGCATCCTTGAGGTGACGGCGGCGGGCGGGCCGCCCCTCGTGGTCCTGGACACCACGCAGTTCTATCCCGGTGGCGGTGGCCAGCCCTCCGACCGGGGCATGATCCTGCGAGGCTCGGACGGGCGGACATGGACCGTTCGCGCCGCGCGCCGCCTGGGCGGGGAGATCGTCCACGAGCTCGAGGTCCCCGTCGATGGCGAGCTGCCGCGCGCCGGCGACCTGGTGGAGGCGGACCTCGAGTGGGCGCGCCGGTACGCGTTGATGCGGACGCACACGGCGCTCCATGCCCTGTGCGGCGTGGTCTGGCGGGACTATGGCGCGTCGGTCACCGGCGGCAACATGGAGCCCGGGGCCGGGCGGATGGACTTCGAGTTCGAGACGATGTCGGGCGAGCTCGTGGGGGCGATCGAGGCCAAGGTCAACGAGGAGCTGCGGCTTGCCCGGGACATCCGGGTGCAGGTGCTGCCGCGCGACCTGGCCTTCGCCATTCCTGACCTGATCCGCACGAAGGTCAACCTTCTGCCGCCTGGGATCGAGCAGATTCGCACCGTGGAAATCGTCGGGCTTGACTTGCAGGCTGACGGGGGTACGCACGTGGGCAACACGCGCGAGGTGGGCGCGATCCGGGTCACCGGCTACGAGTCGAAGGGCCGCATCAACAAGCGCATCCGCCTGGAGCTGGTGGAGCCCGAGGCCTGACGCCACCCGCATCGGCGGGTCGATCGAGACCCTGACTCGCGCCAGCCGGCGTCGGATTCCAGATCGATCGGCACTGACATTCGCCACTGCCGGCCGTCAGGCTCGACCGTCGGTCCGGGCGGACCGGCCACCGGGCTCGAATCGAGGAGGCACGGTATGGACGGCGAGGTGATGGTCCGCGAGCGCGAGGCGACCCTCGTGGTGGCCAAGCGGACGGCGGTCACCCTGCCCGAGATCGGCAGGGTGCTGGGCGCGGCGTTCGGGGAGGTGTACGGAAGCATCGGCAGCCTGGCGCCCGCCGGACCGCCGTTCGTGATCTACCACGGCATGCCCGAGGGCGACCGGCCGTTCGAGATCGAGGTCTGCGCTCCGGTCCTCCACGCGGTGGTCCCCCCGGCGGGCTGGGCCGTCGAGGAGCTGCCGTCAGGGACGTTCGCCTCACTCGTGCACATCGGTCCGTACGACGGCATTGGGGCCGCCTACGGCGACCTGGCGCGCTGGATCCCCGAGCACGGGATGACGGTCGCCGGCGCCCCGCGGGAGGTCTACCTGAGCGACCCGGCCACGCCACCGGAGCAGATCCGGACGGTCGTCGAGTTCCCCGTCGAGCGGGTGGCGGCCACGGCCGGGCGCTGACGCCCGCCGCCACTCGCCAGGTTGCTCCTCCGGGGTCGGCGCGCGGCCTCAGACGTCCTCAGGGTGCCCGCCAGTGCCTCGGTCATCACCGCGTCGACCCATTCCCGCCGACCCGAAGCCCGCCGAGGCCGTGAGGATGTGATCGCGGACACCGGGGCCGTCCGTGACGCAGTGGACCTCGTGCCCGAGAGTCGGCCCCGTCGTGCCGCGCTCCGGCAGCGGTTGGGCATCCATCCGCGGACCCTACCACGGCGTCACACCCCCAACGCCAACGCTCAACTCCGGGCGGCGAACCTGCGGATGGCGGTCGCCGTAACGAAGATAGATCCGCGCGGGCCCATCGGACACTCATAGGTGGCAACGGGCCCCCGATACGAGGCCCCAACGGTCAGCGGAGGCGCTCGCGGGTGGTGCGGTCCCTGGTGGAGCAGGCGCGGAACGGCGACGACGAGGCGTTCACGACCCTCGCCGGGCTGGTTGGCGACCGCTGCCTGGCGATCGCGTACCGGATCCTGCGCGACACCAGCCGGGCGGAGGATGCGGTGCAGGTCGCGTTGGTCAACGCCTGGCGCGAGCTCCCGAACCTCCGGGACCCGGACCGTTTCGAGGCCTGGCTGCACCGCCTCCTGGTCCATGCCTGCTACGCGGAGGCCCGCCGGGCGAAGCGCTGGCTCGTCGACGTCAAGGTCGTCGACCTCGAGCGTGGCCCGGCCGGTCCGGATGCGACGGTGACGGTCGATGACCGCGACCAACTGGAGCGCGGCTTCCGGCGCCTGCCACCGGAGCAGCGGGCGGTGCTCGTCTTCCACCACTACCTCGGGCTGAGCATTCCTGAGGTCGCCGAACGCCTCGACATCCCCCTCGGGACCGCCAAGTCCCGGCTCCGCTACGCGACGACGGCCCTGCGGGCCGCCCTCGACGCCGATTCCCGCGGTGCTGCCGCGAAGGAGCGATCCGCATGACCAGCCCGCGCGATCCCGATCGCCTGTTCACGGCGTGGATGAGCGAGGGACCCGAGACCTTGCGCGACGACGTCCTGACCGGCGTCGTGGTGGAGGTCCGCCGGACTGCCCAGCACCGCGGCCTGCGCAGCCGCTGGGCGCGGCTCCCCCGGCTGGTCCGCGCCGGGGCGATGACGACCAGCGCCGTCGCGGTGGTGGCGGTCGCCGTGGCCGGAGTCGGGCTGGTTGGTGTCGGGCGTACCGGGCCATCGGTCGGGGGGCCCGGCCCGGTCGCCTCGTCATCGCCGTCCCCGACGGCAGCACCCACCGCGAGCCCCTCGCCCTCGCCCACCCCGGTGGCCAGTCCGACGCTCGTGTCCCTGCTGTACGGGTACACGTGGCCGTTCCCTGCGGACGAGGTGTACGGCGCGCCGGACCCGGGGACGATCGCCTGGAGCGGCCGGGGGGCGTGCATCGTCCAGGAACCCTGCACCGACTGGATCCAGCTGAAGGGCGAGCCGGGGACGGCGGACCGGCTCGTCTGGGCGTTCGGGACTACCACCGACCTGGGGCTCGAGGCATTCGCGGCGGACATGCGGCGCCAGACGTCAGGGTGGCGCGGATGCCCGGTGGAGCCTGACGTCACGAGGGACATCGTGCTTGACGGGGTTCCCGCACGCCTCCACACGTTCACGTGCCCAAGCGGCGGGGTCTCGGATCTCCACGTGCGTGTCTACGCGGTCCACGACGGGCAGGGCCTCATCATCTCGATGGCCAAGCCGGACTCCGGCGAGGCGCTCGTCGCCGCTGACGAGATCGACCGCCTGCTCGGCTACCTGGGGGCGTTCCGGTGGACGCCATGAGGTGAGGCCCGCCGTCACCGTCCCTTGACGGACGACCCACCGCACACACCCCAGTCCCTGCTCATCGATCCCAGATCGGAGGTCCCTGGATGCGCCATGCCCGAAACCGGTCCACGCCGGGCCGACGCCTGCTCACAAGCGTCACGCTCGGCACCATCGCGATCGCGCTTGCGGCCTGTACCGGCGCGGCGGCCGCGCCCGTCACGCAGGCGCCCGTCACGGCGGTGGTCAGCACCGCCGCACCCACCGCCACCACCGGGCCGACCACACCCGTCACGCAGGCGCCCACACCCGTCACGCAGGCGCCGGCCACGCCCGCTGCCGCGACGCCTGCCGCGGTTCCCGGCGTGTTCGAGTCGCCGCTGTACGGCTACACGATCGACCTGCCCAGCGGCTCGCAGGTCACCGGCGTCACGCCCGCAACGGTCGCCTGGGACGGCACGTCGGCCATCGGCTCGAACCGGCCCGATGGTCGACCAGTTCCCGCGCACGGGGCAGCGCCTGGCCTTCATCCTCTCCTCGCCCACCGGGCTTGACCTCGACGCCTACGCGGCGGCCGTCCACACCAAGGCCGTGCGCGAGCACGGCTGCTCCGAGGAGTCCACCGACACGCGTGACTTCGAGATCGACGGCTCGCCCGCGAGGGTCATGACATTCGCCTGCCAGGGACTCCGCGTCTACGAGGCGACGACCGTCCGTAACGGCATCGGCCTCATCGCGAAGCAGATCACGCCGCCGCCCGGAAGCCCGGACCTGGAGAAGACGTCCCTCGACGACTTCGTGTGGTTCCTCGAGCCCCTCACGTGGGGCCGGTGAAGGAGTCCGTCATGCGCCCCACCCTTGCCCTCATCCCGTTCCTCGCCCTCCTGCTGGCGGCCTGCGGCGCAGCCGCGCCCGCGCAGCCGGCCTCGGCGCCAGGCGACAGTGCCCAGCCCGTCGAGGCTCCCGCATCGCCCGTCGTCACGACGGCTCCGGCCGAGGTGCCATCGGACGATCCCGGCGCCGGCAACGCTGATCCCACGCCGGGCGGCGCGGACGTCACCGGCATCGACGCCTGCGCTCTCATCACCCAGGCGGAGGCAGAGGCCGCACTCGGCGTCACCCTGCGCCCGCCCTTCAGCGGTGGCACGCCCGACGTCAACATTCGCAGCTGCCTCCACGCCTCGAAGGACGGCAACGGCCCACAGGTCGGCGTCACCGTCTCGGGCGCCCCCGACGCCTTCCGCGCCGCCGAGGCAGCCACGGTCCCCGGCGTCGGCGACGAGGCGTGGTGGTGGCTGGACCCCTCGCGCGGCCTCCTGCTCGAGGCCCAGGCCGGCGACCGCTTCGTCGCCTTCGAGTTCAACGACTTCAGAACTGCCGCCAAGTCCACCGAAGCCGCCCTCGACGTGCTCGTGCCGCTGATGCAGACGGCCCTGTCACGCCTTCCCTGACCCGCCGCACCCCACAAGGAGCCCGCCATGCGCCCCGTCGCCGTCCTCACCCCGGCAGTCCTCGCCGTCCTCGTCGCCGCGTGCGGCGCCTCCGGAGGTGCGACTGCCCTCGCCGCCGCCGGCGGTTCGGCAGCTCCTGTTGCGGCCACGGCCCAGCCGGCGGCCGCCGTGACCACCCCCGAGCCGGCATCCACCGCAGCGGCCCCGGCACCCGCCGGCACGGACCCCACCTGCGAGCAGGTGCTGACGACGGACGAGCTGGCGGGCATCTCCACCGTCGACGGCTGGGTCCTCACGAGCTGGGACGACGCCATGCCGGACACGGACGTCACCTGCCAGTGGGACTACAAGCTCAACACCCCGGAGTGGCTGCACGCCGAGGTGCACCTCTGGAGCGACGGTCAGGCGTCGCGGTTCCTGAACGGCGGTCTGCCGGGCGACCCGGTCGAGGGCCTCGGTGACGCCGCAGGCTGGGAGCCGCTCGGCGGGCGGCTCCTGGTCCAGCTCGGGAACCGCGTGCTCGGGCTCGTGCCGGGGTCCTGGCTGGGGCCGGACGGGACGAAGACGGGAGCCATCGCCATGGCGAAGCTCGTCATCCCGCGGATCGCGAGGTAGCGGGCCTCCCGGTCATCAGCCGGAGGCCGGCCCCGCCAGATCTGGTGTCCCGGGCGGCAGCGCGAACAGCGCCGGGTCACCCTGGTAGGCGCGCAGGAGCGTGAAGATGAAGCCCATCCGCTCGTCGTAGGACTCCCAGTCCAGGGCATCGCTGGCCTCGGCCGAGTCCGGGTCCTGGCCGAACCGCGACGCCAGCGCGCAGGCCTCCGGGTCGTCGAGTTGCACGAGGTGGGGCGGGAACTGGGCGCCCGCGAGATAGGCCGGCCGCGGCACGTCGCGCTGGAGTTCCAGCATGCCTTCGGGCACCTTGAGGCCCATGTGGCTTGTGGCCACGATCGCTGAGATCCAGCGCCCCGGGATCGCGGCGCGCACGTACGGGTCGGCGACGAGTTGCTCATGGGCCCCGATCGACGCGTTCGCCACCAGCATCCGCTCCGCGCGGCGAGCGGGATCGGGGTCGCCGGAGGCCCGGAGGTCGAAGGCATCCGCGTAGGCCGTGAAGGCCCGGACGAGGTCCTCGTTGGCGGCGATCAGCGGATCGGCGAGGAGCTCGGCGCGAGCATCGGCCGACGACCGCCCCGGGACATCGACGGACGCCACGTCGGCGAACACGGTCACGAACCGGATGAATGGGGGCGCCACGTCGCCGAAGATGGCGGCATTGCCCGCGCCGACGGCCGCCCTGATCTCGTTGCCGAAGAACGGCCGGACGAGGGCCGGCACCGCCGACCCATCGATCGACTCCCGGGCCTCCCCGCTCGCCCACTGGCCGAAGGTCAGCCAGTTGGCGTGGTCACGCCCCAGGAGCTGCGCCACGGCCTCGGAGAGGTCATGGTAGCCGTGGGTGATGGCGGCATTGCGCTCGAGCGGGTCCGCCATCGTCACGACCCGCGCCACGAAGGCGGGGTCCAGGTAGGGGGTGGTCAGGAGCTCGCGTGGCTGGGGCATGTCGATGGAGCATAGAGGGTCACGCCACGTTCCAATGGCCCTTGGCCGAACCGGGCTCGTGACGGAGACTGGCCCCGGCGTCCCGCGTGGAGGGTGCCGACCATGCCCGACCGGGGGACCGACGGGACGGAGGACGTCGGGCGCGAGGTTGAGCGCCTGGCCAGCGAAGTGCTCGACGGACGGGTGCCGAGCGCGGACGCGCCGCCTGCCGCTGCGGGTTCGCCACCGCCTGCTGCTGGTGCCCTTCTGCCGTCCTCGCCAGATGCCGCCCGGGCCTACTTCGTGCTCTCGACCCTGGACGACGTTGCTGCTCCGCTGCCCAACCAGGCCGGTCCACCCCCGCCAGACCCGGGTGCCAGCGACAACCCCGGTGCATGGGCCGAGGGGGTCAACGTGGCCTATGACCCGACGTCCGGCGTGAAGCCAGCCCACGGGGCACCACTTGAGGTGAAGCGGCACTACGGGCGAGCCGTGGCGGGCGTGCTCACCGTCGGGCTCGTTGTCTTCCTCGCGGCGATCCTCGCGCTCCAGGGCAACGACCAGCCTGGCGGCGGCGGAACAGCTGTCCAACCGCAGCCGACCCCGACGTCCTCGGAGACACCGACCGCCTCAGTACCGCCCGAGCCGTCGGCCGGCCCGACTGAGGCGTCCCCCGAGGCGTCCCCCGAGGCGTCCCCCGAGGCGTCCACCGAGGCGTCCTCCCCGGCGACCACGACCCCGCCGCCTGCGGCCACGTCAGCACCCCAGTCGATCACGCTGCGCGGCGCCCTCGACATCGCCGCCATGGAGAAGGCCGGGTTGGACATCGGGAACCACGACGTGGAGCTGGTCGTGTTCCTGGACACCAGGGAGGTCATCGGCACGTTCGTGATCGAGGTTCCGGCCTTCCCGATCGGCGCGCTCCTGACGGGTGCGTTCGGAGGGCAGGACGACCCGGACTACGCCGAGTTCAAGACCTGCACGGTGCGGCTGATCCTGCAGGGCGACGCCACGGGCACGTACACGCCGGGCACGGGAGCTCTGAAGGGCAAGGCGGTGTTCCGCCCCGAGACGGACGACACAACGGGTTGCTGGGCAGCGCGGCCCAAGAGCTTCAGCTCGGACGAGGTGGCGAAAGCGTCGACGGTGAAGTGGTCCGGCACCCTTCGTGGGACGAAGGCGTCTGGAAGGATCGCGTTCGACCCGTCGACCAAGTGGTCGGCCACGGCGGAGTAGGCCAGCCGCGCACGATCCGGACCCGGCATCATCTGCCGATGCCTGCATTCGACGACCTGCTGCCGTCCATCCACCAGCGCTTCGCCGCATACGCCGCCGAGCGTGGCATTCCGGGCGTCGCCTGGGGCGCGATCCGCGACGGCGAGCTGGTGCACGCAGCCGGCCTCGGGACCGCCCGCGATGGCGAGGACCGCCTGCCTGACGGTGACACGGTGTTCCGGATCGCGTCGATGACCAAGTCGTTCACCGCCGCGGCGATCCTGCTGTTGCGCGACGAGGGACGCCTGCGCCTCGACGACCCGGTCGCCGAGCACGTCCCCGAGCTGCGGTCCTGGCGGCCGACCACGGCCGATGCCGGCCCGGTCACCATCCGTCAGCTGCTCACGATGTCGGCCGGTCTGCCCACGGACGATCCGTGGGGCGATCGCCAGCAGGGGCTGCCGCTCGCCGATTTCGCCCGACTGCTCGAGGCCGGTCCCTCGGTCGCCTGGCCGTCGGACACGACGTTCGACTACAGCAACCTCGGGTACGCCATCCTGGGTCGGGTCGTGACGAACGTCGCAGCCGTCGAGTACCGGGAGGTGGTGCGCGAGCGTCTGCTGGTCCCGCTCGGCATGGCCGCCTCCGCCTACGACGAGGATGCTGTGCCGGCGGCACGCCTGGCCCACGGCTACGTCCGCCGCGGCGACGCGCTGATCCGCGAGGGGAGGGACCCGTATGGGGCCTTCGCGTCGATGGGCGGGCTCTACTCGACCGTCCGCGACCTGGCGCGCTGGGTGGCCGGCCTGCTCGACGCGTTCCCTGCCCGCGACGATCCCGACGATGCCCACCCTGTTCGCCGCGCCTCGCGCCGCGAAATGCAGCAGCTGCACCGCGCATCCGGTGCCATGGTCGAGGCCCAGGTCCCCGACGAGCCGCCGTCCGTGCTCGCCGGTGGCTACGGCTATGGGCTGTTCATCATGCTGCACCCCTCGATTGGGACGGTGGTGACCCACTCCGGCGGCTACCCGGGCTACGGGTCCGCGATGACCTGGCACCCGGCGAGCGGCACCGGGCTGATCGCCTTGGGCAATCTCCGGTACGCGGGTCTCTCCTGGCCGGCCGGCCAACTGCTCCCGGTCCTGGTCCAGGATGGCGGGGTGCGGCGGCGGACGCCCCGTCCGTGGCCGGCCCTCGGCCGCTTCCAAGCCCTTGCCGAGGGTCTGGTCGCCACGTGGGACGACGAGCTCGCCGACGCCGTGTTCGCGATGAACATGGACCTGGATGAGCCGCGCCCCGACCGGCGTGCGGCGGTGGAGCAGGTGAGGTCCGAGCTTGGCCCATTCCGGACCGATGCGTCGCGGCCCGTCGTCGAGGCCTCGCCCGCCCACCGGCGCTGGTGGCTGCGCGGCGAGCGGGGCTGGGTCCAGCTGGAGATCCTGCTCACCCCCGAACCCGAGCCGCGGATCCAGACCCTCAGGGTGACCCCGGTTGGAGACCCATCGGCCGCGCTGGTCTCGGCGGCTGAGCGGCTGCTTGCCGCCGCCAGTGAGCCTGCGCCTGCCTGGCCAGCCGACCTGCCCCGGGCTGCGGCGCTGGATCCCGAGGCGATCGGGCGGACCCTGCGCGCCGCGTCGCCCCGGTTCGGGAGGCTCGGGCTCGGCATGCCGCGAGCGGGCGATGGCGTGACCTCGACGACCTGGGACCTCGTCACCGAGCGGGGCGGCGGCGCGACACTCAAGGTGGACGTGGACGCCGCCGCCGGCGACGTGACGGCGGTCGAGCTGCGCGCCGCGGTCGTGGAGCCGGCCCCCGAAGGCTGGTAGGCAGCGGCCGGACCGGGCGACCCTACCGCCAGAGGTCGGGTGGGCTCACCGTCGCACCGATCGAGCCTGCCAGCCGTTCCAACACGCCGAAGAAGTCGAAGCGGCTGGTCACCTCCGATGCCCGGAGTGTCATCAGGCGCTCGGAAGGTACGAGGTCCGGGAGCACGCGGTCGAGGATTGCCTCGATCTCGTCGCGGAACGCGTCGCTGGTGGACCGGACACCGTCGGCCTGGAGCGCGACGTCCGGCAGGAGGCGGACGACCAGGTCGTACGTCCGTGACCACTCCCGGACAAGCGGCTCGGCAGCGAAGGTGTCCACGCCGCCACACGACCGAAGGTAGTACGCGTAATTGTCCATGACGCCGCGGTCCGTCACCAGCACGTCCGCCTTGCGCGCGAGCTGCAGCTCCTCGCGGATCTGCGAGACGAGGACCCAGAGCTGCGCCTCGCCGGTGGCCCCCTCGTTGATGCCCAGCGGGTTGTCGCGCACGACCTCCCGCCCCAGCTCGACCGAGCGGCCTGCCCGCTGCACCTCGGCCGCGAACGCCAGCACGGCGCTGGTCTTGCGGATCCCGTGGGAGCCGATGAAGGCGATCTTGGCGGGCCGCGGCCAAGCGCGTGCGGCAGCATCGGCGGGGGGTGCGACGGCGGCAGTCCGGGGCTTGCGAGGCATGCCCCCAGCGTACGCCCGCGACCGATCGCGGCGAACCTCAATCGACGCGTCGCCGCGCCTCGTTGCCAGGCGCGCGCCGATCCCACGCTGGCACGATCGGCAGGCCGGGTATGTCCGGGGGCCTGCCGGGTTGTCTACACTGCGCGCGTGACCCAGCCAGCCAGCGTCGCTCGCCCGGAACCTGTCGCCGGGACGGTGGCCGCGCGCCGCCCCGGCGCGTCCGACGTCGCCATCGCGGCGGTCTACGCGGGCGTCTTCATCGGCCCCACGGTCCTGGCGCTCGGTCCGGCTGTGCTGTCGCTGCCGTTGTTCGCGGGCGGCGGCCCCCTGTCCGTCTCCGTGGAGCTGCGGGTGGGGCTCGGCTCGCTCGGGTCGATCGCCCTCGTCCTCGCATGCGCGGCAGCGCTCGCATGGCGCCGGATCCGGCCGAAGGCGTCCTACCTGGCGATCTGTGCCGTCGGCCTGGCGCAGGTGGTCACCGGCGAGCCGTTCGCCGCCTGGAACGTGGCGATGGGCATCTCGCTGTTCTCCGTGGCCGCCCACGGGGATCGCGGGTTCGCCCGGCTGGCGCTCGTCATCGCCGCCGTCGGCTACCTCGGCATCTGGGTCCTCGATGCCGATCTCGTCGACCGCCTGTCCAGCCTGTCGAGCATGCTCGACCTGCTCAACAGCGGGCGCACCGTCGGGTTCGCGGCCGGGTTCGCGGTGCTCCTCGTGGTCTGGGTCGTGGGCGACCAGCTGCGGGCGTCGCGGGAGCGCGACGAGGCCCGGATCGAGCGGGTCGCGCAGCAGGAGCGCGAGCGGCAGGCCAACGCGCGGTTCGATGCCATGGCCGAGCGCCACCGGATCGCGCGCGAATTGCACGACGTCGTGGCGCATGGGCTGTCCGTGATGATCGTCCAGGCGGACGGCGCGCTGTACGCGGAGGCCGAGCACCCGGAGGCGCCACGCCAGGCGCTCGCCACGATCGCCGCTACCGGCCGCGAGTCGCTCGCGGAGATGCGGCACCTCCTCGGCGTGCTCCGGGACGATCCGGACGCCGCGCAGCTGGCGCCGCAGCCCGGGCTCGCCGCGATCCCGACGCTCATCGAGCGTTTCCGCGACGCCGGCCTGAGCGTCAGCTACCTCGAGGACGGGACGCCCCGAGCGGTACAGCCAGGCGTCGGCCTCACGGCCTATCGCGTGGTGCAGGAGTCGCTCACCAACGTCCTTCACCACGTCGGCCCGACGCGCGTGGAGGTCCGGGTCACGTTCCTGCCGTTCGGGCTGGGCCTCGTCGTCACCAACGAGCCGGGCCAGCGCCCGGTCGCGCCGTCCCTCGACGAGCGCCGGGGCCTCGGGCTGCTTGGGATGCGGGAGCGCGTCGGCCTGCTGGGCGGCAAGATGGTGGCCGGACCCAATGCGTCGGGTGGTTTCACGGTCGAGGTGGAGATCCCCGATGGGACGCGCCCGACGACGGGGACTCCTGCATGACGATCCGTGTCGTGCTGGTGGACGACCAGGCCCTCGTGCGCTCGGGCTTCGCGATGCTCATCAACTCCCAGCCGGACCTCACGGTCGTGGGCGAGGCGGGCGACGGGCAGGAGGCGGTCGAGCTGCTGGCGAACCTTGACGCCGACGTGGTGCTGATGGACGTCCGGATGCCCCGCCTCGACGGCGTGGAGGCGACCCGAATGATCGTCACCGGGCGCCCGCAAGGGCCGCGGGTGGTGGTGCTGACGACGTTCGACCTCGACGAGTACGCGTTCTCCGCCCTCCAGGCGGGCGCCTCGGGCTTCCTGCTCAAGGACGCCATGCCCGAGGACCTGCTGCGCGCCGTCCGGGCTGTGCACGCTGGCGATGCGGTGGTCGCCCCAAGCACCACCCGGCGGCTGATCGAGCGCTACGTGAAGCGCGGCGCCACGGTCCCGGTGACGACCGGCGTTGAGACGCTGACGGAGCGCGAGCACGAGGTGTGGCTCGCGATCGCGCGCGGCCTCACCAACGGCGAGATCGCCGAGGCCCTGGTCGTCTCCGAGGCGACCGTCAAGACGCATGTCGGAAACATCCTCGCCAAGACCGGCATGCGCGACCGGGTCGCGCTGGTCGTGCTGGCCTACGAGTGCGGGGCCATCGGGGGCGACTGACCGCCGCGCCTCATCCCGTGGGGGGAGGCGAGAATCCACCCAAGGTCCGATGTGCCCGCCGGCCCGCGTCCGTACGGTCAGGGCATGACGAATCCCCGCGTCCCGGGCGCTGCGCCGGAGCGCGTGACACCGGGGACCTTCTCCCTCCGACTGCTCGTGGTGCTCGGCCTCCTCCTGCTCCTGGCCGGGGCGAGCTCTGCCGTCCGCGTGGTGGTCGCGACCGTACCCGGCAGCCCTGCCGAGCCGGAGACGCGGGCCGCCCGGCCGTCACCGGTGTCAGGGCCGCTGCCCGCGTGCGACCAGGCCGACGAGCCGGCCACGCACCCCCTGCCCCGCCAGTGGGCGTCCACGTTGCTCGACACGCACTTCAGCGTGGCCCCGGACTATGAGCCACCGAACCTCGTCTCCACGGCCAGGGCCGGCTTGGGCGATGGCCATCGGGTGCGTCGCCTGGTCATCGCCGACCTGCGGGCGATGACCGCCGACGCCGGCCGCGCCGGCGTCACCCTCGAGGTGACCTCCGGCTACCGGAACTACGACGACCAGGCAGCGCTCTACCGCGACTTCACCCGGCTCCTCGGCCCGGAGGACGGCGCCCGGCGGGCAGCGCGCCCGGGCCACAGCGAGCACCAGCTGGGCACGGCGCTCGACTTCGCCGACACACCCGGTGCCCACACATGGCTCGCCGGCAACGGCTGGCGGTTCGGGTTCGTGGTGTCCTATCCGTCGGGCGCCGGCGCCGAGTCCTGCTACCAGGACGAGCCGTGGCATCTCCGGTACTTCGGGCGGGCGCGCGCCGCAGCGATCCAGCGCAGCGGCCTGGTCCCGCGCGCCTGGCTCTGGGACCACATGGTGCGCGCCGATGGCTAGTGGCATGGGCGCCGTGGAGACCGCGCGCATCGGGCCCGCCGGCCTGCCGCGCCTGGCCGGTTCGGTCGCCGGCCTCGCCGGGGTGGTGCCGGACCTCGCCGAGGCCCGCGTGGACCTGGACGCGATTGCCGCCAACACGCGCTGGTTCGCCCGGCGCGCGGCCGGGGCCCAGGTGATGGCGGTGGTCAAGGCCGACGCCTTCGGGCATGGAGCCGTCCCCGTCGCATCCGCGGCGCTCGCCGCCGGGGCCGGGTGGCTTGGTGTGGCCCGGCTGCGTGAGGGCCTCGCCCTCCGGGCCGCCGGCCTCCGGGCGCCCGTCCTCGCCTGGCTCCTAGAGCCGGCCTGCCTGGACGAGGCGATCGCGGACGGCATCGACGTCTCCGCCGCATCGGCGGACGACCTGGAGCGCATCGCCGCGGCCGGCGGGCGCAGGCTCCCCGAGGTCCATCTCAAGCTCGACACCGGCCTGCACCGTGCGGGCGCCTCCGCCGACGCCTGGCCCGACGTCGTGGCGCGCGCCGCGGAGCTGGAGCGCCGGGGCAGACTGCGTGTCCGTGCGATCTGGTCGCACCTGGCGCACGGTGACGTCCCCGGGGACCCCCGCAATGATGAGCAGCGGGTGGCGCTCGCGGCGGGGGTCGAGGCGGCGCGCGCGGCGGGCCTGGTGCCCGAGCTCACGCATCTCGCGAACTCGGGGGGCGTTATCCAGCTCGGGTCGGCCGGCTGCTCGATGGTCAGGGTGGGGGCCGGGCTGTACGGGATCGACGTCCTTGGCGGCGGGGGCCACCGCCCCGCCATGACCGTCACCACGCGCGTCATCGGTGTGCGGAACGTCGGTGCCGGCGAGGGTGTCGGGTATGGCGCCAGGTACGTGACGTCACGGCCGACGCAGCTTGCGCTCGTGCCCGTGGGGTACGCGGACGGCCTGCCGCGGATCGCCGGCGATCGGGCGTGGATGCTCGTCGCCGGCCGGCGCGTCCCGGTGGCCGGCCGCATCAGCATGGACCAGGCGATCCTGGACGTCGGCAGCCTGCCGGTTCGGATCGGGGACCCGGTCACGGTGTTCGGTGACGGGACGGATGGCGCGCCCACGGTGCTCGACTGGGCGACCTGGGCGGGCACGATCCCGCACGAGGTGCTGACCGGCATCGGCAGCCGTGTCGTCCGCCGCTATGCGGAGGCCCGCGCATGAGGCCGGGACGGGCCGTGGTGATCAGCGGCGGCCCGGGGGCCGAGCATGACGTCTCCGTGGCCGGCGGGCAGGCGATCGCAACGGCGCTCCGGTCGCTCGGCTGGAGCGTGGCGTGCTGTGACGTGTCCCGGGACGGTGGCTGGCGCACGGACGGGCGGCCGGGTCTCGGCCCCGCGCTCCAGGCCCTGCTGGCGGCCGATGTCGCGGTCCCGGCGCTCCACGGTCCGTGGGGCGAGGACGGGACCGTGCAGGGCTTCCTCGACACCGTCGGCGTCCCGTACGTGGGCAGCGGGGTGGCGGCATCGGCCACGTGCATGGACAAGCAGCGCACCAAGCTCGTGCTCGCGGCGGCTGGCATCCCCGTCGCGCCGGGACGGGTGGTCGGCTGCCGGGTGAGCACGTCTGACGCCGCCGGGCTCATCGAGGAGCTGGGGCTGCCGCTGTTCGTGAAGCCTGTGCGCGGTGGCTCCAGCTACGGGGTGACGCGCGCGACCCGCCTCGAGGCCCTGCAGCCCGCGATCGCCACGGCGGCGGCATACGGCGCCACGGTGCTGCTGGAGTCCGAGCTCCGCGGCCGGGAGATCGATGCCGGGGTGATGGTGCGCCCCGACGGGACGACGGCCGTGAGCCCCTTGCTGCAGATCGAGCCGGATCCGGGCGAGCCGTTCTTCAGCACCGCCGCGAAGTACCGGAGCGATCGGACGCGGTTCCTCGTCCCGGCGCCGGTGGATCCCGGCCTCGCCACCGAGCTCGCGGACCTGGCGCTCCGAGCGTTCGAGGCCCTCGAGTGCGAGGGCCTGGCCCGGGTTGATGTCATCGTGGACGAGCGCCGGGGTCCCGTCGTCAACGAGGTCAACACCTTCCCGGGCTTCACCGAGCACTCGCAGTTCCCGCGCATGTGGCGTGCGGCGGGCCTGTCGTTCGAGACGGTCGTGAGCACGCTGGTGGAGACGGCCGTGACGCGACACCAGGGCCAGGCGCTGCCGGCAGCCGACGGGTCCTGACCGTCGCCGCGTCCCGACCGTCGCCGCGTCTGCCAACTGCGCGTAACCTGCCCCTGCCGGGGCTGGCCCCGCTCAAGGTCAACTCCGCCGCCAAGGTCGCCGACCCCAACGCGGAAAGGCTCGACGGACGCACCAGCTCCGAGTTCGTGCGGCCGCCGGGCGAGACGCTCGTGTCGGTCGGCAGCGGCGCCTGGCCCCAGCAGAACTCGATTGCGGGGCTCACGTTCCAGATCAGCACGAGTGGCGTGACGCTCCGCAAGGCGACCACCGGCCCGCAGTTCGTGGTGGCGGCGCCGGATCTGCAGGTCAGCACGTTCGCCGAGGCCGCCGAGCTGCGCGGCTTCGAGCGGTGCTTCAAGAATGGCGCAAACACCATCGTGAGCGCGGTCGAGCTGGCTGTGAGCACCACCGCCGATGCAGGGCCGACGACCGCCTCGCCGGTCTTCGACGCGACAGTGCGGACGGGCGCCGACTGCGCGCTGCTCACCGTGCCCACCCAGCGAGCGCCCGCCGCCCCCGCCCCCACGACGAAGGCGACCCTCATCGTCACCGTCAACTGGGCTGTGGCGGGCCAGGAGTTCGCCATCCGGGGCGCGCCCTTCGTGCTGGGGCCAACAGGGACGAAGACGACGCCGCCGATCCCCTGAGGCGCCATCCAGTCGGGCGCGCCCAGTCGGGCGACGCCCAGTCGGCGGCACCGGCCCCGGATGCGCGCTCACCGTGTGAACCATCGGGTGCCGTGCGATTCGTGCGCGCCCACCGTGCCGGAACTGGGGGTCTCGGGTCCGGGAGGCACGTTGTTGCGCTCTGGCCGCTCCGAAATGACAGGTCAGGCGCTGGTTGGCGCGCTGGCCGCGCACCCGGGCCCCACAACCCCGCGCGCACCCGCGCTGGGCCCCACCGCCCTGGCCTGGGACGCAGAACGGCCCCGGCGGATCGCTCCGCCGGGGCCGTTCCTTGTGCGCTGGTTGACGCGAAGGAGTCCTAGAACGCCTTCACCGCGTTGATCAGCTCGGCCAGGCCCGCCTTCGCATCGGCGAAGAGCATGCCCGTCTTGGGGTTGGTGTAGAGCTCGTTGTCGATGCCGGCGTAGCCCTTCCCCATCGACCGCTTCATCACGATGATGTTCTTCGCGTGGTCCACGTCCAGGATCGGCATGCCCGACACCGGCGATCCCGGCCGGCGCGCGGCAGGGTTCGTGACGTCGTTCGCGCCGATGACCAGGGCCACGTCGCAGCGGTCGAACTCGGGGTTGATGTCCTCCATCTCCCTGAGCTGGGGATAGGGGACGTTGGCCTCGGCCAGGAGCACGTTCATGTGCCCGGGCATCCGGCCGGCAACAGGGTGGATCGCGTACTTCACGTCCACGCCCTTGTCCTCGAGCAGCTCGGCCAGCTCGCGGACCGCGTGCTGGGCCTGGGCGACTGCGAGCCCGTAGCCCGGGACCACGATCACATGCTGGGCGTACGCGAGCTGGATGGCCGCGTCGTCCATGGAGACCTCGCGCACGGAGCCTCCGGGGCCCGCGACCGCGGTGCCTGCCGAATCCCCGCCGCCGAAGCCGCCGAGCATGATGTTCAGGATCGAGCGGTTCATGGCGTCGGCCATGAGCTTGGTCAGGATCGCGCCCGATGCGCCCACGAGGGCGCCCGCGATGATCAGGACCGGGTTGTTGAGCACGAAGCCGGCCATGGCGACCGCGGTGCCCGTGAACGAGTTGAGCAGCGAGATCACGACCGGCATGTCCGCGCCGCCGATGGGCAGCGTCATCGTGATGCCGAAGATCAACGCCGCGACCAGGATCGCCCCCATGACGGCGAGCGAGTAGTTGCCGGTGAACAGGTAGATCGAACCCGCCACCACGACCAGCGCGAGCAGCGCGGTGACGATGCGGCCGCCCGGGATCATGACCGGGCGCGACGGCGTGATCTTGAGGCCCATCAGCTTGCCCGACGCGATCAGCGACCCGGTGAACGTGACGGAGCCGATGACGATGTCCAGGACGGTCGCCACGTTCTCCTGGAGCCCGGGGATCTCGCCCGCGTGGCGCAGGTACTCGTCGATGGCGATGAGGGCCGCCGCCCCGCCGCCCACCGCGTTGAACAGCGACACCAGCTGGGGCATCGCGGTCATCTTCACGGTGCGCGCGGAGTACAGGCCGTAGCCACCGCCGACCGCGATGCCCGCGAGGATGATCACCCAGCCCGTGATGTTGAAGGAGCCCGTCGGCGGCTCGAACAGGAGCAGCACCGCGGTCGCGCCGACCGCCAGCACCATGCCCCCAGCCGAGATGAGGTTGCCGTTGCGCGCGGTCGCGGGCGAGTTCATCCGCGACAGGCCCACGACGAATCCGACGGCGGCCAGCAGCCACGCCAGCCGCACGAGTGCCTCGAGAGGCGACATGTCCACGGTCAGTCCTCCGCCTTCTCGGCCTTGGGTGCCGTGGGCTTGCGCTTGAACATCTGGAGCATGCGGTCGGTGACGACGTAGCCGCCGACCACGTTGAGCGTCGCGAAGGCGACGGCGACGAAGGCGATGAAGTAGGAGAGCGGGTTGTCCGCCACCACCGCGATGATCATGGCGCCCACCAGCACGATGCCGTGGATGGAGTTCGCGCCGGACATCAACGGCGTGTGGAGCGTCGCGGGCACCTTCGAGATGACCGCGATGCCGCACAGGATCGCGAGCACGAAGATCGTGAACGCGAGGTCGATGGGCATCGACGTGCTGCTCATGCGGCACCTCCGGCCGGGGCGAGGAGCTTGGCCACGGCCTCGGACACGACTGCGCCGCCGTGGGTGATGACGGTGGCCTTGGTGACCTCCTCCTCGAAGTCGAGGTGGAGGTTCCCGTCCTTGACCATGTTGAGGAGCAGCGAGGAGATGTTGCGGGCGTAGAACTGGGAGGCGGAGAGGGGCATGGAGGCCGGCAGGTTCTCCGGGGCGACGATCGTCACGCCGTTCTCGGTCACGACCGTCTCGCCGGCCACCGAGAGCTCGCAGTTCCCGCCGAGGGCGCTCGCCGCCATGTCCACGATCACCGAGCCCGGGCGCATGGCGCGCACGGCGTCGGCGGTCACGAGGACCGGGGGCTTGCGGCCGGGGACCTGGGCCGTGGTGATGACCACGTCCTGGTTGCCGATGACCTCGTTGAGGTCGGCCTGCTGCGCGGCGCGCTCCTCGGCGGTCAGCTCGCGGGCGTAGCCGCCGGCGCCGGTGGCGTCGATGGCCGTCTTGAGCTTCACGAACTTGGCGCCCAGCGACTCGGCCTGCTCGGCGGTCTCGGGGCGGACGTCGTACGCGGCGACCACGGCACCCAGGCGGCGGGCGGTGCCGATCGCCTGGAGGCCGGCGACACCGATGCCGAGGATGAGCACGTTGGCGGGCTTCGCCGTGCCGGCCGCGGTGGTCAGCATCGGGAAGTAGCGTCCGTACGTGTTCGCCGCGATCAGGACGGCCTTGTAGCCGCCGGTGTTCGCCTGCGAGGACAGGGCGTCCATGGTCTGCGCCCGCGACAGCGTGCGCGGAATGGCATCGAGGCTCACGGCCGTCACGCCGGCCCCGGCCAGGGTGCCCATCAGCCCGGGATCGAGCAGGGGAGCGAGCAGCCCGACCACGGTCTGGCCGGAGCGCAGGCTGCCGGCCTCTGCCGCCGAGGGCTTCTGGACGCGCAGGATGACGTCGGCGCCAGCGTAGAGGTCGGCGGTGCCAACAATCGTCGCTCCGGCCTCGGTGTAGGCGGAGTCGGGGATCATGGCGCCGGCGCCGGCGCCGGTCTCGACGAGGATCTCGAGCCCGGCTGCTGTCAGCTTGCCGAGCGCTTCGGGCACCAAGGCGACGCGCCGCTCTCCGGCCGCCGTCTCCTTGGCAACGCCGACCTTCATGGGCATCACCGTCCGTTTGTCACGAATCTGTGGGAACCTCCGTAGGATACCGGAGGGTGTCGGGAGCCGGATGTTGCGGGCCGGTAGCGGCGCGGTGCAGCCACTGCAACCGCTGCTGCTGGGCTACGCGGCCCCATCGTCCTCGTAGCGCGGCAGCGTCACGATGAACGCCGCCCCCCGCAACGGTCGGCGTTCCGCCCGGATCGTGCCGCCCATCGCCTCCACCAGCTGGCGGCACACGAACAGCCCGATTCCTGCCCCGGACACGGACGCCGCCGTGGACGGGGCACGGTAGAACAGCTCGAACAGGTGCTCGGTGTCGGCCGCCTCGATGCCGGGACCCTCGTCGAGCACCCGAAGGATCACGTCCGGCCCCTCCGCCGCCATCTCGATGGTGACCGTCGTCCCCGTGCCGCCGTACTTGGCCGCATTGCCCAGGAGGTTGCGCAGCACCTGCTCGATGTAGGTCTCCTCACCCGCGATCGAAGGGAGGTCCGGCGGCACGCGGCAGCTGAACTCCACCCCGTTCCAGCGCGGGCTCTCCGAGGCGACGACGCGCTCCACGATGCGGCCAAGGTGGACCGGCTCGTCGCCGATGTCGAGTGCGCCCCGTTCCACGCGCGTCAGCACCAGGAGGTCCTCCACCAGGCGGTAGAGGCGGTCGGCCTCGGCCACGAGATCGCCCAGGATTCCATCCCTGGTGTCGGGTTCCATGTCGCGCCACTGGCGGGCGAGCACACGGGCGCCGCCATAGATGGTGGTGATCGGTGTGCGCAGCTCGTGGGAGACCACGCCGGTGAACGCATCACGCATCCGCGCGACCTCGCGCTCGGCCTCCACGGCGCGTGCCCGCTCGTCCTCCGCATGCCGGCGCTCGGTGACGTCAAGCGTCGTGCCCAACAGGCGTGCGGGGCGGCCATCCAGTCCGTTCTCCGTGCGCCCGGCGCTGTGGAGCCAGCGCTCCTGGCCGTCCGCCCGCCGGACGCGGAACTCGGCCTCATAGGCGCCGCCGGCTTCCAGGCAGGCCCTGACCTTGGCCTCCACGTCCCGGCGATCGTCGTCATGGAGCATGGCGAGCCATTCGGACATCGCGGGTGGTGAGCCCGTGATGGGGAGCCCGTGCAGCCGGAAGACCTCGTCGGACCAGATGAGCGTCCCGGTCTCGAAATCCCAGTCCCACGTCCCGGTGCCGGACGCCTCGAGGGCGGACTGGAGGCGCGCATCACGCTCGCGCAGCTCCGCGAAGAGGGCAGCACGCTCGATTCCCTGTGAGGCCTGGGCTCCCAGTGACTCGAGGAACCAGCGCTCGTCCGGGTCGAGATCCCGCTGCTCGGGAAATGAGATGCCCAAGGCCCCGGTCCCGCGCCCTTCGAAGACGAAGGGGATGACGGCCGACGCCTCAGCCTCGGACACCTGCTCTGCCGGTCCTGCGAGGACCGGGAACTCCGTGTGCCGGGCCGCCGCCGACGGGTGGTAGATCGGCTGGCCGGTCACGACGGCGCGGGTCATGGGCACGGGCGCGTGCAGCGGGACCCGGAGCCACGGGGCCACGGCGGGCTCGCTGTAGCCGACCGCGTGGAGGAGCTCGAGCGCGGACCCGTCGGGCGTGACGAGCCCCACCCAGGCCTGCCTGGCGCCCAGGACGTTGCAGGCGGCCTCGAGGACGGCGATCGCCACGCCGCGGGCGTCGAGCGGCTGGGCCAGCGAGGTCGCCAGGAGCCGCAGGCGCAGACGCTGCTCCTCCTGGCGGCGCAGGAACGCGTCGCCAGGATGGTCGGCAGGCGGTTGCCGGGGCGGGCCGCCGGGGGCTTTGAGCGAGGGATCGACCGTCACACGGGCAGTATGCGACGCGCCTCAGATCAGGGTCGAGGGCTCGTCCAGCTCGGTCCAGACGCGAACGCCACCGCCGGCGGCCTTGGCCGCGTACATCGCCGCGTCCGCGTGCTGGCGGACGTCCGGCTCGAAGTCTCGCCGGCCGGGCGTGAGCATGGCCACGCCGATCGACACGCCGATCCGGTGCTCGCCGTCGTCGGTGGGATACGGCTGGGTGATGACCTCGGCGATCCGCTCGGTGAGGCGCTGGGCCGTGGCCTGGTCGCCCACGCCGGTGAACAGGACCATGAACTCGTCGCCTCCCCGGCGTCCCACGGCATCGGTCACGCGGACCGACCGGCGCAGGCGGCGCCCCAGCTCGGCGAGCACCTGGTCGCCGATCAGGTGGTTGCGCGGGCCGTCGTTCACGGCCTTGAAGCCATCGAGATCGAGGAACAGGTAGGCGCCGCCCTCGACGCCGCGCCGGGCGCGGTCGGCGGCCTCGGCGACACGCAAGGCGAACGCCCGAGCGGTGAGGACGCCCGTGAGGTCGTCATGGTCGAGGAGGGCCTCCGTGCGGGCAGCGCGCCAGAGCGCGAGGACGACCACGGTGCACAGGGCCGGGGTCCACCAGCCCACGGCGATCCAGGCGATGGCCATCAGCCAGCCGAGGAGCGTCTCCGCGAGCGCCGTCGTGCGCATGCCGCGGGCCAGGACCGTTGCCGTCTCGCGCGGTGTCAGGCCGTCACGCAGGACGACCACGCCGCCCGCGAACACCGCGGTGAGTCCCGCCAGGACCAGGCTGCCGATGATGGCGCCCACCATGTCGAGGGCGAGGCCGTGCTCGAGGCCGATGGCCACACCTGCTTCGGCCAGGGCCCAGGCGACCAGCCCGCCCACGAGCGCCGCCAGCGCGAGCCCCGCATGGTTGGCCAGGATTCCGTACCAGGGCGCCTCGCGCAGCTCACGCGCGTCGAAGGTGGCGAGGAAGGCGACCCAGGCCCCGGCCACCGGCCCTCCGACAATCATCGCGGCGACGATGAACGGCAGATGGAAGGTGAGCACGACGTGCCCGCCCGGGTCGCGCAGCATCCGTGTCCCGCCGACGAGGCCGAACCCGACCCAGGCGCCGAGGCCGGCGACGGCCGCAACTTCGGGCGGGAGGCCGGGAATGGCGATGGCCGGATCAAGACCCCAGACGATGGTGGCCACCACGAGGGCGGTGACCCCGATGGCGATCGTCGCTGCCGTGTAGAGGCGCAGGAGGGTGGCGCGCCGGGGCATCGCGGCAAGGGCGGCGTCAAGGTCCCGTTCGCGCCCCGTCAGCGTCAGGCCCATGGCGCTGGCACCTGTGCAGGCGCGAAGGCGACCGCGCCGTGCACGGCCACGACGGCGATCGTGCACATGGCGCCGCCGCCTGTCCGGATCGGGTCCGGAGAGCGTGCTGCGGCGCGCGGGATCGGGCGGATCTGCACGTGGTCGGTCCGTAGGCGGAGGAAGGGCGCCATCGGTGCCCTACGCTCACGCTCGTAGGGATACCCCCGACGGGGCAGCTCGAACAGGGACCCGGTAGTCCTATCGCGGCGTGAACGGGTGCCCCGGCGCACCGCCCTTGCGTGCGCCGGCGCTCCACAGGTCCGGTGGCCCGTCCCGGGATCAGGTGGCGTCGGCGGCGCGCCCGGCGCGTATCGGGCACCATGGCGTGGTGAATGAGAACCTCCCCGAGCCCGGTGCGGACGGCGCCGCCGAGGCCGCTGCACCGATCGAGCCCGTCACCACCCCCGAACCGGCTGCAGCGGCGACGCCCGCGGACGCCCCGAGCGCTGTCGGCGAGGCCGTCCCCGGCGAGGCCGTCCCCGGCGAGGCCGTCCCCGGCGAGGCCGTGCCCGCTGAACCCCCCACAGACGATGGGGTTCCGGCGTCCGTCCCCGTTCTCGAGCCGGTGCGCCCGCTCGCCGACGACGGCGCCCCTGCCACGTCCAACCGCAAGCAGAACCGGATCGCCGTGGTCGCGACCGTCGCGCTCGTAGTGGTCGTGGCGTTCGGTGGCGGCTTCGTCTCGGGACGCCTCACGGCTCCGACGGTGTCAGGCGAGGGCACCGCGGTGGCAACGGAGGCCCCCGGGACTCCCGAGGCCTCGGCCGAGGGGAGCGGGGAGCCTGCCGCGACCACGGGCACCGAGGTGACCCCCATCCCCTCCGCGGGTCCCGACGTCCCGTCGGACGGTCCGCGCCTGGGCAACGCCGACGCCCCGGTCGTCATCGACTACTGGGCCGACTACCAGTGCCCCTACTGCTCCAAGTTCGCGCAGGAGACCATTCCCGCCCTGCTGCCGTACATCGAGGACGGGACCGTCCAGCTGGTCCACCGGGACTTCGCGTTCATCGGCCCGGAGTCCATGCAGGCCTCCATCGCCGTGCGCTGCGCCGACCGCGAGGGCAAATACTGGTGGATGCACGACGCGGTCTATGCCGCGCAGGACGGCGAGAACCAGGGTGCCTTCGCCGACGAGCGGCTCATCGAGATCGCCGGGTCCATCGGCCTCGACACGGAGGCGTTCACAGCCTGCCTCACCGATCACGACGTGCTCGTCGCGGTCCTTGACGACACCGCCGCCGGGCACCGGTCGGGCATCGAGTCCACGCCCACTGTGGACGTCAACGGCGTCCGGTTCCTGGGTGTTCCCGATCCGGCCAAGATCTCGGACGCCATCGCCGCCGCCGTCGCCGGCGCAACCCCGGCGCCCCTTCCCACCCAGGCCCCGACCGACGATCCTTGGGCGGCGCTGGACCTCGGCGGCCGGGAAGCCGGCTCGAGCACGGCGCCGGTGACCGTCGAGCTGTGGATGGACTACCAGGCAACGGACTCCCCGGCCATCGCCGAGACGCTCGAGCCCGAGTTGCGCAAGCGGGCCGAGTCCGGCGCGATCCGCGTCGTGCAGAAGGACCTTGCGCTGCTGGGCGAGGAGTCGGTCACCGCGTCGGCAGCCATCCGCTGCGTCGACGACCAGGGTGGCCCCGCCTGGCTCCTCCACGACATCATCGCGATCAACGCCAAGGGCGCTGACACGGGCATCTTCGTCACCGACACGATGCTCCGGGTCGCCTCCCAGCTGGGCCTCGACGTGGTGGCATTCGATGCCTGCCTCGCATCCCCAGGCACCGCGGCGGCCGTCAATGCCGAGACGGCTGAGGGTGTCGCGCTGGCCATCGAAGCAGGGCCCGCCGTCATCGTGCGCCAGGGCGACACGGAGGTCGCCCGGTTCACCGGCACCGTTGATCCGGCAGCCGTGCTCAAGGCGATCGACGGGGTCAAGGAGTAGGACCGGCCCGGCATCCTGGGCCGGGAAGGAGTCACGATGCTCAAGGGCACGCTCGTGGACATCCGTCGCGCGGAGCGGACGGATCTGCCGGCGATCGTCGAGTGGAGCGGCGACCCCGCCGTCAACGGTGACTTCGAGGGCTTCGGCCAGATGTCGCTCGCGCAGGCCGAGAAGGAGTTCGAGGCCGACGAGGATGAGCGCTGGTATGTCGTCTGCGACAAGGCAGGCGGGGCCATCGGGTTCGTGGCCCACGGCAAGTGCGGCGGCGGCTGCTGGATCGGCTACCAGCTGGTGCCGGCGGCGCGCGGGGCCGGGCGAGGCACGGAGGTGGTGCAGCTGATCGTCGACTACCTGTTCCTGCACAAGGACATCGGGCGCATCCAGGCCGAGACGCATCCGGCGAACGTGGCGTCGCGCCGCGTGCTGGAGAACGTCGGGTTCTCGTTCGAAGGGCGGATCCGACGCTCGTTCTTCGCGCGGGGTGAGTGGCGGGACACCGCCATGTACAGCATCCTCCGCGAGGAGTGGGGTGCTCCGCGTCTTCTGCCGGGAGCCGTTCCAACCTGATTCCATCCAGGGGTGAAACCTTCGGGCGTCGAGGTGCCTCATAGCGATGACGGGGTCGGCCCGTCCTGATGCGCATACCCCTCAAGTGGCTCCTCCGGAACCCCGAGCCGGAGGAGCCACTCTTCGTTTCCGGGCTGCGGCAGGTCACGCCACCTTCCCGCCCGGCGGGCACTGTGTGCGGAGTTTCGCGCAGTCGTGCCGCTCAGCGAGAGGTTGTGCCCGTGGCGCGCCCGATTCGGCCCGACCGTGTCGCGTGGCGGGCAGGGTGTGCGGAATCCTGCACGTAGGGCCCGCCGGGCGGTTGCCTGACCGCGCCTGAGCCGGAACCCCCAGCCGCGCCGAGCCGCCCAGCCGCGCGAGCCGCCCAGCCGCGCGAGCCGCCCAGCCGCGCGAGCCGCCCATCCGCCGGGCGCGATGCTAGAGGTCGGCCACCGAGATGATCCCGCGCCGGATCGCGAACTTGAGCAGCTCCACGCGGTCATGGAAGCCCAGCTTCTCCATGATGTTCGCGCGGTAGTTGTGCACCGTCTGCTCGGACAGGTGGAACACCTTGGCGATCTCGCGGTTCGTGTGCCCGACAGCCGCCAGCAGGAGGACCTCCTTCTCGCGCTCGGTCAGGTTCGAGTAGGCGTCCTCGAGCGGCGCATCCGGGTTGCGCAGCACGTACGTGTTCACCATCCGCGTGACGATCGCAGGGGAGACGTAGGTCTGGCCGCGCTGCAGCGAGCGGACGGCATTGACCAGGTCGCCGGGCTCCGCCTCACGGGTGAGGTAGCCGTCCGCGCCGGCCTTGAGGGCAAGGCTGAACTGCTCGCTGCCTCCACGGCACTCGAGCGCGAGGATGCGCTTGGAGGGGACCGCGGCCCTGATCTGCTCGATCGCTTCGAATGCGCCCGACCCCGGAGCGCCGAACGGGAGGCACTCGGCGACGATCACGTCCGCATTCGTGTGGGCGAGCGCCCCCTGCAGAGAATCCCGGCTGGGCACGATGGCCTCGACCCGCATGTCGAGCTCGCCATCGATCACCGATTGATAGCCGGCGATGAGCATGGGGAACTCGAAGATCGCGAGGAGGACCCCGATCTTCTCCTTCGGCTCGTTCGCCCCGTTGGTCTTCAATCGTCCCTCGTGTGGCGTACAACTCCCTGCGTACTCTCGCCGCGATGCCAAGAGTGCCTGTCGGACGTCATCGTCGCGAGGGGCCATCGGTCGCACAAGGATGCCCGCGGGTCCGCTGCCGGGCGGGCGCGATGGCCCGCTTGTCGCATGCCGATGGGGCGGCGCACGCGTGGCGATGATGGGGCGGTGCACGCGTGGCGATGAGGGGACCGGCGGGTTCCACCCTGGCCCCGGGCCCCAGAAGTGGGGCGAACCGGCCCACTTCGTGCAGAGCTCGCACCCCGGCTTGTCGAATCCGACGATGACCGCTGCACGTCGGCCCCCGTCACGCCGGCGGGGCGCGGTGTGGTGCGCCCTACCTCTTGTAGAGGAACGTCTCCTGGACGTCGCTCTCGCCGATCGCGAGGCGCTGCTGGCGGTACAGCGACATGCCCAGCGTGTAGGCGTCGTCGGCGTCGAGATCCTCCGCGCGGCGCATCGCCTCCATCTCCGTCCGGACCGCGAGCGGGGGATGGCGCGCGATCAGGCCGGCGAGGCGATGGGCTTCCTCCATGAGCGACCCGGCCTCGACGATGCGGTTGACGAGTCCCAGGCGGAGGGCGTCGTGGGCGCCGATGGGCTCGCCCGTGAGCGCCAGCTCGAAGGCGGCGGTGGCCGGCAGGTAGCGGGCCAGGCGCATGGTGCCGCCGATGCCGCCCATGCCGTACGCGATCTCAGGCAGGCCGAACCGGGCATCGGGGGCGCAGACGCGGATGTCCGACAGGCGAAGCAGGTAGAAGAGGCCGCGGCCCAGGCACCAGCCGCGGACCGCGCCGATCACCGGCTTCGTGCGCTCCATCCGGAGGACCGCGTCGGCGAAGTCATAGCCTGGCGGAGAGGGGTCGGCGGGGTCGGCGGGCGGCGTGCCGAGCGCACCCAGGAGGTCCTCAGCCGCCGATCCGGAGGAGGCGTCCTCGGACTTGATGTCGTCGCCGGCCGAGAAGGCGCGCTCGCCGGCGCCGGTCAGGATGCCGACGCGCAGCCCCGGGTCCGCGAGGAAGTCGGCCATGGCGAGGGCCATCTCGCGGTGCATGGCCGGGGTGATGGGGTTGACCTTGCCGTTCGCGATCGTGAAGGTCGCGATCGAGCCGTCCTTCGTGTACTCGATGCCCATGGCGCGCATGGTGACCGATCGCGCCCGCGGTGTGCGCGGGCGTTCCGCGTGGACGGTCGCTCCGTGACTCGTGGGCGCCGCTCGGGGGGCACACACCGGGCACCAGTGGCGCCGGGCACGCACCGGGCGCCGCTCAGCTCCCCGTGTCCACCACGCAGAACCGATTGCCCTCAGGGTCGGCGAGGATCACGTAGTCGGCGTCGGCCGGGCGTTTCGACCACTCGACCGGGGTGGCCCCCAGGGAGACCAGCCGCTCCACCTCGCCAGCCTGGCCAGCCCGGTCGTCGGCGTAGAGGTCGAGGTGGATCCGCGGCGGCACCTGGACCACTGACCGCACCCGGTCGAGCGACACGTTCGGCCCGCTCGATCCGGCCGGCGGCCGCAGGAGGACGAAGTCGGCATCCATGTCCACCCGCTCATAGCCCAGCGCCGCCGCCCAGAACGCGGCCTGCCGCTCGAGATCGTCCACCCGGATCACGATCGAGCCGACCCGCAGCATCGCGAACCCCGAACTCCCAGGCTCAGCCGGCCGGCGCCCGGTGCACCGGGATCCGGGCCAGGAACACCGACACGATCGTGCCGGTCACCGCGAGCAGCGCCCGCATCACCACCTCCTCGACCAGGACGATGGACATGCTGAACGTGACCACCACCACGACCAGCGCGCGCACCTTCACCCGCTGGTCCATCGTCCGTGACTCGCGCCACCGGACAATCACCGGCCCCAGGGTCCGCTGGCGCAGCAGCCACGTGTAGAGACGGTCCGAGGCCCGGGCGTAGCAGGCGGCGGCAAGCAGCAGGAACGGGGTCGTGGGGAGCACCGGGATGACGATCCCCACCACCCCGAGGCCCAGCGCGACGGTGCCCACCACCAGCAGGACCGCGCGGACGGCGCGCGACCGACCGGGCGGCGGCGCCGGGACGGCAGCGATGGCCTGGACCGCAGACGACGCCGGAACGGCCGGGACGGCAGGGATGGCGGGACTCTCCACGTGGAGAGCATGCCACCCCGGGATCAGTCCCGCTGCAGGGCCCACACCCGCAGCCCCAGCCGCGGCGCGTCATGCGTCCCGAACAGGCGGAACCCGAGGTGCTCGTACAGCGCCACGTTCGCGGGGTTCATCGTCTCGGTCCAGGCGGGCCCATGCGACGCCAGCACCGGCCGCACCAGCGCCCCACCCACCCCCGTCCCCTGCGACGAGGGCCGCACGCCGAGGAAGTACAGGTGCGCGCGCTCCCTCGCGCGGCCGGCCTTCTGCATCCGCTCGACCCCTTCCTGGACCTCCCAGGCCTGCGCGAGGCGCCCCGCCCAGCGCAGGAGCCTCACCTGGCCCACCGTCACCTCGGCGATGCCCCGCAGGGATCGTCCCCGGTCGCCCGGCAGGTGCCACACGGCCACGCCCGCCAGCGGTGCTCCCACGCCCGTCACACGCCCCCGACGGATGTCCTCGGCGAGGATCACACGGAAGAGGTGCGGCGTCGCCCGGGCGCGGACGGCGGCGTCCGGAAACAGCGCCACGACCAGCGGATCACGGAGGAACGCGGCAGCCAGCACGTCGACCACCTCGTCGAGATCGCCCGAACCGAGCCGCCGGATGTCGTGCCCCGCCATGCCCGGAGGATACCCGCGGTGCGACGGATGGCCCTTCACCGTGCAGCGTGCCCGCACCGACGATCGACCCTGCAACAGGGAGGTCGAACCATGGCCCACGCCACCGCCCGAAGCGCGTACGCCGCGCTGACGGAGCGCCTGAACCAGGCGCCGCAGGGGGCACCACCGTCAGAGCTGCTCTACCGGATCCTCGCGCTGATGTTCACCGAGAAGGAGGCGCGCCTCGTCGCCCGCCTGCCCGTCCGCCCGGTGACCACGAAACGCGCCGCGCAGATCTGGGGCGTCTCCGAGAAGGAGGCCCGCGGCGTCCTCGAAGGCCTCGCCGACAAGTGCATCCTCCTCGACATGGAGGGCCCCAACGGGACGCTCTACATCCTGCCGCCCCCGATGGCCGGTTTCTTCGAGTTCTCGATGATGCGCGTCCGCGACGACATCGACCAGAAGCTCCTGGCCGAGCTGTTCTGGCAGTACATCACCGTCGAGGATGACTTCATCATCGCCCTCTTCACCAACGGCACCACCCAGCTGGGCCGCGTCTTCGTCAACGAGCCCGCCCTGGCCGACGCGAAGCCGCGGACCGGCGAGACGATGGGCTCCATGCTCCGCGTGCTGGACTACGAGCGGGCCAGCGAGGTCATCGACACCGCGCAGCACATGGGCGTGGGCATGTGCTACTGCCGCCACAAGGCGGAGCACGTCGGCAAGGCGTGCACGGCGCCGATGAACATCTGCATGACCTTCGGGGGCACGGCCGACGCGTTGATCCGTCATGGGTATGCCCGACGTGTGGACAAGGCCGAAGGGCGGGACCTGCTCGCCGAGGCCTACGACGCCCGCCTGGTCCAGTTCGGCGAGAACGTCCAGCGCGACGTCGCCTTCATCTGCAACTGCTGCGGCTGCTGCTGCGAGGCGATGATCGCCCAGCGCCGGTTCGGGCGGCTGGACCCCGTCCACACCACCAACTACCTGCCCCACGTGGACGGGGCAACCTGCAACGGCTGCGCCAAGTGCGTGGACTCGTGCCCGGTGGAGGCGATGACCCTCGTCTCGGCCAACGATCCGGCGAAGCCGCGCAAGCGGAAGGCTGAGCTGGCCGCGGAGATCTGCCTGGGCTGCGGCGTCTGCACGCGGGTCTGTCCGACCAACGCCCTGTGGCTGGAGCCGCGCCAGCAGCGCGTGATCACGCCGGTGGACACGCTGCACCGCTCGGTGCTGATGGCGATCGAGCGCGGCAACCTCGCCGACTGCATCTTCGACAACAAGGCGCTCGTCAGCCACCGGGCAATGGCCGCGATCATTGCCGTCATCATGCAGCTGCCTCCCACCAAGCAGGTGCTCGCCACGAAGCAGTTCCGGTCGCGCTACCTCGTCCGCATTCTTGAGAAGGTTCACATCTAGCGCACGCGGGCAGCACAGGAGCGGCTGGGACCATCGGGTCACCCGGCAGGGAAACCTTCCGGGTGCCAGCCGCCTCGATGGAATGCGACCCTGACAGGAGCCGGAGTCCAAGGTTCCCCGTCAGCCCGTCGCCCTCCTCAGCGTCCCGCATCACAGGAGCGCCCGTGATCTCAGCTGTGTCCCACACCCGCCTCCTCGGTGGCCCGGCCTTGCGGGGTGCCCCCGAGTCCCTCGACGACCACGTGGCCAGGCTCGGTCCGGTCCCTCGCGCCTGGGCCAACGGCGATGTCATCGCCACGCTCGAGGCGTCAGGGCTGCTGGGCCGGGGCGGCGCGGGCTTCCCCGTCGGCCGCAAGTGGCGGGCCATGGCCCAGCGCCCGGCGGGCCGCGCGGTGGTGGTGGTGAACGGCGCCGAGGGCGAGCCGCCCAGCGCCAAGGATCGCGCCCTGATGACGGAGCGCCCGCACCTCGTGCTCGACGGGGCGGTACTGGCCGCGGAGGCGGTGGGGGCCGACGAGATCATCGTCTACATCGGCACGGAGCACGCCCGGGCGGTGGCCGTGATGACCGCCGCCATCGCGGAGCGGCGGAGCCAGATCCGGCGGCCGATCCGGGTCGTGGAGGCGCCGATCGGGTACGTCGCGGGCGAGGCCACCGCGGCTGTCCACTACATCAATGAGGCCGATGCGCGCCCCACAACGACGCCGCCACGGATGTCGGTGAAGGGCGTCGGCGGCCACCCGACCCTCGTCCAGAACGTGGAGAGCCTCGCGGCGGCAGCGCTGATCGCGCGCCATGGCGACGACTGGTGGCGGTCGGCCGGACGCCTCGTCTCCAAGGGCACGGCACTGGTCACGGTGTCGGGCGCGGTGGCCGACGGGGGCGTGCGCGAGATCGAGCTGGGCACGACCGTCGGCGAGGTGCTCGAGGCCGCCGGTGGCCGGCGCGACACCGTGACGGCCGTGATCCTGGGTGGCTACTTCGGCACTTGGGCACCGGTCGATGCGGCCTGGGACCTGCCGCTCGATCCGGTCGACATGCGCAACGCCGGGCTCACGTTCGGGTGCGGGATCGTGGGCGCCCTGGGACGTGGGACCTGCGGCGTCGCGGCGACGTCGGACATCATCGGCTTCCTGGCGCGGGAGAGTGCGGGCCAGTGCGGGCCGTGTCTCTACGGCCTGGCCGCCCTCGCCGATGCCACACGGCGGATCGCCCAGGGCGCGCCCGAGGCCCGCGATCTCGACCACATCGACCGCTGGATGGGCATGGTCGCCGGACGGGGGGCGTGCCATCACCCCGACGGGGCGATCCAGATGCTCGCGAGTGCGTTCACGACCTTCTCGGAGGACATCGCCTACCACGTGCGCACCGGCCGCTGCTCGGTGACGCACTCGAGGCTCGGGCATGGGTAAGCCCTGGCGCCTGCGGGTCGACTGGATCAAGTGCGACGGGTACGGCACCTGCGCCGACATGGCGCCCGAGCTCATCGACCTCGATGACTGGCGCTACCCGATCCTGCTTGACGACACCCTGCCCGGGAACCGCCTGACGGATGCCCAGCGCGCCGCCGACTGCTGCCCGATGAAGGCGCTCATCCTCGAGCGGGTACCCGACCCTCGCGGGTCCTAGAGTCCCGCCTCGCTGCTCGCTCTTCGTTGGAGGCCTGCGGAGCACCGTTCCGGGCCCTGGCGCCGTTCCGGGCCCTGGCGCCGTTCCGGATCCTGGTCGCCGTCCGGCTGCGCGCCGGACGGCCACACGGTGCGGCCGGAGCGCTCGATGCGCGGCTGGTGCGCAGGTCGTGCCCTCGGGACCCTGGCGGAGCGCACGGGCGGAGCACGGGGCGCACATCCCGCGACGTCAGCGCTCCGTGTGCGCGCCGGGTGCGCACGGCAGCAGCCGTCGTGGGCGACGCCCGGTGATGCCACCTCCGTTCTGCGGCCTGGGGCACGGAGGGGTGTCCGCCAGGCATCTGGCGACATGCGACCCTGGTGTCCCGAGCCTGACGTCCGTTGACGGGGTGCACGCGCCTCTGTGGTGGCACACTCCTCCCATGCAGATGCGTCCCGCCCGCATCCTCGTCGTGGATGACGAGCCTCCGATCGTCGAGCTCGTCGCCGGCTACCTCGTTCGCGAGGGATGGGCCGTCGAGCGGGCGTCCGACGGGCATGGCGCCCTCGAGCTGGCGCGCTCGGCAGATCCGGACGTCGTCGTCCTGGACGTGATGCTCCCGGGGCTCGACGGCATCGAGGTGTGCCGGCAGCTGCGGACGTTCTCCGATGCCTACGTGATCATGCTCACCGCCCGTGGCGAGGAGATCGACAGGATCATGGGCCTGACCGTGGGCGCGGACGACTACCTCGTGAAGCCGTTCTCGCCGCGGGAGCTGGTGGCTCGGATCAAGGCGCTGCTGCGGCGGCCGCGAACGGGGGCGGGTGCCGCGGGCGGTCCGGGCGACGCGGGCTGGACGGGCACCGCGGGCCCTGCGGGCGTGGCGGGCCTGGCGCCCGACGGCCTCGAGGTCGATGCTGCGCGCCATCTGGTGCGCGTGGACGGCACCGCTGTCGAACTGACGGCCCTGGAGTTCAACCTGCTCGCGGTCCTGGTCCGGGCGCCGGGCGTCGTCCAAGCCCGCTCGAGCCTGCTCGAACAGGTCTGGGGTGCGGAGTACGCCGCTGACGACCACCTGCTTGATGTCCACATCGCAAACCTCCGGCGCAAGCTGGGTGACGAGCCCGCGTTGCCGCGCTTCGTCGAGACGGTGCGGGGTGTGGGGTACCGCCTGCGGGAGCGCACACCGTGAGGAGACGTGCGCGAGTGAGGCGGGTCCTCCCATGAGGCTGCGCTCGCTTCGCGCCCGCCTGCTGGTCGCATTCCTCGTTGTTGCGGCGGCCGCCCTCGGGACCGTCGCCTTCGCGGTCATGCTCATCGGACCCGGCTACTTCGCGGATGCCATGGGCCACATGCCGGGCGACCCGATGGGTGATGCGATGGCCGAGTCCACCCAGGCCGCCTTCGACACCGCGATGACGCAGGCCCTCCTTGCGGCCGGGGTGGCGGCGGTCGTAGCGGCAGGCGTTGTCGCCGTCCTGGTCGCAAGTCGGATCGCGCGCCCGATCACCGCGATGTCGGAGGCGGCACGCCGCATCGCCGCCGGCCACTATGGCGAGCGCGTGCCGGATGCCGATCCCGGTGAGCTGGCGGAGCTGGCGGTCTCGTTCAACGAGATGGCAGGTTCCCTCGAGGCGACCGAGCGCCGGCGGCTGCAGCTGGTGGGCGACGTGGCCCATGAGCTGCGCACCCCCCTGACGACGCTCGACGGCTATCTCGAAGGGCTGGAGGACGGGGTGGTGGCGCCGTCTGCCCAGACGTGGCACCTCCTCCGCGCGGAGACGGCGCGCCTGAACCGGATGGTCGCCGACCTCTCGGAGCTGTGGCGCGCCGAGGCCAACCAGCTGCCCCTTGCGATCGACGAGGTGGATGCCGCCGCCGTGGCGCGCGAGGTGGGGGAGGGGTACCTGGCCGCGGCCGGCGCGCGCGGGATCGCTGTGGAGCTGCCGGCGAACCCCCTGGTCGCGCTCGCTGACAAGGACCGGCTCGCGCAGATCGTGTCGAACTATCTGTCGAACGCGCTGCGCCACGCGCCCGATGGATCCACGATCCGGGTTGTCGGTGTGGCGACCCCGGGCCACGCCAGGCTTTCGGTGGCCGATGAGGGCCCGGGCCTGGAGGCCGGGCAGCTGGACGCCGTGTTCGAGCGCTTCTACCGCGTGGATGCGGCGCGCAGCCGGGCCGCCGGAGGATCGGGGATCGGCCTCGCCATCGTGCGCGCCCTCGCCGATGCCATGGACGGCGAAGCCTGGGCCGAGAGCGACGGGCCCGGCCGTGGCGCCACGTTCCACCTGGAGCTGCCGGCACCTCCGGCCTGAGTGGTCGCCCGGCCTCCGGGTTGAGCCAACCTTGAGGAACGCTTGTGGCCTGCTCCATGGCCCCAGGGTCCCGTACACGCGAACCTGTCATCAACGTTCCTCGTCCCTGCGTCCCCCAGGAGCAAGCGTCCCGATGTCCCGCCGCAGCGCCGCCCCGCAGCCATCGATCGTCCCGTCGGAGGACCTGCATCGGGCGGCGCTCGAGCGGCGCGCTGCACGGCAAGGCCGTCGCGCCACCACCACTGCGTCCGTGGCCACCACCTCGGACGTGGCCACCCCCGTCGGCCCCGCGCCCGCTGCCGGCGCGCTGCTGACCACTACCGTGCCCGTCGCCGGCATGACCTGCCGGGCGTGCGAGGTCCGGATCGGGCGGCACGTGGGCAAGATCCCGGGCGTTGTGCGCGCCACCGCCTCCGCCGTCCACGGCCGCGTCGTGATCGAGAGCGAGACGCCCATCCCGCAGGACCTGGTCGAGGACGCCCTCCACGACGCCGGCTACGCGATCGGCCGGACGCCCTGGCTGGAGCGGGACCACCGCGTGTGGCTGACCGCCGCGGCGGGTGCCGCCCTTGTCGCCGCGGTCGCGGTCATCGCGAAGGTGACCGGCCTCGCCGACCTCGCCGCGGGCACAGGCGACCTCGCGTCGGGCGGGCTGCTCGTGGCTCTCCTCCTCGGTCTGACCGCGGGCGTCTCCACCTGCATGGCGCTGGTCGGCGGCCTCCTGCTCGCCCTTACCGCTGCGTTCGCCGCGCGCCCCACGGCCCGCCCGAACGCCGGTCTCGGCTCTCGCCTGCGCCCCGCCTTCGCCTTCCTCGCCGGCCGCGTGGCGGGCTACGCGATCCTCGGTGCGGCGCTCGGTGCGCTCGGTGCCACCGTCGCGATGCCGCCCCAGATGACCGCGGTCCTGATGATCGCGGTCGCGGTCCTGATGACGCTGCTGGGCGCGCGACTCACCGGCCTCTCACCCAGGCTCGCCGCCTGGTCGCCGACCCTGCCGATGGGCGTCGCCCGCACCCTGGGCCTTGATTCAACCGCTGACAACCCGTACTCCGACGGGCGTGCGGCCCTGCTCGGCGCTGCCTCGTTCTTCCTGCCTTGCGGCTTCACCCAGGCCGTCCAGGTCTTCGCGCTGTCCACCGGCTCGCCGGTCTACGCGGGCGCCATCATGGCCGTCTTCGCCATCGGCACCGCCCCCGGCCTCCTCGCGCTCGCCGGCCTGCCGCTCGTGGTGCCCGCCGGCTTCAAGCCGACGCTCCTGCGCCTTGCGGGCGTGGTGGTGATCGTGTTCGCGCTGGTCAACGCGAGCGCCGGACTTCGACTTGCGGGCATCAGCCTCCCCGGTCCCGAGCCAGTGCAGGCGGTCGTGGGCGGAGGCGCAACCCAGCCCGCCCCCGAGGGTGGGGTCCAGCAGCTCACCACGTACCAGGACCTTGACGGCTACAGCCCGGGCAACGTCGCGATCCAGGCCGGGATCCCCACGAAATGGACGATCGAATCGCTCGACGCCCGCAGCTGCGCGACCTTCCTGGTCGTTCCCGAGCTGGGCATCCAGGTGACCCTCCACAAGGGATCCAACGAGATCGACCTGCCCGCCCTGCCGGCCGGAACCCTCGCCTACGCGTGCTCGATGGGCATGTACGGCGGCCAGATCACGATCGTGGAGCCGCCCGCCGGCTGAGCCGCGCAGGCCGCTTCGATCCTCCCGACCGCCCCCAAGGAGCCCCCATGCGCCGTCTCTTCAGCGTCCTTGCCGTCGCCTCCCTCGTGCTCGCCGCCTGCGGCGGGTCCGGCACCGCAACCGGAGCCGCCACCACAGCCCCGTCCGAGCCTTCGGGCCCCGTCCGCGTGGAGGTGACCCTCAGCGACAAGCTCAAGGTCGAGCCCGCCACGATGACCGTCCCCGCCGGCGTCCCGGTCACGTTCGTCGTCACGAACACCGGCGCCGTCCTCCACGAGTTCGTCATCGGCGACGAGGAGGTCCAGGCCGAGCACGAGGCGGAGATGGCGGAGGCCGGCGGCATGACGATGGCGAAGGACGAGCCCAACGCGATCGGCGTCGAACCTGGCCAGACCAAGGAGCTGGTCATGACGTTCGACGAGCCCGGCACCACGCTGGCCGGCTGCCATGTCATCGGCCACTATGCCGCCGGGATGAAGGCCACCGTCACCATCCAGTAGCCGGTTCCAGGGAGACGGAGATCCCCGATGCAGTCCGAGCGTCCCGAGAAGCTGATCGATCCCGTCTGCGGCATGACCGTCGACGTTGCCACCGCGGAGGCCGCCGGCCTGCTCGTCGAGCTCGACGGCCGCACCTACGCCTTCTGCCGGCAGGGCTGCAAGCGCGCCTTCACGGAGAGCCCGCCGAGTACGTCGCCCAAGCCGCCGCCGCCGCGCCCGCCGCGTCCACCGGGGAGCAAGGCCTCCCGGTGATCGACGAGGGCATGCGCCGATGGTACGAGAGCTGCTCGTGCTGCCTGGGGGACACCTACCCGGAGATCAAGGCCCAGCTCGACGCGGAGAAGGCGGCAGCGGCCCAGCCCATCCCGGTCGGCATCTGCGAGGTCGCGGACGCTGTGGAGGCTCCTTCGACGCCGGTGTAGCGCTCAGGTGCCCGCGATTCGTGAAGGCGCCGCAACGATGTGCGGGCGCCAGGTCAAGGAACCTTCACCTTCGTCTCAGGAAAGCCCAATGGTCGGGCGGCAATCTCGGTCCAGACCCGGGAACCCGTTCCATGCACTAGTGCCCGGACCGAAGGAACCAGATGACCGACCCGATCAACCGCACGCCCGGCTCCGTGCCGCCGGCGTGGGCTCCCTCCCCCGCAACTGACGAGACCCAGACGGCCTTCACGCCGCCTACCGGCACGCCCGCCTATGGAGCAGGCGCGCCTGCCTACGGCGCTCCCGTGTACGGGGCGCCCGCCGCGGGGCCCGTTCCGCAGCCCCAGCAGCCCGGCGCCCCGGTGCCGCCGCCCGCGTACGCTCCGCCGGCGTACGCCCCGCCGGCGTTCGCCAGCCCCGAGCCCTGGGCCCAGCCCGCCGCCCCGCAGCCCCAGCAGGGCTGGGCAGCGCCCGCCGCCCCGGCCCCGTCCTGGTCGGCCGCCCCCGGCGTCCCCGCGACCCCCGCCCCGCCTGCAACCCCGGCCCCCTCCGCCGCGCGGAAGAGCGGCGGCATCGGCGTGGGCACCCTGGTGGCCGCGATGCTCGGCACCGCGATCATCACCTCGGGCGGCACCTACCTTGCGGCGAGCGCTGCCAACAACGGCACCGACCAGAAGCCGGCCGCCGGCGTCGAGCAGCCCGCCCAGGCCCAGGCCCCGGCCACGTCGGCCCCGACACAGGCTCCGGCCCCGACGCAGGCCCCCGCCAACGACACGCCCGCCAACGACACCCCGGCCGTCACCACCGGCGACCTGACCGACGTCGTCAAGGCCGTCAGCCCGGCTGTGGTGACGATCACCGCCGAGGGCGTCAGCAGCACCGACATGTTCGGCCAGCAGAGCGGCGGCACCGCCAAGGGCTCCGGCGTCATCTTCGACGCTAACGGCCTCATCCTCACCAACCGGCACGTCGTCTCGGGCAATCCGTCCAAGCTCACCGTCACCCTCAAGGATGGCCGCACCATCGACGCCGAGATCTACGGCATCGACACCATGACCGACCTCGCGATCGTCAAGGTCGACGAGTCCGGCCTGCCCGCCGCCCGCATCGGCGACTCGAACACGATCGAGGTTGGCCAGCAGGCGATCGCCATCGGCAGCCCGCTCGGCGAGTTCACGGACTCCGTCACCAGCGGCATCGTGTCCGCGCTGCACCGCAGCATCCAGGTGGAGGACGGGAGCTCGATCAGCAACCTGATCCAGACCGACACCGCCATCAACCCCGGCAACAGCGGGGGCCCGCTCCTCAACATCAAGGGCGAGGTCATCGGCATCAACACCGCGGTCGCCGGCGACAGCCAGGGCATCGGCTTCTCGATCCCGATCAATATCGCCCGCCCGCTGCTCGGCCAGGCCTCGGCCGGCCAGGCGCTTGCCCGCCCCTGGCTGGGCATCCGGTTCGAGATGATCACGCCGGACCTCAAGCAGCAGCTGGGCCTCACGGCCGATGCCGGCGCCTGGATCCCGGACGCGCAGGCGATGGCCGGCGCCGGCCAGGGCATCACGGGCCAGGGCGGCGAGGGCATCGACCCCAACGACCCGTTCGGCGGCCAGGGCCAGCAGATCCCCACCCAGGCCGACCTCGAGGTCATCGTCGCCGGGTCCCCGGCCGAGGCCGCGGGCCTGCAGGCCGGTGACGTGATCACCGCGCTCAACGGCACCACGATCGAGAGCAGCTACCCGCTCGACTACGCGCTCAGCCAGCTCGCCCCCGGCGACAAGGCCGCGCTCAGCGTCCTGCGGGCCGGTCAGACGATCACGCTCGAGGTGACGCTGGGGACCCGCCCCGCCAGCCTCTGATCCTCCTGGTTCCCGTTCCAGCGGAAGGGCCCCGGTTCGCCGGGGCCCTTCCGCGTTTCTGGGGGTTCTCGAAGCCGTTCTACCCGACGATCCCGACGCCCCCGACCACCTGGCGCCCGTCCACCCAGACGGCGGTGATGTCGGACGGGCCCGCCAGCCGGACCACCTTCTCGAACGTGCGCTCGGGCGTGTCCAGCCCGTCGAAGACCCGGAGGGAGCCGCGCCGCGAGGTCGTGTCGACGAGCACGGCGTCGAACCGGCGCCCGGGCTCCAGCAGCCCCACCGGCGCGCCCAGCACCGCCGCGCCGCCGGCGGTGGCCATCCAGAACGCGTAGGTCGTGTCCAACGCGGACCCGGCGACGCCCCGGTCTGCGGCCGGCAGCGCACGGTCCACGCCGTCGGCGAGCATCCGCGACACCGTCACCGCCTCGTGTGCCGCGTGCAGCAGCGAGGGCGAGGCTCCGCCCGAGACATCCGTCCCCAGGCCGACCCGGACGCCGGCGTCCACCAGGCGCCGCACGGGGAGCACGGCATTCGCGAAGTAGGCGTTGGACAGCGGACAGTGGGCGATGCCCGCGCCCCGTTCGACGAGGACCGCGGCGTCGGTGTCGGTCACGAAGTTCGCGTGCGCCAGGACCGTGCCCGGACGCAGGAGCCCCGCCCGGTCGAGGGCGACGGTGTCCGTGACGCCGAAGCGGGCCAGCGCATGGCCGTGTGCCCAGTCCGATTCGGACACGTGCGTCTGAACCAGCGCCCCCTCGGTGGCGGCCAGCGCGCCCAGACCCGCGAGCAGCTCGTCCGTGCACGCGGGCGTGAAGCGCGGCGTGATGATCGGCTGGACGAGGGGGATCGACCCGGCCCGGGAGGGGTGCGCACCGTCCGCGAGCGCACGAACCGCCTCGATGGACACGCGCGACGCCTCCACGCCCGCGGCAGCCGACGCATCCCGGTACCACTCGGGCGTCCCGTCGGGCGCGTCCATCGCCACCCGCCCCACGTATGCCCGCTGCCCGGCGGCAAGCGCCGCCTCCGCGAGCGCCGTGGTGGCGTCGACGTCCACCGTCGCGTAGTACACGGCCGTCGTCGTGCCGTGCGCCAGCAGCCCGTCCACGAGATCGGCCCAGACGGGCCGCGCAAACGCCAGGTCCGCGAACCGGGCCTCCAGCGGGAACGTGTAGGCGAAGAGCCAGTCCTCGAGCGGCAGGTCAAGGCCGGTGCCCAGCTGGGGCCACTGCGGGGCGTGGACGTGCAGGTCAACCATGCCCGGCAGGAGCACCGACCTGGCCGGCGTGGCCACGACACGGACGCCGGGCTCCATCGCGAGCCGGGCGGCCGCCTCGGATCCGGCGGGCTCCACCGCATCGATGACGCCATCGTCCCGAACGAGGATCGCAGCGTCCAGCACCTCGAGGTCCGAGGGTGCCGGCGTCTGCATGATCCGGCCGGTCACGAGCATGGACATGATCAGGCTCCCACTGGCATCCGCCGATGATGCCAGTCGAGGCCGGGGGACGTCCGCCCGTTGGCGGCCGGACGTCAGTCGGTCGCGCTGGGACCAGTGGTGCCTGGGCTGGCTTCCGGCTGGGTGGGCGCTCCGAGCGCCGCGAGGATCAGGCTGTGGATGTCGGTGTTGTCGATGTAGGCGCCGCGTTTGGGGTCCGTGCCGTCCACGTAGGACGAGAGCAGCTTCCCCGGCTCGCCCTGCACCCAGATCGGGACGAGGCTGTTGGTGTGGCCGACCGTGTGCCAGTCGCCGTCGGGCATCGTGCCCTTGCCATTGGACACAAGCGGGTTCCAGACCGGACTGTCGGCGACCACGCCGGAGTCTGGCCCGTTGAGGAGACCGGTCTCGTGGTCGGACGTGACGACCAGCATGGTGTCGTTCCAGGAGCTGTGCGTGTCGACCCAGGAGACCACCGCGTCCACCGCACGGTCGAACGCGAGCTCCTCCTCGATCAGCAGGCCGAGCTGGCTGTCGTGGGCGGCCCAGTCGGTGGCGCCGCCTTCGATCATCACGAAGAAGCCATCGGGGTCGTTGTCGAGCACGTTCAGGGCCCCGTTCACCATCTCGGCGAGGGCCGGGGTGGTCGTGATCGTCTCCTTCTCGTAGGGCTGCCAGGTCGTGTCGAGCGACGCGCGATCCTCCTGCAGTGTCCGGCGCACGGGCGCCAGGCCGAACACGCGCTTCGGCGTGTCGCCGGCCGCAAGAGCCTTGAACGCCTCCTGGGTCTCGATCAGCGTGAACGGGTCAGGGGTTCCGTCCCCGTCCGCGTCAGCACCGGCGACCCCGGCCTTGAGGTCGGCGTACTCGCTCTCGCCGATGAACTTGTAGCCCGGCTTCTCGACCGGCGCGCCAGACTGGCTGAAGTACGGGTGGCCTCCGCCCATGATCACGTCGGTCGCCGAGTCGCGGATCATGTCCACGGCGATCTTCTCGAATTCGTCCCGCTGGGTTTCGTGGGCGACGAACCCGGCCGGAGTGGCGTGGCTGAACGGGACCGTCGTGACGACACCCGTTGCCTTGCCCAGCTTCTCCGCCGCCTCGACCACGTTCTCCACGGGTTGGCCGGCGCAGTCGACCCCGATCGCAGCGTCGTACGTCTTGATGCCGGTCGCCATCGCCGTGGCGGCAGCCGCGGAATCGGTTGGATCGTCGAGGACCCAGGCGAACGTTGCCCAGGCGGCCTGCGGATCGTACGTGTTGAGGTCGGCGCACTCCCCGGGTGCCACGTCCCCATAGGAGTAGGTCGACACGGCGGATGTGTAGGGGAACGCGTTGTAGACCTCGCCGTCCACCGAGCCTGTGTCGTAGAGGCTGCCGGCCTCGTGCTGGTTGTAGCCCGCCCCGTCGTCGATCATGACGATGACGTTCTTGACAGGCTTCGCGGATCCGGCCCCGCAAGCAGCCGGCACGGCCACTGTGACGGCCAGCGCCGTCACGATGATGATCACCCGCTTGGACATTCCCCACCCCCTGTGCAAGGGGCACCTGTCATTGGCCGGCATACGCGATGCGTCCGTGCGCGCTGCGACGGGGCCGGGGGGGACGCGGATCGCACCCAGCCCGCGCGAAGCTGCGCTCGCTGGACCGCGGGGACTTCGGCGCGGGCCCGGCGGGCCCGACAGCCTTCGAGGATCTGGTGGCTGCCGACCGGCGGCGCCCAGATGAGCATTGACGGTTGTCAGGGTGCCTGTAAGGACTCGGTACCCTGAAGTGCCATGCGTCCCCCGAAATGGGGCCTCGGACGTGCAGCAGGGAGGTGGCCGCGCACGTCGCGCTCCGGTGGCCGATCTGGCCGCCCGGGGCGCCCTCCGCGTGAGACACTGGCCGGACCGATCGTCTGCCACCCCCTGCCCCCGAGCGATGCCCGACCGACCGCTTGTCCAGCACCTCCTGACGCTGCCTCCGGGCATGGCCAAGGACTTCGAAGCCCTCACCGGACGCCCGCGCCCGGCATGGTTCGCCACGGCGGACCCGGCCGGCCCCCGCCTGGGATCCGGCGGCGGCACCGCCAACCTGTTCGCCGATGCCTGGCGGGCCACGGGTGACGGCGCGCCCTTCGCGGACTGGCTGCGCGGGAGCCGCAAGCTGCTGATCCACGGCGGGGGTCACAGTCGTCGCCTGCCGGCCTACGCGCCCGCCGGCAAGACGCTCCTGCCGATCCCGGTCTTCCGCTGGTCCCGCGGCCAGCGCCTGGATCAGACCCTGCTGGACCTGCAGGCACCGGACTACCGGCGCATCCTGGAGCACGCCCCCGCCTCCACCGTGGCCCTGGTCACGACCGGGGATGTCCTGCTGCGCTTCGGGCGCGACCTGCCGCCGTTCCCGGACGTCGACGTGCTGGGCCTGGGCATGACCGTCCGGGCGGAGACGGCCAAGGACCACGGGGTCTTCCTGAGCCTGCGCAGCCGCCCCGACGAGCTCGCGTTCTTCCTGCAGAAGCCGGACCCGGAGCACCTGGCCGACCTCTCGGACGACCACGTGTACCTGGTGGATACCGGGATGTGGCTCCTGAGCGAGCGCGCGGTGGACGCCCTGATGCGCAAGGCCGGCTGGGATGGCTCGCGCTTTGCGGGAGACGCACCCGCGCCGTTCGAGCTGTACGCCGGGGTGGGCCTGGCGCTCGGCTCCCACCCCACCATGCCCGACCCGGCGCTGGCCGGCCTCACCTCCGGGGTCGTCCGCCTGCCGGACGCGACCTTCCACCACTTCGGGTCGAGCCGCCAGCTGATCGAGTCCACGTCGGCGCTGCAGAACCTGGTGTTCGATGGGCCGAGCCTGGGGCTCACCGGGGCCCGCCACCACCCTGACATCCATCAGCAGAACGCACGTATCGAGGTGCCGCTGCGCCCCGATGTGAACCACACGCTGTGGATCGAGAACAGCGTGATCCCGTCGGGCTGGCGCCTGGGCGACAGCCATGTCCTCACCGGCATCCCGGACAACGCATGGGCGCTGGACCTGCGGCCGGGCACCTGCCTGGACGTCGTGCCCCTCGATCGGGATCGCTGGTGCCTGCGCCCCTACGGCATCGACGACCCGTTCTCGGGTGCGCTGGGCGATGCTGCGACCGGGTGGTTCGGGGAGCCCGTCGCGGACTGGCTCACGGCGCGCGGTCTGACATTCCTGTCGGCCGGCCTCGATCCCGGCGCTGGACATCCACGATGCGCCGCTGTTCCCGGTCGTGGACGCCGTGGACGGGGCGGGCGAGCTCATCGCCTGGATGTGCACGCCGCCCCCGATCCCCGACACGGCGCTCACCGAGCGGTGGCGCACGTCCGACCGGCTCTCGGCGGCCGCCCTCGGGGAGCGCGCGGACGTGCGCCGCCTCCTCGACCAGCGCCGCGCCCTCGCGCAGGCCGCCTTGGGACCGATGCTCGCCCACGCCGAGCGCAGCGTGTTCTACCGGCTTGACCTCGAGTCCACTGCCGGCCTGTTCGCCCAGAGCGATCTGCCACTCCCGGCCGACGACGACGGCAGCGATCCGTTCGAGCCGCTCAACCCGGTCCACTCCGAGATGTTCCGCTCGGCCGTCATGCGGCACCGGGGCCAGGAGGGCTGGCAGGCGCGTGAGGATGCCGCCTTCGGCCGCCTGCGCGACCTCATCGTGCGTGAGGCCCGCTTGACGCCGGTCCAGCCCCGGCGCGACATCATGGACGACCAGATCGTGTGGGCGCGCAGCCCCGTGCGCCTCGACATGGCCGGGGGCTGGACGGACACGCCGCCCTACTGCATCCAGTACGGCGGGCGCGTCGTCAATGTCGCCGTGGACCTCAACGGCCAGCCGCCGATCCAGGTCTTCGTGCGGACGGCGGCAACACCCGAGATCGTGCTGCGGTCCATCGACCTGGGCGTGGAGGCCCGGGTCCGGACCTGGGAGGAGCTCGGCACGTTCGCCCAGCCGGGCAGCGAGTTCGGCCTGGCCAAGGCGGCGCTGGCGCTCGCCGGGTTCCTGCCGGCGTTCAACGGCGGACCCGCCGCGGCTTCCCTGCGCGACCAGCTCCTGGCGTTCGGTGGGGGGATCGAGCTCTCGATGCTCAGCGCCGTGCCCAAGGGATCGGGACTGGGCACCAGCAGCGTGCTCGCGGCAACGCTCCTGGCCGCGCTGGGCGACCTGTGCGGCCTGGGCTGGGACCACAGTGTGCTGTTCACCCGGACGCTCGCCCTCGAGCAGCTCGTCACCACCGGCGGCGGCTGGCAGGACCAGGCGGGCGGGATCTTCCGCGGGATCAAGCTGGTGGAGACGTCGCCGGGTCTCGCCCAGCGGCCGCTGCTGCGCTGGCTGCCCGAAGAGCTGTTGGGTCCGGCCTACGCGAATCGGTCGGTCCTCCTCTACTACACGGGGCTCACCCGCATGGCGAAGGGAATCCTCCAGGAGGTCGTGCGGGGCATCTTCCTCAACGCGCCAGCCCACATCGACACGCTCCAGGCGATCGGGGCGAACGCCGCCGCCGCCGTTGACGCGTTCCAGCGCTGTGACTACGAGCGGTTCGCGCGCGTGATCGACCGCGCCTGGGTTCTCAACCAGCAGCTGGACCCGGGTACCAGCACGCCCGAGGTCCAGGCGATCCTCGCCCGCGTCGCGCCGTGGCTCGCGGCGGCCAAGCTGCTGGGCGCGGGCGGCGGCGGCTACCTGCTGATGCTGGCCCGCGACGACGAGGCGGCGCGCCGGATCAAGCACACGCTCGCGTCCGATCCCCCCAATCCGCGCGCGCGGTTCGTGGACCTCTCGGTGTCCCAGACCGGCCTGCAGGTGACCCGCAGCTAGGATCTGCCGCAGGTGGTCGGGGGCCGGGTCGGGCACCCGGGTCGCATGCAGGCTGCCGGCCGCGGCCAGTGCAGGTCCTGCTACCGCAGGGACGCCGTGTGCCATACCCTGCGCAGCAGCGGCAGACCAGTCGCGAGTGATGGAGGGCCCATGACCCAGACGCGGGGCACCGGCACGACCGACGACGTCGGACTCGTTCCGCCGTGGCTGGCCAACCTCGCTGCGCTCTCGTGGCGCCTGCTGGTCGTCACCAGCCTGCTCGGCGTTGCCTGGTTCCTGCTCTCGCTGCTGGCCACCGTCACGGCCGCGGTCGCGGTCGCGGTGGTCGTGTCGGCGGTGCTCGTGCCGGCCACGCGGCACCTGCGGGCGATGGGCCGCTCCCGATCGGCGGCGGCGGGGATCGTGTGGGCCGCCGGCATGGGGGCGGTGACCCTGCTCCTGGTGGTGCTCGCCATCGCCTTCCTGCCCTACATCGTGTCCGTCATCGAGGAGACCCAGGCCTCGGCGGCCGACCTCCAGGCGGACATCGCAGCCCTGGGCCTGCCGCCGGTCACCGGCGACCTGGTGGCGGGGCTGGCGGGAGTCGTCGGGTCCGTCGTGAGCGGAGTCCTTTCCAACGCCTTCGCGTCGGCCGCCGGGGTGGTGACGAGCCTGGTGCTGGCGACGTTCCTCGTGTTCTTCCTGCTGCGTGACGGCGACCGCGCCTGGGCCTGGTGCCTGCAGGCGATGCCGGTCGAGAAGCAGGCGCACATGACCGGCGCGGGCGAGGAGGCACTCTCGCGGGTCGGCGGCTACCTGGTGGGGACCACGGTGCTCTCGGCGATCGTCGCCCTGACCGACCTGGTCTTCATGGTCCTGCTCGGTGTGCCGCTCGCGGTGCCCCTCTCGCTGCTGGTGTTCCTCGCGGGCTACATCCCGTACTTCGGCGGGATCCTCACCACGCTGATCGTGCTGGTCGTGACCTACGGATCCCTGGGCACCACGGCCGCGGTGATCATGCTCGGCCTCATCGCGGTCCGCAACGTGTTCATGGCGTATGCGATCCGCCCGTCGGTGTACGGGCGCAGCGTGAGCCTCCACCCGGCACTGGTGCTGATCGCACTGCCCGCCGGCTTCCAGGTCGCCGGCATCATCGGCCTCTTCGCCGCGGTGCCCCTGCTGGCCGTGGTGCTCGCCGTGGCATCGGCCGTGGTTGAGGTGCTGGAGCCGGACGACCCGCCCGAGCTGCCCGGCCTCGTGCCCGCCTGGCTCGACCGGATCGCGCAGTGGAGCTGGCGGCTGCTTGCGGGCCTGGGGCTTGTCGCCCTCATGGTGGTCATGGTGGTCACCGTCCCGCTCGTGGTGGTGCCGGTGGTGCTTGGGGTCATCCTCGCGGCGACGTTCTCGCCGATCGTTCGCTGGCTGCAGCTGCGGGGACGGGCGCGCGGCAAGGCCATCGGCCTGGCGCTCGGTGGAACGCTGCTCATCGTCTTCGTCCTCCTCCTGCTGGCTGTCGGCGTGCTGACGCAGGAGGCCGTCCGCCTCGCGGACGGCGTCGTCGAGGGTGCCCAACGCACGGATGCGGCGAGCGGGGGCAACCTGGCGCTCCTTGTCGAGGCGATCCGCCAGATCGGCGCGGAGGGCTCGTATGCCATTGCGGCCGTCGCCCAGGACATCGCAAGCGCAGTGGTCGTCGCGGTCCTGGCGACGCTGCTCAGCTTCTACTTCCTGCGCGACGGCGACAGGCTCTGGGCGCATCTCATGGGACACGTCCGCGGCGGGCAGGCGGCCGAGGTCCAGGCGACCGGGACGCGCGCCTTCGAGGTGCTCGGTGGCTACATGTACGGGACTGCAGCGATCTCCTTCGTCGGAGCTGCGAGCCAGCTGGTGATCATGGTGCTCCTGGGCATCCCGCTGGCGTTGCCCGTGTTCGTGCTCTCGTTCTTCCTGTGCTTCATCCCGTACGTCGGCGGGTTCATCTCCACCGGGGTCGCGCTCCTGCTCACGATCGCCACCGGCTCACCGACGGACATCGCGATCATGGCGCTCTGGACGCTGGTGTTCAACATCGTGACCGGCAACGTCGTGAGCCCGATCGTGTACGGCAAGACGGTCCACCTGCACCCGGCCATCGTCCTCCTCGCCATCCCGATCGGGTCCACGATCGCTGGCATCCTGGGCATGCTGCTGGTGGTGCCTGCGCTCGGCGTGGTTGCCGTGTCGTGGCGGACGGTGCTCAACGTGATGGCCACCGACGCTGCCGTTGCCGATGGTGCTGCCACTGCCACTGCCGGTGCCATTGTCGACGCTGCCGTTGCCGATGGTGCTGATGCTGCTGCCGGGCCCGCCGGCGAGGCCGCCCTAGCCGCAGGTGCCGGGGCCGATGCCGGCTGAGCTCCGGCTCGACCGCCCGCGCATCCTCGGCCACCGCAGGCGGATCGGCGCGCTCGACGAGCGCCTCCCGCACGGGCCGGCCGCCCTCCGGACTGCAGCCTGGTCTGGCCTGCAGGACAGCGTGCCCCGCGCGGCCGTGCTGGCACTCCACGCGCGGATCGAGGGTGTGGCCCCGGATGCCTGGGACGATCCCGCCCTTGTCCAGGTCTGGGGGCCGCGGTTTGCCGTCTTCGTCGTGGCGGCGGAGGATCGGCCGGTGTTCACGCGCGCGACGATGCCCGACGAGGCAGCCCGCCGGGCCCGTGCGATTGACCTGGCTGACCGGCTCGAGGCGTACCTGGCAGGAGGGCGGGAGGAGTACTCGACGGCGGGGCGGCGGATTGGCGTGGATCCGGGATCGCTCCGGTACACGGGTGCGACCGGCAGGATCCTGGTCCGCTGGGACGGCGCCCGCAAGCCGCTGGTGTGGGCGGTCGAGGAACCGCAGATGGACCCGTTCACGGCACGCCTGGAGCTGGCCCGCCGGTACCTCCACGTGTGCGGGCCTGCCACCGGCGAAGGGATCGGGTGGTTCATGGGCCTCGCACCGCGCGCGGTGAAGGCGGTCCTGGCGGCCCTGGGTGACGAGCTTGTCCCAGTCCGCACGCCGCTGGGCGCCGCCTGGCTGCTCGCCCGGGACGAACAGGCGGTGACGGCCCTCGAGCCCTCGCCGCCCGCTCTTGCCCGCATTCTCTCGAGCGGTGACCCCTACCTCGTCGCGCACGACCGGGCGCTGCTGGTGCCCGACGATGCGCGCCGCCGCGAGCTCTGGCCGTCGGGAACCGTCTGGCCGGGCGGCCTGATGGTGGCGGGGGAGTTGGCGGGCTCGTGGCGCCGGTCGGGGAGGCGCATGACGATCCGGTCCTGGCGCGAGCTCAGCGCGGTCGAGCGCGACGCCGTGGAGGTGGAGGCCGCAACGTTGCCTCTCCCCGACACTGGGATGGGGATGTCCGTGACCTTCGATGCCTGACAGGGCAGACTGTCCACGACAGGGGCGTGCCGACACCGACCGCCACGAGGGGAGATCTCCATCATGACCAGCTCCACCACGTCGCTGCCGTTCGACGACACGACGGACTTCGACGATGCCGACCGAGGGTTCATCGGCCGCCTCGACCCGTGCGTCGTCCACGCCGCCGACGGGCGCGTGGTCTGGGACAACGACGAGCTACGCGGTTCCTCGACGGCGACGCGCCGGCCACGGTCAACCCGAGCCTGTGGCGCCAGTCGCAGCTCGACGCGATCGACAGGGCCTGTTCGAGGTGGTGCCCGGCATCTACCAGGTGCGCGGCCTCGACCTGTCGAACATCAGCTTCATCGAGGGCGACACCGGCGTGCATCGTCATCGACCCGCTGATCTCGACCGAGACGGCCGCGGCGGCGCTCGCGCTGTACCGCGAGCACCGCGGCGATCGCCCGGTCGTCGCCGTGATCTACACCCACAGCCACGTCGACCACTTCGGCGGCGTCCGGGGCGTGACGACGCAGGAGGACGTGGACGCCGGGCCGGTGCGCCGATCCTCGCGCCGGACGGGTTCATGGAGCACGCGGTCGCGGAGAACGTCTACGCGGGCACCGCGATGACGCGCCGGGCGGGCTACATGTACGGCGCCGTGCTGGAGCGCGGGCCGCAGGGCCAGGTCGGCGCGGGCCTCGGCGCAGACCACGTCCACCGGCGACGGTCGCGCTGATCGTCCCGACCGACACGACATCACCGCCACCGGCGAGACGCACGACGCGTCGACGGCGTCGAGATCGAGTTCCAGATGGCGCCCGGGCACCGAGGCGCCGGCCGAGATGCACTTCTACTTCCCGGAGCTGCCGCGCGCTGTGCATGGCCGAGAACGCGACCCACACCCTGCACAACCTCCTGACGCTGCGCGGCGCGCTGGTCCGCGACCCGCACGGATCTGGTCGCGCTACCTCACCGAGGCGATCGACCTGTTCGGCGACCGGACCGACGTCGTGTTCGCCTCGCACCACTGGCCGACGTGGGGCCGCGAGCGGCATCGTCGACTTCCTGGCCGAGCAGCGCGACCTCTACGCCTACCTGCACGACCAGACGCTGCGCCTGCTCAACCAGGGCCTCACCGGCGCCGAGATCGCCGAGATCTTCCAGATGCCGCCGGCGCTCGAGCAGGCGTGGCACGCCCGCGGCTACTACGGCTCGGTCAGCCACAACGTCAAGGCGATCTACCAGCGCTACATGGGCTGGTTCGACGGCAACCCGGCGCGCCTCTGGCAGCACCCGCCCGAGGCGCAGGCGACGCGCTACGTCGCGGCGATCGGCGGCATCGACCGGGTCGTCGAGCTCGCACAGGCGGCCTTCGACGAGGGCGACTTGCGCTGGGCGGCCGACGCTGCTGGACCACGCGATCTTCGCCGACCCGACGCATGCCGCGGCGCGCGCGCTTGCAGGCCGACACCCTGGAGCAGCTCGGCTTCGGGTGCGAGAACGGCACCTGGCGCAACTTCTACCTCGCCGGGGCCGCGGAGCTGCGCCACGGGTCGTTCGGGACGCCGGTGTCCGTGGCCGGCGACATGATGCAGGCGCTCTCGCCCGAGCAGGTCTTCGATGCGATCGCCATCCGCGTGAACGGGCCGCTCGCCTGGGACCAGCACCTCAGCATCGGCGTTGAGCTTGTCGACACCGGCGCCGCGTTCCACCTGGAGCTGCGCAACGGGGTCCTCGTCCATCGCCGGGCGCCGGTGGCAGGTGCGGATCTCGTCCTGCGTATGCCGGCGGCAGCCCTGCCCGGCATCCTCGGCGGAAGCCTCGAGGGCGTCGCGCTCGAAGGCGATCCCGCGGTGCTGCAGCGTCTCCTGGGCCTGCTGGACCAGCCCGACCCGGACTTCGCGATCATCACCCCGTAGCGATCGCGCCCGTGGACCTCGACCTCGTCACCACGCTCATCCCGCTCGTCATCGGGACGGCCCTCGTCCCCATCCCGCTCGTCGTCACGGCCCTGCTCCTCCGCTCGCCGGGCGGGCGCATCGTCACCGTGGCATGGGTCGCGGGGATGATGACCGTGCGCCTCGCCCAGGGGGTGCTGTTCGGGGTGCTCTTCGCCGGGCTGGCGGCCGTGGGCGGGGAGCCCGGACCCGTGATCTCCGGCGGGCTCATCGTGCTGGCGATCGTGTTCCTGGTGTCGGGGGCACGCAAGGCGCTCGACGCTCCCGATGACGACGCGCCGCCGCCCCGCTGGCTGACGAAGCTCGACGGGATCCGGCCGGCACGCGCGTTCCTGCTGGGCATGGTCGTGCTCGCGATCGGCGTGAAGCACTGGGTCTTCACGCTGGGGGCGATCGCGGCCATTGCCGGGGCGGAGATGGGATCGGCCGCCTCAGCCGCGACCTTCCTCGTGTTCGTCCTGCTCGCCCATGGCCTGCAGCTCGCCATGCTTGCGCTCGCCTTCCTGGCGCCGGACCGCGCCGAGGCGATGCTGGACGGGTTCTCGGGCATGCTCAAGCGCTACAGTCGCCCGCTGCTGGCCGGGGTGAGCCTCGTGTTCGGGGCCTGGTTCCTGCTCAAGGGGCTCAACGGCCTGGGGGTGCTCTGATGGCCGCCGCATCGGGGTCGGCATCGGCATCGGCATCGGCTGCCCTCGAGGCGCTCATCCGCAAGGTGGACGAGGACCCGAAGTCGGGCGAGGTCCTGTGGCGGATGCGCTCGGACGACGGCCGCATCGATCTCGTGTACGGCGATCCGATCCGGCAGTTCTTCATCGCCAGCGCCACCAAGCTGTATGTCACGGCCATCCTGGCCCAGCTGCGGGTCGAGGGACGGCTGGCCTGGGACGCCCCGATCGCGTCCTACCTGCCCGACCTTGACCTGGCCGGGATCCTCGTGGTCAACGGCGCGGACCGCTCCGGCGTGATGACCGTGCGCGAGGTGATGGCCCACACCTCCGGCCTCGCCGACTACTTCGAGGGCAAGCGGCCCGACGGGCCGACGACGATCGAGCGCGCGATCGCGGGCGACTTCGCCTGGACCGTGGGCGATGTGATCGCCTGGACGAGGGCGATGAAGCCGGGCACGCCCGGCAAGGGCCTGTACTCCGACACGGGCTTCCAACTGCTGGGCGCGCTGATCGAACGGGTCGACGGGAGGTCGTTCAGGGACGCCGTTGCGGCACGGATCACGGAGCCGCTGGGGATGGCGCGGACGTACGTCTTCGGGCCGGGCAATGTTGCCGGGTTCGACGGCATCGCGGCGATGCGCTGGGGTGAGGTGCCGCTGCGGATCCCGCTCGCGATGGCCTCGGTGCAGGCCGACGGGGGTGTCGTGAGCACGCTGGACGACGGACTCGCGTTCCTCGACGCGTTCTTCGGCGGGCGCCTGTTCCCGGCGGCGCTCCTCGCGGAGATGGCGCTGGACTGGCACCGGATCTTCTTCCCGCTCCAGTACGGGACGGGGATCATGCGCTTCTCGATGCCGCGGGTGCTCACGGGGTTCCGGGCGGTGCCTCCGTTCGTCGGGCACTCGGGGGCATCAGGGACGGTCATGTTCCGTGCGGCGGATCTCGGCCTGACGGTCGTGGGCACGGTCAACCAGGCCAAGCACCGCTCGATGCCGTACCAGCTGATGGTGCGCGCCGCGCTGGCCACGAAGGGCTGAGCGTCGTCCGGGCGGGTTGCGGCACCCGGCCGGGCCGAGACGCCGCCCCTCCGACTCCACGTCAACGAAACCCCGCAAACGGCGACCTACGGCGCCCCGAGCAGGTCCTTCGTTGCGTCTGAGTCAGCAGTCGCCTGCAAGCGACCCCGGATCGGACGTCGGGAGCCCGTCGCTGCGGGTTCTCGTTGACTGCCACGCAACACCCGGTGCCCGTCCCTCGGCGGCCGGCCCGCGAACCCTACCCGTGCTGGCGCCGCGCGTTCACCCGCCGGCCGCGCGCCGCCCCCTCGCCAGGAGCGCCCCCGCCGATCGGCAGGTCCACGGGCTCCGGCGCGCCGGCGGCACCAGCGGCAGCTCCGTCTGGGCCACCAGGCCCGAGCGGATGATCCGCTGCATCTCGGCGACGACGAAGAGATCCGTCTCCACCTGGCGGTACCCGGCAAGACGTCGGTCCACCTCGTCGCAGGCGCGCTGGTAGGTGTCCTTCGCCGCCCGCCTTCATCCAGTTCTCGCGGTTGTCGCGCGTGATGACCGGCGAGGGCAGGTGGAGCTCCGCGGGCCAGTGGGCGGTGGTGTGGTCGGCCATGATCAGGTGCTGGTCGGTCATCAGCCGGTCCACCAGTGCCGACACCGGCAGGTCGTCCTGGACCCGGATCTCGCGCACGAACCGCAGCGCCTGGCCGCACATCTCGTCGTCGAACACGAGCTTGGGCAGCGAGAACACCAGCAGGAAGTCCAGCATCCCGGGCCCGGACACCGAGTTGACCCCGGCCAGCGCCGCGATCAGTGCGGACCCGAACGTCTCGGCGCCCGCCTGGGCATCGAGCAGCGGCCCGTCCGAGATCGCCATGTACGACTGGGCGGGCAGCCCGAGGGCCTTCGCGACCTCCGTGTACGCGGCATCGAGCTGGAAGGCCTCGATGGCGGCCATCGGTGACGTGGCGGCCTTCATGTGGAACGTGGCCGGTGCGCCGCCGAACAGGACCGGGGCACCGGGGCGGATCACCTGGGCCATCGTGATCCCGGCCAGCACGTCCACGGTGTGGAAGACCGTCGCGCCCACCGTGGTCACCGGCGCGACCAGGCCCATCAGCGTCACCGGCACGATCTCCACCGGGATGCCGGCCTCGACGCAGTCGATCAGGTTCTGGCAGCTGTCCTCGCTGTACCGGAAGTTGCCGGTGGCCGTGATCGTGAAGATCGACATCGGGCGGGCGCGCAGGTCCGCGGCGTCGGCGCGGAACAGCTGCATCAGCTCCACCATGCGCGGCGTCCCGTGCTCGGTGAACGCGCCCGACACGATCGGCTTCTTCGAGTTGGTGAGCGCGAGATAGAGGCGCCAGGCGTCGGACACGCCGGGCTCGATGTCGTCGTTGGTGGAGAAGGCGGTCGCGAGATAGGCCAGGTTGTCGAGGCCGTCGCCCAGGCGGACGTACTCGACGAAGTCGGTGGAGTTGGCCAGGCGGACCTCGCCCGTGCGGTGGTCGTGGCACTTGAGGCCGGACGAACCCGGCACGAAATGAACCCGGTCACCGCCGATGTCGGCCCTCGGGTTGCCGTCCCGATCGTAGAGGACGAAGGACGACGGGGCCGAGGCGATCGCCTTCTCCACGATGTCGCGCGGGAACAGGATCCGGCCATCCCTGGTGGCAGGCAGGCCGGCGTCGGTGAGCCGGCGCCGCATCTCCGCGCTGCGGATCTCGAAGCCGGTCTCGGCCAGCACGCGTTTGGCCTCTTCGAGGATCTGGCCGATGAGGTCGTCGGAGAGCACACGGAGGTGAGGTCGCATGGCGTCCACGCTAGCGCATCGTGTCTGCACGCGGATTGCGCGTCCCGAACAGGGCACTGCGGCAGCGCCAGGAGTTTCCTGCGCCGGCGTGTCGCCCCGGGTGCTGACTCGGCTGGGAGTCAGTTGGAGGAGTTCCACGCGGGGCTCGTTCCGCGAAGTCGGATTGAATGCACGGGCCGTGCGGATGGTGGCCGCTGGTGACTCCGTACAGAGTCAGGGCGAGTGGCGCGCGGTGCCCCGAGGCGCCTGGCAAGCGCCCCCTCCGCGGGTCGGGATCACCGCACACCGGATGGCCGTTCGGCTCTGGGCGCCCCGCCGCGGTACCCCCATGCTCGCGCCGTGACGATGACCGGCCGCGAGCGCGTCCTGGCCGCCCTCGACGGGGAGGAGCCGGACCGGGTGCCGCTCGCCCTCGCCTTCTACGCCCTCGACGGCGCCGCGATTGCCCCGTCCGGGGAGTGGCGGGACGACGCGGTGGACGTCGCCTTCGTCCCGTTCCCGATCTCGCCGGAGGAGGCCGAGCTGCGTCGCCGGGCGACGCCATACGACGGCAACACGCGGATCGGCAGCCCTTCGCAGGCCGCCCGCTACGCACTGTGGGGCTACCGCTCCGAGGACCCCGTCCACGGCAATCCGCTCGAGGCGGCGACCACCCTTGAGGATCTCGAGCGGTTCCCCTTCCCGCGCCTCGACGGGCCCCGCGTGGTGGCTGAGCTTGCCGATGCCGTTGCAGCCGTCCACCGGGCCGGGCTGGCGGCGGGCGGCAACACCCCGCACTTGGGCGGCGAGCTGTTCGAGGCCGCGTGGCGGCTCCGCGGGCTCGAGGCGTTTCTGGTCGACCTCCTCGAGCGCAAGGACATGGCGCACTTCCTGCTTGACCGGCTCGCCGAGCTTGCGCGCCGCAACGCCGCCACGATCGCCACCGCCGGCGTCGATGTCCTCTCGCTTGACGACGACGTGGGGATGCCCGGGACGATGCTGATCGGGCCTGCGACCTGGCGGGAGTTCTTCCGGCCAAGGCTGGAGGGCATCATCGCCGCCGCCCGTGCCGTCAAGCCCGACATCCGCGTCCTCTACCACAGCGACGGCCACATCGAGCCGATCCTCGACGACCTGGTGGAGATCGGGGTGGCCGCCGTCAATCCGGTCCAGCCCGAGCACATGGACGCGGTCCGTATCCGTCGCCGCTACGGCCGGCGCTTGGCGCTCTGGGGCACGGTCGGCAGCCAGACCCTGTTCTCGTACGGGTCCCCGGACGACATCCGCGCGGAGGTCCGGACACGTCTTCGCACGCTCGGCCGGGCCGGGCTGGTGCTCTGCCCCGCCTACGACGTCGACGAGCCTGATGTGCCGTGGGCGAACGTGGCGGCCTTCCTGGAGGCGGGTCGACGTCACGGACGCTCCCACGCGCACCGACCGGGGGCAGTTCACTAGGTCCGCTCGCCCCGACGCTCCTGGCTGACCTCCAAGATGTAAAATACGCTTGACATGATGTCGAGAGCGCTTTACAGTCGGATGTCAGCAAACGTTGACATCAGGAGACGCGGGATGGCCTTTCACGAGAAGAGCAGCTGGGTGGTGCTGGTCGTCGCCGTGCCGGTCCTGCTCATCTACGCGGTGCTCGTGCTGCCACAGCTCACCAGCGAACCCGTGACCGAGATCACCTGGGTCCCACCGATGATCTTCGCCATCGTCGGCTTCATCGTCGCGAACGTCCTGGGCAACATCGTGGCCGCCATCTCGAACCCCGCCGAAGCCGAGCAGGGCGACCTGCGCGACCAGCAGATCAACCAGTACGGCGTGTGGATCGGCAGCTGGCTGATCGTCGCAGGCGCCTGCGTGGCCCTGGTGCTCGCAATGGTCGAGGCGCCCTACTTCTGGATCGCGAACGCCCTCTTCATCGGGGGCATGGCCGCGTCGCTGACCAGTGCCATCGCGAAGATCGCCGCCTACCGCGGGACATTCCAGCCGTGGTGAAGCCGACGAGCGTCACCAACTCCATCCGTGTGCTGCGGTTCGCGACAGGTGAGATGACGCAGGCGGAGCTCGCGGAGCGGGTGGGGGTGACCCGCCAGACCATCATCGCCATCGAGCAGGGCCGGTACTCGCCGACGCTGGAGATGGCCTTCCGGATCGCGCGCGTGTTCCGCGTGCCGCTCGACGAGGTCTTCCAGTTCCCGGACGACCAGGAGGCAACACGATGACAACGAACCCGACCACCCCGCGCAGCCGCAAGCCGACTCCGCCGCCGCCGATGCCTCCGTGCCACCTCGCTGGGTCGTGCGCACCGCCTGGGTGGCCCACCGCGCCCTCGTCAGCGTCACGAGGGGCCGCCTCGGCTACCGGCCCGCCACCCCCGAGCAGTGGGGGATGCTGCGCCTCCGCACCGTCGGCCGGCGCACCGGGGCGGAGCGGCTCGCAATCCTGGGCTACATCGAGGACGGCCCGAACCTGGTGACCCTCGCCATGAACGGCTGGGGCGAAGGGGAACCGGCCTGGTGGCTCAACCTGCAGGCCCAGCCCGACGCCGTCGTCGAGCTGGCGGATGGGCCCCGTCTCGTGCGCGGCCGCGCTGCCACCCCAGATGAGCGCCCGACGCTCTGGGCCCGCTGGGACACGTCCGGGAACCTCGACGCCTACGCGGCCCGCAGGTCCGGCGAGACCGCCGTCGTCATCCTGGAGCCGCGGACAGCTCCCGGCTCCTGATCCGATCAGGCGACGTGATTCGGGGCACTGGTCCCGGAAACTGTCGCACCGGTCCCGGTGCGCGCAGGACGAGGCCGGCGATCCCGGCGACGGCCACCGCGGCGAGCGACGGGACGGCGGCCTTGGCAGCACGAGGCGGCAGGAGCAGCTCGAAGAAGGGGACCGGGTCGCCCCATGACTCCTGGACGCGGCCCATCGGGCAGTCGCCCCGCCCGAGGATCAGCCCGCTGCCCTCGGCGGCGAGGAAGACCACGGCTGCCCACGTGGCCGGGTCTCGCCTCCGCTGGACGACCCGCGCCCAGATCAGGCCCAGGCACGCGAGCTGGGCCACCGACCAGGCGGCATGGACGAGCCGCCACGCGCGCGCCCTGGCGCCAAGCCGGGACCAGGACGGTGCGACGGGTTCAGCAGGCATGCCCAACGCAGCCGGCATGCACGGCTCAGCCCGCACTCGTCGGTGTCCAGCCGTTCAGGAGCACAGCCCACAACAGCACCGCGTCGATGACGAGTCCGAGCACCAGCCAGGGGTGGAAGAACAGGACGAGCAACACGATCGAGGCCGCTGATCCCGCGACCACCGCTCCCGTGAACCACGTAGCCGGTGTGATCCCGACGAAGGCGAGAGCTGCGATGACGTACCCCGCGACGGTGACGACGATCAGCGCGGTGCCGATCGCGCGTGCCGCGCCGGAGCCGAGCCCGAGCGTCGCAAGCAGACGGGACCGGGTGAGGTCGAACGGCCACTGGGGTCCGCCGGCCTTCGCCGGGGGTGCCGGGCTCAGGAACGAGACGTGGATCAGGCCATGGGCGACCAGGAGGAGTGCGACGACGAGCGCGGGCAACGGGTCCTCCGAGCGTGGGCGTGGGCGTGGGCGTGGGCGTGGGCGTGATGGATGCTGCAGCGGAGGACGCATCGGCCGTGCACCGTGGTGGTCGCCAGATCATGCCCCAAAAGGCGGGATAACCCGGTAGGGCCGACCGGCGCACCCTGCCGGGCCGACCGGGGCACCGCGCCGGGCCGACCGGCGCACCCGGCGTGCCGAACGACCTCATCAGGGGCCGCCGCATACTCGTCGGACACACCAGGAGTACGCGATGGACATCCTTGCTGCCGCGATCATCGTCTTCGTCGTCATCGAGTCGCTCAACATCGGCATCCTCTACTTCCGCCCCGGCTCGCGGCTCGGCAACGGGCTGGGCGTGTTCAACGCCTACGGGAAGTCGGAGGCGGACCCTGAGACGCACGAGCTCGTCCGCTACCTCGTCAACTGGGTCGCAGGCACCAAGCTCATCTTCGTGGCGCTTCTCTTGGTGATTCTCGTCACAGGCAGCCAGACCACGAAGACATGGGCGGTCGTCGCCCTGATCCTCTCGATCCTGTCGTTCTTCTGGCGCCTCTTCCCGGCAATCGTCCGGCTCGACCGGGCCAACCAGATCACGCCGAAGGGGTACTCGAGAACGCTCGGCGTCATGATTACCTGCTTCGTCGGCGGGTTCGTGGCAGCACTGGTGGTGTCCATCGCGGTCGGCCCTGCAGGCTGACGAGGAGCCTGGAGGCGCGCGGGAGGCGGTCCCTGCCGGCGTCGTTCAGGCACGATGCACAGGTGCGAATCCTGCTCTGGCACGGCTACCTGCTCGGAGGCACCGGCTCGAACGTCTACACGCGCCAGCTGGCCAGGGCATGGACGCGGGCAGGACATGACGTCACCGTGTTCTGCCAGGACCCGGGACCCGGCGCGTACGACCTCGGCGGCGCACGGGTTGTCCGGCCCGACGTCGGGGGACTGCTGCCGGTGTTCGTGCTTGACCGGTACGACGGGTACGAGGTCAAGCTCGTGCAGGACTGCCTGGCCGACGAGCTCGAGCGATGGGTCGAGGCGAATGCCGTGGCCCTCCGTGAGCACCTTCCGGCCGACCTCGTCTTCTGCAACCACGTCCTCCTCGGGGGGCCTGTCGGGGTGGCCAGCGGTGCCCGCTTCGCGGTGAAGGCGCACGGGTCGGAGCTGGAGTACTCGATGCGGGGCAACCCGGCCCTGACGGCATGGGGGCGCGACTGCCTCCAGGAGGCCGCCGCGACCTTCGTCGGCTCCGCCCACGTGCGCCGCGTCCTCGAGGACGTGTGCGGTCACGTCGATCACATCCACGAGGTCCCGCCTGGGGTCGACATCGACGCCTGGAGGCCCCAGGAGCGGTCGGCGGCGCTCGCGGCCCTGCTGGCCGAAGCGCGACGCGACCCGCCGAACCCGGCCAACGTCGAGGAGCGGCTGCCCGACGAGCGGAATGCCGAGCGGCTCGAGCGGTTCCTATCCGGTGACCGGCCGACGGTCGTCTACTTCGGGAAGCTCATCCGCAACAAGGGCGTGCACGTGCTTCTCGAGGCGCTCGAGGGCCTCGACGCGCGCGCGCTCATCGTCGGGTTCGGTGAGGAGCGGGGTGAGCTGGAACGGATGGCGGGCCCGGACGTCCTGTTCACCGGCCCGCTCGAGCACCGGCACCTGGTGCACCTGCTGGCCCTGGCCGACACGTGCGTCGTCCCGTCGATCTTCCCCGAGGCGTTCGGCATGGTCGCTGCCGAAGCCGCCGCCACCGGATGCCCGCCGCTGGTCGCGCGCCACTCCGGGCTTGCAGAGATCGCCGCCGGGCTCGCGGAGGAGTATCCCGGCGAGCTACGCCATCTCGCCGCCTTCAATCCTGGCGATGCCGGTGATCTGCGAGTGAAGCTCGCGGAGCTCCTCGCGCTCGGCCCGGTCGACCGGGCGGCGATCCGTGCGGCGGCGCGGCGGGCCGTGGTGGACCAGTGGAGCTGGACCAGCGTCGCCCGTCGGCTGCTCGAGCCGCTCGACGCCGACTGACGCCTCGGGCCGGAGGCACGCTGCACCCCGACCCGTCGACCTTGGGGCGGACGTACCATCGGTGGCGGCGGCCTGCCCGCGTCGCCGTACCCCAGAGGGAGCAGGACGATGCATGTTCGACTCATCGTGGCCTCGGTCCAGCAGACCCTGCTCGAGGCCGGCGCTGCGGTCGATCCGCCCACCACGGTTGCCACGGCTGCCGTCGTGGTCCGCAACCCCCTCGCCGGCCAAGGCCGCCTCGACGACCTGGCGGAGCTGGAGTCGCTCGGCCGCGAGGCGGCGGCGCTGCTCGTCGAGCGCGCCGTTGCGGCCCTCGCATCGGTCGGCCTGTCCGGGATGGACGTCCGCGGCTACGGCAAGGGCGCCATCGTGGGGATCGACGGTGATCGCGAGCACACGGCCGCGGTGCTCCATCCGCGCTTCGGAGCGCCGGTGCGGGCAGCCATCGGCGGGGGAGCGGAGATCATCCCCGGTACCAAGAAGGTCGCCGGTCCCGGCGCGTCCATCACGATGCCGATCGGCAACAAGGACGACCGCTGGGTGTTCGACGACATGGACGCCGTTGAGATCGCGATCCCCGACGCGCCACGACCCGACGAGATGGTGATCGCGCTCGCCCTGAGTGCCGGCGGCCGACCGAACGCCCGGGTCCGCAAGCCGTCGTAGCGATCTGCGCGCTCTCGCCGGATCGCCGGCGGGCGGACTCCCCGCGACTGCCCGCGGAACGCGCGAGCCCCTCGCGTCACGATTGGCCGTTCGCCCGCGGCCCTACCGCCTGCCGGGACGTCCTCGCCGCCCCGTCGGGGGGACACGTCTCCATCCCCCAGCCATGGGGCGCAACAGGCCGCGACCCACAGGGCTCAACCCACGGATCGACAGTCTGGGCCTCCAGCCCAGCGCGGAGCCCCTCGATTCCTCCCATGTCTGGGGCGCCACCGGGGCGCCACGGAGCGGCGGCGCCACCGGGACGCCACCGGGGCGCCACCGGACGCCACCGCGCCACCGAGCGGCAGCGCCACCGAGCGCGGAAGGGTATCCGCCAGGCAGTGGCGGGACGCGCGAGCACCTAGTGATCGCGGTTGCGCTTCGCCTCCAGCAGCGCCGCGTCGGCGCGCGCGGTGATCTCGTCCAGCGTCTCGCCTTCGAGGAGTGTGGCCATGCCGGCCGAGATCCCGACGCCCGTCGCCCGGCGAAGGGACTGGTCGATGAGGGTCATCCTGTGCTCGAGCTCGACGGCATCGACTCCGGTCACGCCGCACACGAACTCGTCGCCGCCATAGCGGACGACTGGGTCGTAGGTCCGCAGGTTCGCGCGCAGCGTGGCGGCCAGGGTCCGCAGCACGCGGTCGCCTGCGGCATGCCCCTCACGGTCGTTGATGCCCTTGAGGTCGTCAACGTCGACGAACGCGATGACGAACCGTCCATCGGTGCGGCGAGCCCGCTCGATCTCGTTGTGCAGCGTGAGGCGGCCGATCTCGCGCCGCAGGGCACCAGTCAGCGAGTCGAGGTGGGCTCGCTCCAGCTCCGCCTCGAGGCGCGCGATCTCGAGCTCGCGTTCGGCGCTGCCGCCACCCGTCCCTGCCGGCGTTCTCGGGACGGACAGGACCCCGCGCTCGGCGTGTGACCGATCGCGCTCGGCAAGCGCCCGGTCACGCTCATTCGCAAGGGCGTCGCGCTCGACGGCCACCCGGTCACGCTGGAGTGCGACGGCATCGCGGTCCGCTGCCGCGCGCTCGCGGGCCTCAGCTGCGGCGACACGGCTGGCGACCGCCTGCTCGCGGTCATCCGCGGCGGCGAGACGTTCTGCCGCCGCGCGCTCCCGGGCATCCGCCGCGGCGAGACGCTCCACAACCGCGCGCTCGCGGTCATCCGCGGCGGCGAGACGCGCGGCGATCGTCCGCTCGCCGCGCTCTGCTGCGGCGAGGCGCTCCGCGGCCGCCTGCTCGGCCGCCGCGGCTTCCGTCAGGCGCTCGCTGGCGGCTCGTTCACGGGCTTCCGCGGCCTCGAGTCGCGCGTGAGCGGCGCGATACATCGTCTCCGCCAAGGCGATCCGCTCGGCGTCGTCGACTGCAGCCGGGTCGCCTGTCGCAGCGACATCGACGGCATCCGCGGGATCCGCGACATCAACGGCCCCGACGGCGTCGCCCGGGGTGTCGCCCGGGGCGCCTTCCGGTGTCTCGTCCCCGGCGTCGTCCCCGGCGCCCCCGGTGTCCAGCGCCTCCGCGATGGCAACCGTCCCGGCGGAAGCGCCGTGGGCCGGCACGTCCATGACCGGGACGCCACCCATCCACGGCTGGACGTCACGCGACGCCTTCGCCTGGGCCTTCTTGAGCTTGCGCAGCTTCACGAGTTCCCTCCCGGCTGCGGCAGGGTGATGAAGAGTCCGCTGCAGCCGACAGAGGTGAGTATCGCGGCCGTCATGGTCCTTTGGTACCACTTCGGTGCCGGGACGCGCCAGAATCTTGTGGGACGGACCTCGAACCTGTCTGGTACTGCCTGGAAGGGCTGCGGCGCGCACGGGGATGCACCCGATCCGCGGCGGGTCTCCGCGCGAATGGAACGGTGCATACCCGCATCTTGGATCCTGCTCATGCTCGACTCGATCACCTCCCCCGGCGCACGCTGGCGCCCCTCGTTCGACAACCTCGACCGCAAGGTCACGATGGCGCTGGCCGCCGCCGCCGTGCCGGTGCTCCGCATCGCGCTGGGCATCGTCTTCCTGTGGTTCGGCGCCCTCAAGCTCGTCCCAGGACTGAGCCCGGCGCAGGACCTCGCGACCCGCACGATCGATGTTCTGACCTTCGGCCTGGTGCCGGCGGCCGTCTCGCTGCCGGTGCTGGCTCTGTGGGAGGTCCTCATCGGGCTCGGCCTGCTGAGCGGACGGTTCCTGCGCGCGACCCTGCTGCTGCTGGCCGTGCAGATGCTGGGGACCATGACCCCGCTGCTGCTCTTTCCCACGGAGACCTTCACGGTCGTCCCGATTGCCCCAACGCTTGAAGGCCAGTACATCATCAAGAACCTCGTGCTGGTGGCCGCCGCCATGGTGATCGGCGGGACCGTCCGCGGCGGCCAGCTGCAGGCGGAGCCGCCTGCCGAGGAACGGCGATGACGCCCGGCGCCCGAGTCGCGATCGTCACCGGCGCCACGGGCGCCATCGGCTCGGCGACCGCCCGCCGTCTGGTTGCCGCCGGGTGGGCCGTGGCGGTCGTGGGCCGTGACGGCCTTGCGGCGTTCCTGGTCTCGACCGACGCGGCATGGATCACTGGACAGGTCATCGCCGTGGACGGCGGCCTGTCGGGCGTGAAGCTGCCGCCCATGGCGAATGGCGGCTGAGATGGGCCCTGCTGTCCCCCGGCCCCTCGAGCTCGCACACCGCTTCGTCGAGGACGCTCGCGCCGGTCGCGACACGTCCGCTGCTCGGGCAGCGCTTGCCGGGCTCGACGCCACCGCGCTCGCGGCCGCCCTGCCCGACGATGCCGCCCGGATCGCCTTCTGGGTCAATGTCTACAACGGCGCTGTCCGCGCGCGGCTCCTCGCCGACCCGGCGGCATACCGGCGGCGCCTGCCCTTCTTCGCGACGCCGGCGGTGACGGTCGCCGGGCGACGCCTCAGCCCGAACGCCATCGAGCAGGGGCTCCTGCGCCGGTCCGCGTTCCTCGCCGGTCTCGGCTACCTGCGCAACCCGCGCCCGTCGCGGTTCGAGCGGCTCCTGCGGGTCGAGCGGGTGGACCCCCGGATCCACTTCGCCCTCAACTGCGGTGCCCGGAGCTGTCCGCCGCTCGCCGCCTGGGAGCCGGCGACGCTCGATGCCGACCTCGAGCGGGCGACGGGTGCCTACCTTGCCGTGGAGAGCTCCCTGTCCGCCGACGGGAGCGTGCTGACGATGCCCCGCCTGCTGCGCTGGTACCGCGGCGACTTCGGCGGCCGCGCCGGAATCCTGGCGATGCTCCGCCGCCACGGGGTCATCGGGCCGGACGAGACGCCGCGCCTGCGCTACGGGGACTACGACTGGACGCTCGACATCGACGACACCGCCACCGCCGGTCAGGGAGCCAGCACCGACACGGAACTGGTGGAGGGCCCACTGGCCGCGTAGCCGGGAGGCCCGTCGTGCGCGCCACGGCGTGGTGACCCGGGTCCACGCGCCGCGATGGTGCCGTGGAGGACTCCCGGGCCTGTCCTCCGGCACTTGGCTTGGTACGGGGGGCACGAATACTGGGCGAAGCGCTTGGCGGTCACGTGAGGCGTCCGGCCCCTGCTGCCAGGCCCGAGTGAGAGGGGTCCACCATGGCCCGGTGCAGCATCGGCGTGAGTGCCGTGGTGCTCGCGCTCACGTTGGCGATGGCGACGCCGGTCGCCGCTCGCCCACCCAGCCCGTCGGCTGGAGCGACCGCATCCGGCACCGCCGCAGCCGATCCCAACGCAGCCGCGTCGGCGGCACAACAGGCCCGCTTCCTGCCGGTCGTGCAGGCCAACAGCGCCGCACCTGCGGGAACTGACATCGTCGGGCGCTCGATCGCCCCCGACGACGAGATCATCTCCTTCATCCCGTGGTCGTCAACCGGAGGAACCTGGCTCGCCCAGGCAACCGTCTACGACGGCGACACGAGCCTCGGTCTCTCGCCCGCGGGCACACCGTTCACGCTCGAGGAGGCTGGCAGCGTCGACACGCTGACCGCCGACTTCGACCCGGGGACAACGAACGAGGACTCCGGCCGGGACGAGGTGGTGGCCGTATCTGGCCGCTGCGGGAACCCGGCTGCCTCGACCGGGCGCGGGCGCGTCTGCCTGGCCTTGTATCGCAACGGGACGTGGACGACGGCCAACCCCACGGACCTGTGGACTGCGGATCCCAACGGCGACCCCGATGGCAACGCTGTCAGCACGAGCCTGGGGCGGGTGCGGCTCGCCGCGGGCGACGTCGACGCCGACGGGAAGCCGGAGATCGTGCTGGCCTACACCGCATGGATGGGCTCGGGGCAGGCGCCCCACGTCAAGCTCCAGGTGTTTGACGTGGCATCCGGCGACAACTGGCTGGTGGCCGGACCGTCGCTGGACACGGGAGCCGTCGTGGATCCCGGAACCGGCCTCGGCGGCGGCTCGCTGGCGGTCACCGCCGGTGATGTCGACTCGGGCATGGGGGACGGCTCCGTCGATCCCGGCGACAAGCAGGACGACGAGATCGTCCTGATCTGGGACCAGCTCGAGCCGGGGGCCAAGTACCACGTGATGATCCAGGTCTTCAAGGTCACCGGCTCGGGTGCCACCGGCATCACGTCCGTGGCAGGCCCCTGGGATCCGACAAACGGCGGCTGGAGCGGCTGGCAGATGACCGATGTCTCGATCACGACCGGTCGCTTCGCCGACCCCGCCGACGTGGGACCGCGGGAGCAGATCCTCTTCGGCTGGGTGAACAACTACGCCGCGCGCGTGACCTCGGTGCGCATGACAGGCGACAAGGAGGACCTCCAATTCGCGAAAGACCCGGACTTCACGAAGGTCGACAACACCACCGGCCTGCTCAAGACCATCCGGGTCGCGGCGGCGGACCTCGATCGCCGTGATGACGAGGAGCATCTCGCGTCAGACGGTGGCGCCCTCGACGAGGCGATCGCCGCGTACACCGTCAGGAACGTCTCAGCCGGAACGACGGCAGCCGTCAGCGTCCACCGTGGCCTTACCACCACGGCCGTCGCAGACTGGACGACGTACACGTTCCCCCGGGTTGCGCTGGTTGAGAACTCGCAGATCTCGCTCGGTGTGGGGCGCATCACCCCGGACCTGTCGGATCCGGGCGACGCGCGTCCGCAGATCATCGTGTCGGCCGGGCGCAACGGAGCGGGAGCGGGCTGGCGGAAGCTCCATGTGCTCAGCTTCGAGCCGAGCCCGACGCCCAGCCTCTCGCTCGAGACCTCGCTCGACATCATGGGCGGCGTCGCGGGCCTCGAGGAGGCAGCCATTGCCATCGGCGACGTCGATGGGGACGGCCTGCGCCTCGGCGCGCCCCGCAGTTGGACGGTGAGCAACGTGATCCGCCCTGCGGTCATCGTGAAGGCTGTGCCCACCTACTTCGACGTGGTGGGGGGCCAGGTCTACGATCCGACGCACTGCTACCGCCCGACGGACGCAAGCCAGATCAACAACTTCGCCCACTGTGGCTTCGGCGCCATATACGGCACCACGCAGAACAGTGAGACCAAGGCGAGCTTCGAGGTCCATGCCGATTGGGCCGTGAGCGGGGAGGTGAGCGGCGGGGCAAAGGGCTTCGGTGTCACCGTCAAGGCCTCGTTGAAGGCGACGGCCGGCGGCGGCTTCAGCCGGACCTCCGCGACGTCGTCGATGAGCGAGGCCAAAGAGCAGATCACCGCGCGCGCCGATGACAGGATCCTCGTGCAGGTCATCCGCTATACCGTGCTCGAGTACCCGGTCTACCAGGGAAGCGGGAATGATCTGGTCCTCAGCAACTACCTGAAAGTGATCAAGCCGGTCGGCACGCCGACGTTCGACTGGTACGACGGGGCCGATCTTCCGAGCTGGCTCTCGGACGACGAGCCCGGCAACCTCCTCTCCTACCCGGCGGAGAAGCCGACCGGACCGGGCTGGACCAACGCGTGGGCGCTCGGCTCTGGCTGGTCGGTCACGAGCAGCGGTGCGGGTGCAGACAAGTCGATCAGCTGGGGCGATATCCAGTCGGCGATCACCAAGGTCTCGGTCGCGGCGAGCATCGAGGCCTCGGCGGAGGTCAGCGGCGAGTACCTCGGCTTCTCCGCCTCGGCCAAGACGTCCACCAAGTACGACGTCGGCGCGACGGCGGACCGCACGACCACGCTCGGAAGCGCCACCCAGGAGACGGTGCAGATCGCCTCGATCGAGGACGATCAGTCCGGCGCGTCGCGAAACTACACCGTGACGCCCTACATCCGGTTCGACGGTGTCGGCGCCGTGGTCCTCGACTACCTGGTGCGGCTCGACGAGGCAGGCCCGGCCCAGGATCCGACCTTCTGGGATTCGGTCTACAAGGATTCCCCCGATCCATCGCTCACGCTCCCGAAGCGTCTCGACTGTGCGAAGGCGGGCGCCATCGGCTGCAACCCGAACTACGAGACGAAGAGCCTCTGGATCAGCGACCCGCAACCTGAGGTCGGCCAAGTGGTCGACATCACCGCGAGGATTCGCAACTACAGCCTCGCGAGCAGCCCGTCGACATCGGTGCGCCTCTTCGTGGGTGACCCGGCTCTCGGCGGGACTGAGATCGGGGTGGCCAAGGCCACGGGGCCGATCGCGGCACAGGGCTCCTCAACAGTCGGCCCGTGGAAATGGACCGTTCCATCCAGCCTCCGGGGTCTGACCAAGCGAATCTACGCGGTGGTGGACCCGGCCAACACCATCGCCGAGGTTCACGAGGACAACAACAAGGGCTGGTCGGGCATCATGATCCAGGGTTCGACCTCGGACGTGAACCGACCGACCGTCGCCCTGTCGGCGACCAGTGTGTCCGCCTCGCCGGCGATCTCCGTCAAGGTGACCGGGGCCGATACCGGAGGCGCCGGCCTCTGCTCCTTCGCGGTCGTGAGCGGCACATCGGCGCCGTCGGCCAACAGCCTGTCCTGGCTGGCATATCCGCCGACGACCATCGCACTCCCGACCGGCGACGGCACCAAGACGATCAGCGCGTTCTCCCGGGACTGCGCCGGCAATGTCTCCAAACCGGCCACCAGGACCGTCGTCCTGTGGCTCGCGGCCAAGTCGACGCGCCTGGGCATCGTCCAGGAGAACTCGAAGTCGGTCGACTACAGGGGAACGTTCAAACGGGCGTCATTGACCAACGCTTCCGGCGGGCACGTTGCCTACGCAAGCGTGAAGGGGCGCACTGCGAAGTGGACCGCAACTGCGCGGACCTTCGCCTTCGTCTCGACGCGCGGACCCGATCGAGGCAAGGCGACGATCTGGGATGGCACGCGCAAGCTGGCCACCATCAACCTGTACGCCGCAACTCGGCAAGCGGGCCGGATCGTCTGGACGAAGACCTTCGCCAGTGTCGGCAAGCACACCATCAAGGTGGTGGTCACGGGTACGAAGAGCAGCCGCTCCAGCAGCAGGCGGGTGGACATCGACGCGTTCCTGAGCGCGAGATAGCCAGTTGCCGCCCGGATAGGTGCGGTCGGCCACGAGACTCCCTCGGCCTGACCGCACGAGCAGACGCGAGCCCCCGGTTCCCAGGGACCGGGGGCTTCCGTCTGGCGTGCCCGAACCGGATGCCCGTCACCCCTCGGGTGGGCGGTGGTGTCCATCGGCGAGGAGCCGATCGGCGCGCGGTGGTCCTGCCGCGCAACGTCCGGGGGCCGTCCCGCGTCCCAGTCCCGCCGGCCGGGCTGACCGTCGCCTGACAAATTCGCGTGCACAAGCGAAGATATCGCGGCTGCCGGCGATGAGACCCGGCGCTGGCCGACCGCGTATGAGCCTTCGATGACCGACCTGCCCAACTCTGCAGCCGACCAGGCTGCCAACGCCGCCACACCCGATACCGAGTCGCCCGAGGCCGGGGCGGATGCCACCGAGCCCGTCGTCGAGGGCACCTCAGCCGCGGCGGACACGACCGTTGCCGATGTGCCTCCGCCGGGTGAGCCGACCGACACCGTACCGGTGGACACGTTGCCGACCCCCAAGCCCGGTGTCGATGCCGTGCCGGTCCTGCCCCTCGCGGCCGCCGTGACTGCCGCCGAGCCCACGGCACGGCCCCGGCGCCGAAGGGCGCTCGTTCTCCGCTTCGGCGTCGCATTCGTCCTGGGCGTCCTGCTCGCCGTCGGCATCGGTGCCGGCGCCCTGTACGCCTGGGGCCAGCAGTACGACGGCCGGGTCCTGCCCGGCGTGAGCGTCGGGAGCACGGCCCTCGGCGGGCTCACCCGTGAGCAGGCGGAGGCGGAGATCGCGAACGCCTACGGGTGGCTGGGCGAGGGAGAGGTCACGCTCACCGGCCCGGATGGCCAGGTGACGACCCTCAGCTACACCGACCTCGGCCGCGGCCCTGACACCACGACCCTGATCGACGCGGCGCTCGCGGCCGGGCGCCAGGGCGAGCCGCTCGCGGACCTCATCGGCGCTCCGCGCGCCGCTATCGACGGCGTCGCCCTCGACGCCGTCGTTCCCGTTGTCTACAACCTCGACTCGCTTGTCGCTGTCATTGATTCCCTCGCCGCCACGATCGACCAGACCCCGGTGGATGCCACCGCGTCGGTCGGTCAGGACGGGATCTTCAGCGTCACTCCCGCGGCCGACGGTCGCGCCGTGGACAAGGGTGCCCTCGAGACCGCGCTCCACGAGCAGCTCGTCGCGTTCGACACCTCGGAGTCGATCGCGATGTCCGTGCCGGTCGTGCCACTTGCGCCCGCCGTCGCCACCGTCTCGGCCGAGGAGGCCAAGGCAGCCGCGGAACGGATGACGGCCGACGTGGTCGTCGCCCGGGGCGATGACAGCTGGACGATCGCCGGCGCGAGCCTCGCGCCCCTGGTCTCGTTCTCGACCTCGGCGGACGGGAGCATCACCCCGGTCCTCGATGCGTCGGGCCTCGACCCGATCCTCGAGGGGATGGCCAAGAAGGTCAAGCAGACCGTGCGGGACGCGGGCCTCAAGCTGGTCAAGGGGCGCGTCGTCGCCACCGGCAGCAGCCGTGAGGGCCGCACCCTCAAGGTCGCGGAAACGAAGGCCGCGGTCGTCAGCCACATCCAGGCCCGCCAGTCCGGCATGGCTCCGGCGCCCGTCGAAGCCGTCGTCAAGGCCGTCAAGCCCAAGCTGTCGCTGGCGGATGCCAAGGCGTTCGCCCCCAAGATGAAGATGATCAGCGACTACAGCATCTTCTACTGGGTGATCGTCAACAACCACTGGGGCGGCAACATCGAGGCGCCCGCCACGGCGATCAACGGCACGGTCGTGCCCGCAGGTGCCAAGTTCGACTTCTGGAAGACCGTCGGCGACGTCAGCAAGCTCCCGGGCGTTGGCCCCGGCAACGCGATCGTGAACGGGAAGATCACCGTCACCGGCGCCCTCGGCGGCGGCATCTGCACGACGTCGACGACGCTGTTCAACGCGGCGTTCCGGGCAGGCATGGTGCCGCTCGCCAAGAAGAACCACAACGAGTACATCACCCGGTACCCGGCGGGCCTCGATGCCACCGTGTGGAAGGTCGGCAACGCCACGCAGAACATGACCTTCAGGAACGACACCAAGTACCCGATCCTGATCACGCGGAACGTCACCCAGGCCGGCAGCAAGCGCTGGCTCACGTTCAAGATCTGGAGCGTGCCCAACGGGCGAAAAGCCACGGTCAGCAACGTGGTCATCCAGCACGGGCCGCGCGCGAAGAGCACGATCGTGAAGGATCCGACCAAGCCCGTGGGATACCGGTTCTTCAACAACGCCCCGGCGGACGGCGCCAAGGTGTGGGTCACCGTGTCGATCTACGATCACGGCAAGCTCCACTGGCGCAAGCGGTACTTCTCGAACTACCCGGCGGTCGACGGCGTCACCGTGGTGGGGACCAAGGGGAGCTGACGCCCGCCGGGCCTCGCGACGCCGGTGCCCGCGTCAGGCGACGGTGATGACGACGTTGCCACGCTTGTGGTCCGTCTCGACGTATCGGTGGGCCTCCGCGATCCGTTCCAGCGGGTAGACCCGGTCGATGACCGCCCTGATCGCCCCCGACTCCACGAGCTCCGCCAGGATGGCGAGATCGGCCGCCGCGAAGGCGGGGGTCCCATCGTCCACCGAGACGTACGCACCTCCCGGTGCCACGGCCTGCCGGCACGCGACCTTCAGCGGCGAGCTCCGTCGCTTCCCGACCGCGTCGAGGACGAAGTCGTACACCGCCCCGTCCGGCGGCGCCTCCGCGGTCGTGTAGTCGAGCACAGCGACGGCGCCCAGGGAGGCCACCAGCTCTACGTTGTCTGGGCCGCAGACGCCGGTCACCCGGGCGCCCGCGTGGCGCGCGAGCTGGACGGCCGCCGTCCCGACCGCCCCCGAGGCGCCGTAGACCAGCACGCGCTGCCCGCGTAGGTCGCCACCCCGCCGCAGGTAGTGCAGGGCCATCATTCCCCCGTAGGCGATCGCGGCGGCCTCGTCGTACGTGATGCCGGCCGGCGCGATCGCAACGCTGCTGGCCTCCTTCAGACACGTGTACTCGGCGTACGCCCCGAAGCGGAGCTTGGTGAACGCCCACACGCGGTCGCCCTGACGGAACCGCGTGATGCTCCTCCCGGCCTCGACAACCTCACCCGAGAGGATCAGGCCGATGATCCGCCGCCGCGGGCGTCGGAAGCCCACGAGGAACCGGAACGGGATCTGGACCGCGAGGGGCGACATCGGGACGCCGCTCCGGACGTACCAGTCGCTCGAGTTGACCGTCGACGCATGGATCCGTACGAGCATCTCGTCGTGCGCCGGAACCGGCGCCTCGACCTCTTCAATGCGGAGGACCTCCGGGGGCCCGTAGCGTTCGCACACGGCTGCTTTCATGTGGGTCACCTCGCGGCTGCGAGCGTGCCGGCCGTCCGGCCGACCGCGACGTCGGCCTCAGGCGCAGCGGCGTGGACCGGGCTGAACCCCTTGGCGATCAACCAGACCGCCAGGACCATCTCCTGCAGGAAGATCGGCAGCGCCATGGGCAGGTAGTCCGTCACGGAGCGACCGGCGAACAGCGCCAGCACGTTCGCGGCAGCCAGCATGCCGATCGCCACGATCCCCCAGCCGGAGAGCCACCTGGGAATGAGCCGCGACCGGAAGAAGGCGGTGTAGTACAGGAACGCGCCGAGGCAGAAGGCGAATACTCCGGCCATGGTGGCGTGTTCACGCAGGCTCAGGAGCAGGCCGCCGATGGCGCCCAGCGCTGTCTGGTCGGCGGCTCCTGCCGCGATGGAGGCCTGGCCCAGTGTCGACAGGGACAGCAGGCTCACTACGGCCACCATGTACATGACCGCCTCCAGCGTCCGGAAGACGACCGATCCGAGTGCGAGGCCCGTGTCCGTCCGCTTGACGACCGGGTACATCGCGACGGCGATCCCCGCGCACGCGAACGCCGCGATGAGCAGCAACAGCGAGCTGGCCGCGACCCGGTCCGGATCCGCTGAAAACCTGACGAGGTAGTCGGTGCCGGTCAGGCTTGGCCGGACCGCCGCGCCGAGCAGGTTCACCACCGTCGCGATGATGAACAGCACGCCTGTGAGCCGCGCGGCCCTGAGGTCGTTCATGTCTTCCTCCTTCGATCACGCGGACCCTGTGCCCGCGTTGGTGACGCCAGCCTGGGGCGCGGCGGCGTACGACGGCATCGATGGGTTTCGTGATTCGGTCATGAGCGAGCCGGCCACCGGCAACGACAGACGCGGCCCCGGGCCGCCGACGGCCGGAGTAACGTGGGGTGCACCATGGCCAGACCCACCCGTCGCCGGGGCAACCTGCCGGCCGAGGCGACCAGCTTCGTCGGCCGCCGCCGCGAGCTCGCGGAGCTCCGGAAGAAGCTCGCCACGGATCGCCTGGTCACCCTCGTCGGCCCAGGCGGCGTCGGCAAGACCCGCCTCGCGATCCGGATCGGGACCGATCTTTCCCGCGCCTTCCCGGACGGCGCATGGCTGGTCGAGCTCGCGGACGTCCGGGACCCGGACCTGGTCGGCAACGCGGTCCTCGCGGGCCTGGACCTGCGCGATCAGGCAGCGACCGAGCCGCGGGCCCTCCTGCTCTCCCACCTGCGGGACCGGAAGCTCCTCCTCCTCGTGGACAACTGCGAGCACCTGCTCGAGGCAGCCGCGCTGCTCGTGGCAGACGTCCTCCGGGCTGCCCCGGGCGTGCGAGTGGTCGCCACAAGCCGGGAGCCGCTGTCGGTCACGGGCGAGCACGTCCTCCCGATCCCACCGTTGGAGCTGCCCCGCGCACAGGGCGATGAGCCCCTCGACCAGCTCCGCCTCAATGAGTCGGTCGAGCTCTTCACCGAGCGGGCGTCGGCGGCCTCGGGCCGGTTCGAGCTGGCTGCCTCCAACCGGATGGCGGTCGTGGAGATCTGCCGGCGGCTCGACGGTCTGCCGCTCGCGATCGAGCTGGCGGCGGTCCGGACGCGGGTCCTGTCCGTCGAGCAGATCAGCGATCGCCTCTCGGATCGGTTCGGCTTGCTCACGGGTGGGAGTCGCGCGGCCCTCCCGCGCCACCAGACCCTGAGGACCACCATCGAGTGGAGCCACGACCTGCTGAAACCGGACGAGCGGGCGCTCTTCCGGCGCCTGTCCGCCTTCGCCGGCCGGTTCACCCTCGACGACGTCGGATCGGTGTGCGCGTTCGACGACGTGCCGCCGGCGACCGTCCTGGACGTGCTGTCATCGCTGGTCGACAAGTCGCTGGTGCTGAGGGACGACGTTCAGGGCATCGCGTGCTATCGACTGCACGAGTCGATGCGCGAGTTCGCCGGCCTCAAGACGCGAGCGGCGGGCGAGGAGGACGCCGTCGAGCTGCGCTGCATCGACCACTACGTCTCGGAAGGTCGAAGGAACGCGGTGCAGGCCCGGTTCCGGCTCGTCGCGTGGCTCGGATGGATGGACGTGGAGGTCGACAACATCCGCTGGGTCCTCCGGCGATGCGCGCTGCGCGGGGATGCCGCGCGGGGCACCGGTCTCGCCGTCGACGTGGGCTGGTACTGGATCACGCGTTCCATGACGGAAGGCGTGCGCTGGCTGGACGAGTTCCTCGCGATTGGGCCGGACGACGCGGCGTCACACGCCGGCGGCCTCTTCATGCGGGGGTTCCTCGCCCTGCTTCAGGTCGACCCGGTCACGGCCCTGCCGCTCCTCGAGCGGGCGGCTCAGGCGCAACGGGAGGCCGGTCGTCCGGGTCCGCTGGTGAACGCACTGGCGATGGCCTCGATCGCGGCGGAGATGATGGGCGACCGCCCGTCCGCGCGGCGACTGCGCGACGAGGCGGAGGACGTGGCGGCGGGCATGGAGAATGTCGAGGTCCGCATCGCGGTGCTGCAGGCCCGGGCGTTCGAGGGGTTCCTCGCGGGTGACCTGGCGGCGGTGGCATCCGCCTCCTTGGAGGGCGCACGTCTCAGCCGGGAGTCGGGCGACCAGTACACGCTCGACACGTGGCTCATGAACCTGGGGATCGCCGCGTTGATCGCGGGCAGGCCCGACGAGGCGAAGCCGCTGTTCGCGGAGGCGCTTCCGATCGCGCACTTGATCGACGACCGGGTGTCGCAGTTCCACCTGCTCGAGGCATCGGCATGCCTGGCTGTGGGATCGGGGCAGGCGCGGCTCGCGGCGCAGCTCCTCGGGGCAGGGGCCACCGTCGGCGCGGGTGCCGGCGCGCGCGTCATGCCGTTCCTGGCGCCGCTCGTGGAGCAGGCCGAGTCGTCGGCGATCGCGACCCTCGGGCGATCCCGGTTCGACGCCGCCTTCCTCGTCGGGAGTCGCCTCGACAGGGATGCCGCCGTTCGCCTCGCGCTCGGTGGATCCATCGAGGCCACCGGCGACGTCCCGGAACGCGTCGACTCCGGTCTTCTCTCGAGGAGAGAAGGGGAGGTGGCCCGGCTCATCGCCGACGGGCTGACCAACAAGGAGATCGGGGGCCGCCTCTTCATCTCCGAGCACACGGTCGACAGCCACGTCCGCGCCATCATGAACAAGCTGGGGTTCGACTCGCGCGCACGCATCGCCGCCTGGATGGCGTCGAGCGAGTAGCGAAGCCGAGACAGACCACCGGAAGTGCCGCCCAGGCGGGGCGATCCCCGGCCGACTCGCCCGACCCGGCCGACCCGCGTTCCGGTCACGAATTCCATGGATGGCGCAGGTCCGGAAGTACCTCCATGCTGCTGGGCATGTTCGAGGAGCCTCGGATCCACCGCGTGGAGGTCAGCTTCGTGGGCACGCCCCCGGCCCGCCAGGTCGAGCGCGCCTCGGGAGTCAGCGAGGTCGCCGTCGAGGGCTCGATCCTGCGTTGCCTGGTCTGCGGCAGCTTCCAGCCGTTCATCGAGGCGCTGGCCGGTCACGAGGTCGTCGGCATCACGTCGGTGCCGATCGTCTCGCCTGGGGGTCGTACCTCGCCGGCAGCGCCCCGATCGGGCGGCCGCGACAACACGTGAGGCTGGGCGGATGCGCTGAGCGGGGAGCGCGGACGGGCCGATCGCCGACCTCGGCGCCCAGCACCTCGCCGGCTGCAGTGGCGCGTCGGGCGCACAGGAACCGGACAAGTCCGCGGCGCATACTCCAGCGATGGCGGAAGTGCGCTGCTTCACGCCGAGCGTGAACCGTTCGATCATCGTGGGCATCCCTGACCTGCTGGACCTGCCGGCGGGGCTCCGTGGGGCGCGCGCCTTCGACTGGCTGTCGAGCGTCGGTATCGCCCGGCGGGTCCGTGAGCGGCTCCCGGGCACCGATCTCGCCCCCGTGCGCGACGGGCTTGGGTCGGACGTCATTCTCGCCGCGGCGCCGTACCCGAGGGCTCTCGACGCCATGGTCAAAGCGGGTGACGTCACGGCCGTGGCGCTAGCCGACGACCTCGGGGTGGCGCTCGCGGGGCTCGTCGCGATGCTCGTTCTCGGGCCCCAGGATGCGCGCGCGGCACGCCCCGACTGGCCGGCCGAGCACTGGGAGCGCTGGGCGGCCGTGCGCCGGATCGTGCTGGGGGGCGGGATCGCATCGGGTGTGCTCGGCAGACAACTGGTCGCGTCCGCGACCGCCTGGCTGCCCCGTCTGGGTGCGGGCGAGGTTCAGCTCCGGCTGGCCGACGATCCCGGATCGCTGGCCCTGCGGGGCGCCGCGACGAGGCTGCCTGACGGGCGGGCGGTGCTCGTCGATGCCGGTCTCACGGGGATCAAGCGTGGACTCGCCAGCGTTCACGGTGGGCGATGCCTCACCCTCGAGACCATGGCGGCGGTGGCCCCACCGCTCGGCCCACGGGCTGGTGCGTTCGCCGACTTCCTCGCCGACGCGGCCGCCGACGTCGTCCAGGGCTTGAGCGTGTCGTCGGCCGGGCTCGCGATCGCCGCAGACGTGGCTGCGACCGGGCAGCCGCTCGCCGGGCAGCCGGGACTCTACGGGTCCCTCGGGACGGTCCCGCTCCCGCGACGGCTTGCCGACCGTCTCATGGATCGGCTCGGCTACCCGGTCACCGTCCAGATCCTCAACGACGGTGATGCCGCGGCCGCGGCGATGGCCGGGGAGGCGGACGCGGTCATCATGCTGGGAACCGCGATCGGCGTGGGGCTCAACATCTAAGGGCCCAAGACCGCAACGGGCGTCGTGCTCATGTCGCGACGCATGAGGTTGGCGCGCCCGGAGGGCGTTGGACGCGCAGGAACAACAAGGTTGGGGCAGCGTCGGGCTGACCGATGATCGGGCGCATGCCGACCCCCGAGCACGGTCGTGCTGAAGGTTGCCTGTTGTCCACGTAGATGACCCGCAGGAAGCCCACAATGCGTGGGCGCGCATCGCATCGGCAGACGGCGCATCCACGAACCGCTGCCGTGAAGCACGAGACATGACAACGCCGGACAACGCAGGCCCGCTGCTCGAGACCAAACTCCACGTGCCCAGGCTGCGACGCGCCCTGGTCGTACGCCCGCGGCTCATCGAGCGCATGAACCGGGGGGCCGAGTCGAAGCTGACGCTCATCTCCGCCCCGGCCGGCTTCGGCAAGACGACGCTCCTGGCCGAGTGGCTGGCAGTCACTCCTGCTGGTGAACGGTCAGTGGCGTGGGTGTCCCTCGACCCTGGAGACAACGAAGCGGATTCCCTCTGGACCTACCTGATCGCTGCGTTGCAGACGGTGGTGCCGGGGATCGGCGCACGTGCGCTGTCCCTCCTGCAGGTGCCTCAGCCACCGCCGATCGAGACGATCCTCGCCACGCTGCTCAACGAGCTCGACGCGGTGCCGGACGAGGTCGTGCTGGCGCTCGACGACTACCACGTGATCGACTCGCACGACATCAACGGCGGGATGGCGTTCCTGCTGGAGCGCCTGCCCCCACAGGTCCACCTGGTGCTCACGACGCGCGCCGATCCCGCGCTGCCGCTGGCCCGTCTACGGGCGCGTGGCGAGCTCGTCGAGATCCGCGCCGCCGATCTGCGCTTCACGCCGGACGAGGCCACCGCCTACCTCAACGAGGTGATGGGGCTGGATCTCGCTTCGGGAGACGTCGCCGCGCTTGCGCAGCGTACCGAAGGCTGGATCGCTGCTCTCCAATTGGCGGCGTTGTCGATGCAGGGGCGCGACGATGTCACCGGCTTCATCGCGGGCTTCGCCGGGGACGACCGGTACATCGTCGACTACCTGGTCGAAGAGGTCCTGCATCGGCTGCCCGAACGGGTCCGGAGCTTCCTGCTGGAGACGTCGCTCCTGAGCCGGCTCAGCGGCCCGTTGTGCGACGCCGTCACCGGCCAGGGCGGAGGCAGGGCCACGCTGGAGGCGCTCGATCGAGGGAACCTGTTCCTGGTCTCGCTCGACGACCGGCGCCAGTGGTACCGCTACCACCACCTCTTCGCCGACGTGCTGCGGGCCCGCCTCCTGGACGAGCAACCCGGGCGGGTGCCGGAGCTGCACCGGCGGGCTTGCGAGTGGTACGAGGAGCACGGTGACCGGTCTGAGGCGATCCGCCACGCGTTGGCCGGCGAGGATTTCGAACGGGCGGCGGACCTGGTGGAGCTCGCGATCCCGGCGACGTTCCAGAAGGAGCAGGCGGCCACCGCGCGCCGGTGGCTTGCGGCACTTCCCGACGAGCTGATCCGGGTCAGGCCCGTGCTGAGCGTCGCGTATGCCGCGACACTCCTGGAGGGAGGCAGGGTCGAGGGCGTTGATGCCCGACTGCGAGACGCCGAACACTGGCTGGATACGACGGCCGACGGACCCGATGAACCTCGGGCCCGAGCGACTGCGATGGTCGTCGTCGACCAGGATGCGTTTCGCCGTCTGCCGGGCTCGATCGCCCTCTACCGTGCGGCCCTGGCCATGGCCCACGGCGACGTGGCCGCCACCAGGACCCATGCCCAACACGTGCTCGACCTCGTTGACGAGGACGATCAGCTCGGGCGTGGTGCGGCAGCGGGATTGCTGGGACTCGCTGCCTGGGCACGTGGGGATCTCGAGGCAGCGCTCCGTTCGTACGCCGAGAGCATGGCGAACCTGCAGGAGGCCGGTCACCTCTCGGACGTCATCGGTGGCGCAATCGCCCAGGCCGACATCCAGATCGCCCAGGGTCGTCTCCGCGATGCGATGCGCACGTACGAGCGGGGACTGCGGCTTGCGACCGGACATGGCGCGCCCGCGCAGCGGGGGGCGGCGGACATGCACACAGGCATGAGCGAGCTGTTCCGCGAGCGCGACGACCTCGAGACCGCGGCGCAGCACCTGTTGCTGAGCCGGGAACTGGGTGAGGAGAGCGGCCTGTCGCAGAACCCGTACAGGTCGCGTGTCGCGGCGGCCCGGATCCGACAGGCGCAAGGGGATCCTGATGGCGCGCTCGAGCTTCTCGAGGAGGCCGAGCGCCTGTATGCGAGCGACTTCTCCCCCGATGTGCGCCCTGTCGCCGCCGTGATGGCGAGGGTGTGGATCGCCCAGGGGAACCTGTCGGCGGCATGGGGCTGGGCGCAGGCGCGTCGTGTCGCGGCCACGGACGAGCTCAGCTACCTGCACGAATTCGAGCACGCCACGCTGGCGAGGCTGCTCCTGGCGCACGGAATGCGAGACCGTGCCGACGACGGCGTCGGTGCGGCGATCGAGCTCACGGAGCGCCTGCTCGCGGCTGCGGAGGACGGTGGGCGCCGCGGGAGCGCGATCGACATCCTCGTCGTGCAGGCGATCGCCCGTCACGCCAGCGACGATCCGGCGGGTGCGCTCGCCTCGCTGGCGCGCGCGGTTGCCCTGGCCGAGCCGGAGGGCTACGTCCGCGTCTTCATCGACGAAGGGCCGCCCATGGCGGCGCTGCTGAAGCTGGCGGCGAAGGAGCGGATGGCTCCGGGCTACGTGCGCCGACTCCTGGCCGCGGTCGTCACGGTGGAGGGAGGAGCGACCGTCAAGCAGTCGCTGATCGAACCGCTCAGCGAACGCGAGCTCGAGGTCCTGCGCCTCCTGGAGAGCGATCTCGACGGCCCGGAAATCGCAGGCCAGCTCACCGTGTCCGTGGCCACCGTGCGGTCGCACACCAGGAGCATCTACGCCAAGCTCGGCGTGAACAGCCGGAGGGCAGCCGTCCGCCGTGCCGGCGAGCTCGGCCTGCTCTCGCGCAACCGGGACCGCCGGCCCACGGCGTAGTCGTTTGCCCCGGCTCCCCCGGGTCGCGTCACGTGCACGGACAGTGACCCCGGGGTGCATTCGTCTCGCTGGCGAATCATCACGCCGCTCATCAAGTGTGGTGATGCGCGCTCATCACGTCCGCCTCCACGGTGTGTCCAGTGACTCCGGTCGGCGTTGCCAGTCGGAGGTCCAGATGGCGACACGCACGAGGAGCGGAATGACCGAGCGACACACCCCGGAAGGAGATCGGCCCGGGGCCGGACGCTACGAGATCCGGCTGGCCGGGCACCTCGACGCGCGCTGGGCCGCGTGGTTCGACGGGCTGACCGTCAGCCGTGAAGGCGACGGCACCACGCTCATCGGCGGTCCGGTCGCCGACCAGGCCGCACTTCACGGGCTGCTCCAGCGCGTGCGCGACCTCGGCCTGCCGCTCGTCTCGGTCACCCGGGACGAGCCCGACCCCCCGACAACGCTTGTCCACGTCGATGTCGACCACATCAGGAGATAGAGCATGAGCACGAACCGAACGATCGCCGACAGCACCAGGGAGGCCCGGCATGAGCGCGGATCGGAAGGCCGCCGTCGCGATCGGCGTGCTGTACATCATCGGCACGGTCACCCTGGTCCTCAGCGCGGTCGTCACGGATGGCGTCCTGACGGGGCCCGCCTACCTGGCCCAGGTCGCCGAGCAGCCGAACCAGCTGGCCGTCGGAGCCCTGCTCGTCCTGCTGGCAGGCTTCGCGCTCGCGATGGTTCCGGTCGTGTTCTGGCCGGTCGGCAAGCGGTACAACGAGACGCTGGCCATGGGGTACGTCGTGTTCCGGGGCGCGATCGAGACGGTCATCTACATCGTCGGCGCGCTCGGCTGGCTGCTGTTGATCGCGCTCAGCACGGAACCTGGTGCGGCACCGCTCGCCGGCCTCGTGCGCACGACCGTGGCCGTGACGTGGGACCAGCTGATCGCCGTGCCGTTCGCGCTCGGCGCCCTGATGTTCTACGTCCTGCTCTACCAGTCACGGCTGGTGCCCCGGTGGCTGTCCGCCTGGGGGCTCGTGGGGGCCGTGCTCTACATCGTGCCGCCGCTTGGGAACATGTTCGAGCTCTCGCTCGATGTCCTCATGGCCCCGCTCGCGCTGCAGGAGATGGTCCTGGCTGTGTGGCTGATCGCCAAGGGCTTCAATTCGTCGTCGGCCGCCTCAGCACCTGCCGGTGCGACGGCACCTGCAAGCGAGCCCTCGATGATGGCGGCGGGCGCACGGTGACCACGGAGCCGGGTCGAGCGCCGTCCTCGCACGTGCGGCGGACCCCGATGAGCGGCCACGCCTGTGGGCCCGATGGGCGCGAGGGAACAACAGACGGCGAAGGTGGCCCTGTGTGCGATCGACCCCTTGCCGTCGTCTGGCATCCTGCGTCGATGAGCTTCGAGGCGGAGTCAATCGTCGGTGTCGGCTCGTGGATCGAACGACGAGCGCGGGTCAATCCAGACCGTCTAGCGATCATCACCGGCGATCGTGCGATTACCTACGCCGAGCTTGCCAAGCGGATCCGCAGACTGGCGGGCGGCCTCAGCCGCCTCGGGGTTGGCAGGGGTGATCGCGTCGCCTGGGTTGGCCCGAACCATGGCGCGTTCCTTGAGGCGTTCTTCGCGGTCGGCACGCTTGGCGCCGCCCTTGCCCCGGTCAACCACCGCTTGGCATCGGACGTGCGTGCCCTGATCTTGGAGGACGCCGAGCCCACCGTGCTGATCGAGCATCTCGCTGTGGCGCCCACGCGCGCGCCCGTCTCCGTCCGCCACCGCCTCGTCGTCGGCCCAGACACCGTGGCGGGCGCCGTCAGCTACGAGGCGTTCGTTGCGGCGTCGCCGGAGCACGCGCTCGACGCGGCTATCGCGCTCGACGATCTGCTGTTCCTGCCCCACACCTCCGGCACGACCGCGTCCCCCAAGGGGGTGATGCTTACCCACGGCAACGTGACCTGGAATGTGGTCAACGTGCTCTCCCGCGCTGACTTCCGGGGCGACGACGTGACGGTCGCTGTAGCCCCGTTCTTCCGAGCAGGAGGCACGGGCGTGAACGTCCTGCCCGTGCTCTTTCTCGGCGGCACGGTCATCGTGCCCGACGACGTCACCGGTGGCGGCCTCCTCGAGGCCATCGAGCGGCATCATGTCAGCGTCGGCTTCGGCAACCCGGACGTGCTTGACGAGCTGATGCACGCCGAGCGATGGCCGGTGGCCGATCTGTCCAGCATCAGGTTCATCCTGACTGGGGGCGCACCGGTACCCGAGCGGTTGATCCGTGCGTACCACGACCGCGGGGTCGCCCTGGTCCAGGGCTACGGGCTATCCGAGGCGGGGCCAGTCGTGCTCCTTGTCGACGCCGAGCGTTCGCTCCGGAAGGTCGGGTCGGCTGGTCGACCGCCGCTGTTCGTGGACGTCCGGATCGTTGATCCCGACGGACACGATGTCGACCCTGGCCAGACTGGCGAGCTGCTGGCGCGTGGCCCGAACGTCATGTCCGGGTACTGGCGTCGACCGGCCGAGACCAGTGAGGTGCTGATCCCAGATCGCTGGCTCCGTACCGGCGACGCGGCACGCATGGACGCCGAGGGCGATATCTGGATTGTCGATCGCGTCGCCGCCAGCTTCCATGTCGCCGGTCGGACGGTCTATCCCGGCGATGTCGAGCGCCAGCTCATGTCCCATCCGGCGGTCGCCGACGCCGGGGTCGTGCCGATGACCACCCCCGATGGCGATGTGGTCGGGGCGGCGATCGTCGTCCTGCGGAACGGGAGCTCGCTCGCCGAGGCCGAACTCCTCGAGTTCGCTCGCGGCCGCCTCGCCGCGCACGAGGTGCCAACCTCGGTGACGTTTCTGGACCGGCTTCCGAGGAGCTCGGTCGGCAAGCTGCTTCGAGCCGACCTGGGCGCTCTCCTCCGGTAGGCAGGTCGTCGAGGGCGCCGACCCCGCGGAGCCGAGTTGCGGGGCGCGGACAGGAGGGCCCCCGGGCGGGCACGAACAGCAACGCACGTGGTCCGCAAGGGGCGTGATCCACACTCGGCTCGGGTCTCGGCCGAGGATCGGGGTGTCGCCGGGTCCGCACAGGGCGTCCGGCTTCGCACGAGAAAGGCGACAGGGTGGCAGCGGTGGGCGCGGCCCTTTCGTGCCGGAGGGTCCTCGCCATCGTCGACGAGCAGGAGTTCACGGTCGTCGCCCTCGAGACGGGCGAGATCCCCTCCACGCACCTGATCGAGCCTGGCAGGTGGTACTGGCGCAACACACGGAGAGACCCCGGCCGATGGCCGGGGTCTCGAGCGACGGGCTGACCACATGTGTCGCAGATGACATGGCGCGCCCGGAGGGCATTTGGCGCGCAGGAGCAACAACGCACATCTTGAACGCAGGTCGCGCGCAGGCGGCATGATCTTCACCTGGCTCGCGTCTCGGCTGCGGATCGGGGGTTCGCCGGATCGGCTCAGGACGCCAGGTTCGAACGAGAGGGTGACAGGGTGGCGATTGAAGACGAGCTGGATGCGATCAACGCGGGGTTCGGCGAGGCATTCGCGACGCAGGATGGCGAGCGGCTGGCGGCGTTCTACGCCGACGACGCGCGACTCCTGTTCCAAGGCCAGCCGATCATCCGTGGACGCGCGGCAGTCGACGCCGCCCTTCGCAACATAGTCGCCGGCGGGCCGGCGAACCTGCGATTCGTGACCGACGAGGTGATCGAGGGGGGCTCGCTGGTCGTGGATGTCGGTCGGATCGTCGGCCCGAGCGGCCAGAGCAAGTACGTCGTCGTCTACCAGCGGCAGGCGGACGGGACCCTCAGGATCATCGTCGACGCCGCCAGCAGCGACGGACCGCAGCAGGCCCCGGGCTGAGTTCGACAGCAGCCCCGTCCAACCGGCTCCCGTCACGACCCGGAGGCCCCATGCGATCCCTCGATTCATGAACGGACGAAACGGTGGCATCGGAATCATCGGCGTGATCGTCATCGTGGTGGTGATCCTCTTCCTGGTCGGCGTCATCAAGATCTGAGCCCCGCGGGCTCCACCCGCAGGAGGCTCTGAGATGCCGTTCAACCCGGGCGCAAAGCTCGATCCCTCGCAGGTCGAGGACGTCCGCGGCTCGCGGGTCGGCGGGCGAGGCCTGATGGTCGGCGGGGGCGGCGGGATCGGGATCATCGTCGCCCTCGTCTGGGTGCTCCTGGGCGGCAGCCCTCAGACCGGCGAGACGGTCGGTGGACTCGTCGGCCAGACGATCGGCGGTGGCGCCGAGGAGCCGGGTCCCGCCAGCAGCGCTCTGGCGGCCTGCGAGACCGGGGCCGACGCCAACGCCAGCGAGGATTGCCGGATCGTCGGCTACGTCAACAGCATCCAGGCCTACTGGACCGACGCGTTCGCCGCCTCGGGACAGCAGTACGTCGTGGCTAGGACGCGCTTCTTCACCGACCAGGTCAACACTGGCTGCGGCGTCGCATCGTCGGCCAGCGGCCCGTTCTACTGTCCCGCCGACCAGTTCGTCTACATCGACCTCGGGTTCTTCGACGAGCTGCGCTCGAAGTTCGGCGCCAAGGGTGGTCCGTTCGCCCAGGCCTACATACTGGCCCACGAGTACGGCCACCACGTCCAGGATCTGGTCGGGACGCTGTCGGGCGGGACGAGCCAGGAGGGGGCCGCAGGGCAATCGGTCCGGACTGAGCTCCAGGCCGACTGCTACGCCGGCGTGTGGGCAAGCAACGCGGCCGCGACGGGCTACCTCGTGCCGCTCACAAAAGCCGAGATCGCCGATGCCCTCGATGCCGCGTCGGCCGTCGGCGACGACCGGATCCAGCAGGAGATGCAGGGGCAGGTCAGCCCCGAGACATGGACCCACGGCTCGTCCGCCCAGCGCCAGAAGTGGTTCACGGCCGGCTACCAGGCGAAGTCGCCGGACGGGTGCGACACGTTCAGCGGCAACCCGTGAGGCCGGGGGGCGTTGTGCACGGGTCGCGTCCGCGCCGGGCACCAACGAAAAACGCCCGAAGGAACCGCGATCACTAGTTGCTCTGGCCAATGTAAACACCGGCCAAATCACTAGATGTTCGAAGCCCCTTCGAGCACAGTAACCGTAGCCCAGCGGGCTGGGACTGTCAAGTGCCCGTCGCCGCCAGTGTCGCGCGTCGCCGCCAACCGCAGGTGGGGCCCGCCGAACCGGGGAGGTGGGCAGGGCAGCGCCCACCCTGAGCCTGGCGCGACGCTCTGCAATGGCTCGGCCCGCGACCTCATCGCATCCGGACGCCCGGACAGGGCCCAGCGTCGTGGCGCATGATTGGCGGCAACTCGGGTCCGCCTGCAGCAACCACGGGCGAGAGCTTCCGGCCTGGGTCCGGGCACAAAGGGGTCAGCGTGATCGTGCACTCCGTGGTTCGGATCCTCTGGGTGGGTCCGGCCGACGCATCACTGGAACCGCTGGCCGGCTATCTCGCGCGGACCTCCCACACGCAGCTGGAGCGCTCGGAGGCGCTGCCGGCCGCCACGGACGGGATCGATGTCGTCCTCACCGCGGGATCGGCCCTGCCGCCGGAGGATGTGACCGTCCTGTCGGATCTCGTGCGCGCGGGCAAGGGGTGGCTGCACGTCGCCGATGACGCAGGCCTCCCGCCGTCGGTGTTCGGGGTAGGGGTCGAGCCGCTGCTGCCGGCGACGGAGCTGCGTGTGAGCTGGGAGGACCCAGGACATCCGTTGGCGCAGCGCATGCAGCGGTCCTTCCTTGTCGGACGCACCAGGTTGGCGGTGCGGCCACGTGACGAGGGCACCACGACGGTCCTGCACGCCGACTGGCAGTACGGGCGCCGCCCGGTGATGACCGTCCGCTCGCACGGCGCGGGCCGCGCCGTCTGCACCACGCTGGGGGACCTTGGCCATCCCGTGGTGCAGCAGCTCCTCTACCGCTGGCTGCGCAGCCTCGGCGGTGCGATCGCCCAGCCCCCGGAGGTCCGAGTCGGGATCCTCGGCTATGCGCCCTGGCTCGGGCAGATGCACGGGACGGGGGTGGGTGAGACGACCGGGCTCACGCTCGGGGCCGTCTGCGACATCGCACCCCCGCGCAGGCACCAGGCCGCGCTCGATTTTCCTGGGGTCACGGTCCACGAGGCGCCTGAACTGCTGGCCGACGACCCGGACATCGACCTCGTCATCGTGGCCACGCCGCCGAACACCCACGCCGCGCTGTCCGTGCAGCTCATGGCGGCCGGCAAGCACGTGGTCTGCGAGAAGCCGCTGGCGCTGGGCCGGCGCGAGACGGATCGGATGGTCGAGGTCTCGCAGGCCATGCAGGTCCACCTGGGCTGCCACCAGAACCGACGATGGGACCCGGACTACCTCGCCGTCAGGGAGGCGGTCGAGGGGCACCTCATCGGCGAGCTCTTCCAGCTCGAGACCTTCGTCGGGGGCTTCCACCACCCGTGCGGCTTCTGGCATTCCCATTCGCCGGTATCGGGTGGCACATCCTGGGACTGGGGCGCCCACTACCTGGACTGGATCGTGAGCCTCATGCCGCACCGGGTGGAGGCCGTGATCGGGACCCGCCACAAGCGCGTGTGGCACGACGTGACCAGCGCCGACCAGGAGCGGATCCAGGTCCGGTTCAAGGGAGGCTTCGAGGCCGAGTTCATCCACTCGGACATCGCGGCGGTCCGCAAGCCGAAGTGGTACGCCCTGGGCACGGAGGGTGCGATCGAGGGTCGCTGGCGGGATCTCGTCGCTCTCCGGGCCGATCCCCTGGTTCACTACCGCGAAGACCCGATCCCGGCAACCGAGATGGCGCCCGAGCTGCTCCTTCTCCGACGGCAGCGCGACGGGCAGGTCACCTCCATGCCGATGGCCATGCCGCCACGTGACCCGTTCGGGTTCCACCGCAACCTGGCCGACCACCTCCTGACCGGTGAGCCGTTGGTGGCGCCCCTCGCGGATTCGGTGAAGGTGGTCGCCATCCTGGAGGCTGCCACACGGTCGATGGAGAAGGGTGGATGCGTCGAGGCGATGGATGCCTGAGCGGATTGGCTGGGGTGTGCTCGGCCACTCCACGATCGCCCGCGTGTGCATGATCCCGGCCATCGCGGTGTCCGACAACGGCCGGCTGCAGGCCCTGGGGACCCGTTCGGCCGGAGGATCGCCTCCGGCGACGGCCGCGCCCCAGGCGCCGCCGCCGCCCCGGCACCAGTTCGAGCGGGTCTACGGCCGCTACGAGGAGGTCCTCGAGGACCCGGAGGTGGACGCCGTCTACGTCTCGCTGCCCAACCACCTCCACCATCCGTGGACGCTGCGAGCCCTCGCCGCCGGCAAGCACGTGCTGTGCGAGAAGCCCCTCGCCTGCAGCGCGGAGCAGGCCATGGAGATGGCCGCGGCGGCGACGTCCTCCGGCCGGCTTCTGATGGAGGCCCTCATGTACCGGTTCCACCCCCGGAGCCGCGCGATCAAGGCGCTGGTGGACGCCGGCGGCCTGGGGGACCCACGGGGCGTGCGCGCCGCCTTCACGTTCCCCATGGCCGAGGAGGCCCTGCAGGCGGGGGACGGCGCCCGCCTGAGCCCGGAGATGGGCGGCGGTGCGCTGCTCGACGTCGGCTGCTACACGGTGGGCGTGGCCCGGTGGCTGCTGGGGGCGGAGCCCGTCAGCGTGCAGGCCCAGGCGGTCTATCGCCACGGCGTCGACGTCCACATTGCTGGGACGCTGCGATTCCCGACGGGCGCCCTCGCCGGCATCGAGGCCGGGTTCGTGTCCGCCCTGCAGCAGACGTTCAGCGTCACGGGGACGATGGGCGCCATCGAGCTGCCCCACGACGCCTTCATCCCGTGGGAGCGCGAGGCGCTCTACACCCGGCGGGAGCAGGACTCGGAGGCCGGCGAGGTGCACCGGGTTGCCGGCGCGGACGAGTACCGGCTGATGGTGGAGCACTTCGCCCGGGCCGTTCAGGGCGAGGAAGGCCTGGACGTTCTCCCGGAGGACAGCATCCGGAACATGGTGGCGCTGGACGCCCTGGCGCTGGCGGCACGGGAAGAGCGGACCATCCACCCGAGGTACCTAACCGGCTGATCACCGGATGCTCCGCGGGCCGGCGGGGCTTGGGTGACCGTGCGGCTGTGAAGCGCGGACCGCGGATCGAGCTCCCGCGCCGCCCAGCCGCTGCCGTAGCGAAGCCCTATCGGTGCCGTTCGTCATCCGGCGACGGCTCGCACCCAGGTTGGTGTGGCGCGCTCGGACAGTGGCGCGCCCGGAGGTGGCGCGCCCGGAGGTGTCAGAGTCCACGACATAGGTGACACCTGATAGGGCACACATGAGTCGGGACATGCGTGACAGTCCCGGCCATGTCGAAGCACCGCGTGGCCGTCCTCAAGGTCGTCTCAGGGCAGCTGTCCGTCACCGCCGCCGCAGCGGAGTGCCACCTCAGCCGGGGCCACCTCCAGCGGCTCCTCGCCCGCGAAGAGACCCCGGCCGATGGCCGGGGTCCCAGGCGACCGGCTGACTCCATGTGTCGCAGATGTCGCGACTCATGTGTCGCACATGTCGCGACTCATGACATGGCGCGCCCGGAGGGATTCGAACCCCCGACCACCTGATCCGAAGTCAGGTGCTCTATCCACTGAGCTACGGGCGCGCGACGGCACGATCATACCCGGCCCTCGAGCCAGGGCCGGACAGGCGCGGGCCCCTACTGGCGCGTGCTCTACGCCACGGGATCGGAGCCGTCGCGGCCGCCGCCGAGCTCGCCCCTGACCGCAGCGCTGCCGTTGGCGGCTGACCAGTCACGGACGGCGTTCGCGAGAAAGGCGGAGTCGGGCCGGACCGCCAGGCGGTCGTCGAGACCGCGGATGCCGGTGCCGAGCTCGGACAGTCCACCGCGGTATGCGGGCTTGTCATCGGTCGGGCGCCCGGCAGGCGCATAGACGTCGAAGTAGCCGTCGGTGCTCACGACGATGCGCGAGGCAGGGGAAGCAAAGGAGGTACGGGACATGTGCGGGGAAACCGATCCGTCGCGTGCTACGGACCGGCGAATGAGAGCCCGGCACAACTGGCGACTAGGACCCCCACCATCGGCCCTCGGCCCGATTCCGTCAAATGCAGGCACGTTGCGCGGCGCTCAGCCTCGGTTGCCTCGCGCGCCGGCCCGACACCCCCGACCCATGTACGGCACAATCCGCGAGTGCCCCGTCACGACCGGTTCCCCCACGCCCGGCGCCAGCGCCGCATCATCGCGCGCCCCCTCCTGCTCGGTGCCGCTGCTGGGCTCGCAGTCCTGCTGGTGATCCCCGTGGCTGCCGGCGTCACCGGGTCGCGGTCGGCCACACCGGTCGGCCAGGCGGTCTCCGGCCAGGAGCCCACGCCCGCCGGCTCACCCGCCACGCTCGAGATCGCCGTGGCCGCAGCTGCAACGACGGCGCCATCGGCCGATCCAATAGCCACCCCGGCCATCCCCACTGCACCCCCGCCGCCCATCGCCGCTGCCCTGCCTGCCACCGGCAGCACGCCCCACGGCGTCCCGCCCGAGCGTGCCTGGGTCGAGTGGACCGGTACCCGCGCACCTGCGATCGACACCCTCGACGGCTACCGCTGGCCCCTCGCTCATCCTCGCCTCACGCTGCCGTTCGGGCCCACGTCCTGGGGCTCGCGCCTCGTCAACGGGGAGCCGTTCCATGACGGCGTCGACCTCGCGACGTTCTGCAACGACCGAATCCTGGCCGCGCACTCGGGCACGGTGCTCGCGGCAGGTCGTCACTATGACGACGCGATGGGCTGGACCGGCGACCTGGAGCCCTACTACAACCGACTGGATCGCCAGCACCTGTGGCCGCAGCTGCCGATCGTGATCGTCATCGACGACGGCAACGGCTACCGGAGCATGTACGCCCACATGTGGCGGATCACCGTCAAGAAGGGCGATGTCGTGAAGGCCGGCCAGCTGCTTGGCAACGAGGGGATGACAGGGCGCGCTTCGGGCTGCCACCTCCATTACGGCCTGTTCTCGCCGTGGGAGATGGCCACCTTCCGGATCAAGCCCGATGTCGTGAAGCGGATGAAGCTCCCCAAGGAGCAGATCGCGCGGGTCGATCCGCTCAAGGTGCTTCCGCCACGGGCTGGGATCAACGCCCCGAAGAAGCCGAAGGCCGACGCGTCAGCGAGCCCGAAGCCCGCCGCGGTGCCCTGACCCGCGCCGACCGGTACCCGACCCGCGCCGACCTGACCCGCGCCGACCGCTACCCGACCCGCCGGTACCGCCGTCCCACCAGCGACCACGCGGGCACCCGCGCCAGCGCCGCATCCAGCTCCGGACCGGCCTCGCCGTCCCGCCGCTCGATCACCAGCGTGGGCGCCCTGCCCGCCCCCGGCCGCGCATCGACGCCGGTCAGGTCCAGCACGACCCGCCCGGGCTCCGCCGATCCCAGCTCCGCCAGCAGCGCCGGAGGCCATTCGGGCGAATCCTGCTCGGCGTGCACCTCGCGCTCGGTCCGCCAGCGCGGCTTGCGCAGCAGGATCGCCCGCCAGCCATCAGCCACCTCCTGGCGCACGGTCCCGTCGCCCGGCACCGGAGCCGCGGACACCCGCTCCCCGCGCACCCACAGCGCCGCCTGGTGGAGCAGCGCGTACTCGTCGAGGTCCGCGAACGCACCCAGCCGCTCGGCCGGCGATCCCTCGCCGAACACTGCGACGATCGATGGCGCGAAGACCTCGGCCAGGTCGATGTCGATCGCCCGCACCGTCCGGTGCAGGTACACGTGCCGGTACATGAACAGCCGCGCGGTCAGGAACATCTCCAGCGCACCCACGCCGGACTCGTACAGCGTCAGGCCCCGCTCCGAGATGAAGCAGTAGCGCCGCAGCCGCTCCGCGTCCACCGGGCCCATCGACACGCCCGTCAGGTACGCGTCCCGCCGCACGTAGTCCAGGTTGTCCACCGTGAACACACCCGACAGCAGCGGCTGGAGCAGGCGGACCCAGGCCGGCATCGAGGGGTCCACGAGCGGTGGCTTCGAGATCAGGAACGACACCCAGCGCGGCTCGATCGCCTCGCCGTCCGCGAACCGGTCCCGCTCCGCCACGGAGCCCGGCGCCCGCCGCAGCCCGGCGATCAGCGGCCCCAGCTCCCGCTCGATGATCAGCTGGCCGAGGTCCTCGTGCGACAGCGACTTCGCGCCCGGCCGGCGCGGGTCCACGGGCGCCGGGAAGGACGCCAGGAACCGGTCGTCGAAGAAGTGCGCGAACGGCCCGTGCCCCACGTCGTGCAGGAGGCCGGCGATCCGGAGCGTCTCCACGACCAGCCCCTCGGACGGCACGGGGGCACCCGGAGCAAGCGCCGGCAGCACAGCCCGCAGCGACGGATACAGCGACCGTGCCCACAGCCCGGCCTCGTGCATCACCCCCAGGCCGTGCGTGAACCGCGAGTGCTCCGCGGTGGGGAACACCCACCGGGCCGACTGCAGCTGGGAGATCCGCCGCAGGCGTTGGAGCCAGGCGGTGTCGAGCAGGTCGTCCTCGGCCACGTCCTCCTCGGCGAGGCCGGCGGCGCGCGCCTGGTCAGGAGCAAGCCGCTTGCTGAGCTCGACGTACCCGTGGATCGGGTCGGAGATGAGGTTGACCGCGGCGAAGGTGTGCCTCCGGCCCGTGCGCCCCCCGGCGGCGGATGTCGCGGTCGCGGCGTCCGTGCCGGGCGTCATCGGGTCCGTCAGGGAACCCAGATCCTCTTCTCGATCGTCCACGGCGACAGCGTACCCCGCCGGTCCGCCGCCTGGACGCGGACGCTGTACCAGTGGCCACGGGCCCGATCCTTGAACCGGACCGTCGTCCTCGTGATGTCGTCGCGCACCGTCCTCCAGGCGCCGTCATCCCGACGCAGTTGGACGTCGAAGGAGCGCAGGCCGGCGGTGCGCGTCTGGAGTCGTGGGTCGAAGCCGGAGAAGGAGAACCAGACCGTCCGTCCGTCTCGGCTCAGCGAGCCGCTGCGGGCGACGGGGGCCGTGTGATCAGCCGACTCCGCGTACACCGCCGAGATCCAGGCCTTGCCGTCGCTGCCCTGGACCACACCCACGTCGGCGTAGTTGTAGGTGCTGCTGAACATGATCGCCTCGTGGGCCTTGCTGCCCTTCCAGAGGCGGTAGATGTCTCGCGCAGCCTCCGCACCCCACGGATAGCCGCTGACGCCGATGGTCTCGCCAAACCCGAACCAGGCGATGCCGCGCGCCTCGAGCGCTGCGCCGAGGTCGCCGCCCGCGGCGGTGTGGGAGAGGGTGTTGCGGGCGGCCATGTTGGCGGCCCGCCCGGCTGCCAGGTCGGCAAGCGCGTCCCAGCCGCGGTACGGGACCAGCCCTCGTGCCGCCCGGTCCTCGTTCATCGCCCGCAGGATCAACGCCTCCATGTCCGACGCCGTGTCGGCGGCCACCGGTGCGGGCCGGACGGCGCCGGCGGAGACGGCCACGACGAGCGCGGCGAGCACCAGCGCGAGCCGGCGGAAGGCGCGGCGGTGGAAGAGGCGGGTCACGGGCATTCCTGGTGCGGTCCGCGGGCCGTGCGGACGGGCGGAGGGTACCCCAGCCCACCCGATCCCGCCGTCCCTCATTCGTACTGGGAAGCGGCCATCCGCAGCGTGTCCGCCACCTCGTCGCGGAGCGCGGCCGGTGCAACCACCTCCACGTCGGCGCCCCAGGACAGGATCCAGAGCTTGATCTCGACCGTACCCGACACCGTCGCGCGCCACTCCAGCGAGCCGTCGGGCAGCTCGTCGAGCTCCTGGGTCGGATGCCAGGTCGCCTCCATCACGCGGGCCGCGACCGTCGGCGCAAAGCGCAGCACCACCTCGGCGCCGGGCTGGTCGGCGATGATGTCCCAGGCTCCGCGCAGCCGGTCGAGGACATCCGCCTCGGGCTCGTTGAACGTCTGTGGCCGCAGCACGAGGTTGCTGATGCGTTCGACCTTGAACGTCCGCGTCGCGCCGCGGCCGACGTCGTGCCCGATGAGGTACAGCGCGCGGGTGGCGAGGGACGGCTCCAACTGGTAGGGCCGGACATGACGCCGCTCCACGGGGCGCTCGGCGGCCCCGTACAACGCGGGCGCGTAGTCGAACTCCACCTCGCGCCGCGCCGCCCAGGCGCGCGTGAGGTCCTCGAGCGTGCGTGCGGACGCGGCGTCCAGCGGCCGGGCCGCCATCTCCCGCACCGTGCCCTCGATCGCTGCCGCGAGCGCCTTGTTGGGCACGGCCCGCTCGAGCTTGGTGAACGCCGAGGCCAGCGTCGGGTCGTTGCGGTCCATGAACCGCCCGACCAGCCGCGCCGAGAGGAACACCGCCAGCGCCTCGGGCAGCGTGAGCTTGAGCGGCGGCAGCCAGTTCTCGTCGTTGACGCCCCAGCGCCCGCCCTTTGCCCAGACCGAGAGCTGCAGCTCGCCCTCGATGGCGCTGCAGGTCGCGGTAGACGGTCCGGCGGGCGACGCCGGTGCGGGCGGCGATCTCGTTGGGGGTCACGCCGGCCTCGCCGTACCCCTGCAGGATCGCGACGGTGTTCAGCAGGCGCGCAGTCCGGTCCTGCTTCGCGCGCACATCGCCCGGCATCTCGTCTGTCATGCGGCGTCCCTCCTCGTCCTCATGTGCATGATGCCCGTTCGCGATCACCGCGCGGGGGCCGCCACTCCGGGTCACCGTCGCCGGGGCCGGCTCCGTCATCGCGGGGGCCGGCGCCGTCATCGCGCCGGGGCCATCACCGTGACCGGCAGGCCGCGGTCGATCGCCAGCATGCGGAAGCGGATGTCGGCCAGCAGCGCGTCGGGGTCGAGATCGGCCGCCGGGCCCTCGATCCTGCCGTCGGCCTGCCCCAGCTGGCCGTCGGCGAAGATCCAGAAGTCCAGGTAGCCACGCCAGAGGCGCACATCCGTGGTCCCGACCAGCAGCGAGATCTGGGGCAGAGCGGACCGGAGGGTGGCACCGTCCAGTGCGATCCGGCAGTGGCGGGCACGCGCCCCCTCGATGAAGGCGAGGCCGCGGTCCTCGGCGGCCGTCCGGTTGGCCGCCTGGAGCGCGACGAGGCCGAGCTGGCGGTCGAGGTCCTGGCCGTCGCCGCGGAACGTCTCGCTGCGGTCCCACTGGGTGCCGGGTTGCTGCTCCCACACCGTCCCCGCGAGGCGCACCAGTCCGTGCTGGCCGAGGGTTGTCCGGGATGCCGCGAACCCGGTCCAGGCCACGTCGGCGCCGTCCCGGATGCCCTCGAGCCGCACTGAGCCCGCGTACCGCCCGTCGATCGAGGAGTCCATCACGAGCTTGACGCGCGCCGTCGAGCCGATCGACACGGCGCCCGAACAGGGCGGCGGATCCAGGGACGGGTCCGTGGGCCCGAAGCGCGAGGCGATCGCGGGCCGGTCGGCGAGGGCGAGCTCGTTGCCGATGGCCGCTGCCGCGAACCCGCGACCCGGCGAGGACCGCGAGCAGCACGCCGATGCCCGCGCCCAGGCCCAGGCGCCGGCGCCGCAGCGACGTCTCGCCCAGCCGGCGCCGTGCGATGCCGAGGCCGGCGAACATGCCGGTGGCGAGCAGCGCGAGGATCCACGGGTAGGCGGCCTCGATCGACGGCAGGAGGGTCTGCGGCCCATTGCCGGTGAGCTGGGCGACGAGCCCGCCGATCGATGGGACCAGGAGCAGGACGGCGCCCAGCGCGAGCCAGGCGATGGCGATGACGGGATAGGTGCCGCGCGCCACGGGCGGCCAGCGGATGGCGGCGAGCGCCACCACGAGCGGGCCGAGGGCCATGAGCCCCACGAGGATGTCGGCGGGTCCGCCCGGCCGGTACCCGACCATCACCAGGGCGAACGCGACGAACCAGAGGCCGGCCAGCGCCACCCCCAGGATCCGGAGCTCGATCGTCCGCACGCGCACAGGGGGAGTCTACCGAGCACCCCGGCAGGCGACATCTGGACCCGGCAGGGGAACGAGCCGGGACCCCGCTCGGGGCGTCCGCAAAGTACCCGGTGCCATAGGACTTGTGGGTAGTGCCACCCCGGACGATGGAACCCCACAGTTGTGTCAACGCACCACGGTGCGGGACCAACCTGAACAAGGTCCGGCGACGGCGGTCCTCCCTCCTCCCGCCCGAACCGGCAGACCCTCCGAAGCGACGCCGTCCTCCTCCCGGCGTCGCTTCGGCCGTTGTTGGGATCGGTGCGTGTGGCGCCCGGTACACTTCACGCCGCAATCCTGAGGAGGACACACATGCGCACTGCCAAGGGCATCACCGCCCTCGCCCTCGCGGCCCTGTTCGCGGCCGCCTGCACCGGTGGCACGGCCACCACCGCTCCCGCCACCGAGCGCCCCGGCCGCCACCGAGGCGCCCGCGGCCACGACGGCCGCCCACAGAGGCCCCGACCGCGGCCGCCACGCTCGACACGTCGGCTGCCTGCATCCCGGCCAACCTGGCCACCAAGACGGCAGGCAGGCTCACCATCGGCGCCGACAACCCGGCCTACCCGCCGTACTACCAGCCGTCCGATCCGGCCACCGACCCCTGGGAGCTGGGTGACCCGACCAACCGCCAGGGCTTCGAGGGCAAGGTCGCGTGGAACATCGCCCGCAACCTCGGCTTCGTCGGCGACACCGTCGATTGGGTGGCGGTCCCGTTCACCAACGCGATCGGGCCGGGCCCCAAGGACTTCGACATCTACCTGACCCAGGTCAGCTACAGCGACGAGCGCGCCCAGGCGGTCGACCTGTCCGACGGCTACTACGACGTCGCGCAAGCGGTTGTGGCCGCCGCCGACGGCCCTCTCGCCGGCGTCACGACCATCTCCGGGCTCAAGGACTTCCAGTTCGGCGCCCAGATCGGCACCACCAGCCTCGCCCTGATCGAGGGCACGATCGCCCCGTCCAAGGATGCCAAGGTCTACGACACCAACGACCAGGCGGTCGAGGCCCTCAAGAACGGCCAGATCGACGGGCTCGTGGTGGACCTGCCCACCGCCCTGTTCATCACTGCCGTGCAGTTCCCCGAGGGCAAGGTCGTGGGCCAGTTCCCGGCCCCCGAGGGCGGCGAGCACTTCAGCGTCGTCCTGGACAAGGACAGCCCGCTCACCGCATGCGTGAACGAGGCCGTCGCCAAGCTCAAGTCATCGGGCGAGCTCGACCGCATCACCCAGGCGGAGATGTCTGACAACGTCGAGGCCCCGGTCTACCAGCCCTGACATCCGGCCGCCCGCGGGCCTGACTGAACGATGGATCCCGACGGGTCCCCCGGCACGGCCATGGGGTCGGCGCCGTCGCCCCGCGCCATGCGGGGGCCCCGGTTCGGGACTGGCGGGGAGGGCGGTCGCTCGATAGCGATCGCCCTCGTCTCCACGGTCGTCGTCTTCGGCCTGCTCGGCTACGTCATCGTCAACTCCGAGGGCTGGCCGCGAGTCCAGGAGGCGTTCCTCAACCCTGAGATCTTCTGGTACTCAGTCCCCAAGCTGGTCTCGAAGTTCTGGACCAACGTCCAGCTGTTCCTCATCGCCGAGGTGCTGATCCTCACCTTCGGCCTGCTGCTCGCGGTCCTGCGCAGCCTTCCGGGCCCCGTCTTCACGCCTTTCCGGATCATGGCCACGCTCTACGTGGACATCTTCCGGGCGATCCCGGGGATCCTCATCATCCTGGCCCTGGGCCTGGGCATGCCCGCCCTGCGCATCCCGGGCGTGCCCAAGGACGAGTTCTTCTGGGCGATCGTCGTGCTCACACTCGTGTACTCGGCGTACGTGTCCGAGGTGTACCGGGCAGGGATCGAGTCGGTCCACGGCAGCCAGTCTGCTGCCGCGCGCTCCCTGGGACTCTCCCAGGTACAGACGATGCGCCACGTGATCGTGCCGCAGGCCATCCGGCGCGTGATTCCGCCGCTCCTCAACGACTTCATCGGCCTGCAGAAGGACACGGTGCTGGTCTCGTACATCGGCCTTGTCGAGGTGTTCAAGCAGACGCAGATCATCTCGGCGGCCAAGTTCAACTTCACACCCTACGTGGTCACCGCGCTGATCTTCCTGGTGATCACGATCCCGCTGGCGCGGTTCACGGACTGGCTGATCGCCCGCGAACAACGCAAGGGCCAGGGGCAGGTGGCGCGCGGCAACCGGAGCGGCCTGACGCTGGGCGGCTGGGGCCGGGGTCGCGGGGGCGCCGGCGCGGGGGGCGTGCCGTGACCGGCAGCAGCGAGGACGGGCCCGCCCTGTCGATCCACGGCCTCCACAAGGCCTTCGGGGAGCTCGAGGTCCTGCGCGGCATCGACCTCGAGGTGGCCGAGCACGAGGTCATCGCGCTCATCGGCGCGTCGGGCAGCGGCAAGTCCACGCTCCTGCGCTGCATCAACCTGATCGAGCCGATCGACGCGGGCCGGATCCTCATCGAGGGCGAGGAGATCACGGCCCGGGGTGTGGACGTGAACCGGATCCGCCGCCGGATCGGGATCGTGTTCCAGGCGTTCAACCTGTTCCCGCATATGAGCGTGCTGGACAACGTGACGCTCGCCCCGCGCAAGGTTCTCAAGCGCTCCCGGTCCGACGCCGAGGCGGCGGGCGTCGCCCTGCTCGAGCGGTTCGGCCTGGCCGACAAGGCGGGCGCCCGTCCGGACCAGCTCTCGGGCGGCCAGCAGCAACGGGTGGCGATCGTGCGGGCGCTGGCGATGGAGCCGGACCTGCTGCTCCTCGACGAGATCACGTCCGCGCTTGATCCCGAGCTCGTGGCGGAGGTGCTCAGCCTGGTCCGCGAGCTGGCGGACGGCGGTATGACGATGCTCATCGCCACCCACGAGATGGGCTTCGCCCGGGAGGTTGCCAGCCGGGTCTGCTTCCTCGATGCAGGGCGGATCCTGGAGCAGGGGAGTCCTGCTCAGATCTTCTCGAACCCCGCTGAGGCCCGGACCCGCCAGTTCCTGAACCGGATCATCGAGGCGGGCCGGCTCTAGCGGCCTCCTCGCTCATCGGCGCGGCTACCAGCCCTGCGCCCGCGCCCGAGCCCCGAGCCCCGCGCCCGAGCCCCGAGCCCCGCGCCGAGCGACCCCGAGCCCCGCGCCCGAGCCCCGAGCCCCGAGCCCCGCGGGATGTGCGCCACAGTCAACGGAACCCCGTATCGGCGACGCGATTCGGGCTGCCCCGGCCTGTTTGCGGGCATTCGCTGACCGCAGCGCAACAGAGCCCCGGATCCAGGCTGGCGGACGACCCGTTTGCGGACTTCCGTTGACTTCCACGCACGAGCCCAGGGTTGGGCGGCGATGGGCGACCGGGCGGCGGTGGGCGACCGGGCGGCGGTGGGCGACCGGGCGGCGGTGGGCGACCGGGCGGCGGTGGGCGACCGGGCGGCGGTGGGCGACCGGCCGGCGGAGAGCGGTTCAGCGGCCGTCGGGCAACTCAGCGGCCGTCGGGCAACTCAGCGGCCGTCGGGCAACTCAGCGGCCGTCGGGCAACTCAGCGGCCGTCGGGCAACTCAGCGGCCGTCGGGCAACTCAGCGGCCGGCCAGCGGCTCCCGGCAGGCCGCGACGAACGACGCGAACAGCCGCTCCATCTCGCGCGGCGACGACTCCGTCCGCTCGGGATGGCACTGCACCCCGATCCTGAACGGCCCGTCGGGCGCCTCGAGCGCCTCGACCAGGTCCCCGATCGGGCTGTGCGCCCAGGCCGCCGCGACGAACCCCGGCGCCAGGTGCTCCTCGGTCACGCCCTGGTGGTGGTAGCTGTTCACGTGCAGCACGTCGGCCCCGGAGCCCATCGAGGCGACGATCCCCGCGAACCTCGTCCCCGGCACCACCCGGATCGGGTGCGTGTGCGCGTGCCCGTTGCCCCAGCCGGGGCCGCTGTGGCCGTCGAGGTGCTGCACCAGGCGCCCGCCGCCGAACACGTTCATCGCCTGCAGCCCGCGGCAGATCCCGAGGATCGGCAGGCTGCGCCGGTCGGCGACGTCGTAGGCCTCGCGCTCGAGATGGTCGCGGTCGTGTTCCACGCTGCGGGAGCCCGCGTCCGGCTCGCCGTACAGCGTCGGGGCGAGGTCCGTCCCGCCCGAGATCAGCAGCCCGTCCATCGAGGCGAAGGCGCCCGCGCGATCGGCCGCCGATGTGGTCGCGTCCAGGGGGATCGCGGTCGCGCCGTGACGCACCACCGAGTCCACGTACAGCGCGTTCTTCCGGGCCGCAAGCGCGGGCTGGGGGTCACGCGTGGGCACCGCGAGCGTTACGACGATGCGGGGTGCGCGGATGGTCATGGCCGAGAGGATAGCGGTCGGGCGCGACGACGCCTCCGACGACGCACCCGCACGTCCCGGCTGCGCTGCCGCCCCGCTGGCCACGCGGCTGCGGGCCGAGCGAGCCCGCCCGCTGGCCACGCGGCTGCCGGCCGAGCGAGCCCGCCCGCTGGCCACGCGGCTGCCGGCCGAGGGGCCCGCCCGCTGGCCACGCACGGCTGCCGCCCACCCCGTCCACCCGCCCAGCGGGCCCTGTGTGCAGGATTCCGCACGTTTGTGCCGCAGGGCGGGCAGACCACCCCCGAATCGGGCGCTTTAGGGCATCGACAACCGTCCAGCGGCAGTGCTGTGCGAGATTCTGCACGTACGGCCCGCCGGCCGGGACGGCACGTACGGCCCGCCGGCCGGGACGGCACGTACGGCCGGCCGGCGGCACGTACGCCCGCCGGCCGGGACGGCACTGGGGCCAGGCTTTCCGCCTCCGCAGCGTCGCCTCCGGACTACGCCTCCGGGCTCGCCTCCCCGTCGGCCGACGGCGCCTCGGTCTCGAAGTCCTCCTCGGGCTCCGGCGTGACCTCCTCGTCCGTCTCGCCGTCGTCGGGCGGGGGCGAGTACTCCTCGCCCGGCAGGATCCTGCAGCACCCATCCCCGCTTGAGGTTGTCCGGGCGCGTAGCCCGGCGACTCGGGATCGAGCGACGGATACTCGTCGCGATTCCAGTACGCGATCGAGCGGCCCGTTGGTCTTGTACTTGCGGGCGAGCGAGGTCAGCGTGTCGCCGCGGACGACCTTGTGCTGCACGAACTCGGGGCCCGGGCGTCGGCGTGGGCGGGCCCGGGCGTGGGCGTGGGCGGCGGCACGGTCGGCTGCGGGGTGGGCGTGACCACGGGTGTGGGGGTCGGCCGGATCGCGGCCGGCAGGCAGGCCCCAGCGACGACCGCGAGGGCGAGGCACACGAGCGCGATGGCGGCCGGGCGACGGGGGCGGGCGGTTGTCCGGGACGACGAAGGCACGCGGTACTCCGAGCAGTGGGCGACGGCGCTGGGCCGCGCGTGCGCCCGGGATCGTGGTCGCCCGAGGGGCCGCGCGTGCACCCGGGATCGTGGACGCCCGAGGGCCCGTGCTTGTTCCGGGGGCGCCGCGACCACCCTACGCGCTGACGGTCGGCGGGTCCACCGGGGTGGGCTCGGACAGCGTGAACTCGGCCGCCAGGGCGAGTCCCTCCGACGCCGTCGCCACCCGGCCCGCGGCCGCGCCGCTTGGCCACGAAGCATGCCCGGTCCGCCGCGAGCAGCACCGCCTCCGGCGTGTCACCGTCGATCGGGTAGGAGGCGGTGCCGATCGACGCCGAGACGCTGACGCCCTCCCTGGCCCACGGTGAGCCGGCTGCGCCGACCGCCTCGACCGACGCGCGGATGCGTTCGGCGACGGGGTGGAGGCCGCGGGCATCGCTGTGTGGCAGCAGCACCGCGAACTCGTCGCCGCCGTAGCGGAACGCGGCGTCGGTGTCGCGGGCGGCACCCTGGATCGCATGCGCGATCTCGCGCAGCATGCCGGTCGCCGGCCTGGTGACCGAGCGTGTCGTTGATCGCCTTGAACTCGTCGAGGTCGATCATCACGATGCCGAACGCCTCGTGGTTCGCGACGCTCCGCCGGAGCATGTCGTGGAAGGTGCCGTGGTTGAGCAGGCCGGTGAGGTCGTCGGTGCGGGCGCGGACCTCGGCCGCCTCGAACGTCTCGGCGTTGCGCAGCGCGATCGACACCTGGGCCGCGAACAGCTGGACGAGGTCGAAGTCACCCCGGTCGAACCGGCTCTCCGCCCCGAGGCGCTCCAGGGTCAGCACGCCGGCTGCGCCCTGCGGACCGCGCAGCGGGACCACGATCAGACTGCCCTCGGCCGGCCCGAGCTCGCGGAAGTGGTTGACCCGTGCGTCCTCCGCCTGGTCCTCGATCAGGGCCGGCTCGTTGTGCTCCACCACCCACGTGGCGATCGCCCGTCTCGCCCGGCTCCCACGGCTGCATGTAGGCATCGGCGTGGACGCCGCGTGCGGTGAGCGGGCGGAGACGCCCCGTGTCCCGCTCCACCACCTCGATCGCGATGTTGTCGCACCGGATCAGCGTCCCGAGGCGGTCGGTGATCTGCTCCAGCACCTGGCGCTGGTCGAGCGTGGTCAGGATCGACTCCGTGATCCGCAGGAGCTCGCGCTGGGCACGCAGCTGGCGCTCGAGCGTGGACGACTGCTCGCGCAGGCGAGCCGTGGCATCGGCGTTGGCCATGGCCTGGGCCGCGAAGGACGCATAGATGACGAGCAGGCGCAGATCGTCCTCGGTGAACTGGCGCAGGCCCAGCTTCACCAGCACCACCACGCCCAGGCACACGCCCTCGTGGACCATCGGGGCGAGCAGCATGGACTCGTCGAGGTCGTCCTCGGACCCGGGGATCGTGACCGCACGCGGATCGCTCGCCGAATCGTCCACCAGCTGCGGGACCCGGAAGCGGGCGACCCACCCCGTGATGCCCTCGCCGATCGCGACCTTGAGGGTCTCGGCGGTTTCCGCCGAGTAGATCTCGCTCGTGCCCTGCATGGCGACCGGCACCAGCGACGGGCCGGAGACGCGGTAGACCCGGGCGTTGTCGTAGCTGATGAGCTGGCGCAGCTCGGTGGCGATGGTGCTGCCGATCTCACGCACGTCCGACAAGCCCGACAGCCGTGCCCCCAGGCGCTGGATCGACTGGAGCTGGGCCGCCCAAGCCGCCATCCGGCCGAAGGTCCGCGCCGAGCGGACGGCGATCGCGGCGTCGCCAGCCAGCGCATCGGCGGCATCGAGGTCCACGTCGCGCCAGCGGTGCGGGCGATCGTGGGCGAGGTAGAGCACGCCGTGCAGGTCGTGTCCGTCCACGAGCGGGGCCATGAGCAGGCTGTCCACCCCCTCCTGGATGCCTGCGGCGCGCATCGGGCTCGTGGAGCGGGGCACGTCCGGGCCCAGCAGTGGCGTCGGCCGCCGGGACGGGATCTCGCGCTGGCCGAGGTGGGCCTCCTCCAGCACCCGTGCGGTGGACAGGAACGTGTCCGAGAACCCGGAGCCACCGGGCGACGAGACACGGCCCTCGGCATCACGCAGGATGACGGCCACGCGGTCGGCGCCGAAGAGCACGCGGCAGTGGTCCGAGAGGTCGCGTACGACATCGTTGATGTCGAGGCGCGAGGCCAGGTCGGTGGCGACGCGCCGCAGTGCCTCTGAGCGCCGGAGACGGCTTGCGGCCTGCTCGGCCGCACCGGCACCCCGGACCAGCACGCCCAGGGTGCGCGCGATGGCATCGGCGAGGTGCCTGCCATCGTCCGGCCCCAGCTGCATGGCGCCCGCGAGGACCAGGAGGCCCCACGGCGCTTCACCGCCCGGGATGCGGACCACCAGCTCGTCGGTCCCCATGCCGAGGACGGGCATCGGTCCGCTCGATCCGGGGCGGGCGTGGAGGGGCACCTCCGACTCGAGCGCCTGGGCGAAGAGGCCGGCGGCCAGCGGGATGTTGCGGGTGGCGGTGACGCCCGGGCCTTCGACGTCGGTCGCCCTGGGGACGAGGCCGCCCGGACGACGCTCCCAGATGCCGACGAGGGCGGCCCCGGTGGCGGTGCGGATGCGGCGGCATGCCTCGTCGAGCGCTGGATCGAGGCCGCTGGGGAAGGAGGCCACCTCGGCGAGGTCCGCGAGCAGCGTCAGGCCCGCGGGCGTCTCCTCGAGCATCGGCGGAGTGGCGCTCCGTCGATCGGGGCGGCCTTGGGGCTGCGCGGAGCCGGATACCTGGACTGGGGATTCCGCGGCCGTGAGGAACCGCTGGAGGTCGATGAGGCGGTACCGCCGGTCGCCCCGCTCGTTGATGCGGTAGTACCGCAGGCGGCCCGCCTCACTCCACGCCCGGACCGTGTTGGGGTGCACGCCGAGGACACGTGCTGCCCGGGTGACGGTCAGGTTCGCATCACCAGGGCGGGGGGCTCGAGGATCGGTGGAGGAAATGGTGGCTTTGGCAGGCATCAGCGCTCGCCAAGACTTTCGCTTGCTTTACAGCAATTGACAATAGGACGATCGTCCACACCGGTCTCGGGTAGCCCCGTCTCGGGTAGGGCCCGCCCCGGCGCCGAGCCGGCGCCTCACCGACGCGTGCCGCCCGCTCCCCGGGACCCGCCGGTGGCTCGCACGTACGCCAGCGTCGCGACCAGGCTCAGCACGCCGATCGCGGCCACCACCAGGATGGCCAGCATCGGATCGCCCACGAGGCCAGGTCCCTGGCCACTCGAGCGCGGGTCGGCGCCCGCACCGCTTGACGGGGCCGGTGACGCGGCCAGCGCTGTCGCTGCGGCCAGCGCCCATGCCAGTGCCACCGGAAGCATGCCCGCGGCGCGCACGCTCTTCCGGGTCTGGCGATCCCGCATCGGCCTACGAGATCGCATCGACCAGCGCCCAGGCGGCAGCGGTCACCAGGACCGCCGCACCCGTTCCGAGGAGCAGGCTCGCAGCCCGGGTCGAGCCTCGTCGTCCAAGCGCCAGCAGTCGCATCGCCTCGGCCGGCTCCAGCGTGCTCAGGATGAGCGGGCGCCCGTAGCCCGCGCGCATGATCGGCCCGCGCGCCGGGTCCACGGTGGGAACGCCCAGGACCATGGCGTGATCGATGGTGCTCACGTGCTCCACCTGGAGCCGTACCGGTGTCACCGGATCCGTGCCGGCCGGCAGCCGGTCAGGGATCTCGTCCGCGGTGCCGACGGACTCGCGCACGACCACGACGACACCCTCGCGCAGGTCGTCCTGGTCCACCGCGATCCGCTCCACGCCACCCGCGATCTCGAACGGCAGCGCCTCCCGGACATCCTCAACCGCTTCCCAGTCCTTGCCGGTCCTGAGCTCCAGCCTGGTGCGGCGGTAGACGAGCGGCCGCTCGTTCTCGTCGAGAAACTCCTCCTCGGCGTCCACGCGCCCGCCGACGGCCACGTACCGCGGCTTCCCGGAGCGGGCGATCGCCACCGCGCGGTCCACCGGCACCACCGGGGTGCTCGCGATGATGCGGCCGATCCGGGCACGCGGGCCGAGGCTGCGCATGACCAGCCAGCCGGCGCCGAGCGCGCCGATGCCGATCAGGGCGAGGACGATGGGGATCACGGCGCGATCATTGCACATGCCGTCCGCGGGACAGGGGCACCGGCTGGTCAAGGCGTCGTGCGCCGGGAATCAATGATCCGAAGGAACCTACTCGACGCGTGGACCTTGATGTCATCGCGGCCGTTAGCATCGCTCAGCCCCTTCGGACCGCGTTCCACGCTACGGGTGCGGCCGGCGTCGGGTCAATCGGGTTGTCCACCTATTGCGGCGGCGGCCCGGGTGACTTATCCACCGTCGTTCCACAGGCTCGGCCCCCAGCGCAAGCGCAAGCGCACTCGGGTCGCCGTGCGCGGTGGACAACGTCGTGGCTTCAGCTGCCCCGTCCCGTCAGCGGGTCGAGCGCTTGCACCTGGCCGCTGAAGCTCGTCAGCACGAGGCTGCCGCCCACCAGCTCCGCCGCTGTGACGACGTCGGAGTGGGCGACCCGCCATGCAACCTCGCCGTCCCCGCGGAGGGCGAACGTCTCGATCTCAGCCTGGGCAAGCACGTGGGGCAGGCGCGACGACCCGAGGAGCACCAGGACCGGGGTGGCCGACCGGTGGCTCCAGCGCAGCACGCCCGTGCGTGCCTCGAAGGCGTAGACGTGGAACCCGTACTTGACCACCAGCAGGGCTTCGGTGTCCCAGGCCAGGGCTGCGGGCTCGTCGTTCACCAGCGATGCGAGGCGCACCGTCCAAGGCCCGGCCGGCGTGTCGACCCGCAGCTCGGCCCGGCAGCGGCGGTCGGGCTCCGCACCGGTGAGCTCGCCCAGGTCGGTGAGCGGGCCGCCGGCCTCGGTGAGGGCGAACAACGCCGGTGCCTGGCCTGAACCTGTCCACCGAACGGCGGCGCGGAGGCCGCCGGGGAACGTGATGACCGCGTGCCGCGGTTCGATCGTCATCGGATGGAGGCTCCGTGGTCGGCAGGCGGCGTCAGGCGCCACCATTGGGCTGCGGCGCGGCCATGTAGCCAGGGAGGTCGGGCACCGGCCGGTCGCGCTCCTCGCAGACCGGGGCGACGTTGGCGTTGGCCAGCATGCGCAGCGTGCCCGGCGCGACCGGGAACACCGCGGTCGGCGTGCCGGCAGCCGCCCACACCACCTGGAATCGCCCGAGGTCGGGATCCATGATCACGCGGATGGCCCGCCCGTGACCGATGGGCGGGATGCCGCCGATCGAGAACCCGGTGAGCTCCCGTGCCTCGTTGGCGGTGGCGCGCCGGACGTCGGGTTCGCCGAGCACCGCGGCGAGGCGGGCCATGTCCACCCGGTTGGGCCCGGAGACGAGGCAGAGGACCGGTTCGAGGCCATGCTCGCCCGGAGCGACGAAGACCAGCGACTTGACGATCTGGCCGAGCTCCACGCCGACGGCCGCCGCTGCCTGCTCCGCCGTGTGCGCGGACTCGTCGGACAGGAGGATGTCGAGCGTCACGCCCTTGCGGGCGGCAGCGTCAACGACCCGCTGGACGGCAGGAGGAAACGGGGAATCCGGCACGCCCGCGAGCATACACGAACCCGCTCGCCCGAAGCCGCCGGCGAGTAGGCTTGGACCGATGGACACCGGACACGCAAGCCGACTCCCCGAGCAGGAGGGTCGGCACGTCATCGTGGTCGCCGACGGCGATGTGCCACCCAGGGCCGCGCTCGATGCCGCGTGGCCCGGCTGGGACGATGACGCGGCGTTCGTGATCGCCGCGGATGGAGGCTGGCTGCGGGCGCGGGCGCTCGACTTCAGACCCGCGCTCCTGCTCGGTGACCTGGACTCGCTCGACGCCGGGACCGTGGCCGCCGTCCGGGCGGCGGGCGTCCCGATCCTGCGCTCCAGCGTCGACAAGGACGAATCGGACACGGAGCTGGCCCTCCTCGAGGCGGTCCGCCGGGGCGCAACCCGGGTGACCGTCGTCGGTGCGCTCGGTGGACCACGCCTCGACCATGCACTTGCCAACGTGTGGCTCCTCGCCCACCCGGGCCTCGGTGCCGTTGCGGTGTGCCTCCTCGACGCGCGCACACGGGTCTCCCTGGTGACCGCCCCCGGTCCCAGCGGACGACCCGTGACTCGACCGCTGCCCGGTCCGGTTGGGGCGCTGGTGTCGCTCCTCCCCCTCGGTGGGGATGCGGAGGGCATCACCACGAGCGGCCTGCGCTACCCGCTGGCCCAGGAGCCGCTGCGCACCGGTCCCGCCCGTGGCCTGTCGAACGTGCGCACGGCGCCGGACGCGGCCGTGACGGTCGGCAGCGGCAGGCTCCTGCTCGTCGAGAGCGCCTGGGGACACGCCGAACCCGCCCCGGCGCCCGCGCCGCTATCCTCGCGGCCATGAGCATGCCGCAGGCCGGCGACCTGGCCCCCGAGGTCGCGCTTCCCGACGATCAGGGCACCGTCCACCGTCTGAGCGCACGCCAGGGCGCATGGACCGTCGTCTACTTCTACCCCAAGGACGACACGCCCGGGTGCACCACCGAGGCCTGCGGGTTCCGGGATCTCCACGGCGAGCTTGGGGACCTCGATGCGCAGGTCTGGGGCGTCAGCCCCGACGGGGCCGGGAGCCACGCCGCCTTCCGCGCCAAGTTCGGCCTCCCGTTCACGCTCCTCTCCGACGAGGACCACGCGGTCGCCGAGGCCTACGGTGCCTGGGGCGAGAAGCAGAACTATGGCCGCACCTACATGGGCATCATCCGCTCAAGCTTCCTCGTGGGGCCGGATGGGCGCATCGCCAAGGCCTGGCCGAAGGTGCGAGCGGAGGGTCACGCCGACCAGGTCCTGGCCGCGCTGCGGGCGGCCCGGGGGGCCTGACATCGCCGTCCGGATGGGTCCCGGACATGGAGTGAGGCTTCGCCCGTGGGGGGATACGAGCGAAGCCTCGGCGCAGAATGTAGCACTCGCCGACAACGGCTGACATCGTCGAAATGCATGAACCTGGCGCACCGGCCCGGTCATCGCCAAGGAGGTCCATCCGCATGGCGGACGCCGCTCCGACCAGCCCGCACGCGTGGCGCCCGCAGCGGTTCATGGTGATCGTCGCCCACCCCGACGATGCCGACTTCGGGCCGGCGGCGACCGCCGCGTCGTGGATCGACGAGGGGTCCGTGGGACGTCTCGTGTGCTGTACCAGCGGGGATGCCGGCTCGGACGACTGGCGCGCCGACCCGCTCGAGCTCGCCGCCACCCGGGAGGCGGAGCAGACGGCGGCGGCGAGGGTCATCGGCTACTCGGGGGTCGCGTTCCTCCACCAGCCCGACGGCGCCCTCGCCAACGACCTCGCCCTCCGCGAGCACCTGGTGCGCGAGATCCGGACCTTCAAGCCCGATGCCGTTCTCACGGTGGACCCGGAGACGCTCTTCTACGGTGATGGCGGGGTCAACCACACCGACCACCGGGCCGCGGGGATGGCGGCAGTCGACGCGGTCTACCCGGCGGCCCGCAACGCGCAGTCCTTCCCGTGGCTCGCGCGCGACGGCCTGGAGCCGTGGGTCGTCCGGCGGATCTACCTGTTCTGGTCGAACCATCCGTCGGCATGGGTTGACGTGAGTGCCACCGTGGATCGCAAGCTCGCCGCGCTCCGCGAGCACGCGAGCCAGATCCGTCACCCCGAGCGGCTCGAGCTGCGCATCCGGGAGTGGGCGCGCGAGGAGGGGGAGGCGATCGCGACCGACGCGGGCGAGGCGTTCCGCGTGATCGTCATCGAGGAGGATGCCGCCGAGGACGAGGGCCCCACGCACGTGACCCCGCCCCAGACGGAAGGCGGCGACCCGGCCTGAGCACTGGGCGTCCGATGGCGGATGGCCGGCGTCCTGCGGGGCCGGCGGGCGCCTGGCCCTGGAGTCCCGCCTTGCTCCTCGCCGGCGGCCCTGCGGACCACCGTTCCGGGACCTGTCGCCCATCCTGGCGCCGTCCGGCTCCTGCCCCCTCCGGCTGCGCGCCGGACAGCCACACGGTGCAATCGGAGCGCTCGATGCGCGGCTGGTGCGCAGGTCGCGCCGTCGGGACCCTGCCGGAGCGCACGGGCGGCGCACCGGGCGCACAACAAGCGACGTCACCGCTCCGTGTGTGCGCCGGGTGCGCACGGCAGCAGCCGCCGTGGGAGACGCCGAGCACGGAGAGGTCCCCCCCGGGCATCGCCGGTCCGAGACACTAGCCCGCCAGCAGCACCGGCCGCACGCGCCCCCACGCATTCCAGACGTCCGCCAGCGCCGCCGCCCGGGCGCCGAGCGCGTCCACCATCCGGCCGAGGGACAGGTCGCCGGCAAGGGTCGCGAGCCACTCGTCGCAGGCGACGGTCGCGTTCGCGTACAGGCGGGCCATATCGTCCTCACGGGGCCACGAGCGGATGCGCATGCGGTCGAGGCCGGCGTACCCGACGGCCAGCGAGAGGTCGCGCAGCGCGGGCACGCGCCCATCGGCGAACCCGCCCATGCCGTCATAGCGGAAGCCCAGGGCTGAGAGCGCGCCCACGATGTCGCGCGCCTCGCGGACGTCGAACATGTTCCAGAAGTGGTCGTCCGCCGGCAGGTCGAGATAGCCGTCCTCGATGGACCGGGCCGTGATCGCGTCCACGAGGTGCGCGAGGCGCAGGTGCCACTCGCGCTGGGCGTCGGGGTCGGGCCCGGCAAGCGCGGCGACGATCTGCTCACGGGCATCGCGGTCACCGCGCAGCACGCGAATGATCGCGGAGACGCCGGTGCCGTCGGGCTCCAGCGGCGCGGGTGGCGAAGCGAAGCCGGGCTCTTCGGCGGGCCACACCCCGGCGAACGGGTGCTCCTCGTCTGGCTCAGCGGGGATGACCGCGGCGGCGGCGGCGCGCGTGGCGTCCTCCTCGCAGGCGGCCAGGCGCTCGCGCGCCGCAAGGCAGCCCTCGGCAGCGTTGTCGGCCGCGATCCGGGCGGCCTCGGCCTCGAGCCCGAGCCGCTCGATGGTGGGCAGCTGGGCGCGCAGCTCGGCGCCGCCGACGTCGGCCAGGCGGGCAGCGTCACGCACGGCCGTGTTCAGGCGGTTGATCGCATCGAGCCACTCGCGGGCGGCCGTCTCAGCCTCGTCGGCACCCTTGGCCGCCTCGTTCGCGGTCCGGAAGTCCGCATGGAGGCGGCTCTTCGCGTCAGCAACGCGGCGGGGATCGCCGACATCCTGCGCACGCTCCACCCGCTCACGTAGGGCGTCGTAGGAGCGCTGGGCCGTGCGCAAGGTCTCGGTGACCCGTCGGGACTCCTCCCGCGCAGCGTCGGCGAGGGCGCACCGCTCCTCCGCCATGCGCCGCTCGTCGGTGCACGCACCAGCCAGTGGTCCGGCGGCCGTGATGGCGACCGCGGCCGGGTCCGGCAGTGCGGGTGTGCCGTGGGTCCCGGGCGAGGCGGCAGGCCTGTCGCCCGACCGCTCGGTGGCCATCGGCCTCGTTCCCGGGGTCGCGAGGGGTGTCCGCGGATGCTCGAGGACCGCGACCGCCCCCGCCGTGCGGACGATGGACGCCGCGATCGAGCTGGACGCCGCCATCGAACCTGTCCGGATCGGTGAGGCGGCTGGGATGCGGTCCACCTCATCGGCCACGATCGGGACGGCCACCGCGTTGAGGGGGATTCCCGTGAGGGCATTGGGAACAGGCGTTCGAACCACCGGAAGCATCGCCTGCGCCGACGCGGGAACCATCGTGGGCCGTGCCGCCGGGACCGCGAGCGCGGCGCGAGGGTCGTGCGCGAGGGCGTCGCCGTCAGGGGAGCCGGGGAGCGGTCCCTGGTCGCGTCGACCGTCCGGCGTGGCCAGCGTGGTGGCCCTGCGAACGGGGATCGCGTGCGGAGCGATCGTCAGCCGCACCTCCCGCCGGGGGGCGGGCCACGTGCGCGCGGCCAGCCAGAGTGCGACGCCGATCGCCGTGCCAATGACGAGGCCGAGGACCAGGAAGGCGGTCTCGGACGGGTTCACGCTGCTCCTGAGACGGCCCTCCTGCGGGGCCGGTGACCGGGCCAGCGTAGCTGCGCCCACCCCGGGCGTCAACCCGGTCGTCAACCCGGGCCGCGCACACGGTGTCGAGTGCCCGGGTCGCGCCGGGACGGGAACGGCCGGCGGGCTGTCCGTCCGCGGGTCCGGCTGTCCGGCCGCGCGTGCTCCTCGTGCGGGACCCTGCTGGGCCGCGCACGTCGTCCCGCGGCCCGGGACCACGGCGACCTCCGGCATGGTTTCGGGGTCGAAATGGCCCTCATTCGCTATGCAGGTCCGCCTTCGGCTTGGTAATCTCCCCCGGTCGGCGGAGCACCCCGTCGTGGTTTCCGTCGCCCAGCCCACCGCACGCAGAAGAGGCGCGTCCGCTTCGTGACCCTCGATCACACCCAGGAGTTCCTCGTCCAGCCCGTGGACGCGTCCTGGCTCCAGTGCAACATCGAGTGCCAGGAGGCCTGTCCCGTCGGCACCAACTGCCGGGGCTACCTCAACCTCGCAGCGGAAGGCCGCTTCGAGGAGGGCTACATCCTCGCGCGCGAGCCCAATCCGGTCGCGGCGATGTGCGCCTACGTGTGCTCGGCGCCGTGCGAGCGCGCGTGCCGGCGGGGCGACATCGACCGGCCCCTGGCCATCCGCGCCATGAAGCGGTTCCTCGTGGAGTGGCACGAGGCGTCGGGCATCCCGGACGCGATGCCGGCCATCACCCCGCGCGACGAGCGTGTCGCCGTGATCGGCGCAGGCCCGGCCGGCCTGGCTGTCGCCCGCGAGCTCGCCACCCGCGGCTACCAGGTCACGGTGTTCGACAGCCTGCCCTTCGGTGGCGGCACCCTCCTCATGGGCGTTCCCGCCTTCCGCCTCCCGCGCGCCGCCATCGAGATGGACGTGCGCCTGGTAGAGCGCCTGGGCGTGACGTTCGTCTACGACACCACCATCGGCATCGATGTCCCCTTCGAGGACCTCCAGCGGGACTACGACGCCATCGCCATCACGGCCGGTGCCATGAACCCGGTGTACCTGGACGTCCCGGGCGCTGACCTCGAAGGCGTGCAGTACGGCGTGGACTTCATGAAGCGCGCCAACCTCGGCCAGGAGATGACGGTCGGGGAGAACGTGGTCGTCATCGGTGGCGGCTACACCGCCATGGACTGCGCCCGGACGAGCCTGCGCTTCGGCGCGAAGAACGTCTCGATCGCCTACCGGCGCACCAGGTCGGAGCTGGTCGTGGACGAGGAGGAGCTGGGCGAGACCGAGCTCGAGGGCGTCCGCATGGACTTCCTGGTGAGCCCGGTGGAGCTGATCGGCGAGGACGGCAAGCTCGTCGCCATCACGTTCATCCGCAACAAGCTCGGCGAGCCCGATGCGTCCGGCCGCCGTTCGCCCGTGCCGATCCCGGGATCCGAGTACACGGTCCCCTGCGAGACGATCATCCCCGCCGTCTCCCAGGCCGCGGACCTCTCGTTCCTGCCGGTGGAGGCCAACTTCGAGGTCGGCCGCGGGCGCCTCAAGGTTGACCCGGCGACGTACGCGACCAACATCCGCGGCGTCTTCGCCTGCGGCGACTTCGTGACCGGCCCCACCACCATGATCGAGTCGGCAGGCCACGGCAAGAAGGCCGCCTACGCGATCGACCGCTACCTCGCGGGGCGCACCGACGTCACGGTCACGCCCAACGTGAAGATCACGAGCTCCTGGCGGCACGAGATGCCGGAGCTGTACGACGTGCTGCCCCGCCAGCACATCCCGGTGATCCCGGTCTCCCAGCGGATGCCCGGTGGCCGCGAGGACGTCGTCCTCAACTTCAACACCCCTGTGGAACTGGGATACGACACGACGGCGGCGGTGGCCGAGAGCACCCGCTGCCTCATGTGCAACTACAACATCTGGTTCGACCCGTTCCGGTGCGTGCTGTGCGGCGCGTGTGCCGACGTGTGCCCGGAGGGGGTCATCCACATGGTGGACGTGAACCAGCTCAAGACCGAGGGGCTGCTGCCCGAGGTCGAGGAGGCATACGGCTGGGCCAACGGCGCAGCCATGGTCCTCGACGAAGAGCGGTGCATCCGCTGTGCGCTCTGCGTGAAGCGGTGCCCCTTCGATGCCATCACCATGGAGCGGTTCGAGCTCCAGGAGATCTCGAGCGACGGCCGGCTCTACAAGGAGTCGTACCGTGACGCGCAACTCGCCGGAACCGCCGGCGTGGCAGGAGGAGCGTAGGTGAGCTTCCTGGAGCGGGTCGACCAGAGCATCAGGCGGTCACCCGTCTGGCGGTCGATCTTCCGCAACCCGTACCCGAACGACGAGCGGTCGCGCGCGTACGCGGTCATGAACAACGTGTTCCTGCACCTGCACCCTGTGCGGGTCCGGCAGCACGCGGTCAAGTTCGCCTACACGTTCTGCCTGGGCGGCCTCAGCTTCTTCCTGTTCCTCGTGCTGACGGTCACCGGCGTGTACCTGATGTTCTTCTACATCCCATCGGACACGCAGGCCTACTCGAACATCCTGGACATCCAGTCCCGCGTGGTGTTCGGCCTGCTGACCCGGAACATCCACCGGTGGGCCGCCCACCTGATGGTGTTCTTCGTCTTCCTGCACATGATGCGGGTCTTCTACCACGGGGCCTACAAGCCGCCGCGCGAGTTCAACTGGGTCGTGGGCGTGGTCCTGCTCTTCCTCACGATCATGCTCTCGTTCACGGGCTACCTCCTCCCGTGGGACCAGATCGCCTATTGGGCCATCACCATCGGCACGAACATGGCCGGTTACGCGCCGCTGTTCAACACCCCCTCGAAGTTCCTCCTCCTGGGCGGCATCGAGGTCGGGCCAGAACACGCTGCTCCGGTTCTACGTGCTGCACATCATGGTCTTCCCGCTCGTTGCGGCCATCTTCCTCGCGGTCCACTTCTGGCGGATCCGCAAGGACGGTGGCATCAGCGGCCCGCTTTGAGACGGGGGTGACGAGATGACCGATACGAAGCAGCCGAACGAGACGCGGGTCGTCGCCCCGGTCGATCCGACCCGGCGCACCGAGATCGACAAGCAGCGCGTGCCCATGTCGGCACGGCCCTACCGCCTGCTGGCCCTGGTCAAGCAGGATGCGGTCGTGCGGGTCCAGAAGGAACCTGACGACACGGTCATGACCTGGCCGCACCTGCTGACCATCGAGTTCATGGCGGCGGCCCTCATGAGCGTGTTCCTGCTCGCGATGGGCCTGTTCATGAACGCCCCGCTCGAGGACCTTGCCAACGGCAACGTCACCCCCGCGGTGGCCAAGGCGCCGTGGTACTTCCTGGGCCTGCAGGAGCTGCTGGCCTACTTCCACCCGACCGTCGCGGGTGTCCTCGTGCCCACCTTCGTCCTCGTGGGTGCGGCCCTGATCCCGTTCCTCGACCGCGCCAACCTGCTGGCCACCCGCCCGTCCGACCGGAAGACCGCCGTCGTGCTGTTCTCCCTGTTCGCGGGCCTCGGCCTGTTCGTCACCTTCGTCGGGATCTTCTTCCGCGGTCCCGGCTACGCGTTCGTCATCCCGTACCTCGAGTTCTTCTCGATCGGGACGCCGGGCCTTCACTTCGCCCTCTGATTCGAAGGAATCCGGAGTCATGAGCAACTACCCCGTCGAGCCGGCCTCCAAGCCGCAGGCGCTGACCACGGAGGCGATCAAGAGCCTCCGTCACGAGCAGGTCGAGGGCGTGTCCCGCCGCGAGCTGCTGCGCGGTTCGCTGGCCGCCGCCATGGGCCTCTGGCTGATCGAGGTCACCGCCGGCACCGTCGGCTTCCTGTGGCCCAACCTCGAGGGCAAGTTCGGCGGCCTGGTGAAGATCGGCACGCTCGACCAGGTCAAGGCCGACAACTCCGCGCTCCCGGTCGACCAGGGCTTCCCGGTCTACTACTCCTCGGCCAAGGCGTTCGTGCTGCTGGTCGATCCGAACCAGCAGGCATTCCTGCCGGGCGAGGATGCCACCGGGGATGGCACCAACGTCAACGTCCGAGCGCTCTACCAGCGCTGCCCGCACCTCGGCTGCAAGCCGAACCCGTGCGAGAAGAACTTCTGGCTCGAATGCCCGTGCCACGGCTCGCGCTACGACCGCCTCGGCGTGAAGGCCGACGGCTCGCAGTACGGGCCCGCGCCGCGCGGCATGGATCGCTTCGCCGTCGTCGTGGACGGTGAGGGCGCCCTGACCATCGACACCGGCAAGATCACCCTCGGCCCGCTCCCGGTCGCGGTTGGCCAGCCCGGCATCGAGCCCCCGCGCACCCCGACCGGGTGCATCTGATCCCGTCACACCCCCGCCCGCCCGTCCACCGAGGAGTCCGATGACCGAGCAGACCGGCCGCCCGCCCGAGGAGCGCCTGCCCGCCCCGGTGCCCGCGTCCGCGCCGGCGCCCGCGGAGCGCTTCTCGGCGCCGCCGTCGGCCCACCGCAACGACCTGACACCCGAGCGCGCCGCCCGGATCGTCCGCCAGTCCGCGAACGCGCGGTTCGTGGGCTTCCTCGCGGTGACCCTCGTGGCGCTGTTCGTCATCGTCTACTACTTCATCGAGCTGGGCATGCCGGCCCTTGGCGTCACGCCGCGGCTGGACCAGGCGACCGAGGATCAGCAGGTGACGGCCGTCGAGCGTGGCTACGACCTGTACCAGGCCAACTGCGCGCAGTGCCACGGCGTTGACGGCGAGGGCGGCAAGGGTCCCAAGCTCAACGACCAGTCGAAGCTGTTCGCGCACCTCAACCCGGACTTCCTGCGCAACATGCTCGTGTCCGGCGGGCGCTACGCCTGCGGCAATCCCGACAGCATCATGCCGGTCTGGTCGAACACGGGGAACCCGCCTGGTCCCGCTCAACTACATGCAGATCAACTACCTGATCGAGTACCTGCGGGCGTCCAAGGACGACACGTTCCGGGTCATGGACCCGGTGCTGTGGGAGCCCAAGCTGGATCCGGTCACGGGCGAGGAGCTCACATTCACCGGCTGGGTGGATCCCGCGTACGCGCCGGCGCCCGGTGCGACGCCCTTCCCGGACTGCTGGACCGACGCGTTCGCCACGCCGGCCCCGTCGTCGGGTGCCGCCACGCCGGCCCCGTCGGGCGAGGTGCCCGGGGAGTCGCTGCCGCCTGCGGGTGACGTGATCAAGGAGGCCGCCCTCAACATCGCATTCGTGAACGGCGAGCTGGCCGCCCCGGCCGACATCCCCTTCAAGATCGAGTTCGACAACCAGGACGCCGGCATCCCGCACAACATCGCGATCAAGGACGGCAATGGGGCGGAGATCTTCACGGGCGAGCTCGTCACGGGGCCCATCGTGACCACCTACAACGTCCAGGCCCTCCCGGCCGGCGACTACACCTTCGTGTGCACGGTCCATCCCAACATGACCGGCACCCTCAAGGTCGGGGGCTGACGCGATGGCTCAGACGGCAATCCCCGCTCCGAAGCACACCGTGCGCCGCCGCGTCGTGTTCGGGATGTTCGATGCTGAAGGCTGGCCCTGGTCGATCGTCAAGGCACTCGCCTGGTTCGTCGTGATCATCACGATGCTCGGCTGGATCCCAGACCGGGCCTACTACTTCACCGTCGGGCGGACGGTCGAGCTGTGGCCCCTGGCACCGTTCGTGCAGGTGCCCGTGGTCAGCTTCTGCCCGGCCGAGAACGAGACCCTCCCGTGCCCGGCCCCGGCCGGCGCCACGCTGCCCTGGGAGCCGGCGCCGCCGGAGGTGAACCTGCCGCAGGCCACCACCGACGCCGCCGTGGCCGTCATCGGCACCACCTACATCGTGGCGGGCGGGTCCGACGGGGCGGCCGCAACCGCCGACACCTGGATCTCCCACGTCGTGGGGAGCGGCAACCTTGACGTCTGGTCCGCAGGCCCGGCGCTGCCGGAGCCCCGCTCCGACGCCGCGTTCGTCGCGGTCGGCAGCACGCTGTTCGTGATCGGCGGCTTCGACGCCGCGGGTGCGCCCACCTCGACCGTCTTCAGCCTCACCGTCGAGAACGGCGGCGCGATCGGTGAGTGGACGGCCGTGGATGCGCTCGCGCTTCCGGCGCCACGTGCGGGTGCCGCGGCGGTCACCGTCTCCGACGGCATCGTCCTCCTGGGCGGCACCGACGGCACGGCTGCGACCAAGAGCGTCTGGAAGACGCAGGTGGACACCAAGGGCACGTACAGCGCCTGGGCCGAGCAGACCCCGCTGTTCGAGGCCAACGTGGATGGCTTCGCCGCGCACGTGGGCGACGTGATCACCCTCGTCGGTGGCACGAACGACCAGGGCCAGGTTGTCGCCACGGTCCAGCAGGGCCTGGTCGGCGGCGACGCGGAGAACCCGGCGCCGGCCGATGACCCCAACGCGATCGTCGCCTTGTGGCGTGCGAGCGCGGAGACCAACCTTCCCGGTCCGCGGACGGACATGTCCGGGTTCGCGTCGAACGGCGTGATCTACGTCCAGGGCGGCTCCGACGGGGTCACGCCGCGCAGTGAGACCTACTGGGCCCAGCCCAATGCCGAGGGCGTGATCACCGCCTGGATGAACCTGTCGCAGACGGACCTCGGCGTCGGGGTGCAGGGGTCGGGCGGTGTGGTCAACGGTCCGTACGCCTTCCTGTTCGGTGGCACCACCGCTGACGGCGTGACGGCCGGGGTTGCCCGGACCTACCTTGCTCCGCAGGCTCCGTTCTTCCAGGCCGGCATCCTGGGCGCCACCGTCCCGGGGCTGCAGCTCCAGGGCGAGATCGGCCAGCAGATCGGCTACCTCAACGCCGCGGGCGTGGGCACCGTCAACTTCATCGTCCTGCTGCTGATCGGCTGGGCGTTCAACCACAAGCCCCAGGTCCGGGGCTGGTGGGAGCGTCTGCGCCGGCGCGGCAAGGGCTGATCGCCTTCCTCGTCAACAAACGAAGGCCGCCGGCACCGCCGGCGGCCTTCGCGATTCACGTCAGATCTCGAGGTGTCCCGCACGTCCCGTGCACGGACGGCCGCCCGCGCAGCGTTCGCTGACTCACTCATCGGGGAGTCACCGGGAGACGCGCTGTGCGGCGGGCGTGCAGCCAGTCGGGGTTTGCTGCACATCCCGTGCTCGGACGGCCGGTCCGTGACCCCCACCGGAGTCGGGAGCAGTCGGGGGCCAGTCGGGAGCAGTCGGGGGCCAGTCACGGCCCCGGAGCCCGACCGGCCCGCAGGCTGGGCCTAGAGCCGGCCTTCGCCGTCCTCGACCGGTCCGGTCTTCACGGGCAGGCCCATGCGCTGCCAGCCGTCCATGCCTCCCGCCACGCTGCCAACATCCTCGAAGCCCTGCTCCAGCAGGAAGGACGTGACGCCAACCGAGCGGCTGCCCGACGCGCAGATGACCATGACCGGCCGGTCCTTGGGGATCTCCGACACCCGCAGCTGGACCTGGGACATGGGGATGAACAGGCAGCCGTCCGCCCGAGACCTGCGGAACTCGTCCACCTCGCGCACGTCGAGCAGGATGGCTGGGCGTACCGGGTCGCGGCGGCGGATGTCCGCGTAGAGCGGGTCGAGCTGGGGGATGGCCCCGGGCCGTGTCATGCGGGTCGATTTCCTTCGCACTGGGGTGGACTGCCGTCCGAGTGTACCGGGGTCGCCCGCAGCTCAACGGCGGCGGCTCAACGGCGGCGGGCGATGACCTCGATGAGGTGGAGATGGTGCGGGTCGCCCAGCGCCATGTGGCCGTCCTCCTCGCGCTCGCTCCACAGCTCGATCTCGAACCCGGCGAGGAGCTCGCGGATCCTGTCAGCCGAGGGGCAGGTATAGGCGGGATCGTCTGCGGCCTCATCCTTGTCGCCGTACAGGTAGCCCGCGAACCGGCCACCCGCGGGGAGCGCCGCCGCCATCCGTTCGAACACGGTCGCGTATGCGGTGGCGTCGAGGAACTGCAGGCTCACGCTGGCCACCACGAGATCGCACCGCGGGAGCTCGAAGGCCCCGATGTCGGCAACGGCCGTCTCGAGGCGGGCGACGTCCTCGGCTGGCGTGGCATCCCGCAGGGCCGCAATCGCGTCCGCCTCGCCGTCCACCGCGAGCACACGCCAGCCGCGCCGGAGCAGCTCCCGCGTGTCCCGCCCGGCCCCACAGCCAAGGTCCACGGCCAAGCGCCCGCCAGGGGTCCGGCCAAGGGCCGCACCGTCGGCCTCGAACCGGTCGGCCGCGCCGATGACGGTGTCCCAGGCCGGGCGGTCAACCGTGACCGCGTAGTAGTCGGGCCAGTGCGTGTCGGTCATGGCGTCCCGAGGTCGGCGATCGGCCGGCGGCCAGCGAACCCCTCGTCCTGGTGGTGCCACCAGCCCACCCCCACTTCGCCGGAGCGCCAGCAGAGCCAGACCGGTCGCCCCGCGACGAGCGCCGGGAAGTCCAGGAGCCCGGTGCCGATGTCGCGCAGGACGATCCCGCGCGCGTCAAGCCAGGCGGCATCGGCCTGCATCTGGTCGACGATGCCGCGCATGCGCAGGCGGATGCGGCGCAGCTCCTCGTCGCCGGCCTCGTCCACGCCGGAGCGCGGATCCTCCACGATGCGCGGGTCGATGGCGTCCAGCGGGTCGATGGCCAGGAGACCGCCCATCACGACATGCTCACGGTTCCTGTAGGCGTCGCGCAGGACGACCAGGGAATCACGTTGCTCGCGCAGCCGCTCGACCACGGTGACCAGACCGGGCAGCAGTGCATTCGCCTCATCAAGCGCGTAGAAGTGGGACACAACGCGATTGTAGCCGCGCAACCACTCGGGCCTCCTCGACGGGTTCGGCCGATCGTGGCATGGTTCCCTTGGTCCACGCGGACTGGCCCCAAGGAGCCATGGCATGGCGCCGGCGGATGCCCGACGCTTGACCGCACCAGCACAAGAGGCCCGCCCATCGTGCACCGCGAACCGCCCGAAGCCCGCCGACCGGCTGTCCTGAGCACCCTCGGGGCGCGCATGCCCATGCGGGCCGTGCTCGCCGCAGCACTCGTCCTTGCGCTCGTCGCGGCCTCCCTGACTGCCGTGTTCCCGTCGCCGGCCGTTGCTGCGACCGCCCTCGCCGCGCGCTGCGATGGCGTCTCGCTGCGGGCGAAGCCATCCACGGGCGCGAAGCTGCTCAGGCGTCTTTCCGAGGGCGCCAGGGTGACCGTCGTTGCCCGCGTCAGCGGGGCGAAGTGGTCCACGTCGTGTGGCGGCAGGATCTCGGGAAGCACCTGGTGGCGGATCACCTCCGTCAACGGGAAGAGCGTGAAGCGCCTCTACGGCCGGGACTATGTGTACGCGGCGGCCGGCCTCTTCCGGGCCGCGTCGACGACCACGCTCGCGACGCAGTGCGCAGGCGTGCGGCTGCGTACGTCGACCAGCACCTCGGCGACCGTCAAGGTCCGGCTCGCCAAAGCGACGAGGGTGGGGGTGGCCGGCTGGATCTCCGGCGGCGCCTGGACCTCGTCGTGCTCAGGCCGCTCCGTCTCGTCATCGGGCTGGTGGGCGGTCACCTCGGTCAACGGGAAGAGCGTGAAGAGCCTCTACGGCGTGAGCATGCTGTTCGCTGCGCGGGCCACGCTGGCGACCCCGGTCGCCGCGACCCCCACCCCGACGCCGACCCCCACCCCAACACCGACCCCCACCCCAACACCCACGCCGACCCCGACGCCGGCCCCGGCCTGGGTCCAGGGGATCGACATAAGCCACTGGCAGATCGATGGCAAGGCCCCCATCGACTGGGCAAAGGTCGCGGCGGCCGGCAAGGAGTTCGTCTTCCTCAAGGCGTCCGAGGACATCGACTACGTCGATCCCACCTACACGAAGAGCCGTTCGGGCGCCAAGGCCAACGGCCTCCTGGTCGGGGCATACCACTTCGCCCAGCCCGATCTCACCGTGGGCGACGCCGTGGCCGAGGCCGACCACTTCATCGACACGGCTGCCCCAGTCAAGGGCGAGCTGCTGCCCGTGCTGGACCTGGAGGAGAACAACGGACTCACCGACGCACAGCTCATCGAGTGGGTCAAGGCCTTCCTCGGGCGCGTGTACGAGCGAACGGGCCTCCGTGGGGCCATCTACGTCTCCCCCTCGTTCTGGACCAACAGGATGGGCAACACCCAGTGGTTCGCGGCCAACGGCTACTCCGTGCTGTGGGTCGCCCACTGGAGCCCGGCAGCAGGTGTCCCGACCGTGCCGGCCGCGAACTGGGGTGGCAAGAGCTGGACGTTCTGGCAGTACACCTCGGACGGGACGGTGCCCGGCATCGTCGGTCGCGTGGACCTCAACTACTACCACTACAAGGACTTCACGCCCGTCCTGATCCCGTAGTCCGCGCCGGCCTGCCGGGGGAGCGCACCGCCTGACATAGACTGCGGGGCGATGGAACCTGACGCCCTGGTGGACCTGATCCGCGCCTCCGTCATCGGCGACGACGAGGCCGTCGCGGGGCCGTACGGGATTCGGCGCGTGACCTACGCGGACTACACCGCATCCGGCCGCAGCCTCGCGTTCATCGAGGATTACATCCGCGAGGCGGTCCTGCCGCTCTACGCGAACACCCACACCGAGTCTTCGGGAACCGGCCTCCAGACCACCCGCTTCCGCGAGGAGGCCCGACGCCTCGTGCTCGATGGCGTCGGCGGCTCGCCCGAGCGCCACGCGGTCATCTTCTGCGGCTCCGGCTCCACAGCGGCGATCAACCGCATGGTGGACGTCCTGCAGCTGCGGATCCCCGCCGACCTCGACGACCGCTGGGACCTGCGCTCCCGCATCCCGCGCGACCAGCGGCCCGTGGTCTTCATCGGCCCGTACGAGCACCACAGCAACGAGCTGCCGTGGCGGGAGTCCATCGCCGACGTGGTGACCATCCGCGAGGACCGTGAGGGCCACATCGACCAGGCCCAGCTCCGCGCAGAGCTGGAGCGGTACGCGGACCGGCCGCTGCGGATCGGGTCGTTCAGCGCGGCGTCCAATGTCACTGGCATCGTCACCGACACCCGGGGGATCGCGAGCCTCCTCCACGAGCACGGGGCGCTGTCCTTCTGGGACTTCGCGGCGGCCGCACCGTACGTGGCGATCGAGATGGATCCCGCCGCCGACGCCGACCCGCTGGCGTACCTCGACGCCGTCTTCATCAGCCCCCACAAGTTCATCGGCGGACCGGGGACGCCGGGCGTGCTGGTCGCCCGCCGCGAGCTGTTCCGCAACCGGGTCCCGTCGGTGCCCGGCGGTGGAACGGTGGCCTATGTCAACCCGGTCGAGCACCTCTACATCAGCGACATCGAGCACCGGGAGGAGGGCGGCACTCCCGCCATCGTGGAGTCGATCCGGGCGGGCCTGGTGTTCAAGCTCAAGGCCGAAGTGGGGGTGGAGGCCATCCGCGAGCGCGAGGAGGACTTCATCCACCGCGCCCTGCACCGCTGGGAGGCGAACGAGGGGATCGAGATCCTGGGCTCCCACCACGCGGAGCGGCTCTCGATCGTGTCCTTCGTCGTCCGCCGTGACGGGCGGTACCTGCACCACAACTTCGTGGTGGCGCTGCTCAACGACCTGTTCGGCATCCAGTCCCGCGGCGGCTGCTCGTGCGCCGGGCCGTACGGACACCGCCTGCTGGGCATCGACCTCGAGACCAGCCACGAGTTCGAGCGCGAGATCGCCCGCGGCTGCGAGGGGATCAAGCCCGGCTGGATCCGGGTCAACTTCAACTACTTCATCAGCGAGACGGTGTTCCAGTTCGTCCTAGACGCGGTGGACCTCGTCGCGACCGAGGGCTGGCGCCTCCTGCCCGACTACGCCTTCGAACCGGCCACCGGCATGTGGCGCCATCGGGACGGCGTGCCGGAGCCGCCGCTTTCCCTGCACGGCATCCGCTTTGACGGGGGCGCCATGACGTGGCCCGCCCACCGCCATCGCGAGCCCGAGACTCGCCTGGCCGCCTACCTGGACGAGGCGCGCACGATCCTCGCCCGGGCACCGCGCGCCCTTCCCGGCCCCACCATCGCCGATGGCGCCGTGGGCGACGACTTCGAGGACCTGCGCTGGTTCCTCCTGCCCGAGGACGTGGCGGTTGGCTGAGCGGGTGTCGGCCGTCCTGGGCCTCGACCTTGGCACGTCGGAGGTGAAGGCAGCCCTTGTGGGCCTGGACGGGCGGCTGCTGGGCATGGGCCGCGGCGGCTACCCGACCGACATCGGGCCGGACGGGCGTGCCGAACAGGATCCGCGCGACTGGTGGGTGGCGATCGTTGCTGCCGTGCGCTCCATGGCGGACGCCATCGCCGCCGCCGAGGTCACCGGGATCTGCTGCGTCGGCCAGGGCCCCACCCTGGTTGCCGTCGACGCTGATGGCCGCCCAGTGCGCCCGGCGCTCACCTGGCAGGATCGACGGGCGGGCGCGGGGGGCTACGGGCTGCTGCCACGCATGGCCTGGCTGGCCCGCGAGGATCCGTCGTCGATCGCCAGGGTGCGCTGGCTGCTGGCGTCGTGGGATGCGGTCGGCCACATGCTGACCGGGGTGGCCGTGACCAGCGTGCAGCGCCACGAGGCGGTGCCGTCGGCGGCCGCGCTGGAAACCGCGGGCGTGCCGCGTGACCGGGTACCGGGTTCGCGGCCCGTGGGTGCGCCGCTGGGCCCACTGCGGGCCGACCGTGCGGCGGACCTGGGCCTGCCGGCCGGGATCCCCGTGGTGGTGGGCGTCAACGATGGCGCAGCGTCGATGCTAGGCGCCGGCCTGCGGCTGCCCGGCGACGCCGTCGACACGGGTGGGACGTCCGGCGGTCTCGCGATCTACGCCGACCGGCCGGTCCAGGTGGGCCGCTCGTTCCTCTCGCCGGCGCCGCTCGAGGGACGGTGGGTGGTCGGCGGGGCGATGGCGGCGCTGGGGGCGACCGTGGACTGGGTGCGGACCTCGATCCTGGGCGGGCGGTGGACCCCCGACGAGATGTTCGAGGCGGCCGCCACCGTGCCCGCGGGCGCTGATGGCCTCGTCGTGCTGCCGTATCTCGCCGGGGAGCGCGCGCCGGTGTTCGACGAGGATGCCCGCGGCGTGATCTTCGGCCTGACGCTGGCCCACGGACCCGAGCACCTGGCGCGCGCCGCGCTCGAGGCGGCGGCCTACGCGCTGCGCGACGTGGCGGAGCCCCTGGCAGCGGCCGGCGCCCCCGTCCGCGAGCTGCACTTGACCGGCCGCGCCACGCCCGATGATTGCTGGGCCCGCATCAAGGCGGGCGTGCTGGGCGTCCCCGCCGCGATCCCGTGCATCACCGACACCGCCGTCCTGGGCGCCGCGATCGTGGCGGCGGCCGGCACCGGCGGGCACCCGGATCTCGAGGCGGCCGTGGTCGCCATGACCGCGGTGGAGCGCCGGATCGATCCGGACCCCGCGGACCGCGAGCGCTACGACGAGGCCTTCGCCGTGTACCGCTCCCTCTACCCGGCCCTGCGCCCGATCTTCCACCGGTCCGACGGCTAGCACGCCAGCGTGCGGCGCCAGGCGCGGACCGTCTGGACCCCAGCGATTGATGAGCGCCAAGCGTGCCGGAATCGACCGTTCCGGGCCGCACAGGCGCGATCGCGAGCGCTCGCCGCGCAGGAACGACAAGGCACGCTCCCGTACGCACGCTGAGCACGCACGACCCGGCGTGGGGTTCGCCGCCCCCGCTCGGGGGGTGGTACATTCCGCGCAGAGCCTTCGGGGCAGGGTGTGATTCCCGACCGGTGGTGGTTCCCGCTGATGCGGGACGAGCCCACGAGCGGCGCAGCGGTGTAGAACCCGCGGCGTGCAGCAGATCCGGGGCGAGGTGGTCCTCGCAAGCCGGAGCCGACGGTACAGTCCGGATGAGAGAAGGCCGTGGACCGGTGCGCCCGGCGTCCGGGCGATGCCGTCCATCCCTGCCCCGATGTGCTCGTGGTACGTGCACCGGAGGCAGACATGACGGCGACCAGGGCCCAGGATCCCGCGCCTGTGCTGCCTGCCCGGGCACCCGGTGCCGGCCTGGCCATCGCCGACGTCTCGCTCACCTTCCACGGCGCGCGCACCGTCCACGTCCTGGACCGTCTTTCCCTCGACGTGCGCGCCGGCGAGGTGGTCGCGCTCATCGGGCCCAACGGGTGCGGCAAGAGCACGCTGCTGCGCGTGGTCGCCGGCCTGATCCCCGCCGAGAGCGGATCGGTGGAGGTGGAGGGCGTCCCGGTCAGCGGACCCGACCCGCGGGTGGGCCTCGTCTTCCAGGAGCCCCGGCTGCTGGCATGGAAGTCGGCCGAGGCCAACGTCTGCTTCCCGCTGGAGCTCGCGGGCTGGTCGAAGGAGCGCCAGGCGGCCCGCGCCGAGGAGCTGCTGGGTCTCGTGGGCCTGCGGGAGTTCGCGCGTGCCAAGCCTTCGACGCTCTCGGGCGGGACGCGCCAGCGGGTCGCGATCGCGCGGGCGCTGGCCCTGGAGCCGCGGGTGCTCCTGATGGACGAGCCGTTCAGCGCGCTCGACGCGCTCACCCGCGAGCGCTTCAACGCGGAGCTGCTGCGCCTGTGGGACCGCACCGGGACCACCATCGTCATCGTCACCCACAGCATCCCCGAGGCGATCTTCCTCGCCGACCGCGTCGTCGTCATGTCGCCTCGTCCAGGCGCTGTGGTGGCCGACATCCGCGTGGAGCTGCCCCGGCCGCGCCGCACGGCGGACATGGACTCCGCGCTGGTCTCGTCGCTCGCCGCCGACATCCGCGCGCACCTCGTGGACACCACCGACGACCGCATCGCCATGGTCGAGGACCACGCGCAGGTCGTGGCGCTGCCCGGCGGCAGGGCCGGGCGCCGCCATGCCGACACCGACCCGGGCACGCCTGCCTGGTTCGACCCGTTCCGATCGGAGGACGAGCCGTGAGCGGGACCACGCCGGCGGGAGGACGCCGCCGCCGCAGCTTCCACGTCCTCTGGCCGATCGTGCTGAGCCTGGTCGTGTTCGTCGTCGCCTGGCAGGTTGTCGTCGTCGTGACCGGCTACCCGCCGTTCATCCTGCCCGGACCGCTCACCGTGGCCCAACGGTTCGTCGCTGCCTGGGCCGAGGGCCTGATGTGGAAGCACACCGCCCAGACGCTGATGGAGATCCTGCTCGGCTTCGCCCTGGGCGCCACGCTTGCGCTCGTGGTCGGCGTGCTCCTCGCGCGCTCCCGCCTCGCCGAGCGCCTGCTCTCGCCGTACATCGTCGCCGCCCAGGCAACCCCGGTCCTCGCGCTCGCTCCGCTCATCGCGCTGTGGTTCGGCACGGGACTGCTGTCCAAGCTCGTGATCACCACGCTGATCGTGTTCTTCCCGGTCGCCGTCGCCACAATGGTGGGGATCCGCTCGGTGGACCCGCGCCTGCTGGAGATGGCCCGCTCGTTCCGCGCCACGTCGTGGCAGACGGTCAGCCGTGTCGAGATCCCCGCGGCGCTGCCCGCGATCCTGGGCGGCATGCGCGTGGGCATCACCTTGGCCGTCATCGGCGCGATCGTCGCCGAATGGGCGGGCGGGGACAACGGTCTGGGCGTGCTCATCAACATGGCGCGCGGCTCCATGTTCGACATCCCCCTCATGTTCGCCACCCTGCTCACGCTCGCCCTCATCGGCGTGAGCCTCTACCTCGTCATGGTCCTCATCGAGCGCCGCCTGGTCGGTGACCGGTGAGCCGCACCTCATCGATCCCGGAGGTCTCCAGCACCGTGTCCTCGCTCCGCGCCACTCTCCTGCGGCCCGCGGCCGTGGTCGCCGCCATCGCTGTCCTCGTCGCCGCGTGTGGCGGCTCGGGCGCGACGACCGCGCCGGCAACCGAGCGGCCGTCCCCGGCCGTCGAACCCGTTCCCTTGACCGTCGGTCTGGGCTACATCCCCAGCGTCCAGTTCGCCCAGTTCTACCTCGCCGAGCAGGCGGGCTACTACGACGCGGCAGGCCTCGACGTGACGCTCCAGAACAAGATCGACCCGGACCTGATCACGCTCCTGGGCCAGGGCGCCGTGGACATCGGCTCAGGCGACGGCACCTCGGTCATCCCCGCGGTCAGCCAGGGCATCCCGGTCGTCTACACGGCGACCATCTACGGGCAGTTCCCAGCGGTCGTGATCGCGCGTGCCGACGCCGGCATCGCAGCCCCCGCGGACCTCAAGGGCAAGCGGATCGGCATCCCAGGCAAGTACGGCACCTCGTGGATCCAGCTCCTCGCGCTGCTCGATTCGGCCGGCCTGACGGTGGACGACGTCAAGCTCGTCGAGTTCCCGGACTTCGGCCAGGCGGCGGCCCTCCAGCAGGGCGCCGTGGATGCGGCCACCGGCTTCGCCAACAACGAGCCCATCGTGCTGGGCAACGCCGGGATCGACGTGAACGTGCTCACCGTGGACGGGTTCGTGCCCCTGCCGGGTCCGGGCCTCGTGACCGGCACGGCGACCCTGGAGGCCAAGCGGGATGCCCTCACGGCCTTCACCGCGGCAACCCTGCAGGCGATGGAGGAGATCAAGGCCGATCCGCAGAAGGGCCTCGATGCCACCTTCGCGATGGTCCCGGAGCTTGCCGCCGACCCGGCCCTGCAACTCCAGATCCTGGAGGCGACCGTGGCGCAGTGGCAGAACACGCGGACCGGCGGCGCGCTCGGCTCCATCGACACCGACGGCTGGCAGAAGTCCCTGGAGTTCATGACGACGCTGGACCTGGTGCCGAACCCGGTCACGGTGGACCAGCTGGTGAACGATTCGCTGCTGCCGGGCTGACCCGTGGCGAGCCGGCTGACCATCAACGAGCTGCTCGAGGCGGCGCGGTCGCGGATCGACCGCGTCTCCCCCGCGGACGCCGCCCGCGAGATGGACGGTGGCGCCCTGGTCGTGGACACGCGCTGCGCGAGCCAGCGCGAGGCGGCAGGCATGATCCCAGGCGCGGCGCACATCCCGCTGTCGGTGCTGTTCTGGCGCCTGGACCCGGCGTCTGGCTACTCGGACCCGCGTTGGGACGACCCGGCCCGGCGGGTGATCCTCGTGTGCGAGGACGGCTACAGCTCCAGCCTCGCCGCGGCCACGCTGCGCGACCTCGGGTTCGACCGCGCCGCGGACATGGACGGCGGCTTCACGGCGTGGGCGGCGGCTAGCCTGCCTGTGGAGCGGCCCGGAGCGTAGGACCACGGTGGCGGTCACCGGGTGCGTGGCCGCCCCCCCCATGGTCATGCGGGAGCAGTGACGGGCTGGGTACACTCGTTCCTCAGCGCCCTTGCCCCATCCGGTCGCGCTCCAGCCGGCTGTGCTGTGGAGGAACCTGTGACGGCGACACGGCACCTGCCGTTGCTGCAGCCCGCGCCTCCCGCTCCTGTGGCGGCCCCCGTGAGCCCGACGCCGGCAGCGGTGCGCCGGCACCCGTCCAAGCTGTTCGTGGAGGTCACCACGCGCTGCAACCTGCAGTGCGCGATGTGCGTCAAGTACGCGCCCGGCCAGGGCCTGGTCGAGGGCGACATGACCGACGAGACATTCGAGCGTCTCGCGCCCACCTTCCCCCACCTCGAGTCACTCGTGCTCAACGGGATCGGCGAGCCGCTCCTGCACCGCGGCCTCGAGCGGTTCATCGCGCGGGCACGGGATGACATGCCGGCCTCGGCCTGGATCGGCTTCCAGACCAACGGCCAGCTCATCGGCCCGCGGCGGGCGGACTCGCTGGTCGCGGCGGGCGTGGACCGGATCTGCATCTCGGCCGACGCGGTCAGCCCCGAGATGCTCCGCCAGATCCACGGCGGCGCCCGCCAGAGCCAGATCCTCTCGGCGACGGCCGCGCTCCAGGGGGCGGCGGAGCGCCACGGCCGCGACGTGCGCCTCGGCCTGGAGTTCGTCGCGATGCGCAGCAACCTCGGCGAGCTCCCGCTCCTGGTGCAATGGGCCGCCGACCAGGGCTACGCGTTCATCATCGTCACGCACATGCTGCCGTACGACCCGGCCATGGCCGGCGAGGCGGCCTTCATGCCCACGACGGACCGCGCCCTCGCGATCTTCGAGGCATGGCGCGAGCGCGCCACGGCCGATGGGGTCAGCTTCGACGACTACCGGGAGCCGGCACGCTTCCACGCCTCTGACGCTGAACGGCGCGCGAACGAGTACGTGAGACGCATGGTGGAGGATGCGAGCAGCCAGGGGATCTCGCTCAAGATCGCGGACCTCATGGCTTTCGACCATGCCCGGGTTGACGAGGTCACCAGGGTCTTCGACCAGGCTGCGGCGCTCGCTGCGGAGCTGGGCCTGGAGCTGCGCCTGCCCCGCACCATCCCGACCCAGGTGCGCTACTGCGACTTTGTGGAGGAGGGCTCGGCGTTCGTCGCCTGGGATGGGAAGCTCCACCCCTGCTACTTCCTCTGGCACCGGTTCGCCTGCCACCTCGCCGGGATCACCAAGCTCGTGGAGCCCAAGGTCTTCGGCGATGTCGCGGAGCAGCCAGTCCTGGACATCTGGAACGGCAGCCCATGGCGCGCCTTCCGAGGCGAGGTCACGCGGTACGAGTTCCCGTTCTGCTACGACTGCAACGTCGCGCTCTGCGACTACGTGAGCGAGGGTGACTTCGAGCAGGACTGCCATGTCGGCACGGTCCCCTGCGCCGCCTGCCTCTGGTGCACGGGTCCCTTTCAGTGTCTCCGCTGACGTCGGGCGGCAGGCGTCAGATCTTGGGCCCCGCGCTGGGCAGGGCGTGCTGCTGGAGCAGCTCAAGGTCCGCCTCCGCCAGCGCGGTCGCGGCGGCCTCGATCCGACGGTAGCGCTCCAGCAGGTCCAGGCCGAACGGGGTCAGCGACGCGCCGCCCCCGCCCACGCCACCCGCCTTGCGCTCGACGACCGGGGTGTCGAAGGCGGTGTCGAGGCTGTCGAGCAGCAGCCATGCCCGCTTGTAGTCCACGCCCAGCGCGCGGGCCGCGGCCGAGATGGAGCCTGTGTCGCGGATGCCCTCGAGGAGCGTCGCCTTGCCCGGCCCCACGCGCGCCCCCGACGCGAGGACGATGTTCACGTGCAGCTCTGCCATGGGACGCGTTCCTCCAGTGCCGCGGGCCGGGGTGCCGCCCGGTCCTGCCTTCATGCCCCGATCCAGCGTGCGTAGAGCGAGCGGGCGACCGCCGGGTCCGCTGTGCCCTTGATGAGTGCTCGTCCGTCCGCGAAGACTGTCATCTCGTGCCCGTCCACGTGGACTCGCACGAGGTGCTCGTTGACCACCGGCCTGCCGGTGCTGAAAGGCGAGAGGCGGGTCCCGAGTGCGGCAAGGTCGATCCGGGCGGCCCGCGCCGGGCTGACCTGGATCACGTCCCGACCGCACAGCGTGGTGGCGCGGCTGGTGACCGCGGCGTCGAGGAACTCGTACCGGCCCTCCGCGCAGCAGGGGCACGTCTCCCGGCGGGCGGCGCCCTCGACCAGGTGGTAGTCGCCGGCCCACACGTCCACCACGAGCAGCGCCCCCGCAGTGCCGGTGTCCGCGCCGACGATCAGCTTGACCGCCTCTGTCCACTGGAACGCGGCGACCATCGCCACGTTTGAGGCGAGAACCCCCGCCGTCTCGCAGGTCTCGAGCGTGGCCGGATCGGGCGGGAGGGGGAAGAGGCAGCGGAAGCAGCCCGTCCGGCCCGGGACGATGGCCATGGCCATCCCCGTGGAGCCGATCGCGCCGCCGTACACCCAGGGGATGCCGAGTCGCACGCAGGCGTCGTTGACCAGGAAGCGGGTCTCGAGATTGTCCGTGCCGTCCACAACGACCGTGGAGCCCACGAGGAGCGTCGTGACATTCGACGGCGTGACGTCCACGACGAACGGCACCACGCGGATCGAGGAGTTGATCCTCTCGACGGCCGCGGCGGCAGCCACCGCCTTGGGCACGCCGTCACGCGCGTCTGCCTCCTCGAACAGCAGCTGGCGCTGCAGGTTCGTGAGATCCACGACATCGCGGTCGATGATGCGGATCTCGCCGACCCCGGCGCGGGCCAGCAAGTTCACGCTCGCGGAGCCGAGGGCGCCGCAGCCGACGACCGTGACCACGGCCGCAGCGATCCGCTCCTGGCCCTCGGGGCCGACCGCGGGGAAGCGGGCCTGGCGCGCGTACCGGTCCATGGTGGCCGCTCCCGTCAGCCCCCGCCGATGACGGGGAAGATCGCGATGACGTCGCCGTCCCGGACGAGGTGGTCCAGCTCCACGTGGCGGCCGTTGGCCATCGTCACGCCGATCTCCGGCACGGGGATGCGCAGCTCGTCAACGATCGCCGCGACGCGCGTGCCCTCGGCCACCTCGCGTTCCTCCTTCGCGAACCGGCCGGTCCGGAAGGTCGCATACAGCTTGACCGTCACCTGCACGGATCGTCCTCAGCTTCGGGACCCTCGTCACCGACGACGAGGAGGATACGACCCACACCCTCCGCCGTGGCCGCCTCGGCCGCCGCGGGCGCGCCCAGCGCATCGACGGCGCGGTCCGTGTCCACGAGGACGCCGTGCCGGAGCAGCTCGGGGCCCATCTCGCGCAGGATCAGGTTGAACAGCTTGACCCGGACCAGGCCCGGTGCCGCGCGGTCCTCGTCCGCCTCGCCCGCGAGCGTGGACCAACTGATGCTCGAGCGCATCGACCGGTAGAACCCGCCGCGTCGCAACGTGGCGCCCGCCAGCCCCGGCATCGCCGCCGACAGGGTCACGGTGGAGCCGTCGTGGACCATGGACGCCTCCAGGTCGTCCACGACCATCCCGTCGAGGAAGATCGTCTCGACCCGCGAGCGGACGTACTCGTCGGCAAGCCCGACCTGCGTGGTGAGGAAGTCGAGCAGGTATGCCGGCACCGTGGCACGGCACCAGACGCCTTGCTGGAGCAGGGCGTTCAGCTCCCTCCAGGGAGCCGTCGCCGGGCTGATGAGGAGCATGACACCGCCCGTGAGCAGCACGCTGCCGCCGCGCTCGGGGGATGCGCGGCGGCAGCGTCGGGACGTTCTACCAGGCGAAGACCTTGTCGAGCTCCTCGTGCGTGACCGTGAAGGTCACGTTGTGCGGAGCGACCGGCTCGTTCTCGAAGAACGCCGGGAGGCGGTCATCGGCGGCCGTGAAGCCGGCGCGGGCATTGAAGTCCCGCTCGGTCTCGAGGACCCGCTTGCCGAGCGCCGTGACGTCGGCCGCGGTGAGGTTGATGTCGAAGAACCCGTTGATGATCTCGACGAGGGCATCGAACGTGTCCGGCTGGTCGAGGATGGGGAACGCGATGAACAGGCACATCCCGGTGGAGTCGATCGCCGCGGTGGCGATCTGCAGGTTCCGGGAGAGCTCCATCTGGCCATCGGGCTGGAGCGGATCGACGAACCCGCCCACGCGGAGGATGTTCGTCGCGACCGCGTAGCCCGCGGTGTGGTCGGCGCCCATGGGGGTGGTGGCGTAGGTCACGCCCATGCCCTGGACGGCGCGCGGATCGTACGCGGGCAGCGCCTGGTTCTTGACGACCGGGACGCGCTCCACGCCGAAGGCCTTGCCGGTCACGCCCGCGCCGGAACCGATGATGCGGCCCAGCGGCGTGCCCTTGCCCACCTCGGCGAGGACCTTGATCGCACCGGGGCCGTCGCCGAACTCCAGGAGGCCGCCCTCCATGGCGACACCGATGGCCACGCCGGTCTCGATCGTGTCGAGGCCGAAGTCGTCATCCATGCGGTCCAGCTCCTGGATGATGTCCAGGTCGCTGATGCCGCAGTTGCCGCCGTGGGACCAGACGGTCTCGTACTCGGCCTGCTTGCTCTTGTACTTGCCGGTGGCGTCGTTGAAGATGCCCGAGCACTGGATGATGCAGCCACGGTGGCAGGCGTGGGTGGCCTCGCCGCCGCGTTCGGTCATGACGGCGGCCTGGGTCTCGCCCGAGATCTTCTCGTGACCCTCGAAGCGGCCCGTCTGGAAGTTGTTGGTCGGGTAGCCGCCGGCCTCGTTGAGGATGTTGGTCAGGACGTTCGTGCCGAACGACGGCAGGCCCTGGCCTGACACGCCGTGACGCCGGAGGCCCTCGTTGAAGATCCGGGCAGCCTCCTTGAAGCGCGCCTCGTCCTTGGGCGGGCGGGTCTTCGTGCCGGCCTCGTCGAGGATGAACGCCTTGATCCGCTTGGAGCCCATGACCGCGCCGACGCCGCCCCGGCCCATGTGGCGGGTGGGGTGCAGCTCGCGGTCGCACGCGGCGATCGAGGCGCCGCCAAGCATCATCTCGCCGGCCTGCCCGATGATCATGAAGGTGACCTTGTCGCCGTACTCGCCCTTGAGCTTGTCGACGGTGTCGTAGGTGCCCTTCATCTTCAGGTCGTTGTCGACCTTGAAGGAGACGCCGTCCTGGTTCACCAGGATCGTCCAGAGGTCGTCGCCCGCGGGCCTGCCCTCGACGATGACCGCGCGGTAGCCGAGCCGCGCGAGCGCCTGGCCCGCCTGGCCACCGGCGTTGGCCTCCTTGATGCCGCCGGTCAGGGGGCTCTTGCAGCCCACGGAGATGCGGCCGCTGGTCGAGGCAGCGGACCCGGTCAGCATGCCGGGCGCGAACACCAGCTTGTTATCGGCCCCGAGGGGGTGGCACATCGGGTCCACCTCGTCGGCCACGATGAGCGACGTCATCGCGCGGCCGCCCAGGCCCGCGTACTTGCCCATCTCCTCGACGCTCGCACTGGGTCCACCTTCGGCGCCCATGTTGATGCGCAGGATCATGTCCATTGCCGCAACTCTCCACCATCGAGGGCGCCCCGGAAGGGCCATGTCAACTTGGCCATAGCGCCTCGTGCGGGAGTATCATCCGCGCCGCAATCCGGTTCACAGGGAACTCCGGCCCGTGTTTCCGGGACCTCGCGCAGCCTGGGGATCAGCCGCCCCACGGGAGATCCACGTGCCCTCGCTCGACATCGCGCGCGACCTCATCCTCGACGGGCTCCGGCCGCTCGAGGCGGAGGAGGTGGCGCTCGCGGCGGTGGACGGCCGCGTGCTCGCCGAGGACATCCGGGCCCCATTCGACCTCCCGCACTGGGACAACTCCGCGATGGACGGGTTCGCCGTGCGGGCCGCGGACTGCGTCGCCGGCGTCCGCCTGGAGGTCATCGGCACCATCGCCGCCGGCGATCGCGAGGTGGTGGACGTCCGGCCCGGCACAGCCGTCCAGATCCTGACCGGCGCCCGGATGCCGCCGGGCGGCGACGCGGTGATCCCCTTCGAGGTTGTGGACGAGGTCGATGGCACCATCCGGGTGCGCGGGCCGGTGGCGCCGGGCGACCACGTGCGACTGCGCGGGGGCGACATGCGAACGGGTGACGCGTGCCTGCGCGCGGGCACGATCGTCGGGCCGCCCGAGGTCGCGGTGCTGGCGTCCATTGGCCGGGTGGCGGTCCGGGTCCACCGCCGCCCGCGGGTCGCCATCCTGTCCACCGGCAACGAGCTGGTCGCGCCCGGCGAGCCCCTGCCGCCCGGCGCCATCTACGACAGCAACGCGTCGATGCTGGCCGCGGCGACCGCGCGCGCTGGGGGTGTGCCCGTGCTGCTGGGTGTGGCACCCGACGAGCCCGACGAGCTGCGGGAACTGCTCCGGACGGGCCTGGAGGCTGACGTCCTGCTCACGTCGGCAGGCGTGTCCACCGGCGAGCGCGACCTGGTCCGCGAGACCCTCGCGGAGCTGGGCGCCGCGGAGCGCTTCTACAAGGTGGACATCCAGCCCGGCCGCCCGTTCGCCTGCGCGTTCGCCGGCGCGACGTGCATCCTGTCGCTGCCTGGCAACCCGGTGGCCGCGCTGCTCACCTTCGAGACGCTGGTCCGGCCCGCGTTGCGGCGCCTCTCGGGCGTGCCGATCCCTGCCGGACCGCCCGCGCGCGCCCGCCTCACCCACGAGATCCGGCCCCGCGTGGACCGCCTGACGCTGGTCCGGGTGGTCGTGGAGGACGGCCCGGACGGGCTGCTCGCCGGGAGCGCCGGGCGCCAGGCCACAGGGTTCGTGAGCACCCTCGCCAACGCGGACGCGATCGCGCTGGTGCCGCCGGGCGAGGACGTCCTCCCCGCGGGCACCCTGGTGGACATCCACTTCCTGCGCCACGAGGGCGCTATGGGCGAGGGCCGGTCATGAACCCCTACGATCCCGCTCCGCGCACGGTCGCGATCATCGCCCGCACCGCGCACCTCCTGGCGATGGCGGGCTACCTCGGCGGGCGGATGGCCGGGCACCCGACGGCGGCCTCCCGCTGGCGCACGGCGACCACGCTGACGGGGGCCGCCCTGCTCGCGACCGAGGCCTCCCACAGCCGCCACTGGGCCTACGAGGGCCGTGGGCTCCTCGTGTTCGCCCATGTCGGCGTCCTGGTCGCCTTCCATCGCGCCAAGGGCGCCGAGGTCCCGGTCGCCGTGGCCGCCCTCGTCATCGGCGCGGTCGGAAGCCACCTCCCCAAGTCACTGCGCAAGTGGTCGCTGCGCCACCGCCGCATCGTGTCCGACGAGGGGCCCGGCCGGGACCGCCGCCCTGGCCGGGGCGAGGCAGGCCCAGGCGAGGCAGGCCCAGGCGAGGCAGGCCCGCACGGGGCGCGCCCGGTCGCCTGAGCGGGATCGGCCGTGCGCCCCGGGCGCCTGCTGCGGCTCCGCGGAGATCAGGCTCGCAGGCCGCGCAGGAGGACGCCGAGGACGGCGTCGGTCAGTGCATCGGGGTTGACCTCGGGGGGCAGCGTGGTGCCGGTGACGATGCCCGCGAGGCCGTGGACCATCGCCCAGGCCGCGACCGGTGCGGTCATCGGCGGCGATAGCGCGAGTCCTCCGGTGCGACCCACATCCTCGAGCGTCCCGACCAGCAGCGCCCACGCGTCGGGATCGTCGGGGCGGGGCGGCGGCGCCTCGCACGGGACGAAGGCCATCGCGAACAGGTGCCGCTCGGCCACGGCGAACCGCACGTAGGCCCGTCCGCTGGCAAGGAGCCGGTCCCAGGCCCGCGCCGCGGCATCGTCCGTGTGGACCTCGTCCATGGCGGCGCCCATCGCCGTCGCCAGCAGCTCGCGGGCGCGCTGGGACACCGCCGCCACGAGGTGCTCGAGGCTGGGGAAGTGGCGGTAGGCGGCCGTCGGTGAGACGCCGACGGTCTTCGCGAGCACGCGGATGGAGATGGCCGATGGCCCGCCGGCGCGGGCGGCCTCGACGCCGGCCGTGACAAGGGCCTCGTACAGGTCGCCGTGGTGGTAGGGACGATCGCGCATGGCGGCATTGTCGCACAGGTGTTGACAGTGTTCACATCCATCGCGTAATGTTGACGCTGTCAACACCAAGCGTCCCCGACCCACCTGGAGCCCGCCACCCATGCCTGCAGCCCAGCCGACCGTCCGCCTGATGGCCGATGTCGATGCCCCTGTTGTCGTCTTCCTGGTCGGCATGCGGATCAACCGCCTGCGCAGCCTCCGCGGCTGGCTGCCGGCCGCGCGCGCCATGGGCCCGATGCTCAGCGAGCTGTCCACGCAGCCGGAGCTGGGCCTCCTGGGCGCCCGGACCTTCTTGTCGGGGCGGACGATCATGGTGGTGAGCTACTGGCGCTCGTTCGAGGCACTCGAGCAGTACGCGCGCTCCGACGGCGCCGCGCACCGCCCCGCCTGGACCGCGTTCTACCGCCGGTCCAAGGCCGCGGCCGGGGCCGTAGGCCTGTTCCACGAGACCTACGTGACGGAGCCGGGAGCGGTCGAGTCGCTCTACGTTGACATCCCGGCGGGCTTCGGGCTCGGCGGCGCGGTGGGCACGGTTCCGGTCGGCGGCTCGCACGCCTCGGCCCGCCAGCGGCGCGAGCGTCACCCGTCGGTCGCGGCCTGACCGCAGGCGCACAGGAGGACACGGCCATGCATGCACTTGTGCTCGACGGGTCGCTCGATGCCGGTGGAGCCGGGGCGCGGGTCCGCGAGGCCGTCGAGGCCAGGCTGGCCGCAGCCGGCTGGACGACCGAGAGCGTCACCCTGCGCGAGGCGCGGATCGGCAACTGCGCGGGCGACTTCTACTGCTGGATCCGGAGCCCGGGCCAGTGCAACACCGACGATGACAACCGCGCGATCGCTGCAGCCACGATCCGCAGCGACCTCCTCGTGCTCCTGTCGCCGGTGACGTTCGGGGGCTACTCGTCGGAGCTCAAGAAGGCGCTCGACCACCAGATCCAGCTCCTCATGCCGGGGTTCGCCCAGATCGCCGGCGAGACCCACCACCAGATGCGATATGCGCGCTACCCGGACCTGCTCGCCATCGGCTGGCTCGATGCGCCCGACGCGGCGGCGGAGGCCGTCTTCTCCTCGCTTGCGGGTCGCAACGCCCGCAACCTCCATGCCGGCGCATCCGCGGCCCGGGTCGTCCACGCGGGGATGGCGGACGATGCGATCGGTTCGCTCGTCGCCGGCGCGATGGAGGACATCGGCCGCGGCCGGCGGCTGCCCGCGGACCCGGTGCCGGCACCCGACGGCGATCCCGGCACCTGGCCGGCTCCGACGCGCGCCGTGGTCCTGGTGGGCAGCCCGCGGACCAGGACCAGCACCTCCGCGTCGCTCGGCGCGTACCTGTCGGGCCAGCTCGACGAGCGGGGTGTCGAGGTGGACACGATCCAGCTGTACCCGGTCGCGGGCGCACCCGCCCGCCTCGACCGCGCGCTCGACATCGTGGAGGCCGCCGACCTCGTGGTGCTCGCCGCGCCGCTCTACGTGGACACGCTCCCGGCGCCGGTGACCCGCGTCCTCGAGGGGCTGGCGGCCCGCCGCGCGAACGGCAGTGTGGCTCTGGGTCCAGTTCGGCCGGCGTTCGCCGCCATCGTCAACTGCGGCTTCCCGGAGGCCGCGCACATCGCTCCGGCCCTCGCGGTCTCCGCGCAGTTCGCCGTGGAGGCCGGGTTCACCTGGGCCGGTGGCCTGGCCCTGGGTGCCGGTGAGGGCCTCGTCCATGGCGCCCCGCTCGACACGGTGGGCCGAGCGGGTCACGCGCGCGCCGCCCTGGACCTCGCCGCCGACGCTCTGGCGCACGGGACCGCAATCCCGGCTGCTGCCCAGGAGCATCTCGCCCGGCCCTTCGTGCAGGCCCGCCTCTACCGCGCGGTCGGCAGCATCGGCTGGCGGATGCAGGCCCGACGCTGGGGCGTGGCCCGCTCCCTTGACCGCCGGCCGTACGCAGCCAGGGCCGGCGCCGCGGGCATCACCAGCGCCGCAGGCCGCCGGGAGGTCCCCACCCGGTAGAGTTGCACGGGGCCCGTAGCTCAGCGGTAGAGCAGGGGACTTTTAATCCCTTGGTCCTGGGTTCGAATCCCAGCGGGCTCACCATGTCGCGCCTGCACGCAGCGTCGTCCGGCACTTGACCCGGGCGCCCGCCTGTGGCTCACCCTACCGGGCGAAGGGGAGTATCCCACCCGGCTCTGCGGCGTCATCCCGGCCACCCGTCGTGGCCCGCTGTGAGCGACCGGCGCGAGGCCGGTCGGGAGAGACCTTCGGCATCATCGCCGGAGGCTGCTGCGTGTCCCCAGATCTCCTCCCGTGGATCCTGCTTGCTGCGATCGTTGGCGGCATGCTCGCCCTGGACCTCCTCGTGCTCCACCGGCGGGCCGAGGTGGTCCCGTTTCGCCAGGCGGCGTTCTGGAGCGCGGTCTGGGTGTCGCTCGCCCTCGCGTTCGGCGGCTACATCGCGGTCACGCAGGGCAGCACGGCGGGCGGCGAGTACCTCGCGGGCTACCTCATCGAGTTGTCGCTCTCGGTGGACAACGTCTTCGTCTTCGCCCTCGTGTTCGCCGCCTTCGCCGTCCCTGCCGCCTACCAGCACCGGCTGCTGTTCTGGGGAATCCTGGGTGCCATCGTCTTCCGTGCGGTGTTCATCGGGGCCGGCACCGCCATCCTCGAGGCGGCGCACTGGGTCATCTACCTGCTGGGCGCCCTGCTGGTCGTGACGGGCATCCGGCTCGCCCGCTCCAAGGGGCATGCCGTCGACCCCTCGCGCAACCCGGTGCTGCGGGTCTTCCGGCGCGTCGTGCCCATGACCGACGACTACCGCGGCGCCGCCTTCGTCGTCCGGGAGGGCGGCCGGCTGCTGGCCACACCGCTGCTGGCAGTGCTGCTCGTGGTGGAGACGACCGACATCATGTTCGCGATCGACTCCATCCCGGCCGTGTTCGCTGTGACCACGGACCCGTTCCTCGTGTTCAGCTCCAACCTGTTCGCGATCCTCGGGCTGCGGAGCCTGTACTTCCTGCTTGCGGGCCTGCTCGACCGCTTCATCTACCTCAAGCTCGGCCTCGCCGTGCTGCTCGTGTTCGCCGGCGTGAAGATCCTCGTCGGTGGCTTCATCGACATCCCTATCGCCGTTGCACTGCTCGTGATCGTCGTCGTGCTCGGGACGGCCATCGGCGCGTCCCTGGTCGCGACACATCCGCGGAAGGAGGAGGTCGCCATGCCGCTCGTCCGCATCATCTCCGGCACCGCGCTCGGGTTGGGCGCGCTTGCCTTGTTCGTGGGAGCGGCGGCGCTCCGCGACGGCCAGCCGCTGCTGCTCGAGCTCGAGGTGCTCCTGCTCGGGGCCGTCGCGCTCGCGATCCTGGTCGCCGGCGCGGTCGTCCATCTCCGGGACGGCGGTCGCGGGATGGCCCGGGTGCTGCTGACGCTCGGAACGGCCGTGCTGTTCGGCGCCATGCTGCTGGGCCTGCTCGACTGAGTCCGGGCCAGCCGCGCTCGTCGGCGCGGGCGCGCTCGTCGGCGCGGGCGCGCTCGTCGGCGCGGGCGCGCTCGTGTACGCGACGCACACTTTCGGGGTTGTCGTGCTCCATGCGTGCGTGCGCTGCACGTTGCCGACGCGGCAACGGGCCCGAATGGCCCCGGAAGCTGTCGCCGTCGTGCTTGCGATGCCTGCGGGCGACAGGCAAGGCACGGAAGTGTGCGTGCGATGCACGCCCGAAGCCGGGCACCCGCTGGGCCGGGCACCCCGCCGATGCCGATGCTGATGCTTACGCCGACGGGTACCAGCGCACGACGCCCTCGGGCGGCGGGTCCGGGTACGCGTGCTTGACCTCGCCTATCCAGCGGCCGAGGTTCTCGCGGGCTGTGCGCAGGCCGTCGGCCCGGGTCATCGTCACCGAAGCCCGAAGCGGCACGACCGGCAGGTCCGGGTAGTGCTCGCGGGAGACCGCCGCCCAGCGGGCGAACATCGCCCGCAACCGCTCCTCGAGGCCCGTCGCCTGGGGCGCGCCGACCACAAGGAACTCGTCGCCGCCGTCGCGGATGGTGCGTGACTCCGGCAGCGTCCGCAGCTCCGAGGTGAGCAGCGCCAGGAGCTCGTCGCCCGCCGCCTGGCCGTAGCCCGTGTTCCACGCCCCGAAGCCCGCCATGTCCAGGAACCCGATCTCCACGGGCGCCGCCGACAGCCCGGGGATCCCCTCGAACAGGCGGGCGTCCACGAGGTACGCCTCGTAGCGCGGCACGCGGACCCGCTGGTCCACCATGTAGCCCGGCACGTGCGGCCAGCGGAACCGCTCCCGGAAGGGGCGCCGGCACCAGTCTGCGAAGGCAAGGAGCTCAGCCGCAACCCAGGGCCACTCGGGGCCGATGAGCTCCGGGCGCGGGTCGCCGCGCGCGACCAGGTCCCCCAGCATCTCCAGCACGGACGCGGGCTCGAAGGCCGGATCCAGGTGGCCCAGCAGCTCTGCGACGGCGATGGTCGTGAGGATCTCGGAGCCCTGCCCGGGGTCGCCCCAGCCGCCGTCGGCATTGCGCTGGCCCGGCAGCCAGGCCACGGCCGGCGCGACGATGTCGACCCCATCACCGATCCGGGCCGCCGCCGACGCCAGGTGCGCGGTCGCCGAGAGCATCGGCTTGTCGAAGTAGGGGAAGGCCCGCCCGAGCACCAGGCCCCTGGCGCGCTCAGCCCGGGCGGCATACCGCGACGCGATGGCGGTCGCAAGCCCGCGCACGTGGGTGAGCGCCCGGGCCCGGCGCGCGATGACCCAGAGCATGAAGGTGTCGCCCCACGGGTCCTGGCCCAGCACGCGGCGCGCGACGTCGTCCTCGACGATGGGTGTCGCCTCCTCCAGGATCGCCTTGGCCCGGGCGGCAAGCACGCCATCCGAGCTCCGGCCCATGCGCTCCAGCCACTCGATGTGCTCGGCGAGGATCGGCGGGGTCCAGAGGCGCTCGGCGTACTCCTCGGGGTGGCGGCGGGCCCACTCGGCCTCGGCCGGCCGCCATCGGGAAACGCCGCCGTTGTCCACCCAGGCGGCCAGCGGGAGGTCCCAGCGGTATCGCCGCGCTCCGGAGCGTCCGCCGACACGGTTGCCCTCAAGGTGCTCCAGGAGGGGCAGCGGATCGGCCGGGCGACCGGTCGCCGCGGCCCAGCGCAGGACGGCGGGGCGGAAGGGGTTGTCGAGTGACCCGCCGGCCAGCTCCGCATCCAGGCGGTCGGCCAGCGCAGTGGTCCAGATGGAGGGCACGGGCATGCTGGGATAGTGGGGTATCCGGCGCCAGCGCGCCACGGCCGCGCGGGCCACACGGCTCTTGGATCGTCGCTCGTGGGACGCCATCCTCGCCCCCAACGGGAGGCGATGAAGTGCGGTCACAGCCACGGCCGCCCCGACCGCATCGAGCCACTGGCGAGACCGACCCGCGTGGTCCTCCAAGGAGGGACCGATGCGCAAGGGTGCAAGCCTGGTCATGGCAGGGGTGCTCGCCCTCGCCCTCGCGTCGCCGGCGGCAGCCGACACGACGGGTGGCGGTCCGGGTGCGGCGTACAGCGACGGCATGACCATCACGATCACGTCGGCCAAGGTGGTGGCGAAGGTTCTCGTCGAAGTCCGATTCAACCTCACGTGCGACGCGGCACCCGACGGTGTGAACTGGGAGGAGAACTACTTCTCAGCCTACGTCAAGCAGGCCAGCGGGCGATCCATCGCAACCGGGTGGGTCGACTGGTGGACGGGCGATCCGGGCCAGCTGTGCGATGGCTCGGTGCACTCGCTCACGGCGACGATCCCCGCGGAGAGCGTCCCCTTCAAGAGCGGCCAGGCCGCCGTCGGCGTCTCCGGCTACGTCAGCTACTACCGCGAGTGGTGTGACGACTGGAACTGCTACTCGGACAGTGGCAGCCGCCGTGCCTCCACGGGCTGGGTGGTGGTCAAGCTCGGCAAGTAGGACCCCGGGGCTCACGCGCCATGCACGGCGCCGGTCTGCGTTCGCGGCATGCTGTCGCGACCGGACCGGCGCCCCTTCGCATCTACTGCGTCTGGATCGACCGCTTGGAGAGGCCCAGGAAGTAGCCCTCGATCGCCGTGGTCGGGGTGTCATCGGGCTTCGCCGACGCGCCCAGCGTCACGAACAGCGGCGCGAAGTGCTCCACCGTCGGGTGCGCGAAGGGCATGCCCGGCGCCTTCTCGCGGAAGGCGAACAGCTCGTCGATGTCGCCGCGGTCGAGGGCCTCGGCGGCCCAGCGGTCGAACTCCATCGACCAGGTGGGGGCGCCCGGGCGGCCGTCCCAGTACTCCCCGATGAAGGGGAGGCCGTGGGTCAGGAAGCCGGACCCGATGATCAGCGTGCCCTCGTCGCGCAGGGGCGCCAGCCGCTTGCCGATCGCGAAGAGGTGTTCGGGATCGAGGTCCGGCATCGACATCTGGAGGACGGGGATGTCGGCGTCGGGGTACATCGCGAGCAGCGGCACCCAGGCGCCGTGGTCCAGGCCGCGCGTCGGGCGGTCGAGGACGGGCTCGCTCGCGGGCATCAGAGCCTTGACGTCAGCCGCGAGGTCCGGCGCGCCGGGAGCGCGGTACTGGAGCCGGTAGTAGTGCTCGGGGAAGCCGTAGAAGTCGTAGACGAGCGGCACGGTCTCGGTCGCCCCGATCGCCATTGGCGCGGTCTGCCAGTGGGCCGACACGATGAGGATCTGCTTGGGCCGCGGGAGGGCGGCCGACCAGCCGGCGAGCTGGGCCATCCAGAGCGGGTCGTCGAGGAGGGGCGGCGCGCCGTGGCCGAGGTACACGGCGGGGAGGCGGGTGTCGGTGGGCGCGGGGGAGGCGGGCTGGGTCATGGGACGCTCATTGGAGTGGTGCAGGTGCGGGAACCGTAGTCGGTGGCGCCGGACGTCGCAACCGGGAACGGTCGCGGCGTCCGGCGTGCCCTCAGCGGGAATTGGGCCTACTTGCCGTAGGTGAGCGCGGCCTCGGGCGGGGAGACCAGCGCGTAGGCGGTGTTCCAGTTGCCATTGCTGATCAGCTGGAGGCGGATGTTGAGCCAGGCCAAGGCCTCGAGCTCGCGGGCGGCCGCCAGCGGGCCCACGTGGATCGGGCGGAAGCCGATGGAGCCCGACAGACCGCAGACGGCGTCCTTCGCGGCTTCGTCGTCGGTGGCGAAGAGGGAGTCGAGCTGGAATCCGAGCGCCTGCGGGTTGGCCGCGTTGCCGGCGAAGACCGTGTTGAAGGCCTTCACGATCTTCGACTCGGGCAGGAGGCGGGCGAGCTCCTCGGCGCCCGACGCAGCGCCGACGTTGGCGAGGCCGGAGTAGTCGGGCTTGAGCGGGTTGGTGGGGTCGATCACGATCTTGCCCGCGGCAACCGGGGCGATCTCGGCGGCGACGGCCGCGAGGGCGCCGTAGGGAACGGCGAGGACGACGATGTCCGCGCCGGCGACGGCGTCGCGCGGGGTGGCGGCGGCGGTGGCGCCGGCGGCCGCCGCGACGGCCTGGGCCTTGGCGGCATCCTGGCCGGCGAAGACGACGTCGTAGCCCGCCTTGGCGGCACTCGACCCGATGGCGTTGCCGACGTTGCCGGTGCCGATGATGGCGATGGTGGTCACGGGGTGCTCCTCCGGTGGGGCGCGACCGGCGTCCCTTGACGGTTTGCTGTTGGCAAACGAGAATTGTTTGCAGATGCAACTATGGCACGGACTTGTGCGGAGGTCAATTGGGTTTGACAGAGGAAAACATCGGCGGCGCCCAGGCCCCGTCCAGCGCATCGGCTCTGCCCCGCATCGCCGTCGGGCGGGAGATCCGACGCTGGCGCCAGGCCCGCGGGCTCACCCTCGCCCAGGTCGGCGAGCGGAGCGGCCTCAACATCGGCTACCTCTCGCAGATCGAGAATGACAAGGCCGTGCCCTCGCTGGAGGCGCTGGCCGCGATCGCGGGGGGGCTTGACGTGCCGCCCGCCTGGCTGCTGCTGGACTCGACGACGCCGCCCCGCGTGGTGCGGCTCGCCGACCGGCCGCGGGTGGACGGGCCTGGCGGCGCCGTCATGACCGAGGTCGATGGCGGCACGTCGCGCGACGTGTGCGTCCTGGAGGTGTCGGTGCCGCCGGGACAGGCGACCGGCGTCCACGCGCACCAGGGCGACGAGCACCACGTGGTGCTGACCGGCAGATGGCGGCTGACGCAGGGTGCGCACGTGACCGAGCTGGGGCCCGGCGACTACCTGGCATGGGATCCGGCGGTGCCGCACGATGTCGAGAACGTTGGCGATGAGGCTGGGACGATGCTCGTGATCTATCCGCGGCGCGGGCGTCGGGTTGCGGGCCCGGGCGGACCGGAGGCTGGAGGTCGATCATGAGTTCCTTGGCTGATCGTCCGGTTGTGCTCGTCACGGGGGCGACCGGGCCCGTGGGCCGGGCTGCGGCGCGGCGGTTCGCTGCGGACGGGGCGCTGCTTGCGCTCAACGGGTCCGACGCGGCCAGGCTCGATGCGCTCATCTCGGAGCTTGCGCTCGAGCCATCCTCCGTGGTCGCGGCACCCGGGGACCTCAAGGACGCCGATGCGGCGCGGGCGGTCGTGGCGGCGGTCGATGCCCGCTTCGGGCGGGTGGACGTGCTGCTCCACCTGGTCGGCGGCTGGACCGGCGGCACCGGCGTGGCCGATCTCGATCCGGCCGAGGTGCGCTGGATGCTCGACCAGCACCTGTGGACGACGCTCAACGTGCTCCAGGCGGTGGTGCCCGGCATGGTGGCCCGCGGCTTCGGGAGGGTGGTGGCGGTGTCGTCGCCGTTCGCCTCCGCCCCAGGGCCGAAGGGCGCGAGCTATGCCATGGCGAAGGCGGCCGAGGAGGTTCTTGTGCGGTCCGTGGCACGCGAGCATGCGGGCGACGGGATCACGGCGAACCTGCTGATCGTGAAGGCGGTCGATGCCGCGCACGAGCGTGAAACGGCGCCGTCGAAGGGGAACGCATCGTGGGTCACTCCCGAGGAGGTTGCCGAGGCGCTCGCCTGGCTGGCCTCCCCGGCGGCCGCGGCGGTCAACGGGGCGCGGATCCCGCTCGACGGGCGCTAGGGCGGGACTCCACGCTCAGTGGCGGCGCAGGCGACCGAGCAGGGAGCGCGGCGACGAGGGTGCCTGCAGCCGCGCCGCCAGGCGTTCTGCGAGGAACGTGAACTCGTCCGGGCGGTTGTACGCCTGGGCCGAGACCCGCAGGACGACGCTGGCGAGTGTCGAGCCGGGCTCGAGCGCGGCGGGCACCGGGAACGCGTACACGGGGACCTCAATCCGGTCCTCGTCGTACAGGGCCGCCTGCAGCCGTTCCGCCGCAGCCTCGGAGGGTGCGATGTGCGGCAGCGGGATCGCGGCCATCGCACCCAGCATCGCGTCCGGTGCCGGCGCGGGCACCCCGAGCGCGGAGCAGATCACGTCCCGTGCAGCCCGCGCCTTCGCCGTGTTGGCGGCCATGAGCCCCGTCCAGCCGTCCTCGTGCACGCCGCCCACGAAGCGCAGGGCCGCCGGGATCGCCAGGTACGGCGTGGGGTCGTCGGTCCCGGTCCAGTCGAACAGCAGCTGGTAGCGCGAGCGATCCGTGCGGGGGTCGTTCACGCCATGGGACACCACGAGCGGCCGCATGCTCCAGCGGCGGTCCTTGCGAACCCACAGGATGGCAGCACCCTTCGGCGCGCACAGCCACTTGTGGGCGTTGCCCGTCCAGTAGGCGGCGTCGAGCGCGTCGAGGTCCACCGGGATCATGCCCGGCGCGTGCGCCCCGTCGATCAGGGTGTCCACGCCGCGCCGGTCCAGCTCGCGCACGAGCGCCACCACGGGCATCACCACCGCGGTGGGGGACGTGACGTGGCTCACGAGGGCAAGGCGCGTGCGGGGCGTGACCGACTCGAGGTAGGCCTCCACCACTTGCGAGGGATCATCGATCGGGAACGGGATGCGCACGACCACCACCCTGGCCCCGTCCCGCTCGGCGGCGGCACGCAGCGCGAGGATCGTGGCGTTGTACTCGTGGTCGTTGACCAGCAGCTCGTCGCCCGGGGCGAACCGCAGCGAGCCGAGCACGGTGGAGATGCCGGTGGTCGCATTGGGCACGAACGCGAGGCCCTCGGGGTCCGCGTGGAGGAAGGCGCCGAGCTCGGCGCGGACGGCGTCGAGATGGCCCTCGAGCTCACGGGCGAGGAAGCGGACGGGCTCGCCTTCGAGGCGGTCGCGCCAGACCCGCTGCGCCTCGAGGACCGGTTCCGGGCAGGCGCCGAAGGAGCCGTGGTTGAGGAACGAGACGCCGGGCTCGAGGCGCCAGGGGGACCGGTCGAACGCGCGCAGGACCATGGACGGACGATAGCCCACGCCGCTGCCGCCGGGGAGGGTCGGGTGCGCTGCTCAGATGATGCCGAGCGACTCCCCGTGGCCTGCTGACACCAGGGGCCTCGAGGCATCCGTCCAGACGTGTGCCCGCCCCCGCCCGGCCACGCGCCACGGGGCACCCGGTCGGCCGATGACCAGCGTCTGCTCGTCGAGGCCGACCCAGACGAGGCGCCCGGCCGCGTCCACGATCCTCCGCCAGGCGGCGAGCCGCCCGGGTTCGAAGTGGGGGACCACAGCCACTCCGGGCACCAGGCCCAGGCCGTCCATCGGACCCGACGGTGTCCAGAGACGCGAGCCGAGGGCCATCGCTCCCGCGCTCGCACCCGCGAGACAGGCGCCCGCCTCGTGGGCCCGCAGGATCGCGCTCCACGCGGGCGTGGCCCGCAGGACCGTGGGCGGCAGGTCCGGGTCGCCGCCGGGAAGGTGGATCACGTGTGCGCCCTCGAACGGCGCGATGACCGCCGGGTCCGCCGCCGCTGCACGATCCAGGACCAGGGCGACGACGACCTCCACGCGGACGCCTGCACGCGCGCCGGCCGCGAGGAACGCGCGCTCGCCGTGCGCGGCAGCAAGGTCGGGACGGTGGCGCGCCACCGCGGTGGGCACCAGGACGACCCGTATGGGTCCTCCGCCTGACGCCACGAGGCCGGCCCCGAGCAGCGCGTCCATCGCCGCCTCGTCGCCCGCGACGTACTCACCACCCCCGTGGAGCGCGATGGGGCCGGTCATCCGCCCGGCTCGTCCCCGGCGGGGTCATCGGCCTCGCCCTCGCCTGCATCCCCGCCGCGGCCGCCGGTCAGGGCGGGTGGTGGTGGCGGCGTGACGTCCTTCACCGGGGGTGGAACTGCCCGCCCCCGCCTCCTCAGCACCCGACCCAGCCGCTCCGGCCCCACGATGAACGGCGCCACGTACGCGATGACGAGGATCGGCAGCAGGAAGCGGAACGGGGCCGCAAAACGCACTGCCATGAAGATTCCCAGCCCGTACAGGAGCCAGGCGGTGACCAGCGCGCCGCGCGACCAGCCGGCGGTGCGCAGCCGCCACACGGGCAGCAGCGCCAGAAGGGCCGCCACGAGGAACAGGGCGATGAGGGCGGGATTCACCTCCCGATCATAGGCGCCCGCGGTTCCGGGCCGTGGTCCACGTCGGGGTGCGAGACCCCAGGTCGGCTAGCATGCCGGGACGTACCGGCAGGACTCCGTGCACAACCGCGTCACCGCCTGGCTCTCCGCGTGGGGCCGCATGCTCCCGCTCCTGATCGCCGAAGCCGTGATCTGGCTCGGCTTCGGGGCGCTGCTGCCGATCCTGCCGATCTACTTCACCGAGCACGGGGTGGACCTGCCCACGCTGGGCGTGATCGTCGCGGCATGGCCCGCGGCCCGGCTGCTGGGCGAGCCGGTGTTCGGCTGGGTCGCCGACCGTGTCTCGCGCAAGCTGATGATGGTCATCGGCCTCCTGCTGGCCGCGGTGTTCGCGGTCCTGCCGCTGTTCGCGGTCGTCCCACTCGCGTTCATCGGCATGCGCGCCCTCGCGGGTCTGGCCGCGTCGATCTACGATCCCGCCGCCCGCGGCTATATCGTGGACGCGAACCCGCCAGAGCAGCGTGGCGAGGCGTTCGGCCTGTACGGCGCGGCGCAGATGGGCGGCCTGATGCTGGGGCCGGTCGTGGGCGGCATGGCAGCGGCGATCGCGGGGCAGCCCACGGTCGTCTTCTGGGTGGCGGGACTCGCGCTTCTCGCGTCGGCCGTGCTCGTGATCGTGTTCGTGCCCGAGCGCCACGTGCGTGCCCACGAGACCCCCGCTCCAGATGTTCCCGGCGCCGCGGACCTCGCGACCCGCCCGACGCGCCTCTTCAACCGGCTGCTGATCGCCGGTGTGGCGCTCAACGTGAGCGCCTATTTCGCCAGCGGCTCGTACGAGGTCGCGTGGAGCCTGTACCTCACGTCGCTTGGCGCGGGCCTGCAGGCAATCGGCCTGACCTTCTTCTCGTTCGCCCTCCCGATCCTGCTCGTGTCCGGCTGGTTCGGCCGGTTCGCCGACCGGCGCGGCGGCTTCTGGCAGATCGTGGTGGGCCTGCTGGTGGCGGCGGTCTGCGGCACGCTCTACGTGGCGGTCGGGCAGGTGTGGTTCATCATGCTGGTGGGCCTGGTCGAAGGCCTGGCCTTCGCGGCCGCCTCGCCCGCGCTCTACCTGCTGATCGCCCGCTCTGCGCCCGCGGGCAAGGCCTCGACGGCCCAGGGCATCTTCGGTGCGGCCGGCACGCTCGGCACGATCATCGCGTCGCTGTTCTCCGGGTTCGCCGCTGCCGTTGACCTGCGGATCCCGTTCGTGGCCACCACGGTCGCGATGATCGGCGCGCTGGTGGTTGGCCTGGCGCTCGGCGGGCGGCGGCTGTACGACGCGCTGCAGCCGCACCCGGTGATCGCACAGGCGGTGGCCGGTGACACGGAGCCCGCCGTCGAGGTCGACTTGGACGACAGCAGGGCAGTGGTCGAGGCCGCCGGATGAACGCCGAGCGCCCTTCGGCCCGTCCCGAGCGCCCGTGGGTCGCCGCCGTGCGCGACGGCCGCCCGCCCGCGCCAGTCGTCCTGGTCCTCGGCGGCTTCCTCACCTCGCCGCCCGTCTACCGGCGGTTCGCGGCGCGGCTCCGTGCCCGCGGCGCGGCCGACGTGGTCGTCGGCAACGTGTGGACCATGGACTGGCTCCTGGCGGCGCGGCGTGGGCTGGGGCCGATCGCGACCCGTTCGGGCCGGGGGCTGCTGGCGGCCTCGGCGAGTTCCGAGATCGTCGCCCTTGGCGCGCCGGTGCTGGTCATCGGCCACTCCGCGGGCGGGATGTCCGCGCGCCTGCTCACGTCGCCCGAACCCTTCGCCGGCCGGTACCTCAACGCATCCGGGCGGATCGGGGCGCTTGTCACCCTGGGCACGCCGCACGTGGTCTCGCTCGCGGACTCCCGGCAGCGCGCCGCCGTCGAGGCAGCATCCTTTGCGAACCGCGTGGTCCCGGGTCCTGCATTCGAACCGGGCACCGGCTACCTGGCGATCGCCTCTCGCCGGACGACCGGGCGGCCGCACGGCACGGCGGGGGAGCGTCGGGCGTGGGGCTTCTACCGGGCCCTGGTGCCGGACCCTGTGGCGGCGGACGCCGCCGCTGAGATCGCCGGGGACGGGCTGATCCCAGTGGAGTGCGCGCTGCTGCCGGGCGCACGCTCCATCGTGTTCGATGACGCCGACCACGGCCAGGCCATCGGCACCGAGTGGTACGGCTCAGAGCGCTTCCTGGATGCCTGGTGGCCGGAGGCGATCGCCACGTGGCAGGGCGCGCTTGCGGCCCGGGTGGCGGCACTCGACGCGTGACCGAGAGCGTGGGGCGGACTGCGCACCGGGCACGGTCTCCCACACTTGCCCCACCTGTGGGGCATCGCGCACTCCTTCACGCACGGTCTGCGTCGCAAACCCCGACTTTCGCGCCCGGACCACGCTCACGACCCGCGGATTTGGCCCCCACGTGGGGCGGACCGCGCACCGGGAGCCGGGGCGGACCGCGCACCGGGAGCCGGGGCGGACCGCGCACCGGGAGCCGGGGCGGACCGCGCACCAACTGCACCCGAGTCTGGGCTAGGGCCGGGGGCCTTCTTTGACGCCTAGGTCGACCTCCGGTAGACTCCGCAGTCCCACCGCGGGGTGGAGCAGCGGTAGCTCGTCGGGCTCATAACCCGAAGGTCAGGGGTTCGAATCCCCTCCCCGCAACCATCGCATCTTCCTCTGAAACCCCGGGACCCGACCACCCCGGGGTTTCTGCTTGTCCGGGGCCAGGTTCCGGCCGGTCGAGCCCGGACGCTTCCGCGGTCCTGCCCCGCCGCCGACGCAGGTGGGGTCCTCCGGCGGCAGGGCTGGCACAGGCGCCCTGGAGCGGCGACGATCGTGTGACCCGCCCGATACACCCGATTGGGCACTTGCCTCCGCCCGGGGCCCGGCGTTGACTTCGCAGCGTCGGACGGATCGAGCGCGATCTGCCGCGTGCTCTGTCCGGGAGGGAGCGAGGAGGTCCGGTCGTGCGTTCGGCCGATCGTCGTCGGGTGGTGCCATACCTCTTGCTGCCGATTGCGGTTGGGCTGCTCGCAGGCCCGGCGGTGGCGCCCGCGGACGTCGCTGCGTGGGGCGCCGTGGCGCCGGCCACGACCCACCAGTGGATCGACGAGCAGGCGATGGCCGTGCTCAGCGCGGACCCGGCGTTCTCCGCCGACCTGTTCCCGACCAAGGCGCAGGTCGATGCGAACGAGGGCGTCAACTGGTCGGGCACGTCCGAGGCGTGGTTCGACTTCATGGTGGGTCCGGGCCCGGACAGCGACGGCGCGACGCCCTACTCCTGGCACTACTACAACCCCAAGCTCCCCGGCGCCGACAAGGGCAATGGCCCGCGGGCCTCGGCAACGATGTTCAACTCGCTCGTGGGGGCGCAGGCGAAGGGCGATGTCGCAGGGGCCGGCCAGGGGGCGGCCTGGGCCGGCCACTTCATGGCCGACATGTACGTGCCGTTCCATGTCGTCGGCATGCCCCGCGCACAGATAGCCCAGCTGTACAAGGACCAGGGCGGCTCCTGGTGGGCGTGGAACATCACGCTCCCTCCCGAGGCGTTTGGTCCGATCGAGCTCTGCTATGGCTGCCAGGTCAAGGACTGGAGCTGGCTTGGCTCGGAGAACTTCAAGACCGAGGTCTGGCGGTACCTGAGCATTGCCACGCCGTCGGGCGAGCTCCCGACGCCCGCGCCGACGCCCGCGGCCGGCGCATCCGAGGTCCCAACGGTCGGCGGCGGGAAGACCTATCTCGACTGGTTCGACCCCTGGTACTACAACGGGACCTGGCCGGCCACAATCAAGACGTCGAGCCACATCGCCTGGGAAGGCGCCGTCGGGCACGACGCGGGCACGGTGGCCGGGTACGACAGCCGCTGGCGCAACGCGGTCCCGCGCTTCGACAGCCCGGGAGCCGGGCAGGATGCGCAGGTCGAGGCGCTCGCGATCGCCGCCGCCACCGAGACGAGCGACAACCTCGCAGCACGGGCGCTCGAGGAGAAGGACGCCCTCAACCACGCGATCTCGTCGGTGGCGACGATCTGGCGGGCCTCATTCTCGGCGCTCCGCCCGAGCCTCCGGGTCGAGAGCGACACCGAACCGCAGGTCTACAAGGTCACCGCGGTCATCGACAACAAGGCAGCCGAGGCGGCGACGGGTGTCCAGGTGCGCCTCCGGGCATCGGGCTGCTCGGTGGAGGGGCCGGAGCAGCAGCCGATCGCAGGTGCCGTCACGCACGACGAGTCGATCAGCTGGAAGGTCAAGGCCGAGAAGCCGGACGCGTGCTCGCTCACACTTGAGACCATCGGCTCGTTCACCACGACTCCCGACCTCGGGTATGCGAAGGTGACGAAGCCGCTCGGGACACCCGCAGGTCTGATCGACCTCGTGCTCTGCATCGACGTCACCTCCAGCATGGACGACGACATCGCGAGCGTGAAGTCGGCTGCCTCTGCCATCGTCGGGCGGCTTGCCGCCAAGGACCCGGGGTACCGGGTGGCGGTGGTCGCGTTCCGTGACTGGGACGAGGAGGAGGGCCTGGAGACGTTCCAGGACTACGCGTTCTCGTCCGACCAGTCCACGATCGTGGGCAACATCAACGGCTTGTCCGTCGCTGGCGGCGGTGACGAGCCGGAGGCCGTGTTCGAAGCGCTCATGCGGGCGATCGACTCCAAGGCGATCGGCGGCTGGCGGCCGAACGTGAGCAAGAACATCATCCTCATGGGCGACGCACCCCCGCACTCGCCGAGTCGCGAGGGCTTCACGCCGGCGATCGTGGCCAAGGCAGCGGAGGACGCGGACCCGGTCGTCATCCACGCTGTGCTGGTCGGCAACGAGGGGGACTTCAGCCCCGAGGCCGAGGTCGCGTTCCAGGACCTCGCGGACCGGACGAAGGGCTCCATGTTCCGCGCCGAGGACGCGGACAGGGTGGTCGAGGCACTCGAGAGCACGATCGCGGCGATCCAGCCGCTCGGCCCGGATCTCCGGCCGCTCGTGGTCGGCGGCGTCGTGACCGCCCTCCTGGTGCTGGTGCTCCTGCTGGCGATGCGCCGCTCACGTCGCCGGCGGCAGGCAGCCGTCGCTGCCGCGCAGGCCTGGAATGGCCAGCAGGCGTCCGGCTGGGCTGCCCAGCAGCCGACGGCATGGGGCGGGGGGTCCGGCTGGCCTGCCCAGCAGCCGTCGTCTTGGGGCGCCGCCGCGCCTGCCATCGGCAGTGGGGTTGGGCCATCGTCTCCGCAGGCGCCGGTCCTGGTGTTCGGCGCGCCTGGGGACCCGGCGGCCCCTCGCTTCCCGCTGGCTGCGAGCCAGGTGCTCGGGAGCGCGCCGGACTGCACGATCGTGCTCGCCGATCCCCGCGTGAGCCCGCGCCACGCCCAGGTGTACGCGACAGGCCAGGCATTCGTCATCGCCGACGTCGGCAGCGCCGGCGGGACGTGGGTCAACGGCGTCCAGATCACGGGTCCGACATGGCTGCGGCCCGGCGATGTCGTCGGGATCGGACCGTACGGGCTCACGTTTCAGGCGTGAGGCAGCTGACCGGCGTGACCATCGACAGGGAGACGGCATGACCTTGGCCTGCGTCAACGGCCACCCCGCCATGGTGGCGGACCAGCACTTCTGTGGCGTGTGCGGGGCGACCATTGTCGCGGCGGACGCTCCGGCGCAGGTCCAAGGCCAGGCTGCTTCGGCCATGGCACCGCTGCCCGCTCCAGCGGGTGTGCCAGCCCCGCCCGCTCCAGCGAATGTGCCAGCCCCGCCCACCTGGGGCCAGCCCGCACCCGCGCCGCCAACCGCCACCCCATCGCCAGCCCCGCCCGCCTGGGGCCAGCCGCACGTGCCTCCGTCCCCTCTGCCCCCCGACGTCGCCCCACCTGCCGCCCTGCCCCGCTGGGGAACGCCGCCAGGATCCGGTGCGCATCCGCCGAGTGGATCCATGCCCCACGGGCAGCCGCCTGGCGGACCGCGATCGGGTGGGTCGGGTGCCGGAAAGCTCGTCATCGGGCTGCTCCTGGTGGCGGCCGCGGTGGCGGTCATCGGCATCGTGGTCCTCAAGCCGTTCGGCAGCCCGTCGCCGGGCCCGGTCGCCCTGGCCAGTGGCGGCGTGCCGCAGCTGACGCTGATCCCGACGGTCGGTCCCGCCATCGTTCCAGACGCATCGCCCACAGCGGCGTCGACCACCGCAGCCCGGACGCTCGCGCCACTCGTCAGCACCGAGCCACCGCCCACCGCTGGACCCCTTCCCACCGCCGAGCCTCGTCCGACCGATGATCCGTCGGGCGCCCTCCCGAGCTGCCACTCCGACGTCGGGTTCTTCACGGTGTCGTACCCGGTGGGGTGGAGCACGCTCTCGGACGGATCGGAATGGTCGTGCATGCTGTTCGATCCCAGCCCGGTCTTCGTGGGGGAGGCAACGGAGCTGCCCGATGTGGCGGTGATCGTGCGGGTCGAGTCGACACCCTACGCGCGCCTCGTCAAGGACTACAAGGGATCGCCGTCGACGTCGGTGCTCCAGGCCGAGTCAGGGACCCTCGGGGACCGTGATGCGACGGCCCTTGAGCTCAAGAACAACGGGACCGGCTACTTCGAGAAGGGCGTGCGCCAGACGGTGGTCATCGTCGACCTGGGCGACCCGGGCAGCCTGGTGCTCGAGGCGATCGGGAAGCCGGGTGATCTCTACGACCTGCGGCTCGAGGGTCTCGCGACGATCCTGCAGGGACTCGCCTTCGACTGAACTTGGGCGGCGCACCACCGGACGCGGCGTCGCCGCCGCGGGACGACCCGACGGCGGCGACGACGACTGCGAGCTTTGCAGGGACGTAGGACCCCGATGGGTCCTGCGCCTGATCACATGTCCTTGACTTCGGCGGTGACCTTGATCTCGCCGGCCTTCTCGAACGTGAGCGTGATGTCGATCTTGTCGCCCACCTTGAGCGGCGCGACGAGCTCGATCAGCATGATGTGGTAGCTGCCGGGCTTGAGCTCGACCGTACCGCCTGCGGGGATGTCCAGCCGGGGGATCGGGCGCATGCCCATCATCGTGCCGCCGGAGCCCATGCCGGCCTCCGTGGACGCGGCCGGCGACGCCATGCCGCCGTCCATCGAGGCGGCGGGCGACGCCTCCACCACGTAGGTCTCGTGGACCTCGGTGGTCTTGGCGGCCGGGCTCGAGGCGCCGATCAGCGCGTCGGCCTCGCTGCCGGTGTTCTTGATGACCAGGTACGCCGCACCGGCGCCCTCGATCATCGGCGACGTGCGGGCCCAGGCGTCGCTGACCTCGATCGACCCGGAGCCGGCGACACCGGCGGACCCGGATGAGCAGGCGCCCGCGATGACGACCACGGCGAGCAGGGCGGCCAGCCGGGCAGGAAGGGAGAGCTTCATCGGAACGTGTTCCTCGGGCAGGGACCGCGCGACGGCGGTCAGGGATTGGCGACCTCGAGCAGCTTCTCTGCGATCAGGTCGGGCCCGGCGCCGAAGAAGATGCGATGCCGCAGCATCAGGTCGGCGTCGAGCAGGAAGGCTTCAGTGGAGTGCGCCATGGCGTAGCCGTTCTCGGACTCGGACGGCAGCTGGCGGTAGCTGGCGCCCCAGTCCGCAGCCGCTCGAGCGATCTGCACGGCCGTGCCGGTGAGCCCGATGTACCCGTCGCCGTAGTAGCCCGTGTACTGCTTCATGGCCGGCGCATCGTCGCGGGCCGGGTCGATGGTCACGAAGACCACCTTGGCCGGCACGCCCGCCTCCTTGATCCCGGCGCGGATGTCCGCGAGGGTCGTGGGGCAGACGTCGGGGCAGTGCGTGTAGCCGAAGTAGACGAACACGGGCTCGTCACCCTTGAGGGAGGCGAGGTCGAACGGCTTGCCGTCCTGGTCGATCAGGACCAGGGGCGGTGCCGCCACCGGCGGGTCAACGGCCGTCTCGCGCGAGCCGATCGGGGGGACCGTCACGGTCTCGACCATCACCACCGACGGCATGGGTGTCCCGGACGACCCGGCACAGGCGGCGAGCATGCTCGCCGCCACGGCGGCCGAGGCGACGATGCGGGCGGCGCGACCCGCCTTGGGGAAGGGACTGGACATGCGGTTGCTCCGGTGTGGACGGTACGACGCGGCGGAATGCCGGACGTGCGCTCGAGGGAGACGGTCGGACCCCATGGGGCGACCGTGGGCTCAGGCGGCGCCGGTGAGCGGTGGAGCCCGCTCGGCGTCTCGACGGAGGAGGGTCCAGCGGTGGACGAGCAGCGCGGCGAGCAGGGCCCACCGGTCATGCGGGGCGCGGGCCGCGTGGTGGCGCTGGCGCAGGACCGCGGCATGGGCGGCACGCAAGCGCTCGATCAGGACCTCGCGGCGCCACTGGATCCAGGCGCCGGCGGCGGCAAGCAGGCCCGTGACCACGAGGATGGCGGGGATGGCGAGCGGATAGTCGGGTGCGGAGAGCGCCCAGAGGCCGGGCAGGCCATTCCCGCTGGTGACGTGCTCGATGTTCTCCTGGACGAGGAAGCCCACGACCACCACGGCGAAGAGCCGCGGCCAGAGATGGCGGACCTCGCTCCAGTACGCAGGCCTTCCGACGGTGGGGTTGTCCGGAGGGAGCCCCCGCACCAGCCGCGCAAGGTGGGTGATCGCGCGCAGGGCCGTTACCGCGCTCGCCGCACCCACGAGCAGCGTGAGCAGGATGAAGGCCGGCCAGTAGCCGTGGGCGGTCCGCGCCATCGCGGCGTCGTAGCCCGCCCCGAGGCCGTACTGGGCCACGAAGACCGCGTCATGCGCGGCCAGGACACCGAGGCTCGCGAGGGCGAGGAACCGGAGCGAGCCCAGGTGGGGACGCGCGAGAGTGGCGGCGTGGGCGCGGGTCACGGGCCGAGGATAGGCCATCCGGCCGTCCACGTGCCCTGACGGCGGTCACTCCTCTGCCGTGCCTGCGCCGGCGGCCTGCTCAGGCGGCGGCGGGGGCCTCCACACGCCGCGCGCGCGAGGCGCGGTTGCTGACGATGGCCGCCACCACGAGCGCGCCCACGATCAGGGCTCCGAGGATGGCCATGCCCGCGACGAGCATGGTGTCGGCCTCCTTGACCGCGATGCCCACGTAGGCCCACACGATCACCAGGCCGTAGGCGGCGTCGCGGAACCTGAGCACGAACGTGGACGCGATGGCGATGCCGACGGCCAGCACCACGGCCGCGATCAGGGCTGGCTCAATGCCGAAGCCGTCGAACCCAACGGATGACAGGGTCTGCGCGACGTTGGTGATGGTTGCGACGGTGACCCAGCCCAGGTAGACGGACCAGGGCACGCGGACGGTCCAGAACGGCGTGCCGCGCAGCTGGGCGCGGTGCTCCCAGAGGCGCAGGTGGATGGCGATCAGGGTCACGAGGAGTGCCACGATCACACCAAGGGCGACAATGAAGGCGTTGTAGTGGAAGAGCAGGAGCCAGACGCTGTTGATCAGGCCCGACAGTGCGGGCAGGTAGCCGAGCCGGCGCAGCGTCGCGTCCTCACGGTTGCGCGGCAGCGCCTGCCACGTGGTGAACGCGCCGAGGAGCACGTAGATCAGGCCCCAGATGGCGAACACGTAGCCGGCCGGGATGATGAACACGTTGAACCCGTCGCTGATGGCCCGGGTCGTCTGGCCGTTGAACGGCACGGCATTGGCGGCCACGTTGACGGCCATCGTCAGCAGGAAGGCCAGGACGGTGACGGCCTGGCGCGTGATGTCGGATCGCTTGGTTGCGGGCATGTCGGGCAGAACCTCTCGGGATGGGTACGTGCCCTCTGGTTCGCAGCCGGACCTGCTTCGGATGGCACGCATGCGACGGCGCGCTTCGGATGCCGCCTTCGTGCAACCGGATGCTGCGCGATCTGCCGTCAGGTGCCGATGGAACCCGGGACCCGCCCTCCGATGATGGTGTCCGTCCCGACCGGGAGATCCGGGGAGGATGGCGACGGGCGCAAGCCCGGACCACCGAGTGCCCAGCGCTCCCGAGTCCCCGGTCGGGGCGAGGGGGGACGAGGTGCATGACCCCCTGTGCCGTCCTCTCCCTGACGGCCAGGGGGTCCGTCGTTTCTGCAGGTTGCGTCGTGTCCGCGGGCTCAGTCCCAGGAGAACCTGCGGGCGGCGAGGACGGCCAGGACCACGGCCCAGCCAGCGAGGATCACGAGCGCCTCGGTCGCATCGGCCTCGATCGCGCCGAGCCCCACCGCCAGCACTTTGACCAGCGCAGCCGCCGGGAGCACCTCGGCGAGCGATGCGACGGCGCCGGGCAGCCGCTCGAGCGGCACCACGATCCCGCCCAGCACCAGCGCCAGCAGGAAGAGCAGGTTCGCGAGGGCGAGGGTGGCATCGGCGCGCAGCGTCCCCGCCATGAGCAGCCCGAGCCCGGCGAATGCGACCGTGCCCGCCACCAGCCCCGCTGCCACGAGCGGCGCGGATGCCCCCGGTCCGGCCACGAACCCGAGCGCCCCCACGGCGAGACCCACGAGCACCAGGACCTGCGCCGTCTCCACGATGATGACGGCGGCGGTCTTGGCGGCCACCACGACCGATGCGCCCGCCGGGCTCCCGCCGAGCCGCTTGAGGACGCCGTACTGGCGCTCGAAGGCGGTGGAGATGGAGAGCGACACGAGCGAGGCCGCGATGATCGCGAGCGCGATCGACCCCGGGAGCAGGCGCTGGACACCAGTGGGCACGCCGGTCGGCGCCTCTGCCCCGCCGCCCATGTCGAAGGTGGAGAACACGAGGAGCACGCCAACCGGGATCACGAACGTGACGAGGAGGCTCTCGCCGCGGCGCAGGGCCACGCGCAGCTCGTGGCGGGTCAGTGCCGCGGCCATGGTCACCCAGGAGGCCGGACGGGCCGGTACGCCCGCGCCGATCGTGCGCTCGCTCATGCAGCACCGCCCGCTTCACCGGACATGTCGGCCTCCGCCGGTCGCGGGGCTCCGGTCTCCGTCGTGCCGACGGCCTCACCGGCGACATCGGCCCCGACCAGCTCCAGGTACCGCTCCTCCAGGCTGGCCCCGCCGAGGCGCAGCTCCATGAGCAGCTGTCCCTGGTCCGCGCACCATGCGGCCAGCGCGGCGACCAGCCGCGGGTCCGGGACGCCGGGCAGTCCGGTGAGCTCGTAGTGGGCCCCGGCGCCGGCTTCGACCACGGCGGCATCCGGCACGCCGAGCGCTGCTGGGAGGGCCGTCAGGTCATCGGGCGCGAGGGGTGCCGACAGGCGGAAACGGACCCGTGGCGCGGCGGCGCCGGTGAGCTCGGCGGGTGACCCGTAGGCGACCAGGCGCCCCCGGTCGAGGACGGCCACCCGGTCGGCGAGGCGCTCGACGTCGCCCAGCTCGTGGGTGGTGAGCAGGATCGTCGTGCCGGCGGCACGCAGGGCGGCGATCCGCTCGCGGGTTGCCTGCTTGGCCGCGGGGTCCATGCCCGCAGTCGGCTCGTCGAGCACCAGGAGCTCCGGGCGGCCGAGCAGTGCCAGCGCCAGGCCGAGCCGCTGCTTCTCCCCGCCGGACAGCCGTCGGTACCGGGTGTCGGCCGCGCGCCCGAGGTCCACCAGCTCGAGCAGCTCCTCGGGATCCTCGGGGTCAGCGTAGAACCGTGCGTAGAGGTGCAGCGCCTCCCGGGGCGAGATCTTGTTGTCCACGCCCCCTTCCTGGAGCATGAACCCGATCCTGGCGTGGAGAGTACGGGCGTCTCTCGCCGGGTCCAGGCCGAGCACGCGGACGGTGCCGGCATCCGCGCGGCGGTAGCCCTCGATGATCTCGACGGTGCTCGTCTTGCCCGCGCCGTTGGGCCCGAGGAGGGCGAGCAGCTCGCCCCGGCGGACCTGGAAGGAGACGCCGGCCAGGATCTCGCGCCGGCCGTACGACTTGCGCAGGCCCTCGACTTCGATGGCGACGGTCCCGCTGTCCAACAGGCCCGCACCAGCTGCGGCGGCACCGGCCGCGGCGGGGGTCACGGCTTGATCTTGGCGTACTGCGTCTCGAAGTCCTCGGCGTCGATCTGCCCGATCTGGATCGCCTGGAGGATGCCGTCCTTGTCGATGAAGTAGGTCTGCGGCGGGGCGACCACGCGATAGGCATCCGCGATCACGCCGTCAGGGTCGGCCAGGGTCGGCCATGCCTCCCCGAAGTCGTCGAGGAAGCGCTGGGCCATCTCCGGCTCGTCCTTGTACAGCACGCCCAGGATGGCGAGGTCATCTGCGGCGCCAAGCTCCGCGAGTCGCTCCGCGAGCAACGGGAACTCCTCGCGGCAGGGGACGCACCACGAGGCCCAGAAGTTGACGATGACGGGCCTGCCCCGGTAGTCGGCGAGGTCGACCTTCGTGCCGTCGAACGTGGTGGCGGTGATGGCAGGGGCCGGCTGACCGATCTTGGCCCTTGGGTCGTCGCTGCCCGTGCCGCACGCGGCGACGAGCGTGGCGACGGCGAGGAGGGCGACGGCGGCGCGGAGGGCGAGGAGGGTGGGGAGGCGGGACCGGGAGCGGGTGGCGCGGATGGTGGTGTCTCCGGGTGGATCGGGCAGCGGGGTGCCGGGCCCGCGACGGTGGAAGGTGGCCATCGTAGTCCACGACTGCGCAGGCCGCCCGGGACCGGCCCGACGCCCGGGACCGGCCCGACGCCCGGGACCGGCCCGACGCCCGGGACCGGCCCGACGCCCGGGACCGGCCCGACGCCCGGGACCGGCCCGACGCCCGGGACCGGCCCGACGCTCGGGTCGCGGACTCCAGGTCAACGAAGTCCCGCCTCAGGCGGTGCCCAGCGTCCCGAACAGGGCAACTGCGGACCTGCAGTCAACGGAAGCGCAGAACTGGCGGGTTGGAGGGCCGAACCGGGGCGCGTTTGCGGGGTTTCGTTGACGTATGGACCACGCGTGGTGCCGTGGTCCTGGCGCGCCGCGGCCTACCGCTCGGCCGGGATCGGCGCCTCGAGATACCGGAGGTACGCGTCCGGATCGACGTTCCCGCCCGAGACCACGCCCACGATCGGCCCGTTCGAGCCCGTCCAGCCCCGCCTCGGCCGCCCGGAACCGCATTGCCGCTGCCGTGAGTGCGCCCGATGGCTCGACGACCAGCCGCGCCTCCTCCGCCGCGAGCCGCACGGCTGCCGCGATCTCCTCCTCGGACACGGTCACCACCGCGTCGAGCTGGCGGGACAGGTGGGCGAAGTTCAGCACACCGATCGACTGTGTCCGCGTTCCGTCGGCGATGGTGCGGCTCACGAGGTCGGCCTCCCAGCGCACGATCCGCCCGGTCGCCAGGCTCTCGCGAGCATCCGCGGCCAGCTCCGGCTCCACGCCGACCAGGCGCGCGTCCGGCACGAGCGCCGTGATGGCGGCGGCCACCCCGGCAGCCAGCCCGCCCCCACCGATGGGGACGAGGACGGCGGCGACATCGGGCATGTCCTCGGCGATCTCCAGGCCGCACGTGCCCTGGCCCGCGACGATCCGCGGGTCGTCGTAGGGGGGAATGATGGCGAGCCCGCGGGCGGCGGCGATCTCCTCCGCCACGCGCTTGCGCTCCTCGGACGCCGTGCCCACGATCACGATCTCCGCTCCGTCCTCGGCGACCCGGTCGCGCTTGAGCCGGGGGCTGTCCGACGGCATGACGATGACAGCCGGAACGCCCAGCAGGCGCGCGGCCCGGGCGACGCCTTGGGCGTGATTGCCCGACGAGTAGGTGATGAGGCCGTTGGCGCGCGCGTCGGGCGTCATCGTGGCGGCTGCGTGGTAGGCGCCGCGCAGCTTGAACGCGCCGATGGGCTGGAGCGATTCAGCCTTCAGCCACTGCCGGCGCTCGGGGCGGCCGAACGGGACAAGCGGCGTGCGCAGGGCGATGCCGCGCAGGATCGCGGCGGCGGCCCGGATGTCGTCGATGCTGACGAGGCGGGTCTCGGGGAAGGTGTTGGGTCCGGCCGCGGCGGGTTCCGGTCCGGGCTCGGTCACCGGCGGCCCTTCGCGCTCTTGCAGTCGATGCAGAGGGCCGCCCACGGCAGCGCCTCGAGGCGCTCGGGTGCCACCGCGTTGCCGCACGAGGTGCACCGGCCGTAGGTGCCGGCGTCGAGCCGGGCGAGGGCTGCGTCCACGTCGGCAAGGTGGGCGCGGTTGTGGTCGCGAAGCGCGAGGTCGCGCTGCTGCTCGAAGACGTGGGAGGCGGCTGCGGCCTGCGAACCGTAGGTCATCTGGCCCGGCGCTTCGATCTCGTTCTCGGCCAGCTCGGCCAGGACGTGTTCCCGCTCGGCGAGGAGGGCGGTCCGGGGATCGGGCGAAGGGGTCGGCTGGTCCATGGGCGGGATCGTACTCCGGCGCTGTCCACAGCACCGGCGTGTGCTGCATAAGCCGCGCATAAGCCGCCCCTCTCATGCTGCATCTCCCCACGACCGGTCCGGGCGCACATGGAAGGGATCGGGTGGGGCGGATCGCCCGCGCGAGCGGGCACAAGGAGACGGACGAATGCGCACGAGGTACCGGCGCGCCCTCGGGGCGGCCGCAGCCTGGATGATGCTGGCCCTGCCGGCGCTGGCCGTGGTGGTCGACGGAGCGAAGCGATGGCCGCACTGAACGAGCGGCGCGGGCGCCCGCATGCGCGCCGGTGGCCGCTCAACCCCTGCTGAGGGCCACCTCACCTGACGAGCAGGGGTCGCCGCCGGCCTGATCCGCGCACCTCCCGCATCATTGGGCGATGCACATCGTGTCCCGTCCCCGCCGCCTGCCCGGGTCCACCGCCTGGCGACCTGCCGGCCTGGTCGTGCTCGCAGGCCTGGTGGTGGCCGGCTGCGGTGCGGGCAGCGCCACCCCGACCCCGCCGATCGAGCCGGGGACCAGCGGCGCCCCGCGCGAGCTCAACCTGATCATGCGGGACTACGCCTACGTGCCCCTCACGGTGGACCTGGTTCCCGGCGAGACGGTCAAGCTCAACGTGATCAACGGCGGCCTGGTGATCCACGAGGCGATCTTCGGTGACATGGACAGCCAGCTCGCATGGGAGGAGGCGGAGCTCGTGACCATCGACGCCCCGCCCGGACCCACGCCCTTCGTGCCCGACCCCACGGGTTTCGACGGCGTACGGGTGGTCGCGGGTTCCGGAGAGCTGCTCGACGTGACCTGGACGGTTCCGGCGGATGCCGCGTCGGATCCGACGGGGTGGTTCGTGGGGTGCCACATTCCGGGTCACTGGGCGAAGGGCATGGTGGTCCCGGTCCGGTTTGTGGACGAGGCCGGCAACCCGATCCCCAAGCCCGCTGCGTCTGCGTCGCCTTCAGCGTCCGCCATCACGCCCTGACGGCCCGGTCGCTCCGCCGTCGGAGCCGTCGCCTCCCGAACGGGAGTGCGCGCCATCGCCGCCTCCCGCCCAGCGGGCCTTGCGTGCAGAGAACTGCGCAGTCTTGCCGCGTTCCGGGCAGGAGTCGCATGAACTGGCCCTGGACGGCCCATTCCTGCCGCGGGGCGGTCAGCCTGCGCAGGATTCCGCGCACAGTGCCCGCCCGGCGGGCGGATGTACGCGCCACGCCGCGCACGGACCACCACGCATGGACCGGAGCGCACGGACGACCACGCCACGGACGACCACGCACGGACCGGAGCGCACGGACCACGCCGCACACGCGCACCTTGGGCGAGCCACCGTCCGGTCCGCCTGTGGGACGGGACCATCCGCCACCGCTTGACGTGCCCTTCGGTCCACCGGAGCGTGCCCGGCCGGTGGTAAGGTTCCCCGTGGTGCATGGGTCGCCCGTGCGCCCGAGGACGCGCAACCACACTCAGGAGAGCTTCCCAACATGACGTACGTCATCGCCGAGCCTTGCGTCGATGTGATGGACACGGCGTGCGTGTCCGTGTGTCCGGTGGACTGCATCCACCAGGACGAGGGCACGGACCGGATGCTCTACATCGATCCCAATGAGTGCATCGACTGCGGCGCTTGCGAGCCCGAGTGCCCGGTGAACGCCATCTTCCCCGAGGAGAGCGTCCCGGCCGAGTGGGCGGGCTACTCGCCGATCAACGCGCAGTGGTTCGGCGACAAGGCAGGGGCCCGCGCCGCCCTCGAGGTTCTCAAGCCGGCCTGAGCAAGGCCTCGCGTCCCGGGGCGGGTGACCCGCCCCCAACACGCTCCGTGCGGCCCCGCGCCAGCGGGGCCGTTTCGATTCCCGGTGCGACCGGTGCTCGGCGGCACGACCCGTAGACTGGCGGGGTGCGTATCGTCTCGCTCTTCCCTGCTGCCACCGAGATCGTGTTCGCCCTCGGGCTGGGCGACGAGATGGTCGGCGTGTCCCACCGGTGCGACTTCCCGCCCGATGCGCTCGATGTCCCGCGTGTCACCGGCCCCCACGGCATCGCCTCGGACCGCCTGCGCGAGGCCGATCCCGACCTGGTGATCACTGGCGCGGCCGAGGATTCCTGCCCGGATCCGCGGTCCCTGCGCGCGCTGCTCGACGAAGCCGGGCTGGACGCCGAGATCCTCGAGCTCGCGCCGACGTCGGTCGAGGGTGTGCTCAACGCCATCTCGACGGTCGGCGCGATGACGGAGGCCGAGGACGACGCGCTGGACCTCGTCGAGGAGCTGCGCGAGCGGCTCAAGGCTGTCGAGGAGATCGTCATCGCCCGACGCGACGGCGGCTTTCCGCCGCCGCGCCTCGCCCTCCTCGAAGGCCTTGATCCCCCGCGGTCGGTGGGGCGATGGATCCCGGACCAGGTCCGGCTCGCCGGCGGCTGGGATCTCCTGGGACGCGAAGGTGCCGCGTCGGCCCGCGTCGCTTGGGCGTCGGTCGCCGAGATGGACCCGGACGCGATCGTGCTGTTGCCGGAGGACCTCACGCTCGATGAGGCGGTCTCGCTATGGTCGGTGACCCCGAAGCCCGCGGGCTGGCACGCGCTGCGAGCGGTGCGGGAGGGACGCGTGTTCGCCGTCGATGCGGAGCTGTTCAGCCGCCTCGGTCCGCGCATCGTCGATGGGATCGAGACCCTGGCGGAGATCGTGGATCCGGTGGCCTGCGACGGCATGGCGCCGCCCGCGTCCTGGGCACGGGTGCCCTAGGGTGGCCTACCGGGCGACATTCGCCTGCCTCTGGTGCGGCACGGACTGGCGGACCCGCGGGCCCGACGATCTCGAGGGCTGGGCGCACCTGTGCCCGGAGTGCCTGGGTCTGGCGGGCACGAACCCCTTCCTGCGTGGCCGCCTGCGGGCCGGGCTCGATGCCCGTGGCGTCGGCCGGGCCGTCCACGAGGCGGCGCCCGCCTCGGCGCAGCTGCCCCCGCCGACGACACCCCGCCCGCCCCGGCAACCGGCTGCGGGGACGGCATCCGCCTTCCCCGACGACTGGTTCCTCCGCCGCGGGTCGTTCGAGAAGGGCGCCATCCACGATGCGGCCTGGCACGCCGAGCTCGACATGGTCACCCGCTGGCTCGATGCCCAGCCGCTCGGGGGCGTGATCGCAGAGCCTGCCGCAGGGGTCGGCTTCTTCTCGCCGCTGCTCGCCGAGAAGGGCGAGCTGCACGCATCCGATCCCGACGCCGCCGCCCTGGACATCGCCCGCGACCGGCTGCTCGCCCATCGGCTCCGGGCCCACCTCCACCCGCGCGACCCTTGGGCGCGAACGGCGCCCGACGCGCCCCGCGCCAATGCCCTCGTGGCGGCATTCCTGCTGGGCCGCGTGCGGGGCGCCGGCCTCGACACCGCCACCCAGCTCCTCCGTGACCGGCTCGCTGACGGCGGACGCCTCGCAGTCATCGACCTGCGCGCCGATATCGCGGGCGGACCGCCTGCGGGCACGACCTGGAGCTACCACCCTCCGGAGATCCTGGAGGTGGCCATGGTGCGGGGCGGCTTCGCGGAGGTCACGTTGGGCACCACCGGCCGCTTCTTCATCGTCGCGTCGGCCGTCGCACGCTGAGACCGTCGCACGCTGGGCCGCGCACGCTGGGCCGCGCACGCCGAGACCCTCGCACGCTGGGCCGCGCACGCTGAGGCACGCCTCGCCGGGTGTATCCTCCGGGGCCATGTCACCCCTCGCCAGTCGCTCCATCGCCTGCGTCGGATCCGGCGTCATGGCCGAGGCCATGCTCGCGGGCCTGCTGCGCAGCGGCCTTGTCACCCCGGACCAGGTGGTCGCGAGCCATCCACGCGCAGAGCGCCGCGCCGCGCTCGAGGCCGGGCTCGGCATCCGCGTGGTCGCGTCGAACACCGACGCGATCGAGGGCGCCGACGTCATCCTGCTCGCGGTCAAGCCGCAGATGCTCGCGAAGGTCGGCAAGGAGATCGGGCCGAAGCTGCGCGCGGGCCAGGTCGTCCTGTCCGTGCTTGCGGGTCCCACCACCAACGCCCTGGTGGCCACGCTGGACCACCCGCAGGTCGTGCGGGCGATGCCCAACACGCCCGCCCGCATTGGCAAGGGCATGACCGTGTGGTACGCAACCCCGGCCTGCACCGCCGAGCAGCGCGCCCAGGCGAAGGCATTCCTCGGGGTGCTCGGCGCGGAGCTCGAGGTGGACGACGAGAAGTTCGTCGCGATGGCCACGGCCGTGTCCGGCACCGGCCCCGCGTACGTCTTCCTCGTGATGGAGGCCCTGATCGACGCGGCCGTCCACCTGGGCTTCCCGCGCCACATCGCCCACGACCTCGTGATCGAGACGCTGGAGGGTTCGACCAGCTTTGCGAAGCACTCGGGCGACCACCCGGCGGTCCTGCGCAACGCGGTGACGTCACCGGCCGGCACGAGCGCCGCCGCCCTTCATGAGCTGGAGTCGGGCCGCTTGCGCACCGTCCTCTCCGAGGCCGTCTGGGCAGCCTACCGGCGCACCGTCGAGCTGGGCGACCAGATGGATGCAGAGCTCGTGAAGGCCCCCGCCAAGGACGCGGCCGGGGACTGACGCGACTGTCCCGACGGCAGCGCCTGGCACGTGGACTGCCGGGAGTCCCGTCGCGGACGTGACCGACGGACCCGCCAACTAGGGGACCGTGCACCCATCCGCGCCGACCAGCGGGCGCTATCCTCGCGCCGATGGACACGATTCCGGCCGGCGCCGGCCGTCCCGCGGCGCCCACCACCGACGACCTCCGCATCCTCGAGGACCAGCTCGCGCGCATGCGCGGCATGCTGTTCGGGTATTCCGAGCGCTTCTTCGAGCGGATCAGGACCTACCTGCTGATCGTGCTGGCCCTGCTCGTGATCGGCGGCTCCGGGATCTTCCCGTCGGTGGTGATCGCGGTGCCGTTCCTGGTGCCGTTCGCGTTCCTGGAGACCGGATACCTGTTCTTCTACACGGTCTTCGCGCGGCGCCACGCCGAGTACCTCGAGCGCGCGATCAACCAGCGCCTGGGCCGCGACGTGCTGGTCGCCCACCGCCTCGAGGCCGCCTACTTCTACCCGCCCGATGCCCCCAAGGTCGCCGGGATCTCCATGGGCAACCCGCTGGGCATGATGTCGGCGATGACCTTCGGCTACGCCGCGGGCGCTGCCCTCCTGTGGCTGGCCGGGGTGCTGGGCGACGATCAACCTCGTCGGCGCGAGCCAGGCCGGACCGGCGCCCATCTCGACGCTCCTGCTGCCGGTCCAGCTTGTCTGGACGCTGGCGATCGCCGGCCACCTCATGTTCTCGTTCCTCACCCGGCGTGACGAGAAGCCGCTCATCGCCGAGCTGGACGCCACCTATGGCGCGCCGCCCGCCACCAAGCCCTGACCAGCCACTGAGGCACCCATGCCCGTCAACTCCGCCGTGAGCGATGTCGCCGAGCGCGCGATGCGCTCCACGCTCCTCACGCTGTCCCATCGCAAGTCCTTGGGCGATCTCGCGACCAGGGTGCCGGTGACACGCCCGATGGTCCGGCGGTTCATCTCCGGCGAGAGCTTCGAGGAGGCGCTGCCCGCCATCACGGCCCTGCACGAGCAGGGGATGGGCACCACGGTCGACATCCTGGGCGAGTCGGTGAGCCACGAGGAGGATGCGCGCGCCGCGGCAGCCCGCTATCCGATCGTGCTCGACGCCCTTGCGGCGGTGGGGCTCGACCGGAACGTCTCGCTCAAGCCCACACAGATGGGCCTCGGGATCTCCAAGGACCTGGCGAAGGAGACGATCGGCGGGATCGTCGCAAAGGTGGTCGAGCTCGACGGCTTCCTCCGCATCGACATGGAGGACCACACGACCATCGATGACACGCTCGAGGTGTGGCGGGCCATCCGGCCTGCAGGCGCGGGCGATCTCGACAAGGGCGACGTGGGCATCGTGCTCCAGGCAGCCATCAAGCGCGCCGAGGTCGATGTCGAGCAGGTCATCGCCGAGCGCGGCCGGGTTCGCCTGTGCAAGGGCGCCTACAAGGAGCCGGCGTCCGCCGCCTACCAGGACAAGGCCGACGTGGACGCGGCCTACGAGCGCCTGATGCTCAAGCTCATGCGCGAGGGCAACTACCCGGGTCTCGCCACCCACGACGTGAAGCTCATCCAGCGCGCGGTCCAGGTCGCCAAGGCCGAGGGCATCGCCCGCGACAGCTTCGAGTTCCAGATGCTGTTCGGCATCCGCCGCGACATCCAGGAGCAGCTGGTGGGGGCCGGCTACCGGGTGCGCACCTACGTGCCCTTCGGGCAGCAGTGGTACCCGTACTTCATGCGCCGCCTCGCGGAGCGCCCGGCGAACGTGTCGTTCATCCTGCGCAACCTGTGGCGGGAGCGCGGGCGGGACTGACCGCACCCCCGAGTGTCCCGATCCGCTGGTCGCTGGCGGCGCGCGGACCGCCGCTCCGGGTCCTGTCTCCGTCCGGGTCCTGTCTCCGTCCGGGTCCTGTCTCCGTCCGGGTCCTGTCTCCGTCCGGGTCCTGTCTCCGTCCGGCTGCGCGCCGGACGGCCACACGGTGCGGCGGCAGCGCTCGATGCGCGGCTGGTGCGCAGGTCGTGCCGTCGGGACCCTGCCGGAGCGCACGGTCGGCGCACCGGGCGCACATCCCGCGACGTCACCGCTCCGTGTGCGCGCCGTGTGCGCATACGGCAGCAGCCGTCGTGGGCGACGCCCCGTGATGCCGCTTCCGATCAGCGGCACGGGCACGGAGCGGTATCCGCCAGCCATTGGCGGCACGAGACGCTAGCGCTTCGGGTAGCCCATCTCCTCGAGGCCGCCCCGCAGGAGCAGTTGGAGCACGCGCTTGGGGCGCAGGCCGATCGTTCGGCGCCAGCGGACCGCCGCGTCGGCATCGAAGCCGGAGTCGCCCAGGTTCTCGCCCTTGGATACGACCTTCTGGCGCAGCATGCGCTGGCGGGTCTCCACGCCCAGCCGCGCGCAGAGTGCCGGGATCGTCGTGTCCGGATCGGTCACGAGATCCTCGAAGCGCACGAGCGTGTACGCGTCGGGGAAGGCCCGGGCGAGCTGGCGGTGGCGGCCGACCGCCTGGCGCCAGGCCCAGGCCACCTCGAGCACGATGAACCAGCGCATCAGCGGTGGCACATGGACGATGACCCGGTATGGGAGCGTCACTGCGTGCTCCGATCGGCGTCGCAGCTCGGACACGTAGATGCCCCGTGGGTCGCGGATGATGTGGATGACCCTGCCGCCGGGATACCAGTCGAGCAGCTCGTCCACGCAGGCGACGTGGGCCGGTGTCTTCTCGCCGATGATGGTCTTGCCCCGCGCCTCGGCGTAGGCACGCAGCAGCGTTGTGAACACCCCGCGCTCGGTGCGCTCGCCTTCGAGCAGACGGGTCTCGAGCTGCTCGCGCGTGTAGTTCCGGGGCAGCCAGCGGAAGAACGGGCTGTTCTCGCGGGCCCATGTCCCGCTCTGGAGGCTGCCGTCGGAGAGCATGGTGGCCAGGCGGCCCACGACGGCGTCATCGCGCAGGTCGCCCAGCCGGCGCACATCGTGGCGCACGCCCATCCACGGCAGGAGGTGGCGCATGTAGTGGTTCTCGGGCGCGATGGCGATCCGCGGATGATGGTCCAGGACCCGGCTCATCAGGGTGGTGCCGCTGCGGCTGACACCGACGACGAAGATGGCCTCGGGGTCGGTGGGCCGCGGCGTCTTCGCGGGGCGCTCCGGTATCGGCTGGAGGTCGGGCGTGGTCACGCCACAGACGGTAGCGGGAGTGCCGGGCGCGTGCTGCGCGGGTGGCTCAGCAGGCCCGCCTCGGGCCACGGCCCGGCCACCCGGGAATCGAAGAGCCGCCGGGGTAGGTTCCCGGCGGCTCAGGCCTCGGCGGTGGGCACGTTGGAGGCGGTTTGCGTGTGGCGGGACCTCTACCAGCGCTTCGCGCCATCGATCACGATGGCGAACGCCGCGAGGGATCCGAGGAGGAACATGGCGCGCTGGGCTGCGTACTTGACCTTGTCCATTCGGGTTCTTCCTTCATGGCCTGACGGGTTGATCCTGCCTCCTTCCCCCGGAAGAGGACCTTGACCGTATCCTGCGCGATCGGGCAGTCGGCATGGCCCACAGGTACTGGTACCCCCTGACTTTCGGGACCCCGGAGCCGCGCGGATCGGCCGGCCCCGGCGTGCGTCCGGCCGTCAGCCGCCGACCGATCCCCCGGGCGCCGGCACGGGACCGCCGCCCGGCACGGTGAACCAGAAGGTCGAACCTGTGCCGACCCTGGAGACCACGCCCATCCGCCCGCCGTGCGCGTGCACGATCTGGCGCGAGATGGGCAGGCCCAGCCCCGTCCCCTTGGGCCCGTCGGGCAGCGTGTCGGAGGCCTGGCGGAAGGGCTCGAAGATCTGCTCGAGGTCGGTCGCGGGGATGCCCTTGCCGGTGTCGCGCACCTCCACCCGCAGCGACTCCCCGTCGTGGCGGACGATCACGTCCACGCCGCCTGCCGACGTGAACTTGACCGCGTTCGACAGCAGGTTGATCACGACCTGCACGAGGCGGTCCAGGTCGCCGGTGATGGCGGGCAGGCCAGGCTCGATGTCCGTGCGCAGGGGCAGGTCCACCGCCTCGAACAGCGACGCCGTTGCGGCGACCCCGCGTGCCACGATGTCCTCGAGGTGGACGGGTGCCATGTGGAACTCGAAGCGGCCAGACTCGATCTTGGCCAGGTCGAGCAGGTCGTTGATCAGCGAGGTCAGCCGCTCCCCCTCGGCCACGATGATCCCCAAGTTGTCGCCCACCTGGCGGATCGCGCGGTCCACCTTGGGGTTGTCGCGGGGGACTTCGGGGAAGACGACCTCGTCGAGCCGCTTGCGGTTGAGCTTGGCGAAGCCGACCACCGACGTCAGCGGCGTGCGCAGCTCGTGCGAGACGTTGGCCAAGAACCGGCTCTTGGCCTCGTTCGCGTCCTCGGCCGCCTCGCGTGCCTCGCGGGCTTCCACCATCGCGTCGAGCAGGTCCTTGGTCCGCTCCTGCACGCGAGCCTCCAGGGCCCGGTTCTGGGCCTCGAGCTCCGCCTGGAGGCGGGCTGAGCCGAGCGCGCCCGCGAACAGCGAGCCGACCGTGTAGAGCAGGGGACCGTCAGCGGGTTCGAGCGGGCGCCGGTCACGCGTGTCGTTCACGACCAGGACGCCGACCACCCGGCCCTGGTTGGCCAGCGGCGTGCCCACGAACCCGGTCGATCCCAGGATGGCCGCAAGGCGGCGGTTGCCCTCGTCGGGATCGCGGTCCGCGTCGCGGAAGTGGAGCGGGCCTTCGGCGCGGGCGAGCCGGGCGAGCGCCGCCACCGGGTCGTCGCCGTCCACGCGCAGGGCGCGTACATATGCGGCGGGATCGAGCGTGCCCGGGGCGGGTGTGCCCGGCGCGGGCGGCGGACCTGCCAGCCGGCAGTCGCCGATCGAGTCGTCCTCCGGGTCCACCAGGGCCATCAGGCCGTGTGTGAAACCGAGGCGCCCGACGATCTCCTCCAGGCCCCGCTCGACCAGGCGGTCCGGGTCCCGGATGCTGGCCAGCACGATGCCGATCGCGTTGATGCCCGCCAGCTCCGCCAGGCGGCGCTTCAGGGCGAGCTCCACCTGCTCCGCGGGATCGGTGCCGCCCCGGTCGCCCCGCGGAACGGGCGCGGAGAAGCCGGACCGGAAGCTCAGTGCTCGCCTCCGTCGGCCGATGCCTGCCCGATGCCCAGGGCCCGCCCGATGGCCGGACCCGCCAGCGCGGCGATCGCCGTCACCACCTTGAGGTCGGCCGCCCGGAACACGCCGCCGGTCGCCGTGGCGCCCAGCACGCCGATCGTCCGGTCGCCGGCCCGCAGCGGCACGGCCACCAGCGAGCCGCCGGCGCGCTCGTCGTCGGTCGCCCGAGGGTCCGCACCCGCGTCTTCGAGCAGCTCGGACACGCCGGACGCGACCACCGCACCCACGATTCCCACGCCGACCGTGGCCGCCACCAGCGGACCGCCCTCGCCATCCCCGCCCGGCGCCGGCCGGAGTGCGTCACCATCGGCCAGGAGCAGGAAGCCCCGGGCGCCATGGGGGAGACGTGACAGCTCGGTCACGGCGGTCTCCACGATCGGCTCAAGGTCGTCGTGACCGCCGATCACCGCCGCCAGGTCGTAGATCAGGGACAGCTCGCGGTAGCGCTCGAGCGCCTCGTTGGCCAGCGAGCGCTTGTCCCGCTCGCGCGCGGCCGCGTAGGCGAGGACCGCCGCAACCCCGCGGGCCGGGCGGCCGCCCTCGACCCAGCCGAGGACCTCGCCATCAACCGTGATGTCGTGGCGCCCGCCGGCCGCGGTGCCGTCACCGGCGTGGGAGCCGTCGGGCGCGCCGCGCTCGATGATCGCCTCGCCGTCCGCGTCGCGGATCGTGATCGCAGCATCGACGCCGGCCAGCAGCGCGGACACCATCGGGCCGACGTGCCGGTGGCGGACGATGAGCCTGCCGAGCTCGCTCATGCGCCCAAGACCTCGCGCGCGAGCGCCAGCAGCTCGTCGGGGTCGAAGGGCTTGGTCAGGTAGCGGTTGGCGCCGGCGGCGAGGCCGGCCTCGCGATCGGTGGCCTGGCCCTTCGCCGTGAGCAGCACGATGTGCACGGCGTCGGAGCCGAGGCCGAGCTCCTCGCGAACGGCCCGACAGACCTCGATGCCGTTGCGCTTGGGCATCATGACGTCGAGGAACACGAGGTCCGGGCGCTGCGCCTCGATGGCCGCAAGCGCCTCCTCGCCGTCGGACGCGGTGTAGAGCTCGACGCCCTCGTCGAGCAGATCCTCGAGCGTCTGCTCGATCAGCAGCCGGATGTGCTGCTCGTCGTCCACGATCAGGACCGTGCCAGCCAATCGACCCTCCCGTTCACTCATGGGGGCACACGATGCCCGACCCGTGCGGGGGCCGCAAGTCCGCTATGTCCCGTTGCTGCGTCGGCTTCCCGACAGGACCGGGCTGGGGCATCATCGGCGCCATGACGACCCCGACCGCCTCCGCCCCTGGCCCGATCCCGGCCCCGATCCCTCCCCGCCCCGACCTCCGGCGCCGCGTGCTGGCCGGTGAACCCACGATCGGGCTGTGGGTGATGCTCGGGTCGATCGCCGCCACCGACGTGATGGCCCGCGCCGGCTACGACTGGCTGATGGTGGACCTCGAGCACGGCATGTTCGAGGAGTCGCAGGTCCTGGGGCTGCTCACGACGATCCAGGGCACGGACACCGCCGCCTTGGTGCGCGTGGTCTCGGCGGAGCGGATGCGGGTCGGGCGGGTGCTCGACCTTGGTGCCGACGGCGTGATGATCCCGCGCCTGGAGTCCGTGGAGGACATCCGCGAGACGCTGTCCTGGATGCGCTACCCGCCGGTTGGGATCCGGGGACTGGCCCAGGCGACGCGCGGTGCGGGCTATTTCACGGTGGCCCACCCCGACGTCGCGGCCATCAACGAACGCGTGCTGGGCGTGTTCCAGGTGGAGTCGCCGGCGGCGGTCGACATCGCCGAGGAGGTCGCCTCGATCGACGGCGTCGACGTGCTGTTCGTGGGCCCGGCGGACCTGTCCCACGCGATGGGGATCCCGGGCGAGTTCACGAACCCGCGCTTCGTGGAGGCGCTCGACCACGTGGCCGCGGTGGCGCGGTCGGCCGGCAAGGCCCCGGGCATGCTGGTGCGTGGCGCCGACGAGGTGCCCGGGTACCTCGCGCGCGGCTTCACGTTCCTGGGAATCGGGGCGGACCTGGGGCTCGTGGCCAATGGCGCCCGGTCTCAGCTGGCGGCGGCGCGCGCGGCCCTGTGACAGACGAGCACGCGGCGCCCGACGACGCGTTCGCGCACCTTGCCGCGCTCCACACCATGGGCAGCGAGGCGGTCCCGGACGTCGTCCTGCGGCTGGCGGCTGCGGACGGCGTCGCGCCCGAGCTGGTCTGGCGCAACGACCTTGGCGGGCTGACCTTCCGCCTGCGCGACCGGTTCGTGAAGTGGAACCCGCGTGGGACCGGGATCGACCTCGAGCGCGAGCGGGTCCGGCTCGAGTGGCTGGCCGTGCGCCATCCGGCTCCGCGGGTCCTCGAGCACGGCTCGGACAGGGCGGCGCAATGGCTCGTCACCGCGGCGCTTCCGGGTTCGCACGCCGTGGGCGATGCCTGGCGGGCTCGGCGGCCCGAGGCCATCGCGGCAATCGCCGCCGGCCTGCGCGCGATCCATGCGGTCCCCGTCGATGCCGTTCCGGCGGCGTTGGCGACGGACAGCTGGGTGGGGCGCGAGCCAGCGAACCTGGGTCCGCGCCCGCCGTTGCTGGATACGGCCATCCTGGTCCACGGCGACGCGTGCGCGCCGAACACCCTGGTGGACGATGCCGGCCGTTGGACCGGCCACGTGGACCTGGGCGACCTGGGGGTGGGGGACCGCTGGGCGGACCTCGCGGTGGCGTCGCTGAGCCTCGACTGGAACTTCGGCGAGGGCCACCAGCACGAGCTGTTCGAGGCGTACGGGATCGAGCCCGACGAGGAGCGGATCCGCTACTACCGCGCGCTCTGGGAACAGGAGAGCTGACGCGCTGGCGCCGGCCTGACCCCACGGGCTGCCGCCCGGGATCTATTCCCACGGGGATTGAATCGGCCAACAATCCCCCTGCGATTGAAATCCGCCTCCGGCGAGCGTGGGTCAGGCACTGAACCCCGACTTCGCGGTCTGACCCCTGCACGCGAAGGCCCCGGATCATCCCCACGGGGACAAGAGCGCCGTTCCATCCCTGTGCGGATGGAACCCGGGACGCTTGCAGCCGGGACGCCGCAGCCGGACCGCTGGCACTGCAGCCGGGCTCGTCCCTACTCCTCCGCGAAGTGGACGACCGGCTGCGGCAGCACGGGCTCGTCGTCCGGCCCGGTACCCGCACCACCGCGCGCCCCGCGGGACCGGGTCTGCGACAGCAGGACGCCCGCGAGGATCAGCCCGCCGCCGATCCACTGGACCGGCGTCAGCGTCTCCCCGAGGAGCACGCCCGCCGCGACGATCGTCCACAGCGGCTCCACGGTGGAGATCAGCGATGCCTGCGCCGCGCCCACGTGCTTGGCCCCGGCGTAGAACCCCTGCGTCGCGAGGAACCCGGCGACCACCGCCACGCCCAGGATCCCAGGCCAGGCGTCCGCCGGGATGTCCGCGGGAAGCACCGGGTGCCCGATCCCCAGGCAGGCGATCCAGTACGCGGTCCCGGTGGCGCTGAGCATGATCGCGCCCGCCACCAGCGCGTTGGACGCCCCCTCCGAGTCCGCTCCCGTGTGTTCACGCCGCTCGCCGGAGTAGCGCGCGGCCAGGATGATCCACACGCTGTAGATCAGCGGCGCGACGATCACCGCAACGAGCCCGGGGATCGGCGGCATCGTGGTGGTGTCGATCCCGCCCACGGCCAGCACCACGCCCGCCACCGCGATGCCCAGCGCCGACCATGCCCGCCGTCCCTCGAGCGGTCGGCCAAGGCGCAGCGCCAGCACCGCGACCACCGGCGGATAGATGTAGACGATGAGCGCGGCAAGGGACAGCGGCGTCGTGGTGATGCCGGCGTAGTAGGTGGCCGTGTTGCCGATGTAGACGATGCCCAGCCCGATGGCCGCCAGGACGGCAGGCCGCCGGATCCGGCGCAGGTCCCGTCGTGCGGATGGGCTCAGGAGCACCAGCACCCAGGCGAGCGCTCCCGCGATCGCGAACCGCCACGCCATCAGCGTGAGCCAGTCGATCCCCGCCGCATACGCCGGGCGCGCGAACAGGCCGCCCGATCCGAACGAGATGGCGGACATGACCACCAGGGCGACCCCGAAGAGGTACGTGCGGCTCATGGTCCGCATGGCCGTCAGTCGTCTCCCACCCGCGCCAGCGGCTGGGGCAGCACCGGCTCGTCATCGGCGGCCGGGACCACGACGAGCTGGGCGTTGGCCCCGGCTGACCGGCCTCGCCCGCGCGTCTGCGACAGGACCACGCCACTGAGGATCAGCCCGGCACCGGCCCACTGCACCGGCGTCAGCACCTCGCCCAGGAAGAACCCCGCGGCAAGGATTGTCCAGAGCGGCTCCACCGTGGAGATCAGGGCCGCCTGTGCCGCACCCACGCGCCGAGCTCCCGCGTAGAACGCCTGCGGCGCGAGGAACCCGGCCACCACCGCAACACCCAGCAGCCACTGCCAGGCGTCCGCGGGGATCTGGGACGGCAGGAACGGGTTCCCGGCCGCGACCGCCATGACCAGGTACGTCGCCGCCGTTCCCGTCAGCAGGACCGCGCCCGTTGCGAGCACGTCCGTCGGCCGCCGGGACTCGGCGCCCGTGCCGTCGCGGGTCTCGCCGGAGTGGCGTGCGGTCAGGATGATCCACACCGCGTAGAACAGGGGTGCGGAGATCGCAAGCACCAGGCCCGCCACGGGCGGCATCACGTCCGTCTTGATGCCACCCACCGCGAGCACCATCCCGGCGACGGTGATCAGCAGCGCCAGCCAGGCGCGCCGCCCGTCGAGCGGCATGCCGAACCGCACGGCCAGCACGGCCACCACCGGCGGATAGATGGCCGTGAGGAGCCCCGCGAGCGACACCGGCACCGTCTCGAGCGCTGCGTAGTAGGTGCCGCTCTGCAGGACGAGCATCGCGCCGAGCACGAGCGTCACCGCCATGGTCCGCGGGGCCATGGCACGCACCGCCGCACGCGCGGGCGGACGGAACGCGACGAGCGCCCACGACAGTGCCACGGCGATGCCGAACCGCCAGACCATCACGGTCAGCCAGTTGACGCCGGCCTCGTACGCGGGGCGTGCGAAGAGCCCGCCGGAGCCGTAGCCGACGGCGGCGATGACGACGAGGGCGATGCCGAACAGGCGGGCTCGATCCACCAGTCCGAGGGTACGCACTCGGCGGCCTCGGGCGCACGTCGGATGGCCGGGCGCCGGAGGGCCGGATGGACCCTCGCAACCGGTCCGCAACGGAACGCCGCTCCCGGCCCTCGGGCGTACACTCTCCCCGTGGCTGAGCTTTCCGAGCGCGCCGTAGTTGCGCGCGTCCCTGCACTGGCATCGGAACCCCTCATGGTCGTCGGGCGGCGGCAACCGGTGGCAGTGCCGCCGGGCACGTCCATCGGCGACTGCATCCGCGCGATCCAGAAGACCGGCACCGGCGACTCCGTGTTCGTCACGGACGAGGACGGCCGACTCCTGGGCGTGCTCACCGAGCGCGACATCTTCGGGCGCCTGGTCGGCCCGGACGTGGCCGCGGGCGTCGACGTGGACGCCATGGTCGAGACCTACATGACCACGAACCCGCACACCCTCCGCCTCGAGCAGACGGTGCGCGACGCCCTCGAGCTGATGCAGCAGGGCCTCTACCGCAACGTTCCCGTCGTCGATGAGGACCACAGGCTGGTGGGCGTGGTCCGGCAGGTCGACATCCTCAAGTTCTTCGCGGAGTCCTTCCCGGAGGAGCTCCTCAACCTTCCTCCCCGTCCCCACCAGCGCATGGAGCAGGCCGAAGGCGGATGACCACCTCCGAGAGTGTCGAGCACACCGTCCAGGAGCTCGACCGCGTCACCATCCGGTTCGCCGGCGACTCCGGCGACGGCATGCAGCTCACGGGAACCCAGTTCACCCGGACGGCGGCCGTCTTCGGCAACGACATCTCCACCTTCCCGGACTACCCGGCCGAGATCCGCGCCCCTGCGGGCTCGCTCCCCGGCGTCTCGGGGTTCCAGATCAGCTTCTCCGCGTCGGACATCCACACCCCGGGTGACGCGCCGGACGTGCTGGTCGCCATGAACCCGGCTGCGCTCAAGACGAACGTCGCGGACCTGCCGGCCGGCGGCGCGATCATCGTCAACAGCGACGCCTTCACGCCTGCCAACCTCTCGAAGGCCGCCTACGCGGCGAGTCCCCTGATGGACGACTCGCTCAAGCAGTACAAGGTCTTCCCGGTGCCGATCAGCACCCTCAACGCGGCAGCGCTCGAGGGGCTGGAGATGACCAGCAAGCAGGTGGACCTGACGAAGAACTTCTTCGCCCTGGGCCTGATGTTCTGGCTCTACGAGCGCTCGATGGTCCCCACCGTCGAGTGGATCGACCAGAAGTTCTCCAGCCGGCCGGTCGTGGCGGAGGCGAACAAGCGGGCCCTCAAGGCCGGTTACGCCTTCGGCGAGACCACGGAGATGTTCCACCAGACCTACCGGGTGCCCAAGGCCAAGCTGGCCCCGGGGACCTACCGGAACATCACCGGCAACGAGGCGACCGCACTCGGCTTCCTGGCCGCGGCGCAGTGCGCCAAGCGCGACCTGTTCTACGGCTCCTACCCGATCACGCCGGCCACGGACATCCTGCAGTACCTCGCGACGTACAAGTCGTTCGGCGTGCGGACGTTCCAGGCTGAGGACGAGATCGCGGCCATGGGCTCCACGATCGGTGCGGCCTACGGCGGCGCGCTCGCCCTCACCGGCACGTCCGGCCCGGGCGTCGCGCTCAAGACGGAGGCCATGGGCCTGGCGGTCATGACCGAGCTGCCGATGGTCATCGTCAACGTGCAGCGCGCAGGCCCGTCCACCGGTCTCCCGACCAAGGTGGAGCAGGCCGACCTGTTCCAGGCGATCTTCGGCCGGAATGGCGAGGCACCGATGCCGGTCCTGGCTCCGGCCACGCCCGGCGAGTGCTTCACGCTTGCGATCGAGGCCTCGCGCATCGCGCTCAAGTACATGACCCCGGTCATGTACCTCTCCGATGCCTTCGTGGGCAACGGCGCCGAGCCGTGGAAGGTCCCGGCGCTCGATGTGCTGCCGGACATCTCCGTCCCCAACGCTGTCAAGGGCGAGGGGCGCTTCCTCCCGTACGGGCGCGATCCGGAGACCCTGAGCCGGCCGTGGGCCGTGCCGGGCACCCCGGGCCTCGAGCACCGCATCGGTGGCCTCGAGAAGCTCGATGGCCTGGGAACGGTGAGCTACGACACCGAGAACCACCACAGGATGTCGATCTTGCGCCGCGACAAGGTCGCAGGCATCGCCAACGACATCGCGGACCTTGAGGTCTTCGGGCCCGAGCGGGGCGAGCTGCTGATCCTGGGCTGGGGTTCCACCTACGGTGCGCTGCGCAGCGCGGCGGAGCGGCTCCAGGCCGAGGGCAAGTCCGTGGCCCACGCGCACCTGCGCCACCTGTTCCCGTTCCCGAAGAACACGGGCGACGTGCTCCGCAGCTACAAGACCGTGCTGGTCCCCGAGCTCAACCTCGGCCAGCTGTGGTTCGTGCTCCGCGGCACGTACCTCGTGGATGCCATCAGCTATGGGCGCGTCCGGGGCAAGCCGTTCCGGATCGCCGAGATCGTCGACGAGGCCAACCGCCTCCTGGCCGAGCGGAGCTGACACCGATGACCGAGACGCTCGACACCGCCCCCATCAAGCTGACCCGCAAGGACTTCGTCGCGGAGCAGGAGGTCCGGTGGTGCCCCGGCTGCGGGGACTACTCGATCCTGGCCCAGACGCAGAAGGTGATGCCCGACTTCGGCGTGCCGAAGGAGAACATCGTCTTCATCTCCGGCATCGGCTGCTCCGGGCGCCTGCCGTACTACATGAACACCTACGGCTTCCACTCGATCCACGGCCGCGCGCCCACGCTCGCGACCGGGCTCAAGCTGGCCCGGCCGGACCTCATGGTCTGGGTGATCACCGGTGACGGCGACGCGCTGTCCATCGGTGGCAACCACTTCCTGCACTCGATGCGCCGGAACGTGGACTTCACCATGCTCATGCACAACAACCGGATCTATGGCCTCACCAAGGGCCAGACGTCGCCCACCTCGGAGTTCGGCAAGCGGACGAAGTCCACCCCTATGGGCTCCGTGGACCGGCCGATCCTGCCCCTGACGATGGCGATCGCCGCAGAGGCCACGTTCGTCGCCCGGACCGTGGACACCCACACCGAGCACATGCAGCACACCCTCGAGGCCGCCGGCCACCACCGCGGCGCCGCCTTCGTCGAGATCCTCCAGAACTGCAACATCTTCAACGACGGCGCGTGGCGGGAGTTCACCGAGCGTGATGTCCGCGATGACCGGATGCTGGTCCTGGAGCACGGCAAGCCGCTTGTCTTCGGCAAGAACCGCGACAAGGGCATCCGCCTCAACGGCCTCCACCCGGAGGTCGTCACGATCGGCGAGAACGGGATCACCGAGGACGACCTGCTGGTCCATGACCAGCACGCCGAGGACCCGTACTACGCGCTGATCCTCTCGCGGATGTTCTGGCCGGAGTACCCCGTCCCCGTGGGCGTCCTGCGCCAGGTGCAGCGGCCCACCCACAACGACCTCGTTGACGCCCAGATCGAGCAGGCCCGGGAGCTGCATGGCGAGGGCGACCTCGCGAAGCTCCTGCTGGCCGGCGAGACCTGGACGGTGGAGTAGACACATGCTGTGCCCCGTCTGCCACACCGACAACTTCGAGGGCGAGGACACCTGCGAGAACTGCGGCGCGGACCTCGCCACCTCGGATACCACCCGCTCGGCGATCGACTACAACGACGCCCTCCTGGGTGACCACATCGACGCGCTCGGGATCGGATCGCCCAAGGCCGTGGAACGGGACCTTCCCGTCGCGGATGCCATCCGCCGCATGCACGAGGACGGCTCGGACTGCCTGCTCGTGGTGGAGGAGGGCCACCTGGTGGGCATCTTCACCGACCGCGACGCCGTGGTGAAGGCTGCCGACAAGCGCCTCCAGCTCTACCGGGTGGAGGACTTCATGACCCCCGACCCAGTGGTCCTGCGCCACGACGACACGCTCGCGGTGGCGATCCACAAGATGGCCGTCGGCGGGTTCCGCCACATCCCGATCGTGGAGGATGGCAAGCCCATCGGCGTGGTGGCCGCGGCGGACGTCTTCCGCCACCTCGTCGCCGGGCTCGGGTGACGGCGGAGCCAGACGCCGCTCCGCGGATCGCCATCCTGGCCGACGACCTGATCTGGGCCACCCGCCTGGCCGATACGGTCCGGCGCACGGGTGGGGTGCCCGTGCCCGTGCGTTCGGCCGCCGCGCTCCTCGCCTCGCTCGAGGGGGCCGCCGGGTGCATCGTGGACCTGACGGCGCGGGCCTACGACGGCGTGACCGCGCTCGGCGTGGCGGCAGCGTCCGGCGTGCCCGTCATCGCGGTCGGCCAGCACGACGACATCGAGGTCCGTCGCGCTGCGAAGGCTGCCGGAGCCGCCCAGGTCTTCGCCTATCGAGCGCTGTTCGAGCACGGTGACCGTGACCTCGGCGCCTGGATCGCCACCCTCGTCCCTGCCACGGAGGAGACACGATGACCCTCGGAATCCCGCAGGAGCGCTATGCGGCCCGGCTCGCCGCGGCCCGCCAGGCTGCCGCAGCGGCCGGTCTGGACGCGCTGCTGGTTGGCGTCGGCGCGGACCTCCGCTACCTGTCCGGTTACGAGGCATCGCCCCTGGAGCGCCTGACGCTCCTCGTGGTCCCGGCGCGAGACGCCACGGCCGTCACGCTGGTCGCCCCCAGGCTCGAGGCCGCGCCAGCGCGCGGATGCCCGGCAGCCGTCGCCGGCGCCGTGACGGTTGCGACCTGGGAGGAGACCGAGGATCCGATGCTGCTGGTGGCCTCGCTGCTGGAGGCGGCGGTGGGTCGGCCGGCAGGGGACATGGGCGCTGTCGCCGTCTCGGACGGCATGCGCGCGGCATTCGTCCTGGGGCTCCAGCGCGTGCTGCCGGCTGCCCGGTTTACCGTCGCCTCAACGGTGCTGCGGACGCTGCGCATGCGCAAGGACCCCGATGAGGTCGCCCTGCTGCGGGCGGCAGCCCAGGCGGCCGACCGGGTGGTCCTCGCGATCGCCGGCGGGCCGCTGGTGGGTCGCACTGAAGCCGACGTCGCCCGCGAGGTCCGCGAGCGCCTCGTCGCCGAGGGCCATGACCACGCGGAGTTCTGGATCGTGGCGTCCGGCCCCCACAGCGCCTCGCCGCACCACGACCCCGGCGAGCGCGTGATCGCAGCGGGTGAGCCGATCGTGATCGACATCGGCGGGCAGCTGGGCGGCTACGGCTCGGACATCACCCGCACCGTGTGGGTCACCGGGGGCGATCCGGAGGCCGGCCCGGACACCGGGTTCCTGCGCCTCTACAGCGTGCTCCAGCACGCCCAGGCGGCGGCCAGTGCCGTCGTCCGGCCCGGCATCACCTGCGAGCGCGTGGACCAGGTGGCCCGCTCGTTCATCGACGATGCGGGGTATGGCGAGGCGTTCTTCCACCGGACGGGCCATGGCATCGGCCTGGAGGGGCACGAGGAGCCCTACATGGTTGCCGGGAACCGGGAGCGCATGGCCGAGGGCATGGCGTTCAGCGTGGAGCCCGGCATCTACCTCGAGGGCCGCTACGGGGCGCGGATCGAGGACATCGTTGTCTGTGGTGACGACGGCCCAGTGGTGCTCAACGAGGTGCCGCGCGACCTGCTGGTCGTCCGAGGCTGACGGCGGCACCCCCCGGGTGGCAGGGGTATCATCCGCCGATCGGCGCTGCCCAGGCACAATCCGCCGATCCACCACGGGATTCACGATGACGTTCCACCCCGCGCGGACCTCCCGTTCGCGCTTCCCCCGCCGATGAGCAGGCGCAGTCGGCACCCCCGGCACCATGGGCCGCGGCCGCAGTCCGGCGCGGCCGGCGACCAGGGGATGGCAGGCGCGAACGATGCGCCGCCCGAGGGCATGACCGGAGCGTCGCTGCCCGGAGCACCGTTCGGTGGGGAACAGCCGGCACGCGTCATCCCATACGAGCCGGTGCAGGCACCGGTTGCCGTCACCTCCGCGCCGTGGCCGGCCGCACCGTCGCCGGCGGCCGCCCCGTCGCCGGCGGGCGCCGCCCCGGAGCGTGGGGACCGTGCGTCAGGCCGCCCCATCGACCGCCCCGCGGACGGCCCGCGACCGCCCCGCGGACGGCCCCGCGGACCGTCCCGCGCAGGCCGAGCGGCCGGACGCCGCAGCGGAGTCCCGGCCGACCTGCACCACCGCCCAGCTCCGCCGCTTCATCAAGAGTCGGCCGTGGATCCCCATGCACGAGCTGCGCAGGCGGTTCGGGATCGTCGGTGATGACGACGAGGTCGCCCCGATCCGCGTGGGCGCCCACACCCTGTTCATCGGCCTGCCGCCGGTGGAGGGCCGCCTCATGGGCGAGCTGCTCGCCAGCGGTGACGTGGGCTACGAGCTCTCGCTCGACCCGGTGACGCCCGTGGTGGTGGGCGTCTACCCGATGCGGCCCGTTCCGCGGGGCTGACCTCCTCTAGCCCGCGTCATAGGCACGCGGGAGCGGCTCGACGCTGGGCGCCGCGGTCCGCAGATCCCGCAGGGCCGCCTGGTCCATCGTGGCAAGCCGCGGCAGGTCGGGGGAGTTCGTCCGGCTCAGGCGCTCGCTGAGCGTGTCGAGCAGGAGCTTGTTGACGTCCGGGTTCTCCATCACGGCGCGCAGCGCCGTGGCCGGCACCTCCAGCAGGGACGACGGCACGACCGACACGACATCCGCCGTGCGGGGGCTCCCTGTGAGCGCCGCGATCTCCCCGAAGAAGTCGCCTGCGGGCATCGTCCGCAGGACTCGGTAGCCGCCAGCCTCGTCGGGCACACCGGCCACAGCCTCGCCCTCGAGGATGAAGTACGCCGAGGTCGCCTTCTCGCCGATCATCACGATCCGGCCGCCCTCGGGCACGTCGCGGACGATCGCGTCCTTGAGGAATGCGGACCGCTGGGTCGGGCTGAGCCGGGTGAAGGTTGCGAGGCGTCCGGTGAGGACCTCGAAGTCCGCCATGGTTGCCGGCCGGACCTCGCCCAGGGCGCCTGCCCGCGACGCCCGCAGCGCGACGAGGCCGCGCCGCCACTGGGCAGCCGGCCGGCCGATACCGGGGGCGACCAAGGCGACCAGGCCCACCACCACCAGGATCGCCGAGGCGAAGATGATCATCATCCGCACATCGAGGTATTCCGCGAGGCCCGCGCCCGCCATGCCGAGCAGGAAGATCACATCGCGCATGACATACAGCGCGGAGAACACGCGGCCGCGCATCTCGCGCGGTGTCGCGCGCTGGAGCAGCGTCGAGCGGGCGACGGCCGAGGGCGAGTTGAAGAACCCGCTCAGCGTGACCCAGATGATGCCCACCCAGATGCTGGTCGCCATGCCGTACAGGATCCCGGCGATGCCCATGCCCACCGAGCCAACGAAGATCCACGTGCCGAGGGGCAGCCTGGGGGCGTACTTGGCCATGAACAGCGAGCCTGCGACGAAGCCGATGGAGGTGAGGCCCTCCTGGATCCCGTACTGGAACTCGGTGCCGCCGAGGACCTCGATCGCCATCGGCAGGAGCAGGACGTTCCATAGGCCGAAGGAGAAGAAGACTGGCGCGCCCAGCAGGAACAGCGAGCGGATCACCGGCGTGTGGAAGATCGTCCTGACGCCTTCCTTGAGGTTCCGGACGACCAGCCCGACCGACGTGGGCTCCTCGGGTGCCGGGACACTGCCCTTGGTCTTCATCAGGAAGATGCAGAGGGCCGAGAACGCGAAGGTGAGTGCGTCGATGAAGAACGCGAGCCGGATGTCGATCGACGCCAGCAGGCCGGCGCCGGCGAAGCCGATGGCCGTCGATCCGAACGAGGCGATCTGGAGGAACGCGTTGGCGGCGGTCAGTTCCTCGTCGGACGCGATGTCCGGGATGAGCGCGTCATAGGCCGGGTCGAAGAACTGCTTCACGCCGGCATTGATCAGGATCGCGACGTAGAGCGGCCAGAGCGTGGGGCCGATGATGAACGGGATCGTGGCGACCACGATCATCTGGCCGATGTTGCTGGCGATCATGACCTTGCGCCGGTCGTAGCGGTCCACGAAGACACCGGCGATGAGGCCCACGACCAGGCTCGGGACCGCCGTGGCCATGAGCGTCAGGCCGACCGCGAGCACCGAGCCCGTCATCTGGTAGACGAAGATGCCGGCCGCGAGATCGGTGAGCGCCGACCCCGCGGTGGAGACCAGCTGAGCGAGCCACAACAGGACGAAGTCCCGCCGGTGGAACACCGCCATCGACGAGATCTTGGCCGGAGGTGCAGCCGTGCTCACGCCATCTCCAGACGCCACATCGTGGCCAGCCGGTCGTCCATCGTCTCCCCATCCCTCGGGCGTCCCGCGCATGCGCCGGACCGGGTCCGGGGAGCGGGACTGGGCGTGAGTGTACGAGAGCGGATCGGTACGATGGCAGCCTTGTCGCGCAGGGGAGACCGGATTGGTCGATTTGGGGTTGGCACGGGACGCGCTTGCACGGTGCGTGCTGTTCGAGCGACTGGGTGACGACGCGCTTGCGGCCTGCGTTGAGCGCATGCGCCTGCGCCGGTTCCGGCGTGACCAGACGATCTTCCACCAGGGCGACCCCGGCGACGCACTGTTCGTCATCGCCTCGGGGATGGTCAAGGTGGTGCTGCCCTCGCCCGACGCCGGCGAGCCGGCGATCCTGGCCACGCTTGGGCCGGGGGACTTCTTCGGCGAGCTGGCCATGCTCGATGGCGAGCCGCACTCGGCCACGGTGATCACGCTCGAGCCGGTCGAGACGCTGGTCCTGGGACGCGTGGACTTCGAGGTCCTGTTCGAGCGGGAGCCCGGCCTCTGGCGGGCGCTGGTCGCCTCCCTCGCCCGCGAGCTGCGCCGGCTGACGGGTCACGTGGAGGCGATGCACTTCCTCGACATGCGCGAGCGCCTGGCTATGCAGATCGCCTCGCTCGCGGGCCCGGCGGATGCGGACGGCGGTGCGCGGCTCGATCGCCGTTACACCCAGTCCGAGCTTGCCGGGATGGTCGGCGGCTCGCGCGAGTCGGTCAACCGGATCCTCGCGGAGTTCGTCGCCCGGGGGCTGGTCCGCTACGACCGCGAGTGTCTCGTTGTGCCGGACCTGGGCCGGCTCACCCTGGAGGCAGGCCGATGACCGCACCGCGTGACCCGGCGATCGTCGCCGCCATGGAGGCCGTGGCGGCCCGGGCCGCCGCGGTCGGCCGCCTTGAGCCGCCCCAAGGCGATGCCGTGCTGTCCTCGGTGGTGGAGGCGGCGGTCACGCTGTTCGACGCCGAGGCCGCGTCGATCGCGCTCCACGATCCCGCCAGCGATCGCCTGGTCATCCGCGTCGCCGCAGGCGTGGCAGGTCCCGGGGCCGTCGGCCTGTCGTTTGCCTCGTCGGAGGGCATCGCGGGCTACGTCTTCACCACCGGCCAGCCGCTCGCGGTGAGCGATGTCACGGCCGATCCGCGGTTCGACCGGGCCACGGCCGAGAGCACGGGCTACGTCCCACGCACCATCCTGGCCGTCCCCGTCCTCGATGACGCGGGTTCCATCGGCGTGCTCGAGGTGCTCGACCGCCGCGGCGACGGGGGCTTCGGGCTCCGCGAGCTCGATGTCGCGTCGGTGTTCGCGCGCCAGGCTGCCGTCGCCGTCCGGGCCGGCCGCGTGGAGCGTGACGTGACCGAGCTGCTGCGGCGGACGCTGATCCAGCTGGCGGACGACCCGGATGCCGACGCCGCAGCGCTCGAGGCGGCCGTGGCGGAGCTTGCGGGAGCGCTCGACGGCGAGGAGGGATCCCGCTTGTGGGCGCTCGCGGACGCCGTCGCCCGGGCACGCACCGCCGCCCCGGACCAGGTCGCCCTGGTCATCGACATCCTCGACGCGCTCGCCCGGCGCGGGGCGCGGCCCGCGACACGCTCGTTCCGCCGGTGACTGACCTTCCCGCGTGGAGCGAGCCGTTCAGCGCCGGACGCCGCGAGGCCCTCGGCCGGCACGGGCCGTGGGGCCGGATCGACCGCGCGTGGGCCTTCGGGGATGGCAGTGGACGCGGCGCACGGGTGGCGATCATCGACTCGGGTGTCGAGGCCGCTCATCCCGCCGTGGGGGGCCGGCTGGTGGAATCCGTGGCCGTGGAGCGGCGGGGCGAGGACTGGGATGTCGTGCCGACCGCTCCGGTGGACGTCGTCGGTCATGGGACGGCATGCGCAGGGATCATCCACGCGCTCGCGCCTGAGGCGGAGATCGTGTCGATCCGGGTCCTGGGTGCGGACAACCGGGGCAATGGGGGAGCGTTCGCCACAGGCATCCAGTGGGCGATCGAGGCGTCCGGGGCGTCGGTGGCGAACCTGTCGCTCTCCTCCCGGTCGGACGCGTTCTTCGCGGTCCTCCACGAGCTCGCCGACGAGGCGTACTTCCGCAACCTGCTCCTGGTGTCCGCGGCCAACAACGTGGCGATCGCGAGCTATCCGTCGCTGTTCTCGTCGGTCGTGTCGGTGGCGGCTCATGACATGGCCTCGCACGACGCCTGGCTCTACAACCCGCAGCCACCCGTGGAGTTCGGGGCGTTCGGGCTCAACGTCGATGTCGCATGGCGCGGGGGGACCCGGATGGTGGTCACGGGGAACAGCTTCGCGGCGCCCCACATCGCGGGGTACGCGGCCCTGATCCGGGCGGCGCATCCCGGGATCTCGCCATTCGAGGTGAAGGCCATCCTCGCGGCGACCGCGGACAACGCCCGCTAGCATCCCGGCGCCCCAGCCCAGCGCCCCAGCCGTGGGGCGAATCCGGTGCTCGCTTTCGTGGATCAACCCCCGAATCGACAAACGGGGGGTTGAGTCCTGCATGCATGAGCCACGAACGCCCCCCGGCTGGGGGATCACCGGTGTCCGGTACCCGGTGGGCTTGTCGACCAGTGACAGGCGGGGGCCGGGGTCGCGCCGGACAGCACGACGGCCGGCCCTTGCGGGCCGGCCGTTCGAGCGCGGAGGAGGATCAGCGCTCGCCGTGCGGGTTGTCGTTGGGGCCGCGCATGATGATCTCGCCCTGGCCGGCGGGACGGCTGGTGTAGAGGTCGTCGGGACCCCCTTCGTCTGCGAACGGCGTTCGAGCGCCGTGCCCCTCGACGTCGTCGTCGCGGCGGATCGCGCCGTCACCGTCGGCGTCGCGGCGGGCCGCGCCCTCGGCCTCGTCATCCCGGCGGAGGCCGTGCCCCTCGACGTCGTCGTCGCGGCGGATCGCGCCGTCACCGTCGGCGTCGCGGCGGGCCGCGCCCTCGGCCTCGTCATCCCGGCGGAGGCCGTGCCCCTCGACGTCGTCGTCGCGGCGGATCGCACCGTCACCGTCGGCGTCGCGGCGGGCCGCGCCCTCGGCCTCGTCATCCCGGCGGAGGCCGTGCCCCTCGACGTCCTGGCTGTCGATGAAGTCCCCGCCGGTCCCCGGCAGACGGGTCGCGAAACCCTGATCCTGGTCGTTCTGCGCCATCTCCGGCCTCCCGCCGCTGCCGCTTGCACATCCATCCGATGTGCCTCGGACTGTACGGTCGCGCTGTCCGGGTGCGGCATGCCCGTTCGCACAGGGTGCGTGTCGGCTGGGCGACACCCGGCATCGCGTCAGCGCCGGATCGCGACACCCTCGAGTGCCAGGAGGGCCCGCTTGAGGTCGAGCGCAGCCTCGATGCCGCCCCACGAGGCGGCCCCGTACCCGCCCAGCGACCCGTCGCCCGCGATCACGCGGTGGCAGGGGATCAGCAGGCCCACCGGGTTCCGGCCCACGGCGCCACCCACCGCCCGCGCCGCCCCAGGTCGCCCGATCCATCGCGCCACCTCCCCGTACGACGCCGTCGTCCCGCGCGCGATCGCGCGCACGGCACCCAGGACCAGCCGGTCCCACTCGGAGCGGTCGCCGACGTCCACGGGGATCGCATCCATCGCGGGATCCCCGCCCGCCAGCAGCTCCCCGACGGCATCCGCCACCGCCTCAAGGTGCGCTGCCGCCTGCTCGCCAGCTTCCCCGGGATCCACGATCACGCCCCGTCGCGCAAGCCAGACTGGGAACCCCTCGTCGGAACCGAGCAGCTCAACCGCCGCCACCCCGGCACTCGTCGCGGCCACCCGCACCGGACCGAAGTCGGACGGGATCGAGCCCGTCACCGCGTATGCATAGAACCTACTCACGATGAAATGTTTGCACATCTCAGGCGACGACGGCATACTGCGCCCGCAATGACGCACATCCACCTCGTCGCCGATTCCAAGCGGAAGCCTTGGCGGCCCAGTCGGAAGACTCGGGCCCTGGGGCTCTGACGGCGCGCGAGCGACGACACCCGAGCCTCCGGGACCGGAGGCGATGAAGGGGCCGCGAACACCACGACGGTGATCGCGGCCTTTGTGATTCTTCGGACCTCCGGAACCGTGGGGCATCCCTCACGAAAGGACGTCCGATATGCACCTCCTCATCTACGGACCGGGCCGCCTCGGCGGCGCCATCGCCTCTGCCGCGCTGACCGCCGGCCTGCCCGCGCCCACCCTCGTCGGCCGCCCTCCGGCGACCGGCGCCCGCGGCGTCGCCCCCCTCGCCGATGTCGTCATCGAGACCTCATACGGCGAGTCCGTCGCCGTGAACATCGCCCATGCCCTCGCCGCCGGGAACCGGCGCTTCATCATCGGCACATCCGCCTGGGACGGCGACCTGCCGCGTGTCCGCTCGCTCCTCCTCGAGCACGATGCCGCGGCGGTCGTCGCCCCTAATCTCGCCCTCGGTGCTGCGCTGTTCCTCCGCCTCGTCGAGACGGCTGCCGCCTGGTACGGCGCCGCCGGCGGCTTCGAGCCGTCCATCGTCGAGTGGCACCGCCGTGGCAAGGCCGACCGCCCGTCTGGCACCGCGCGCACGATGGCCCGCCGCATCGTCACGGCGGATCCGCGCTGGGCCGGCCCGGATGCGGACGAGACCGACACCCGCCCCGCCCTCGAGGTCGTCGGCATCCGTGCCGGCGTCGCCCCGGGCACCCACCTCGTGACCTTCGACGGACCGGGCGAGTCGGTGGAGCTGCGGCTCACCGCCAGGGACCGGACCGCTTACGCCGACGGCGCCCTTGCGGCCGCCCGCTGGCTCATGGCCGAGACCCAGGAGCCCGGCCTCCACCCCTTCGATGCCGTCGTGGACGACCTCCTGGCCGCCGCGACGGTGGCCGTGCCGGCCTGATCAGCCTATGCATCCGATGACTGCATAACCGACGAGCTCTATTCACTCCGACCGCATCGACATCCAGGGAGACCCACTGCCATGACCCCCGTCCGATACACCGCCCACGGCCAGTTCCCCCTCCTCCGCGGCGCCTTCACGGCCCTTGTGACCCCCTTCACGCCCGACGGCGCCCTCGACGAGGCCGCCTATCGACGGCTCGCCGCATGGCAGGTGATCGCCGGCATCGACGGCCTCGTCCCGGTGGGCACCACCGGCGAGTCGCCTACGCTGTCGGTCGAGGAACGCGACACCTGCATCCGCATCGCAGTCGAGACCGTGGCGGCCCGACCCTTCCGCCATCGGATCCCGGTCATCGCGGGCACGGGGTCAAACGACACGCGCAGCTCCATCGAGGCCACGCAGCGTGCGGCGGCCATCGGCGCGGACGCGGCACTCATCGTCACGCCCTACTACAACAAGCCCGACCAGCGCATGCTCGAGGCCCACTTCCGCGCCGTCGCCGACGAGGGCGGCCTGCCGATCATCGTCTACAACGTCCCCGGCCGGACCGGCGCCAATGTCGAGGCCGATACCTTCCTGCACCTGGCCGAGCATCCCAACGTCATCGCCGTCAAGGAGGCGAGCGCCAACATCGAGCAACTGGCGGTCATCTGCCGCGACCGCCCGCGCGACGTGGCCGTGCTCTCGGGCGACGACGCCGCGACCCTGGCGATCCTCGCGATGGGTGGCGACGGCGTGATCTCCGTGGCGTCGAACCAGGTCCCGGGCGAGATGAGCGCGCTCGTGCGCGCCTGGCACACGGGCGATGTCGCCGAGGCCCAGCGCATCCACCACCGCCTGCTGCCGCTGCTGCGCGCCAACTTCCAGGGCGCTCCGAACCCGGTGCCGGTGAAGGCCGGCATGCTGGCGATGGGCCTGCTCGAGACCGACACGCTGCGCCAGCCGCTGCTCACGCTGACCGATGCGCCGCGCGAGCGACTCACGGGCATCCTGCGCGAGCTCGACCTCCTGCCCACGACGGTGATCGAGGCCGACGTGGCCGACGAGGTGGCCGCGTGACCGCGGAGGCCTCGACAAGCTCCATCCTCGAAGACCTCGATGCCGGCCGCCGGCGCGCCGCGGTCCCCGACGCGGACGCGCCTGGTGGCTGGTGTGCCGACCCCGACGTCAAGGCCGCGATCCTTGCCTGCTTCCGCGACCGGGCCACCACCACCTGGAACCTCGACGGCACATTCCAGTTCCGCGATCGCGTCGGCCTCCCCCTCCGCGACCTCCTCTCGTCCCCCGAGGCGGTCGCGGCGTTCGACGCCGGCCGGCCGTGGCGCATCGTCCCGGGCGGCACCTCCATCCGGGGAGGCGTCTACCTCGGACCCGGTGTCGTCGTGATGCCGCCGTCGTTCGTGAACGTCGGCGCGTGGATCGGCGAGGACACCATGGTCGACTCGCACGTGCTCGTGGGCTCCTGCGCGCAGATCGGCGCACGGGTGCACCTGTCGGCGGGCGTGTCGATCGGCGGGGTCCTGGAACCCGCGGGCGCGCGGCCGGTCATCGTGGAGGACGACGCCTTCGTGGGTGCGGGCTCCGCGCTGCTAGAAGGCGTGCTCGTGGGCTACGGGGCCGTCATCGGAGCCGGGGTCACGCTCACCGGCACGTCGCGCCTCTACGACATGGTCCGCGAGCGGGTGATCACCGGTACGCTCGACGCGCCGCTGGCGGTGCCGCCGTGCGCCGTCGTGGTGCCGGGCACGCGGGCGCTGCCGGGCCAGTTCGCCGCCGAGCACGGGCTGTCGGCGTCGGTGGCACTGCTGGTCAAGGATCGCGATGCCGGGACGGACGCCCGGGTGGCGCTCGAGGATGCCCTTCGATGACGGAGGTACGCGAGATGGTCCGGAACGAGGTGCTGCGCGAGGGCCGCCTCGCCGGGCTCGACCCTGCCGAGCTCGCCGAGCGCTTCGGGACGCCGTCGTTCGTGTACGACCTCGACGTCGTGACCGCGCAGGTGGCGGCGCTCCGGGCCGCGCTCCCGCCTGTCTTCGACCTCGCGTACGCCGTCAAGGCGAACCCGAACCTCGCGGTGCTACGGCACCTGGGCGGGCTTGGGCTGGGCGCGGACGTGGCGTCGGGCGGGGAGCTGCGCCACGCGCTGCGGGCGGGGATCGATCCTGCTCGCGTGGTGATGACGGGTCCCGGCAAGCGTGACGAGGAGCTCGTCGCAGCCGTCGAGGCCGGGATCCGGGTGATCACCGTGGAGTCGGTGAACGAGCTGCGCCGCCTCGCGCGGATCGCGGAGTCGCTCGGGCGTCGCCAGCCGGTGGTCCTGCGTGCGAATGCCCCGGACGCTGCCCGCCACGAGCGGATCCGGATCATCGGCGACGCGGGCGCCGGCAAGTTCGGCATGAGCGCCGAAGACCTCCGAGCCGCCGCCCTGTTTGCGGTCGCATCGCCCTGGCTGGAGCCGTGGGGCGTGCACGCGTTCGGTGCGTCGAACCTGCTCGACGCGGACGCCCTGGCCGACCACATCGAGGCGACGGTCAGCGACGGGCGCCCGCCTGGCTGCCGACGCCGGGTTCGCGCTTCGCCTGGTGGACTGCGGTGGGGGACTGGGCATCCCGTATGCCGACGACGAGCGCGAACTCGACCTTGACCTCCTGCGAACGCGCCTCGCCGCGCTGGCCGACCGCCTCGTCGCCGACCCCGCGACGGCTCGACACCCGCCTGCTCCTGGAGCCAGGCCGCTTCCTGGTCGGCGCGTCGGGCGCCTACCTCACCCGCGTCGTGGACCGCAAGCGCGTCGGCGGCCGCGAGGTCGCCATCCTGGACGGCGGCATCCATCACGTCCTGCGGCCCACGCTGGTCGGCCAGGCACACCGCGTCCGCGTGCTGACGGGTCCGGCCTCGTCGCCGGCATCCGTCGCCTCGGACCGTCCCGTCACGTTGGCCGGCCCGCTGTGCACCGGCCTCGACGTCCTCGCGTCAGGCGACACCGTGCCGACCGCGCCATCGGTGGGGGACCTGGTCGCCGTGCTGGACGTGGGCGCCTACGGGGCCACCGAGTCGATGCCGTTCTTCCTCTCGCACGCACTCCCGCCCGAGATCGCGGTCCGGGACGGTGAGGCCTGGGTGGCTCGCCCGCGCGTCGATCCCGACACGTGGCTGGAGTGGCAGAGGGCGGAGCCGCCGACCTCCTGAGCGCGTCTTCCGCGCCGCTCAGTCAGCCGCCGTTTGCCGCGCGTCGGCGAGCACCTCTGTGAACGTGCGACGGGCCAGCTCGTGCAGCCAAGTGTCGCCCTCGTCCGCGGTGACGCCCACGGCCCCGTTGAGATCCCGGATGAGCCCCTGGGGGCTGACGAAGTCGTACGTGCCCTGGAGGGTCGTCGCCAGGCCGGACTCCGGGTTCTCCTTCGCAAAGTAGGCGCCCATGTCGCGCAGGAAGTAGATGCCGCGCTCGGTGGGCAGGTCAGCCTGGACCTGTTCGAGCACCCCGGGCTGCGGCAGGAGCAGTTGCAGCTTCACGTCCTTGCCGGGATCGCCCTTGAGCGCCTCATCCACGACCAGCGTCGCATCCGCGAAGTACACGGAGGCCTCCTCGCGCGCATACCCCTCCGCCTCGGCGTCGAGGTCGCGGACCTCACGCCCCGGTGCGACACTGACGATCCGGCCGACCACCACGAGGTCGGACTCGTCGGCCATCGCGTCGAGCGTGTTGAAATGGGCCATGGGTGACCCGTTGACAGCAAGGAGTTCCCAGAAGCGATCCGAGCGAGCGGCGACGTCCGTGGCCTCCCGGCTATGGGCTATCGACAGGCCGACGGTGAGGACGGACAGGACCACCGCCGCAAGAACGAGAACGCGGGCAATCTGCTGCATCGTCATCTCCTCGTCAGTGCGGGTAGTAGTTGATGAGGTGGTTCTCGTCGTGCGCCGAGATCCCCACCACGGTTGCGTCGGTCGCGGTTGCGGTCATACAGGTGCTCGTACCGTCGCCCGTGCTGTGTCGAAGGCCGAAGGTGTGGCCCATCTCGTGGCACGCGATCTTCCGTCGCTCCGACTGCGTGTCGTAGGCATTCGCGTGAGAGATGTCGTACTCAAGGCTTCCAGAGGTCTGCAGGATTTGGCTCAGTACAACGTCACCGAGCTGAACTTGTCGTTATAGGTGTCCCCGGCGTACGAGACCCAGGTAGAGCCCGAGAACGGGTAGAGGAGGCCGCCCGGCGGTGCATGCTCCAGGAATCGGCCCGTTGCGCCGTACGACTTGAACGAGCTGATCTTGTCGTTGAAACCGATGTCGCCCAGATACGAGTAGCTCTGGGAGATCGTCCGCGCCGGGCTCACGTAGCTGCCGTTCTCGAAGGCCACCACGTACCCCGACGAGGCTGCTGACATCGCCGCCCGTGCCGCGAAGCGTGCGGCAGCAACCCGCTCCATCACCGCCGACTCCTTGAAGCACGTGAGGACCGGGTAGTCGAAGTCGTGACAGGAGAGGGTCTCGGCCTCCTCCATGCTGATTGGCCGCCCATCCAGCGTGGCGCTCATGCTGTCCGCGCGTGCGTCCGGGGCCCCCTGGAGCGTGACCACCAAGGCGACTGCAAGCCCGAGCAGTCGGGCCGAGTTCCACCGTGACATGCGTTCCCCCCTGCAAATTGGGTTGATCCCCAGCGTCATCGGGCCGATACCGGAACGCAATCGGGAGGTTCCCTAGGCGCGAATAGGGATTCCCCTATCGGGCTCGCTGCGACAATGCAGGCATGCTCATGCGGGGGTTCCGTTTCGCACTCATCGCCGTGGCGACGGCTGTCGCGATCTACAGCCTGGTCACGGCTGCCACCGCGTACCCGGATTCCGCAATGGGCTTCACAAGCGAGGGCACCGCTGTGGCCTACGTGCTGCCAGGTGGACCGGTGTGGCGCGACGGCGTTCGCGCAGGCGACGTCGTCGTCTCGTTGCAGGACGGGGCGTCGGCCGGCGGTTGGGAGCTCGTGGCGGAAGGCTCCGGCGGCCTTCACCTGAGCAACTGGTCCAGCCATCTCGCGCAGCTTCGGGGGACCGTCGACATCGCGCTCGTGGGTGCCATCCTCGTGTTCGCCGCGTCCGTCCTCCTGCTGCGGCGATCGCCCTGGGGGGCCGCGCTCATTCCGATCGCCGTCGGGCTCGCAGCCGTGCCGCTGCTTCGGACGGGCAACCTCGGCGATCTCCTGCTCGCGGGGTCGGGCGCCTTTCTGGTGGCCGGAGCCAGCATCGTCGCCGTGGCGGCACGGACCACGAGCCGCGCCGGGATCGGGCTCCTCGTGGCGCTGGCCGTCGCGCTTGCCGCCGCCTGGGTGCTGGCCATCCGCGTCGTGCCAGTCGCCTTCGACGTGCTCGATGTGCTTCGGCTGCCGCTCCTCGCCGCGCTGACGCTGCTCGCCACGATCGTCGCGATTGACCGCCGCCGGCTCCTCCGCCGTCTCTCCGAGGCGTCCGGCCCGAACCCCCTCGACCTCGTCTACCTCCCGGGCGTCTTCGCGCTCGCGCTCGTCGGCCTCCAGGTGCTTGACCTGCCGCCTGTTCCCGTGCTGGCGGTCGCCGCCGTGCTCGTCCTGGTCTACCCGGCAGCACGACGGACCACCGCCCGGGTGGTCGAGCGAGCCCTCATCGGCGACGTACGCCGCCAGGCAGAGCTGCGAGCGATCGAGCAGGAGCGCGGCCGGCTCGCGCGCGAGATCCACGACGCGCCGCTGCAGGAGCTGGCCGCGGTCATCCGGCACGCTCGACGCCCGGCCGGACACGCCCACGGAGACGGCGGCCCTGCGGCAGGTGGCCGCGCAGCTGCGCGACGTGGTGACGGCGCTGCGGCCCCCGGTCCTCGAGGACCTGGGGCTCGTCGCCGCGTTCGAGGACCTCGGTGACGCCCTGCGCGAGGCCAACCCGGCCTGGGCGGTCACGGTACAGGTGGACGACCTCCTCGCTCCCGGCAAACGGCTCGATGCCGACCTGGAGACGGCGGTCTTCCGGATCGTCCAGCAGGCATGCGCCAATTCGATCCAGCACAGCAGCGGACGCACCCTCCGAGTGGAGGGATCCGTCGCCTCGAAGGCCATCGACCTCGTCATCAACGATGATGGCCAGGGCAGCGGCCCGTCGCCGTCTGCCCCGGCCGGCCAACTCGGGCACTTCGGTCTCGACTCCATGCGCGAGCGCGCGGCGTCCGTCGGCGGCACCGTTGCCATCGAGCGCACCGCAGATGCATACACCGTCAGGTTCAGGTGGGAGGCCCAAGCGTGATCCGCATCGGCGTCGTCGATGACCATCCGCTCGTCCTGGACGGCCTGGCCTCGTCGCTGGCCCAGCATGAGGGCCTGGAGGTGGCATGGACCGCGGCGAGCCTCGCCGAGGCCCGACGGGGGCTGGCTGCCACGCCCTGCGACGTCGTCGTGGTGGACGTCCGGCTGCCTGACGGCTCGGGCCTCGACCTCGTGCAGCGGTCCGGGCCGCCGGCGTTCGTCGTGCTGTCGTCGTGGGACCGCCCGCTCTACGCGCGGACCGCCCTCGAGCGCGGCGCGTCGGGCTTCCTGCTCAAGACGGCGTCGACCGACGAGGTGGTCGCCGCCATCCGCGCTGCGGCCTCGGGTGGCACGGCCTACACGGCGGCCCACCTCGGGGCGCTCGACGCCGCCTCGGTGCCGACGCCCCGCGAGCTCGAGGTCGTCCGCCTCCTGGCGGCCGGGAAGTCCAACGAGGAGATCGCCCGCCGCCTCTCGGTGTCCCCCAAGACCGTCGAGGCTTACCTCACGCGGCTGTTCGACCAGTGGCACGTCGGGTCCCGCACCGAGCTCGCGCTCCTGGGAGAACGCGAGGGCTGGCTCGAGCTGTAGGTAGGCGGATAGGGCATAGGGGTGTCCCTATCCGGACGTAGGGATTCCCCTATTTGTCGGCAGGGATCCACCCAATTGCAGCCAGCGATTCATCGTGCGACGGTTGTCTGGTGGCGTCCGACAGCAGTGAGGGGAGTCAAAACATGTAGACCCACTACTGCGGGCTGCTCAGTTCCGATCAGTGGGACTTCAGCTGGAGTGGCAACTCTCACGGGGGCCACTACTCAATCCGCCAAGCTCAGATGGAGAACTGCGTGCCAGTCGGTGGCTGCCTCAGCATGAGCTACCCGTACCTCAAGATCCGCGCTTACTCGAACGGCACTTGGACCTACGAGGTGGGCGGAAGACACCGGCCGGAGGAGACATCGATGATCACCATACTCACGCAATGAACGCGGTGTTCTCCGCAGTCCTCCTCCTGGCGCTTGCAGCCACCGCCTGCTCCGGTCCTTCGCCGGGGATGTCGGTCGCCGACGTCTTCGTTGCCACTTCGACGAATGCCGCCGTGGCGGGCGGCGGTCTCGGTGCACGGCTCGACGGCCATGTGGTGGTCGCCGATGGTTGCCTCGTCGTTCGGGACGCCCAGGGGCAGGACCACCTCGCCGTCTGGCCGGCGGGTTTCAGCCTCCAGGACACGACGAGTGGACGGACCCTGCGTTCGGCGGACGGCAGGTTCGCCGTGGTTCTGGACGGGGAAGTCGCGTTGGGTGGGGGGTTCGTGCCTCCATCTGGCGTTGTCGATCTCGCACGTCCAATCCCGGCTGGCTGCCTGCGCGACGAGGTCTTCATGGTGAATACCGTCGAACCGTAGTCTCTGCCCGATGGCCGGGTGCACCCGGGGAAGGGTCAGCCCAGTGGAATCCAAGTCACCTGGAAGTGGAGCAATCCTCCACGGCTCTGCAGCCCTGGCAGCGTGCCTGGCCACGGGTCTTGTCGCCTTTGCTTCAGGGTGCGGTCCCCTGCCGGGCGACCAGGCCGCATCGGCGACGGCCACACTGCAGCCCACCACGCCCGCCGTGATCCTCGATCGCGACGAGCTCCCCTCGTGTGGGCAGGAGCGCGGGACGGGCCAGATGGGACCGGTCAACGCCGAGGGTTGGCGCTGTCTCTGGGAGGCCTACCTCGCCGGGGAGCCCGCCGAATTCGTCGTCACCCATCTGACGGTGGAGGGCGACCCGGTCACGGACTACTGGCGGGTCCTGGGGGCCGGGTCGGTCGAACTGCTCGAGGACTCGACGAAGGACCCGTGGGGCTCTGGCCGCGGCTGGCTCCAAGTGCCGTGCGACACCTTGGTCCTGCTGCCCGCGTCCACCGAGAAGGTTCCCCTGTTCGACCTCGGGCCCGGCTGCCGCGAGGCCGCCGAGCAAGCCGGCGCATAGGGTTTTCCCTATTCGCGCATAGGGATCTCCCCACTGCCCAAGCCGGGCTCGGGCGGCTACCGTCGGGGTAGGCCGCCGCGCGCCGGTGGCCAACGTGCGAACGGAGGGGCGGGGTCGACCGCCGGGTGGGGAGCGGCAGCCAGCAGCAGCCCGATGGGGGACACGCTGCAAGGGGGGAACCGCCGCACCCTTCCCCTCCGCTCCACGCTGGTCTTGCGTCATGGTTGACGCGAGTCTCACCGGTGATACGCTGCCGCGCATGGAGACCGTGACGATCCGGGACCTGCGCAATCACGGCGGTGAGGTCGTTGGTCGCGTCGAGGCGGGCGAGCACGTGACCGTGACCCGGGACGGCCGGCCGGTCGCTGAGTTGCGCCCCCTGCGCTCTCGGGGGATCACGGCCGCAGTGCTGCTGGAGCGCTGGCGTCGCCTACCGGCGATCGATGCCGAGGCCTTCCGTCGCGACATCGACGACGTCATCGACCAATCGCTGTGAGCGATCCGCAGGGCCTGCTCGACACGAGCGTCGTGCTGGCGCTGCACGCCTTGGCCGACGCCTCGGCCCTCCCGGACATCGCCCTGATCTCGGCGGTGACCCTGGCTGAGCTCTCCGTCGGCCCGCTGGTCGCCACCGATGACGCGGAGCGCGCCCGCCGTCTCGCCACCGTCCAGCAGGCGGAAGCCGACTTCGATCCACTCCCGTTCGATGCTGCCGCCGCGCGAGCCTTCGGCCTGGTGGCAGCCTCGTTCCGGCGATCGGGCCGGAAGCCTGCCGCCCGCTCGTTCGATGCCATGATCGCCGCCACCGCACTCGCGACCGGCTTGCCGCTGTACACCGCGAACCCGGACGACTTCACGGGGATCGAGGGCCTGGTGGTGCGGGCCGTCACGGCCCCAGGCTCCCCGACACGAGTCACTCGGCGCCGATATCCGCGGCCCGGGCGAGGCCGTGCTGATCCGCGCAGAGGATCCGCTCGACAAGTTCCTGGGCGTCCTCGCTGGTGCCTACCCGCCCAGGGAGCTCGACGACCTGCGCGACGAATGGGCTTGATGGTCATCGGCGGTCGGTGATCGCCCTGCCCGCCGGCGTGCACGCCAAGCAATAGTTCGGGCATCGTGAGCCGTCGGTGTGCACGCGGTGCAACACGACGACGCGATTCGGCCCGAAACAGGTCCGAACTGGTCGAGACCATGCACGCGAACCAACGGCGCGGCATCAGGGCTCGAGAGAATTGCCTGGCGTGCACCGCGAGAATGTGCGGAGGGCCTGACCTCACGCGGTCAGCGTTGCAAGGAACTCGGCTGGTGACAGCACCGGCAGCATCGGTCGCAAGTCGAGGAGATGCCTGTCACCCGACACGATCGCGTCCGCGCCCGCGGATCGGGCGAGATCGATGAGGAACTCGTCGTCGGGATCTGCGCACAGAGCGGCTCCGCTCGGTGGGGGATCGGCGTAGAGGATCGACTCCTCGCGGATCACGGCGAGGTAGGCGGCCGCCTCGGCCGGCGTGACCCAGGTGCGGAGCTTGGGCCGCGCGAGGACGTCCTCGAGCTCCTCGAGCAGCAGCGGCGAGACGACCAGCTCGAAGGCGCCGGCCCGCAGCTCGAGGAGGAGTGCCGCGCTGGGACCGCCCGGGCTGATCAGCGCCGAGACGAGGACATCGGTGTCAAGAACCGCGCGCGTCACGCCGCTCCGCCCGCACCTCGTGCGTGGCCTCGACAGCGAGCGCCATCGCCTCGTCCTCCGTCAGGACGCTCCTGGCCCAGACGCTCGCGAGCACGTCGAACCCCAGGTACGCGCGCAGTGCCTCCTCGACGACCTCGGAGTCGCGCCGGTCCGTCCGCGCCGCCCGGACGCGCGCGGCACGCATCACCTCCGCATCGACGTAGAGGGTCACCTTCTTCTTGTCGGCCATGAGGCCAGCATAACGGCATGCTGTCGAAGCGGCAACGGCCGAGCGGGTGTGGCCGATCGGTCGGTACGTCTCGGAGGGTCTGGGGGGATCGCGACCACGCGGAACCCGTCGAATTGATCGGTGGGGCCGAGCATCCGGCGCTGAGCGCGCGAAACCGTTCGGTGCCACCGAACCAGCGGCCCGGGCCCAGGGCGAGCACGTTGAGCCAGTCTTGAGGATCGCCCGCGCATGCTCGCCTCTATACTCCCCCATAGTATGAATACCAGCGTCCCCGCCGACCTCCCCACCATCGAGATCATCCTGCCCATCGAGGGCATGACCTGCGCGTCCTGCGTGAACCGCATCGAGCGATTCCTCAAGAAGACGCCGGGCGTGGAGGAGGCCGCGGTCAACCTCGCCACCGAGAAGGCGACGGTCCGCATCAACCCCGCGGCTGCCGGGCGCGAGGAGCTGGTCAAGGCCGTCGAGGCCGCGGGCTACGAGGTCAAGGCCGAGGCCGCCCCCGCCGCCGCCGACGCCCCCACCGGCACCGCCGCCCTCGAGCTGGAGATGACCGAGGAGGACCTCGAGCGCGAGAAGGCCCAGCGCGAGACGCTGCGGATGGCGCTCGTGTCGATCGGCGCCGCCGTCGTGTTCATGCTCCTGATGTTCGTCCCCCAGACCGTCATCGGCATGGTGGAGATCAACAAGTTCATCCTGTGGCCCGCCACGTTCATCCAGTTCTGGGCGGGCGGCCGCTTCTACCAGCACGCCTGGCGGGCCGGCAAGCACGGCGGCGCGACGATGGACACGCTCGTCGCCGTCGGCACGAGCGCCGCCTGGGGCTACTCCGTCTTCGTGACAATGTGGCCGGAGGTCATCCACGCGGCCGGCCTGCACGCGGAGACCTACTTCGACTCGGCCACGATCATCCTGGGCCTGATCCTGCTCGGGAAGTGGCTCGAGGCGCGCGCGAAGGGCCGCACCACCGGCGCCATCCGCCGCCTCGTCGGCCTCCAGGCCACGACCGCCCGCCGCATCGCCAACGGCGTCGAGGAGGACGTCGATCTCGCGGTCGTCGTCCCGGGCGACCTCCTGCGCGTCCGCCCCGGCGACAAGGTGCCGGTCGACGGCGTGGTCGTCGAGGGCATGAGCGCCATCGACGAGTCGATGCTCACCGGCGAGCCGATCCCGGCGACCAAGAACCCGGGCGACGAGGTCATCGGCGCCACCATCAACACCACGGGCTCCTTCGTGATGCGCGCCACGCGCGTCGGCAGCGAGACCGCGCTCGCCCGCATCGTGGAACTGGTCCAGCGCGCGCAGGGCTCCAAGGCCCCGATCCAGCGCATGGCCGACCGCATCTCCGAGATCTTCGTGCCGGCCGTCCTCCTGGTCGCCGCAGCCACCTTCCTGATCTGGTTCGTCCTTGGGCCGGAGCCGCGGTTCACGCTGGCGCTCACCGCCTTCATCGGCGTGGTGATCATCGCGTGCCCGTGCGCCATGGGTCTCGCGACGCCAACCGCGATCATGGTCGGCACCGGCAAGGGCGCCGAGGTGGGCATCCTGGTCCGCGGTGGCGAGGCGCTCGAGGCGGCCGGCCGCATCGACACCGTCGTCATGGACAAGACCGGCACGCTCACGCTGGGGCGGCCCGCGGTCACGGCGGTCGTCGCCACCGGCGGGTTCGACGAGGCCCGCGTGCTCGACCTGGCCGCCTCCCTGGAGACCGGCTCCGAGCACCCGCTGGGCGAGGCGATCGTGCGCAAGGCGCGCGAGACAGAGCTCGGCTTCGCGAAGGCCGACGGCTTCGAGGCGATCGTCGGGCGCGGCGTCCGCGGCCTCATCGACGGGGCCGAGGTCATCGTGGGCAGCCGGCGCATGCTCGAGGAGCGTGGCATCGACCTCTCCACCCTCGCGGAGGCGGCAAACGCCATCGCGGCCGACGGCGGGACCGTCGTCTACGTCGCAGTCGACACGACCGCCGCCGGCATGGTCGGGATCACGGATCCGGTCAAGGCCGAGTCCGCCGAGGCAGTCCGCCAGCTCCACGACGCCGGCCTGGCCGTCTGGCTCCTCACCGGCGACCAGCGGGCAACCGCGGAGGCCGTCGCGCGCCAGGTTGGCATCCCCGCTGACCGCGTGATCGCCGAGGTGCTGCCGGGCGACAAGGACGCGATGATCGAGCGCCTCCAGGCCGAGGGCCGCAAGGTCGCGATGGTCGGCGACGGCATCAACGACGCGCCCGCGCTGGCTCGTGCGGACCTGGGCGTGGCGATCGGCACCGGCGCCGACGTGGCGATCGAGGCGTCCGACATCACGCTGATCGGCGGGGATCCGCGCCTGGTCGCATCTGCCATCGGGCTCTCGAAGGCGACGATCCGTGTGATCCGCCAGAACCTGTTCTGGGCGTTCGCCTACAACGTGCTGCTGATCCCGGTGGCGATGGGCGTGCTCTACCCGGCATTCGGGATCACGCTCAATCCGGCCCTCGCGGCGGCCGCGATGGCGCTGTCGAGCGTGTCGGTCGTGACGAACTCGCTGCGCTTGCGCAAGGTGGATGTGCGACCCGGCCACGTGCAGCAGCTGCGGCGCGGCCCGGTGGGCGTGCTCCGCGACGGCGCGTTCCTGCTCGTGATCGGGCTGGTCGGCCTGGCGCTGGCGGGCGGCGTGCTCGCGGCGGACCGCGCAGTGAACGCGTCCCTGCCGACGATCACCGTGACCGCCACCGCCGACGGGATCTTCCCCGAGGAGGTCATGGTCACCGCCGGCGAGTGGCACGTCCTCACGTTCCTCAACGCGGACACCGTCGTCCGCGACTGGGCCGTCGAGGGCATCCCCAACATGGACGTGGTGGCTCGGCCCGGCCAGACGGTGTCGCTGCGGTTCCAGCTCTCGGAGCCCGGCAGCTACATGGTGATGGGCATGCTCCCCGAGGAGGCCGAGATCGGCATGCTCGAGGTGGTCGCCGCGAAGTAGGTGACGGCGCAGGCGGGCCCCGCGCCCTGTGGCGGGCCTGTGCCCGCGCCGGGGCTTCCGAAGCCCCACCTGCGACCCTCGGGCGCCGTTTCGGGGCTCCTGGTGCCCCACTTCGACGCCGAGACGTGGCCCTCGTGGTTGTTTCGGGGCTCCGGAGGCCCCATGACGACCATTGATGGCGGAAACCGGGGCTTCCGAAGCCCCACCGAGGCCGCGAGGCCGGCTTCCGAAGCCCCACCGAGGCCGCGAGGCCCCGTCGATCCCGGTCTACGGCTACGTCTACGACGTGACGACGGGCCGCCTGGTCGAGGTCGAGGAGGCGACGGCGGCGGGCGCGGCTCGCTGACGTCTCGGAGGTGCCGGGTGTCGTGCTTCGTGTCGGCCCCGGCACCCGGGCAGAGCTACGGCACCATCTCGACCGGCGTTGCCTTGACCGCGGCTTGGAGGGTGCCGTCCTTGTCCGACCACACGACGGCCTCGATCTCGACCGGCGTGCCGCCTCGATAGGTGTTCGGGGCCAGGCGCTCGCCGCCGGCGTACCCGGAGCCCATGACGGAGTAGCAGACCTTTCCCTGGGCGGCACCGGACGCGAAGCCGACGACCTGCTCGTTCTGGCACGAGTCCCACTGGCTCACGCTGAGGCCGTCAGCTGCGACTGCCGGGCCCTTGATCGAAAAGACGGCTGCCTCGGCGATGCGGCGACACAGCGTCGCCTCGATTTGCGGGCTGCAGTCCGACAGCTCGCCGACGAACGGCTGGGCGAGCAGGCCCTGGACTTGACCGCATCCGGTGCACAGGGCTGCAACCGCCAGGGTGATGACGACGGTGACGGTTCGGCGCATGGGTCCTCCGCGCTCGAGTCTAGTCCTGTATCCACCCGTCGGCGGCGTCGTAGACTCACGCCTGTGACCGAGTTGTCCGCCCACTCCCGCCTTGCTGTCCCCGACGACCCGCGCGACCTGGCGGGAGACTTTCCTCACCGGTTTCCCGTGGTCATCCGGTTCGGCGACACCGACGCGATGGGTCACACCAACAACTCCCGGTTCCTCACGTTCTGCGAGTCCGCGCGCCTCGACTACTGGGAGGCGGCAACTGGCGTGCCGTTCGCGCTGGTCACGCACGGGGCGGTGGAGTCGCTGATCCTGGCCGAGATCCGGGTGACGTACCGCTCACCGTCGTACTTCGGGGAACCGTTGACGGTGGAATCGCGGATCGGGCGGCTGGGCCGGACGTCGTTCACGATGGAGCACCGGGTCACGGCGCAGGAGAACGCACGGGGTCACGCGCGCCTGGTCGCCACCGCGGAGGACGTGCTGGTCCTGTATGACTACGCGACGGAGCGCCCGATGGCGATCCCGGACGCCACGCTTGCGAAGCTCGAGGCCTACGAGGGTCGGCCGCTCCGCTGACGGGCCGCGCAGCAGGGCGGGGATTGCAGGCGTCGTACGGGGGTCCGCGACCGACACATGGAGGGGTCACCGGTGACGGAGATCATCAGCGAACCGGGCGGCGCCGCCGAACCGGGCGGCGCCGCCGAACCGGGAACCGCCTCGACGCGGGACTGGGTCCGGGCAGCGATCTGGATCGGGGCGATCCTGGCAATCGGAATCACCGCGATCGCCGTCTTCCTCAATCTCGTGCTCTGCGGCTGCGGGACCCGGCTGCCCTCCTGACGGGCCGGTTACGCCTCGAAGCGGCGGAAGACCGTGACCGCGTTCTGGCCGCCGAAGCCGAACCCGTTGATCGCCACCGTGTCCACCTTGGTCCGGCGCGCGACGAGCGGCACGTAGTCCAGGTCGCACTCGGGGTCCGGCGTGTGCAGGTTCGCGGTGGGGGAGATCACCTGGTCCCGGATGCCGCCGATGGCCGCCAGCGCCGACGCGATGCCGGCCGCGCCCACGAGGTGGCCGATCATCGACTTGGGCGACGAGATCGCCCGCGTCGCCGCCGCCGACCCGTAGGCCGCCTTGATGGCCCGCGTCTCGGTGACGTCGTTGAGCGACGTGGACGTCCCGTGGGCGACGATCCAGTCCACCTCGTCGGGGGCGACGCCGCTGGCTCGCAGGGCGTTGACCATCGCGCGGGCCTGGCCACGGCCCGTGGGGTCCGGCGCGGAGATGTGGAAGGCGTCGGCGGTGAGCGCCCCACCGAGGATCTCGGCGATGGGCGTGGCACCGCGCCGGAGCGCATGCTCCGCCGACTCCACCACGACCACACCCGCGCCTTCGCCGAGCACGAACCCGTCGCGGGTCGCGTCGAACGGGCGTGATGCCGTCTCCGGCGAGTCGTTGCGCTTGGAGAGCGCGGTCATGTTCGCCAGGGCCGCGACGCCCATCGGCCAGATCGGCGCCTCGGAGCCACCCGCGAGGACCACGTCGCACTCGCCGGTCTGGATCAGGCGCAGCGCGTCGTGGAAGGCGATGACCGACGTGGCGCACGCGGCCACCTGGGTCATCACGGGACCCGTGAGCTTGTACTCCATCGAGAGCATGCAGCTGGCCATCGAGCCCGACAGGGCCGGGATCGCGAACGCGGACACGAACCGGGGGCCCTTGGTGTCTGCGACATGTGTCCCGTCGATGATCGACTCGATGCCGCCACCGCCGGTGTTCACGACCACGCCCACGCGGTCGCGCTCCTCGACGGTCATCGCCTCGAAGTCCAGCCCGGAGTTGGCCACCGCCTGCTTGCCCGCGGCCATCGCGAGGTGGATGAAGCGGCTCATCCGCTTGGCCATCTTGCGGTCCATGGCGGCAGCCGGGTCGAAGTCCAGCACCTCGGCGGCGATCTGGACCTCGAACTCGGACGCGTCGAAGGACTGGATCAACCGGGTGCCGGTCACCGCGTTCTGGAGGTTCGTCCAGTAGGTCTCGAAGTCATTGCCGATGGGCATGACGGCCCCGAGGCCGGTGATGACGGCACGGCGCGCAAGATCGGTCGAGGGCACGGTCTGGGCCTCAGCGTGCGGAAGGGATGTCAGGGTCCCGATTGTACCGGCCGTCTACTGCCCGTCCCAGCGCTTGAAGATGATCGCGCCGTTGTGGCCGCCGAGGCCGATGTTGTTCGACAGCGCGTAGCGGACCGGCATCTGCACGGTGTCCGGGCGGACCCAGAGGTCGCACTCGGGGTCGAACTCCTCGTAGTTGATGGTGCCCGGGACCGTCTGCTCGGCCACGGTCATCACGGTTGCGAAGGCCTCGAAGGCGCCCGCGGCGCCCATCATGTGGCCCGTCATCGACTTGGTCGCGCTCACCAGCAGGGACTGCCGGGACGCGGCCGTCCGATCGCCGAAGACGGTCCAGATGGCCTCGGCCTCGCGGTGGTCGCCCGACCGGGGTGGAGGTGCCGTGCGGGTTGATCACGTCAATCTCGTCCGCGGGGACGCCACGGCGCTGGAGCGCGAGCTTCATGGCCCGCGCGGAACCCACGCCATGCTCGATCGGCTGGATCATGTCCCAGCCGTCGGCGGCGGCGCCGTAGCCCACGACCTCGCAGTAGATGCGGGCGCCGCGCGCCTTGGCCATCTCGAGATCCTCGAGGATCAGCGCGCCGCCGCCCTCGCCCAGGACGAAGCCGTCGCGCGTCTTGTCGAACGGGCGGCTGGTGTCGGCCAGCGGGCGGCCCTCCCGCGGGGAGCCCAGGCCGCGCATGTTGCCGAAGCCCGCGTGCGCCACCTCGAGCAGCGGCATCTCGGACGAGCCCGCGATCACGGTGTGCACGTCGCCGCGCCGGATGAGCTCGGAGGCCTCGCCCACCGCGTTGGTGCCGGTGGAACAGGCGGTGACCACGCACATGTTGTGGCCGATGGCACCGGTCTCGATCGCGATCATCCCCGACGTGGCGTCGACCAGGCCGTTCGCGATGAACGTGGGGGCGACCCGCTCGGGTCCCTTCTGGTCGAGGACATGCCAGTTCTCGATCATCAGCGTCTGGCCGCCGGCGCCGGTCCCGAAGACGACGCCGACCTCCTCGCGGTTCTCGTCGGTGATCTCCAGCCCGGAATCCGCGACGGCCTGCTTGGCTGCCGCCACGCCATACCACATCGCCGGCTCGCTGCGGCGGATCGCCTTGGGTTCCATCCACTGCTTGGGATCGAAGCCGGTCACCTCGCCCGCGCCTTGTTCGCGTACCGCTCGATGTCCCACTTGGTGATCTCGCGGAGACCGGAGACACCGTTGACGAGGGCGTTCCAGGCGGTCGCCTTGTCGTTGCCGACGGGGCTGATGACCCCGACCCCGGTGACGACGACGCGGCGCGTGTAATCGGGCTGGCGCATTGGGTCCTTTCGGGAGGTGATCGTGCTGTGAGGACGGAGGTGGTGGTGGTGTCGCCTAGACGGCGGCGGAGTCGGCGAAGGGGATGGCCAGACGGTCAGGTGCGCCCTTGTCGTCGAGCGCGATGACCGTGGCGTCTGGAGCGATGCGCTTGATGAGACCGGTGAGGACCTGGCCCGGCCCGACCTCGATGAAGACGGTGACGCCGGCGGCCTCCATGGCCCTGACCGCGCCGACCCAGTCCACGCCCGTGGTCAGGTGGTCCACCAGCTCGTTGCGGCAGCCCTCGGCGGTGGTGATCGGCCGGCTGTCGGCGTTGGCGAGGAGGGGCGGCTCAGGATCGTGGAACGTGATCCCGGCGAGGACGTCGCGCATGGCGTCTGCGGCCTCGGCCATCAGCGGGGAGTGGGCGGCGACGCTCACCGGCAGCTCGATCGCGCGCTTGGCACCGAGCTCCTTGGCGATCGGGCAGCGCGGCCTCGACGGCAGCGCCGCTCGCCGCTGACCACGACCTGGCCCGGCGAGTTGCGGTTCGCGACGCCGAAGATTCCGTGGGCCGAGGCGCGCTCGACGAGCTCCGGGAGCTTCGTGTCGTCGAGGCCGATGAGGGCGGCCATCCGGCCCTCACGGCCGGTGCCCGATGCCTGCATCTGCTGGCCACGGATCCGGACGAGGCGGACGGCATCGGCGAGGTCGAGGGCGCCCGCGGCGACGAGGGCGGTGTACTGGCCCATCGAGTGGCCGGCGGCGAAGGCGGGCTCCGGGATGTCCACCTGGAGCTCGTACCAGCGCTCCTTGACGGCCTCGAGGTAGGCGATGGAGGCAGCGAGCAGGGCGGGCTGGCTGTTCTCGGTCCGGTTCAGGTCCTCCTCGGGACCCTCCCAGGCGAGCGTGCTGATCGACTCGCCGAGGGCCGCGTCGGCTGCAGCCCAGACCGCGGCGGCGGCGGGGGAGGACTGGGCGAGGGCCTGGCCCATGCCCACGAACTGGGAACCCTGGCCGGGAAAGACAAACGCAATCGTGCTCATCGTGGCGGACTGTACGTGGCCTGCGCCCGTTTCCCGGCAGAATATGTGCACGGTTGCAGCAATATCGGGCTGGGCATAGGCTCGTGCGGCACGCGGCTGCGGCCGTTTGCCACTCGAGCAGCACGCCATTGAGGTCCGCGGGATGACAGATCCCGACCCGGAATCAGCCCCCAAGCCCACGCCCACCGTGAAGTCGCCGCGCACGCGGCCCTCCGATCCCGCGTATGGGCCACCGCTCCCCGCGTCGATGATCCGGCCTCCCCGTCAGCCGCGGCGCCTCGCCGCGGGTCATCGCGCGCGTCTTCGAGGCGGATTTGTCCGCGCCGGTCGTCGCGGCGGGCATGCGGATCCAGAACGTGCGCCAGATCTCCGAGCGGGTGGCCATGGGGCGATCGCTGTGGCGGGAGCTCGTGATCGGGTTCGCGTCCCAGCTGGGCGACCTCAAGCTGGGCTTCACGCAGCTCGCCGCGCTCTACGTGCTGGCCGAGGGGGCGACCACCACCATCGCGGACCTCGCCGACGCCATCAACCGCTCGCCGTCGGCGACGTCACGCCTGGTGGACGGCCTGGAGAAGCGGCGCCTGGTCGAGCGCAAGGTGGAGGAGGACGACGCCCGCCAGCGGTCCGTGTGGCTGACGCCGCGTGGGCAGGCCACGCTGCGGATCGTGGACCGGGCGCGGGCAGAGCAGTTCCTCGCGCTCGTCCGGCCGATGCCGCGCTCCGAGAGAGCGCTGGTCGCGATGGGTGTCGCCGCGCTCGCGACGAACCGGCTGTCGAGCCGCAAGCGCCTGCTACGGACGGAGGAGCCGCCGGGCTGACGTCATCGCGATGGCACGCGCTGCCGGCCGCGGCCCTCGCGCCTCGTCGAACCACGTGGGAGTCAGGATCGACTAGCCCGAGCGTGGGCCGTGCATGAAACCCCGACCTGGCCGCACGCTGCCCGCACGGCCACCCGCTCCGTGACTCCCGGCCGGGTCAGCGCGAGACCGTTCGACGACCGCTATCCGCAGTAGCCGAGCACCACGTCGTAGAGGACGGGCAGGCCCCAACGGAGGGCGTCCACGCCCACGCGCTCGTCCACGCCGTGGAACCGCTCGAGGAAGCGCTCGTCAGGCTCCAGTTTGAGCGGGGAGAAGCCGTAGGTGGGCACGCCGAGCAGGACCGATGTCGACTTCGCGTCGGTGGCGAACGGGGCCATGACCGGAACCGGGATGCCGTCGGGGTCATGGGCGCGGATCATGGCCGCCATCAGGTCGTAGAGCTCACCCTCTGCAGGGGCCTCGACGGGCGGCCGGCCGATCACGTGCTCCACGGTGCAGCGCTCGGCGAGGTCGCCCAGGCGTGCGACGACCTCCTCGCGCATGTCGTCGGGGGTGGTGCCGGGCAGGACGCGGCAGTCGATCTCGACCATCGCCTCGCCCGGGATGACGTTGTACTTGACGCCGGCGTGGATGACGTCCGGGCTGATGGAGTCGCGGACGAGGGCGCGGATGGCGCGCGCGTACATGGGGTCGCACAGGCTGGCGATGGCCGCCTCGGCGCGGCGCGGATCGTCCTCGACCCGGGCGATCGCCTCGAGCAGTGCCGCCTGGTCGGACCCCAGCGCCTCGCCGATGCCGGCCAGGAACCGGCGCATCACCGGAGTCAGCCGCGGCTCGCCCGGGACGGCCATGCGCCGGACGACCTCGGCGGCCATCACGGCGGCGTTGTCGTCGCGGGGCATGGAGCCGTGGCCCCAGGTGCCGTGGACGTGGATCTTGAAGACCTCGAAGCCCTTCTCTGCCACCTGGATCGGGTAGAACCGGCGACCGCCCAGCTCCACCGAGACGCCGCCCGCCTCGTTGAGCGCTCCCGACGCACGCAGCGTGTCGGGGCGGTTCGCGGCCAGCCAGCCCGCGCCCTCGCGCCCGCCGGCCTCCTCGTCAGCGGTGCACGTGTAGAGCACGTCGCGACGGAGGCCCGGAATCGGGTCGCGGGCAGGGTCGAGACCGGCTTCGCGCGCACGGCGGGCCAGCATCACGACGACCATGGTCTCGAGCGCGACCATCTGCTTCATGTCGACGGCGCCGCGGCCGTAGACATATCCGTCGGCCAGGTCGGCAGCGAAGGGGTCATGGGTCCAACCGTCGGCGGGGTTCGCGGGCACGACGTCAAGATGGGACAGCAGGAGCAGGGCGTCCTCGGGGGCGCCCGTGCCCCGGGTCCCGTCACCTCGGAGGCGGACGGTGACGTTGCCACGACCAGGCGCCGACTCGATCACCTCTGGCACAAGGCCTTCGCGACGGAGAAGGTCCGCGAGGAAGACGGCAGCGTCCATCTCTGGTCCGGGCGGGTCCGGCGGGTTGATCGACGGGATCCGGATCAGATCCTGGAGCAGACCGACAAGCTCGGTGGCGCGGGCGCCCCATTCCGCCGCGGGCAGGGCGGAGGACGGGAGGGCGGCGTCTGTCTGCGTCACCTCGCCATCATGCCTCACTCGAACCCGGCGAGCCGGGCCAGGCCTGGACGGCCTAGACTGCACGGACCCGAGACGTGACACCAGCACGCATCAGACCGCGGTCCGCGAGGAGAGCCACCGATGCCGAACGGCAAGCCCAACATCGTCGTCTTCTGGGGGGACGACATCGGGATCACCAACCTGTCCGCGTACAGCGACGGGCTGATGGGCTACCGGACCCCCAACATCGACCGTGTCGCCAATGAGGGGATGCGGTTCACGGATTCCTACGGCGAGCAGAGCTGCACCGCCGGCCGGTCCGCGTTCATCACCGGGCAGAGCGTCTACCGTACGGGCCTGTCCAAGGTGGGCATGCCGGGCGCCGCGGTGGGGATGCCGGACGAGGACCCCACCATCGCCGAGCTCCTCAAGGCCCAGGGCTACGCCACCGGCCAGTACGGCAAGAACCACCTGGGCGACCAGGACCGCCACCTGCCCACGGCCCACGGCTTCGACGAGTTCTTCGGCAACCTCTACCACCTCAATGCCGAGGAGGAGCCGGAGCACGAGGACTATCCGAAGGCGTCCGACTTCCCGGACTTCAAGAAGAACTACGGGCCGCGCGGCGTCCTGCGCTGCAAGGCCAACGCGGACGGAACCCAGACCATCGAGGACACGGGTCCGCTCACCAAGAAGCGGATGGAGACCATCGACGACGAGATCGTCGATGGCGCGATCGACTTCATCGAACGCAAGGCCGCCGCTGACGCGCCGTTCTTCCTGTGGGTCAACACCACCCACATGCATTTCCGGACCCACATCAAGCCGGAGAGCCGCGGCCAGTCCGGCCGCTGGCAGTCCGAGTACCACGACGCGATGATCGACCACGACAAGGCCGTGGGCCGCGTCCTGGACAAGCTGGACGAGCTGGGCATCGCGGACGACACGATCTTCGTGTACTCCACGGACAACGGTCCGCACATGAACAGCTGGCCGGACGGCGCCATGACGCCCTTCCGCAGCGAGAAGAACACCAACTGGGAGGGCGCCTTCCGCGTCCCGGAGATGATCCGGTGGCCGGGCCACATCCCGGCGGGCGTGGTCTCCAACGAGATCATCAGCCACATGGACTGGATGCCCACCTTCCTTGCCGCGGCCGGCGACCCGGACGTGAAGGACAAGCTCAAGGCGGGCCACGAGGCCGCGGGCAAGACCTTCAAGGTCCATCTCGACGGCTACAACTTCCTGCCCTACCTCACGGGCGAGGAGGACAAGGGACCGCGCGTCGAGTTCTTCTACTTCAGCGACGACGGTGACCTCGTGGCCACCCGCTACGACAACTGGAAGCTGGTCTTCGCCGAGCAGCGGGTCCAGGGCACCCTCCAGGTCTGGGCGGAGCCGTTCGTGATGCTGCGCGTGCCGCTGCTGTTCAACCTGCGGACCGATCCCTTCGAGCGGGCCAATATCACGTCCAACACGTACTACGACTGGATCATTGACCGCATCTACCTCATCGTCCCGTCGCAGAAGGTCGTGGGCGAGTTCCTGCAGACCTTCTTCCAGTTCCCGCCACGCATGAAGGCCGCCTCCTTCACCGTGGACCAGGTCATGGCGAAGATGGAGGCCGCCCTCCAGGGTGGCCACTGACCTCGGGGCTTCCCTGCTCCCGTCCTGGCGCGAGGGTGACGCGCGGAGCGCCATCCTCGCGTTCGTCGCGCGTGCGACCACGAGTGGCTCGGCGGGCTTCGTCCCGCCGGCCGCCCGGATCGCTGTGTTCGACAACGACGGCACGCTCTGGTCGGAGCGGCCGACCTACACCCAGGCCTACTTCGTCATCGACCGCCTGCGCGAGCTGGCCGCGGCCGACCCGTCGCTGGCGGCGCGGCCGGTTGTCAGGGCCCTGCTCGCCGGTGACCTGCGCGGCGCGTTCGCCGTGGGCGCGGACGAGGTCGGGGACGTCGCGCTGTTCGCCCACGCGGGCCTGACCGTGGAGGAGTTTGCGGCGGCTGCCACGGCCTGGTTCGCCTCCGCCGTCCATCCCACGCTCGGCGGCCCGTTCACGCGGCTGGTGTACCGGCCGATGCTCGAGCTCCTGGACCTGCTGCGGGCACACGACTTCCGCGTGTTCATCGTGACCGGCGGCGGCGTGGACTTCGTCCGGGCCGTGTCCTTGGACCTCTACCGCGTGACGCCCGACGACGTGGTGGGCACGGCCGTGGACGTGGCGTTCGAACGGCGGGACGGGGTCGTCCACCTCGTGCGGCAGGCCGTCCTCGGTCGCGGGGACGTGAACGAGGGTGAGCCCAAGGCGCGGGCGATCCACGCCCACATCGGGCGCCGGCCGATCCTGGCCGCCGGCAACTCCGCGGGTGACCGGGAGATGCTGGAGTACGCGACGACGGGCGCGGGGTCCACGCTGGGCATCGTCATCGACCACGACGACGCGGAGCGCGAGTTCGCGTACGAGAGCCGGTCGGCGACCGACCCGGGAGCCGAGCCGATCCTGGAGACGGCCGTGCGCCTGGGCTGGACCGTCGTGAGCATGGCCCGCGACTGGGTCACGGTCTTCGACGGCTAGACTCCGCTGGTGACCGACCTCGCCGCGCCCCTGACCGCCGCCCCGCCGCGGTTCCACGTGATGGCCAAGCCCACCGGCGCCATCTGCAACCTGGCCTGCACGTACTGCTTCTTCCTCGACAAGGAGGCGATGCACCCGGGCTCCACGTTCCGGATGGACGAGGAGACGCTCGAGACCTACGTGCGTGGCCTGATCGAGGCGCACCGGTCCAGTGAGGTCACGTTCGCCTGGCAGGGTGGCGAGCCCACGCTGATGGGCCTGGACTTCTTCCGCCGGGTCCACGAGCTCCAGGAGCGCTACCGCCGCCCCGGGATGACCTTCGAGAACACGATCCAGACGAACGGGACGCGGATCGATGACGAGTGGGCCGCCTTCCTGGCCGGGCACGGCTACCTGGTGGGCCTCTCCATCGACGGTCCGCAGCCGCTCCACGACGGCAACCGCGTGGACAAGGGTGGCAAGGCGACCTGGTCCGACGTGATGCGCGGCGTGCGGCTGCTCCAGGCGCACAAGGTGGATTTCAACACCCTGACCACCGTCAACCGGCTCAACGGGGACTACCCCCTGGAGGTCTACCGCTTCCTGCGTGACGACCTGGGCGCGGACTGGATGCAGTTCATCCCCGTGGTGGAGCGCGTGGACGAGCGCGGGCTGCCCGATCCGATGCGCGGGATGGCGGCATCCGTCCGGTCGGTGCGGCCGGAGCAGTTCGGGCGGTTCCTGACGACGATCTGGGACGAATGGGTCCGCAACGACGTGGGCCGTGTGTTCGTGCAGACGTTCGAGGCGGCCATCCGCAACCACTTCGGGGCCGCGGGCTCCGGCCTGTGCGTCTTCAACGAGACGTGCGGCGCGGGCCTCGCCCTGGAGCACAACGGGGACCTGTTCTCCTGCGACCACTTCGTGGAGCCCGAGCACCGCCTGGGCAACATCCGCGAGCTGCCGATGCTGGACCTCGTGGGGTCGGAGAAGCAGCTCGTATTCGGGGCGGCCAAGCGGGACACGCTGCCCCGGATGTGCCGCGAGTGCGACGTGCGGTTCGCGTGCCACGGCGAGTGCCCCAAGAACCGGTTCCTGACCACGCCGGACGGGGAGCCCGGCTTGAACTACCTGTGCTCCGGGTACATGTCCTTCTTCCGGCACATCGATCGGCCGGCGAAGGTCATCGTCCGGCTGCTCAAGACGGGGCGCGAGGCACGGGAGGTCGTGCCGCTGATGCCCGGGTACGACGTGGAGATCGCGGCGGCGGTGGCCGTTGCCGGCCGCAACGATCCGTGCCCCTGCGGGTCTGGGCAGAAGGTGAAGCGCTGCCACGGCCAGCCACCGGCCGTTGTCCGGGCCGAGCTGCCGGTGATCCCGTTGGGGGTCCCGCGGCCGCCGGTGGTGCGGAAGGGCCGCGCCGCAGGGGTGGACGAGTTCGCGGAGCCCACCGCACGCCCCGGGACGGCCGAGGATTCGTCGCCCGGATCGTGAACCTTGCCACGAGCGGGGTGACTGGTGGCTGCCCGGTAACCGCCGATGGTCATGGCCGGGTTGGGGCCCCGTTCAGGGGGTTCCTGTACCAGCGCCTGCGACGCACGCTCCGGGAACGCCACGCCTTGAGTGCCTCCCTGGTGCCCCGTCTGACCAGCCGAGCCTTCACCGACCTGGCGATCTGGTTGACCGGCGTTGCGTGCGTGGTCCGCATCAAGTGCCCGACCCAGACATGTGTTGCTGCGCTCAACAGCGTGCAGAGCTCAGGCGCCACAGCGCACGACCTGTACGCAGCCCTGCTCACTGACGGCCGATTCGACACGCGGCTGGGTCGCAACGCAGTTGGGATGCGTTCGCTCCGGGCCATGCGATCCTTGAACGTCGCAGACGCGTTGTCGTCTGGCCGGGCATGAACGGAGGGGATCTGCCATGGGCAACGGGGAGGCGCACGGACGCGCCGGCTCGCATCCGCGATGGCGGAGGCCGGCAGTCGTGCTCGCGGTCGCCGCGGCGGGCGTGATCGCGGTCCTCGGAGGGGCATCGGTCATCCGCTTGGTGGGCGACGCATCCGCGACGATGGCGCCGGTCTCGACGCCCCAGGTGATGGCTGGGACGCGGGTCAGGCTGACCGTCCGGCGCGCCGACGGTGGCTCACCGTCGGGCGCTGAGATGCGCGAGGTGACGGGGACCCTGCGCGAGCGCCTTGACGCTGCCGGCTACGGGACGACACCGCTCAACGCGGACGGCGACATGCTCACCATGGACCTGCCCATCGATCCTGCCAGCGTCGAGCTGCTCGGGGCGCTGGAAGCCATGCTGGTGACGGAGGGCGGGCTCTCGATCGTCCCCCTGGGCATGAGCTCGGCCGGGCTTCCAGAGCCGGGCGACACGATCGATGTCGCGTCCGTCGAGGTGCTGATCGGCCCTGACGGGTTCGCGGCAGGGTCGATCGCGGAGGACCAGACAGGGCTGCCCGTGGTCGAGATCGCGTTCACCGAGGAGGCGGCGGCGGCGTTCGCCGACTACACCGCAGCGCACGTGGGCGGCTACTTCGCTCTGACCCTGGACGGCGACGTGCTATCCGTCCCGATGATCAATGAGGCGATCCCGGGCGGCGCGGTCCAACTCTCGTTCGGCGGACTGACCTGGCCGTTCGACGTCGAGTTGCTCCAGCGCGCCGTGGCCGCGTACGCGACGAGCGGGCCGCTGCCCTGGTCGGTCACGCTCGCGGCAGGGGAGCGGACTCCCGTCGAGGTGGAGGTGAGGCGGTGATCGCGCGGATCAGGCCTCGTCGAAGAGCGCCTGGAGGCCGGCAGCGTCCGCGATGCCGATGGCGAGTGCGAGACGGAGCAGGATCCGGGTCTTCCAGGGGTTGAGGTCGCCCGCGGCGATCCAGCCGCGGCGGGCGAGCGACGGGGTCGGCGGGACGCGGCCGGCGCCCACGCGCGACGCCTGGACGACGGCGACGCCGGTGGCGGACGCGCGCTCGAGCGCCTCGACCTCGCGATCGGTCGGGTAGCCCGCGCCGGTGCCTGCGCTCACGATGCCCTTGGCGCCGGCGGCCACGGCGGCATCGACCAGCGCGCCGTCGGCCCCCTGGTAGGTGGCGACGATGTCGACACGGGGGAGGGTGCGGAGGTCGGCGCCGGCGAACCGGCCCTCGAGCTGCCAGCCGCGGGCGGGCAGGTGGGCGAGGGTCAGCCGGCCGTCGCCGTCGATCCAGCCCAGGGGTCCGGCCGCTCCGTCGCGGAAGGCGTGGACGCGGAGCGTGTCGGACTTGGTGACATCGCGGGCGGCGTGGATGGTGTCGTCGAGCACCACGAGAACGCCGAGGCGGCGCGCGTGTTCCGATGCCGCGACCCGGACGGCGTTCACCAGGTTCAGCGGACCGTCACCGGAGAGCGCGGAGGCAGGACGCATGGCGCCGGTGATGGCGATCGGGCGCTCGGTGGCGATCACCAGCTGGAGGAGCCACGCGGTCTCCTCGAGGGTGTTGGTACCGTGGGTGACGACGACCCCATCGACTGCGGCCGGCCCTCCGGCCCCGTCGGCATCGAGCAGGCGTCGGATGCCATCGGCCAGGTCGGCCAGGTCGGCGTCGGTCATCGCGTGGGCCCTGAGGCGCCGGAAGGGGACCTCCACGACATCCGCGATGGTCGCGAGCTCCGGGGCGATGCCCTCGAGCAGGGCGCCGGGCTCCAGGCGGACGCCGGTCTCAAGGTAGGCCGCGAGGTCCAGGCGGTCCGCCCCGACAGAATCGATGGTGCCGCCGGTGGTGACGACCGCGACCCGGGGCAGGATCGCGGGGCCGGATGGCCGGGGCGACGTCACGGGACGGGGCGGCCCGAGCCGGACCGTGGGACGAGCCGGATCCGCGCGGGCCCGGGCTCCGGATCGGGCGTGGTTCCGGGCTCCCAGTGGGGCGCGGTGGCGGGCGGTGTGTACCGGGCGACCCTGTCGATCAGGCGCCGGATCCGCAGGCCCTCGAGCGGCCCGAGGGCGTAGAGCGGCATCGGCTTGAGCCAGACGGCGGAGCCCAGGCTCACGGCGTCGGCGCCGGCCCAGAAGTACTCGCGGCAGTCGTCGTACGTGGAGATGCCGCCGTTGGCGATGATCGGGAGCTTGAAGCCGGCATCACGCAGCTCGGCGACGACGCGCAGGCCGATGGGCTTGATCGCGCGCCCGGAGATCGCGCCGTAGCGGTTCTTGAGGTACGGCTCGCCGGTGTCGGGGTGCAGGCGCAGGCCCTTCACGGTGTTGATGGCCGTGACCGCGGCGGCGCCGTAGCGCTGGGCGAGGCCGGCCTGCCACCTGTAGTCCTCGTCGGGGCTGACCTTGAGGATGATCGGGTGGCGGCTGGTCCTGACGGCGCGGGCGAGGGCCTCCTCCAGGATCGTGGCGAACGGGAAGTTGACGTTGTGGCAGGAGGCGTTGAGCTCGATCGCGGCGATCTCGCCGGGCCGCGCGCGCTCGTTGACGATGTCCACGAGCTGCTCGACCTCATCGGGGCTGAAGCCGCCGACGCTGACGATACGGTTGAGCCTCGCAGTCTTGGGGAAGTACTCGTCGAAGTAGCGGTCGATGCCGATGTTCGACCAGCCGAAGGCGTTGAGCCAGCCCGAGTCCACGCGGTGGAGCGCGCGGCCGTAGAGGCGGAGCATCTCCGGGAACTCGCGGAGCGTCCAGTCCTCCTTGAGGGTGAAGTGGCCTTCCCGCGGCGCGAGTGTGACCGTGCGCGTGGTGACCGCGCCGAACCGCTCGAGCGGCACCCACTGGGCGATGGGTGACAGGCCGTAGAGGATCAGACGGTTCTTCCCGGCCCCGTAGCCGAGAAGGCTGGCGCTCGTGAGCAGGCGGTTGCGCAGGCGGATGCCGTTGAGATCGATGGTCACGACGCGAAGTATGCCGCTCGCGCCGGTTGCCCGATCGGGCCCGGCGCGGAAGGTTGGGTCCGGCTGCGTCGGCCGGGTCGGTACCGCCGGGTGGACGCGGCGTCTGTGAAGTCTCGCTGCCCAGGGCTGACAGGCGTCTGCGGCCACGAAACGCGGACGCCACGTCCACGGTTCCGGCAGTTACGGCACGAATCGGCGTCTCACGGCCGCGGCCGCCGACGATTCGCAGACGCACGGTCTGATTGCGGCCGTGCGGCCGTGGGTACTGGCAGATGTGGGGCGACGGTCAGCGCTCGGGCCTGAGCGGGCCGCGCATCGCGAGGTAGTCGGGCCGCGGCAGGTAGCCCAGCCTCGCGTTGACGGCCCGCATCGCCGCGTTGGCCTCGTCATTGCCGGTGCGCAGCTCGCGGATCCCGGCCGCGATCGCCCACGCGATGGTCGCCCGTTTGAGCGCCCCCGCGAGACCCCGCCCCCGGTACGCCGGCCGAACCGCGGTCATGTCGTGGTAGGCGAGCCCCGGGACAGCGGTTGCGAGCTTCAGGCTTGCGTACCCTGCGACCTGGCCCGTCGCCAGCTCGATGGCCACGGCGAAGGTCTCGGGCGGAATGCCGGCGTGATCGATGTCTCGGGCCATGAACTCCTCGAGCGGACCGGGGTCGATCGGCGTCGCCGACGGAATCGCCGGGAACGCCTCGACTGCCACCTGGTGGACGCCCGGGACAAGGTCGGGGCGACCGGCAAGCGGCACGATGGCGAACCCCGCGGGCGGGGCCGGGTCGGGGGCGGCCATGCCCTCGAGCCTCATGCCGACGATCTTGTCCCGGCCGATGACCTCGAAACCGCGGTGGCGCAGGAAGGCCACGCCCTCGACCCGGTCCTCGGAGACCCAGGTCTGGAACCCTGTCTTGCCGGCCCGGCGCGCCACTTCGGCCGCCGAGTCGACCAGCGATGTCCCGATCCCCCGCCGCCGCCACTCGGGCAGGACCCAGCAGCCGACGTAGTAGGCGGGATGCTGCGGTCCGAAGATGTGGAGGCGCCCCGTGGTGGCCGTGGCGACCGGTGCGCCATCGACCGTCGCGAGGAGCCGCACGACCTGCCCCGGGTACGTGGCGTCCTCCCAGGCCGCGTTGCTCACGCTGTCCGCGTCATCGGGCGTGATGGAGGTGCGCAGCTCCGCATACAGCCTGATGCCCGGTGTGTCGTCAGCCGCGAGGGGATGGACTGCCAGTCGCACGGATCGCTCCTCCCGGTTCAGACGGCTGGCCCGAACTCGGCGCGGAGGGGGAGGTACACGTCGCGCCAGGCCTGCTCCAGCACCGACGGCCCGAGGGCGGCCGGCACGCCGATCACCATCTCGGTCGCGCCGGCGGCGACCATGTCACGGGCTCGCGCCAGGGCCGTCGTGCGCGACGGCGCATCATCGGCGCAGTGGACCTGCCCGATGAGCTCGAAGCCCGCCGGGTTCCGCCCTTCGGCCTCGAGCGCGCGTCGCAGCATGTCCCGCTTCTCGATGAAGTAGTCCACCTGCCCGGCCTCGGTGCCGGTGAGGATCCAGCCCGCTGCCCTGCGTGCGGCAAGCGCGATCCCCCGCGGCCTCTGCCCGCCGAGGATCACGGGCGGCCCGCCTGGCGTGAACGGGCCGGGCGCGCAGACGGCGCCGTCGAGCGGGTAGAAGGGGTCCCCGCGCGTGACGCCGGGCGGGGTGGCGGCGGCCGGCGACCAGAGCGCCTGCATCACCTCGACCGCAGAGATGAGCCGGCTGATCCGCTCCCCGATGGGCTGCAGAGGTATCCCGAACGGCTCGTGCTCGCCCTCGAACCAGCCCGCGCCAAGGCCCACCGCGAAGTGACCGCGGGTCGCGTGGTCCATCACGATCGCCGCCTTCGCGACCAGGACCGGGTGGCGGAACGTGTTCGACAGCACGCCGTGGCCGATGCGTACGCCGGGCACCCGGTGGGCCAGCGCCGCCGCGAGCGTGAACGCCTCGAGCGACGCACCCGGCATGTCCGGGTTCACGTCGGTCAGGTGGTCGTTGAGCCACGCGCCGTCCCAGCCGCCCAGCTCGCCGGCGAGCGTCCAGGTCGCATCGAGCGTGGCCCAGTCGACCCGCTGCGGCGACGTCTTGAACGAGAGCCGCAGCCCCATCGATCGCGTCCTGACGCTACTTCACATCGCTGGCGCGGGCCGCCAGCGCCCGGCGGAGTGGCGCGCCGCTCGTGATCGCGCCCTCGGACGCCGACGAGACCAACGCGGCGTACTTGGCGAACACACCGCTCGTGTAGCGCGGCGCCGGCGGCGTCCAGCGGGCGCGGCGCTCGGCGAGCACCTCGGGGGCGACCTCGAGGTTGAGCTCCTTCGCGTCCACGTCGACCGTGATGATGTCGCCCTCCTCGATCAGCGCGATCGGCCCGCCCACGGCGGCCTCGGGGGCCACGTGCCCGATCATCAGCCCGTGGGTGCCGCCGGAGAACCGGCCGTCGGTGATGAGCGCGACCCCCTCGCCGATGCCCTGGCCCTGGATGGCGCCCGTGACCGAGAGCATCTCCTGCATGCCGGGACCGCCGACGGGGCCCTCGTACCGGATCACGACGACATCGCCCTCGTTGATCCGGCGGTCCTGGACGGCGAGGAAGCAGGCGTGCTCGCTGTCGAACACGCGCGCCGGACCCTGGTGCGAGCGACGCTCGTGGCCGGCCAGCTTCACCACGCAGCCCTCAGGGGCGAGCGAACCCTTGAGGATGGTGAGCCCGCCGAACGGCTTGATCGGCGTCTCGATCGGTTTGACCACCTGCTGGCCTTCGGTGGCCACGGCGTCGGCGGCGATCCTCGCGATCGTGCGCCCGTCCACGGTGTGCTCCTCGCCATGGAGGAGGCCCTGCTTCATGAGCTCCTTGGCCACGATGGCGACGCCGCCAGCCTCATACAGGTCAGCCGCGAGGTAGCGGCCGCCGGGGCGCATGTCGCCGATGAGCGGGGTGCGGTCCGCGACGGCGGCAAAGTCGTCCACGCTCCAGGCGATGCCGAACTCGGCGGCGATGGCCGGGGTGTGGAGCACGGCGTTGGTGGACCCGCCGGTGGCGGCCACGCCCGCGACCGCGTTCTCGACGGAGTTGCGGGTCACGATCGACGACGGGCGGATGTCATGGTGGACGAGCGTCATGACGAGCTCGCCGGCCTTGCGGGCGGCCTCATCCTTCTTGGGGTCCTCGGCCGGGATGCCGTTGAGGCCCGCGGGCGACAGGCCCAGGAGCTCGAGGAACATCGACATGGTGTTGGCCGTGAACTGGCCGCCGCAGGCGCCGGCACCCGGGCAGGCACCGTTCTCCGCGTCGTACAGCTCCTCGAGCGTGATCTTGCCCGCGCGGTAGGCGCCGATGGCCTCGAACACGGTCACGACGTCGGCCGGCTGGCCCTTGTAGGTGCCGGGCATGATCGTGCCGTTGTAGAGGACGAGCCCCGGGATGTCGAGGCGGCCGAGCGCCATGGCGCCAGCCGGGATGGTCTTGTCGCAGCCCACGAGCACGACCAGCCCGTCGAACAGGTGGCCCCGCGCCACCAGCTCGATCGAGTCCGCGATGACCTCGCGGCTGATGAGGCTGGCCTTCATGCCCTCCGTGCCCATCGAGACGCCGTCCGACACGGAGATCGTGCCGAACTCCATCGGCGTGCCGCCCGCTGTCCGGATGCCCTCCTTCACGAACTCGGCAAGCCTGCGCTGGTTGAGGTTGCAGGGCATGGTCTCGATCCAGGTCGTCGCGACGCCGACGATCGGCCGGGCCAGGTCGTCGTCCGTGAAGCCGACCGCCTTGAGCATGGCGCGCGCGGCGGCGCGGTCGGGGCCGTCGGTCAGCGCGTGGCTGTGCCGCTTGCCGGGATCGGCGGGGCGGGAGTAGGGGAGCGGGCGATCGGCGGCCATGGAATCCTCGGGGTGGGGTGCGGTGACGCTCGGCGGGGGCTGCAGGCGGAGTCGGTGCTCCAGTATCGCGCGTGCACGGCGTCGGGTGCCACGCCCGTGCCACGCATCGGCGGGTCCGGGTGCCACGCCGTGGCGGGCGCGGATCACCTGCGACCGCGGCCGTCGTGGCACCAGCCCGCAAGGCGCACGACTTGACCGCGAGCAGGCCCCGCCGGGGACGACGTTCAGGCCTCGCCGGGGACGACGTTCAGGCCTCGCCGGGCACCCCGCCAAGGACCCCGGCGACCCATGCCTCCACCATCGAGCGCAGGACGGGCAGCGAGACGGCGCCGCTGCCGAGCACCGTGTCGTGGAAGGCGCGGATGTCGAAGCGCGGACCGAGCGCGGTGCGGGCCTCGGTGCGCAGGCGGAGCAGCTCCAGCTGGCCGGTCTTGTACGCGAGGGCCTGACCGGGCGTCGTGATGTAGCGGTCCACCTCGTTGACGATGTTGTTCTCGGCGAGGGCCGTGTGCTCCAGCATGAAGTCGATCGCCTGCCGGCGCGACCAGCCGAATGCGTGCATGCCGGTGTCCACCACGAGCCGCGAGGCCCGCCACGCGTCGAACGACAGGACGCCGATGCGGTCGAGGTCCCCGGAGTAGAGGCCCATCTCGTCGGACAGGCGCTCGGTGTACAGGCCCCAGCCCTCGAAGAACGCGGTGGGCCCGAGGTGGCGCCGGAACTCGGCCTCGATCGCGAGCTCCTGGCCGATGGCGATCTGGAGGTGGTGGCCCGGGATGGCCTCATGGTAGGCGAGGACTTCCGCCTCGTAGCGGGTCCGGGTCTCGGGCTTCCAGGTGTTGATGTAGTACTGGCCGGGCCGGGAACCGTCGACGGCGGGCTGGCGGTAGAAGGCGATGGTCGAGTGCTCGGACTCGAGGTCGCCCATGACGACGACCTCGCAGGGCGCGATGGGCAGGCGCCCGAACCAGTCAGGGATCGCCTCGGTCGCTCGCGCAAGGCTGCTCTCTGCCTTGGCGCGGACCTCGTCGCGGGTGGCGAAACACAGGGCCGGGTCCGAGCGGAGGGCGACGAGGGCGTCGGGCAGGGTGCGGGTGCCGATGGTGCGTGCAGCCAGCCCGGTCAGCTCGCGGTCGATCCGGTCGATCTCGGCGAGGCCGGTGGCGTGCAGCTCGTCGGGGGTCAGGTCGAGCGAGGTGTGCACGCGGATGAGGCCGCGGTAGGCGTCGAGGCCGCCGTCGATGTGGCAGAGGCCGGGACGCTCGTTCGGGCGGGCGGCCGGCAGGATCCGCTCCGAGAGGGTGACGTGGAGGCGGGCGAAGGCGGGGCGGATGGACTCGGCGACGGCGGTGCGCAGCCCGTTGGCGAAGCGGTCGCGGTCGGCCGGGGACCAGGTGGCGAGGGGGCTTGCGCCAGTGACGTCGGCGCCGGCCGCGGCCGTGGCTTCAGCCTCGGCCAGCGCCGCGAGCAAGGGCCAGGTCGAATCGTCGGCGGCCAGCAGCTCGGCCAGCATCGCGCGCACCCGGTCGGCCGGGGCGTGGCAGGCGACCAGCCCATCAGCCAGGCTGCGCTCCAGGTTCGCCCGGTACGTGTCCGTGTAGGCGCCCATCGCGCGCCAGCGGGCCACCATGGCCTCACCGTCGGCAGGGGTGACGAGCGGCTGGAAGTCCGCGATGCCGAGCAGGGACGTCGGGACGCCGTCCATCGGGTCCACGTTCCAGGCCCGAAGCCCGGTGCGCAGGTCGAGCGTGTCGGACGCAATCGCCTCGTCCAGGGCGGCGCGCGTCAGGCGGGCCTCGCCGGTCCAGGTGTCGTCCTCGCGGATGGCGGTCAGGCGGTCGGCCTGCGCCTGGAGGTCGGCCAGGGCGGCGGCCGTCCCGTCCGGCGAGTGGTCGTCGAGCCGGTCCCCGTACCGGTTGTCGCCGAGGGCAGTGGCCCCGACGGGGTTGCGTGCGAGCGAGGCCTCCCAGTAGTCGGCGGCGAGGGCGGCGAGGGCCGGCGGCAGGGAGCGGTCCGGGGACGTGGTGGCATCAGGCATGGCGCTCATGCTAGCCCCGGTTGCAGCTCGGCCTCGAACGCCTCAGCGGATGCAGGGCCCCAGGTCCGCGCTCCCCGTGCGCCCGATCGCGGGGGCCATCGCGACGGCGACCGCCGTGGGTGTGAGTGCATAGCCGACATCCGGGTCGGACTTGCTCTCGGCGAAGACCAGCCCGCCGATCATCCCGTCCTCGAGCACCAGCGGCCCTCCCGAGTCGCCGGGCTCGATCCGCGCTCGCAGTTCCAGGACCTGGCGCGTCACGCGCGTGGTTCCGTAGATGTCGCGGCCGGTCGCCGCGTACTGGCCGGCGACGCCCGCCGGGAGGATGACCATCGGCCCGCCCCCCGCGAACCCGACCGCGGCGCCCACCGTCCCGCGCGCCGGATCGCTCGCCGCGAAGCGGAGCACGTCGCCGTCGAGGCCCCGCACGTGGAGGACCGCCACGTCCAGGTGGGGGTCGAAGAGGACCGCCGTGCCGTCGAGCACCTGGTCGCCCAGCGCCACGCGGATCGTGGTCGCGCCCGCCACGACGTGGGCGTTCGTCACGAGGTAGTCGTCCGCGACCAGCACCGCCGTGCCCGCGATCTGCGAGTCGCAGGCGAGGGCGACCACCCGCGCGGTGCCGCCGACAGCAGCCTGGGCGATGCGCTCGGCAGCCGTGGTCGAAGGCCTGTCCACGGCCTGGAGGGGGATCGGCTCGAGACCGACGAAGACATCCGGCAGGCCCGTGTCATCGAGCGCCGACGCGATCTGGCCGATGATCTCGGTGGGCGGCGGGAGCCAGTCGTCGGCGGTCTGCAGGGCCGTGGAGCTCGACGCCTCGGCGGCCAGGGTGGGGAACGGCCCGGCCACGAGGAGGCCACCGGCGAGCCAGATGATGAGGATCGCCTGCGCCGCCCCGACGAAGCCGCCGGCCAGCCGGTCCATGCCCGAGAGCACGCCCGGCCCGAGGAAGCCCGCCGCCGCCCGGCCCGCCGCGGAGCCCACCATCTCACCGATGATCACGGCGCCAAGGATCGCGCCCAGGACGACGAGGGCGCGCGGGATCGGCTCGAGGCCGCGGGTGGCGTCGATCAGCCACGGCGCGGCGTTGAGCACGAGCAGGAGCCCGGCAACCGCGCCGCTGATGCCGCCGAGCTGGGGGAGCGCGCCAGTGCGGATCCCGGCCATGACGGCGAGGACCAGGAGGAGGAGCGCGACAAGGTCGAACGGGTTCACGTCGGGAGTATCGACGAGGTTCCGCGATAGCGCCGTGGGGCGCCGGACTGGCGCGGGGCGCCGGACTGGCGCGGGGCGCCGGAGTGGCGCTGGGGCGCCGGAGTGGCGCGGTGCAGATGACGCTGGGTCGGCGGACGGGTTCGGAGCCGCTGCTTGGACCGAGCGAACCTGATGTGGCACGATCACTGTCCATAGCGGCGACCCGAGCCCGCCGCTCGTCTGCGTGTCGCGAGGTGAGCATGAGCGGGAAGCGGTCCGCCAGCCCCCAGCAGGGAGCCGCCGCCGAGGATTCCGGTGTGGCCCCGGTCGGGGCGCCTGCCCACGACCACGACCACGACCACGATCACGATCACGAGCACGGTCACGACCACCCCGAGGGCGCCGGTGAGCACGTTCACGCCGAGCAGTCCCAGGGGCCGAGGGTGGCCGTCCTGCTGTGCGGCTACGGCGAGGTCGAGGACTCGGCGGACCTGGCCGACTACAACGCCCTGTCCCTGCGCCTGCTGGTGAGCAAGTCCGTGCGGCTGCCGGACCGGGCGGTCCCGTTCATGTCGCGGCGCCTTGCCCGGCGCGCGCGAGCCGAGTACGAGAAGGCGAACCACTTCGTGTCGCCCCACAACGCCATTTTCGAGCGCCAGCGGGCCGGGATCGCCGCAGCCCTCGCCGAGCAGTACGGCGATCGCGTCGAGGTGTTCACGGCGCTCAACTTCTGCGACGGCTATCTGCCCGAGCAGGTCCTGCCGCGGATCCGCGCCGCCGGATTCGACCGGCTCGTCATCTACCCGCTGCTGGTCGTGGACAGCGTCTACACGGGCGGCCTCTCGATCGAGCAGGTCAACAACGCCCTGGGTGACGACGGCGGCTGGGTCCGTGAGCTGCGGTACCTCCCAAGCTTCCATGACCGGCCGGACTACCACGACCGCCTCGCCCGCCACATCCGGGACGGCGTGGCGCCACTGCGCCAGCGGCTCGCGAGCTCCCAGATCGGGGTCGTGCTCCTGAACCACGGGTGCCCGTACAAGGCGAAGGGGTTCGAGACTGGCATCCGGGACAGCCGCACGCTCTACCACGCCGTCAAGGAACGGCTGTGGCACGAGTTCCCGAACATCAGCGTGGGCTGGATGAACCACCCGACGCCCGGGCGCTGGACCCAGCCCGACATGCTCCAGGCTGCGCGGAACCTGGTGACCACCGGCGCGCGCGCGATCGTGTACGTCCCGATCGGGTTCGTCACCGACAACCACGAGACGATCCTCGACGTCGGCTACACGACCGAGCGTCTCCTCAAGGAGCACCCCGGGGTCGAGGTGCTGCACCTCTCCAGCCTCAACGATGACGCGGAGCTCATGCGGCTGGCAGCGGCATGGATCGCCCCGCTCGTCGACGGCGCCGCGGCCGGGTAGGCCGGTGGGTCACGGCGGCGATCACGACAAGGGGCGTGCGGCTCCCGCGAGCCGCCGGGCCACGGAGGCCGCGACGAGCGCGGGTGGAGGGCTCGGAACGGCGCCAGGCCCGCGTCCGGCCGAACCCGCCGCTCCCGCCCGCGATCCCCGCGCGGATCGGGGCGCCAGCCATGGCCCGCCCTCGAGGCCCCTCGTGGACCTCGGGGCCAAGTCGCGGCCGGACCTCGCGGCGGTGGGTGCCAAGGCGGCCTCGATCGGGTGGCTCGCCCGTGCCGGCGTCCCGGTCCCGCCCGCGGTCGCCGTGCCCGCCGACATCGCTGGCAGGGCGGCGGCCGGCGAGACGCTTGCCACGGAGCTGACCGCTGGAGCCCTTCGGCGGTGGCTCGACCCTGCTGGGACCTACGCGGTGCGCTCGTCGGCGGAGGGCGAGGACGGGGAGCTCCGCTCGTTCGCCGGGCAGTTCGAGAGCCGGCTGGACGTGCCGGCCGACGGTGTGCTTGCGGCGGTCCGCGAGGTCGCCACGCCGGACGGCGCCCGGCTCGCAGCGTACGCCGAGCGGCTCGGCGTCCCGGTCCCGACCCGGGTGGGCGTGATCGTCCAGTCGATGGTGCCCCGGTCCAGCGCGGGCATCGCGTTCAGCCGCAACCCGCTCACCGGTCTCGATGAGGTGGTCGTCGAGGCGCTCGATGCCCGGGGGGACCGGATCGCCGACGACGGCGCCACGCCCGATCGCTGGGTCTGGCGCTGGGGTGCGTTCACCGAGTCGCCGACGGCGCCGCGCGTGCCAGGACCGGTCATCGAGGAGGTGGTCCGCGAGACGCGCCGGCTCGCGCGACTCGCCGGGCATCCTGTCGATCTCGAGTGGGCGAACGACGGCAGCGCGACCTGGTGGCTGCAGGTGCGCCCCATGACGGGGCTGACAGGGCTCCGGATCTACTCCAACCGCATTGCCCGGGACGTCCTCCCCGGGGTGATCCGGCCGCTCGTGTGGTCGGTGAACATCCCGGTGGTGAACTCGGCCTGGCTGCGCGTGCTGGAGGAGCTCGTCGGGCCGCTCGACCTGGCTCCCGAGGATCTTGCCCGGTCGTTCGGCTACCGCGCCTACTTCGACATGACCACCATCGGCGGCGTGTTCGAGGCGGTGGGCATGCCGTTCGACACCTTGGAGCTGCTGCTCGGCCTGCCCAAGGGCCCCGAAGCGCCGCGCTTCCGACCCGGCAACTCGGCCGTCCGGCACCTGCCGCGGCTGGCCGCCACCGCGCGACGGACCCTGGCCCGGGGGCGGTGGGCGCGCGCCGAGATCGGTGCGCTGGAGGTCGAGACCCAGGCTCTGGCTGCCGTGGAGGTCGAGCGTCTCGACGGGCCTGCGCTGGTGGCGCACGTGGACGCGGTGGCGGCGCTGGCCCGCCGGGCGGCATACGCCAACATCGTCGTACCGCTGGCGATGGCGCTCTACGACCGTGCGCTCGCCCGCTGGGCGACCCGGACCGGGGTTGATCCACTCGAGCTGGACCCCACCGCCGGGCGGGCCGACCGCGGTGCGTGGGGCCCGGGGGCCGCCATGGGGCGGCTGGCCGCAGCCGCGGCGGCGCTGCCACCCGAGGCACGAGCGAAGCTCGAGGACCAGGGGGCGGTCGCGGCGGACGATGACCACGGCCTGGCGACCTTCGGCGCGGCGCTCAAGGCCTACCTGGCCCGCGATGGACTCCTCTCGGACAGCCCGAACGACCTCTCCCGGCCGGCCTGGCGGGAGCGCCCGGACGATGTCGTGCGGCTCGCTTGTGCCCACCTGTCCCCGGCGTCAGGTCGGGCCGATGGCGGCTTCGCAGATCTGCTTGAGCGGACGCCGCCCGCGCAACGCCCGCTCGTCCGGCTCCTGTGGCGGCGGGCAGGCGCCTTCCGCGTGTATCGCGATGCCGTCGGTGCCGCCTGGGCGCGGGCCTACGGCCTCTTCCGACCGGCCTTCCTGGCCCTCGGCGTCGGCCTCGTGGAGCGAGGCGTCCTGGACCGGCCCGAGGACGTGATGGAGCTGCGCCTGGACGAGCTGCGCGCCATCGTCGCCGGCGACCCGATCCCAGCCGGCATCCCGGCCGAGGTCGTCCGCACCCGTCGCCAGGAGGTGGAGCAGGCGGCGAACCTGGTGGTGCCGCCCATCGTGTACGGCGACGCCTTCGTGCCGCTCCCTGCCGACGGGCGGGCCGCCGTCCTCACCGGGATCCCGGCGGCACGCGGCACGGCCCGCGGACCCGCGCGGGTGGTCACCGGCGTCACGGACGTCGGGCGTGTCCAGCCCGGCGACGTCCTCGTGGTGCCGTTTGCCGATGTCGCCTGGACGCCGCTGTTCGGGCGGGCATCAGCCGTCGTGACCGAGGCCGGTGGCATCCTGTCCCACGCCGCAGTGGTGGCCCGCGAGTACGGCATCCCGTGCGTGGTGTCCGTGCACGAGGCGACGACGTCGATCCCTGACGGCGCGACGGTGCTCGTGGACGGGATGACCGGCCAGGTGCAGGTCGAAGCCGACCCAGACTCCGGTGGGCCTGGCGCCTCCTAGTTCCGGCTGATCACGACCCCGTCCACCAGGACCTTCTTGCCGCTGGTCGCCACCTTGACGACCAAGGTCCCGGTGCGGACGTCGCTGAACGTGGCGATCGGGATGATCCGCTTGTTCCTGGTGGTGGACGACACCAGGCTGACCGTCTTGAGCAGGGTCCCGTTGAGATAGACGCTCGCCTTGCCGCACGTCGGGCAGGTCTGGGCCACGAGGGCGATGCGCTTCGCCTGGGTGCCGCTGCGGGTGAGCTTGGCGCCCTTGGTGGTCGAGCGCAGGTACGTGCTCTTGTAGTACGCGGAGCCTGATCCCGCCGTCCAGCGGCCGGACTTCGTCATCGAGCGCTCGTCGAGCGGGATCGCCGTGCAGGTCTCCTTCGTCCAGGCGGATACGGCCCCGGAGGTGGCCCGCGAGCGCGCGGACCAGCAGTACGTGGAGCCTGCGGCGGCCGCGAAGGTCCCGCTCTTTGCCGTCGTGGCCGACTTCCAGACGACCGGGCTGCCGAACGCGCCGCTGTACGCCGCCTTGCGGTAGCGGACGTCGTAGTTGACGGCACCGCCGGCGCCGTTCCAGGCGACGGCGGTTGAGAGGCTCGCCTTCCACGCGGACAGGGCGGTGATCGTCGCGGTGGGCGGGGTGACCGTGCTCGTGACCGAGACGCCGCCCTGGGCGCCCGTGATCGAGGAGTCGGCCTTGTCGCGGACCGTCAGCGTGTGGGTCCCCGCGGTCATGAACTTGACGGTGAACGTCTTGCTGCCGTTGTCGCCCGCGGTGAAGGTGTAGTCGGCGGGGAGTTGGGCGTTGACGTCGTCGCTGGAGAACTGGACGGTGCCGCGATAGGTGGTCGAGGTCTGCGGGGCCGCGGAGGCGTCCTTCGCTGTGACGGTGACGGTGAGCGCGGTGCCGCCCGGCTGGCCGCCCGCGAGCCCGCCGACTGCAAAGGTCCTGGCGGCGCCGAGGGTGCGGAAGGTCTGGTCGGTGCCGAAGACGTTCGCGAGCCCGGTTGTGTCGGGATCGAACCACATGCGGAAGTGGTAGAGGGTGTCGGGAGTCAGGACCGTGGGCGTCCAGTCGTCGAAGAGCTCCCAGTTCGCCTGCCCGGCGTCGAGGTGGAAGCTGCTCTCGTAGGCTCCGTACGAGGCCGTCGTGCCCAGCTGGAAGTGGACGGTCCCGCCGAGGCCGCCGGTGTAGATGTTCGCGTAGCTCTTGGCTGCGGTCCGCGTGATCTCGCGCGTCGTGGGGGTGGGATAGACGATGGCCGGCTTCGGGTTGGACGTCCCGCTGAACACGAAGACATTCTGGCTGGCAGGGATGGTGGGGTTGGCGTTCCCGTCGGCCATGACGAAGTAGGCGCCGAATGGCTCGCTCGTGAGGGTGGTGGACGAGATCACCGGCACCTGGAACTCCCAGGCACCGCCCTGGGGCAGCGGCCACATCGTCTGGGACGTGGGCTTGATCAGGTAGCCGCCGTAGCCTGAGTTGAACGGGAGGCTCTGGGGGCAGTTGACGGTGTCCTGGCCCTGCGCCGTGTAGCAGCGCACCGGGTTGGTGCCCGAGATCGCGAGCTGCGTGTTCTTCGGCAGGACGAGATACGGGGCGCCGTACTGGCCCGAGCAGGCGTTGCCGAGGCCGTACATCACGGCGTGGACGTAGTAGACCTGGTTGACGGCCGGGAGGCTGGTGTCCGGGTTCGCGTAGTAGCCGACATAGACGCCCGCGCCGAGCTCCAGGTAGGGCAGACCCTGGATGATGCTCACGCAGTTGGTGACGTACGAGTACTGGATGGCGCCCTCGTACCAGCCGCCACCAGCACCCGTGGCTGGCTTCGCGCCCACCGGTGCGCCAAGCAGCGCCACGGCGAGCAGCAGTGCGGTGACCGCACGGACGATGGTGTGGCGGATCGGCCGGCGCGAACCGGTGGCGGACGATGACACGGTGTGGTCTCTCCCTGCCCTGCGCCAGACCGTGTCTGCGGTCCGGTGTCGATGAGCCCCTCGGAGGGGGACGCCGGCCGCGCCCGTGCGGCCTGCTGTGAAGCCCGATCCTAGCCGGACGCCGGGCTGAGTCGAGGGTCCAGTTGCGCCAAACTTCGACAGGTGGTGCGCACGAGCAGCACGGGCGTTCAGACCGCGAGCGGCGAGCCTGCGCGCGTGTCGATGCGGGACGGGTTCGCCTGCTCCCAAGCGGCGATCGCGTCGCTCTTGGAGAGGACGTAGCCGATCTCGTCGGTGCCGGCCATCAGCATCACCTTGCTGAACGGGTCGATGTCGAAGTCGAGCGTGCTGCCGTCCGGCAGGAGAACGCCCTGCTCGGCGAGGTCCACGCGAAACTCGGCATCGGGGTCGGCCTCGACCATGGCGAACAGGCGCTCATGCGTGGCCTTGTCGACCACGATCGGGAGCACGCCGTTCTTGAGGCTGTTGCTCCTGAAGATGTCCGCATACGAGGTGGAGAAGATGGCCTGGATGCCCCACGCCCGGAGCGCCCACGGCGCGTGCTCGCGCGAGGACCCGGAGCCGAAGTTGTCGCCGACGACAAGGATCCTGGCGCCCGCGTGCTGTGGCTCGTCGATGATGAAGCGCGGCTCCTTGAGGGTGCCGTCCTCGTTGTAGCGCCAGTCGTGGAAGAGGGCGTCGGCGAGGCCGTCCTTGTTCGTGACCTTGAGGTAGCGCGCGGGGACGATCTGGTCCGTGTCGACGTTCTCGGCGCGGATCGGAACCGCCTTGCTGGAGAAGGAGACGAACGGCTCCGGCATCTCAGTACCCTCCGCCGACGGTGACCAGGTCCTCGACGCCTTCGATGGTGCGGGGATCGGTGACGACGCCGTTGATCGCCGAGGCGGCCGCGGTCAGCGGGCTGGCGAGGAACGTGCGGCCGCCCTTGCCCTGGCGGCCCTCGAAGTTGCGGTTGGACGTGCTCACGGCGTACTGCCCGGGGGAGAGCTGGTCGCCGTTCATGGCGAGGCACATCGAGCAGCCGGCCTCGCGCCACTCGGCGCCGGCAGCCTTGAAGATCTCGTCGAGGCCCTCGCGCTCAGCCTGGGCCTTCACCTGCTGGGAGCCCGGGACGATCATGACGCGGGTGGTCTCTGCGACCTTGTGGCCCTTGAGGACGGCGGCGGCGAGGCGGAGGTCGCTGATGCGGCTGTTCGTGCAGGAGCCGATGAAGACGACATCGACCGGCTGGCCCGCGATCGCCTGGCCGGGGGTCAGGTTCATGTAGGCGAGGCTCTTCTCGAGGCCGCGGCGGGCCGAGTCGTCGGGCATCTCGTCCGAGGTCGGGATGTGGCCGGTCACCGGGATGCCCATGCCCGGGTTGGTGCCGTAGGTGACCATCGGCTCGAGCGTGTCGGCGTCGATGACGATCGTCTTGTCGTAGACGGCGCCGTCGTCGCTCGGGAGCTGGCGCCAGCGCGCGACGGCCTCGTCGAAGGCTTCGCCTTGGGGGGCATGCCTGCGGCCGCGGAGGTACTCGTAGGTGACGTCGTCGGGGGCGACCAGGCCGGCCCGCGCGCCGCCCTCGATGCTCATGTTGCAGATGGTCATCCGCTGCTCCATGTTGAGCGCGCGGATGGCCTCGCCGGTGAACTCGAAGACGTGGCCGGTCCCGCCACCGGTGCCGATCCGGGCGATCAGGGCGAGGATGATGTCCTTCGCGGAGACGCCCGGCTTGAGGGTGCCGTCGACGCGGACCTCGTAGGTCTTCGGCTTGCGCTGCAGCAGGGTCTGGGTGGCGAGGACCATCTCGACCTCGCTCGTCCCGATGCCGAAGGCCAGCGCGCCGAACGCGCCGTGGGTGGCCGTGTGGGAGTCGCCGCAGACGATGGTCATGCCGGGCTGCGTCAGGCCGAGCTCCGGGCCGATGACGTGGACGATGCCCTGGGTGTCGCTGCCGTAGGCGTGGATCGGGATGCCGAAGTCAGCGCAGTTCGTCTCGAGCTGCTTGATCTGGGCTGCGCCCTGGAGGTCCAGGATCGGCAGGCCGCGGGGCGTCGTGGGCGTGCTGTGGTCGGCGGTGGCGACGGTCTTGTCCGGGCGGCGGACCTTGGCGTCCCGGGTCCGGAGCCCGGTGAAGGCCTGGGGGCTGGTCACCTCGTGGACGAGGTGGAGGTCGATGGCGAGGAGGGCGGGGGCGCCGTCGTCCTCGGTGACGACGTGCTGGTCCCAGATCTTCTCGACGAGGGTGCGCGGTCGGGTCATCGCGTGTCTTTTCATGCTGCGGGTCTTGCTTCGGGGGCGGGGCGCCCTAGGGTACCAGCGCTCACCGCCCCGGCACGAGCCGCGCCCCTGCGCATCCACCACCATCCAGGCGAGGGCGGCGCCGGGCCACGGGTTCGTCCCGGTCAGTGCCACGATCGCGTCGTCGGGGTGTGCGGGGAAGGCCGCGAGCAGTTGGCGCTGGTACTCGGCTGCGACGGCCCGGGTGGCGCGCGTGCGCCGGACGATGAGCAGCTGCGAGATCCGGGGCTCCTCGCCCAGCCGGTCGAAGCCTTCCCATGACAGCAGCGACCCGGCCTTGGCCGCCTGCCAGCGGACGAGTTGCTCGAGGCGGCGCAGCTCCGACTGGAGCTCGGTGGCGAGGAGCACGCGCTCGCGGCGCTCGTGGAGGGCGACGTCGATCCAGCCCTGGACGGGTCGCGTGACGAAGGCCTCCGGGTAGGGCTCCCAGCGCGGGTGCCGGACCCGCAGCACCTCCTCCAGCATGGGTGCCTGCCAGCGATCCCGGATGTGGGGCCCGGCGTTGGGGAAGAGCTTGAGCGAGAGATCCACGTTCAGGGTCACGCACAGGCGAGCCATCGTCTCCACGCTGGGCTGGACGTCGGCTGAGAGAATCCGGCCGAGGAATCCGTGGTCCATCCCGGCGGCCGCGGCCAGACGGCGTGCGGAGAGACCGGCATCGTCCATTTGACTGCGAAGGTCATCGCGAAACCTCGTGTAGATGCGGCTCGTAACGGCGGCCGCCGCCTTCTGCCTGTCTGTCGTCATGCCGCCACAATGAACGCGCAGGCTTACTGCCCGCTTGGCGACTGCTCCCCGCGGTGTGGGGCGTGCGAAGCCCCGGTTGCTGCGCCCACCCGTCGAACCGGGGCGCCGGAAGCCCCCTTTGGCGGCAATTCCGGGCCGCCGGCGGTCGAATTGGGGCGGGGAAAGCCCCAAACCGACGCCCCAGGGTCGAAAGTGGGGCTTGGGGTGCCCCGCCCGGCGAGGTAGGTCCGACCCCGGAGCGCCCGCGGGCCGAAGGTTGCGGTTCGGCACGGCGGTTGCAGCACGCACGCGCGTCCCCTAGACTTCGCGCACCCGCCGCAGCGCGGGCAATGGGAGTCGAACGCTTGGGCTTCTTCAGCGGCAAGGACCGGGTCGCCGTCGTCGTGACGACAGATGGCCGCCGCGTGACCGTGCCCCTGAGCGACCTGGACTCCAAGGGCGTATCCCTTCTTCGCTCCCTTCTCGCCGGGCTTGATGGCCTTCTTGGCCTCCTCATTACCGGCTCCCGGCGGGAGAACGGAGGAACGCGGAAGGACGGCAGCCACTGAGGCGCCGGACACCGAGAACCAAAGGGACCCTCGCCGGGTGGCGAGGGTCTTTGTATGTCCGGTGGTCGCGGGACCTGCCGGAGAGAGGGACCAGGCAACCGAGATGACGATGACGAAGGGCGAGTCGCCGGCCAGTCCGGCCGATGACACCGCGCCGCGTCGCAGCCATGTGCCGGGTGATGGCACGGCGGCGGCCGCGGCGGTCGAGCAGGCACGTCGGGAGATGCTCCATGAGGTCCGCGGCAGGAAGCGGACGCGGATCGGCGCCGACGCGCTCATGGAGGCCCTCATCCTCCAGGGCGCCGACACGCTCTTCAGCTATCCGGGCGGCGTGATCCTGCCGATCTACGACATCCTCGGCGACTACCCCCAGATCCGCCACATCCTCGTCCGCCACGAGCAGGGCGGCGCCCACGCGGCCGACGGCTATGCGCGGGCCAGCGGCCGGGTCGGTGTCTGCATGGGCACCAGCGGTCCAGGGGCCACCAACCTCGTCACCGGCATCGCCACCGCACAGCTGGACTCCGTGCCGATGGTTGCGATCACCGGCAACGTGCCCGGCGCCCTCATCGGGAAGGATGCCTTCCAGGAGATCGACATCACCGGCATCACCCTGCCGATGACGAAGCACAACTACCTGGTCCGCAACGCCGACGACATCCCGCGCATCGTCGCCGAGGCCTTCTACATCGCCGCCCACGGACGGCCGGGCCCGGTCCACATCGACATCACCAAGGACGCCCTCCAGGCCGAGACCCGCGTCGAGCATCCCTCCCTCGACGATGTCATCGCCGGCCTCCCGGGCTTCCGCCCGAACCTCGAGGGCCACCCCAAGCAGCTCAAGACGGCCGCCAGGGAGATCGCGAACGCCAAGCGCCCGCTGATCCTGGCCGGGCACGGCGTCCTCATCGCCGAGGCCTGGGATGAGCTCAAGGCCTTCGCCGACAAGGCCCAGATCCCCGTGGCCTGGACCCTCCTGGGCGTCGGGGTCATCGACGAGGACGACCCGCTCGCCTACGGCTACATGGGCATGCACGGCTGGAAGCACGTCAACCGCGCGATCCAGTCGGCCGACCTGCTCATCGCCATCGGCATGCGCTTCGACGACCGGGTCACGGGCAGCGTCAAGACCTACGCCCCGTACGCCCGGATCATCCACGCGGACATCGATCCCGCGGAGATCGGCAAGAACGTCGCGGTCGAGGTCCCGATCGTGGGCGACGCGAAGAACGTCCTCCAGGGCCTCACCAAGTTCGTCCACGCGGTGGCTCCCGAGACCCGCAAGGAGTACTTCGCCCAGCTCGCCGAGTGGCGCACGGAGTCCGAGGGCTCGTCCTGGCACGGCTCCGGTGGCTGGCAGACCGGCGCACTCACCGCGGACTACATCTGCGAGCGCATCGGTGACCTCACCGGCCACGTGGCCACCTACGTCGCGGACGTCGGCCAGAACCAGATGTGGCTCGCTCGCTACACCAAGTTCCGCCGGCCCCACAGCCACATCAGCTCGGGCGGCCTGGGCACCATGGGGTACGCGGTTCCCGCAGCCATGGGTGCGGCCCTGGGCAACCCCAGGAACGAGACATGGGCGGTCTGCGGCGACGGCGGCTTCCAGATGACCAGCCAGGAGCTCATGACCCTGGTCGCGGACCGGATCCCGGTCAAGATTGCGATCCTGGACAACCACAAGCTGGGCATGATCCGCCAGTGGCAGGAGCTCTTCTACGCGGGCAACTACCACTCCAGCCACCTGCCCGGCCCGGACTTCGTGATGCTGGCCCAGGCCTACGGCGTGCCCGCCTTCAAGGTCACCACCACGGACGGCGTCGATGACGCCATCCGCAAGGCGCAGGCCGTCGACGGTCCCGCGCTGATCTGGTTCGAGACGGTCGAGGAGCAGAACGTCTTCCCCATCATGCCCGCGGGCAAGGGCCTGTCCGACCTGATCGACGGAGCACCCGAGGAATGAGCGCTCAGAACGCCCCCCAGCCCCAGGCCCCGGCGCATACCACCCCAGCCCCGGCCGCGACCATCGCCCACACCGTGCCGGCCCGCGCCGTGCCCGGCACCGGCGCTGCCCAGCGCCACATCCTCGTCGTTCTCGTCATGGACCGCCCCGGCGTCCTCAACCGGGTGGCCAGCCTGATGCGGGCCCGCAATTTCAACATCGACTCCCTGGCGGTCTCCCGGACCGACAAGGAGAACATCAGCCGGATGACCCTCACCCTGCACGGGGATGCGGTCGCCGTGGAGCAGGCCGCCAAGCAGCTGTACCGCCTGGTGGACGTGCTCAAGGTCCAGGACGTCACCGAGGACCAGCTCGTGGAGCATGAGCTGGCCCTGGTCAAGGTCCGCGCCACGGACTCCAACCGCGGCGAGGTCATCAAGATCGTGGAGCTCTACAAGGGCGCCATCGTCGACATCTCCGCCGAGTCGGTGATCGTCGAGGCGCATGGCACCGAGGCGGAGATCGACGCGCTCGTCGCGCTGCTCCGCACCTACGGCATCAAGGAACTGGTCCGCACCGGCGCAACGGTGATGCTGCGCGGCGCGGGCTCCATCGAGGAGGCGCTCAAGCTGTGACCGCGAAGATGTACTACGACGCCGATGCCGATCTCTCGGCGCTCGAGGGGCAGACCATCGCGGTCCTCGGCTACGGCTCCCAGGGCCACGCCCATGCGGCCAACCTGCGCGACTCGGGCCTGAGCGTGATCGTCGGCCTGGCCGAGGGCTCCAAGTCCCGTGCCCTCGCCGAGGCGGCGGGCTTCGAGGTCAAGAGCGTCGCGGATGCCGTCAAGGCTGCCGACGTGATCATGATCGCCCTGCCCGACACCGTGCAGAAGTCCGTCTACGACGCCGAGATCGAGCCCAACCTCAAGCCGGGCGCGCTCCTCATGTTCGCCCACGGGTTCAACATCCGGTTCGCCCGCATCCAGCCGCCCGCCACCATCGACGTGGGCATGGTCGCCCCGAAGGGCCCCGGCCACCTCGTCCGCTCCGTGTACGAGCAGGGCGGCGGGGTGCCGGCGCTGTTCGCCGTCGAGCAGGACGCATCCGGCACGGCGCGCGCCCGCGTCCTCGCCTATGCGCGCGGCAACGGCAACACCCGCGCAGGCGTCCTCGAGACCACCTTCAAGGAGGAGACCGAGACCGACCTGTTCGGCGAGCAGGCCCTCCTGTGCGGCGGCGTCTCCGCCCTGGTGAAGGCCGCGTTCGAGACGCTCGTGGAGGCCGGTTACCAGCCCGAGCTCGCGTACTTCGAGACCATGCACGAGCTCAAGCTCATCGTGGACCTCATGTACCGCGGTGGCCTCAACTTCATGCGCTTCAGCGTCAGCGACACCGCCGAGTTCGGCGACTACGTCAGCGGCCCGCGCGTGACCGAGGGCGCCAAGGCAGCCATGAAGGACGTTCTCACCGACATCCAGAGCGGCTCCTTCGCCGAGCGCTGGATCGCGGTCCAGGACGCGGGCGGCGGCGAGTTCCGCGAGCTGCGCGAGAAGGACAAGCACCACCAGATCGAGCAGGTCGGCGCGGACCTCCGCGCGAAGATGCCGTTCCTCAAGCCCGTCGTCGTCGAGGCCGGCCAGGCCCAGGCCGTGGCCAGCTCGGTACCGGGCGCGGAGAAGTAGCCATGACGTTCGAGGCCATCACCCCCCGCTTCGGCGAGGGCGTCGCGGCCGGGAAGATCCGGATCTTCGACACCACCCTCCGTGACGGCGAGCAGGCGCCCGGCGCCGGCCTCACCGCCGCGGAGAAGCTGGAGGTCGCACGCCAGCTCGTGCGCCTCAAGGTGGACGTCATCGAGGCGGGCTTCCCGAGCGCATCACCGGGCGACTTCGAGGCGGTCCGCCGCATTGCCCAGGAGACCAGGGGCGGGATCGCCGTCGCCGCGCTCGCCCGCTGCAAGGACGGTGATCCGCAGCGTGCCGTGGAGGCCATCGGCATCGCCGAGCGTCCCCACCTGCACCTGTTCATCGCCACCTCCGACATCCACCTCAAGCACAAGCTCCGCATCAGCCGCGACCAGGCTCTCAAGGAGGCCGTCCGCTGGGTCACATGGGCTCGCGAGGCCCTGGGCCGCGACGCCGAGATCGAGTTCTCGGCCGAGGACGCCAGCCGGACGGAGATCCCGTACCTGCTCGACGTGTACGAGGCGGTCACCGAGGCCGGTGCAACCACGCTCAACATCCCCGACACCGTTGGCTATGCGATCCCGGCCGAGTTCGGCAACCTCGTCAGCGAGGTCAAGCGCCGGATCAACGACCAGGCCGTCATCAGCGTCCATTGCCACAACGACCTGGGCCTCGCCACGGCGAACACCCTGGCCGCGGTGCAGGCGGGCGCCCGCCAGGTCGAGGTGACCATCAACGGCCTCGGCGAGCGCGCGGGCAACGCGTCGCTCGAAGAGGTGATCATGGCCCTGCGCACGCGCCCGGGCCAGTTTCCGAGCCTCGCGGCAGGCGTCCAGACCGAGCAGATCACCCCGGCCAGCCGGCTCGTCAGCTACCTGACCGGCTTCGCGATCCAGCCCAACAAGGCGATCGTGGGCTCCAATGCGTTCGCGCACGAGTCGGGCATCCACCAGGACGGCTTCCTCAAGAACCCGCTCACCTACGAGATCATGACCCCGCAGTCCGTCGGGCTGTCCGGAAGCACCCTGTCGATCGGCAAGCTGTCCGGCCGGCGCGGGCTCCAGGGCAAGCTGCGCGAGCTGGGCCACGAGGTGGAGGGGGACCAGCTCGACGCGGTCTACCGCGCCGCCATCGCGCTGGCCGACAGCAAGAAGGAGGTCACCGACAACGACCTGCTCGCCCTCCTCGAGCAGAAGCAGTCGGACGTGCCGCGCTCGATCGAGATGCTCGGCTGGAGTGTCAGCTCCGCGTCGGGTGGCCACTCGGTCGGTTCGGTCTCGCTGGTGGTCAAGGGCGAGGCGAAGGCGGGCTCGTCGACCGGCAACGGCCCGGTCAACGCGCTCTACAAGGCGGTGGACGAGGCGGTCCAGCCGGTCCTGGGTTGGTTCCCGGTCCTGTCGGACTACGAGATCAAGGCGGTCTCCGGTGACGGTGACGCCCAGGGCCAGGTCCTGGTCCGTGCCCGCCGCTCGTCGGACGAGGGTCCGGGCGCGCTGCTGGTCACCGGCCACGGTCTTTCCACGAACATCATCGAGGCCTCGCTGGAGGCCTACCTCGTGGCGGCGAACAAGCTCCACGGCGCCGAGATCAACGGTGTCGAGGTGGCATTCGTGGGCAGGCGCGAGGTCGAGGACCTCCCGTGACGGAGGCTGGCAGCACCGGGACGGACCCGGAACAGACCGTGGACCGGGCGCGGACGACCTACCGGGTCGCGCTGATCCCGGGTGACGGGGTCGGGCCGGAGGTCATCGACGGTGCGGTGAGCGTCCTCGAGGCCGCCGGCCGCCGCTTCGGCTTCGGCTTCGCATGGGACAACCTCGTCGTCGGCGGTGCGGGCATCGATGCGTACGGCATCGCCTGCCGGCCCGAGGACGTCGAAGCCTGCCGTGCTGCCGACGCCGTGCTCCTCGGCGCGGTCGGCGGGCCGAAGTGGGACAACCCGGACGCCGCCGTGCGCCCGGAGCAGGCCCTGTTCGCCCTGCGCGGGGGCCTCGGCCTGTACGCGAACCTGCGCCCGATCACCGTCTTTCCGCAGCTCATCGGCGCGAGTCCGCTCAAGCCGGAGCTCCTCGAGGGCGTGGACTGCCTGATCCTCCGCGAGCTCACGTCCGGCCTCTACTTCGGCAAGCCGTCCGAGCAGCGCACCCTGCCCGACGGCGAGCGCGCCGCCATCGACACCCTCTGGTACACCGAGGGCGAGATCCGGCGCATCGTCACCCTGGCGTTCGAGCTGGCCCGCGGCCGCCGCAAGAAGGTCACGCAGGTGGACAAGGCGAACGTCCTCGCCACCAGCCGCCTGTGGCGCAAGGTCACCGAGGAGGTCCGCGTGGACTTCCCCGACGTGGAGCTGGAGCACCGCCTGGTCGACAGCGCCGCCATGATCCTTGCCAAATGGCCGGCAGGCTTCGACGTGCTCGTCACCGAGAACCTGTTCGGCGACATCCTGTCCGACGAGGCCGCGGTCATCGCGGGCTCGCTGGGCATGCTCCCGTCGGCGTCGCTCGGGGTGCACAAGACTGCGCACGGCACCCACGGCCTCTACGAGCCCATCCACGGCTCGGCACCGGACATCGCGGGCCAGGACCTGGCGAACCCGCTGGGGACCATCCTGTCCGCGGCGATGATGCTGCGCTGGTCGCTGGGCCAGGCGGAGGCCGCCGATGCCATCGAGGCCGCCGTCAACGACGCCCTCAACGCGGGCTATCGCACCAAGGACCTGCTCGCCGCGGGCTCCGCGGACGGGGAGGCGGTCACGCTCGTGGGCACCAGGGAGATGGCCCGGGTCATCGGGGACCGGATCGCGATTTGACGGCCGGTGCCCGCTCCGACGCGAGCGGGTGGCCGGCCGAGACCGGATCGCCAACACCTCCCCGCACCCCGAAACGGATCACGCTCCCATGAACGACCAGCCCGTCATCCTCTACGACACCACCCTCCGCGACGGCACCCAGGGCGAGAACATCACCCTGAGCCTCGCGGACAAGCTGCGCGTCGCGCGCATGCTCGACGAGTACGGCTTCCCCTTCATCGAAGGCGGCTGGCCCGGCTCCAACCCCAAGGACATCGAGTTCTTCGCGGCCGCCCGCAAGCTGACCTGGCAGACGGCCAGGCTCGCGGCGTTCGGCAGCACCCGTCACAAGGGGAACAAGCCTGCGGAGGACACCAACCTCCAGGAGCTTGTCGCCGCCGAGACCCCGGTGGTCACGATCTTCGGCAAGAGCTGGCTGCTCCACGTGACGGAGGTCCTGGGCGCGACGCCTGCGCAGAACCTCGACATGATCGCGGACTCGATCGGGTACATCGTCGACCACGGCCGCGAGGCGGTCTACGACGCGGAGCACTTCTTCGACGGCTACAAGGCCGACCGCGACTACTCGCTCGCGACCCTGCGCGCGGCCCGCCAGGCCGGCGCCCGGACGCTGGTCCTGTGCGACACCAACGGCGGCACCCTCACCGACGAGATCACCGCGATCCTGGGCGACGTCCGGGGCTCCCTCGAGGGCGATCCGGGCGCCGCGGCCGTGACCTGGGGCATCCACACGCACAACGACGCGGAGCTCGCGGTCGCGAACTCCATCGCGGCGGTCCAGGCCGGGGTGCGCCACGTCCAGGCCACCATCAACGGCTACGGCGAACGCTGCGGCAACGCGAACATGGTGTCGATCCTGGCGAACCTGGCGCTCAAGACGGAGCGCGTGCTGACGCCTCCCGGTGGCGGCGACCTCGGCGCCCTCACCGACCTCTCGCGCTCGGTCGCGGAGATCGCCAACGTCAACCCCAACGATTACCAGCCGTATGTCGGCCGGTCTGCGTTCGCCCACAAGGGTGGCGTCCACGGCGCGGCGGTGGCCAAGGTGCAGCACTCCTACCAGCACGTCGACCCGGAGGCCGTCGGCAATGCCGGACGCCTGGTGGTCAGCGAGCTCGGTGGTAAGGCGAACACGTCGATCCGCGCGCGCCAGCTGGGCCTGGAGCTCGATGGCGTCATCGATGCCCGGGAGCTGAGCAAGCTGATCAAGAAGCTCGAGAACGAGGGCCAGGCCTTCGAGGGCGCCGAGGCGTCCTTCGAGCTGCTGATCCACCGCACGATGCCCGGCTACGTTGCCCCGTTCCGGATCGTGGACTACACCTGCCTCGTGGAGCAGCGGTCCGGCCGCGAGCTTCTCGCAGAGGCCACGGTCAAGGTGGAGGTGGCGGGCGAGATCCTGCACACCGCCGCCGATGGCAACGGCCCGGTCAACGCGCTCGACGGCGCGCTCCGCAAGGCGCTCCGCGCGTTCTACCCGGTGTTGGACTCCGTGCACCTGGTGGACTACAAGGTGCGCATCATCGACGGGGCGACCGCGACAGCAGCGCGCACGCGCGTCATGATCGACTCGCAGGATGGGTCGTCCACCTGGTCCACCATGGGCAGCGACACGAACATCATCGCGGCCTCGGCCAACGCCCTCGCGGACTCGCTGGAATACGCGATCTGGAAGGGCGGGGGGGAGGTCGAGCGGCGCGGCGAGCGCCACTTCACCACCGTGAACGGAGGCACCGCATGAGCGAGCCGGCACGTTCCGCGCCCGGTTCCGCGGCCCCATCGTCGGCCGAGCCGGTTCGCCTGGAGCGCTGGACGGTCACGGCCGGGTCCAACACGACCAGCCGGGCCGCGGTCGTCCTCTCGGGCGGCGGGCGTGACTGGCAGGCCTCGGCTGAGGGGACGGGCGCGATCGACGCGCTCTTCTCCGCGGTGGACTCGGCACTGCGGGCCATCCTGGGCGGGCAGCCGCGGCTGGTCGCCTACGACGTCCACGCGCTCGCCGAGGGCACCGATGCGGAGGGCCGGGCCTCGGTCAGGGTCGCCCCGCCCGCAGCTGCGACCGGCAGCCGCGCTGAGGGCGAGTTCGCGGCGGAGGTGTCGTCCAACAGCATCCTCGCGGCGTCCGTGGAGGCCTACGTCCAGGCGCTCAACGCGCTGCTGGCCGTGGAGTCCTGGGCGGGCGCGCCCGAGGCGGCCGCGTCGGCAGAGGGTGTCCCCGCGGCGCCGGAGCACCACGCCGGTGCCGAGCTGGTCGTCGAGGCCGAGCCCATCGACGCGACGGAGTGGTTCAACCGGTAGGCGGGGGCGAGGCTGCGAGGGTCGTCGGCGCGGAGTCGGCGCCCGATGCCGGTGCGGCCGCTCCCGCGATCCCGATCGACGCCGAGGCGTTCAACCGCTTCGAGGCTGCCGGCTGGGAGGCCGTCGCCAGCTCGTATGACTTCCTGCGCCCGATCACGGGGCGGGTGGGCCGCACGCTCCTGGCCGTTGCGGAGGTCGCGCCGGGGGCAGAGGTGCTCGACGTCGGCTGCGGCCCCGGCGACCTGGCGGCTGCCGCCGCGGAGCTGGGCGCGGACACCGTGGGCATCGATGTCGCGCCGTCCATGGTGCGTCGGGCGGCCATCGCCCACCCGTCGATCCCGTTCCGGATTGGCAGCTTCGAAGAGATCCCGGCCGGACGCGGGACGTTTGACGCGGTGCTCGGCAACTTCGTGCTCAACCACGTTGGGCGGCCCGAGGTGGCGATGCGCGAGGCGCGACGGGTGCTGCGGACCGGGGGCTGGCTTGCGCTCGCGAGCTGGGATGCGCCGCGGCGCAACCGGGTCCTTGGGCTCATGCTGGACGCGGTGGCGGCGGCCGGCGCGGTGGCACCAGCCGGCGTCCCGGAAGGGCCCACGAACTTCCGCTCCGACGAGGAGCTTCGCGACCTGTTCATCGCCGCCGGCTTCGAGCGGGTGGGGATCAGCCACATCATGTTCGAGGCCGTCGTGCCCGACGCCGGCACGCTGTGGCGGGGGATCCTGGACTCGGCCGTCCGGGTGCCGTCGCTGGTGATCCACCAGGCACCCGAGGTGCAGGCCGCGATCAGGGAGGCGTTCGATGGGCTGTGTGCGGTGCATCGCCGGCCGGACGGGACGCTCGCAATCCCGGTGTCCGTGCAGGTGACGCGGGGCTCCAGGGCGTGAGTGGGCACAAGGTGCGCCTGCGCGTCGCGTACACCGGCGAGCCTGGTGCCTTCGCGGAAGAGGCGGTGCTGCGGTTCTTCGCCGATCCTGCGCCCGTGCCCATGTCCTCGTTCCGCGCCGTGTTCGAGGCGGTGCGCGATGGCTCGGTCGAGGCGGGCGTCGTGCCGGTGGAGTCGTCGCTGCTGGGGTCGATCCGCGAGAACTCCGACCTGCTCTGGGAGTTCTCGCTGCCGGTCGCGGGTGAGGTCTCTGTGCCTGTGCGGCTGGCGCTGCTCGCCCTGCCCGGCGAGACGCTCGGCTCCATCGAGCGCGTGTACTCCATCACCGCGGCGCTCGCCCAAGCGGATGCATTCCTGGCCTCTCGCCCGTGGCAGATCCTGACCACGTACAACACGGCGGGGGCAGCCAAGCAGGTCGCCGAGCGCGGGGAGCGGGGTGCGGCGGCGGTGGCGTCGGCCCGGGTCGCGCCGCTCTACGGCCTCGAGGTGGTCGCAGCGGACATCCAGTCGGGCGACAGCAACCGGACCCGGTTCGCCGTGCTGTGCGCGCCGGGGCGTGAGGCTTCAGTGCGGGCGGAGGCGTCGGAGGCGGCCGTGTCAGGCCCGCCCAGGACGTCGCTGGTCTTCGCCGTCCGCAACGTGGCGGGGTCGCTGTACCGGTCGCTGGGTGCGTTCGCGACACGCGGCATCAACCTCGTGCGCCTGGAGTCCAGGCCCTGGACCGAGGCCGAGGTGCGTTGGGAGTACCTGTTCTGGGTGGACCTCGACGGCGATCCGTCCGAGCCTGCGCTGGCCGCCGCCCTCGACGAGCTGCGCGGCGAGACCGAGGTGGTCCGGATCCTGGGCACCTACCCGAGGGCGCCCGAGGACTGATCCTCGTGCTCCGTCCGCGCGCAACGGGACCAGGTCCCCGCCTGCCACGTGGCGGGCGCTGCATGCGGAATTCTGCACACCCGTGCCGCGCAGCGGGCAGATGGCGACCCTGGGGCCGCGAAATCCCCCGATCCTCCCGCCTGGCGGGCCGAACGTGCAGGATCCCGCGCGCAAGGCCCCCCAGCGGGAGGCGGCAAGCCCGAGGGCCGCACGCAAGGCCCGCCCAGCGGGAGGCGGCATGCCCACGAGGGGCTACGCGCCGCGAACCGCTGGCACGCGCTGCGAACCGCTGGCACGCGCGACCCCGGCGAGCGATCATGGTCGCAGCCGGGGCTCGTGCCCTGCGTCCCCGGCCCGGTCACTGACCAGGAGCGGTGAGGAGGCATCGTGGACGAGGCGTTCCGCGCCGACATGGCAGCCGGCTACACGTTCGATGAGCCCACGATCGTGCTCGGCTCGCCGATGAAGGATGGCGAGGTGCTCGCCGACGTCCGGGTCGCCATCCCGCTCTCACGCGTCAACCGCCACGGGCTCATCGCGGGCGCCACGGGCACTGGCAAGACCAAGACCCTGCAGCTGCTCGCGGGCCAGCTGTCGGCGGCCGGCGTCCCCGTGTTCGCGGTGGACGTCAAGGGCGACCTGTCCGGTCTCGGTGCGCCGGGAGACGGCACCAACCCCAAGGTCGCCCAGCGCAGCGCCTCGCTCGCCTGGACGTTCACGCCGCAGGCGTACCCGGTGGAGATTCTCTCGCTCACCGGGGCTCGCGGCGCCCACGTACGTGCGTCGGTGTCGTCCTTCGGCCCGCTCCTCCTGGCCAAGGTCCTCGACCTCAACGAGACCCAGTCGAGCGTGCTCGCGATGGTCTTCCACTACTGCGACCGCGAGAGCCTGCCGCTCCTGGATCTCGCCGACCTGCGCACGACGCTCAAGTTCCTGGGCACGGACGAGGCCAAGCCGATCCTCGAGGATCTCGGCGGCATGAGCTCGGCCACCCTGGGCGTGATCCTGCGCTCGCTGGTGATGCTGGAGCAGGAGGGCGCGGCCGACCTCTTCGGCGAGCCCGAGTTCGACCCGGACGACCTCATGCGCACCACCGCCGACGGCAAGGGTGTGGTCAGCCTGCTCGAGGTCGCCGACGTCATGGAGCGGCCGCGGCTGTACTCCACGTTCGTGTTGTGGCTGCTCGCGCAGTTGTACGAATCGCTCCCCGAGGAGGGCGATCTGCCCAAGCCGAAGCTTGCCTTCTTCTTCGATGAGGCGCACCTCCTGTTCGCCGACGCGTCCGACGCGCTGATGGAGCAGATCGAGCGGACGGCCCGCCTCATCCGGTCCAAGGGTGTCGGTGTGTGGTTCGTGACCCAGGCTCCCACCGACGTGCCGTCATCGGTGCTGGGCCAGCTGGGCAACCGCGTCCAGCACGCGCTCCGGGCGTTCACGGCCGATGACGCCGACGACCTTCGCAAGTCCGCACGCACGTTCCCGCTGACCGATCACTACGACGTGGAGCGCACGCTCACGACGCTCGGCATCGGTGAGGCGCTGGTGACGGTGCTGGGACCCAACGGCGTGCCCACGCCGCTGGCCGCGACCCGCCTGGTGCCCCCGGACTCCCGGATGGCGCCCCTCTCCCCGGCGGAGCTGGACGCGGTGATCGCCGCCTCACCACTGGCGGGGCGCTACGCGGAGGCGCTTGACCCGCAGAGCGCGCACGAGATCATCTCCGCGCGGCTCGCCGCGGCGAAGGCGGCAGCCACGGCGGCAGCCGACGCGGAGGCGTCGGCGAAGGCCAGCGAGGAGCAGCTCCGCAAGGTGTGGCCAGAGGCCGCGGAAGGGAGCGCGCCGGCCTCGACCGGTTACGGCGGCATGACCCCGGCCCAGGAGAAGCGTGAGATCGCGCGCCGCGCCAAGGAGCTCGAGACGCAGCGACGTGAGCGGCGCGCCCAGGAGCGCGAGGCGGCGGCCCTGGAGAAGGAGCGCCAGAAGACGTACCGGGAGGTCGCCCGGACCGTTGGCCGAGCCGTGGACGGCGATCTCGGTGAGGCCGTCCTGCGCGGTCTCTTCGGAAGCCTGACCCGCGGCCGGCGGCTCTAGTCCGCCGTCATGCCGCAGAAGCCCGCCGTCATGCCGCAGGAGCCCTGAGCCATGCCCAAGCCCAACACCCAGAGGGGGGCCCTGATGCGCTGGCCCACCGGCTCCGACCGCCCCGTCGTCGGCTTCATCGGTCTCGGGCGCATGGGCGCACCGGTTGCTGCCAGGCTCCGGCAGGCCGGGTTCGCCATGGTCGTCTTCGACGCCCGCACGGAGGCCACCGAGCCGCTCGTCGCGCTGGGTGCCGTGGCGGCCGAGACGGCGCCCGGGGCGGCAGCATCGTGCGACATCCTGATCACCATGCTGCCCGGCCCGCCGCAGATCGAGGCGGTGATGGCCGGCAGGTCCGGTGCCTTCCAGGCGCTGCGCGAGGGCGCGATCTGGATGGACATGAGCACGTCGTCACCGGCCGTCGCGCGTGCGATCGGGCTTGACGCCTCGGACAGGCGGGTTGCCGTGCTGGACGCGCCAGTGGCGGGGATGGTCAGCGAGGTCGACGCGGGCACGCTCCAGGTGTTCGTCGGGGGGTCCACTGCCGACCTCGACCGGGTGCGGCCGGTGCTCGAGGCGGTGGCGTCTCCGGGGCGCATCCAGCATGTCGGGGGGCGGGGTTCGGGCTACGTCGTGAAGCTGTGCCTGACCATGCTGTGGCTCATCCACGCGGCCGCCTCCGCTGAGGTCCTGGTGCTGGGCGCCAAGGCCGGGGTGGACACCGCGGTCCTGCGGCGTGCGGTGGTGGAAGGGCCTGCGGGCTCGATCCTGCTGCGGCGGGACATCGAGGGGGTGTTCGCGGGCGACTACGACGCGAGCTACACGCTCGATCTCGCCACCAAGGACCTGGCGCTCGCGGTGGACCTGGGACGCGACGTGGGGGTGCCGCTCGAGCTGGCGGCCCTCGTGGAGCAGCTGCACCGGCGGGCACGCGCGCTCTACGGCGATGACGCCGGCGGCCTGTCCGCGGTGCGTCTGGCCGAGGACGCGGCGGGGATCCGCCTGCGCACGCCCGAGGCCTGACGAACCGCGCGACCCTGTTCCGGCCGCCGGGACTGACCCGTCCGCGCAGCGGCGCGCTCCGCGACACTCCGCCGCATGGACCTGACCCTCTCGCCCGACCAGCTGGACCTGCGCGAGCGCGCCCGCACCTACGTCGTCGAGCACCTCCAGCCCCTCGAGGCGGCGTTCGAGCGCGCGCACACCCTCCCGGCCGCCACCGTGGAGGAGCTCCGCCGGCGGGCCATCGAGCTGCGTCTGCATGGTGGCAGCCTGCCCGTGTCCGTCGGCGGCCAGGGCTGGTCCGCCCTGGAGCAGGTCTTGGTCCACGAGCAGCTGGGGCAGGCAACGGGCGGTCTCTGGGCCCACATCCCGGGTGCCTACAACGCGCTCGTCCACTGCACGCCCGAGCAGCGCGAGCGCTACCTCGCCCCCAGCCTCCGCGGCGAGCGCAGCGGGTCCTACGCGATCACGGAGCCCGGTCAGGGGTCGGACGCCCGCACCCTCGCAGCCACGGCCGTCCTCGACCAGGCGACCGGGGAGTACGTCCTCAACGGCGAGAAGTGGTTCGTCACCGGGCCCGCCAACACCGACTTCATGATCTTCCACTGCCACCTGCTCGACGACGGCAAGCGCCTGCCGACCCTGTTCCTGGTGGACTACGACACCCCCGGCGTGGTCATGAGCCATGACCCGGACTACACCCACACCTTCGCCGACCGGCATCCGCAGTTCACGCTCACCGACGTCCGGGTCCCGGCCGACGCGATCCTGGGTGGGATCGGTCAGGCCGACAGCATGACCAACGAGTGGTTCGTCGAGGAGCGGCTGCACATCGGGGCGCGCTGCACGGGCGCCATGGAGCGCCTGCTGACCCTGGCGGTGGACTGGGCGACCAGCCGCATCCAGTTCGACCAGCGCATCTACGACTTCCAGGGCGTGAGCTTCCCGCTGGCCGACTCGGCCGCCGATGCCGCCGCGGCGCGCCTGCTCACCCGCGAGGCCGCGTGGCTCATGGACCAGGGCGCCAACGCCAAGATCGTCCACGCGAAGGCCTCGATCGCCAAGCTGTTCGCGTCGGAGGCCGCATACCGCTGCGCCGACCGCGCCGTGCAGGTCTTCGGAGGGCGCGGCTACATGCGCGAGTTCCCGGCCGAGCGCTACCTGCGCGAGCTGCGCGTGGACCGCATCTGGGAGGGCACGTCGGAGATCCAGCGCATGGTGATCGCCCGCGCCCTCGAGAAGCGCGGCGTCGACGCCGTCGTCGGCTAGCGGAGGAGCCGTGACCACCCCCGCGTCCACGGGGCCCGGTGCCCACGTCCCCGCCATCGACCTCCGCCCGCTGTTCGCGCCCCGCTCCATCGCCATCGTCGGCGCCAGCCCCCGCAACGACATCGGCTCCGTGGTGCGCGACAACCTCGCGGTCATGGGCAGCGCCACGCGGCTCCACTTCGTCAACCCCAGGTACGACGAGGTCCACGGGTCCCCCTGCTTCCCCTCGCTCGAGGCGCTGCCCGAGCGGCCGGACACCGTGCTCCTCGCCGTCAACCCGCTGCGGGCCGCCCAGTTCACGCAGCAGGCCGCTGACGCCGGCATCCCGTCGGTCATCATCCCCGGTGGTGGCGTGGTGGAGGGCGGTGAGGCGGCCGCGGAGATGCAGCGGACCGTGCGCGAGATCGCCATCCGCCATGGCCTCGCGATCCTGGGCCCCAACTGCATGGGCATGGTGGACTGGACCACCAACTCGAGCATCTACCTCAGCGACGTCAACCCCTGGCTCAAGCGCGGCCACGTGGCGGGACTAGCCCAGTCCGGCAGCGTCATCGACGCCTTCATCCATGCTCCGGGCTCCCGCATCGGGTACAGCCGCGTCGTCTCCGTGGGCGCCGAGGTGGTGCTCGACCTGTGCGACTACCTCGCCTACTGCCTCGACGACCCTGAGACCCACGCGGTCATGCTGTTCGTGGAGGGCTTCAAGCGGCCCGAGCGGTTCCTGGCCCTCGCGGACCGTGCGTTCGCGATGGGCAAGCCGATCCTGGCCGTCAAGGTCGGGCCGGTCGGCCCAGGCGCAGGCCGCGGCGATCGCGCACTCGGGCAGCCTCGCCGGTGAGGACCGGGTGACCGATGCCGCCTTCGACTGCGGCCGGGATCATCCGCTGCCACGACCTCGACGAGCTCATCGAGCAGGCGGAGCTGATCGCGGGCACCGGCCGCCTGCAGCGGGGCGTTGGCCTCGGGCGGACCGGGGTGGTCACGGTCTCCACGGGTGAGGCCTCGCTGGTGGCCGACCTTGCGCACCAGACCGGCATCGACCTGCCGCCGGTGCCCGAGGGCGCCCGGGCCGCCATCCTCGAGGGCCTGCCCACGATGGGCTACATCGGCAACCCGCTCGACCCATGGGGCGCCGATGACGAGCGGGCGGCCTACCGCGTGGCCTTCGAGGCGCTCGCTGCGTCGGGCGCATACGACGTGCTGGCCGTGGTCCACGACAGCCCGTTCCGGGACCTGCCGTCCGAGGTGGACGTGGCGACCACCGTGTCCCGTGCGCTGATCGAGGCGACCGCCGACCGGCCGGAGATCCTCCCGGTCCACATCTCGCTGACGTCGGGCGATCTCTCGGAGAAGGTCAAAGCCGTGCTCGATGCGGCGGGCGGCATGCCGATGCTGCGCGGCGCCACGGAGGCCCTGGCGGCGATCGCGCGCCTCGCGCGCTGGGAGGCGCGCCGGGCCATCCGGCTCCAGGATGGTCCACGTCGTCCCGACTGGCCGTCGCTGGCCGCGGACCACGTCCAGTGGAGCGCCGATGGCACGCTCGATCCCCTCGCGGCCGCCGAGGCGGGCGGCCCACACGCGGCCCGCGCCCTGTCGGAGCGGGAGAGCCTGGTGTTGCTGGCCGCGGCCGGACTCGCGGTGACCCCGTATCGGTGGGCCGCCGACGCGGACGGGGTGGTCGCGGGCTGGCGGGAGCTGGGCGCGGTCCCGGCGGCCGTCAAGCTCGACGCGGAGGGGCTCGTCCACAAGACCGAGGCCGGGGGCGTGGTGCTGGGCGTGGCCGACGAGGCCGGGCTCCGGGCCGCCACCCGCACGCTCGCCGCCAACGCGGACGGGGCCGGCGCCCGAGTGCGCGGGTTCCTCGTGGAGCCGATGGCGCCGGCCGGCGTGGAGCTGATCGTGGGCGGGCGGCGGGACCCGGTCTTCGGCCCTGCCGTGCTCGTTGGCCTCGGCGGGATCCTCGCCGAGGTGCTCGACGACGTGGCCGTGCTCCTCGCACCGGTCGACGACGCCGAGGTGCTGGCGCGGCTGGAGACCCTGCGTGGGGCGCGGCTCCTGCACGGCGTCCGCGGGCGCCCGGGCGTGGACCTCGACTCGCTCGCCGCCTTGGTGGCGCAGGTGGGCAGGCTGCTCGTGGATGACACGGCGATCGTCGGGATCGACCTCAACCCGGTCATCGCTTCACCGGGCGGCGTGGTTGCCGTGGATGCCCTCGTGGTCGTGCAGACCGCGGGGCCCCCGGGCTGATCGCCGCGCAGGCAGGCGCCCCGTGCGTCCGGCACGATCCGGCCCACACCGAGGGCCCCTGAACCGGGCGGCGGCCGCGCGCTGCGGGCGCGCGCCGCAGGTGCGCCTGCGCCGCTGCAGCGCTACGACACCGTGTCGCCGGGCCTCCATGGGATGACCTGCGCCGATCCGCCGCGGGCCGCGATCGCCGCGGCGAGGGCTTCGGGCGTGCCCGCGAGGGCCGGGAACGTGCCCCAGTGGATCGGCAGGACGTGCGCGACGCCGAGCAGCTCCGCGGCCAGCGCGCCACCGACGGGATCCATCGTGTAGTGCCCGCCGATCGGGAGCATCGCGAGGTCCGGCCGGAACAGGTCGCGGATCAGCGTCATGTCCCCGAACACCGCGGTGTCGCCCGCGTGGTAGATCCGGAACCCGTTCTCCAGCTCCACCACGAAGCCCGCGGGTTCGCCCAGGTAGAGCGTGGTCTCGGCGTCCGCGTTCCAGTCGCCGGCCGAGTGGTCCGCGGGGACCATCGAGACCCTCAGGCCCGCCACCTCGACCGTGCCGCCCTTGTTCATGCCCATGACCTGGTCGGCGCCGCCCGGCAGCCGGCGCGAGAGCCACAGGCTCATCTCGTGGATGCAGGGCCAGGCCGGGCGCAGCCGGGCGGCGATGGAGAGGGCATCGCCCAGGTGGTCACCGTGGCCGTGGGTCACAAGGAGGACGTCGCAGCTTGTCACCGAGTCGGCCGAGCGGGGGCTGGTCGGGTTGCCGTACCACGGGTCGAAGATGACGGTCCTGCCGCCGGGGGTGCGGACCTCGACCGCGGCATGCCCGAGCCACGTGAACGTGGTGTCCCGTCCGATCGCCATGGGTGCGGCCTCCTGTCGGCATGCGCCAAGTCGTGTGCCGGGCCATTATCAGCCGCCGCCCTGCGGTCGGTCGGCCCGGACCGGGGATGCGGGGGACTGCGGCTACACTCCCGGGGTGTCCTCGGAGCAGATCGCCGCGAACCTCGCCCTGATCAACTGGACGGTCCTCACGGCGCTCGCCGTGGGCTCGTTCACGGTCGTGGTGCTCGCGCGGCTGCGGACCGAGGCGACCAAGGGCTTCCTCGCCTTCACCGCCTTCTCGGCTGCGGCTTTCGGCCTGCTCGCCTGGCTCTCGGACGGGGCGCTGCCCTCGGTGGTGGTGGGTCCGGTGGCCAGCGATCCGGCATTCGATGCCCCCCGCCGCGCCGCCCTCGCGGCGTTCACGCTCCTCGCGCTGGTCACGACGGTCGTCCTCGCGCGAGGTGGGCGTGGCCGCATCCCCGGAGTGGCGGGCCTGGCGGCGGGGGTCCTCACGCTGGTCCTGGGCGCGTGCACGTGGGGCGGCGTGCCCGTGGACGCCGCCTGGCTGCTCGTCCAGCTCAGCATCCTCTCCCTCGCCACGGGTGGCGTGTTTGCCGCGATGATCCTGGGTCACTGGTACCTCGTGACACCCAAGCTTCCCGAGCAGCCGCTCGTCGTCGTCTCGCGGGCGCTGCTGGCGATCGTCTCGATCCAGGTCTGCCTGTTCGTCCTGTGGACGGGCCTGGTGATCGGGCCGGGCGCGACGGGAGGCCCGTTCGGGGCGCTGTTCGGCGACTGGGCGCTGTTCGTCTGGCTCCGACTCCTCGTGGGCCTGGTGTTCCCGCTCGTGGTGTCCTGGGCCGCGCTCCAGACGGCGAAGACCCGCTCGATGGAGTCGGCGACGGGGTTGCTGTATATCAATGTCGGCACGGTGGCGGCCGGCACGATCGTGGCCGCCGGGCTGTACTTCGGCGCCGGGCTGCTGGTCTAGGAGGTGATCGGGTGAGCGTGCTGCCGCCGTTGCGGATCCGGGTCCGCCTGTTCGCGATGCAGCGCGAGATCGCCGGCACCAGGCTCGTGCAGCTCGAGATCCCGCTCGGCGCGACGGTCGAGGATGCCTGGACCGCGATGGTCGAGGTGTATCCGGCGCTGGCGTCGGGTCGCCGGTCGCTGCGGTTCGCGGTCAACGGAGACTACTCGAGTCCGGAGACGCCCCTCGCTGATGGCGACGAGCTCGCCTGCATCCCGCCGGTCAGCGGTGGTTCCGGCGAGGAGGCCGGTTCGGATCCCCGGATCCGCGTCATTGAGATCCGGGAGGCGCCGTTCGACGAGGCGCTCGGTGCCGAGCTGGCCGACCGCATCGCCACCGACGAGGACGGCGGTGTCGTGGTCTTCCTCGGCCGGACGAGGATCACGCCCGGGACGCCGGCTCCGGGCCAGGAGGCCGAGGCGGCCCTCCATGCCGGTCGCGCCGTCGAAGGCCTGGAGTACGAGGCGTTCGACCCGATGGCGCTCGCGGTGCTGGGCGCGATCGCGGACGAGATCGAGCAGCGGTTCGACGTGCGCCGCCTGGCCATCGTCCACCGGACCGGCGTGGTGCCGCTGGGCGACGCCTCCATCCTCGTGGTCGCAGCGGCTCCGCACCGGGACGCCGCGTTCGACGCCGCCCGGTACGCCATCGACGAGACGAAGGCGCGCGCGCCCATCTGGAAGGCCGAGCGCTTCGCCGACGGGCATGTCTGGATCGGCCACGTTGCACGCACCGGCCCTGGGAGCGACGCCGCAGGCTGACCCGGGCGATGACCGCCAGCGGACCGCGGCCGACAACCGGCTGACCACGGGCGATCGACCGGCTGACCACGGGCGATCGACCGCCTGGCCACGGGCGATCGCCCGCCGACTCCGCGTTCCGCGGCTGGCGGGGGCCCCGGCCGCCCCGCATACTGCGCGCATGGCTGGTGTCGGGGATCCCACCGTGCTCGCGGAGCTGCGCGCGCGTGCACGGGCGCTCGCGGCCGACTGGGGCACCACCGCGCTCGCGTCAACCACGTCCGCCCAGGAACGGGCCGTCCTGCGGATGCTCGGCGTCACCGGGACGGACCGCAACGGCCATCCCCTCGCCGCTGCGGTTCTCGACCGGTTCCTGGATCCCGATCCTCGGCGCCTCGCGAGTGGCATCACCCTCCCGTTCGCCCTCGCGATGGACGAGTACGATCGCGGCGCGCAGGAGCTCGCGCTCGACATTGCGGCCGGCAACGTGGACCTGGGCCTGGAGGCGGAGCTGCTCGCCGATCCCGCCCGCCGGAAGTCCGCCACCGACACCGCTGAACGCCTCCTGCGGTCCGCGCTCGAGCGGGTGGATGCCAACCGCACCGCGCGCCGCGAGCTGATTGCCCTCCTGGGCGACGCGTCGCCGCCCTGGGTGGGCATGACGCTGGGGTCGCCCGCGATCGTGGACGCGATCGATGAGGCGGTCGCGGCCGTCGACGCGGGGGCGGGCGTCATCGCCGTCAGGGTGCCCCCGGCCCGCGAGCTCGCCGAAGGTGTGGCCCGGATCGGCGGGTTCGTCGAGCCCTGGCGGGCGGCGCCCACGTCGCGCGGTGGCCTCGACGCCCACGACCCGTCAGGCGCGCCCGTCCCCACCGGCGCCCAGCGCGCGCTCGCCGTCCTGCGCCGCCACGTCGATGAGGCGGGCGCGCGCCGTCGCGGGTACGTCCGGCTTCTCACTGAGGCCCAGCCCCTCGCCGCCCCGGACCAGGCCGTGGTGGCCGCGTTCGAGCGGATCGACGCCATCGTTTCCGATCCGATGCGCGAGATCGTCGCCGGGCGGGTGCACCCTGATCGCGCGCTCGCCGATCACGTCTTCGCCCATCGCCTGCTGTGCCGGGCCGGAGTCCGGGTCCTTGTGCCCGCGGGACCGCTCGTCGTGAGCGAGGACTTCGCGGCGGGCATGCCGTCCAACCCGGCGACCCGGGCAGGTCGCGCGCTGGCCTTGCAGCTCCTGGGTGTCGAGCTCGCGGTGCACGACGGGCTCACAGCCGACAGCGTGTGCGTGGGCGCCCTGCCCGACTGGCTGGTGGACGAGCCCGCGGCCGCCGCCCGGATGCTGGCGGAGGTCGCCCTGCGGCGCGCGCTCCTCCCCGAGCACGCCCTCGCCTTCGTCGAGCCTGACTTGCCGCCCGCTGCCGCGGTGACGTGGAATGCGATCGTCGCGGCCGTCCTGCCCGATGCCGGGCACGTGGACATGGTGCTGCGGCGCCCGCTTGCGGCCGTGCGCGACGGCGTCGGCGCGACGGCTGCCGCGGCGGGTATCGCGGAGGGGCTGCGCATGTCGCGCGGGGTCGTGACGCTGGGGGGCGTCGCACGCGAGCATGCCGAACGCTGCGTCGAGGCCGCCCTCGAGGCGCTTGCGGGGTTCGAGCGGGGCGGCCGGGGGGCGCTCGTGGACCAGCCGCTGGGGATCGCCGCCGTGGCGCTGGGTGCCGATGCGGTCGCCCACCGCACGGGCGGGTTCGACCCGCTCACGGTGGACACGGTCCCGACCGCCTGACCTGGTCCCTGCTGGCCGTCGGTCGCCGCCGCTGCCGCCCGAGGGCGATTTCCATCCCCACAAGGATGATTTGGCCGATCTATCCGTGCAGGAATGGAACCGAGGCAGTGCGTGCAGGGCTCAGCCCTCGAGGTCGAGGTTCGGCGTCTGACCCCCGCATACCGGAGGTGATTCCTATTCACCACGAGGATTGTTGGCCGATTCCATCCCCGCAGGAATGGAAACCGCTCGCACCGCCTGCACAGCCTGCCCCGCCCGGCCCGGCCCACTCGGCCCGCCCCGGCATGCGGGCGAGCCGGAGCGCTCAGCTCCCCGATGCGCCCTCGATGTCCATCGTGACCGTCATGTTCCAGCGCAGCCCGTCGGGCACCTCACCCGTTGGCGCCGCCACCACCCGGAACACGATGTCGCCCTGGCTCGGCAGGCCGTAGTCGCTCACCGACTCGACGGTCGCGGCGATCTCCTCGCCCGGCAGCCCGTCCACCGTCACGCTGACCGGTGAGCCCTCGCGCACGCGAGCGATCGATGTCTCGGAGAGGTCGGTCGTCTCGAACCGCCACGATGACGTGTCGGCCACCCGCACGAGCACGGCGCCCGGCTGCGCGAGGTCGCCCACCGCGGGCTCCACCGAGAGCACGGTGCCCGCGACCGGCGTGGTGAGCAGCAACTGGTCGCGCGCCTCCTCGGCCTGGCGCACCGCGATCGCCGTGCGCTCCGCATCGGCCTCGGCCGCCTTGAGCGCCGCCTGCGCCGAGGCCACGGCCGCCCGCGCCGTCGCCAGCCGCCGCCTTCGCCGTGTCGACCGATGCCCGTGCCGCCGTCACCGCCGCCGATGCCGCGCTCCGCTGACCGCGCGCCGCCGCGATGCCGGCCGAAGCCTGCGAGATCTGCGCGTCCGCCTGGCGCTTCGAGGCATTGGGCGTGCCCTTCGGCAGCGCATCGCGGGCCGCCTTCGCGGCGTTCCACGCGGCGACCGCCTGGTTGACCGACCCGTTCGCGGCGCTCAGGCTGCCCTGCGCCTGGTTGACCCCGGCCTGGGCCTGGTCCACGCCGGCCCTCGCCTGGTCGACCCCGGCCTCGGGCCTGGTCGACCCCGGCCTGCGCACGCGCGACGCCCGCCACGGAGGCCAGCAGCGCCTGCTGCGCCGACTCGACCTGGAGGTCGGCCGTCGCGTGGTCGAACTCGAGCACGACGTCGCCCGCCGCCACCGTGTCGCCCGGCTCGACGTTCACCACAGCCACCTTGCCGCCCGACGCCGCCGCGATCTCGGCGGACACGGCCGGGATCACCCGGCCCTCGGCGACCACGTTCGCGTCGGCCGGGATCACGCCCGGCACCGACGCCGCTGGATCGGGTGTGACCGCCGCTGTACCGCCGCCTGGCAGCACGCCCATGACGGCCAGGAGCGCCGCCACGACGGCGAGGACGACCACGATCCCCACGACGATCGGCAGCTTCGAGCCACGGCGGGGAGCGGGTGCGATGGGAGCAGCGGTCATGCGCGAAGCCTCATGGGTGTGACGGAAGCATGATGCCCGGAGTGGCACCGACAGGACGGGGCGAGCCGAACGCGGCGGGGCAGGGGAGTCGGAAGGGCGCCGCGACGGGCGCGACGGGCGCGACGGGCGGGGTCAGGAGCGCTCATTCGTACGCCAGCACCTCGCGCACCGCGAGCCGCGTCGCCCGGAACGCGGGCAGGAAGCTCGCCACGAGCGACAGGATCGCCACGATCACGAACCAGTAGACGACCCCGTCGATGGCCGGCGTGTAGGCCAGCGGCTTGTCGAGGAACGCGTTCCCGAGCGCATCGGACAGGACCTTCGAGATCGGCAGCATCACGAGGACCCCCACCCCCCAGGCGAGCGCCCCGATCAGCAGCCCCTCGGTCATGAACACGCCCAGTACCGAGCGGTCCCGTGCCCCGATCGCGCGCATCACGCCGATCTCGCGCGAGCGCTCCACCACGTTCATCGTCATCGTCCCGGCCAGGCCAAGGGCACCCACGAAGCCCAGCAGCAGTGCCATCACGGAGACGAACAGCAGCATCACCGCGTACAGCGAGTCCACCGTCGCCCGGATCTCGGACAGCGTCTGGACCTGCGCCACCTCCATGCCGGCCGCGTCGAGCGTGTCCCGGACCGCGTCGCCCACCGTCCGCTGCGACGCCGGGTCGCCCTGCTCGGTCACGATCATCAGCAGTTGTGACTTGCCGGCGTCGCGCGTGAGCGTGTCCAGCGCGGACGACGGCGCGTACAGGAACGGTCGCTGGGTCGGCGACTGGACGATGCCCACCAGCGTGAACTCCGCCTCGCGGGGCCCGGTCCGCATCGTGATCCGGTCGCCGATCTTCACGTCGGGCTCGTCATCGAGGAAGTTGCGCGTCACCACCAGCGCGTTGCCGTCGCCCGGGACCAGGAACCTGCCCTCCTCCAGCACGGGGCTGACGGTGCTTGCGCCATCGGGCAGGCCGAACACGATCTGGTTGCCGCCGGTCGTGTCGTCCGGGCGCACCCGCTGCGCCTGCGCGATGGTCCAGGGCTCGGCCGCGGCGACGCCCGGCACCTGCTCGGCCGTCTGCACCAGGATGTTCGTCCGGGCGGGCTGCGTGAGCTGGACCTGCGCGTCGTAGTTGAAGTAGCGCAGCGTGTCGTCGAGGGTCGCGACCAGCGACGCGCGCAGCGTGAACACGGACATGAACACGGCGCCGCCCAGCATCAGCGCGAGCAGCGTCAGCGCCAGGCGGGACTTGCGCCGGAAGGTGTTCCGGATCGACAGCAGGGTCGGGCGGGACACGCCCCGGATCCGCTGCAGCGCGCGGTCGAAACGCGAGCGCCCGAACCCGTCCGAGATGCCGGCCGACGAGATCGCCTCCCGCACGGTCACCCGGACGCCGCGGTACACCGGCCACGCCGCGGCCAGCATCGGCACCAGCAGCCCGATCATGATCTCGAGCGCGATCACCCCGGGCTCCACGAAGAACGTCGTGGCCTCGAAGTTCAGCAGGCCTGCCGTGAAGCTGGTCAGCGCCCATGCCCCGAACGCGCCGCCCGGCAGCGCCACCGCCAGCGCGATGAGCGCATAGCCCAGCACGATGCCGAAGTAGATCGCGGCAATCTGTCCGTCGCGCGCGCCCACCGCCTTCATGATCCCGATCTGGCGCGTCTGCTGGCCCAGGATCGCCGAGATCGTGTTGATCACCAGGAACCCGGAGATGGCCAGGCTCAGGAGGCCGATCGCGCCCAGGATCATGAACACTGCATTCAGCAGATCTTGCGCGGGGTGCTCGCCCGGCGTCGAGATCTGCATGAATGCGACAGGGGCGCCCGCCTTCTCGAGGCGCTCCTTGACTTCCGTTGCCACCGCCCGGTTGCGATCCCGCGTGCCGTCTGGGTCGGCCACCAGGATCCGGAGCTCGTCGAAGGAGTCGTCGAAGCCCAGGTCCTCGAGGGTGTCGAACGTGACGTAGCCGATGGCCTGGCCGAACATGTAGGCAGGCGCAGCACCGGGCTCGCTCGCGAAGCCGCCGGCCGTCAAGGTCTTCGTCTTGTTCGGGCCGATCTGGATCGTGATCGGCTGGCCCTCCACGAGGTCCGGGACCAGGAGCGATGTCGAGCGCTCGAAGACGACCTCACCACGCGCCGGTGGCCACGTGCCCGACTCCGACGTGACGAGGTCCATCGGCTGCTCGGCGAAGTCCGGGAGCGCCGTCAGCGCGATCGCGACGGTGTCCCCGCTGGCGAGCTCCATGCGAGCCGTGGCGGAACGGCGGCCCTGGGCCTCGGCGACGTCGGGCATGCGCCGGACGATGTCCACGAGGTCCTGGTCGAAGGGGACGGTCGTGAAGATGCTGGCCGACGCGGGCTTGGTGGCCGCGAAGCCCGCGGCGAGGTTCTGGGACAGGAGGGCGTTCGCGCCCGCGATCGTGCCCACCGCCATCACGCCGACAGCGATGGACAGGACGACGAGCACGGATCGGATCCGGTGCTCGAGGAGGTCACGCCAGACCTTGCGCCACCGGACCCCTCCGGGGAGCGGCACGCGCACGCGACCTCCGACAGGTGGGGGAGGTTGGCCAAGTGGCCGCCCCTCGTCGCGAGTGTAGCCGTGGACCTCGAAAGTGGCTTGCGGCCGTGGGTGCGGTCGCCCGTGCCTACAGTCGGGTCAGCTCGTCCGGCTCGTCATCCTCGACCAGGCGTTCGCACGTGGGGCAGTGCCAGCGGGCCTGGAGCGGTGTCCCGCAGACCTCGTGGCGGAGCGGTTCGCCCGTGCCGCCGCGCTTCGAGCCCCAGTCGGCGAGGAGGCGCAGGGCGCCGGCCAGCTCGCGTCCGTCGGCGGTGAGCGCGTACTCCATGCGCAGGGGGCGTTTCGAGTAGGGCGTCGCCACCAGGATGCCGGAGCGCTCCAGCCTGCGCAGACGGTCGGCCAGGATGTTCGGCGCGATGCCCGGCAGCGCCTCGCCCAGCTCGCCGAAGCGGCGGGAGCCGGGGAGCATCGCCTCTACCAGGAGCAGGCTCCAGCGGTCGCCGACGCGATCCAGCGCCGTGCCGAGGGCGGTGGGCGGTGCGGCGGGATCGGGCGAGGAGGTCATGTGCGCATGGTAGGCGAAGGACTTGCGCTGTGGCGGTGAGGATAGTAGATTGCAAATCGCAAGTAACAACCCAGCCGGTCCGACACCTGTGTCTCGTGTCGCCGGCATCGCGCAGAGGTATCCCATCCCCGTGTCCGTTCTCACCGAGCTCCAGGAAGCCGTCGCCGCCGTCGCAGGCGCCGTCGGTCCGTCCGTCGTCGGTATCGGCTCCCGTCTTCGCGGCTCCGGCGTGGTCATCGCCACCGATCGCGTGCTCACCAACGCCCACAACCTCCGCGGCGGTGAAGTGACCGTCCGTTTCCCGGACGGCCGCGTGACCCGCGGCACCGTCAAGGCCGTCGACTGGGACGGGGACATCGCCGTGGTCGAGGTCGAGACCGGCCCCACGCCGGCCATCGCCTGGTCCACCGCCGGCGCGACCATCGGGTCCGCTGTGTTCTCCGCCGCGGCCCTGCCGTCCGGCGGCACCCGGGTGTCGTTCGGCTTCGTCTCGTCCGTGGAGCGTGCCTTCCGCGGCCCGGGCGGCAGGCTGATCTCCGGGTCCCTGGAGCACACCGCTCCGCTGGCGCCCGGCTCATCCGGATCCCCGCTGCTCGACACCGCGGGCGCCCTGGTCGGCCTCAACACCAACCGCGTGGGTGAGGGGTTCTACCTCGCGCTCCCGGCCGACGAGGCGTTGCGGTCGCGTGTTGATGCGCTGGCGCGTGGCGAGACCCGTGAGCGGCCGCAACTGGGCATCGCGGTGGCGCCGGCGCATGTCGCCCGCCGCCTGCGCCGTTCCGTCGGGCTTCCCGACCGTGACGGCGTCCTGGTCCGGGGGGTGGAGACCGGATCGCCCGCCGAGGCCGCGGGCATCGCCGAGGGTGACCTCCTGGTCGCCGCCGGCGGACGTGCGATCGCGGACGTGGATGACCTCCACGATGCGCTGCGCGAGGCCGGGTTGCCGCTCGAGGTGACCCTGGTGCGCGGCGCCGAGGAGCGCACGGTCACGGTTGCTGCGCCCACGGAGGCCGGCGCCGCCGGGTAGCCGGTTCCTTCTCGGGCCGGGGCCGCATGTCGGTCCCGGCCCTTTCCTTGTCCCGGGCCCTCCGCGACGCAGGGTGCGAAGACAGAAGACGCCTCGATCGTTGACGGTCACGCGGCGAACGATCTTCGGTAATGTGAGTGTCTGACCGAAGATTGCAACCACCAGGAGCCGCCGCCGTGGTACACCCCGCACGTGACGAGATCGACGATGCCATCCTGCGCGAGCTCCAGGTGGACGGGCGCCTGTCCAACGCGGACCTTGCCCGCCGCATCGGTCTCTCGCAGGCCGCGACCCACGGGCGCGTCCGGCGCCTGGAGCGCGACGGTGTCATCGCGGGCTACGTCGCCCTCGTCGATCGCGAGCAGGCAGGCTTCGACCTCCTGTGCTTCGTCTCGGTCGGCCTCCGCGCGCACGGCCACGACGATGTCGAGCGCTTCCGGGACGCCGTCGCCGCGGCGCCCGAGGTCCTCGAGGTCCACCACGTGACCGGCGAATACGACTACCTCCTCCGCGTGGCCCTGCGGAACCGGCGCGACCTGGAGCGCTTCCTGGTCGACCGGCTCAACACCATCTCCGGCATCGCCCGCATCCAGACCAGCGTGGTGGTGCGCGAGGTCAAGCGCACGACCGCCCTCCCCATCGGCCGCTGACCGGCCGGCCACCACCCGCCCACCCGAGGAGCCACCCGTGACCTTCGAGCGCCCGTCCTCCCTCCACACCATGGGCCAGCAGCACGGCCGCCGCAGCTGGGCCGAGCCGTGGAAGATCAAGATGGTCGAGCCGCTCAAGGTGACCACGCGCGAGCAGCGCCTGGCAGCCCTCGACGAGTCCGGCTGGAACACGTTCCTCATCAAGAGCGACGACGTCTACATCGACCTCCTGACCGACTCGGGCACGTCCGCCATGAGCGATCGCCAGTGGGCTGGGATGATGCTCGGCGACGAGGCGTACGCGGGCAGCCGGAACTTCTACCACCTCGAGGCGGCGATCCAGAAGTTCTACGGCTACAAGCACATCGTCCCCACGCACCAGGGCCGCGGCGCCGAGCACCTGATCAGCCAGGTGATGATCGAGAAGGGCGACCACATCCCCGGCAACATGTACTTCACGACCACCCGCGAGCACCAGGAGATGGCGGGCGGCACCTTCCACGACGTGATCATCGACGAGGCCCACGACCCGCAGGCGATCCTGCCGTTCAAGGGCAACATCGACATCGACAAGCTCAAGGCGCTCATCGCCGAGGTCGGGGCCGACCACATCCCCTACGTGAGCCTCGCCGGCACCGTGAACATGGCCGGCGGCCAGCCGGTGTCGATGGCGAACGTGCGCGAGATCCGCGAGCTGTGCGAGCCGCTGGGCATCAAGGTCATGCTCGACGCCACCCGCATGGTCGAGAACGCCCTGTTCATCCAGGAGCGCGAGGAGGGCTACGCGGACAAGACGATCGCGCAGATCCTGCTCGAGTTCTGCTCCTACACCGACGGCGCCTGGATGTCGGCAAAGAAGGACAACCTCGTCAACATCGGCGGCTGGCTGGCCGTCAACGACTGGGACACCTTCGAGGAGCTTCGCAACCTGGTCGTGGTGTTCGAGGGGCTCCACACGTACGGCGGCCTGGCCGGGCGCGACATGGAGGCGCTCGCGCTGGGCATCGAGGAGGCGGTGCAGGACGAGCACGTCCGCAGCCGCGTGGGCCAGGTCCGGTATCTCGGCGAGCTGCTCGAGGAGTGGGACATCCCGATCGTGCGGCCCATCGGCGGTCACGCGATCTTTCTCGACGCGAAGCGCTTCTATCCGCATCTCGCGCAGGACGTGTTCCCGGGCCAGACGCTGGCCGCCTACCTGTACCTCGACTCGGGCATCCGCTCGATGGAGCGGGGGATCGTGTCCGCCGGACGTGATCCGAAGACCGGCGACCACAAGCGCCCGAAGCTCGAGCTCACGCGCCTGACGATCCCGCGGCGCGTCTACACGCAGGCGCACATGGACGTCGTGGCTGAGTCCGTGAAGGCCTGCTACGACGCCCGCGCCGAGGCCCGGGGCCTCGAGATGGTGTACGAGCCCAAGTACCTGCGGTTCTTCCAGGCGCGCTTCAAGCCGCTCTGAGGTCCCGCTGAACCTCGAACCCTGACCTGCGGGGTGGTCTGCAGGAGGGCCGGCCGCCCCGTCCAACTGGGGTGGGGTCCGGCCGGGCACGGCGCCCTGCTAGCATCCGCGCGATGGCCAGCCGCTCGCTTCCCCCGTTCCTCGCGGACCTCGTCGCCGACAAGCGGGCACGCAACGCCCTGCTCGCGGCAACCGTGGCCCTGCTGGCGGCCGGCCTTGACCCCAAGATCCTGGCGCCGACCGCCATGACGACGCAGGCGGCCATTCGGGCCCAGCCCGACATCGAGGGCCAGGTCATCCTGGTCTCGGTGACCACGGCGATCCTGCTGCTCATTGGCGGGGCGATCGGCGACACCACGCGGGCACGGCCGATCATCGCCGGGGGGCTCATCGTGTCCTTCGCGGCCGCGTTCCTCGCGCTCCTCCTCGAGGGCACCGGCCTCCCCTTCATGGTTGTCCGGTTCCTCGGCATCGCCTCGGCTGCCTTCGTGATGCCATGCGCGCTCGCCATCGCCGCGACCTCGTACACCGGGGTGGCGCGCGCGACGGCCATCGGCATCGCCTACGCGGGATACGGCATCGGTCAGGGACTCTCGCCGGTCCTCGTCTCGCTGATCCCCGGCACGTTCGTCCCGGCGTTCATCGGTTCCATGGCGGGCTGCGCGCTCGCGCTCCTGGTGCTGCGGCGGCGGATGGGCGATCTCGAGCGTGCGACGCGCGCCGAGCGCCCGTACGTGCTGGGCACGGCGCTCTGGGCGGCGGGCGTGGTGCTGATCGCGAGCGGCCTGCTGTGGCTGGGCGCGGGCTGGGAGAACCCGCTCCGGCTGGCGCTCATCGGCTCCGGGATCGTCGTGGTGATCGCGTTCTTCGCCTGGGAACGGCGCCGTCGCATGGACCAGGTGAAGGATGTGGCGATCAGCCGGCGCCCGGTGACGATCGCCCTGTTCGTGGGCCTCGTGATCGCCATGGCCCAGATCGTGCCGATGTCGCAGCTGCCGATGTACTTCGGGGTCGTGCTCAAGTTCGGGCCCACATTCGGCGTGCTCGGGCTGGTGCCCCTGTTCCTGTCGCTGATCCTGGTCGGGCCGATCGCCGGCTACCTGCTGACCCGCTTCCAGCCACGGGTCCTTGTGGCCGGCGGCATGCTGGTGATCGGCCTCGGCGACCTCGTCCTGGCGCTGCTGATCGGCCCGGACCGCCTCTACCTGCTGTTCATCCTGCCGCTCTTCCTGGTGGGCGGCGGGTTCGTGGTGGCGACCACGGTGAGGACGGCGATCATCTTCGCCGCGGTCCCGCGGGGCCTGCCCGCGACCGCAGGCGCCCTCAACGAGGCGTCGATCGAGGTGGGCACCAGGATCGGGATCGTGGTCGCCACGGCGCTGGTCACGCAGGTCTCGGTCTTCGCGCTCACCGGATCGCTCGCCGGCCAGCCTGCCGCTGTCGTCGACACGGAGGTCACGCAGTTCCGGGACCTCCTGGTGGCGCTCGGGACGGCGTCATGGACATCGGTGGTGGGGTCGGTCGCGACCACCGACCTGCGTACCTACGCGCTGTTCTACCTCGATGGCCTGCGGGTCGCGATGCTGGCCGGCGGCCTCGTGGCCGTGGTCGGCTCGGCGGTCGCCTGGTTCGGGATTGCGCGCGGCAACCCGCTCGAGACGGTCTACGAACTGCGCGACGAGCGCGCGTCAACCCAGGCTTTGGGCACGCCGTAAGGCGGATCTTGCGCGCCGCCTGGTGGCGGGCTCGGGGTCGTCCGGTGGCTTCCTGGCCCCGAGCCCGGTGGCCTCGGGGTCGTCCGGTGGCTTCCCGGACGGCGCCCTGCAGGTGGCCTCGGCTACCGGCCGGGCGCCCGGTAGGTGCCCTTGCGCTGAGCTGCCTGGTCCACGTCACCCGCGGTCAGCAGGACGGTCGTCCTCACGGCAACGGCGCCGGCGGCCCAACGGGCTCCGTTGCGCGGATTCGTTGACTTCCACGCCATAAGCGGTGAGGGCCGGCGCCGGCGCCACGGGCCGAGGGCCGGCCGCTCCAGGCCGTGAGGGCCGGCGCCGGTGCCACGGGCCGGCTGTCTACCACTGCCCCACGCCGCGCGGCAGGCCGTCGAGCAGCCGCGTCCGCGTCCCGTCGACGTGCACCCAGACGATCGCCCCGTCCGGGAACGGCGTTGTCGCGTTGCGCAGGGCGGCGACAGCCTGGCGGGTGTCGCCAGGGTAGGCAGACGCGAACGTCGCCGGCAGCGCGTTCACCAGATCGTGGTTCCCGGGCACCGAGCGCAGGACGAGGAGGCGGCTGACCCGCGGCTCGTCGAGGCGATCGGACCATGGCCAGCCCGTCGCCGACGGAAGGGCGTTGGCCTTCTCGTGGGCGTGGCGGATCTGCGCCTCCACCGTGGCAAGCAGGCTGTGGCCCTCGCCCGCGACGAGGTCGCCGGTGAACCGGTCCCGGAGCAGCAGGTCGATGACCCCGCGCACGGGACGCCAGACCGGCACCTCCAGCCGGGCGAGCCAGCGGGCATGGAGGCGCGCGATCACCACCTCGAGCATGCGTGCCTGCCGGTGGTCGCGGATCCGGGGGCCGTCGGTCGGGAAGAGCTTGATCGAGGCGGCGTACCCGAGTGCGGTCGCGACGGCGACCAGCGAGTCCTGGCTGAGCGCGGCGTTGCCGGCGACGACCCGCGAGAGATGGCTGACATCGATCCCGATTGCTGCCGCCAGCGCTCGCATGGAGATGCCCTCGTCATCGAGGACGCGCCGCAGCTCGCTGCCCACCGCTGACCGCTTCGCCCACTGCTGCTCTCGGATCGCCCGCTCCAGGTCCGTCTCACCCATGGTCACACCCTGCTGCTCTTCTGCTGACCCGCCTGTCCGCTCGGGACGGCGTGCTGACCACTGGGGACGGCGTGCTGCGCCTGAGTCAACAGGTTCCCGCTTGGCGGGGCCTTATGCCCCGCTTATCGGCGCCTTTGCGGGCGGGTGTGGACATGGAGGCAACGGAAGCCGGGATTGCGGCCCCGCTGCGGCGGGTTTGCGGGGTTTCGTTGCGTACCAGTCGGCGTGGCCGGGAGCGGGATCGGCGTGGCGGGAACGGGACTGGCGGGTCCGCGGGAACGCGAACGGCGCGGGCGGTGTACAAGAGGCACCAGCACCTACCGGAGACACGTCGATGCGCCCCCTGCAGTCCCCACGCCGCCTCGCCGGCCCCGCGCTCGCCGCCATCGCCCTTGCGACCCTGCTCCTGTCCGTGATCGCGGGCGTCGCATCCGCGAAGGAGAGCATGAGCGCCGTCCTCGACGCGCCCATCGCGCTCGCCTCGCCGCCCGGCGCGGAGCTGCTCGTCGGGCTGACCGTCGACGTGCTCACCGAGGACGGGGAGTACCCTGTCGAGGGCTCGCCGATCGTGCTGATCCTCAGCGGCCGCGACGGCGAGACCACCGAGGCCTGGAGTGTCCAGGACCGAATTGGGCACTACGTGGCCCGGGCGACCGTTCCGGACTCCGGGGTCCGCGGGCTGCGAGTGGTGCTCCGTGGTACCTCCGACATCGACATCCTCCTGCTCGAGGACCCGTTCACGTTCGGCGGGATCTCGCCCCGGTCGGCCCAGGTGGCGCCTGCGCCGACGCCCGGTCTGACACCGTTGCCACGCGCGACCGCGGTTGCCAAGGTGCCGGCGGCATCAGCGGCACCGGCTCCGGTCGAGCCTGCGTCGGCGGCATCGGAGGCCGCGCCGGCTCCGGCGGCGGCCGCGCCTGCTCCGGCGGTTGATGGGACCGATGGCGCGACCTGGTGGCCGCCCGCCCTGGTCCTCGTCGTACTGGGCGTCGTGGTGGTCGTGGCGGTGCGGCTGCGCGTCGGGCGCCGGTCGGCCGAGGGGGCCTGACGGCGCGTGCCCGACGACGCCCGCGCCGGCCCGGATCCCCGTCCGCCCGGTGACCCCCGCGAGGCGGTCCTGGTCGGGCGCGCGCGGGACGGTGACACCGGGGCGTTCGGAGAACTCGTGACGATGCACCAGCAGGCTGCGTTCCGCGTCGCCTGCCTGCTCGCGGGCGATCCTGCCGACGCCGAGGAGGCTGACGCAGGAGGGTTTTGTACGGGCCTGGTCGGCAATGGTCCGCTTCCGTGACGATGCGCCGTTCCGGCCGTGGCTGCTTGCGATCGTTGGCAACGAGGCGCGAAACAGGCGGCGCAGCCGGACCCGGCGCGAGGGCATGATCGGGAGGGCGTTCGCCGTGCTGGGCCGGGACCACGACGACGGACCGGACCTTGCCGTGATCCTGGCCGAGGCGCGATCCGAGGTGCGTGCGGCGCTGGCCACCCTCGCCCACGGCGAGCGCGACGGTCGTTGCCTGTCGCTACCTGCTCGACCTGTCCGAGGCGGAGACGGCTGCAGTGCTCGACATCCCCGCAGGCACGGTGAAGTCACGACTCCACCGGGGCCTGGGCCGTCTGCGGGCTGCGCTCGAGCAGGCTGCGCGGCAGGAGGGTCCGGCATGAACGCGTCGCAAGACCCCCGCGACCGCCTCGACCTGCTCCTGGCCGAAGCCGCCGCCAGCGCCACATGGCCCCGCACGCCCGACCTGCGCGCCCGGGTGGTGGACCGGATCACGGCAGGAGCCGCGGTGGACGCCGACGCGGCAGCACGCGCCCGCTCGAGAGCTCGCCGGGCGACCGTCCTCCGCGCCGTCGCCCTCGCCGTCGTGCTGCTCGTATTGGTCGCCGGTGCTGCCGTCGCGCTCGGCTACCGGCTCCCGGGCCTCGATATCGTCTTCGGTGAAGGTGTCACCGTACCTCCGGCCGGCATGGGCCTGGGTTTCGGCACGCCGATCCCGCTCGCAGACGCACGCGACGTCGACCGCCCCCGCGTCCTTGTGCCGGCCGCGCTACCGGAGCCGGACACCGCCTACCGGGGCGGCTCCACGGCCGACCCGGTCTTGACGCTCGCCTGGCGCGCCGCAAACGGTGAGCCCACCCTCACGGGCAGCGAGGATCTCGCCCTCGTCGTGATGGCCGTGCCGGGCGCCGCCGAGGAAGCGTTCCTGTCCAAGGTTCTCGGCCCGGAGACGACGATCGAGCCCGTCAGCGTGGGCGGCGATCGTGGCTGGTGGATCTCGGGCGCCCCGCACGAGCTGCTGTACCTGGGACCGGGCGGCCGAGCCGAGGTGCTTCGGGCGGTCGTCGCCGGTGACACGCTGGTCTTCGCGCGCGACGGCACCCTGTACCGGCTCGAGTCCGCGCTGGGACGTGCGCGCACCCTGGAGATCGCCGCGTCGATGCGCTGACGGCGCCCAGGCTCACGTCGCCCGGGCCCGGCGCTTGGGCCGCTGCGTCGAAGTCGACGAATCCGCACATCCGACCGCTGAATCGCCCGCTGGAGGCGCTGTTTTCGGGCGGGCGTTGCCTTGGAGGCGACGAATCCCCGCATCCGAGACCCGCGCGAGGCGATTTGCGGGGTTTCGTTGACTGTGAGTCGGGTGGAGGCGCCGCGTGAGCCCGATTGCGCGGTGACGGATCTGGAGCGCCGCTGACGCCCGCCGCCCCGCGCGCTACCCGCTGATGCCCGGCAACTCCTCGCCGAGTCCGAACGGAGCGCCCGCCTCGCGGACGCACCCGGCCAGGGCAGCGCCCAGCTCCGGCGACGGCCCGTTCACCGGACCGGCCATGATCTCCTCGACCCGCTGGCGGGCCCGCCCGTACGCGTCGAGCCCGCCGCCATCGAGCCAGGACCGGCGCGAGTCGCGGTTGAACGCCTTCGACGGCAGGTACTGCTCGGAGCGGAAGAGCTTGCGGGTGTCCTGCAGCTCGAGGAACCGGCCCTCCGGCCCTGCCTGGGCGAAGAAGTCCGTTGCGAGCGTCTCGGTCGGCGTGGCCACGCCGCGCAGCAGCCGCTGGATCATCCCGATCATGTCCGCGTCGAGGACCAGCTTCTCCGGGCTCTGGGCCAGCAGGAAGTCGATCATGCCGGGACCGGAGATCATGTCCACGCCGGCCAGGCCGCCGATGAGCGCGGTCGTCGCCGACTCGTAGCCAGCCTGCGCGTCCACGATCTTGGAGTCCGAGGCGCCCATGTAGCCGTGGACCGGGAGCCCCAGCGACTTGCCGATGGCCGCGTTGCCGGCGTTGATCATCGCCGTCTCCACAGCGCCCATCGGCGTCGCGCCCGAGCGCATGTCCACGATCGCAGGCGCGCCGCCCCACACGATGGGCGCCCCGGCCTCGGCCAGCTGGTGGAGCACGACGCCCGCCATGGACTCGGCGGCGTGCTGGACGATGCACCCGATCAGCGTGACCGGCGCCGCGACCCCCGCCAGCGGCATCGAGATCAGCTCCACCGGCACGTGCGCCCGGGCGAGGTCCATCGCGTTGCGGCACGCGAACTCGGACCAGGTGAGCGGCGGCGACGGGCAGACGTCGAAGACGGCGCGCGGCTTCTCGGCGAGTGCCGCCCGCCCGCCCGCGTCGAGCGCGAGCAGGTCCAGCATCACCGACGACCCGCGGGGCGAGAAGGCGCCCGTGATCATCGGCTTGCCCGAGTTCATGAGCACGACGAACACCCGGTACAGGTCGCCGATCTCGGTGGGCACGTCGTGCGCCACGATCGCCGTGGAGGCGGCGTCGTACGCGGGCAGCGCGTCGGCCACGCGGATGACACGAGCCAGGTCCGCGGCCATCGAGCGGCGCGTGTCACCGGTCTAGGGATCCAGCACCGCGACCCCGGAGGACCCGGGATCGAAATGGACACGCCCGGAGCCGTACCCCACCACCGGCTCGCCGGCGCGGTTGTAGAGCGAGAAGGCATGGGGGACCGTGTCCAGCGCGCGGCGGACCATCGCCTCCGGGATGGACACGCGGATCCCGTCGGCCGTGGCGCCGTTGGCCACGAGCAGCGCGATCGCCTCGGGCTCCTCCACCTTGATGCCGGGCGTGACGAGGAGCTCGAGTGCCTCGTTCACGACGCGGTCGATCAGGGCGGGGTCGAGGAGCTCGAAACGGGGTCGCATGCGGAGGTCTCCAGGTTGCGTGCCAGCCCCGGAGGACTCCGGGGCCGGCACCGGGATGGGCGGGAACGTCAGCCGACGATGGCCGGCGCGTGGGTCGCGATGAGTCGGGTGAGCTCCGCGTCGACAGCCGGGTCGAGGGGCTCGGGCTGGTGGTCGCGGAGCAGCGTGCGGGCACGCTCCAGCGCGTCGCGGTGGTACTTGTCGGGGTCGCCCTGCCACTGGCCGTACGGCCGGCGGTCAAGGTACGTGGCCTTCCAGATCCCCTTCATCGCCGAGCGCGTGTGCGGCAGGGTCAGGTATTCGCCGCCCGGCCCCACCTCGCGGATCGCCTCGAGCGCGAGGGCAGCATCGTCGGTGGGGATGCCGTTCACGACCGCTTTGACGATCCCGCTGATCTCGCAGTCGAGCACCATCTGCTCGTACGACCAGATCCGGGAGCCGTGCAGCAGGCCCACGCCCAGCAGCATGTCCGCGCCGGACACCGTCGCCATGAACGACGAGAGGCCGTTCTCGAGGCCGGACTGCCAGCCTGACGTCTTGTCGCCGGTGGCAAACGCGCCCATCGAGAGCGGCACGTTGTAGAAGTCGGACAGCTCGTTGGTGGCCGCACCGAACAGGAAGTCCTCGGGGCCGCCGCCGGTGTACGCGCCGGAGCGCAGGTCCATCGCTGTCTGCGCGGCCGCGTAGTACACGGGCGAGCCCGGGTAGGCCAGCTGCATGAGCGCCATGGCCGTGACGACCTCGGCGTTGCCGACGATCAGCGAGCCCGCCACGGTGGCCGGCCCGGAGAACGCACACGATGCCATGGTCATGAATCCGACCGGGATGCCGGCCTCGGCCGCGACCAGGGCCGCCTCGATGGGGCCGCCGTCGTGGGCGAGCGGCGAGATCGTGCACTGCATCAGCGAGAGCGGCGGCCGACGGCGCAGCTCCTCGTCGGAGCCGGCGATGACGCGGGCCATCTCGATGGCGGTGCGCGCCTCGGCGGCCGACACGACGCTCTCGGTCTGGGCGTGCTTGGTGGAGTTGCGGAAGATCGCGGCCAGCTCGGTCACCGAGCGGACCGCCGGGTCCACGTCCTGCGCGGAGACCGCGACCCAGTGGAAGGAGATCGCGTCGAGCGCGTCGGCGACACGGGCGATGTCCGCGGTGTCGGCGAGGACGGAGCGGCGGACCTCGAGCGTCCACGGGTCCAGGACCTCGATGCCGCAGCCGTCGGTGGCGACGTGGACGTGCTTCCCGTCGAGCGGGAGGTCCTGGTCGGGACGCCGCGCACCCAGCGTGTAGACGGGAGGTGCGGTCCGGAGCGCCGCCTCGATGACGTGGGCCGGCACCTTGACGATGGAGGTCGCCCGGTCCACGGTGGCGCCGTGGGCTTCCCAGGTGTCGAGCGCCTGCTCGGATGGGAACCGGACGCCGACGGTCTCGATGATCTCGAGGGTGGCCTCGTGGATGCGGCGGATCGCCTCGGGCGAGAGAATCTGGAGCGAGGGACGCGACGGGCTGTCGGTGGCCGCCATCGCGGTGGTGAACATCTGCTGCCTCCAGCCGGGTCCCGGGCCCGGCAGATGATCCGTTGCGCCGGCTCGTGATCGGGGAGCCGGGACCCGTGAGCGCCGCCCGGGAGAGCCGGGGCGGCGCCGGTGCTCGGGACGCGGGACGCGGGGGACGCAGGGGGCGCAGGGGGCGTGCGACGCCTGCGCGGTGACGCCGACGCCTAGGCGCTGACGAGCTGGCGCGCGAGGGCGACCGCGCCGATCGCATCCTCCGTGTAGCCGTCGGCGCCGATCTCAGCCGCCCAGCTGGCGCTCGCCGGAGCGCCGCCGACGATGACCTTGCACTTGGGGCTGAGCCCGGCGGCCGCCATCTGCTCGACGACGGTCCGCTGCCCGGCCATCGTGGTGGTCAGCAGCGCCGACACGCCCACGATGTCAGCGTTGAACTCCCGGGCCGCCTCGACGAACCGCTCGGGGGCCACGTCCACGCCCAGGTCCGTCACCTCGAAGCCCGACGTGGCGAGCATCATGCCCACGAGGTTCTTGCCGATCTCGTGGATGTCGCCCTTGACCGTGCCCAGGACCACGCGGCCCACGACGGACCGCTGCTGCGACTGCGCCTTGAGCTCGGGCTCGAGGATCGCGGTGGCGCGCTGCATGGCGCGGGCCGCCAGCATCATGTCCGGCAGGTACAGCTCGCCCTTGCCGAACTCCTCGCCGACCCAGGACAGCCCGGGGACCAGGCCCTTGTCGATCGCGTCGAGCGGGGAGACCCCGTCGGCCAGGACCTTCTGGGCCAGCTCGGCTGCGGCGTTCGCGTCGCCGTCGATGACCGCCTGCTTCAGGCCGGCGAACAGTTCCTCGCTCATGTGCTTGCTCTCCTCCACGCCCGGGACCGCCCGGGTCTCATCTCGTCTCGGGGGCGCCTTCGCTCGACACGCGAGGCATACCAGCGCGCCGTGATCCGGTCGATGGTGTGTTGCGTCACCAGAGACTCGTGCCAGCGTCGCCGGAAGGTTGCGATTTGGTACAGGGCGGAAGGTCCCGTGGAAGACGTGTCCGTCGGCCATCCGGTCACTTGACCGCGCACGCGAGACTCTGGGAATGCCTCATGTCATCCACGGGGCCGAGCGCCGTCCGCTCGTCCCTGGTCGCTCGCTGTTCGACGAAGCAGGCCAGCTGTCGGTCGTCGTCCCCGCGTCCTGCAAGCGTGCCGGAACCTGCCACGAGTGCGTGGTGGAGATCCGGACCGGGGGGGACCAGCTCTCGGCACGCACGAAGGAGGAGACGTTCCTCGGGCCGGCGTTCCGCCTCGCCTGCCAGGCGGTGGTGGAGCATGCGGACCGTGACGTGGAGTTCGCGATCCTGCGCCGCCGGCTCCGCGTGCTGCTGGCCCCTGAGGCCACCGGTGAGGTGGACACCGACCCGGCCGTGACCGTGGTGGACGGGCGGTACCGCGCCTCCGACGGCACCGACATCGGGGCGTCCCACGGGCCGGCCCTGGGGATCGCGATCGACGTGGGCACGACGACGGTGGTGCTCGAGGTGGTGGACCTGGCGACGGGCGCCGTGCTCGCGGTCGTGGGCCTCGAGAACCCGCAGCGCTTCGGCGGGTCGGACGTGATGACCCGCATCAGCTATGACAGCGACGTGCCGGGCGAGATGCGCCTGGCCCTGCGGCGCGCGCTCAACCACGAACTCAAGCGCCTGTGCGGCGAGCTGGGGATCGACCGGCGCCAGCTGGTGGATGCCTACGTGGTCGGCAACCCCACCATGCGCGACCTCTTCTTCGACCTGGACATCCGGCCCCTCGGGCACCTCCCGTATCGCTCGGCCACCGAGACGGCATGGCGCAGCGGGACGTCGAGCACCACGACGGTCACCCGCAAGGGCCACGAGCTGGGGCTCCTGGTCAACCCGCAGGCGCGCATCACGGGCGGCCCGCTGGTCGCCTGCCACGTGGGCGCGGATGCCTCGGCGGACCTGGTGGCGGTGGATGCCATCGAGCGGGGCGGCTCCTTCCTGCTCGTGGATATCGGGACGAACAGCGAGATCATCGCGTCCGACGGGACGCGGGTCCTGGCGGCGTCCAGCCCCGCCGGACCCGCGTTCGAGGGCGGTGGCGTGCGCTACGGGATGCCCGGCGCCGACGGCGCGATCGAGAAGGTCGCGCTGCGGGACGGTCGGTTCGAGATCAAGGTCATCGGCGATGCCGAGCCCGAGGGGATCTGCGGGTCGGGCCTGGTGGACCTGCTGGCCGAGCTGCGCCGGGCCGACTGGATGACCGAGCGCGGCAGCTACGCGGACAAGGCCCACGAGGTGCTGGTGGTCCCGGAGCGGCCGATCACCCTCTCGCGCAGCGACATCGGCCACCTGTCCATCGCGAAGGCGGCCACGGCCGTCGGCCAGCGGGTGCTGCTGCGCAAGCTGGGCCTGCGGCCCGAGGACCTCGACCGCGTCTACCTTGCCGGCGGATTTGCGAACGCGATCGACACGGCGTCCGCCGTGGACATCGGGCTGCTGGTGCCGGCGCCCGAGGACCGGATCGAGCGCGTCGGCAACGCATCCATTGCTGGGGCGCGTACGCTGCTCCTACGCCAGGACCGTCGGGCGGAGCTCGAGGCCCTGTGCGCCCGGATCGCGCACGTGGAGCTCGAATCGGAACCGGACTTCTTCGACCTGTTCACCGACGGCTGCCTCTTCGAGCCGATCGGGATCTAGCCAGACCCTGGAGCCAGCCGTGAGCAAGAAGCCCAAGTCCAGCGAGGAAGCCGCGGGCGAGCCCGCGCCAGAGCCCGCGCCAGAGCCCGCTCCTGAGCCCGCAGTCGAGGCTGCCCAGGAGTCCGCGCCGGAGTCCGCGGTCGAGATCGTTCCAGCCCCCGAGGTGCAAGCCGTGACCCCGTCAACGCCCATGGGCCCCGGCGCCCTCCGCCGCACGCTGCAGGATCCGGGCGGGTTCGCCACCATCGTGGAGCTGGTCCCTTGGGCGGGCGCCCTCCAGGACGCCAAGGGCGGCAAGCCCCTCAAGATGGCCGCGGACCTCGCGGGCAACAGCCGCATCACAGCCCTCTCCATCACCGACAACGCGGGCGGGTTCGCGAAGCTGCCGCCGGACGTCCTGGGCGAGGAGGCCGCCAAGCACGGCCATGACGTCATCGTCCACGTCGCATGCCGGGACCGGAACCGCAACGCCATGCAGAGCCTGGGCTGGAACCTCCTGTCCCGCGGCCTGAACAGCGTGCTGGCCCTCACCGGTGACTACCCCGCCGGGGGCTGGGAGGGTGGACCCAGGCCCGTCTTCGACATCGACTCCGTGTCGCTCCTTGCGCTGCTGCGCACGCTGGGCGAAGAGGCCGTTGCGAAGGCCACAGCCGACGGCGCCCCGGACCCGGATGGCAACCGCTTCTGGCTTGGCTGCGCGATCGACCCGTTCAAGCGGCTCGAGCGAGACCTCATCCCGCAGTTCCTCAAGCTGGAGATGAAGGTCCGCGCCGGCGCCGACTACGCCATCACGCAGGTCGGCTATGACGCGCGACGCCAGGACACGCTGCTGCGCTGGATGGACCGCGAGGGCTTCAGCGGTGCCGGTGGTCGGCAACGCGTACATCCTGTCCGCCCCGGTCGCCCGCGCGTTCAACGCGGGCAAGGTGCCCGGATGTGTGGTGACCGACGACCTGCTTGCGCTGGCCGAGAAGCAGGCGAAGGCCACCGACAAGGGGCGCGCGTTCTTCCTCGAGTTCGCGGCCAAGCAGCTGATCGTGTCGCGCGGCGTGGGCATGGCCGGCATCTACATCAGCGGACACCGTGATGCGGGCGAGATCGCGAAGATCATGGAGATGGCGGACGCCCATCCGGCCGATGACTGGCGCTCCCTCGTGAAGGACGTCAGCTGGGGCCTGCCGGGCTCGTTCCAGCCGTTCGAGAGCGACGGCGCCGGGCTCAACACCGCCGAGCTGCATCGCGGGTACGCGCGCTCGCTCACGCCCGCTGCTCGAGCGAAGGCCCGTGCGACCGTCGACCCGTTCTACAAGCTCAACCGCGTGCTCCACTCGCGCGTGTTCGAGCCGGGCTCGCCCGGGTTCGACGTCTGGAAGCGCGTGTACGAGACCGCCGAGCGGTACCACGTGAAGAAGCCGCTCCACGTGCTGGAGGAGGCGGCGAAGCTGCCGATGTTCGACTGCCGGGACTGCGGCGACTGCTCCCTGCCGGACATCGCCTACCTGTGCCCCGAGAGCCACTGCCAGAAGAACCAGCGCAACGGACCGTGCGGCGGCGCCCACGATGGGCAGTGCGAGGTCCCGGGCCACACCTGTGTCTGGGCCGATGCCTACAAGCGGCTCAAGCCGTACGGCGAGGAGCTCGCCATGCTCGACCGCGAGCCGATGGTGCAGGACAACGAGCTGCGCCGGACGAGCGCGTGGGCGAACACCTTCCTCGGGCGCGACCACTACGGCCGCGCGGAGGCCGCGAAGGCGGCGCTCGAGTCCGGCGCAGACGCCCCGCCCGCACCTCCCGCAGCGAAGAAGGACATCCACGCGTGAAGCTCGATCGCGGCGGCACGCCGTTCCAAGTGGTCGGCGAGAACATCCACGCCACCCGCGTCCTCAAGAAGGCCGGGAAACACGCGGTGGAATTCGGCGGCGGCGTGGTCGGGATCGCGTTCACGGCGCCTGACGGGGCATCGCTCGTGCTGCCCGTCCACCCTGATGTTGCGGCGGCGCGCGACTTCGCCAACGGCAGGATCAAGCACGTGCAGAGCGCCATCCTGTGGGGCCTCGCCGGCGCCGAGCATGCGGACACCGCGGCCCGCTACATCCAGACGCTGGCCTGGCGCCAGGAGACCGCCGGCGCCGACTGGCTCGATCTCAACGCCGACGAGGTCTCGGCCGATTCCGGGCGCCGCGCCGAGGCGATCGCGTGGCTCGTGGTGACGACAGAGGCGACCGCGGGCATTCCCGTCGCGATCGACTCGTCCGATGTCGCGGTGCTTGCGGCGGGCGTCGCGGCATCCACGGCGCCGGCCGGGCGCCTGCTGCTCAACTCCGCGTCGATCGAACGGCCGGACGTGCTGGATCTCGCGGCCGAGTTCGACTGCGCGGCGATCCTGGCCGCCAGCGGGGCGTCCGGGATGCCCGCCAACGCCGACGAGCGCGTGGCCAACGCCATCACGCTGATCGAGCTTGCGATGGCCCGCAACATCGCGGGCGATCTGCTCTACGTGGACCCGCTGGTGCTGCCGGTGGCCGTGGAGCCGGAGGCGCCCAACCACGTCCTCGACTGCGCCCGCCAGCTCCGTGTCGAGTACGGCGAGGGGATCCACCTGACGGGCGGCCTGTCGAACGTGTCGTTCGGGATGCCCAACCGCAAGCTCCTCAACGACACGTTCATCGACCTCGCTGCGGATGCCGGCATCGACAGCGGGATCATCGACCCGGTCGCGTCCGACCTCGCGCGTGTCTTCGCGGCGGACCGCGACAGCGAGCCGTACAGGCTGGCGGCCGACATGCTGCTCGGGCGGGACCCGTTCGGCGGGGAGTACGTGGCGGCGTTCCGCGACGGCCGGCTCGGCGCGGAGTAGCGCCGCAGCGCCGGAGTAGCCCCGCGCGCCGTAGATCCGCGGTCAGACCTCGATCGGGACCGCCCTGACCACGTCGTCGTCGTAGCTCATCGCGAGCTGCTCGCCCGGCTGGAGGATCAGCATGTCGTCGCCCCAGTCGCCGTCGAGCAGCCGCTTGAGCAGCACCATGCTGCCCTCCATCCGCTCGAAGGCCCAGCCGCGCCGGTCGGCCTCCTCGCGCGCCTCCCCTTCAGGCCCGGCCTCCTCCGCGACCCCCATGGACACGAACGCCGCTCGCCCGTAGTGCGCCCGCCAGCCACCCAGGATCTCCATCAGGTAGTCCGCATTGTCCTCGCCGTACTTCTCCACGTACTCGGCGCGGATGGCGTCCACCTGGGCGTCCGTGTCGGAGCCGATGGCGAGACCGCCCACACCAGCCCGATAGCCGTCCTTGCGCTCGAGCTGGTCGGCGACGTACCAGTAGGTGGCGGGCTTGGCCATCTCGTCTGCGTAGCGCTCGCGCGCACCGAGGAACAGCGTGATGCAGTCGTGTGCGCGCGGGAGGACCACCGGCTTGTCGCGGGCCACGATGCCCGCGGTCGCCCCGCCGCAGAGGCCGTAGCCCAGCACCACCGCGTCCGCGTTCGCGGGCGCCGCGTCGATGGCCTCCTGCAGGCGTTCGCGAAGGTTCTTGGGGTCGTTGTGCAGCCCCCGCTCATACAGCCGCAGGTCGACGACATGTTTCGAGCGCGCGGCGCAGAGGTAGACGGGGCGTGCGACCACGTCGCAGGCGATGGCGTACAGGCGCATCAGGCGGACCTTCTCATGGCGTGAACCTTACCGCCCGTGGGGCCTGTAGCGCCCGAACTCTTCGACGGCGTCCACCATCGCCAGCACGTTCTCCGGTGGCACATCGCCCATCACCGTGTGGACGGCGCCCAGCATGTACCCGCCGCCCTCGCCCAGCGTCGCGATCACGCGGCGGACCTCCGCGCGGACCTCGTCGGGGGTGCCGTGCGGCAGCACGTGGTGCGTGTCCATGCCCCCGCAGAAGACCAGGTTCTCGCCGAACCGGCGCTTGAGGCCCGCGAAGTCGCTCATGCCGCCGGCCGACGCCTGCACCGGGTTGAGCACGTCCACCCCGATCTCGATGAAGTCGGGCAGGAGGTCGTACACGTCGCCATCGGTGTGGAAGACGACCGGCGCCGTGGTCCGCGCCTTGATGAACGCGATCAGGTCCGCATGGATGGGCTTCAGGATCCGCCGGTACATCGCAGGCGACATCAGCAGGCCCACCTGCGAGCCCAGGTCGTCCCCGATCTTGACCATGTCCAGGAGATCGCCGCACTCGCGCAGGAACCCGTCGAGCAGCCCCTTGCACAGCGTCTGGGTCTGCCAGAGCAGCGCCTCGGCGAAGTCGGGCTCGGCCGCCAGGCTTGCGAGGAAGTTGTCCGTCCCCTGCAGCGCGAAGGCCCGCTCGAGGGGGAACGCCAGCCAGGGCACGCCCAGCGTCGCGTAGACGCCCTCGTCGCGGAGCCGCTGCGCCTCGGCCCGCACGCCCGTGAACCGTGTCGGGTCGGCCATGTCCGGCCACGGGTAGTCCACGAGCTCGTCCATCGAGACGACGTCGGGGATCGGGTGGAAGCCCGGGAACCACTCGCCCTCACGGCCCTCGATCTGCCCCGAGCCCCAGTCGTCGATGAAGGGGGTGTGCGGCGCACGAGCGGCGTTGCGGGCCCGAACGGCGGCCGGGAAGTGGTCGAGCACACCGCGCACGTCCACGTGCAGGCGCTCGTACGTCGCCTCGTCGAGCGAGGCTGTGCCCAGCTCCGGCCAGTCATAGAGGTATGCGTCCGGCGCCTCGATCCCCGCCAGGGCCTTGATCCGGCGATAGATCGCCATCTTGATGCCCGTGGCATTCGACGGGCCGAGCACGATCGGCACACGGTCGGGGACCTCGTGGGCGAGGGTTGCGAGCACCCGCTCGCGGGGCGTCATCGGCATCAGGCAGCTCCGTAGGGCTCCGTGGCTTGCGCCGGCTCGCGATGGCAAGTGCGCCGGCCTCCCGCAGCCTAGCCTGCGTGGCCATGAACCATGCAGCCGCGCGGACCGGCTCCGGTCGGGCCTGCCCGTTCTCGCTCGCCCCCGGTTCCATCCTCACGCCGATCGGTTCGGCGATCCATTCCTGCGCGGATCGATTTCGGCCAACAATCCCCGTGGGGATGAGATCCGCCCGGGCCGTGCAGGGGTCACGCACCGAACCCCGGGTCCAGGGTCCGAGCCCTGCACGGACTCCACGGATTCCATTCCTCCACGGATAGATCCGTCAAACCATCCTTGTGCGGATGGGATCCGGAATCAGGTGCGCCGGGCGGCGGACCTCACGCCCGACGCTCCCGGGGCACGTCCGGCGCAGGCAGGGCATGCTTGCACGCATGACCACGCCTCAGACTCCGAGACCGGCGCCCGCCCCGGCAACCCAGCGCAGCGAGGAGCGGGCCCTCGCCGACAGCGTCGGGACTTCCCGTGTCATCGCGCTCGTCGCGATGCTGATCGCCGCCGTCGCGCTCGGCCTGGCCGCTTGGGGCTTCTTCGCCCAGGGCGCACCGGAGTGCCAGCAGCAGGCGTGGGCCACGACGCCCGCCGACGCCGACCTCCCGGCCGACTGGGCGATCACGGCCCAGCAGTACGACCTGGAGCGCAAGACGATGTCGCTCCTCGGCCCGATCGTGGACGACGAGACCGGCGCACAGGGTGTCACCTACGCGACGATCACCTGCTTCGGCGCGGATGCAGCCGAGTCCGTCACGCTCTCGCAGCAGGCGGCTGTGGCCGCCGGCCAGACCGTGGTGGAGCGCCCCGACCTCGGCGAGCAGGCCTACAGCAGCACCGACGACACCGGATCGGTGTTCCTCCAACTGCGCCACGGCCCGATCGTCGTCTACCTCGCGGCCTCCGCGGATGCCACCGCGCGGGAGGTGGACCAGCTGGCCTCGGCCTTCGACAAGGCCCTCGGCGGGGACGGCGGGACGATCGCGGCTGCCACGCCCGTCCCGGATGCCACCGAGGTTCCGCTCGACTCGCTCGAGCCCGATCCCTCCGAGGAGGCGGCCGTCGAGAGTCCGGTCGTCCCGGGGCTCGAGGCTGCGCTGCCGGCCGCCGTAGGGGACGTCGTGCTTGTTGCCGACAGCGCCACCGGCTCCACGATCCTGGGTGAGGACCAGGGCAGCCGCGCGATCCTGGCCGCCCTGCGTACAGAGGGCTTGGATGCGGACGCCCTCCAGGTCGCCCAGGCGTATGACGAGACCGGCGAGTCCGACCTGTCGATCCTGGCCATGGCCGTCGACGGGATGGATCTCGCCAAGGTCCAGGACCTGGTGCTCGACTCGTGGCTGGCGGCGTCGGGTGCGGGCGTGAACCGCACCACGGTCACGCTCGCCGGGGACGAGTGGGTCCTGCTCGACTACGGCGACGACGGGACGAAGGACTGGGTCCGCGCCAAGGGTGACGTGGTCTACGTCATCACCACCGCCAGCGATGCGCTCGCCGAACAGGCCGCGGCCGCGATCCCCTGAACGGTGCCTCCGTTCCGGTGTCTGGTGCAGCGTCCCACGGCTGGCGCCGGATGCCACGGCTACCCGCCGGATGCCACGGCTACCCGCCGGGCCCCACGGCCACCCGCCGGGTCGCGGGCTGGCGCAGCGCGCGCTGCGCCATGCGCGTGACACGTCTATGCTCCGCGTAGTGGGAATGGGGTCGGGAGTGCCCGGCGCCGACGGGTGGGAAACGAGGCACCGATGCGTGAGCAGCTTGTCGCATGGGCGGGGGACTGCCAGGTCCGCGGTGAGGTCGAGCTCGGTGAAGGCCGGCTGAGCGACCGGGTCAACGATCTCGAGCTCCTGACCTTCTTCGACGCGACGCTCGCCGCCCTGGAGGATGGTCGCGAGATGCGCCTCGACGAGGTCGAGGTCGAGCGGCGCGAGCTGCACGTCATCGAGGTCACGGGCCGGCGTGGTGATCCCGGCCGTCGGCTGCGGACCCTCAAGGAACCTGTGGTGCTGCAGGTCGGCCCGTACACGGTCCGCGGCAGCCTGCACCGGTCGCCGGTGGCGCAGCCGCTCGCCGCGCTGGCGGGCTGGACGCGGTTCGTGCCTGTCACCGATGCCACCGTCGACGTCCATGGCGGCGATCAGAGTCCGATCGCGCGAGACGTGGTTCTCGTGAACCGGGACCTCGTGAGTCGGACCGAACGCCTCGATGGCGTGGAGGTGATGACGACGACGGAGTGGCCGCCGCTGCCCGCGATGGAGCCGGGCGCGGGCTGATCATCCGGCGCTGCCTGATCCATCCGGCGCCCGTTTGATCGACCACAGGCTGATTCATCCGGCGCTCCCGGCGACCGCCCGGGGACCCTAGAATCCGGGCATCCCACCAACCTGGAGCGAGCGGACATGCAGAACCACGCGATCACCTTGCTGGGCACCGGCCTCATCGGCGACTTCTACACGATGACCCTCCACGGCCAGCGAGGCCGGGACCGGGTGCGGGTGGTGTACTCGCGCTCGGAGGGTCGCGGCAGGGCGTTCAGCGAGCGGTGGGGGATCCCGGAGTTCACGACGGACATGGAGGCGGCGATCCGCCACCCTGAGACGGACGTCGTGGTGGTCGCGCTCCCGAACCACCTCCACGAGGAGGCGGTCAAGGCCGTCGCGGCAGCCGGCAAGGCCGTGCTCGTGACGAAGCCGCTGGGCCGGACGGCGGCCGAGGCGAAGCGGATGCTCGAAGCGGTCGAAGCCGCGGGCGTCTTCGGCGGCTACCTCGAGGACCTCTGCTACACGCCCAAGACCCTCAAGGCGATCCAGTCAGTGAAGGACGGCGCCCTGGGTGAGGTCACCTGGGTCCGCTCCCGCGAGACCCATCCGGGTCCGCACAGCGCGTGGTTCTGGGACGGCCGGCTCACCGGCGGCGGCCCGATCATCGACCTCGGCTGCCACTGCATCGAGATCATCCGCAACTTCGTCGGCAAAGGGAACCGGCCGGTCGAGGTCATGTGCACCACGGACACCTTCGTCCACCCGATCGACGACGAGGACAACGCGATTGCGCTGATCCGGTTCGAGTCGGGTGCCATCGGCCAGTTCGAGGTGAGCTGGACGTTCCGCGGCGGGATGGACCTGCGCGACGAGGTCGCCGGCACCCACGGCACGATCTGGCTGAACCACTTCCTGCGCACGGGCATGGAGATGTTCACGGCGGGCGGGTCCGCGGGCTACGTGGCCGAGAAGGCCGAGACCGCGGCCGGCTGGCTGTTCCCCGTGGGCGACGAGGTGTCCGAGTTGGGCTACGTCGACATGTTCACCGACATGTTCAACGCCATCGACAACGGCGGCACGCCCCAGGAGACGCTGTACGACGGGTACGTTGTGAATGCCGTCATGGACGCCGCCTACCGCTCGGCGAAGAGCCGCCAGTGGGAGCCGGTGGACCTCGACTGGCGCGGCGGCACGACCCCGCGGATCGAGGTGAAGCCTGAGTTGTTCGAGGGCGACACCGTGATCAAGCGCGAGCTGCTGCCCGACGGGCGCTTCAAGCTCATCCTCAAGACCAGGGACGGCGACTACGTCGACCGGATCGTCGGATAGGAGCGCGACGCCCGTGACGGGTCCCGCGTACCGGCTGGAGGTCCTGCCGGCCGATGACTGGGCGCGCGTCGTGGCCGAATGGTTCACCGCTCGTGTCGAGGCACGCCCCGACCTCCGGGTCTGCCTGCCCACGGGCGACACGCCGACGCCGCTGTACGCGGAGCTCGTCGCTGCCGAGTGGCGCGGCGAGGTGAAGCTGGCTGGCGCCACGATCGTGCTGCTCGACGAGTGGGTGGGGCTGCCCCCGGGCGACCCCGCGCGGTGCGACGCCCGTCTGCGCGACGAGCTCCTGGGCCAGCTCTCGGGTCGCCTCGGGCGGTTCGTGCCGATCGACGTGGACGGGCCCGACCCCGAGGCAGCGGCTGCGGCCCACGACGCGGTGGTGGCCGAAGGGCTGGACCTGGCCGTGCTCGGGATCGGGATGAACGGGCACGTGGGCTTCAACGAGCCGGGTTCGCGGCCGGACGACGGGACGCGCCTGGTCCGGCTCGCGGTCGTCCTCGCGGGAGGCGGCGACGTCCCGGTATGGCGCTGCGCGTACCCCGACGGCTGGGATCACGGTGGGGCTCTCGCGGCTCCTGGAGGCGCGAGAGGTCTGGCTGCTGGCCACCGGCGAGCGGAAGGCGTCCATCCTGCGGCGCGCGCTCGAGGAGCCCGAAGGGCCGGACTGTCCCGCGTCGTACCTGCGGCGGCACCCGCGCCTGGTCGTGTTCGCGGACGAGGCGGCGGCGGCGCTCCTGCGGCGGGGATAGGGTCTGGCGGTGCCGCCCCGTTGCCCGGAACCCCGCCCCTCGCCCCACGTGGGGGGCGAATCCGGCCACCCCGTGCGGCGTGTGCGCGCGAAAGTCGACGTTTCGCACCCGGCGCGTGCTCGGCGGGCGCCGAAACGCCCCACACGTGGGGCGGACGCGTGCCGAACCCGGGCGGGCGGCATGGAACGATCAGCTTTGCGGCAGGGGCGATACTGGTCGGGCGTCCCAATTCCGCATGCCAACGGGGGATCCACGTGACGACGGACGACGAGCCGGGCCCGATCCGCAAAGCGCTCGATGCCCTGGTCGATCTGCTGCCCGATGGTGGCGTCGGCAACGAGGGACCTGCGCCCGACGTCGACGGGCATCGGGACGGCGACCAGGCCCATAAGCGCGCCGTACTGACGACGAAGACCCAGCAGCCGCCGAACGGCTCCTCAATGACCAGCTACGAGGGCGTCGATCGGGGCCGGCTCAACGACGCCTAGGAGTCCAGCGCACATGAACACGCAAGAACCGCGCCCAACGCCTGGCCGGTGGCAGCGCCTCGCCCTGCGGGCGGTGATGCCCGCCGGGTTCATGATGTTCTCGCTCTGGACCCTGTGGCTCGTCATGTCGCTGGTCCACGGGACGATGACGTGGGTCGGCCTCGTGGCGGTGGCCTTCGGTCTCCTGACATCGGCGGCGCTGGTCGCCGTGGGCACCGCCTACCGGCGCGTGATGGGCGAGGGCTAGCCGCTCCGACGGGAGGGGTCGCTCAACTTCCCCGACCGGCGCCCGCCACCTCGGCCATGCCTGCCGGAGCCCCGGCCTCGACCCAGCGCGCCAGCGATTCGCGGCTGAAGAGCTGGTCCACCACCATCGCCGATGCGCCGATCACCCCCGCCAGCGACCCCAGCGACGAGCGCTGGATCAGCAGGTCCCGCGTCGCGAGTGGCAGGCCGCGCCCGTAGACCACCTCGCGGACCGCCGCCAGCAGCAGGTCGCCGGACTGGGCCACGCCGCCGCCGATCACCACCAGCGACGGATTGAAGAAGTTCACCACGCTCGCCAGCATCAGCCCGATGCGCCGCCCGGCCCCCTGGAGCAGCTCCACCGCGACCGGATCGCCGAAGGAGGCCGCCCGGGCGACGTCCTCGGCCGTGATGACACTCCGGGCATCAAGCACGGCGGCCAGGCGCGCCGACCGGCCGGCCCGTGCGGCCGCCTCCCCGTTCCGCCCGATCGCCTCACCCCCGGCCAGGGCCTCGAGGCAGCCGGTATTGCCGCAGCGGCAGACCACCGACCGGTCATCCGTCACGTGGATGTGGCCCACGTCCCCGGCGGACCCCTGCGCGCCGCGATGGAGGCGGCCGTCGGAGATGATCCCGGCGCCGATGCCGGTCCCGATCTTGACCACGATCACGTTGTCGTGGCCCGCCGCCACCCCCGACCGCCACTCACCCAGGGCGAGCACGTTGACGTCGTTGTCCACCCAGACCGGCGCCGCGTTCCGGGCGGCGAACCGCTCGCGCACCGGGTAGCCGTCCCAGCCGGGCATGATCGAGGGGAAGATCGGCCGGCCGGTCTGGAACTCCACCGGCCCCGGCACCCCGATGCCCACGCCCCAGAGGCGTCCCGGCAGCCGCCGCCGCGGCGCCTGCAGCTCCGCGAACAGCTCGTCCACCCGGTCGAGGACGGGACCCGGCCCGGAGGCGATGTCGGCGGGCTCGTCGATGTGGGCGAGAATCCGGCCATCGAGCGTGGTGACGGCCACGTCGATGGACGTGGCCCCCAGGTCCGCGACCAGCACGTGGCCGGCGTCGCCTCGGAACGCGAGCTGGCGGGGTGGTCGTCCGCCGGTGGACGGCCCGACGTCCCCCTCGGTGATCAGGCCCCGGTCCAGCAGCTCGCCGACGCGCTGGGCGACGATACCCCGTGACAGGCCGGTCGCCGCCACAAGATCGGCTCGCGAGCGGGCATGCCCCAGGCGGATGCCGTCCAGCACCGCGACCAGCGCGTCGAGCGCCTCGTCGGGGAGCGGTGCCGGCTCCGGTGCGTGGATGGTTGCGGATCGGTCGTCCACGGCGCGGATGCTACACGTCCGGAAGGCGTTCCGCACGCGCTTTTGCAGTTGACAGGCAGAAGTAGCATGATGACAGCACGAACTCTGCGGCCCGCTGCCCGCACAACGGCCAGCGCCGGGCCTGCCGTGGCCAACGATGCGGATCATCGATCCGTCTAGCTGTATAGACTGGTTGCCGGTCGGGGACAGACCGCCAGGCCAGCAGGAGGAGCCAGGTCATGACGCGCCGCAGCGACATCGGCACCGCCGTGATCGGCAGCGGGTTCATCGGCACGGTCCATATCGAGGCGCTGCGCCGGATCGGCGTGCGCGTCGTGGGCCTGCTGGACGCGAGCCTGGAGCTCGGCACGCGGCGCGCGCAGGAACTGGGCCTGCCCAAGGCCTATGCGAGCCTCCAGGACCTCCTGGCGGACCCCGATGTCCAGGTGGTGCACGTCACCAGCCCCAACGAGCTCCACCACCCCCAGGTCAAGGCGATCCTCGCCGCCGGTCGCCACGTGGTGTGCGAGAAGCCCCTGGCGATGACCAGCGCGGAGTCGGCGGAGCTGGTCGCGCTCGCGAAGCGCCGTGGCCTCGTCAACGCCGTCAACTTCAACATCCGCTGGTACCCGCTCAACCAGCACGTCGCCTCCATGGTCAGGACCGGCGATCTCGGCGATGTCCGCCTGGTCACCGGCCACTACTTCCAGGACTGGCTCCTGTTCGACACGGACTGGAACTGGCGCCTGGAGGCGGACCAGGGCGGCACGCTCCGTGCCGTGGGCGACATCGGCAGCCACTGGCTGGACCTCACCAGCTTCGTGACAGGGCTGGAGGTGGAGGCTGTCATGGCCGACCTGACCACCTTCATCCCGATCCGCCGCAAGCCGGCGGGCGAGGTCCTGACGTTCTCCACGGAGCGTGCCAAGGACACGATCCCGGTCGAGATCCGCACCGAGGACACCGCTTCGGTCCTCATCCGCTACAAGGGCGGCGCCCGCGGCTCCGTGAACATCAGCCAGCTCAGCCCCGGGCGCAAGAACTCGCTCCAGTACCAGATCGACGGCTCCTCCTCCGCCGTCGCCTGGGATTCGGAGCAGCCAGACTCGCTGTGGATCGGTCATCGCGACCGGCCCAACGAGCTGCTGCTCCGGAACCCGGCGCTCATGAACGCGGAGGGTGGCGCGGCTGCCCGCCTTCCTGGCGGCCACGTCGAGGGCTTCGCGGACACGTTCGCCGCGGTGTTCACCGCGGTCTATGCCGACGTGGTCGCGGGCGGGCCCTCGGAGCACCCCCGCTACGCGACCTTCGCCGCGGGCCACGAGGAGATGCGCATCGGGGACGCCGTCCTCGAGAGCTCCCGCTCGGGCGCGTGGGTGACCGTCGCCCACTGACCGATGACCCGCCACAGCCCCGTGAACCCCACCGCATGCGCCCCCAAGGAGCAGACGCGATGAAGCTCGGCTTCCTCACCGCCCCGTTCCCGGAGACCCCACTGATGGAGGTGGCCGACTGGGCCGCCGGCAGCGGCTTCGAGGTCCTCGAGATCGCCTGCTGGCCCAAGGCCACCGGGCCGACGCGCCGGTACGCGGGCACCAGCCACATCGACGTCGCCAACCTGTCCGCCGGCCAGGCCAGGGACATCCGTGCCGAGATCGAGGCGAAGGGCCTGTCGATCTCCGGCCTGGGCTTCTACCCGAACCCGCTGCACCCCGATCCCGCCCACCGCGAGTCCGTCATCGGCCACCTCAAGCGGGTGATCGAGGCGGCCGAGCTCATGGACATCGAGCTCGTGAACACGTTCATGGGCGGCGACGGGTCGAAGAACCAGGATCAGAACTGGGAGGAGGCGCTGCGGGTCTGGCCCGACATCGTCAAGTACGCCCAGGACCACGGCCGCAAGATCACGCTCGAGAACTGCCCGATGCTGTTCTCGTACGACGAGTGGCCGGGCGGGCACAACATCGCCACCACCCCGCGCATGTGGCGCCGGATCCTCGAGCAGTGGGGCGACACGATCGGGCTCAACTTCGATCCGAGCCACCTCATCCTGCAGATGATCGACATGCAGCGGTTCCTCAAGGAGTTCGGGAAGCACGTCCTCCACTACCAGGCCAAGGACCTGATGATCGACCGCGACGGCCTCTACGAGCGCGGCGTGTTCAGCATGGGGATGGGCTGGCAGATCCCGCGCATCCCTGGCCTTGGCGAGGTGGACTGGGGGATCGTCCACGGCGAGCTGTACCGCCAGGGCTTCGAGGGCGACTGCATCATCGAGCACGAGGACCGTCGCTTCGAAGGCACCGACGAGAAGGTCAAGCAGGGCTTCCTCATCGCGCGCGACGTCCTGCGTCCGTACTGCCATTGAGCAGGGTTGACGCCGGGAAGCCGGGGTCCCTACCATCGCTAATCGATTATCGAGGACCCCAGTGACCCTCTCGATCGCCAACCTGACGGAACGCGACATCGCCAAGACCATCGACCACAGCCTGCTCCGGCCCGAGCTGGACGACGCGTTCGTCGAGGCCGGCTGCGAGCTGGCCGCGAAGTACGACGTCGCGTCGGTCTGCGTCCGGCCCGTGGATGTCATCCGGGCCCGCCGCATCCTCGAGGGGACCGACGTCAAGGTGGGCACCACCATCGGCTTCCCGCACGGCAACCACGAGACCGAGATCAAGATGATGGAGGCCGTCCACGCGCTGCGCGCCGGGGCGGTCGAGCTGGACATGGTCATCCAGATCGCGGCGCTCAAGAGCGGCCGTGACCAGGATGTCGAGGACGACATCCGGGCGATCTGCGAGATCGCGCACGCGGGGGGAGCCATCGTCAAGGTGATCTTCGAGAACGCGTACCTCACTGACGACGAGAAGATCCGCGCCTGCCGGCTCACCGAGGCCGCCGGTGGCGACTTCGTCAAGACGAGCACCGGCTTCGCTCCGTCCGGCGCCACCCACGACGACCTGCGCCTGATGCGGGCGAACACCAGCCCGCACATCCAGGTGAAGGCTGCGGGCGGCGTGCGCACGCTGGACGCGCTGATCGACGTGATGAACCTGGGGGTGACGCGCATCGGCGCGACCGCGACCGAGGCGATCATCCTGGACTTCCGCGCCCGCAAGGCAGGCGACGCGCCCGCCAACGCCCCCGCAGACGCGATGGGGTACTGACATGGCCAACCCTGTGCGCATCGGCATGCTCGGCTGCGGGTTCATCGGCGAGTTCCACGCCCTGGGCCTGCGCTACGTCCGCGAGGCCGTTCTCACCGTCGGCTGCGACGCGAGCGAGGAGCGCCGGAACGCCTACGCCGCGCGGTTCGGCTGCCGGCCCGTGGCGTCGCTCGAGGAGCTGTGCGCCGCCGACGACGTGGATCTCGTCATCGTGTCGGTGCCCAACCACCTCCATCGCGACGCGGTGATCGCGCTGGCGAAGGCCGGCAAGGGCGTGGCTTGCACGAAGCCCCTGGGCCGCAACGCCGCCGAGGCCGAGGACATGCTCCGGGCGGTCGACGAGGCCGGCGTCTTCAACGCGTACCTCGAGAACGTGATCTTCAACCCGGACCTGCTCCGCATGCGGGACATGGTCCAGGCCGGCGCCATCGGCACGCTGACCACGGCCCGCGCCCGCGAGGGCCACAGCGGGCCGCACGCGCCGCACTTCTGGAACGCCGAGCTGGCGGGCGGCGGCGCCCTGCTCGACATGGCCAGCCACGGTGCGGAGTACGTCCGCTTCCTGTTCGGCAAGGATGCCGTCGTCACCGACGTCTTCGCCTGGGGCGCCACCCTGGTCCACGGCGCGAAGACCACCGGCGAGGACAACGCGGTGATGGTCATGCGCTTCGCCGACGGGCGGGCGGCCACCGTGGATGTGTCGTGGACCTCCAAGGGCGGCCTCGAGGGGCGCTTCGAGGCCTACGGGGATGCCGGCCGCCTCATCACCGACATCTCCGTCGGCTCGCTCAAGGCGTTCGTGGAGCGCCCGGCCGGCTACGTGGTGGAGAAGGCGGACGCCGAGACCGGCTGGCTCTTCCCGGTCCCGGACGAGGTCCGTGTCCACGGCCACGACCTGATGATGGCCGACGTGATCGGGGCGTACACCGACGGGCGTGAACCCCAGGAGACCTTCCGCGACGGCTACATCGTCAACGGGATCCTCGATGCCGCCTACCGTTCCATGCGCAGTGGCCGCTTCGAGCCCGTGACCCTGGACCAGGCGCTGCTGGAGCGCCGGCCATGATGACCGCTCCGAACGCGGCCGCCAGGTGGCTCGCCGATGCGGCGGCCGTGCTGGCGCGCGTTGCGGAGACCCAGGCCTCAGGCATCGAGACGGCGAGCCAGTGGTGCGCCGAGGCGATCGCCACCGACGGCCTCGTCCACCTCTTCGGCACGGGGCACTCCCGGATCCCCGTGGAGGAGATGTTCCCGCGGTACGGCTCCTACCCGGGCTTCAATCCCATCGCCGAGCTGTCGATGACGTTCCACACCCAGGTGGTGGGTGCCAACGGCCAGCGCCAGGCGATGTTCATCGAGCGGATGCCGGGCCTCGCCGAGGTGATCCTGGGCAACTTCAGGTTCGGCGCGAACGACGTGATGATCGTATTCTCAGCCGGGGGCCTCACCGCGGTGCCCGTCGAGATGGCCCGTGGCGCGAAGGTCCGCGGTCTGAAGGTCATCGCCGTCACGTCCGTCGCCCAGTCCCTCTCTGCCGAGCCTGAGCCCGCCGCCGGGCGGCGCCTGCTGGAGGAGGCTGACCTGGTGCTGGACCTGTGCTCCCCGGTCCATGACGCCACGGTCTCACTGGTCGGGTTGGACAGTCCCGTCGGCCCGCTGTCCACCGTGGGCGCGGTCGCCATTGTCAACGCCATCAAGTCCCGGACCGCCGAGCTCCTCGTGGAGCGCGGGGCCATGCCACCGGTGATCACGCGCGCGAGCGCGGTGGGCGCCGAGCGGTCCCGGGAGCTGTTCGATGCAGCCTATCGAGAGCATGCGCGGCGTCTCGCCCGTGCGATCGACCAGACAGGAGGTGGGTGACGCCGGAGAGACCGAGCAGCTCGATGGGTGATCGTTGGCGGACCTTGCTCCACGTCGGAGCCCCCGGCCGCCACCAGGAGGAGACAGTTCATGAAGAAGATGGGTAAGGCTCGCGCCGCCCTCGCCATCAGCGCGATGGCGATCATCGTCGCCGCGTGCGGCGGCACCGCGGCCACCACGGCCCCGGCAGCGACCGAGGCTCCGGCAGCGACCGAGGCCCCGGCAGCGACCGAGGCTCCGGCCGCGACCGAGGCCCCGACCGAGGAGCCGGCAGCCACGACCTGGAAGATCGGCTACAGCAACGGCGGCGGCGTCGGCAACGGCTTCCGCGAGGAGCAGATGTGCACCGCCAAGGCCGAGGCGCTCGCCTCCGGCCAGGTGTCCGAGCTGAACCTCATCAGCCGGAACACCGATGCGGCCGGCCAGCTCCAGGACATGCGCGACCTCATCGCCGCCGGCGTGAACGCGATCGTCGTCAACCCCAATGACGCCGACGCCCTCAATCCGGCCATCGACGAGGCGAAGGCCGCCGGGATCCCGGTCGTCTCCGTCGACGCGTACGTCAACAACGACAGCGCGTACAACCTGTACAACAACCAGGTCAACTACGCCTACCTCGGCGCCAAGTGGCTGTTCGAGCAGATGGGCGGCGCTGGCAAGGTCTACTACATGCGCGGTCTCGCAGGCCACCCGGCCGACAACGACCGCCACATCGGCTTCCAGAAGGCACTCGCCGAGTTCCCCGGCATCGAGGTTCTCCCGAACGCCGACGGCGTCGCCACCGGTTGGGATCCGGCCGTGGGCACGCAGCTGATCAACGACTTCATCGCCTCCGGCGGGTATGACGACATCGGCGGCATCTGGACCTCCGGCATCGACAGCCAGATCGTTGACGCGATCAAGGCCGCCAAGAAGGACTTCGTGCCGATCGTCGGCGCCGACCTCGGCGCGTTCGTCGGCCAGCTCCTCAACGAGACTGACTACCCGGGCCTCAAGGGCGCGGCGGTGACCAACACCGCGGCCGTCGGCGGCGCGGGCGTCAACCTCGCCCTCAAGCTCCTCGACGGTGAGACGGTCGACACCGATCCCACCGCCGAGAAGCCGAACACCGTCCTCCTGGTCCCGGTCGTCGCGGACAACGCGTCCGACGAGGGCAAGGCCCTGCTTGCCTCCTGGCAGGTCGACGGCCTCGATCCGAACTGGCCCCTCGGCCTGCTGATCGACGGCTGGACGACCTACACCCCGGAGCAGGCCATCGCCTGCAAGGGCCCGGGCGAGTAGACCTCCCCAGGTTCTGACCACGGTGAGGGTGCCGGTTCTCCGGCACCCTCACCACATCCCCATCCAGTTCGAGGCCCCATGACCGCGACGACCACGGACCTGCTCCTCGAGGCGACCGGCATCTCGAAGGCCTTCGGTGCGGTCGTCGCGCTCAAGAACGCGTCCCTCGCGGTCCGTCCCGGCGAGGTGCATGCCCTGATGGGCGCCAACGGCGCGGGCAAGAGCACGTTCGTCAAGATCCTCACCGGCAACATCCACCCCGACAGCGGGTCGCTTGCCGTGCGCGGCCGGCCGCGTGTTGTGCACAGCCCGGGCGAGGCGCGCCGCGGCGGCCTCGTGTCCGTGTACCAGGAGCCGGCGCTGATCCCGGACCTGGACATCCGCTCCAACCTGCGTCTCACCGAGACCCCGGTCGAGCCGTTCCGCCACTGGCTTGCGGAGCTGGGCCTCGAGGGGCTGGACATGATGACGCTGGCCCGACGGCTGCCGCTGGCCACGCTGCGCATCATCGACCTTGCGCGCGGCCTCGCGATCGAGCCGGACATCCTCATGCTCGACGAGATGACGGCCGCCCTCCCCGCCAACCTCACCGAGCGGGTGCTCGAGGTGGTGGGACGCACGCGAGGCACGGACCGCTCCGTCATCTTCATCTCCCACCGCCTGATCGAGATCGCCGCCGTCTGTGACCGCGCGACGGTCCTGCGCGAGGGCGAGACGGTGGGCGTCGTGGACGTCACCGCGGGCTCCGAGGAACGCATCGTCGAGCTGATGCTCGGCCAGGTGGTCAAGGACATGGAGACGGTCGTGGACCGCGCGGCCGCCGTGCGCGCGTCGGGCGCCGCCCCGCGCGTCGCCGCCCGCAACCTCGCGCTCGGCGCCAAGCTCCAGGACGTGTCGTTCGACCTGTACCCGGGCGAGGTCCTGGGCGTGGTCGCGCTGGAGGGCCAGGGCCAGGACGAGCTGTTCGACATCCTGTCGGGATCCTCGCGGGCCAAGGGCGGCACCCTCGAGATCGACGGGAAGCCGGTCACGTTCCACCACCCGGCCGACGCGATCCGCGCGGGCCTGGTCTACGTGCCCGCCGACCGCGCCGAGGCGCTCCTGATGCAGCAGTCGGTGCGGGACAACATCGCGCTCCCGTTCACCACGCGCCTGGGCGCCTGGGGCCCGATCCGCCGCGGCCGCGAGAAGAAGCTGGTGGACGGGGCGATCGAGACGCTCCAGATCGACACCCGCGCCCAGGGCGAGGTCCGCCGCCTGTCCGGCGGCAACCAGCAGAAGGTCACGATCGCCCGCTGGGTCGCGGGTGGCGTGACGACCATGCTCTGCTTCGACCCCACGCGTGGCATCGACATCCGGACCAAGCAGCAGATCTACGTCCTGCTCCGCGACCTCGCGGAGGCCGGGGCGGCGGTCCTGCTCTACACCTCGGAGCTCAAGGAGATCCAGCTCGCCTGCGACCGGGCGATCGTGATCTTCAACGGGCACCTGGTGGCCGAGATCCCGGTCGCCGAGGCCGACGAGCCCACGCTGCTGCGTGCCGCCTACAACCTGAAGTCCGACGCGGTGATACCCGAGCTGGCGGCCGCGGACGCACCACACCCGCCGGCCGACCCTGCAGCGCCCGTCCAGCCGGAGGGTGACCGATGACCGCCGCCGTCCCCGTCGTCGTCGTGCCGCGGGCCAACCCGCTCGCGACGCTCCTGCGCAACAACGCCTGGACGATCGGGCTGCTGGGTTTCCTCGGCGTCCTGCTGGTCTTCACCAAGCTCATCAACCCCACCTACGGCGCGACCGGCATCCAGAACCTGGGGATCGCCGTCCTGCCGCTCGCGCTCGCTGCCGTCGGCCAGGCCATCGTGGTCATCTCCGGCGGCATCGACCTCTCGATCGGCTCGGTCATGGCCCTCACCAGCGTCGTCTCGGCTTCGCTCATGAAGCAGGCGATCGACGGTTCGCCTGACTCCGCGGAAGGCCTGTCGATCGCCATCGTGCTGGGCGTGCTCGTGCTGGGCATGCTCATCGGTCTGGTCAACGGCGCGGTCGTGGTGATCACCCGGGTGCCCGACATCGTGGTCACCCTGGCGATGTCCTTCGTCTGGGCGGGTGCGGCGCTGCTCGTGCTCCAGCGTCCAGGTGGTGCCTCCGCGGACTGGCTCAAGGACCTCGTCGCCGGTCCACTGCTCAACGAGTGGATCCCCAAGGCCGCGGTCGTGCTGGTGGTCGTGGTCGCCGTGATCTGGCTGCCGATCAGCCGCAGCCGCCTGGGCCTGTCCATCTACGCGATCGGCAGCCACCGGGTGGCAGCCTTCCGCTCCGGCGTGCGTGTCGGCCCCACGCGGGTCGCGGCCTACATGCTCATGGGCCTGTTCGCGGCGCTGGGCGGGCTCTCGCTCACCGCCACCACAGGCATCGGCACCCCGGTGCCCGGTCCGTACACGCTGATGAGCGTGGCTGCGATCGTCCTGGGCGGGGTCAGCCTCGCCGGCGGCCGCGGCGGTGTCTTCGGCCCGATCGTGGGCGTCATGGTCCTCCAGATGATCCGGACCGACATGACGTTCCTCAAGCTCGACTCCAACCTCGCCACCGTGCTCCAGGGCGTCATCCTCATCGGGGTGGTCATGATCGGCTCGTTCGTCGAGATCCGGAGGTCCCGCGCATGACCGCCGCACCCCTCCCCGCGCCCGAGGTCCATGCCGGGATGCGTTCCACCGGCCTGCGCGGCCTGCTGCGTGACCGGCCGATCATCCCCCTGTTCGGCCTGCTGGGGCTCCTGGTCCTCGTCATCTTCCTCGTCCGGCCGGAGACCATTACGGCCAACTGGATGGGGGTGATCATCCGGGCCGCCATCCCGCTGTCGATCCTGGGTGCCTGCCAGACGATCACGTTCCTCACCGGCGGCATCGACCTGTCCGTGGGTGCGGTCGCCTCGCTGACCGGGTTCATGGTGGCGACGCTCGTGGGCTCGCAGGGCCTGATCCCGGCCATGCTCATCGCCCTGGCGGCGGCGGCCCTCGCGGGCGTCATCACCGGCATCGGCATCGGCGTGTTCCGGGTCCATCCGCTGATCATGACCCTGGGCATGAGCCTGATCATCCTGGGCTTCGCCAACGTCTGGCAGCGGATCTTCGTCAAGACGGGGGCCGGCGTGCCGCCGCTGTTCCGCACGATCGGCTCGGAGACGCTGTTCGAGGTCCTGCCCTACAGCCTCATCATCTGGATCCCGCTGGCGATCCTGATCTTCTTCATGCTCAAGCGGACCGGCTACGGACGCCAGCTGTACGCCATCGGCGACAACCCGATCGCGTCCCGGCTCGCGGGCGCGCGCTCGTGGCAGGTGATCGTGGTGCTGTACGTGATCTCGGCCCTGCTGGCCGGGATCGCCGGGTTCATGATCTCGGGCCTGACCAACGTGGCCAACGTGAACCTGGCCGACAGGGACGTGCTGCCCTCGGTCGCCGCGGCGGTCATCGGCGGGACGTCGATCATGGGCGGCCGCGGCGGGTTCGCCGGTACGATCGTGGGCGCGCTGATCCTCACGGTGCTCTCGTCACTGCTGACCGTGCTCGGGTTCCCGGAGCCGGTCCGCCAGATCTTCTTCGGCTCGATCATCGTGATCGTGGCAGCGGCCTACACCCGCGTCACCGCCGAAGGCTGACGTGGGGGACGACGGCGGCGTGGGCGACGGTGGCACCGGGATGGTCGAGGGTCAAGCCGACGGCGGCACCGGGGCGGGCGACGGCGGCACCGGGGCGGGCGACGGCGGCAGCGGGGGGGGCCGGCCCACCCGCCACCTGGGGCTGGACCTCGGGGGCACGAACCTCAAGTGGGCCGTCGTGGAGCACGATGCCGGCACCTGGTCGATGGTGGATCGCGACAGCGTGCCCACCCGGCTGGATGTTCCTGCTGCGGAGGTGCCGACGGTCGTCACGGCCCAGCTGGCCGAGGTCGCGCAGGCGGCCATTGGGCGCTGCGGCCCCGTCGGCAGCGTCGGCATCGGCGTGCCCGGTCTCTACGACCCCGAGACCGGCGCAATCCGGTTCCTTGTCAACGTGCCGGGACCGTGGCTGGGACATCCCGTCGCACCGCCCGTGGCGGCCGCCGTGGGCGTGCCCGCCTTCCTCATCAACGACGCACGGGCCTTCGGCCTGGCCGAGCTCCGGCTGGGCGCGGGGCGGGGAGCGCGGTCGATGATCGGGCTCACGCTTGGGACGGGCGTTGGGGGCGTGCTGGCCATCGACGGGCGCGTCCACCAGGGGCACGACGGGACCGCGGGCGAGATCGGCCACCAGACGATCGATCCGGACGGGCCGTGGTGCGGCTGCGGGAACCGCGGCTGCCTGGAGGCCTACTGCCGCGCGGACCAGCTGTCGGCGTCGTGCGGGACGGCCACCGCGGAGGAGGCGGTCCGGGCCGCGCAGGCGGGCGACGAGCGGGCGCTCCAGGGCCTGGCTGACTGGGGCCGGTACCTGGGCATCGGCATCGCGAACATGATCACGGTCATCTCGCCGGACAAGGTGGTCCTGGGCGGCGGCGTGGCGCAGGCGGGTGAACTGGTGTTCGGGCCGATCCGCGCCGAGATCGCGCGTCGCGTGAAGACCACGGCACCCGAACAGGTGGAACTGGTGGCGGCCGAGCTGGGGACGTGGGCGGGATCCATGGGCGCCGCCGTCCACGGTGCGGAACGCGCCGGGCTGGTGTGATGTTGACCGCCGGAGTCTTCCGATGCTGACCGGTCTCGTCGGATGCTGACCGCCGGGGGCACCGCGTGAACGCCGTCATCGGCACCACGTGGCTGCCGCAGTACCGCCAGATCGAGCTGGCGCTGCGGGACCGGGTCGCGGGGCTGGCGCCGGGCGAGCGGCTGCCGTCCGACGAGGAGCTGTGCCGGGAGTTCGGCGTGTCAAGGATGACGGCACGGAACGCGATGCAGCGCCTGGCCGAGGATGGCCTCGTGGAGCGGATCCCGGGGCGGGGGACGTTCACCGTGGCGCCGCCGGCGCACCGGCACGCGGACCGGCTGATGGCCTTCTCGCACGAGATGGAGCGGCTGGGGCGGGTGCCCTCCTCGCGGCTGCTGGGGCGCGAGATCCGGCCCGCGTCCGCGTCCGAGGCGTCGTTCCTGGGCCTGCGCGTGACGGAGCCTGTGGTGGTGGTGCGTCGCCTGCGGCTTGCGGACGGCGAGCCGGTTGCGCTGGAGACGGCGACGCTGGTGCGGCGGACGGCCGATGTCGTCATGTCCGCGGACCTGGAGGCGGGCTCGCTGCACGCGGCGCTCGGGCGGGCGGGGTTCAACCTGCGACGCGGCAACGCGACGATCTCCGCCGAGGCCGCCGGGCCCGACGACATGCGCCTCCTCGGCGTGCGCGGCGGGACGCCGCTCTTGGTGGAGCGGCGCGTGATCACGGACCCCCAGGGACGCCCGATCGAGGCGACCGAGTCGCGCTACCCGGGCGACCGGTACGCCCTGGACGTCCGCTTCGAAGTGGAGGAGCGGTAGGTCCTCGCCGGGCCGCGGCGGTGCTCGGCGGTCCGTCGCCCCTCGCCACTTGGACGTCGCCGCCCGCCCACCGGGCCTTGTGTGCTGGACTCCGCACACCCTTCCCGCCCAGTGGCTGGCCAGGTCCGGATCGGCCCCGATTCGGCGGGTTCCTCCCGCCCAGCGGCACGTCTGCACCGGATTCCGCACACAAGGCCCGCCCAGCGGGAGGCGGCGGCAACCGTCAAGCCCGCTGAAACCGACCCTCCCGCCGCACGCTTCTGGACCCGGACAAGCAAGGGCCCGGGCCGCCGGTGGGGGGATACCGGCGGCCCGGGCATGAGGCCGGGCATCGGGGGGGTGCGGTGCCCGGCGGGAGAGGCGGGAGAAGCGAGAGAAGCGGGAGAAGCGAGATACGTGGAAGGGGAGGGGGCGTGGCCGCCACCCCGTGTCGGGGGCTACCGCGCGGCGGCCGCCATGAGCTCTTCCATCCGCTTGGCCGTGTAGCTCGGCCCGTCGTCGCGGGTCAGCTGGGCCAGCACGTCGAGGGGGAGATCGTCGAGGATCGCGCCGTTGGGGTTGAACAGCAGGTGCTCGTCCACGGCCATGCCGAACGCCGAGCCCTCCTTGACCGCGTGGTACAGGTTCCGCGGCCGGACCGAGTCGCCCACGTTGAGCACGTTGATGCCGGCGGCCAGCAGCTCCTCGAAGAACGAGCCCTCCGCGCGGACGTGGCAGGTGACGATGTCGTCCACCTCGATCTCGGAGCGGTTGAACGACGCATCCTGGAGCACGACACGCCCGCCCTCGCCGATCTCGGCGACGGTGGTGGACGTGATGACCTTCACGGGGAACTTGTACGGCCGCGACGACAGGACCTCGGCGTCGCCCTGGTTGAACCGCTTGCGCAGCACGTAGAGGTGGATGACCTCGGTCTCGGCGGCGAACTCGCGGTTCTCGGTGACGATGGTCACGTCCCGCCCGATGTCGGCCAGCCAGGCGGCGGTGTCGGTCGCGGCGTAGTGGTCGCCCCAGAGCAGGACGCGCTGGCCCAGCTTGCGCATCTTGCGGGCGCCGGGGTGGCACTCGCAGGACACCTTCGGGCAGGCCATCGTTTCCTCGAAGGGGACCACGCGCGACGCGTCGCCCGCGACGGGCGGCACGAACGAGCGGGCGCCGGTGGCGTTGAGCACGACGTCGAAGCCGCGCAGGTCGTCCACGGACGGCGTGCACGAGAGCCGGATGTCGACGGCCAGGTCCAGCAGCTGGTCCCGGATCCAGTCCAGGTACCAGCGCATCTTCTCCTTGCCCGGGACCATGCAGACGTACTTCATGGCCCCGCCGAGCTCCGCCTCGCGCTCGAAGAGCGTGACCGGCATGCCCGCGCTCGGTGGCGATGCGCGCCGCCTCCATGCCGGCCGGCCCGCCGCCGACGACGGCCACCTTGACCGGGCGCCCGGTTCGCGCCATCGAGTCGTAGGCCGGGTTGCCGCACGCCGCGTTGATGGAGCACGCGATCTCGTGCTTGGCCATCAGCGACTCCTGCCAGCAGCCGCCCAGGCACGAGATGCACTTGCGGATGGACTTGACCTTCCCGTACTTCGCCTTGACCGGCCAGTACGGGTCCGCGAGGAGCTGGCGCGCCAGGCCCACCAAGTCCGTCTTGCCCTCGGCGAGGATCTGCTCGCAGTACTCCGGGTCCCGGAGGGAGTGCGAGGTGATGACCGGGATCTTCACCACGCGCTTGGTCGCCTCGGCGGCGTACGTCGCCCAGCCCTGCGGGTACTGCATCGGGTCGAAGCCGGCGCCGGGTGACTCCTGCATGCCCTGCGAGAGGTCGAGCGCCGCGACGCCGGCCCGCTCCAGGACGCGCGCCGTCTCGAGGCCCTCCTCCATGTCGCGCCCGCCCGGGCACCACTCCTCGAAGGAGTAACGCACGAGGATCGGGTAGCCCTTGCCGCACTTCTTCTTGATCGCGTCGATCACCGCGAGCGGGAACCGCATCCGGTTCTCGAACGAGCCGCCGAAGCGGTCCGTGCGCATGTTCAGGTACGGCGACATGAACTCGGACAGCAGGTAGCCGTGCGCGGCATGCAGTTCGACGGCGTCGAAGCCCGCCTGCTTGACCCGCCAGGCGGCCTCGGAGAACAGGTCGACGAGCTCCAGGATCTCGGAGATCGAGGCCTCGCGGATCTCCTTGCCCTTCTCCTCGGCGTTCTCGTAGACGATCTCGTGGCCCGCGGACCACGGCAGCTTGAGCACGCGGTCGGTGGCGCCCAGCGTGTTGTAGCGGGGGATCGCGCACTGGCGCCCCGGGTGCTGCAGCTGGACCGCGCACTTGGCGCCGTAGCGGTGCATCGACTCGGCCAGGCGGGCGAGGCCCGGCACGTAGTTGTCGCCGTCGGCCACGAGGCAGGTCACCGTCGGCCGGCCGGTCGACGCATCGGGCGTGGTGGCGCCCACGATCACGAAGCCCGTGCCGCCCTTGGCGATGTTGCCGTGGTGGTGGAGGTCACGCTCCGACACCTCGCCGTCCGCATGGGACGAGCTGATGTCCGTGGGCACGTGGACGATCCGGTTGGGGAGCGTGAGGGACCCCATCTGGAGCGGGCTGAACAGGTTGGGGAAGGCCATGACAACAACTCCTGGCGGGGCGCAGGCATCGATGGGCTGATCGTCTGCCCCGCACCCGGCCACGGCAATGCCAGTCACGGTCGAAGGAGTGGCAGAAGCGGTCGCGCCACCCCAGCCGGACCGTCCAAACCCTCCATACGGCCCTGTCCGTTGCGGCTGCGCGCTGGCACGGTGCGCGCCATGGCCGTCTACGTCTGGCAGCAGGACATGGACCCGGACTTCCCGCTCGCGGTGATCGAGTACACCGCCCTGGGCGATGGGGATCCGATGCACTGGCACGACCATTTCGAGGTGGCGCTGGTGCTCGACGGCGCGGGCGAGTTCATGTTCGGCAAGCGGGCGCTGCGTGCGGAGCCCGGCGATGTCTTCTTCATCGACAACAGCCAGCCCCACGTGGCCCTCGCGGACCCCGGCTGGCCGCTGCGCCTGCTGCTGGTGCTGTTCCGTCCGGAGCTCCTGGCCGGGCCCGGCTGCCGCCCACTGGACCAGGGCTACCTCGCGCCGTTCCGCTGGGACGAGCGGACGGCCTCACCCCGGGTGCGTGGCGGCACCCCCCTCGCCGATGAGATCGCGCCGCTCCTGCACCGCCTGCGCGACATCCACCTCCGCGCAGACCCCGCGGAGCGCTTCCTTGCCGACGCCACCCTGCGGACAGCGATCGCCCTCGTGAACCGCGATCCGGCCGCCCGCGCCACGCCCGGCGCCATCCGCGCGGCCGCCGACCGCCGTGAGCAGATCCGCCCGGTCCTCGCCTACGTGGACCGCTACCACCGTGAGCAGATCACGCTCGAGGACGTCGCCGACCTGGTCCACGTCAGCCCGTCCCGCGTCCGCCACGTGTTCAAGGACGTGACGGGCGTGTCGTTCAAGGAATATGTGACGCAGGTCCGGGTCGGGGAGGCCAAGCGGCTGCTGCTCGCGACGGACCTGTCCGTGGCCGAGGTCGCGCGGGCTGTGAGCTACACCAACCTCAACCAGTTCTACAAGGTGTTCTACCGCTCGTGCGCCATGTCGCCGGGCGAGTACCGCCGCTACTACACGCCCGCAACCGCTGCCGGCTAGGACCGGGAGGAGATCGCATGGACACGCTGGCGCCCGCGTCATCGGGCGTGGTCATCCGCGAGGCCGTCGATGCCGACTGGGAGGATGCCGGCCGCATCTGCTACGAGGCCTTCTCGACAATCGCGGACCAGCACGGCTTCCCACACGACTTCCCCACGGTGGAGGCCGCCTCCCAGCCGATCCGCTGGCTCATCAACCACCCCAAGGTCTACGGCGTGGTGGCGGAGTCCGGCGGCCGGGTCGTCGGCTCGTCGTTCCTCGACGAGCGCGGCCCCATCTTCGCCATCGGCCCTGTGAGCGTGGATCCGGACGCCCAGGACCACCATATCGGGCGCAAGCTCATGGAGGCGATGCTCGCACGCTTCCACGAGCGCGGCGCGGCCGGCGTGCGCCTGGTCCAGATCGCGTACCACAACCGCTCGCTGAGCCTGTACGCGAAGCTCGGCTTCGAGGTCCGCAACTCCTTCGCCGCCATGCACGGGACGCCGATCCAGCGCGAGATGCCCGGCTACAAGGTGCGCCCGGCCATCATCGACGACGAGTACGCGATGAACTCGCTGTGCCTGCGGGTGCACGGTCACGCGCGCTCGGTGGAGGTTGGCGAGGCGATCGAGGCGGGCGAGGCGCGGGTCGTGGAGCGCCTGGGCCGGATCACCGGGTACACGACGAGGATCAACTACTTCGCCCACTCGGTGGCCGAGACCAACGACGACCTGCGTGCGCTGATCTGCGAGTCTGCGGACTTCGGGACGCCCGGGTTCCTGGTCCCGCTCGACAACAACGACCTGTTCCGCTGGTGCCTCGAGCAGGGGCTGCGGGTGTTCTTCGTGACCAACCTGATGACCATCGGGATCTACCAGGAGCCCGAGGGCGCCTGGATGCCGTCGGTGGGCTACTGACCGTGACGCCGCCGACCGTGACGCCGCCGACCGTGACGCCGCCGACCGTGACGCCGCCGACCGTGACGCCGCCGACCGTGACGCCGCCGACCGCGCCGGACCACCGATGACCCTGGAGACCCGCTGACCGTGACCACCTCTCGCGACCGCGTCCGGGCGGCGCTCGCCCACGTCGAGCCCGATCGGATCCCCTACGACCTGGGCGGCACCCGGGTCACCGGCATCCACGCCCGCGCCTATGAGCGCCTCCGCCCCGCGCTGGGCCTCGAGGCCCGCGACGCCCGCGTGGTGGACATCACCCAGCAGCTCGCCGACGTGGAGCCCGACGTGCTCGACGCGCTCGAGTGCGACGTGCGGCTGGTGAGCCCGCGTGGCGGGTCCGGGTACACGCGCGTGATCACCGAGGACGCGGAGCACCGCTCGTACGTGGACGAGTGGGGCGTGGGCCGGCGGATGCCGCTGGCGAACCCGCTCTACTACGACGCCTGGGCGCCGCCCCTGGCGGGCGAGCGCACGCTGGCCGATGTCGAGGCCTACGCCTGGCCGGATGCGACCGACCCCGCCCGCTACGCCGGCATGGCCGACGAGGCCCGCCGGTTCGCGGAGGAGGAGCAGCGCGCGGTCGCCATCGGATCGATCTGCGGCGGCCTCACCGAGGGCCTGTTCAAGCTGCGCGGCTTCGAGGAGGGGTACATGGACCTCGCCGCGGAGCCGGACCTCGCGCGGCGGATCATGGAGCAGATCCTTGAGATCAAGATCGCGTACTGGGAGCGGGCCCTGGCGGAGGTCGGGCCCTGGGCGGACGTCCTGGTCGAAGCCGACGATCTCGGCGGGCAGGAGCGCACGCTGTTCTCGCCGCGCACGTACCGCGAGCTCGTGAAGCCGCTCCACCGCGAGCTGTTCACCTGGCTCCACGCCCACACGGACGCCAAGGTCTTCTTCCATACCTGCGGCGCCGTGCGGGAGCTGATCCCGGACCTGGTCGAGATCGGGGTGGATATCCTCAATCCCGTGCAGGTCTCCGCCGCCAACATGGACACCGCCGAGCTCAAGCGCGAGTTCGGCCGCGACATCGTCTTCTGGGGCGGTGGCGTCGATACCCAGCGGGTCCTGGGCTCCGGGACGCCGGCCCAGGTCCGGGACGAGGTGCTGCGCCGCGTCGGCGACCTGCGTGGCGACGGCGGCTTCGTCTTCGCGTCCGTCCACAACGTGCAGCCCAATGTGCCGGCGGAGAACCTGCTGGCGATGCGTGCGGCGCTCCGGGAGGCGAACGGTGCCTGAGCAGCTGGTCGAGGGCCGGCTCGTCCTCGACGACGGGATCGTCCCCGGCCACCTCACGGTCGAGGACGGGTTCATCACCGCGGTCGTCCGGGAGCCCGACAACCGCCAGGCGGCATCCTGGCCGTACATCGCGCCGGGCTTCATCGACGTCCACGTCCACGGCTGGGGCGGTCACGACGCCACGGGCGACGCGAACGCGCTCACCGGCATGGCCCATGCGCTGCTCAAGCGCGGCGTGACCTCGTTCCTGCCGACCGCCCCCACGCTCCCGCAGGCCGAGATCCCGCTGTTCGCCCAGCGGGTCCGGGCCTGGATGGGGACGAACCCGTCCGGGGGGGCGGAGCCGCTGGGCTTCAACCTGGAGGGGCCGTTCATCGCCCCGGCCCGCAAGGGCGCCCACTCGGCGGCCCTGCTGCGGACGCCCGCCGAGCTGCCGGCTTCGGTGCTCGACGCCGCCTTGGACGGGTTGCGCATCATCACCATCGCGCCGGAGCTGCCGGGCGCCCTCGAGCTGATCGAGCGGTTGACGGCGCTCGGTGTTGCCGCCTCCATCGGGCATTCGAACGCGACGCTGGAGGAGGCGCGCGCGGGCTATGCGGCCGGAGGCCGAACGACCACGCACCTGTTCAACGCGATGAGCGGCGTGGACCACCGGCTGCCGGGGCTGGCGGTGGCTGCCCTCACGGACGATGGCGCCTACGTGGAGCTCATCGCCGATGGCAACCATGTCCACCCGGCGCTCTGGCCGATCATCCGCCGGACCAAGCCCGCGGACCGCCTGATCCTGGTCTCCGACGCATTGCCGATGGCCGGCACCCGCGAGGGTCGGGGCGTGGTGGGCGGCCTCGAGGTGGAGGTGCACGACGGGCGGGCGACGCTCCTTGGGACCACCACGCTGGCGGGCTCCGTGATCGCGCTCGACAGCGCCGTGCGCAACCTGGTCGCCTCGGGAGTGCCGTTGCCGTTTGCCGTTGCAGCGGCCTCCGCGAACCCGGCCGCGCTGCTGGGCGCGACGGATCGCGGGCACCTGGCGGTGGGGATGCGGGCGCACCTGGTCGAGCTCGATGACGACCTGCACGTGCTGCGGGTGACCCGCGGCCGCGGCTGGGTCGGCGGGCCGCACTGATGGGGTCGGGCCGCGTTGTGGTCGGGGCCGCACTGCAGGCCGGCAGCGGGGAGGTCGCGGAGTGATCGTCCAGTTCTACACGATGCAGTCGGTCGAGGAGGCGCTCGCGTGCATCGACGCCGGCGCTGATCACGTGGGCATCACGCCGCCCCAGGGCCTGCCCGGGGAGCTGCCGTCACTCGAGGCGATGGCCGAGATCGTGCATGCTGTGGGCGACCGCGCCCGCGTGGTGGCGCTCACGGTCTCGATGGACCCGGACTGGGTGGTCGAGATGGTGCGCGTGGTGCGGCCCGCGATCCTGCACCTGTGCCCGCTCGCCGCCGATGTCACGCCGGAGCTGGTGGCTGCCCTTCGCGGCCGGGCGCCGGGGGTCCCGATCATGCAGGCGGTCTCGGTGACCGGACCCGAGAGCATCGCGGAGGCTCGCGCGTACGCCGACGTCGCGGACTACCTGATCCTCGACACCCAGGCGCCCGACATCCCGGGCGTCGGGGCGAGCGGGGCCACACACGACTGGTCCGTGAGCCGGCGGATCGTGGAGGCGGTGCGAGTGCCGGTGATCCTGGCCGGCGGGCTGTCGCCCGAGAACGTGGCAGAGGCGATCAGGGCGGTGAGGCCGTGGGGCGTGGACTCGCTCACGCACACGAACCGGTCGATCGAGGGTGGCGGCTTCCGCAAGGACCTCGAGCGGGTCGCCGCCTTCGCGGCAGCCGCGAAGGCCGGGTGACGGGTGGCCGACGCGTCTGCCGGGCGTCCGGTCGTCGTGCTGGGCGACGTCAACGCCGACCTGACGATCCAGCTCCCGGAGCGTGGGCGGTCTGGTCCGGATGGCGCCGCGGGCGGGGCGGCTGGTGAGCCGCGGCTGACCGGTGGCGGAACGGCCGGCAATACGGCGGCGGCGCTGGCGAAGCTCGGGGTGCCGGTGGTGTTCCACGGGGCTGTCGGCGATGACGGGTTCGGGCGGTTCGTGGCGGCCGACCTGCGGGCGACGGGTGTGGACATGGCCGGCCTTGTCATCCTTGCCGACGATCCGACCTGCCAGGTGATCGCGATGCTGGAGCCCGACGGCGGCCGCCATCTCGTGGTCTGGCCGCTCGACATGGGGGCGCTCGCCCGGTTCTCCCCGGCCCACCTCGATGCCGGGCTGCTCGCGGGCGCCGCCTGGATGCACACGACCGGGATGTGCCTGCGGCATGAGCCGGTGGCGTCGGCCGTCCTCGAGGGCATGCGGATCGCGCGTGCGGCCGGGGTGCCGGTGTCGCTGGACCTGAACCTGCGCCTCGAGCTGTGGGGCCTGCCGCGGGAGGTCGAGGCGGTCGTCGCAGCCGCAGTGGACCTTGCCGACGTGGTGTTCGGGAGCGGGCCCGAGGAGATCGTGCCGTTGGCCCGCGCCCGCGAGCACGACGTGGGCTCGGTGGAGACGGCGGCCCTCGCGCTGGCGGGCGGCTCGCGGACGGTGGTGGCGCGCCTGGGCGCGGGTGGCGCGGTGGCCGCAACCGCCACCGGGCGGCTGGTCCGCGGCCCCGGGTTCGCCGTCACGCTGCGCAACCCCGTCGGCGCGGGCGATGCGTTCGACGCAGGGTTCATCACGGCGATGGTCGAAGGGCTGCCGCTCGCCGAGGCGCTGCGGTGGGGGAACGCACTTGGCGCGCTCAAGGTGACCCGCGAGGGCGGCGCACGCGACCTGCCGACGCGGACGCAGGTCCTGCTGCTGCTGGACCGATAGCTTCGTCCAGTCAGGCCGACGGCTCGCTCACCGACCAGCCGCCGTCCACCGCGATCACCTGCCCGGTGACCATCGTTGAAGCATCGGACAGCAGGTGCAGGGCCGTCGCCGTGACCGCGTCGGCCGTGATCGGGCCGCCGGCGAGGGGCTGCTTCGCAGCGAGGTAGCGCAGGATCGCCGGGTCCTCCTGCGCGCGCCGGCTCATGGGCGTCGCGACCAGTGAGGGCGCCACCGCGTTGACCCGGATGCCGTTGGGCGCGTAGTACGCGGCGAGCGCGCGGGTCAGCCCGTCGATCGCGCCCTTCGAGGCGGCGTAGGCGTGGGTGGCGAAGAACTCCGGCGCCGGGTGAGTCGCCAGCGTGGACGACATCAGGACGAGCGCACCCCGCGAGTCCGCGTCGTCGGGCTCCTGGCCCAGCATCCGTCGTAACGCCGCCCGGGCGACCAGGAACTGGGAGGTGGCGTTCGCGCCCATGACGGTCTCCCAGCCCTCGAGCGTCGCCTCGTGCAGCGGACCGTCGCCGAATCGCCGCCCCGAGATGCCGGCCACGCTGTAGGTCCCGTCCAAGCGCGGAGCAACTGCGTCGAATGCCGCGAATGCCGCCTCCACCGCCGACTCGGAGCGCAGGTCAGCAGCAGCCCATGCGCACTGCCCGCCCGCCGCCTGGATCCCCGCCGCCAGCTCCTCGAGGTGGGCGGCAGTCCGTGAGACGAGAAACACGAAACCGCCCTCGCCCGCGATCGCCCGCGCCGCCGAGGCGGCCATGCCCGTGGACCCGGTGACCAGGATCGACCGGCCCTCGAACCGCCCTGTTCCGCTCATACCGCCACCTGCACGGGCACCGGCTCGAGCAGCGCGCCGTCATCCGCCAGCCTGGCGCGCAGCACTCCTGCCGCCACCCCGCGCGGCGTGATCCCCTGGAGCGAGGCCATCGCGGCCGCCGTCCCCGCAGCCTGGCCCATCGCCATGCAGGTCGCCATCGAGCGGGCCGAGGCGTGCGCGTCGTGTGTGGCCGAGAAGCATCGGCCGGCGACCAGGAGCCCCTCGATTCCCGCCGGGAGCAAGGTCCGGTACGGGATGCCGTAGACGCCCCCTGACGCACCGCCCACGTAGGCCCACGCCGTATCGCCCCCCGCGCCGTGATCCTCGATCGGGGCGCCGCAGAGCGCGATCTCGTCGGGAAACCGGGCGCCGGAGAGCACGTCCTCGCGCGTCAGCCGGTAGTCGCCGTGGACCCGGCGGCTCTCGCGCACGCCGATGGCCGGCGAGGTCGCCACGATCACCGCCCGCTCGAAGCCAGGCACCCGGTCGCGCAGGAAGCGGTGGTACTCCTGCACCTGGCGCCGCCCGTCCACCTCGGCCGCGGTCAACTGCACGGGATCGGTCGCGTCCACGTTCGGCACCCGCGTCATGTGGATCAGCGCCACGCCCTCGTACGGGGTGCGGTGCCAGGATCCCTCGATCCGCGGCAGCCGGTAGTCGCCCGTCGCGGCGGCCTCGGCCATCAGGCGCCACAGCTCCGACTTCGGCACCGCCGACGCGCGGGCGATGTCCGCGTTGGCAACCTTGAACAGCGTGGAGAGGGACTGGACCGTGCCGCCCTCGCCTGGGGCGTCGTGGGGGACGCCGGCCATGGCGCAGACATCCGCGTCGCCCGAGGCATCCACGAAGGCACCCGCCTCGACCCAGTGCTCGCCGCCCTTGTTCCAGAGGCGGACAGCGGTGAGCCGGCCGTCGGCCACCCGGACACCGGTGGCCCAGGTATGCAGCAGGAGCTCCACGCCGGCCTGCTCGGCCATGTTCTCCCAGACCACCTTGAGCGCCTCGGCGTCGTACGTGATGCCCGTCCCTGCGCCGTACGTGTTCGGCCGCTCGAAGGCGCCGCCATTGTCGTAGAGCCTGCCCACGACCTCCCACCCGATCCCGCCGACGACTCGGAGCGGCTGCTCGCCCGGCGTGTAGAACGCGTAGAAGGTGTCGAGCACGGCGGTTGACGTGCCACCCATGAACGCGAGCCGGTCCACGAGCAGGGTTCGCGCCCCGGTCCGCGCCGCGGCGATCGCCGCCGTGGAGCCCGCGGACCCGGCGCCAACCACGACGACGTCGTACCGGTCCCTCACGCCCATGCCTCCCCGCCGCCGGGTACCGCGTAGAAGCGCGCGGGATTCGCGATCAGGATCCGGGCCGCCGCATCGCCGCCCAGTCGCCGCCGCAGGCGTGGCGCGAAGGCGGTCATGAGGTATCGCAGACCCGGCCCGCCCTCGTAGGCCCGCAGGTACGAGCGGGCCCCGAGGTCCAGCCCGAGCATCATCCGCTTCACATGCCCGGCGGCTGCGACTCGTTCGATCAGGTCGAGGACCACGCTGTCCGGGTGGTACTTGGTGCGCCCGATCGTGTCGTACTCGAGCATGATGCCCCGGGCGGCGATCTCCGCGTGGAGCTCCCAGTCCGGATTGCGGTCCATGTGGGCGAGGGCGATTCGGTCGGCGCGCGCACCCGATCGCTCGAGCAGGTCGATGATCTCGTGGGCGGCTGTGCCGATCTCGCAGTGCACGAGGATGCCGGCGCCCGTGGCGGCGCTGGCCCCACCAATCGCTTCCAGTCGGCGCCGCTCCGGGGCGCTGATGTGGTGGTACGAGGCGCCGCCCTTGATGGCGCCCGCCCGGGCCGGATCCGCGGGCAGCTCGGGCTTGAGCCAGTCGGCGGGATGCATCCCGGTCCGCAGGTCCGCGAGGATGCGGTCTGCCAGCAGCTCCACGGACGCCGCGTGGACCCAGTGGTCGGCCGGGTAGTGGGTGTCGCGGTGGTAGCCGCTCGCGGCGATAACGGGGACGCCGGTCGCCTCGCTGATCGCCCGCAGGCCCGCCGGGTCGCGCCCGAGGCCGATGGGCGTCATCTCGACGATCGCGCCGAGGCCGGACGCCCGGCCGTCGAGGACCTCCGCGATCGCCTTGTCGACATCCGTGAAGGCGTCGCCGGGCATCCCGGCCGAACTGATCAGGAGATGGTCGTGCGCGTCCACGACGCCCAGGGTCGAGGCGTCCCTCGGGCCGGTGACGGTGATGACGTACGCCTCGGCCACGCGACCTCCGCAGGTGCGCCCGGTGGGCACCGGGGCTGCCCGCAAGTGTAGCGACGGTGCCATCGGGCAGGCCGGACCACACTGGTCCGTTGCGCGGGCTCGGCCGACCGGGCCGCCAATCGGGGCCGAACGGCCCGCGCCCCGCGTTGACCGGCGCGCGACGCTGTGCACATGGCTGCACCCGTCCAGTCGGACGGCCGCGTCCCGGCCGCCGGCGATCCCGCGTCCCCGATGAGCGGCCGCTCCCTGCTGGTCGAAGGCGTCGTCCAGGGCGTGGGCTTCCGGCCGTTCGTGTGGCGCCTGGCGACGGAGCTGGGTCTCGCCGGTCGGGTCCGCAACGCTGCCGGGCGCGTGGAGATCGAGGCGGCAGGCGACCCCGCGACGCTCGACGAGCTCGCCCGCAGGCTCAAGAGCGACGCCCCGCCTCGTGCGCGGGTGGAGCGCGTGACAGCCGGCCCGCTGCCGGCTGCGACAGCGGCGGCCCTGCCGCGGCCGTTCGAGATCGACGAGTCGGTGGTCGCGGCGTCCACTGATCGCCTGTTTCCGCCGGACATCGCCACCTGCGACGACTGCCTCGCGGAGCTCTTCGACCCGGCCGACCGGCGGTACCGCTATCCGTTCACCAACTGCACGAACTGCGGCCCGCGGGCGACGATCATCGAGGAACTGCCCTACGACCGGGCGCAGACGACGATGCGCGCCTTCCCCCTCTGCGACGCCTGCGCGGCCGAGTACCGGGATCCGGCCGATCGCCGCTTCCACGCTGAGCCCGTGGCCTGTCCGACGTGCGGCCCCCGGCTCTCCTGGCGCCCCACTGGAGCGCCCGCCCCCGTCGCCAGCGATGAGGACGCGCTCACGGCGGCCGTCGCCGCGCTACTCGACGGGCGGGTGGTCGCGATCAAGGGTCTCGGCGGCTACCACCTCGCCTGCGATGCCACCGACGATGCGGCCGTCCGCCGGCTGCGGGATCGCAAGCGCCGATGGGCCAAGCCGTTCGCGGTGATGGTCCGGGACCTCGCCGCCGCGCGTGCGCTGTGTCGCGTCGGCGCCCTGGAGCGCGACCTCCTGGGGGCTCCCGCCCGGCCCATCGTCCTCCTGGAAGCCCGCCGCGACGGCACGCCGCCACTCGCGCAATCCGTCGCGAACGGCAACCGCCGCCTGGGCGTGTTCCTGCCGTACACGCCGCTGCACCACCTGCTGCTCGAGGCTGTCGGCCGTCCGATCGTGCTCACGTCCGGGAACCTGACCGACGAGCCCCTGGCGACCGACGACGACGACGCGCTCGCCCGGCTGTCCGGTCTCGCCGAAGGGTTCCTCGCCCACGACCGCGAGATCCGGGCCCGCTACGACGACTCCGTGACGCGGGTGGTCGCCCGGCGGGAATCTGTGGTCCGGCGGGCTCGCGGGTACGCCCCGGAAGCCATGCCGCTGCCGGTGCCTGCGCCGGTGCCGTTGCTCGCGGTGGGCGCCGAGCTCAAGCACACCTTCACCTTGGCTCGTGGGTCCCGAGCGCATGTCGCCCCGCACAACGGCGATCTCGAGGACCTCGCCACACACCGCGCCTTCACCGACGGGCTTGCGCACCTCTCGCGCCTGCTGGCCCTGGAGCCGGAGGTGGTCGTCCACGACCTGCATCCGGAGTACCTCTCCACGAAGTACGCGGTGGGCACGTTCCCGGCCGACCGCCGGATCGCCGTCCAGCACCACCACGCGCATGTCGCCTCGTGCGCCGCGGAGTGGAGGATCACGGAGCCGTTCCTGGGCGTCGCGTATGACGGCCTGGGCATGGGCGACGACGGCACCTTCTGGGGCGGCGAGATCCTCCTCGCGGACCTGCGCACGTACACGCGCCTCGCGCGCTTCGGGCGCGCGCCGATGCCGGGTGGGGCACTCGCGGTGAGGAAGCCCTACCGGATGGCGCTCGGGTACCTGCTGGGTGCGGAGAACCTGCCCGGCGCCGACCCGCTTGACGCCTCCCCTGATGGACACGCTGGCCGCTTCCTCGCGAAGGTCGACCCGGTCGAGGTCCGGCTGATCCGCACGCAGGTCGAGCGCGGCCTGAACGCACCGGTCGCATCGTCGGCGGGCCGTCTCTTCGATGCCGCGTCGGCGCTGCTGGGCATCCGCGCCACCGCCGAGTACGAGGCGCAGGCCGCGATCGAGCTGGAGCTGGCCGCCGGTGATCGCCGCGAGGCCCCACTCCCGTGGCGCGTGGGCCAGGTCGACGGGCTGGCCGTCTACGACCCGAGGCCCACGCTGGAGGCGCTTCTCGACGGCAACCGGGCAGGACGGGCGACCGGCGCGCTCGCGGCCGCCTTCCAGGCAACGATCGTGGATGTCACGAGCGCGCTCCTGGCTGACGCACGCGAGCGCACCGGGGTGCGTATCGTGTGCCTTTCAGGTGGCGTCTTCCAGAACCGGCGTCTCGCGTCCGACCTGCTCCGCAGGCTGGCGGACGAGGGGTTCGATCCGTTCATCAACCGGCAGGTCCCCGTCAACGACGGGGGAGTGAGTTACGGGCAGGCCGCAATCGGCGCAGCACGGCTGGCCGCGGCAGGCGCACTGACAGCGGGCGTCCCCACGCTCGGGCAGGAGGTCTGAGGGCATGTGTCTTGGCATCCCGGGACGGGTCACCGAGATCCGCGACGAAGCGGGCCTCGCGATGGGCAAGGTGGATTTCGGCGGCGTGCGCAAGGACGCGTGCCTCGCCTACCTGCCGGACATCAAGCTCGGCGACTACGTCATCGTCCACGTGGGCTTCGCGATCAGCCAGGTCGACGAGGCCGAGGCCCTCAAGACCCTCGAGATCCTCGAGGAGATGGGGGTCATGGAGCCCGAGCTGATGACGATGGGCGAGGGTATGGACGGGCTCGCGGTCGTGTCTGATGACGCACCCGGTGCGCTGACCTTCAATCCGGCAGTGCCGCCGTCGACCATGGGCCCAATCCAGTGAAATACCTCGACGAGTACCGCGACCCCGTACTCGCCAAGAAGATCCTGGCCGAGATCCACCGGATCACCACCCGGCCGTGGACCCTCATGGAGGTCTGCGGCGGCCAGACGCACACGATCGTCAAGCAGGGGATCGACGAGGCCCTGCCCGAGGGCGTCCGGATGATCCACGGTCCCGGCTGCCCGGTCTGCGTGACGCCGCTCGAGCAGGTGGACAAGGCGCTTGCGATCGCTGCCCGCCCCGACGTCATCTTCACCTCGTACGGGGACATGCTCCGCGTGCCCGGCTCGTCGACGGACCTGCTCGCCCTCAAGGCCCGCGGCGCGGACGTGCGGATCGTGTACAGCCCGCTCGACGCGCTCAAGATCGCGCTCGCCAATCCCGCCAAGCAGGTCGTCTTCTTCGCCGTCGGGTTCGAGACCACGGCGCCCGCCAACGCCATGGCCGTGGCCGAGGCCGCCCGGCGCGGCATCGACAACTTCAGCGTCCTGGTGTCGCATGTGCTGGTCCCGCCCGCGATGACGGCGCTGCTGGACTCGCCCGCCAACCAGGTCCAGGCATTCCTGGCCGCCGGCCACGTCTGCGCGATCATGGGCTGGACCGAGTACGAGCCGATCGCTGCCAAGTACCGCGTGCCCATCGTCGTCACCGGCTTCGAGCCGCTCGACCTCCTCGAGGGCATCCACATGGCGATCCGCCAGCTCGAGGAAGGCCGCCACGAGGTCGAGAACCAGTACACCCGGGCCGTGACCCGCGAGGGCGTCCCGCTCGCCCAGCAGCAGGTGATGGCCGTGTTCGAGGTGGGCCCGCGCAAGTGGCGCGGGATCGGGGAGATCCCGATGTCGGGCTACCGCCTCCGCCCGGAGTTCGCGCGCTTCGACGCCGAGGCCCGGTTCGACGTGGACGACATCGTGACCAACGAGCATCCCGCCTGCATCGCGGGAGCGATCCTCACCGGCGAGAAGACGCCGCTCGACTGCACGGCGTACGCGACGCTGTGCAGCCCGCAGAAGCCCCTCGGCGCGCCGATGGTGTCGTCCGAAGGCACGTGCGCGGCGTTCTTCGGCGCCGGTCGCGGGCTGGGTGCCGGCGGCACGTTCTCAGCGCCCATCCAGCTGCTCAGCGTGGCGCCCGGCCAGGGCAGCCTGGGCACTCCGGAGGCCTCGCGATGACCATCCCCGACGCCGATCGCGTCACCATCGATGCCACGGGCGCCTACTGCCCGGCGCCCATCCCCGAGGACCAGCGGGTGATCCTGGGCCACGGCTCGGGCGGCCAGCTCTCGAACGCGCTGATGCGTGACGTGCTCGCCCCGTCGCTCGCGGTGGCGGCCCCGGGCGGCGTGCTCAACGATGCGGCCATCGTGGAGGTGGCGGGCGCGCGGCTCGCGTTCACCACGGACTCCTTCGTGGTGTCGCCGATCGTCTTTCCCGGCGGCGACATCGGCGAGCTGGCCGTGAACGGCACGCTCAACGACCTCGCGATGATGGGCGCGCAGCCGGTGGCCATCAGCCTCGCCTACATCATCGAGGAGGGGCTGACGCTCGAGGAGCTGCGGCTGATCACCGCGTCCGCGGCGTCGGCAGCGGCCAGGGCCGGCGCGAGGATCGTCACCGGCGACACGAAGGTCGTGGGTCGCGGGGCGGCCGACAAGCTGTTCGTGAACACCGCCGGCATCGGCCTGGTGCCCGATGGTGTCGCGCCGTCCGCCGACCGGGCTGCCCCCGGTGACGTCGTGATCCTGTCGGGGCCGATCGGGCTCCACGGGGTGGCGATCATGTCGGTCCGCGAAGGCCTCGAGTTCGAGGTGGAGATCGCGTCCGACACCCAGGCCCTCAACGGGCTCGTCGCGGCGATCCTGGCGGTGGAGCCGGACGTCCACGTCCTGCGCGACCCCACCCGGGGCGGGCTGTCGTCAGCGCTCAATGAGATCGCGGCGGCCTCCGGCGTGGGCATGGTGCTCGAGGAGGACGTCATGCCCATCCCGGGTCCGGTGCGCGCGGCGTGCGAGTTCCTGGGCCTGGACCCGCTCCACGTGGCCAACGAGGGCAAGCTGGTGGCGATCGTGCCGGCGTCATCGGCATCGGCCGTGCTCGACGCGATGCGGGCCGTGCCAGAGGGAGCCGAGGCGGTGGCGATCGGCGTGGTGGTGGCGGATCACCCGGGGATGGTCACGATCCGGACGATCGTGGGCTCCGAGCGGATCGTGGACATGCTGGTGGGGGAGCAGCTGCCCAGGATCTGCTGACGCACGGGGAGCGCGGCCGGGGCCGCTCCTCGTCGCAGTCAGGTGCGCGGGCCGGCCCCCGCTCCCTGTCGCCGTCCGATCGCGCCGCCCGGACGTCCTCCCTATGCGTGGATGGGATCGGCCCCCGGCGTGCGGAGGGTTGCGCCGTCGTCAGTGCGTGACGACCTTCTCGATCGACTTCGCCTGCTGCACCCAGCCGATGACCGTCGCTTCGCCGGGCACCCGGCGGACCCAGTTCGGTCGGGCCGCGTCGATCTCCGCGAACGTCTGCGCCAGGTTCGCCGGATTGCGCTGGGCCAGCTCCGTGCAGGAGTCCACCCCGGCCGCCTCGAGCAGGTCCGCGTACTCCGAGCCCACGCCGTCGAGGCGCATCAGGTCCACGTGGTTGACCCACTTGAGCAGCTGGCCCGTGGTCAGGTCGGCCGCCTCGGCGAGCGCCTTGCGTCCGGCCGCTGATGCTCCCTTCGCCAGCAGGTCATCGGTGGTGATGACGCCGGCCTCCCCGAGTTTGGCGGCGTAGACGGGCCCGATGCCCTCGATCTCGTCGATCTTCACAGCGGCGCGCTCCCTGCCTCATCAGCAGATGGTGCCGCGGTAGATGGACGCTGCCCCGGCACGGGCGCGGCAGGTCGATGATAGACCCGGTGCGGGGTGGCCCCGAGCCCGGCGAACGGGTGGGCAGCAGCAGGGATAACACCCTCGCCCCGGGGGCCATCCTGCGAGGCCTCACGGACATGGTCGGCCACCCGCCGAGTGCCGGGCGTCTTGCGGTCTTGTCACATAGCGGCCTATCATGGCGAACTATGAGAACCATCAGCCCCCTGGATCTCCGCCGATCGCTGGGCTCGATCCTCGATGAGACGTCAGCCGGACAACGATTCCTGATCGAGCGCGATCACCGGCCTATTGCCATGCTCGTGTCGGTCGAGGACGGGCGGCGGCTCGAGGATTCGCCCGAGCAGCGGCGGGACCGCGCCATCGCTGCGCTGGACCGGCTTCAAGCCTTGGGCGATGTCGTCCGTGCTCGGAGTGCCACCCTGCCGTCAGCCGCCGATGCCATCCGCGAGGAGCGCGATCGTGACGGGTAGGGCGCTCGTGGTTGATGCATCAGCGATGCTCGGCATCGTGCTGCGGGAGGCGGCTACCGAGGCAGCCCGCGCGCTTGTGGTCGACGCTGTCGCCAGTCGGATCCTCGTCCCGGGGCACTTCTGGCTCGAGGTCGTCAACGTGCTCGTGCGCCGCTACGGGATGACAACGGACCAGGTCGTTGTCGCACTGCGGGAGCTGGACGACATCGGCGTCGAGACCGTCGCCGTGGATCGGCCGCTGCAACTCCTCGGCCTCGATCTCATGGCACGCCATGGCTTGACGGCCTACGACGCCGCCTACCTCGCGCTTGCCGAGTCCGAGGACGCATCCCTGCTCACCCTCGATGCCAGCCTTGCGCGCGCAGCCGGCCCGCGGTCAGCGGTACCGCCTGCGCGCGGCATGCACGAAGCCCTGGCGCCGTACGGGACGGACATGGAACCACCGGACTGGGTGCGTCACGGGCGCCATCTGGCTGAGCTCCGACGAGCCGCGGCGAGCCCCTGAATCGCCTTCGTGTCACGCCTTCCCTAGCGGAGGACGACGAACCCATCCACGTCGACCGGGCCGGTGCCGGTGGTCACGATCCTCACCCGGTGGGAGGCCGCCCCAGCCCAGCTCCGCCGCCACACGATCCGGCGGTGCTCGGGCGCTGACAGCTCGAGGTTGACGGTGGCCATGAGCGTCCCGTCGAGGTAGACCTTGGCGGTGCCGTAGGCGGCGGCCCGGCCGGCGACCCAGGCGATGCCACGCCCCGTGAATGTGTAGCCGAGGGAGGCGCCTGCTGCCGTCGCCTGGCGGGAGCGGCCGGCCCACGACTCTGGGTCCGGGAGGTTGGTCCACTCGCCCCGCCAGGCCAGCGAGGTCGACGTCTCTTGGAGCGCGCGGACCCGCACCTTGGGCCCCGCGTCCCAGGACCCGGCATTGCCGGCCTTGTCGATGGCGCGAACCCGGAACCGGTACGTGTGCCCCGGCGTGAGCGCGAAGGCCGATGAGGTGCCCTTGTGCAACCGGGTGCCGCCCCAGGCGCCGCCGTCCACGCTTCGCTGAAGCTTGTAGCGGTCGATGCCCCAGCCGATGTCCTTGCCATGCCAGGTGACCAATCCCGGCACCGTCGGGCCAACGGTCCCGCTGTCGATCCGCATCACCGGAGTGGTCGTCGTGGGCCTGGTGCGGTCCGCCCGCCTGGCCGGCGGGTCGTAGCCTGCACCAAGCTGGTACGGCTCGTTGCCTTGTGCGTTCCACCACACCGACCAGTTGCCGACCCGATCCGGGGTGAACGTGAACGAGCGCCCGCCTTCCTTGAGGAACAGGTGCTCGCCGGACTCGTACGCGGCGATCCAGCCGTCGTTGTTGTCGTAGGCCGCTCCACCCGCCGGGTACAGGCGATACGTGATCGGCTCGCCCACGGTCGCAGTGTAGGCGTCCGGCAGGACCATCATCACCGGCAGGTTCGAGGAGGTGATCCGGCGCTCGGTCGTGCCGACGGCCGCCCGGATGATGTCGCTGCCGTCCTTCTTGAAGCCGATCTTGTCGCCGTAGATGTTCTCCTCCGGCGTCTCGGCCTTCAGGCTCACCTGGAAGTGCGGCACCGGGGCGTACGGAAGCGTGAACGTCCAGGGGCCGCAGAACCCCTTCGACCCCTTCCCAGCGACATAGATGGACCCGAAGGTGGCGTTGAAGTCGTTCTCGAGGATCGCCGCGTTGTTGCCCCAGCGGACCTCCCACTCGCAGGAGGCGGTCGACAGGATCTCGGAGGGCCCGGTGAACACCGGCGTGAACGTGATCGGCGCGCCCGTCGTGGGATCCCCCGAGACGACCAGGTCCACGGCGTAGCCAAGGTACTTCTCGACGCTGGCCGTGGTGGACATGCCCACTCCGTTGTAGGCGGTCGCGGTGATCCAGTGCCAGCCCTCACCCTCACAGCCGCCCATCGACGGGTCGAAGTAGGGGATGTGGAGCACGCTCGCGAACGGATAGCTCACGTCGGGCAGGCTGTCGCAGTGCACATCGACGTGGTCGATCCCGGACTCCGGGTCCGCGAACGTCAGCGTGAGATCGAGCACCGCCTCGCGGACCCGCGCGGTCGATGCGGACATGCCGCCCGTCGGCGGGGTCACGTCATCGAACGCCATGGCGCTGGCGGCCACGACCATGAGCATGGTGATGGCCAGCAAGGATGCCCGAACGATCAAGCGCGCCTGGAACATAGCCCCCCCGAGGAGACGCCGGCATCCACGCGTGCCGGCTCATCGCGCGATCCTAGTCGACGGCCCTCCTTGCGGATGAGGGCCTTTCGGCCCGTACCGGTGCGTAGCAGCGCCGTTGAGGCCAGAGTCCCAATTGACGTCTGCTCGAGACCAGTTCTAGGGTTCGGCGATGGATGCGGACCGATTTCCCAAGGCGTGGTTGGACGCCATTGGCACACCGGATCTGGAGCGTCAGGTCGCGTGCGTGCTCGAGGCGGTGGAGGAGCAACGTGGGGCCGGCGTCGATGTCCATCCGCCTCGGGGACTGGTCTTCGCCGCCCTGGAGATGACGCCGCCCGACGTCGTGCGTGCCGTGATCCTCGGTCAGGACCCGTATCACCATCCGGGCCAGGCGCACGGCCTTGCCTTCTCGGTGCCCGACGGCGTCGCCAAGCCACCGACACTCCGGAACATCCTCAAGGTGTGGTCCCAGGACACGGGCAATCCGATCCCCACGAGCGGATGCCTCGAAGCGTGGGCACGCCACGGGGTCCTCCTCCTCAACTCCTCGCTCACTGTTCGCGGCGGGGTAGCGGGCAGCCACGCGGGAACCGGCTGGCACTCGATCACCGGTCAGATCGTCGCCACGGTCGCGAGCATGGGTCGTCCGATCGCCTTCCTGCTCTGGGGCAAGCACGCCCAGAGCGTGGCGGGTTCGGTAGGCAAGCCGAATGTCGTGCTTCATACCTCCCACCCCTCTCCGCTCGCGGCACGGAGAGGGTTCAGCACGGCGAGGCCGTTCACGGGCGCCAACGATGGCCTGAAGCGGGTCGGAGGGGATCCGATCGACTGGCGACTCTAGGACTGGAACCTCAGTCGCTCAGCGCCGCTGGTAGGGAGGGAGCGCGGCGTCCAGGAGGCGGGCCAGTTCCTGCACGTCGGCGGGACTGAGGACGACCGGCGCCTCGGACAGAACCTTCGCGATCGATGTCGCGTCGAGCACGCGCACGCCGCCGGCTCGCGCGTCGCCGTCGACCTTCCTGTTGCCGATGCAGATGATCGGGACGACGGTCAACCGGTGGCGGTTCATTGCATCCGCGGCCGAGACCTGCACGAGCATCGCCTGTTCGGTGACCTGGCGGACGACGTCGGCCTGCTCGATGCCTCCGACCTCGAGCCGACCCTGGATGACCTCTACGCCCCGTCTTCGGTGCTTCGTCTCGACCACGTACACGCCCGATGGCCCGATGGTGATGGCATCGATATTCCCGCCCCGACCTACGAGACGGCGGTCGTAGAGCGTGACGAAGCCCAGCCGCTCAAGGCTGTCGAGTCTCGCGCCCACCGCCCGCTCGGCCTCCGCGCCCTGCTTCCACCAGCGAAGCCGCGTTTTGCGAGGCGGTCTTCCGCGACCGGCTCATCTCTGCCTTGATCGGCTCGATCGCAGCTGCAGAGGACGTTCACGTTGCGATTACGTTTGACGAACTCCTCTCCTCCGCCACACTCGGAATCTTCGACAAGTGGCGGAGCCGGCCGGATGTCAACACGGCCAGGAAACGCGTCCGCCGATACGTCGCGCGCTCCTTGAGCGGGCTTCCCGGCTCTCCAATAGTCAAGGACAATGGAGTCGGGATTGAACTTGAGATGAGAGACGAGATTCACCGGGTTGAGGTGCTCGAGGCTCTGGCCGCGTTTGCCTGGAAGGGAACGGAGTCGCCCGGTCAAATGGACCTACCCGATCCGCAATAGCACCCACCGCTGGTGTTCCTGAACTGCGACCGTGAGAGGCCCACCGCACGGCCCCTGAGCATCACAGCCGGCGAGACACTAGACGGGGCTGCCATTGCCGGAATCGCGGGGACTCATCGCGCGCCCCCTTCCAGCGGCTTCACGTCGGTGCCCTCCCGAATCGTGAAGCCCCGAACCTTTCGGTCCGGGGCCTCACAGCCCGTAGGGTTCAGTCGTTGATCAGCTGCAGCCGCTCGTGCTGCCGCAGTTGAGGCACTTGTAGCAACTGCCGTTGCGGACCATGATCGAGCCGCACTCGGCGCAGGACGGAGCGTCCGCCTGGGCCGCGAAGGCCACCTTCGGACCGCCGCCCAGCCCGCCGAGCGCACCGGCCACCGCGTCGAGGCCCTTCTTCGAGCCGTTGGACGCCGAGGCGTTGCTCGCGACGACCGCGAGCTCCGAGCTCTTGACCACCGACACGCTGATCGACGGGGCCGCCGCGACCGCCGCCGGAGCAGCAGACGCCTGGGTCGCATCGCCCGCACCCGAGCCGGACGGCGCCGGGGCTGGCGCCGGTGAGGCCACCGGGGCCGACATCGCCTCGGACTGGGCGGTGATGCCCTCGTCTGCGCGCGGCTGCAGGGCGGACGCGCCGAAGGCCATCGGCGCCTCGGCGACCACCGCGGAGCGGTCGATCAGCCCGAGGGCGCCCTTCTCCTCGTTGGGCAGGAAGCGCGATCCCATCCAGCGGAAGATGTAGTCCACGAGGGACTTGGCGATCGGGATCTCCGGGTTGCCGGTGAAGCCGCTGGGCTCGAACCGGACGTGGGCGAACTTGTTCACCACGTCGCGCAGCGGGACACCGTACTGGAGCGCCAGGCTGACCGAGGTGGCCAGGGTGTCCATCAGGCCGCTGATCGTGGAGCCTTCCTTGGCCATCTTGAGGAAGATCTCGCCGGGCGTCCCATCGGGGTACAGGCCGACGGTGATGTAGCCCTCGTGGCCTGCGATCTCGAACTTGTGCGTGATCGCGGTCCGTTCGGCCGGCAGGCGGCGGCGGTGCGGGCGGGTGGCCTCGACCTGGGCGGCCGCGAGCTGCTTGCGCAGGCTCTCGATCGTCTCCTTGTCCTCGGCCGAGCCCTCGGCGCCCTCGTCCTTCTTCTTGCCGGTGGACAGCGGCTGGCTGCGCTTGGAGCCGTCGCGGTAGATCGCGATGGCCTTGAGGCCCTGCTTCCAGCCCTCGAGGTAGACCGTCTCGATCTCCTCGGGGGTGGCGTTCTCTGGCATGTTGACGGTCTTGCTGATGGCGCCCGACAGGAACGGCTGAACCGCGCCCATCATCCGGATGTGGCCCATGTAGTGGATGGACCGCTCGCCGTTGACCGGCTTGAACGCGCAGTCGAAGACCGACAGGTGCTCGCTGCGCAGGCCGGGAGCGCCCTCGATGGTCTCGCGCTCGTTGACGTAGGCGATGATCTCCTCGACCTGGGCCGGGGAGTAGCCGAGCTTGCGCAGGGCCGCGGGGACCGTCTGGTTGACGATCTTGAGGTAGCCCTCGCCGACCAGCTTCTTGTACTTGATGAGCGCGATGTCGGGCTCGATGCCGGTGGTGTCGCAGTCCATCATGAACGCGATGGTCCCGGTGGGGGCCAGCACGGTCACCTGGGCGTTGCGGTAGCCGTGCTGCTCGCCCAGCTCCTCCACCTCGTCGTACAGGTGGCGCGCGTTCTCCAGCATCGCCTGCGGGACGCCGGTCTCGGGCAGGGCGTAGGCTGCCTCGCGGTGCTTGCGGATGACCCGCAGGAAGGACTCGCGGTTGACGTCGTACTCGACGAAGGCACCGCCGTGGTCACGGGCGATGATGCTGCTCTGGCGGTAGGCCTCGCCGTGCATGAGCGCCGTGATGGCGCCGGCGTAGTTGCGGCCCTCGTCGGAGTCGTACGCCAGGCCGCGGTTCATCAGCAGGGCGCCGAGGTTCGCGTAGCCCAGGCCCAGCGGCCGGTAGCGGTGGCTGTTCTCCTCGATCTTCACCGTCGGATAGCTGGCGTTGTCGACCAGGATCTCCTGCGCGGTGATGGTGACCTTCGCGGCGAAGCGGAAGGCGTCGACATCGAACTCGCCGTCCTCCATCACGAACTTCATGAGGTTCAGTGATGCGAGGTTGCACGCGGTGTCGTTGAGGAACATGTACTCCGAGCACGGGTTGGACGCGTAGATGCGGTCCGTGGCCAGGCTCGTGTGCCAGTCGTTGATGGTGGTGTCGTACTGGATGCCCGGGTCGCCGCAGAGGTGGGCGGCGTCGGCCATCTTGCGGAAGATGTCGCGGGCCTTGAAGGTGCCGGTGGGCTGGCCGTCGGAGACCTCCACCGTCGTCCAGTCGGCGTCCTGCTCCACGGCGCGCATGAAGTCATCGGTCACGCGGACGCTGTGGTTGGCGTTCTGGAAGAAGATGCTGCCGTAGGCCTCGCCGGTGTAGGAGGCGTCGTAGCCCTGCTCGATGAGGGCCCAGGCCTTCTTCTCCTCGCTGGCCTTGGAGTCGATGAAGTCGATGATGTCGGGATGGGTGACGTCCAGGATCACCATCTTGGCCGCGCGGCGGGTCTTGCCGCCCGACTTGATGACGCCCGCGAAGGCGTCGTAGCCACGCATGAAGCTGACCGGGCCGCTGGCGATGCCCCCGCCCGACATCTTGGCCTTGCTCGAGCGGATGGGGCTCAGGTTGACGCCCGCGCCCGACCCGTACTTGAACAGCATGGCCTCGGTCTTGGCGAGGTCCATGATGCTGGACATGTTGTCCTGCACCGAGTTGATGAAGCACGCGGAGCACTGCGGCTTCGCCTCGATGCCCACGTTGAACCAGACGGGGCTGTTGAAGCTCATCTTCTGGTGGACGAGGAGGTGGGTGAGCTCGGCCTTGAAGGCGGCGAGGTCCTCGTCCGTGGCGAAGTAGCGCTGGGTGTCCGCCCACGCGGTGATCGTGTTGACGACGCGGTCGATCAGCTGCTTGACGCTGTGCTCGCGCTCCGGAGTGCCGACGTGGCCGCGGAAGTACTTGCTGACCACGACGTTGGTGGCGAGCTGGCTCCAGGTGGACGGGACCTCGACATCCTTCTGCTCGAAGACGGTCTTGCCGGTCTCGCTGGAGATGCCCGCGGTGCGGTACTCCCAGGTGATCTCGTCGTAGGGGTGGACGCCGGGGCGGGTCCAGCGGCGCTCGAAGGTGAGGCCGCGGGTCCCCTCGCCCGTGAAGCTGGCACCGTACACACCGCCGAGGCCCTTGCGGGCGGCGGCACCCTTGCTCCCGGACTTGGTCGCGCGCGCCTTGGGCGCGGCCTTGTCTTCCATCACCGGGACAACTTCGCGAGCCTGGGTCATTGGTCCTGATCTCCTCCGTTCCCGCCGATCTGGCGGGACCTCCGCGTAGCCGGCGGCGCGGATGGGACCGGCTGCGGGCGTGGCGCGTCCCCGGGTGCCAGGCGGGGATGCGCGGGCGGGCAGCAGCGTCCGTCCGGTTGGCGGTCCCGCCGTCACGATGGGGGTGACGTGTAGCTGCGGGCCCGACCGTCGGGCCGTTCCTCCGCCGGCTGTTCTCGGTCCCCCGCGGTCGGCCTGGTTGACCGCCGCTCCCATGGGGATCGGGCGTCGTCCGGTGGAGGGGCGACCTTCAAACTGTACGACTCGGACTGGCGCGGGTCAAGCCCTAAACCACAAGATGTAGTGGTGCATGGGTAGTTCGCATCGCAACATGTGGTAATCGGGGCGTCGGGCGGCCTCGATCCGCCGGCCCCCGCCCAGGGGCTTGTCGTCCACGCTCGGGCATCGGTTGTCCACGCGCGGGCGGCGGGTTGTGCACGCGTTGCCGGTGGTTCTCCACGGTCCCGACGTGGCTTGTCCACAGAACGGGCGTTCTATTGTAGCGTCGCGTTGAGTGGCGCGTAAGCGGCGTGCGCGATGCCGCGGCGCATGGATGCGAAACGGTTGGGCCGGGCGTTCCGGGCGGTGCGGGTGCGCAAGCGGCTGCGCCAGGACGATGTTGGTTCTGTGGCGGGCGTGTCGGGGTCCACGGTCTCGCGGATCGAGCGCGGGACGCTCGATGGAGTGCCCGTCGGGACGCTCCTCGCGGTGGCCGATGGTGGACGGGCGCTCGATGGCGGCGTGGCTGCGTGCGCCGTCGGGCCCGGTGCGGGCGATGTCGTTCTTGTCAGATTCGCATGGGGTGGCGGTGTCGATCACGGCGTCGTGGGAGGGGGCGGAGCTGGACCGGCTGCTGGGCGGACGGATTCGGCGGCTGGCTCGCGCCTGGTGGGCGTATGGCGAGTCGGGTCGCGGCGGCGGCGGTCAGGTCCCACCTGGCGCGAGTATGAGAACGGGCGATGCCGGATCATGGCGCCATGCTCCTGTTCGATCGCTCGTCCGCCGCCGTATTGGTCGGCGTGGACGCGGGCGCGACCAAGACCGTCGCCCTCGCGGTCACGCCGGACGGCCTGCAGTTGGGACGAGCCGAGACGGACGGCGCGAACCCGAAGCGCCACGGCCTCGCCGTTGCGGCGCAGCGGATCGCTGCCGTGGCGGTCGCGGCCGGCGCGGGTGCGGCCGTTGGACCCGTGGCCGCTGGACCCGCGGCCGCCGAGCGCGAGGCGATCATCGCTGGCCCGGACCCCGCGCTCGTGTTCGTCGCGGGTGCCGGCATCGACCGGCCCGAGCATGCGCACGCCCTCGAGGCCGCCCTGCATGAGCTCCTGCCCGGGTCGCGGATCATCGTGGTCAACGACACGCTCGCGGTCCTGCGCGCCGGCACGCCGGAGGCCGTGGGTCTCGTCGTGCCGGTCAGCACGGGCGGCAACGTGATCGGGCGAGCGGCTGATGGCCGGGTGACGGACCGCGGGCACGGGATCTTCGGGGGTGGCTACGTCCTGGGCGCCCTGGCGGCCCGGGCCGCGAGGCGGGGACCCGGCCGGGCGGCGCGACGGGAACCAGACCCTGCCGGAGCGCTGCCGGCATCGGTTGGCACGGTGGGGCCGGAGCTCGCCGCGCAGGTCGCGGCGATGGATCTTGCGTGGCGCGGCCGACGCCCCGCTCCCGAGGCCGCGTGGCTCGGCGCCGCCGTGGTTGACGCCGCACAGGCCGGCGACCCATACCCGGCGAGGATGGTCCGCCGCTGGTGCGGCCGGGTCGAGGCCGCCGTCCGCGAGGAGGCAGCACGCCTGGACCTGGGCGAGGCGCCGGTGGTGATCCTCTATGGCGGCCTGCTCGACACGTCGCCGTGGCTGGCAGGAGCGCTCGGCGACGCCATCACGCGGGGGCTTCCGGCCGCAGACGTCCGCTCGCTGGACCGTGACCCGGTGGAGGGCGCCGCCCTGCTCGCGCAGGATGCGTGGGCGGGTCGTCCGATCCGCTGGGACTTCCGGGCCCGCCGCTGAACGAGCCTCGATGCGGCCCCGTTCTCACGACGGGCAAAGCCGGCGCTGTGCCGGTGCATGGTCCCCGCCATCGCGTGCGGCCACGGCAATAGATCAGGGTCGTGCAGGCGCAGCGTTGTCCGCCGCGCATCGCGACCGCACCTATGACCGCCGGACAGGCCCCAGCTCCGTCGTCGTGGTGCCCCGCGAGCAGCTTGGCGACGGATGGTCGGGGATGTATTGCTTCCGGCGCACGCACCCCGAGAATGAAGAGCCGGCGTGGTGAGCGCGAGCGCGAGCGCCCGATGTTCAGGAGGCTGCCGGGCCCCCGCGGGACTCGGCGTCCGCGCCGCCGTTGATGCCGTCCGCGTCCTCCGCGTTGACGTCGCCAGCGTCGCCCGCGTCGCCCGCGTCGCCCGCGTCGGTGTGGTCCGTCGCTGCCGCAAGGCGCCGCTCGAGCTCGCGCTCCCACGTCGGCCGCGCACCCAGCGACTCGCGCAGCGCTCCGTCCGCGTCGGCCAGGCGGGACCGCCTCTCCGCCAGCCCATCGGCTCCCGGGTCCGCCAGGACGACCGAGCGCAGCGCCGCAAGGTACTCGCGCGTCTCCGGACTCTCGAGATCGGTGAGGGCGGCGATCCGTCCGGCGACCTCCGTGTCGTCGGCAGCGGCGACAGGCCCGCCGCGCTCGGCCACGATGACCTGGAGCTCCCGGCCTGCCTGCAGAGCACGCCAGCGGATGCTCGGACCGCCGAGCGCCTTGACCACCAACGCGGGCCGGTAGATCGCGCCGAGGGCGGCGAACAGCACGAGCAGGCCGATCTCCATTGGCAGCAGGTTCGGCCAGAGCGCCACCAGGAGAACCACCACGCCGCCCATCATCACGGCGGCCGCGCGGTCGTCCCCACCGAAGCGTCGGGAGCGGTGCCGCAGCTCGCCCCACAGGAAGTAGAGCAGCACCGCACCGCCCACCACGACGCCGATCGCGATGAGCAGGTCCAGCGGATTCAGCGTCAAGCCGTCGAGCATGGCGCAAGGATCGGCCAGATCCTCACGCCATGCAATGACACGGACGCCGACGCGCGTTCAGGGATCAGCCCCCGGACCTACTGCCCGGAGCGCTCCCCGGCCCGGAACTCCACGATCGATGCGCCCTCGCTGGACTGCCCGGCAGCCCAGCTGTCGCGCTCGGAGGCCCGGAACTGGACGATGGACGATGCCTCGGACGGGATCACGCTGAACTGGGGGATCGCCGGCCGCAGGGTGAGCGCCGCGCCGAAGACGAGGACGACGGCGACCGCGAGCGCGATGGCCAGGGCCACGTCGCGCAGGAGCCGGTGGCCGTGCGCGCTGATGTGGGGTGTCGGCAGGTGGTGGGAAGGGGCGTGCAGCGTCATGGCGGCACCTCCGCCGCACGCGGGCCCGTCTCGCCAGTGGCTCGGGATCGTCCCGGCGGCCTGGGGTTTGGACGATCCGTCTCGGCCTCCCGCGTGCCTAGGGTGCACGATCGGCCGTGGCGGCGTCGGAGGCTAGTGCCGATGGTCGGGAACCTGTCGCTACAACCCCGAGTAGGCGTGCAGCCCGGAGAACCAGAGGCTCCCCGAGTACGTCACGAGGACCATGCCGAACCCGATGACCAGCAGCAGCGCCGCCGGACGCCCAGCCCACCGCCGCTGGTTCCGGGCGTGCAGGTAGACCGCGTACGTCAGCCAGGTCACGAGCGCGGCCGTCTCCTTCGGATCCCAGCCCCAGTAGCGCGACCAGGCGATCGACGCCCACCAGGAGCCCAGCACGATCATGGTCGCGAAGATGGGGAAGGCGATGATCACCGCGCGGTAGGCGACCTCGTCGAGCGTCTTGTGGGACGGCAGCCAGGCGTACCGGTCCTGGGTGCCCTGGACGAGGTACCCGATGCCCGCGGCGAACGCCGTCGCGAAGATGCCGTACGAGATCACCGCCATGCCGACATGGATCGTGAGCATCGCCGGGAACTGGAGGGCCGGGACGAGCGCCTCGATGTCCGACGGCAGCGAGCTCGCGTACAGGAGCATCGCCAGCGCGACGCCGACAGGGATGAAGCCGATCTGGCGGATCGCATACCGGCGCTGGAGCCACAGGTAGCCGCCTAGGATGGACGCCCCGAAGGCGACGCTGAACTCGTAAAGGTTCCCGTACGGACCGCGCCCCACGACGATGCCGCGCAGCACGAGCGACCCGACGAGCAGGCCGAAGGCGGTGAGCGCGAGGGCGATCGCGATCCTGGACAGCGGGGTGGGGGAGGCGGCGAGCGCGGGTTCGCGGCTGCCGTCGGCGAGCTGCGACGTCACGAACGAGCCGGTCACGCCCTGCGCTGCGAGCGCGGGCTGCCGGACGGGCGCGAGTGCGACGGCGCGACGGCCGTTGGCGAGCAGCACCGCGTGGCCGACGTGGGCCGCGAAGGCGAGCGCGGTGGCGATCACGCCGATGACGAACAGGAGCGAGGAGGCCTCGGCCATCAGGATTCCCGGGACGCTTGGGGCCGGTCCGGAGGTTCCCGTGCCGGCCTGGGGATCACCGGCGGGAGCCGCCGGTCTCGATCAGGCTCGGAAGTGGTTCAGGCCGCGGCGGCCCCGCCGGCGGGCGGCGTGGCGCGGCGCGCGGAGCGGGTGGTGGGCTTGAGGGTGAACGAGAGACCGCAGTTGCCGCAGATGTCGATCTCGGCCGGGCGGGCGAGCGAGCACTTGGGGCAGGCGACGAGCAGCGGGTCACCCGATGCGGAGCGGGTGGCTCCAGGCTCGTAGATCATCCCTTCGGCCAGGCTGTACGGCTCGCCGACGGGGAAGACCGGGCTGCCGGCCTCGTCGAGGGCCGCCGGGCGGCGGAGCTCCCGGAACGCAACCCGCGTGCGCGGCTTGCGCGCCCGGTACCTGAGCCACATCAGGACCATGAGCGTGACCAGCGGCCCGACGACGAACAGCAGCAGCAGGATGGGCAGCAGCGCGATGAGCGCCGCCCAGTCCGGCGTCACGATGGCCGCCGATGCCTCGAGGAGCGTGTTGATCCACTGGTTGATGGTGTCGATGATCACGCGCGCATGCTAACAGGCGGGCGCCGGGTCTGGCGCGCGGCCCAGGCGCGTGGCGCAGGCGCGTGGCGCGGGGGTTGGTGAGGGGGTCAGGCGCCGGCGCGAGGGTGGCGCTTGTGGCGCGCGACCTTGCGGGCGGGACCGGTCTTGGAGGTGGCGCCCCGGCCCGGCTTCCAGCCCTGGCGTGGCGCCTCATCGTCCCGGCCCGGAGCGCCGGATCCGGACCCGGCGGGTGGGCGTCCCCTGTCGGGCGGAGGCCTTCGGTTTGCGACGGAGGAGGAGGCGAGGACCGGGATGTCCAGGCGGCCCAGCAGCCAGGCGAGGGACGCCGAGCGTGCGCCCTTCGCGGCGATCCGGGCCCGCAGCTCGCGGTCGTCCGTGACGATGAGGACCTTCAGGCCCGCCGTGGGCGAGCTGCCCGCCTCCATCACCGCCTCGGAGGTGAGGTCCAGGATGGTGTCGTCGGCAACGCGGCGGCCCGCGTAGCGCACGTACATGTTCTGGGCGACGCGCCCGCTCACACCGTGCCCCGCGCCGTCGAAGACGATGTCGATGGCGACCCCGATGGGGATGACCGCACGGATCCGGCCGACGATCGCGGCGGGCGGTGCGGCATTGCCTGAACCCGAACCCATGCGGTGGAGCAGGTTGGTGCCGTCGATGATCAGGCGTTGCGTGCCGTCGAGGAGCGCTCGGGGGGCCGGAGGCATGTGCAGACGGTAGCATCGCCGTGTGCTGCTGCTCGTGGATCTCGATGGTGTCGTCTACCGCGCGTCCGAGGGAGTGCCCGGCGTGGGGGCTGCCCTGGCCGCCCGCGCGGCGCTCGGTGACGATGTTGTCTACGTCACCAACAACGCGATGTTCTACCGGGGCGACTACACCGCCCGCCTGGCGGGCCACGGTGCGCCCGTGGGTCCGGACCGCGTCGTGACGAGCGCCCGCGCGTCCGCCCTCTACCTGCGCGAGGAGCTGCCGGCGGTCCGGCGCGTGCTGGTGGTGGGAGCCGGCGGCCTCGAGCGCGAGCTGCGCGAGGTGGGCCTGGACGTCGTCAACGCCGCCCACGCTGCCACGCGGATGGGCCAGGAGGGGATCGACGGCTGGGTGGCGGCAGGCGCGCCCGACGCGGTGGTCGTGGGGCTGGACCCGCAGCTGACCTACCTGAGGATTGCCGCAGCCGCGGATTGCGTGCGGGCCGGCGCCGTCGTTCCTGGCCACCAATCGAGATCCCGTCTATCCGCTCCGAGCGGGGCCTGCGCCCGGGGGCCGGTGCCGTCGTGGCGGCGATCGAGGCGGCCGCGCGCCAGGCGCCGCTGGTGAGCATGGGCAAGCCCGCGCCATACCTGCTCCAGGTGGCGGCGCATGCCGTGGGTGGCGACCTCACGACGGCCGTGATGATCGGCGACGCGCTCACGGACATCGCGGCGGGACACGCGGTGGGAGCCCGGACGATCCTGATGCTGACCGGCGTCTCGACGCGCGAGATGGGCGAGGCGCTGCCGCAGGCCGACCGGCCGACGGTCATCTGCGCTGACGCCGTCGAGCTCGCGGCCGCCCTCGAGGAGCTCGCCCGGGCATAGACGCGCCCGCCCCCGCCGGTCCCGCGCAGCGCCGCCTGGCGCCTAGCCTCGACCGGCCGTGCGGCGCCCGCCTCCCCACGACGAACGGGTACACGGCGGCTGCCATCACCAGCGCGATGGCCGTCATCACGAGCACGGTGGGCAGGGGCTGGCCCGTCAGGACCGCGAACCCGAACGCGAGCACCGGCAGCCGACCGACCACGAGGATCGCGGCGGTCTGGTCGGAGAAGCGGCCACGCCGCCACTGCTCCTCCTCCCACAGGCGCGTCGCGACAAGGGCGAACACCAGGAGCGCGAGCGCAACGTACTGGGGGTTCACCGCTTGGCGCTCGCCGCCGGCTCAGCCGTGCAGCAGCTCCGGGATCCCGGCACCCCAGGCGAGGAAGGTCTCCAGCAGGTCCTCGCGGACGTCCTCTTCGCAGAACGCCGCCTCCAGGGCCGCCAGGTCCAGGGCCCACAGCCCGGGCAGCGTGATCCCGTTGAGCTCGACGGCGCGTGCGTACTCCTCGGACAGCGTGACGTCGGAGACGGTGAGCGAGTCCGTGTTCAGCGTGACGTTGACCCCCGCCTGCTCCAGGCGGCGCAACGGGTGGTCGGCGATGGCCGGCACGATGTTCGCCTGGACGTTGGAGGTCAGGCACAGGTCGAGCCAGGTGCCGAGCCGCTTGAGCTCCGCCACGAGCTCGGGGTCGTCGAACGCGAGCGGGCCGTGCGCGATCCGCTCGGGCTCCAGCGCGAGCGCCGCCTTCACCTGGGCAGCACCGCCCCACTCGCCCGCGTGCAGCGTCACGTGGAGGCCCAGGTCGCGTGCAAGGTCGATGGCTGCGCGGTGGCGCTCGGCATCGGGGTAGCGCTCCTCGGGTCCGGCCAGGTCCACAGCCACGAGCCCCTCGGGGATGCCCTCCCCGTTGAGGTCCAGGATCAGCGCAAGGTTGGCCTCGGGCGAGTGCGAGCGCATGAGGGTGGCGATCAGCCGAACCTCGACGCCCAGCCGGCGGGCCGCGTCGTGCGCCCCGCGCCAGACCGCATCCACCACATCGAGCCCCGACAGGCCCTTCTGCGTGTGCAGCAGCGGCGCCCAGCGGATCTCCATGTACCGGACGTTGTCGCAGGCCTTGTCCTCGACGAGGTCGCCCGCAACGCGCTCCAGCGCCTCGGCATCCTGGAGCAGCGCGATCGGCAGGTCGAAGGCGCGGAGCAGCTCGGCCTGGTCGGTGACCTGTTGGGGTACGACCAGCACCTTGCGCATCGCGTCGTAGGTGACGGGCGCCTCCACGCGCCTGCGTCCGGGCAAGGTCCAGGGCGGTGTCAACACGGAGCGACCCGTCGAGGTGGAGGTGGAGCTCCGCCTTGGGCATGGCGCGGGTCAGGGCCCGGAGGGTCCTCGGATCGAGCTGGCTCATGGGCCGATGGTAGGTCGGGCGGACCCATCCGCGCGACTTGGACCTGCGAACATCCGGTAGAGCGCGATTCCCGAGCCCGCGCCACCCACGCGAGGATCCGATGTCGACCGTCCTAGTCACAGGTGCCAACGGCTTTGTCGGCAGCCACATGGTCCCGGCGCTGGTCGATGCGGGTCACCGTGTCGTCGCCCTCGTCCGCGATCCCGAGGGCGAGGCCCAGGTCATGCGCCGCCTCCCCGAGGCCGCGCAGGTGTCGGTGAAGGTGCGCCACGGGGATGTGACCCGGCCCGACACGCTGCCCGCCGCGGTCGCCGGCGTGGACGCGGTCCTCCACCTCGTCGCTGTCGCGCGCGACTGGGACAACGGAGCCACCCTCCGCCTCGTCAACACCGAGGGCACCCGCAACGTCCTGCGGGCCGCCACCGATGCCGGCGTAAGGCGCTTCGTCCACCTCGGCGCGCTCGCGGTGGTGGACGACCCGGCGCTCCACTACGGCGGCTCGAAGGCCAAAGGCATGGCGCTGGTGCGCGAGAGCGGGCTTGACTGGACGATCCTCGCGCCGTCGCTGCTGTTCGGGCCGCGGGACGGGTTCTTCAACATCCTCGCCGACCTCGTGCGCATGTCGCCGGGCGTGGTCCCGGTGACCGGCAAGGGCGACGCCCGCTTCCAGCCGCTCGCGATCGAGGATCTCGCGCGGGCCGCAGTCCAGGTCCTGGGTGACGACGCCTCGATTGGCCGGGAGTATCCGCTGGGCGGGCCTCGCTATTGGACCTACAAGGAGATCATGCAGGAGGTCCTGCGGGGCATGGGCCGCAAGCGGGCCCTGGTCCCGATGCCGGTGGCGCTGATCCGGCTCGTTGCCGCAACGATGGAGACGCTCAAGGTCAAGGCCTTCCCGGTCGCGACCGACCAGCTGCGCCAGCTCAAGTTCGACAACATCGGCCCGGTTGACGCCGTGCGGACGGGGCTCGGCTGGGAGCCCTCGCCGATGGAGGGCCGGCTGACGCACCTCCAGCAGAAGCTCAAGGACCAGGAGCCCCCGGCAGCCTGAGCCAGGACCGGGAACCGTGCGCTTGCGGGGACGTCACGGAGGGCACGCCGCCTCCGCACCCGGTACGCTCGGCCCGTGAAGGGCAAGGGCATCCTGCGCTGGTTCGCCACCCGGCTGGTCTGGGTGGTGGTCGCCCTGTGCATCGCGGCGGGCGCCGCGGGCATCATCGCCACGGTCAACCACGTGCCGGGAACGTCCGCCCGGGCCGAGCTCACCTGGCCGGCCGACCGGGAGGTGGAGCCCGCGCTCGACACGGCCACAGCCGACCTGGAAGCGCTTGCCGAACATGTCGACGGGCTCTCCTCCACCGCTCGCCAGGCGCTTGCCCTGCTCGTCGAGGGCGACGAGCAGGGCCTGCAGGACACGATCTCGGAGGGCACGGCCATCCTCCTCGAGACAAGGGCACTGGCCGGGCGGCTCGACGGATCACTCGCGGCCATCCCGCACACGGGCGAGGCATGGGAGCTCTACGTCTCGGCCGACCTGCGCCATCGCTACACGCAGCTCGCCGATGCCGCCGGCCTGGCCACGGGCCTGGAAGGCGACTGGGCGACGTTCACGGGGCAGGCGCTTGACGCCGTCCGCCTGAGTCGCCTGCTCGCCCGCCACGACGAGGAGACCGCCGCAGCCGCCACGGATGGCGCCGCCGGCCGCTATCGCCAGGCGCTCGACGGGCTGGCTGCGCCCGACGCGACGCTCGCCGAGGCGCGGGAGCTCGCGGACCGGCTGGCGGCGCGGACCGACACCACGACCCTCGTCCAGTGGCTGGACCTCAACGCGGCCTATGACCGCGCGCTGCGCACGCTGTACGAGACGATGCTCGCGTCCGATGGGGTCGTGACCAACGAGGTGCGCGCCGCGTCACAGGCCGAGAGCGATGCCCGCGCGCGCCTCCCCCGGGACACGAGGGCGCTGGTCGTGATCATGAGCGACGCGGCGCAGGGGGGACTCAACCAGGCCGTGATCAGCATCGAGAAGGCGCGCGGCGCGCTCGCGGCCGAGCTGGACGTCCAGCGCCAGCTCCAGGAGGGGGTCACGCTGCCGGAGTAGGCACGAGGAGCCGGGAACAGGGCCGGGGAGCCGGAGAGCCCGACAGCCGGAAAGCCGGAAGAGGGCCGGGGAGCCGGGTTCGAACCGCGTTGCCAACGTCGCGCGGAGCGCCGGACGTGAGGTTGGACCGGGGTACACTCGCCGCCAGCCGTTCCGCTAGTGCCCCTCGCGGCCGCCAGGCCGCCGCGAGCTTCGGAGGTCCTTCGTGCAGATCCGTGTGGTCACCGGCCACCCCTGGGAGATCCCCGCAGACGTCCTCGTCGTGCCGATCGTCGGCGAGCCCGACGTTGTCGGCGAGCTCGGCGAGCTCGATCGCCAGGCCGGGGGCGAGCTTGCCTCGCTGCTGGCCTTCGGCGAGCTGCGCGCCAAGCGCTACCACACCGCCACCGGCGCCCCGGGCTCGATCCCGGTCCGCCGGTTGCTCGCCGTCGCCTCGGGGTCCGAGCCGACGCTCGACCGCGAGATTGCCCGACGCGTGGCGGCCACCGCGATCCGCCGGCTCGTCGCCCGCGACGTCCACACGATGGCCCTGTGGGTCACGCCCCTCGCGGACGGCCTGGATGGCGACGTCGCCCTTGCCGCCGAGCTCGCCGCCCGCGGTGTGGTCGAGGGCTCCTTCGAGCCCAAGACGATCTACCGCGCGGACACGGACGCCGCGCCGCCCGCCCTCGATGAGCTCATCCTGATCGTCGCCCCGGGCTCCGAGGCCGCCGCAACTGCCGGCGCCGGGCGCGGCCAGATCATCGGCGAAGGCGCCAACATCGCCCGCCGCCTGGCGAACCGCTCCGCCAACGACATCACGCCGCAGGTCCTCGCCGACGAGGCAGACGCGATCGCACAGGCACACGGCCTCGAGATCGACGTCGTGGACGAGAAGCGTGCCGCCGAGATGGGCATGGGCATGTTCCTCGCGGTCGGCAAGGGCTGCCAACAACCCCCCGCGCATGATCGTGCTGCGCAACGGCGGCGCCGGCGACAAGGATGCGGCCGGACGCCACCTGGCCCTCATCGGCAAGGGCGTCTGCTTCGACTCGGGCGGCATCAGCATCAAGCCCGCCGACCGGATGGAAGAGATGAAGATGGACAAGATCGGTGCCTGCACCGTGATCGCGGCCATCGCCACTGCGAAGCGCCTCGCACCGGACATGCCGCTCCTCGCCGTCGCGCCCGCAGTCGAGAACATGCCCAGCGGCCACGCCGCCCACCCGGGCGACATCGTGCAGGCGCTCAACGGCAAGTGGGTGGACATCATCAACACCGACGCCGAGGGCCGCCTGATCCTCGGCGACGCCATGACCTACGCGGAGCAGCTCGGCGCCACGCACATGGTCGATGTCGCGACCCTCACCGGCGCCGTCGGTCGGGCGATCGGCAACCTTGTCACCGGCGTGTTCGCCACCCCTGATCCCTGGTGGGGCGATGTTGAAGCGGCCGCCGACCGGGCGGGCGAGCGCTACTGGCGCTTCCCGCTGGTGCAGGACTACATGTCCGAGATGGAGAGCTGGTACGCGGACTTCCAGAACACCGGAACCGCGGACGGATCCCTCGTCAAGAGCGGGCTGTTCCTGGAGCAGTTCCGGACGGTGCCGTGGGCCCATCTCGACATCGGTGGGACCGCGTACTTCCGCAAGGCCTACCCGTACGCCGCCAAGGGCGCGACCGGCGTGACGCATGCCACGCTCGTCGAGATCGCCCTGGCAGGGCGCGTCGGCGGGCTGAGCCGCATCGACCGGCCGGGCCAACCCATCCGCCAACCCGCCAGGCCAAGCTCCAGCGCGGAGTCGGCGCGTGCTGACGCCGCTCGTGATCCTGCTCGCCGTCATCGGCGGCGCTGTGGGGCATCGCGAGCGACCGGATCAGCACGCGCTGGCCCAAGCATCTCCACGAGCACGTCCACGATCACGCGGACGAGGCCGACATGGAGCATGTCCACGACCACGCGGCAGGCGACGAGCCTGTCGAGGGCAAGGCCTGGCAGCACGACCACCCGCACGAGCATCGTGGCGGACCTGGTGCACGGGGTGGTGGTCCCGCGCCGGCCGGACTGGCGGACGGTGGTCGTCGCCGCGTTCGGGGCCGTGTCGTTCGCCGTCCTGGCGGCCCATACGCCGGAGCCGGCGTCCTGGGTGGGCTTCGGCGCCTACATCGCGGCGCTCGTGCTGCTCCTGGCCACGGACCTTGACCAGCGCCTCCTGCCGGACGTGATCACGCTGCCGGCGATCCCCCTGGCGCATCGTCTTCTCGCTTGCCGGGCTCAACCCGCTGGTCCCGGCGTCGGCCCTGCCGCTGGCGCTGCTCCTGGCAGTGGCGGTGCCCGTCGTGCTCCTCCTCATCTCGATCCCGTTCGGCAAGGGCGCATTCGGCGGCGGTGACGTCAAGCTGCTCGTCTCAGTGGGGCTCATGGCTGGACCCTTCCGCCTGGTGTCCGGCGTGGTCTGGGGGATCCTGCTCGCGGGGGTCGTGCTCGTGGTGCTGCTGGTGCTGCGCAGGATCACGCTCAAGACCTACGTGCCCTTCGGGCCGTTCCTCATCGCGGGCGCCGTCTGGGGGATTCTCGGCCCCGGCTAGCGCTGCCGCGGGCCGCCGCAGGGCCCGGTTAGCGCTGCCGCGGGCCGGCGCGCCACGCGGCGTCACGTGTTGCGACGTGCCGACCGGCCCATCCGGGCCACCACCAGCGCTGTTAGCATCCCGCGCCATGGGACAGATGCAGCACGACTTCATCATCGTCGGCGGTGGCTCCGCGGGCAGCGTGCTCGCCAACCGGCTGAGCGCGGCGCCGAAGAACCGCGTGCTGGTGCTGGAGGCGGGCAGGCCGGACTACCGGTTCGACGCCTTCGTCCAGATGCCGGCCGCGCTGACCTATCCGATCGGGTCCAAGTACTACGACTGGAAGTACGAGTCGGAGCCCGAGCCGTTCATGGGCGGCCGCCGCATCTACCATGCCCGCGGCAAGATCCTGGGCGGCTCCTCGTCCATCAACGGGATGATCTTCCAGCGCGGCAACCCGCTCGACTACGAGCGCTGGGCGGCCGATCCGGGCATGGACACGTGGGACTACGCCCACTGCCTGCCGTACTTCCGGCGCATGGAGAACTGCCTCGCCGCCGACCTCGATGACCCGTTCCGCGGCAAGTCCGGCCCGCTGGGCCTGGAGCGCGGGCCTGCCACGAACCCGCTGTTCGGGGCGTTCTTCGAGGCGACCCGCCAGGCAGGCTACGAGCTGACGAGCGACGTCAATGGCTACCGCCAGGAGGGCTTCGCGCCGTTCGACCGCAACATCCGCAACGGGCGCCGGCTGTCCGCGTCGCGCGCCTACCTGCACCCGGTGATGGGGCGGCGGAACCTCAAGGTGGTGACGCGCGCGTTCGTGACCCGCGTGCTGTTCGAGGGGACGCGCGCGGTCGGCGTCGAGTACACGACCCGCAAGGGCAAGGGCACGGTCGAGCGGGCGTTCGGTGGCACCGTGGTCCTTGCAGGCGGGGCCTTCAACTCACCGCAGCTGCTCCAGCTCTCGGGCGTGGGCAACGCGGACGAGCTCAAGGCACTCGGGATCAACCCCGTGGCCCATGTGCCGGGCGTCGGCGAGCACCTCCAGGACCACCTGGAGGTCTACGTCCAGAACGGCTGCAAGCTGCCGGTCTCGATGCAGCCGGCGCTCCAGCCGTGGCGTGCGCCGTGGATCGGCTTCCAGTGGCTGTTCATGCGCAAGGGCCCAGGTGCCACCAACCACTTCGAGGGTGGCGGGTTCGCCCGCTCCAACGCCGACGAGAAGTACCCGAACCTCATGTTCCACTTCCTGCCGCTCGCGATCCGCTACGACGGGTCGAAGCCGCAGGGCGGCCATGGCTACCAGGTGCACATCGGGCCGATGTACTCCGACGCGCGCGGCACCGTGAAGATCACCTCCACCGATCCCACCGTCCACCCGGCCCTGCGGTTCAACTACCTGTCCACCGAGCAGGACCGCCGCGAGTGGGTGGAGGCCATCCATGTCGCCCGCAACATCCTGGGCCAGAAGGCGTTCGAGCCGTTCAGCTCGGGTGAGATGTCGCCCGGGCCGAAGGTTGCCACGGACCAGGAGATCCTGGACTGGGTGGCCAAGGACGCCGAGACGGCCCTGCACCCGTCGTGCACCGCGCGCATGGGCGTGGACGACATGTCCGTGCTGGACCCGCTGACGATGGGGGTGCACGGCGTGGACGGACTCAAGGTGGTCGATGCCTCCTCGATGCCGTACGTCACGAACGGCAACATCTACGCCCCGGTGATGATGCTGGCCGAGAAGGCTGCCGACCTCGTGCTGGGCTCCACGCCCCTTGCGCCTGAGCCGGTGCCGTTCTTCCGGCGCGACCAGGCCTGAGCTCCGCGGGCGGACGGGGAGGCATTTCCCGGCCCTCGCCCAGCTCCCGCTCCTCGCTCCGCCGCTGGCCCTCGCCCGTGCCGGTGCGCGCCGGGAGTGCCTGCGGGAGCGTGACCCGTCACTCCTGCGCGCCCAGCGCGCAGGTCCACGCCTCACGGGTCCTGGAGCATCGATCCTGCGCGCCAGGCGCGCAGGAACCGCAGGGCACCCGCCCGTACGCACGCTGGTCGCGCATCCGGGCCGGAGCCGGGAGCCGGGAACGGGGAGCCAGGAACGGGAGCCGGGGCCGGAGCCCGGGGGCCGGGAGCCGAGAACCGGGGACGGGAGCCGGGGACGGGAGCCGGTCGGGCCGGCACAGACGCTGGATGCCTACGCCGGACGGATGCCGTAGTGACCTCGGCGCCGCGCAGCGTCATCACCCGCCGCCAGACGTCGCCGGCCGCGGCGCCGATCGGGGGGAGCGGCGCCCTGCAGCGCGCCGCTGCAACCTTCATCGGCTCCGCCCAGATCCGGGGTGTGGGCGTCAGGCGCTGGCGCGCAGCGGGACGATGCGCGACCATACGGACCCGATGCCGCCCCCCAGCAGCCGCCCGAGCCGCTCGCACCGCCCCAACCGGCCTCGCCGCCCGATGCGCCGGACGTCCGCCCCCGTTGCGGGGCTGTCCGGCGGGCGTCGGCCACCGCGCGAGGGTGCCACGACCCTGGTCCTCGGCTGCGGTGCGCTCGCGCAGGAGCTGCTGGCGGTCGTGCGCGCGAACGGCCTCGACGAGATCGAGGTGCGCTGCCTGCCGGCGCCGCTGCACAACCAGCCCGACCTGATCGCGGGCGCCGTGGACGAGGCGTTGACGGCCCTCGCCCCGGGCTACGAGCGCACGTTCGTCGCCTACGCGGACTGTGGCACGGCGCGGCGCCCTGGACGTCGTGCTGGAGAAGCACGGCGTGGGCCGCCTGCCTGGGCGCCCACTGCTACGCCTTCTACGCCGGCCTTCCGGCGTTCGACGCGATCCACAACGCGGAGCCCGGGACCTTCTACCTCACGGACTTCCTCGCCCGCAGCTTCGAGACCCTCGTGATCGGCGGGCTCGGGCTGGACCGGCACCCGCACCTGCTGGCCGACTACTTCGGCAACTACACGCGCCTGGTCTACCTGTCCCAGCGCGAGGACCCCGACCTGCTGGAGCGGGCCCGGCGCGCCGCGGAGCGCCTCGGTCTGCGGTTCGAGCACACCGCCACCGGCTACGGCGAGCTGGGCACCCAGATCGTGGCCCTGGGCGAGCGCCGTTCCCGCTGACGACACGCTGACGGTCGCGCCACCACAGGAGACCCGCGGATCGGCATACTGCAGCCTTCGCGAGCGGTCGCAGGCCGCCGCAGGCCACCCGGCCGGGAGGAGGAGCCCGCCCGTGGTCCACGCCACTCGCACCCTCGCCGTCCACGGAGCACTGCATGACCGCCGAATTCCCCGCCCCGGTCGAGCGCATCGCCCCCGCCGAGACCGGTGCTACCGCGTCGATCACAGGTCCGCGGCCTGTGGAAGATCTTCGGGCCGGGCGAGCACAAGATCATCGGCACGCCGCTGGCGGACCTGAGCCGCGACGAGCTGCGCCTCTCGACGAGCTCCAACATCGCCGTGCGCGACGTCTCGTTCGACGTCAAGCCGGGCGAGGTCTTCGTGGTCATGGGCCTGTCCGGGTCCGGCAAGTCCACGCTGATCCGCTGCCTGACCCGCCTCGTCGAGCCCACCGCCGGCGAGGTGCTTCTCGACGGCGAGGACATCGGCACGGCCAGCCCCGCCCGCCTGCGCGAGCTGCGCCGCCACAAGATGTCGATGGTGTTCCAGCACTTCGGCCTGCTGCCCGCACCGGCGCGTCATCGACAACATCGCCTTCGGTCTCGAGGTGCGCGGCGAGAAGCCCAAGGACCGCCGGGCGAAGGCCGCCGAGCTCCTGGCCCTGGTCGGGCTCGACGGGCAGGCCGACCGCTACCCGGACCAGCTCTCGGGCGGCATGCAGCAGCGCGTCGGTCTGGCGCGCGCGCTGGCCGTGGACCCCGAGGTCATGTTCTTCGACGAGCCGTTCAGCGCGCTCGACCCGCTCATCCGGCGGGACATGCAGAACGAGGTCCTGCGCCTCCACCACGAGGTGGGCAAGACCATGATCTTCATCACCCACGACCTCGCCGAGGCGCTCAAGCTGGGCGACCACGTCGCGATCATGCGGGCGGGCGAGATCGTCCAGATCGGCACGCCCGAGGAGATCGTCGGCGCCCCCGCCAACGACTACGTCTCCGACTTCGTCCAGGACGTGCCCAAGTCCTACGTGCAGACGCTGGGCTGGGTGATGCGCGAGGTCCGGCCCGAGGATCCGCTCGACGGTCCGGAGCTCGAGATTCCTCGACCATCATCCGGTACGCCGTCCACGTGGCCGCCGAGACGTCGAAGCCGATCAAGGTCACCGAGAACGGCAACCTCGTCGGCATGGTCGACCGCAAGCGGATCCTCGAGGCGATCTCCGGGATCGACACGGGCGCCCCGGCGTGACCGCGGCAGCCGTCGCCGCGCGTCGCCAGCCCCGGGTCCGCCTGTCGCAGTCGCGGCAGTTCGCGCTCCTGTTCGGCATCACGGCCATCCTCTTCGTCATCTTCCAGGGCCAGTTCCTGCAGCCGTACGACCCGGATGCGGCGCTGTTCGCCTTCTTGAACGGCGTTCGTGACTGGCTCGACGCCAACGCCGACGCCTGGTACTTCGCCTGGATCGTTCCGGTGCGGGACGCTGCTCAACTGGGGCGTCGAGATGGTGGACGGCGTCCTGCTCGCCGTGGGCTGGACGGGCGTGATCGCGGCGACCCTCGCCCTGGGCGTCGCCAGCGTCACCCTGCGCACCGGCCTGGCCCTGGCGCTCGCGTTCCTCCTGATCGGGGCGTTCGGGCTCTGGGATCGCCACCATGCTGACGCTGTCCCAGGTGCTCGTCGCGGTGGTGGTGTCGCTGCTGCTGGGGATCCCGCTCGGGATCCTCGCCGGCCTCTCCGACCGGGTCCTGCGGCTGGTCACGCCGGTGCTCGACCTGATGCAGATCATGCCGACGTTCGCGTACCTGATCCCGCTGGTCATCTTCTTCGGCATCGGCGAACGCGACGGCCGTCGTCGCAACGCTGATCTACTCGATCCCGCCCGCCATCCGCCTCACGGCCCTGGGCATCCGCGGTGTCGCTCCCGAGACCGTGGAGGCGGCCACGTCCCTGGGCTCCAAGGGCGCCCAGATCCTGTTCAAGGTCCAGCTGCCGATGGCCCGGTCCACGATCGGCCTGGCCGTCAACCAGACGATCATGATGGCGCTGTCCATGGTGGTCATCGCCGCGTTCGTCGGGGCCGGCGGCCTGGGCGAGGCGGTCATGAAGGGCCTCAAGACGCTCGACGTGGGCGAGTCGTTCACGGCGGGCATCGCGATCGTGCTGCTCGCGATGATCCTCGACCGGCTCTCGGCGAGCGCGAGCGCCTCCACCGACCGGCGCGCCCGCGGCTTCTCGCGGCCCTCGCGGTTCAGCCGCCGCACCGTGCTCGCCGTGTGCGCGGCCGTCGCCGTCGTCGGCATCGTGGCGGGCCTCACCATCGAGGCGGCCAACATCTTCCCGGAGGCCCTCTCGATCTCCATCGCCGAGCCGATCAACGCCATCGTCGCGTGGATCGAGACCAACCTGGTGTTCCTCACCAGCGGGGTCATGGAGCTCGTCACGGTGCTGGTCATCAACCCGGTCCAGTGGTTCCTGACGCTCTCACCCTGGTGGCTGATCGTGTTCCTCGCCGCCGGGCTTGCCGCGATCATCACCGGGAGCCGGGCGATGGCCATCGTGGCGATCGCCGCGCTGTCGGTGTACCTGCTCCAGGTCTGGGAGCCCGCGATGGAGACGCTCACCCAGGTCCTGGTGGCGGTGGCGTTCACCATGATCATCGGGATCGTCATGGGCACCTGGGCCGCCCGGTCGTCGGTGGTGTCCCGGATCCTGCGTCCCATCAACGACGCCGCCCAGACCATGCCCTCGTTCGTCTACCTGATCCCGGCGGTGGCGCTCTTCGGCTCGACCCGGTTCACGGCGATCGTGGCCGCGGTCGTGTATGCCGCGCCGGCCGTCATCCGCCTGGTGGAGGACGGCGTGCGGGGCGTGTCGCCCACGACGATCGAGGCCGCGACCTCGTCGGGCTCGACGTCGTTCCAGGTGATCCGCAAGGTCCAGCTGCCGATGGCCAGGCGCTCGCTGCTCACCGCGACCAACCAGGGGATCGTGCTGGTCCTCGCGATGGTCGTGATCGGCGGGCTCGTCGGCGGCGGCGGCCTCGGCTACCAGGTGGTCGCGGGCCTCGCGCAGCGATCCAACTTCGGGAGCGGCATGGCAGCGGCCCTCGCCATGGTCGCCCTCGGCATCATGCTCGACCGCATCACGCAGGGCGCCGGCGCCCGCAAGGAGGGCGCCTCGCAGGAGTAGGGCGTGGGCCCGTCCGGCAGGAACCGGCGAGAGGCCCCATCATGCGCGAACCGCCGGGGCAGACCCCGGTCGGTCCTTGGAGGAGGAGACAAGCTTGACGCTCAAGCACCGCACCATCGGGAAGCTCGCCGCGGGCGCGGCGACCCTGTCCATCGTTCTCGCCGCCTGCGGCGGCAGCACCGGTACCGGAGCGGCGACGGCTGCCCCCACTGACGCGGGTGGTGGCACGGCTGCCGTCTGCGACTACACGGTCAACATCGCTGACAACCCGTGGGTCGGCTACACGGCCAACATGGCCGTCGTGGACTACCTGCTCCGCAACGAGCTCGGCTGCAAGACGGTCGTGAAGGCGCTCAGCGAGCAGGTCAGCTGGGAGGGCTTCCCGACCGGCGAGGTTGACGTGATCCTGGAGAACTGGGGCCACGACGACCTGATCCAGAAGTACGTCACCGACGAGAAGGTCGCGATCGACCTCGGCCCGACCGGGAACATGGGCAAGATCGGCTGGTACACCACCAAGGCCTTCGCCGACGCCAACCCGGACATCCTGACCGCCGACAAGGATCCCAAGATCCTCAACAAGTTCGCCGACCAGTTCAAGACCTCCGAGTCGGGCGACAAGGGCCAGCTGCTTGACGGCGATCCGGCCTACGTCACCAACGACGAGGCGCTGGTCGAGAACCTCGGCCTCGACTTCAAGGTCATCTACTCCGGCTCCGAGGCCGCCTCCAACAAGGCGATCGAGGCCGCCGCGAAGGCCGGCAAGCCGATCCTGGCCTACTCCTGGGACCCGAACTGGTTCTTCGCCCAGGTCGACATGGTCAACGTGCCGCTGCCGCCGTACACCGAGGGCTGCGACGCCGACCCCAAGAAGGTCGCCTGCGACTACCCGCCGTACACCCTGAACAAGATCGCCTCGACCAAGTTCCGCCGAGAGTGGCGGGCCTGCCTTCGACCTGATCAAGAACTTCAACTGGACCAACGAGGACCAGAACGTGGTCGCGTCGTACATCGCCGTCGACAAGATGAGCAACGACGAGGCCGCGAAGAAGTGGCTCGACGCCAACGAGAGCGTCTGGAAGGCGTGGCTCCCCTGAGCCGTCGCTGATCTGACGGGCTCACGGCCCGGGTCGCCAGCGCGTGCGGCCCGGGCCGTTCCATGTCCGGGTCCTCCACCCTCGGCCCGCGACCCGCGGGATGTCTCACGCTCGCGACCGAGCCGTGCTGCTCGCATGTCGCCGGACTCGCGCCCGCCGGCGCACGGACGCCATCGAGGCCCGTTTGCCCGTCCCTTGGTAGACTCGGGCCGAACGCCGGTTCAGGTCGTCTCGGGAGTGCCCTCCGGGGCGGCGCCAGGTCCGGTGGTCGTCGAGGTCGCGCCCGGACCGCACGGAACCGGGACGGCAGCGACGCCGCCTGAGATGAGGACGCCTGCTCGTTGACCCGCCACACCGCAGCGCAGACCTTTCCCCGGATCCGCCGGGGACATCGCCACCGGCTCCTGCTGGCCATCCTCGTGGTCCCGTTCCTGGTGACCGCGCTGGCCGTGCCTGTCGCCGCACCGGGACCCGTGAACGGCGACGAGCTTGCCGACGCCCAGGCCCAGCGCAAGGCGCTCGAGGCCAAGATCCGGCAGCAGCGCTCCCTGATTGCGAACATCAACGGCTCGCAGGCGACCCTCGAGAGCCGGATCGACGCCACCAAGACCGAGCTCGACGGGATCACGACCGATCTCGCCGCCACACGGCGCCGCGTGAACGTCCTCACGGACGAGATCGACAAGGTCCGCGCCGCCTACCAGTCGCTCGTCAACAACCTCCAGGACCTGGACCACCAGCTCGGCAACATCGAGGACAAGGAGGCGGCCAAGCGCGATGAGCTGCGCACCCGCAAGGCCGAGCTGGCCCAGCGTGTGCGTGATGCCTACGAGGCCGAGCGCACCTCGCTGCTGGAGACCTTCCTCTCCGGAGCCTCGTTCACGGACATGCTCACCCAGATGAGCTCCCAGCTCGATGCCGCGGAGCAGGACCGGCTCCTCGCTCGCCAGATCGCCCTCGACCGGGAGACCCTCCTGGCGCTCCACCAGACGGTCGAGGCAACCCGCGCCGAGACCAACACCCTCCGCCAGGAGACGGCCGTCCAGAAGCAGAGGCTGGACCGCCGCATGGAGGAGCTCAAGCGCGAGTCAGCGCGGCTGCGCAAGCTCGAGAAGCAGGCCAAGGAGGCCCTCGCCGAGCAGAAGGCCAGGTACGCGAAGCTCGCTGCGAACAAGGCGAAGCTGCGCAGGGCGCTCGCGGCGACCGCGGCCGCCAGGCGGGCCCTCCAGCGCAAGATCGACAAGCTGGTCGCGACGCAGGCCAACCACGGCAACATCCCGTCCCAGTACAACGGGACGCTCATCTGGCCGATGGCGGGCACGATCACCCAGGACTACGGCTGCACCGGCTTCTCCTGGGAGCCGCCGCGAGGCAGTTGCGCGCATTTCCACAGCGGGATCGACATCGTCAACGCCTACGGCACGCCGGTCCGGGCGTCCGGGGCCGGGCGCATCGTCTACTGCGGCTGGAACTATGCCGACGGCGCCGACCCGGCCTGGATCGTCATCATCGCCCACTCCTCCAATCTGACCTCCTGGTACGCCCACATGACGCCGGGCTGCCCGGCCGGCTCGGGGGGAAGCGTGAGGAAGGGCGAGGTCATCGGCCACGAGGGCAACACCGGCCATTCCACGGGCGCGCACCTGCACTGGATGATCCAGTTCCGCGGCGAGTTCGTGAACCCGCGCCTGTTCACGTAGCGTCCCGATCCAAGGTTCGGTCGCGGTTTCCGGACGGCCTGCCGGGACGTCCTCGCTGCCCGGTCCGGGGCCATCACCCAACCATTGGGCGAAGTGGGCCGCGGCCCACGTGGCTCGACCGACGGATCAACAATCAGGGCCTGCAGCCCAGCGTGGAGCTCCGCGATTCTCCCCATATCTGGGGCGCCGCCGGGTGCAAGCCGGTCACCGAGTCAACCGAAGCGCCGCCGGCCGGAAGCTGGTCATCGAGTCGACCGGGCGCACTCGACCCACGAACCGCGGACCGGTGGGCCTTGCGCCACATGGCGGTGCTAGCATCCCCAGCGGGGAGCACCCGCACCGGAGGAAGGTCGCTTGGTCAAGCCGGTTCTGGCAGTCATCCTGGCGGGAGGCGAGGGTGAGCGGCTCTCGATCCTGTCGTCGGTTCGCGCGAAGCCTGCCGTCCCCTTCGGCGGCAAGTACCGGATCATCGACTTCACGCTGTCCAACTGCGTCAACTCAGGCGTCGACAGCGTCGCCATCCTGACCCAGTACAACCCGCGCTCCCTCAACGACCACGTCGGCCGCGGGCGCCCGTGGGACCTCGACCGCAGCCAGGGCGGCGTCCGGATGCTGCAGCCGTACGTCAAGCGTGGCAAGGTCGCCGAGTGGTACAGCGGTACGGCGGACGCCGTCCTCCAGAACATCAACGCGATCGAGCGTGGCGGCGACATCGTCCTGATCCTTGCGGGCGACCACATCTACAAGATGGACTACCAGCCGTTCATCGCCGCCCACAAGCGCAAGCGCGCGGACGTGACCATCGCCGTCAGGCGCGTGCCGATCGCCGAGGCGAGCCGCATGGGTGTCCTCGCCCTCGACGAGCAGGACCGGGTGACCGAGTGGCAGGAGAAGCCGAAGGTGCCCAAGAGCGACCTCGCGTCGATGGGCGTCTACGTCTTCTCCAAGCGTGCGCTCATCCACTGGCTGTCCGAGGACCGGCGCGACTTCGGCGCCAACGTCATCCCGGCCATGCTGGAGGGCGGCGCCCGGGTCTTCGGCTACCGGTTCGACGGATACTGGCAGGACGTGGGCACGATCCAGTCGTTCTGGGAGGCCAACATGGCGCTCCTGGACGACAACCCCGAGCTCGACCTGTACGACAAGGACTGGCTGATCCACACGCGGTCGGAGGAGCGCGCGCCCGCGAAGGTCGGCCCGACCGCGCAGGTCCACCGCTCGATGATCTCCCATGGCTGCGTCATCAACGGCACCGTGGTGAACAGCGTCCTGTCGCCGGGCGTCCGCGTGGACGTGGGGGCGGTGGTCCGGGACTCGATCGTCATGTTCGACTCGGTCATCCGCTCGGGTGCCGTCGTTGACCGGGCGATCCTTGACAAGGAGGTCATTGTCGGCCAGGGCGCGATCGTGGGCGACGGCCCGGACTTCGACACCCCTAACAAGCAGGAGCCCGGCCGGCTCAACACCGGGATCACGGTGATCGGCAAGCAGTCGGTCATCCCGCGCGGCGCCCGTCTCGGGCGGAACGTCAAGGTGGGCGAGAAGGTCAGGTCGTCGGACTTCGGTGCCCGGCACGTCCGCTCCGGCGGCACGGTCGAGCGCAAGGTCCGCAAGGACGGCAGCAACGATGCCGACGAGCCACTGATGGGACTCGGCTGACCCCTGCCGGCGATGGACCGGCCAGCGCACGACGACCCCGCCCAGGGCCACCCGGGCGGGGTTCTTGCGTGGCCGGGGTAGACTCCGCGCCATGTCTCTCGCCCCCCGGGCGTCGACCGTTGCCCCGGCCGACGTCGAGGCCTGGCTCGCCGAGCTGGGCCTGGAGCCCCTGGAGCGCGCCGACCGCGAAGGCGTCACGTCATGGGACCTGGTCCTCGACGGGCGCCGCCGTGCGTCGCTGCGCGTCACCCTGATTCTCGACCCGGCGTTCGCGCTGATCGCCTGGACGCACTTCGCGCCGCCGATCAACGACAGCTTCCGGGTGTCCTACCGCAAGCTGCTGCGCTGGAATGACGAGCTGCCGTTCCTCAAGTTCTCCATCGGGGAAGATGAGCGACCGCTGCTGACCGCGGAGCTGCCGATCGCCGTGGTGGACCGGGATGCGCTGGGTCTCGCGCTCGCCCGCCAGCTCGCGGTCGCGGACCGCTTCCACGCCGACGCCACGACCTGGCTCAAGGCAGGCGGTTGGAATACCGAGGCGCCGCCGCCCGCCCGGCGCGACGGACCCGGCCTGCGCCTGGTTGCCCGGTACGCCGGCGAGCTCGCGGAGCTGCTCGATCCCTCGGAGCTGGTCGACCCCGCGGAGCCAGTTGAACACCTGAAGCCGATCGACCCAGGCGGCGAGGGCGCAGGGTGACCGCGACGATCCGGATGCTGTCCGCTGCGCTCGCACTCGCGCTGGTCGGCGGCCTGGGGGCGCCCGTCGCCGGGATCGGCCCTGTTGCCGAGGTCCGTGCCGCCGCAACCGCCCTGACGATCGTGACGGACGCCGCCTACCTCGTCAGGCCCGACGACCGGCGCGTGGGCATCACGGTCGCCATCAGCGCCACCAACCAGACTCGCGAGACGCGCACGAGGCGGTACTTCTTCGACCACGCCTTCCTTGCCGTACAGCCCGGGACCACGGGGTTCCGGCTCACGGGCGCCCCGGGCGCCTCGGTCCGTGTCGCGCGGCGCGCCAAGGACAGCACGCTGCTGCGCCTCGATTTCGGCAAGCGCCTCTACTCGGGTGACCGGCACAGCTACAAGCTCACCTTCGACCTGCTCGGCGCCGGGAAGGGCGCCAACCCGCAGACGCGGGTCGGGACTGGCCTCATCACGGTGCCCCTCTGGGCATACGCCTCCAACGGCGCGAGTGGCTCAACGGTCTCCATCGCCTTTCCTGCGGGCTGGGACGTGTCGGTCACCGCGGGGTCGATGCCGGTCACGGCCACGAGCGCAGGCGGTGGGACGATCCTGCGGAGCGGGCGCATCGCCTCGCCCCTCACCTGGTTCGCCTACGTCCTGGGCCAGCAGTCCGCGGAGTTCAAGGACCACGCGGTGGAGGTGAAGACCGCAGACGGACCGGTATCGCTGGTCCTGCGGTCCTGGGCCGATGACGCCGCGTGGGCGAACCGGACCGGGCGCCTGTTCCGCAACGGACTGCCGGTCCTGCGCGACCAGATCGGCATCGCCTGGCCCCACGAGGACGAGCTGGTCGTGCAGGAGGCGGTCAGCCGGAGCGAGGGCGCGTACGCGGGGTTGTTCGAGCCTGCGGCCAACCGGATCGAGGTCGCCTACTGGGCCGACGGTTTGACGACGCTCCACGAGGCGGCGCACGGCTGGTTCAACGGCGCCCTGCTCGCGGACCGTTGGGCCAACGAGGGGTTCGCATCCCTCTACGCGATGCGTACCGCGGAGGCGCTTGATGTCGCCGCCAAGACACCTGCGATGACCGATGCCGCCAAGGAGGCTGCGGTCCCGCTCAACGCCTGGCCGCTCGCGGCCCCCAACGCCACGGCCGACCCGGCGATCGCCGCCCTCGAGGCCTATGGCTATGCTGCCTCGCGCGAGCTTGCCGCGGCCATCGCCGAGCGGGCAGGCGACGATGCCCTGCGCCGGGTCTGGGCCGCCGCCGCCTCGGGTAGCGGCGCCTACCAGCCACCCGCGAACGCTGGGGCCGAAGGACCGGGCGCCCAGACATCCCTCCCCGAGGGCGTGGATGGGGCGCCGGACTGGCGGGGCCTGCTGGACCTGCTCGAGGCTGAGACGGGCACGTCGTTCGAAGACCTGTGGCGGACGTGGGTGGTCCGGCCCGAGGAGGCGGCCATGCTCGACGCCCGCGCCGAGACGCGGCGGTCGTACCAGCGGACGCTTGCGCTGACGGGTGAGTGGCAGCTGCCGCGCGGCATCCGTGACTCGCTGCGGGCATGGCAGTTCGACACGGCCGAGCAGCAGATGGCCGATGCGCGCACCGTGCTCGCCCAACATGCCGCGCTGCTCGAGCTTGCCGCTGCTGCGGGCGTGGAACTCCCGGACAGGATGAAGGCCCCGTTCGAGGAGGGGCGCATGGCCGATGCGAGCGCCGAGGCCGAGACCCAGCGCAACGTCATCCTGGCCATCGACCAGGCAGCCGCTGCGCGCAGCGCCGACGACGACGTCCTCAGCCGGATCGGCATGCTGGGCGAGGATCCTGACGCCGACCTCGCCGCGGCCCGTGTGGCGTTCGGGCGCGACGACCTCGAGGGCACGCTTGACTTCGCCGATGATGCCTACCGCGCCTGGACCGGCGCCTGGCAGGAGGGGCGTCGCAGGGCGATGCTCGCCCTGGCCGGTGTCGCCACCCTGCTCGTGATCACATCGGTGGTCGCGGGGACCGTGCGGCGGAACCGCCGGCCTGCGAAGGCATCCGTCGGCCGTAGGCACGCGGGGCCGCGGGGGTGATCCGCGCCGCAGGCACCCGCCGGGCGATGACCCGGGTCGCGGGGTGATCCGCGCCGCGGTCCTCGCGGCCTGGCTGCTTGCGCTCGCGGTGGCACTGGGCCCCGCAGCCGCACCGGGCCTGCCGGTACCGTCCGCCTTCGCCCCTGTCCCGGTGCAGGCGGCCGGCGACGAGCTGGAGGTGGCGACCGAGGCGGTGTACCAGGTGGACACCGACGCGCGTCGTGTCCGGGTCACCGTGAGGATCGCCGCGGCCAATCGCAAGCCCGTGACCCGCGCCGCGGGCGTCGTCACGCGGTACCGCTACGAGGCTGTCAACGTCGCCGTGCCGCCCGAGGCCGTGCGGGTGCGGGCCACCCAGGACGGCGCCACGCTCGACCCGGACCCGTCGCGTCGCGACGGCTTCAAGCTCATCACGGTCCCGTTCCTCGAACCGCTGTACTTCGGCGAGCAGGCGGCCATCGAGCTGGTCTTCGACCTGCCGGCCGGCAAGGCGCGCTCGGCGAGCGGGGTGCGCATCGGGGAGGCGTTCCTCTCGTTCCCCGTGTGGGCCTACGGCGATCGCGGCTCCGTCAAGGTCGTGGTGCCGGCGGACTACGATGTGGCAACCCGGGGCGAGCCGCTCGAGGCATCCACCTCCGCCACGGGGGCGACCGTCCTCACCGCGTCCACGCAGGATCCACTGACCTGGTACGCGTTCGTGGACGCCACCGATGATGCTGCGCTCGCCACGCGAGCCATCGCCCTGCCGGGCGGTTCGCAGGTGCTGCTCCGGGCCTGGCCGGAGGACGTCAAGTGGCAGCGTGTGGCGAGCCGGGTGATCGCCGAGGGGATCCCCGAGCTCCAGCGGCGGATCGGTCTGCCGTGGCCGGTGACCGGGACAATGACCGTGAGCGAGGTGCACACGCCACTGCTCGAGGGGTACGCGGGCTTCTACGACGCGGCGACGGCCCGGATCACCATCGGCGAGCAGCTCGACAGGCTCACGATCCTCCACGAGGCATCGCACGCCTGGCTCAACGGCCGGCTGTTCACGGAGCGCTGGATCACCGAGGGCCTCGCGGAGGAGTACGCCGCCCGCGTCCTGCGAGCCCAGGGGGTGGACGTGCCGGGGCCGCCGAAGGTCAAGCGGAGGTCGAGCGGCGCTTTCCCGCTCAGCGCGTGGCCGCCGCCTGCCGCCATCGGCGACCAGGCAGCCGTACGCCGCGAGCGGTTCGGCTACGCGGCCTCGTGGACCGTGATCCGCAAGGTCGTGAACGCCACGGGCGAGGCCGGAATGCGGCGCGTCTTCGCCGCCGCGGCAGCCGGGACGACGGCCTACCCGGGTGCCGGTACTCCCGAACCCGCGACCATCCCGAACGACTGGCGCCGCCTCGTCGACCTCGCAGAGGAGCTTGGCGGCGCCGACGACGTGGCGTCCCTCGTGGCGGACTGGGCGCTCCCGCGCGACGCCGATCCGCCGCTGGCCGCCAGATCCGAGGCGCGGACGGCGTACCACGCCCTCGACCTGCGGGCAGGAGCGTGGTCCCCGCCACCGGCCGTCCGCCTCGCGCTCGACGCGTGGAGCTTCGCGACCGCGCAGGACGCGATCGAGGCCGCGGAGGCCGCGCTCGCGGCCCGCGATGCGCTCGCGGCCGAGTCGGCGGCCCTGGGGCTGCCCATGCCTGCGGCCTTAGGGACCGCGTACGCATCGGCGCGATCCGAGGCTGACCTGGTGACGCTCGCGCGACGGATCGAGGAGGCCCACGCGGCACTGCCCGCGCTGGTCACGGCTGCCGCGGCTGCGGGGGAGCCGCGTGACTGGCTGGCGGACCTCGGCTTGGGGGACGAGGATCCGGCCGCCACGCTGGCGGCTGCGCGGGACGCATGGGCGGCCGGGGACGTGACGACAGCGCGGACCGGAGCCGAGGCACTGGCCGCGCGTCTGGCGGGGGCGACCGATGCAGGGACGGGGCGCCTGGCCGCCATGGCGGCACTGCCGGCGATCGCGGCCCTGCTGCTCGCGGTTGTCGGGCTGGCCGTGGGGTTGCGTCGGCGCCGGACGCCCTGATCGGTCTGCACTGGAAGCGAGGCAGGTGGTTCGCCCGGCACGCTGGGGCCTGGAGGCACGCTGGAGTCCTGAGGCCCGCTGGGCCTGCGGTACACTCCGGCCCAACGCACCCGTCCACGTGACCACGCGGGCGCTGCGTCGCGAGGACCAAGGAGCCGAGCCCTACCGTGACCTCCCGGGCCGCCGCGTCGCGCGGGCGCTCCTGATGGGCCTCCAACGCACGCGTCCGTCGCACGAGATCCTCTCGGGCGCCACGGCGGACGTCTACTTCGCCCGGGCCAACAGCATCCTCGACCGCGAGGGCATGGACCCCGTGGTGACGATGGAGGTCTTCGGCCGCGAGGACGCCGTCCTGTGCGGGATGGGGGAGGCGACCAACCTCCTGGGCCACGTGCTGGCCAACGAGGAGGGTGCGATCGTCGAGTGCCTCGACGACGGCGACATCGTGACCCCCAAGGAGGTCGTCCTCCGGATCCACGCCCGGTACCGGGCATTCGCGCTGTACGAGACCGCCATGCTCGGCATGCTCGCGCAGTCGACCGGGTGGGCCACCGCTGCGCGCCAGTGTGTCGCGGCCGCGGCTCCGCAGCCAGTCATCTCCTTCGGCGCGCGCCACGTCCACCCCGACATCACCGATGTGCTCGACTACGCCGCCATCGTCGGTGGATGCGTCGGCGCGTCCACACCCGCCGGCGCCCGCCTCGCCGGGCTGAACCCCACCGGCACCATGCCCCACTCGCTGGTGCTGATCTTCGGGGACACGGTTCGCGCCGCGGAGGCGTTCGACCGCGACATGCCACCCGACGTGCCCCGTATCGTCCTGGTCGACACCTTCAAGGACGAGGCCGAGGAGGCGCTGCGCGTCGCACGAGCGCTTGGGTGACAGGCTGTACGGCATCCGCCTTGACACACCGTCGGAGCGGGGGCGCGTCACCGCCGCGCTCGTGACGGAGATCCGCGCCCGGCTCGACCAGGCGGGCTTCAACCACGTCACGATCACGGTGTCGGGCGGGCTGACCCCCGATCGGATCCGCTACTTCAAGGACGAGGGATCGCCCGTGGACTCGTTCGCCGTCGGCTCCCACATCTCGGGTGCCACGCCGATCGACTTCACCGGCGACATCAAGGAGATCGACGGCGTGCCGATCGCCAAGCGCGGGCGCATCCCCGGGCGCACGGAGAGTCCGCGCCTCAAGCGCCTCGATCTCACCGCCTGGCGCGACAGCTGACCGCGGCTTCCGGACCTTCCCTCACGGCACCTCGACTGGCGGGACCGGTGTCATCGCCGGCATGCGCAGCGGCTCGCCGAGCGGCGCGTCGAGCGCGGTGATCACCATCGCCACGCCGATCAGCACGATGCCGGCCACGAGCCCCGCGTTGAGCCCGAGTGCCGCCACGATGGGCGCACCTCCGATGGAACCGAGCGTCATCGCGATCGCCAGGCTGACCGAGTAGAGCGCGAACGCAGAGCCCCGGTCGGCGTCGCTGGAGCGGCGTGAGAGCTCGATCGTCACCGGCGTCATGACGATGGCGCCGCCCGCCCCACCCAGCAGCCCCGACACCAGGAGGGTCAGCGAGGTGACGGGCAGCAGCAGGAGCCCGACGCCCACCGCCGTCATGCCCGCACCGGCCAGGATCAGGGCCCGCAGCGAGACATGCTCCACCAGGCGTCCGGCCGCGAGGCGCGTCAGCACGATCGCGATTCCGTCCGCGAAGAAGAACAGGCCGATGCCCGCGCCGGCCTCATCGGCGCGGACGGGGAGGTAGGCCGTCACCACGCCCCAATGGGCGACGAAGAGCACGACGATCAGCAGCGGCGCGGTCCATGCCCGCCGGTACGCGATCCCCCAGCGCCGCTGGGCGGCCTCCATCCCGGTGTCGGTCGCCTCGGCGAGCGGCCGGAGGGGGAGCGCCCTGCTGAGGGCGAGCCCGATGCCCACCAGCACCAGGACCAGCACGCCGACGCCCTGGAACGAGGTGAGGTCGAGCACCGCGACCGAGATGAACGGCATCACCATCAGCGCGACGTTCTGCGCGGCGCTCACATACGAGAGTGCGGCGGGCTGGTGGAACGGTTCCACGAGGCGCGGCACGAGCGACAGCGCCGCGGGCATCGCGATCCCGATGCCGATCCCCTGCAGGATGCGTGCCGCAGCGACGAGGGCGGGGGACGATGTCGGGTCGTTCCCTCCGAGGAGCAGCATGACGGCGGCCGCGAGGTACGCCGTGCCGGCGACGAGGAACATCCTCGAGCCGCCGAACGTGTCGAGCAGGCGGCCGCCGGCCAGGGCGCCCGGGATCGACACGACCGCGGCGAGGCCCATGACGATGCCGATCGTGGCCTCCGGTGCGCCGCCGCGGGCGAGCGCCAGCGGCAGCGACGCCGTCCAGGCGTGGAACCCCGCCTGCACCAGGAACAGGGCGATCGAGATCCGGAGGATGACCACGCGGACTCCGCGAGAGCGATGGAGGAGGGCCCATCCTACCGGCACGGCCCGCGCATCCGTGCGAGCATCGGCATGCGATGCGCGACCCGGAACACGCGATCCCCGACCCCGAGCCTGGCGACGAGGCCGAGGAGGAATTCGGCGTACGACCTCCTCCAGCGCGGGCACGCGCTGATGCACGGCCGGCACCATGCGCAGGCCGCCATCGTGCTGGAGCGGGCTGCACGCCTGGAGCCCGGCAAGGCGTCGATCCTGGAGGCGCTCGGGCGGGCCCGTTTCAACGCCGGCCAGCATGCAGCGGCCGCTGGAACCTTCGAGGCGTTGCTCGAGGTCGATCCTGCCTCGCACTATGGCCACTTCGCCCTGGGCGAGAGCCTGCGCAAGCTGGGCCGGGAGCGCGAGGCGTGGACGCACCTGCGGGTGGCCGTCGCGCTGGCGCCCGAGTCCGCGCTGTACCGGTCCGCACTGGCGCGGGTCCCGGCCCCGGACCATGCCGCCGAGCGCCGAGCCGAGGAGGAGCGGCGAGCCGAGGAGGAGCGCCGGGTGGACGAGCGACGCGCCTCCTCGCCCGAGGCGGGCTGACGTCCTACGCCTGGCCGCCCGCGACAGGCCCTACAGCGGGTCCGCCGCCCAGTGCGGCCACTCGACGAGTCGGCGGAAGCCCTCGTCCTCGTACAACCCGATGGCCCGCTCGTTCTCGCCTTCGACCGCGAGGTACGTGTCCTCGACGCCGCGCTCGCGGCACGCCTCGATGCCCCATCGGACCAGCTGGCGCGCGATCCCGCGCCCACGCCACGGCCGGCGCACACCGAGGAGCTTGACCTCGCCGACATGTCGGCCGTCGTCGTCGGGATAGGCGCCCACCCGGCAGAAGCCCACGAGTGCCCCGGGGTCCGACACGGGCGCGACCAGCAGGATCGACGACGGGTCGAACTCGCGCGAGGCGTGGACGCGCCGGATCCGCTCCAGGTCAAGGACGAGCGGGAAGGGGTGGTCTAGGAAGATCTCGTTGACCAGCGCCACGAAGGCGGCGTCGTCATCGCCGGGGATCAGCCACCGCTCCACCAGGTCGTCGGCGAACGCCGGCGGCATGGACGGGAGGTTCCGGTCCAGCACCAGGCGCCACAGCGACGAGTGGTAGTGCATGCCGCAGGCCGTCGCGAACGCCTCGGCCCCGGCGCGCCGCGGCACCCAGGCGCGCAGGAAGGGCAGCCCGCAGCGCGGCGCGAGGATGCGGCCCGCCGCCACCAGCCTGCGGCCGTGACCGCGCCGGCGGTAGGGCAGGTCCACGTGGATGTCGTCGTGGTAGGGGAACACCCAGCCTGCGAGCTCACCGCGATCCTCGGCGATGGCGCAAGCCATCGGTTCCTCGGCCATCCGCTTGACGGACTCCTCCACCCAGTGGCGGTCAATCCCCTCGAGCTCGTCCCGATCGAGCGCGGCGAGCATGGCTGCGAGGATCGCCACCTCGTCACCCGGCCGGAACAGCCGGACGCCGTCGGGAAGCGCCATCACTTCGGTCACGCGGGAGCCTTCTCAGCCCGCCCGGGCCTGGCGCAGCCGGGCCACCCAGAGCACGCCGAGGATCGACTTGGCGTCGCAGATGGCGCCGCTGTCGATCCGCTCGAGCGCCTCGTCGATCGTGAGGTGGTAGAGCTCCAGGCGCTCGTCCTCGTCGGGCGTGAGCCGCTCGTCCTCCGACGCACCCGCGATCCCCGTCGCCAGGTAGAGGTGCATCAGCTCCGAGGTGAACCCCGGGGCCGTCCAGAAGGTGGAGAGCTTCTGCCACGTCGTGGCCCGATGGCCGGTCTCCTCCTCCAGCTCGCGGCGGGAGGCGATCTCCGGGTCCTCGGTCACGCCGTCATGGATGTCGAGCGTCCCCGCCGGGATCTCCAGCATCGCGCGCCCTGCCGGGCTCCGCCACTGGCGCACGAACAGCAAGCGCCCGTCATCGTCGAGCGCCAGGACCGCGATCGCGCCTGGGTGGCCGGCCACGTCGCGTGTGCCGGTGGTGCCGTCCGCGCGTGCGATGGTGTCCACCCGGAACTCGAGATACCGGCCGCGGTGCACGACCTGCGACGCGATGACGTGCTCTTCGAGCGGATCGTCGCCGAAGGGCCGGGGATCGTTCGGCGCGGGGTCGGTCATGTGGTCCTCGGTACGTGGAACGGCCGGCACGCCACTTGGCGAGCCGGCCGTCGTCGGGTCGATGCGGGCCGACGCTGGGCCCGACCAGCCTACGCCTTGACGGTGAGCGCGTCGCCGTTGTCGCCGGTGGCGAACAGCTGCAGCTTGGCCTGCGGCACCTTGAGCGCCAGCTTGTCGCCGGGCTTCACGTTGTGGGAGGAGTCCACGATCGCCACGATCTCGGTGTCGTCCACGGTGACATGGAGGAGCTGCTCGTTGCCGAGGTACTCGACGACGTCCGCGACGCCGTTGACGGTGCCGAAGACGCCGCCAACCTCACCCAGCTCGAGGTGCTCGGGGCGGAAGCCCGCGATCACGTTGCTGTGGCCCGCGACCGAGTCCCGGACCGCGTCGAGGACGGGGAAGTTGACCGCGCCCGTGCCGATGGCGTTGCCCGTGACCGGCAGCTCCATGAAGTTCATCGAGGGGCTGCCGATGAAGCCGGCGACGAACTTGTTGCGCGGGGTGTCGTACAGCTCCTGCGGCGTGCCCACCTGCTGGAGCAGGCCCATCGACATGACGGCGATCCGCTCGCCCATCGTCATGGCCTCGACCTGGTCGTGGGTGACGTAGACCATCGTGGTCCCGAGGCGCTGGTGGAGGCGCGCGATCTCGGCGCGGGTCTGCACGCGCAGCTTCGCGTCGAGGTTGGACAGCGGCTCGTCCATGAGGAACACGGCGGGCTCGCGCACGATGGCACGGCCGAGGGCGACGCGCTGGCGCTGGCCGCCGGAGAGCTCCTTGGGCTTGCGGTCGAGGAGCTTCTCGAGCTGGAGGATCCCCGCGGCGTCGTTGATGCGCTTGTCCTGCTCGGCCTTGGGGACCTTGCGCAGCTTGAGACCGAAGGCGAGGTTGTCGCGGACGCTCATGTGCGGGTAGAGCGCGTAGCTCTGGAAGACCATCGCGATGTCGCGGTCCTTGGGAGCCACGTCGTTGACGACCTTGTCGCCGATGCGCAGATTGCCCTCGCTGATCTCCTCGAGACCGGCGATCATCCGCAGGCTGGTCGTCTTCCCGCACCCCGACGGGCCGACGAGCACCATGAACTCGCCATCCCGGACTTCGAGGTTGAGGTCGTGCACGGCGGTGACCTCGCCGTACCGCTTGAACACGTGATCGAACGTCACGGTCGCCATAGAGACCTCCTCCGTCCAGGGCATCGCGGGCTCCTGCATCCGGCCGCCGGACAGGCTGGCGGTCTCGGACGAGCCCCGTACGAGGTGCTGGCTCGGTTCGTGGTCATGGTAACCGCTGCGGTGACGTCCGTCACTGCGACGTGCTCCACGTGCATCGCGTGCTCGCGGCAGAGCGGTCTCGCCGGGCGCTGACTCGGCCCGGAGTCAGGAGGCGACCCGTTGAGCGTGGTGCGTGCAGCCAAGTCGAGGTTGTGCGTACAGACCGCTCAGCCGAGGCTCCCAGGTGACTCCCAGTCGAGTCCACGCCCGCGCCTCCCACGTCCGCGCCTCCCACGCCCGCGCCGCTTGCGCCCTCGGGTAGGCTCCGTGCATGGACGATCCCGCGGCAAGCGGCACCTGGCACTACGGGCTGGTCGCGCGCTGGTGGGCCGAGGTCAACCGGCTCGAGCCTGACGAGCTCGCCTTCTATGGCGACGAGATCAGGCGCGCAGGCGAGCCTGCCCTGGACCTCGGGTGCGGGACCGGCCGCCTGCTGCTGCCGCTGCTCGAGGCGGGCTTCGACGTGGATGGGGTGGACGTCTCGGCCGACATGCTCGATCGCGCCCGCGCTGGCGCCGCACGCCTCGGACTCGACATCGCCTCACGCCTGGTCCAGGGCACCTTCCGGGACTTCGTGCCTCTGCGCCGCTACCGGACCATCATCTGCTGCGACTCCTTCGGCATCGGGGGCGACCAGGCCGCCGACCTCGACGCCCTGTGCCACCTTCACGCCTGCCTGCGACCCGGTGGCACCCTCACGCTGAGCCTGGATCGAGCGATGCCCGAGACCCTGGCGCGCCTCGGTGATCCGGCGCACACGTTTCCCGACCCCTGGCCGGAGGCCCGCGACCGTGGCCCACTCCCGGACGGCGACGAGCTCGAGCTGCTTGTCCGCACCGGCGCCTTCGATCCGTCGACCCGCGTCCAGCGGATGGACATGCGGGCCCGCCTGTGGCGCGACGGCGCGGTCATCCTCGAGGAGGGAGGCTCCCTGCGCTGGAGCATGTACACGACCGACGAGATTGTCGCGATGCTCCACGAGGCCGGCTTCGTGGACGTCGAGGTCGAAGGCCGTTACACGCGCCGCTCGCCCGCGCCGGACGACGAGACCATCGTCCTGCGTGCGCGCGCAGTAGAGTGACCGGCGACACGCGTTCCTCCCGTCGCCCAGAGGACCCGACCAACCGATGAGCCAGAACCCGCGCGCCGGCCTGCCCGCCCTGCCCTCCGAGCTCGTGGACCTCGCCGCCCTCGAGCGTGCCTACTACAAGCTCCATCCCGATCCGTTCGATCCCGCCCAGCGGGTCGCCTTCGGCACGTCGGGCCACCGCGGATCCGCGTTCAAGGCCGCCTTCAACGAGGACCACATCCTCGCGACCACGGAGGCGATCTGCCGCTACCGCACGCTGCAGGGCTATACCGGGCCGCTGTTCATCGCCCGCGACACCCACGCCCTGTCAGCGCCCGCCTGGCGCACCGCGCTGGAGGTGCTGGTCGCCAATGGCGTCGACGTGCGCGTGGACGCGGAAGACGGGTACACGCCCACGCCGGCGCTCTCGCTGGCGATCATCGTCGCGAACCGGGGCCGCACCCTTGCCGATGGCCTCGCAGACGGCATCGTGGTCACCCCGTCCCACAACCCGCCCGAGGACGGCGGCTTCAAGTACAACCCGCCCAACGGCGGCCCGGCCGACACCGACGTCACGAAGTGGGTCCAGGACGAGGCGAACCGGATCCTGGCGGCGTCCGGCCCGGACGGGCTGGCGGGCATCAAGCGCGTGCCCTTCGAGCAGGCGCGGGCGCAGGCTGGGACGTACCCGTTCCGCCAGGCCTACGTGGACGACCTTCCGAACGTGGTGGACCTCGCGGCGATCAGCGCGTCAGGCCTCAGGCTGGGCGTGGACCCGCTGGGCGGCGCGGCGGTCGCGTACTGGGGCCTGATCGGCGAGCAGTACGGCCTGGACCTGACGGTCGTGAACACCACGGTGGACCCGACCTTCGGATTCATGACGCTCGACTGGGACGGGCGCATCCGCATGGACCCGTCGTCGCCGTTCGCGATGGCCGGGCTCGTTGGCCTGCGCGACCGCTTCGACATCGCCCTGGGCAACGACGCCGACGCCGACCGGCACGGGATCGTGGTCCCGCAGGTGGGTCTCATGAACCCCAACCACGTGATCGCCGCGTGCGTCTCGTACCTATTCGGAGGTGGGCGCGCGTGGGGTCCGGATGTCGCGGTGGGCAAGACCCTCGTGTCGTCCTCGATCATCGACCGCGTCGTCGCCGACCTCGGCCGCCGTCTCCTCGAGGTCCCCGTGGGCTTCAAGTGGTTCGTGGACGGCCTGGTGGACGGCACGGTGGGCTTCGGTGGCGAGGAGAGCGCCGGGGCGAGCTTCCTGCGCATGGACGGCAGCGTCTGGACCACCGACAAGGACGGCCTGATCGCCGACCTGCTCGCCTGCGAGCTCACGGCGAAGACCGGCAAGAACCCGTGGGAGACCTACGTGGGGCTCACAGAGCGGTTCGGTTCCCCGGCGTACAAGCGCATCGACGCACCGGCCACGGTGGAGGTCAAGGCGGCGCTCGGACGTCTCTCGCCGTCGTCCGTCTCGGCCACGATCCTGGCCGGCGACCCGATCACGGCCAAGCTCACGCGTGCTCCCGGCAACGACGCCCCGATCGGCGGTCTGAAGGTGACCACGGACTTCGGGTGGTTCGCCGCCCGTCCGTCGGGCACTGAGAACGTGACCAAGCTCTACGCCGAGTCCTTCCGCGGCGAGGAGCATCTCGCCCTGATCCTGGACGAGGCGCGGGTGATCGTGGCCAAGGCCGGGCGGACGCCGGGCTGACGCGGGTGCGAACCTGCCTCCAGTGCGGCGCCACGACGTCGCGCGTCGATGCCGTCATGTGCCGGCGATGCGGGCTGCGCTTCGGGGATGCCCCGCACGTATCTGCCCGCCTGCCCGAGTGCCCCGTCTGCTACCGAGAGTCGGATGCGGACGGCCGATTCCCATCGCAGGCTCGGCCGGGCTTCCGGCTGGACGTCAACGCCCACGTCGTGGAGCACGATCGCTTCCCGGTGGGCGACGACGACTGGCTCGACACGCTGCGGACGGGTGACCGGATCAGGATCGGCCGCTGGACTGCACCGTTCGACCTCGTGCGCCGGTACCTGGTCACGGGCGTCGTCGATGCCGGGCGTTCGCGGCTCGAGCAGCACACGGCGGTGATCAACGCGATGGCCCAGGTGGCGCGGTTCGGGCCGGGCGCCGACATCGCCGGCGACCAGGAGGTCTGGCGGGAGGCACGCTCGGCGGTCGAATCCGTGATGGAGCGGTACCATCGGAGTTCCCGGCCCGGTCGGGCGTGAGCGCACCGGCGGGCCTGTCGTCGACACCACCGCCCGTCACCCGCACCCGGAGTCACCCGTGACCTCTCCCGCGATCTCTCGCGTTCGCCGCCTCGCGGCTCTTGCCCTCGTCGTGGTCGCCCTCGCCGCCTGTGGCGGTGGAGCCGCCACCCCTGCCCCCGCCGCCACGTCCGGTTCCGGTGCCGGTGCGGCTGCGCCTGCTGCGCTCCCCGCTGAGGTGGACGTCGCCAAGGCCAAGGAGCTCCAGGCTGCGGGCGCGTTCGTGCTCGATGTCCGCGAGCCCTCCGAGTGGGTGGAGGGCCACATCGACGGCGCCACGCTCATCCCGCTGGGCGAGCTGCCGAACCGCGTCAAGGAAGTCCCGGCGGACCAGCAGGTCGTCGTGGTCTGCCGCTCGGGCAACCGCTCCCAGGCGGGCCGCGACATCCTGCTCGAGGCGGGCCTGCCCAGCGTCACCAGCATGGCCGGCGGCGTGAAGGACTGGGCGGCCGCGGGCAACCCGCTCGTCACGGGCGAGTAGCCCGAAAGCGTCGCGCTTCAGGCTCCGGCTTCTTCCCCGTCGGCCTTGCGCGTCTCCTGGATCCCCGCCGGCGTGTTGTGCACCGCGGGGATCTGCCCGAGGCGTCCGGCCTGGTAGTCCTCGAACGCCTGCATGACCTCCTCGCGCGTGTTCATCACGAAGGGGCCCATCCACGCGACCGGCTCCTGGATCGGGCGCCCGCCCAGCACCAGCACGTCCAGCGAGGGCGCCCGGCTCTCCTGCACGGCATCGGCTGAGAACGTGAGCGTGTTCCCGGTCCCGAAGACCGCGAGCTGCCCCATCTGCGCCGGCCGGCGCTCGGCCCCCACGGACCCGTGTCCCGCCAGCACGTAGCCCAGCGCGTTGTAATCCGCCCGCCAGGGCAGCTGGATCGATGCGCCCGGCGCCAGCGTGATGTGCAGCAGCGTGATCGGCGTGTGCGTGATGCCCGGACCGGCGTGGCCGGCCACCTCACCCGCGATCACCCGCACCAGTGCGCCGCCGTCGTGCGACGTCAGCAGCGAGACCTCCGACGCACGGATGTCCTGGTAGCGCGGCGGCGACCAGCTTCATCGAGCGCGGCAGGTTCACCCACAGCTGGAACCCGTGGAACAGGCCACCCTGGGCGACCAGCCACTCCGGTGGCCTCTCGATGTGGAGGATGCCGGCGCCCGCCGTCATCCACTGCGTGTCGCCGTTGGTGATGACGCCGCCCCCGCCGTTGGAGTCCGCGTGCTCGAAGACGCCGTCGAGCAGGTACGTCACGGTCTCGAAGCCGCGGTGGGGGTGCCACGGCGTGCCCTTCGCCTCGCCCGGCGCGTACTCCACCTCGCCCATCTGGTCGAGGTGGATGAACGGATCCAGGTCCTCGAGATAGACACCGGCGAACGCGCGACGCACCGGGAAGCCCTCGCCCTCGTAGCCCTTGGGCGCGGTGGTGAGCGCCGTGACGGGCCGCTGGCGGGCGACCATCGGGTCGGGGAGGGAGATCCGGGGGAGAATCGTGAGGTCGTCGACGGTGACGGCCGGCATGGGGACGCCTGCCTTCCTGGCTGATGTGTGGTTCCACTGTGTGGTTGCGCGTGCAACTATCGATGCTGCCGGCCGACCTGTCAAGTCCCGGCACCGTACCCTGAGTGTCCACGTCGACCCTCGTACGGGAGCCTGCCGATGACCGTCGTCCCCGGTCCTGCCGCCGAACCGCTCGCAGCCGTCGTGGCGCGGCTGCGGTCGACCGTGCGCGGGTCGGTGGCGGATGACGTCGGGACGCGCGCGCTCTACAGCTCGGACGCGTCGAACTACCGTGTGCTCCCCGGTGCCGTCGTGGCTCCGCGGGACGCGGACGACCTGGCTGCCGTGGTTGCGCTGGCCGCCGAGGCCGGCGTGCCGCTCACGATGCGCGGCGCCGGGACGTCGATCGCCGGGAACGCGATCGGGCCGGGGCTGGTGGTGGACACCTCGCGGCACATGGCCGGGATCCTGGACCTGGATCCGGACACCGCCACGGTCACGGTCCTGCCGGGCACGGTGCTCGACGATGTCCAGGTGGCGGCCGCGCGCCACGGCCTGCGCATCGGGCCTGATCCATCCACGCACAGCCGATGCACCATCGGCGGGATGGTGGGCAACAACGCCTGCGGCAGCCACTCGGTGCGCTGGGGGACGACGGCCGACGCCACCCTGGGCCTGGAGCTGGTCACGGCCGACGGGGTCCGCCGGCGGGTCGGGGATCTGCGGGGCACCGGGCCATTCGCGTCGGAGGGTCCGGCGCCGCGTGCGACGGCCGCCATCGCGGACCTGCTGGCCGTGCATGGCGACACCATTCGCCGGGAGCTTGCGCCCTGGCCGCGGCGCGTGTCCGGGTACGCCCTCGACTGGCTGCTGGCGGAGCGGGGGAGCGACCTCGCCCGAGCCCTCGTGGGCACGGAGGGGACGTGCGCCGTGGTCTCGGCCGCAACGCTCCGCCTGGAGCGCCCGCCTGCCTCCAAGGGCCTGCTGGTACTTGCCTTCGCGGATGACATCGCGGCGGCCTCGGCCGTGCCCTCGCTGCTGCCGGAGCAGCCGTACACCGTGGAGAGCCTCACCGCCGAGCTGCTGACCGGCTGGAAGGACCCGGGCCTGCTGCCGCCGGCAGGCGCGTGGCTGCTGTGCGAGGTCGGTGGGGAGGATGCGGGGGCGATGCGCGCGCAGGCGGCCCGCCTGGCGGCAGCCGTCGGGACGCGGGTCGGGGCGGCCGACGCCGTGCTCCACGAGGCGGCCGGTGCCCAGGCGGAGCTCTGGCGTGTGCGCGAGGATGGGGCCGGCAGAGCCGCGCGACTCGCGGACGGCTCGCCCGCGTGGCCCGGCTTCGAGGATGGAGCGGTGCCACCTGCGCGCCTGGGTGCATACCTGGGCGAGCTGCGGGTGCTCCTGCGCGACCAAGGCCTCCAGGGCGTCACGTACGGCCATTTCGGGGAGGGATGCATCCACCTGCGGGTGGGGTTCGGGCTGGACCGGCCGGGTGGGGAGGCGCGCCTGCGAGGGTTCATGGAGGCGGCGGCGGATCTGCTGGCGCGCCACGGCGGGACGCTGAGCGGGGAGCACGGCGACGGGCGCGCACGCGGCGAACTCCTCGGGCGCATCTTCTCCCCGGAGCTGCTCGAGGCGTTCCGGGCCTGGAAGCGCGCGTGGGACCCGGGAAACGGGCTGAACCTGGGGATCCTCGTGGACGCCGTGCCCCTCGACGTGGACCTCCGCCGGCCGCGGCCGACGCTCCTGAATCTTGCGCCGGTGCTGGCCCACGAGGCCGACGGCGGCGACCTGCGGGCCGGCGTCGAGCGGTGCATCGGGGTGGGGAAGTGCATCTCGCGGCAGGGGACTGCGGCGATGTGCCCGTCATACCGGGCAACCGGGGAGGAACGCCACTCCACCCGGGGCCGGGCGCGGCTGCTCCAGGAGATGGCGGCTGGCTCGCTGGCGGCGGACGGATGGCGCTCGGCCGACGTCCTCGACGCCCTCGACCTGTGCCTCTCCTGCCGGGCGTGCCTGTCCGACTGCCCGACGGGCGTGGACATGGCGACGTACAAGGCCGAGGTCCTCGACCATGCCTACCGCGGCCGGCGGCGACCGCGCATGCACTACTCGCTGGGCCGACTGCCGGCGTGGTTGCGCCTCGTTCGGCGGGTGCCGGGCGGGGTGGGTGTCGCGGCGGCGAACGGCGTCATGCGGGTTGCGCCTGCGCGGCGGCTCTTCGGGCTGATCGCGGGGATCAGTGGGGAGCGGAGGATCCCGCCGATCGCGCGGCGGTCGTTCCAGCAGCAGGCGGACCGGGAAGCGCTCCCGCGTCCCGCATCCCCCGCGCCGCGGGGCCGCGTCGTGGTCTGGCCTGACACCTTCACGAACCATCTCCAGCCGGAGGTCGGGATGGCGGCCCTGCGGGTGCTCCGCGCGGCGGGCTTCGAGCCCGTGGTGCCGCGCACCCAGGTGTGCTGCGGGCTCACGTACGTGACGACCGGTCAGCTCGACGCAGCGAAGGCGGTGGTGGCCCGGACGCTTGCCGCCCCTGAACTCGCGGGTGAGGAGCCGATCGTCGTCCTTGAGCCCTCATGCGCCGCCTCCCTGCGCCGCGACATCGGCGAGCTCCTGCCGCACGACGAGCGCGGCGCCTCGGTGGCGCGGCGGGTCCGGACCCTGGCGGAGGTGCTCGATGAGGCCGGCTGGATCCCGCCCGACGGCGCGCCGATCGAAGCCCTCGTCCAGCCCCACTGCCACCAGCAGGCCGTGATTGGCACCGCGGCCGACACACGCCTGATGACCGCTGCGGGCATCACCCCGACGCAGACCCTCGCGGGCTGCTGCGGCCTCGCGGGCTCCTTCGGCGCGGAGGCCGGCCACGAGAAGATCTCGAGGGACGTCGCGGAACTGGCGCTCATGCCGGCCCTGCGCGCGACCGGCGCGGGCACCGAGATCCTCGCCGACGGCTTCTCGTGCCGCACGCAGATCGAGTTCCTGGACGGACGTCGCGCCCGCCACCTCGCCGAGGTGCTGGCGGAGCGCCTCTGATCGGGCCCTGCGTGTCAGAGACCGCATCCTGTGGCTGGATGGTGTGTCCGTGGCGACCCGCTACCCTGTGGTAGAGGCTCGACTTGTTCACGGACGCAGCGTCCATCCGCGGCAGTGTCGGGCATCCGCCGCATCCGCCGCATCCGCGGCAGCGTGCGGACCCCGCTGCAGCCTGCCCCTGACCTCAAGCCGCGGCGGCTGCCCCGGCCTCAGCCCGCGGCGGCCTTCTCCTCGATCCGCTTCACCAGCGACGCCCACGAGTCCACGAAGGACGCGGCGCCCTTGGCCTGCAGCTCGGCCCCCAGCCCGTCGATGTCGATGCCGGCATCGGCGAAGCGTGCCAGCTCGTTGAGCGCGTGCTCCATGTCCGGGTCGAGCAGGCCACCCATCTCGCCGTGGTCACCGAACGCGAGGAGCGTGTCCTCGGGCATCGTGTTGACGGTGTTCGGTGCGGCCAGCCCGCCGATGTACATCGTGTCCGACTCGGCCGGGTCCTTCGTCCCGGTGGAGGCGAAGAGCAGGCGCTGCGGCCGCGCGCCGACGTTCGCCAGGCGCTGCCAGCGGTCGGAGCTGGTGAAGGACCGGTACTCGGCGTACGCGGCCCGCCCGATCGCCAGGCCCAGGCGGTTCTTGAGCTCCGCCGGGAGCTTCGACGCGGTGGCCCCGTCCCAGCGGCTGACGAACACCGACGCCACGGACGCGACATACGGCGACAGCCCTGCCTCGACGCGGCGCTCGATGCCCCGCGTGTAGGCCTCCAGGCAGCCGCGGTACTGGTCCACGCTGAAGAGGAGCGTCACGTTGACCGGCACGCCCGCGAAGATCGTCTCCTCGATGGCGACGAGGCCCGCCGGGGTGCCCGGGATCTTGATGAACAGGTTCGGCCGCCCGCCCGCTGCGTGCAGCTTCGCCGCCCAGACCTGCGTCTGCTCCGCGTCGTCGGCCAGCAGGGGTGAGACCTCGAGCGACACGAACCCGTCCACGCCCAGGGTGCGGTCGTGGATGGGCCGGAACAGGTCGGCCGCCCGGCGCAGGTCCGCCAGCGCAAGCTCGAAGAAGATGCCCTCGGCGTCGAGGCCGGCCGCGGCGCCTTCGCGCACGTCCTCGTCGTAGGAGGTGCCGCCGCTGATCGCCTTGTCGTAGATCGTCGGGTTCGACGTGAGCCCGGTGACCGAGAGCTCCGCGATGTAGCGCGCGAGCGTGCCGGAGTCGAGCAGGTCACGGGTGATGTTGTCGAGCCACAGGCTCTGGCCGAGAGCGTTCAGCTTGGCGGGGGCGTTCATCGGTGGTGTCTCCTAGCAGTAGTTCCCGAGCCTACACCGGGCGGGCCGGCCATCGCGGAGGCCGACGGTCGTCAAGGGTTGCCGGGAGGTTGCATCCGCGAGCGGTCGGGAGCGTCGCGGGTGTCCACGACGACCCGCCGGGCCTCCGCGAAGGGGATGTCGCCGTGCAGCTCGAGCAGGGTGACCAGGCGCCGGGCGTCATCGGGCATGTGGGGGTTGCCGCAGGCGTTGGTGTCGAGGTCGATGGAGCGGCCACCGTGGAACAGCTGCGCGCCGTCAGGACGCGGGGTGTGACCGAAGACGACGCGCGCGATGCCTGCCTCCTCGAAGCGCGTGAACACGCCCGTCTCCCACGCTGTCGTGAACCAGTCGCGGCGGACGTAGAGGTGCTGCTCGGTCTGCGTGCCGAAGTCGTCGAGGCCCGCCCATGGCGGGAGGCCGCCGTGGACGAAGAGGACGTCACGCCAGCGGACGGCGTGAGGGAGGGAAGCCAGCCACGCCAGGAAGCCCGGCTGCCCCTCGTCCATGCGCCGCAGGGTGGGGGCGGGGTCGGCGCGATCCGGCGTGGGGAGCCCGAAGTCGTCGAGGGTGGCACCGCCGCCATATGCCAGCCAGGTGGCGAGATCGACGCTGGTGCCCTCGGCCAGCGTGGAGAGAAGGTGGTCGTGGTTGCCACGGGCGGGGATCACGAGGGAGCCGGCGGCCTGAGCCTCCGCCTGGAGGCGACGGAGGAGCGCGGTCACGCGGCGGTTGGCCGTGCCCCGGTCCACGTAGTCCCCACAGCCCACGAGCGCGGTCTCGGGCGGGGCCACCCAGCGGAGGCGCTCGTCGACCAGCCCCGCCTCGCGCAGCCCCTGCTCGAAGCCGGAGGCAACGCCGTGGATGTCCGCGAACGCCCAGACTGTCCAGTGGTGCGGGACGCTCGCGATCCGCCCGTCAGCGACGGGATCGCCGTGCTGTTCGAGCCCTCGCGGCTGCGTGGCAGCGCTATGCTCCGAACCGTTCACAGCCCACTCGAGTGCTCCATGCCAGCCGACCCGACCATCTCCCGCAGTGTGCTCGCCGAGCAGGTCAAGGACCGGCTCCTGCAGGACATCCTGTCCGACAAGTATCCGCCCGAGGCGCGGATCGTCGAGACGCGGGTGGCGCGGGAGCTCGGGGTCAGCCAGGCGCCCGTCCGGGAGGCCCTGCGCGGCCTCGAAGCGCTCGGGATCGTGGAGATCATGCCGTTCCGCGGTGCGCGCGTGCGAATGCCGTCGACGGCGGAGCTGCTGGAGGCGTACATCGTCCGCTCCGAGCTGGAGGCGCTGGGCGCGCGGCTGGGTGTGCCCGGGATGACCGGGGCCGACCTCGACGAGCTCGAGGCGCTTGGCGCCGGCATGCAGAACGCAGCGCGGGCTGGAGACCGGCATGCCGTGGCCGTCGTGGATGCGGCATTCCATGCGCGGATCCTCGCGCTGGCAGGGAACGGCACGCTGGAGCGGGTGTGGCAGTCCCTGGAGCCATTCTCGCGCACCTACATCACGCTGGTCGCGCCGGGGGCCGATGCGCAGTGGTCCGCGGACCTGCACCTGCCGGTGCTCGCGGCGCTCCGGGCTCGGGATGCGGCGGCGGTCGAGGCCGCGTTGCGCCGGCACTTCGACGAGGCGTCGGCGCACCTGGCCGGTGGCTGGCTGTCGGGCGGGGGTTGATCGGCGGCCGCCGGCTGCAATCCGAGCGGTCTCCCATCGCACGGGTACCCGTCTTGACGCCCGCTCCGCCGCAGGCCTACCATCGCTAATCGATTATCGAAGGTAGATCCGTCGCGCCGGTACACCAGCCACACCCAGGCCCGCGGGGACGTCAGCCCCGGGCACAAGGAGGATCAACGGTGCCCCTCAAGGAGACAGCGCTCGCCACCTTCTTCGGTGACGAGTCGTTCCCGGTCGAGTGGTCGAGCGAGACGGAGAAGGACCTCTTCTGGGTCTTCGACGACCTGCACTGCCCGCAGCCGCTGTCGCCGATGTACGAGGACATCGGCGGCTGGTGGCTCACGTGCGACCACATGTTCCGCCGCTTCGGCACGCCGTTCGCGAGCGACTGGATCGCCAAGAAGATCAACGGCTACCTGTACACCGCGGCGGTCCCGGCCGAAGCCGGCGTCAAGGTCGCGATGCAGGAGAACGGGTTCGCGATGAACGCCGTCGTCCCGCAGGACCCGGCGTACGCGGCGAACATCGGGGGCTACCTGTTCGGCACGCTTGGCGTGTACGGCATGGAGTTCGCGGACTGGTGGAAGAACCGCCTGGTCCCCGAGATGCAGCGCAACTTCGACTACCTCGAGGCGCGGCTGGCGACCAAGGACAGCATGTCCCTTGCCCGGGCCGCGGTGCTCCTTGAGGACGCGATCGACATCCACGATCGCCACTGGAAGATCCACTGGATGCTGAATTTCGCCCAGTTCAGCGGCACCCTTGACCTCCAGGCCACCGCCGCCAAGCATGGCAAGGCGGACCCCGCGCTCCTCGGCCGGCTCCAGAACTCGGCCACCGACCGCAACTGGGACAAGATCGAGGCCCTGTGGGTCATGAAGGAGGAGGTCACGGTCAACCCTGACCTTCAGGCTGCCTTCGACCACAAGGAGCCCGCGGACATCGTCGCGGCCCTCGAGGCGAGCCCGCGCGGCCAGCGCTTCATCGCCGAGCGCGTCAAGCCGTACCAGCAGGAGTTCGGCTGGCACGCGGTCTGGAGCCACGAGTTCATCTTCCCGAGCTTCCTCGAGAACATGGAGCCGATCATCGGCCTCGTGCGGGACCAGGTGACCCAGGACTACGACTACCCGGCGTCCAAGAAGCGCCTCGCCGACGACATCAAGGCCGCCTCAGCCGAGATCCTCGACGGCCTGGAGGGTGACGCTCTCGCCGACATGCAGCGGGCCCTGACGGTCAACCTGCGCATGGCGCCGCTCACCCCGGACCACCACTTCTACATCGACCAGGGCGCCAACGCGCACGTGCGCCAGGTCCTGCTCGCGGTGGGCGAGAAGCTCGTGGCATCGGGCGCCATCGACCGCCCCGACGACGTGATCCTCATGCACTACAACGAGCTGCGGTACGTCATCGGCAACCCGACCGGCGACGCCCGTGCCCTGGTCGCCAAGAACAAGGCCGAGCGCGACGCCGCCTACGATGTCACGCCGCGTGACTGGGTGGGCACCTGCACCCAGGCCCAGCTCGACTTCCCGTATCTCAACCTGTGGGCCTTCCCGGAGAAGTTCTATCGCTCCATCGGGGCGGCCGAGGCCGAGGTCACCGGCATCCTGGGCTCGCCGGGTACCGTCGAGGGCGTCGCCCGCGTGGTCCTGTCCGAGGCCGAGTTCGACCAGGTCAAGCCCGGCGACATCCTCGTCTGCCAGATGACCAACCCGGCCTGGCAGATCCTGTTCGGCAAGATCCAAGGCCTCGTGACCGATGCCGGGGGGTTCGCCGCGCACCCGGCCGTGCTCGCGCGCGAGTACGAGATTCCCGCGGTCGTGGGCACCTCGAACGCCACCGCGAAGATCAGGACCGGTGACCGGGTGCGGCTCACCTCCCGCGAGGTCACCCGCGAGGACGGGACGACGTACGTCCTCGGCGTGGTCGACATCATCGAGCGTGCGGCGCCCGCAATCCCGGCGATCGACTGACCGGGAACGACAGGATGACTGCCGAGACCGCCATCGCCCGCAGCGTCCTGTCGGACGCCGTCAAGGACCGCCTGCTCGAGGGCATCCTCGACGGCCGCTATCCGCCCGGGTCCCGCATCATCGAGACCCGGGTGGCCAAGGAGCTGGGAACCAGCCAGGCGCCCGTCCGCGAGGCGCTCCGCGACCTCGAGGCGCTCGGGGTCGTGGAGATCGCCGCCTTCCGCGGCGCCCGGGTGCGGCGGCCGTCGAAGGCCGAGATGCTCGAGGCGTACGTGGTGCGCGCCGAGCTCGAGGCCCTGGCCATCCGGCTCGCGCTGCCCAACCTGGGCGAGGCCGATCTCGTCCGCCTGGCGCGGCGCCTGGCCGACATGCTCGACGCCGCGCGCGCCGGGGACACCGTGGCCGAGGCGGCCGCCGACGCCGGCTTCCACGGCGACCTGGTGGACCTCGCCGGCAACGCGACGCTGGCCCGCGTGTGGGGCAGGCTTGAGCCGCACTCGCGCACGTACATCACGATGGCCCTCCCGGGCGGCGACCGCGTCCGCATGGCAGAGCTCCACGGGCCCATTATCGAGAGCCTTCGGGGCGGCGACCCGGCCGTCGCCGAGGACGCCATCCGCCACCACTTCGAGCTTGCCCGCGCCTCGCTCGCCGAGCGCTGGGTGGAGATGCCCGGGGAGCCGGCCGAACCCGGTGCGTCCGCCGATCCCGCAGGCCCCGCTGAGCCCTCGCTGACTGACACCCCCGGAAGGACACGATGAACGACACGCTCCAGCTCACCGAGGAGTTCTCCTGCGGCGCCGCCCGCCTGCGGATCGACGTCCACGGGGGCGCGCCGCGCGAGCACGTGCTCGACGACATGTCCTTCATGAACTACCGCCTGGCCGATGTTCGGATCTCGCCCGAGGTCACCCTGGCCGAGCCCGACATCATCTGGAACCAGGATGGGGCGAAGAAGGTCGAGTACGACGGTCGCCGGGTCACGTTCACCGGGGACTGGCCGGCGGGTCCCATCCAGAAGGTCATCGTGGCCGTGCTCGCGCTGCGCATGGAGGCGGTCGGTCTCCACCCGTCCCACTCCGCTGCCGTGAACTACAAGGGCAGGACGTTCCTGTTCCTGGGCGGCGAGTCCAACCACGGCAAGTCCATGGGCCTGATCGAGGCCGGCAAGCGCGGCGCGCGCCAGGTGGCCTCCGAGACCACGGTCATCGCTGACGACGGCCGCGCCGTCATGGGCTCCGTGGACGTGTTCCTCGTCAAGCGCACCGAGGGCACCGAGCGCTCCGACAAGGCTGCCCCGAACAAGGGCGTCGAGAAGTTCTGGGGCCCGGTGATGCCGGAGTGGGAGCTCTTCGACGGCGAGCCCGACATCGACCTCGTCATCGTCCCGGCCATCGACGGCAACTTCGACGCGGCCACGAACGAGCTCATCCCGTTCGAGCGCCAGTTCCAGTTCCTGCACAGCCTCCAGAACTACTTCCTGACCAACGAGCTGCTCGCGCCGGGACATGTGATGCCCCTGGTGGACAACGACGAGTTGCGCGCCCGCCGCGCGGAGTTCGTGAACCGGTTCTGCGAGCGCCCCTTCTACTTCATCCGTGCGGCTAACCCCCAGGTCCTCATGGACGAGGTGGACAGGATCCTCGCCTGAACCATGCATCCGTTCGAGTACGCCCGCCCGACAAGCCTCGCGGAGGCCGTGGCCCTGCTCGCCGAGCACGGGTCCGCGGCGCGCGTGCTGGCGGGCGGCACCGACCTCCTGATCCGCCTCCGGGATGGATCGGCGACGCCCTCGATCGTGGTGGACGTGAAGCGCGTGCCGGAGCTGGCGCCGGGGATCCGTGCCGGCGATGGGGGCTGGCTGGTCATCGCCGCCACGACCACGATGACCGAGATTGCGGCGCACCCGGTGATCCGGCGTCACGTCGCCGCGCTTGCGGAGGCGGCGGCGGTTGTCGGCTCGGTCCAGGTCCGCAACCGGGCGACGCTCGCGGGCAACCTGTGCAATGCGTCGCCGGCGGCCGACACGGCGCCAGCGCTCCTGATCCATGGCGCCATCATCGTCGCCGCGGGTCCGGGCGGCGCGCGCCGCATCCCCCTCGATGCGTTCTTCGTCCGGTCCGGGGTCACCACGCTGGCGCGGGGCGAGCTGGTCACCGCGATCGAGCTCCCTGCGCGCCATGTCCGCCTTGCGAGTGCCCACCAGCGGCGGACCCGACGCCGCGGCCACGACCTCGCGTCGGTCACGCTCGCCTGCGGAGTGGACGGTTCCGACGTGACCCGGGTCGCGTTCGGCAGCGTCGGGCCGCGGCCGCTGCTCCGCATGGACTCGTCGGGCATCCTCGCGGACCCGACCTCGTCCGAGGAGGACCGCGCGGCCGTGTTCGAGCACCTGTTCGCTGATGCACACCCGTCGCCGACGTCCATGCGTGCGGGGCCCGAGTACCGGCTCGCGATGCTCCGGGTCCTGGGCCGCCGGGCGCTGGCGACGGCGCTCGCCCGCCTCGATGGGGAGGTGCCGGCATGACCATCAACGTCACGATGACCGTGAACGGCATCGCCCGCACCGTGGACGTCGCCCCGCATGCCACCCTTCTCGACGTCCTGCGATGCGATCTCGAGCTGACCGGCACCAAGGAGTGCTGCCTCGTGGGGGAGTGTGGCGCGTGCACGGTGCTGCTCGACGGCCGGAGCGTGGACGCCTGCCTGGTGCTTGCGGCGGAGTGCGACGGCGCCGCGATCCTCACCGTGGAGGGCCTGGCGTCGCGCGACGGCCGCCTTGCCCCGCTCCAGCAGGCGTTCCTGGACAAGGGCGCGGTCCAATGCGGCTTCTGCATCCCGGGCCAGCTGATGTCGGCGCATGCCCTGCTCGCGGAGCACGCGCACCCGACGCGCCACGAGATCGAGGAGGGGATGGCAGGGAACCTCTGCCGGTGCGCCTGCTACGAGCAGATCTTCGAGGCGGTTGAGGCCGTCGCGAGCGGGGAGGTCGCGTCGTGAGCCCTGCCGACCACCCGGTCATCGGCGGCTCCCCGAATCGTGTCGGCGGCATCGACCGGGTGACCGGCGCCCAGCAGTACCTCGCGGACATCCGCCTCGCCGACGTGCTCCACGCGAAGCTGGTCACCCTGCCGGTCGCCCGTGCCCGGATCGACGCGATCGACGCATCGGCTGCACTCGCCCTGCCCGGCGTGCGCCTCGTCCTGACGGCCGCGGACCTGCCGGACCCGATGCCCCGCTTCGGCCCGCAGCGCGTGGACCGGCCGGTGCTCGCGATCGGCGAGACCAAGTTCCACGGTGATCCCGTCGCCCTTGTCGCGGCCGACACGCTCGAGCAGGCCGAGGCCGGCGCCGCGGCCGTCAAGGTGAGCTTCGAGGAGCTCCCCGCGGTCGTCACGATCGGCACCGCGCTGGCGCCCGGCGCGCCCCTCGTCCAGGACCCGGCCCTCCGCGGCGCCGCCGACCCGCGGGCGGACACCAACGTCCTCAACGAGCACCGCGTCGAGTGGGGCGACCTCGTGGCCGCCGAGCGCGCCGCAGGCGTCATCGTGGAGGGCCGCTACACCTTCCCCATGGTCACCCACTTCGCCATCGAGCCCCACGCCTTCATGGCCGCGCCGGATGGCGGGGGTATAGCCGTGTGGTCCACGATCCAGCACCCCAACTGGCTCCAGAAGACCATCGCCCAGCTCGTCGGCCTGCCGCTTGCGAAGGTGCGGGTCTTCGCCCCGGACCCGGGTGGCGGCTTCGGCGGCAAGCAGCACGCGAAGTACGAGCCGGCGGTCGTGTTCGCCGCGCTCAAGGTCGGGCGGCCCGTGCGTCTCGTCCTCACGCTCGAGGAGACGTTCCAGGCCGTGCGACGCGCCGCGTGCGAGACCCACGTGCGGACCGGCTTCACCACCGACGGTCGCATCGCCTTCCAGGACATCCGCGCCGACTATCTCATCGGCGCGTACACGGACATCGCGGACCGGGTCGTGGGCAAGGGGTCGTACCCGGCCGCCGGGCCGTACCTCGTGCCCGCCGTCCGCATCGTGGCCCGCTCGATCCTGTCGCACACCGTCCCCTCGACCGCCTTCCGCGGCTTCGGCAACCCCCAGGTCAACTGGGCGGTCGAGTCCAACCTCGACGACGGCGCGAAGGCGCTCGGCATCGACCGGCTGGACATCCGCCTGCGCAACCTGGCGCACAAGGGCGATCGCTTCATCCCGTTCGACACGCCCTGCGACGGGGAGTGGGAGCAGACCGTCCGCCTCGCTGCGGATCGCATCGGCTGGGACACACCGATCCCCGAGGGCCGTGGCCGCGGCATCGCCCTGGGCATCAAGTCCGGTCCCACCACCGGCCTGTCCTATTCGACCGTGCGCCTCCTCGGCGACGGGTCGGTCGTCGTGTACGCGGGCACATCCGACATGGGCCAGGGCGCCCGCACCGTCCTGGCACAGATCGCCGCACAGGAGCTGGGCGCCCCGCTCGACTGGGTCACGGTCGTCATGGGCGACACCGCGATCGTCCCGTACGACCAGCAGACGTCGGCGTCGCGCTCCACCGTGCTCATGGGCAACGCCGTCCTTGCTGCGTGCCGGGACGTCCAGGCCAGGCTGCGCACGATGGCCGCGCGCGTCCACGGCATCGACGAGGCGGCGATCGAGGTCGCGAACGGCCGCATCCGCCTGCCCGACGGCCGCGAGCTCGCCCCTGTGGACGTCATGAAGCCGGGTTTCGGCAGGCTGGGTGGCGAGATCACGGGTCTTGGCGAGACCCGCAAGGACGCCGACCCCGCACACCCGCTCTCGGGCGCCGCCGCCTTCTTCGAGTTCAACGCAACCGCCATCGAGGCGTCCGTCGACGAGGAGACCGGGGACATCACGATCCACCGGCACATCACGGTGAGCGATGTCGGCAAAGCCCTCAACCCGCTCCAGGTCCGGATGCAGGACGAGGGCGCGGCGATCATGGGCCTCGGCCACACGCTCATGGAGCACTACATCTGGGACGACTGGGGCCGGATCCGGAACCTGGGCGCCATCGACTACCGGATCCCCACGTCCATGGACCTCCCGGTCGAGCTCCACAGCGAGGCCGTCGAGAATGCGGACGGGCCGGGACCGTATGGCAGCAAGGGCATGAGCGAGGGCGCGCTGCTGGGCGTGGCGTCAGCCGTGGCAGCTGCCGTGCGCGAGGCCGCCGGCATCGAGCTCCACGACCTCCCGCTCACCCCCGAGCGCGTCTGGCACGCGCTGCAGGCCAAGGAACCCGCGTCGTGACGTTCGTCTTCGCGTACGACGTCGACCATGGCCTGCCGCTCCCCGAGCTGCAGCGCAAGATCGGCGGCAAGGCCGCCAACATCTCGACCATGGCGGTGGCGATGGGGCTGCCGGTCCCGCCGGCGTTCACGGTGTCCACCGAGGCCTGCCTGGACTACCTCGCCCACGGCTGGCCCGCCGGGCTGACCGACGAGCTGCGCGCGCAGATGGCCGCGCTCGAGCTGAAGGTCGGGCGGGGCTTCGGATCGGCGATCGACCCGCTGCTCGTCTCGGTCCGGTCCGGCGCTCCGCGGTCGATGCCCGGGATGATGGACACGATCCTGAACCTCGGACTCAACGAGGCGACCGAGGCGGGCCTGGCGAGGGTCTCAGGCGACGCGGCGTTCGCCGCCGACTGCCACGCGCGGTTCCGGGCCTCGTACTGCTCGATCGTGGGCGTACCCGCAGTGCCCGCCGACCCGTGGGACCAGCTGCGCGGCGCCGTCGAGGCGGTGTTCCGCTCCTGGAACAGCGATCGGGCGAAGGCCTACCGCGAGCACGAGGGGATCGCGGACGACCTGGGCACCGGGGTCACCGTCCAGGCGATGGTGTTCGGGAACCGGGGCCCGGACTCGGGAACCGGGGTGCTCTTCACGCGCAACCCGGCGACCGGCGAGCACCTGCTCTACGGCGACATCCTCTTCAACGCCCAGGGCGAGGACGTGGTCGCAGGCACGCACGCCACGGAGCCGATCGCCGTCCTTGAGACGCGCCTGCCGTCGGTCGGGGCGGAGCTGCGGGACTTCGCAGGCCGCCTCGAGCGCCACTACCGCGATTGCTGTGACATCGAGTTCACCATCGAGCAGGGCCGGCTGTTCCTGCTCCAGGTGCGGGTCGGCAAGCGGACGCCCCAGGCCGCGCTCCGGATGGCACTCGACATGGCGGAAGACCCCACGTTCCCGCTGTCCCGCGAGGAGGCGGTGGAGCGCGTGCGGCTGATCCTGGCCGATCCGCCCCGCTCGGTCGTGTGCCGGGATGGTGGTGGCGTGCTGCTGGCGTCGGGCCTCGCGGCCTCTCCGGGCATCGCCTGCGGCGAGATCGCGCTGACGCCGGACGCCGCGGTTGCGGTCGCCGACGCGGGCCGCGACGTGATCCTCGTCCGCGCCGAGACCTCGCCCGACGACGTCCACGGGATGGGCCGGGCGACCGGGATCCTGACGTCCACCGGCGGCTTCGTCTCGCACGCGGCGGTGGTCGCACGGGGGTGGGGGATTCCCGCGGTCGTGGGCGCATCCGACGTGGTGATCGGGGATGGGGTGGTGGCCATCGGCGGGCGCACGCTGGCCGCAGGCGCGGTGATCACGATCGACGGCGCCACCGGCGAGGTCTTCGAGGGCGTCGCTTCGGGCGTGGAGGAGGTCGTGCCCGAGGCGAAGGTGCTGCTCGGGTGGGCGCGGGAGCTCGGGACCGCGATCGGCGAGGATGAGGAGCCACGGGCTGCACGGGCGCCGTCACCGGCAGCGGCGGCGGAGGGCGACCTGCGGAGCCTGGCGCTCCGGATGCTCAGGGCGAAGGGCAACGCCACGCCGGACACGCTCGCGGTCGCGATGGGCGTCCCGGTCGATGTGGCGACGTCCAAGATCGACACCCTCGTGGCCGATGGCCTGGCCGAGCCGTTCTCGGGCGCCTTCCGCCTCACCGACGGGGGCAAGGAGGCCGCCGCGGCGCTGGTCGCAGAGGATCGTGCCGCCTGGGGCCCGGCTGCCGCGGACGCCGCGCTCGACGCTTTCGTCACCCTCGACCGGCGGATGAAGCAGGTCGTCACCGACTGGCAGACCAAGGGGCCAGGCGTCTTCAACGACCATGCCGACGCCGCCTACGACGCCGCGGTCCTGGCCCGGCTCGGCGAGCTGCACCGTGACGTGGAGGGATGGCTCGCGTCGGTATCGGCCGGGCTGCCCAGGCTGGCGCTCTACGGCGTGCGGCTGTCCGCTGCGGCGGCCCAGGTGGAGGGCGGCAACGGGAAGTACATCGCGAGCCCCAAGGTGGACAGCTACCACGGCGCCTGGTTCGAGCTCCACGAGGACCTCATCGCCCTGGCGGGCCGCACCCGCGCGGAGGAGACGGCCGCCGGCCGGGCCTGAGGACGGCGACCCGTGGCGGTCAGGCGCGGAGCCGGCCGGCGTCCAGGCGCCGCTGCGTCTCGAGCAGCACGGCGATGAACACCAGTTCGAGGGCCGACCCGACCACCCGCCGGACGCTCTCGTCAGGGAAGCCCTCGCCGACGGCGACCGCGATGGCGGCGACGGTGACCCAGGGCCAGCCCGACCGCCAGAATCGGATGCCCGCGACACCCACGAACGCGATGCTGACGATGCTCACGATGGGCGGCCCCTTGATCCCGACCGCCACGTAGCGCAGGACGCCGTCAAGGACCGCCGGCTCCAGCGTGACGCCCAGCAGCCGGGTCGCGATGCCTGCCGCCATGACGAGCAGGGCGAGACTGATCGCCCCGGGCTGCGCCCAGCGTTGCGCCGCCCAGCCGTGGCCGGCCTGGTCCGCCATCGACCACGCGGCGTAGATCAGCCACGGCAGCACCAGCTGGTGCAGCGCGAACCGGGGGACCGACAGGGCGAGGAGGAGCTCACCGTCACCCAGAAGTCCGCCGAACGCGAGGACCAGGTTGTCCCAGAAGACGCCGAAGGTGACGGCCAGGATGATCGCCGTGCTGGCGCGCGGCCGCCGCACGAGGAGGCGTGAGCCCCAGGCGAGGAGCACGACATAGGCGAGCGCATAGCTCGGATACAGCAGGCCGGACATGCTGATCAGGGTAGGGGAGACAGGCGCGGAGCTGCGGGTGTCAGGGTGCCGGCTGGATCGTCTGGATCTGCTCGCAGTGGAGCGCCCAGTCGAGCTGCTCGATCTGGCCCTTGGGCTTGGTGCTGCAGTCGTACCCGGCGTCGGGGGTCGGCTCGGCGGCGGGCGGCGCGGGCGTGAAGGATGGAGGAAGGCCGGTGGTGACGCGGATGGTCCGGAAGTCCACGGCTTCGGACTCGGCCTTGCCCTTGGGGATCGCCTGCGCATACAGGCCGATCGCAAAGGTTCCGTACCCCAGGTCGACGTTTCCCTGGTTCGGCCAGCCGGCGGGGAACGTGCCGAGCACCCCGAACGAGCGATCGGCGTCCGCGTACACCGTCACCTCGCCGGAGGCCGGGGGCCACGAGCTTGCGCGGATGGTGATGGTGGAGGCGGGCACGGTTGTGCCGTCGGTCAGCGGCAGCCAGATGTCGACCCCCGTCGCATCCTGGCCGGCCAGGTACTCGTAGGAGAAGGTCGGGAAGCGGTCCTGGCCGATGGTGCCGTCCTCGAGTGCAGCCCACCGCGCGCCGATCCGCCCCCAATCGATGAGCGAGCTCTTCGCGTAGAACATGACCTGGTCGTACATCCGGTCGCTGGTCTCGGCGGTGGGGCCCGAGCCGTAGGGGTCGAAGCGGCCGGCATCCGCATTCCAATGGATGCTGCGCAGCTCGCCCGGGGCGTTCGGGTCAGCGACGAAGAGGCCGTACGGGGTGTAGGCGTAGGCGACCAGGGCATGCCCGCCGTCCTCGCCCCTGACCGCCAGGCTCACGTACTGGGGCTGGGCCGTCACGTGCATCGCATAGCGGAAGGACAGCCAGGCCGTCCGCTGGTAGTCGGCAAGCTTGAGGGCTCGCTCCGCCTTGTAGAGCAGGCCGAGGTCCTGGTCGACCTGCACCGACGAGGCGAGGCGGTAGATGTCGCGGTCATCGACCCACGTCTCGGTCATCGAGAAGTCCCCAACGCCCTCGTAGAGCGTGTGCAGCTGCGGGGCGCCCTGGCTGCGCCGCTCGGAGAAGTACCACATCGAGGCGAGTGACTGGCCCGCGCAGTGGCCACCGGGGGCGATGTAGCTGCCGTAGTTGGGTGCCGCGAAATCGTCCTCCCCGGCGCGGAAGCCGGTCCCGACCGTCTCCGGCAGGCTGGCCGTGGCGATCATCGCGATGAACAGCGAGGAGAAGTGGCGCGTGGCGATCGTGATCGAAGCTGCGCTCTCCTCAAGCACCGGGATCGCCTCGAGCGACCCGTCGTCGTGGAGGTAGAAGCCCATCGCGAAGCTGCCGTCGGGGATGTCCACGGGGATGGTGATCTCGATGGGTGATGCTGCGTACCCGCCGCCGTTGTCGATCGTGAACAGCGGCGAGATCGGGGTGACGGCACCGTCGAAGCCGGAGATGTCGAGCGGGGCCGCGGAGACCTGGAAGGTCCGCTTCTCGGGGTAGGCCCCCGTTGGCACCTCGATCACGAGCCCGGCGGCAGGCCCATCACCAGGTGCCCTGAGCGTGGCTGCCTTGCCGGCCTTGACCTTCGTCGCCAGCACGGGCGCGCCCTCGCCGACGGTGATGGTGCCGGTGAGGGGTCCGGCCGCGGGCGGCGGTGTGGGCTCGGTGGTCGCCGGGCCGGTGGTCGCAGCGCCGGGGGCCCGGGTAGCGCCGGCCGCCGACGGGTCGTCCAGCAGGCTGTCGGGCAAGAGCATGATGCCGACCAGCGCGGCGACGACAAGCGCCCCACCGATGGCGAGGCAGCCGAGCGCCTTGCCGCAGCCGCCGCGCTTGGGAGGGGGCGCGGACCAGCCGGGCGTCGCGCCCTGGGGTGCGGCCGGAGGCGCGGGCATGACCGGCGGCGGCTGCGTCGATGGGGGACGCACCGGAGCCGGCGGGGGAGGTGCGGCTTGGGTGACCGGTGGCGGCACCGGCGCTCCCGCGTTGCCCCGCAGGTGCCCACAGGCGCTGTTGCCCGCCGAGTCGACGGCAACAGGCACACGGCAGTAGGGGCAGACGACGTTCATCGCTGCGATCGTGCACGTCGCGCTGGCTGCCCGGCAATCGGGCAGAAGGGGGGTCCCACCCGGGCCGTTCGTCCCCCCGACGCGCGCCGTTCCCATTCGATTCCCGCCCAGCGGGACAACCATCGCGTCACGCGTCGGCCTTCCCGCACCATGCGGCCCCTCGCGCACCAGGGGCACCCTTACGCAGCGACTGTCCCGTGCCCGGGGATCCTGGCATGCGCTGGAACCGTTGTCCCGGCCCCCGGGAACGGGCCTGCGAACATGGGGAGGGGGCCGCTGGATCGCCCGAGCGGACGGAGCTCGGACCCAGCTGCGCCCTACCGGGCCGGCGGGTGCTCCGCGGGGAAGGTCGTCTCGGTGGGCTTGGTGAACAGGTCGTACAGGGCGCCGGCGTTGCGCTCCTGGATGTACTCCATCATGTACTCCTGCCCGATATCCACCGGGTAGCGCTCGGCGAAGCTGACCCGCGCGATGGTCTCCTCGCGGCTCCAGCCCTTCGCGATCGCCACCGCGACGGCCGCCTTCCACTCGAGCATGAACGAGCGTTGCGTGGCCAGGTACGACTTCGGCTGCACCGGGCCGTGGCCCGGGATCACGTAGTCGATGTCCAGGGCGCGGATCCGGTCGAGCGCCGTGATCCACTGGTCCACGTTGGACGTCATGAGCCACGTGGTGCACTCGGAGAAGATCGTGTCGCCGGTGAAGACGGCGCGCTCCTCGGGCACGTAGACGGCCACCTGGCCCGGCGTGTGGCCCGGGGTGTGGAGCAGCGCGAACGTGCGGTCGCCGACCTTGAGCGTCAGGTCACCGCTGAACACGATGTCGCCGGTACCCATGTTCGCGTAATAGGTCTCGCGGTCGGGGACGAGGGCGGCGCCGTCAGGATCATCGGTCGGCAGGGCCTCGAGGGCGTACGTGAACGGGTCCAGTTCCGGATAGACGGTCATGAACCGGTCGTGGACGCCCTGGTGGTGGACGATCTGCGTGCGGCCCTTGAACCAGTAGTTGCCGAAGATGTGGTCGACGTGGTGCTCCGTGTTGATCAGGTACTGGATCGGCCCGATCGACTCGACCATGTCGCGCATCGCAACCGCGCGGGTGGGGAGCTGCGGAGTATCGATGACCACGGGTCCCTTGGACGTCTTGACGAAGCACGGGTTGCACCCGCGGACCTTCGTCTCGGCCCAGATCCGGTCGGTGACCTGCTCCATTCTCGGTCTCGCTCTCTGCAGGGGCTACTGGGTGGCGGTGAGGCCGCCATCGAGCCCGATGGTCTGGCCGGTGACGAAGGCCGCGGCGGGGGAGCACAGGAACACGACGGCGCCCGTCATGTCGTCCGTGCCGCCCACGCGGCCGAGCGGGATGCGGCTGACGATCCCCGCCTTGAACGCGGGATCCCCCAGCAGCATGGCGACCTGCGGGGTGTCCACGAAGGTCGGCCGGATGCCGTTGACGTTGATGCCGTGCTTGGCCCACTCGGTGGCCCACTGGCGGGTCAGCGACTCGACGGCGCCCTTTGCAGCGACATAGGCGGAGTAGCCGGCGTTGATGCCGAGCTGCGCCCGCACGGAGCTGATGTTGACGACTTTGCCGCCGGTGCCCTGGGCGATCATCTGCTTCACGGCGGGCTGGGTGGCGACCAGCGTGCTCCGGACGTTGAGCTCCATGATCCAGTCCCAGGCGTCGCGCGGATACTCCTCCGCGCCGAAGAGGACCTTGCCCGCGCCGCCACCAACACAGTTGACGATGATGTCAAGGTGGCCGAACCGCTCGACAGTGGCCGCGACGGCTGCCTCGCAGTCGGCTTCCGCCGTGGCATCCGCCGCCACGCCGATCGCGTCACCGCCTGCCTCGTTGATCTCGGCGGCCACCGACTCCGCCTGGGGGAGCGTGCGGGCCATCACCGCCACCTTGGCGCCGGCGCCCGCCAGGGCCTTGGAGATCGCCGCACCGATGGCGCCGGCCCCACCCGGGACGATGGCGACCTTGCCCTCGAGGCTGAACGCGTCCAGGTAGCTCATGCCTGTCCCTTCCTTGGGCGGGGTCCCGAGCCCGCCACACATCATCGATTATCGAGCATACCGTTGGACGGGTCGGCAGGTCAACGCGCAGAGCGCCCGGGCGAGGTCGTCCCCCCTCCCTGGTGCCGGTGGCGGTATCGACAGGATCGGGCGCCAGCGCGACCGGCCTCTCAGCCGGGCGGATCCAGGCCGCAGTCCGGCTCGGTGCACAGCTCCAGGCCCAGGACCTCGAGCCCTTCCGCCAGCGGCGTGAAGCCGAGCCACCCTGCGTACCCCCGCGACGTGATGCCCGCGGGCAGCCCGTTCACCAGGACGGCCCCGCCCGAATCGCCCGTCTGGACCCTGATGTCGGCTGCGACCATGCAGGGGAAGTAGTTCGGGTCGCGATCGTTGTCAATCTCGTCCTTCTCGATGACCGTGCCGGTCCGGAAGCGGGTGCGACCGTTGATCTCGACCGTGTCGCCGGCCCGGATGTCATCGCAGGCGAGCGGGCGCGTCCCGGGCGGGATGACGCGGTAGCCGCCGGCCCCCATGTCGACCTCGTTGAGGTGACCCCATGGGATGTGCCCGGCATCGAGGCGCAGGGCCCTCAGGTCGGAGGCGAGGCACTGGCGGTCCTCATGGGCGCACGGGGTGTAGGTGGCGGCCGGCCCCAGGACGCCGAGCCTGTCTCCCCCGTCCCGGGCCTGCACCTCCTGCCCCTCCTGCCCGCAGTGAGCCGCGACCGTGACCATGATCTCGTCGCCACGCCGGACATAGAAGCCGCCGGTGCACCAGGGCATCGCCATCTGCCCGGCCAGAACCGGCGGGTCGTAGACGGGGGTCGTCCGCCACATCTGGCGGGCATCGGTGATCCAGAGCCAGCCCAGGATGGCCACGCCCGTCAGCAACGGGGCCAGGACGACTCGGCGGATCCGGATGCGAGGACGGCGGCGTTGGGCAGGCATGTCCGACATCGCCGCTCATGGTCGGGCCAGTGGCGCGTCGGCGCCAGTCCCCATCACTGGGATCACGGGCCGATCGGCACGCGACGGGGCCCGACATCCGTCTGCTCGACGTGGTGGTTGACGTCCCGGTGGACGCTGCGCTCGACCGCGCCCGACAGCTGTTCGAGCGCCGCTAGACTCAGGGCGTGACCAGCGTCCACGCGGGTTCTGTCGCCGAGGTCCTCGTCGCCGCGCTGCGACTCGGCCTGACCTCGTTCGGCGGGCCGATCGCGCACATCGGGTACTTCCGGCGCGCGTACGTCGAGCGGCTGCGATGGCTCCCGGAGGCGGACTTCGCCGATCTTGTCGCGCTCTGCCAGGCGCTGCCCGGCCCGGCCAGCACGCAGCTCGTGATCGCGATCGGATCGCGGCGGGCGGGGCTTGCCGGAGCGATCGCCGGTTGGATCGGCTTCACCCTGCCGTCCGCGGTGCTGATGATCGCATTCGGGCTGTTCGCCGCAGGCACGGACCTGTCGGGCGCCGGCTGGGTCCACGGGCTCAAGATCGCCGCGGTTGCCGTGGTGGCACAGGCTGTCATGACGATGGCACGATCCCTCGCGCCCGACCTGTCCCGGCGTCTCCTGGCCCTCGCCGCGATGGTCCTGGCGCTGGCCTGGGCCACGCCGTTCGTCCAGCTGACGCTCATCGCGGCGGGAGCGCTCGTGGGACTGCTTGCCCTGGGCGATTCGCGCGAACCTGTGCGGCGCCCGAGCGGGTCCGCGTCCTCGTGGCGAACCGGCGCCCTCGCCCTGGGGCTCTTCGCCGCGCTCCTGGTGCTCCTGCCCGTGGCCCGGGTGGCGGGAGGCCAGGCGGCGGCCGTGGCCGACGCGTTCTACGGCTCTGGGGCGCTCGTGTTCGGCGGCGGTCACGTCGTCCTCCCCCTGCTCCACGCCAATGTCGTCGAGCCGGGCTGGGTGAGCGACAGCGCGTTCGTGGCCGGCTACGGTGCCGCCCAGGTGGTGCCCGGGCCGCTGTTCTCGTTTGCGGCGTACCTCGGCGTGGTGTCCAGCGTGGCGCCCAACGGCGTCGCCGGCGGAGCTCTCGCCCTCGTCGCGATCTTCCTGCCCGGCTTCCTGCTCGTCCTTGGCGCGATGCCCGCCTGGGACCGCCTGCGGGCGTCGCCGCGCTTCGGACGGGCGCTACTCGGCGTCAACGCTGTTGTCGTCGGCATCCTGGCCGCAGCCCTCTACTCGCCGGTCTGGACGACGGCGATCACCGGCCCCCTCGACATCGTGGTCGCAGCCGCGGGCTTCGCCCTGTTGATCACGGGACGCGTCCCGCCGATCGCCGTCGTGGCGCTGGCCGCCGTCGCGGGCCAGGCCGGCGTCGCCTTCGGAGCGATGCGCTGACCGATGCCCTGACCGTGCGGCGCACGAGCCAGCTCCGCGTGGGGTAGGGTTCGAGCCTCGCGCCGGTGCGACTGGCGCCCGGCACCGGGAGGGGTTGGCTCATGCACCAGGGACTCGGCGTCGTGCTCGCCGTCGTCAGCGGGTCGGGGTTCCCGCTCACGCAGCTCGCCATTGCCAGGCTCGGACGCCCGGGGGCCGCGGTGGTGGGCGCGGTGACCGTTGGGATTCTCGCCATCGACGTCGCCCGGATCGCGACCCGCGAGACTGCGACCGAGGATCGGCGGCAGGCCGCGCTCCTCTATGCCGAGACGGCCGTGGCGGCCTTGGCGACGGTCGCGAACCTCGCCCTGGTCACGGAGCAGGGCCGTGCAGCAGCCCAGGCACGTGGCTGGCGCGTCGGCAGGGTGGAGCTTGTCCGGCGTGGCTTGCTCGGCCTCCTCTTCGGGATGCGCGCGGGGAGCTACCGGTCGCACCTGCGGATCGGGGACGGCCGCTAGCCCCACCGAGAAGGAAGCGTCCCTTGGCCGTCAGCGCCTTCGACCTGTTCAAGATCGGAATCGGCCCATCCAGCTCCCACGCGGTCGGCCCGATGCGCGCTGCGGCGCGCTTCGCCGCCCGCCTGGACCGGCACGGGCTCCTGGACGCGACGGCGCTCGTGCGCGCGCAGCTGTACGGCAGCCTCGGGGCGACCGGGCGTGGCCATGGCACGGGGATGGCGGTGGTCCTGGGCCTGGAGGGCTCCGCCCCGGACACGATCGATACCGCCGGGGCCCCGGCACGCGTCGCGTTGATCGACGCCTCCCGCCGCCTGCAGCTCAACGGCCGCCGCGAGGTCGCGGTGGAGGTGGAGTCCAGCGACCGGATCAGCCACGACGACCGCGAGCCGTTCCACGTCAACAACGTGCGCTTCAGCGCGCTCGACGGGGACGGCGAGGAGCTCGACCACCTCACCGTGTATTCCGTGGGCGGCGGGTTCATCGTGGACGACGACCTGCTCGCCAGTGCCGATCCCCACCATGCGGTCCCCGAGGTGACGGTGCTGTCACACGCGTTCCGCACAGGGATGGCCGCCATCAAGACGATGCGCGAGACGGGCGAGGACATGCACCACACGTACAAGGAGACGAGCCGGGGCGGGCTCGCGCTCAACGTGGTGGAGTGCTGAGGGCCGATCGTCGCGGCGGCCTCGCGCTCCGCGCGGCGGCGGCCCCAACCTCCGCGCTCACGACCCGCACCGCGCCCCACGTGGGGGGCGTTCCGCCCCGCTTCACGCAGGGTCCGGGTTCGAAAGGTCGGGTTTCACGCGCACCTCGTGCGTGGGAGGTGCGGATTCGCCCCCCACGTGGGCCGGGACGCGCAACCGCGCACGTAGGGCGCCCGCGCACGCACGGATCGTCCGAGATGGTGGGGTGTTCCACGAAGCTCGCACCGCACGGACCGTCGTCCTGCATCGGGTAAGGTGAGCACGGTGAGCCCATACGTTGTCGCGCCGCCGGAGCGGGTCGATGGCCTCGTCACGAGCGGGCCAGCCGGAACCTTCCATGCCCTTGGCGCTGAGGTCGCGCGACCGTGACCGCTCGAGCGAAGATGGCCGTGTACGCCGTCTTCATCCTCAGCGGGTTCGCGTTCGCGAGCTGGGCGTCGCGGATTCCGAGCATCCGAGATGCGCTGCAGCTGTCACCCAGCAGCCTGGGCCTGGTGCTCCTGGCCATTGCCGCCGGCTCGGTGCTCTCGATGCCCATGGCCGGCCTGGTTGTGCGTCGCATCGGTACGGCCCGGACGGTCGGGGCGATGTCGCTCGTTGCCGCCGCAGGCCTCGCCACGGTTGGGCTTGGCCAGCAGGTCGGAGTGATCCCGGTGGTCGTTGGGCTCTTCGCGTTCGGCGTCGGCAATGGAACGTGGGACGTCGCGATGAACGTCGAAGGGTCGGCCGTCGAGCGGGCGCTCGGAAAGGCGATCATGCCCCGCTTCCACGCCGGCTTCAGCATTGGGACCGTCGCTGGTGCACTCCTCGGCGCGGCGATGGTGGCAGTCGGCGTCCCGACATCCGTCCACCTTGTCGCCGTCGCGGCGATCGTGGCAGTCGTCGGTCAGGTCGCCGTTCGCGACTTCCTCCCTGATCCGCCCGAGGAGGCCGGCGGGGGCGGGGGCCGAAGCCCGCTGGCGGCATGGACCGAGCGACGCACCATCCTGATCGGCGTGTTCGTGTTCGCTGCGGCCTTCACCGAGGGCACCGGCAACGACTGGCTCGCTGTCGCGATCATTGACGGCTACGGCGTGTCCGCCGCGCTCGCCACGCTGACCTTTGCCCTCTTCCTGGCCGCAATGACCTTGGGGCGCTGGTTCGGCCCAGGGCTGATCGACCGTCATGGCCGGGTCCTCATCGTTCGCCTGTTCGGGTTGCTCGCACTCGTTGGTCTCGCGCTGATCATCTGGAGCTCCGAGTTCGCCATCGCGATGGCAGGCGCCGTGCTCTGGGGCCTCGGGGTCGCGCTCGGCTTCCCAGTCGGGATGAGCGCAGCGGGCGATGAGCCCGAGCATGCCGCCGCCCGGGTGAGCGTGGTCGCGACGATGGGCTACGTCGCGTTCCTGGCCGGCCCGCCGCTGATCGGCTTCCTCGGCGAGCAGACGGGGACCTTGCGTGCCCTGACCCTCACCGGCGGACTTGTCGCAATCGGCCTGCTGCTCTCGGGAGTGCTGCGTGAGCCGGCACGCGGACCGGACCGCCGCAGCGACACGGAGACCCCTCAGAGCGGTCCGAAGAAGCTGTAGTACGGCGCCCCGTCCAGCAGCCGCTGGGCGAGCAAGGCCGCCTCGACGAGGTGGTAGTCACCCCACATCACCGCCTCGCCGCGCGGGACGCCGTCACCGTCCGGGGCGAGATCCCAGCCGCGCGGCCTGTGGTAGACGCCGTGGAGCAGCAGTCCCTGGTGGGCGGGATCGGTCGAGAGGTATGGCTGGCCGAGCACGGTCCGCAGGGCGATGAGGCCGGCCGCGGTGTACCGGGAGCCGTCCTGGTCGCCTCGGCTCGACAGGTACCGGCCCAACCGCAGCAGCCCTTGGGCGGCAATGGCCGCCGACGAGGAGTCCACGGGCTCATGCCGGTTGTACGGGTCGGCCGGCCGGTCCCGCCAGCCGTCCATGGCCACGAGGCCAGGAGCGCCGGTGTCCCAGTACGGGACGCCATCCGAGGCGGTGTTGGCAATGTAGAAGTCGCACGACGCGCGCGCCGCTCGCAACAGCATCGCGGTGACGTCGTCGCGGCCCCCGTGCGGGGCCAGCTCGTCGTCCGAGAGGCTCTCGACGAACTCGAGCTCCTCCGGGTAGCCCGCGATGATCCAGGCCAGGCCCCGGGTCCACGTCGAGAACCCCGAGTACCCCTGCTGCGTCGACGGCGTGCGGAACCGCCCGTCGTTCACGTTGAACACGCTCTCATGGGCCACCCGTCCCCACTCGTCGTACACATCCCGGCCCTCGCCGTAGAAGACGTTCCAGCGCGCGGTCGTGCGGGCGTGCTCGATGCCGCGGCCGAGCAGCGAGATCCGCTCGTCGTTCTCGCCCATGAGCGCGTGACCCAGCCGATGCGCAAGGAAGAGCGATCGCACCGACCGGATCGTGTCGGCGAACAGCGACTGCGGACCGTTGAACGAGTAGATGTATCCGGGGCCCTCGTGGGTCGGTCGCCAGCGCGCCGCCTGGACGGCACCCGACGCCTTCAGGGCGAGCTCGTAGAAGGCGAGCTCCCACTCGTCGTGGGGGATGCGCCCCTCGAGCATCAGCCGGCGGAGTGCGCCGTACGTGCTGACATTGTTGAACCCGTGATCGTGAACGCCGATGTGCGAGACATGCGGCGCCATGTGCTCGACCGTGCCCCGCCGCCCGATCTCGAGGAAGCGCTCGTCTCCCGTGGCGTCGTACTGGAGGATCGCCCACCCGAACTGGAAGCCCTGGGTCCACTCGGTCCAGCCCTGGCTCGTGTACCGGCCCCGGACCGTGAAGACGGGCGAGCCCTTCGAGGCGTCCCAGGTCTCGCACAGGCCGGCGATCCTGGCTCCCGACACGGGCCAGAACGCGGCGAGCGGGGCACGCAGGTCCTCAAGGGTCACAGTCTCGTCAATGATCACCGGGCGCTCCTTCGGGCGGGGTGTGGATGCGGTCCTCGCGGGAGACCGGGCCGACGTGTCTGTCCACCCGTGATGCGAGGGCGACGTCGGACGTTCTGCACTCGCCGCTGAACACTCTCGATGCTGAGGACAGCAGGCCCGGCGCGTCAAGTCCGATCGCTCGCCTTCAGGTGGACACGACTGCACTCGCCGCTGACCCACGATGGCCGACCCGTGCCGATCGTGCTTGCGCCCGGCTACGTCGTTCACTCCTGTCCACCTATCGGCCATGCCAGTGAGTGTTGTGCGGCCGCCGGTCGCGCGTACTGTCGACGGTGAAGGTTGCGGTTTGGCGCTATGGCTGGAGGAGGCCGGCGACGTCCGCTCTCGACGACTTCATGCTGTGGCGACCGCCCTGTGGCGGTCTCGCTGGACCGTGGCCTCTGCTCCTCCTCCTCTTGTCGGGCGTCCCTGCTGCATTCGGGGCGCCCGACAAGATCGCCTACAGTACGAGGATTGCGAACGGACGTGGCGAACGAGACAACCCCGCGAGTCGTCACTTTTGGCGAGGTGATGCTTCGCCTGAGCGCGCCCGACGGGATGCGGATCGCTGGCGCGCCGTCCTTCGACGCAACGTATGGAGGCGGCGAGGCGAACGTTGCCGCATCGCTGGCGGGCTTCGGCGTCCCTGCCCGGTTTGTCACGCGTGTCCCACGCAATGACCTGGGTGATGGGGCAATCCGGTTTCTCCGCGGCCTCGGCGTGGACACGTCGGGCATCGCCTCGGAGGCGGGACGCCTGGGCGTCTACTATCTCGAGCCCGGCGCCTCCCAGCGCGCCAGTCGCGTCATCTACGACCGGGCTGACTCGTGCATCGCGAGGGCGGGGGCAGCGGCCTACGATTGGACGGCCCTGCTCGACGGTGCGGGCTGGTTCCACACCACCGGGATCACGCCGGCCCTGTCCGCCCCTGCTGCCGAGGCCGCCCTTGCGGCCGTCCGGGCGGCCCGTGCTGCGGGGGCAACAGTCTCCGTCGATCTCAACTACCGGGCGAAGCTCTGGGATTGGGGAGCCCAAGCGGGTGACGTCATGGCGGGGATCGTGGCCGAGGCGGATGTCCTGATCGGCAACGAGGAGGACGCCGACAGGGTCTTCGGCATCCGCGCCCCGGGCAGCTCCGTCGCTGACGGCAGGGTGGATCCCGCCGGTTACGCCGACGTGGCCGCACGACTCGCGGAGCGGTTCCCCAGGTTGCGCACGATTGCCTTCACGCAGCGTGGCTCGGTGTCCGCGTCCGAGAACACCTGGTCCGGCGTCCTGTGGACGCCCCATGCCTTCCATGTCGCTCGCTCGTACCGCATTGCCCCCATCGTCGACCGCGTAGGGGCGGGCGATTCCTTCGCGGCGGGCCTCATCTACGCCCTCATCGACGGACGAACGGCGGAGGCCGCCCTCGAGTTCGCCGTGGCCGCCAGCTGCCTGAAGCACTCGATCCGCGGCGACGTCAACCTCGTCTCGGTCGCGGAAGTCGATGCCCTGGCCGGCGGTTCAGGATCAGGGAGGGTGGAGCGTTGAGACTCTCGCCGCGCCTCGAGGTGCTGGTCGCCGCCGTGGAGGCCGGTGTCCTGCCGCTGTTCTACACGCCGGACGCTGAGCGGGCCCTGCGGATCACCGCCGCCCTCCGCGAGGGCGGTGCGCGCGTGATCGAGTTCACCGACCGCGGGCCCGGCGCGTGGTCCGCATTCAGCGCGCTCGCCCAGGAGGCGGCACGCCATGACCCGGATGCCCTGTTGGGCGCCGGCTCCATCCGTGATCCCGAGGCCGCCGACCGGTACATCGCGGCCGGCGCAAGGTTCATCGTGGGTCCGAGCTTCTCCGCGGATGTCGCCCGGCTGTGCAACCGCCGTCGCATCCCGTACATCCCCGGCTGCGCGACGCCGACGGAGATCGTGACCGCCGAGGAGTCGGGGGTCGAGCTCGTCAAGCTGTTTCCCGGCGACAGCCTCGGGCCGGCCTTCCTGCGGGCGATCCGCGGCCCGCTCCCGGAGACACAGGTCGTGGTGACGGGGGGCGTCCAGGCGACCGAGGCCAGCGTCGGCGAGTGGATCGGCGCCGGGGCCGCCTGCCTGGGCTTCGGCTCCGCGCTCATCTCCAAGGCATACACAGACCCGGCCTCCGATGCCGACCCCGCCGCCCTGACGCCCGCGGTCGCCCACCTCATCGCCCTCGTCGCTGCGGCCCGCACGGGCGGCACGCAGCGTCCCGCTTGACCACAAGGAGCATCCACTCGTGACTTCGGCGATCACCGCCCGCGACTACCAGAACCTCATCGACGGCACGTGGGTCGGCGCTGCCGATGGCGACACCTTCGAGCGGATGAGCCCGGCGCACGACGTCGTGGTGGGCCGCTACCCGAGGGCCGGTGTGGTGGACCTCGAACGAGCCGTCGCCGCGGCGCGGCGTGCGTTCGACGAGGGCCCGTGGCCGATGATGCCCGGCGTCGAGCGCGCCCGGATCCTCAACCGCATCGCCGAGGCCATCCGTGCCAACGCGGACGACCTCGCCTACGTCGAGGCGCTCGAGAGCGGCAAGCCCGTGACCCAGGCGCGCGACGAGATCCTGTCGTCCGCCGACCTCTGGGAGTACGCCTCCACGCTGTGCCGCCACACGTACGGCGACACGTACAACACCCTGGGCTCCTCGATGTTCGGGATGGTGCTGCGGGAGCCGGTCGGCGTGGTGGGGATGATCACCCCCTGGAACTTCCCGCTGCTGATCATCAGCCAGAAGCTGCCATTCGCCCTCGCCGTGGGCTGCACGGCCGTCGTCAAGCCGGCGGAGATCACGCCGGGGACCACCCTGCGCCTCGCCCAGATGGCCCAGGAGGCCGGGCTCCCGGACGGCGTGCTGAACGTCGTCACCGGCTCAGGACGGGTGATCGGCACGCCGCTGGCGGCCCACCCGGACGTCGACATGATCAGCTTCACCGGATCGACCGATGTCGGCCGGCGGGTGATCGATGCCTCCAAGAGCAACCTCAAGAAGGTCGAGCTGGAGCTCGGGGGCAAGAACCCCCAGCTCGTCTTCGCCGACGCCGACCTGGAGGCCGCCCTGGACGCGGTTGTCTACGGCGTCTACTTCAACATGGGCGAGTGCTGCAACAGCGGCAGCCGCCTGCTCGTGCAGCGTTCGATCGCAGACGAGTTCGTCGCCCGGGTCGTGGAGCGGTCCCAGACCGTTCCCGTCGGCGACCCCCTCGATCCTGCGACCAAGGTCGGGGCCATCGCGACCGACGAGCAGTTCGCCAAGATCGTCGAGCTCGTGGACTCCGGCCGCGCCGAGGGCGCCGACCTGCTCCTGGGCGGCGGCCGCCTCGACACCGAATGCGGCCGCTTCATGGCGCCCACCGTGTTCTCGGGCGTGGAGCCGTCGATGCGGATCGCCCGCGAGGAGATCTTCGGCCCCGTCCTGTCGGTGCTGACGTTCGACACGCCCGAGGAGGCGGCACGGATCGCCAACGCCACCCCGTTCGGGCTGTCCGCAGGCGTCTGGACACGCGACCTCGACACGGCCATCGGCATGAGCCGCGCCATCCGCGCCGGCACCATCTGGGTCAACACGTTCCTGGACGGGTACCCGGAGCTCCCCTTCGGCGGCTACAAGGAGAGCGGGATCGGGCGCGAGTTCGGGCGGTTCAGCATTGACGCCTTCACGGAGCTGAAGTCGGTGCAGATGCACCTGGGCCCGCGCACGTCGTGGTGGATGCCGCGCCCCGGGGCCGCGTCGCGGTGAGTCGCCTCGTACCGGTCCTGTCGGCGGCCGAGGCCGTCGGGCGCATCCCGACGGGGGCGACCGTGTCGGTCAGCTCGTCGAGCGGCCTCGGCTGCCCCGATGCGGTCCTGCGCGCCCTCGGCGAGCGCTACACGGCCACCGGCGAGGGCGGGGACCTGACGCTCCTCCACCCGATCGCCGCGGGCGACATGTACGGCGTGGACGGGATCGACCACCTGACGGCACCCGGCCAGATCCGCCGCGTGATCGCCGGCTCCTACCCCAGCGGCCCCTCGTCAGCGACACCCCCCAAGATCGTGAGTGCGATCGAGGCCAACGAGATCGAGGCCTACAACATCCCGTCCGGGATCCTGTTCCAGCTCCACCGTGCCGCCGCTGTCGGGCAGCCTGGCGTGCTCACCGAGGTGGGCAAGGACACGTTCATGGACCCCCGGCGTCACGGCGGGCGGATGAACAGCAGGACAACCGAGGACATCGTCTCGGTCGTCGATTTCGACGGGCGTGAGTGGCTCTACCTGCGCGCCATCCCGGTGGATGTTGCGATCATCCGGGCAACCACCGCCGACGAATACGGCAATCTCACCTGTGAGGACGAGGGCGCGCCCCTTGGCGTCCTTGACCAGGCGCTGGCCGCGCACAACAACGGTGGGCTGGTCATTGCCCAGGTCAAGCGACTCGCCAAGGGCCGGACGCTCCCTGCGCAGGCCGTCCGCGTGCCAGGCATCGTGGTCGATGCGGTCGTGGTTGCGCCGGACCAGCTCCAGACGACGCAGACCGAGCTCCTCCCCGAGGCGGCGGGCCACTACCGTGCGCCGACCTCCTCGCTCGAACTCGCCGAGTGGGGACCGGAGAAGGTCATCGCCCGACGGGCGGCGATGGAGCTGCGCGACGGCGAGGCCGTGAATCTCGGGTTCGGCATCTCGGCGCTGGTTCCTCGCATCCTCCTCGAGGAGGGTCTCGACGGCGCCGTCACGTGGGTGATCGAGCAAGGCGCCGTCGGCGGCGTGCCCTTCCTTGGCTTCGCCTTCGGTTGTGCCCAGAACCCCGACGCGCTCATGCCGTCACCCGACCAGTTCCAGTACCTCCAGGGCGGCGGCTTCGACCGGGCCATGCTCTCGTTCCTCGAGGTCGATGCGGACGGCAACGTGAACGTCTCGCGCCTGGCTGCCCGCCCGCACGTCACCGCGGGTGTCGGCGGTTTCGTGGACATCACCGCCCGTGCCAAGCGCCTTGTCTTCTCGGGCTACTTCACCGCGGGCGCCCAGATCGCCATCGAGGATGGGCACGTGCGCATCCTCCGGGAGGGCAAGCACCAGCGGTTCGTGCCCGAGGTCCAGCACGTCACCTTCAGCGGCCGCCGGGCCCGGGAGCTCGGCCAGGAGGTGGTGTTCGTGACGGAGCGCTGCGTGATCCGGTTGCTCCCCGAGGGGCTGACGGTCACGGAGATCGCCCCTGGCATCTCGGTGGAGCGCGACATCCTGGGGCAGACGGCACTGGAGCTGCGGATCAGCCCGGACCTGCGCCAGATGCACCCGAGCCTCTTCGCGCCGGGCCCGATCGGGCTGCGGCTCGCGGAGCGTGGTGCATGAGCCTCCCGGAGACCCCCGGCCTGCGCCTCGACATCGATGGGCCGATCGCCACGGTCACGCTCGACCGCCCCGAGAAGCTCAACGCCATCACCCCCGGGATGCTCGAGGGTCTCGAGTCGATGCTGAACGTCATCGAGGCGGACGATTCGGTTCGCGTGGTCGTGGTCACGGGCGCGGGTGAGCGAGCGTTCTGCGCCGGCGCCGACATCAACGCCTGGGCGTCACTCGCCCCGATCGACATGTGGCGCCACTGGGTGCGGCTGGGGCACCGCGTGATCGATCGGCTCGACGGGCTGCGCCAGCCCACGATCGCCTCGCTCAACGGGATCGCCTACGGCGGCGGTCTCGAGCTGGCGCTCGCGTGCGACCTGCGAATCGCCGCGGACACCGTCAAGATCGCGGCGCCTGAGACCGGCATCGGGACGATCCCCGGCTGGGGCATGACGACCCGGCTCGCCGTGCTGGCCGGGCCGGCGCGCGCGAAGCAGATGATCCTGACCGGTCTGCCCGTGGAGGCGCCCCGGGCCGAGGCCTGGGGGATCCTGTCCGAGGTCGTGACCGCGGCTGACCTCCGGGACGCCACGCAGCAGATGGCGCTCCGCATCGCAGGCCAGGCGCCGGTTGCCGTGCAGGTCGCTAAGCAGCTGGTCGACGGCCTCCGGCCGCGCGTGCCGGCATCGCTCGAGGCGCTGGGCAGCGGCCTCACGGCCTTCACCGACGACGCGGGCGAAGGGCTCGCCAGCTTCCGGGAGCGTCGCCCACCCCGGTTCGGGGGGACATGATGGGCCAGAACTCCGTAGACTTCGCGACGATGGCCTCGTCGCGCCAACCGGATTACTATCCGCGCTGGAGCGGGGAGACGCTGAGGGAGCCGTCACGCTTGTCCAAGGCGCGAACGCGCCATCCCGAGCGGCGACCGGCCGATCCGGTCTGTATCGATAGTGGCATCGCCTACACGCTAGGAGGTGCCTGAAGGCGACAGCAAGTCCTTGGCTCATCCGTGGTCACTGTTGAGATCAGGACCGCGCGAGTAGAGACCTAGAAGTGAGGAGAGCAAACTTGAACCGCACTCGAATCACGCTGGCCACCCTGTCGGTGGCAGCGATCCTGGTGGCCGCCTGCGGCGGCAGCACCGCCACGACGGCCCCGGCCGCAGGCACCGAGGCTCCGGCCGCGACCACCGCCCCGGCGGCAACCGAAGCCCCCGCAGCGACTGACGCAGGCACCGGCGAGAAGCCGACCTTGACGTTCATCGCCCAGATCGACAACCCGTCGCAGGCCTTCTCCTGGAAGATGTACCAGAAGAACGCCGAGCAGTACGGCTGGAACGTCGCGGTCTGCGACAACAAGGGCGACGTCCAGCAGCAGAACACCTGCATCAACGACGCCGTTGCGCAGGGCACCAACGCCATCGCCATCAACCCGGTCGACGCAGTCGGCTACGTCCCGGCCACCAAGGCCGCGATGGATGCGGGCGTCGTGGTCTGCCTGAGCATGGTCCCGGCGGCGGCCGAGGCGATCGACGGCTCCAACTGCTCCGTCAGCGTCGATGACATCAAGGGTGGCAACACCGCGGCGGAGGCGATCATCGCGGCCTTCCCGGACGGCGCCAAGGGCGTCGAGATCGGCGGCCAGGCCGGCCACGTCGCGGCGACCAACCGCCACACCGGTTTCACCGAGGGCATCAAGGGCAAGAACATCGAGGTGATGGACTACCAGAACCCGTCTGCGTGGGACACCGCCGAGGCCCAGGCCATCGCCCAGGACATGATCACCAAGTACGGTGACGAGATCCAGTTCATCTTCACCCACTGGGACAACGGCGCCACCGGCGTCATCAACGCCCTGAAGGCCGTCAACGAGGATTGGGCCAACAAGGTCATGATCATCGGCGTCGACGGCAACAAGACCGGCTTCCAGCAGGTCGAGAGCTGGCCGAACTACATCTCCATCGCGCAGAACGCCGAGACGATCACGTCCAAGGTCATGGAGGAGTCCAAGCTCTTCCTGGACAAGGACGCCGCTGCGGTGAAGGAGAACATCATCCCGTTCGACATCATCAGCAAGGACACCATCGGGAACTTCACCGCTCCCGAGTGGTAAATCGCTGACCTGACTGAGACCTCACGCCCGGTCCCCGGGCGTGAGGTCTAGCACCTCGCACAGCATCGGCGGCCGGTCACAGAGGAGACGTGGATGGTCGTGGGGAGCACCCCGCAACCCTTGCTCACCATCAGGGACGTGAGCAAGGAGTTCCCGGGCGTCAAGGCGCTTGATCACATCTCGCTGGAGGTCACCGGCGGCCTCGTCCACGGGATCGTGGGCGAGAACGGGGCCGGCAAGTCCACCCTGATGAAGATCCTGTCCGGGGTCTACGAGAAGGACAGCGGGGAGGTCATCTACGAGGGGCGCCAGATCGAGAAGATCACGCCCAATGAATCGATGCACATGGGGCTGGCCATCATCTACCAGGAGCTGAACCTGGTGAACACGATGACGGTCGGCGAGAACGTCTTCCTCGGCCGGTTCAGCGAGTCGGGCGGACGGCGCGGCGTGCACGCCAAGGCACGCAACCTGCTGGACAGCATCGGGTGCAAGGTCAGCACCCACAAGATGGTCTCGGAGCTCAGCGTCTCGGACAAGCAGATGGTCGAGATCGCGAAGGCGCTCTCGTTCGACTCGAAGCTCATCATCATGGACGAGCCCAGCTCCAGCCTCACCCAGGACGAGATGGACAAGCTCGTCAAGATCATCGCGGACCTCAAGGCCAAGGGCATCGCGATCATCTACATCAGCCACAAGCTCGACGAGATCTTCGGCTTCTGCGACAAGGTCACCGTCATGCGCGACGGACGCGTCATCGACACCAAGCCCGTGAGCGAGCTGACCCGCAACGAGATGATCGCGATGATGGTCGGGCGGACCATCGAGAACGAGTACCCGCCGCGGCCGGAGAGCGCGGGCGAGCCGATCCTCGAGATCAAGAACATCAGCACCCGGAAGCTGAAGGACGTCCAGCTCACCTTGCGGAAGGGCGAGATCCTGGGTCTGGTGGGTCTCGTGGGCTCCGGGCGGACGGAGCTCGTGCGGGCCCTGTTCGGCGCTGACAAGGTCCGCAAGAAGAGCGTCTACCTCGACGGCAAGCCGGTCCAGATCCACAACCCCATCGACGCCATCAACCTGGGCCTCGCGATGGTCCCGGAGGACCGCAAGCTCCAGGGCCTGCTGCTCGGGTTCTCCGTGGAGCAGAACATCTCGCTGGCAGTCCTGCGCCATCTCACGCGGGGCGGCTTCATCGATTCCAATGCGGAGGGCGAGGTCAGCGACCGCCAGATCAAGGCCCTCAACGTCAAGACGCCGTCGGGCAAGACCAGGATCAGGACGCTCTCGGGCGGCAACCAGCAGAAGGCGATCCTTGGCCGCTGGCTCGAGATGAAGCCCCGCATCCTGATCCTCGACGAGCCCACCAGGGGTATCGACGTCGGGGCGAAGTACGAGATCTACATGCTGATGAAGAAGATCGTCGAGGACGGAGGGTCGATCATCCTGATCTCCTCGGAGCTGCCGGAGGTGCTCCACATGAGCAACCGGGTCAACACGATCTGTGATGGCCGGGTCAACGGCGAGTTCGACCCCGCGGTCGCCTCGGCCGACGAGATCATGGCGAAGGCCTTCGAGTTCGCATGAGCGCAACGACACAACCCGTCGCACGCCGGTCCATCCCCCACACGATCGTCAACTTCCTGCGGGACAACCCCATCTACGTGGCGATCGTGGGCCTCGTGGTGGTCACCTCGATCGTCGAACCCAAGTTCCTGACCGCGTCGAACTTCAACAACATCATCCTGTCGTCCGGGACGCTCATCTTCGCCGCCCTCGGCATGACCTTCGTGATCATGGCCGGGTTCATCGACCTCTCGATCGGCGGGATCATCTCGCTCGTGGCCGTGGTGACGGTCACCATGATCGACAAGGTGGGCCAGGGCCCGGCCATCCTCATCGGCGTGGGCGTCGGCCTGCTGTGCGGCCTCGTCAACAGCGGGCTGATCCTCTCGAGCGGTGCGCTGACCCAGGCGGAGGCGCTGTTCATCACCTACGGCATGAGCCTGGTCTACGGCGCCGTGGCGCTGATGTACGTCCAGGGCGTCACGCAGTTCCTGACGTACTCCCAGACCGACATCTCGATCTTCAACGCGATCAACTCGGGCACCATCGGGCCCGTGTCGGTCTTCACCGCCATCGCCATCGTCTGCGGCGCGATCCTCCTGGTCATCGAGAGACGGATGTACATGGGACGCGCGGTCGTCCTCACGGGCGGCAACAAGACGGCGGCCCGCCTGGCCGGCGTTCCCATCAGCAAGACGATCGTGATGATCTACGCGATCTCGGGCCTCCTGTCGGCGATCGGCGCCGTGGTCCTCGTCTCGCGAGTCACGCTGGCCGATCCCACGATGGGAACGCCGTACATGACACAGGCGATCCTCGCGGTCGTCGTGGGCGGCACGGCGCTGGCCGGGGGCCGCGGCAGCGTCCTGTGGACGGTCGTCGGGGTCTTCCTGCTGGTGCTCCTGAACAACTGTCTCAACCTGCTTGGCGTCTCGTCCTACATCCAGTTCATGATCTGGGGGATCATCCTGATCGTCGTGATCTGGCTCGACACCGTGAAGCAAGCGCGAGTGAGGGGCTAGCCGATGAGCGCGAACACACGGATCTACGGAGCCGCGAGGAAGGGCCTGGGCGTCCAGAAGGCGTTCCTGGCGATCCTGCTCGTCATCCTCGTGATGGCCCTGGCCAACCTGAACCCGGAGACGAAGACCAACTTCTTCTCCGAGGCCAACTTCATCAATGTCCTCAAGTCCGCGTCGATCTTCCTGATCCTCGCGATGGGCGAGACGGTCGTGCTGATCGCCGGCGGCGTCGACCTCTCGATCGGCGCCATGATGGCGTTCTCGGGCGTGACGGTGGTCCTGATGCTCAATGCGGGCGTGCCGATCCCGGTGGCCATCGTGATCGCCCTCCTCATCGGCGTCGCCGTGGGGGCGGTCAACGCGCTCATCTCGGTCTACCAGCGGGCGGAGCCCTTCATCATCACCCTGGGGATGGGCATCGTCCTGACCGGCGCCGGGCAGCAGCTGACCAACGCGCGGCCCGTGGCGAGCCAGATCCCGGCGTTCGCGGACATCGCCAACCTCAAGGTCCTCGGACCCGTGCCGCTCCTGGTCATCGTGATGCTGGCCGTGCTGGCCGTCATCTACCTGATGCTGCGGAGCACCTCCTTCGGCCGCAACGTGTACGCGGTCGGCGGCGACCCCGAGGTCGCGAAGTACTCGGGCATCAACGTCCGCCGGACCAAGGCGGCGACCTTCTTGATCTGCGGGCTGACCGCGGCCCTCGGCGGCGTCATGCTGGCCTCACAGCTCAACTCGGCGTCCTCGATCGCGGGCGACAGCACGGCGCTGTACGTCGTCTGCGCCGTCGTCGTCGGCGGCACATCGGTTGCGGGCGGCATCGGCGGGGCCATCAAGTCCACCATCGGGCTGCTCCTGCTCGGCCTGCTGACGAACTCGTTCAACATGCTGCGCATCGACTCGATGGTGTCCTACCTCTCGACCCTCTTCCTCGGCTTCATCATCGTGGCGATCCTGTGGCTCGACAGCTTCAGCCGGAAGCGGCGCCGGGAAACCGTCTGACCCGCGCGTCGTCCCGCGCGGCGAGGCTGGCGCCATTCGGTGCCAGCCTCGGCAGGCTGCGCCGGGCTGATCCGCGATTGTTGCGATCTGGTCTCGGTTAGGTCATTCCTGTCCACCTATCTGCGACAAGCGAGGGTAGGCACAAGCGACCGCGCCGACTACGGTCAGCACCATGTCGCAATGAGTGCCGCATGACTCCAGACAACGCGACAGAGCGGCTGGATCATGACCGATGCCGCACGCGCGGCACGCACCAGCCAGTCACCGTCGCCCTGGCGCCCTCTCGCGCACCCCGCGCCCGCAGGTCGCCGTGATGGCCGCCAACCAGATCGCGGGGTCGCCCGTGACCACATCTCTCTGAACCTCGGCCGCTGCCAATCCGCGGACCGACAGGGCTCGGTGAAAGGCTGACGCGACATGACCTCGCAGACGGACGGACCCACCATCACTGCCGACATCGTCATCATCGGCAGTGGGATGGGTGGTGGCACCCTCGCCTACGCGCTCCGCAACAAGGGCGCCAAGGTGCTCATCCTCGAGCGCGGCGGCATCCTTCCACGCGAGCCCGAGAACTGGAGCCCGACGGCCGTCTTCAAGAACAAGCGCTACCGCACGACCGAGCAGTTTCTCGACCGCGACGGCAAGCTGTTCCGGCCCGCCTTCTGGTATGGCGTCGGTGGCAACACCAAGGTGTACGGCGCCGCGCTGCCCCGCCTCCGCCGCGAGGACTTCGGGGTGCTTGAGACCGAGGACGGCGTCTCGCCCGCGTGGCCGATCACATACGAGGAGCTTGAGCCGTACTACGCCGAGGCCGAGCGCATCTTCAAGGTCCATGGGGAGATGGGCGCCGACCCCATCGAGCCGCCGCGCTCCGGCCCCTATCCGTTCCCCGCCGTGGCGCACGAGCCGGTCATCGCCGAGCTTGCGGAGAAGTTTCGCGACCAGGGACTGAGGCCGTACCCGCTGCAGCTGGGCATCGACATCCAGGAAGGCGGGACCTGCATCCGCTGCAAGACCTGTGACGGTTTCCCATGCCAGGTGCTCGCAAAGAGCGACGCTGAGACGTGCGTTGTCCGGCCTGCCCTCGAGTCGCCCGATGTGGACATGATGACGGGCGCCCGCGCCGTCGTCCTGCGCACGGATCCGTCCGGCCGCCAGATCTCAAGCGTGGAGATCGACCACAACGGTGAGCGCAAGCGGGTGATCGCCAAGACCTACGTGGTCGCGATGAGTGCGATCAACTCGGCGGCGATGCTGCTGCGATCCGCCTCTGACACGCACCCCAACGGCCTCTCGAACTCGTCCGACCTCGTCGGGCGCGGGTTCATGATGCACGTCAACTCGGGCATGCTGGCCGTGCGGCCCCAGCAGAACACGACGGTCTTCCAGAAGACCCTCGCGGTCAACGACTGGTATTTCGGCGACGACTCGTCGCGGCTGCCGATGGGCAATGCGCAGCTCCTGGGCAAGCTGCAGCCGGGCATGCTCGCGGCGTCCATCTCCTGGATGCCGAAGGCTGCGCTCAAGGAGATCTCCGGGCGTAGCGTGGACTGGTACCTCATGACCGAGGACCTGCCGCACCCGGACAACCGCATCGCCCTCGACGCCTCGGGCCGCACGATCATGGCCTGGAAGCCGAACAACGTCGGAGCGCACAAGCGTCTCGTCAAGGCGATGTCGCGCGCGATGCAGCGCGCCGGCTATCCCGTCATCCAGACCCGGCGGTTCGGCATCGATGCGATCGCGCACCAGTGCGGGACCCTGCGGTTCGGTGACGACCCGGCCACGTCGGTGCTCGACCCGCTCTGCCGCTCGCACGACATCTCGAACCTGTACGTGATGGACGCCTCGTTCCTCCCGTCGTCGGCAGCCCAGAATCCGGCGCTGACCGTGGCCGCGCAGGCCCTGCGCGTCGCGGACAAGGCCGGCATCGCCTGATCCCACCTGCGTTCCGGAGATCCAGATGAGCCAGCGCTACACCCACATCGTTGTCGGGGCCGGTGCGGCGGGTTGCGTCGTCGCCGCCCGCCTGAGCGAGGAGCCCGCCAATCGCGTCCTGCTCCTCGAGGCCGGCGGACCCGACAACAATCCGCTCATCCACATGCCGGCCGGCTTCACCAAGCTGACGAGCCCGGACGTGAACTGGGGTTTCAGCACGGTGCCGCAGCCGCAGCTCAACGATCGCCGGATGCACTACCCGCAGGGCCGGACCCTGGGGGGCAGCACCTCGATCAACGCGATGATCTACATCCGCGGCCACCGGCTCGACTACGACGAGTGGCGCGACCTCGGCAACGAGGGGTGGGGCTACGACGGCGTCCTGCCGTACTTCACGAAGTCCGAGAACAACGAGCGTCTCGCCAACGAGTTCCACGGCACCGGCGGCCCGCTCAACGTCACCGAACAGGTCTCGCACAACCCCATCTCCAAGGGGTTCGTGCGCTCCGTGCAGACGCTCGGCATCCCGTTCAGCCATGACTTCAATGGCGCCGAGCAGGACGGCGTGGGCTACTACGACGTCACGCAGCGCAACGTCCGCCGCGAGAGCGCGGCGACGGCGTTCCTCCGTCCGGCCAAGGGCCGCAAGAACCTCGTCATCGAGACCCACGCAACGGCCACCAAGGTCCTCACGGAGGGCGGCAGGGCCGTCGGGGTCCAGTACCTGCACAGCGGCAAGCCCGCCGAGGCCAGGATCCAGGCAGGCGGCGAGGTGGTCCTCTCGGGAGGCGCTGTCAACTCGCCCCGCCTGCTGCTCCTGTCGGGCATCGGCCCGGCGGACGAGCTGCGCGCGCTCGGCGTCGATGTGGTGCACGACCTGCCGGGCGTCGGCAAGAACTTCCAGGACCACATGGACGTGTACCTGACGGCCGAGACCGCGCCGGTGAGCTACAACGGCGAGGACCGGTGGGACAAGGCCGCCCGCCATGGCATCCAGTACCTCCTCTACAAGACGGGGCCGGTGACCGCCTGCGTCGCCGAGGCCGGCGCGTTCCTGCGGTCGAGCAGCGACGTCCGCTCGCCCGACATCCAGATCCACTGCCTGCCGGCGTACGTCGTGGACCACGGCCGCATGCGGATCAAGGGCCACGGCGTCACCATCAACACCTGCAACCTGCGCCCGAAGAGCATCGGCTCGGTGACGCTCCGGTCGGCGGATCCCACGGTGGAGCCGGCGATCGACCCCGCCTTCCTCCAGGACCCCTACGACTGGAAGATCTCCATGGAGGGTTTCGAGCGCGGGCGCGAGATCATCAACGCCCCGGCGTTCAAGGGTCTGATCCGGAGGGAGCGCCTGCCCGGCAAGGACGTGAAGTCGGAGAAGGCCGTCCGCGAGTACATCAAGGAGTGGTCCAAGACCGACTACCACCCGGTCGGGTCCTGCAAGATGGGCTCTGACCCGATGGCGGTGGTCGACACGCAGCTCAAGGTCCACGGACTCGGCGGGCTGCGCGTCATCGACGCCTCGATCATGCCCACCCTGATCAGCGGCAACACCCAGGCCCCGTCGATCATGGTCGGCGAGAAGGGTGCGGCCATCATGCGTGCGGGCAAGGTCGTCTGAGCCGCCCACGCCACGAGGAGCGAACGCCATGCCTGCAACACTGCGCTGGGGCTTGATCGGCGCCAGCGACGTCGCCGCCACCCGCATGATCCCGGCCATGCGCCGGATGGGCCACGAGGTGACGGCCGTCGGCGATCCCACCGCGGACTGGGCCGCCACCTACGCGGACCGCAACGGGATCCCCGTGGGCTGCACCGTTGAGGACCTCGTTGCGCGCGACGACGTGGATGCGGTCTACATCAGCACCAAGAACGAGTTCCACCGCGACCACGCCATCCTCGCGGCCCGGGCCGGCAAACACGTCCTCGCCGAGAAGCCGCTCGCCCTGTCCGTCGAGGACGGCCAGGCGATGCTGGCCGCGGCCGAGGCGGCAGGCGTGATCCTGGGCACGAACCATCATCTCCCTGGCTGCGACACGCACCGGACGATCCGGGAGCTGGTGCAGGCGGGGGCCATCGGCCGGCTGCTCGCGATCCGCGTGTTCCATGCGGTCATGCTCCCGCCGCGGCTCCAGGGCTGGCGTCTTGCCAGCAAGGCCGGCGGCGGCGTCGCCCTGGACGTGACGTGCCACGATGCCGCGGTCATCAACCCACTTGTCGGCGAGCTGCCGGTCGATGTGGTCGCGCTCTCGACCAAGCAGGGCTCCTGGGAGTCGGCTGCCGAGGACGCGCTCATGGCGACGATGCGCTACGCCAACGGGGTCCTCGTGCAGACGCACGATGCCTTCACCGTCGCCTATGCTCCGACCGGGATCCACGTCATCGGCGAGGACGGCGCGATCCTCGCGACCAACGTCATGACGCAGGAGCCGATCGGAACCGTGGTGGTGCGTGATGCATCCGGCGAGCGGGAGGTCGACATCCCCAACCGCCGCGACCTCTACGACATCAACGTGAGCGGGTTCGCTGCCGCCGTCCACGGCGAGGCAGCGCGGCCGGTCGTCACGGGCCTCGAGGGGCTGCAGGCCGCGCAGGTCGCGCTCGCCGTCCGCGAGGCGGCCGAGACCGGTACCCGGGTCGAGCTCTGACGATGGCGGCGGAGGCCCGGACGCGGGGTCGAGCAGGGGCTTCCAGTTCCGACGCAACGCATGCCAGGGCCGAGCCGGTCGAGCGCGAGTCGATCTGCCAGTACCTGGCGGGCACGAACATCGAGCATGCGACGCTGCAGTTCTGCGAGCGCTTCGACGAGCAGAGCCGCATCTGGAACTTCAGCAAGCACTCGCACCGGTTCTTCGAGCTGATCTTCTTCCTCGAGGGGAAGGCCAACATCGACGCCGGCGACGAGTCGGTCGACGTCCTCGGATTTGACGTCGTGATCTATCCGCCCGAGCTCGAGCACGCGGAGCACCTCGATCTGCGACATCGCCAGGAGATCATCTGCCTGTGGGCCGACACCGGGCCCACGGAGACGTTCGGGCACGCGATCAAGCTCATGGACGAGCGCGGGAACCTGCGGTCGCTGTTCGAGATGGTGTATGCGGAGTTCACGGCGAACCGGCCCTGCTCCGAGGACCTGATCTCCGCCTACCTCAAGGCGATCTTCCTCCAGGTGCGCCAGCACTTCTCGGAGCCGGCGCGCGAGTCGAACATGCTGGTGGAGCGGTGTCTCGGCTACATCCACGAGAACTACGCGGGCGACTTCGACATCGACGAGCTCGCCTCCCAGGTCGCGGTGAGCCCGAGCTACCTGTTCCGGCTGTTCAAGAAGAAGATGGACGTGACGCCGATGCACTACCGCAACATCGTCCGCATCGACAAGGCGAAGCTGCTCCTTGCGGACCAGCGCCTGACCGTGGACGACGTTGCCGAGCGGGTCGGGTTCGATGATCCGAAGTACTTCGCCCGCGTCTTCCGGGACCTCGCGGGGACGACGCCGAGCGCCTTCCGTCGGGCCCGTCTCGCTGACTGATCATCCAGTCCGGAACGCTGCGGAACGCGTCAGTTATCTCCACCCCGGCGCACGCCCGATCCACGTGTTGACGCGGGCCCGCCCGCCGGGGCAGCCGCGGAGTTCCGCCCGGAGGGAGGGCACTTTCCTCCACCAATCGGCAAGGTATGTGACTTCACGGGAGGAGACGGGACAGATAAGGTTGCGCCTGAGTCGAGGAGAGTACGGATGACCCTGGCAGAGCACCCCACGCAGGCTGGACTGACACAGCGCATCGTCGATCTGAAGGAGCGCATGCTCGACGAGCCGCGCTACCTGTCGATTGAGCAGGCGCTCATCATCACGGACGTCTACCAGTCGCATGAGGGCGCCAGCGCAGCCCTCAAGCGCGCCCTGTCGCTCGCCGAATCGATGCGCAGGCTCGAGATCCACATCGACCCGGACGAGCTCATCGTCGGCAACCGCACGACCGGTGTCCGCGGTGGGGTTGTCTTCCCGGAGGCCGGGATCAGCTGGATCGACCGCGAGCTCGACACGATGGCGACGCGGCCCCAGGACAAGTTCAACGTCCACCCCGAGGATGCCGCCACCTTCCGTGAGCGGATCCTCCCGTACTGGCAGGGCAAGACGCTCGAGGACACCCTTCGGGCCGAGGATGGCCCGCTTCTCGACGCGATCGCCAAAGTCGTCAAGATCAACCAGAAGGACCACGCCCAGGGCCACATCTGCCCGGACACGGCCAAGTGGATCCGCCTTGGTCCGGCCGGCCTCCGCGCGGAGGCGGCGGCCCGGGCCGCGAGCGCCGCGCCCGACCAGCGTGAGTTCTACGACTCCGTGCTGGTCGTCCTCGATGCATCGATCGACTTCATGGGCCGGTATGCCGAGCTCGCGAACGCGATGGCGGCGACGGCCGAGACGCCCGAGCGAGCGGCCAACCTGCGCGAGGTTGCCCGGATCTGCACCAAGCTCACCGTCGGCGGCGCCGAGACCTTCCACGAGGCGGTCCAGTCACTCTGGTTCCTGTTCACCCTGCTCCACATGGAGAGCAACGCCTCGTCGTTCTCGCCGGGTCGCGCGGACCAGTACCTCTACCCCTACTACCGCTCGGACGTCGACGCCGGCCGGCTGGACCGGGCAGGCGCCCTCGAGCTGATCGAGGCGCTCTGGCTGAAGTTCAACCAGATCGTGTACCTGCGCAACTCGCACAGCGCATCGTTCTTCGCGGGCTTCCCGATCGGCTTCAATGTCGCCCTCGGCGGCCGTGACGAGCAGGGCCGGGACGAGTCGAACGACCTCTCGTACCTGTTCCTCGAGGCGCAGGCCCACATCCTCCTGCCGCAGCCCAACCTCTCCGCCCGGCTCCACGAGCACACGCCTGACGCGCTCCTCGACGAGTGCACGCGCGTGATCGGCCTGGGTTCCGGCATGCCGCAGGTCTTCAACGACGAGTCCATCATCCCGGCCCTCGAGGCCCAGGGCATCGCGCCGGCCGACGCCGTGAACTACGCGATCGTCGGCTGCGTCGAGCTCACCACCCACGGCAACACCCTCGGGTGGTCGGACGCGGCGATGTTCAACCTCGTCAAGGCGCTCGAGCTCGCCATGAACGATGGCAAGTGCCTCCTCACGGGTGCGCAGCTCGGCCCGCAGACCGGCTATCTCACCGACTTCGCGACCTACGAGGACCTCGAGCAGGCCTTTGCCGTCCAGATCGACTACTTCTTCGAGAAGATGATCGAGGCGTGCGAGAAGGTCGAGGAGATGCACCAGCGCCTCCTCCCGTCTGCCCTCCTGTCCTCGGTCATCGACGACTGCCTCGACCGCGGCCTCGACGTCACGCGCGGCGGCGCGCACTACAACCTGTCCGGCATCCAGGTCATCCAGGTGGCCAACGTCGCGGACAGCCTCGCGGCGGTCAAGAAGCTCGTCTTCGACGAGGGCACCGTCGACAAGGCCCGCCTGGTCGCGGCGCTGCAGACCAACTACGCGCAGGACGAGGAGCTCCAGCACATCCTCATCAACAAGGCGCCCAAGTACGGCAACGACGTCGAGTGGGTGGACGAGATCGGCAACACGTGGGTCCACTACTTCGCTGCCAAGTTCGAGGGCCGCACGAACTATCGCGGTGGCCGGTACCACACGGGCCTCTACACCGTGAGCGCCCACGTCCCGATGGGCGCAAACGTCGGCGCGACGCCTGACGGCCGCCCCGCCAAGGCGCCCGCTTGCCGATGGCGGCATGTCCGCCGTCTACGGACGCGATCACCGCGGCCCGACCGCGCTGCTCTCGTCCGTGGCGCGCGTGGACTCCTACCTGGGCAGCAACGGCACGCTGCTCAACATGAAGTTCCTGCCGCGCCTCTTCAAGTCCGAGGAGGGGGCCGCCGCCTTCTCCTCGATGCTGCGCGGGTTCGTCCGGCTTCGCATCAACCATGTCCAGTTCAACGTGGTCACCCGCGATGACCTGATCGCCGCCCAGAAGGATCCGGACAAGTACCGGAACCTGACGATCCGCGTCGCCGGCTACACGGCCTACTTCACCGAGCTTGCCGAGGATCTCCAGAACGAGATCATCGCGCGGACCAGCTACGAAGACTCGTGAGCTCGGCCCGGATCTTCGACCTCCAGCGGTTCTCCGTCCATGACGGGCCCGGGATCCGCACCACCGTCTTCCTGAAGGGCTGTCCCCTCCGGTGCCGGTGGTGCCAGAACCCCGAAGGGCTCGATCGCAGCATCTCGCTGTGGCACTTCGAGAACCTGTGCGGCCACTCCGGCCGCTGCGCCGAGGTCTGCCCCACCAAGGCGATCACGCTGACGCCGACCGGCGTCGACATCAACCATGCCGCCTGCACCCAGTGCGGCGACTGCGTGGAGGCGTGCCCCCGCAACGCGCTCGCGCTGGACGGCCGCGACATCACGACGGACGAGGTGGTGGCCGAGGTCGGGCGCGACGCGATCTTCCACGAGGTCTCCGGGGGCGGCGTGACGTTCTCGGGCGGCGAGCCGCTTGCCCAGGCCGCGTTCGTGCTCGAGACGGCGGCCGCCCTCAAGGAACAGGGTCTGCCCACGACGCTCGAATCATCGTTCCACGCACCGTGGTCCTCGATCGAGCCGCTCCTGCCCGTGATCGACCTGTTCATCGTGGATGTGAAGGTCGCGGATCCCGAAGCGCACAGGGTCGCGACGGGTGTCTCGAACGAGCTCATCCTCGGCAATCTGCGCCGCCTCGCCGCGGCGCTCCAGGACACGGGACGGATCCTCGTGCGGGTGCCGCTCGTCCCCGGCTACACGGCCACGCCGGAGAACCTCGGCGCGATCGCCGACCTCGTGGCGGAGATCGACCCTGCCCTGCCGGTCGAGCTCATCAACTTCAACCCGCTCGCGAGCGCGAAGTACCGGCGCATGGGGATGCCCCACGAGTTCGCCGATGTCACGACCTCGTACTCGCCGGCCGAGATGAACGCATTTCGTTCCCTGTTTGCCGAACGGGGTCTCGCCGTACGGTGAGGTCGCCCCGGCGGCCCTTCGGAGCTTCTTGATGAGCCAGGTCATCCGGGATCTGGTCGACACCGCCGCAGCGGGCCGACCCGTGTACATCAGCTCCGTGCGTGAGCGGTTCGATGCGCTGCCGCCCTCGGACTCGTTCGTCCTGACGGCCTCGCTCGACGGCTTCGACGAGGCTGGCAAGGCCTTCTTCTTCCGCCTGCCGAGGTTCGCGGCGCTGGCAGATGACGAGCGGGCGATGGTCACGGAGTACGTCCTGGCAGGTTGCTACAACATCATCTCCACGCTCGGCGGCCGCGGCATCGCGCTCCAGGCGGAGGGCGACGATGGCGAGGGGGCCGAGCTGGCTGCGGCATTCGAGCGGGCCTTCGGCCTCGAGGCAACGCGGCTCGAGCGCCCCGGCTACGGCCGTGCCGTCAATGTCTCCGAGCGCATGGACGAGGCCATCTCGGAACCGGGCAGCCCGTCCCGCGGCCGCTTCCGGATGCTCGACGCCGCGCCGGCCGACGCGGCCCAGGCGACAGCTCCCGCCTCCCGGATCCACGAGCTGGGAACACTGGCGACCAGCGGCATGGACGGGACCGCGATCTGCGGCATGGACATCGGCGGCACCGACATCAAGCTCTGCCTGGCCGTCGATGGCCAGGTCGCCCGCTTCCTGGAGTACGACTGGTTCCCGGCCGCCTTCACCGAGATCGACCAGATCATCGACCCGATCCTGCTGCTCGTCCGCCTGATGCGACTCGATGGGGCGAGGGTCAGGGGTGCCTGTGACCCAGAGGCGATGGCGGAGGTGCTCGCCCCGGCGTTCGCCCGCGGTGCCCTGCTCCCGACGATCGAGGCCTCGGTGCTCGCTGGGGAGGCGCTGCAGTCCGCCCCATTCGGGCTTGATGCCATCGGTGTCTGCTTCCCGGACGTCGTCGTACGCGACAAGATCGTGGGTGGCGAGGTCTACAAGACCCGCGGCATGCGGGAACACCTCGGTCCCGCCTACGAGGCCGAGTTCCGGCGGCTCTCGACCCTCGACGAGGCGCTTCGGGCGTTCGTGAAGCCCGGCGGCGTGGTCGGCATGGTCAACGACGGCCCGATGGCGGCCTTCACCGCCGCTGTGGAGCTCGGGGTGGTTGACCCCGCGGCGATCGCCGATGGCGTCTTCGCGCACACCCTCGGAACGGAGCTCGGGACCGGGTGGGTGACGGAGGCCGGCACCATTCCTGACATCCCCCTCGAGATCTACAACTGCATCATCGACCTCGGCAGCTACCCCGAGCGCCAGTACGCCCCCGATGACGTCCGGAGCGTCAACAACTTCAACACGCGGCTCGCCGGCACGCTCCAGAAGTACACGAGCCAGAGCGGCGTCTTCCGGCTGGCGGCCAAGTACCTGCCCGAGGAGGACCCGGCGCTCTTCGCCGAGCTCCTGGAGCGGGGCCTGCTCACGGTCTCCGAGGACGGCGTGTTCGTCCCGACCGAGCCCAAGGACATGCGCAAGCCGCTGCTCGAGTTCCTGATGGCCGCGGCAGAGGAGGGGGGTCACCCGGCGGTTGACCGGATCTTCTGGGAGATCGGGGAATTCATGGCCGTCGCCTGGCACGAATCCGCGTGGCTCCTGGACCCGGCCGTCCAGAAGCGGATCCTGTTCGGCCGGCTCGTGAAGCGTCGGGCGTGCTTCGACCTGATGGTCGGCGGGGCTCGGTTCATCGCGCCCACCCTCTGGCTTGCCGTAGCCGACGATGAGATGGCCAACACGGACCTCATGCGCCAGCTGCGCGACAGCGAGACCTACACGGTCGCCCAGTTCGCCCAGGCGATCGGCGCCATCCACTACGCGAACTACCGGCGCAACTGGGCCGCCGATGAGCGAGGACGCATGGCGCACGCGGCGCCCGCAGCCGAAGGAGTCGGGTCATGACAGCAGACATGCCTTCCGCCCAGCCTGCCGCCGGGTCCCGCATGCGGGTGGGCGTCCTGGGCGCCGGCATGATCGCGACCATCGGCTATGGCTACCTGCCGCACCTGGGCAAGATCCGGGACCGGGTAGAGCTGATCGCCATCGCCGACCTGCGCATCGACCAGGCGCGGGCCGTCGCCGAGGCGCACGACATCGGCCGGGCGGTCGAATCGCTGGACGATCTGCTTGCGCTCGACCTGGACGCCGTGGTCAACCTGCTGCCAGGCCCCGCGCACTTCACCGCCTCGAAGCAGATCCTCGACGCCGGGCGCCACCTCATCACGGAGAAGCCGATCACGACCACGCTTGCCGAGGCCGACGAGCTCCTCGACCTGGCGGATCGCCGGAACCTCTACGTCGTGGCAGCGCCCGCCGACATGCTCGCGTCCGAGTGGGCGCGCGCACGGGATCTTGTCGCCCGGGGGGCGATCGGCAAGGTCGCCTTCGCGCGGGTGCAGTCCTCGCACGCCGGGGCCGCCGGACTCTCCTGGCCGGTCGATCCGTCGCAGTTCTACAAGGACGGCGTCGGTGCGCTCCTGGACATGGCGGTGTACGGCATCACCCAGGCCACAGGCGTCCTTGGTGCGGCCAAGCGGGTGTCGGCCATGTCCGGGATCACGGTCCCGACGCGGATTGCACGTGGCGGCCCGTACGACGGTGTGACCATTCCCGTGACGGCGCCCGACAACAACCTGCTCCTCCTGGATTTCGGCGAGGCGACATTCGCCGTCATCGACGGGACCTACAACGTGGTCGCCTCGCGGAGCCCGCGCATGGAGGTGTTCGGCCTTGAGGGCACGCTCCTCGTCAACCGCGGTGATGTCGCAGCGCCGCCCGTCGAGGTGTACCGGCTTGACGCAGCGCCCGGCCTTGGCGGCTGGATCACGCCGCAGAGCTACGACATCTTCCCGGTGGGATCCGACCGGTTCGCCGAGCTGCAGCGCGGGTCCCTGATTGAGCACCTTGCGGACTGCGTCCGCGATGGCGTGCAGCCGATCGCGAGTGGGCGTCACGCGCGGCACGTGCTCGAGGTGATGCTTGCCGCACAGCAGTCCGCTCGCGAGGGCAGGGTCATCGATGTGGCCTCGACGTTCTAGGCCCGCTCCGGGGCTTGCGGGCGCACACCCGGTCGTCCGCCTCGAGCCGCTCCTCACGCCCCGTGGCTGAGTCGGTGGCAGGCGCGGATCCTGCCTCTCCCGGCGAGGCCCTGCTCGCCGGCGTCGAGGCGATCATCTTCGACTGCGATGGCGTCCTGGTCGACTCGGCTGCCAGCGTGGACCGGTCGTGGGGGCGCTGGGCAGAACGCTTCGGCCTGGACGGCGCCACCGTGCTCGCCGCTTCAAATGGACGGACATCGCCCGACACCGTGGCGACCTGGCTGCCCGGTGACCTCGTGGCTGAGGGCTGCGACCTCATCGAGGAGATCGAGATAGCGGACGCCGACACCGTCCGGATGATCCCAGGAGCCCTGGAGCTCCTCACGCGCCTCCCTGCGGACCGCTGGGCCGTCGTGACGTCGGCCAGCCCGGCGCTCTTCGATGCCCGTATCCGCGCTGCCGGCCTTCCGAGGCCCCGGGTCGTGATCACCGCCGACGATGTCGTTCGCGGCAAGCCGCACCCGGAGGGCTACGCGTCCGCGCTCCGACAGCTTGGGGTCGGTGGAGGGCGAGCCGCGGTCTTCGAGGACACCACGCCGGGGATCGCCGCGGCGCACGCTGCCGGCGTGGCCTGCATCGTCCGCGTCGGGTCGGGTGCGCCGGTCGCTCATGAGGCGGCAGTGGTTCCCGACCTCCGGCAGGTGGTGTGGGAAGGCCGGCTTCGCCTGCTGCGTTGATTGGTCCATCCCGGCTGCGTTGATTGGTCCATCCCGGCTCGGCCGGGCTGCTGAAGCGAGGAACCGAGTGGAGATCCTGTTCGATACTGCCAACCTGCGCGACATCGAGGAGATGACGCCGCTCTACCCGGTCGCAGGCGTGACGACGAACCCCACGATCATCAAGGCCGAGGGCCGGATCGACTTCTACAACCACTTCCGCCGCATCCGCGAGATCATCGGCCCGGATCGGACGCTGCACATCCAGGTGCTGGCGCAGGACGCCGCCGGCATCGTCGCCGACGCCCACCGCCTGCTCGACCAGGTCGACGGCAAGGTGTACGCGAAGATCCCGACCACGGAGCAGGGCATCCACGCGATGCGGCTGCTCAAGGACGAGGGCATCGGGGTGACCGCCACCGCCATCTACTCCAAGACCCAGGGCATGCTCGCGATCGCGGCCGGCGCCGACTACATCGCGCCCTATTTCAACCGGATGGAGAGCCTGGACATCGACACCAGCGCCACCATCAAGTCCCTTGCCAAGTTCATCGACCGGCACGGCGCGGCGTGCAAGATCATGGCCGCCAGCTTCAAGAACGTGGCCCAGGTGAGCGCGGCCTTCGAGGCGGGCGCCACGGCCGTCACGCTGCCCCCGGCGCTGCTCCGCGCCGCTCTCGGGGCACCTGATGTCACCCAGGCGGTGAACGCCTTCGCCGCCGACTGGTACGAGACCTTCGGCACCACCAAGCTTCCGTAATCCCGGCAGGTGCGCTGCCAGCCTTCCTCGCCCATGAACGACCACGTGATCGCGGCCCTCGCCATCGACGTTGACGGCACCCTGCTGGACCCCGGCCATCGGATCCGTCCCGCCGTGCGCGAGGCCGTTCGTCGTGTTGCGGATGCCGGGGTCGACGTCATCCTCGCGAGTGCCCGGTATCCAGGCGCTCCGCGCTCACGACCCGCACCGCGCCCCACGTGGGGGGCGTTCCGGCCCGGTTCACGCAGGGTCCAGGTTCGAAAGGTCGGGTTTCACGCGCACCTCGTGCGTGGGAGGTGCGGATTCGCCCCCCACGTGGGCCGGGACGTGCAACCGCGACGTAGGGCGCCCCGCGCACGCACGGATCGTCCGAGATGGTGGGGTGGCCTACGGGGCTCGAACCCGTAACCTTCGGAGCCACAATCCGATGCTCTGCCATTGAGCTAAGGCCACCATGCCCGCTCCGGGCGCACCGACCACGAGGGCCCTGCATCCGGGGACCGGCGCAGTATACGGGACGCTGCGCCGGACGCGGGTTGCGGCCCGGAGTCCTCCAGCCTGTCTCAGCTCCCGCCGGGCACGCCGAACCGCGCCGGATCCAGTGCGGGATCGATGAGCGGCGAACCGCCCAGCACCAGGTCCGCCACCAGCCGTGCCGATGCGGGCCCCGTGGAGATCCCCCACGGTCCGTGCCCCGAGCACACGTACACGTTCTCGCGACCCGGAACCCGCCCGACCAGCGGCCGGCCGTCCACGCTGACCGGGCGGGCACAGCAGCGGGTGCCGCGGATCGGGGCGTCCAGCACGGACGGGACGTACGCCACGGCCCGCTCGAGGATTCGCTCCGTCCAGGCGTCAGGGTCAGGCTCCGCGGCAAGCCACGTGGACCCGATCGACGCCGTGCCCGGCGTGGGCACGAGGCTGAACCCGGGGTCGACAGGCTCAGGCAGGCCGGGCTCGACGAGCTCCACCGCACCCACGTCCACCTCGCCCTCGGCCTCCTCCAGCACGTGTCGCGGCCCGTCGCCCAGGAACGCCTCCACCACCACGCCCCAGCGGCGCACGATCGGCGACCAGGTGCCGCCCGGGTCCAGCACCTCGGGCGTCCACGGGCCCGCGGCAACGACCACGGCATCGGCTTCGACGAGGACGCCATCGACGACGACGCCCTCCACACGGCCTCCGGCCTGGCTCTGCCGCATCCACCTCCGCCAGCGCCGCCGTGCGTCCGGCCCGCACCACCGCCCCGGCCCGTTCCGCGACGGTGGCATAGGCGTAGGTCGCGGACCCGGGAGCCACGGGGAACCCGATCCCAGCCCGACAGGCGAGCAGATCCGGCGCGACGGCGGGTTCGAGTGCGCGCAGGCCGCCACCCTCGACCTCGTCCACCGCCAGCGCGGGGAACAACGCCCGGATCCGCGACGCCACGAGGCGCACCACGTCGCCATCGCGGGACACGTAGAGCACGCCGGCAGGCTCCACGCCAAGGGTGAAACCGGCGTCCTCCGCCTGCAGTTCCCGGTACAGGGCGACCGTCGGGTGGTACAGCGCGGTGAGCACCGCGTCGAACGGGTGGTACACCACGCCCGAGTTCGCACCCGACGCTCCCGACGCGAGGCCCGCCTGCTCCACGAGCGTCACCCGCGCGCCCGCCCGCGCCAGGAACGCGGCCGTGGCCGTGCCCGTGATCCCGCCCCCGATCACCACGACGTGCATCGGCCCAGCGTAGTCCGGACGCCCATCCTCCCGCGACCTCAACGGTGGAGTGCGCACCGGGCCTGCCATGCGCGACACTGGACGGCGATGACGCCCGCTCATGCCCCGTCGATCGCCCGCCCGTCGCCCGCTCGCCCGCGGATCGCCCGCCTGCTGACCAGCCGCTGGGTTGCGCTGGTCACTGCGCTCGCATTCGCAATCTCCAGCCTTGCGGTCGTCGCGGGTCCTGCACGCGCCTGGGCCGAGGGCAACTACAGCAGCGACTCCGAGAGCCTGGTGATCTCGCTGCAGAACCAGGCCCGCGCATCGGCCGGCCTGCGCACGCTCAAGCTCGACAGCACCCTCCGCTCCATCGCGCGCTGGCGCAGCGAGGACATGGCGGACCGCAACTACCTCTCGCACACGGTCAAGGGCACGAGCCACGAAGTCTTCTGGTACATGCAGTACAAGTACGACTACTGCTTCAAGGTGGCGGGCGAGAACATCGGGACCGTGACATGGCCCGGCGCCTCGGAGTCGGACGTCACCACGTACGTGTTCAACGAGTGGATGAAGTCGAAGGGTCACCGCGCCAACATCATGGGCAAGGCCTGGGACGTCGTGGGCGTGGGGGCCATCCGCTGGACGGAGGACAAGTACGTCTGGACCGTCCTCTTCGCCGACAAGTGCGGATCGGGCGGCGCCACCCCCAAACCGACGGCGAAGCCGACCCCGAAGCCCACGCCCAAGCCCACGAAGCGGCCGACGCCGAAGCCGACAGCCCAACGGACCGCCAAACCGACGCCGAAGCCGACCCCGAAGCCGAGGCGGACCCCGAAGCCCACGAAGAAGCCGACCTCGTCGCCCAGCCCCTCAGTCCCGCTCGCGACGGCCGCGCCCACCGCGTCCGCCATCTCCACGCCGGCCGCCGCCACGCCCAGTGCGAGCCCGTCCGAGGAGCCCACGCCCGTGCCGATCCCCACCGAGGAGCCCGGCTCCGGCTGGACGACCTTTGCGATCGTGGACCGGCCCGTTGAGGTGGGCCTCGTGGACTCGATCCTCAACGCCATCGCCGCGCAGTACTTCGGACGCTAGGGAGCCGCCGTGATCCGCACTCGACGGGAGACCGCATGACCGCCGCCGACGCAGGTGCGACCGCCGCGCGGCCCGAAGACCGGCCGATACTGGAGGCGCGCAACGTCACCCGCCAGTACCCGATGCCGGGCGAGGTGGTCCAGGCGGTCCGCGGCGTCTCGCTGCAGGTGATGGCCGGGGAGTTCGTGGCGCTCATGGGTCCGTCCGGTTCGGGCAAGAGCACGCTGCTCCAGCTCCTGGGCGGGCTCGACCGCCCCACGTCGGGCGAGGTCCTGCTCCAGGGCGAGTCCATCAGCCACCTCAACGACGAGCAGGCCACCCGCCTGCGGCGCGAGCGAACCGGCTTCGTGTTCCAGTCGTTCAACCTGGTGCCGCTGCTCAACGTGGTGGAGAACGTCGGCCTGCCGTTCACGATCGCGGGCCAGGACCCCTCCAAGGGTGAGCTGGCGGGGCGCGTGCGCGAGGCCATCGAGATCGTGGAGCTCACCGGCAAGGAGCGCCACAAGCCAGACGAGCTCTCCGCGGGCGAGCGGCAGCGCGTCGCCGTGGCGCGGGCGATCGTCACCCGCCCCGCCCTGCTGTTCGCCGACGAGCCCACCGGCAACCTGGACTTCAAGACGGGCCTGGACCTGCTCGATGCGCTCTGGCGCACGTGCGTGGAGCGTGGCCAGACGGTGGTGCTCGTGACCCACGACGCGAAGACCGCCGCCTACGCCGACAGGGTGCTCGTGGTGGGCGACGGCACGATCCAGGACGAGATCGTCCTGGGCCGCCGCGAGGACCATGCCGCGGGCCCGCTGATCACCCGCCTGGCCGTCCTGGGCCTGTAGGCGTCCGGGATGCGCGGCCTCCTCCCGTACGCGTGGCGGAGCCTCGTCGCGAGGCCCGCGCGGAGCCTGCTGACCGTGTTCGGCATCGCCATCGGCGTCGCCGTGCTGGTTGCGGCGCTCGCGGTGGACGCGGGCATGGACGATGCGATCGACCGGACCGTGGCCTCGATCGTGGGTCGCGCGGACCTGCGCGTCGCCGCCTTCGCGGAAGGTGGCCTGTCCGACGCCACCGTGGACCGCCTGGCCGCCGTGCCCGGCATCGCGGTGGTCGCGCCGGTCATCGAGCGCCGCGCGTTCCTGGAGTCCGAGCCCGGCACGCCCGTCATCACCGACCCGGTCACGGTGCTGGGCATCGATCCGGCGGCCGAGCCCAAGGTGCGCGACCTCGCCCTCGTGGCCGGGGTGCCGCTCCAGGAGCCCGACGAGGAGGCCGCCCTCATCACGGAGCGCCTCGCCGCCGAGGAGGGCCTGACCATCGCCTCGCGGATTGCGATCCTGGGCGCCGGCCGGCCACTGTCGGTGCGCGTGGTGGGGATCGTCCCGGGCGACGGGCCGGTGGCCGACGCCGCGGGGCGGACGGTGATCCTGCCGATCGAGACGGCCATGCGGCTCGCGCTGTTCGACGGCGACCCGCCACCACCCCAGGGCACGCTCGCGGGCGTGGCCCGGATCGACGCTGTGCTGGCCAAGGGCGCCGACCTCGACCAGGTGACGGCCGCTCTCTCCGACGCGCTCGATGTGGAGCCGTACGTCCTCAGCGTCCCGCGGGACCTCGCCGCGGCCATGCGGGCCTCCACCGCCGACATCCGGGGCACCATGGCCCTGCTGGCCTCGATCACGCTGTTCGCGGCCGCGTTCATGATCCTCAACACGCTCGCAATGACCGTGGTGGAGCGCATCCGCGAGCTCGCCCTGCTGCGGGCCGCAGGCGCCGCCCGGGGCCAGATCGTCCGCGTGGTCGTGGTCCAGGCACTCGTCCTCGGTGTCGCCGGCTCCATCACCGGCCTGGCGTTCGGCGTGCTCCTGGCGCAGCTGGTGACGTGGTGGCTGCGGCAGTCCGGGAACATCAACCTCCAGGCGCCGCGCCTCTCGCCGGAGATCTTCCTGACCGGCCTCGTGGTGGGGCTGGTCCTGACCCTGGTCGCCGCCGCCGAGCCCGCTCGCCGGGCCGCCTCGGTGGCGCCGGTCATCGCCCTGCGCGCCCGCTCCGATCCGGGGGCTGCGGCCCGCGCCCACATCAGCTGGCTGATCGTGGTGATCGGCGCGATGGGCCTGGTGGCGCTGCTCCTGCTGCCGGTGGGGGAGGGGTCACCGCTGGGCCTGGCCCGCACTGTCCTGGTCTATGGCGTCCTCCTGGGCGCCGTCCTGCTGACGCCGGTCCTGCTCAGACCGCTCGGGCGGATCGCAGGGGCGCCGTTCGCGCTCGTGCTGCGCCTCGAGGAGCGGCTTGCCCGTGCTGCCATCGCCCGTGACCCGAGCCGGACCACGCTGACCGTGGGCACGCTCGTGGTGGGCCTCGCGATGGTGGTGGCCTTGGGCTCCGTCCAGGCGAACGCCCGTGTGACGGCGACCGCGTGGCTGTACGACGTGGTGCCCGGCGACGAGGTGCTGACCGCGATCGCCCCGGCGCCGGTGGGCGAGGGCGGGGTGGAGGAGCAGCTGGCGGCCATCGATGGGGTCGGCTCGGCGACGCCGCTCGCGGCCTTCGATCTTGCCTACGACGGCACCAGGCTCGAGGCGACGGCCATCGTGGGCGCCGATTTCGAGGCCGACGGGCGGTTGCGCTTCCTGGCCGGCGATCGTTCCGCAGCCTTCGCGGCGCTTGACCAGGGCGGCGCGATGATCCTGCCGCAGGCGCGGGCGCAGGAGCTGGGGGTGGGGCTTGATGATTTGCTGGCGATCTCCACCGCCGAGGGCCTCGTGGAGCTGCGGGTCGTGGGTCTCGTGGACCGCTCATTCCCAGGTCGCTCGGGCGACACGGTGCTGGTGGGCTGGCCCGATGCCGAGACGGCGTTCGGCGTGGTCGGCGCGGACTCGTTCGCGGTCCGGTACGGGGACACCTTGCCCGGGAACGGCGATGCAGGGGCCGCGGTGGCGGCGCTGGCCACGGAGTACGCGCTGACGGTGGCGCCCGTCACCGAGATCGAGGGCGCCGTGTCGGACGCGCTCGACCGGGTCTTCGGGCTGCTGGATCTCATCGCGATGGCGGCCGTCGTGATCGCCGCCCTCGGTATCGTGAACACGCTCTCGATGGACACGTTCGAGCGCGCGCGCGAGCTGGGCGTGCTGCGGGCGGTCGGCATGAGCCGTCGCCAGGTGTGGCGCAGCGTGCTGGTGGAGGCCGGCATCCTGGGCGCGATCGGAGCGCTGATGGGCTCGCTTGCGGGAATCGGCCTGGGGATCCTGCTGGTGGTGACGTCGGGGGGCAGGACGGACGGCGGCATCCAGATCCCGTTCGCGACGATCGGGCTCGCCCTGGTCCTCGGGGTGGCGCTCGCCATGCTTGCCGCGGCGCAGCCTGCACGGATCGCCGGCAGGCAGCCGATCGCGACCGCCGTCCTGGCCGAGTGACCACCGCTCCCGGCAGCGTGACCGCCGTCCTGGCCGAGTGACCGCCGCTCCCGGCAGCGTGGCCTTCCCGCGTGCGACCCACCCCGGCTGGTGGCCCACCGGCCCGGTTGCTAGACTCCGCGCAACACCTCGCCGTCAGGCGCGGCCCAGAGGGAGCCAATGAGCTACGCGATCCCGTCGCTGACCCGCATCCCGGCGGCCGAGAAGGGCATCACCATCGCCGACTTTCTCGTCCCGGTGCGGGTGGGTGAGCACACCTCGCCGCGGCTCCGCAACGCCCTGCTGGTCGCCGCGGGCGTGATGTTCATCTTCCTCACCAGCAAGATCGCATTCGCGGTGCCGGGCAATCCCGTGCCGTACACCCTCCAGACGTTCGGGATCCTCATCGTGGGCGGAGCGCTCGGCCTGCGCCGGGGCGGGCTCGCCGCCGCGCTCTACGTCGCCCTGGGCCTCGTCGGCCTGCCGTTCTTCGCCGAGGGCAGGGGCGGCCTCGAGGTCATCTGGGGTGCCACTGGTGGATACCTCGTCGGCTTTGTCGTCGCGGCGCTGGTCGTCGGCCGCCTCGCGGAGCTGGGCTGGGACCGCCACATCGGCGGCTCGCTCGGGATGAACTTGGCGGGCACGGCCGTGATCTACGCGCTCGGCGTGCCGTGGCTCGCGTTCACCACCGGGATGGACCTCGGGCAGGCGATCGCGGTGGGCCTGGTGCCGTTCCTCATCGTGGATGCCGTCAAGCTGGTCGCGGCCGCGGTCGCGTTCCCGGTGGCCTGGGGCGTGGTCGGCCGGCGCCCGTCCGACCGCTAGATCCGTTCTCCTGCCGCTGCTCATGTGCCGGTAGCGGCAGCCGATTTCATTCCTGCGCGGAGACATTCATCCCCACGGGGATGATCGGCCATTCCTATCCTCGCGGGAGTAGGCTGCCACGCCGATGTCCATGGGGGCGACCTCCAGGACTCAGGCACCCCTGAGCGCGGCCGCGAGAGCCTCGCTCCCCAGCAGCTCGGGCAAGGGCACCAGTGGCGCCGGCACGTTCGGGCGCGGTCCCAGCTCCATCGCGAACCATTCGACGCCGTGCCACGCTCCGAACTTGTAGCCGATCGCCTCGAACACCCCGACACGCTCGAAGCCAAGCGAGAGGTGGAGCCCGACGGAGGCCGGGTTCGGCGGGGTGACGCCCGCCACCACGAGGTGCGCGCCCTGCAGGCGCAGGATCCGGAGCACCGCCTCCATCGTCGCCCGCCCAAGGCCCTCGCCCGTGTGGGCCCGGTCCACGTAGACCGTCGTCTCCACGGTCCAGTCGTAGGCGGCGCGCTCGCGGTGGCGTGACCCGTAGGCGTAGGCGCGCACGACGCCGTCCACCTCGGCCACCACCCACGGCGTGCGCGCGATCGTCCGCTCGATTCGTGTGGCCATCTCCGCGGCATCGGGCGGCTCTGCCTCGAACGAGATCACCGCGTCCGTCACGTACGGGGCATAGATCGCGGCCACGGCTGCCCCGTCGGCCGGCGTCGCGAGGCGCAGGAGGATCGCGGCGCGCATCAGCACCTCATCAGTACAACGTCGGGAAGCGTGCACGCCAGCGCGCGGCCATGTCCAGGGGCGTGGCGGCATCGAGGGTGTCCAGTAGTGCCCGAGTGCCTGCGAGGCCCCACCGGTTGTCGGCGAGGTACCTGCGAACGGCGCTGAAGTAGACCCTGGTGCCCATCGCCTTGCGCGCGTCGTCGAGGAGGTTCCCGCCCTGGATGTACACGACCTCGTAGTAGCACGCCTCGGAGTAGCGGTAGATGGTGCGGTCGAGGGTCGATCGGGCACAGGTCGAGCCGCGCCGGCTGCCCAGGACGTAGCGCGTGACCATGTCCGCCATCGCCTCATCGGCGAACGGCTGGCGCGCCTGGTCGCTGCCGACCATGCCGAAGAACCACTGGTGTGCCAGCTCGTGGGTGACGAGGTACTCGTACCGCCACGCCTCGGTGCCGGCCGGGATCCAGACCACGCCCGGACCCTCCATGGCGAAACCGCCGGCCGACTCCACCACGCGCAGCACCGGCCACGGGGCGGGCCCCAGGCGGGCTTCCAGCAGCGGCAGGGCGCGCGTTGCGGCGCGCAGCAGGGCCGCCGATGGACCGCCGGGCCTGGTGACCACGCGGATGCTGGTCCTGTTGACCACCGCGGAACGGCGGTCGGCTCCGCGCGACGCGTTGAGCACGAGGTCACGCACGTTGTTCGCCTCCCACGTGGTGACGAGGCCGTCGGCCGTCCGGCTCGTTCGGATCCCGTTGGCGGTCACCGCCAGGGGCACGTCGGTCGTGACGCGGAGCGTGACCAGGGGGCTGGACGGGGTGACAAAGGGGTCCCCATGATTGGCTCGGGTGAAGGGCGTCGACCGGCTGATCCAGGGCACCCAGCGATAGAGGTTCGCCACGCCGTTGGCGCGGGTGAACAGCCACGATGAGCCGCCGGTCGTGGCGCGCATGGTCGCCCGGAACGGGACGCGGATGACGGTCGTCGCACCGGCCGGGAGGACGCCGCCCAGCGGGACCGTGATGGTCTGGTCGACCAGGATGGCGGCCCGGATGGTCCCGTCCACGGTCACGTCGCCCAGGCGCAGCCCGCCGAGCGGCCCCATCACGGTGTTGAGCCGCACGCGATCGACGCCCACTCCGGCATCGTTCCGGGCGGTGATCACCACGTTGCCGCGTACGGTTCGCGCGGCCCAGCCGATCCGCACCGAGACCGCGTAGGTCGCCAGCATCCGGATCGAGGAGCGGTTGACCGTGCCGGGCACGATCGCCGACGTCGCTGCCTGCGCGACGGGGCCCGCTGCCTGCGCGACGGGGCCCGCTGCCTGCGCACCAGGCACCGCGAAGCCCGGCAGCAGCACGGCCACCGCGAGCACGGTGGCGACCGCGGCACGGAACAGGGTGCGCCCGACGCCCGACATTCCCCGATCGTACTCCGGCATACGCCATACTCCGCGACATCCCAGCGTGAGCATGGAGGCGGACGTGGCCAGGGGCGACGGCGACGGTCTGGTGCGGGCGATCCGGGCGGAGCTGCCCGACGTGCGCCTGCTCACGGACGCGCTCGACCGGGAGTCGTACCGGCGCGATGAGACGGCGTACCTGCCGACCGGCTTGCCGGTCGCGGTTGCCCTGCCGGAGACAACGGCCGAGGTGGCGGCGCTGGTCCGGCTGTGCGGCCTGCACGATGTGCCGATCGTGGCCCGCGGCGCAGGCACGGGCCTGTCCGGCGCTGCGGCCGGGATCGAGGGCGCCCTCACCATCGCCTTCACGCGCATGGACCGGGTGCTCGACATCGACGAGGTCGACCTCACGGTGACCACCCAGCCGGGCGTGGTGAACGCCGACCTCAAGGCGGCCGTGGCGGCCCGAGGCCTCTTCTACGCCCCCGACCCGGCCTCGTTCGAGACCTGCACGATCGGCGGGAACCTGGGCACCAACGCCGGTGGCCTGTGCTGCCTCAAGTACGGGGTCACCCGCGACGCGGTCCTCGGCCTCGAGGTGGTCATGGCCGATGCGACGGTGCTGCGCCTCGGCGGCAGGAACGTGAAGGACGTGGCCGGGTATGGGCTGATCCCGCTGCTCGTCGGCAGCGAGGGGACCCTCGGCCTGGTCACCGAGGCGATCCTGCGTCTCCGGCCGGCGCCACCGCCGCGCTCCACGCTGATCGCCTTCTTCCCGACCCTCGACGCGGCGGGTGCCGCGGTGGCCGGGATCGCGGCGGCCGGCCTTTCACCCGTGACGCTCGAGCTGATGGATCGCACCACGATCCGGGCCGTGGACGACGTCCACCAGCTGGGCCTCGATCGCGATGCGGCAGCCATGCTGATGGTCGAATCCGACCTGCCCGGCGCCGGCGCGGCGACGGAGATGGAGGCCGCGGTACCGGTATGCGAAGCGGCGGGAGCGACGCAGGTGGTCCTTGCGCGCGGCGCGCAGGAGGCCGACTGGCTCCGCGCGGGCCGCCGGCTGGCGTATCGCGCGCTCGAGCACGTCGCCGTGGCCCGGATGGAGGATGTCGGGGTCCCGCGGAGCCGCATCCCGGCGCTGCTGCGCGAGATCGAGGGCATCGCCGAGCGCAACGCGATCGCGATCGGGACCTTCGGCCATGCGGGCGACGGCAACCTGCACCCCACCTTCCTGCTCGATCGGGACGAGGGTGATGCGGCCGTGGTCCGGCTCGAGGCCGCGCGCCGGGAGCTCTACGAGGCGGCGCTGGCGCTGGGCGGGACGGTGACCGGGGAGCACGGGATCGGGGCGGCGAGGCGGGAATGGCTGGTCCCGCAGCGCGGCGCGGACGCCGTCGCGGTGATGCGTGCGATCAAGGTGGCACTCGATCCCCGGGACCTGCTGAACCCCGGACGGATGCTGCCGCCCGCCTGAGCCCCAGGGCCGAGACCCGCCCGCGCGACGCGGGGGGCCCAGGCTCCCGTCAGGCCCGCCCCCGGCTCGCTCGCCCGCTTCATTCCTCTGCGGATCGAATCGGCCAACATTCCCCGTGCTGAGATCCGTCCAGGCCGTGCAGGGGTCGCGCACCGAACCCCGGGTCCGGACCCCGAGCCCTGCACGAACCGCCTCGATTCGATCCCTGCGGGGATAGGTCCGCCAAACCATCCTTGTGCGGATGAGATCCGGCATCGGGCGCGAGGGTCGGGCGCCGGACCCCAGGGACCGGGGTGCGACGGCCGGGGCCGAGCCCGCCCGGGTGGACAGGCCGGACATCCGGTTGGGGGCCGTTCGGCCGTGCCGGGTGGCCCGAGCCGAGGTGCCCGGATCGTTGTGGTGCAGGGCACCTGTGATTGGGGGCGGTTGGACCCTCCCGATCGCCACCGTGACAGCCGACGATCCCGTCACACCGCAAGGGAGTCCACGTTGGCTGCAGACCGCGTCCTCATCGCCTTCGCCAGCCAGGCGGGGTCGACGGCGAGCATCGCCGAAGCCATCGGCGGCGTCCTGCGCCGCTACGGCCTGGAGGTCGAGGCGCGCGCCGCCCGCGATGTCACCGATGTCACGCCGTACGCGGCCGTCATCCTGGGCAGCGGCATGTACGTGCCCAGCCGGCACGCGGATGGCGGCGGCTTCCTCGCGCGCCATACGAACGACCTCACGACGCGCAAGGTCTGGCTGTTCTGCGCAGGCCCGATCGGCCGTCGGCGCTGTGCCGGCGGGACCCATGACGGCGGATCCGATGACTGCAGCGTCGCATCGGTCGCCACGGACGTTGGCGCACGCGGCTGGGCCGTGTTCGGGCCGAGGGCGGTGGACGCCGGCGCGGATCTCGTCGAGCGGCTGGGTCCCGTGGACATCGCGCGGGTGCGGGCCTGGGCGGCCGAGATCGGCGAGGAGCTGGCACCGCCGTCGCGGGCCGCCCGCCAGACGCCGGCCATGGAGCCTGACGGGTCTGTCCGCCAGCCCGCTGGACGGGCAGTCGCCGGTCGCAGCGCGGGCTCGCGTGAGGCTGTGACACACAGCTGACACAACCGGGGCCCATGGTTGCGCTATGGAAGCCCGCATCCTCCCGCTCACCACCCACGTCCCCCCGGTCAGCCTCACGCCTGCCGGCATCGGCGCCACTGTGCGCATCGATGGCGATCGGATCGTGGTCGAGCGGCTTGTCCTGCGAGACGGCGCGCTCGCGGCCTCCCTCGCCGAGCGTGACGAGGCAGACCGCCCCGCGGTCGTCGAGCGTGCCCTGCGCATCGGCCTGCTGGCGCTCCAGGACGCAGCCACCTCGATGGACGTGGACGTCGTCCGGCGCGAGTTTGAGAAGCTGGTCACCCAGACCGCGCAGGCCAACGAGGATGCCGCGCGCGAGGTGGAGACGCTGCTGCGTCTGAACTTCGGGGACGGCGACGGCCGCCTGCCACGCACGCTGGAGAAGTTCCTGGGTGACAAGGGCGCGCTCCAGGTCTTCGTCAAGGACCTGTTCGACGAGACGAAGCGGGACTCGGCGATCGGGCGCATCGGCACGCTCCTCGGCCGCTACTTCGATGGCGACCAGTCCAGGCTCGCGGTACTCCTGGACCCCACGCGCCTCGGCTCGCCGCTCCACCAGTTCCGCCAGGAGGTGGCGGACGGGTTCAAGGTGCTGAACGAGAAGCTCGTCGCACTCGAGGCGGCCAGCTCCGCTCGAGCCGGCGAGCGCGCGAAGGGCACCGCCAAGGGCGGGGACTTCGAGGGGCTGCTCCACCGCCTGCTCGGGGACATCGTCCGCGGCAGCAGCGACATGGTGGAGCGGACCGGGACCGAGCATGGCGCGGTCGCCAACTCGAAGAAGGGCGACTTCGTCATCACGCTGGACCCCCGCTCCACCCACGGCGCGGACGTCCGCGTGGTGCTCGAGGCGAAGGACCGCCACATGTCCGGGCCGGACATGCGCAAGGAGCTGCGCGAGGCCTGCCGCAATCGTGACGCGCTTGTCGCGGTCGCGGTGTGGAGCACCCAGCACGCCCCGCAGGGGGTCGCCCCCTTCCTGGTGATCGGCGAGGATGTCCACGTGGCGGTGGACCCGGACGCGCCGGACCCTGCGTACCTGGAGGCTGCCGTCCGCCTGGCCCGCATCATGGCCCTCGCGAAGCTCGCGGAGCGCGCCGTCGACGTGGACGCCCAGGCCATCGCGAAAGCGCTCAACGGGGTCCGCGAGCAGTTGGAGCAGGTGCGCAACCTCAAGACGCAGCTGACGTCCATCACGACCGTGACCAAGGCTGTGACCGAGGGGCTGGACGCCATGCGGACGGGCATCCTTGCCCGCGTCACCGAGGCCGAGGCGGAGCTCCGGGCGGCCCGGGACGCAGCCGCCTGACGTTCGAGCAACGGGCTTCCCCGAAGGTCGGGGTTGGCGGGTGCCTGTCGATAGGCGATACTCGCCAGGTCCGCGGGGTGGCCTGACCGCCGAAGTGCGTCACGCGCCGCCGGCACGCGACCGCCACCGCGCACCTGGAGGCACCATGCGACGAGCCGCAGCCCTGGCCATCGCACTTGCCCTCGTCCTCGGCCTGGCGCCTGCTGCATCGGCGAGGTCCGCCGCACCCGCTGGCACTGGGGACGCAGGTGCCGCGGGGCTCCCGGAGGGTGCGGCAGGCACCGATCGGCCGCTGAGTGCGGAAGGGCGCTGGATCGTCATCCTCAACAACGGGACCTCGACCAGTCGCGAGGCGGGCCGGGCCCGGGCGCGTGGGATCACCGTTGACCGGACCTTCCGGTCCGTCCGCGGCTACGCGGCCAGGCTCAGCAACGGCCAGGTGGCCCAGCTGCGAGTGGATCCGGCCGTCGAGCAGGTCATCCCCGACGAGGTCATCACCATTGCCGGCCAGAGCGTGCCCCGGGGTGTGAAGCGGATCGGCGGCCGCGAGAGCCTCGTCGCGGGAATCGACGGCAACGATGTGCGCGTCGATGCCGATGTCGCGATCGTCGATACGGGTATTGGAAGCCCCATCAAGGCCACGTACGGGACCCACGAGGACCTGAACATCGCAGGGGGCGTCAACTGCTCCACCGACGACCCCGCGGCGTGGGGTGATCCCAACGGCCACGGCACCCATGTGGCGGGCACCGTCGCCGCGCTCGACAACGGCGTGGGCGTGGTGGGTGTGGCGCCCGGCGCACGCCTCTGGGCGGTGCGGATCCTCAACTCCGCGGGCGACGGGCTCCTGTCGTGGTACGTCTGCGGCCTTGACTGGATCGTCGCGCAGCGGGATCCCGTGGACCCTGCGAGGCCGCTGTTCGAGGCGGTCAACATGTCCGTGGCCAAGCCCGGCGCGGACGATGGCAACTGTGGCCTCACCAACAATGACGTCATGCACCAGGCCATCTGCCGTGTCGTCGCCGCCGGTATCCCGGTTGCGGTCGCGGCGGGCAACAACTCGTTCAACGCCAGCAAGCTCCGTCCGGCGAGCTACAACGAGGTCATCACGGTGTCCGCGCTGGCTGATATGGACGGCAAGCCGGGCGGCCTGGGGGGTGACCTGTGCTACTCGTGGGACAGCTGGGACAACGACGACACCTTCGCCGACTTCTCCAACTACGGGCGGGACGTGGACCTGATCGCCCCGGGCAAGTGCACGCTGTCCACGCTGCCGCCGACCACGTCCGAGCCGCATGGCCGGTATGGCGTGATCTCCGGCACCTCGATGGCCACCCCCCATGTCACGGGTGCCATCGCGCTGTACCGGGCGTCGCGCCCCACCGCGACTCCTGCGCAGGTCAAGTCCGCGCTGGTGGCCGCAGGGACCTCCGACTGGGACACCACCACTGATCCAGACGCATACCACGAGCCCCTGCTGGACGTCTCGCACATCGTGGACGTGGACGACTTCATGGTCGATGCCACCCCTGACCGGTCGCGTGACGCCCTCGTCGGGCGCGTAGGGGCCAGCCTGACCCTGCCCGTGAAGCTGTACCGGGGTGAGGGGTTCCCGGGAGCCGTCGCCCTCGCGGTCGCCGCCGACGCCCCGCTCGGGGTGGCCTTGGCGGTCACGGCAGCCTCACGGGGCTCGAGGTGACCAGCACGACCATGGCGGTCACCGTCCCCCCGAGACACCCAGCGGCGACTACGAGGTGACGGTCACGGCCAGCGACGTCGCGGACGCCAGTCGCATCCGGACGTCGGTCGTACACGGTGCACGTCGACAGCGTGGTCCCGGTCGCCACTGCGCCCGCCGCCCTCGCGATCACGTCGAGCCGCCTGTCCGGGTCTTCGATCGGCATCCGCCAGGCGTGGGCGGCCGGGACGGATGCGGTCGGCGGGATCACGGGCTACCAGGCCCGCTGGGTCGTGGACGGCGTCGCGGGCGCCGCGTCGAGCACCTCCGCCACGGCACGCTCGGCGTCGCGCACGGTGACCACCGGCCACACGTACAAGCTCGAGGTACGCGCCCGCGATGCGCGCCGGCAACTGGAGCCCTTGGACCGGCGGCGGAACGCTTGACCCGGCCGTGGTCCAGGACACCAGCAGCACGATCACGCGGTCCGGCACCTGGCGGCGGTCCGAGCGCTCGATCTGGTCAGGCGGCACCGCGCTCTACAGCCGGGCGAAGGGGGCATCGGTCAGCCGGACGTTCACCGGGCGGGGCATCGCCTTCGTCGCGGCCACCGGGCCGGGCCGCGGCAGGGCCGCGATCTGGATCGACGGGACCCGTGTGGGCAGCGTCGGCCTCTATGCCAAGACCCTCACGTCGCGCCGCGTGCTGTTCACCAAGACCTGGGCCTCGGCCGGCCCGCACATGATCAAGATCGTGGTCGCGGGCACGGACGGGCACCCGCGCGTGGACCTCGACGCCTTCGTCGTCATCCGTTAGCCAGCGTCCCGTCCCCACGGGCATCGTCCTTGCCTCGCGGTGGTAGAGTCTGCGTCCCGGCAGGGCCGGGCGGCGCCGGGAGCCGCCCGCAGGACCGGGCGCGGGAGGACGTGACGGCACCGTGCCTCGCTCGATGTGGAAGGGCGCCATCCAGTTCGGGCTGGTGACCATCCCGGTCAAGCTCTACACCGCCACCGAGTCCGACTACGCCATCCGCTTCAACATGCTCCACGCGAAGGACAACACCCGCATCCAGATGAAGGTCTGGTGTCCCACGGACGAGGAGGTCATCTCCCGCTCCGACACGGTCAAGGGGTACGAGTACGCCCCGGACCAGTACGTGGTCATCACCGACGAGGACCTCGACAAGGTCCCGCTCAAGACGGTTCGCGCCATCGAGATCGAGCAGTTCGCCCCCCGCGCGAAGACCGTCGAGGAGCACGCCCGCTTCACCAAGCAGGCCTACCTGATCGAGCCCGACAAGATCGGGCGCAAGGCCTTCTACCTGCTGCGCTCCGTCCTGGCGGCGAAGGACCTCACGGCCATCTGCAAGGTCGTCATCCGGGATCGCGAGGCGCTGGCCGTCATCGACCCCTACGAGGACACGATGCTCCTCACCACGCTCCACTGGCCTGATGAGATCCGGTCCAGCAAGGAGCTGGACCTGCCCGCCGAGGAGCAGGAGTTCAAGCCCGCCGAGATCAGGATGGCCGAGCAGCTCGTGGAGGCGATGACCGAGGAGTTCGACCCCGCCCGGTACAAGGACGAGTACCGCGAGGCGTTGCTCAAGGTCATCGAGGCCAAGATCGAGGGCGTCGAGGTCGCCCAGCCCGAGCCCGTCGAGGAGACCTCCAATATCGTTGATCTCATGAAGCTGCTCGAGGCCAGCGTGAAGGCCGCGGCCGACACGCGCGCGAAGGCGTCGGTGGCCCCGGTGTCCGTCGACGAGGCCAAGGAGCAGCGCTCGAGCCGCAAGTCCGCGCCGAAGGCGGCTGCCGCGACCGCGGCAGAGCCCGAGACGACGGCCGACGCGGATGCCGACGCCGGTTCCGAGGCGGTCCGTCCCGCCCGTCGGCGCAAGAGCGCGTAGCCAGGGCGAATGCCGCTCGACGACTACCGGCGCAAGCGCGACTTCGCGAAGACGCCCGAGCCCGCCCCGGGACCGGTCGCCCCGGCACCGGTCGCCTCGGCACGCGCAGCGTCGGCCGACGGACTCCCGGTTCGCGGCCGCTTCGTGGTCCAGCGCCACCGCGCGTCGCGCCTCCACTACGACGTGCGGCTCGAGATCGACGGCGTCCTCGTGTCGTGGGCCGTCCCCAAGGGCCCCACGCTGGACCCCGACGCCCGGCGCATGGCGGTCCACGTGGAGGACCATCCGGTCGAGTACTTCGACTTCGAAGGGGTCATCCCGCCCAGGCAGTACGGCGCCGGCGACGTCATCGTGTGGGACTGGGGCACCTGGGAGCCGGAGCCCGAGACCCCCGATCCGGTGCAGGCCATCGTGGATGGCGAGCTCAAGTTCCGCGCCCGCGGCGAGAAGCTGGTCGGCCGGTTCACCATCGTCCGCACCAGCCGTCGGCCGGGTGCGGTGCCCCGGACCGCCTTCGAGGACGACGAGGGCGAGCAGTGGCTGCTGATCAAGAAGCGCGACGAGCACGCGGTCGCCGGCTGGGACGCGGAGGATCACCCGCAAAGCGTGAAGTCCGGCCGCACCAACGACCAGGTGAAGACAGACGCACCGGTGATCTGGGTGTCCGAGATGCCCGCTGCGACGGCCCGCATCGACCTCTCCGCTGCACGACCGGCGCCGATGCCGCGCTACCTCGAGCCCATGCGGGCGACGCTGGCGAGCCGCCCGTTCAGCGACGAGGACTGGCTGTTCGAGATCAAGTGGGACGGGTATCGGGTCGAAGCGGTCGTGGAGGCCGGCGCCGTCCGCCTCTACACCCGCAACGGCCACGACGCGGCCGGCTACTTCGGCCGCCTGCTGGAGCCGCCCGGGTGGATCGCCGCCCGCGAGGCCATCGTGGACGGGGAGGTTGTCGCGCTCGACGAGCACGGCCGCCCGGACTTCTCGCTGCTCCAGGAGCGCATCTCGGCGGCGCGGGCCGGGACACCATCGGGTCTTGTCTTCCAGGCGTTCGACCTGCTGCACCTCGACGGGCGCTCGTTGCTCGACGTGCCGCTCGAGGAGCGCAAGCGCCTGCTGGAGCTGGTGCTGCGCCCGACACCCCGGGTCCAGTACGCGAAGCACATCGCGACCGAGGGCATCGCCTTCTTCGAGGCCGCCGCCGCCCAGGGCCTCGAGGGTGTCGTGGCCAAGCAGCGCCGCTCCCGGTATGAGCCCGGCCGCCGTTCGCCGGCGTGGCTCAAGCTCAAGGTCCGTCCCGAGCAGGAGGTGGTCGTCGGCGGTTGGACGCCGGGGGAGGGGAGCGCGAAGGATCTCGGAGCGCTGGTGCTGGGGGTGTACGAGGGCGAGACGCTCCAGTTCGTGGGCAAGGTCGGCTCCGGGTTCACCGCACGGACGCGCGCCGACCTCCTCGCCCGCCTCGGTGGACTCGAGATCGAGGCGCCGGCGTTCGATCCCGCCCCTCCGCCCGACTACAAGGGACGCTGGGGCGGCGATCTCGCCGGGGTCCGCTGGGTCCGCCCGGAGCTGGTCGTGCGGGTGGAGCTGGGCGGGTGGTCACGGGACGGCCACATCCGCCAGGCGTCCTACAAGGGGATCGAGCCCAGGCGGGACCCGCGCGAGGTGGTGCGCGAGCAGCCGGTGGATCCTGTCCGTGCCGAGCGCGAGGTGGCCACCGAGGCCGCCGCCCCCGCTCCAGCCGCCGCCCCCGCCCCGGCCCCCGGCGCCACCCCGGTCGCGTTTGCCGTCGCCACCGATGCCGAACTCGACGCGCTCGTGGCACTCGGGGGCGATGCCGTCTGGAGCGTCGGCGGACGGGATCTCAAGCTCACGAACCTGGACAAGGTCCTCTTCGTCCCCCGTGACGGCGTCGATGAGCAGCCGGTGACCAAGCGTGACCTCATCGGCTACCTCGCCCGCGTCGCGCCGCTCGTGCTGCCCCATCTCTCGCGCCGCCCGCTCAACCTGCACCGTTTCCCCAACGGGGCGGCAGCGCCCGGGTTCTGGCAGAAGGACATCCCGGCAAGTGCGCCCCGCTGGCTGACGATCTGGCATGAGCAGGGCTTCCGCGAGCGCGAGGACCGGGCCGCTAATGACCATCTCGTGGCCGACTCCGTCGCGGCCCTGTGCTGGCTGGGCAACCAGGCGGCCTTCGAGTTCCACGCCTGGACGTCCACCATGGACGATCCGTGGCGCCCGACGTACGCCCTCATCGACATCGACCCCGGGACCGCCACCACGTGGGAGCAGACGCTGCTCCTCGCGCGCCTCTTCCGCACTGCGCTCGAGCACCTGGGCGTCCGCGCCTACCCCAAGCTGACGGGCAGCCGCGGCATCCAGGCCTGGATCCCGCTCGAGCGTGGCCGGTACAGCTTCGACGAGACGTCGGCCTGGGTGGAGCGCCTGTCGAGGGCGGTCGGCGCAACCGTGCCCGATCTCGTCTCCTGGGAGTGGGCCAAGGCCGACCGGGCTGGACGTGCGCGGCTCGACTACACCCAGAACCAGCCGATCAAGACGCTGGTCGCCCCCTACGCGGTCCGTCCGCGGCCCGGGGCACCGGTATCCGCGCCCATCACCTGGGACGAGCTCGACGATCCCTCGCTGGCCCCCGACCGGTGGACGGTGCGCTCCCTCCCGACACGTGCCGCGGCCATCGGCGACCCGTGGGCCCGCCTGCCGGACGACGCGCAGTCCCTGCCGGCTCTCTGAGCGCCCGACAGGCCCTGGTGGGTCAGGCGGCGCCCGTCCGTCGCCTGGATCACCGCCAGGCGCGCACCGGTCGCGGTCCGGGGTAGGGCTGGCGGAAGAAGCCAAGCAGCGGCTCGCCGGTGGACTGGCTGAGGCTGAGCCGCTCGTGCCACAGCCCTGGTCCGGGCTCGATGTCCACCAGGAGCACCACGTCGTCCCGGCACGGGTGGTTGGGGTCGTAGATGCGGATGGTGATCGACACCGGGGTCTCCTCCCACGCCCACGCGAGAACCTGGTGGTTCTGCGTCAGCCGCCAGGGTGAGGATCCTGCCGCGCGGACCAGGCCGACGACCACCGGATGTCCTGCCGCCAGCCCGCGCCGGATGTGGGGCCACTCGTCGCGGATGGCAGGCACACGGGCGGGCAGACGCCCCACCGCGCTTGACAGCAGCGTCGGCGGGTCCGGACGCATGGCCTGCAGGTCGAAGTAGCGCAGGGGGACGCGCAGCCAGTCGAGTGACTCGACCTGGCGACGGACCAGGGAGCGGAAGCGGCGGCTCCCGTTGTCCGGAGGTGCCGTGTCGAGGGGTGCAGGGACGCCAGCCTCCCAGAGATCCCGGGCCGTGAGGGCCATGCCCCCGCACAGGCCCGTCGACGCATCCCCGAAGCCCACCATGCGCGGGTCGAACGGGCCGAGGGTCAGGGTGGGGCCCGGCGGGAACCGGTTGGCGAAGTGGAGCCCGTGGACGGAGGGCAGGAAGGCCGGCACCGTTCCGGCGCGGATGCCTCGGGCAGGAACGTCGTCCGGCGGCGTGCTGGCCGCGGTCAGGAGCCCGGTGCCGCGGACGGGTCCGCCGAAACGGGAACCGCAGGGGACGCGGGAACCGCAGGGGACGCGGGGACGGCCGGCGACGCGGGGACGGCCGGCGACGGTGCCGCGACCACGAGGCTGCCGGTGACCGTCACGCGCACGATGGCCGGCTCCGACCCCAGCGCGGAGAGGGATCCACTCGCAGGCGAGACCACGTCGAGCAGCAGCAGGTAGTCGCCGGCCTCAGCGGGCACCGTCAGCGCGATCTCCGCCTCGGCCACCCCGCCAGGGGTGGCAACGGCGTTCGCGAGCGGGACGGTCGCAGGCGCCGGGACCGGGTGACCCGACGTTGAGACCCATGTTGCGACGAGCCTGGCCGGGACGGTGCTGACACGACCGGGCAGCTGCGGCTCGCCCGCAACCATGGTCCGGGGTGCCGTGGTCTCGAGATCCCAGCGCTGGGAGCCCGCGTTCATCACCCGGACCGGGAGCTTCACGCTGTCGCCAGCCTCCAGATCGAGCGAGGATGGCACGCCGTAGGCGGCGGCGATGGCCCCGCCCACCTTCACAAGGACCGGTGTCAGCAGCGACTGGGTCTCTGTGTCGTACGCGACGCCCTCGGCCGTGTGGAGCATCGCCGTCAGGCGGTAGAGCCCGGGCGCCTTGGGGTAGCTGACCGTGAGTCGCAGGCCGGCCGCATCCCTGATGACCGCGACGGGCTCCACCACGGACCCGGCGGCCTCGGGCACGACGAGGTCCACCTCGGGAGCCGCCGGCAGCGGCGTGGGCGTGGCGATCGCCCAGTTCGAGACCGGACCCTTTGTCGGCTCGGGCGCCGGCGTCGCGGTGGGCTCGGGCGTGTCGAGGACGATCGGATCCCAGCGGACGCTGACCTCCGTGCCGGCAGGGATGCGGTCCACGCGACCCTTTGCTGACCGGGAGCGTGAGGGTGGTCGTCGTGGTGGCGATCGGCAGCGCGGCGAACGCCGCCTCGCTGAAGCGGATCCCCTGCTTCGTCAGGGAGGGCAGCGGCGGCGGCCCCGAGATGCCCGGGATGCCGGCCGCACCGGCCCGCACCTGGGCCGCCGTGACCCCACGGGAGACCAGTGAGCGGACGAAGCCGCTGGAACGGCGGTTGGGATCAAGCTGGAGTGCGTAGCCGGGTGTCCGGGTGCTCGCGACAGCGAACGTGTGGCCGTTGGCCGTGGGCGCGCCATCCCAGATGGCCTCGATGGTGCCTCGGCCCTTGAGGATCGCGTTCACGTAGTAGGCGGGACCAAGGTACGCCTCGGCGACCACGGCACGGGCACCTGCCCGGATGAAGCCCGACGCGTAGTTGTCCACGCGCTGGACGGCGTCGTCAACTGAGCCCTCCGCGATGCCCGGCTCCGAGTTGCCGCTGGCGTAGCAGAGGTGGCTGAACACCACGACCGCGTTGGACGCGAGCTGGAGGTTCTCGATCGACGCCTCACCGAAGTACTGGTGGTCACGATCGTTGCGGCCGGCGACGGGATTGAGCCCGAACCCGTTCTGGGAGCGGGGGTACAGCGAGTCCCGGTACGGGGACGGCCAGCCGTTGCCGTGGCCGAGGTAGACGACGATGGAGGCGCCCTCCACGGCGCGCTTCACGGCGGGCCAGGTGGCATCGGGCGAGTACACGGTGACAACCTGGGCGCCGGCCTTGCGCGCGACGTCCGCCGCGTCTTCCGCGAGCGCCCGGTAGCGCGCGGTGACGTCGCCCGCCGGGCCCACGATCAGCGCGACTCGCGCGACGCGCGACGCTGCCGCGGCAGGCGCGGCAAGCGCCGTCGCGGCGAGGGCGGTGATCGTTATAGCGAGGATCAGTGCGCGCGGGATGCGGTTCAGCAATCCAGCTCCTGGGACGAGGCACGGTACGATTCGGCGCTGTGCGTAGCCTACGACTGTCGGGCCATCAGTGCTAGAGGGGTGGCGGACATTTTGGTGACAGGCCGTTCGGCACGAATCATCGGGACGCCACCCTGCAGGACCGGTGCCTGCCGGTGGGGGATGGGCCGTGCCGCGTACCATCGTGGCCATGCCTGATGTCGATCCGGCCCGGCGGCCCGCGAACCGGCTCGCCGGCGAGACCAGCCCGTATCTGCTCCAGCACGCCCACAACCCGGTGGACTGGTACCCGTGGGGCGCCGAGGCCCTCGAGCGCGCGCGCGCCCTCGACCGGCCGGTCTTCCTCTCCATCGGCTATGCGGCCTGCCACTGGTGCCACGTCATGGAGCGTGAGTCGTTCGAGGACGAGCGGACCGCGGCCCTGCTCAACGAGCACTACGTCGCGATCAAGGTCGACCGCGAGGAGCGCCCCGACATCGACGCCCTGTACATGGGCGCGGTCCAGGCGCTCACCGGTGGCGGCGGCTGGCCGATGAGCGTGTTCCTGGACACCGCCGGCCGCCCGTTCTTCGGCGGCACGTACTACCCGGACACCCCGCGCCACGGCATGCCCTCGTTCCGCCAGGTGCTCGAGGGCGTGCGACTGGCCTGGGACTCGCAGCGTGCCGGGCTCGGTGAGGCGGCCGACACGCTGGTCCGCGCTATCGCCGAGCAGCAGCGGTCGGCGTCGCCGTCCTCCGGGGCTGCCACCCCGAGCGGTGCTTGCCGAGGCCGCAGCGGCGCTCGAGGCCGCGTTCGACCGGGAGCACGGCGGCTGGGGCCAGGCCCCCAAGTTCCCCCAGCCGATGGCGATCGAGCTGCTGCTCCGGCATCACGTCGTGACTGGTGACCCCCGCTGGCTGGCGACGGCGTGCAGGAGCCTGGACGCCATGGCGGCCGGTGGCGTGCGGGACCAGCTGGGCGGCGGGTTCCATCGCTACAGCACCGATGCGCACTGGCTGGTGCCGCATTTCGAGCAGATGCTCTACGACAACGCCCAGCTTGCGCGGGTCTACGTGCACGCGTGGCAGCTCACGGGCGACCCCGCCTACCGGGACGTTGCCACCGCCACGCTCGACTACCTGCTGCGGGAGCTGCGCGTGGACGGGGGCGGGTTCGCGGCAAGCCAGGACGCCGACACGGACGGCGTCGAGGGCGCCACGTTCACGTGGTCGGCGGCGGAGGTGCGCGAGATCCTGGGCGACGATGCGCCCCTGTTCGCTGCGGCCTACGGCGTCACCGACGCCGGGAACTGGGAGGGGCGCACGATCCTCTCCCGCGTCCGCGGCGACGCGGAGCTTGGCGAGCGGTTTGGGCTGGCGCAGGGCGTCGTGGCGGACCGCCTGGCCCATGCCCGGAGCACCCTGCTCGTCCGGCGTGCGCAGCGACCCCAGCCCGCCCGCGACGACAAGGTGCTCGCGGCCTGGAACGGCCTCGCGATCGCCGCGCTGGCCGACGCTGCCCGCGCCCTCGACGTGGCCGGCCCCGGGCCTGGACCCTCGACCGACGCAGCTCGCTACCGCAGTGCGGCCGTCGAGGCTGCCGACGTCGTCGTCACGGGCCTCCTCGCTCCGGACGGCCGCCTGCGCCGATCATGGAAGGACGGGCGCGCGACAGCTGACGGCACGCTCGAGGACTACGCGGACCTTGCCGAGGGTCTGCTCGCCCTCTACGAGGCCACCTTCGACGAGCGCTGGTTCGCCACCGCCAGGGGTCTCGCGGACCGGATGCTGGACCACTTCGCCGACCCGGCCGGCGCCTTCTTCGACACGCCCGATGACGGCGAGGCCCTCGTCGTGCGGCCCCGCAGCCAGCAGGACAACGCCACGCCGTCCGGTGGCGCGATGGCGGTCACCGTGCTGCTGCGCCTCGCCGCCCTCACCGGCGAGGATCGCTACCGGTCCGCCGCCGAGGAGGCGCTGGCCACGGTCGGCCCGTTCCTTGCGCGGTACCCCAACGCCTTCGCGCAGTGGCTGGCTGCACTCGAGGCCGCCCACGCGGGCTACCTCGAGGTCGCCATGGCGGCTGACCTGGGTGCTGCCGATACGGCCGCGCTCATCCGCACGATCGACGCCGTGTACCGGCCGTTCGCGGTCAGGGCGCTGGCCGCCGACCCTGACGCGAGTGCGATCCCGCTGCTGCCGCACCGGTTCCGGTTGCAGGGACGGGCGACCGCGTACGTCTGCCGCGACTTCGCCTGCCGACAGCCGGTGACCGAGCCCGAGGCCCTCGAGGCGCTGCTGGCCGGCGGATGACGCGGTCCCCCGGCGAGGTCCCGTTCGGCTGCGGCCGGCTCACGCTCAGGAGGGCGGCGTGTCGTCCTTCGAGGAGACGTCGGACTTGATGTCGTCGATCTCCTTGCGTGCTTCCTTGACGCCCTGGCCGAAGGCCTTGCCGATCAGGGGCAGGGTCTTGGGGCCGCGCCACATCAGCACGATGACCAGGACGATGACGAGGACGATCAGGATGTCCATGGCGCGGATGGTAGCAGCGGACACGCGCCGTGACGCCACCTGCGCGATAAGGTGACGGGCGTGTCCACGATCGACGGCCCGCTCCTCGTCTTCGGACCCCGCTCGCTGGCATATGACTTCGGGTCCCAGCACCCGCTGACGCCATTGCGCTTCGGGCCCGGCATCGACCTGCTGCACCACGTGGGCGCCGAACCCGGGCTGGCCCCGGAGCCCGTGGACGACGAGGTCCTGCTGCGCGTCCACCTGCCCGAGTACCTGGCGGCCGTGCGCCGGTTCTCTGCGGACCCGCACCTTGCGCGGCGAGCTGGGCATCGGCCTGTCCGACAACCCGGCGTTCTCAGGTATGCACGAGGCGTCTGCGGCGATCGTCGGCGGGGCGGTCGGGGCGATCGAGGCGTGCTGGCGGGGCGCGTGGAGCACGCCTTCCATCCGGGTGGCGGCCTGCACCACGCGATGCCGGCGAAGGCCTGGGGCTTCTGCGTCTACAACGACCCGGCCCTTGCGGTGGTCCGGGCCCGGGCCGAGGGGCACCGCGTGCTCTACGTGGACCTGGACGTGCACCACGGCGACGGGGTGCAGGCGATGACCTACGGCGATCCGGGCGTGCTGACCCTTTCGTTCCACGAGAGCGGCCGGTACCTGTTCCCGGAGACCGGCTTCCCCGACGAGCTGGGGGAGGGGGAGGGAGCCGGGAGCTCGGTCAACATGCCCTTCGAGCCCTTCACGGGCGACACCGCGTGGCTCCCGGCTGTGCGCGCCCTGCTGCCGGCGCTGGCGGCGGTCTTCGGACCCGACGTGATCGTCAGCCAGCACGGGGCCGACGCACACGTGCTGGACCCCCTCGCGCACCTGCGCGTGACCACGACCGGCATGGCCGAGGCGGCACGACTGGTCGATGCGGTCGCGCACCGCTGGGCCGGCGGGCGCTGGCTGGCCACCGGCGGGGGCGGGTACGACGCGTACCGGGTTGTACCGAGGGCCTGGGCCTTGACCTGGCTCGCCGGCGCCCACCGTGCGCCGGAGGCGGCGACGCCGCCGGCGTGGCGCGACCGGTGGGCGCTCGATGCGGCGGCCTTCGGCACCCCGGGCATGCCCGACGTGTTCCTCGACCCGCCCAACGCGGGGCGCCCGGTGAGCGGGACCCAGGAGGGGGCGGAGCAGACCTCGCTTGCGACCCTCGCCCGCGTGCGTGCCGTCGCCCTGCCGCGCCTGGTGCGCGAGGCCGAGGACCGCGGCTGGTGGCGGCCGTCGCTGGCGTGGGCGGGGCTGCCGGTGCTGGCTGGCGTCGCCGCACCGCCGCTCGCGTCCCACGACGCCGGGCGTGTGCCTGTTGCGGAGGCCGCCCTCGAGCCGACCCTGCACCCTCTCACGGCGGCCGGGGTGACCGCGCTCGCGCTTGCCCCGCGCACCATTGCGCCCTTCGACACGGAGGATGCGCGCGCGCTCCTGGTTGCTGCGCTGGTCGATGACGCGCGCGCCGTCGGTGCGGTGTCGGATGGCGTGCTCGTGGGGGTCGCGGTCGCGGCGCCGTCGATGACCGAGGCGGCGGTGGAGTCCCTGCTCGTCGTGGGCGTCGCTCCGGCGTTCCGTGGTCGCGGGCTCGGCGGCGCCCTGCTCCGGGCGCTCGCGGACGGCCGACCGGCGCGAACCCCGATGGAGGCCCGCGTGGGCGCCGCAGAGCGGGACGTCGTCGATCCGGGGCCCATCGACCGGCGCCTCGAGGTCGCCCGCAGGCTGCTGGCCGGCGCTGGCTTCGAGCTGCGGCCTGCCGGCCCCGATGTTGTCCGTGATGATCCGTCGACGGTTGTCGCGCGCCTTCCCGGACGCTGAGGTCCCGAACCGGGGAGCCGGACGAACCGGGACGTTCACCCCCTGGGTCCCGTGCCACTGGTCCCACACCGTCCCGGATTGACGGGCCGCCCGGCACCGGCGCTCCGACAGGTCCATCGGCGAGGATTCCTCTCGGCAGCGGCGCTCGGGAGGGCCGGGACCGCTCCAGGAAACGACACACAGCCGGTCGCGCGGAACCCTCCTCCCCCTCCACCGCGTGATCGACAGGACTTGGGACGGCGGGCCTTCGGGCCCGTCGTTCTGATTCCGGAGGCGCGCCGGCCATCCCCGGCTCCCGGCCATCGCCCAGCCAGGGGGGCATCTGGGGCCTGGCCTGCAGGGATCGGGCGCCCGGCTGGGCGATTCGGCGGTTGAGCCACGAACACAGGCTGCAGACTCGCCCCCCGGCTGGGGGATCGGGCAGGATCGCCCCCGGCTGGGCGATCTAGAACATCTGTACCAATCGCAGGACCGGGCCTATACTCGCGATCCCGTGGCCACGCCGATCCGTGATCCCCTGGCACCCTTCGGGCCCGCCGTCCGGGCCTGGTTCGAGGCGACGTTCGAGGCCCCCACGCCGGCGCAGGCCGATGGCTGGCGGGCGATCAGCGAGGGTCGCCACACCCTGATCCACGCCCCCACCGGCAGTGGCAAGACCCTGGCCGCGTTCCTGTGGTGTCTCGACCGGCTGGTGGAGCGCCCCAGCCCGCCACCCACGCGCACGCAGCCGGGAACGGTGCGCGTGCTCTACGTGTCGCCGTTGAAGGCGCTGGCCTACGACGTGGAGCGGAACCTGCGGGCACCGCTCGCGGGCATCGCGCTCGCCGCGCAACGCCTCGGCCTCGAGCCACCGCGCATCTCCATCTCCTCGCGAACCGGCGACACACCCGCCGACGAGCGCCGCAACCTCGTCCGCCGGCCGCCGGACATCCTCGTGACCACGCCCGAGAGCCTCTACCTGTTGCTTACAAGCCAGGCGCGGGAGATCCTCCGGGGCGTCGAGCACGTCATCGTTGACGAGATCCACGCGATCGCCGGGACCAAGCGGGGCGCGCACCTCGCCCTGAGCCTGGAGCGTCTTGAGCGGCTGCGGCCGGCGGACGCAACACCCGTCCAGCGCATCGGCCTGTCGGCCACCCAGCGCCCGCTGGAGACGATCGCGCGCTACCTCGGCGGGGCCGGCGACGGCCGCGAGGTGGCGATCGTGGACGCGGGCACGCGCAAGAACCTCGAGCTGCAGGTGATCGTCCCCGTTGAGGACATGGCCCGCCTGGGCGAGGTCCTGCCGATGGACGAGCAGCCTGGCGGCCCGGTGCTCGGTGGCGAGACGAGGAGCTCGATCTGGCCGGCCATCCACCCGCGGATCCTGGAGCTCATCCGCGAGCATCGCTCCACCATCGTCTTCACGAACAGCCGCCGCCTCGCCGAGCGCCTGGCCCAACGCCTCAACGAGCTCGCAGGCGAGGAGCTGGTCCGCGCCCACCACGGATCGATCGCCCGTGAGCAGCGCCTGCAGATCGAGGAGGAGCTCAAGGCCGGACGCCTGCCCGCGCTGGTGGCCACGAGTTCCCTGGAGCTCGGCATCGACATGGGCGCCGTCGATCTCGTCATCCAGGTCGAGAGCCCGACATCGGTCTCGCGCGGACTCCAGCGCGTTGGCCGCGCCGGCCACCAGGTCGGCGAGCCGTCGAAGGGCGTCATCTTCCCGAAGTACCGCGGCGACCTGCTCGAGACGGCAGTCGTAGTCCGGGGCATGCACCTGGGCCGCATCGAGCCCACCGTGATCCCGCGCAACCCGCTCGACGTGCTCGCGCAGCAGATCGTCGCGATGACGCTGGCCGAGCCGTTCACGGTGGACGCGCTGCTCGAGGCGGTCCGCCGCGCCGCGCCGTTCGAGACGCTCACGCGCGAGGCGCTCGAGGGCGTGCTCGGCATGCTCTCCGGGGCCTACCCGTCGGACGAGTTCGCGGAGCTCAAGCCGCGCGTCACCTGGGATCGCCTCACCGACGTGGTGGAGGGGCGCAGGGATGCACGGGTGGTCGCCGTTACCAGTGGTGGCACGATCCCGGACCGCGGCCTGTACCCGGTGTTCATGGAGGGCGAGGCGGGTCAGCCCGGGCGGCGCGTCGGCGAGCTCGACGAGGAGATGGTCTACGAGCTGCGCGCGGGCATGCACGGCGATGTCGTGGTGCTTGGAGCGTCCTCCTGGCGGGTGATGGACATCTCGCCCAACCGGGTCACGGTGCTGCCCGCCCCAGGGATCCCGGGCAAGCTGCCGTTCTGGCACGGGGACGCGGTCGGGCGGCCGGTGGAGCTGGGGCGGGAGATCGGCGCCTTCGTGCGCGAGACGGAGGCCGATCTCGCCAAGGGATCGAAGGGCCGGGCGCGGGCCGCCGATCGCCTCCAGCGCGATCACGACCTCGACGAGCTCGCGGCCGAGAACCTGCTTGCCTACCTCGACGACGAGCGGGCGGCGACCGGCGTCCTGCCCACCGACCGGCGGATCGTCATCGAGCGCTTCCGCGACGAGCTGGGCGACTGGCGCCTCGTGATCCTGACCCCGTTCGGTGGCCGGGTGCACGCGCCGTGGACGCTGGCCATCGAGGCGCGGCTGCAGGAGCGCCTGGGCCTCGAGGTGCAGACGATCTACTCCGACGACGGCATCGCGATCCGGCTGCCGGAGAGCGACGGCACGCTCGACGGGGTGGAGGAGCTGCTGTTCCCGGACCCGGACGAGGTCGAGGACCTGGTCGTCGGGAGGGTCGGTCAGTCGTCCCTCTTCGCCTCACGGTTCCGTGAGAACGCTGCGCGCGCCCTGCTGCTGCCGAGGCGGCGGCCCGGAACCCGCACACCGCTCTGGCAGCAGCGCCAGCGGGCCGCCGACCTGCTCGCAGTCGCCTCGCGCTACGGCTCGTTCCCGATCCTCGTGGAGACGTATCGCGAGTGCCTGGCCGACGTGTTCGACCTCCCGGCGCTCCGCGACCTCCTCGGCGGCGTGCAGCGCCGGGAGATTCTCGTCCACGGCGTGGAGACCGCTTCCGCCTCCCCGTTCGCCTCGTCGCTCCTGTTCGACTACGTCGCGGCGTACATGTACGAGGGCGACGCGCCGCTCGCCGAGCGCCGCGCCCAGGCACTCACCCTGGACCGGGACCTCCTCCGCGAGCTGCTCGGCCAGGAGGAGCTGCGCGAGCTCCTCGATCCCGACGCCCTCGCGGACCTGGAGCTGAGCCTGCAGGCCCTCTCGGACGATCGCCTGGCGAGGACCGCGGACCAGGTCCACGACCAGCTCAGGCGCCTGGGCGATCTCTCCCCGGACGAGGCGGGGGCACGGACGGCCGGCGGGAGGGTCGAGGCGCTGCTGCACCTCGCGGAGCTGGCGTCCACCCGGCGTGCGGTCCGGGCCCGGATCGCCGGCGAGGAGCGCTGGATCGCGATGGAGGACGTGGCGAGGTACCGGGACGGGGTGGGGGTGGCCGCGCCGCCCGGCGTGCCGGCCGCGTTCCTCGCGCCGGTCGTCGGCGCCCTCGACGGCCTGCTCGCCCGGTACGCCCGGAGCCACGGTCCATTCACCGGCGCCGGGCCCGCGCGACGCTGGGGGCTTCCCGCCGGGGTCGTCGAGGACGCGCTGCACCGCCTGGTCGCCGCCGGGACGCTGCTGGCCGGTGAGTTCCGGCCGGGTGGCGCCGAGCGCGAGTACTGCGATCCCGAGGTGCTGCGACTGCTTCGCCGACGCTCGCTCGCACGGCTGCGCCGCGAGGTGGAGCCGGTGGATCCCGTCGTGCTTGCGCGCTTCCTGGCGGCATGGCAGGGGGTGGCCCCGTCGCCGTCGGCAGGGGCCGCCGCGTCGGGCGCTGTCGTGCATCCGCTCCGGGGCGATGCGGCGCTCGAGCGCCTCGCCCAGGCCGTGGACCAGCTCGCGGGCCTCCCGATCCCGGCGTCGGTCCTGGAACGGGACGTGCTCCCGGCACGTGTCCCCGGCTACCAGCCGCGTCTCCTCGACGAGCTGGGTGCGATGGGCGAGGTCGCCTGGGTGGGGCGGGGGAGCCTCGGGCGCGACGACGGGCGTATCGTGCTGTACCGGCCCGGCCGCGAGGTGCTGCGCCCGGTCGGCCCGCCCGACGGCGTCGAGCGCCCGTCGAGCGACATCCACGAGCGGCTGCGAGCCCACCTTCGCCGTCGCGGTGCCTGCTTCTACCGGGAGCTGTTCACGGCATCGGGCGCGCGGTCGGACCGGGAGGTGCTCGACGTGCTCTGGGACCTCGTCTGGGCGGGCGAGGTCACCAACGACACCTTCGCGCCGCTCCGGGCATTGCGCTGGAAGCGGCCGGCGAAGGACCACCGGCCGCGACCTGGCCGGCTGACATCGCTGGGGCCGCCGGAGGCCGCGGGCCGCTGGTCGCTGGCCTGGGATCCAGGGGACGACGATGCGGGCGGCTCGTCTGGGCCCTCGCGCACCGAGCGCCTCCATGCGCAGGCCATGGTGCTGCTCGAACGCCACGGCGTGGTCACCCGTGAGGCGGTGGGCAGCGAGGCCGTGGACGGTGGGTTCAGCGCCGTGTACCCCGTGTTCAAGCTGCTCGAGGAGGGCGGTCGGATCCGGCGCGGCTACTTCGTGGACGGGCTGGGCGCGGCGCAGTTCGCGCTCCCGGGGGCCGTTGACAGGCTCCGGGCGATGCGGGACCTGCCGGGCGAGGTGGCGGGTGAGCACGGCCATGTGGTGCACCTGCTGGCCGCCGCCGATCCTGCGAACCCGTACGGGGCCGCGCTGCCCTGGCCGCGCCGGGGCGAGGGTGACAAGCGGGTCTTCCAGCGGGCCGCCGGGGCCTACGTGGTGCTGGTGGACGGGGCCGCGGCGCTGTACGTGGACCGCGGCGGGTCGTCGCTCCAGGTGCTGGCGGCTGCCGATGCGCCCGCCGTGCTCGGCGGCGGCGCTGCGGGCCTTGGGCGATCTCGTGGCCGACGGGCGTGTGCGCGAATTGGTGATCGGCAAGGTGGATGGCGAGGCGGTCGGGCTCGTCGCCGTTCAAGGACGCGCTGCTGGCCGCCGGATTCGTGGCCGGCTACCGGGGGTACGCGCTGCGGGCCGGGCCCGCCGCGTCGCACCGAGCGGACGTACCCACGGCCGCGACCTGTTCGTCCGTCGAGATAGATCCGCTGCTGCTGGGCCTCGACGCTACCCGCGGCGGCGATAGCTCCAGACCGCCATCGGGGCGAAGACCGCGACCATCCCGACGATCCAGGCGCCGGCCAGCAGGATGGTGTCGGTCTGCGGCAGCCCGATGATCAGGCCGCGCGCCGCGTTCACCACCACCGTCACCGGGTTCGCTTCCGCGATCGGCTGGAGCCACTCCGGCATCGTTGCCACCGGGACGAAGGCGGACGACAGGAAGGTGAGGGGGAAGACGGCGATGAAGATCGCCCCCTGCGCCGCCTGTGACGACTTGGCACGGAGGCCGATGTTCGCCGAGAGCCAGCTGATCGCGTACCCGAAGAGCGTGATGATCACGAGCGCCAGGAGGAACTCGGCCACCGAGCCGGTGAAGCGGAAGCCGATGAGGAAGCCGACAGCCGTCATCACCACGACGGTGTACGCGTTGCGGAGCAGGTCGGCGAACGTCTTGCCGATCAGCACCGCCGAGGGGGCCATCGGGAGGGAGCGGAAGCGGTCGATGATTCCCTTCTGGAGGTCCTCGGAGAGGCCCACCGCGGTGCCGGTCCCGCCGAAGACAACCGTCTGGACGAAGATGCCGGGCATCAGGAACGTGATGTAGTCGAGGCCTGGTGTGTTGATGGCGCCGCCGAACACGACCGCGAACAGCAGCACGAACATGATCGGTGTGATCGTGTCCACGACGAGGAGCTGCGGGTTCCGGACGACGGCCAGCATGTTGCGCCAGGCGATCGTGACCGAGTCGGTGACGATCCACCACGGCGAACGGTGGATGTGGCCACGGCGGCCGGCTCGCGGCGGCGGTGGTGGTCGTGCTGACAGCGGTCATGCGGCATTCCTCCGGGCCGGGCGGCCGAAGCGGCGCCGGGGAGTGGGGGTTTCGGTGGCCTCCCGGTCGCTGTCGCCCTCCTCGGCGCGACGGCCGGTGAGGGCCAGGAAGACGTCGTCCAGGCTCGGCCGGTGGAGCGAGAGCTCGGCCACCTCGATTCCCGCGCCGTCGATGCGGCGGACGACTTCGGGGAGCGTGCCCGCCCCGTGGTGCACGGGCAGGCTGATCCGCCCGGTCTCGACGTCGATGCGCGGCTCCGCCGCGGCGAGCGGACGGAGCAGCTCGCCGGCCTCGGCCGTGCGGGTGGCGACCGCGACCCGGAGGTCGACGACGTCCTCGCCGAGGCGGTCCTTGAGCTCTCCGGCGGTCCCCTCCGCGATCACCAGGCCGCCGTCGATGACAGCGATCCGGTCGGCGAGTCGATCGGCCTCGTCGAGGTACTGGGTCGTCAGCAGGATGGTCGTCCCGTCGGCCACGAGGCCTTCGATGACCTCCCAGAGCCCGAGGCGGCTGGCAGGGTCGAGACCAGTGGTCGGCTCGTCGAGGAAGAGGACCGACGGCCTGCCCACGAGGCTCGCCGCGAGGTCGAGGCGGCGGCGCATGCCACCGGAATAGGTGCGGGCGGGGCGGCCGCCGGCGTTGGTCAGGTCGAACGTCTCGAGCAGTTCGTCGGCCCGGGTGCGTGCCGCAGGCCGTCCGATGTGCAGCAGCCGTCCTACCAGCTCCAGGTTCTCGCGTCCGGTGAGGTTCTCGTCGACGGCCGCGTACTGGCCGGTCAGGCCGATCGAGGCCCGCACGGCATCGGGCTCGCGGACGACGTCGTGGCCTGCCACCGTCGCCCGTCCTTCATCGGGACGGAGCAGCGTGGAGAGGATGCGCACGGCGGTCGTCTTGCCGGCCCCGTTGGGGCCAAGGAGGCCGAGGATCGTGCCCGAGGGCACCAGCAGGTCGACCCCACGGAGAGCGTGGACGTCCCGGTACGACTTGCGAAGGCCTTCGGCGATGATGGCGTGCTCGAGCATGACTCCCTCGTCGGTCCGGCCCACTCGGTGCGGCCGGTACCTCTCTCTTCGCACCAGAGCCGCGGTGGGATTGGCCTCGGCTATCGTTCGGAGGTGGCCCAGCAGTCCGCAGTCCTGGTTCCCGACGGCGACGATCCGCTCGCCGTGCCCGAGGCTGGGTAGGTGCCCGAGGGCGACACCCTCGTCCGCACGGCGAACGGCCTGCGGCCCTGGCTCGTGGGGCAGGTGGTGACCGCCGCGAGCGCGCGCCAGCCGGGTCCGCGCGTCGAGAAGGCTGTCGGCGCGGAGGTGACCGTGGTCGAGGCGCAGGGCAAGAACCTGCTGATCCGGTTCTCGAACGGGCTGGAGATCAGGACGCACCTGCGAATGCACGGCTCCTGGCACCGGTACCGGCCGGGCGAGCGGTGGCGCCTGGCCCCGTCTCGGGCCTGCCTCGTGCTGGAGGTGCCCGGGTCGGTCTGCGTGTGCTTCGACGCGCCCGTGGTCGAGCTGTTCGAGCAGCGGGCCGAGGCGTTGCACCCGTCGCTCTCCCGCCTCGGGCCGGACCTGCTCAAGCCGCCGGTGGACGTGGACGAGGCGATCCGCCGCCTGCGGGAGCCGTCGCGGGCGGCGATTGAGATCGGGCCCGCGCTGCTGGACCAGCGCGCGCTCGCGGGCATCGGCAACGAGGTCAAGAACGAGGTGCTCTGGCAGGCGGGCGTGTCGCCGTGGCGCCGGGTCGCCGACGTGGACGACGCTGCTCCTGCGCGACCTGGTCGACCGCGCGATCGTGGTCCTCCGTGAGGGCGTGGCCACCGGCCGTCGGCCCCGCCACGTCTACCGGCGGGCCGCCCGGCCGTGTCCCCGCTGCGGTGCGATCATCCGCGGTCGAGCACCAGGGCATCGACCTGCCGAGGCTGACCTTCTGGTGCCCTACCTGCCAGCCCGATCCCCGGAGTGCCCCATGAGCCCTGAGCCCGTCGCCGTCACCTGCGAGCCCGGTCCCGCCGGCTGGACCTGCCGCGTCACGGTGGGCGACCCGGCCAGCGGCCGCCAGACCGAGCACGAGGTGGCGGTGTCGCGCGAGGACCTGGCCCGCTTCGCCCCGGGCGCCGACCAGCCCGACGACCTCGTCGAGCGCTCGTTCGCGTTCCTGCTGCGGCGTGAGCCGAAGGAGTCGATCCTGCGCCGGTTCGACCTGCCCGTGATCGGCCGCTACTTCCCCGAGTACGAGACGACGATCCGCCGTGGCTGACGCCTAGCCGCCGCCCGCCTGGAGACACGTCGGCCGGAGAGCGGCGCCAGGGGCCACGCCATCTCGTCGAGCTCCACCGTCCGCGGGATGCCGAGCACCTCGATCCTCACCGTCACCCGCAACTGCACGTAGTCGAGGCCAACGGAGGTGGCTGCGCCGGGTCGGGCCTCGGAACGGCGCACTCGTCGGCGGTTCGCCGTGACCCAGAGCCCGAGCTCGGACCAGCGGGCAGCCGCGTCCGGGCCGACCGGCTGGTTGGGCGCGTCCAGGCGTCATCGGACACGGCCGTGCTGGACCAGAGACTCGTCCATGGTCCCTGCCCCTCGCCGGCTGCGAGGCCCGTGATCGTGACCGGGATCACGCGGTCTCCGCTCGGCACAATCCCGAAGGCGAACTGCCTCCCCCGGAGCTGCGTTCACGAAGAGGCTGTTCGTCTCGTTGTCGTTCGGGTTGTCCACGGTGCCGATGTCCGCTTGGGTGCCGTACACGACCAGTTCGACCGGCACCAGGTAGCCGAATGCGAACCAGCCACCAAGAAGGACGGCGCCGCCAGCGCGACCGCGGCCCTCCGCCGGTCGCGTCGGCGGAAGAACGCGACCGTCACCAGGACGGCCATCCCGGCCAGCAGCCATGCCGCGATGCCGCCGAGGAACACGGGGTCGGCGGCGACCGGCGCCCGAACCGGGAACCATGCCTCGCGTCCGTCGGGGGCCACTGCCGCCGACGCCAGGCACGCGGCGTCGCCGGGTACCCGGATCGAGCTCGCCAGCGGCACCAGGGTCGTCTGGCGCAAACCCAGCCGTTCATAGGTGAACGGGATCGCGCGCAGGTGGATCCAGGCGTCGTGCGGCTGCGCAAGCGTGCGTGCGCAGGAGCCGGCCGTGGCCTGGCCGAGCACCTGGAGCGTCGCGCCGCCGTCGACGCTGCACCGGCACGAAGAAGGCAGCGTTGTCCGACGGCATCGCCGACGGCGTCCCCCAGGGCCGCCCGAGCCCGGTGAGCCGCAGTTGGCCGGCTGCCGACTTCGACACCGAGCAGGGTGACCGGGACCGGGTCGTCGTTGTGCAGCGTGAAGCCGAAGGTCAGCACGCCGCCGCTGCCGACGTCGAACGTGGTCGGGACACCCTCCTCGCCGCCCGACACCTGCCCCTGCCCCACGAGGTCCGTCGGGTCGGAGGAGAGCGACGCCGGCTGGACCGTCCACCAGGCCGTCGCGAGCGCCAGGCCGACCACGAGCACCGCCAGGGCCCGGCGCCGGCGCAGGGCCCACGCGATGCCGACAGCCGTCACGATGAGCGCGACGTCCACCAGGATGATCCACGTCTGGCCCGTTCCGGGCGCCGTCTCCTGGCGTGTAGACGCCCGCTCCGTTGCCCATCGCGAGGTCGGCCGGCACACGCGAGGGGTCGGCGACCGCAATCGGTTCGCTGGGCGGGCAGGCAGTTGGCACCACCATGCCGAAGGGATAGCCGGTGTCCACGACGAGCGTCCGCGGCAGGCCGAGCACCGAGCCTGCCACCGGGAGGTCGGTCCGCACCACGACCTCCGTGTCCGGCGGCACGACCGGCGCCTCCCCGTCAGGGCGGAACGTCGGCCACGGGGTGCTGGTCGGGCTGGCCGGGACTCCCCAGGCCTCGCAGGGGAGGTGCGAATAGAGGAGGCGGACGTAGGTGGACTGGCCCGGCCACAGCAGCACGGGCTCGGGCTCGGGGATCGCCAGCGCCTCCTCGTAGGTCAGGCGGACGGTGGCAAAGCGCCCGGGCTGGATCGGCAGGCCGTCGAGGCTCCAGGGCTGCGGTTGCCCAACCGTCGCCGGAAGCAGGCCGCGGTTCGTGATCGTGAGCTCCTGGAAGCTGACCTGGCCCGGGTGGGGTGCGGTCGTCTGGCCTTCGAAGACGTCACTGGGGGTGATGCCCTCGACGGTCACCAGGAACGGGCCGCCAGTCCCGTTGACGGACGCGGTCAACGGCTGCGGAACGGCGACCAGCACAACGGCGGCGACGATGACGCCGACCCAGGCGAGACCGAGCTGGCGGTCCGAGAGGCGGGCGAGGCGGCCGTGCCGGTTCTCGATGGACCCGGAGCGCCGCCGCCGGATCCGCCGCCCGGTGGCAACGGCGAGCACGATTGCTGCCGCACCGACCAGGACCACGGGCAGCGCGAGCACGGGGTCGATCAGCGGGGAGGGCCCGCCGGAGTCGATGACGTAGGGCGCCATCTCCGGGTAGTCGTACGGGACGTCGGGCGGGGTGGTCGGGAGCGGCGTCCCGATCACGCCCGACGGGTCCGCGCTCGTCGCCGGGCCCTGTGGCCGTGCCGCGAGCATCGGGCCGAGCACGGCCACCAGCAGGAGCGTGGCGGCCAGTCCTACGACGGCCAGCAGCGCGGAGTTCGCCCGGGACCGCCGCTCACGTCCGGCTGCGTCCTGCTCCGGGACCCGGTCCACCCGCTCGCGCAGCGTCCGCGACGCGGACCCGGGGTCGCGGGCGCCGAGCACGTCGTGCAGCGCACGCTCCAGGCGCGGATCGAGGTCGTTCATGTCGTCGTCGTGGCGTCCGCTCATCGGTCCGCCTCCTCCATCGCCGCGCGGAGGCGGCCGAGCGCGTGGTGCAGCCGCGACTTCACCGTCCCCTCGGGGATGCCGAGGGTCGCGGCGATCGCCGGAACGGTGAGGTCGGTATGGAACCGGAGCACAACGACGATCCGGTGATCGGGATCGAGCGCGTCGAGGGCGTCCTCGACGGCAAGCCGGTCCGCGGCGGCGGCGGAGGCATCGGACACCACGGGGTGCTCCCGTTCGGCAAGCTCCCGGCCGAGATCGACCACGCGATGGCGCGCCCGCGCCCGCAACCGGTCCCGGCAGCCGTTCACCACGATGCGCCGAAACCACGGCTCGAACCGTTCGAGGTCGCGCAGGCTTGCGAAGGACCGCCAGGCCGCGACAGCCGCGTCGTGGACCGCATCCTCCGCCTCCACGCGGTCGCCGAGGATCACCCCAGCCAGCCGGTAGGCGCCGTCCAGGTTGCGGTCGCAGAGGTGCCGGAACGCCGCCTCCCGCTCGTCGAGGACGCGCAGGGACGCTCGTCCGTCCCGTTCCCGCGTCGGCTCCCCCACGAGGCTCCCCAGCATGCGTCCCTCCGTTCATCCGACCTGACGTCGCGGAGGGCACGAATCGTTCACGAGCGTACGCCCACGGTCGAACTGGACGGGCCGCGACCACGCACCGGGCCGCGACCACGCACCGGGCCGCGACCACGCACCGGGCCGCGACCACGCACCGGGCCGCGACCACGCACCAGGCCGCGACCGCGCACCGGGCGAATGCCTCCCGCTGGGCGGGCCCTACGTGCAGGCTTCAGCGCAGATGGCCCGCCGGGCGGGAGGATCGGCCCCGGAACCACCGCAAGGGCGGGTTCCTGCCCCCGGAGCGGCACGGACGTGCCAAGTTCTGCACGCACGGCCCGCCAGGCGGGAGCTCGAACCTCACCAGGCCCGACGGGCGCGCCGCAGGACCGGAGGGCACGAATCGTTCACGAGGGTACGCCCGGACGCCTATGATCCGGCCGGATGTGTGAGCAGCTCGTTGCCCGTGCCGCCTCCCCGTTCCGCCTGGATGCCCTGTGGGACCTCGTGGAGCGGATGGAGCGCTGGGGTCTCGCCGGCTTCGGCTGGGGCGCGGCCTGGGTGACGCCCGCGGGAACCCTCGAGACCCACCGGACCACCGCCGCCTTCCGCGACGACCCGGCACGGGACGTGGTCGGCGCGACCGAGACCACGAGCCTGCTCGTCCACCTGCGCCGCCCCTCGAAGCTCTCAACGATCCAGCTGGCCGACACCCAGCCCTTCGCGGACCCGGCGGGACGCTTCGCGTTCTGCCACAACGGCGAGCTCGCGGACTACCAGGCGGCGCGCAGCCGCTACCAGGACCAGGGCCGCATCCACGGCCGTGCCGACACCGAGGCGGGCGCGCGCTGGCTGGAGGACGCCTGGGCGGACGGCGAGGCCCCGGCCCTCCTCGCGGGCCTCCACGCGCAGTTCGGCGGCGTCGCCAATCTCGCCACGCTTGCGGCCGGCGGCTCGTCGCACCACTACGCCGGCAACCCGGAGAACCCGGTGTTCGCCTACCGGCTGGGGTCGATCGGCCTCGCCTCGACCGCCCTGTACTCGATCGACCGCTCGCTCTTCCGCTTCGCGGCGGAGGGCGCAACGGACCGGCATCTCGTGCGTCTCCACCACACGATCGCGCTCGATGAGCGCGGCCAGCCCAAGGACGCCGGCACAGCCTAGACCGGCGGAACCGAACCCGAGGGGTTCCAAGCGGGATGGGAGCTCGGACCGTGGACGACACCGCCACCACCGCCACCATCGCGACCGGCGACCCAGCCGAGGAGGGCGCACGCCCCACGGCGCTGCTGCCGCTGACCCAGCTGCTCAGGATCTCCGCCTACTGGCTGGGCCTGACCGCCATCGATGCCGCCGTCGGCCTGTTCATCACCAACCGTCTCGAGTTCGACGGGCTGGTTCCTGTCGAACGCGTCGGCCAGTCGATGTTCTTCATCGGCATCTTCGCCGCCATCATCGGCATCCTGATCCAGCCGACGGTCGGCTACATCAGCGACTTCACCGTGAGCCGCTGGGGCCGCCGCAAGCCGTACATCGTGTTCGGCTCGCTGCTGGACGTCGTCTTCCTGCTGGCGATCGCCAACGGCAACACGGTGCTCTCGCTTGCCGTGTTCATGCTGCTGCTCTCGGTCAGCACCAACATCGCGCGCGGCCCGTTCCAGGGCTACGTGCCGGACCTCGTCGCCGAACCCCAGGTGGGCATGGCCAGCGGCATGGTCGGCCTGATGCAGGTCGCCGGCAACGTGACCGGGTTCCTGCTGGTCTCGCTGTCGGTCGCCTTCGGGGCGATGCACCTGTCGCTTGTCGCGATCGCCATCGTGGAGCTGGTCACCATGCTCTCGGTGGTGCTCAAGGTGGGCAAGGGGATGCCGCCCAAGGACCGCGAGGGCCGCTCCTGGCCGCGGATCGCCCGCGAGGCGTGGGCGACCGACATCCTGCACGAGCGCTCCTATGTCTGGCTGCTGTTCTCCCGGCTGCTGTTCCTGACCGCGGGCTCGCTGCTCGTGAACTTCGTCGTGATCTACCTGAGCCGGGCGTTCAGCATGGACAAGGTCGAGGCGAACGGGATGTACGTCGTGATCCTGGTCGCCGTGATCCTCGCCAGCGCGATCGCCATCCTGCCGGCCTCCAAGCTGTCCGACCGGATCGGACGCAAGGCGGTCATCTTCGGCGCCTGCGCCTTCGGTGCCATCGGGTCCGGGATCATCGCGCTGACGCCGTCGATCCCGCTGGCGATCGCAGGCGCCGCCCTGTTCGGGGCCGCCAACGGGACGTTCCTCGCCGTGGACTGGGCGCTCATGACGGACATCATCCCGCGGGCTTCGGCGGGCCGGTACATGGGCATGAGCAACGTCGCGACGGGGTCGGCGGCGCCGCTGTCGATCGCGATCGGCGGTCTCGTGCTGGACATGGTTACCGGTGCCGGCTATGAGCCCCTCAGCCCGCGTGTCGTGTTCATGCTCGCGGTCGCGGGGTTCGCCCTCGCCGCCGTCACCCTGCGGCCGGTGGTGGAGCCGCGTCGCAGCCGCATTCCGGCGGTGGGGGCAGCCGCAGCCTGACCGGTCCGCTCCTGGTTCGACAAGGCCCGGTCGCCCTTCGGCCGGGCCTTCCGATTCCCGCGGTCTCCCCGGCTGACCCGGGACCACGGCCGGGGCCCATGGACCTGCCGTCAGTCGCCGATGTCGGCGGCCACGTGCACGACCTCGACCTTGCGCGCCCGCCTGGACGGAGCTTGCCGGTCCAGCCCCAGGTAGGCGCGCAGGAACGCCCTGGTCTTGATCCGTGCGAGCTCAGCGGTCGCCCGCGGCCGGGTCCGGAAGCCCGTTGCCCAGCGGCGGACCCGCGCCCACTGCTTCGCGATTGCTGCCCGCCAGGCCCGCGGCTGGAGGAACGCGAACGGGTGATGCAGCTGCCACCACCATGGCACCACCGCCCAGACGAACACGAAGAAGTCCGCGCGGAACGGCCGCGTCCCGAAGCCGAACAGCGCCTGGAGCTGGACGATGGTCAGCGGCAGCATCAGGAGCGACAGCACGCCCGAGAGCGCGAGGAAGATGAGGCCCCAGGACCGGGTCCGCGGCGGGAGGAAGAACCAGATGACGGCGGGTACCCACTTCATCCACGTCGCGAGACCCCAGATCAGGCCGCCCGCCCGCGGCCCCATGAAGTGCGCGCCGAACAGCGCCAGCGCGAGCAGGAGGTTGATGTTCCCGGTGTCGATGCTGCTGAGCATCGGGATGAGCAGCAGCCAGACCAGGATCGCGGTGGCCAGCGGCCGGCGTGCGTACGCCCAGCGCACCGTCCAGAGCCAGAGCAGCAGCGAGGCGCCCCGCCACACGAACCACGCGACGTTCCACGGGAGCATCGCCCACGGCGCGAACAGGGGCAGCATCCAGGGGGCGTAGACGTAGGGCAGGAACGGCCCCGTGGGGTGGTACGGGTCGCCGCCCTCCAGCCAGATCCTCACGGCCGCCCAATAGGCTTGGGCGTCGGCGGCCGCATTGTCGCCGCGGGCGATCATCCCGGCGAGCACGAAGCCGAACCAGGCCGCGAGCAGCACCATGGCCAGCGCGCGCTGGGGCGACCGGATGCGGACGGTCTCACGGCGGAGCGCGCGCCGGACCACCCCTGCCCTGCGGGCGGGGCGCGCCCGGGGAGCGGCGTTCACGTCCATGCACGTGCATTCTCGCTCGTGAAGGGGTACACGTGGCGTCGCGGCGACTGCGCCCGAGCGGGCCAATGCCTGCGCCGCGCCCCACCAGGGGGGCGATTCCGCTCCTCGCACGCACGGTCTGCGTCGGAAACCTCGACGTTCGCTCCCACGGCACGCTCACGACCCGCCGAAATGCCCCACACAAGGGGCAGGATGCAACCACGGAGTGGGCCACGGTGCTGGTGCCGAAGAGGACCGCTGGTGCCGAACAGGACCGCTGGTAGACTCCTGCGACCATGCCGCACGGAACCGTGATTGTCATTGGCGGGGCGGAGGACAAGGTCCGCGACCGCGTCATCCTCGCCCGCTTCGCGCAGCTCGCCGGTGGTCCGGATGCCCGGATCGCCGTGATCGCCACGGCCAGCTCCTTCGGTCTTGAGGCCGGGGAGCGGTACAAGGCGATCTTCACCGAGCTCGGCGCGGCCAGCGTGACCCCGCTGAACACCACCACCCGGGCGCAGGCCAACGACGAGCATGCAGCCAAGGTCATCGCCGAGAGCAGCGGCGTCTTCATGACGGGCGGCAACCAGTTGCGGCTCTCGTCCATGCTCGGCGGCACGCGGGTAGCCGGTGCCATGGTGGAGAGCTTCCGCAGGGGAGCCGTTGTGGCCGGAACCTCCGCGGGCGCGAGCGCCGTGTCCAGCCACATGATCGCCTTCGGCGCGTCGGGGGCCACGCCCAAGCACCGGATGGCCCAGATCGCCGCCGGACTCGGCCTGCTGCCAGGTGTCATCGTGGACCAGCACTTCCAGCAGCGGAACCGCCTCGGCCGGCTCCTGAGCCTGATCGCCCAGAACCCCAGCCTGCTGGGTCTCGGCGTGGACGAGGACACGGCCGGCGTCGTGGGCCCGGACCAGGTGATGGAGGTCATCGGGCGCGGCTCGATCACTGTTGTCGACGGAGCGGCCTCCGAGACCGACGCCTGGGAGATCCGCGGCCACCGCCCGCTGATGATCAGCGGCGTGGTGCTCCACAGCCTGCCCGCGGGCTACCGCTTCGACCTCCGGCGCCGCACGCGCGTGGCCGACAGTACGGTGACCGACGCCCTGGGCGACGCGGCTGTCTGACCCTCGGCAAGAGATTTCCCCAGACATGGGGCGCTTGGCCGGCAGGCCCTCGAGGTTCGACCTCCGGATCGACAGACGGGTGGTCGAGCCCTGCACGGACGCGGCCCGGACGCCACATCGTTGGGGGGAGCGGCCGGGCCGCGCCGGGAATCGCGTAGCCGCACGACCCGCCAGACCCTACACTCCGGTCCCACGCATATCGAGGAGGGAGCCCGTGGCGCAGAAGGATCCCGCTTCTCCGAAGCGGCCGCGCAAGGACAAGGCGGCACCGGCGGTGAGCCCTGCCCCCATCGCCGATCCGGCGCCCCCCGCCCCCGCGCCGGAGCTGCGCATCCTCGAGACCCGCGTCCTCCGCGGTCCCAACTACTGGGCCAAGGAGCCGTCGATCAAGATGACCGTGGACCTCGGCGTGCTCGAGGCGTGGAACACCGCCACGCTGCCGGGCTTCGCCGACTCGCTCATCGCGCTGATCCCCAGCCTCGACGATCACGCGTGTTCCCTGGGCCGCCGCGGCGGCTTCATCAGCAGGCTGCGCGACGGCACTTGGGTGGGCCACGTGGCCGAGCACGTCGCACTCGAGCTGCAGAACCTCGCCGGGACCCTTGTCCGCCATGGCAAGACCCGCGGCACCGGGGAGCACGGCCGCTACCACGTGATCTTCGAGTACCGCGAGGAGCACATCGGCATCGAGGCGGGCAACAAGGCCGTCCGGCTCGTCAACCACCTCGTCGCCCCCGACGATCCCGCGCACGCCTTCGACTACCAGGCCGAGCTCGAGGACCTCATCCGCCAGGCGGAGCGGCTCGCCTTCGGCCCGTCCACCCAGGCGCTCCTCGACGAGGCCGCCATCCGCGACATCCCCTTCATGCGCCTGGACCGCTACAGCCTCGTCCAGCTGGGCCAGGGTGTCCACCAGCAGCGCATCCGGGCCACGATGACCAGCCGCACGAGCGGGATCGCGGTGGACATCGCGTCCGACAAGAAGCTGACCAACCGCCTGCTCGACTCGGCCGGGCTCCCCGTGCCCCGCAGCGAGGTGGTGGACACGGAGGACGACGCCGCCCGGGCCGCCCGCCGCCTCGGTTTCCCGTGCGTCATCAAGCCGCTCGACGGCAATCACGGTCGCGGCGTCGCCCTGGACCTCAAGGACGAGGCTGCCGTCCGCGCGGCCTGGCCGGAGACCGTGCGGCAGAGCCGCCGCGGCGACGTCGTGGTGGAGACGTACCTCACCGGTCGCGACTATCGCTGCCTGGTGATCGGTGGTCAGGTCGCGGCCATCGCCGAGCGCGTCCCGGCCAGCGTCACCGGCGACGGGCGCAGGACCGTGCGCGACCTCGTCGAGGAGACGAACCAGGATCCGCGCCGCGGCATCGGCCACGAGAAGGTCCTGACCCGGATCCGCCTCGACGCCACCGCCGACGAGGTCCTGGCGGGCCAGGGCTACACGCCCGACAGCATCCCGGACGAAGGTGCGTTCGTGAAGCTGGCGCTGACCGGCAACATGAGCACCGGCGGCACCTCGATCGACCGCACGTTCGAGGCCCACCCCGACAACGTTGAGATCGCGGAGACCGCGGCGCGAATGGTCGGTCTCGACATCGCGGGCATCGACTTCATCTGCCCCGACATCACCGAGCCCGTCCGCGAGACCGGCGGCGGCATCGTCGAGGTGAACGCAGCACCCGGGTTCCGGATGCACACGCACCCCACCGAGGGTGAGCCCCAGTACGTGGCCAAGCCGGTGATCGACCTGCTGTTCCCGGCCGGCGCCCCTGCCCGGATCCCGATCATCGCGGTCACCGGCACGAACGGCAAGACGACCACCGTCCGGATGATCGCCCACATCCTCAAGCTCATGGGCCGGCGGATCGGGATGACCTCGACCGACGGCATCGTGATCGACGGCCGCCTCATGAAGCGCGGCGACATGAGCGGCCCCAAGTCGGCGCAGATGGTGCTCCAGAACCCCACCGTGGACACCGCCGTGTTCGAGGTCGCGCGTGGCGGCATCCTGCGCGAGGGCCTCGGCTACGACCGCAACGACGTCGCCGTGGTCACCAACGTGACCGGCGACCACCTCGGGCTCGGCGGCATCGACACCCTCGGCCAGCTGGCGGGCGTCAAGGGCGTCCTGGTGGAGGCGGTCCCGCGCTCGGGGACGGCCGTGCTCAACGCGGACGACCCGCACGTGTACCGCATGGGCCGCCACTGCGCCGGGCGCGTCGTGCTGTTCACGATGGCCAAGCACAAGGGCGAGGACGGCTACGACCGGGTGGACGGGCATACGAACCGCGGCAACGCCGCGTTCTGCCTGGAGGACACCCCGCAGGGTGAGCTGATCGTGCTCAAGCACGGGCCGCGCAAGATGCCGGTCCTGTACACGCACCTCATGCCGTCCACGTTCCAGGGCCGGGCCCGGATGAACGTCGCCAACGCGCTCGCCGCGGCCGCCGCCGCGTGGGCAGCGGGAGCCCACCTCCACGACATCCGCCAGGGCCTGCGGACGTTCACGACGTCCTTCTTCCAGGCGCCGGGCCGCCTGAACCTGGTCGAGGTCGCAGGCACGCGCGTGGTCATCGACTACTGCCACAACGTGGACGGAATGCGCAATCTTGCCGACTTCGTGAACCGCATGATGACGGAGCCGGTGACCCGGCCAGGCATCCTCGGCGGCGGTCACGGGCCGGCAACCCGGCCGCGCACGGGTCGCGCGATCGGCGTCATCGGGATCCCCGGTGACCGGCGCGACCAGGACCAGCACGACTACGGCTATCTGGCAGCGAGCGCCTTCGACGAGATCGTGATCCGCGAGGACAAGCACCTGCGCGGGCGGCCTCCCGGCGAGTCGGCGGCCAACGTCGCCGCAGGCGCGAGGGCGGCCAAGGGCGATGGCACCGGCCGCGTGCACAAGGTCGACAAGGTGCTCGAGGAGGAGGCGGCGGTCCGGCTTGCGCTCCGGCGCGCGTCACCCGGTGATCTGGTTGTCGTGTGCGCCGACGACGCCTTCAACGTCTACCGGGAGGCCATGGCGCTCGGCGCCGGCAGCCAGGGCGGCACCGCGTTCGCGGACCCGGGTGAGTGGGAGGCTCCCGAGGGCTGACGAGGCCCCTCGGCCGACCCGGGGCGAACCCCGGTGCCCGGCGACGCCTTCGGCTGTGGCCAGGTCTGGCGCGCCTTCACCCCCGGAGCCTGGGCTCGTCAGCCCTCGGCGGTGAGATCGAGCGCGACGGCCCCGCGCTGCTCGAGCAACGCGAACACGGCGTCACGCTCCTCGTGGCAGAACAGGACGACGACGCCGGGTCTCGTCGGTGGCGTCGAGGACCGCGGCCAGCGCGAGCGTCTCGGACGGGTGGACGGCCGCCGCTGCAGGATCGGCCCCGCCCTCCGCGATGCCCGCCCGCAGGAGCTCCACCACCTCCTCGCGGGTCCGGCCCCGGGTGTAGTGCGGCGTCTCCTTGATCACGATCCGGTCGGCCAGGGTGGCCGCGATCCTGCCCACCCCGCTGATGGTCTCGTCCGGGCGGTCGCCGGCCGTGCCGATGATGGCCGTGACGGGCGGGGGGCTTGCCTGACGGTGCACCGCCGGCGCCACCTCGCGCCGCGAGATCCCGCGGGCCACGTCCAGGATCGCCTCGGTGCCCGCCTCGTTGTGGGCGAAGTCCACGATCACGATCTGCTGCCCGAGCCGGAACAGGTTGCAGCGCCCAGGGGACAGCTCGGCTGAGGGGCGGAAGGCACGCAGGCCCTCGACCACCTGCTCGCGCGTCGCGCCCAGGGCTCGGGCGCCTCCGGCCGCAGCGAGCGCGTTCGCGATGTTGTGGCGGGCCAGACCGTCGAGCGCCACGGGCAGGTCGGCCACCGCCAGGAGCCGGTGGCTCGGCGGGTCCGTCCCACTCCCACAGGGTCTCGTCGCGGAGCACCCACGCGCGGCCGCCGCTCCGCCGGTGCCGGGCGAGCAGGCGGGACCCGTCGGGCGCCATGCTGAAGTAGCCCACCGTGCAGCGAACCCGGCGCGCGACCCCGGCGACGAGCGGATCATCGGCGTTGAGCACCGTCGCGCCGTCCGGGCGCGTGATGCGGCAGACCGTCGCCTTGACTTCGGCCAGCTGGGGGAGCGTGTGGATGCCCTGCAGGTCCAGGTGGTCCGAGGAGAGGTTGGTGAACACGCTCGCGTCGTTGGATTCGTACCCCATGCCGCGCAGGACCAGTCCGCCGCGCGCGGTCTCGAGCACGGCGATGTCCACGTCGTCGCGGAGCAGGATCGCGACGGCTCCGCCGGGTCCGGTCCAGTCGCCCGCCTCCACCATCCGCTCGTCCACGAGGATCCCGTCCGAGGTGGTGGTGCCGACGTGGTGCCCGGCGCCCAGGAGGATGTGCGTGATCAGCCGGGTCACGGTCGACTTGCCGTTGGTGCCGGTGATGCTGACCACCGGCTGGCGGCGCTCCTCGTCCCGGATCCAGGACGGCGGCACGGTGGACGCCGCCGCGATCCGCTCCTGCCACCCCGCAACCAGGCGCGCCTGCGTGCCTGTCAGGCGGACCTTCCTGGCCGGCGAGACCGGGCGCCCGGCGAGGTCCACCGCCGCCTCGGCGATCTCGCGGGCACGCCCCGCGCCGGCCCAGGGCCACGTGGCCACCCATCGCCCGGCATCGGTGCCGCGATGGACCTGCACCGGTCCGGGGTGCTCGTCATGGTCGGCCCGGAGCCGCCGGATCCAGGCGACGAGATCGGTCACGGCGTCCGGCCATTCGCGTGCCGGGACCGTCCGGCCGATGTGCACGAGCGCCCCGTCGCCCCCGTCGCGCGACCCCTTCCAGACCCGCGCCCGCCCGACGGCAACCTCAACCTTGACCACCGGCATGAGCCGGTAGACGTTGGGACCCTCCAGGAGCCGAATCTCGACGAGTCGCACGGTCCGGACACTCTACCGAGCGACGGACCGGCCCGTCGGGGGGTTGCGCAGCGGATCGGCGGCGGGTTCGGTCGGTGCAACCGGCCCACGATGCGCTCGGGCTGCGCAGCGGCTCCCCGATGCGCTCGGGCTGTGCAGACCCGCGCGCGGTACCCTCTCCCGCATGCCAGCCTTCGACCCCACGCTTGTCACGCTCGAGGAGATCGCCGCCCTGCGCGAGGTCGTCGAGCGCACTCACGACGCCTACATGGCCGACCTCGAGCGGCTGGTCAACACCGACTGCGGCTCGTACACGAAGTCGGGCGTGGACATCATCGGCCGCTGGACGATGGAGCACCTGCGCGCGATGGGTGCGTCCTCGGTGTGCGGCTACGCCAACGACCAGGACCTCGGCGAGACGGTCGTGGCGGAGTTCCGGGGCACGCAGCCGGACGGCCCGACGCTCCTGTGCATCGGGCACATGGATACCGTCTTCGATCCAGGGACCGTCCTGGAGCGGCCGTTCTCGATCCAGGGTGGCATCGCCACCGGACCCGGCGTCACCGACATGAAGTCCGGCCTGCTGACCGGCCTCTACGCGATCTCGGCGGTCCGCGAGGCACTTGGCGGGCTGCCGCTGGCGCGTCTCGTCTTCGTGGCCAACCCTGACGAGGAGATCGGCTCGCCGGTGTCAACGCCCCACATCCGGCGCCTGGCCAAGGATGCCGACGCGTGCCTGGTCTTCGAGTGCGCGCGGGCCAACGGCGACATCGTGTCCTCGCGCAAGGGCACGCTCGATCTCATCGTGTCGGTCAACGGGCGCGCCGCACATGCGGGCGTGGAGCCGGAGAAAGGCCGCAGCGCTGTGCTCGAGGCGGCCCGGATCACGCTGGACCTGCATGCCCTGAACGGGCGGTGGGCGGGCGTGACGGTGAACGTGGGCGTGATCGAGGGCGGCACGCGCCCGAACGTCGTCGCCGAGCGCTGCTCGCTGGAGGTGGATGTGCGGGCGGTCACCCGCGAAGGGCTCGAGGCGGTCGAGGCCGCGATTGCCGAGATCCTCGTGCCGCGCCTGGTGCCCGACGTGACCGTGGCGGCCGAGCAGACTGGGCGACACTGGCCGATGGAGAAGCTGGAGCGCTCGGGCAGGCTGGTGGATCATGCGATCGGGCTCGCGGCGGCGTTGGGCATCGACCTGCGCGACGCCGCGACCGGCGGGGCCTCGGATGCGAACACGACGGCGGGCATGGGCGTGCCCACGATCGACGGGCTCGGACCGATCGGCGGGATGGACCACTCGCCCCAGGAGTACCTGGAGGTCGCCTCGATCGTGCCGCGGACGGTGCTGCTCGCCGGCCTGATCGCGACGATCGGACGCGACCCGGAGATTGCCGGCTGGCGTGCGGAGCGCGAGGCGCGGACGGCGGGTGCCGCGAGCGCAACGGGCGCAACGGGCGCGGCGGGTGCACGGTGAGCCGCCGGCACGTCACCTCGGGCGGCCCGTGGGAGGCCGCAGGCGGCTACTCGCGCGCGGTTGCGGTGGGCGACGCCTGCTTCGTCGCAGGCACGACGGACGCGGGTCCCGGCGGCGGCTCGCTGCATCCGGGTGATGCCGCCGCGCAGGCCCGGGCGGCACTCGCCATCATCGAAGGTGCGCTTGGTCAGGCCGGCTTCGCGCTCGAGGAGGTCGTGCGCACCCGGATGTACATCGTTGATCCGGCCGACGCCGACGCCGTGGTGGCGGTCCATGGCGAGGTGTTCAGGCATGTCCGGCCGGCGGCCACGCTGGTCGTGGTGGCCCGCCTGATCGAGCCGACACTGCTGGTGGAGATCGAGGCAGAGGCGCGCCGCGCCTGACCACGCCCGATCTGAGGTCCGGCGCCCGGCGACGCGTCCGGCCGCCAACGTCGGGTTCGGCCCTGATCCTCGCACTCGAGGCCGGATCTCATCCGCACACGGATGGAATCGCCGACTAATCCCCGCAGGGATCGAATCGCGGCGGTCCGTGCAGGGTTCGGACCCTGAACCTGGGGTTCGGTGCGCGACCTCCGCACGGCCGGGGCGGATCTCATCCCCACGGGGATCGTTGGCCGATTCGATCCGCAGAGGAATGAGATCCGGGGCCAGCGCGCCTGCCATGCCCACGGCCCATCAGGCCGCGCCGAGCACCCGAAGGACGGCCACGAGCAGCACCCCCGCGAAGAGCCCCAGGAACAGGTTGCGCCGCCACGCGACAAGGACGACACACAGCAGCACTCCGAGCGCGTCCACGCCGACGTGCATGGAGTATCCGCCTTCCGCCGTCGGGGCCACCAGCGTGTTCGCCGCCGCGAGGGACGCCAGCACGGCAGGACCTACGAGGCGCAGGTAGAGCAGGGCCTTCGGCGGCAACCGTTCGATGCCGGGCGCCAGGAGGGGCAGGGCGCGCGACGGGTACGTCACGACCATCATCAGCGCGGCGAGGGCCACGAGCTCCGTGCTCACGATGGCCGCTCCGGCGACGCTTCGGCAGCCTGTGGTGCCACGGTCCCAGCAGCATCGAGCGATCCGGCCTCGGCCACCGCGAGGTCGATGTCCACGGGTTGCCCGCTCACGTCGGACTCAGGCGACAGGTGCACTCGCCCTTCCGGCACCGCCATCCCGGCCAGCGGCCCCAACAGCCCGCCGACGACGATCCCGACGCCAGGCCCGAGGACCAGCGAGGCCACGACGCCCAGCGCCCCGCCCGCGCCCGCCGCAACCAGCTCCCGCCGGCCCGTGACCAGGCCGACGGCCAGCCCCGCCATCGCCGCCGGGAACACGATGTCCAGGCCGAGCTGCCGTGGTTCCAGGATGGCGCCGCCGAGCAGCACCCCGGCGATCGTCGCGAGGTTCCAGGGGATGAAGACGCCCACCACCGCCGCGATCCAGTAGCCGAGCGCATCCGGTGCGCCGAGCCGGTGGAAGTGCGCCGCGGTCAGCGCGAATGCCTCGTCGGTCAGGAAGTGGGCCATGAACGCGCGGTGCGGACGGGAGGCGACGCGTCGGAGACCCGGCGCAAGGCTCGCGCTGTAGAGGAGATGGCGGGCGTTGAGGGCCGCCGTGAGGACGACGATCGGCAGCCACGGCAGCCCGGCCGCGACATAGCCCACCGCCGCGAACTGCGCCGCCCCGGCGAAGCACAAGAGGCTCATCGCGCTCGCCTCGATGGGCGAGAGGCCGGCCTCCTTGGCGGCGAGACCGAAGACGAAGCCGAAGGCGACGATCGACGCGACGATCCCGGCCGTGTCGAGCAGGAGCTGGCGGCGGGCCGCGCGCAGGCTGGGATCGGGCCCCGGGGGCGTGGTCATGGGGTCGCGCGGACCGTGCGGTTCGCGCAGGCGGCTAGCGCAGGAAGGTTTTGGCGCAGGTCCCGTCGCAGACGACGAAGACGGCGTGCTTCTCGACCGCGTACCCCGCCGCGTGGAGCAGGCCCGTGCAGCCCTTGGTGGGGCACTTGTACACCCACCGGCGCTCGGCCTGGTCGAGCGGGTTGGTCTCGGCCTTGAGCTTGTCGGCCAGGCCCTCGCGCGCTTCGACGAGCGCCGCGATCACGGCGGCGCGCTCCGCCTCCGACTCGCTGCTGTAGGGGTAGCTCTGCCCGACGTTCGAGGTCACCTGTGCCTCCGCTCTCCACACGATTCCGGCGGCAGGTCGTGTGCGAGCGCGGCTGCCACCAGCCGGCCGAGGATACCATCGGGCGCCGACCGCTCGGGGCTGCCTCCCGGTCGGCCCGAGCCCTACCGGACCGCAGGCAGCCCCGCGCTGCGCGGATCGGTCATCGCCAGCAGGCTGCCACCTTGGGCAGGTCCGCCATCGACCAGCTCGATCGCGTGCTCGTGGCCCAGGGCGCCGTTGTACGGCTCCAGCCCGAGATCGTGGCCTCGCTCGCGAAGCCCGTCGGGGACACCGTCCGACAAGGTGCCGTCAGCGAAGACGGCCGTCGGTGGTGCGAGCCAGCCCGCGGGCTCAACCGTGATCCGCGGCGCCGCGACGGCCGTCGCCAGGTCCGCGCTCCCGTCGACCAGTGCGGACACCAGCTGGGCGTGCACCTGGGGCTGGATGTCGCCGCCCATGGAGCCACCCACGATCCACGGCCGTCGCTGGCCCACCCTGAACAGCATCCCGGGCAGCAGCGTGTGCGCCGTCCGCTTGCGCGGCTCGATCACGTTTGGGTGAGTGGGGTCCAGCGAGAACGACGCTCCCCGGTTCTGGTAGTGGACGCCCGTCTCGGCATCCACGACCCCTGAGCCGAAGCCTGCCGCATTCGACTGGATCAGGCTCACGGCATTGCCCTGCGCATCCACCACCGCGAGGTAGATCGTCCCGCCCACGAGCGTCCGGACCGGGGCAGGGGAGGGGTCGGCCCGGCGGGGGTCGATCAGCCCGGCGAGCGTCGTCGCGCGCTGCCGCGAGAGCAGCACGTCCACGGGCACATCGCGGAAGGCCGGATCGGTGAGGGTCGCGTCGCGATCGGCGTAGACGAGCTTGGCAGCCTCGAGCCAGAGGTGCGGCCACGCCGCATCGGTCCAGCCCCGCGGCCCGAAGGCGGCGGCGGGCGGTGGCTCGAACTCCGCGAGGATGTTGAGGATCTCGAGCGCGAGCAGCCCGCTGCTGTTGGGCGGATGGGTGGTGACGCGGACACCCCGGTACTCGGTCGCGATCGGGGTCCCCCACGTGCTGCGATGAGCGTGGAGGTCGGCGGCGGTGTGCAGGGCGCCCGAGGCGGCCAGGTTGCGAGCCAGCCGCTCACCCAGCGAGCCGTCGTAGAAGGCGTCGAACCCTTCGTCGGCCAAGGTGCGCAGGGTTGCCGAAAGGGCCGGAAGCCGGATCATCTCGCCCGGGCGCCAGGGCCTCGCGGCAGGCCGCCAGACCCGCCGGAACCCTTCGGCCCAGGCTGCGTCGCCCAGGCTTGCGTCGGTCGCCTCGACCGCGTCGACGAGGCCCTCCCATGCGGGGAACCCGGCCCCGGCGTGCTCGATGGCGGCGGCGAGGATCACGTCCCGGGACAGGCGGCCCCAGCGGGCGTGGGCATCGGCCCAGGAGCGGACGGCACCCGGAACGGTGATGCCATACGGGCCGCGGAGCGGGATGCGCTCCAACCCGCGTGAGCGCAGGAGCCCGGCAGTGGCTGCGGCGGGCGCTCGCCCGGACCCGTTGAGCGCCACCTGCTCACCGGCACCGTCGTCCCAGACGAGCCAGAACGCATCGCCGCCGATGCCGCACCCGTTGGGCATCACGACGCCCAGCACGGCGTTGGTGGCGATCGCCGCGTCGACAGCGTGGCCGCCGGCGGCCAGCACGGCCAGGCCGGCGGTCGTGGCGAGGTGGTGCGGTGCCACGACTGCGCCTCGGGCGCCGCGCGCGGCCCGGGCAGGGACGAGGGGCTTGAGATCGGTCATCGGTATCGCTCCATCAGCGGCATCGCACCGTCATCACGCCGGCCCGAACGTCTCGGCCGCCGACGGGCCCATGAAGTGCTCGTAGCGGCGGAGATGGCTCAGCGGCAGCAGCGCCACGCCCAGGAGCACCAGGGCGACGATGAAGATTCCATCGAGGCCCCACCGCTGGGCGGACGCCCCGCCGAGCAGGCTGCCCGTGATCTGGCCGAGGGCCAGGAACACGGAGTAGAGGCCCATGATCGCGCCCCGATCGTTGGGGTAGGCCTCGGTCACGTCGGCGAGGAGGCCGATCGCGGCCGGGGTCGCACCCGCGAGCACGAAGAGGCCGCCGATCGCGAGCACCGCGAGGGCGAGCGGGACCACGATGGGCAGATCGGCCGAGTGGTTGACGCCGAAGGCCGCCGCGAGCACGGCGCCGCCGCCGAGGATCCCGTAGAAGATGATGGTCGTGCGGCGCATCTTCGCGAAGCGGCGGCCCCACCAGAAGATGCCCACGAAGAACAGGAGTCCGCCGATCCCCAGGACCGCGCTCACGACGTTGCGATCGACGCCGCCCATGAGCATCTGGTCGGAGAACCCGGGGCTGGGCTTGCTGACCAGCTGGAACAGGGTCTGCGTGGTGAACAGGCCCAGCACCGCATTGATGGCGATCCACGTAGGGGCCAGCAGCCAGACGTGGGTGCCGGTGAGAATCGCCCCGTAGCGCTTCAGGGCGCTCGCGCCGCGCACGCCGCGCTCGGGGTGGGGCGGCGGCTCGGCGTGGGCTGGCACGCCGAACTTGTAGATGGCGAAGGAGAGTCCGTAGAGCAGGGCGTTGAACAGGAAGACACCCGGGCCCATGAGCGTGAACAAGGGGCCCGCCAGGACCAGGCCGCCCAGGAGGCCGGCCAGGGTCGCGGCCTCGAACCGTGCCGTCGCCCGACCCCGGAGCGCCTCGTCGCCGGCGGTGGCGAAGGCGATGAACCCGAGGATCGACGGGATCGAGGCAGCCGTCGACGCGCCCTCGAGCAGGCGGGTGCCCATGAGGACGGGGATGCTCGTGGTGACGGCGGTGATGATCACGGCGACCGCCCCGAAGCCGGGGCCGAACAGCATGACCCGCCGGTGGCCGAGCCGGTCGGACAGCACGCCGAACAGTGGCGAGCCGATGAGCTCGGCCGCGTAGAAGAGGGCGACGAACCAGCCCAGGGTGATGGCGTCCACCTTGGGTCCGCCGTAGTCCTCCAGCACGGCGAGGTAGTACACGAGGGCGCCGCCCGTCAGGCCCGTCGCGAGCCGCAGGGTGAAGGTGCCGAAGATCACGGCCAGGACGGATCGCGCCATCGGGGAAGGGTAGCCGGTGATGCGCCACATCGGGAGGTCCCGCTCGGGGCACGCCGTCGGGGAGGGCCTGAGCGGGGCGAGCCCGAACGGTCCACGTGGGCCCGGTCGGGTCCGTATCATCCGCGGATCGGAGGGGGCAGCCGGCCGCTTGGCCTTCACAGTGCCTGGAGGGAGATCCATCGTGACCCGTGTCGCGCTCATCACCGACTCCGCCAGCGACCTCCAGCCCGCCGTCGCGGCCGAGTCCGGGATCACCGTGGTGCCGCTCCAGGTCAGCTTCGGCGACGAGGTCTTCCTGGCCAACGCAACGCTGACAACGGACGAGTTCTGGCAGCGGATGCTTGCCCCGAACGCGCCGTTCCCCACCACGGCGGCCGCTTCGCCCGGGGAGTTCGCCACCGCCTTCGAGGCCGCCTTTGCCGCGGGAGCTGACTCGATCGTGTGCGTGACGGTGTCGGGCGACCTGTCCGGGACGCTCAAGTCGGTCCAGATCGCGGCCGCAGGCATGCCGGACCGTGACGTGCACATCGTGGACTCGCGCACGGTGTCCGCCGGGCAGGCCATGCTGACCCAGCACGGCACCCGCCTGGCGGCCGCTGGGGCATCCGGAGCCGAGGTCGCGGCGGCCCTCGAGGCGCGCAAGAAGGACGTGGGGCTGTACGTCGCGCTCGACACGCTCGAGTACCTCAAGCGAGGTGGCCGGATCAGCGGTACGCGGGCGGCGGTCGGATCCATGCTGTCGATCAAGCCGATCATCACGGTGATCGAGGGCGTCGTCGAGAATGCGGACCGGGTGCGGACGCGCTCGAAGGCCCGCGAGCGGGTGCTCGAGCTGCTCACGGAGCAGCCCCTCGATGAGGCGACGGTGCTCCATACGCCGGGCGCCGACGTGGACGGATTCCGCGAGGAGTTCCTCGCCCGCTCGGGACTCGCCGCCGAGAGGGTCCAGACGATGGTTGTCGGGCCGTCGGTGGGACCGCACATCGGCCCCGGGTGCCTCGGGGGCGTGTTCGTCCGCAAGGGCTGATCCGGGCCCGGCCGGCGAGGGCACCCGACCGTGCCCCGCCGGCACACGCGGCGATCCCGGGAGGCGTGCTGACCCCTGCCACGTGACAGGTGCGACAGGGTGACGGATTGGTTGCGGCCGGGTGCCGAGCGGCACGGTCGCGGGAGCGCTCCGTGGCTATACTCGGCCCTCAGAGGCGGTGTTCGACCGCCGTCTGGTCATGCCACGGCCGATCGGCTCGAACACCCCCGTGTGGTCGCCCGGAAGACGGCCAAACGCTACGGGGTGGCGGTCCCCATCCCACCACGAGGATCATCCGCTCTATGACGACGGAGAACATGGCGCCGCCGATCAACGCCTGGAAGGTGGCCCAGAGCCAGTTCGACCTGGCGGCCGAGATGCTCAACCTGGATCCCGGCCTGCGCCGCGTCCTGCGCGAGCCGCGCCGCGAGCTCACCGTCCACTTCCCCGTGCAGATGGACGACGGCTCGGTCCAGGTCTACACGGGCTATCGCGTGCAGCACAACCTCAGCCGCGGGCCGGCCAAGGGCGGCATCCGCTACCACCAGGACGTCACCCTCGACGAGGTCAAGGCCCTCGCGATGTGGATGACCTGGAAGTGCGCGGTCGTCGGCATCCCGTACGGCGGCGGCAAGGGCGGCGTGTCCGTCGACCCCAAGCAGCTCTCGATGAAGGAGCTGGAGCATCTCTCCCGCCGCTTCTTCTCGGAGATCTCGGTCCTGGTCGGCCCCGAGCGCGACATTCCGGCGCCGGACGTCAACACCACCCCGCAGATCATGGCCTGGTTCATGGACACGTACTCCATGCACGCGGGCTACACCGTCCCGGGCGTCGTCACCGGCAAGCCGATCAGCATCGGCGGCTCCGAGGGCCGCAACGAGGCCACGGCGCGTGGCTGCGTGTTCACGATCGTCCAGGCCGCCAAGCACCTGGGCATGGACCTGACCAAGTCCACGGTCGCGGTGCAGGGCTTCGGCAACGCCGGCAACATCGCTGCCCAGCTCATGTCCGACGAGGGCTCGACGGTCATCGCCGTGTCCGACACGGGCGGCGCGATCTGGAAGCAGGACGGGCTCGACGTTCCGCGCGTCCTCGCGTGGAAGAAGGAGCACGGCACCGTCGTCGGCTTCCCGGGCAGCAAGACCATCACCAACGGCGAGCTCCTCGAGCTCGAGTGCGACGTCCTCATCCCGGCCGCCTACGAGAACCAGATCACGGCCGCGAACGTGGACAACGTCAAGGCCAAGATCGTCGCCGAGGCCGCCAACGGCCCCACGACCCCCGAGGCCGACGAGGTGCTCTGGAAGAAGGGCGTCTTCATGATCCCCGACATTCTCGCGAATGCCGGCGGCGTGACCGTCTCCTACTTCGAGTGGGTCCAGGACCTCAACCGCGACCACTGGACCGAGACCGAGGTCAACGCCAAGCTCAAGGTCATCATGGACAAGGCGTTCGCCGAGGTCCTGGCCCAGAGCGAGAAGCACGGCGTCAACATGCGGACCGGCGCCTACCTCAACGCCGTCCAGCGTGTCGCCGACGCGACCGCCCTGCGCGGCCTCTACCCGTAAGCCACCTGCGGCATCCGCTGCCGCGCTTCGAACGTCGATCGGCCCGGGCTCGTCCCGGGCCGAACGATTCCGTGCTGGTTCCCCGCGCGCCCGTTGCGCCGCGTGCGCGCCGGGCAATTGTTCCGGCCCCACAGGTCGTCGTGGTGCCCGCCACGCACGGCGACGACCGGTTTCGGCCCCGAATCGGCCGGGCGGCCGTTATTCCTGTGCTCCGTGAGCAGTGGCGCGACAGCGCGGGCCAGGAGTATTGCTCCGCGTGCACGGCCGCGCCCGGGCCGGCGAGGTGGCCCTGGACGGCGGGCGCGCGTGGGGCCGGCGGAGCGGCGCGCACACGTCGGGGGGCCAGCGCGCACAGGGCAGGGACCCGACACGCCCCCTGTTACCATCGCGCCATGCTTGATCACGAGGAGAAGTTCCTCTTCAAGGAGGAGATCCTCCACCTCGCCAACGCCGTCAACGACCCGGGCAGCCTCGACAACGTCGAGGACCTCCTGACCGACGTCATCACCAGTCCCCGGTTCGACTCCGAGGTCTTCACCCTCGAGCGCAGCCTCCAGGTGATGCTCGGTGCGCGGGCGGGCACCACGCTGGTCGGCCTGCTCACCGTGGCTCCCGAGGTCTTCGATGATGTGGGCGAGGTCCGGATCCCGCCCGAGGTCTACGAGCGGCTGGTCGCCTGGCGGGCCCGGTTCGGGCTGGCCATCGACAACGCCCTCAACTTCCTCAACAACCCCGACGGCATCCAGGGCCACAACTTCAGCACCCAGATCGCCCACGTGGAGGATCGCCGCGTCCTCCAGGGCCGGCTCACGATGGTCCGCTACAACAACGAACCGCAGTTCTTCGTGGCCGACGCTGCCGTCTTCCTGGGTCTCGTGACCGACATCATGGAGCGGCTGGGACCGTACCTCGAGTCCGACAGCGTGGACGAGGAGTCCATGGTCCGCCTGCGCGAGGCGCTCCAGCTCATCGAGCGCAAGACCGCGGCGCGCGGCTAGCGCAACCCGCCCAGCCGCCCGACCCGCCAACCCGCCCAGCCGCCCAGCCCACCGAGGGAACCGACGTGCGCCAGCTGTACCTCGCCGCCACCGGCCAGAACCGCGGCAAGACGACAGCCAGCCTGGGCCTGCTCGACGGCTTCCGGCGTCGCGGCTACCGCACCGGCTTCACCAAGCCGGTCGGCCAGCGCACCATCGACATCGACGGCGAACCCATCGACGACGATTCCTTCCTGATGCGGTCCGTCTTCGACCTGCCCGAGCCGATCTCTGTCATGAGCCCGGTGCATATCCCGCGCGGGTTCACCAAGCGCTACATCGCGGGCGAGGTCGTCGAGGACCTGGGGGCGCGGATCGTGGCCGCCCATCAGGCGTTCGCCGGTCACGACATCCTCCTCATCGAGGGCACGGGGCACGCGGGCGTGGGCGCGGTCGTCGGCCTGTCCAACGCACGGGTCGCGGCCCTGCTCGGGGCACCGGCGGTCATCATCAGCGAGGGCGGCGTGGGCCGGCCCATCGACGAGATCGTGCTCAATGCCTCGCACTTCGAGGCCCACGGCGTGCCGGTGGCCGGCGCGATCGTCAACAAGGTCCGGATCGACGGGCAGCCGGGCATCGCGAAGACCCTCGAGCGCGGCCTGGCGCTCCACGGGATCCCGCTGCTGGGCATCCTGCCCTACCGCCCGATGCTGTCGCACCCGACGCTCGAGATGATCCTCGAGGGCACCGGCGCGCGCGTGATCCACCCCGGCGGCGACCTCGACCGCGTGATCGACGGGATCGCGATCGGGGCGATGGAGCCCGCGCACATGCTCGAGCGCGTCACCCCGAGCACGCTGGTCATCGTGCCCGGTGATCGCGAAGACGTGATCCTGACCCTCGCGTCGGCGCACGTCGCGGACCGCTTCCACAGCCTGCCCGCAACGGTGGAGCAGATCGACGCGCTGGTGGAGGAGACCCCGGGCGCCATCGACGCCGGCCCCGAGGCGAAGGCGTTGGGCATCCTGCTCACCGGTGGCTACCAGCCCCGCCCCGAGGTCCTCGAGCTCGTCAACCAGGCGGGCATGTTCTGCGCCGCCCTCCCGGACGACACCTACACGGTGGCGTCGGAGGTTCACGACCTGCTGGTCAAGACCCACGCCGCCGACAAGGGCAAGATCGAGCTCATCAAGGCGCTCGTGTGGGAGCACCTGCAGATGGACCGGTTCCTCGAAGTGGCCGCGGAAGCGACGTTCGCCTGAGCGCGATCGACCCCGCCGACGGCCCCGCCGCCGTCGCCGATCCCGTCGCCGAACCATCGAGGTCCGCCCGTCGCGACGACCGGCAGCGGTCGATCGTTCCCCCGGCGATCGTCTATGCCTTCCAGTTCGCCGCGGTGGCCGTATGGGTGGCGTTCGCGACCGTCTACTTCGCGGAACAGGGCGTGGACCTCTCGGCGATCGGGGTGCTGGCCGCGGTTCCGGCCCTCGTTGCCATCGTGGCGGCGCCGGCCTGGGGCATGCTCGCGGACCGCATGGGCGACATGCGGCCGCCGTACCTTGCGGGCGCGCTGTGGGCGGCGCTGGCGGCCCTGCTGCTCGTGCTCGGCCCGTCGATGCCCTGGCTGGCCCTCATCGTCGTAGCCGTGGCGATTGGCACATCCGGGCTGACGCCGCTGGTCGATGCGCGCACCGTGCAGCGGCTGGGAAGCCACCGCGAGCGGTTCGGCCAGGCCCGCGTCTGGGGCTCGGTCTCGTTCATGGTGACCGGGATCGCCGTGGGCGCCCTGGTGGCCGGCATGGGCCTGCGCGCGGTCTTCCTCGTCTACTCGGCGGCGCTGGTCGCGTCGGCCGTGGCGGCGTACGCGCTGCTGGGCCGCCCGGAACGGGGCATCCACGTGGGCGGCGTGGGTCCCGGGGCGGCCCTGGGCCTCCTGCGGGCCCCCGGGATGGCCCTGTTCTTCGTCGGGACGGCGGTGGCCTGGACCGCGAACGGGATGGTCCTCACGCTGCTCTCGCTGCGCATCGTGGAGCTGGGCGGCGGGACGGCACTGGTGGGTGTCGGCTGGGCGGTGAACGCTGCCCTGGAGATCCCGATGATGCTGCTCTTCCCCCTGCTGGCCCGGCGGGTCCGCGTGGAGCGGCTGATCGTGGCGGGCATCGTGGCGTACGCCGTGCGCTCCGCCCTCTGGGGCGTCGCGCTGGACCCGGCCGCGTTCGTGGTCGTGGCCGGGATCAGCGGCATCGGATTCACGTTCCTGCTCGTCGGCACCACGACGTACGTGGCTGCACGGTTTCCCGCCAGGCTCCAGGGGACGGCGCAGGCGCTCTTCGGCGGCACCGTGTCGTCCATCGGCTACATCGCGGGGGCCGTGCTGGCAGGGCTTGTGGCGCAGCAGGCGGGCATCGGCGCGGTGTACCCCGTCAGCGCGGTGGGCTGTGCAGCGGGCGCCGCCATCGTCTGGATCGCGGTCGCCCGCAGGGAGCAGCCCGACGCGGTCGCCCGCGGACGCGAGGCGGGCGGGCCCGCCGACGCCTAGGCGACCAGCTCGTTGTCGATCAGGCGGACGTCGTCCACGCGGACGGCCAGCGAGAGCAGCGCGCGGCCATCCACCTCGACCAGCTCCCTGAGGGTGTCCGGGTCTGCCACCGAGACGTAGTCGACCACCACGGACGGCTCCGTCGCCAGCACGGCAAGGATGGCGCCCCGGACCGAGGCCGCCTCGCGCACCCCGCGTCGGACATGATCGGCGCCTGCCACCAGCGCCTGGTGGATGACGGGTGCGACCACCCGCCCGGCCGGTGACAGGCGGGCGTTGCGCGAGGACATCGCCAGCCCGTCGGGCTCGCGGACGGTAGGGCAGGGGACCACCTCGGTGGCCAGGGCAAGGTCGAGTGTCATGCGCCGGATCACCTGGACCTGCTGGTAGTCCTTGAGGCCGAAGTAGGCCTTATCCGCCCCCACCAGGCCGAACAGGAGCGCGACCACGGTGGCGACCCCGTCGAAGTGGCCGGGCCGGGCGCTGCCCTCGAGCGGGTGGGCGATCGCGCCGACGGAGACGAGGGTGTCGAAGCCCGGCGGGTACACCTCGCCGACCGTGGGGGCGAACATGATGTCCACCCCCGCGGCCTCGGCCTTGGCGAAGTCCCGCGCCTCGTTGCGCGGGTACTTCTCGAAGTCCGTCGACTCTCCGAACTGCTTGGGGTTCACGAAGATCGACATCACGACCGTGGCGTTCTCGGTCCGGGCCTGTGCAACCAGCGAGACGTGGCCCGCGTGCAGCCAGCCCATCGTGGGGACGAGGCCGACCGGACGGGGCGCGGCGGCGAGCGCAGCGCGCAGGGCGGCGCGGGTGCGGACGACGAGCATCGGCGGCGTCGGTCCCAGGCCTCGCGGGCGGTCCGGCCTAGAGGTCGCGGTCGAGCGGGATGCCGCCGAGGCCTGCGATGAAGTCGCCCGCCTGGTCCTCGGGGGTCCGGCCCAGCACCTCGTCGAGCACGGTGGCCTCCATCAGCACGGTCTCGGCCGCGCCCGGGAAGGCGCCCGTCTCGACGTCGGCCTTGTAGCCGCCCAGTGCCCCGAGGATCGTCCCGCGCAGGTCCGCGTACTTGCGGGCGTGCTTCGGCGTCCAGTCCGTCAAACCGAGGATGTCGGTGATGACCTGGATCTGCCCGGAGCATCCGGCGCCCGCCCCGATCCCGATCGTCGGGATGTGCAGGCGGTCCGTGATCGCCTGGGCGAGCTGCCCGGGCACCAGCTCCAGCACGACGGAGAACGCACCAGCCTCCTGGACCGCCAGCGCATCGCCGAGCAGCGAGCGTGCCTGCTCGCGGTTCTTGCCCTGCACCCGGACCCGGCCGATCGCATTGATCGCCTGGGGCGTCAGGCCGATGTGCCCCATCACGGGGATGCCGGCCTTGACCAGCGCCTCGATCGTCCTGGCGGAGCGCACGCCGCCCTCGACCTTGACCGCCTGGGCGCCCGCGTCGCGCAGGAAGCGGCCTGCGTTGTGGATCGCCTCGTCCGGGTTCGTGTAGGTCAGGAAGGGCATGTCCGCGACGACCAGCGCACGCTTCGATCCGCGCACCACCGCCTTCGTGTGGTGGAGCATCTCGTCCATCGAGACGCGGACGGTGGTGTCGTAGCCCAACATCACCTGGCCCAGCGAGTCGCCGACCAGGATGAGCGGGATGCCGGCCTCGTCCACCAGCATGGCGGTCGGGTAGTCGTAGGCCGTGATCGTCGCGATCCGGGCGCCGTCGCCGTAGAGCCTGGCGATGTCCACCACGGACAGGCGGCGGACGGTCTCGTTCTGGGCGCTCATCGATCGTTCTCGTGCATGGGACCGCCAGTGTGCGCCCGGCCGTCGCGTACGTCCAACAGTGCGACCACCCGGTCGAGCAGGTGGTCGGCCACCGCTCGCTTGCTCATGAGCGGCAGGTCGTCGCGCGACCCATCCGCGCCAAGGATCACGACGCGATTGGTGTCGGTGCCGAACCCCGAGCCTGCCTCGGCGACGTCGTTGGCGACGAGGAGGTCGGCGCCCTTCCGGCGGAGCTTGTCCGGTGCGCGGTCCAGGGAGCCGGTCTCCGCGGCGAAGCCGACGATGACGGGGCGCGGATCAAGTTCCCGGGCGCGGACTCCGACCTCGGCCAGGATGTCCTCGGTGGGCTCCAACTCCAGGGTCATGCCGGCGTCGCGGGTGAGCTTGGTGCCGGCGGCCTGGCGCGGCCGGAAGTCCGCGACGGCGGCGGCCATGACGAGGACGTCGGCAGGTGACTCGATGACTGTGGCGAAGACCGCGTCGCGCATGGCCGCGGTCGACTCGGCCGGGATGATGCGGGCGGCGGCCGGCAGCGGGACCTCCGTGCGGCCGGCCACAATGGTGACGCGGGCGCCCCGGGCGATGGCGGCCTCGGCGATGGCGGCGCCCATCCTGCCGGTGCTGCGGTTGCCGATGAAGCGGACTGGATCGATGGCCTCCGCGGTGCCGCCGGCACTCACGACGATCTGGCGACCCGCGAGGTCCTGCTCCACGTGCGGGGCAGCGAGGGGTGGCCGGGCGGCGGCGTCGGGCTGGCGGACGGGGCTGTCGCCGATGGCCTCGACGATGGCGTCCACGATCACGCCCAGGTCCGCGAGTCGGCCGATACCCTCCTGGCCGCTGGCGAGCGACCCGAGCTCGGGCGGGACCATGCGGTAGCCGAAGTCGCGCTGGAGGCGGGTGGCGTTGTCCTGGGTGGCGCGGTGGGTCCACATGTCGCCGTCCATGGCCGGACAGAAGACGATCGGGGCGGATGAGGCGAGACAGGTGGCGGTGACCACGTCGTTGGCGATGCCGTTGGCCATCGCGCCCAGCCAGCGGGCGGTGGCCGGGGCGATGACGATCGCGTCGGCGGCGTCGGCGACGACGATGTGGCCGATGCGCTGGTCCGGCAGGAGGCCCAGGACGTCCGTCTCGACGGGATGGCGGGACAGGGCGCCGAACGTGAGGGGTCCGACGAAAGTGGCGGCGGCCGGCGTGAGCATCGCAACGACGTCGGCGCCTTCCATGCGCAGGAGGCGCAGCAGCTCGACGGCCTTGTAGGCGGCGATGGAGCCGCACACGCCGAGGCCGATGAGGCGGCCCTGGAGGCGGCCGCTCCCGGGTGTGCTGTCCGGGCCGCTCATCGTGTTCCCGCCAGCGGCTGCCCGCCTGCAACCTCGGCGTAGAGGATGGCGAGGCCCTTGAGCGTGAGGTCCGGGTCGATGACGGACACGCCCTCGATGTCGCGCGCCCATGGCTCGTTGGCGAGGCCGCCGGTGAGGATGCCGTGGACGGTGTCCGGTGCCGCGCCCGTCATCTCGGCGAGCTCGCGGCGGATCCGCTGGAGGAGTCCATTGACCAGGCCCTGGTAGCCGAAGACGGTGCCGCTCTGCATGGCGCTGACGGTGTCGCGGCCGATCGCGCGGTCTGGAGTGCGCAGCTCGATCCGGGGCAGCCGGGCCGTGTTCCCGGCGAGCGCCTCGAGACCCAGCTTGAGGCCCGGGGCGATCGCGCCGCCGAGGAACGCGCCATCGGGGCCGACGCAGTCGAACGTGGTCGCCGTGCCCATGTCCACGACGACGGCCGGCGCGCCGTAGAGGCGCTTGGCCGCGAGGGCGTTGACCAGGCGGTCGGGGCCGGCCTCGCCGGGGCGGTCGATGCGGATGGCGATCGGCACCGTGCCCGCGCCCGCGACGACGATGGGGATGCCGCGTCGGTCTGCGACCTGCTCGAACATGGCGGTCTGGCCGGGGACGACCGAGACGAGAGCCATCGCGTCCACGGCGTCCAGGCTCCGCCCGTCCAGGCCCAGGAGGCCGTCGAGCAGGAGCTCAAGCTCATCAGTGGTGGACGCGCCATGTGTGCCGTGGCGGCGGGTGCCGGTGATGACCCCGTCCTCGACGAGGCCGAGGGTGACGTTGGTGTTGCCGATATCGATCGCGAGCAGCATGGGCCAAGTCTACGCGGGCGGGCGCGCGCAGCAGATGCTTGGGTGTTCGCGGGCGCGTGGAGGGCCGTCGAGCCCGTTCAGCGGATGCCGGTGTCGTACCCCAGGTCGACTCGGACCACCTGGCCCGGCTCGGTCAGCTCGACGGTCACCGGCTCGGGCACGCCCATCAACCCCTCGACCGGTTGGGCCGTCAGCAGGATGGTGCCGGTCTGGCCGATGTCCATGACGTAGGCACCATCGGCATCGCTCGTGGCGCGGGCCACCTCAGCGCCGTCGCCGCCGGTTGCGACGATCACGGCTCCCTCGACCGGTCGCGGTGCGCAGGCCGGGTCCGGCGGGTTCTGCTCGACCGGACAGACCGGTCCCGCCGTGACCGAGCCCGTCACCTGGGGTGGGGGACCGCCAGGGGTCGGCGCCGGGTTGCTCGGCGCGATGGAGGCAGCCGGTGTGGCGACCGGAGCCGAGCAGGCACAGAGCAGCACGACGGCCGTGACGGCCACGATGACCTGTCGGCGCATGCCGGCCCTCCTCGGAATGGTGGCTGCTCGGACGCCATACTCCGCGTCAGCCGGGCACGCGTCAAGGCCAGGGTCCGCTACGATCGCACCCCGCCCCCACCCGCCCGTCGATCCAGAGGCAGCCGTACTCCGTGGCGACCGATCCGCCGGCCAAGTTCTTCGTCAACCAGGGTCTCGTGACCAGTTCGACCGACATGCAGCATCTGCTGCGCCCGGTCGTGCACCAGACCGTCGCGTACAGCTTCTACCGTGGTCGCGAGCTCATCTCGTCGGGCAGTGGCTGGGTGGAGCGGATCGTGGCCGACGAGCCCGAGATGTCCACCTACTTCACGCCGATCGCGATCACGATCAACGTGGACTCCTTCGAGCACCTGGAGTTCGAGACGCGGCCTGACCAGCTCCTCGTCTACACGCTCGTCCAGGCCGACGAGCGGGTGGTGCTGGAGTACGTGCCGGGCACCGGCGACGACGCCGACGGCGCGGCAGGCCGGGTGACGCCACGGCGGCTGGAGCTCGCGATGGGCTTCGTCCAGATGGAGCTGCTGACCGACGAGCCTGCCGAGGAGTAGGCGCAACCCGTCGGCCGCGTGGAGCGCAGGCCGATCGCGTCGCGCCACCACCGGTCGCGGACCGGGTCGCGCACGCCGACGGGCCGGCGCTCGGTGCTGCCGTCCGTCGCGTCGACGGGCGCCTACCGCCCGCGCTCGCCCCGGACGTACGGGATGCCCAGTGCCGCCGGCGCACCGAGACGCTTGCGCATCGCCTCACGCGAGCCCAGCACGAGTGCCAGCAGCACCAGCGCGTACGGGAGCATCTCCAGGAAGAACGTGTTCGCGTGGTATTGGAAGAATGGGTTCGCGAAACCCAGGATCGTGGGCGGCAGCTGCATCGACAGGGTGAGCTGCACGACGGAGCCGAACAGGAACGCCCCGAACGCCGCCCGGAACGGCGACCACTGGGCGAAGATCACGAGGCCGATCGCGATCCAGCCGCGCTCGTTGACCGTGAGGTCGCCGAACCAGCCGGGCTGGATCGCCAGCGTGATGGTGGCCCCCGCGAGGCCTGCCAGCAGCCCGCCCACGAAGACGTAGCGATAGCGCGTCGCGTACACGTTCACGCCCAGCGCGTCGGCCGCCGCGGGCTCCTCGCCCACCGCCCGCAGGTTGAGCCCCGGGCGCGTGTGGTTGATCCAGTACCAGACCGCCGGCACCAGCAGGTAGCCAACGTAGACCAGGATGCTCTGCTCGGTGAACGCGATCGGCCCCAGCACCGGGATCGCGGACAGGCCCGGGATCGAGAAGCGCGGCAGCAGCGCGATCGAGCCGGCGTTGCTCAGGCCCTCGCCCGAGGACGCGCGCGAGGCCCGTGCCCAGGAACGTCAGCGCCAGGCCCGACACCACCTGGTCGGCGCGGAAGGTGATCGTCACGAGCGCGTGCAGGAGGCTCAGTGCACCGCCGGCCAGCATCGCCAGGACAACGCCCAGCCACGCGTTGCCGGTGGACACCGCGGTCGCGTAGCCGACGACCGCGCCGATCAGCATCATGCCCTCGACGCCGAGGTTGAGGACGCCGGACCGCTCGGCCAGGATCTCACCCAGGGCGGCGAACAGCAGGATCGTGCCCACCGCGATGCCGGCCGCCATGATCAGCTGCAGGTCCACGCGCTAGCCCTCCCCGCCGGGGGCGCTGGGAGCGCTGGGAGCGGCCGGGGAGCCGGGGGTGCCCGTGGGGGTGCTGGAGGCACGGCCGACGGGCAGGCGGCGCACGATGCCGACGCGGTAGCGCAGGAAGACCTCGCTCGCGATCAGGCAGAACAGGATGATCCCCTGGATCATCGCGGGGACGCCCGAGGGCTGGATCTCGCGCCCGGCCAGGATGCAGCGCCCCGAACAGGATCGCCACCGGCACCACCCGCAGCGGATGGAACTTGGCGAGGTACGCGACGATGATCGCGGTATACCCGTAGCCCGGCGAGAAGTTGTCCTGGAGGCGGTGCACGACGCCTGCGACCTCGGTCATGCCGGCGATACCCGCGAGGCCGCCCGAGACCGCGAACACGAGCAGGATGTTGCGCGCGATCCGGACGCCGGCGTAGCGGGCCGCCCGCGGGTTGTCGCCGATCAGCCGGATCTCGTAGCCCCACGCGCTGCGCTCGACGATGAACCAGACGACGACGGCCGCGGCCACGGCGACCAGGAACCCGGCATGGACGGTAAGGCCACGGAACACCGGGGCGGCCTCGGCGAGGTCGGAGAGGCGGGGCAGCCAGGCCTCGGGCGGGAACTGGGCGGACATCTGGAAGCCACCCTCGGTCCACGGGCCGAAGACCCAGTACTGGATCCAGGCGAACGCGATGCTGTTGAGCATCAGCGTGGCGATGATCTCGTTGACCCCGAACCGGCTGCGCAGGAAGCCCGGGATCAGGCCCCAGAAGGCGCCGCCCAGGAAGCCCGCCACGAGCATCACCGGGAGGACGATCACGGCCGGGGTGCCGACCGGCAGCAGCGGCACGAGGACCACGGTGCTCGCCGCCCAGGCGCCCAGGAGGAGCTGGCCCTCTGCGCCGATGTTCCACAGCCGCATGCGGAACGCGAGCGCACAGGCGAGGCCCGTCAGGATGAGCGGCGTTGCCTTGACGAGCGTGTCGCTGATGGCGCCGGGGCTGCCGAGCGATGAGCTCGACGATGTGCAGGTAGACCTTGACCGGGTTGGCGCCGACGATGGCCAGGATCAGGGCCGAGATCAGGAGCGCCACGACGAGCGCGCCGATCGTGAGCGCAGGCGACAGCCAGCGGCGGTGTCTCCAGCCGTGGCTCCAGGCGCAGGGTCCAGGGGAGCCCGCGGCGGGACGGCCGGACCGGACTCGCGCTCACGCCCCGCCTCCTGCGCCCGCGTCGTCACCGGCGGGCCGGTCATCGGGTGTTCCGCCGGTCATCAGCAGGCCGATGCGGCCGATGTCGGCAGCTGCGGCATCCTCGATGCCGACGATCCGCCCCTCGAACATGACGGCGACCCGGTCGGCCATGGCCAGCACCTCGTCGAGGTCCTCGGAGATCAGCAGGATGGCGGCGCCCGCTGAGCGGCGCTCCATGAGGAGGCGGTGCGCGGACTCGACCGCGCCGACGTCCAGGCCCCGCGTCGGTTGGACCGCGATCATCAGCCGCGGCTCGGACTCGATCTCGCGGGCCAGGATCAGGCGCTGGATGTTGCCGCCCGAGAGCAGGCGGGCCTCGGTGTCGATGGACGGGGCGCTGATCTCGTAGCTGGCCTTGAGGTCCGTGGCGGTGGCGCGGGCCGCACCCATGTCGATCGACCATCCGTGCGCGATCGGCTTCTGCCGGTAGCGCTTCATGATCAGGTTGTCCACGAGCGAGAGGTTGGGCGCCGTGCCAACGCCGGTCCGGTCCTCCGGGACATGTGCCACGCCGTGCTGGATCACCTTGCGGACGGGCCGGTTCGCGAGATCGTCGCCGCTCACCATGATCCGACCCCGGCAGGGCCGAAGACCGCAGATCACCTCGGCCAGCTCGCTCTGGCCGTTGCCGGCGACCGCCGCGATACCCAGGATCTCGCCCGAGCGGACCTCCAGTGACACGCCCCGCAGGGCGGGCACGCCCTTGTCGCCGTCCGCCTCGCACGTTCTCCAGGGAGAGGACCACCTCACCCGGCGGCAGCCAGGTCCGCTCGTGGCTGCCGAGCACCTCGCGTCCGACCATCAGCTGCGCGAGCTGGGGCTTCGTCATCCCGGCAGCGGGCAGGCCCTTGGCCGTCACCGTCCGCGGCGCATGACCGTGACGGTGTCGGCGATCGCGAGCACCTCGCCCAGCTTGTGGCTGATGAACACGATGCTGCGGCCGGCAGGCCGTCATCGAGCGCATGGTCCGGAACAGGTCGTCGATCTCCTGGGGCGCCAGGACCGCGGTGGGCTCGTCCATGATCAGGACGCGGGCCCCGCGGTAGAGGACCTTGAGGATCTCCACCCGCTGGCGCTCGCCCACCGACAGCTGCCAGATCTTGGCGCCCGGCTGGACATGCAGGCCGTTGGCCTCGGCCAGCGCGGCGATCTCCGGCCTCCTTGCGCTTCAGGTCCAGCCGGAGCCGGGGCTTGTCGAGACCGATGAGGATGTTCTCGGTGACGGTCATCGACTCGACCAGCGTGAAGTGCTGGTGGACCATGCCCAGACCCGCGGCGATCGCGTCGCGCGGGGAGCGGAAGGCGACGGGCACGCCGTCGATCAGGATCTCCCCGGCATCGGGCTGGTAGAGCCCATCGAGGATGTTCATGAGGGTGCTCTTCCCGGCGCCGTTCTCGCCGAGGAGCGCATGCACCTCGCCCCGGTTGAGGCGGAAGTCGACGTCGTCATTGGCGACGACGCCCGGGAACCGCTTGACGATCCCGCGCAGCTCGACGGCCGGCACCTCGTCGAGGGCCGGCCGTCCGCTGTCGTTCACGTGGTCGGTGTCGAGGTCGGAGGGCGCGGCAGCCATGTGCTCGTCACCCTCCGGCATCGTCGTGGGCTGGGCCTAGTTGCCGAGTGCCGGCAGCTCGGCGGTGATGCCGTCGTTCCACCAGTACATGCAGGTGGTGCACTCGGCGCCGGGGGCGCCGGGCGGGAACTGGTCGAGGTCCGACTGCTTGAGCTTCTCGCCGGCGGCGAGCAGGGTCTTGCCGGTGTTGTCCACGATCGGCCCGGGGAACACGATGTCGAATCGCCCGGTGCCGCTCTTGAGCATCGTCGCGAGCGTGTCCTTCACCAGCTTCAGGTCGGCCTCCGGCAGGCTGGCCACGCCCTTGCGCAGCGTCTCGCCGTCCATGAAGCCCAGCAGGCCCATGGCGCCGGCATCGGCGTCGAAGTACTCGTAGCCGGCGGTGTAGGTGCCGGCCTTGACCTTCTCGGCGATCCTGGCGTACTCCGGGCCCCAGATCCAGTAGGGGGCGGTCAGGCAGGCGTCCACCTTGCAGGAGGCCGGGTGGTCGTACGTGATGCCCCACTTGCCCTTCTCCTGGGCGACGTCGGCGACAGCACCGGTGTCAGCGCCGGTGAAGACGACCTGCGCGCCGTTGTCGAACAGGGCGGTGGCGCCGGCCTTCTCCTTGATCGGGTCGTGCCAGGTGTTGATGAACACGACGTCCATCGTGCACTCGGGGCAGGTCACCTGGACGCCGCGCATGATCGCGTTGCCCAGGCGGAGCTCCTCCGGGATCGGGAAGGTCGCCATGTACCCGATCTTCGGGTTGCCGTCGGCCTTCGCGCGCGAGCCGGCGACCATGCCGGCGAGGTACTTCATGGTCTCGATCGCGCCGAAGAAGTTGCCGAAGTTCTTGCCGTTGCTCTTGTACCCGGTCAGGTGCAGGAAGGTCGTGTCCGGGAACTCCCGGCGACCGTCTCCATCGGGTCCATGTAGCCGAACGAGGTGCCGACGATGAAGTCGAAGCCCTTGCGCGCGAGCGACCGGAAGGTCTGCTCGGAGTCGGCGCCCTCGGGGACGTTCTCGATGTACGCGACGTGCGTGCCATCGACGTTCTCGCACACGTACTGGAGGCCCTCGTAGTGGGCCTGGCTCCAGCCGCCGTCGTCATGGGGTCCGATGAGGACCATGGCGACGTTGAACTTGCCCTCCTCGATCTCCGGGATCTCCGTCCCCGACGCAGCACCCGTCGTGCAGCCCGAGGCGGATGCCGAGCGGGCGCCGAGGCCACCGGGCTCGATGCCGCCCCGCCGCAGCCCGCAAGCACCACGTCCCGGCCGTCAGCAACGCCAGGATCCGACCAGTCCGACCTACCATCGATAGAGCTCCTCCTTGCGCGGGACGCGATATCGCCCACGTCAGGCTGGCAGTCACGGACCGGCGCCGACCATCGTGGTGAGGCCGTCATTCTAGGGCGCGCAGGGGTGTCCCAACGGGTCGCGCGCGCACGCGCCGGGGGTCGAATCGGGGGCGTCCGGGTTCGAAATGGGGGCAGTTGGGGGGCGGAACGGGGGCCATCGCGCCCTTGGCCCTTGACACCCCTGGTCCCCGCCCTCCTCGTCCTTCTGGCCCCAGCGCCCTTGGCCCCTCACACCCCTGGTCCCCGCGCCGTGCCGCCCAGCGGCCGGCCGGTGTCATCTCCACGCGGATAGTTCCCTGGATTCATCCCTGCGCGAATGGGTTCGGCCAACAATCCCCGTGAGGATGAGATCCGCCCCGGCCGTGCAGAGCTCACGCACCGAACCCCGGGTTCAGGCTCCGGGCCCTGCACGGACTCCACGGATTCCATCCCTCCGCGGATAGATCGGCGATTCCATCCGCCCAGGAATGGGATCCGGCCCCGGCTCAGCGGCCCGGGACGGTGGGGGGCAGGTCACGCAGGATCCTGCACGCAGTGCCCGGTACGCGGGAGGCGCGACGCCGGTGGGCCCGGTACGCGGGCAGGCCTTGCATCGGACCCGGGCGGCGCGGCCCGACGTCCGGACGGGCTACCATCGGGCGATGTTCCAACGCACCGAACTGCCCGATGGGCCGCGTGTCATCTCCGCCCGCCTGCCCGGGTCGCGCAGCGTGTCGGTGGCTGCGTACGTGCTGGCCGGCTCCCGCCTGGAATCGCCCGCCGAGGCCGGCGTCGCGCACTTCATGGAGCACCTCACGTTCAAGGGGACGGCCGGCTATCCGTCGAGCCGGGCGATCAGCGAGGCGGTCGAGGGTGTCGGCGGCTCCGCCAACGCGGCCACGGATCGCGAGTCCACGGTCTACTGGGCGCGTGTCCCGCGCCGCCAGGCAGCCAAGGCGATCGACGTCATGGGCGAGCTGGTCGTGCGGCCCACGCTGGCCGAGGCCGACATCGACCAGGAGCGGACGGTGATCGTCGAGGAGATCCGCTCCTACCTCGACGATCCGGCCGAGTACTGCCAGATCCTGATCGGGCAGGCGCTCTTCGGCGACGGGCCGCTCGGCCGCGAGATCTGCGGCGAGGAAGCTGGTATCCGGGCGCTGCCCGCAGCGCCGATCCGGGAGTTCTGGAGCGCCATGTACCGCCCGGCGAACACCGTCGTGGCGGTCGCGGGCGACATCGGCCACGACGAGGCGGTCGAGCTTGTGGCGAAGGCGTTCGGTTCCGGCTCCGGCCGGGCTCCCGCGTTCGAGCCCGCGCCGATGACTGCCCGCCGGCCCACGCGTGCTCACGGGCCGTCGCGACACGACCCAGGCCCAGCTCTCGATCGCCGTCCCCGCGCTCCGGCGCGACCATCCCGACGCCTGGAGCCTGGCCGTGCTCAACGGGGTGCTCGGCGACGGGATGTCGAGTCGCCTGTTCCTGAATGTGCGCGAGGAGAAGGGCCTCGCGTACGACGTGTCGTCAGGCGATCGTGGAGTACGCCGACGCGGGCGCCCTGGAGGTGTCGGCGGGCGTGGATCCGGACCGCCTGCCCGCGGCGATCGCGGCGATCATGGACGAGCTGGTCCGCCTTGCCGAGGAGCCCGTCCCGGCCGAGGAGCTGGCCAAGGCCAAGGCGTACCTCGCGGGCGGTCTCGAGCTGCGCATGGACGACTCGCGCCACCTGGCGTCGTGGATCGGCGGCCAGGAGGCGCTCCACGAGCGGGTGCTCACGCTCGACCAGGCGCTGGAGGCCGTGGAGGCGGTGACCCCCGACGGACATCCTGCGCGTCGCTGACGAGCTGTTCCACGATGACCGGCTGCGCATGGCCGTCGTCGCACAGTGGGCGACACCTGCGTGGGATCGACAAGCACCTGCGGCTGCCCCGATGACCGGAGAGCCGCCGAGGGGGCTGGCGCGTCTGCGCCGGCGAGCCGCGACGCCCGAGCCCGACCCCGAGCCCGCAGCCCCCGTCGAGCCCGACCCCGAGCCCGCAGCCCCCGTCGAGCCCGACCCCGAGCCCGCCCGACGCGTCCTGCCCCTGCCCGAGCCCGACCCCGAGCCCGCAGCCCCCGTCGAGCCCGACCCCGAGCCCGCGTTCGTCCTGCCCCTGCCCGAGCCCGACCCCGAGCCCGCAGCCCCCGTCGAGCCCGACCCCGAGCCCGCGTTCGTCCTGCCCCTGCCCGAGCCCGACCCCGAGCCCGCCGATCCGCCCCTCGGCGGCCGCCCGCTCTCGCTGCGCCTTGCCCGCCTCCACCTGCGCACCGGGCGCGCTCGCCCTCGCCGCGCCGAGCTCGAGGCCCTCGCCGGTCGAGGCGCGCTCGACGAGGAGGCCCTGGTCGATCTCGCCGAGATCCGCTGGCGGACCGGCGACCTCGCGGGAGCGGGCGAGGCCGCGAATGCCGCCATCGCGCGTGGTCGCCGTGACGGCATCGCGCTGGTGATCGCCAGCCGAGGCGATCGCCGCGGTGGGACGCCCCAGCGAGGCCCGTCGCCTCGCCGCCCGTGCGCTCGGGCGCCATCGAGGCACCGCTCGACCCGATCTTCGCCGGCATGCCACGAAGCGCGATCTGGCCGGGCGACCACATGCTCGACGCGGGCCGTCCCGGACGCCGGCACCGACCGGGCGCGCGCCGTCGCGGGTGGCGCAGCCGTCGTCGCGAGTGCCGCTGCCGCCGAGGCGTTCGCTGGCGGGCGGGCTGCGATGAACCGGGGCGACAGCACGACCGCCGCGATCCGGCTCGGGATCGCGCTGCGCCTGGATCCCGGGTTCGCCCGCGGCGTCCTCGACGTCGTGGAGGACCGGACCGAGGCGCCCCTCCTGGCCCTCGTCGCCGGCGACGCCCTCCGGCTGCTCGGCCGGGAGGACGAGGCGCTCGAGGCGTACGACCAGGCCGCGGGCGCGTCAGCGCGTCAGCGTACGGCGATCCGACGAGGTGCGACGACCTCCGCTGATCTGGGCGAGTCAGGCGGCCGGCAGGCGGCGCACGGCCCGCTCCGAGCCGCGCTACCCTGTCCCTCCCGCGTCGCGCCGTCCGTCCGCAAGGATGTGCACGGAGTCGCGCCACCACAAACCGAACCGCGGACCGGCCCGCCGGCTCCGCGAACCAGCGAGGCGTGCAGCACCCATGGCAGAGCTCCAGCGAACCCTTCTCCTCGTGAAGCCCGACGGCGTCCAGCGCCAGCTCGTCGGCCGGGTCATCACCCGGTTCGAGGAGCGCGGCCTCAAGCTTGTCGGTCTCAAGCTCGTCGCACGTGGACCGCGCCCTGGCCGAGCAGCACTACGCCGTCCACAGCGAGAAGCCGTTCTTCAAGGGCCTCGTGGACTTCATCACCTCCGGCCCGCTCGTGGCCGCGGCGCTCGAAGGCCCCAACGCGATCGCGATCGTCCGCGCGATGAACGGCGCGACGCGCCCGCACGAGGCCGCTCCGGGCTCCATCCGGGGGGACTTCGCCGTCGAGACCGCGCAGAACCTGGTCCACGCGTCCGACAGCCCCGAGAACGCCGCCGCCGAGCTCGCCCTGTGGTTCAAGCCCGAGGAGCTGCTCAACTACGAGCGCGAGATCGATCGCTGGGTGCTCGCTCCGGAGGAGTAGCCCGCTCCGCACCGCACAGCGAGGAGGCCGCGCTGCCACCAGGCCGCGTGGCCTTCGCGATTCCGACGGTCAGTCCCCCAGGGTCGTGACCACCTCAGGGGCCGGCTGGGCAGCCGCCCCGACGATGTCGAGCGCGCCCCATGAGGTCAGCGCCGCGAGCAGCGCGAGAGCGCGAGCACCGCGCCCGCCAGCAGCTCCGCCCGATCGCGCCGGAGCGCCCCGGCGGCGCGTTCATGCAGCGGTTCCGGGTCTGCGTGCGGCGTCCGACGCGCCACCACGGCGCGTCGCCCGGACTGCGCGGCGGAGCTGGCCGAGCTCCCCGCCATCGCCACAGCGGCACTGGCCTTCCCGCGCACAGCTGCCCAGCCTGGAGCCTCCGGTGGTCGCGGGCACGACGGGGACGACGGGGAGGGACACCTCCCCGGTCGCCTGGGCCGCATCCGTCACCGCGGTCGGGGTTGCTGAGGCCGATGCCGCCTGGGCCGCATCCGTCACCGTGGCCGCCTTGGCCGTATCGGGCTCCACGGGCAGCCGCTCCTCCCGTCGGCGGGACCGCCGGGCGCCGCGCACGAACCGCTCCGGCGCCGCGCCGTCAACCTTGCTCGTCACGCGGCCGGCACCCACCACCACCAGCCGCAGGTATGCCGGGAGTGCCAGCCAGCCCAACAGCGTCAGCACCACCACGCCTGCACCGTCCGCGGCGAGGCCTGCGATCTGCTCGCGGGCGTTGAACGCGACCCAGCCTGGCAGCCCGAACGTGGCCACGATGGTTACGAGGAGACCTGCCGCGAGCAGCGGGGAGCGGCGCATCCAGCCGCGGAGATCGGGGATGCTCCGGGTCTGGAACCGCTCCTCCGTCACGGCCGCCCAGGCGCCGAGCGCTGTCTTCGAGGCGGCGAGCACGACAACCCACGTGCGGGTGGGACCCCAGGCTGCGGGGTCGAGGGCGGCCGCGGCGAGCACCAGGATTCCAGCATCCGCGATGACGAGGTAGCCCGTCGTGTGGCGCAGGTCGTCCTGGGTGAAGGCGGCAAGCGACGCACCGAGCAGCGTGGCCGCTGCGACCAGGATCACGATCGCCCGTTCCCCGTCGAGCGGCAGGGCGAGCGGCGCCACGAGGTTGTCCACGGCGGCGATCCCGGCCACGGCGAGCGGCAGTGGGATCCAGGCCAGCAGGAGTGGCAGGGTGATCGGGGGCACGACGTCGGTGAGGCGCGGGATCCGGAGGTGGAACGGCAGCACGCCGTAGCGCACGGCGATCGCGCCGGTGCCCGCGAGCGTCAGCAGGCCCACCGCCGCGCCGATCTCACCGCTTCCGGCCGTGCCCTCGCCCGAGCCGAGGCTGCGCAGGACGAGGTCGGCGAGGATGCGGCAGCGCCTCCACCACGGCCAGCAGCACGGCACCGCCGACCAGCGTCACCCGGAGCTCGCGGGTGGCGGGTGCGATGGCCCGCGGTCCCTCCACGTCGAGGAGCACGATGGCGAGGGCCGCCAGGCCCACCGCCACGGCGGCCGCCACGGAGAGTCCGAGGTCGGCTGAGGCCAGTGCGACGGTCGTCCCCCCGATCGCTGCGAGTGTGGCCGGCAGGAGACCACGGAGGACCCGCAAGCCGGCGAGCAGCCACGCGGTCAGGACGATCACCACCGCCATGAGAGCCTCGAGCCCGACGACCATCCGCAGGTAGGAGGTCGGGACCAGGTAGCCGCCGAACGGATCGCTCGGCGAGGCAGTTGGCGTGCCGCCAGGCCCAAGCGGTGCCGGCGTCAGCATGAGGGTCAGGACCAGGACCGCCAGCAGCGCCAGCACACCCGCCCAGAGGCCGACCCGCGCCTGGCGGCCGGTCCGTGGCAGGCCCCAGGCCGAGCCGGCCGCCCCGAGTGCCGCAACGGCGACGATGGTGGGCAGGATCATCGGGCGCCGTCCACGTCGAGATGCGCGTCGTCGGCGGCACGGTGGCGCACGGCCGCATCCCGCCGGAAGCTGTCACGCAGGACGAGGTCGCCGGTCCGGCGCAGGGCGCTCGCGATGACCGCCCCGATCGCGGCGCCGGCCGCCGCGGTGAGGACGGCCACGGCGAACTCGAACACCGGGTCGGCAGAGGTGCCGAGAGCATTGCGCAGGAGCGTCGCGGACGCGAGCAGCAGGAGCAGGCCGAGCCCGGTCCGCAGGAGGTCGCGCGCGATCACCACCGGTGCGATGGCCACAGCGGCCAGGGCGAGCGAGGCACCCAGCGCGGCCCGCGCGACCGGGGATCCCTCGGCCAGGGCCGCGCCGACCGAGCTGAGGCCCGGGCCGTCCCCGGAGCCCGCAGCGAGGGCGGTACCCAGGGAGCCCGCCGCGAGCCAGCCGATCAGGAATGCCGCCCCCGCGACGACCGCGGCGCCGGTCCAGGCGACGGCAATGCCCGGGATCTGCGTCGGGGCGCGTCGGAGGGCGATCCAGACGAGGTAGGCCCCCAGCGTCGAGCCGACGAGACGTGCCGCGAGCGCGAGCGTCGTCGGCAGGGGATCGGCGACGTAGGCCGATCCGACCATGGCGACGAACATGCCCAGGGCGGCGAGACGCGGCGTGGCAGCTCCGACGGCGACCACGGCACCCGCGGTCACCAGGAGTGCCAGCAGGACCAGGGCGACGGTCATGGCGGAGGGCGGCTGCTACTGGCCGTCCGGGATGTCCGGGTAAGTGGGCGTCTCGAGGAAGCCGAAGGTGCTGATGGGCCAGTAGCGCAGGAAGGCCCGCCCGACGACGTTGTCGATCTCGATCGGCCCGAAGACCCGTGAATCGGCCGACTTCATCCGGTGGTCGCCCATCACGAACAGCTGGCCCTCGGGGATCACCCAGCGCGTCTGGTCGGGCGACACCAGGGTGGGCTCGTTGACGCCCTCGTCGTTCGTGTACGTGTACGGCTCATCGAGCTGGACGCCGTTCACGTAGACAAAGCCGTCGTCACGGACCTCCACCGTGTCGCCGGGTTCGCCGATCACGCGCTTGATGAACGGCGTTGGGTCGGGCGTCCAGGACTCGGGCGGGTTGAAGACGATGACGTCGCCCCGGCTGTACTCGTCCCAGCGGGGCGTCAGCTTGTCGACAAGCACGTACTGCCCCGGCTCCAGGGTCTGCTCCATCGACTGCTGCTGCACTTGGAACGGCTGCGCGATGAAGTTCTGGATGACGAAGAAGATGACAAGGGTGAGGACGAGGGTCTCGACGATTTCGACGAGACACCCGAAAGACGAGCGTCGGTCCACGAGCGGGGAGTATAGGGGGCGGGACTCGCTCGCGGCCGACGGGTGTCCCCGGCGACTGGCAGGTGTCGACCAATAGGGCCGTTCGGACCCCCCGCGGCCCATCGGGGATGCAATGCATAGGACCGGTCGCCGGGTGGAAGCGATCCGTCCGGGCCCGTATCCGGTTTGACCCGTGTCCGCGCACACCCATAGACTCTTGCCACCGACGCGGCGCTTCCCAAGCGTTCCGAACGCCCGTCAGGAATCGCCCCACGCCGACCCGAGAAGGACCCGGTCCGGGAGGGACCCGGGAGGCCACGACACGTGTCGTGAGCCCACGGACAGCGGCATGAACCCTGCGTAGGAGGCTCTGCAGAACCCGATGGCCCAAACGCTCCAGTTGCTCGTACCGATCGCGGGAATCATCGCGATCCTGTTCGCGTTGTATCTCGCGCGTGATGTCCTGAGCCGGGACAAGGGCCCGCAGGCCATGCAGGACGTGGGCGACATCATCCGTGAGGGTGCGGACGCCTTCGTCAAGCGCCAGTACACGACGATCGCCGTTCTCGCCGTGGTCGCGTCGGTGATCATCGGCATCGTCATCGCCCTCGTCGAGTCGAAGGAGGTGGCCGATGTGCCGGCCCTGGCCGGCATCCCGATCGGCGCCCTGACGGCGTTCGCCTTCCTCGTCGGCGCGGCGTGCTCGATGGCGTCGGGCATCATCGGCATGACGGTCTCCGTGCGCTCCAACGTGCGTACCGCGGCCGCCGCCCGCCGCAGCCTGGTCGAGGCCGTCCAGGTCGCCATGCGTGGCGGCGCGGTCTCCGGCTTCCTCGTCGTGGCGCTCTCGCTGCTCGGCGTGTGGGGCATCTTCACGCTCTACCAGGCGCTGTTCGCGGACATCGGCATCGAGGAGGCGCCGTTCCTCATCGTCGGCTTCGGCTTCGGCGCCTCGTTCGTGGCCCTGTTCGCCCAGCTGGGCGGCGGCATCTACACCAAGGCCGCGGACGTCGGCTGCCGACCTCGTCGGCAAGGTGGAGAAGGGCATCCCCGAGGACGACCCCCGCAATGCAGGCGTGATCGCGGACCTCGTGGGCGACAACGTCGGCGACTGCGCCGGCCGTGGTGCGGACCTGTTCGAGTCCACCGCCGCCGAGAACATCGGCGCCATGATCCTCGGCGTCGCGGTCTACCAGATCGCCGTGTCGGCAGGCTGGGCCAACCCTGAAGCCTGGATCTTCTTCCCGCTCGTCGTGCGCGCCTTCGGCCTCCTGGCCACCATCGTGGCCGTCGCGTTCTTCATCCGCGGCAGGGAGGATGAGGACCCGATGAACATCCTCAACCGCGGGTACTGGGTCACCGCGGGCCTCTCGGTGATCGGTCTCGGTATCACCACCTACGTGATGATGCAGACGGGCACCGAGACCGGCACGAGCGACATCCCGGCCTGGATCTGGTTCTTCCTCGCCGGCATCGTGGGCCTCCTGACCTCCGTCGCGTTCGTCTACATCACGCAGTTCTACACGGCAGGCGGCTTCCGCCCGGTCCGCGAGATCGCGGAGGCGTCCAAGACCGGCCCCGCCACCAACATCATCAGCGGCACCGCAGTCGGCTATGAGACCACCGCCGTCACCGCCATCACGATCGGCATCGCGCTCATCGCCAGCCACTGGCTCGGTGAACAGGCCGGTCTCCTGCGAGTGAATGCCGACGGCACGACCTCCAATGTGGGCGGCATCTTCGGCACCGCCGTCGCCACCATGGGCATGCTCATGACCACTGCCTACATCCTGGCGATGGACACGTTCGGCCCGATCACCGACAACGCCGGTGGCGTCGCCGAGTTCTCCCGCGCCGAGGCCGGCGCCCGCGAGATCACCGACCGCCTCGACGCGGTCGGCAACACCACCAAGGCGCTGACCAAGGGCTACGCGATCGCGTCCGCCTCGCTGGCCGCGTTCCTGCTGTTCTCCGCGTACATCGACAAGGTCAACCTGATCCTGGGCAACCAGATCGAGGCCGGCAAGGAGGGCGTCAAGCTCCTGACGTCGGTCAACCTGGCCAACGTCAACGTGTTCGTCGCGGCCCTCGTCGCAGCGATGCTCGTGTACTTCTTCAGCAGCCTCGCCATCCGCGCCGTGGGCACCACGGCCCAGTCGATCATCGTCGAGGTCCGGCGCCAGTTCCGCGAGATGCCCGGCATCATGGACTACACCCAGAAGCCGGATTACGCCCGCGTCGTGGACATCACGACCAAGGCGGCGCTCAGGCAGATGGTCGCCCCGGGTCTCGTGGCGGTCTTCGCCCCGATCGTCGTGGGCCTGCTCCTCGGCTACGAGGCGGTCGCGGGCTTCCTGATGGTCGGCACCATCGCCGGCGTCCTCCTCGCCACCGTCCTCAACAACGGCGGCGGCGCGTGGGACAACGCCAAGAAGTACATCGAGTCCGGCAATCTCAAGGACGATCAGGGCAACGTGCTCGGCAAGGGCTCCGAGGCCCATGCCGCGGCCGTCGTCGGCGACACCGTAGGTGACCCGTTCAAGGACACCGCCGGTCCGTCGCTCCACGTCCTCGTGAAGCTCATTGCGACGATCACCCTCGTCCTCGCCCCGCTGTTCATCCGCTAGGCAAGAACGAAAGGCCCGGGCGGCCGGCCCTCACGGGTGCCGGCCGCCCGGGACTGATCCATGGACCAGCTCATCCAGGCGCTGATCATGGGGGTCGTGCAGGGGCTCACCGAGTTCCTGCCGATCTCCTCGTCCGGTCACGCCATCCTCATCCCGTACCTGTTCGGCTGGACGGACCCGTCCGCCGAGTCGTTCATCGAGTCGCTCGCGTTCTCCGTTGTGCTCCACGGCGGGACCCTGGCCGCGCTCCTGGTGTACTTCCGCAAGGACTGGATGCGGATGATCCCGGCGTTCTTCGCCTCCATCCGCGACCGCTCGCTCGCCGACGACCCCGACCGCCGCCTCATCTGGCTGCTGGTGCTCTCGACGCTGCCGGCGGCCGTCATCGCATTCCTGCTCAACGACCTTGCCGAGACGGCGTTCCGCGAGGCCGGCCTCGTCGCCGCGATGCTGGTCGTCGGGGCAGGGATCATGTGGGCCGCCGACCGCTGGGGCCCCCGCACCCACACCATCGACCGCCTGACGCGCAAGGGCGCGCTGGGCATCGGCTTCGCCCAGGCGCTCGCCCTGGTGCCGGGTGTCTCGCGCTCCGGCATCTCCATGTCGGCGGGGCTGCTCGCGGGCCTCGACCGGGCCGACGCCGCGCGCTACTCGTTCCTCATGGCCACCCCGATCACTGCGATGGCGGTGGCGTACGAGGGCCTCAAGCTCGTCCGGGGCGAGGTGGGAGGAGCCGAGCCGCTCACGTTGCTCGTGGGCGTGGTCTCGTCCTTCGTGGCCGGGATCCTCGCGATCTCCGTGCTGCTGCGCTACCTGCGGACCAACTCCTTCACGATCTTCGTGGTGTACCGGCTCGTGCTGGCGGCCGTGGTGGTCGTGGTGTTCCTGGCGCGGTAGGGGACGGTTGCGATGGAGGTCATGAAGCAGCTCCGCCAGCGGGCGATCCGGGACCTGGTGGAGCAGCGGCCGATCCGCACCCAGCAGGAGCTGGCAGCTGCCCTCCGCGAGCGCGGATTCCGGACCACGCAGGCCACGATCTCGCGCGACGTGGCGGAGCTGGGCCTGGTCAAGGCCGGCCGCAACGGGACCCAGGCCTACGCCATCCCGCCGCGCCTGCGTGAGGCGGACTCCAGCGGTGAGGACCGTATGCGCCGGCTCCTGCGCGAGATGCCGGTGGAGATCCGGGAGGCGGGCACGATGCTCGTGCTTCGGACGCTGCCCGGGTCCGCGCATCCGCTGGCGGCCGCGCTCGATCGCGCCCGCTGGCCCGAGGTGGCAGGCTCGATCGCGGGCGATGACACCGTGTTCGTGGCGTTCGCCGATCGCGGCTCGCTGGGGCGGGTCAAGCGACGGTTGGAACAGCTGGCGGAGCCGGCCGAGTAGGCGTCGACGACCGAGGATCCCGCCAGGGCGGCGCCGGACGCGGCCACCGCCCGTGTCGCGGACGCCAACCGGCCAGCGGGTCTTGCGTGCAGAGAACCGCGCAGTCGTGCCGCTGGCTGGGCAGCGCGCCGAGATCCGGCGCTGACTGACCCCCTCTCGCCCGCTGAGCGGCACGAGTGTGCGGAATCATGCACGTGCGAGCCGCTGGGCGGCAGGTGGGCGCGGGCGGCGGTAGCCCAGCCCGGAGCCCGGAGCCCGGAGTCCGGGGCAGGCGACGCTCGCGCCAGCCAACGCCGAACCGGGCCAACCAGCGCGCGTCCTGTCGAAGCGGGCTACATGGGGGCGAGATCGCGCCTTCCGGGTCAGCTCCTGCCTGCGGGAAAGGCCGCGAGGGCCTCGGCGCGTGTCGCCTGGCCGTCGGTGCCGCCGGGCGCGCGCGTCGAGAGTGTGCCGCATGCCACCGCGAGACGCAGCGCTTCCGACAGGCTGGCATCGCCAAGCCACCCGGCGAGGAACCCGGCATCGAACGAGTCGCCAGCGCCGGTCGTATCGATCGCCTCGATCCCGGCCGGGGCCGCCACGCGCGCAAGCATGCCGTCCCGCCCGACGCCCAGCGCGCCATCGGCGCCGAGCTTGACAGCGACCGTCCGACCGCCGTTGCCCGCGAGCGAGCGGGCGGCGTCCTCCACGTTCTCCAGGCCCGTGAGCCGGCATGCCTCCTCGCCGTTGGGCAGGAGCAGGTCTGCCTGCGCCGCGGCGGCAGCGAACCCGCCGTCCCAGCGGTCGGCCGGGTCCCAGTTCGGATCGAGGCTCGTGGTGGCGCCCGCCGCGCGGGCGGCCGCGAAGAGCGCGGGCACGCTTGCCGCCAGCGAGGGCTGGAGGAAGAAGCTGGCAACGTGCAAGTGACGGACACGAGCGAGCAGCGCGGGCGGGACGTCCGTGACGCGAGTGTCCGCGATGGTGCCGAGGGCAGTCAGGATCGCGCGGTCCGTGCCGTTGCCCAGGATCACGCTGGCGCCGGTGGGCCTCCCGGTCGCGATCCGGCAGGCGGCGACATCGATCCCGCGACCGGCCAGCGCGTCGAGCATGAAGCGACCGAGCGCGTCGTCGCCTACCACGCCGACCATGGCGACCCGCAGGCCGAGCCGAGCCGCACCCATCGCTGCGATCACCGATGAGGATCCGGGCACCAGGCGCACGGACGCCACGATCCGTTCCGCCTGCCCGAAGATCGGGACGGGGTCCGGGTCGGTGACCACGATGTCCGGGTTGATCTCGCCCACGACCAGAAGGTCCAGGTCGCGCTTCGTGTGGGTCATGCAGTGGATCGTAGGCGCCCTGCGCGCCAGTGCGCAACAAACGCGCACCAGTTCAAGCAGAATGCGCATATCACGCAGAATCATTGACACAACGCGCACGAGAGGCCCATCATGGTGCGCATGCGGGACGCCGAGCGCCGATCGCGCATCCTCGACCAGCTGCAGGCCACCGGGCGCGATTCTGTCGCCGGCCTCGCCGCAGTGCTGGGCGTCACTCCTTCGACCATCCGCCGCGATCTCGACCGTCTCGCCCGTGAGGGCAGGGTCGTGCGGACCTATGGCGGCGCCGCCCTGGCCGACCGCATCCCTGCCGGAACGCTGGCCGACCCCCAGGCAGGCGCGAAGCTCGCGATCGCGGGTGCGGCGGCCCGCCTCGTTCTTGATGGTGCCACGGTCGCGATTGGCAGCGGCAGCACCGCGCTCGCGTTCGCGCGTGAGCTGGCCGGCCGCCGGCTCACGGTCATCACGAACGCGCTTGACGTGGCCAACGCCCTGCTCGACAGGGAGGGGATCGAGCTGATCGTCCTGGGTGGTGTGGTCCGCCCGAAGATGCACTCGATGCTGGGCCATCTCGCCGAACTCGCCACCGATGAGCTGCGCGCGGACCTGCTGGTGATGGGCGTGGGCGCGATCAACCCCGAGCAGGGGCTGATGAACGATTCGGTTCCCGAGATCCTAACCGACCGGGCGCTCCGCCGGATGGCGCGCACCTGCGTGGTCCTTGCCGACGCGTCCAAGTTCGCCCTGGTCGAGCCCGGATTCGTGTTCGGACTCGAGGATGTCGATGTCCTCGTGACCGATTCCGCCGTGGCGCCCGACATCCTTGACGCCGTCCGCGAGCGAGGGGTCGAAGTCATCGTCGCCGCAGGCCCTGCGGCACCCGTCGAAACTGCGACCAGGCCCCGTGTGCCGGAGGTTCACTGATGCTCCAGGGAGTCGTCCCGACCGAGATCCGGGAAGGACCGGAGGCCATCAGGGCCACCGTCGACAGCGCCCGCGACCAGGCCCGCGAGATCGCGGGCCGCTGGAGGGCACGCGGGGTCCGCCGGATCCACGTGATCGGCAACGGCACCAGCTTCCACTCGAGCCTCGCAAGTGCAGCGCTCTACCGCCGGCACGCGACTCCCGACGATCCGGCCGTGATCGCGCTGACCGCCGCGGAGATGCTCCGCTACCCGCCGCAGCTCGGGCCGGGCGATGCGGTGATCGGCATCAGCTCGTCAGGCGAGTTCAGGGACGTCGTCGCCGTCGCCGAAGCCCTCCGCGGGCGCGCACCGCTCGCCGGCATCGTGCACGTGCCGGGGTCCACGCTCACCCGTGTCGCTTCCGAGGTGGTCTTCTCAGCGGGCGGCCCGTCCACCGTGCCGGTGATGACCAAGACCTTCTCGGCCACCCTGGTCGCCACCGAGCTCCTGCTCATGGAGATGCTTGGCGGCGAGCGGGCGGACCAGGTCGCGCAGGCGATCCTCGAGGCCGCGGGCCACAGCGAGCAGGCGATCGCCGACGCCGAGGAGCTGGTCGAGCCCCTCGCGGACCGGCTCGCCACCGTCGAGCACCTCTTCGTCACCGGCGGTGGCCTCGGCTGGCCAGCGGCCCAGGAGGCGGCGCTCAAGCTCAAGGAGATGGCGCTCGTCCATGCCGAGGGCTCGGAGGCCTGGGAGATGACCTCGGGCGCGGCGACCATGCTCGGGCCCACCGCGGCCGTCATCGCCCTCGCGCCCGGTGGCCCCGCGCGCCCTGCGCTTGCGGACCTGCTCCGCCATGCCGCGGCGTGGGGCAGCACCACCATCGAGGTGGGACCGGAGCGGCTGGTCGAGACCTCCGAGCTGCTGCCGATCCCGGTGGCCGCAATCGAGGACCAGGCGCCGCTCCACAGCGTCCCGCCCGTCGCGCTGCTGGCGTTCGGCCTTGCCCGCCGCCGCGGCGCAAACCCGGACCATCCCGCCTGGATCGAGCGGTACCACAGTCAGGGCCTGCGCCACATCCTCGTGGGCGGGCCGGAGGAGCAGGCATGACCCGGATCGTGCTCGTCGGAGCAGGGAGCGTGGAGTTCACACGCAACCTGCTCGGCGACATCCTCACCTTCGACGCCCTCCGCGACGCCGAGATCGTCCTCCACGACATCGACCCCGACCGCCTGCACACGGCCGAGCGCATGGCGGTCTGGACGGCGGGCGCGCTCGGCGCGACCCCCGCCATCCGCGCCAGCCTCGACCGGCTCGATGCCCTCGAGGACGCCGACTTCGTGATCAACACGATCCAGGTGGGCGGCGCGCGGGCAACCCAGGTCGACTTCGACGTCCCGGGCCGCTATGGGCTGCGCTACACGATCAACGACACCATCAACGCGGGCGGCGTGCTCCGCGGCCTGCGGTCGATCCCGGTGACGCTCGGGATCGCAGCGGACATCGCCGATGTGGCCCCCGACGCCATGCTCCTCAACTACACCAACCCGATGGGCATGCTCGTGCGGGCGGTGGACGAGGCGGTCGGCATCCCGGTCGTGGGGCTCTGCCACTCGGTGTACTGGACCGTCGACCGGTTGGCCGAGTACGTCGGCGTGCCGGCGAACGAGGTCGACGCACTCTCCGCCGGCGTCAACCACCTCGCCTGGATCCTGCGGCTGCAGCACCGCGGACGCGACCTCTACCCCGATGTCGCCGCGTTCGTGGAGGCGGGCCGCGTCCCCCCCGATGACCTCGTCCGTGCGGACCTGTACCGCCGGTTCGGCTTCTACCCGACCGAGTCGAGCGAGCACCACGCCGAGTACAACCCCTGGTTCATCCCCAAGGACCAGGTCGAGGCGTTCCACATCCCCATCGGCGAGTACCTCGACCGGGTCGCCAACAACCTGGGCGAGTACGACGAGACCAAGCGCCGCCTCGACGCTGGTGAGCCGTTCGAGATCGAGCGGAGCGGCGAGTATGCGGCGGTGATCGTGAACGCAATGGTCACAGGGCAGCCGGCCCGGATCGTCGCGAACGTGATGAACGACCGGTCGGGTGGCGGCCCGACGCTGATCGCCAACCTGGCTGCGGATGCCTGCGTCGAGGTGCCGGCGCTCGTGGACGGCCTCGGCGTGCAGCCCGTCCCTGTCGGCGCCCTGCCGCCGCAATGCGCGGCTTATACCCGTCCCGCCGTTGACTGCCAGGAGCTCACCGTGACCGCGGCGCTCCTGGAGGATCGCGACCTCGTCTACCACGCCGTGCTCACCGATCCGATGGTCCAGGCCCGCCTCTCGCTGGACGACGCCTGGCGTATGACCGATGACCTGATCGACGCCGAGGGGGAATGGCTCCCCGAGTGGCTGGGTGGCTCGGCCCCCGACTGGCTCTCCTGAACTCCTGGAGGAAGCACCCGATGCGAACACCGATCCGCGCCCGGTCGTGGCGCCTCGCTGCCGCCGTCGCCGGCACCATCCTGGTCGTCGCGGCGTGCGGCGGCTCGTCCACCCCCTCCGCCTCGACCGGTGGCACGCCCGCGGCGGCAACCGGGGCGCCGGCCGCGTCCGGCGAGCCCGGCGCCAGCACGGGCACCGGTACCGGCTACGACGGGCCGCCCGTCACCATCGAGTACGCCATCTGGGGCGACCCGGCCGAGATCAACAGCCAGAAGGCCGTCGTCGAAGGGTTCACTGCGGCGAACCCGAACATCAAGGTCGACGTGACCGTGGCCGACTGGGACGCCTACTGGGACAAGCTCCAGACCGGCCTCGCCGGTGGCGCCGCCCCCGACGTCTTCGCGATGGACGGTCCGCTGGGACCGGACTACCAGACCCGGGACGTCCTCCTGGACCTGACGCCCTACATCGAGAAGGACGGGTACGACCTGGGCCAGCTCGACGACAACGCTGTGAAGGACTTCACGACCAAGGACGGCGTCGTCTTCGGCCTGCCGCGCGACCTCAACGTCATCGCGCTCTACTACAACAAGGACATGTTCGACGCGGCCGGGATCGCCTACCCGGACGACACGTGGACGTGGGCCAAGCTGGTCGAGGTCGGCAAGCAGCTCACCAAGGACACGAACGGCGACGGCACCATCGACCAGTGGGGCCTCTACACCGAGACCACCGACATGGAGAACGCCTGGTCCTCCTTCGTGTGGCAGGCGGGAGGCGACATCCTCAACGCCGACGGCACCCAGACCGCGCTCGACAAGCCCGAGTCGGCGGCCGGGATCCAGTTCCTCCAGGACCTCATCTGGAAGGACAAGATCGTTCCCGAGCCCGCGATCTTCGCCGAGACCGGCGATGCCTTCGAGCAGGGTGTCGCGGCCATGGAGATCAACGGCTCATGGCTCGTGCCCACGCATGAGGCCGCAGGCATCAACTTCGGCATCGCGCCGCTGCCCGCCGGCCCCGCAGGCAAGGCGACGTCCGTCAACCCGACGGGTGCGGTGGTCTACTCGGGCACCAAGGCGCCCGAGGCCTCGTGGATGCTCGCCAAGTACCTCGCGAGCCCCGAGGCGCAGGAGAAGATCATGGCCCTCAAGGCCTCGGTCCCGGTGAACAAGGAGATCCTGTCCACCACGTACGCCGGCTCGTTCGACGGCGCCCAGGTCTTCGCCGACTCCCTCGCCTTCGCCCGCCTCAAGCCAGCGTTCGCCGGGTACAACGAGTTCAACACGATCCTGCAGACTGAGCTCGACGCGAACGTGTTCAACGAGGCGAACGTGACGGCTGCCCAGGCGCTCGCCACGGTCAACGACCAGCTGAACCAGATCCTCGCAGGCGCCGGCCAGTAGCCTGGCACGGCGCAGCCGCAGCACGGGACCGCATGCCGTGACCGACCCCCTGACCGCCCCTCCTACGGGTCGGGCTGGATCGGCATGCGGTTCACGCGCGGGCGCGGGCCCGGCGCGACGGGCCGGTCCGGCTCCGGGCCACGCGGCGGGGAGGCCCGCTGGGCCTACCTCTTCGTGTTGCCGATGGTGCTCGGCCTGGTGTTCCTCTCGGCCGGGCCCATCATCGCCACCTTCGGGATCAGCCTGACGAAGTGGGACCTGCTGACCTCGCCGGACTTTGTGGGCCTGGGCAACTACCAGCGGCTCGTCGACGACCCGCGGTTCTTCTACGCCCTGCGGAACACCACCTTCTACACCGTGGTGTCGGTGCCGCTGGGCCTGGCCCTGTCGCTGGGCCTGGCGCTCGCGCTCAACCAGTCGCTCCGGGGCATCTCGTGGATCCGGACCATGTACTTCCTGCCCCTCGTCACCTCGGCGATCGCGGTCGGCCTCGTCTGGGCCTGGATCTACAGCCCCACGAGCGGGCTGCTGAACCAGGTCCTGGGCGTGTTCGGGATCCCTGGCCAGAAGTGGGTCACCGATCCGTTCTGGGCCATGCCCGCGATCATCGTGATGTCGATCTGGCAGGGGCTGCCGGCCAACACGATCATCTTCCTGGCCGGGCTCCAGGCCATCCCCACCGACTATTACGACGCGGCCAGCGTGGATGGCGCCGGGCGGCGTGTCCGGTTCCGCCACGTGACGCTGCCGCTCCTCACCCCGAGCCTCTTCTTCACCGGGATCCTCAGCCTCATCGGCGCCTTCCAGGTGTTCGACCAGGTCTTCGTCCTGTCCCGACCCGGCAAGCCGACCAACGCGACGATCACGATGGTCTACTTCATCTACGAGAACGGCTTCCGCAACTTCAAGATGGGCTACGCGAGCGCGGCCTCGTGGATCCTGTTCCTGGTCGTCGCAGTCCTCATGTTCCTGTACTTCCGCTCCCAGCGGCGCTGGGTGCACTACCAGTGAGGGCCGGCACGTGAGCACTGTCACACGTCGCCGGGGACGCGGTCGCCGACTGGCCGGCAAGGCGGGGGCATACGCCACCTTGATCCTCGGCGGGCTCCTGATGATGGTGCCCTTCTTCTGGATGCTCCTGACCTCGCTCAAGACCCGGGCGGAGGTCTTCGGAGCGCCGCCGCTGTCGCTGCCCACGGGGCCCCACTGGGACAACTACGTGCGGATGTGGAACGCCTTCGGCGAGGTCACCTTCGGCACCTTCTTCCTCAACTCGCTCAAGATCGCGAGCCTCAACACGATCGGCGAGGTGTTCGCCTGCTCGCTGGCGGCCTTCGCGTTCGCGGTCATGCCGTTCCGCGGCAAGGGCTTCCTGTTCGGGATCCTCATGGCGACGCTGATCATCCCGTTCCAGGTGGTCCTGGTGCCGAACTTCATCCTCTGGCGGACGCTGCCGAACCCGTTCAGCGACTCGGGCAACTTCATCGGGACCCAGGAGCCGCTCTGGCTGGGCGCGTGGCTGGGCGGCGCGTTCGGGATCTTCCTGCTGCGCCAGTTCTTCCTCGCCATCCCGACCGAGCTGGCCGACGCTGCGCGGGTGGATGGGGCGAACCCGTGGCAGGTCTACCGGCACGTGTACCTGCCGCTGGCCCGGCCGGCGCTCGCGACCCTGGCGATCTTCATCTTCATGTGGTCCTGGAACGACCTGCTCATCCCGCTGATCTACCTGCGGGACCTGGACCAGTACACGACCACGGTGGGCCTGGCGTTCTTCCAGGGCCAGTTCGTGGGCAAGTGGCCCGAGATGATGGCGGGCGCGATGGTGAGCCTCGTGCCGATGATCACGCTGTTCGTGATCGCGCAGAAGTACTTCGTCCGCGGCATCGCTCTCACAGGGCTCAAGGGGTGAGCGGGGTCGGGGAGCAGGACGCGGCGGGCGAGCCCGTACAGACGGCTGAGCCGATCGCGCTGGAGGACTACCGCCCGCGCCAGGCGATGCGTACCGAGGAGCATCACGTGCCCCTCCCGGTCGTGCCCGCCATCGACGCCCACAATCACCTCGGCGTGCCCTTCGGTGGCGACTGGTCGACGCGGTCGGCCGCTGAGCTGGCGGCCGTCATGGACTCGGCGGGCGTGGAGCGCATCGTGGACCTGGACGGTGGCTGGGGCGATGCGCTCCGGGCCGAGGTGACACGCTGGCAGGAGGCCCTTCCCGGCCGCGTGGCCGTCTTCGCGGGCCTGGACTACGCCTCCTGGGCGGAGGACCGCCGGTTCGGCGAGTCCGAGGCAGCCCGCCTGCGGGATTCCGTGGCGGCGGGCGCGCGCGGGCTCAAGGTCTGGAAGCTCCTCGGCCTGCGAGCGCGGGACGTGTCCCGGCGGCTCGTGCCGGTCGACGATCAACGCCTTGACCCCCTCTGGGCGGCGGCTGGAGACCTTGGCGTGCCGGTGACGATCCACGTCGCCGACCCGGTCGCGTTCTTCGAGCCCCTCGACGCACGCAACGAACGCTGGGAGGAGCTTCACGGTCACCCGGACTGGCACTTCTGGCCGATGCGGCCACCTGGCCGCCCGGACGTTGATGGCTTCCCGCCGTTCGACGAGCTGATCGACGGACTGGAGGCTGTGGTCGCGCGCCATCCCGGGACGACGTTCATCGGGGCGCACGTGGGCTGCGCCGCGGAGGACCTGGCACGGGTCTCGGCCATCCTCGAGCGCTGCCCGAACTTCCACGTGGACCTTGCCGCCCGTATCGCCGAGCTCGGACGTCAGCCCTACACCGCCCGCGGATTCATCCTGCGTTGGGCCGACCGTGTCCTCTTCGGGACCGACATGGCGCCCGACCCCGCGTGGTGGGCGGTCTACTACCGGTTCCTCGAGACGGCCGACGAGTCGTTCCCGTACGACGCGGACCCCGACGAGGCGCCCACCCAGGGTCGCTGGCGGATCCACGGGCTCCATCTGCCCGAGGCCGTGCTCCGCGCCGTCTACCGTGACAACGCGCTGCGCCTGATCCGGTTCTGACCGCACACACACCACGCGCAGAACCGGCCTGTCGGCCGACGCTCCCTCCCGCAGCGCGCGCTCCGGCACGTTGACGGAATCGGCCCTCCGCCGATACCATTCCGGCCGATCCACGAGCCTCGGCGGCGCACGTCTGGCGCCCCGGGGTCCTTTTGTTCCATAGCGATCCAAGCGGCGGCGCCAGCCGGCGCACGTCCCGCCTTCCGGGGGTCCACCCGCGTGAACAGCAAGACGACCTACATCAGCAAGGACGGCCTCGACAAGCTCCGCGAGGAGCTCACCGAGATGACCAATGTCCGCCGTCCCGAGATCGCCCAGCGGATCCACGACGCGAAGGAGCACGGCGATCTCTCGGAGAACGCCGAGTACGAGGACGCCAAGAACGAGCAGGCGTTCGTCGAGGGCCGGATCCAGACGCTCGAGGCGATGATCAAGAACGCCACCCTGATCGACGAGAACCATTCGACCGACCACGTCACGATCGGCACGACCGTGACGGTGACCGGCGAGGACGGCGAGGAGTCGTTCATGATCGTCGGGTCGGCCGAGGCCAAGCCCGCAGCGGGTCGGATCTCCAACGAGTCGCCCGTCGGGCGCGCCCTGCTGGGCCGCAAGAAGGGTGAGAAGGTCGTCGTGAAGGTCCCCGCCGGCGACTTCACCTACAAGATCCTCAAGATCAGCTAGCCAGCAATCATCACGGCCCCGCGGCCGGCACCAGGCGGCGCGACGGGTCACACCCGGCGCCACGCGTGCCGGAGAGAGGGGCAGCATCGTGGATTGGGCGGACGAGCTCGCGGCCAGCGTTGAGGGCCCCCAGGTCGTCAACGACTCCAAGACCCCGTCCGGCACCGTCCACGTCGGCTCGCTGCGCGGCCCCGTCATCCTCGACGTCATCACGCGTGCCCTGCGCGCCCGCGGCCTCGAGACCACGCTGCTCTACGGCGTGGACGACCTCGACCCGATGGACGCCCAGGCGCTGCTCTCGCCCGACGCGATCGAGCGCGAGATGGGCCGCCCGCTGGCGCACGTCCCCGATCCCCACGGTGACTGCCACGCGAGCTATGCGCGCCACTTCGCGGGCATCTTCATCGACACCTTCGCGGGCCTGGGCATCCTGCCCGACCGCTACTACTGGATGAGCGACATCTACCCCACGGGGCAGATGGACCCGTTCATCCGGATCGCGCTCGACAAGGCCGAGATCGTCCGCGAGGTCTACCGGCGCGTCGCCAACGTCCAGCATCCCAGCCACTGGCTGCCGCTGGGCGTGATCTGCCCGGACTGCGGCAAGGTGGGCACCACCATCGCGTCCGACTGGGATGGCCAGACGGTCTCCGTCGCCTGCAGGCCTGACCTTGTCGAGTGGGCGACCGGATGCGGCTGGACCGGGCGCCTCGCGCCGTTCGGGGGCGCCGCCAAGCTTCCCTGGAACCTCGAGTGGGCGGCGCAGTGGAGCATGTTCGGCGTCACCATCGAGCCCAACGGCAAGGACCTCGCGACCGCCGGCGGCTCCCGTGACCGATCGAACGCGATCGCACGCGAGGTCTTCGAGCGCGAGCCACCGCTCAACTTCCCCTACGAGTTCCTGAACATCGGCGGGAAGAAGATGTCCACGTCCAAAGGCCGGGGCGCCGCCGCACACACCATCGGCAGCGTCGTGCCGCCCGAGCAGCTGCGCTTCCTCTTCGTGCGCCAGCGCCCGGAGACCGCGCTCGACTTCGACCCCGAGGGAACGGACGCGATCCCGCGCCTGTTCGATGAGTTCGACCGGCTCGCCGCCGCGACGGCCGGCAAGGAGGTCAAGGGCGAGCTCCCGTCGGGCCACGAGAACATCTTCAAGTTCAGCCTGCTCGACCCCGAGGCCGACCTGGCGACCGCCGCCGACCAGTTCCGGCCGGCCTTCGCGCATCTCGCGCTCCTCGTCCAGATCCCGGGCATCGACGTGCGGGTCCGGGTCGAGGCCGAGAAGGGCGCCCCGCTCACCGCGGCCGAGGCCGCCGAGCTCGAGATCCGCCTGGCCGCCGTTCGCCGGTGGCTGGATGCCTACGCCCCCGAGCGGGCGGTGATCGAGGTCAAGCGCGACCACCTCCCCGTCGAGGCGGAGCTGCTCCGCCCAGAGCAGCGCGGCTTCCTGCGGGCGCTCGCAGACGCCGCCCACGGTGATGCTCCCGCGACCGGCGAGCAGTGGCAGGCGGCCATCTTCGCCGTCGCTGCGGAGCATGGCCTCGATGGCAAGGGCGCGTTCAACGCCCTCTACCTCGCGTTCCTCGGCCGGCCCAACGGTCCGAGGGCAGGCTGGCTGCTGGCCAGCCTGGAGCGGGCCTTCGTCATCAGCCGCCTGACCGAGGCCGGCGCCCCGGCAGCCGAGTAGGGAGGCATCCGATGAGCGTCGGTGTCCAGCGGCTTCGCGAGGAGCCCGACCGCATCCGGCAGGGCGCGATCGACAAGCGCGAGGATCCGGCGCTGGTTGACGCTGCGATCGAGACCGACGTCCGTCGCCGACGCCTCCAGGCCGAGAGCGACCAGCGCAAGGCTGAGCGGAACGCGGCCAGCAAGCGCATCGGGGAGGCCATCCGCGGTGGGGCGAAGGCCGACGGGCCCGAGGTCGCCGCCCTGCGCGACGCGAGCACGACGGCCGGCGCCCGCATCGACCAGATCGACGCGGAGCTGGCGGCCGCCGAGCAGGAGCTCGAGGACCTGCTCCTGCGCATCCCCAACCCCGCCGACCCCGAGGTTCCCGTGGGCGGTGAGGAGGCCAACGTCACGGTCCGCACCTGGGGCGAGAACCTCGCCCGGGTCGTCGCTGCCGACGACGGCAGCACCTGGGAGCGCAAGCCCCATTGGGAGATCGGCGAGGCGCATGACCTCATCGACAACCCGCGCGGCGCCAAGATCGCAGGCTCCGGGTTCCCGGTCTACAAGGGCCAGGGTTCGCGGCTCCAGCGCTCGCTGATCTCGTGGTTCCTCGACGTCCACACCAGCGAGCACGGCTTCACCGAGGTCTGGCCGCCGGCCGTCGTGAACTCGGCCTCCGCCCGCGGGACCGGCCAGATCCCGGACAAGGAGGACCAGATGTACGTCGCCACCCGCGACGACCTCTACCTGGTCCCCACGGCCGAGGTCCCGGTCACCAACCTCCATCGCGATGAGATCCTCGAGGCGGACCAGCTGCCCATCCGGTACGCCGCCTACTCGCCGTGCTTCCGTCGTGAGGCCGGGGCCGCGGGCAAGGACACCCGGGGCATCCTGCGCGTCCACCAGTTCGACAAGGTCGAGATGGTGCTGTTCGAGAAGCCCGAAGACAGCCCCGAGGCCCTCGAGTGGATGACCGCCCGCGCGGAGGTCCTGCTCCAGCGTCTCGGCCTGCCGTACCGAGTGCTCCTGATGAGCACCGGCGAGATGGGCTTCGTCCAGCGCAAGAAGTACGACCTGGAGGTGTGGGCGCCCGCCGTCGAGCGCTGGCTGGAGGTCAGCTCCTGCTCCAACTTCGGGGACTACCAGGCCCGCCGCATGGCCATCCGCTACCGCCCCGAGAAGGGTGCCAAGCCGGAGCTCGTGCACACCCTCAACGGCTCGGGGCTGGCGCTGCCGCGCATCGTCGCCGCGATCCTGGAGCACTACCAGCGCGCCGACGGGACCGTCGAGGTGCCGGACGTGCTGCGCCCGTACATGGGGGCCGATAGGATTGGGGCGCCCGCCCCGGCTTGAGGGATCGCCGGGTCGGCCGAGCGCCCAACTCGAGGAGGAATCCACGTGTCCCAGCCGTACCAGCCGTCGCAGGGCAGCGGTCCCACCCCCGGGGTCGAGTACGCCGCGTTCATCGCCCGGTTCATCGCGTATCTCATCGACACGTCGATCGTGGCCGTCGCCAACGTCGCGCTGGCGTTCGCACTGGGCACGCTGGTCGGCATGGCCGGCAGCGCGGGACGGGAGTTCCTGGCGGGTATCGGGATCATCCTGTACTTCCTCGTCTTCCTCGTCCTGTGGCTCGTGTACTTCCCCTACTTCTGGGCCCGCAACGGCCAGACGCCGGGCAACATGCTGCTCAAGATCCGCGTTGTCCGGGCTGAGGACGGTGGCCGGATGGACTTCGTGAGCGGGATCGTCCGGCTGTTCGGCTACTTCGTCTCCGCCCTGGTCTTCTACATCGGGTTCATCTGGGCGGCCTTTGACACGCGCCACCAGGGCTGGCACGACAAGATGGCCGGCACGGTGGTGGTCAAGGCCTGATCGCGTGACCACCGGGGAGCGCCTCGCCGCCTTCGGCCTGGCGCTTCCGGCCGGCCACACGCTGGTCTCGCTGGCCGAGCGGCCGGATCTCGCCCGCGCTCACGACCACCTCAATGGCTCCGTCTGGCCCGAGTTCATGCTCCAGGACCGGGTGGTCTGGGCGTACTGGGACCGGCTGTTCGACGACTTCGGGCGGTTCCAGTGCTCGCCTCCTCGACGCGGCCGGCGAGCCTGTCGCCGGCCTCAACTGCGCGCCCCTCGCCTGGGACGGGACCGAGGACGACCTCCCGGCGGGCTGGGACCAGCAGATCATCCGGACGTTCGGGGGCCTCGATGCGGGCACCGCCCCGGACACCCTCGGCGCGGTCCAGATCGTGGTCCGCAAGGACCGCCAGGGCCAGGGATTGGCCGGCGTGATGGTGCGGGCCATGCAGGCCCTGGCGCTCGAGCAGGGGTTCGCCGCGCTCATCGCCTGCGTCCGGCCGACGGCCAAGGACCAGGATCCCTATGCCGACATCGACGACTACGCGTTCCGGGTGCGCGAGGACGGTCTTCCGCTCGACCCCTGGATCCGGCTCCACGTGCGCCTTGGCGGACGGGTGGTGCGCGGCGAGCCCGAGTCCATGCGGATGGAGGGGACGGTCGCGGAGTGGCGCGAGTGGACCGGGCTGCCCTTCCCCGTGAGCGGGCTGTACACGCCGCCATTCGCCGCTGCGCCGGTGGACATCGACCTCGAGGCCGACCGGGGGGTGTACCTCGATCCCAATGTCTGGGTGGTGCACTGGCTCGTGTGAGCCAGGCGCGAGGTCAGATCGAGGCGGGCGCGAGCGCGGCCGCGGCGGGGTCGAGCGTGCCGTCCATGATCCGCCCGTCGACCATGTGCACCGTGCGCCGGGTCCTCACCGCCAGGTCGGGGTCGTGCGTGACCATCACGATGGTGCGGCCACCCTGGACGAGGGATTCGAACAGCTCGAACACCTCCTCGGCCGTGGCGGCGTCGAGGTTGCCGGTCGGCTCATCGGCGACGATGATCGGCGGGTCGTTGGCAAGGGACCGGGCGATGGCGGTCCGCTGCTGCTGGCCGCCCGAGGTGGAGGCCGGCAGCTTGGTCGCCTGGTCGGTCATATCCACCATCTCGAGCAGCGCCATCGCGCGCTCGTAGCGCTCCTTGGGCGACCAGAGCCCCGCGAAGTCCATCGGAAGCATCACGTTCTCGACGACCGTCAGCGTGGGCAGCAGCTGGAAGAACTGGAAGATCACGCCCACGGTCCGGCCCCGCCACTGCGCCATGCGGCTCTCGGACAGCCGCGCGAGCTCGGTGCCCCCGACGTGGAGCGTGCCGGCCGTGGCGCGGTCGATGCCGGTGATCATGTTCATCAGCGTGGACTTGCCACACCCCGACCGCCCGACGACCGCGATGAACTCGCCCGCGTCCACCTGGAGGCTGACCTCCTTGAGCGCACGGAACGGCCCGGCGTCGGTGACGTAGTCCTTGACGACGTCCCGTAGATCGATGAGATGGCCGTCCGCGAGGTCGCGGTTGGCAAAGGGCGCACGGATCACGCCCGAACGATACCGGGTCCGCGCGGATCGCCCCGTCCGGGGGTGAGGCGTCGGCGAGGCGGTACGGGCGGCGCTACTGCCGGCAGGTCCGCCGCACCTACGGCTGCTGCTCCATATTCTCGGGATCGAGGCTGTGGCGCTGGACCGGCGCCAGCGCTTCCGCGACGGCCCGATTGCCGGCTGTCCGCTGGAGCTCGAGGATGTCCTGCTCGGGACTCCGCTCCGGCCGCGGCCGTGATGCTGGGGTCTGGGCGGGGGTCCGGTGGTCCCGCTCGACGCGGGCGTTCGCATGGTCCATGGCGGTCCTTCCTCGTCAACGTCGCTGGCGGGTAGGGGGAATCGTCGCGCCGAGCTCGGCAACGTAGTTGTCGAAATCCATCGGGCGGTACAGCCACACGGCAGCGGGCGCAGCCTCGAGCCACGCGAACAGGGTGAAGCCTCGCGAGGGGTAGGCGAGCTGCTCATTGCTGGGGTGCGGGCCGCGGGCTCGGCCGATCCTCGCCTCCGGCTCGCCGAATGCGGCGATGGCCTCGGCGGCTCTCGGCGCTGCCGGCGGCTCAAGTACCTCGATGAGGAGGAGCTCCCCGTCGTCGTCCCAGACCGCCCACACCGGCCACGGAGCTCCCGGAACCTGCAGCGTTCCTGCCTGGCGCAGGATGCCGGCGTACTGGATCGGTCCCGTGGACACCGACGTCCCGAGCGCGTCGGCGACGGTGGCCGGGTCCAGCCCGGGCGTCCAGGTCCAGCGATCGACGCGCCCGGTGACGGCGTCCCGCAGGTCCGACGTCGCGCTCATCAGCGGGGCAGCCTTCCGCCGCCGAGGACCGCGGTGTTGCCGCGGAAGTAGGCGGCCTTCATGTTCGCGAGCCCGATCTCGCCCTCCATCTGTCGTGCCTCCTCCATCTCGGGGTAGTGCGATGGGTCGCCCGTGGCAGCCGGCAGGTCCACGTCAGCGGAGCCCTGGATGGTCTGGCGGAACGCCGTGTTCGAGGCAACCTCGCCCGGGAACACCGAGCGCCACGTCCGCAGCGTGAACCAGTCGGTGAAGCCCTCCTGGTACGTGATCTTGTGGTGCGGATCCTGGAGCCGGTCATACCAGCGGGTGTAGGCGGGATGGGCCGCGGTGTGCAGGTACTCGTGCATGCACGTCTTGAAGAGGTCCCAGTACAGGGCGCGCGTCTGGGCAGGCGTCCGGCCCTCACGTGGCGTCAGGTAGACGCGGCCGGCCTGCTGCATCCCCGGCCACATCCGGTCGGTCAGGGTGAGCCTGCGCAGGCGCTCGGGGCCGTCGAGCCCGAGGCGCGCGTCCAGCCCCGCGGCAGGCGGGTTCCCAGAGGCGGGCGCGGTGTTGCTGTAGTGGTCGATCACGTCCTGGCGGATCACGTTCGCGCGGTCCACGCCGAAGGCATGATGGGTCTCGTCGACATGCTGGATTCGCGCGTCGCCCGAGTCCTCGACGAACCAGCGCGCCATGTCCCGCGGGTCGCCGGCCCGTGCCGACTGGTCGAACAGGTTGACGCCCATCCGCATCCGGGGCGTGGCGGCGGAGCCGAACACGCCGAACAGCCGGTCCACCCGCTGCTTGGCCTGCAGCGCGATCTGCTCGACGCGGCCGCCCGAGCTCATGTCCATGGGCGCGCGGCGGTTCACCTGGTCAGCGGACCGGTAGCTGTCGGTCGCAACCCGGTGGAGCGCCTCGATGAGGTCGCTGTAGTAGCCGGGCTCGGTGAAGGCGGGCGGCGGGCGCCCCGCACGGGCGGCCTCGGCGCGTGCCGCGGCGACTGCGGGCGGGGTGAGGATGTGCTCGACGCGGGCCTCACGCGCTGCTGTGGATGCAGTCACGCCGGCGGTCGCGGGTGCGGCGAGCTCGCCGCCCAGGGTCGTGAGGAACGTGTTGGCCGAGGTCAGGCCCGGCGGGATGGTCACGCCTGCGAGGCGCGCCGTGAGGCGCGCGAGGGCGGCCTGGGTCCTCGCCACGTCCCCCTGCAGGGCCGCCCGGATCCGGTCCCGGTCGATCGTGACCAGGCAGGCGAGGCCGATCAGCGGGTCCACCGATGCCTGGAACAGCGTGACGAGGCGCGTGCCGAGCGCGTCGGTCGTCTGCGAGTCCTCGAGCGCGCTCACGATCCGGGCCGCGTTCGGGTCGGTGAAGCCGGGCGCGGAACCCACCGCGACCTCGAAGGCGTCCACGTCGGCTCGCAGGCTGGCGACCGTGTCCACGCGGTCACCCATGTCGAGCCCGAGGAGGCGTGCGGCCGGGTCGGCGCCGATGCGGGTGGAGAGATCGCCGGCCCGCGCCGCGAGCAGGCCCCGGAGCCAGCCCTGCTCGCCCGGGACGACCCGCCGTTGGACCGTGGACACCCCGTTGTGGAGGCGGTCCTTGACCAGCTGCGCCGTCGCCTGATTGCCGGCTGCCCGCTGGACGCTGCCCAGCAGCCTCGAGTCCACGGGTCCCTTCCCGCCTGCCGCCAGCAACTCGAGCCGGCTGTCGGGCTCCTCGGAGCGCGCGCCGGCGGGTGCGTCGCGATCGCGCGCATCGGCTGCCACGCCGCCGGCGCGTGCTGCCTGCTGGTTGCCTGGCTTGTGGGTGCGGGGCGCGCTCAAGATCACTCGTCCTCGCTCGGACTGACCGTCGCCAGTGTGGTCGCGCGCCACGACCCCTGGCAATGGCCGATCGTGCAGATCTGCAAGGCTGTCCTGACGCCTCGCCGCAACCCATGCAGGTTCGCGGGGCGAGTGTCGGATGCGACAATCGCACCGGCGGCCGCCTGCCCGCAGCGAGCCCGGTCCTGCCATGGCCGACTGCGCCGGCCGAGGGTGGGCGCGACGCAGGAGCGACAGGGGGACTGCAGGGCTCATGACGGTGGATCGACCGGAGCCGACGTGGGAGGAGCCGCGCGGGCCGCACCTGCCCGACTGGACGGCTCGGATCCCCGGGTCCGCGTGGGCATTTCTCGCGGTCGCCGCCCTGGTGGCGTGGCGGGCCGCAAGCGACCTCCTCTCGTCGTCGATCGACGAGCCCGCAACGACGCTGTCCGTCTCCTTGGCGATCGCCGGTCGTGTCGCCGCCCCCCTCCTCGGCGCCGCACTGTTCGTGCGCCATCCTGACGCCCTCGTGGAGCATCGGACCCTCGTGCTCGGCTGCGCCCTGCTGGCCGCGAGCGTGCTCGCGGGCACCTTCCGGGGCAACGTCCTGGGCCTGATCGACGGACTTGCCGGCGACACCGAGTCCTTCGGGCCAAGCCCCTGGTCGATGGCGTACCAGGTTGCGGTCACGCTCGCCGCGGCCGGCGGCCTGCTCGCGCTCGGGCGGGGGCTCCGTGCGGCCCGGACCCGTGCCTCGCGGCTGCCCGAACGGCGGCTCCTGGTCGTCGCGCTCGCGGTCCCGGTCGCCACGGCGGTCATCGCCACGTCGGCGCTCCTTGGCACGGAGGGGCAGGAGGACATGCTCGGCGCGTTCCTTGTCTCGAACGTGGCGGGCCTCGCAGTCGGCATCGCCTGGGCCGTGCTCGCGGTCGAGGCGCTGGAGGGCGCGCACGCGGGCGAGGCGCCAGCGACAGGGTGGCGGCTGGCCGCCGTCGCGGCCTGGGGCATGCTCGCCGAGGGCCTCTGGAGCCTTCTTGCGGGCCTGTTCTACATGGCCGTCCCTGACGCGGCCCTGGCGGCTAGTGGTCTCCTCTCGGTGGTCTCGGTCGCCGGGTCGCTCATGTGGCTGCTGCTCCTTGCCGCATTCGCAGCCGGCCTCCCTGCCGGCCGGGCCCGCGCGGAAGGACTGGAGCACTGAGGCTCCACCTTCGACGTGAGGAGCGGGACCGGCGGCCCCGCGCGCGGGCCGGGAGTCGTCGGCCCTGGCGGATGCCTGGAAGGTCAGTCGGCGTCCTCGTCGGCGAACGAGAACTCGCCAGCCCGCCCGTCGTCCGGCGGTGCGGGCTCCTCGACCAGTGAGAGCGGGCCGAACGCCGGGCCGAACTCGTGGAACGGCGGCAACAAGTCAGCGGTGGTCCATCCCCCCGCAGAGAAAGGGTCGCCTGACCTCGGGCAGTTCGATCGACCTGGCGCCATCCTGAGCCAGCGGCGGTGCCGTCGTCGAGGGCCTTGGTATCCTCGGAAGTGGAGCGGTGGCCGAGTGGTTGATGGCAGCGGTCTTGAAAACCGCCGGGGTGCAAGCCCTCGTGAGTTCGAATCTCACCCGCTCCGCCAGGTCGCGTGGCGCGTCTCGCGTGGTGCGCGAGCATGGAATCCCGTGCATCGTCTCCGTTGCGGGGGTCCTCACCCTGCGTGGCGGGGAGTTCACGCTGTCGACCGCTACAGTGGGATCATCACGGTGGAAGGTGCCGGCGACCCGGTCCAGGGTGGTTCCGGCGCGTCCCCGGCCGGCACGGGAGGCTGCGCATGGAACCCGCGATCGCACTGCTGGCTGTGGCCACGGGCTACCTCCTCGGCTCCATCTCGTTCGCGCGCCTCGTCGCCCGCCGGGTCGATCGCACCGTGGACGTGACCTACATCGTCACCGAGGTGGGCGACGGGGTGACGTTCACCAGCGATGCGGTGAGCGCCACGTCCGTGCGTATGAAGCTGGGGAAGAAGTACGGACTCCTGGTCGCGTTCCTGGACATGGCGAAAGTCGCGGTCCCGGTGCTCGTCCTGCGCCTCCTGTACCCGGGCGAGCCCTACCTCTACCTTGCGGCGGCCGCGGGCGTCGCGGGGCACAACTGGCCCGTCTACCACCGCTTCAAGGGCGGCCGGGGCGAATCCGCCATCATGGGCGCCCTGCTCGTCATCGACCCGATCGGGCTGGTCCTCATGCTCACCCTCGGGATGGTCATCGGGTTCCTCGCCGGCAACATCCTCGTGCTGGAGTGGACCGGATTCATCCTGATGGTGCCCTGGCTGTGGCTGACAACAGGAGATCCCGCCGCTGTCGCCTTCATGGTGGCCGTGCTGGCCATGTGGGCGATCGCGATGCTGCCCGAGCTGCGCCAGTACGCCGCGATGGTCAAGCTCCCCAATGCGCCCACGAACGAGCAGGTGGTGCAGGAGTACGGCATGAGCGCCCAGCTGGGTCGGGCGATGGACAACTACTCGATACCGGCCCTTGTCCAGCGGCGCCGATCGACGCGGGGCTAGGGGGACCACGCATGGCGATCGGCGTGCGCTGGCGGAAGGTCCGGGGTGACCTGGGCCAGTACCGCGCGCGCACCGCGCTGGTCGTCGCGTCGATCGCCATCGGCGCGTTCGCCGTGGGCGCCACCGCGGGAGCCGAGGCGCTTCTCAGGCGCAACCTCGAGGAGGGGTTCGCCGCGACCCGGCCCGCCGCCGCCACGCTGTTCACGGGCACGGGCTTCGACCGCGAGCTCGTGGACGTTGTCCGCGGCATACCCGGGGTGGACGACGCCGAGGGCCGGCGGAGCGTCGTCGTCCGCCTGCTGGCGGACGACGGCACCTCGCGGGAGATGCTCCTGACGGCTCTGACCGACTTCGACGACCAGCGGATCGACCTCGTCCGGGGCCAGACCGGGACGTTCCCGCCTGCCGACGGTGAGGTGGCTTTCGAACGGTCCGCCCTGCGGCTGGTGGACGTGGCCGCCGGCCAGACGATCCGGATCCGGGCGCCCGGGGGGAAGGAACACCACCTGGCAGTGTCGGGCCTCGCCCACGAGCCGGGGGCGTCACCCGCGTACTACTTCGGCCGGCTCAACGCCTACGTGACCTTCGACACGCTCCGCGACCTCGGGTGGGATGACTCGTTCAACGAGGTGCGGATCCGCCTGGACGACCCGGGAGCGACGATGTCGCAGGCGGCCGCCATTGCGGACGACGTGCGGCTCCGGATCGAGAAGGCGGGCGTGCCGGTGACGTTCTCGCTGGTCCCGGAGCCCGGCAGGCATCCGGCGAACGAGCTGCTGGCCGCCGTGTTCGTGGTGCTCGGCGCGATCGGGCTCCTGAGCCTCGTCATGGCAGGGTTCCTGGTCGCCAACACGGTGTCCGTGATCATCAGCCAGCAGGTGCGCCAGGTCGGGATGATGAAGGCGATCGGCGCGCGGGACCACCAGGTGGCGGGCATCTACCTCGCGCTCGTCGTCGCCTACGGGCTGCTCGCCTCGATGGTCGCCATCCCGCTTGCCGCGCTCGCCGCGTACGGGCTCGCCAGCCTGGCGAGCGGCCTGCTCAACTTCGATGTGGTCCACCCGCTGGTGCCGCTCGAGACGGTCGTTCTCCAGGTTGCCGTCGCCGTGGGGATCCCCATCCTCGCGGCGGCCATCCCGGTCTGGCGCGGCGGCCGGATGACCGTCCGCGAGGCGCTGCGCGATCCCGGGTCGTCCGAGCACTTCGGCCGCGGCCGGCTGGACACCGCCCTCGCCCGGCTGCGTGGCCTTCCGCGACCGACGCTGCTCTCGATCCGCAACACCTTCCGGCGCAAGGTCCGGCTGGGGCTCACCCTGGCCGCGCTCGCCGTGGGCGGCATGGTGTTCATGACCGTGTTCACCGTTCGCGGCTCGCTGTACGCGACCCTCGCGGACACCGTCCGCTACTTCAACTACGACGTCCAGGTGGAGCTGTCCGAGCCCGCCAAGGCATCGACGGTGGTGGACGAGGCACTGGCGGTCCCGGGCGTGACCGTGGCCGAGCCGTGGCGGTTCGCGAGCGCCCAGCGGATCCGTCCCGACGGTTCCGAGAGTCCCGCCCGGGTCACGTTCGGCCTGCCCGACGGCGCGACCACGGTGCGTCCCGTCGTCATGGAGGGCCGCTGGCTCCTGCCCGGCGAGGGCAACGCGCTGGTTGCGACGGCCAACCTGCTGGGCGACGAGCCCGATCTCGGGATCGGCGACGCGGTGACGCTCCGGATCGGTGGCCGCGACACCACCTGGACGCTGGTCGGCATCGTCCAGTCGCCGGCGATGGCACCCTTCCTGTACCTCGGGACGCCGGCCCTGGAGCGGAGCCTGGGCGACGCCGGGCGGGCCGGGATCGTGATGATCGGCACGGACGACCACTCGGCCGCCGGCCAGGCACGGATCGGCGGGGCGGTCCGCGACCGGCTGGAGGCGGCTGGCATCGGCGTGTCCGCCACGACCACGACCAGCGACGTGACGACGACCCTGTTCACGCTGTTCGACACGCTCGTGCTGTTCATCTCCGTCATGGCGGTACTGCTCGGCGTCGTCGGCGGGCTGGGGCTGGCCGGGACGATGACCATGAACGTCGTGGAGCGATCGCGGGAGATCGGGGTCATCCGGGCGGTCGGGGCCAGCGACACCGCCGTGCTCCTGCTGTTCCTGGTGGAGGGCCTGGTGATCGGCGTGATGGCCTGGCTGATCGGGGCCGCGCTGTCGATCCCGGCCAGCAAGGTGCTGGCGGACGCCCTGGGCCAGGCGTTCGTCCAGCGGCCCCTGGCCTTCGAGATCAGCGCGCAGGGTCTCGTCCTGTGGTTCATCGTTGTGTTCTGGCTGGCCGTGATCGGCAGTCTCCTGCCCGCCTGGCGCGCGGCCCGCACCAGCGTCCGAGAGGTCCTCGCATACGAATGAGCGACATGCGCACCCCCGAGCGCGGCATGGGCCGCCGGCTCGTCCTGGTCCTGGCCTTCGCGGCAGTCGTCACGGCGGTCGCGGTGGCGGCCATGCTGGGCGTGTTCTCCGGTGGTGGGACGGGATCCGGGCCGGTGGCGCCGTCGAACGGGATCGCTGCCACGCTGCCGCCCGTGGCGATCGTGGACGAGGTGGTTGCCGACGGCATCGCGGTGCCCGTGCGTGCCGCGGAGCTGGCCGTGGCGGCGGGTGGCACCGTTGCCGACGTGCCGGTGGTCCTCGGAGAGACCGTCGCCGCGGGGGATGTGCTGGTCCGCCTGGACACGGCCGCCATCGACGCCGAGATCGAGGGAGCGCAGGCGGCCGCCGCCGCCGCAGCAGCCCTGGCGGCCCAGGCCGGGGCCTACAGGACGCAGGCCGACGAGCAGGTCGCGGTCGCCCTCGCAGGCCTGGACCAGGCCGAGGCCGCGCTGACAACGGCCCGCGACAACAACGTTGGCGAGGACGAGGCGGTCGCCGCCCGCAGTGCCGCCCGTGCGCAGGTCCGCGTCGCGCGTGCCGCGGTCACCGCGGCCGCCGAGGGTGTCACGGCGGCCGAGGCGGACGCCCGCCGGGCGGAGGCCGCCGTCACCGCGCTGGAGGTGGCCCGCGAGGACCTCACGATCCGCGCGCCCTTCGCCGGCACCGTGGCCGCCCTCCCGGTGCGCGAGGGCGCGCTCGCTGCGCCCGGACAGGTGGTGGTCCGGCTCGGCGACGAGTCAGCCTGGGAGTTCGTCGCCACGGAGCTCGACGAGAGCGGGATCGCCGGCGTCAGGCAGGGTGCCGAGGCGACGATCACCCTGGACGGGATTCCCGGCGCGAGCATTCCCGGCACGGTTGCCCGCATCGGCGGTTATGGCGAGAGCCGGCAGGGCGGCGTGGTCTACGAGGTGGTCGTGGTCCCCGACGGAGAGGTGCCCGACGGGGTGCGCTGGAACATGACGACCACCATCGCGATCAAGGTCGGCGGATGAGGCTGCGCGCCGGCGCGATCGCGCCGGTGGTGCTGGTGCTGGCCGCTGTCGCGGGGTGCGCGTCGCCGGCCCCGACGCCCCCGCCGACACCCCCGCCCGTGCCCGCCACGCCGACCCCCACGGAGGCGCCCACCCCCACCCCTACCCCCACGGCCGCGGCGACGCCGGGAGAGGCGCCGCCTGGCACCGTCCTGGTGGACATCCCTGCCGCCGGCCTCCGCATCCCGGTGCCCGTGGGCTGGGAGCAGCTGGACGCCGGGGCGCTCGGCGACCCGGCCCGGCGTGAGGAGATCGTCGCGACCTACCCCGGCGCGGGTGCACTGCTGGACGCCGCCGCCGAGATGGGCGAGCGGGCCGTGCCGGCGTTCGCCGCCTTCGACCCGGCCGCCGGCCCGGACGTCACGCTGACCCCCAACATCGCCGTGCTCGTGTCGCAGCCGTCGGTGGGCGGCCCGCTGCTGGACCTGGTCGCGGGGTTCGTGGGCGGGGGCATCGAGGATGCGTTCGGGGCGGAGGAGACCGCCCGGGAGCGGGTGGCCACGCCGCTGGGCGAGGCCGTGCGCCTGGAGTACGCCCTGCCGCAGGCCGGCGGAACGGCGATGAGCGCCGTGGAGTACTTGGTCGGCGCGCCAGCCGGTACCCTGCTGATATCGGTGATGGGGCCGGCTGACGTCGTGGCTGCGCTCGAGCCGGATTCGCTGGTCGGCGCGCTCGCACCCCTGCCGTAGCGGCGATCCGGGACCCATCCGGCCGGGGCCCCCCAGCGAAGAACAGGTATCCACCCCCGAGGAGTACCCGAGACCATGACTGCCCAAGCCGGCGTGAACGACGCCCTTCCCGCCCAGAAGGCGATCACCCCGATCCCTGAAGAACGAAGTCGCTCGCTGCGCCGCTGGAACCGCTTCCTGTCGGTGGCGCACTTCTCCCAGTTCGTGCTCATGATCGCGATCTCGAAGACCACGACGCTGTTCGAGCCGGTCGTGCCCACGATCAAGCCGATCTTCACGGACGGCAAGTTCAGCGGCGTCGAGCCGACGGAAGTGGTGCTCGTCTCGTTCCCGCTGGCCTACCTGATCGCCAGCTTCTTCCTGATGAGCGCCATCGCACACTTCATGGCCGGCTGGCCGCTGCGGGCCCGCTACGAGGCGTGGCTGGCGCGCGGCATGAACCCGCTGCGCTGGGTGGAGTACGCCTTCTCGTCCACCGTCATGATCGTGGCCATCGCCTACATCAGCTACATCAACGAGTTCACCGCGCTGATCGCCATCGCCGGCGCGAACGTGGCGATGAACCTGTTCGGATGGAGCATGGAAGCCGCCAACGAGGGCCGTGAGAAGCCAGACTGGAAGCACTTCATCTTCGGCTGCATCGCCGGGATCGTGCCCTGGATCGCGATCTTCTCCGTCATCTGGGCCTTCAACGCCCAGGAGGGCCTGCCGGCTGAGTTCTCGATCCCCGCGTTCGTCTACGTGATCATCGGCAGCCTGTTCGTGGCCTTCAACATCTTCGCGATCACGATGGTGCTCCAGTACCGCAAGATCGGCCGCTGGAAGGACTATCTCGCGGGCGAGAAGACCTACATGATCCTGAGCCTCGTGGCCAAGACGCTCTTGGCCTGGCAGGTCTGGTCCGGGACCCTCCGCCCGGGCTGATCGCGGATCCTGCGACCCGGGGCGGTGCCAGCCACCACTCCGGGTCTTCTCATGTCACCCTCGTGACCAGTTGGCGCGGGACGGGTGTCTCCCGACGACCCGCAGTCGGTGCGGGCTATCGGTCCGGCGCGTGCCACCGCCGCCCGGACCGCGCAAGCGGGCGCGACGGCGCCAGCGCCCTCGGTAGCCGAGCACCCGAGCGCCCACCGCCTTCCCGGCGTCGCCTTGACGAGGGTCACCCCGCACGCGATTCCCGGGTGCGCGCCAGGCGCGCCTACGGTCGCGTGAACCGTCGATCGTGCACGCTGGGCGCGCATCCCGTCGTCTGCAGCGGCCCGCGCCTGCGATTTCTGCGCCATGGCCGCGCAGGAATCGCACCTCACCGGACGGTAGGCGCGCTGGGAGCGCATCGCCTGGAGCGAGCGGGCACGGCACCTCGGCCGGGCGTGCCTTGACGCCCCCCGGGACCGGGCCTATCCTCCGGCCACAACTGAACACGTGGCTTTGATCGGGACGAGTACCTGTCAGGCGCCATCACAGAGACCCGGCGGCTGGTGTGAGCCGGGATGGCGGCGGCGGCGAATGGACCCGGGAGCCTCCGGACCGAACGCGGGGCGGCGGGCCAGGACCAGGACGCGATGCGCGACACCGGATCCGGGGACCGCAGCGGACGCCAAGTAGGCTCCGGCGCAGAGCGCCAGCGATACAGGGCAGCGCCGATCGATCCACCGGTGGACACGCCGGGCGCCGGATCCGTCGGTCAGAGTGCGGCACATCGCCGAACGTGGGTGGCACCGCGGAAGGACTTACGACCTTTCGTCCCTGATGACGAACCAGGTCGTTTTCGATTCTCAAGGGACTCCACCCCGATGACCGACCCGCTGAGCCTTGCCGAGACGAAGCGTCTCGCCGGAACCGCCGACACCATCCTCCTGCGTGCCACGCGCACGGCGGACCTGGAGACTCCGATCGGTGCGTTCCTGCGCCTCGACGACGGCGTGACGCCCGCCTACCTGCTCGAGTCGGTCGAAGGGGGCGAGCGCCTCGGCCGGTACAGCTTCCTCGGCATCGGCCCGCGCCGGCTCCTCGAGGTCAAGGACGGCGTCGCTCGGACCACCAGCCGCCCTGTTGGCGTCACCGACTACGCCCCCGACCTCCCGGTCACGGTCGAGGAGACCCCCGACCCGCTCGCCGCACTGCGCGCCTTCGTGCCGCGCCGCCGCGTCGTTCCAGTCGACGGCATGCCGCGCTTCACCGGCGGCGCGGTCGGGGCACTGAGCTATGACGCCATCTCGACCTTCGAGCCGTCCGTCCCCACGCCTGAGCGCGATCCTGTCGGCGTGCCCCTCGCGAGCTACATCGAGACCGACCTCGTCATCGTCTTCGACCACCTGACCCACCAGCTCAGCGCGATCGCGAGCCTGCACACGGACGCCCCCGATCTCGAGGGTCGCTACCGGATCGCAGAGCGCGCCGTCTTCGAGGCCCTGGAGCGGACCGCCCGTCCCTCGGCCGCGGAGGTCACGGCGTCCTTCACCCGGCGCGGTGAGGAGCCCGCTCCGCCCAACCTCGGCGACGCCGACACCAGCCTCGGCCGCGACCAGTACATCCGTGCGGTCGAGAAGGCCAAGGACGCGATCGCCGCCGGTGAGGCCATCCAGGTGGTGCTCGCCCGGCGCCAGTCCTTCGACCTGCCGGTGGTCGACGGTGGCATGCCCCTCGACGGCATCGGCCTCTATCGCGCGCTGCGCCGCGTCAACCCCAGCCCGTACCTGTTCTTCACCCGGACCCCGTCGTTCGAGGTCGTCGGCGCCAGCCCCGAGCTCCTCGTCCAGGTCGTCGGCGACAGGATGTCCACCCACCCGATCGCGGGCACCCGGCCGCGCGGCACCACCCCCGCCGACGACGAGCGCCTCGCCGACGAGCTCCGCCGTGACCCCAAGGAGCGCGCCGAGCACGTGATGCTCGTGGACCTCGGCCGCAACGACCTGGGCCGCGTCGCCAAGCCCGGCACCGTGAGCACCAGCCAGTACATGGAGGTGGAGCGCTACAGCCACGTCCTGCACCTGGTCAGCCACGTGGAGGCGCGCCTGCGCAGTGACCTCGACTCCCTCGACGCCCTGCGCTCCGTCTTCCCGGCCGGCACCCTCTCAGGCGCTCCCAAGATCCGGGCGATGCAGCTGATCGCGGCTGCCGAGGGTGAGCGGCGCGGGCTGTATGGTGGCGCCGTGGGCTACCTCGGCTACGACGGCAATCTCGACACCGCCATCACCATCCGCAGCGCCGTGCTCAAGGACGGTCAGGCGCATATCCACACGGGGGCCGGCATCGTCGCCCGGAGCGATCCCGAGAGCGAGTTCATGGAGACCGAGCACAAGGCCGCCGCCCTGCGCCGGGCCCTGGAGCTTGCCGCCACGCCGGCGACGCCCCGCGCCACCACCACCCCCGACGCGGCAACCCCGGTCGCAGGGGAGGGGGCCGCCTCGTGATCCTGATGATCGACAACTACGACTCGTTCACGTTCAATCTGGTCCAGGCGCTCCAGGCTGCGGGCGCGGACGTGCGCGTGATCCGCAACGACAAGATCACCCGCGCGGAGGTCGAGGCCATGGCCGACGACCCGGCACAGGAGCTGCGGGGCATCGTGATCTCGCCCGGCCCCGGGGACCCGGACACCGCCGGCGTGTCGGTGGCCACCATCGACGTCGCCCGCGAGCGCCGCATCCCGCTGCTGGGGGTGTGCCTGGGCATGCAGTCGATGGGCGCCTCGTGGGGCGCGTCCATCGTCCGTGCGCCAACTCTCGTCCACGGCGAGGCATCGGCGGTGAGCCACGACGGACGGGGCCTCATGGCCGGCATGCCCGAGGGATTCCTGGCCGCCCGCTACCACTCCCTGTGCGTGGATCCCGCCACGCTGCCGGAGGACCTCTACGTGACCGCCACCAGCGCAGACGACGGCGTCGTCATGGGGCTGCGCCACCGCACGCTGCCCATCGAGGGCGTCCAGTTCCACCCCGAATCCGTGCTCACGCCCGACGGTCCGCACCTGCTCGCCAACTTCCTCCGGCTCGCCGGGGAGGGGGAGGCGTCGCGCCTGGACGCAGCGACGGGCTCGTTCGCGACGCGCGGGTTCACCGACCAGGACGACGTCGACGCGGCCGACAGCCCGGCTGTCGTGGCCGCCGAGGGGGCCACCGCCGAGGGGGCCACCGCCGAAGGGGCCGCCCGATGAGCGAGCTCGTCCGGGCCGCGGTGGCGGCGATCGTCGAAGGCCGCACGCTGTCCCTCGAGGAGGCGCGCCTCGCCATGGGCGCCGTGATGGACGGCGAGGCCACCCCGTCCCAGCTGGCCGCCCTGCTCATGGGCCTGCGGATGCGCGGCGAGACGATCGAGGAGCTCGCGGGTTTCGCGTCCGCGATGCGCGAGCGCGTGGTCCGCGTGGAGGCGCCCGTGGGTGCGATCGACGTGGTCGGGACCGGCGGGGATGGCGCGGGAACCTTCAACATCTCCACGACGGCGGCGCTGGTCGTCGCTTCGCTGGGCGTGCCGGTGGCCAAGCACGGCAACCGGGCGTTCACGTCGAAGTCGGGCTCGGCCGACGTGCTCGACGCGCTGGGCATCCGGATAGACCACGACGCGACCTCGGCCGCGGAGGCGCTCCGGACGAACAACTTCGCGTTCCTGTTCGCCCAGGCGTTCCACCCGGCCATGCGCCACGCCGGCCCCACCCGCCGTGAGATGGGCGTCCGCACGGCGTTCAACCTGCTCGGCCCGCTCACCAACCCTGCTGGCGCCACCCGGGCGCTGATCGGCGTTGGCGTGACCGAGGCAGCCCCCAAGATCGCGGAGGTGGCCCAGCGGCTGGGGACGGAACGAACCTTCGTCATCCATGGCGATGGCGTTGACGAGCTGCCATTGGATGACACGGGCGTCATGTATGTCGTGAGCCCCGCCGGCATCGAGCGCCACGAGATCATGGCAACGAAGCTTGGCTTCACGCTCACGCCGACGCGCAAGCTCGTGGGCGGGACTGCCGTCCAGAACGCGAAGATGGTCGAGGACGTGCTCCGCGGTGAGCCGGGCGCGCGCCGGGACGTGGTGCTGCTCAACGCGGGTGCGGCGCTCCTGGTCGCGGGTGTCGTGGATCGCCTGGAGGACGGGATCGACAAAGCAGCGCTCGCGATCGACGCGGGCATGGCCGAGGAGTTGCTGGGTTCGCTGCGGGCGGAGCGACGTGCTTACGAGACGGTGGTCGCGGCCGCGGAGGCGAACGCATGAGCCCCGAGATGAACAAGGTCCAGGAGATCGCCGCACGACGTCTGGCCGACGTCGTCCCCGAGCTCGACGCGCTCGGGCAGGACGGCCTCCATGCCCTGGTCGCCGCGGCGCCCACCCCCCGGTCCGTCGTCGAGGCGCTCGCCGCCCCCGGCCTCCACCTCATCGCCGAGGTCAAACGCTCCTCGCCGTCGGCGGGTGCCATCGCGGCCGGGGCTGACGCGGTCGCACGGGCTCGAGCCTATGCCGCCGGCGGCGCCAGCGCCATCTCCGTGCTGTGCGAGCCCCACTGGTTCGGCGGCTCCGTGGCCGACCTGCGCGCCGTGCGTGCCGCAGTCGCCGTGCCCGTCCTGGCCAAGGAGTTCGTGGTGGACCCGCGCCAGCTGGAGCTGCTGCGCGGAGCCGGCGCCGACCTTGTCCTGCTGCTGGCGGTCCTGCATCCCGGCGACCGGCTCGCGCAGCTGGTGCGGGCGGCCCGGGACCTGGGCATGGAGCCCCTGGTGGAGGCGCACGACGCGCGCGAGCTCGAGGCTGCGCTGGCCACGGACGCGCGCGTGATCGGGATCAACAACCGCGACCTACGCACGCTGGACGTCGATCCGGAGCAGGCGGTGCGCCTGTTCGACCTCGTGCCCGCCGACCGCCTGGTTGTGGCCGAGTCGGGCGTCCGCAACACCGCCACCATCGCCCGCTGGCGGGCGACCGGCTTCGATGCGGCCCTCGTCGGTGAGGCGCTGATGCGCGCTGGCGACCCGGCTTCCACGGCCCGTGCGTTCGTGGCCGCAGGCCGGCACCCGGCCAGCCCCGCGTCCGAGGCACGTCTGCCCGGCGTCAAGATCTGCGGCGTCACCGACGCGAAGGGCGTCCTTGCCGCGGTCCGCGCCGGCGCCGACGCGATCGGCATCAATTTCGCGCCCGGCACCCCGCGCTGTCTCACCCTGGAGCAGGGCGCCAACCTCGCCCGCCTCGCGCGGCAGGCCGCCGCGTCCGCGACGAGCATGCCGAAGATCGTGGTGGTCACCGCGGATCTCCCCGCCGACGAGCTGGCGCGCGTCATCGCAGCCGTCGACCCCGATGAGGTCCAGCTCAGCGGCGACGAGCCGCCCGCTGCGATCGCCGCCATCGACCGGCCCGTCTGGAAGGCGCTCCGCGTGGGCCCCGGCGCCATCGCCGACGACGTCATCCGCCGCGCCCGGACCTACCTTGACGCGGGCGCAGGCGGCATCCTGCTCGACGCCGCCGGGGGCCCCCACCCGGGCGGGACCGGCATCCGCGTCAACACCGCCCTTGCCGCCGCCGTCGCGCGCGAGATCCCGATCACCCTGGCCGGGGGCCTGACGGCCGCATCGGTGGGGGAGGCGGTCCTCGCCGTGCCGTGCGTCGGCGTGGATGTCGCGTCGGGCACCGAGGGGCCGCGCACGCCCGGTGACAAGCCGCGCAAGGACCCGTTCAAGGTCGCGCTGTTCACCAAGCGCGCCCGCGACGCCCGCCGCTACCGGCCCAACGTCGCGTTCGTGCCCACGCCCGTCCACCCCGGCATCCTCGAGACGGACGACGCCGGCCGCTGGGGCATGGAGCGCGACTTTGGCGGGCGCTACGTGCCCGAGACGCTGATCGCGGCCCTGGAGCAGCTCGAGGCCGCCTACGACGCGATCCGCCACGACCCCCGGTTCTGGGCGGAGCTCGATGAGCTCCTCGCCCGCTTCGCCGGCCGGCCCACCGCGCTCTATCGCGCCGACCGGCTCGCGGCGGAGGTCCGCGCGGAGGCCGCGCTGCTCTCGGGCGAGCGAGGCTGGAAGGTCCCGCGCATCCCGGAGATCCGGCTGTACCTCAAGCGCGAGGACCTTGCCCACACCGGGGCCCACAAGATCAACAACGCCCTCGGCCAGGCGCTGCTGACGCGCCGCCTGGGCAAGAGCCGCGTGATCGCCGAGACGGGCGCCGGCCAGCACGGCGTCGCGACCGCGACCGCATGCGCGCTGCTGGGCCTTCCCTGCGTCGTCTTCATGGGCGAGGAGGACATCCAGCGCCAGGCACCCAACGTCCTGCGGATGCGCCAGCTCGGTGCGGAGGTCCGCTCGGTCACCTCGGGCACGGCGACCCTCAAGGACGCCGTCAACGAGGCCATGCGCGACTGGGTCACCAACGTGGAGACCACCCACTACGTGCTCGGCTCCGCGATGGGCCCGCACCCGTACCCCACGATCGTGCGCGATCTCCAGCGGCGCATCGGCGACGAGGCGGCCGCGCAGCTGTACGAGGTCGAAGGGCGGCTGCCGGACCTGGCGCTGGCGTGCGTCGGCGGCGGCTCCAACGCGATCGGGCTGCTGGCACGGTTCATCGGGGAGCCGTCGGTGCGGCTCGCGGTCGCCGAGGCCGCGGGTGACGGCGTGGCAACCGGGCGGCACGCCGCCGCCATCGTCGGGGGGACGCCCGGCATCCTCCACGGATCCCGATCGCTGATGCTCCAGGACCGCGACGGCCAGGTGGTCGAGGCGCACAGCGCGTCGGCCGGCCTGGACTATCCGGGGGTCGGGCCGCAGCTGGCGGCCCTCGCGGAGGCCGGCCGCATGGAGGTGGGCACCGCCACCGACCGCGAGGCGATCGCCGCGATGAAGACCGTGACCCTCACCGAGGGCATCCTGCCCGCCCTGGAGACGTCGCACGCGGTGGCGGCGCTGCCCAAGCTCCTCGCGGGGCTGGAGGGCTCAGGGGTGCCGTACCCCGACGAGGCCATCGTGCTCGTCGGCTTCTCCGGCCGGGGCGACAAGGACATGGCGGCGCTGGAGCGCTTCGCCGACGTGCAGCCCTGGGACACGAGCCGATGACACTCCGGGCATCAGGGCCGGCCTCCCGGCCCCAGGAGACCCTCCGATGACACTCCGGGCATCAGGGCCGGCGGGGACGACCCTGCCGCACACCAACGACACCGCCGGCGCCAGGCGCATCGCCGACGCCTTCACCCGCGCCAGCGCTGACGGTCGGGCCGCCCTCATCCCGTATGTCGTCGCCGGCTACCCGGACGCGGAGACCTCGTTCGAGATCGCCTGCGCCGCCATCGACGCCGGCGCAGACCTGCTGGAGGTCGGCCTCCCGTACAGCGACCCCCTTGCCGATGGCGCCACGCTGCAGCGGGCGTCCCAGGGTGCGCTGGCCGCCGGGGCCACGTTCGACCGGAGCCTCGCGCTGACCGGCAGGATCGCGGCGGCGCGCCCCGGCGTCCCGGTGGTCGCGATGGGCTACGCGAACCAGCTCATCGGTGGCGGCGACGGACGCGACCGCGCGCTGGCCCTCGCGCGGGCCGGTGTGGCCGGCGTCATCGTCGCCGACCTGACGCCCGACGAGGGTGCACCGTTCGAGGCCGTGGCCACCGAGGCGGGGATCGCCGTGGTGTACCTGGTCGCGCCGACGTCATCGCCGGCCCGCAGGGAGGCGGTCGCCCGACGCAGCGGCGGGTTCCTCTACTGCGTGTCGCTCGTGGGCGTGACCGGAGCCCGGACGTCACTGCCACCCACGGTCGCCAACCTCGTCCGCGAGGTGAAGGCCGTGTCGCCCGTGCCCGTGGCCGTGGGCTTCGGGGTGTCGCAGCCTGCGCATGTGCGGGCGATCGCGGAAGCCGGCGCCGACGGGGTGATCGTCGCCTCGGCGCTGGTGGATGCGCTCGGGCCGGACGGCCGCGATGTGGGGGTGCTTGCGGCGCTCGTCGCCGACCTGCGTGGTGCCACTGCCCGCTGATCTGGCCCGCTGGCAGGCCCCTGCGGCGGCTGGCGTCAGGCCGGGGGCGGCGGAGGATCGTACGGGCTGCTCGGCTCCGGGATCTCAGGCGCCAGTGCCGCCGGGTGCTGCGCCAGCGACGCCTGGTACGCGGCAGGATCGGTGCGCAGGCGCTGGCTCTCGTACAGGATCGCCATCACCACCACCGTGAACGCGGACAGCGCCATCTCCGCGGTCCCGCCGATCACCGCACCGACCACCGGCACCGACCCTGCCACGAGGTCCACGATCGTGAGCGGGATGGCCACGAGGATGCCGAGGCCCAGGATGGCGAGGGCCCAGCCGGCCACGCGCAGCACGGCGCGCCGAGTGACCCGCCACGAGGTGTCAGCGCCGCCGAACACCGAGCGTCCGTCGAAGATCGCCAGCGTCCAGAACTGGAGCCGGATCCCGAGGTAGATGGCGAGCGGGGCGACAGCCAGGATCACCAGCAGGCCCGTCGGCCCCAGCGACAGCGCCACGCTGAAAAGGATGACCATTGAGAGGGACACAAGCATATCGGCGAGGAACGCACGCAGCCCGGACGTCACGACCCAGCCCGCCGTGAGCTCGCGGCCACGGAGCCCGGCGATCGCGTTGGCCACCAGGAACCAGCGCGCGACAAGCGTCACGAGGCCGACGGCGACCGGTCCCGCGATCACCTTCGGCAGCCGCTCCATGTCCATCTGGGTTCCCAGCGGACCGTTGACCAGGACGGCCTGCAGCTGCTCGGACGTGATGGCCGCACCGCCGAGGACAAGGGCCGCGAGCAGGTTCACGAGGGCGACCGCGACCACGGGCAGGACCCAGTGCGCCGGGGTGGCCAGCCAGTAGCGACCGGCCGCGCGCAGCGCGTCAACGAGCCCGATGTCGGCCGGGTTCACCGTGAGCGGGATACGGGGCACCGGGTGGGGCTGCGGCGTGGGGGTCATCGCGGGCAAGCGTAACGCGGCTGGCGGCATACTGGGCCGATGTCCGATCCGCAGCTCCACGTCCTGGTCGAGGCCACCCCCAAACGCGTGTACGTGTCCGCGCTCGACTGGCCGGGCCTGGCCCGGTCCGGGCGCGACGAGGCGGCCGCGCTCCGCGAGCTTCAGGACGCCCTGCCCCGCTACCGTTCCGTCCTCGAGCGTGCCGGGCTCACCGGCCCCGTGGACGTCGAGCCGGTGGTCGCGGAGCGCCGCGAGGGTGACGCATCCACCGCCTTCGGCGTCCCCGCGATCGTGGCGGATGCCGACCGCCGCCCGCTGGACACTCGCGAGGCGGCAGCGCTGGTCGCGATCGTGCGGGCCGCCTGGGACAGGTTCGACGCCATTGCCGCGGCTGCGCCCGAGGAGTTGCGCAAGGGACCGCGGGGCGGGGGCCGGGACACGTCCAAGGTCGTCGAGCACGTCAACGGTGGCGATGCGGCCTACGCCGCCGTCATCGGCATCAGGACACGCGGGCTGGACGCTGCCGCCATCCGGGGGGCGATGCTCGCCGCGCTCGCCCAACCGTCGGACGGCAGCCCGCTGGCCGGCAAGCGGTGGCCGCCACGCTATGCCGCCCGGCGCATCGCGTGGCACGCCCTGGACCATGCGTGGGAGATCGAGGACCGCTCGACCCCGGCCTGATGTTGCCGCACGGCGCCTGCATGACGCTGCGCGCACGGCGCCTGCATGACGCTGCGCGCACGCCGTCGGCCTGGTGCCGGTGGCAAGATGCCGCCATGCCCGACGCACCCGACAACAAGCCACTCGTCCACCGCCGCCGCCCTGACGGCCAGATGGAGGTCGGCCCGGACTGGGAGACGCTCATCGACCGCCAGATCCGCGAGGCGATCGAGGACGGGCAGTTCGACAACCTGCCCCACCAGGGCGAGCCTCTGCCGGACGACGGCAATCCCTACGCAGGCGACATGGACCTCGCATTCCACCTGCTCCGCAACCAGGGCTATGCGCCGCCCTGGATCGAGGCCGACAAGGAGGTCCGCGAGCTGCTCGAGCGACGTGATGCCCTCCTCAGCCGGGCCGCGTCCGGCCCCGTGCCATCGTCCTTCGCGCGCCGTCGCGACCGCGCGGCGCTCGAGGAGCTGGTCGTCCGGATCAATGCGGCCATCGCCCGGGTCAACGCCGAGGCGCCCACGGATCGCCAGCACCGTAGTCCGCTGTCGGTCGCCGCGGAGCTCGCCCGCTACGACGAGGCGTGCCGCCGCTAAGAGGCGGGTCAGACGCGCCCGGGTCCTCGGCCGGAACCGCACGCCATCCGGCCCATTGCGGACGTGCCCCATACGTGCCGTTCGGCCGGGCACTGGTGTATGTGCTTCAGACACACTCCTCCCGAGGAGAATCACCACCAGGGAGGAGCTGCGTCACCCGTGGATCCGTTGATGCTGTCGCGGTGGCAGTTCGGGATCACCACCGTCTACCACTTCTTGTTCGTCCCGCTCACGATCGGACTCGCCTTCTCGGTCGCGGCCTTCCAGACCGCCTGGTACCGGACCGGCAAGGAGCAGTACCTCCAGCTGACCCGTTTCTTCGGGGAGCTGTTCCTCATCAACTTCGCGCTCGGCCTGGTGACCGGCATCGTGCAGGAGTTCCAGTTCGGCATGAACTGGTCCGACTACAGCCGGTTCGTCGGCGACATCTTCGGAGCGCCGCTTGCCGTCGAGGGCCTGCTCGCCTTCTTCCTCGAGTCCACCTTCCTGGGCCTGTGGATCTTCGGCTGGGGCCGCCTCTCCAAGCGCGTCCACCTCGCGACCATCTGGGTCGCCGCGGTCGGCACGCTCCTGTCCGCGTACTTCATCCTCGCGGCCAACTCCTGGATGCAGCACCCGGTGGGCTACAAGCTCAACCTGGTCAGCGGCCGCGCAGAGCTCACCGACTTCCTCGCTGTGCTGACCAACAGCACCAACCTCATCACCTTCCCGCACACGATCGCGGCGGCCTTCATGACCACGGGCGCGTTCATCGCGGGCATCGCGATGTACCGGATGGTCAAGGACCGTGGCAACCCCGCGAAGGCCGGGCCGTTCCGTGCCGCGGCCAAGGCCGGCGCCATCATGCTGGTGGCCTCGGGCCTGCTGGTCGCGGTGACCGGCGACATCCAGGGCAAGATCATGACCGAGCAGCAGCCGATGAAGATGGCCGCTGCCGAGGCGCTCTGGGAGACCGAGCAGCCTGCCGCCTTCTCGCTGTTCACCATCGGCACGCTCGACGGGAGCGAGGAGATCTTCTCGATCAAGATCCCGTATGTGCTGTCCTTCCTGGCAACCGGCACCTTCGACGGCAAGGTCATGGGCATCAACGACCTCCAGAAGATGGAGGAGGCTCAATTCGGGCCGGGCGACTACACGCCGAACACGCCGGTCACCTACTGGACCTTCCGCCTGATGATCGGCGCCGGGGTCCTCGCGGGCCTTGTCGGCGCCTGGTTCCTGCTCCGGATGCGCAAGGGCAGGACGCCGAGCCTCAAGACCGTGGGCCTCGCGGTGCTGCTGCCGTTCCTGCCGCTGGCCGCGAACTCCTTCGGCTGGATGTTCACCGAGATCGGGCGCCAGCCGTGGATCGTCTACGGCCTGATGACCACGGCCACCGGGGTGTCGCCCCTGGCGACCCCGCTGGAGGTCACGATCACGATGGTCGGGTTCACGCTGCTGTACGGCGTGCTGGCGGTCGTGATGCTCGGCCTCGTGGTCCGGCGCGTGAGGGCCGGCCTGCCCGAGGCGACTGACGACAAAGGCTTTGAGCACGAGGCCGAGCCGGCGCTCGGACTCGGGTACTAGGGGCAACGACGATGGAGCTCACCACCCTCTGGTTCGCGCTGATCGCCGTCCTCTGGATCGGCTACTTCGTCCTCGAAGGCTTCGACTTCGGGGTCGGCATCCTGCTCTTCGTGCTCGGCAAGAACGAGCCGGAACGCCGCTCCATGATCCGGACCATCGGCCCGGTCTGGGACGGCAACGAGGTCTGGGTCCTGGTCGCGGGCGGCGCCATGTTCGCCGCGTTCCCCTACTGGTACGCGACCCTGTTCTCGGGTTTCTACCTCGCCCTGTTCCTCATCCTCGTCGCGCTGATCCTGCGCGGGATCGGCGTCGAGTACCGCAACAAGCGCGGTGACGGGACGTGGCGCCTGCGCATGGACGTCCTCATCGCGGTGGGCAGCTTCCTGGCCGCGGTCCTGTGGGGCGTCGCCTTCGCGAACATCGTCGCGGGCGTGCCGATCAACGAGGACGGCAACTTCACCGGCAACCTCATGACGCTGCTCAATCCGTTCGGGCTGTTGGGCGGCCTGACGACCCTCTTGCTGTTCGTCACCCACGGCCTCAACTTCCTGGCCCTCAAGACCGACGGCGTCATCCGCGAGCGGGCGGCGAAGCTGGTCCTGCCGGTGGGCCTGGTGACGGCCGTCGTGGCCGTGGCCTTCCTGGTCGGGGCGAACCTCATCCGTGGCGACGCGCTCTCGATGGGCGTGGCTGTCGTCGCCGCTGTCGCCTGGCTGGGGTCGGTGGTGGCCGGCAAGGTCCGCAAGGAGGGCTGGGCGTTCTTCGCCTCGGCGCTCGCGATCGGGCTCGCCGTGGCCAGCCTGTTCCTGGCCCTGTTCCCGGACGTCATGCCGTCCACCACGGACCCGGCCTTCAGCCTCACGACCACGAACGCCGCCTCGACGCCGTACACGCTCACGATCATGACGGTCGTGGCCGTGATCTTCGTCCCGGTGGTGCTGATCTACCAGACCTGGACCTACTACGTGTTCCGCAAGCGGGTCACCGTGCCACGGTCGACGGTCGAGGCACCGCCCGCGGCGGCCGCGGAGGCCTGACCATGTGGCCGCGTCCCCACGGCCATCCGTGAGCCCCACCCGCAGACTCATCGGCGCTGCGCGAATCGCGCGTGGATCGCTCGTCGCGGCCGTCATCCTCGGGGTGGCGGCCGCGCTGCTTGCCGTCCTCGGGGCCTGGCTGCTCGCGACGTCCATCGCGGGGGCGGTCACACGCGGCCTGGACGTCGCGGACCTCGCCCCGCAGCTGGCGGCCCTCGCCGTCGTCCTCGCGGCACGCGCCGTCCTCGGCTGGGCGGCGGACGTCACCGCCCAGCGCATCAGCGGCAGCGTCAAGGCCGACCTGCGCGCGCGCCTGCTGGAGCGGGCTGTCCTGCTCGGCCCGCGCTGGGCGGCGGACCAGGCGTCAGGCGAGCTCGTCCTGCTTGCCACCCGCGGGCTCGACTCGCTTGACGGATGGTTCGGGCGCTACCTGCCCCAGGTGGCCCTCGCCGTCGTGGTGCCGGTGCTCGTGGTGCTTGCGCTGCTGGGCATCGATGCCGTCTCCGCCCTGATCGTGGCGGTCACGGTACCGCTGATCCCGGTGTTCATGATCCTGATCGGGAAGATGTCGGCGGCGCACCGGTCCCGGCGCTGGGCGGTGCTCGGGAGGCTGGCCCACCGGTTCGGCGACGTGGTCGCCGGTCTGCCCACGCTTCGTGCCTATGGGGCCGCCGAGGCACAGGTGGCGATCCTGCGCCGCCTGACCGACGGCTACCGGACGACCACCATGGCGACCCTGCGGATCGCGTTCCTGTCCGCGATGGCGCTGGAGCTGCTGGCGACCATCTCGGTGGCGTTGATCGCCGTGGGCATCGGGCTTCGGCTCGCGGGCGGCTGGATGACGCTCGAGGTGGGCCTGTTCGCCCTGATCCTGGCCCCGGAGGCCTACCTGCCGCTGCGCCGGCTGGGTGCGGAGTTCCATGCCTCCGAAGAGGGTGCCACGGCCGCGGCGCGCGCGTTCGCGGTCATCGATGCCGGCCTGCCCGAGGCCCGCGGTCACGGGCCGGTGCCGGCGCCGCTCGAGGCGCTCGTGGTGGCAGGCGTCTCGGTGGCCCAGCCAGGACGTGACCTGCTCGCGCCGTGTGCCGCCTCGCTGGAGGTTCGGCCGGGCGAGGTGGTGGCGATCACTGGACCAAGCGGTGTCGGCAAGAGCACGCTGCTCGCCGTGGTGCTCGGGCTCCTGGAGCCCGACGAGGGTGCGGTGCTCGCCGCCGGCGGCGGGCAGGTGGTGGACATCCGCGATCTCGACGCCGACGCCTGGTGTTCGACGGTGGCCTGGGTGCCGCAGGCGCCATTCCTGTTCGCGGGCTCCGTGGCGGACAACGTGCGCCTCGGCGCGCGCCACGAGGTAGCCGATGCCGACGTGGCCGGCGCGCTGGCCTCGGTGGGCCTTGCCGAGATCGAGTCCGGCCAGGTGCTGGGCGAGCGCGGGCGCGGGCTGTCGAGCGGCCAGCGGCGACGGGTCGGCATCGCGCGGGCGCTCGTGCGGCGGACGCCGGTGCTGCTGCTCGACGAGCCGACGGCGGGCTTGGACGACGAGGCGGAGGCGGCGGTGCTGGGCGCCGTCCGGGCCGCGGCCGATGCCGGCGCTGCCGTGCTCCTGGTGGCCCACCGGCCGGGTGCGATCGCCGGGGCGGATCGCGTGGTCGAGGTGGCATGGGAAGCCATCGAGCCGGTCCTCGCTGCCGGGGATGCGGCATGAGCGCGCTCCTCGCGATCCTGCGGATCGGTCGGCCGGTGACGGGCCGGCTCGTGCTCGCCGTCCTCGCGGGCGTGGGCGCGGCCGGGGCGGCGATCGGCCTAGCGGCGACGTCGGCCTGGCTGATCTCCAAGGCGGCCGAGCAGCCGGTGATGATGACGCTGATGCTCGCGATCACCGCGGTCCGCGCCTTCGGCATCGCGCGCGGCGTCCTGCGCTATCTCGAGCGGGTCGCCGCCCACGACGCCGCGTTCCGGGTCCTGGCCGAGCTGCGTGGAACCGCCTATGCCCGCCTGGTCCGGCTCGCGCCCGCCGGTCTTGCGGAGCTGCGCTCGGGCGATCTCCTTGCCCGGCTCGTGGGCGACGTGGACGGTCTCGCCGACCTCTGGCTCCGGGTGCTGCTGCCGTATGCCTCGGCGGCGGTGGTCGCCATCGGCACCGTGCTGCTGGTGGGCTGGCTGGTGCCGGCCGTGGGCCTCGTGCTGGCGCTCACCCTGCTCGCCACGGCGATCCTGGCCCCGGCTGTCGCCGGCGTGGTCTCCAGGCACGCGGAGGCGAGCTTGGCGCCGGCCCGTGGCGACCTCACCGATGCCGCGCTGGACCTGGTCCGCGGGGCACCCGAGATCCTCGCCGCCGGCGCTGTGGCGCGAGGGGTGGCGGATGTGGAGCGGGTGAGCGCACGCGTCCTCGCCGCAGAGCGACGCTCGGCGCTCGGGTCGGGCGTGGGCAACCTCGTGGCGGCACTCTCGTCGGGGGCGGCCGTCTGGCTGGCCCTGGTGCTCGGGATCTCGGCCGTGCGCGATGGCAGCCTCGCAGCGGTGTCGCTGGCCGTGGTCGTGCTCACCCCGATCGCCCTCCACGAGGTGGTCGCGCCGCTCGCCCCATCCGCGCGCCTGCTGCCGGGCCTGGTGGCATCGGCGCGCCGCGTGCTCGACATCCTCCATCGCCCGGAGCCGGTCCGGGAGCCCGCCGCCGGCGAGGTGCTGGGCCTGCCCTCGGGCGCCCTCGGCGTGCGGGCGGTGGACCTGGTGGTGCGCTACCCGGGTGCGGCCGAGGTGGCGCTGCGCCTGCCGTCACTCGACGTGGACCCGGGGGCCCGGGTCGTGGTGACCGGCCCGAGCGGGTCCGGCAAGAGCACCCTCGCGGCCGCGCTGCTGCGGTTCCTGGATGCCGAGAGCGGGTCGCTGGCCCTTGTCACCGCCTGCGGTGAGCCCGTGGACCTGCGGCGGGTGCCCGGTGACATCGCCCGCAGCGCGACCGGGCTCTGCGAGCAGGATCCCCACATCTTCGATGCCTCGCTGGCCGACAACCTGCGGCTGGCGCGACCCGGGGCGCCGGTCGCCGAGCTGGAGGGGGCACTAGCCCGAGCGCGCCTGCTGGACTGGGTGCACGCCCTGCCCGACGGGCTCGAGACCCAGGTCGGCGAGCACGGCGCCCGGCTCTCCGGGGGCCAGCGCCAGCGCCTCGCGCTCGCACGGGCCCTTCTGGCTGATGTCAGGATTCTCGTCCTGGATGAACCTACCGAGCACCTTGACGAGGCGGCCGCTCGCACATTCATCGCAGACCTGCCGGCGGCGGCCGGGGACCGCACGCTGATCGTCCTGACCCATCGGCCGGAACTGTTCTCCGCACCCGCCTGGGAACGCGGGCCCGTGCTGGAGCCCGCCGGGGGCGCCACCGTTCCGTAGACTGCGCGGGTGCATGACGTGGACCTCGTCTTCCGGAGCACCACCGACGTCGCCGCGCTGATTGCGGGCGGCGAGACGTCGTCGGAGAGAGCCGTCCGCGCGTGCCTCGCCCGGATCGAGGATGTCAACCCCCGCATCAACGCCGTCGTCGCGCTTGCTCCCGACGCCCTCGAGCATGCCCTGGAGGCGGATGCCGCCCTCGCGCGCGGCGAGCGCCTCGGCCCACTCCACGGCGTCCCGTTCACCCTCAAGGATTCGCTCGACACCGCCGGCGTCACCACCACCGCGGGCTCCGTGGGCTGGCGCCACCGTGTGCCACCCCGTGACGCGACGGTTGCCGCCCGGCTGCGCGCCGCCGGCGGAATCCTCCTGGGCAAGACCAATACGCCCGAGTTCACCTGGTCCAACGAGACCGACAACGACGTCTACGGCCGGACCTCCAACCCGTACGACCTGGCCCGCTCGCCGGGCGGCTCATCGGGCGGGCCCGCCGCCGCTGTGGCCGCCGGCTGCTCGTTCTTCGACATCGGGTCCGACACGGGCGACTCCATCCGCCAGCCCGCGCACGTCTGCGGGATCGCGGGCATCAAGCCCACCAGTGGCCGCGTGCCGCGGACGGGCCACTGGCCCGGCCCGGGGGGCTTGCTCGACAGCCTCACCCAGCTCGGGCCGATGGCGCGCACGGTGGCAGACCTGGCACTCGTGCTGCCCGTGATCGCAGGGCCCGACGGGCGCGACCCGCACGTGGCACCGACGCCGCTGGGGGACCCCGATGCCGTGCGTATCGACGGCCTTCGCGTCGCGCTCTTCGCCGACAACGGCGTCCGCACGCCGACACCCGAGACCCAGGCTGCCGTCGAGGCCGCGGGGCTTGCGCTGGCCGCAGCTGGCGCTGTGGTCGAACGCCGCATGCCGCCCGACCTGCCGGCAGTGGCCGAGGTCTACGACGCCCTCGTCGGGGCCGACGGCTACGCCTGGCTGCGCCGGCTCATCAACGCCGCGGGCACGCCCGGCATGGGCTCCTACGAGTCGCGCCCGTGGTTCACGCACGGCCACGCCCTGCCCGGCGAGGAGCTGTCCGCGCTGCTGGACCACGTTGACGACCTGCGTGCCCGGATGCTGCGCTGGCTCACGTCACCCGGACCGACCTCATCGTCTGCCCGGCCCTCCCGCTGCCCGCCGTCCTCCACGGCGAGGGGATCGATCCCGCCTTCGGTGACGGCTACAGCGATGTCCACAACATCACCGGTTGGCCGTCGGTGGTGGTGCGCGGCGGGACGGCACCCGGCGGGCTCCCCATCGGCGTGCAGGTGGTTGCGGGCCCATGGCAGGAGCACGTGGCGCTGGCCGGCGCGGCCGTGGTCGAGGCCGCCTCCGGCGGTTGGGCACGCCCGCCTCTCTGACGTCTCGCATCGACGTGTGACTGCAGTGTGCCGGTGCTACTCCCGCGGAAGCCGGCAGGCCGCCTCGCCCCGGAGCCAGCAGAAGCCGCGCGCGACGCCCGAGAGCATCCACACCCAGCCGAACGCGAGGGCCGCCCACCCGACTGCGAGCACGACGCCCGGCACGTCGCCCAGGAGCGGCACCGGGTCCGGCGCGGGATCGACGAGCACAGCGACGAACACCGCTACCGCGGCGAGGACCGCCGTGATCCGCCAGCCGCGCGTCACCGCAGTGCCTCTCCGCGCAGGGTCGCAGCCCAGTCCAGCAGCTCGTCCACGTGGCGGCGGGCGATGCCCTCGGCGGCATCGACGTGCACGAGGAGCGTCGGCGCGGCCCGCCCGGCGGCCCACGTCTCCGCATCGGCGTGGAGGTCGTCGTCGATCCAGGCGCACGGGCGGTCGCCCACCCACGCCGCAAGGCTCCGGAGCTTCGGCGTCCGGGCCCGGTAGTCCATCTCGAACGCCACGAACGGGAGGTGCGGCAGCCCCAGCGCGGGTCCGATCTCGCGGTTCGCCTGGTCCTCCCAGGTCGTGGCCCACGCGAGATCGAACGCGCGGCCCAGGTCCGCAAGCCATCCGGCAACATCGGGGTGGAACTCGACGTCGCCTTCACCGGATCCATCGTCGTCCCACGCCGACCCGCGCCAGACGAGCAGCACGCCATCGACGTCGAGGAGCAGCAGCGGCCGCCCGCTGGCCATCGGCCCGGTCATGCTGCCGGTCCTCGGAACAATGAGCCCAACGCCGCCACTTCGAGCGGCGCGTCCGTGTCCCGCAGGCCGGCGAGTCGCGCCGCCTGCCCGAACAGCTCGGCGGGCGTCCTGCCATCGTCGAGCATCGAGCGGACCGAGGTGTCCCGCTCGGCTTTCGAGAGCTTCTGCCCGCTGATCCGTCGCACGAGAGGATGGTGCAGGAAGTGCGGCGAGTCCGCTCGGCCGAGGAGGCGGGCGAGGCGCAGCTGCACGCGGCGTGGCGTCGAGCAGGTCGCGGCCCGCGGATGACGAGCGAGACTCCGTGGCGCATGTCGTCCACCACCACGCAGAACGCGTACGTCCAGTTGCCCACCCGGTCGCGGACGAGCGGGTCGCCGGCCACCGCGGGCTCGTCCGACACCGGGCCCGCCAGGAGGTCCACCCATCGCTCGGAGCCCGCCCCCACCGCCACTCGCAGGCCCACGGCGCCATCCTCGGGGAGCTCCAGCGCCCGACAGTCACCCGGGCAGCCGATGCCGCGCCACGGCCGGCCCCGCTCGGCCTCGTACGCGGCGAAGGTCGACCGGGTGCAGGCGCAGGCGTACACGAGGCCGTCGGCACGCAGTCGACCCAGGGCCGCCGCATAGACGGGAGCGCAGTCCGACTGCCGGAAGTCCGAGACCGCAAGCGAGAGCTCGCGCGGCGTGGGGGAGGAGCTGGTGAGCCCCAGCCGCTCGAGATCCTCGAGCAGGTCCATCTCGTACTCGGGGCGCGAGCGCTGCCGGTCGTGGTCCTCGATGCGCAGGACGACCGTGCCGGCGGTCGCAGCCGCGACGCCCCAGACGTAGATCGCGTTCACGAGGTGGCCCAGGTGCAGGTGGCCGGTCGGCGCAGGCGCGAACCGCGTGACAGGCGAGGGCGGCAGGATCCGCGGATCGGGTCGAGCGGCGCCCGTGACAGCCGGGACGAACAGCTGGCCGCCGCTGTCGAGGGACGGATCGTCCGTCATTCCTCGAGGTGCCCCTCGCGGTCGCGATGCTCCAGGTCGCGCGTGATGGCCATGATCTGGTGGTACAGGCCCAGCAGGTCGGCTTGGGGGATGGGGCCCTGGTTGGCCATGGCCACGCGCAGCAGCACCTCGCGCTCCCGTTCGGCGTCGAGAACGTCCTCGCGACCCGCCGCGACCTTCGCGTGGCCGGCCGCGCGGCCGAGGGACGCGCGCGCGTTGAGCAGCCCGACGATCTGCCGGTCGAGCTCGTCGATCCGGGCGCGGACCTCGGCCAGGTCATCGTCGGTGCGCGTGTCGGGCGTCATGTCGTCGCTCATGCCGCTGCCCCCGATCCGGCCAGCACGGAGCGCACCGCCGTCTCGATCGGGGTCTCGTCCACGTCGTCCCGCACGAGAAAGCCGTCGGCGGTGGGCAGCACCCAGCGCTGGCGCCCGCTCGAGCGCTTCTTGTCGGTCCCGGTCGCGGCGAGGACAGCTTCGACGGCATAGGGGAGGGGAGCGGCGCCCAGGGTGAGGCGGTCCAGCAGCCGCTCCACGCGCGCGGCCCGCTCCGGCGGCGTCACCCCGACGGCCACCCCGATCCGGCATGCGGCGCGCAGCCCGTACGCGACCGCCTCGCCGTGCATGAGCGTCTCGTACCCGTCCACGGCCTCGATCGCGTGCGCCACGGTGTGGCCCAGGTTCAACGCGATACGCCCGGTCGCCCCGCCCTGCTCCTTCTCGTCAGCGGCGACCACCGTCACCTTCGCCCAGCCGGCTCGCTCCACGATCTCGGCCACGACGCCCCGCTCGTAGGCGCTCTCGAACGCGCGCCGCTCGCCGGCCGCCACGGCCTCCCCGTCGGCCTCGAGCGTCGTGAACAGCGCCTCGTCGCCAAGGGCTGCCATCTTCACGATCTCACCCAGGGCAGCCCGCAGCTGGCGCTCCGGCAAGGTGCGCAGGGCGGCGACGTCCAGGATGATCGCCGAGGGGTGGTGGAACGCGCCCAGCAGGTTCTTGCCCTCGGGCAGGTCCACGCCGGTCTTGCCCCCGATGGAGCTGTCCACCTGGGCGACCAGCGTCGTGGGGACCTGGATCCACGGCACGCCTCGCAGGTAGGCGGCCGCCAGGAACCCCGCCGGATCGCCCAGCGCCCCGCCGCCGATCGGCGACGAGCGGCTCGCCGCGCTCCACGCGCCGTCGGGCCAGCTCCCGCGCTGACTCCCCGATCACCTCGAAGCGCTTGGCGTCCTCGCCCTCGGGGAGCATCAGCCACTCGACCGGCCAGCCGTCCGCCGCCAGTGACGCGGCCAGGCCCTCGCCGAAGGCCTCGCGTGCCCGCGGCTCCGTCACCAGGATCGCCCGCCGGGCCTTCGCCGCCCGCAGCGCGTCGCCCACGGCCCGGGCTGCGATGCCCTCGCCGATCACGATGTCGCCGATGGAGGTCGACGCCCGCAGGAGGGTGGTCGGGCCGCCGCGTGACCAGTCGCGCGCGAGCCGCTCGACGGCGTCCACGACGCCGCCGACCTCCGTGATGCCGTTGACCCGGTGGGCCGCGCCGTAGAAGCGCTCCCGCGCTGCGGCGAGCTGGCGGATACGGCCCAGCGGGTCGCCACCCTGGACGAGCGGGCGCACGGTGGGGGAGCGGCGCAGGCGCTGGGCGAGCACCTCCGGGCGGACGTCGAGCCACACTGGGAGCCGGCCGCGGTACAGGTGCCAGCGGTTGCGCGGGTCCACGATGGCGCCGCCGCCGGGCGAGATCACCCGCCGGATCGCTCGTCCGGGATCGGGGTCGCCAAGGGCGAGCACCGCCTCGCGCTCCAGGCGGCGGAACCCGGCCTCACCCTCCTCCTCGAAGATCTCGGGGATCGTGCGCCCGGCCGCCTTCTCGATCTGCTCGTCGAGGTCGAAGAACAAGGCGCCGTGGCGATTGGCGATGCGGCGCCCGACGGCGGACTTGCCGGCGCCGGGCAGGCCGACGAGGACCAGGTCCACGGCCGGTCAGCCGGCCCCGCCGGGGGCGTCGTCGGACCGCGGTTGGGTGATCCAGCCCGCCGGGGGCGATGTGGCCGCCGTCGCGGGCGCCGGGTGCAGGGGCGGCGGGGGATTGCGCGATGCGCTCGCGGTAGCGGCGCAGGTTGTCGAGGACCTCGGCCATGGAGTCGCCGCCGGTCTTCTCCAGCACGAACTGCGCCAGGGTCAGCATGACCATGGCCTCGCCGATGACGCCCGCGGCCGGAACCACGGAGATGTCAGACCGCTCGTAGTGCGCCTTCTCGACCTCCGTGCCGGTGATCAGGTCGGCGGTGGGCAGCGGTCGGGCGAGCGTGGAGATGGGCTTGACGGCGCCCCGGATCACGATCGGCTCGCCGTTGGTCATGCCACCGGTGAGGCCGCCGGCGTTGTTGCTGCGATGGACCCAGGTGCCGTCGTCGCGGCGGCCCTCGATGACATCGTGGACCTGCGAGCCGAAGCGGCGGGTCTGCTCGAAGCCGAGGCCGATCTCGACGCCCTTGACGATCTGGATGCTCATCACCGCCGCTGCGAGCGCGGCATCCAGGCGCCGGTCCCAGTGCGTGTAGCTCCCGAGGCCGATCGGTGCGCCGTGGACGACCACCTCGAACACGCCCCCGACCGTGTCCCCGTTGCTGCGCGCCTCGTCGATGCGGGCGACCATCGCCGTCTCGGCGTCGGGGTCAGGGCAGCGCAACGGCGACGCCTCGGCCTCCTCGCGGGTCCGCGTGCAGCGCGCCGGGTCCACCGCCACGCCGCCAACCTCCGCGGTGAACGACCAGACCTCGATGCCCAGGGTCCGCAGGAAGGCGCGTGCGACGCCACCCGCCGCGACCCGCGCGGTCGTCTCACGGGCCGAGGAGCGTTCGAGCGCGTTGCGCACGTCGTTGAAGCCGTACTTGAGCGAGCCCGCGAGGTCCGCGTGGCCGGGCCGGACCGCCGTGATGGGCTTCGCGCGCTTGTTGCCCTCGGCGGCGAGTGCCGCGAGCTCGGCCGCTTCGGCAGCGGTGAGCGGCCCGACCTGCATCACCTTCGTCCAGTTCGCCCAATCCCGGTTGTCCATCTCGAGCAGGATCGGCGAGCCCATGGTGTAGCCGTGGCGGACGCCGGACAGGATCCTGGCTCGGTCCTGCTCGATGGCCTGGCGGGCGCCCCGGCCATACCCCCGCTGGCGGCGGCCCAGGTCCACCGCGAGGTCGTCCTCGGTCAGGGCGAGCCCGGCAGGCACGCCCTCGATCACGGCGCCCAGCATGGGCCCGTGGCTCTCGCCCGCGGTGATGAACCGGAACCGCTCCATGCCCGTTGCGCCCGTCGCGTCCGTCAGACGGCGGCGGCGTCGGCCGCTTCGCCTGCGGTGTTCCCGGTGGTCTCGGCCGCCTCGCCCGCGGGCTCCCCCTCGGCCGAGCGGACGCCATGGGCCCGTGCATCCTCGAGAGCCGCCTGCATGTCCTCGAGCGGGGCCGGCTGGCCCGTCCACAGGGAGAACGCCGCTGCGCCCTGGTGGAGCAGCATCTGGCCGCCGTCGGCCGTGGTGCAGCCGGCCTTCTGGGCGTCGCGCAGCAGCCGGGTCTGGCTGTAGATCAGGTCCAGCACGAGCAGGTCGGGCGTCAGGATCTCGCCCGGGATCGGCGACTCGTCGGTGGTCAGGCCGATGGACGTGGCGTTGACCAGGATCTTCGCCTTGGACAGCTCTGCCTCGATGATCGACTCGTGCCAGGGCATCGCGCGCAGGTCCATGTGGGACGAGCTCTTCGCGAAGTGCTTGACCATCGACTCGCCGCGGTGCAGATGGCGGTTGAACACGATCACGCGCTGGAAGCCCTCGCGGATCAGGCCGTAGACCACGGCCCGAGCGCCCCCTCCGGCGCCGAGGACCACCGCGTGGCGCGGCATCTTCTGCTTGCCCACCAGCTTGTCGAGGGCGACCTTGAAGCCCGGCACGTCGGTGTTGTGCCCGACGAGCTTCTTGCCCTCCTTGGTGATCGCGTTGACCGCACCGGTGGCGTGGGCCTCCTCCGTCAGCCGGTCGATCAGGGGGACGACCCGCTCCTTGTGGGGGATCGTCACGTTGGCGCCCAGGAACTCCTCGGTGCGCAGCGCGGCGATCGCCTCGGCGAGCTCTGCGGGGGACTTGTCCCAGAGCTCGTAGCGCGCGTCGATGCCGAGCTTGTCGAATCCGGCCTGCTGCATCGCGCCGGACAGCGAGTGGGCCACCGGATGGCCGATGAGGACGACGCGCTTCGTCATGCTCGCACCCCTTCGAGTTCGTGGTAGAAGCCGGGGTACGAGATCGCCGCCGACCCTGGTCGGAGCACGACGGTCTCGCCCTCGGCGATGAGGCCGGCCACGGCGAAGGTCATCGCCAGCCGGTGATCGTCAAGCGTTTCCGTGACCGCCCCGGTGAGGCGGCGGCCACCCTGGACCACGATGTCATCGCCCTCGACGCGGATGTCCGCACCGAGCGCTGCCAGACCGTTCGCGATCCCCGCGACCCGGTCCGATTCCTTGTGCCGGAGCTCGCCCACGCCGCGGATCCGCGTGGTCCCGGTTGCGGCGGCCGCGGCCAGGCAGAGCACGGGGATCTCGTCGATCGCGGACGCGACGTCCACGGGCGACAGGTCGATGCCCCGGAGGCTGCTGGAGCGCACCACGAGGTCCGCGAGGGGCTCGCCGTCCGGTCCACCCGGGGCCGGCCGGTCCTGCTCCTCGATGTCGGCGCCCATGCGCCTGAGGATGTCGATGATGGCACGCCGGGTCGGGTTCGTGCTCACCCCATCGAGGTAGAGCTCGGCGTCGGGGTGGGCAGCGCCCGCGACCAGCCAGAAGGCGGCGCCGGACGGGTCCGAGGGGACGGTCTCGTCGATCGCGGCGGGCGCCGCCGGTCCGGTGAGGCGCACCGTGTGGGCGCCGTCCGCAGCCAGCTCCTCGCGCACCGCGATGCCCCGTGCCCGCAGCATCCGCTCGGTGTGGTCGCGCGTGGCAACCCCCTCGGTCACGACCGTCTCGCCATCGGCCGCAAGCCCGGCCAGCAGGATCGCGGACTTCACCTGCGCGGAGGGAACGGGCGTCCGGTAGGCAAGCGGCGCCAGGTGGGCGCGGCCCCGGATCGCGAGCGGCAGGAGCGTGTCGTCCCGACGGCCGGTGATCAGTGCACCCATCGCGCGCAGCGGCTCCACCACGCGACCCATCGGACGCCGTCGCAGCGACGCGTCTCCGTCGAGGACGGTGAACAGCCCTCGGCCCGCGAGCAGGCCTGCGACCAGGCGGGTCGTGGTGCCCGAGTTGCCGCAGTCGAGGATCTGTTCGGGCTCGGCGAGGGCGTCGCCGCCCGGAGAGACGATCCGGTAGTCCACGCGGCCGCCGTGCTCCGCGACCCGCTCCACGACGGCGCCCAGCGCGCGCACGACACCGGCGGTGGAGCGCACGTCACCGCCGTCGCCGGACGCCGAGATCCGGCTCTCGCCGGTCGCGAGCAGCGCGAGCAGCAGCGCCCGGTGCGAGATGCTCTTGTCGCCGGGCAGCGCCGGATGGCCGCGGAGGCGCGCCACAGGGCGCACGACCAGCGCATCGTCAGCGGGGATGCCCGCCGGGGTCACCATGGCGCGGCCTGCGCCTAGCCCTGGCCGCCGGAGGCCGCGGGGTGCAGATGGTCGCCGTGGAGGTCCGCCACGTGCCCGTGGACGGCGGTGATCGCCGTCATCATCGAGGCGTACATCGGGAAGTCCAGCTGCTGCTCGGCGTCCGAGAGCGCCTCGTCCGGCCGGGGATGGACCTCCACCATGATGCCGTCGGCACCCACCGCGACCCCGGCGATCGCAAGCGGCTTGACCAGCCAGCGCTTCCCGGTGGCGTGCGACGGGTCGATCACGACCGGCAGGTGGGTCAGGTGGTGCATCAGCGGCACCGCCGTCAGGTCCAGCGTGTTGCGGGTGGCGTTGTCGAAGGTCCGGATGCCGCGCTCGCACAGGATGATCTGGCTGTTGCCGGCGGACGCGATGTACTCCGCGGCCATCAGCCACTCCTCGATCGTGTTGCCGAAGCCGCGCTTGAGCATCACGGGCCGTCCCGCGCGCCCGCACGCGAGCAGCAGCGAGAAGTTCTGCATGTTCCGGGTGCCGATCTGGAGGATGTCGCTGTACTCGGCGACGATGTCCACCTGGGACGGCTCCATGACCTCGGTGACCACGGGCAGGCCGGTCCTGGCCCGTGCCTCCGCGAGGTAGCGCAGGCCCTCGACGCCCAGGCCCTGGAAGCTGTACGGGCTGGTCCGGGGCTTGAAGGCCCCACCGCGGATGATCGTGGCGCCGTGGGCGGCGACGAAGTCCACGGTCTCGAAGAGCTGGTCGCGGTTCTCCACCGAGCAGGGGCCGGCCATCACGGTGAGCGACCCGTCACCGACAGCCGCGTCGAGCACCCGGATCACCGTGTTCTCCGGGTGGAACTCCCGCGAGACCAGCTTGTAGGGCTTGGTGATCGCCGTCACGGTGGCGACGCCGGGCGTTCCCTCCAGCCGTGAACGAAGGGCGTCGCGCCGCCGCCCGATCTCGCCGACGACCGCGATGACCGTCCGGTCCGCGCCGGCGTTCTCGAATGGGGTGAGACCCTCCGAGAGGATCAGCCCCTTCACGCCGTTGACCTCGGCCTCGCTGGCCCCGGTCCGCATCACCACGAACATCTGGCTCTCTGGTCCCTTGCCCTGCAGGTGGGTGGGCGCGATCCCGCGCCGCCGCATCGTCGGAGAACAAAAAAGCAGAGGTCCTGGACCTCTGCTCACCCGGCACGACCCGCCGTCCGGAGGGGGCTAGGCCCCTCGAGCGGTCATGCCGGGCAGGTAAAGCGATAGATGGCGCACATCCTGCTTCCGACGGTACCGGCCCTGCTCCCGCGCGTCAACCTGCGCGGCGTCCGACCGTTGGCACGGTCAGCGTGCTTCGCCAGGCTACTCGGCGGACCGGCCCCGCGGTCCGGAGCAGTCGCGGGCCGCTGCCCCGTTCAGGCGACCGGCCGGAACCCGAACGAGGCCAGGATGTCCTGCGCCTCGGTGCTGGTGAGCCAGGCAAGGAATCCCGCCGCGGCCTCGTCGTTGGCAGACCCCTTCAGCGCCACCGCGCCGTAGCTCGCGGCGACGTTGAACTCGCTCGGGATGGCAATGGTCTGGGTGTCCTTGGACGCCTTGGCGTCGGTCAGGTAGACGATGCCGGCGTCGCCCTCGTCCGCCGCGACCCTGGCCACGATGCCGCGCACGTCGTCCTCCCGCGAGACCACGTTCGACTCGTAGCGGGCGGCGATGTCGTCCGGATAGGTCTCGAGCCCGGCGAGCTGGTCGAACAGCTGCCTCGTGTAGGCGGTGATCGGCGCATCCTCCGCCGCGGCGACGACCTTCACGTCGGTGTTGGCCATGTCGCCGGGCGCCAGGACCATGGCCGGGTTGCCCGCGGGCACGATGAGCGCGAGCTCGTTGCCCGCGAAGATCGTCACGTCGCCGGTGGTCCGCCCTGCGTCCGCGAGCCGCTGGGGGATCGCGGTGTCGGCCGAGAGGAGAATGTCGGCGGGCGCCCCCTCCTCGATGCTGCCCGCGAGGGCCGCCGACGAGCCCGAGATGACGGCGAGGGTCGTGCCCGGGTGGCCGCCCTCGTACGCCCGGGCGAGCTCGACGAGGACGTGCTCGAGCGAGGCTGCGGCATAGACCTGGATTTCTGCGGGGCCGCCCGGTGCCGGGGAGATCGGTCCGGACGTGGCGACCGCGGTGGGCGCACCGGTCACCGACGGCGTGGTAGGCCCGCACGCGCCCACGACCAGCGCCGCAGCGAGGAGCGGGAGCAGCAGCAGGAATGGCCGGCGGCTCATGTCCGGGAGACCGGGAATAGCCCGCGGGCGGGATCGGTGTGCTTCGGCATGGGGGGAGTATCGGGTTCGAACCCGCAGGCTGTCAGGGCGTCCGTGCCGGTGGAGTCCGGGTCGCCCTGGAAGCTGGTCCGGCTCGCCCGAGAACCGTTCCGGTCCGCCAGTCGTCTGGATGGGTACGATGCGAGCACTCGCGCTGGTGCGTCCCGGCAGCCGATGGGAGAGGACGCTGGAAACCTCTGGGGGCGATGCCGCCCGGGAACGGTTCCTGCGGCAGGCGGACCGCGGGCTCGACCGCGCCTACCGGCTGGCCGGTCTCCTGCTCGGCAGGCGCGCCGACGCCGAGGACGCGGTGCAGGAGGCGCTCCTGCGGGCGTGGCGCGGCCTTGGGTCCCTGCGAGACCCGGCGGGCTTTGAACCCTGGTTCGACCGAATCCTGGTGAACGTCTGCCGTGACCGCCTGCGCCGTGCGGGGAGGATCCGCTTCATCGAGCTTGACGGGGAAGCGCACGGCGGGACCGTCGCCGATCCGTTCCGGGACGTGCTGGAGCGGGACGCCGCGCTCCGGGCGCTCGCGGTCCTGGAGCCCGATGAACGGGTGGTCGTGGTCCTCCACTACTGGGCCGACCTGACGCTGGCCGACGTGGCCGTGCGGACCGGCTGGCCGATCGGGACCGTGAAGTCCAGGCTGCACCGGGCGCTGGGGCGGCTCGGGCCGGTGCTCGATGGGGAAGGGGAGCGGCCATGAGCGACGACCGCGAGCGCCGGCTGCGGGACGCGCTTCACGGGGCGCCACTGCCCGATGCGCCGGACACCCTTCGGGCGATGCTGGCCTCCCTCCCGACCGATGAGGCGGACGCCGGCACCCGGGCGGGGCGCTCGTGGCGCGGCGTGCTGGCCCTCGTGGCGGCCGCCGTGGCCGTGACGGCCCTGGCCGTCACCGTCGGCATCCCCGCGCTGCAGCCCGGGCCTGCGGCGACTGCCACACCCTCCGGGCAGCCCGCGTCCGAACCCCCGGCAGTGGTGGAGGTGCTCGATGCGGCCGCCCTCGAGGCGGTGATCCTGGCGGTGCGAGCGGGCGACCTTGCACCGCGGACGGTCGTGACGTCGGCTGGGATCATCCCGCCCGGCGGCACGCCTTGGATCGCTTGCGATAGCGACCCGGGGACCCTCTGCACGGAGGTCGGGGTCGTCGAGGGGCTCGACCCGGACATCGGCCGGGCGGCGGTGGCCGAGCGGGAGCGCATCAAGCCGATCCCGCTGACCGCCACGGAGCTGCGCGGTCCCGTCGCCCTGCGCATCGCGGCGTCCGGCCCGCTCGAGCTCCTCGGCCACGTGGACCTGGCCGATGGAGTGACGGGCGCCGTTGACGTGGCCGGCCTCAAGGCGCTCGAGTCGGCCACCCCCGACGGGCGCGTCGTCGCCGTGGACGCGTGGCTGGCGGGCGTCAACCTGCCGTCCTGCGGTCCGGTCTTCCCGGAGCAGCCCCGGCCCCCTTCGACTGCCCCGGCCTCCGTGCGTTCCTCGCTGATGCGCCGGTGCTGCCGGCGACGCCCGAGGGCGAGAACGGCGGGCGCATGGACATCCCCGACACGGCGGTCCTCGTGCAGTACGGTGCGTACCGGGAGTTCGCTCCGTCGCCGGTCAGCCCGGGAGTCGGCGGCAACGATGAGCCGCGCCGCGGCCTCTACCTCGTCCGCCTGGTCACCGCCGAGACCAAGGGCTGCGAGGGATGCCGCGGCTGGCTGGTGGTGGGCCGCCTGGACGCGCTGCCCGACCCCGGCGTGACGCAGTCGTCTGCGCCCACGACCGCGCCGGCGGACCTCGTCTCCATCCAGTTGCCCGCGGAACTGGGAGCCCAGCTCAGCGCCGACCGCGACGCGCTCCTCGGCAGGGTCGTCTTCGTCGAGGGCAAGGTTCTCGCCAATCAGCGAGCGTGCGGGCGCAACCCGGCACCATGCAACCAATGGGACCTGGCCGGCACGACCGAGCAGGTCACCATGGCCGACATAACGGCGGCACAGCTCGACCCAGAGTCGTCGTTCATGCTGGACGGACCCCTGGCGTTCCGGGTCCTCCCGGTCGGACTCGAATACCTCGGCTGGCTCGGCTCCTTCGCCGAGGACGGCGGCTTCACGGCAGAGGTCGCGGTCCTCGAGGACCTCGGGATGATGCCCCGCGGGCCGGTGACCGTCGCCGTGGATGGCTGGCTCGTTGCCGGGCCGCTCCAGCACTGCCTTCTGCAGATCGGTGTGGAGGGCCTCACGGACACCGCGTTCGTGACGTGTCCGCCCGCATGGCTCACGCGCGATGAGGTCCAGGCGACGCAACTCACGGACGGGGCCATCTCGGACGAGCAGCCATCCCCGGCGATCCGCGTGCAGTACAGCGCCTACAGCCAGTACGCCCCGTCACCGCTTCCCGACGCCGCCGTCCCGGCACCCCAGCGTGGCACGTACCTCGTGCGCCTCCTGCGGAACCCCAACGCGCCGGACCCGGAGGCGGCGCGGAGCTGGCAGGTGGTCGGACGCCTGGACCCGCCGCAGTCGCCCGCCTCGCCCAACCACTTCATGCCGATCGACGCGACGCCCCAGCCATCGCCGTAGCCGCCGCCGTTGACAGCGTCAGCGGCCCACCTGGATCAGGCCGTCCCAGCGGATGTAGTGCGTCCGCCAGGTCTCGTTGTGGATGACGTTGCCCTTGGCGTTGCGCACCACCCGTGTCACGGCGACATCCATCTGGTTGGCCGGGTACTCCACCTGCATCCGCTGGCCCTTGGGCAGGTCGTCGGTGTACTCGGTGCGGGTGGTGGCCTTCACGACATTGCTGACGCTGGGCCGGCTGATGCTGACCTTGCGCCCGTCGGGCTTGCCCCAGATCTCGTACGTCACGTAGCCCGTGCCGCCGCTGCGGGTGCGGAGTCCGCGGATCAGGATCGGCGTGGGCATGTCGTTCGTGAACGTCATCGACTGCACCCCGCCGCCCATGATCCAGACTGTCGCGTCCAGGCCGAGCGGATAGCGGCTGATGTAGTACTTGTGGTTGTCGCGCGCGCCCATGCGCAGGCCGGCGCGCAGTGCGGCGTTGAACAGCGTCGTGGAGCTCGAGCACATGCCGCCGCCCATGGCGCCCGTCGGATCGGTGTAGCTGCCGCGGATGACGCCGCCGGCGCCGAAGCCGCGCGCGGAGGTGACCGGGCCGATGGCGCTCCACCACTCGAACGACTGGCCGGGCCGCAGGACGGTGCCGTTGATGTACTGGGCGGGCTTCCAGATGTTGGCGCCGAAGTAGTTGCGGTCCGAGATCGTGAACCACGTGGTCCATGTCCCGAGCCTGGTCATCACCGGAGCCTTCTTGCCGGCCTCCTCGGTGGTGACCTCCGGCTCCACGTCCACCATCGCGACCTTCACGGCCGCGGGCTTGGCCCCGGTCAGGCGAGAGGCGAGCTCGGCGACAACGCGGTCGGCGGTGCCCGCCGGGTCCAGCTTGCGGCCGTAGGCGCCGGGCGCCACACCGAAGATCTTGCCGGACTTGGTGCGCAGGAAGACCGCGGACTGGGGCTTCTCCTTGACCGTCTTGCGGGCCTTCGTGAAGGCCTTCGCCTCGGGGATCCTGGTCGCATCCACCTGCGGGCGGACCGACTCGTCCCCGCCGGTGAAGGAGATCCACGTCTGCACCGTCGGCGCCTTGATAGTCCAGGTCTTCTTCTTGAACTTGAGCTGGACGTCGCCCGCCAGGCGCTCGGCGGCAGCGATCGCCTCGGCGACCTCGGCATCGGTGACGCCAGGCTCCAGCTGGGTCGGCTCGACGGGGATGCTCACGGTGGCAGGGGCGTCCATCCGGCGCAGGGCCGCCAGGGCGACTGCGACCGCGGGCTCCGGGTCCACGCTGCTGCCCTCGGCGGCCGGGGTCGTCACGGGACCCTCGGGCGTCATGGTGACGGTTGCGCTGACGGGGGCGACGGCCATGGGCGCGAGCGCATCGCGGATGGCCGTCTCGAGCGCCGCCTCATCGAGCCGGAGCTCGGGCGCGGGGAGCGTCGCCCCGTCGAGCGCGATCCTGATCTCCTCCGGGAGCCTTGTCGGCAGGTCACCCGCCTTGCCCATTGCGAGCGCCTCGTCCACCACAGCAGCCGCGTCCACGCTCCGGCCCACGCTGGCGTACGTGATCTCGATGTCGCCCGCCGGCGTCTGCAGCACCACGCTGCCCTGGTCAACGGGGTACGCGGCCTCCAGCGCGGCGATCGCCTCGTCGCGCGTCATATCCGAGAGGTCCACCCCGCCGGCCGTCACGCCGGGCAGCACCCGCTCCGCGTAGCCGGCATCCCACGTCGCGGCACCCGCCGCGGCACCGCCAGCGCCGAGCGCGAGGAGCACCAGCAGGACAAGGAACCCAACCAGCACCCAGCGACGCTTGCGGTGGTGACCCGGCCGTCGGACCGCAGGGGCCGGATCGATCGCGCCGACGGGCTTGACCGGCACGACCGGTTCGGCAGGCGCCGTGAGGTCGGCAGCGGCAGGGGCAGCGTCCGGCGACGAGGCGGACTGGGCGTCGGGGGCGGAGTCGGTCAACGGAGTCCTGGCGTGCGGGGGCGGGAATGGCCCGAGGTTGTTGCGGTGCGTATGGCCCGAGGTTGTTGCGGCGGAAATCATGCCGTATTCCGTCAAGTCTGCCCACGGGCAGCGGCCGAGCCCCCGACAGGCTCCTGCCGGGTTCATCCCTTCGTTTCGTGGTGGCCGGGCATGGGCCCCGATGCGGGGTCAGGTCCGGCTCCCGTCCAGCGGGCCCTGCGTGCGGGATTCCGCGCAGCCCCACCGCCGAGCGGGCAGGTCGGGCCGCGTCCGCCCGGTTTCGGGCCGATCGTCCCGCCTGGCGGCCTCAACGTGCGCACTTCCGCTCACAAGGCCCGCCGGGCGGCAGGGCACGCCGGGCGGCAGGGCCGCACTGGTGGCGCGGGGGCGGCGCCGGGCAGGAACGGCTGCGGCGCCGGGCAGGAACGGCTGCGGCGCCGGGCAGGAACGGCTCCGGCGCCGGGCAGGAACGGCTGCGGCGTCCCGCTGCCGCGGCGTCCAGCTCGACGATCCTGCTATGATCCCCGGCGCTGCACGGAGAGGTCGCATAGAGGTCTAGTGCAGCGGTTTGCTAAACCGCCGAGTGGGGTAACCTGCTCCGAGGGTTCGAATCCCTCCCTCTCCGCCAGTCATACAGGCGCCCGTAGCTCAGCGGATAGAGCGTTAGGTTGCGGACCTAAAGGTCGTGGGTTCGAGTCCCGCCGGGCGCGCCATTCCTTGAACACACGTCGACCCCGGAGTCATCTCCGGGGTCGTTGCATGTCCGGTGCCTGACGCCGTGGCCGGAAAGGAAACCGCCCGATCGTCGGCCTGACGATCGGGCGGTCGTGCATGCTGCGGGCCCGGGTCGAAACCCCGGCCGGATGGGCGGCTACTTGGCGGCGTACGTCGCCTGCATGGCGCCCGCATCGTCGCGGAACGTGAGCACGCCGTTCGCGAGCTCCCACGTCGTGGTGTTGTCGAGCGCCATGAGGTAGGCCTGCTCCTGCGCATTCAGCTCGTCGGACTCGCACGCCATCTTGGTGGACATCATCGGGCCGAACGTGATCTTGTCCCCGTCGAGCTCGTACGTCCCGTTGTAGGTGTTGCAGGTCGCGTTGCCGGTGACGCTGCCGTCCTCGCCAAGGGTCATGGTCACCGTTGAGCCGCTGGCGACGCTCACCACGGCCTCCTTGCCGTTGTTGATCCCCGTCGCGGTCCAATCCCCGGCGATCGTGGTCGAGCCCAGCGTGTAGCGCATGAGCGTGGTGCCGCTCTCGTCGCCCAGGGTCAGCGTGTTCACGTCCCCGGCGAGGTCGATCACGAACGCACGCACCTTGGTCAGTGCGTCAAGGTAGGCAGTCTCGAACTTGGACTGCACGTCGGTTGCGCAGGCCATCGCGGTCATCGCGGCAGGCTGGATCGTCAGGGCGTCGCCGTCCACCGTGTAGGTGCTCGTGTACTGGTTGCAGGCGGCGACACCGGAGACCTTGCCGTCGGCGGTGAAGTTGATCGTCGGGTTGAGGTCGCCCCCGATGGTGATGCTGGCGTCCGGGCTGAACGTCACCAGGTTCCAGGTGCCGTCGGTCAGCGTGGCCGCATCGGGGTTGACGGTCGGGGCGGGCAGGTTCGTGGCCTGCGGTGCCTGGGACGGGGCCGTCGTGGTGCCGGAGCCACAGGCGGCGACGATGACGCTGGCGGCCGCAAGCGAGGCCAGCAGGATCCGGGTTGAGCGCATAGGTGAGTACCCCTCCAAGGTGAATTCGTCGCGCCATGGTGCCGCAATTTCCGAAACGCCGCGTCGCGGCTCCGCGCCACGCACTGCCGCCTGGTCGGAACAACGGCACCTGGCGGGCGCCCGGAGGCGTAGGCTGCAACGCATGAGCGAGATTGCACAGACCTGTTGGTGGCTCAAGGAGGCCCTCGGGCACCCGGAGTTCCGGGGCGAGCCCGCACCGGTCCTGGGCCTCGACATCGAGGCCGACGTCGTCATCGTGGGCGGCGGCTACACGGGGATGTGGGCGGCCTGGCAACTGGTGCAGCGGCAGCCCGGCATCCGCGTCGTGCTCATCGAGCGGGACGAGTGCGGCTTCGGGCCGTCGGGTCGCAACGGCGGCTTCATCAACGGCTTCTACGATCACGCGGGCACCTTGCTCGAGCTGTTCGGCCGCGAGGGTGCCCTGGCCGTGATCGATGCCGGCGCCCGGACGATCGACGAGCTCGAGGCCTGGATGACCGACCACGGGGTTGACGCCTGGTACAAGCGCGACGGCTACATCGGGGTTGCATCCGCGCCACGCCAGGCGGGTGGCTGGGAGGAGCCGGTCGAGACGGCCCGCGCGCTGGGGATCGAGGGGCACTACCGCATCCTGTCGCGTGCCGAGCTGGCCGGCTACTGCTCCTCCCCGGTGTTCGAGGGCGGCCACCTCGTCGAGGATGGCGGCACGGTCCAGCCCGCTCGCCTCGCCCGCGGGTTGCGCCGCGTGATCATGGACGCGGGGGTGCAGGTCTACGAGCACTCGCCGGTGATGCGCCTCGCGCCCGGCGATCCGGTCGTGGCGACCACGGCGCACGGGTCGGTTCGTGCCCCGCAGGCGATCCTCGCGATCAACGCCTGGGCCGCCGCGACCAAGCGGTTCGGCAGCCGCATCGTGGCCCGGGGCTCCTACATGGCGATCACCGCTCCCGCGCCCGAGCGCCTCGCCGAGATCAACTGGACCACCGGGGTCTCCATCTACGACTACCGCGCCGCGCTGCGCTACCTGCGGACCACGCCGGACGGGCGCATCGCGCTGGGTGTCGGCGGCGAACGGGGCACGTTCTCGGGCAGGGTCGGCACGGCATTCGATGCGGACGAGACCGGCACCCGGCACGCGATCGAGGCGATCCACCGGTTCTTCCCTGGGTTCCGGGACGTGCCCATCGAGGCCCGCTGGGGCGGCCCGATCGACGTCGCCACCGACCACCAGCCCTTCGCGGGCAGCTTCGGCGGCGCGCGGATCCACTACGCCCTGGGCTACACCGGCAACGGCGTCGGCCCGAGCCACCTCATGGGCAAGGTCATGGCTGCGCTTGCCCTGGGCCAGGAGACGGCCGACACGAGGCTTCCACTGGTGGACCGCGAGCCTCGCCACTTCCCGCCCGAGCCATTCCGGAGTGTCGGCGCGGCCATCGTCAACGCGGCCACCGTGCGCCGCGACGACGAGCTGGACGCCCGCGGCTCCGTGGACCCCGTGACCGACAAGCTCGCGAGGCTGCCCCGTCGGATGGGCTACCACCTCGGCCCGTAGTTCCCTGGGGCCTCTGCCGGATCCGCGGCTCAGGCCGTCCGGACGCTTGGGCCGTCCGGACGCTCAGACCCTCAGGCCGTCCGGCCGAGGATCTCCGTGAGCATCCGCACGAACTTGGGCTCGTCCGCGTCCATCGCGAAGTGCACATTGGCGGGCTTGCGGCTGCGGAACCGGAAGTCGCACACCGTGCGACCCGCGGACAGCTCCCCGCCTGTCTCCACGTCCACCGGGATGAAGTGCGTCTCCAGGATCGACGGGTCGATCACGGCGCACACCGCGAGCGCGTCGTGCACTGGTGCAGCGCCCGCGCGATGCATCGGCTGGGTGGCGTCGTAGCCCTCGATCCGCTTGAGGATGAAGCGGGCGGCGGCCTCGCCGGCAGGCGTGCCCAGCGCCCGCAGCCCGAGCGCATCGTCGGTGGAGACCAGCGCGCGGTGCGTCGCGTCGAGCGGGACCATCCGGATCGGCCGGCCGCTGTTGACCACGATCCGGGCCGCCTCGGGGTCCAGCCAGATGTTGAACTCGGCCGATGCCGTGGAGTTCCCGTGGTCGTGCGCCCCGCCCATGATCACGATCTCCGGGATCCGCTCCAGGATCCGCGGCTCCTTCTGCATCGCGGTGGCGATGTTCGTGAGGGGGCCCACCGGGACCAGCGTGATGTCGCCGTCCGACGCGAGGTACGTGTCGATCAGCCAGTCCACCGCGTGCTGGTCCCGGGCCTTGATCGTTGCCTCGGGCAGGTCCAGCTTGTCGCCGTGGATCCGCGTTGCCGGGTTGACCTGCGTCATCTGCGGGCGGGCCAGGGGCCGGGACATACCGCGGAACACGGGCACCTCCGGCATCCCGATCCACTCGAACACGCGCAGCGTGTTCTCCACGCACGAGTCCAGCACGGTGTTGCCATTCACGACCGTCGCGCCCACGAGCTCGATGTCCGGCGAGAGGGCGGCAGTCATCAGGGCGACCGCGTCGTCGGTGCCCGTGTCAACGTCGAGGATGATCCTGGTAGGCATGCCTGCAGTGTGCCCCAGCGGACCCGGCCGCGGTGCGTCGCCCGCGCTAGGCTGTAGGTCCAAGCCCGCCAGCGGAGACCCCCCGATGCAGCCCGGCCACGGCGACCCGTCCGCCCGTGCCTCGGCTCCCGCGGTCACGGTGATCGTGCCTGTCCACAATGCGGGCCCGGCGCTGGAGCGGTCCATCTCGTCGGTGCTCGGGCAGACGCTCGCAGGCCACGGGCTTGAGGCGATCTTCGTGGACGACGGGTCCACCGACGGATCGGGCGCCCGCCTCGACGCCCTCGCGGCGTCACACCCGTGGATCCGCGTGGAGCACATCCCCGCCTCGGGTAGCCCCGGACGGCCGCGCAACCTCGCGCTGGACATGGCCGGCGGTGCGTACATCTTCTTCCTCGATGCCGACGATCGCCTCGCGCCCTTCGCCATGGAGCGCCTGGCCGCGATGGCCCGTGCCAACGACGCGGACGTGGTGATCGGCAAGCTGGTCAGCAACTTCCGCAACGTCTCCTGGGACCTGTTCCGCAAGACGGTCCAAGTCGGGACGTGGCACGACGCGCCGGTCATCGCGAACCTGACGGTCTGCAAGCTGTTCCGAACCGCGTTCTTGCGGGAGCAGGGCATCCGCTTCCCGGAGGGCTGGCCCAAGATCGAGGACGAGCTTCTCGTCACCACCGCCTACCTGCGCGCCCGCGTGATCTCGGTCTATGCGGATGAACCCGTCTACTACTACTGCGAGCGCGACGACGGGGCCAACCTCTCGTCACGGCCGCTTGACCCGGACGAGTACTACAGCCACCTGCGACGGATCCTGGACCTGGTGCGGGCCGAGGCTGAGCCACCCGACGAACGCGCGCGATTCCTGCGCCGCTTCTACCGCACCGAGATGCTGGGCCGCCTTGCCGATCCCGCCTGGGATGCCGGCGACACGGCGTACCGGCGCCGCGTCTTCGACGCCATGCGCGCCCTGGCGCTCGACTGCCTCGACGACCGTGTCCACGACGGCCTCGGAGCGGTCATCCGCCTGCGGTCCACGCTCCTGCGGGAAGGCCGCTTCGAGCAGCTGGAGAGGCTCGTCGATCGTGAGGCCCGTCTGCGCGTGGACGCGGTCGCGACGGGATGGCGCACGCAGGACGGGGCGCTGGACATCAGCTACCGCGCGCGGCTGCTGTGGGATGACGGCGCGCCGTTCACGCTGCTCCGGGCCGGGGGGCGCGTGTACCTCGACCCGCGCCTGACCGAAGGGATCCTCGACGGGCCGCCCGACGTCACCGGCGAGCTCGACGACTACCGTCTGAACGCGGTGGTCGAGGAGACCGGCGGGTGGGTGGAGTGGGTCGTCCCTGCCGGGAGCCGCCTCAAGCTCGCTCGCGGGGAGGACGCGTCCCACGTCGTGCCCGTGGCGCGGGGCACCATCACGATCCGCCCGGATTCCATGGGTCCAGCGGGCGTCCCGCTCACGCTCGGACCGTGGAGCGTCGTCGCCCGCATCCGGGGACTTGGCCTGGACATCCGGGGTCCGCTCGCACCGGCCGATGGCGCCCGCGGCGCGCTCCTCCCGGCGCTCCTGCGGCCCGATGCCGCCGCCGCGATGCCAGTGGTCGAGCCGGGCAGGCCAGTCAGCCTCACGGTCGTCCCGGGTGTGGATGGCGCAGGTGGCTGGCAGGGCAGCGTCCGGCCGTGGCTGGTCGCCCATGACGACCGGTTCGATGTCGTGCTGCCCATGACGGCAGGCGAGCGTGTCGCCGGTGCCACCGCACTGGTGGCGGGTGGGGACCCGGCCGTCCGCGGTGAGCACGCCGTGGCGCGCCACGACGGGGTGCGGCTCACCATCCGGCGGGCATCGCTCGCAGCCCTCGGTGACGGGCGCCACCCGCTTGGCCTGCACGTGGACGGACGCCCGGTTCCGCTCGGCGAGGTGGTGATCACCGGGGGACAGGTCGGAATCGAGGGCATCAGGACAGCGGGCCCCGTGGAACGGATGTCAGGCGAGGTGCGCCTCCAAAGCAGGCGCGTGGCACGCGGAGTCCGCTCCCGTCTGGCCGGCCTCAAGCGGAAGATCAAGGGTCGCAGGGCTGCCAAGGCCGGCAAGGCCCTACAGCCGGGCGCGGACGGGACAACGGGACAGTCCAAGGGCTGACCGCCATGTCGTGGACCCCGGATCAGCGCGGCAGGAAGCGCTCCACGAAACGTTCCGCCGCGTGGCCGTCGCACCCGCCGAGGTGGCGTGCGAGGAAGGCGTCGTAGGCATCCTCGTCCACCTCGGCCGCGGCAACAGCCGCCGCGACGCCGGCCGTGTCGGTGACAAGCGCCCCCACCATGTCGCTCCGCATGTCCAGGTAGAGGCCGGGGTCCTGCTCGTACGACTCGAGATCCCCCACCAGCAGCACCAGGGGCCGGCGCAGCAGCGCGAACTCGAACACCGACGACGAGTAGTCCGTGATCAGCACGTCGGCCGCCGCCAGCAGGTCGTTCATGTCGTCCGACGGCGCAGCGACCACGTCGTAGCCGTCCGTGCGGACCCTTCTCGGGTCGAGGTTCGGGTGGGACTTGAGCACCAGCGCGTCAGCGGCCCCCAGGGTGGCCCGCAGTGCCACCGCATCGAGCTGGTCGTCGCCGCGCTTGGCCGCGCCACGACCGCGGAACGTCGGGGCGTGGAGGATCACACGCCGTCCCGCCAGCTCGGGGTGCGCCGCCAGCGCGCGTCCGCGGGCAGCGGCGACGGCCGCGGGATCGAAGAAGAGGTCGGTCCGCGGCGTGCCCAGCGGCACCACCCGCTCCACGGGTGTCCGCAGTGCGCGCGACCACGGCTCCCGGGACGCCTCCCCGCTGGACACGACGAAGTCGTAGTACCGGTGGAGGAACCTGCGCTCGGGCTCGGCCAGCGGTGTCAGCGCATCGGCGCCGAAGCGCTTGAGGGCACCCGCCGCATGCCAGACCTGGACGATGGTCGTGCCGGCACGATGGGGTGCCACGTGGACCGGCAGCCACGCGTTGTCCACCACCACCAGCCCGGCCGTGCGCACGTGGTACATGCCCCGGACGAGCCGCAGCAGATATCGGACCTTCGCCAGGAGCCCATAGCCGTATGGCTCCAGCAGCAGCACGATCTCGGCATCGGGTCGCAGCCGGCGGATCGCGTCGTGGATGCCCAGGAGATTGCCCTCGAGGACGGCGAGCCGGGCGGTGGCCAGCACCACCCGGTTGTGCCGGATGGGCAGGAGTCCGAACAGCGCACCCAGTGCGCGCAGCACCAGGGCCGAGAGCCGGTACTCGAGCGGGGTCACGGGCGGGACACGCGGGCCGGACGGTGGTGGCGGTCAGGACGCGGTGCGGCCGGGGCCGCCCGTGCCCACCACGTCGTCCGGAGCCAGGTCGCTGTGCTTCACGTCCACCACCTGGCCGGTGAGGTCCGAGCGGATCACCCGCAATGTCGCCAGGGCCACGTCCTGGGCGCCCAGCATGCCCTCGCGGTTCTCGGCAGGGAACGCCTCGCGCCGCATCGGCGTGTCGGTCCGCTCCGGGCTCATCGCGTTCACCCGGATTCCGTCGTCGGCCCATTCGTCGGAAAGACCCTGCGTCATGTTGACGACGGCCGCCTTCGACGCCGAGTAGGGAACGTAGCTCGGGCGCCCGCGCGTGAACGAGCTCGACGTGAACAGCGTGAGCGAGCCGCGGCTGGCCGCGAGGTACGGGTGGGCGGCCCGCGCGACGTTGAGGCTGCCGGTGAGGTTGATGTCCACCACCTCGGCCACGGTCGCGGGGTCCATCGCCGCAAGCGGCCCGATGCGCAGCACGCCCGCCGTGCAGACGACGTGGTCGATCCCGCCCATCCGCTCAGCGGCCGCCGCCATGCGTTCCGCGACGGCAGCGTGGTCGCGCACGTCGAGGCCCGTGGAGGTGCCGTCCACCACGGCCTGGGCGCCCAGCAGGCGTGCCTGGTCGGCGATCGCCCCGCCGATGCCCTTCGTGCCCCCGACGACGTACACGCGGGCACCGGTCAGCGACGACGTGGCGTGCGGCTCGACGCCCGGGACCAGCACGCTCATCTGGAGCATGCGGTCGGCCATGACCATGTCGATCCGGGTGGTGATCTTGAGGTTGATCTCGTCGCCCGCGACTCCCAGCATCCGGGCGCCGGGCACGTAGCGCAGGACAAGGCTGCAGTCGTCGGTCGCGGTGAGGTCGCCCGCCCGCTCGGCCGCCTCGTAGGCCTGGGTCAGCACGCCCACCCGGAATGTCTGGGGCGTCTGGCCGCGGCGGTACCGGCTGCGATCGGGGATCTCCACCACGTCCTCGCCGTCCACGATCACGAGCGTGTCAGCACTGGGGATCACGGTGTCCGTGGCGTCGGCGCGCCCAGAGATGATCGGTTCGACCGAGCGCTGGATAACCTCCAAGGGCAGCAGCGGCCGCACGGCGTCGTGGACGAGCACGATGTCGGCGGCGTCCGCCTCCAGGGCTGCGAGCCCGTTGCGCGTGCTCTCGTTGCGCGTGGCCCCGCCGGCCACGACCCGGACGTCCACGCCCAGGTCGGCCTCGCCCACCAGCCGCGTGGTCTCGTCCAGCCAGCGCGGGTGCGCCACCACCACGACGCGGTCGAGCCGGGCCGCCCCGAACCGCCGGAGGGTGCGCAGCAGGATCGGGTCACCCGCGAGGCGGACGAACTGCTTGGGCAACTCACCGCCGAAACGGTTGCCGTCACCGCCGGCGAGGACGATGGCGTGGATCTGCATGCGGGAGGAGCTCCTGCGGGGACCGACGGACTGTGGTGCGCGGACGCATGATCGGCGCTGGGACAGGGTAGCCCGGTCCTGCGGGGTCGCGCACCGACGCTGCCGGTATCATGCCGCCGATGCATCGAGCCCTGCTGCCGTGAGCCGTCGTCGGGTCGCACGGACCTTCCTGTCGCGCGTCGGCTTCGCCGTCGGCAGCATCCTGCCCACGAAGCCCACGGTCGTGTTCGCGACGTCCCATCTGCCGCGCCTGACCGGCAACCTCGCCTTCGTGCGCGAGGAGCTCGTTCGCCGCCACCCCGAGGCCAAGGTGGTCGAGATCACGCTCACGCGCGGCCGGGTGCTCGGGCGCTTCGGACCGTTGTGGGCGTCGGTGCGCAGCGGCTACCACCTGGCGAATGCGCGCGTCACGCTGGTGGACGACTACTTCTTCCCCATGTACGTCGTCACGCCGCGCAAGGGCACGCTGCGGGTCCAGGTCTGGCACGCCGCCGGGGCCTTCAAGAAGTTCGGCTACAGCGTCCTCGACAAGTCCTTTGGCGCTGACGAGGACCTGGTCCGGAAGGTCGCGATCCACTCCAACTACAGCATCGCGCTCGTGTCGTCGATGAACGTCGCGCCGCACTACGCGGAGGCGTTCAACTCCTCGCCCGAGATCTTCTGCTCGGCGGTCGGCATGGCCCGCACGGACATCCTCACTGACCCCGACCGGCGGGCCACGGCGGAGAGCCGCGCCCGCGCGGCATTCCCCCAGGCCGCCGGCCGCAAGGTCGTGCTGTACGCCCCGACGTTCCGGGGCGAGACCGTCGGCAGGGCCCGCTACGAGAACCTGCTCGACCTCGAGGAGATGTCCCGCACCCTTGGCGACGGGTACCTGGTGCTGCTCAAGCTGCACCCGTTCGTGCGCGAGGGCCTGGTCATCCCTCCCCATCTCGCGGGCTTCGCGGTCGACGCGTGTGGCTATCCGGACGTCAACGAGCTCATGCTCATCGCGGACATCCTCGTCTCGGACTACTCCAGCGTCATCTACGAGTTCGCGCTCCTCGGTCGACCGATCCTGTTCCTCGCCCCCGATGAGGACGCGTACGACATCGAGCGCGGGTTCTACTTCGACTTCCGGCGCGACGCCCCTGGCCCGATCTTCGAGGACACGGCCGGCCTCGCGGCCGCGATCCGCGACGGCGCATGGGACCTCGAGCGGGTGCGGGCATTCGCTGCGGCCAACTTCGACGTCGCCGACGGTCGAGCCACGGAGCGCATGGTGGAGGACGTCATCCTGCCCGCCCTGCGCGGCGAGCATGTCACCGCAGCCAGCCTCCAGGCGCGCCTGACGCGCTGAGCTGAGCGCACTCCCGGACGAGGGGGAGCGCACCCACCGACGCGGACCTCCGCCGTCAGGCGGGCATCGCGGGTGGGCCCCGGCGGAGCCGCCAGCCGATCCACGCGCAGATCGCCGCACCCACCGCCACCCAGGCCACGAGCGCCCCAGCCAGCACGATGCCGCCGATGAGCAGGCCCACGACCTGGTCGATCCGGTCGAAGTCGGCGACGGTCGTGGCCAGCTCCTGGATCTGGACCTTGAGCTGGCGGACCTGCTCGGTCATCGCCGCCGCATCCGTGGCGTTCGTGTCCAGGTTGAGCGCGAGTCCGCCCGCCTGACCCTCGAAGTCGGCGAGGCGGAGGGCCAGCGCGCTCAGCCTGTCCGAGGCACCGGCGAACGGCTTGCTGCCCAGGATGGAGATGTCCAGCGCCGAGGCGAGCGCCCCCGCCGCACTCGCGGTGTCCTGCAGGACCAGCTGGGCCTCCGCGACCGTGGAGGCCGAGGTGGCCAGCGTGTCACCAGCGTGCTCGGTCGTCAGGGCGAGCGACTCCATGGATACCGTGAGACGGGTGAGCGCGCCTGCGAGCCGCTCCTGGTCCGCGATCAACCGCTCATCGAGGTTGCGGGCGGCAACCGCACCGCCGACGAGAGCGGTGGCGATGACCCCCGCGAGCAGCACCCCCGTCAAGCCGAAGGCGAGCAGACCGGTTCCCAACTTGCGTCGATCGAATCCCAGCGCATCCATGGAGCGCATCGTACGCGGCCGGAGCCTGACCGGAATGGCGGTCGCGCGGGCACCCGCCCCCGGTACGCTTCGCCGTCAGACCGAAGGAGGCACCAGTGGAGCGGATCGCATTCGCAGGCATGGGCACCATGGGGTCGGCGATGTCCGCCAACCTCCGCAAGGCAGGGTTCGAGGTCACCGTCTGGAACCGCACGCCGGGCAGGGCGGCGGACGTCGTGGCCCTGGGAGCAGTCGAGGCTGCAACGGCAGCTGACGCGGCCCGGGACGCAACCGTGGCGCTGACCTGTGTCTCCGACACGCCGGATGTCGAGGCGGTGCTGTTCGGCGCCGGCGGCATCGTGGAGGGGCTCGCGGCGGGCAGCCTGGTGATCGACGTCTCAACCATCTCGCCCGGGGCGACGCGCGCGTTCGCTGCCCGCCTGCGCGAGCGCGGCATCGGGTTCGTGGATGCGCCTGTGTCCGGCGGGTCCGAGGGGGCCCGCAAGGGCACGCTCACCATCTTCGTGGGCGGCGAGCCGGAGGATGTGGAGCGCGCCCGGCCGGTGCTCGCGGCGATGGGCACGACCATCACCCATTTCGGCCCTGCAGGCGCAGGCCAGGCGGTCAAGGCCGTCAACCAGGTGATGATCGCGGGCGTGTACCTCGCGGTTGCCGAGGGCATGGTCCTCGCCATGAAGGCGGGGCTCGACCCGGTGGCAACCGCCCAGGCGCTCGGCGGTGGCGTGGCCGGCTCCTGGATCCTGGCCAACCGCAGCGGCAAGATGATCGCCAACGACTATCCGCTGGGCTTCCGGACCGCGCTCCATCTCAAGGATCTCGGCATCGCGATGGAGCTGGGCAAGGAGACGGGCACCGTGTTGCCGCTCGCCGCCCTTGCGGCGCAGCTGGAGGCAGGGCTGGTCGCCCGCGGCTACGGCGACGAGGACATGTCGAACCTCGCGCGCGCCATCCGCCAGCTCTCCGGTATGGAGGGCTAGGACGCCGGGAATCCAACGGGCCGCCCGAAGGCGGCCCGTCGAGGGCTCCACGAGGGTTCGCCCGGCGCCTGCCGGGCGGGGGATCTCAGTCGACCACCGGCCCCAGCGACGGGGTCAGCAGGAGCGGCGAGCCCAGCTTGTCCGAGTACTTCGGGCGGAAGCGCTCCAGGTCGTAGGCGTCGAGCTGGACGCGGCGCGGCGGCTTGCCCGTCTCGGCCAGGGACACGTGGCTGTACTTGCCGTCACGGATGGCGACCATGCGCCCGCCGATGCCGTCACGGATGAGGTCCATCGCCACGTTGGCGAAGGTCGAGGCGACCATCGAATCAAGCATGTCCGGCTCGCCCGAGCGCAGGTCGTAGGTGAGGTCGGACGCAACCGACTCGATGCCGGTCAGGCTCTTGAGCTCCGACGCGAGGACCTCGCCCACGTTCATCTTGTGCCGGTGTCCGAAGGCGTCAGCCTCGCCCGTCTCCTGCATGTGGCCGCCTTCCCACATCGCGCCCTCGGCGGTGATCACGATGGCGTAGCGCGACGGGTTGTTGCGGTGGTCCTCCTTGAGCACCTCCGCCAGGGCCTTGATGTCGTAGTTGAACTCGGGGATGACCGCCCGGGTGCTGGTCACGTACGCCGTGTAGAGCGCAGTGAAGCCGGCATCCCGGCCGAAGATGCGGAACACGCCGATGCGTTCGTGCGACCCGAGGGTCGTGCGCTGGCGGTTGAGGACCTCCTTCGCCCGGGTGATCGCAGACGAGAAGCCGATGCAGTACTCGGTCCCGTTGACGTCGTTGTCCATCGTCTTGGGGATCGCGACGAGCGGCAGGCCGCGCCCGTAGAGGACGGACGAGAAGGAGAGCGTGTCGTCGCCGCCGATGGTGACGAGGTGCGTCAGGCCAAGGTGCTCGATCGTGTCGAGGACATGGTCGGTGAGATCGAAGACACCTTCCGCGGTCTCCTTGCCGGCGACCGTCTTCGGGTCCAGCCAGGCGGGGAAGGACTTCGCCCGCATCTTGCGCGGGTTCGTGCGCGAGGAGTGCAGGATCGTGCCGCCGGTCCGGTCGATGGTCCGGGTGTTGATCCGGTCCAGGATCCGCACGTATTCCGGGTCCAGCTCGGGACTGCGGCGCTGGTGGGTCAGGCCCTCCCAGCCACGGCGGATGCCGAGGACCTCGTACCCGAGGTCGGTCGCCCGGTAGACGACGCTCTTGATGACCGCGTTGAGGCCGGGGACGTCGCCGCCGCCGGTCAGGATTCCGATGCGCTGGGGTGCAGCCATGCGTGGAGGCTCCGGTTGGCCCCGGCCGCCGGCCGGGGGGATAGCGAGGTGCCGTCCGGGAGCGCGCATCGCACGCCACGATGCGGGCCGGCGCTTGCTGCGCCGGGGATGCGGCACGGTTCAGGGTCATCGTAGCGCGACGGCCAAGTGGTTATCATCGATTGCATGAACTACGCGCTGTTCATGGGGGAGGCGCTCGCGGAGGCCCGGGCCGCCGCCGCCCGGGGTGCCCCTGCGGTCGGCGCGGTGGCGGTACTCAACGACGCGATGGTGGCCCGCGGGTCCTGTGCGGCGGGCGATGGCGCGGACCCGACCGCCCACGCGGTCGTCGCGGTGCTTCGCGAGGCCGCCCGCAAGCTCGGCACGCCGCGTCTCTCGGACATCGCCATCTTCACCACCCTCGAGCCCTGTCCCATGTGCGTTGGCGCCCTCCTCGAATGTGATGCCGCAATGCTGGTGTACGCCGCCCCGAATCCTGTCTCGGGCGCTGCCGGCACGGTGGTCCAGCTGGCCCGGCACCCGGCCCTCGGGCGCCGCCTCGAGGTGGTCTCCGGGATCTGTCGCGCCGAGGCTGAGGAGCTTGCAGGCCAGGAGGCATCGGTGGGGGCTTGATCGCTCCCACGCGACGGCTCAGCAGATGACGCTCCGCCTCCTCGCCCTCTTCCTGCTCCGCGGGTCCAGCTATGGCGCGATCGGTCCGTTCGCGGCTGTTCTCCTGATCAACGCTGGACTGCCGGCAGCGCTCGTGGGGCCGCTGGCCGCCGCAGCGGCGATCCTGACGCTCATCGCCGCCCCCACGTGGGGACGCCTTGGGGACCGGCATGGACGAAGGCGGATCCTCGTGGTCGCCTTCCTGGCGGGCGTGCCCGCGGCATTCGGCCACGCCGCAGGCGTGCTGTGGGTGCTGATCGTCTCGTTCCTCGCCTGGTCGATGGTGTCCTCGGCGTTCGCGCCGCTCGCCGACTCCCTGGCCCTGGCGCGGTTCGAGGGGAGTCGCACCAAGTACGCACGCGTGCGGGTCGGCGCCTCCACCGGGTACATCCTTGCGGCCCTCATCGTCGGGGCGGCCGTCTCCTTCTCGGGACTCGCATGGGCCGCGCCGGGGATTTTCGGGGCGGGCCTGTGCGCCGCGACGGCGGCGGTGGTCGCCGTGCGCCTGGGCAGCGAGCTGCGCCGGGGCACCGGGTTGGCGGAGGCCGGCGGCGAGAGCATGATCCGTGCGGTCCGGACCGGGGTGGGCCGCTCGCCAGTGTTCCTGGCCGCGCTCGCGGTCGTCTACGCCGGCGCGAGTGCCCCGACGATCTTCACCGGACCGCGGATCGCGGAGCTCGGTGGCTCCGGCTGGGAGATCGGCCTCGCGATCGCGGCGGGGACGATCGTCGAGGTGCCCGCCTTCCTCGCTGTGCCTGTCGTGCTGCGGGTGCTCGGTGGCCGGCGCATGTTCCTGGTCGCCGGCCTGCTCCTGGCGGTCTCGGGCCTGCTCACCGCCCTTGCCCCGACGCCGTCATTCCTTGTCGCGGCAAGGCTGCTGTTCGGGGCCGGGTTCGCCTGGACCGCGCTCCCCTCGCTCGCCGCCGTGCTGGCCTCCGCTCCGCCGGACCGCCAGGCGGCGGCCTCTGCCCTGCACTTTGCCACCGGCGCGGTCGGCTCCCTCCTGGTCGCCGCCGCGGGCCTGCCGCTGGTGACTGCGACAGGCTCGGTGTCCGCCGTGCTCGCGGTGGCCGCGATCGCCACGCCGGTGGGTGCGGTCATCGCCATGCGTCGGTGGCCTGCCCCGTACGCCAGCACGCCCTGACCCCCGGCCTCGGACCCGCCTGCGTCCCATGGGGCTCCGCGGCATCGCCCCGCGCGGCACGCCCCGAAGCCTTTGCTATCCTTCGCGGCGGAGAGGTGTCCGAGTGGTTGATGGTGCCGCTCTCGAAAAGCGGTCTAGCGAGAGCTAGCGTGGGTTCGAATCCCACCCTCTCCGCCACAGGTGCCCAGCTGATGGACCCGACGAGGCAACTCGTCGGGTCTTGCTATTCTTGGCGGCGGAGAGGTCGCCTAGTGGCCTAGGGCGCCGCACTGGAAATGCGGTATGGGGCAACCCATCGCGGGTTCAAATCCCGCCCTCTCCGCCAGCCCCTCTTCGCCGGTCGAGCACATTGCTCCCCGCGGACACCTCCCATCCCACGACCCTCGCGCCCGTCCGCGCCTCCTCGCGCCCGGCTCTGTCCGGGCACGATCCAAGGTAGACTCTGCGCGCCGTGCTAGGCGGGGAACTAGCGGTGCCCTGTACCTGCAATCCGCTCCAGCAGGGCTGAATTCCCTCCCGAGGTCGGCGTTCTCGAGAGCCGACGGTGTTCGCGACGTTGAGGACCGGGTCCCGCGCAGCGGCGACTCGTGAACCGTGTCAGGTCCGGAAGGAAGCAGCACTCAGCGATGATCGCCGGGTGCCGCGGAACGGCCTGGTCCGAGCCGCGCTCACCGCTGGGCGCGGGTGCGTCCGTATCGACGGAGGGTGCACGGCACTTCTCCAACCCGGCCGCCCCATGCCCATCGAGCAGGAGCGACGTTGACGACAGGGACACCCCACCAGGCCCTCTACCGCCGCTGGCGCGCCCAGACGTTCTCCGAGATCGTCGGCCAGGAGGCGGTGGTCGCCACGCTGCGCAACGCGGTGGCGACCGGCCAGGTCTCGCACGCGCTCCTCTTCACGGGCCCGCGCGGCACCGGCAAGACCTCCCTGGCCCGCATCGTCGCCAAGGCCGTCAACTGCCTGGACCTCGCGGCAAACGCCGATCCCTGCGATCGCTGCACGGCCTGCACGGCCATCCGTGATGGGGCCACCCTCGACGTCATCGAGATCGACGCCGCGTCCAACCGCGGCATCGACAGCATCCGTGAGCTGCGCGAGCGCATCAACTACCCGCCCGGGGAGCTGCGGCGCAAGGTCTACATCCTCGACGAGGCGCACCAGATCACGAAGGACGCGTGGAACGCGTTGCTCAAGTCGCTCGAGGAGCCCCCCGACTTCGTCGTCTTCATGTTCGCGTCCACTCACCCGCAGGGCTTCCCTCCCGCGATCCTGTCGCGCCTGCAGCGCTATGACGTGCGTCGGCTGACCATTCCCGAGATCAGCGGCAAGCTGGAGCGGATCCTCAGCGCAGATGGTCGGGCAGCCGACCCCGACGCCGTGGCCGTCATCGCCGGCCTCGCTGCCGGCGGCATGCGCGACGCCGAATCGATCCTCGACCAGCTGCTGGCCTCCACGTCCGGGCCGATCACGGCCGATGCTGTCCGGGAGCTCCTTGGACTCGCCGACGGGGAGCTGGTGGAGGCGTTCGGGAACGCACTCGTCACCGGGGACGCGGCGGTCGGCATCGCCCAGCTCGATGCCCTCGAGGAGCGTGGTCGCGACCTGCGAGCCTTCCTTGACCAGGCCGTCGATGCGCTGCGTGCGCAGCTCCTCGCCGATCTCGCGTCGGGAGCGGGGACCAACCCCGGGGTGACCGCCGCCGCCCGCCGGCTCGCCTCGATCGACCCCACGCGGCTCGGACCCGGCGGTCTGCGGCTGCAGTTGGAGCTCGCCCTGCTCGAGGCAGCTCCCTCAGCGCCTCTGGCGGTCCGACCGGTTGCCGTGGCGCCATCGTCGTCATCCGCCCCGACCCCGACCCCGGCCCCGGCCCCCGTCGCCCCGGCCCCGGCCCCCGTCGCCCCGACCCCGGCCCCCGTCGCCCCGACCCCGGCCCCGACCCCGGCCCCGACCCTGGCCCCGACCCCGGCCCCGACCCCGGCCCCGACCCCGGCCCCGACCCCGACCCCCGCCCTCGTCACCCCGACTCCGCATCCCGACCCCGCACCGCCCGAGGTAGCGGCCCCCCCGTCCGATCCGGCGCCGCCTCCGGCTCCTGGCGCCCCGATCCCCATCGACGATGACCTCGAGCGCCTCCGTGGCGGCTGGACGACGGTCGTGGCCGCGATCGCCGCGCGGAGTCCCGCGGCCAAGGCCGCCGTCGTCGACTGCCGGCCGATGGGGATCGAGGGCCGGATCGTCACCATCGGGTTCCCCGAGGAGAAGGCGTTCCTCAAGGATCTGACCGAGCGCCGCAGGCCGCTCCTCGAGAGCTGCATCGGCGCCTTCCTCGGCCACGAGGTCGGGGTCCGGCTCGTTGCGACGAACCTGGAGCTCGTGCCGCCCCTTCCCGATGACCAGGAGGCGGCCGCGATCCTGGCTGAGGCACACCGCATCTTCGCCGAGGACCGGCTCGACATCCCCGAGGTCAGCTGACCGCCGTCCAGGGGCGTGCACGAGCGCCGCGCATGCGCGAGACTGACCCTCACCACATCACGAGCACTGGAGGACCAGCGCCAATGGGCATGAACCCGCAGAAGATGCTGATGCAGATGCAGCAGCAGATGGCGCGCATCCAGGAGGAGCTGGAGACCGCAACGGTGGAGGGGTCCGCGGGCGGCGGCGTCGTCAAGGCCACCGTCACCGGCAAGCAGGTCCTCGTGGGCCTCACGATCGACCCGGCAGCCGTCGACCCCGAGGACGTGGAGATGCTCCAGGACCTCGTGACCTCTGCGGTGAACGAGGCGCTCCGCGCGTCCCAGGCCATGGCCGAGCAGCGGATGGGCGCCGTGACGGCCGGCCTGCGCATCCCCGGCCTGGGCTGATCGCCCGCCCATGGCCGGCGCGGTCATCGAACCCGTCGCACGCCTGATCGAGTCCTTTGCCCGGCTGCCGGGCATCGGACCCAAGACGGCGCAGCGGCTCACCTACCACTTGCTCCGCGCTCCCGATGCTGAGGCGCGTGCCCTCGCCCGGGCGCTGATCGCCGTGCGCGACGAGGTGGTCTTCTGCGACCGCTGCTTCAACATCAGCGACGCCCCCCTCTGTCCGATCTGCCGCGATCCCGGGCGCGACGTGCTCCGCCTGTGCGTCGTGGAGGAGCCGCTCGATGTGCTCGCGATCGAGCGGACGGGCGAGTTCAAGGGCCGCTATCACGTCCTCCATGGCGCGATCAGCCCGATCGACGGCATCGGACCGGACCGGCTCAAGGTGCGCGAGCTCCTCGAGCGGGCTGCGGAGGCGAAGCGTGACGGTGCGCAGATCGAGGAGGTCATCATCGCCACCAACCCCACGCTCGAGGGCGAGGCGACCGCGATGTACCTTGGCGAGCGCCTCGACGGCCTCGTCGCGTCGGTGACACGTATTGCACGCGGCCTGCCCGTGGGGGGCGATCTCGAGTACGCCGATGACGTGACCCTCATCCGGGCGCTCCAGGGCCGGAGGGCGCTCTAGGTGCGTGAGCTGATCTTCGAAGTGTTGCTCCGGGGGATCAAGCCCCTCCTCGCGCTGGTCATCGGGCTCGTGGCCTTCGCCGTGGCCATCGGACTCGCCGGTGCCGTGCCAACCGCCGAGCTCGCCATCCTGTGCTTTCTCTTCGGAGGGATGATCGTGCTTCTCGCCCAGGAAGGCCCGATCTGAGCGCGCCACGGAGATCCGGGACCTCGCTGGAGCATCCGTTTGACAGCCGGGCCGACCTTCCCTAACATCCCTCCTCGCGCCTCACGAACCCGAGGCTCGACGGTCGGTCGCTCCGGCGGCCACCACCCCGACACCCCGTTTGACACGGGGAGCGAACTGCGGCAATATGAGCAGTCCGCGCTCCGGGCGGTAAAGGCCGGGCGCTGCACCTTAACAACTGAAGAGTGGTAGGAACTTCAGCACGAGAACGTGCCTGGACCAAGCTTGAGCTTCTTAGCCGCAAGGCTGAGTTTTCGCGGAGAGTTTGATCCTGGCTCAGGATAAACGCTGGCGGCGTGCATGAGACATGCAAGTCGAACGAACGAGCTTGCTCGTTAGTGGCGAACGGCTGAGTAACGCGTAGGTGACCTGCCCTGAAGTGGGGGATAACGGCCCGAAAGGGTTGCTAATACCGCATGTGGCGACGTGTTCATTCACGTCATCAAAGCCGCGAGGCGCTTCAGGAGGGGCCTGCGTCCGATTAGCTCGTTGGTGGGGTAACGGCTCACCAAGGCGACGATCGGTAGGTGGTCTGAGAGGACGATCACCCAGACTGGGACTGAGACACGGCCCAGACTCCTACGGGAGGCAGCAGTCGGGAATTTTGCTCAATGGGGGAAACCCTGAAGCAGCAACGCCGCGTGCGGGATGAAGGCCTTCGGGTTGTAAACCGCTTTTACCAGGGACGATAATGACGGTACCTGATGAATAAGTCACGGCTAACTACGTGCCAGCAGCCGCGGTAATACGTAGGTGACTAGCGTTGTCCGGATTTACTGGGCGTAAAGAGCGCGCAGGCGGTCGTTCAAGTCGAGTGTGAAAGCCCCCGGCTCAACTGGGGAGGGTCATTCGATACTGATCGACTGGAAGGCAGGAGAGGGAAGCGGAATTCCCGGTGTAGTGGTGAAATGCGTAGATATCGGGAGGAACACCAGTGGCGAAGGCGGCTTCCTGGCCTGTTCTTGACGCTGAGGCGCGAAAGCTAGGGGAGCAAACGGGATTAGATACCCCGGTAGTCCTAGCCGTAAACGATGGACACTAGGTGTTGGTGGTATCAACCCCACCAGTGCCGAAGCTAACGCATTAAGTGTCCCGCCTGGGGAGTACGGCCGCAAGGCTAAAACTCAAAGGAATTGACGGGGCCCCGCACAAGCAGCGGAGCGTGGGGTTTAATTCGATGCAACGCGAAGAACCTTACCAGGGCTTGACATGACCAGGAATCCGGCGGAAACGTCGGCGTCCCGCAAGGGACCTGGCCACAGGTGTTGCATGGCTGTCGTCAGCTCGTGTCGTGAGATGTTGGGTTAAGTCCCGCAACGAGCGCAACCCCTATCGTGTGTTGTATCACTCACACGAGACTGCCGAGAGAAACTCGGAGGAAGGCGGGGATGACGTCAAGTCAGCATGGCCCTTACGTCCTGGGCTACACCCACGCTACAATGGCCGGTACAACGGGCGGCGAAACCGCGAGGTGGAGCAAATCCCTTAAAGCCGGTCTCAGTTCGGATTGTAGGCTGCAACTCGCCTGCATGAAGCCGGAGTTGCTAGTAACCGCCGGTCAGCATACGGCGGTGAATATGTTCCCGGGGCTTGTACACACCGCCCGTCACGTCATGAAAGCTGGCAACACCCGAAGCCGGTGGGCCAACCCGCAAGGGAGGCAGCCGTCGAAGGTGGGGTCGGTGATTGGGACGAAGTCGTAACAAGGTAGCCGTACCGGAAGGTGCGGCTGGATCACCTCCTTTCTAGGGAGATCCGAGTCGGCAGCAAATCGGTGGGCTGCCGGCGTTGATGGCTCCCAGGTTGATCGCACGATCGTTTGCACCTCTAGTCGAGTGGGGTGCGCCGGCGCAAGCCGGAGATCGAATTGCGACTCGGCGAGACACCGTACCGGGCATGATCTACGGCCCTGTTCCTACCACTCTTCAAGGGTTACGGTGCAGCCGCCCTGCCGGCCAGCCCCTCAGGGGCGCATAGCTCAGCTGGTTAGAGCGCGGCCCTGATAAGGCCGAGGTCCCTGGTTCGAGTCCAGGTGCGCCCACCACTCCCTGTCCGTCGCCTCCTTGGGGACGTAGCTCAGTTGGCAGAGCATCTCCTTTGCAAGGAGAGGGTCAGGAGTTCGAGTCTCCTCGTCTCCACCACCTCGGCCGCTGGCAGACAGAACCCACCTTCAAGTTTCATACAGACCCCCGGGATGGCCCGGGCGGCAATCCCCTGATCAGTGCGCTCGCCTGGCGAGCCCACCGACCAGCGGATCTGCTGGACGACCGGTGTGCCGGTCGTGGACCGCTTCGGCGGTGCACCTTAACAACTGGATAGATGACGGCAGTAAAGAAGATCGAGCGTTGTCGAACCTTCCCAGGATCGACGACGACAAGATCACTTCGCCGTAAATTCAAGGAGAACCCCGATCAAAAAGACCCGTCCCGCACTGACCGCTTGGTCAGATGCTGGCGGAGGTCAAGCTACACAGGGCACGGGGTGGATGCCTTGGCGCCAAGAGCCGATGAAGGACGTGGCAGGCTGCGTTAAGCCCCGGGGAGTCGCGAGCAGACGTTGATCCGAGGATGTCCGAATGGGGAAACCCGGCTGGGGTCATGCCCAGTCACCCATGGTTGAATATATAGGCCATGCGGAGGTAAGCCAGCGAACTGAAACATCTCAGTAGCTGGAGGAAAAGAGATCATTCCCTGAGTAGTGGCGAGCGAAACGGGAATAGCCCAAACCAGTCCAGCGTGATAGCCGGCAGGCGTTTCTGGAGTGGGGTTGTAGGAGTCGAACATTGGGGAGCTGCCGCTTCCCTGCAGAGTTACAAAGCCGGTTGCTAGTCGAACACACCTGGAAGGGTGGGCCATAGCGGGTGACAGCCCCGTAGGCGAAAGCAAGCCGGCCTCTGGATCGACCACCTGAGTACCACGTGGAAGGTCTCTCATGTGGGAAACTAGGCGGACCACCGTCTAAGGCTAAATACTCTTGGCGACCGATAGCGAACAAGTACCGTGAGGGAAAGGTGAAAAGCACCCCGGAAGGGGAGTGAAATAGTACCTGAAACCACGTGCCCACAAGCAGTCAAAGGGTGTTGCCCCGCAAGGGGTAGCCTGATGGCGTGCCTTTTGAAGAATGAGCCGACGAGTTACTTGTGTGTGGCAAGGTTAAGCTTGAGAAGAGCGTAGCCGGAGCGAAAGCGAGTCTGAATAGGGCGCGAGTCGCACACAGTAGACCCGAAACCGAGTGACCTATCCATGGGCAGAGTGAAGCGAGAGTAATGTCTCGTGGAGGCTCGAACCCACCAGCGTTGAAAAGCTGGGGGATGACCTGTGGATAGAGGTGAAATGCCAATCGAACTCGGAGATAGCTGGTTCTCCCCGAAATAGCTTTAGGGCTAGCCTCAGGCGTTCAATCGCGGGGGTAGAGCACTGGATGGGCTAGGGGGCTTCCCGCTTACCAACCCCAACCAAACTCCGAATCCCGCAATTTAAGAGCCTGGGAGTCAGACTGCGAGGGCTAAGCTTCGTGGTCAAAAGGGAAACAGCCCGGACCGTCAGCTAAGGTCCCCAAGTCCATGCTAAGTGGTAAAGGATGTGGATTCGCATAGACAACCAGGATGTTGGCTCAGAAGCAGCCACCATTGAAAGAGTGCGTAACAGCTCACTGGTCAAGTGGATCTGCGCCGAAAATGTAACGGGGCTCAAGCATGGCACCGAAGCTACGGACTTGCCGCAAGGCGAGTGGTAGGGGAGCGTTCCGCTCTGCTGAGAAGGTCGACCGTGAGGACGGCTGGAGCGTGCGGAAGTGCGAATGTCGGCATTAGTAGCGAGATGTGGGTGAGAATCCCACACGCCGTAAGCCTAAGGTTTCCTGAGGAAGGCTCGTCCGCTCAGGGTTAGTCGGGCCTAAGCCGAGGACGAACGTCGTAGGCGATGGACATCCGGTTGATATTCCGGAACCACCAAAGGATCGTTTGCACCGCAAGGTGTCGCCCCGGGGTAGGAACCTGGGGGCTGGCCGGCACAGCCGGTCGAGCCCAGGATCTGATCCAGGGTGAGAGCAAGGGCATGACACGGAACGGTAGTTCGAGCGCGTTTTGGCTATACGCGTCTAAGCCGGTAGGGGGTTGGGACAGGCAAATCCGTCCCTTCATTTCAACCCCGAGCAGCGAATGAAAGGGCGTCAGCCCGATTCGAGTGAGCCGATCTGGCGAGAAAAGTGTCTAGCGAGATCCCAGGTGCCCGTACCGCAATCCGACACAGGTAGGCGGGTAGAGAATACCAAGGCGATCGGGAGAACCCTCGTTAAGGAACTCGGCAAAATGGCCCCGTAACTTCGGGAGAAGGGGCGCTCCGCACCGCTGCTTGCAGTGGATGATCGGAGCCGCAGTGAAATGGCCCAGGCGACTGTTTAGCAAAAACACAGGTCTCTGCGAAAGCGAAAGCTGACGTATAGGGGCTGACGCCTGCCCAGTGCCGGAAGGTTAAGAGGAGGGGTGCAAGCTCTGAATCGAAGCCCCGGTAAACGGCGGCCGTAACTATAACGGTCCTAAGGTAGCGAAATTCCTTGTCGGGTAAGTTCCGACCCGCACGAATGGCGTAACGGTCTGGGCGCTGTCTCAACGAGGGATCCGGCGAAGTTGAAGTACCTGTGAAGATGCAGGTTACCCGCGCTAGGGCAAAAAGACCCCGTGGAGCTTTACTACACCCTGACATTGGATTGGGGTTCATCTTGTGTAGGATAGGTGGGAGGCTGAGAAGCTGGGGCGCTAGCCTCGGTGGAGCCAACGTTGAAATACCACCCTGGATGGATTTCGATTCTAACCGCGGCCCGTAAGCCGGGCGCGGAACAGTGTCAGGCGGGTAGTTTGACTGGGGCGGTCGCCTCCTAAAGTGTAACGGAGGCGCCCAAAGGTTCCCTCAGGCTGAATGGAAACCAGCCGAAGAGTGCAAAGGCATAAGGGAGCTTGACTGCGAGACCAACAAGTCGAGCAGAGACGAAAGTCGGGCTTAGTGATCTGGTACCTCCGAGTGGAAGGGGTATCACTCAACGGATAAAAGCTACCCCGGGGATAACAGGCTGATGGTGCCCAAGAGTTCACATCGACGGCACCGTTTGGCACCTCGATGTCGGCTCGTGGCATCCTGGGGCGGAAGTACGTCCCAAGGGTTCGGCTGTTCGCCGATTAAAGCCGCACGCGAGCTGGGTTCAGAACGTCGTGAGACAGTTCGGTCTCTATCCAGCGTGGGCGTAGGGAACTTGAGAGGAGCTGCTCCTAGTACGAGAGGACCGGAGTGGACGAACCGCTGGTGTGCCAGTTGTCCCGCCAGGGGCATCGCTGGGTAGCTATGTTCGGTCGGGATAAGCGCTGAAAGCATCTAAGTGCGAAGCTCGCCTCAAGATGAGGTTCCCCACCGGGTTAACCGGGTAAGACCGCAGAGAGACCATCTGTTTGATAGGCGGCATGTGGAAGTCCGGCGACGGATGAAGCTGAGCCGTACTAATGGTCGAGGGCTTGACCTCTTAATCCAGCACCTGACCAAGGGTCAGCGTGCCGGGTGAGATTGGGTCTCCCCAAGGCAGAAGTGATCCTCGATCGACTGGCGCCGGCGTTGCTTGTGCAACGTGCGTCGCTGCCGTCATCTACCAGATGCATGAATCCCGGTGACTCTAGCGGAGAGGCCACACCCGTTCCCATCCCGAACACGGAAGTTAAGCTCTCCAGCGCCGAAGATACTGAGAGGGCAGCCTTTCGGGAAAATAGGTCGTCGCCGGGATTTTGCATTTAAGGACCCGACGCAGCCTGGCACCGCTTGGGGCGGCATCGTCCGGGCATTGCTATGCTCGGCACGTGACCGCGAGCCTCCCCGACGACAGCCCCGAGCCGGAGTCGCGCCCGATCGAGGAGTTGGACGTCAATTCGGCTCCGTCGCCACTCCCCGAGCTGGTCGTGTGCCCGTACCTGGCTGGCGGCGACGGTACGTGGCGGGCTGCCCAGCCCACCCGCTCGCATGTCTGCTCGGCGGTGCAGCCGCCGGCCGTCCTCACGGCGTCGAAGCAGCGGCAGCTCTGTCTCACGTCTGCCTACGAAACGTGCGCGACCCACGTGGCTGCACGCGCACTGCTGGGCTCTTCAGCTGGCGGTTCCTTCGACGCCGGGCTCTGGCCGCCGGGACGACCGCGAGTCACAACCTTGGAGCCCGTGCGCTCCGGGCTGGCCGTCGGGATCACGTCCCCCCAGGCCAGGACGGGAGGTCAGGCAGTGCTCGTCGGCCTGATCGTGGTCGCGTTCCTCGTGCTGGTGATCGCCCGCACGACGTCGCCCTCGGGCGTGCCAGACGAGCCGACGCCAGGTTCGTCCCTGGCAGCCGGTCAGGGAGGCTCACCGTCCCCGCAGGTCGATCCAAGCCCGGAGGTTGTCGCACCCGGGGCGTCTGCCACGGCTGCAGCCACAGCGGTCGCCCCTGGCTCTGCGAGCCCGACCGCTGCCACCGGTCGAACGTACAAGGTCAAGCGGGGCGACACCCTGAACAGCATCGCGCTCAAGTTCGGCGTGACAGTCAAGGCCCTCCGCAAGGCGAACGGGCTCTCGGGTGGCGACGTGATCCGCCGAGGTCAGGTGCTGGTCATCCCTGACGCCAAGCCGGCATCACCTGTCCCGTGATCGCCTCGTCCGCCCCTCCCAGGTGAGGCTGGTCTACGCCTCGCCTAGCGCTGGCAGGTCCGGCAGAAGCCCGTCGGGTACCCGCCCGCCCGCACGGATGTGATCCTCCCGCCGCATCGTGGGCATGCGTCGCCGCCGCGATTGTGGACTGCAAGGTGGTCGCGGACCTGCGTCTCGAACGTGGGCGGGACGCGATCACGGAGCAGGGCCACGCTGTCCGCCAGCACCGACCGCATCGCCCGGTAGAGCTCGTCCGTTTCCTCGTCCGCCAGTGAGGCACGCTTCCGGAACGGCTGGAGCCTGGCCTCGAAGAGGATCTCGTCGGAGTACGCGTTGCCGATGCCGGCCACAAACGCTTGGTTCCGCAGCAGGTTCTTGAGCTCGCCCGGATGACGTCTGATTCGGTCCCGCCACACCTCCACTGTCAGGTCGGGATCCAACGCGTCCGGGCCCATCTCGCCTGCTCCGCGCCCGGGAACCTGGCGTTCGATCCCGGCGGGCAGGACGTACACCTTGCCCATCTGGGTCGGGTCGCGGTAGCGGACAGTCACGGGGGCGCCGTCAGACGGGAGCCATGATGCGCCGGTGGTCCATGGTGCGGCGTCAGGCGGAGGATACGGCCGCGACCCGAAGTGGATCTCCAGGGCAACACCGGATGGCGACTTCTCGCCCCGGCTCGCGAGCTGGAACCGGCCGGTGAGCATGGGGTTGACCGCTACCCTGGTCGGGATCGAGGAAGAAGTCCAGAGAACTTGCCCGCACGCGCGACGCGCGCGAGGGGCTGACCCACAAGCGACTCGAGCTCTGCAGGGGTGCCTCGGACCGTGAGCGGCATCAGGGCCCGGACGGCCTCTACCACCCGTCCCGCCAGGGAGGCGTGGAAGGCGTCGGCGACAACGTCGAGATCGGGAAGTTCCGGCACGGGCGCAGATTGTACCCGCGCATCCGGAGTGCTAGACTCTCCCCGCCCAACGGGCACGGACAGTTGAAGAGCATTCGATCCCAGGTTTCGGTGACAGCGAAGGAGCGGACTGCAGGCACAGCACGCATGATCCAACTCCCTCAGAGGTGACGGCCCCGGGTTCGTGTTCGGCGGCCGTTTGTGATTCCAGGGCGAAATCCACCTAAGGAGACTGGATCACCTTGACCGAAGAGCAGCAGGGCGGGACCGCGCCGGAGCCGGAGGCGGTCGCCTCCGTTGAGACCCCGGCGTCCGAAGAGACCGTCGCGGCGATTGCCGTCGCCGACGAGCCCGTCGAGCCCGAGACGGCGCCCGAGCCCGAGACGGCGCCCGAGCCCGAGACGCGCCCGAGACCGCGCCCGAGACGGCGCCCGAGACCGCGCCCGAGCCCGAGACCGCGCCCGAGCCCGAGACGGCGCCCGAGCCCGAGACCGCGCCCGAGCCCGAGACCGCGCCCGCGCCCGAGACGGCGCCCGAGCCCGAGACGGCGCCCGAAGTCCCCGCCGAAGACGTCGCCGACGCGCCGCCTGCGGCCGTCGAGGAGGACGGGGAGATCGTTGTCGCCCCGCGCCGCCCGGTCGGCCCCGAGCCGACGACCATGGAGGAGCTCCTCGCCGAGCAGGACTCGGACATCAAGAGCTTCAAGCATGGCGATGTCGTCGAGGGCACCGTCGTCCGGATCGACAAGGACGAGATCCTGGTCGACATCGGCGCCAAGTCAGAGGGTGTTGTCAGCAATCGCGAGCTCTTCGGCCGGCACGCTGAGAGCGCTCCCCAGCTCAACATCGGCGACGTCGTGCTGGTGTACGTCCTGCAGCCGGAGTCACCGGAGGGCCACGTCGTCCTCTCGCTCCGCCGCGCGGGCCTTGAGCGCAAGTGGCGCTCCATGCAGGAGCTGTTCGAGGCGGGCACGATCATCGACGCCCCGGTCATCGACCACAACAAGGGCGGCCTGATCGTCGACTGCGGCATCCGCGGCTTCGTGCCGATCAGCCAGATCGTGGACTTCCCGCGCCGGCCGCAGAACGAGCAGCCGCGTGACGCCGCACAGGAGATCGCCGAGAAGCTCCAGCCGTATATCGGCCGCAAGCTCCGGCTCAAGATCCTCGAGGTCAACCGCAAGGCCAACCGGCTCATCCTCTCCGAGAAGGTCGCCCTCTACGAGGAGCGCCGGGAGAAGCGGGACGAGCTGTTCAGCAGCCTCCAGGTCAACCAGAAGGTCACCGGCAACGTCCGGTCGATCGCGCCGTTCGGCATCTTCATCGATCTCGGCGGGATCGATGGCCTCGTCCACAAGAGCGAGCTCTCGTGGAACAAGGTCAACAACCCCGAGGCCGGCTACAAGGTGGGCGACGAGGTCGAGGCCGAGGTCATCGACATCAACCACGAGCGCGGCCGGATCAGCCTCTCGATCCGCCGCCTGCAGCCCGATCCCTGGGAGAGCACCGTCGCTGACTTCAAGGTCGGCGACGTGATCGACGGCACCGTGACCAAGCTCGTGAACTTCGGCGCGTTCGTCCGGGTTCGCGAGGGTCTCGAGGGCCTGATCCACATCTCCGAGCTGAGCCACCAGCGCGTCGCCCACCCGGGCGACGTGGTCCACGAAGGTCAGGTCCTCAAGCTCAAGATCATCAGCCTCGACTCCGAGCGCCATCGCCTGGGCCTCTCGCTCAAGCAGGCCGAGGAGCCGCCGGTGCGGCCTGCGCCGGAGCCCGGTGCCACGCCGTCGGTCGCCCCCACGGGCGAGCGTCGCGAGCGCCGCGAGCGCCGCGAGCGGCCGGACCGCGGGTATGCCCCGTCCGACACCCAGTCGGAGCCGGAGGGCGGCATCGATACGACGCTCGCCGCGGCGTTCGCCCAGGTGCGCAGCCAGCTGGCCGCCGCCGAGGCCGCCGAGACCACCCCGAAGGCCGAGCCCAAGGCCGTCGAGCAGGCTGCCCAGGCCATCGAGGCCGAAGCGATCGAGACCGCTGCCGCTGCCGAGATCGTGATCGAGGCGGCCGAGGAGGTCGAGGCCGAAGCGGTTGCCGAGGCCATCGAGGCCGAGATCGTGATCGAGGCGGCCGAGGAGGTCGAGGCCGAAGCGGTTGCCGAGGCCATCGAGGCCGAGGCGGTCATCGAGGCCGTCGAGAACGGCGCCATCGCAGACCCGGCGCTCGCCGCCGCGGTCATCGAGGCGGCCGAGGAGGTCGAGGCCGAAGCGGTTGCCGAGGCCATCGAGGCCGAGGCGGTCATCGAGGCGGCTGAGGCCATCGAGGCCGAAGCGGTTGCCGAGGCCATCGAGGCCGAGGCGGTCATCGAGGCGGCTGAGGCCATCGAGGCCGAAGCGGTTGCGGAGGCCGCCATGGCCGACGACGTCGAGGCTGATGCCGCCGCTGACATGGCCGACGCCAGCGAGGCTGAACCCAAGAGTTGAACGTGCGCGGTCTCGTGCCGCTCGCGCCAATCGCAGACGACCCGTCGGGTACCCGGCGGGTCGTTTCGATTCCTTCACCGCAACGTCAGGGTGGCGATGCATCCTTGCGGGCCGCGATGACGAACAATGGAGTGCGAGGCACGTGACCTTCGGACCTCGCACCCGCACCACGATCGCCTGTCGCCCCCCAAAGAGGCAGGTGCTAGGATGGCCCTCAGGTCGCCTCCGCGACCACGGAGATGAGCTCGGCGCATGGATCGCTTCGACAAGTTCACTGACCGCGCACGCAAGGTCCTGACGCTCGCGCAGGACGAGGCGCAGCGGTTCAACCACAACTACATCGGCACGGAGCACCTGCTCCTCGGTCTCGTTCGCGAGGGCGAGGGTGTGGCCGCACGAGTGCTCGAGAACATGAACGTCGAGCTGCCCAAGGTGCGGACCGCGGTCGAGTTCATCATCGGCCGTGGCGACCGCCCGGTCGTGGGGGAAGTGGGGCTGACGCCTCGCGCCAAGCGCGTCATCGAGCTGGCCATCGACGAGGCCCGTCGTCTGGGCCACAACTACATCGGCACGGAACACCTCCTGCTCGGCCTGGTCCGGGAGGGGGAGGGGATCGCTGCCGGCGTCCTCGAGAGCCTCGGTGTGAACCTCGACAAGGTTCGCCACGAGGTGATCCGCGTCCTCTCGCAGTCGTCGTCCGCCGGCCCCGCGCAGGAGACGAAGCGGGCGAGCAAGACACCGACGGTGGACTCGCTGGGCATCAACCTCACGGACGCCGCCCGCGCCGACAAGCTCGATCCGGTCATCGGCCGCGAGAAGGAGATCGAGCGGGTCATCCAGATCCTTGGCCGCAAGACGAAGAACAACCCTGCGCTGATCGGTGAGCCGGGCGTCGGCAAGACCGCTATCGCCGAGGGGCTTGCACACCGCATCGTGGCCGGCGACGTCCCGGACATCCTGCTCAACAAGCGGGTCCTCACGCTCGACATCGGATCGCTCGTCGCCGGCACCAAGTACCGCGGCGAATTCGAGGAGCGCCTCAAGAAGATCATCGAGGAGCTGCGCAACACCAACGACGCCATCCTGTTCATCGACGAGCTCCACACGCTTGTCGGTGCGGGCGCGGCCGAGGGTGCGATCGACGCAGCCAACATCCTCAAGCCCCCGCTCTCGCGCGGTGAGCTGCAGTGCATCGGGGCCACCACGCTCGACGAGTACCGCAAGTACATCGAGAAGGACGCCGCCTTGGAGCGCCGCTTCCAGCCGATCATGGTTGAGGAGCCCACCCTCGAGCAGACGATCGAGATCCTCGTCGGCATCCGCGAGCGCTACGAGGCGCATCACAAGGTGGTGATCACGGACGATGCTGTCCGCGCCGCCACCGACCTCTCGATCCGGTACATCACCGACCGTCATCTGCCTGACAAGGCGATCGACCTCATCGACGAGGCATCGAGCCGCGTCCGCCTCCGGCACTCGTCCGCCCCGCCTGTGCTGCGTGCAGCCAACAAGGAGCTGGACAGGATCACCAAGGAGAAGGACGCCGCGATCAACGCCCAGGAGTACGAGCAGGCCGCCACCTTGCGTGAGGCCGAAGCCGCCCAGCGCGAGCTGGTGGACCGTCTCCGCGCGGAGTGGCAGCAGGCCCAGGGCGGCGAGCCTCCCAAGGTTGACGAGGAGGAGATCGCCCAGGTCGTCGCGATGTGGACCGGGATCCCGGTCGCCCGGATCGCCCAGGAGGAGTCGGAGCGGCTGCTCAAGATGGAGGAGGTCCTCCACACCCGGCTCATCGGCCAGGAGGAGGCGATCGAGACCGTGTCGCGCGCTGTTCGCCGCGCCCGCGCCGGCCTCAAGGACCCCAAGCGTCCCATCGGCTCGTTCATCTTCCTCGGGCCCACCGGCGTCGGCAAGACGGAGCTCGCCAAGGCCCTGGCCGAGTACATGTTCGGCTCCGAGGACACGCTCATCAAGATCGACATGAGCGAGTTCATGGAGCGCCACAACGTCAGCCGGCTCGTCGGTGCGCCCCCAGGCTACGTCGGGTTCGACGAGGGCGGCCAGCTGACGGAGGCCGTCCGGCGCAAGAGTTACGCGGTGATCCTGCTCGACGAGATCGAGAAGGCCCACGCCGAGGTGTTCAACATCCTGCTCCAGATCCTGGAGGACGGGCACCTCACCGACGCCAAGGGTCGCCGGGTGGACTTCCGCAACACGATCATCATCATGACCTCGAACCTCGGCGCCGCCAAGATCCAGACCAACTCGTCGCTCGGCTTCCGCCAGCAGGGTGACTCGGTCGAGACGCGCGCGGCGGCGTCGTACGACCTCATGAAGGAGAAGGTCAACCAGGAGCTGAAGGCCAACTTCCGCCCTGAGTTCCTCAACCGGCTCGACGCCACCGTCGTGTTCCGGAGCCTGACGGTCGAGGAGATCACGAAGATCGTCGACCTCATGCTCAAGAGGGTCCGGGACCAGATGAAGGCCCAGGGGATGAACCTCGAGATCACGCAGCCTGCGAAGGAGCACGTGATCCGGCTGGGCTACGACCAGGCCTACGGGGCCCGGCCGCTGCGCCGGACGATCCAGAACCTGATCGAGGACCCGCTGGCCGAGCACCTCCTCCTTGGCCGCTACAACGACGGGGACACGGTCCACATCGACCTCGATCCCGATGGCAAGGGCCTCGTGATCACGGCCGTCGAGGCGAAGACCCCGGTCGAAGCCTGACGCGCGCGAACGTCGTCCGTGACCCGCGCCCAGAGCCGGTTCGTCTGCCAGTCCTGCGGCGCGTCCGTCCTGCGCTGGGAGGGCCAGTGCCGCACGTGCGGTGACTGGAACACCCTCGTCGAGACCGTCATCCGCGACCAGCCACGTACCCGGCCGACCGCGTTGCCCGGACCCGGGAGCGGCTCGGTGCCGGTCCCGCTCTCCCATGCGGGCGAGGGCGACGTCCAGGCGCGCCGCGCGATCGGCATCGGCGAGCTGGACCGCGTGCTCGGAGGCGGTCTGGTGGCGGGGTCGCTCGTCCTGCTTGGTGGCGAGCCCGGCATCGGCAAGTCGACCCTGCTGCTGCAGATTGCTGCGGGCATCGCGGCCACCGGAGCCACCGTCCTCTACGCCACTGGCGAGGAGTCGACCGCACAGGTCCGGCTGCGGGCGACCCGCCTCGGCTTGGCCGACGGGGCCATCGGCGATGCCATTCGCGTTGTGGCCGAGACAGGGGTGGCACGGATCGCCGAGCTCGCGCGCGCCGACCGGCCGGGTCTGCTCATGGTGGACTCGGTGCAGACCCTGGCCTCCGAGGAGCTCGACGGCCCTGCAGGCAGTGTCGGCCAGGTGCGCGAGGCCACGCTGCGCCTGATGGAGCTCGCCAAGGGCGAGGGCATCCCGGTCGTCCTCGTCGGCCACGTGACCAAGGACGGGGCGCTTGCCGGACCCAAGACCCTGGAGCATCTCGTCGACGTCGTCCTGTCCGTCGAAGGGGATCGCACCGGCGGCCTGCGCTTGCTGCGCGCCGCCAAGAACCGCTATGGCTCGACCGAAGAGGTCGGTGTGTTCGAGATGAGTGACCGCGGGCTGGCTGAGGTGGCCGATCCCGCTCGAGCGTTCCTCGCGGAGCACGACGTTCCCGCACCCGGCAGCGTGGTCGCGCCAATCCTGGAGGGATCGCGTCCGATCCTGGTCGAGGTCCAGGCGCTCGTCGCACCGACGGCAGCCCCGGCCCCCCGGCGCACCGCCTCCGGCGTGGATCCCAACCGCCTGGCGCTCCTGGTGGCCGTCCTTGGCCGCCGTGCCGGCATCGGTCTCGGCCAGCACGACGTCTACGCGAACCTGGCTGGCGGCCTGTCGGTCTCAGAGCCCGGCCTCGACCTCCCGCTGGCCCTCGCCCTCGCGTCGTCGCTGCGCGACCGGCCGCTGGTGCCGGGGACCGTCGCCATCGGCGAGGTCGGGCTCCTGGGCGAGCTGCGCGCGGTCGGAGGCCTGGAGCGGCGCCTCCGCGAGGCGGCACGACTGGGCTTCACGCGGGCCGTGGTGCCGCGCTCCCACGGACGTCCCGTCGCCGACGTTGCAGGCATCGAGCTCGTCACGGTGGGCACCCTTGCCGACGGTGTTCGGGCGGCGCTCGGCGAGGGCGCGCCGGCAGACCGGGCGGGGGCGGGGACTGCGCGCCGACCCTGACCTTCGGCCCGGTGCCACGCCGGACGGTGCGTGCTAGGCTCGCCGGATGCTGCGGCCCCGATGGCCGCCGTGGCACGCACGTCGGTACGAGGACAACGCTTGATCCGGACCATCCGGATCCTGGGTGCCGCGCTCGGGTCCTTCGTTGGTCTTGGGATCGCGGCCTCGGGGAACGGGCTCTTCGCAGGGTCGGCCTACACGGGCCTCCTGCTCGCCGCATGGACGATCTCCTGGATGATCGTCGGATTCGCTGTGCTCCCGTACCTCACGATCGTGCCCGCCCAATGGCTCATCACGCGAGTCCAGGAGATGTCGACCGCGGAGTTCGTTGCGGCGGTGCTCGGGCTGTTTGTCGGCCTGCTCCTGGGATTGCTGCTCTCCCTGCCACTGGCCCAGATCGAAGGCCCACTCGGGACCTGGCTGCCGCTGGGGATCTCGCTGTTCCTGGGCCTCGGGATGATGGGCCTTACGGTCGCCAAGCGTCATGACCTGATCACCGCGGCCGAGAACGCGGGTCTCGTCCGGCGGCCGGGTGCTGAAGACGCGCGCAAGGAGGGCGAGCCGCGGATCGTGGTGGACACGAGCGTCCTCATCGATGGGCGCATCGCGGACATCGTGGAGTCAGGCTTCATCTTCGGCACGCTCGTGGTGCCCCGTTTCGTCCTGGAGGAGATGCAGCACATCGCGGACTCGTCCGACACGCTCCGCCGCAACCGCGGGCGGCGTGGCCTCGAGATGCTCCAGCGGATCCAACGCGATACCCGCACGCCGGTGGAGGTTGTCGACGACGAGGCGCCCGGGGCCACGGAGGTTGACGCGAAGCTCGTGGAGCTCGCAAAGCGCCGCAGCCGCCTGATCCTCACCAACGACTTCAACCTCAACCGCGTCGCCGAGCTCCAAGGCGTCCGCGTCATGAACATCAACTCGCTGGCGAACGCCGTCAAGCCGGCCGTGCTCCCTGGCGAGGAGCTGCGCGTGCGGGTGATCCAGGAGGGCAAGGAGGCAGGTCAGGGCGTCGGCTTCCTCGACGACGGAACCATGATCGTCGTCGAGGGTGGCGCACGCCTGATCGACCGTGACGTCGATGTCAGCGTGACGCGGGTCCTCCAGACGGTGGCCGGGCGGATGATCTTCGCCCAGCAGCGCGTCGACCAGGGGTGACGGAGGGCACTCCGGGACGACCGATCGCCGACGTCGTGGTGGTCGCCGCCGGCTCCTCGCGCCGGATGGGCGGAGCCGACAAGCTCGCCTGGCTCGTCGGGGGTCGTCCGCTGCTCCACTGGACCCTGGCGGCCATGCGGGCGGCTCCGTGCGTGGACCGGCTGATCCTCGTCACCGCACCGGAGCGCGTGGACGCCGTGGCCGCCGATCCGCTCACCGGTGGCATGGCGGACGCCGTCGTCGCCGGTGGTGCCACCCGCCAGCAGTCGGTTGCCGCCGGCGTCCGGTTCCTGGATTCCGTTGATCCCAGCGGGTTCGACAGGCCGGTCCTCGTCCACGACGGCGCGCGCCCGCTTGCGACGCCGGCCCTGGTGGAGGCGGTCGCCGAGGCAGCGGCCGTGCATGGTGCCGCCCTCCCGGTCCTGCCGGTCGCAGAGACGCTCAAGCGGGTGTGGGACGGCCTGGTCCAGGAGACCGTCGACCGCTCGACGCTTGCAGCCGCGCAGACGCCCCAGGGCGCTCGCCGCGGCCTGCTGCTCAAGGCGTGGGCGGCCTTCCCGCCTGATGGCCCTCGGCAATTCACCGACGAGGCCGCCCTGCTCGAGGCCTGTACCATTCCTGTCCATGCGATCCCCGGCGAACCGGCAAACCTCAAGGTGACACTCCCGGACGACCTGCGGCGCGTCGAACAGGCGCTGGCCGTGCCGGCGGCCCGGATCGGGTTCGGCCATGACAGCCACCCGTTCGGTCCCGGCACCGGTCTGCGGCTCGGAGGGATCGAGATCCCCGGAGCCCCGAGGCTCGCCGGCCACTCCGACGGCGACGTGGTGCTCCACGCTGTCGCCGACGCCCTCCTCGGGGCGGCCGGCCTCGGCGATCTTGGACGGCTGTTCCCAGCGGATGCGCGCACGCCACGGGGCGTGGCCAGTACCGAGCTGCTCGCTGAGGTCGTGCGGCGGCTCGATGGCGCCGGCCTTCGGCCTGCATCAGTGGATATCGTGGTGATCGGGGCGCGCCCGAAGCTCGGCGCGCGGCTGGACCTCATGCGCGCGGCGATCGCGTCGGTGCTGGGGGTGGACGAAGGGGTTGTGAACGTGAAGGCCTCGACAGGCAACCTTGCGGGCGACGAGGGTGCGGGCCGCTCCATCTCGGCCCGCGCCGTGGCGAGCGCGTGGAGCGCGCGATGACGATCCGCCTGCAGGACACGCTCTCGGGCGAGGTCCGTCCCCTCGAGCCGCTCGAACCCGGCCACGTCCGCATCTACAGCTGCGGCCCCACGGTCTACGGTCCAGCCCATATCGGCAACTTCCGCTCGTTCCTGTTCGCCGATGTCCTGGTTCGCTACCTGCGCTGGCGCGGCCTGCGCGTGACCTGGGTGATGAACCTGACCGACATCGACGACAAGATCATCCGGGGTGCTGCGGCTGAGAACATCTCGATCACGGACCTTGCCGACCGCTATGCCGCCAGGTTCCTGGCCGACGCCGAGTCCCTCGGCATGACGCGTCCCGACGTCCTGCCCCGAGCGACGGAGCACATCGACCAGATCGTCGATCTCGTGGCCCAGCTCCAGGCCAAGGGCCACGCCTACCGGACCGACGACGGCTCGGTCTTCTTCCGCATCGCGTCATGGCCCGCGTACGGCCGCCTGGCGCGCCTCGATCCGGACGCCATGCGTGTCGGCGAGCGCGTGGAGGCCGACGAGTACGGCAAGGACGACGTCCGTGACTTCGTGCTGTGGAAGGGCGCGAAGCCCGGCGAGCCGGCATGGTCCACGGCGATCGGGACCGGCAGGCCCGGCTGGCACATCGAGTGCTCGGCGATGAGCATGGCCCACCTCGGATCGTCCTTCGACATCCACACCGGCGGCGTGGACCTGGTCTTCCCGCATCACGAGGACGAGATCGCCCAGTCCGAGGCGGCCACCGGCGAGCCGTTTGTGCGGACGTGGATGCATTGCGCCCACCTGCGGATGGGCGGCGAGAAGATGGCCAAGTCAACGGGCAACATCGCGCGCGTGTCCGATCTCATCGCCGCCGGCGTGTCGCCGCGAGCCCTCCGGTACGCGCTGACGGCCGTCCACTATCGGGCCCCGCTCAACTACTCCGACGACTCGCTCGCGGCGGCCGCGGCGGCAATCGAGAGGATCGACGCGCTGCTGGTTGCGCTCGCTGCCTACAGGGAGGATCGTGAGGACGACCCCACGCTGCCGGTGGTGCTCGACGGCGTGCGCGAGGCGTTCACCGCGGGCCTGGACGACGATCTCAACGTCTCGGCGGCACTGGCCGCCCTGTTCGACGGCGTGCGCGAACTGAATCGCCGCCTCGATGCCAGGACCCTCTCCACCGCGGACGCCGGCCGGGCCACAGCGATGGTCCGCGACCTCGACGAGGTGCTGGGCATCGCCGCCCCCGGCGAGGCGGCGCTCGAGCCCGAGCTGGCCGCGATGCTCGAGGCACGGGCGGCCGCCCGAGCGGCGAAGCAGTGGTCCGAGTCGGATCGGCTGCGCGACGAGCTCCTCGCACGAGGGGTTGCCGTCGAGGACACACGCGACGGGCAGCGCTGGCGCCACGTGGTGGCCTCCGGTGGCTGACCGTCCGCGCCCCGACGACGAACGCCCGCAGCGCCCGGCGAGCAGCAAGGATCAGCACGGCGCGCCCGGAAGCGGGTCGCATGCAGGCTCCAGGGGCCCGCGGCCGTATGGACCGCGCCCCGCCAGTGGGCCTCGCCCGCCGTATCGGCGCGACGGCGATCGTGCCGGCAGCCGTGGGGGATCGCCCCAGCACCACGATCGCCCCGAGCGGCCCGCCCGGCCTTGGGAGGCCGATGACAGGCCGCCCGGTCAGGAGCCCCGACACCGACAGGGCGGACCGCGCCACGACGCCCCGCGCCACGACGCCCCGCGCCCGGGGTACGACGACCGAGCCCCGCGCCACGACGCCCCGCGCCACGACGCCCCGCGCCACGACGCCCCGCGCCCGGGGTACGACGACCGCGCCCCGCGCCACGACGCCCCGCGCCCGGGGTACGACGACCGCACCCCGCGCCACGACGCCCCGCGCCCGGGGTACGACGACCGCGCCCCGCGCCACGACGCCCCGCGCCCGGGGTACGACGACCGCGCCCCGCGCCACGACGACCGCGCCCCGCGCCACGACGACCGCGGCCCGCGCCACGACGACCGCGCCCCGCGCCACGACGACCGCGCCCCGCGCCACGACGACCGCGGCCAGCACCCGGGCCACCGCCCGTACCCTGGTCAAGGCAGGCCCCCGATGCGCGGTCCCCGCTATGACGCCCGACCGACTCGGCCCGCGGATCCTGTCCTGCGCCTGGCAGAGGACGAGGAGCTGGTCGCCGGTCGCCGCCCCGTGGAGGAGGCATTCGTCGCTCGCCGCGAGGCCAAGCGCCTGCTCGTGGTTCCCCAGCGGCGCCACGCGCTCGAGAAGCTCGTCCTCCACGCGACATCACTCCGCATCCCGGTCGTGGAGGTCGAGGGCGGCACGCTGACCGCGGTGACCGGCTTCGATGGCCACCAGGGCATCGCGCTCGTCGTGGCCCCCCGCCGCTGGGCGGGTACGGACGACATCCTCGCGGCCGCGCTCGAGCGCGGCGAGGACCCGCTGGTGGTCGTCCTCGACTCGCTCGAGGACCCCCAGAACGTGGGCACGCTGCTGCGCAGCGCCGAGGCATCGGGGGTCCACGGTGCCGTGTTCCCGACCTTCCGTCAGGCGCCGCTCACGCCGGCCGCGGTGAAGGCGTCCGCAGGTGCCGTCGAGCACCTCCGCCTCGCTCCCGTGGACGACCTTCCGGGTGCGCTCGCAGATCTGCATGCCCGCGGCCTGCGCATCGTGGGGGCGGACGGTGATGCGGCTTTGACCGCCCGCGAGGCCGACCTTCGCGGACCCATCGCCATTGTTGTGGGCAGCGAGGGGCGCGGCCTGGGACCCGCGGTCCGGCGCAGGTGCGACCTGCTCGTTCGCATCCCGATGCATGGACGCATCGAGTCCCTGAACGCAGCGGTCGCCGGCTCGATCCTGCTCTACGAGGCTGCCGCGCAGCGAAGGCTGCACGAGGCACCACGGCCTGCCGGCGACCCGGCCGAGACCGAAGCGGCCGATGGCCTCGCGACGACCGGGGAGGCGGAGGCGTCCACCATGCCTCCCGATCAGGCGGATGCCCCGGCGACACCCGTCACGGAGCCGATCGAGCCCGATCCGGCCCCAGCCGCTCCGCGTCGGCCATCCCGGACCCGCAAGCGCGAAGCCGACCCGGCGCCGCCCTCCGCCCCGCTGCCCGACGACGACCTGTTGCCAGGGGGACCGGCCGTTGGCGACCTCGTCGCCGAGCAGCCGGAGCCGCCTTCCGAGGTTTGACGCCCCGGGCGGCGGGCCGTATCATTCCTCGGCTCGCAGGGTCTTACTCTTGTTTGACTGTGCGCGCGTGCCGACGTAGCTCAATTGGTAGAGCAGCGGTTTTGTAAACCGCCGGTTCCGGGTTCGAGTCCCGTCGTCGGCTCCAACAGGCATTGCACGCGTCCAGGGGGACGCGCCGTCCGCGGCGCCGTCTCAGCAGGGCCCAGATAGCTCAGCCGGTAGAGCACATCCTTGGTAAGGATGAGGTCACGGGTTCGAATCCCGTTCTGGGCTCCACTCTTTCGCCGAGAGCGGTCAGTACCCGGCGGCCAGCGCCGCCCAACAATGGAGTGAGAAGGGTCCTGTGGCCAAGAAGAAGTTCGAGCGCACGAAGCCGCACGTCAACGTCGGCACGATCGGCCACATCGACCACGGCAAGACGTCGCTCACCGCGGCGATCTCCAAGTACCTCGCCCTCAAGGGCAAGGCGGAGTACCGCGCGTTCGACACGATCGACAATGCCCCCGAGGAGCGCGAGCGCGGCATCACGATCGCGATCGCCCACGTCGAGTACGAGACCGAGGCGCGCCACTACGCCCACGTCGACTGCCCCGGGCACGCCGACTACATCAAGAACATGATCACCGGCGCCGCCCAGATGGACGGCGCGATCCTCGTGGTCGCCGCCACCGACGGCCCGATGCCCCAGACCCGCGAGCACATCCTCCTGGCCCGCCAGGTCGAGGTGCCCTACATGGTCGTGTTCCTCAACAAGTGCGACATGGTCGACGACCCCGAGCTGCTCGACCTCGTCGAGCTCGAGGTCCGCGAGCTGCTGACCAAGAACCACTTCCCGGGCGACGACATCCCCGTCGTCCGCGGCTCCGCCCTCAAGGCCCTCGAGGCGCCGGACAACACCGACGACCCGGCCTACGCGTGCATCCAGGAGCTGCTCGACGCGGTCGACTCCTACATCCCCAACCCCGAGCGCCCGGTGGACAAGCCGTTCATCATGCCGGTCGAGGACGTGTTCGGCATCAAGGGCCGGGGCACGGTCGCGACCGGGCGCATCGAGCGCGGCATCATCAAGGTCGGCGAGGAGGTCGAGATCGTCGGTGTCCGCGCGACCCGCAAGGTCGTCGTCACCGGCGTCGAGATGTTCAAGAAGCTGCTCGACCAGGGCCAGGCCGGCGACAACGTCGGCTGCCTCCTGCGCGGCATCGAGCGCGACGACATCGAGCGCGGCCAGGTCCTGGCCAAGCCGGGCTCGGTCAAGCCGCACACCAAGTTCATCGCCCGCGTCTACGTGCTGACCAAGGAGGAGGGTGGCCGCCACACCCCGTTCTACAACGGGTACCGGCCGCAGTTCTACCTGCGCACGACGGACGTGACGGGCTCGATCGGCCTCCCCGACGGCGCCGAGATGATCATGCCCGGCGACAACGTCGACATGACCGTCGAGCTCATCACCCCGATCGCCCTCGAGGTCGGCCAGCGCTTCGCGATCCGCGAGGGTGGCCGCACGGTCGGCGCCGGCGCCATCACCACGATCATCGAGTAGACGAGACACCATGGCCCGAGTTGAAGCGCGACCGGTGATCCAGCTTGCTTGCACCGAGTGCAAGCAGCGGAACTACACCACGCGCAAGAACAAGAAGAACGATCCCAACCGGATCGAACTCCTGAAGTACTGCCCTCGCGAGCGGCGGCACACGCTGCATCGCGAGGCGAAGTAGCCCGGAAGGACCTCCGCAGGGGTGTAGCTCAATTGGCAGAGCACCGGTCTCCAAAACCGGGGGTTGTAGGTTCGAGTCCTATCGCCCCTGCCACATCCTTCCAGCGCTGAAAAGGCATCCGTGAAGCGTATCCGCCAGTTCATCAAGGAATCCTGGTCCGAGCTCAAGAAGGTCTCGTGGCCGAGCCGGGTCCAGGTGCGCAACCTGACGATCCTCGTCTTCGTCGTGTCGTTCGTCGTGGGTGTCTACATCACCGTCGCCGACACGATCCTCACCGAGATCGTCAAGTTCGTCTCGGGCTTCATCGCATGACCGAGCAGCTGACGGTTTCACGCGCGCCGGAGAAGCGGTGGTACGTGATCCACACGTACTCCGGCTACGAGAACAAGGTCAAAGCGAACCTCGAGCACCGCATCGAGTCGATGGGCATGGAGGACAAGATCTTCCAGGTCCTGGTCCCGATGGAGGATGAGATCGAGATCCGCCAGGGCCAGCGGCATACCGTTCAGAAGAAGGTCTACCCGGGCTACGTGCTCGTCGAGATGATCCTCGACCCGGAGTCCTGGTTCGTCGTCCGGAACACCCCGGGCGTAACGAGCTTCGTCGGCAGCGGCAACATCCCCGGGATGCGCAGCGAGCCGATCCCGCTTGACGAGACCGAGGTCAAGCAGATCCTCCGGCACATGGGCGTTGAGACGCCTAAGTACCGGGTCGCCTTCACGAAGGGCCAGAGCGTGCGTGTCACGGACGGTCCGTTCGCGGAGTTCATCGGGACCGTGGACGAGGTCAACCCTGAGCGCAACAAGCTGAAGGTCCTCGTGAGCATCTTCGGCCGGGAGACCCCGGTCGAGCTCGACTTCCTCCAGGTCGAGAAGCTGTAACGAGGCAGGGAGCGAGCTAGAACCGTGGCCAAGAAGATCCGCATCGTCCTCACGCTGCAGCTGCCGGCTGGCAAGGCGACACCCGCCCCGCCCGTCGGCACCGCGCTGGGACCTCACGGCATCAACATCGTCGAGTTCACGAAGGCCTACAACGAGAAGACGGCGGACAAGGCCGGCCAGGTCATCCCCGCCCAGATCACGATCTTCGAGGATCGCTCGTTCACCTTCGTCCTCAAGACCCCGCCCGCGCCGGACCTCCTGCGCAAGGCGGCCGGCATCACCGCCGGCTCCGCGACCGCTGGCAAGGATGTCGTCGGGCGCGTGACCAAGGACCAGGTCCGGCAGATCGCCGAGCTCAAGATGCCCGACCTCAACGTCAACGACGTCGAAGCCGGCATGAAGGTGATCGAGGGCACTGCCCGCAGCATGGGCATCGAGGTCGTCGGCTAGTCCAGCCGGCAGGCGCCCGGGAGGGACCCCGGCCCGGGCGCGCAACCACGGGGCAGGTCGACAACGACCGAAGGAGCACCAACCATGCCGGATCGCGGCAAGCGCTACCAGGATCTCGCCAAGCTCGTGGACCGCACGCAGGTCTATCCCATCGCGGAGGCCGTCGCCCTCGCGAAGGAGACCTCCACGGTCAAGTTCGACCCGTCCGTCGAGGCGCACCTCCGGCTCGGCGTCGACCCCCGTCACGCCGACCAGATGGTTCGTGGCACGGTCGTCCTCCCGCACGGCACGGGCAAGGTCATTCGCGTCGCGGTCTTCGCCCAGGGCGAGAAGGCCCAGGAGGCCCTTCGCTCCGGTGCCGACGAGGTCGGCTCCGAGGACCTCGTCAAGAAGATCGAGGCCGGCTGGCTGGAGTTCGATGTCGCGATCGCGGCCCCCGACGTCATGGGCATGGTCGGCAAGCTCGGCCGCATCCTCGGCCGCCGTGGCCTCATGCCGAACCCGAAGGCGGGCACCGTCACGTTCGACATCGAGCGCGCGGTCAAGGAGGTCAAGGCCGGCCGCGTCGAGTTCAAGGTCGACAAGGGCGCCATCATCCACGTCCCGGTTGGCAAGGCCTCCTTCGAAGCCCAGCAGCTCGAGGACAACCTCGCCGCCCTGGTCGACGCGGTGAACCGCGCCAAGCCGTCGGGCGCCAAGGGCCAGTACCTGCGGACCCTGTCGGTCGCCACCACCATGGGCCCCGGCATCCGCGTGGACATCCCCAGCGTCCTCGCCGTCGCGAAGTAGCGAGGCCAGGGCAACGCGGCTCCAGGTCCTCCCGGAGCCCCATCACATGCACGACCCGGCCGAGAGGCCTGGGCCGATCGCTAGAAGACGGATCGCCGCAGACAGCCTGCGCCCTGGACGACGCCGCCGAGACCGCAAGGTCACGATGACGCCGGGGGCTTGATCCGCCGGACCGGACCGGCCTCCATCCCTCGGGGATGGGGGAGGGGACGCCGGCGGGCACGCCGAGGCAGATGGCATCGCCCCAACCTCCTTGCGGAGTGGGACGCGCCCCCTGCACACGTGGCCCGTCGCAGGGGATGGACCGGCGCAGCGCGCCGGGCGCACCCACCGCCGCGCGCCGGCTGCGCGCCTGGAGCAAGGAGGTCAAGGAGGCTCGATGCCGACAGAGGCCAAGCGCGAGACGATCGAGGAGCTGCGTGCCGTCCTGGACGCACATTCCACGATGATCGTGTCGGAATACCGCGGCCTCAAGGTGAAGGAGATCACCGAGATCCGGCGCGCGCTGCGCAAGAGCAACGTGCAATACCGGGTCGTCAAGAACCGCCTGATGCGGATCGCAGCGCAGGAGAACCCTGCCGCTGCCGCACTGTCCCCGCTTCTCACCGGCCCGTCGGCGATCGCCTTCGGCACCGATGAGGCGGCGACGGCCAAGGCGGTCCTCGATGCCGTCCGCCCGTACGCCAAGATCGTCAAGATCACCGGTGGCGTCCTGGGCAGCACGGCGATCAACGCCGATGGCGTGATCCGGCTTGCCACCCTCCCCTCCCGCGAGGTTCTCCTCGCCGGGGTGATCGGGGCGATCTCGGCTCCGCTCTCGACCGTCGCAGGCCTGTTCGACGCCCCCGGGCGCGACGTGGTCGGCCTGGTCCAGGCGCTGATCGACCAGCGCGGCGGCGACGCCGCAGCGGCCTGACCCTCACCTTCGAGACCAACACCGCGCCGCCCGGCGGCGCGCCACCACCAGGAGACACAAGCACCATGGCCAAGCTTTCCGTCGACGAGCTGCTCGCCGCGTTCGAGCAGATGACCGTCCTCGAGCTGTCTGAGTTCAAGAAGGCCTTCGAGGACAAGTTCGGCGTCACCGCCGCCGCCCCCGTCGCCGTCGCCGCGGTCGCCGCCGGCGCCGCCCCGGCAGCCGTCGCTGCCGAGGAGGAGCAGACCGAGTTCACCGCGACGCTGACCGAGATCGGCCCGAACAAGATCCCCGTGATCAAGGTCGTCCGGGAGCTCACCGGCCTCGGCCTCAAGGAGGCCAAGGATCTCGTTGACGCAGCCCCCAAGGCCGTCAAGGAGGCCGTGACCAAGGACGAGGCCGAGAAGATCAAGGCCGCCCTCGAGGAGCAGGGCGCCAAGGTCGAGATCAAGTAGGATCGTGTTCGTCGCGTGGCGACGGCTCCACCCAGGGACCGTCGCCCGCCCGGACCCCGCGAAGGTCGATCTCCAGTAGATGACCTCGACCGGCATCCCCGGTCCTTGCGCCGCACCGGACGAGCGATGGCCTCACGGCCGTCGCTCGTATTGTCATGTCCGGTGGTTGACATTGGGAACGAGCGCGGTATCCTACTCCTTCTGTGATTGCGGCCGTTCCCTCTTTCTCCCACTCCGACAAGGAGTCGTCCTTCATGCTGTCCGTCCCGTCCCTCGCCATGACTCGCTCCGGTCGCCTGACCTATGCCCGGATCCACGAGGTCACTGACGGGATCAGCGACGACAAGTTCGAGGTCCCGAACCTCATCGAGCTCCAGCTCGAGTCCTTCCAGTGGTTCAAGGAGAAGGGTCTCCGGGACCTCTTCGACGAGATCAGCCCGATCAAGGACTTCACCGGCAAGGTGATGGAGCTCCAGTTCCTCGACTACGAGTTCGGGACGCCCAAGTACTCCGAGGAGGAGTGTCGGACCAAGGACCTCACGTTCAGCCGTCCGCTGTATGTGCAGGTGGAGCTCCTGATCAAGGAGACCGGGGAGATCCAGCGCCAGCGCGTCTACATGGGCGACTACCCGTGGATGACGGACATGGGCACCTTCGTCATCAACGGCGCCGAGCGTGTGGTGGTGTCCCAGCTGGTCCGCTCGCCGGGCGTCTACTACAGCGAGGTCGAGGATCCGACCACTGGCCGGATGCTCTTCTCGGCCAAGGTGATCCCGAACCGCGGCGCCTGGCTGGAGTTCGAGACGACGAAGACCGACCAGCTGTACGTCAAGGTCGACCGCAAGCGCAAGATCGCGGCCACCACGCTGCTGCGAGCCGTCGGCTATGAGACGAACGACGAGATCGCCGGCCTGTTCCAGGGCACGGTCGACATCGACCCCGAGCACCCGTTCATCGCCAACACGCTCGACAAGGACCTCACCAAGACGCCCAACGAGGCGCTGATCGAGGTCTACAAGAAGTTGCGGCCGGGCGATCCGCCCACCGGTGACAACGCCCGCCAGCTTGTCGAAAGCCTGTTCTTCAACTTCCGCCGGTACGACCTCGGTCGCGTCGGCCGCTACAAGTTCAACAAGAAGCTCGACGAGGTCGCGGCCCGCATGGGCATCGAGCTGCCGCGTGAGCAGCGCACGATCACCCGCGAGGACATCGCGGCGATCGTCGGCTACCTGATCGAGGCGAACCGCGGCCTCCACCCCAAGGACGACATCGACCACCTCGGCAACCGCCGCATCCGCGCCAACGGCGAGCTCATCCAGAACGCGTTCCGGATCGGCCTCCTGCGGATGGAGCGTGTGGTGCGCGAGCGCATGACGATCCAGGAGATCGACAAGGCGACCCCGAACGCCCTCATCAACATCCGCCCGGTCGTGGCGGCGATGAAGGAGTTCTTCGGCGGCAGCCAGCTCTCCCAGTTCATGGACCAGACGAACCCGCTGGCCGAGCTCACGTCCAAGCGCCGACTGTCGGCCCTCGGCCCGGGCGGCCTCTCGCGCGAGCGCGCCGGGTTCGACGTCCGCGACGTGCACCACAGCCATTACGGCCGCATCTGCCCCATCGAGACGCCGGAAGGCCCGAACATCGGCCTGATCGGCTCGCTCGCGACGTACGGGCGGATCAACCCCTACGGCTTCATCGAGACGCCGTATCGCAAGGTCAAGCGGACCATCTCCCATGACGACCCCAACCTGCTCGCCTACGAGGCAGGCGTGGACGTTGCCGGCAAGGACGGCAAGGTGATCGTCAAGAAGGGCGAACCCTTCACGGAGGCGGCCCACAAGGAGCTCGCGCGCCAGAAGGCGCTCGCATTCCCGATCCGGCCCGTCGTCACCGATGAGATCGACTACCTCCCGGCGGACGAGGAGGAGGAGTTCCACGTCGCGCAGGCCAACGCCCCGCTCGACGAGGCTGGTCACTTCAAGGGCGAGCGCGTCCCGTGCCGCTACCGGGACCTGTTCCCGGAGGCGCGCCCGGACCAGATCGACTACATGGACGTCAGCCCCAAGCAGGTCGTGTCCGTCGCGACGGCGCTGATCCCGTTCCTCGAGCATGACGATGCCAACCGCGCCCTCATGGGCTCGAACATGCAGCGCCAGGCCGTGCCGCTGCTCGAGCCGGAGAGCCCGATCGTCGGGACCGGCATGGAGGCCCGGGCCGCCCAGGACTCAGGTCAGGTCGTCATCGCCCGCCGGGCTGGCGTGGTCACCAGCGTGACCGCCGAGCGCGTCCAGGTGGACGCAGACTCCGGCGAGCTCGACGACTACAAGCTGCTCAAGTTCGTCCGCAGCAACCAGGGGACCTGCATCAACCAGCGCCCGATCGTGACGGTCGGCCAGCGCGTGGAGGCGGGCGACCCGATCGCGGACTCCTCATCCACCCAGGGTGGCGAGCTGGCTCTTGGCCGCAACGTCCTCGTGGCGTTCATGAGCTGGGAGGGCGGCAACTACGAGGACGCCATCGTGATCAGCGACCGGCTCGTCCGGGACGACCTGTTCACGAGCATCCACATCGAGAAGCACGAGATCGAGTCCCGGGACACCAAGCTGGGGCCCGAGGAGATCACGCGCGACATCCCCAACGTTGGCGAGGAGGCCCTCAAGGACCTCGACGAGGAGGGGATCGTCTACATCGGTGCGGAGGTCCGCCCCGGCGACATCCTGGTCGGCAAGATCACGCCCAAGGGGGAGACCGAGCTCACCGCAGAGGAGCGCCTCCTGCGGGCCATCTTCGGCGAGAAGGCCCGCGAGGTGAAGGACTCCTCGTTGCGTCTCCCGCACGGCGAGCGCGGCAAGGTCGTGGAGATCAAGGAGTTCCGCCGCGAGTGGAACGATGACCTGCAGCCGGGCGTCAACCGCATGGTGCGTGTGTCCGTCGCCCAGAAGCGCAAGGTCTCGGTCGGCGACAAGATGGCCGGCCGCCACGGCAACAAGGGCGTCATCGCGAAGGTCCTGCCCGTGGAGGACATGCCGTACCTCCCGGACGGCTCGCCCGTGGACATCGTCCTCAACCCGCTCGGCGTGCCCTCACGCATGAACATCGGCCAGATCCTCGAGACCCACTTGGGCTGGGCCCTGGGCACGATGGGCTACAAGGCGGCAACGCCGGTCTTCGACGGCGCCACCGAGTCGCAGATCCAGGAGGCGTTGATCGCCGCCGGCCTGCCCAAGGACGGCAAGACGATGCTGCGCGACGGGCGCACCGGTGAGTCGTTCGACCGGCCGATCACCGTCGGCCAGATCTACATGCTCAAGCTGCACCACCTGGTCGAGGACAAGATCCACGCCCGGTCCACCGGCCCCTACAGCCTGATCACCCAGCAGCCGCTGGGGGGCAAGGCCCAGTTCGGTGGCCAGCGGTTCGGCGAGATGGAGGTGTGGGCCCTCGAGGCCTACGGCGCCGCGAACATCCTCCAGGAGTTGCTCACCGTCAAGTCGGATGACGTCCTCGGACGCGTCCAGACCTACGAGGCCATCGTCAAGGGCGAGGAGATCCAGCCCCCGCGGGTCCCGGAGTCCTTCAAGGTCCTCATCAAGGAGCTGCGCTCCCTCGGCCTCAACGCGGAGATCCTCGATCAGAACGACGAGGAGATCCCGCTGGCCGAGGACGACGCCTCCGGCTACCTGCTCCCCGATCTTGGCGGGATCAACCTCGCCGGGTTCGAGGACTAGCACCAGCACCATCCGCACGGAGGGGGATCGGCGTCCGGCCGGCCCGGTCCCCCCTCGCTGAACGCAACGTACGCGCCACCTGGCCGCTGTGGCGCGGAGGAGACCGATGCTCGAGGTCAACAACTTCTCGGCAATCCGCATCTCGCTCGCCAGCCCGGATCAGATCCGGGAATGGTCGAAGGGTGAGGTGACGAAGCCCGAGACGATCAACTACCGCACGCTCAAGCCGGAGAAGGACGGGCTCTTCGACGAGCGCATCTTCGGTCCCACCCGGGACTGGGAGTGCTACTGCGGGAAGTACAAGCGCATCCGCTACAAGGGCATCATCTGCGACAAGTGCGGCGTCGAGGTCACTCGCTCGAAGGTCCGCCGCGAGCGCATGGGCCACATCCAGCTGGCGAGCCCCGTCTCGCACATCTGGTACTTCAAGGGCACGCCCAGCCGCCTTGGCATCCTGCTTGACATCAGCCCGCGCAACCTCGAGCGGATCCTCTACTTCGCCCTCTACATCGTCACCCACGTGGACGAGGAGGCTCGCCAGCGTGCCCTCAAGGCGCTCGACGAGCAGTCCGAGGGTCGTGGCGGTACGGGCGGCGAGCGCGTGGCGGAGCTGGAGACCCAGCTCAAGGCGGACATCCGCCGCCAGTCCGACGAGCTCCGCGCCACCCTGGCCACCACCAAGGCCGAGGTTGAAGCCAAGCTCAACACCGACATCGAGGCCGTCGCCGCTGCGGCGAAGGCCGTCGAGGAGCAGCTCAAGGCTGTCGGCACCAAGGTCGCCGAGGTGACCATCGCCTTCTCCCTGACGGGTGAGGTGGTTCTCGCCGCCGAGGAGAAGGGCGGCAAGGAGGCGCTTGGCAAGCTGCGCAAGGTGGCCTCGGCCGAGACCGAGCGCCTGACCGCCGAGGCGCAGCAGCGCATGGCCGACGAGGACCGCGGCACCGAGCAGAAGATCCAGGACCTCACGGCGTCGATGGACGAGGCGCTCGCAGCCGAGCGCGAGCGTGCCAAGAGTGACGCCGCCGGCCTCAAGGAGGAGCTCCGCAAGGCCCGCGACGAGATCGAGTCCCTCAAGCCGCTCATGACCATCGGCGAGATGGAGTTCCGCCAGCTCGACGAGAAGTACGGCTCCGGCTCCAAGACCGGCCGCATCTTCTGGGCCGGCATGGGCGCGGAGGCCGTCCGCGACATCATCGTCCGGATGGACCTCGACGAGCTGTCCCGTGGCCTCCACGCGGAGGTCCGGACCAGTTCCGGCCAGCGCCGCAAGAAGGCCATCAAGCGGCTCCGCCTCATCGAGGCGTTCCGCCGCTCCGGCAACCGCCCGGAGTGGATGATCCTGTCGGTCCTGCCGGTCATCCCGCCCGACCTGCGCCCGATGGTGCAGCTCGACGGTGGCCGCTTCGCGACCTCCGACCTGAACGACCTCTACCGGCGCGTGATCAACAGGAACAACCGCCTCAAGCGGCTCCTGGAGCTGGGCGCGCCCGAGATCATCATCCGCAACGAGAAGCGGATGCTGCAGGAGGCGTGCGACGCCCTGATCGACAACGGCCGCCGCGGCCGGGCGATCGCGGGCACCGGCAACCACCGCCTCAAGAGCCTGTCTGACATGCTCAAGGGCAAGCAGGGCCGGTTCCGCCAGAACCTGCTCGGCAAGCGCGTGGACTACTCCGGCCGTTCGGTCATCGTCGTTGGCCCGGACCTCAAGCTCCACCAGTGCGGCCTGCCCAAGAAGATGGCGCTCGAGCTGTTCAAGCCGTTCGTGATGCGCCAGCTGGTCGAGAAGGGCTTCGCCCACAACATCAAGAGCGCCAAGCGGATCGTCGAGCGCGTCCGGCCTGAGGTCTGGGACGTCCTCGAAGAGGTCATCAAGGATCACCCGGTCCTGTTGAACCGTGCCCCCACGCTGCATCGTCTGGGCATCCAGGCGTTCATGCCCGTGCTCGTCGAGGGCTCCGCGATCCAGATCCACCCGCTCGTCTGCACCGCGTTCAACGCGGACTTCGACGGCGACCAGATGGCGGTCCACGTGCCGCTGTCCACGGCCGCCCAGGAAGAGGCGCGGACGATGATGCTCTCGACCGCGAACCTGCTCTCCCCCGCGGACGGCTCGCCCGTGGTGGCCCCGACGCAGGACATGGTCCTGGGCAACTACTACCTGACCATGGACGCCCCCGGCGCGCGGCCCAAGAGGATCGCCTCGTTCGCCACCGAGGACGATGCGGTCATCGCCTACGAGCTCGGTGCCCGGGGCCTCGAGTACGCCGGTCGCGTGGACAGCCGTGGCGAGGACGACGGGGTGGAGCGTGTCACGCTCACGCCCTCGTCGATCTCCCTGCACCAGCCCATCCGCGCGGTGGTCTCGGTCTGGGACCCGGTCACGGAGGCCCTGGTCGACGAGGACGTCGAGACCACCGTCGGCCGGATCCTCTTCAACCGGATCCTGCCCGAGCGACTGCGCTTCCAGAACAAGCCGATGAAGCGGGTGGACCTCAAGGCGCTCGTCGACCGCTGCTACCGCGAGCTCGACGGCGAGTCGACCGCCCATCTCGTGGACGGCATCAAGGGCATCGGCTTCAAGTTCGCCACCCGCGGCGGCATGACGATCGGTCTCTGGGACATCGTCGTCCCGCCCGCGAAGACCCAGCTGCTCGTCGAGGCGGACGAGAACGTCATCAAGATCGACAAGCAGTTCCAGCGGGGCCTCATCACCGAGGACGAGCGCTACGAGCAGGTCGTCGAGCTCTGGCAGGGCGTCACGAAGGTCGTGTCGGACCGGATGATGGAGGGCTTCGGCGACGAGAACCCCATCCGGATGATGACCGACTCGGGTGCCCGCGGCAACAAGGGCAACATCGGCCAGCTGGGCGCCATGCGCGGTCTGATGGCCGATCCGTCGGGCCGCATCATCGACGTCCCCGTGCGGAGCAACTTCCGCGAGGGCATGACGGTCCTCGAGTACTTCATCTCCACCCACGGCGCCCGCAAGGGCCTCGCCGACACCGCCCTGCGCACCGCGGACTCCGGGTACCTCACCCGGCGCCTCGTGGATGTCGCCCAGGACGTGATCACCAAGGACGAGGACTGCGGCACCGAGCAGGGGAGCTGGATCATCCGCGCGGAGTCGGCGGAGGAGCCTGAGGCGTTCCAGCGCCGGCTCGTCGGCCGGCTCGCCGCCACCGACCTGCGCGATACCAAGGCCAAGGTCAAGAAGGGCGAGGAGCAGCCCCTCGTCGTCGAGCGCAACCAGATGATCACCGAGGAGATCGCCAAGGCGATCGAGTCGGCCGGTCTCGACGAGGTGCTCGTCCGCTCGCCCCTTGCCTGTGAGGCCCGCTACGGCGTCTGCCGCAACTGCTACGGCCGCAACCTCGCCACCGGCGGGATGATCGGCATCGGCGAGGCGGTGGGCATCATCGCCGCCCAGTCCATCGGCGAGCCCGGCACGCAGCTCACCATGCGGACGTTCCACACCGGCGGCGTCGCCGGCCAGGACATCACGCAGGGCCTGCCGCGCGTCGAGGAGCTCTTCGAGGCCCGCATCCCCAAGGGCAAGGCCGAGATCAGCCACATCGACGGCATCGTCGACGTGATCGACAGTGAGACCGGCCGCAAGGTCAAGGTCACCAGCCGTGAGGCGTTCGACACGCCGATCGTGCTGCCCGAGGGAGCCGAGCTGCTCGCGGCACCTGGCGATCTGGTCGAGGCCAACCAGGTGCTGGCCAAGTCCGAGTCGGGAGATGCCACTGCGCCGGTGAAGGGCTTCCTCGCCCGCACCGACGACGGCATCGTCGTCCGGGCCGAGGACGTCGTCGAGCGTGAGTACGCGATCCCGCACAGCGCAAAGCTGCTGGTCGAGAACGGCCAGGAGATCCGCGCCGGCGATGCGATCACGGACGGGCCGATCAACCCGCAGGAGTACCTCGATACCCGGGGCAAGGACGCCGTCCAGCGCTACCTGGTCCGGGAGGTCCAGCGGGTCTACCGGAGCCAGGGCGTCACGATCAACGACAAGCACGTCGAGATCATCGTCCGCCAGATGCTCAAGAAGGTCCGGATCGACCAGCCGGGCGACCTCGAGCAGCTGCCGACCGAGCTCATCGACCGCCTCGACTTCGAGGAGGCGAACAACAAGGTTCTCGCGGAGGGCGGCGAGCCCGCCACCGCCCAGACGGTGCTCCTCGGCGTGACGAAGGCATCGCTCAACACCTCGTCCTTCCTCGCGGCGGCCTCCTTCCAGGAGACGACCCGGGTGCTCACGGAGGCCGCCATCAACGGCGCCCGCGATCACCTGATCGGCCTCAAGGAGAACGTCATCATCGGCAAGCTCATCCCGGCCGGGTCGGGCGCGCCGCAGAATGTCGCCGCGCTCAAGGAGCGCCAGCGCCGGGCCGCCCTCGAGGCACTCGCCGGCGAGGCGATCGAAGGACTCGGCGACGCCGAGTACAACCCGTTCCTCGAGGACGGGACCCAGACGGCTGACGACGAGACCGCCGGTCTCGCCCTGGCGGCGACCATCGCCGGCAAGGACGAGGACGACGACGACGCGAACCCCTTCCTCGCAGCGCTGAAGGAGGACACGGTTCCGGACGAGGCCGAGAAGGCCGAGTTCAACCCGTTCCTCGCGGAGGACGCCTCGGAGGAGGGCTGATCCGGGGCGGCAAGCCCCACCATCCCCTGCACCCACGGTATCGAGCCCCGGCCCCGACCGGGGCTCGATCCTTCCCGGCAAGCGAAGCGCCAGGCCGACGGGTGTTTGACACCAGAAACGGCCCGTTGCTACACTTCGCGGCCGTGGCCTTGATGGGGTCCAGTGTGTGTTGTGCGCCCTGGTTGCCCCTCCAAGATCCGTGCGGAACCCGCCGGAAACCCCCCGGCGACGGGTGGACCCGCCGGTCCAGACCACTACTGACAGAACACAGTAACGAAAGGAGCCGCGTCTCCGTGCCGACCATCAGCCAGCTCGTGCGACACGGGCGCAAGCCGAAGACCCAGAAGGTCAAGGCTCCGGCCCTGCGCAAGAACTGGAACAGCCTGCGGCAGCGCCAGGTGCCGATTCCGGGTGCGCCTCAGAAGCGCGGCGTGTGCCTGCAGGTCCGGACGATGACCCCGAAGAAGCCGAACTCGGCCCTTCGGAAGATCGCGCGCGTGCGGCTCACCAACCAGATGGAGGTCACCGCCTACATCCCGGGCATCGGCCACAACCTGCAGGAGCACTCGGTGGTCCTGGTTCGTGGCGGCCGGGTGAAGGACCTCCCCTCGGTCAAGTACCACATCATCCGCGGCACCCTCGACGCTGCCGGCGTCAAGGACCGCAAGCAGGGTCGCAGCAAGTACGGGGCCAAGGTCAACCAGGCGCCGGGTAGGAAGTAAGAGATGCCGCGTCGCCAGTCGATCCCCCGCAAGGCCAAGTACCAGCCGGAGTCCAAGCGCGTCACGGACCACTTCCGTGCCAAGTTGATGCGCGACGGGAAGCAGACGCTCTCCGACCGCATCCTGCGCCAGGCCCTGGCCCGCGCCGAGTTCCAGGCCAAGCGCCCCGGGCTCGAGGTGCTTGAAGCCGCCCTCCGCAACGCCACCCCGATCATCGAGGTCAAGCCTCGCCGCGTCGGTGGTGCCACCTACCAGGTCCCGGTGGAGATCCGGGGCGACCGCCGCCTGTCGCTGGGCGTGCGCTGGCTTGTCCAGTCCGCTCGCAAGCGCAACGGCAAGAGCATGAGTGAGAAGCTCGCCGCCGAGTTCGTCGATGCCGCCAACGGCCTCGGCGCCGCGGTGAAGCGCCGCGAGGACACCCACAAGATGGCCGAGGCGAACCGCGCCTTCAGCCATTTCAAGTGGTAGTCCGAGCCCAATAGGAGCTAGACAGATCGTGGCACGCGCCGTTCCGCTCGCAAGAACGCGGAACATTGGAATCATCGCCCATATCGACGCGGGCAAGACGACCGTCACCGAGCGGATCCTCTTCTACACGAAGAAGATCTACAAGATCGGCGAGGTCCATGAGGGCGCTGCCACCATGGACTGGATGCCCCAGGAGCAGGAGCGCGGGATCACCATCACCGCCGCTGCTACAACCTGCTCCTGGAACGATCACCGGATCAACATCATCGATACGCCCGGGCACGTGGACTTCACCGTCGAGGTGGAGCGCTCGCTGCGCGTGCTCGATGGTGCGGTGGTCGTGTTCGACGGTGTCGCCGGTGTCGAGCCCCAGTCCGAGACCGTCTGGCGCCAGGCCGACCGGTACCAGGTCCCGCGGATCTGCTTCATCAACAAGCTCGATCGCACCGGCGCCAGCTTCTGGCGTGCTGTCGACATGATCCGCGAGCGCCTCGGCGTCCGGCCGGTGCCGATCCAGATCCCGATCGGGATCGAGTCCGGCTTCCAGGGCGTCATCGACCTCGTGACCATGGAGGCGCTGCTCTGGCGCGACGACGCGGGCAGCGTCTTCGAGCGCGGCGAGATCCCCGCCGACCTCGTCGAAGAGGCCGGCAAGTGGCGTGACAACCTGCTCGAGGCGCTTGCCGACGTGGACGACGAGCTCGCCCACAAGTACCTCGAGGGCGTGGAGCTCACGGTCGAGGAGATCAAGCGGGGCATCCGCGCCGCGACGCTCCAGTACACGTGGGTTCCGATCCTCACCGGCTCCGCCCTCAAGAACAAGGGCGTCCAGCCGATGCTCGACGCGGTCGTGGACTACCTGCCGTCACCCCTCGATGTGCCGCCCATCCACGGCCTCAAGCCGGGCAGCGACGTCGAGATCCTGGTCGGTGCCGACGACGACGCCAACTTCGCGGCCCTCGCGTTCAAGATCGCGGCGGACCCCTTCGTGGGCAAGCTCGCGTTCTTCCGCGTCTACTCCGGCACCCTCAAGGCCGGGTCGTACGTGCTCAACGCGACCAAGGGCAAGAAGGAGCGCATCGGCCGCATCCTCCAGATGCACGCGAACCACCGCGAAGAGATGGACATCGTCTACGCGGGTGACATCGCGGCAGCCGTCGGCCTCAAGGAGACCTTCACCGGCGACACCCTCACCGACCCGGATCACCCGCTGATCCTGGAGTCGATGACGTTCCCGGAGCCGGTCATCGAGGTGGCCATCGAGCCCAAGACCAAGGCCGACCAGGACAAGCTCGGTGTGGCGCTCCAGCGCCTGGCCGAGGAGGATCCGACCTTCCGCGTCAAGACGGACGAGGAGTCGGGCCAGACCCTGATCGCCGGCATGGGCGAGCTGCACCTCGACGTCCTGGTGGACCGCATGGTGCGCGAGTTCAAGGTGGCCGCCAACGTCGGCAAGCCGCAGGTCGCCTACCGCGAGACGATCCGCCGGGCCGCCCAGGGCAACGGACGCTTCGTCCGCCAGACCGGCGGCAAGGGCCAGTACGGCCACGCGGTGATCAAGGCCGAGCCCAACGAGAAGGGCGCCGGCTACGAGTTCATCGACAAGATCGTCGGCGGGACCATCCCGCGCGAGTACATCAAGCCGATCGACATGGGCATTCGCGAGACGCTCGACTCGGGCATCTACGCGAACGTTCCGATGGTCGATGTGAAGGTGACGCTGATCGACGGGTCGTACCACGACGTCGACTCGTCCGAGATGGCGTTCAAGATCGCCGGTTCCATGGCGATCAAGGACGCGGTCCACAAGGCGAGCCCGGTCATCCTGGAGCCGATGATGCGGGTCGAGGTGACGATGCCCGAGGAGTTCATGGGCGACGTCATCGGCGACCTCAACAGCCGGCGTGGTCAGATCGAGGGCATGGATCCTCGCGGCTCGACGCAGGTCGTCCGCGCGGCCGTGCCGCTCGCCCAGATGTTCGGGTACGCGACGGACCTGCGGTCCATGACCCAGGGTCGAGCCAGCTATTCCATGGAGCTCAGCCACTACGCCGAGGTTCCCCCGAACCTCGCGGCCGAGCTCATCGCCAAGTCGAAGGTCTAAGAGGGTCGGCTCGCCCCAGCGCGAGCGAGCAGCACGGGAGTCCAGCCGGATGGCCAAGAAGAAGTTCGAGCGCACGAAGCCGCACGTCAACGTCGGCACGATCGGCCACATCGACCACGGCAAGACGTCGCTCACCGCGGCGATCTCCAAGTACCTCGCCCTCAAGGGCAAGGCGGAGTACCGCGCGTTCGACACGATCGACAATGCCCCCGAGGAGCGCGAGCGCGGCATCACGATCGCGATCGCCCACGTCGAGTACGAGACCGAGGCGCGCCACTACGCCCACGTCGACTGCCCCGGGCACGCCGACTACATCAAGAACATGATCACCGGCGCCGCCCAGATGGACGGCGCGATCCTCGTGGTCGCCGCCACCGACGGCCCGATGCCCCAGACCCGCGAGCACATCCTCCTGGCCCGCCAGGTCGAGGTGCCCTACATGGTCGTGTTCCTCAACAAGTGCGACATGGTCGACGACCCCGAGCTGCTCGACCTCGTCGAGCTCGAGGTCCGCGAGCTGCTGACCAAGAACCACTTCCCGGGCGACGACATCCCCGTCGTCCGCGGCTCCGCCCTCAAGGCCCTCGAGGCGCCGGACAACACCGACGACCCGGCCTACGCGTGCATCCAGGAGCTGCTCGACGCGGTCGACTCCTACATCCCCAACCCCGAGCGCCCGGTGGACAAGCCGTTCATCATGCCGGTCGAGGACGTGTTCGGCATCAAGGGCCGGGGCACGGTCGCGACCGGGCGCATCGAGCGCGGCATCATCAAGGTCGGCGAGGAGGTCGAGATCGTCGGTGTCCGCGCGACCCGCAAGGTCGTCGTCACCGGCGTCGAGATGTTCAAGAAGCTGCTCGACCAGGGCCAGGCCGGCGACAACGTCGGCTGCCTCCTGCGCGGCATCGAGCGCGACGACATCGAGCGCGGCCAGGTCCTGGCCAAGCCGGGCTCGGTCAAGCCGCACACCAAGTTCATCGCCCGCGTCTACGTGCTGACCAAGGAGGAGGGTGGCCGCCACACCCCGTTCTACAACGGGTACCGGCCGCAGTTCTACCTGCGCACGACGGACGTGACGGGCTCGATCGGCCTCCCCGACGGCGCCGAGATGATCATGCCCGGCGACAACGTCGACATGACCGTCGAGCTCATCACCCCGATCGCCCTCGAGGTCGGCCAGCGCTTCGCGATCCGCGAGGGTGGCCGCACGGTCGGCGCCGGCGCCATCACCACGATCATCGAGTAGGGACGAGATGGCGAAGCAGCGGATCCGGATCCGCCTCAAGGCCTACGACCACCGGCTGCTCGACCAGTCGGCAGCCCAGATCGTCGAGACCGCGCAGCGCACCGGCGCTGACGTGGTCGGGCCGGTCCCGCTGCCGACGCGGATCGAGAAGTTCACTGTCCTGCGGTCGCCGTTCATCGACAAGGACTCCCGGGAGCAGTTCGAGATCCGCACCCACAAGCGGCTCATCGACATCCTGGATCCCTCGTCGAAGACGGTGGACGCCCTGATGCGGCTCTCGCTTGCGGCGGGCGTCGACATCGAGATCAAGATGTGATGAGCCAGCACACGATTGGCCTCATCGGCCGCAAGGTCGGCATGACCCAGGTGTTCCAGCCTGACGGGACCATGATTGCCGTCTCGGTCGTACAGGTGACCCCCAACACCGTGACCCGCCTCCGGACCGCCGAGCGCGATGGCTACACCGCCGTCCAGCTCGGCGCCGGCGAGCGCAAAAAGCTCACCAAGCCGCTCGCCGGCCAGCTCAAGGACCTCCCCCGTGTCCGCACGATCCGGGAGTTCCGCCTGGACGACGTCGACGGCTACGCAGTGGGCCAGCAGATCTCCGTGGCCGACGTGTTCACCGAGGGTGAGCTCGTGGATGTCACCGGGGTCTCCAAGGGCCAGGGCTTCGCCGGCACCGTGAAGCGTCACAACTTCTCGCGCGGTCCGAAGACCCACGGCTCCGACAGCTACCGCAAGCCGGGCTCCATCGGCCCCGGCACCACACCCGGGCGTGTCTACAAGGGCCTCAAGATGAGCGGCCACATGGGACACGAGCGGGTCACGATCAAGAAGCTTCGCGTCGTCCGTGTGGATGCCGAGCGGAACCTGATCCTGGTCAAGGGTTCGGTTCCCGGTGCACCCGGCGCGCTGACGTTCGTCAAGAAGGCGTGACGATGCCGCAGACCACCCTCTACGACCGTAGCGGCGCCGCCGTCGGGAGCGTCGACCTCAACGAGGTGCTGTTCGCAGCACCCGTGAACGAGGCCGTGCTCCACCAGGCCGTCGTCGCCCAGCTGGCGGGCCGCCGGCTGGGAACGAGCAACACCAAGACCCGCGGCGAGGTCCGTGGCGGTGGCAGGAAGCCCTACCGCCAGAAGGGCACCGGCCGCGCCCGCCAGGGCTCGCGCACCGCTCCGCACTACCGCGGCGGTGGCGTCGTGTTCGGCCCGCACCCGCGGAGCTACGAGCAGAAGCTGCCCAAGAAGATGCGCCGCCTGGCGCTCCGTTCGGCGCTGACCGCAAAGCTCAACGATGACGCGATCCGCGTGGTCGTCGCGTTCGGCATGGCCGACGAGCCCAGGACCAAGGTGTTCGCGGGCGTGCTCGCGGCCCTCGGTGCCGGCGACGGCCACGGCAAGCGCGTGCTCGTTGTGGCGCCCGCCAAGGACGCCATGCTGCTCCGCTCGGCGGCGAACCTGCCGTCGGTCTCGGTGATCCTCGCCGACTCGCTCAACGTGGTCGATCTGCTCAATGCGGACGCGATCCTGATCGAGCAGCCGGCCCTGGCCCGCATCGAGGAGGTGTACGCGTGAGCGCCCTCACCGCCGCCGACATCATCCTCCGCCCGGTGATTTCCGAGAAGTCCATCGACGAGTCCGGGCGCGGGAAGTACACGTTTGCCGTCCACGACAAGGCCAACAAGATCCAGATCAAGGCCGCCGTCGAGGAGCTGTACGCGAAGGAGAAGGTGACCGTCGTCGCCGTCAACGTGCTGACGACCAAGTCCAAGGAGAAGCGCCGCGGCACCAAGCGCGGCCGGATCTCGGGCTACACCTCGTCCTGGCGCAAGGCCATCGTGACCCTGGCTCCCGGCCAGAAGATCGAGTTCTTCGAGGGAGTGTAGGGATGCCGCTCCGAAGCTATAAGGCGACCTCACCGGGTCGCCGGTGGATGACCCGCTCGACGTTCGAGGAGATCACCACCGACAAGCCGCACAAGCCGCTGCTCGAGCCGATGAAGCGTGGCTCGGGTCGCAACAACCAGGGCCGCCTCACCGTCCGCCATCGCGGCGGCGGCGAGAAGACCCACTACCGACGGATCGACTTCAAGCGGGACAAGTTCGGCGTGCCGGCGAAGCTGGCCACGATCGAGTACGACCCGAACCGGTCGGCCCGCATCGGCCTGCTCCACTACCGGGACGGCGAGAAGCGCTACATGCTCCTCCCGCACGGCCTGAAGGTGGGCGATCTCGTGGTCTCCGGCCCGGATGCCGAGGCGCGCGTGGGCAATGCCCTGCCGCTCGCCAACATCCCGCTGGGCACCACGGTGCACAACGTCGAGCTCGTGCCGGGCAAGGGTGGCCAGATGGTCCGCTCCGCCGGGACGTCAGCCCAGCTGCTCGCGAAGGAGGGCGATTTCGCCACCCTGCGCATGCCGTCGGGCGAGATGCGTCGCGTGCCCCTTCGGTGCATCGCGACCATCGGCCAGGTGAGCAACCTCGATCACGAGAACCAGAGCCTCGGCAAGGCCGGTCGTGCCCGTCACATGGGCCAGCGGCCTGAGGTCCGAGGCGTTGCGATGACCCCGCGGGATCATCCCCACGGTGGCGGCGAGGGCAAGTCCCCCACGGGCATGCCCCCGAAGACGCCTTGGGGCAAGCCGGCGATGGGCTACCGGACTCGGCGTGGCAAGACGCAGAACCGGCTCATCGTCCGCAGCCGTCATCGCAAGTCGTAAGGAGAGGAGCTAGAGCATGTCACGTTCGGTCAAGAAGGGACCGTTCGTCCAGCCCCGGCTTCTCGCCCGGGTGCAGGATATGAACAAGCGGAACGAGCGGAAGGTCCTCAAGACCTGGTCGCGCGCCTCCGTCATCTTCCCTGACTTCATCGGTCACACGATTGCCGTCTACAACGGCAAGAAGCACGTGCCGGTGTACGTCACGGAGAACATGGTCGGCCACCGTCTCGGCGAGTTCGCCCCCACCCGCACGTATCGCGGGCACGGGAAGAACGCCGACCGGTCCGGCGGACTGCGGTAGGGGAGTAGCACCATGCGTGTTTCCGCTACCGCCAAGTACCTGCGCGGATCCACCCGGAAGGCCCGCCTCGTGACTGAGGCGATCAAGGGCAAGCCGGTGGAGGAGGCGCAGAACGCCCTGCGGTTCATGCCGCAGGCGGCTGCCCGCGACGTCCTTCGCGTTCTCAACAGCGCGACGGCGAACGCCGAGAACAACCTGAATCGCTCCGCCGACGAACTCTATGTGGCGGACGCGATCGCGAACGAAGGCCCCACGATCAAGCGGTGGCGTCCTCGGGCACAGGGTCGGGCTTTCCCGATCCACAAGCCCATGACGCACATCACGGTCGTCGTGGCCGACCGGGAGGCCTAGGCATGGGACACAAGGTCCATCCGTACGGCTACCGCCTGGGCTATACCCGAACGTGGACTGCCAAGTGGTACGCCGACAAGGAGTACACAGCCCTCCTTCGTGAGGACATCGCGATCCGGCAGCTGCTCGACAAGCGCCTGGCGAATGCCAGCGTGAGCGGCGTCGAGATCGAGCGTGGCATCAACCACGTGACCGTCGCGATCCACACCGCGAAGCCGGGCATCGTGATCGGGCGCGGCGGCCAGAACGTCGAGGTCCTCCGCAAGGAGATCGGCGACCTGACCAAGCGCAAGGTCAAGCTCGAGATCAAGGAGATCCGCCAGCCCGAGCTGGACGCGTATCTCGTCGCCCTCAACATCGCCCAGCAGCTGACCCGCCGCGTCGCCTACAAGAAGGCGATGAAGCAGTCGATCCAGCGGTCGATGAAGGCGGGCGCCAAGGGCGTGAAGATCGCCCTGGCCGGTCGCCTCGGCGGCTCCGAGATGGGTCGCCGCGAGTGGGACCGGGAGGGTCGTATCCCTCTCGGCACGCTGCGCGCCGACATCAGCTACGGCCAGGTCCACGCCGGCACGACGTACGGCCGGATCGGCGTCAAGGTCTGGATCTACCGGGGCGAGATCCCCGTGGAGCGCAAGCGCCGCGAGGCCGCCGCTCCCGTCAGCGCCGCGGCGAACGCCGCGCAGGGGGGCTGACGCCATGCTGATGCCCCGTCGCGTCAAGCACCGCAAGGTGATGCGCGGCCGGATGTCCGGTGCGGCCAAGGGCGGCTCGACCGTCGCCTTCGGCGAGTACGGTCTGGCCACCCTCGAGCCGGCGTGGATCACCTCCCGCCAGATCGAGGCTGCCCGCCGCGCGATGACCCGCTCGATCAAGCGCGGTGGCAAGGTCTGGATCCGGATCTTCCCGGACAAGCCCGCCACCAAGAAGCCGGCCGAGACCCGCATGGGTTCCGGCAAGGGCGCTCCGGATCACTGGGTGGCGGTTGTCCGCCCAGGCCGGATCATGTTCGAGATGGCAGGCGTCGACCGCGAGGCAGCGGTCGAGGCCATGCGCCTGGCGGCCCACAAGCTCCCGGTGGCGACCAAGGTCGTCTTCCGCGAGACTGCGAAGGAGGTCACCGATGGAGATCGGTGAGATCCGGAAGCTCACGGATCGCGAGCTTGATGACCGGCTCAAGGAGGCCAAGCAGGACCTCTGGCAGGCACGGTTCGCCCTCTCGACCCGCCAGCTGAAGGACTACAGCCAGATCCCGGCGACCCGACGGACCATCGCCCGGATCCTCACCGTCCAGCGCGAGCGCGCCACCGCGCCGCGTGCGGCCGAGTAAGGAGGCCGGGATGCCTGTGTCAGGAGCAACAAGCCCCGTGAAGGGACAGCGGAAGACCAAGGTCGGCCGCGTCGTCAGCGACAAGATGGACAAGACGATCGTCGTGTCTGTCGAGCGCCTGACGCGACACCGACTCTACAAGCGCGTCATGAAGGCCTCGACGAAGTTCGCGGCGCACGATGAGCGCAACGAGGCGAAGATCGGCGACACCGTCCTCATCGAGGAGTCGCGCCCGCTCTCCGCCACCAAGCGCTGGCGCCTGGTGTCCGTCCTCTCCCGAGCGGGTGAGGAGCGGGCCGGCGAGGTGATCCCGGCCGAGGAGGCCGCGACCACCGAGGCGATCCACGCCGTCGCACACCCCGGCAAGCATGCTGAGGGTGAGGAGGCTGAGGCGTGATCCAGGCCTCAACGCGGCTTCGTGTCGCTGACAACACCGGCGCCCGCACGATCGAGTGCATCCGGGTCATGGGCCGCTCGCGCAAGAAGGTCGCCGGCATCGGCGACGTCATCGTCGCCAGCGTGAAGACCGCGATCCCGAATGCCCCGGTCAAGAAGGGCGACGTCGTGCGTGCGGTCATCGTGCGCACGAGCAAGGAGATCGGCCGACCCGACGGGTCGTACATCCGCTTCGACGAGAACGCGGCCGTGCTGATCAACAACCAGGGCAACCCGCGTGGCACCCGCATCTTCGGGCCCGTCGCGCGCGAGCTTCGTGACCGCAACTACATGAAGATCGTGTCGCTCGCGCCGGAGGTGCTCTGATGGCCGCGCGTCCGATCGAGCACCAGACGAAGGTCCCCGAGATCCGCAAGGGTGACACCGTGGTTGTGCTCGCCGGCAAGGACGCCGGCAAGCGCGGCAAGGTCACCCAGGTGATCCGCCGGGATCCGTCCCCGTCCCCGGTCCGTTCCGGCTACCGTCGCGTCTCCCTCAAGGGTGGCGTGTACGTGGTCGTGGACGGCGTGAACATCGCCCGCAAGCACACCAAGCCGCGCCAGCGCAGCACGGGTGGCATCGGGTCCATGCCGACGGTCGATCCGGGCGGCATCCTCGACCACACGATGCCCCTGCCGGCCAACCGCGTGATGATTGTCTGCAGCTCCTGCGACAAGCCCACCCGGATCGGCCATCGCACGCTGGACAACGGCTCCCGGGTCCGCACCTGCGGCCACTGCGGCGAGCCGATCGAGGTGAAGGCGTGAGCGGGCAGCTGAAGGACAAGTACACCAACGAGGCGGTGCCCGCGCTGCGGAAGCAGTTCGGCTACACGAACCCGATGCAGGTTCCGCGCCTCGAGAAGATCGTCGTCAACATCGGCCTGGGCGAGGCACTGACGAACGCGAAGGCCGTGGACGCTGCGGTCGGCGACATCCAGCTCATCACGGGCCAGAAGCCGATCGTCACCCGCGCCAAGCGTTCCATCGCCCAGTTCCGGGTCCGGACCGGCAACCCGATCGGCGTGAAGGTGACCCTTCGCGGCGAGCGGATGTGGGACTTCCTGGAGCGCCTCACGCGGATTGCGCTGCCGCGCATCCGTGACTTCCGGGGCGTGCCGGGCAAGTCGTTCGACGGCCGCGGCAACTACTCGCTGGGTCTCCGGGAGCAGCTTGCATTCCCCGAGATCGACTACGACAAGGTTGACCGTCTCCGCGGGCTGGAGATCAGCATCGTGACGACGGCGAAGACCGACGAGGAGAGCAAGAAGCTTCTTGAACTCCTCGGCATGCCCTTCGCCGGCTAGGGCGCGGGGAGGAGTCCAGATGGCCAAGAAGTCCATGATCGCGAAAGCCAAGCGCGAGCCTAAGCATCCGGTGCAGGGGTACAACCGCTGCTTCGTGTGCGGCCGCCCGCGGGCGTATATGCGCCGCTTCGCTCTCTGCCGCATCTGCTTCCGCGAGCGCGCGCTTGTCGGCGAGCTGCCCGGCGTCACGAAGTCGAGCTGGTAAGAAGATGAACGTCTCCGACCCGATCGCGGACATGCTCACGCGTGTCCGCAACGCGTCCCGGGCGCGCCATACGGAGGTCGTGGTCCCGGCCTCGCGCACCAAGCGCGAGATCGCGCGGATCCTCAAGGAGGAAGGCTTCATCGCCGACGTCCGCGAGGAGCGCGACGGACCCGGCAGCATCCTGCGGCTGCAGCTCAAGTATGTCGACGGCAAGGTGCCGGTCGTCTCAGGTCTCAAGCGGATCAGCAAGCCGGGTCTGCGCGTCTACGCGCAGAAGACGGACATTCCGCGGGTTCTGGGCGGCCTGGGCATCGTGATCGTCAGCACCAGCAAGGGGATCATGACCGGCAGCCAGGCCAAGCAGGCCCAGCTCGGCGGCGAGATCCTCGCGTACGTCTGGTAGGGCGAGCGATGTCACGAATCGGTCGCCTTCCCATCACCGTTCCGGCGGGCGTGGACGTCACGCTCGACGGGCGCATCATCACCGTGACCGGGCCCAAGGGCACCCTCACGCGCCAGCTCCCGCCGCGCATCGAGCTCGAGCGTGAGGGCGACGTGATCAACGTTGTCCGCCCGACCGAGAACAAGCTCGACAAGAGCCTGCACGGCCTGACGCGCACCCTCGTCAACAACATGGTCGTCGGTGTGACCACCGGCTATCGCAAGGGCCTCGAGATCATCGGCGTCGGCTATCGCGCGCAGAAGATTGGGGACAACCTCCAGCTGGCGCTCGGCTACAGCCATCCGGTCGAGATCGTGCCGCCCGCGGGCATCAGCTTCGAGCTGGAGACCCCCCTCAAGCTGGCGGTCGTCGGTATCGACAAGGAGCTGGTCGGCCAGATCGCGGCCAAGGTCCGTGCGACCCGGAAGCCCGAGCCCTACAAGGGCAAGGGTGTCCGGTACGCCGGCGAGAAGGTCCGCCGCAAGGCCGGCAAGGCCGGCAAGATCGGCGGGAAGAAGTAGCCCATGAAGAAGATCGTTGCCAGCCGCTCGGCATCGCGCGTCAAGCGCCACGAGCGGATCCGCCTGCGCCTCGCAGGCACGACGGAGCGTCCGCGCCTCGCCGTGTTCCGCAGCCTCAGCCACATCTACGCCCAGGTCATCGACGACACCAGCGGTACCACGCTGGCCGCGGCGTCCTCGCGCGACGCGTCCTTCAAGGACGCGTCGGGCACCAAGACGGACGATGCGAAGGCCGTCGGCAAGCTCATCGCAGAGCGTGCCAAGGCTGCGGGCGTGGGCAAGGTCGTCTTCGACCGGGCGGGCTTCCAGTACCACGGGCGGGTCCGCTCGCTCGCCGAGGCGGCCCGCGAGGCCGGCCTCGACTTCTAGGAGACGCCTGTGGCCCGTATCGACCCCAGCAAGCTCGCGCTCGAGGAGCGCGTCGTCCAGATCAACCGCGTCGCCAAGGTCCACAAGGGCGGTCGCCGCTTCAGCTTCTCGGCGGTCATCGTCGTGGGCGACGGCAACGGCCATGTGGGCGTCGGCCTGGGCAAGGCCGGCGACGTGCCCGAGAGCATCCGCAAGGGTGTTGAGGACGCGAAGAAGCACATCGTCAAGATCCCGATGTTCGGGACGACGATCCCGCACGAGGTCCGCGAGGAGTACTGCGCCGCGAGGGTGCTGCTCAAGCCGGCTTCCAAGGGAACCGGCGTCATCGCCGGCGGCGCCGTCCGCGCCGTCGTCGAGGCGGCGGGTGTCCACGACATCCTGGCCAAGGTCCACGGCTCCACCAACCCGGTGAACGTGACTCGCGCCACCCTGAACGCACTCACGAGCCTCCGTTCCGTGGAGGAGCTCGAGCGCCAGCGCGGCGTCAAGCTCCACCTGTCGGTCCCCGGCCAGGCGGCGGCGTTCGGGAAGGAGGCTGCCGATGGCCGGTAGCCTGAAGGTCACCCAGACCAAGTCCACGATCAGCCACATCCACCGCAACCGGGCGACAATCCGGGCGCTGGGCCTGCATGGCATCGGCAGCTCGTCGATCCTGCCGGACAACCCCGCTGTCCGTGGGATGGTCCGCCAGGTCCGGTTCCTCGTGACCGTCGAGGAGCTCCCCGAGGGCACGACGACCGCGGAGAAGAACTGATGAAGATCCACGACCTTCACCCCGCGGAGGGGTCGGTCACCAAGAAGACCCGGGTCGGACGCGGTATCGCGGCCGGCAAGGGCAAGACCGCAGGCCGTGGCACGAAGGGCCAGCGCTCGCGCGCCGGCGCCTCGATCCCGGCCTGGTTCGAGGGCGGCCAGACCCCGATCCACATCCGGATCCCGAAGCTGCGCGGCTTCCGCAACATCAACGACGTCGAGTACGAGGTCGTCAACGTCGGTGCGATCAGCGCTGCCGTTGAGGCGGGCAAGCTCGTGAGCGAGGGTGGCGCACCGATCACGGTGAACACCGACACGCTCAAGGCTGCAGGCCTGGTGCGCCGCGACCGCTTCCCGCTCAAGGTGCTCGGTCACGGCGAGGTCACGGTCTCGCTGTTCGTGCTCGCAGACGCGTTCACCAAGAGCGCCCGCGAGAAGATCGAGGCCGCCGGCGGCACTGCGCAGGTGATCGAGATCCCGAGCGAGCCCACGGCGGCCCTGGGCGTTGTGCCCGAGGCCGTGGCCGACGCGGCTGACAACGGCTAGCCGGCCGTGTTCGAGGGCCTGCTCAACGCATTCCGGGCGCCGGACCTCCGGCGCCGGATCTTCTATGTCGCCGGGATCCTCCTGGTCTTCCGGCTGCTCGCGCACGTCCCCGTGCCGGGCATCGACCGCGACCAGCTGGCGAGCTTCCTCGACCAGAACGCGATCTTCGGCCTGCTCGACCTGTTCTCCGGCGGCGGCCTGACCAGCTTCTCGGTCGTGGCGCTGGGCGTGAACCCGTACATCAACGCCTCGATCATCATGCAGCTGATGACGGGCGTGGTCCCGTCGCTCCAGGCGCTGCAGCGCGAGGGTGAGTACGGGCGCACCAAGATCAACCAGTACACGCGGTACCTCTCGGTGCCGATGGCGCTGCTCCAGGCGTACGGCTTCATGGCCCTGCTCAACGTCAACGGCGTGCTTGCGACGCCGTTCGACTTCGGCAGCTGGGAGACCTGGACCCAGATCGCCACCCTCACCGCCGGCTCGATCACGCTCATGTGGCTGGGCGAGCTGATCACGGAGAAGGGGATCGGCAACGGCATCAGCTTCATCATCTTCGCGGGCATCGTGTCGCGGACCCCCGCAGCGCTGGTGTCGTTCGTGGAGAACCCGGACCTTGCGAAGATCGTCCTCTTCGCCATCCTGGCGATCGCTGCGGTCGCGACGATCATCTACATCCAGGAGGGCCAGCGGCGGATCCCGGTCCAGTACGCGTCGCGCGTGCGGGGCCGGCGCATGTACCAGGGAGGCCAGACCTTCCTGCCGCTCCGGGTCAACCAGGCAGGCGTCATCCCGATCATCTTCGCGGTGAGCATCCTGCTCTTCCCGAGCCAGATCGCGAGCTACTTCACCACTGCCGGGGGGCTGGTTGGGGACATCGCGAATGCGGTCGTCAACCTCCTGGGCAGCCGGTCGTGGCTGTACGTCGCGCTCTACTTCTTCCTGACCGTCGGCTTCACCTACTTCTACACGGCGTTCACGTTCAAGCCGGACGAGACCGCCGAGCAGTTGCGGAAGAACGGCGGCTTCATCCCCGGCATCCGGCCGGGGCGTCCCACGCAGGATTACCTGGCGAGGGTGGTCACCAGGATCACCGTGGCAGGCGCCATCTTCCTTGGCGTCGTCGCGGCCCTGCCCCCCTTCATCAGCCTCGTCCGACCGGAGTTCCAGAACATCGCCCTGGGTGGCACGGGCATCCTCATCGTTGTCTCCGTCGTCGTCGAGACGATGAAGCAGCTTGAGGCCCAGCTGCTCATCCGGCAGTACGAGGGTTTCATCCGGTGAATGTGGTCGTCCTCCTTGGCGCCCCAGGCGCAGGGAAGGGCACCCAGGCTCCGCTGCTCGCGGCACGGCTCGGGATCCCGGTGGTCGCCACCGGGGACATCTTCCGGGCCGCCGTGCGCGACGGTACGCCCCTGGGTCTCGAAGCGCGCCGCTACATGGACGCGGGCCAGCTCGTCCCCGACGAGATCACGGTCAAGCTGCTGCTCGATCGCCTGGCCCGCCCCGACGCCTCTGCCGGTGTCATCCTGGATGGGTTTCCGCGAACTGGCGTCCAGGCCAAGGCACTCGACGTCGCCCTCGCTGAGCGCGGCGCTGCCGTGTCGGCCGCGGTGCTCGTCGATGTGCCGGCGGAGGAGCTGGTCCGGCGCATGTCCGGCCGCTGGATCTGCCGTGCCTCCGGCCATCTCTATCACGACGTCTCCAGCCCACCCAAGACGGCCGGTGTCTGCGACCTCGACGGCTCCGAGCTGTACCAGCGGGCCGATGACCGGCCGGAGACCATCCGGGCCCGCCTCGACCAGCAGCTCGGCGCGCTCGCCGAGGTCATCGAGCACTACCGGAGCTCGGGCGTGATGGCATCCGTCAACGGGCTCTCGGGCATCCACGAGGTCGGTGCGGCGATCGGGGAGGCGCTGCGCGAACGCGGCATCCCTGCGCTCGCGGGGCGCACGACGTAACGATGATCAAGCGCCACTCCACGTCCGACATCGCGAAGATGCGGTCCGCAGGGCGGATCGTGGCCGAGGTGCTGGCACTGGTCGAGGAGACGCTGCAGCCCGGTATCTCCACCGCGGAGATCGACCGCATGGCGGAGCGCCACATCCGGGCCAGCAAGGGCATACCGTCGTTCCTGGGCTACCTGGGGGGCCGGCGCTACGATGCGCGCGATCCGCGGGCGTACAAGGCATCCACCTGCATCTCCCTCGATCACGAGATCGTGCACGGCATCCCGGGCGACCGGAAGATCGCTGCCGGCCAGATCGTGTCGGTGGACGTGGGCGTGATCTACAACGACTGGCATGGCGACGGCGCCCGCAGCTTCATCTGCGGCGGTGACGCGGCCGGCAGCCCTGAGGCGGTGCGCCTCGTGGAGTCGACGCGCCTCGGCCTGATGGCCGGCATTGCTGCCGCCCAGCCGGGCAGCCACATCGGGGATATCGGCGCCGCCGTCGAGGACGTTGCGCTCGAGCGTGGCTACGGGATCGTGCGCGGGTACACCGGGCACGGCATCGGAACGAACATGCACGACGATCCGTCCGTTCCGAACTTCCGTACCGGCCGGCCGGGCGCCAAGCTCGAGACGGGGCTGTGCCTGGCCATCGAGCCGATGTTCATGATCGGCTCCGAGGCGACCACGGTGCTGCCTGACGGGTGGACCGTGGTGACCGCGGATGGGTCGCTGGCAGCCCACTTCGAGCACACCATTGCGATCACGGCCAACGGGCCGGAGATCCTGACGACCGTCTAGAGGAGTACGGTGTTGTCGGATCGGCGCGCCTTTGATATCCTCACCGTTCGTGTGTCGGCCCGCCCGGGTCGACATTCATGCTGAGAAGGACCCAGGAGCACAGTTGGCGAAGAAGGACGCGATCGAAGTCGAAGGAACCGTCATCGAGCCGCTGCCGAACACCATGTTCGCAGTGGAGCTGGAGAACGGCCATCGCGTTCTCGCGCACATCAGCGGCAAGCTCCGGATGAACTTCATCCGGATCCTGCCCGGCGACAGGGTCCGTGTCGAGCTCTCTCCCTACGACCTCACTCGGGGTCGCATCACCTACCGCCTGAAGTAGATCGAGGAACCCGGTGAAGGTCAGAGCGTCCGTCAAGACGCGGTGTGACAACTGCAAGGTCATCCGGCGCCACGGCACCGTGATGGTCATTTGCGAGAATCCCAAGCACAAGCAGCGGCAGGGCTGACGCGATGGCTCGTATCGCCGGTGTCGATATCCCGCGCGAGAAGCGCGTGGAGATCGCCCTCACGTACATCTTCGGGATCGGGCTCAGCTCGAGCCAGAAGATCCTCAAGCAGACCAACATCAACCCGGACACGCGTGTCCGCGATCTCACCGAAGACCAGGTCAACCGGCTTCGCGAAGTGATCGACCGCACGCACAAGGTCGAGGGTGACCTCCGTCGCGAGGTGGCGCTCAACATCAAGCGCCTCATCGAGATCGGGTCGTACCGCGGCCTCCGGCATCGCCGCAATCTCCCGGTGCGCGGGCAGCGCACCAAGACCAACGCCCGACAGCGCCGGGGGCCGAAGAAGACGGTCGGCGCCCGCAAGAAGAAGTGACGAGGAACCGGTAAGGCATGGCCGATCGGAAGCGCGCCGTCAAGCAGCGGCGCCGGGAGCGCAAGAACGTCCCGCAGGGACACGTCCATATCCAGGCGAGCTTCAACAACACGATCGTGACGATCACGGATCTCACCGGGAACGTCATCTCGTGGGGTTCCGCAGGGATCGCCGGGTTCAAGGGCTCCCGGAAGAGCACGCCATATGCTGCCGCGCTTGCCGCGGATGGCGCCGCCAAACGCGCCATGGAGCACGGCATGCGCCAGGTCGAGGTCTACGTGAAAGGCCCCGGCGCTGGTCGCGAGCAGGCGATCCGTTCGCTCCAGGCCGCAGGCCTCGAAGTGAGCGCCATCACCGACGTCACGCCCATCCCGCACAACGGATGCCGCCCGCCCAAGCGGCGCCGCGTCTGAGCACCGAGAGAATATGGCCCGCTATACCGACGCCGTCTGCCGGCTTTGCCGCAGGGAAGGGCTCAAGCTCTTCCTCAAGGGCAGCCGCTGCTACAGCAAGAAATGCTCCTTCGAGAAGCGGCCCACGCCGCCCGGCCAGCACGGCGTTCGTCGCCGCAAGGTCGGCGACTACGGCCTGCAGCTTCGCGAGAAGCAGAAGGTCCGCCGCGTGTACGGCGTCCTCGAGAAGCAGTTCCGCAACTACTTCATTGAGGCCACCCGCCAGTCCGGTGTGACCGGCGAAGCGCTCCTGCGCCAGCTTGAGGCGCGCCTGGACAACGTCGTGTACCGGCTCGGCTTCGCGCCGTCCCGTGCCGCCGCCCGCCAGATGGTGGCCCATGGCCACTTCGCGGTGAACGGCACCCCGACGAACATCCCGTCGTACAGCCTCAAGATCGGTGACCGGATCGAGGTTCGCGAGTCCCACAAGGAGCGCGAGCTCTTCAAGACCGTCAAGGAGACGATCCGGTCGCACCAGCCGCCGGACTGGCTGAGCCTGGACGCCGCGAAGCTCAGCGGTTCCGTCCTCGCCCTGCCGCGTCGCGACCAGATGCCGCTCGACTTCAACGAGCAGCTCGTGGTCGAGTACTACTCGAGGTAGTCGCCCTTCATGATCGAACTCGAGTCCCCGCAGATCGAGCCTGTCGCAGAGCAGGGCACGTACGCCAAGTACGAGGCCGGTCCGCTGCAGGCCGGCTACGGCGTCACATTGGGCAATGCGCTGCGGCGCGTGCTCCTGTCCTCGCTCGAGGGCGCAGCCGTGACGTCGATCCAGATCCGTGACGTCTACCAGGAGTTCTCCACGATCCCCGGGGTCAAGGAGGACGTCACCCAGATCGTCCTGAACGTCAAGAAGCTCCGCCTCAAGAGCTTCGCGAGCCATCCGGTCCAGCTCCGCCTCATCAAGAGCGGCGCCGGCCCCGTGATCGCCGCGGACATCGCGGAGTCCGCCGACGTCGAGATCGTCAATCCCGAGCTCGTCCTCATGACGATCGACTCGGACGATGTGACGATCGAGATGGACCTGACCGTCGAGCGCGGCGTCGGCTACCTGGCCGCCGAGCGCTCGGAGGCCCTGCCGATCGGCGTGATCGCGGTCGACGCGATCTTCACCCCGATCCGGAAGGTCAACTACTGGGTCGAGAGCATGCGTGTTGGCCAGATGACCAACTACGACAAGCTCACGATCGAGATCGAGACGGATGGCGCGATCACTCCCGAGGAGGCGCTCTCGCGCTCCGCGGACATGCTCGTGCGACAGTTCCAGCCGTTCGTCACCGTCGGTGTCCAGGCCGCCCCCGCCGACCGCACGTCGGCCGGCGTGCCCCAGCTCCCTCCGAACATGCTCGACATGCCGATCGAGGAGCTGGACCTGCCGATGCGGGCGTACAACTCGCTCAAGCGCAACAACATCGTCAAGGTCGGCCAGCTGCTGCAGCTCAAGGACGACGACCTCCTCCGCATGCGCAACTTCGGCAAGAAGTCGCTGGACGAGATGAAGGAGCGCCTTCGCATGCGCGGCTTCATCCTCCCGGAGGCGGAGTCTGAGGGCGACTACGACGAGGACGGCGAGGCGGCCGACGAGCCCTTCGCCGACGACGAGGAGTCCTGATCCATGTCCTCGCATCGGGTCGACGGGCGCAAGCTCTCACGCAAGACCGGGCCGCGTCTCGCCCTCTACAAGAACCTCACGGTCTCGGTCCTCCGCTACGAGCGGGTGCAGACCACCGAGGCCAAGGCCAAGGAGATCCGTGGCCAGGTCGAGCGGATGATCACGCTCGCCAAGCGCGGTGACCTCGCGGCCCGGCGGACGGTCGTCTCGGAGTTCCCGAACGAGCCGCTCGTCGTTGCGAAGCTGTTCGACGTGATCGCCCCCAAGTACGCCGACCGCACCTCGGGCTACACCCGTCTGGTGCACATCGGCCAGCGCAAGGGCGACGCCGCCGAGATCGTCCAGATCGAGCTGGTCTGACCAGCACCATCTGGTGAGCGTCCGAGAGGGCGCGCCGGCGCGCTATCGCGCCCGGTGTGAATACGACGGAACGGACTTGGCCGGGTTCCAGCTCCAGCTGAACGCCCGGACGGTCCAGGGAGAGCTCGAGACCGCGCTCGCCCGCCTCAACCGGGGCGAGCGGGTCGTGGTCGATGGGGCGGGGCGTACGGACGCCGGCGTCCACGCTACCGGGCAGGTGATCGCATTCACCTACGGTGGCGCGGTGGCGGAACGGGCGCTCCAGCGGGCCATCAACAGCCTGCTCCCGCCGGATGTCGCGATCCGCGACCTGCGACGGGCGCCTGACGGGTTCCACCCGCGCTTTGCGGCGCGGTACCGGGAGTACCGCTACACCGTCTGGAACGGGCCGCGAAGCCCGCTTCGCGAGCGTACGGCGCTCGGGGTGCGGGCCCCACTCGATGTCGCCGCAATGGCGAGAGCCGCAACGGCCTACGTGGGCCGCCATGACTTCTCACCCTTCGGCGGGATCACGGGCCGGTCCACGGTCCGGACCGTGCACATGGTCCGGGTCCGGAAGGATGGTCGCCTGGTGACGATCGACGTCAGGGCGAACGCCTTCCTCCGGGGACAGGTGAGGAGAATGGTCGCCGGCCTCCTGGAGGTCGGCCTTGGCAGAATCGATGACACGGCCCTTGTGGCGGCCTTGATCGCCGCAGAGCCGGCCCTCAAAGGGGCAGCAGCACCCGCGAAGGGTCTCTGCCTCCGGCACGTCGCCTTCGGACGGCGGCCGGTGGACGACAAGGAAGACGAGGAATGAGCGCGAAGACCTATACGCCTCGGGAGAGCGAGATCGAGCGACGCTGGTACGTCGTCGACGCGACGGACGAGACGCTCGGCCGCCTTGCGACGCGGATCGCGCATGTCCTCGAGGGCAAGAACAAGCCCACCTATGCGGCCCACATGGACACGGGTGACCATGTGATCGTCGTCAACGCGGCGAGGATCACCGTGACCCGCGACAAGCTGACGTCGAAGGTCTACGCCCGCCACAGCGGCTACCCCGGTGGCTTCAAGGAGGAGACCCTGGGTCACCTCCTGGCCCGCCGGCCGGAGGAGGTCATCCGCCGGACCGTCAAGGGGATGCTGCCCCACAATCGCCTTGGAGCCCAGCAGCTTCGGAAGCTGAAGGTCTATGCAGGTGCTGAGCATCCGCATCAGGCCCAGAAGCCCGAGCCGCTCGCCTGATCGAGGAGCCCTGATGTCGACGCCTGCGTTTTATTGGGGCACCGGCCGCCGCAAGACGGCGGTTGCCCGTGTTCGCCTCCTCCCCGGTGAGGGCCTGATGGTCATCAACGGGAAGACTCCCGAGGACTTCTTCGGTGGAATCCTCGCCGAGGTTGAGCTGTTCCTCCCGTTCCGGGTGACCGGGACCGAGGGCCGCTACAACATCATGATCAAGGTCTCCGGCGGTGGCACCACGGGCCAGTCGGGCGCGATCCGCCACGGCATCGCCCGAGCCCTGCTGCAGTCGGATCCCGCAACCTACCGGCTTCCGCTCCGTCAGGCTGGTCTCCTCACCCGCGACCCGCGGATGAAGGAGCGCAAGAAGTACGGCCTGAAGCGCGCCCGGAAGGCCCCGCAGTACACCAAGCGCTAGCCGCTGGCGGCGAGGCCGCCCTACAGGCGATGATTGTCGCCCGCGCTCCCGGCACGACCGGTGGCGCGGGCGATCTGCATTCTCCCGAGGTTCACGCAGCAGCCATGACGACCAGCAGCCTCCGCGGACGGGACCTGATCAGTGCCGCCGACCTCTCGGCTGTGGAGATCGGGCGCCTGTTCCTGCGCGCGATGGAGCTGAAGGCTGAGTACGCCGTTGAGCATCGCCACGCCGCTCCGCCCCTCGAGCGGCGGACGCTGGCCATGCTGTTCCAGAAGCCGAGCCTGCGCACGCGTGTCACCTTCGAGGCCGGCATGACGCAACTGGGGGGTCATGCGATCTACCTGACGGAGGGTGTGGTTCTCGGTGGCCGGGAGACGGTGGGCGATGTCGCCCGCAACCTCGAGCGATTCGTGGACGCGATCATGGCCCGCACGGGTCCCCACGAGGTGGTCGTGGAGCTGGCGGCGCGGGCCGAGATCCCCGTGATCAACGGCCTGACGATCCGCGAGCATCCTTGCCAGGCGCTGGCCGACCTGTTCACGCTGCACGAGAAGCTCGGCGATCTCCGCGGCGCCGTCCTCTCGTTCGTGGGCGACGGCAACAACGTCTACCACTCGCTGGTCCTGATGGGCGCCACCCTGGGCATGGAGGTCCGCCTGGCCCATCCCGTGGGCTACGGGCCCAACGAGCGGATCGTGGCACGCGCCCGGGAGATCGCGGCTGCCTCCGGCGGAAGGCTCGTGTTCACCGCCGATGCCCGCGAGGCCGTGGAGGGCGCACACGCGGTCTACACCGACGCGTGGACCTCGATGGGCCAGGAGGCGGAGGCGGAGGAGCGGCGCGACGCGTTCGCGCGCTACCAGGTGAACGCAGAGCTGATGGCGCTCGCTCCTGATGCATATGTGATGCACTGCCTGCCCGCGCACCGCGGTGAGGAGATCACGTCCGACGTGATGGACGGACCGCGGAGCATCATCTTCGACCAGTCTGAGAACCGTCTGCACGCGCAGAAGGCGCTGCTGGTCGAGTTGATGGCCTGACGACGAGAGCGCGGAGCGAGGCGGACGATGAGCGGCGAGGCCCTGTACGAGCGCTACAAGGAAGCGCTCAAGCGCGGGCATGTCGCATCACTGCGAGGCCGCGTTGATGAGGCGCTGGTCGCGTATGCCGAGGCGGCGAGGATCGCCCCGGAGCGCTCGACGCCGCACACCAGCGCCGGGACGGCGCTCATGCGTCGCAAGCGGCCCGCCGACGCGTTGCGCCATTACGAGGTAGCGGTCCGGATCGGACCGCGCGATGAGGCGGCGCTGCTCGGGCGGGCCCAGGCCTTGTCCGCCCTCGAGCGACGGGCCGAAGCCGGCGATGCCTTCGACGAGCTTGCGGAGCTGCAGGCATCGGGTGGCAAGCTCGCTGATGCGGTCGATGCCGCTCGGCGTGGCCTCGAGCTCGCCGAGGGGCGCCACCGGCGCCGGACGCTCGAGCACCTGATCGAGCGCCTCCGTGCCTCTGAGCCAGGCGAACCCGGCCGGCTCGCCCTGGAACGGGCACTGCGTGTGCTCGAGGGTTCGGCGATGCCGATGGCTCGCCCACGGGTGGCCCCCGCGGTTGCCACCGCAGCGGCAGCGCAGGCCACGGCTGGGACAGCCGCGGAGGAGGCGGACGCCGCGTCGAGCGACGTGACGTTGGCGGCCGCACTGGAGCCGGAGCCGGTCATGGAAACGGCATCGACCCCGGAGCCGGAGCCGGAGCCGGTAGCGGAGACCGCAACGGAGCCCGAGCCCGCAGCGGAACCCGGCCCCGAGCCAGCGCTGGAACCCGACACTGTGCCGGTGATTGCCCGCATCCCCATGGCGCTCGACCGCGCCCTGCCCGATGCGGTGGATCTCGAGAGGCTCGCCCAGGACGCCGAGATGATCCTGGACGCCGGCGATCGCTCGGCAACCGAGCGGTTCCTCGACCTGGCGTCGGCGAGCCTGCGCGAGGGTCGCGTGTACGCCGCCCTCGACGCCTGCTACCAGGCGCTGTCGCTCGACCCTGATGACACGGGACTCCACCTGGCGCTGGTGCAGCTGTACGACCAGGAAGGATGGACCGCGCTCGCGAACGACAAGCTCGACCTGCTCAGCCGGCTCGCGACGCTGGACGGGGACGCCGTGACCGCGGAGCGCATCACGTCAGCTCGGGCGGTCCGCTGATGCTCCCGTTCGTCGACTCGCTCGTCCGGCAGATCACGATGACGACCCTGCTCGACATCGGCATCACCGCGATCTTCATCTACTGGCTGTTCAGCCTGATCAGGGGCACCCGTGCCGTCACGCTCGTGATCGGCGTGTCGATCCTGCTGGGCATCTACGCGCTCGCCCAGCTCCTCGAGCTGCGCCTGTTCACCCAGCTGCTCCAGGCGGGCGCCGTGGTCGGCCTGTTCGCCCTTGTCGTCGTCTTCCAGCCGGAGCTCCGTCGTGCGCTCGAGCGCATTGGCCGTGTCGGTGCCGTCGGGCGTCTGTTCGCCCCCGCCGGCCAGCGCCAGATCGAGCATGTCGCGGGCGAGGTCAGCAGGGCTGCGGGTCTCCTGTCGCGGGAGGGCCACGGGGCCCTGATCGTGCTTGAGCGTGAGACGGGACTCGAGGAGATCGCCGAGACCGGCGTCATGCTCCACGCCGACCTGTCGTACGAGATCCTGTGCACCATCTTCATGCCCCGCACCGAGCTCCATGACGGCGCCGTCATCATCCGGGGCGACGGGATCCTGGCCGCGGCGGCCCTCCTGCCCCTCACCGAGATGCAGCTCTCGGAGCGGTTCGGCACCCGCCATCGGGCGGCCCTGGGCATCACCGAGCAGACCGATGCCGTCGCCGTGGTCGTGTCCGAGGAGAGCGGCCGGATGAGCGTCGTCGAGCGCGCACGGATCGTGCGCGTACCCAACGAGCAGCAGCTCGAACGTGCCCTGACATCCCTGCTCGGTTCACCTTCCGGGCCCGCGCGCGGCGGCTCCGTCCTCATGCGTGGCGCCCGCCAGGGCCGGCTGCGCATCGCCCGTCGTCGGACCGCCAAGGTCGAACCGGCGGTGCCCGCGTCCCCGCCTGCCGAGCAGGCCGGACCCGGCCCTGACGACGCCGGCCCGGTGGAGGCCTGACGATGGGTCGCACGTTGCGCCGGGTCGGTCGCTCGATCATCCACAACTGGCCGCTCAAGCTTGCCGCGATCGTGCTCGCCACGCTCCTGTACGCGGGTCTGGTCGCAAGCCAGGACAGCAACACCTACCCGGGGCCCATCACCGTGCTCCCGGTCAACCAGCCGACCGGGACCGTCATCACCAACCAGCTGAAGGACGTGGAGCAGATCCGCTACCTCGCCCCGGCCGACGTCGGGCGGCTGCAGGGTGACGACTTCCTGGCCACGGTGGACCTCGCCAACGCCAAGGCCGACGGCCAGGCCGCGAACTACCGGGTGATCGTCACGCCTGTCGATCCGCGGGTGACCATCCTCGAGTTCCGGCCCCGTTCCATCCAGGTGGTCCTGGACACGCGGGTGGCGAAGACCCTCGACGTGGCGGTGGACATGGGAACGCCACCGGCCGGGCTCGAGGTGGGCGAGCCCATCGTGGACCCGACCGAGGTCACCGTGTCGGGTCCCTCGGGATCGGTGAACAAGGTGGCCATGGTCAAGGTCGTCACCCCGATCGACAGCAGCGGGATCGACATTGACCGGGAGTTCCAGCCGCGCGCGGTGGATGCCAGCGGCGAGGTGGTCACCGGTGTCGAGATCGACCCGCCCACGGTGCATGTCGCCATTCCGGTCTACACGGACAAGGAGACACGCACCGTCCCGGTCAACCCGCTGATCACGGGCAGCCCCGGTGCCGGCTTCCGGGTCGCCGCCGTGGCCGTCGACCCGATCGTGGTCCAGGTGGAGGGCGACGGGGAGCAACTCGCGGACCTCACTGCCGCGGACACGGCGCCTGTGCCCATCTCCGGGGCCACGCGCACCGTGACGACGGAGGTGGCACTCGCGCTGCCGACCGGGGTGACGTCGGCGACGGGCACGGTGCAGGTCGTGGTGACCATCGAGCCGGTCACGGAGACCCGCTCGTACGTGGCCGGCGTGCGCCTGTTCGGCCAGCGGCCCGACGTCACCTACACGGCGTCGAACTTGACCGTGCTCCTCACGCTGTTCGGGTCGACGGCGGACCTCGACACGCTGGGGGCAGCGCCGATCGTGGTCGGGCTCAACGTGGCGGACCTGGAGGCCGGATCGCACGAGGTCACGGTGGTGCCCTCCCTGCCTTCCGGCGTCACGGTGGCCGCCATCTCGCCCGAGACCATCACCGTCACGGTCGAGCCGATCCCATCACCGACACCCGCTCCGACACCGACGCCGACACCCGAGCCCTCCGCCGAGCCCTCCGACGACGCCGTCCGCGCCGCCCTCCGACGCGCCGTCGGCCACCCCGTGACCCGTCCGCTTCGCCCACCCTGCACGAGGATCCTGCATGACGCGCCTGTTCGGCACTGACGGCATCCGCGGAGCCGCCAACGTGGACCTGCGGCCCTCGCTTGCCTTCCAGCTCGGACGAGCCACCGCGTACCACATCGTCAAGGCGGGCGGCTCGCTGGTCGTCGGCCAGGACACGCGCCGCTCGGGAGACATGTTCGTTGCGGCCATCACGGCCGGCGCCACGAGCATGGGGGCGGACGTGCACCTCGTCGGCGTCGTGCCCACGCCGGCGCTCGCCTATCTCGCGGGCAACGGCCACTTCGCCGCCGGGATCATGGTCTCCGCGTCGCACAACCCGGCCGAGGACAACGGGCTCAAGGTGCTCGACCCGTCAGGGCAGAAGCTCGACGATGACGTGGAGGAGGAGCTCGAGGCGCTGGTCCTGCGCGCCGACGAGCTGCCGGGCGTGCCGCCCGCCGGCATCGGGCGGGCCCTGTCCTCCCACGGGCTTCTCGGCGAGTACAGCGCCCACCGCTCGGCCCTCGCCTCCGCGGTGGACGGTGCGGGCCTCCACGTCGTGCTCGACGCGGCCAACGGCGCAGCCTACGAGGTGGGGCCCCAGATCGTGCGCGAGACGGGCGCCCGGGTCACCGTCATCCACGACCGCCCCGACGGCGACAACATCAACCGTGGCTGCGGCGCGACCGACCCGGCCTCGCTGATGGAGGCGGTGCTGGCGCACGGCGCCGATGTCGGTTTCGCGCTCGATGGCGACGCCGACCGCTGCATCGCCGTGGATGCGCAGGGTCACCTCGTGGACGGTGACCAGGTCCTGGGGATCCTCGCCCTCGAGCGCCTGCGCCGGGGTGCCCTCGCGGATGGCAGCCTGGTGGTCTCCGTCCTGTCGAACGGTGGCCTGCAGGCGGCAGTTGAGGCCGCCGGCGGGCGGATCGTCCGGACGCCGGTGGGTGACAAGCACATCCTCGCGGCGATGCTCGTATCGGGGGCGGGGCTCGGCGGCGAGAAGAGCGGCCATGTCATCGTGCGCGAGCACTCCACGTCGGGCGACGGCATTGTCACCGCCTTGGAGCTCCTGCGCGTGATGCAGGGGGCCCGTGCGGGCCTGGGCGACCTCGCCCGTGAGATCCCGCTCCTGCCCCAGCAGCAGCGCGCGATCCGGGTCCGCCACCGCGACCAGTGGGAGGCGGACGACATCCTGCGGAGCGCCATCGCCGACGCGGAGGTCCGGCTCGCGCCCCACGGCCGCATCCTGGTGCGTCCGTCCGGCACCGAGCCCGTCCTGCGGGTGATGGTCGAGGGTGCCGACGGCGCTCTCGTGCTGGAGCTGGCCGACGCCATCGCGGCCCTCGCAGGGGAGCGTCTACACTAGGCCGACCCCCCGACGAGCAGCAGGCGCGTCCCCGAGGAGTACTCCAAGAGCATGTGCGGCATCGTCGGCTACACCGGTCCCCGCGAGGCGGGCCCCATTCTCATCGAGGGCCTCAAGCGCCTCGAGTACCGCGGCTACGACTCCGCCGGGATCGCCCTCGTTGACGAGGAGGGGGAGTTGTTCGTCGAGAAGAAGGCGGGCAAGCTCGTCAACCTCGAGACCGCCCTCCTCGGCCGGACGCCGCATGCGGCGATCGGCGTCGCGCACACACGCTGGGCAACGCACGGCCGGCCCAACGACCTCAACGCCCACCCCCACCAGGACTGCACCGGGGCGATCACGGTGGTCCACAACGGGATCATCGAGAACTTCCGCGAGCTCCGTGACGAGCTGGAGGCGAAGGGCCACACGCTGACGTCCGAGACCGATACGGAGGCGCTCGCCCACCTCGTCGAGGATGCCTACCAGGGCGACCTCGCGGCAGCCGTGCGCGCAGCGCTCACCCGGGTGCACGGCGCCTACGCGCTGGTGGTGATGCACCGGGGGGAGATCAACCGCCTGGTGGGTGCGCGCCACAACGTGCCGCTCATCGTGGGCCTCAACGGCGAGGAGACGTTCCTCGCCAGCGACGTCGCCGCGATCCTGGCCCACACCAACCGCGTGGTCTTCCTGCAGGAAGGCGACGTGGCGGACGTGCATCCGACCGGGGTCGTGGTCACGGACCTTGCGGGTACCACCGTCGAACGGCCGGTGACCACCATCGACTGGACACCGGAGGCGGCCTCCAAGGGCGGCTACCCGCACTTCATGCTCAAGGAGATCCACGAGCAGCCCGAGGCCCTCGCCCAGTCGCTCGCCGGACGCCTGTCGCCCGCGGGTGGCATCGCGGCTCCCGAGCTCGACGGGCTGCAGGACGTCTTTCGCCGGGTCACGCGCGTGGAGCTGGTCGCCTGCGGCACCGCGTCCTATGCGGCGCTGGTGGGGGCGGCCGCGCTCCAGGAGTGGACCGGCCTGCCCGCCCGCGTCACCGTGGGCTCGGAGTTCCGCTACTCGCCCCCGCCGCTCGACGAGAACGCCCTCGTGATCGCGGTGACCCAGTCCGGGGAGACCGCGGACACGATCGCGCCCACCCGCTGGGCCCGGGAGCAGGGCTGCCCGATCGTCGCAGTCACGAACACCGTGGGTTCGGCCATCACGCGCGAGGCTGACGCGGTCATGTTCCTGCAGGCAGGCCCGGAGGTTGCGGTTGCGGCGTCCAAGACGTTCGTCACGCAGGTCACCACGCTCGTGGTGCTGGCGGCGGCGATCGCGAAGGCCCGCGGCTCGATGGGCATGGAGCAGGAGCTGGAGCTGGGCGCCGCGCTCCGCCATCTGCCTGAGGCCGCCGCGAGGGCCCTGGAGCTGGCCGCCGATGTGCCGGTCCTCGCCCGCCGCTATGCCGGTTCGCGCGGGTTCATGTACATCGGCCGGGCCTACGGCTACCCCGCGGCCCTCGAGGGGGCGCTCAAGATCAAGGAGGTCTCCTACATCCACGCGGAGGGGTACGCGGCGGGGGAGCTCAAGCACGGGCCGATCTCGCTGCTGGACGCGGAGTGCCCGCTGGTCGCTGTGGCGACCCGCTCGCGCATCTACGACAAGCTCATCAGCAACGTGATGGAGGGCCGGGCGCGCGACGCCAGCGTCATCGCGGTCGCGACTGAGGGTGACACCTCGATTGCGCACTTCGCCGACGAGGTCATCCTGGTCCCGGACACCCACGAGGCCCTGGCGCCGGTGCTGGCCGTGATCCCGCTCCAGCTCTTCGCCTATCACACGGCGGTCGCGCGGGGCACGGACGTGGACCAGCCGCGCAACCTTGCCAAGTCGGTCACGGTGGAGTAGCCCGATGCCGCGCTCCGAGCCCGCGCCCCCCGACCCGGTGATCCCGTCCGGTGTCGTGCCGCCGGGCACGACCGAGGTCGGCATCGACATCGTCAAGGTCGAGCGGATCGCCGCAGCCATCGCCAGGTTCGGCCAGCGGTTCGCGGACCGGGTGCTCACTGCCAAGGAGCAGCGATACGTCCGCCAGCGCCCCGAGACCTTCGCGGGCCGGTGGGCGGCCAAGGAGGCCGTGTCCAAGGTGCTGGGCCTGGGCGTTCGCGGCGTGGGCTGGCGCGACATCGAGGTGGAGCGGATGCCCACCGGCCAGCCCAACGTCGTCCTCCACGGACGCGCGGCCCTGCGCGCCGACCAGCTGGGCATGGGCCGGATCGCGGTGTCCATCAGCCACGAGTCCGACTTCGCCGTGGCGGTCGCCTTCGGCGTGCGGACCGCAGGTGGCAAGTACGTGTTCCCGCTCGACATCGATGCGCGGCTCGACGACCGCGAGCAGGCGCTGCTCGCGCGCATGGACCGGCTGCGATCGCTGCACGAGGCGTCGGCCGCGCTGGCCGCGGAGCTCGATGGCGGATCGGAGGAGAAGGGTGGCTGACCGGCGACCGGTGGGATTCGGGCGGCGCGAGGATGACGGTGGATCGATCCCGCCCGGCGCGATGCGCCTCGACGACGAGTCCATGGCCCGGCTCATCCCGCTGCGCGAGGCTCGCGGCCACAAGGGCACGTTCGGGCGGATCCTCGTTGTCGCAGGCTCGCTCAACTATGCCGGCGCGGCGCTGCTCGTATGCCGGGCAGCAGGCCGCGCCGGGGCGGGCCTCGTGACCCTAGCCGTGCCCGAGTCCCTGCAGCCGCTGTTCGCCTCGAAGGTCGTGGAGGCCACCACCCTGCCGCTGCCCGAGGACGATGTGGAGGAGGTGGACCCCGAGCCCGCGCTGGCTGCCGTCCTCGACCACGAGCACGACGCGCTGGTCATCGGCCCGGGTCTGCGCCCGTCGCTCGCCCAGGCGGACCTGCTGCGCCTCATCCTGACCGCACCCGAGGAGGCCGCCGGTCCGCCCGCGGTGCTCGATGCCGAGGCGCTGCGGACCCTGGCATCGGCCGACGACTGGTGGACGAGCGTCACCCGTCCGTGCGTGCTCACGCCGCACGTTGGCGAGTTCCTCCGCCTGCGCGCCGGCGCCGGACATGATCCCGCGGCGGACGGCGACCTCAACACCAGCGATGAGGATCGCGTGCGGGCTGCATCGGCAGCGGCCGTGGAGTGGGGACAGGTCGTCATCCTCAAGGGCGCGAACACCGTGATCGCCGCCCCGGACGGATCCGTCGCCGTCGCCCCGTTCGAGAACCCGGCGATGGCGTCGGGCGGCACCGGCGACGTGCTGGCAGGCACGGTCGGTGCCCTGCTCGCGCAGGGCCTGGCACCCTACGACGCGGCGCGGCTCGGGGTGTACCTCCACGCGCAGGCGGGCGAGCTGGTGCGCGAGCGCCTCGGCGACGCGGGCCTGCTGGCATCGGACCTGCCCGAGGCCGTGCCGATGGTGCGCAAGCGCCTGGCCGCCATCGCGGAGCGCCAGCGGGGCGGTCGGAAGCTCGGGTTCGGCTCGCGGGAGCCCGGTCCGCCCGGTGGTTCCGGCGCCGCGGACGCTGATCCCGGGGCCGGGGCCGACGCTGATCCCGGGGCCGGGGCCGACGCTGATCCCGGGGCCGGGGCCGACGCTGATCCCGGGGCCGGGGCGTGACCGTCCCCATCGAGGTTCGCCTGGCTGCCGCCGGATTCCCTCCGCTCGCCCGGCCCACCTGGATCGAGATCGACCTCGATGCGCTCGCCGGCAACCTCGCGGCGCTGCGTTCCGCGGCCGGCGAGGGCGTGCGGATCGAGCCGGTTGTGAAGGCGGATGCGTACGGGCATGGCGCCGTCCCGTGCGCGCTCGCACTCGAGGCGGCGGGTGCCGATGGCTTCTCCGTGGCCACGCTCGACGAGGCATACGAGCTGCGCGCCGCCGGGCTCAAGGGGCCCCTCATGGTCCTGTACCCGATTCCGGCTGCGCACGTGGCGGAAGCTGCCGCCGCCGGAATCGCCACGTCACTCGGACCGGGGCACAACGGCGATCGGATCCTCGCCGCCGCGGAGGCCAATGCGGCGGACGGTGGCCCGGCGCTCGATGTCCATGTGGAGGTCGATACCGGCCTGGGACGGGGCGGCGTGCTGCCGGCGGATGCGGCAGGGCTGGTGGAGCGGGTGACCCGGGCGCCCGGCGTGCGCCTGGTGGGCATCTGGACGCATCTCGCCGCCGCCGACGATGCCGTGTACACGCTGGGCCAGGATGGCCGCTTCGCCGATGCGCTCGACCGGCTCGGCGCTGCTTGGGAGCTGGGCACTGGCGCCGGCTTCCCGCGCCGGCACCTCGCGGGCAGCGGCGGACTCCTGGCAGGGGTTGCCAAGCGCTGGGACGCGGTCCGGCCGGGCATCGCGATCTACGGCCTCGTGCCGGATGGCCTCGCTCCCGCCGCGCATACCGCCGCCGATGCCGCGGCGCTGCGCCCGGTCCTGTCGCTCCACGCCCGCCCGGTCCGGGTCCTGGACCTGCCTGCGGGCCACGGCGTGGGCTACGGCCCCGTCTTCTTCGCCAGCCGGGTGTCCCGCATCGCCACCCTCGCGCTCGGGTACGGTGACGGCTGGCACCGGATTCTCACGGGTCGGGCCTCCGCCCTTGTCCGCGGCAACCGCGTCCCCCTGGTGGGCCGGGTGTCCATGGACGCCGTCATGGCGGACGTCACGGACGTGCCCGGAGCGCCCGTCAGCGAGGACGACGAGTTCGTGCTGATCGGGGAGCAGGATGGCGAGCGGATCTCCGCCTACGAGCTCGCTGCGGCAGGTGGAACGATCAGCTACGAGGTCGTGACCGGGATGTCGAGGCGCGTTGCACGGGTGTACCATGCCGCCGGTTCCGTGGCAGGCCTGCGGACGCTCACGGGGTAGGGACGTTGGCGCGCATCGAGCTCTGGAACGGCGACATCTGCCACCTCGAGGTGGACGCGATCGTCGTTCCTGCTGCCACGTCGCTCTGGATGTCGGCCGGGATCGCCGGCGAGGTCAAGCGCGCGGGCGGCGACGCCATCGAGTTCGCTGCCGTGCACCAGGGACCGGCGGCCATCGGCGATGCCATCGTGACGCCGGCCGGGCGCCTCGCGGCGAAGGTCGTGATCCACGCCGTCTCCCTCGAACGCGACCGGCGCACGAGCGGCCCAGCCATCGAGGCTGCGGTTCGGGCGACGATGGCCCGGGCCCGTGAGCTCCAGCTCGGCAGCATCGCGATCCCGGCCCTGGGGACCGGCATCGGCGGCTTCCCGCTCGATGAGGCGGCTCGGGTCGTGGTGGACACCGTGCGCGACGAGCTCGAGACACCGTCCTCCCTGGAGCATGTCGTCCTCGCGCTGCGCGGTGCAGCTGCGTACACGGCCTTCGAGGCCGCCTTTGAGGCGTCGGAGCCCGTGGCATCCCGCTCCCTGATCTCGCCGGAAGCCCATTCATGAGCTTTCCCATGGAGCTGCTCGACGAGCGCCGCGAAGCCCTGGTGGAGCAGGTGGCCCGGGAGATCCGGCTCAAGGGTCTGACCGGTCCCGCCGTCCACTTCCTCGAGGCGAGCCGGCCGTACCGGCCGCTCGGCGCCCCCGCCATGCTGTTCTTCGATCCCGTCCTGTGCGGACTCTTCGGTGGCGAGTCGCCATCGGCCACGGAGATCCTGCGCGACGACATCGGCATCGAGGCGCTCATCGACCGGCTCGAGGAGCTCGATGAGGTCGACGGCTGGGACGCCTGACCCGGCGGCGCTGGTAGCATCGGCCGCGTGAGCATCGAGCGGCGCGTCTTCGTCACGGTCGATCGTGGGACCGCGACCACGGCCGTCGCCATCCTGGGCAGGGTCGCCAACCGCTGGCGCCTGGTCGGATCCGGGTCCGCGCCGGCCGCCGTCCCCCCGGCCGTCGTCGCCGAACGTGTCCGGGCCCGGTTGACCGCCTCCGATGCCGACCTTGCCGCCCACCTGGCCCTCGCGGATCCTTCGTCCCTCGAGGACGTTCCCGTCCTGGCCTGCTCCACGGTCCGGCCGCCGGAGATGGCGGTCGTTGCCGCCACCGAGCGCGTGCTCGCTCCGCTTGCCGACGCCGCTGCGAGCGCCGGCTGGCGCGTCCGGCGTCTCGTGCTCGATGGCGCGGACATCCTCGAGGTCGCCTCGGCACTCGCCGATCCACGGGTGTCCGTGGTGCTCGCGGGCGCCTCCGACCCCCCGGGCGGCGACGAGCGCCCGCTCATGGCACACCTCGCCACGCTGATCGCCGCCGCCGGCGAGCGTCGCCCCTCGCTCGTGGCCGTCCTGGCCGGTGGTCTCGCGGAGCCCGGCGGCAAGGTGGAGGCCTTGTTCCGCCCGGATCGTCCGGGCTCCACGGTCCTTGCCCCGGGGGCAGCCACTGGGGGCGGCGAGCCACTGCGTGCGCTCCTTGACGGGCTGCGTGGCGGTGACGACGACGGCCGGCGGGCGATCGCGGCCACCACGGGAACCCTCGCGGAGGCGCTTGAGCGGCGGGTGGAGGTCATCGAGATCGGCCAGTCCGCCGGACTCCGTGCCGCGGCCTCGTGGATCGTCGGCCGGCGCTCGGTCGTGACGACCGCGCATGCGCCCGCCGGGGCACTGCTTCCCGCCGCCTTCACCGACACCCACCTTGATGCCGTGGAGCGCTGGCTCACCGTCCCGCTGGACCGCCTGCGGCTGCGCGACCGCCTGCGGGAGATGTCGCTCGTCCCATGGGGCGATGCGGCCGGTGACGGGGCGCTCCTCCGGCTGGCCGCCGCGCATGCCGCCGTCGAGCGTCTTCTCGAGGCGACACCCGTGATCGCCGCCCAGCCGGCCCCGGACCTGGTGATCGCCGCGGGTGGCGCGTGGCAGGTCGCCCCGGGTCCGGCGGTCGCGCTGGCCCTGGCCAACGTGGTCCGGCGCCCCGGCATCCGTGCGCTCGGCCTCGACCATGCGCGCCTGCTCGGGCCACTGGGACGAATCGAGGACCCCGACGAGCGCCTCCGGATCGTCCGCGACCTGCGCGACGAGCTCCTGGTGCCGCTGGGCAGCGTGCTGATGCCCGCCGGGCTGCGGCCCGGCCGCTCCGCGGGCACGCTGCAGGTGCGTCGGGTCGATGGCAGCCAGGCCACAGCCGAGCTCGACCTCCAGCCCGGCGGCATGGAGCTCGTGGACCTGCCGCCCGGCGAGCAGGCCCGGGTGGAGCTTCGCCTGCGCGTCGCGGTGGACCTCGGCGTCCGCACGCGCCACGCCGTGGCCGATGTGACAGGCGGGGTCGCAGGCCTGCTCGTGGACCTGCGCGACATCCCGATGCACCTGCCCGACCGCCCTGAACGTCGCCGGGAGGTACTTGCGGAATGGCAGGCCGCCCTGTGGAGCGGGGTGACGGGGTGAGCGACACGACCTGGCTCGACGAGGTCCCGGTGCGGCGCCTGGTCGATCCGGACCTTGAGGCCCGCTTCCCGCTGCCGCCCGGCGACCGGCCCCTGGTCGAGGCCGGCTCCACGGTCGAAGCCGGGGAGCCCCTGATCGAGCATGTGCGCGACCGGCACATCGTGGAGGTGGACGCGCGAACCGGTGCCGACGGCACCACGCGCGTGCCGGGCACGCGTTGGGCGCCTGTGCCGCGTCGCCGCCGCCACGCCGACCTGGAGGGGGAGCTGCTCACGCCGGTGCCCGGCAAGAAGGAGCGCTGGCGGCTGGTGACGGGCGAGCACCGCGACCGGATCCCGTCGCCAATGCGCGGGATCGTGACCGAGGTCCAGCCGGGCGCCGAGATCCGCCTCCGGGCGACGGGCCTGGCGCTACGGGGCGCCCTCGCTGCGGGCTCGGCCGCGCACGGGCGGCTCGAGCTGGCCACGGACCCGTTCGGCGAGCTGCGGCCGGGTGGCATCGACGTCGGCCGTGCGGGCAGCATCCTGGTCGTGGGCTCACGCATCGACGCCGAGGCGCTCACCCGCGCCCGGGCGATGGGCGTGCGCGGCATCGTGGTGGCCTCGTTGCCCGGCAAGGAGCTGCGTGACTTCCAGGCGTCGGAGAAGCGCCAGCGTGCCGCCCTGCACCCCACGCCGCCCTTCGGGGTGCTCGCCCTCGAGGGTGCCCTGCGACGCCCCATTCCCAGCCCCGTGATGGCCCTGCTCGAGCGGCTGGCCGGACGCGACGTGGCCCTGCTCGTGGATCCGCCGGCCCTTGTCTTCGACGCCGACGACCTGGAGCTGCCGATGGGCGAGCCCGACCGGGTGCACATCCGGAGTGGCCCCAACGCCGGGGTCGAGGGCCGCGCCATTGGGCTTGCGGGACCGCGCCGCTTCGCAGCCGGGGTCATCCTGGAGGCGGCCTGGGTGGAGATCGACGGCGAGCCGCCGCTTGACGTCCCCCTCGGGGATCTCGAGCGCTTCGCCTGACACCGCCGGTTCGTCGCGCCTCCACCGGCCCAGCCCGGACGTGATGACCGCGGGCGGTATCCTCCACCCGAGATGTCCGTGACCGTTCCCGTCCAGACCGTGCTGTCCACCAGCGATGCCGAGGCGACCCGCGCCCTGGGCGCGCGCCTGGCGACTGTCGCCCGGGCCGGCGACCTGGTCTGCCTCGTGGGAGACCTCGGCGCGGGCAAGACCCAGCTCGCGAAGGGCTTCGCCGTGGGTCTCGGGATCACCGACATCGTGACCTCGCCCACGTTCGTGCTGATGAGCGAGTATGCGGGCCGGCTGCCGTTGTTCCACCTCGACCTCTACCGCCTGGACGACGCCGCGGACGCGCTGGCGGGCGGACTGCTCGATGAGCGGCAGCTCGAGGGCGTGGCGCTCGTGGAGTGGGCGGAGCGGCTGGGGCGAGCACTTCCGGTGGGGCGTCTCGATATCGTGCTCGACGGGACCGGGGACGAGCCGCGCCGGATCACGTTGCGGACCGGCGATCCCGCCTACGCGCGCTATCTGGAGGCTGTCGCATGAGCGCGGGCGGTCCGATTCTCGCGCTCGACACGGCCACCACCCACGCGGTCATCGCGCTCGGCTCCGCCGACGGCTCGCTGCTCGAGGCGCGGACGTGGGTGGCGGGCTACCGTCATGGCGAGGAGCTCCTCGCGCGCATCGAGGCCCTCCTGGCCGACAACGGCATCGCCCGCACCGACCTGGGCGGCATCGTGGTGGGCACCGGCCCGGGTGCCTTCACCGGCCTCCGGGTCGGCCTGGCCACCGCCAAGGGGATCGCCCACGCGTTCGGGCTGCCCATCGCCGGCGTCGTGACCGGGGGTGCCCTCCTGCGCGCGGCATCCGCGGCCGGAGCCGGTGACATGGCCGCGCTCGTGCTGCTCCAGCCCGCCGGCCTGTCCGATCGTGTCGTCACCAGGGAGGGAGTCGACCCGGTGATCCTGCCCGGCGGCGAGGAGCCGGCCCTCGACGGGGCCACCCTGGTCGCGGTGGATCTCGACGGCAGGGCGCCGGCACCCGCGGTGGCACTGGGTGCGGCCGCCCACGGCGGGCTTGCGGCGGCCCTGCTTGCAGAGGGAGCGCCGAGGCTCGCGGCCGGCGGCGATGACCTTGCGCGGCTCGTGCCGGAGTACGTGACGCTGCCCCGAGGCGTCCTGCGCGCACTTCCCGACGATGGCGTGGAGCTCAGCGGGGGGCGTGGGTCGTGATCCAGGCACCGGTGCTCCTCATCCGGCCGATGACCGTGGCCGACCTGCCCGATGTCCAGCTCATCGAGCGGGCGTCGTTCACCACCCCCTGGCCCGCCCACGCCTATCGCCAGGAGCTGGAGGCGAACCGGCTGGCCCAGTATCTCGTGGCCATCCTCGGGGATCGGATCGTGGCCTATGGCGGCATCTGGCTGATGGTGGACGAGGCGCACGTGACCACGTTTGCCGTGCACCCGAGCTTCCGCCGCCGGCGCCTCGGCGAGCGGCTGCTGCTCGCCCTGCTCGACCTCGCGCTTGACCGCCGCGCGCGGGAGGCCACGCTCGAGGTCCGCCTGTCCAACCTCCCGGCCCGCCGGTTGTACGAGAAGTACGGGTTCCGACCGGTGGGCATCCGTCCCCGCTACTACAGCGACAACCAGGAAGACGCCCTGATCATGACCACCGAGCCGCTCGAGCTGCCCGTCATGCGCGAGCGGGTCGCCCGCCTCCGCGCGGAGCTCGACGCCTCGCCGGCACCTGACGCCGCACCCGATCCGAACCCTGTCGCCTACAAGGACGCCGGCGAATGAGCGGCCCGCTGCTGCTGGCGATCGAGAGCTCCTGCGACGAGACCGGGGTTGCGCTGGTGGAGGACGGCCGGCGGATTCTCGCGAACGTGGTCGCGAGCCAGGTCGCCCTGCATGCGCCAACCGGGGGCATCGTCCCGGAGGTTGCCGCGCGCGCCCACCTGCGCTGGATCGTGCCGGTCACCGACGAGGCGCTCGCCACCGCAGGCGTCACCATGGCCGACGTGGACGGGGTTGCGGTCACCTATGGCCCGGGCCTCGCGGGCTCGCTGCTGGTGGGCATCAACTTCGCCAAGACGCTCGCCTGGGCGCACGGCAAGCCGCTCGTCCCGGTCAACCATCTCGAGGGCCATGTCTACGCGGGCTGGCTGCTCGACCCAGGGGAGGCCGAGCGCGAGGAGCCCCTGTTCCCACTGGTCGCGCTGGTCGTCTCCGGCGGCCACACCTTCCTCGTGGAGATGCGGGACCACCTGACGTACCGCCTCCTGGGCACCACCATGGATGATGCCGCGGGAGAGGCGTTCGACAAGGTCGGCCGGCTCCTGGGCCTCGGCTACCCCGGTGGGCCCGCCATCTCGAAGGCCGCCGAGCGGGCCGTCGAACGGAACCGCGTCTTCCCGAGGGCCTGGCTGGGCGACTCCTACGATCTCTCCTTCTCCGGCCTCAAGACCGCCGCCCGCCGGATCATCGCCCAGGCTCGCGCCGACGAGGGGCTGCCCGCCGACGAGCGCGATGGCTCGCTGTCCGACGCGGCCATCGCGGAGCTCGCCTGGGGCTTCCAGGATTCGGTGGTGGACGTGCTCGCGAAGAAGACCCTGCGGGCCGCGCAGGCCACGGGTGCCCGCGGCATCGTCCTCGGTGGCGGCGTGGCCGCCAACCAGGCCCTGCGCGAACGGATCGTGGGCGAGGCGGAGGCACGCGGCATCGGGATGGTCATCCCACGCCCTGGCCTGTGCACCGACAACGGCGCGATGATCGGGGCGGCCGGTGGACGCCGCCTGGCGGCCGGCGTGACCGCCGGGCTGGACCTCGACGCGCGGCCGTCGCTGCCGCTCGCCCGATGACGACCGGGCAGCGCACGGGCGAGCCGGGCACGGGCGGGCGGCGCGCGGGCGACCTGCGCATGGATCCGCGCTATGTCCAGCGCCGCCTCAAGGAGGAGGGCCTGCGGGCACGCCACAACCTCTCGCAGAACTTCCTCACCGATGTCGACGTCCTCGAGGGGATCCTGCGCGAGGCCGATCCTGCGCCCGGGCGGGGCGTGCTCGAGATCGGACCGGGCCTCGGGTTCCTGACCGGTGGCCTGCTCGCGGCAGGGGCGCACGTGACCGCCGTGGAGCTGGACCGGGGGCTCGTGGCGGTCCTGCGCGACGCATTCCCCGACGAGTTGGCGGCAGGCAGCTTCCGGCTGGTCGAAGGCGACGCCCTCGACGAGGACCTCGTGCACCTGGTCTCCGAGCCCTACGACGTGGTCGCCAACCTGCCCTACCACATCACCAGCCCGACCCTGCACCGGCTCCTGGGCCAGGCGCCACGGCCCGAGCGGCTCGTGCTCATGGTCCAGCGCGAGGTCGCCGAGCGGGTGGCGGCGCCCCCCGGCGAGATGAGCTACCTGTCGGTGTTCTGCCAGTACCATGCGAAGGCGCGGGTCGCCTTCCGGGTGCCCAGGGAGGCCTTCGAGCCCGCGCCCAAGGTGGAGTCCGCGGTGCTGGTGCTGGAGCCGTACCCTGCAGACGACCGCCTTGACGCCGCGGCGGAGGATCACCTGTGGCGGATCGTCCAGGCAGGCTTCCGCGAACGCCGCAAGATGCTCCACAACGTGCTCACCCGCCAGCTGCCCGTGGAGCCCGCCCGCGTGGACGCAGCGCTCGAGGCGGCCGGGATCGCCCGTGACCGGCGCCCGCAGACGCTCGCGGTAGGGGAGTGGCTCGTCCTCGCCGAGGCGCTGGGCGACATCCCCGCGATGCTCTGAACGCCCAGACGCCCAGACGCCCGGTACCCCGATGACCAGCGACCCGTCCCACTCGCTCGCCCCGGTCGTGCGCATTGCGCCGGCGAAGGTCAACCTGACGCTCGCCGTGCTTGGCTCCCGGCCCGATGGCTTCCACGACCTGCACAGCGTGTTCGTGCCGCTCGACCTGGCCGACCGCCTGTCCGTGGCCGTCCTGCCTCCCGGCGCGCAGGACACCCTGCACGTGGACGGCTTCGATCCCGGCCCGCCCGGCGACAACCTGGTGCTGCGCGCCATCCGCGCAGCCCGTGAGGCCGCGCGTCCCGAGTGGGGCCACCCGGGTCCGCCCCCGCCGCTCGCCGCCCGCCTCGAGAAGCGGATCCCGGTCGCGGCGGGCCTCGCCGGCGGCTCGTCGGATGCCGCCGCGGCGCTCGACGCCGCACTTGCGGCGTGGGGCGTGGTGCTTGATCCCGCCACGCGCCACCGTGTCGCGGCAGCGCTGGGGTCGGACGTGCCGTTCTTCGCCGTCGGCGGACCCGCCCTGATCGAGGGGCGCGGCGAGCGCCTGACCCCGCTCCGCTGGCTGCGTGATGCGGACGGCACCCACGATCGCCCCGGGCTGCTGCTGGTGACCCCGTCCTGCGGCGTCTCCACGCCTGCCGCCTACCGGGCCTGGGACCAGGGGGCGCGTGCGGCGGGCGGCGCCGCCCGTCTTGCCTCCACCCACCTCGCCGACGAGCTCCGACGTGGCGTCCTGGGCGTCGCGGATCTGCTCGCCCGGGCGTCGGTCCTCGCGTCCGCGAACGATCTGGGGCCCGCCGCCGCGGTAGTGGAGCCTGGCCTTGTGCCGTTCAAGCGAGGCCTCCTCCGGCTCCTCGGACGACCTGTCGGCATCTCCGGCTCCGGGCCGACCCACTTCGCGCTCTATCCTTCATACGCCGAGGCGTCGGCGGCAGCGGACACGGTCCGTGCCGCTATCGCGTCCGGCGATCTCGTGGCCCCCGGCCCGCGCGAGCCCTTCGTCGCGGCCGCCCGCATCCTCGCCCCCACGGGGGCGGACCGGAGGGATCGATGACCCGCAGCGCACTCGCGACGGCCGGCGCCCCGGCCGCGATCGGCCCGTACAGCCAGGCCATCGTCACGGACGGGTTCGTGTTCACCAGCGGCCAGCTGGGCCTCGACCCGGCCACCGGCAACCTCGTCGATGGCGTCGAGGCCCAGGCCGAGCGCGCGCTGCAGAGCCTTGGAGCCGTGCTTGCCGAGGCCGGGCTGGGTTTCGAGGATGTCGTGAAGACCACCATCTTCCTCGTGGACATGGCCGATTTCGGCGCGGTCAACGCGGTCTATGCGGGCCACATGCCCAGCCCGCCGCCGGCCCGCTCCACCGTCCAGGTGGCGGCACTGCCCAAGGGAGGCCTGGTCGAGATCGAGGCCATCGCCGTCCGTCGCTGACCTGACCGTGCAGCCAACGCCCGTCGTCCATCCGCCCCGCCGCCGCCTCCCGGTTGACACCCGGCGGCACCAACCCCAGAATCGCGCCCTCTGATGACGACTCCACCTGCACCAACCGGCGATCGCGTGCGCCGCACGGTCGCCGTCGTGCTCGCGGCCGGACTCGGCACCCGCATGAAGTCGGCGACCCCCAAGGTCCTCCACCGCATCTGCGGGCGCACGCTGGTCGACCATGTCCTCGACGCCGCCGATGCGGCGACCGGCACCCGCCCGCTCGTCGTGTACTCACCGGCGACCGAGGCGGTCCGGGACCACGTGGCCGCCCGCGCGGACTCAGTGCTCCAGGAGGTCCCGCGTGGGACGGGCGACGCGCTCCGTGCCGCGCTTGACGCCATCGAGGATGACGTGGCCGAGATCCTCGTGCTCTCGGGCGACGTGCCGCTGGTCCAGGGTGACCTGCTCGCCGCACTGCTCGAGGCGCGCGCGATGGATGCGGCAGCGATCGCCCTGGTCGCCGTGGACGCGATCGACCCCACCGGACTCGGCCGGGTGGTGCGCAACGAGGGCGGCACCGTCGAGCGGATCGTCGAGGACAAGGACGCCTCCACCGACGAGCGCACCCTCTCGGAGATCAACGCCGGGCTCTACGCCTTCGATGCCGCGTGGCTGCGCCGGCGGATCGGCGACCTGCGCCCCTCGCCCGTGTCGGGCGAGGTGTACCTCACCGACCTCGTGGCGTTCGCGCGCCAGGACGGGCGGCTGGTGGCGGCACTCGAGGTGGAGGATGACGGCCGGTTGACCGGCATCAACGACCGCACCCAGCTCGCCCGCGCCGAGTGGGACATGCGCGTGGAGATGAACGACCGCTGGATGCGGGCCGGCGTCACCATGGTGGACCCATCCACCGTGTACCTCGACACCGGCGTGGAGCTGGCCCAGGACGTCACGCTCGAGCCCAACGTGATCCTGCGGGGCGCCACGAGGATCGGCGAGCGGACGCGGATTGCTGCGGGCTCCCAGATCGTGGACTCCGTCATCGGACCCGACTGCGTGGTCTGGGCCTCGGTCATCGAGCGATCCACCGTGGAGGACCACGTCACGATCGGGCCGTTCGCGCATCTCCGGCCGGGCGCGCACGTTGGCCGCCGCTCCGAGATCGGCAACTACGCCGAGATCAAGAACTCACGCCTCGGCGAGCATGTCCGCCAGCACCACGGCAGCTACCTGGGTGATGCGGACGTGGGCGCCGACACGAACGTGGGCGCGGGCACGATCACCGCCAACTACGATGGCGTGCGCAAGCACCGCACCGTCATCGGCGAGCGGGTGTTCCTGGGCGTGGACACGATGCTCCGCGCCCCGGTCACGCTGGGCGACGACGCGAAGACGGGCGCCGGGGCCGTGGTCACCAGGGATGTTCCGGCCGGCAAGCTCGCCGTCGGCGTCCCGGCCCGGATCCGTGAACCGCGTCCGATACCGCCGAAGGACGAGGCTCCCGGCTGATGGGTGACACGCTCCTGGAGCTGGCGGTCATCACCCTCCTGGTCCTCCTCAACGCGGTGTTCGTCGCCGCCGAGATCGCCCTGGTGTCCATCCGTCCCAGCCGCGTCGAGCAGCTGGTGGATGAGGGCCGGCGTGGGGCGTCCCGCGTCCGCCGGCTGACCAGCGATCCCGGGCGGTTCCTCGCGGTCATCCAGCTCGCGATCACCTTCATCGGGTTCCTCGCCTCGGCCTTCGCCGGCGTGAGCCTGGCAGCCCGCATGGGCGAGCTCTTCGTGTCCTGGGGCATGAGCGCCGACGCAGCCGCGGTCGTGAGCCTGCTGACCGTCACGGTCCTGCTCTCGCTGTTCACGATCGTGTTCGGCGAGCTGGTCCCCAAGACGCTCGCCCTGGCCCACCCGGAGGCATTCGCCCTGGGCCTCGCGCGCCCGGTGGACCTGATCGGCCGCATCTTCCGGCCCGTCGTCGCCATGCTCACGTTTCTCACCCGGACGATCGCCCGGCTGTTCGGGGCCGAGGTCACACCCGAGGCCCGGATCACGGCGGAGGAGCTGCTCCTGATCGTGGAGCGCGGCGGGGAGCAGGGAATCCTCGAGGCCGAGGAGGAGCAGATGATCAACGCGGTCATGGAGCTGGGTGCACGGCGCGTGCACGAGGTCATGGTCCCGCGTGTCGCCATCGTCGCGCTGCCGGCATCGACCTCCTTCGATGAGGCGATCGACAAGATCATCGAGGAGGGCCACTCCCGGGTCCCCATCTACGAGACCTCGGTGGACGAGGTGGTGGGCATCCTCTACGCCAAGGACCTGCTCCCGTTCCTCAAGACCACCGCCGCGAAGGGCTCGGACCTGCGCGTGTTGCTGCGCACCCCTGTGTTCGTGCCGGAATCGATGTCGGTCGACGACCTGCTCCACGAGTTCCAGCGGCGCAAGGTCCACATCGCGATCGTGCTCGACGAGTACGGCGGCACGGCGGGCCTGGTCACCATCGAGGACCTGCTCGAGGAGATCGTCGGCGAGATCCAGGACGAGTACGACGAGGAGGAGCCGCTCATCGAGGCGCTCGACAACGACCACTTCCGGGTGGACGGTCGCGCGTCGGTCGACGATCTCGAGGACCTGTGGGACACGCGGCTCGTGCTTGAGGACGACGACGAGTACGACACCATCGGCGGACTCGTCTACCACCGCGTGGGCGGCATCCCGCAGCCGGGGGACGAGATCCGGATCGACGGCATGCGGCTCACCGTGGAGACGACGGACGGCCGTCGCGTGGGCAAGGTGCTGATTGCGCGCGAGCGCGCGGTCGACGACCAGTCGGCGCCCGGCGACGAGGAGTAGGGGAGGCCGCGGCGGGAGCAGCGGCCGCGGGCGGAGTGCCGGCCGCGTGCGCGGCGGGCGACCGAGGCCCGCCAAAGTGGCAGCGGGCCTGGGCTGGACGCTCCGTCCATGAACCGGCGACGACGACGCGGATCAGCCGCCACCGGCGACTCGTCGGCGACGTTTCTTGGACGCAGCGCCTGCGAAACCCCCACCGGGGACCGCCCGAAGCCCCCGCGACGGGGATTCACAGACGCTTCGTCCACGCGACGCGACTGACGCTGGGTCGCCAATCCGCCAAGCCACGATCATCCGGGCGCCCGACCTGCCGTACCACTACGAGGGCGACGAGATCGAGGAAGGCGCGGCCGTGTGGCGGCTCCGCGTCCGACGGCCTCAGCAGGTGTAGGCGCCGCAGCCCCAGAACTGGCCGGTGCCGACCAGGAACACCAGGACCACGACAACCACGATGATTGCGATGAACAGGGCGGCCTTGACCCAGTCCCAGGTGCTGGTCTGGTCCGTCCCGGTCGGCTGGGTGTCGTTGGTCATGTGTCGCACCCCGTCATACGGCCGCCGTCACGCGGACCGAGTGGTCCAAGAGTAGGCGTGATCCGCAGTGCGGCAAGGGCTGATCAGCAGAGGTGTCGCCCCCGCCCATCGCAAGACGATGCGCCGACCGGTGTGAGCGACCCAAGCGTCACGCGAGCTGGGCCGAGCGAGCCTCAGTGAGGTGCCCAGGCGGCCCACGGCCGGGCTCGTCCTACGCGCTGATCACCGCGTTGATGATGCCTGTCAGCTGGGCGCGGGCCCCAGGTTCCACCACGGTCAGCCCCTCGAGCTCGGCGAGGCACTCGTCACGCCATCGGCGCGCCTCGGACCGGGTGAAGTCCTCGGCGCCCGAGCGCTCCAGGATCGCCATGGTCTCGGCGATCTCGGCCTCGGTCGGCTCCTCGATGGCCGACACCTCCGTGAGCCGCGCGCGGTCCTCGGGCGAGGCGTTCTCGAACGCGTAGAGCACCGGCAGGGTCTTCTTGTGGCGGGCGATGTCAGTGGGCACCTTGCCCGTCTTCTGCTCCTGGCCCCAGATGCCCAGCAGGTCGTCGTTGAGCTGGAACGCCAGGCCCAGCGCCCAGCCGAAGCGCCGGTAGCGCGCGATGACGTCGTCGTCGTCGGTGGCCAGCAGGGCGCCGGCCTCGATGGAGCCGGCGATCAGTGCCGCGGTCTTGCGGCCGATCATGTCGAAGTACAGCTCCACCGTCATCGGATCGCCCTGGGATGAGGTGGCGATGTCGATGTACTGGCCCTCGCAGAGCATCACGCATGTCTCGTCGTAGAGACGCATGAGGCGCAGGACCTTCTTGTCGGAGAACCCGAGGTCGGTCAGGCGGTGCAGGGCGACGCGACTCAGGCTGAAGATCAGGTCGCCGGTGTTGATCGCCTGGGGCACGCCGTGGACCGCCCAGAGCGTGGGGCGGTGCCGCCGCTCGACATCGCCGTCCTCGATGTCGTCGTGGACCAGGCTGAAGTTGTGGCCCAGCTCCACGGCGGCAGCGCCCGGCAGCGCCCGCGTGTGCTCGCCGGCGATCGACGCGTAGGCAAGGAGGCCCAGCAGCGGGCGCATGCGCTTGCCGCGCGGACCGTCGGAGCCGTCGAGGCCAAGGTGGTACCGGATCATCTCGTACACGCCCGTGGTCGAGGGATCCCGGTCCTTGACGACGCGGAGGATCTCCGCCTCGGTGTCTGCGAGGAGCTGGTTCAGGTCGAGGTCGGACGTCACGGTCATGGTGCAGCGGAGTGTAGCGGGTCATGCCGTAAACGTGTTCGCGGAAAGTAGCCTGTTGAACCGCCGTGGGGCATGGTGCCCCCGGCACGGGCTGGGGTGCGGTGTACGATGCGCTGCGGGCCGGCCGCTCGGGCACGTCCAGGGGCCTCGCAGACGGCGCGCCCGATCATCGGCATTCCGGCTGCAGGGGCTTCCACGTGCGCGAAGGTGGCAATGACGGACCGATCGTCTCGGTCATCGTCCCCGCGTACAACATCGCCCCCTGGATCGAGCAGTGCGTCAGCTCGGTCGCCGTGCAGTCCATCGGCACCGACACGCTCGAGCTGATCGTCGTCGATGACGGATCGACCGATGCCACCCCGACGGTTCTCGACGCGCTCGGGAGCGTCAACCCCTGGATGCGCGTCGTCCACCAGCCCAATTCGGGTGGCCCGGGTGCGCCACGCAACACCGGGCTCGACGTGGCCAGGGGACGCTACGTCTTCTTCCTCGATGGCGACGACTACCTCGGACCGGAGGCCCTCGAGCGCCTCGTGGCCATGGCTGAGAAGAACACGTCGGACATCGTGGTGGCGCGGATCATCGGGGTCGAGGGGCGGGCCAAGCCCGGAGCGCTGCGCTACAACCGGGACGTGGACCGCGCGACGCTGGACTACGTGAACATGTCGGCCAACACGCAGAAGCTGTTCCGTCGCTCCTTCATCGAGGACGCCGGGCTGCGGTTCGAGCCCGGGGTCACCAATGGCGAGGATGCCGACTTCATGCAGCGCGCGTACCTCCAGGCGCGGGTCGTCTCGGTGCTGGGGTCCTACGACGCGTACTTCATCCGTCTCCGGCAGGGCAGCCAGACGTCGCGCACGGATCGTACCGACGATATCGGGGAGGCGATCCTGCGCATCGAGCGGGACCGGATCCTGCCGGTCGCGGAGCGCATCGAGGCCGGTCCCCGGCGGGATCATCTGCTCCGGCAGCACGTGGCCAAGGTGGCCCAGCTGTTCGGGGGTCGCTGGGCCGCGCTCGATCCAGCCGACCAGGTCCGGGTCTTCGAGACAGGCGCCGCTGTGGCGAGGCGCTGGACGTCCCCGGCGATCGAGCAGTCGCTGGCCCCCAAGCAGCGCGTCCGGCTCCACTGCCTCCTGCACGGCCTGCTGGCCGAGCTCCGGGATATTGCGGCGGCTCCCGCCGCAACCGTGTTCGGTGCACCGGTGATCGACCGCGGGCGGATCTATGCCGCCTACCCGCACTTCCGCGATTCCAGCGGCATCCCTGATGCGTGCTTCGACATGACCCGCCTGGTCAACCTGAAGGCGCGCGTGGACGATGCGTCCGACGAGGACGGCCACCTGGTGCTCGAAGGCTCCGCACGGCTGCACCTGGTGGGAGGGCGGCCTGTCGTCCGCCTCCGCCGCTGGCCCGCAGGGCCGGAGGTCTCGATCGAGGTCGTGCCGGTTGCGACCCCGGACCTCCGTGACCGGACCCGCTCCTATCCGGAGGCTGGGTTCCGCGTCGAGGTCGACCTCGCCACCGTGCATGAGGGCGGGCCACTTCCGGGTGGGATCTGGGAGGTGCTCGTTGGGGCGCAGGCGGCGGACATCACGAGGAAGCGTCCTGCGCGCCTCGCGAGCGGGTCCGTCAGGGTCAGGGGCGTGCGTCGACGGCCCGAGGACGGGCCGGAGCTGGTGCTCCTGCGCGGCGGGGGCCTGCAGCTCCATGTCCCGCCCGTATCCGTCATGGCCGAGCTGGCCGAACGGTTCCACCGGCGCTCGACACGGCTCCGCCGCCGCGCAGGTGTCCGCGTCCGGGCGCGTCGTCCGCACCGCTGATCCTCGGCGGACAGCGCGCCGACGTTCTCGCGCGACGTGTCGTCGCCCGCGTGAAGCGGGTTTCACGGAGGGTCTCCCGCCGCCGCGGCCGCCGGTAGGCGTCTCGCGTGCCCAACGCCCACACCACCCGGGGAGCCTCGGTCATCCACCAGCGGGCCCGGCGGCCGGGTGCCAGTGTCGGGCCGTGCCCGCCCAGAGCCGCTACGTCACCGATCCGACGGTGGCGGGGGACCGGCCACGTCAATCACAGACGCCGCCCACGGCGGTCAGTGCCTCGCCGCACGCCGGGAGCTCGTGGCTCGTCGACCTCGCCGCCGCGACCAGCTCACGCAGCGCCTCGACGACCAGCGCGGGCTGGGAGGTCGGGATGCTGTGGCTCGACCACGATGCCGTGACGAACTCGGCGTTCGAGGATGCCGTCGCTGTCTCGCGACCGAGGTCCAGCCACGTGGCGTTGTAGGCACCCGGCCAGAACGGCAGGTCCGGAGCGTGGCCGAGCACGATCAGCGGGAGGTCGCCGAGCGAGCCGGCGACCTTGCCCTTCGTCATCTCGTGGACCGCCTCGATGTCCGGGTAGAACGGGCAGCTGGTGCAGGTGGGGTCGCCGGTCGGCGCGTCCGGATTGACGAGCTCCTGGGAGAACTGGTTCTCGCTGCTGGGATCGATCGCGAGGACGCCGGCGACGTCCTTGCGGTGCTCGTAGGCGAAGATCCGGGCCAGGAGCCCGCCGTAGGAGTGGCCCGCCATCACGTACGGCCCGTCAACCTTGGCTGCCTGGAGGAGCGCGGCGAGGTCGGCGGTGTCGTTGAGCCAGTGGTCCATGTCGGCGTAGCCGGCCGACTCGCTGAAGCCGAGACCCTGGCGGTCGTACATGCACACGCGCGAGACCGTTGCCAGCTGCGACTGCAGGTACTGCGCCGTGGACAGCCAGCCCGGAGCACCGTGCCCGGAGATCCAGACGATCGTCGGGCTGTCCTCACCGATGCACTGGAGGTACATGTCGCGGCCGTCCACCTGCACCGTGGTGCCGCCTGCAGGCGTCGGCAGTGCGCCCAGGGCGCGCCAGCTGGCGAGCCTCGCGCCTCCGCGCGCCCGCCGTTCGATCACGCAGCTGGTGCTCGCGAAGGTGCAGGCGAGCGTGTAGATGTCGCCGCCGGGCGCTACGCGGACTGTGGCGGCAGACGTCAGGCCGCCGCCGATCGCACCGATGCGCGAGAGGCTTCCATCGGCCTGGAGCTCCAGGAGGCCCTGCCAGGCATCGGCGACCAGCACGCGGTCCCCTGCGACCGCGACGCTCGGGAACCAGGTCTTGCCTCCGGGGACGGTGTCCACGCGCTGCAGCACGGCCCCATCCGCCCCGAGCTTCACGGCCATGCCCGCCTGCTCGCCGAACGCTCCGGGCTGCGACCCGGTGACCCACACGTTGCCCGTCCCGTCCGCCGCGACGTCGTAGGGCGCGATCCTGCCGCCCGGGGCGATGACCTGGCGCAGGAACGTCCCGTCGCGGTCGAAGTACTCGACGCGGTCGCCGCCCATGTCGGCCACGACGATCGTGCCATCAGGCAGGAGCGCGAGGCCGCCCGGGCTGGAGAACCGACCCTCGCCCGGACCGGTTCCGCCGAAGCTGGAGACTTGCTCGAGGTCGGACGTCAGGCGGACGACCTGGTCCGAGGTCGCATCCGAGACCCACACGTCGCCATCAGCCGGATCGATCGCCACGCCGGCGACGGTGTCGGGCTGGCCGGGCACGGTCTCGGGGCTCGCCCACGTCGCGAGGATCCGGCCGTCGGGCGCAAGCTTCGTGAGGGCGGCGCCCTCCGTGCCCGTGGGTATGTAGAGGTGGCCGTCCCTGTCGACGGCAAACGGCGCGGTCCACGCGAAGTGGACGGAGAACGTCCGGATCGCAAGGTCCGGGAGGGAGATCGGCGACGCTGTCGTCGGCCCCGATGTGGCGGCCGACGAGGCGGTGGCCGCCGGTGTCGCCGCCGGCGGGACGGCCGACGGTGCCGGAGATGCGGACGCGCCGCCCGGGGCCGGTGGCGCCGGGCTCGCCGCCCCGGATGCGCAGCCTGCCACGAAGAGCGCAAGCACCGCGACCAGCACGGGACGCAGCACGGGACGCCTGCTCCAGACCAGCATGACCCGAACCTCCCAACTGTCAGGCCTAGGGCACGGGCTGCAGGGCGGCCTCGCTGATGTCGGTCATCAGCAGCTCCTTGGTCAGGCCGTCGATGCCCACGCGCCACAGCGAGCCACCAGTCCACGGACAGCCCGTGGTGTCGCAGTCGCCAGCTGGGCCGAACTCGATCGCGAGGATGCTCCCGTCGGGCGTCCAGCCGGAGAACTGCACGCCGTCGGTGCCGGTTGCGGCGACGGTGGCGCCCCTGGACGTCGGCGTCGTCGTCATCACGGCCGCAGGATTCGGGGAGATCGCCCGCCACCCCACGCGGAGGCCGTCGGGGGACCACGCGATTGGATAGCCGCCCGCAGCCGGCAGCCGCAGCACCTCGTCGCCCGTCGTCGCGTCGCGGATCGCGAGGTCGACCCGGTTCTGCGTGCAGGCAGGCGGGATGCAGGCCTCCATTGCCGCGATCAGACGACCGTCGGGCGACACGGTCGCGTACTGCACCTGGTAGCCGGGCGCCAGGCTCGTGGCCCGCAGCTTGCTGCCGTCAAGGGGGACGATCGAGAGGTCCTCACCGGAGACCAGCACCCAGTCGTCGTCGGGCGACCACGACGTCCCGCCCCACACGCCGCTCGCCTTGCTCTCCACAAACTCGGTGGTTCCGGTGTCCACATCGGTGAGCCTGAGCCAGTGCCCGGGACCGGAGACCCACGCGATCCGATGGCCGTGATGCGACCAGCCCACGAAGTCAGTGGCGGCCTCGGATGTCGTCCACAGGAGCGTCCCTTCGAGCCCGTACGCGGACAGCCTCACCTCGTTGCCACCACTGAAGACATCCTGGATCAGCAGCAGCTGACCGTCTGCCGACCACGCGAACCGGGGGTAGGTGCCGGTGTCCGCAAGGCGGACGACCGGGATGCCGTCCTGGTGGACCAGGTAGACGCCGTCGCGGCGAGCGACCGCGAGCAGCGGCTCCGGTCGCTGGCGCAGCAGCACACCGGCCGCGAGTGCGCCCAGCGCCAGCAGGAGCAGCACGCCCAGCAGGACCATGCCCCACGCCGGCCGGTCGAACACCGGGAGAGCCAGCCGCCGGCGGGCCGGTGCGGCCGCGACGGCGCCACGCGCGATCTCGACCGCGTCGAAGGGGCGCCTCGCGAGGTCGGCGCGTGCGCACAGGCGGCGCTCCAGGATGACCTCGAACTCCAGTCGCTCAGTCATCGCCGAGCTCCGTTCGGAGGCGCGCCAGGAGGCGTGCAAGGCGGGCGCGCGTGCCGGACGCCGAGCGGCCCGTGGCACGGGCGATCTCGAAGGAGTCGAATCCGGCGACGTAGCGCAGCGCAAGGAGCGCGCGATCGTCGGCGCTCAGGTGGGCCAGGGCGTTCGTGAGATCGAGATCCTCGTCGCGGTCGGCCGGGCTGTCGGGGGACGCGAGCTGGTCGGCCACCTCGATCTGGCGCAAGGGGTGGCGGGCGCGCTTGCGGACGAGCCCGCGGGCCTCGTTGGCAGCGATGGAGACCAGCCACGACCGGAGCCGGTCGGGCTCGCGCAGGGTGTCGATGCGTCGCCACGCGAGTGTCCATGCCGCGGCGGCCGCGTCGTCGGCGAGGTCGAGGTCACCCGTGACGATGAACGCCACGCGGACCATCGCGCCGTGGTGGGCCGCCACGACCTGGGCGAAGGCGGCCTCGTCGCCATGGGCCATCCGCTCCACCAGGGTGGCGCCCGACCGCTCGACCTCACCCACGCCAACCGTCATGCCACGCTGATGCTCGTGGAGTGCCGTGGTGATTTACACGGGCGTTCGGCCCCCTGCGGGCGGGCTGGGCGTCGGCCAGCTGGCCTCTCGGCTTGGCCGCTGCCCGCTGGCGGACGAGCCTGGATCCTAGGCCCCTTCGAGGGCGACGGTGAGACGGTCCACGCTGTAGGCGAACGCCTCGTCCACGTCGCCGCCGAGCCGGAATGCGCCGGCCAGCTCCATGGACACGAAGCCGCTGGCCCACGCGACGAGCAGCCGCGACGCGTCGAGGACATGGTCGTCGTCGGCCAGCCTCGCGACCACGCCGAACAGGGCGTCAAGCGATGCGCCACCCGCAGGGGGTTCCAGGCGCCACGCATCTGGAAGGGGGGCGAACAGCAGTCCGAACCCGCCAGGGTGGCGCTTCGCCCACCCCCGGAAGGCGGTTGCGAGTGCGCGCAGGTCGGCACGCGGATCGCCCATCCCGACAGCGTCGGCCAGCGACAGGCCGAGGTCGTCGAAGACGTCGGCGGCGATCAGCCGCACGAGGGCGTCGCGGTCGCGGACCCGCTTGTAGAGGGACGGGGCGCGCACGCCCACCGCGACCGCCACCCGCTGCATGGTGAGCGCTTCGAGGCCCTCGGCATCGAGGATCGACCGGCCCGCGCGGACGATCTCATCGAGCGAGGTACGGGGCGGAGTCGGCACGGTGCCTCCGGTCGACTGGGGTAAGGCTATTGACGGTAGCGATGATGGCTAGTTACAGTAGCCAACACACCGCATCCTAATCCGAGCGCCACCCCCGTGGCAAGGAGTCCCGTCCATGCCCCTCCTGCCCCTCCTTGCTCTCCGCTTCCTGGCCGAGCTCGCCGGCATCGCTGCCATGGCCTACGCGGGCGCGACCGTGCTCGCCGACCCCTGGGTGCAGCTCCTTGCCGCGGTGGGTGCTCCCGTGGCGTTCGTCGTCACCTGGGCCGTTGTCGTCGCCCCCAAGGCGCGCAACCCGCTGCCGCAACGCGACCGCCAACTTGTGGGCACGGGCCTCCTCGTCTTGGCCGGCGTGGCCCTCGTGGCCGCCGGCCAGCCGGGACTGGGCGTCGCCTATGCCGCCATCGTCCTGGTCGACCAGGCGCTTCTCCTCGCTCGTTGCGTCCCCGCCCGCGCGGCGGTGGCCGGCACCGGCGCAGCCACCGGGAGGAACTGATGGAGCTCGCACCGTCACTGCGCCGTGTCGGCGCGGAGGGCATCGTCAACTGCTACCTCGTGGAGGAGGGTGGGGAGGTCACCATCGTCGATGCCGGGATCGCGGGCCAGTGGCCGTCGCTCGAACTGGAGCTTGCAGCAATGGGCCGGACGCTCGAGGACGTCCGGGCGATCGTCCTGACCCACGGCCACAGCGACCATATCGGCTTCGCCGAGCGGGCTCGCCGCGAGCGGCACTGGCCCATCAGCGTGCACGAGTTGGATGCCGCGCTCGCCCGCGGTGAGGTGCCCAACCCGGCGAAGGGCGGTGCCATGCGGCTCGGCCCGATGGCGCGGTTCCTGTGGTGGACTGCGCGGCATGGCGGCCTGAGGACCGCCCACCTGGGCGAGGTCTCGACCTTTGGGGACGGCGCGACGCTCGATGTGCCGGGCTCGCCGCGGGTGATCCTGGTTCCCGGCCACACGCCCGGCAGCGCGGCCCTGCATCTTGCCGGGCACGACGCTCTCGCCGTGGGCGACGCGATGTGCACGCTCGCCGTCACGACCGGCGACCGGGGGCCCCGGATCGCCCCCTTCACCGCCGACCAGGAGCAGGCGCGTGCGTCGCTCGCACGGCTCGAGGGGCTCGGGGCACGGCTCGTGCTGCCGGGCCACGGGGACGCGTTCGACGGCGGCATCGACGAGGCGGTGCGGCTCGCCCGGGAGGCGTCGCTGCCCGGCTGATCCCCGTGGCCGCGGACCGGCCCGAACTCCCCGGTGGACCGGTGGGCGGGTCCGCCGTCCGAGTGCTACCGTCGCCCCGTGCCCGCCCCGCGCCGCTACGTGACCGATGCCATCGTCCTGTCCCGGTTCGACTTGGGCGAGGCCGATCGCGTCCTGACTCTCATCACCCCCGGTCACGGCAAGCTCAAGGCCATCGCCAAGGGCATCCGGCGGCCTTCCTCACGCCTCGGCGGCAGCCTGGAGCCGTTCGCTGAGCTGAACGTCGCCCTGGCCCGGGGCCGCACGTTCGACGTGGTCACCGAGGTCCGTGTCGGTCACGCGTGGCTCCGGCTCCGCGACAGCCTGGAGAGCGCGGCCACTGCCTGGTACCTCGCGGAGCTGGCGGATCGCAGCCTGGAGGAGCGCCATGAGGCTGAGCCGCTCTACGACCTGCTGCGGCGTGCCTACGAGCTGCTCGATGCCGGCATGGCCCCCGGACGTGTCGCCCGCTGGTACGAGATGCACCTGGCCGACGAGCTGGGCCAGCGCCCCGAGGTGGACCGCTGCGTGGAGTGCGACCGCATGCTGGAGCCGACGGAGGCCTACCGGTGGGTGCCACCCCTCGGCGGCGTCATCTGCGGGCGCTGTCCGGGGCCGCCCGCCGACCGGGCCGGCCTGTCGCTCGACGCGCTCAAGCTGCTCAAGGCCTACCAGCGTCTGGACATCGCGGCCCTCGCCGCACTCCGTGTCACCGAGGCGGCGGAGCGCGAGGTCGAGGCCGCCATGCGCGAGTTCATGCGCGTGGCGATGGAGCGCGAGCCGCGCTCCCTCGCATTCCTCGACGAAGTCCGGTCCGGACCGGCGCATCAGCCGTCTGCACACTGAGGAGGATGTCATGGTCTTCACGTCCGGCTCCGACGCCGACCGCCACGCGCTCGAGCGCCTCGCCGCGGACCCGATCGGCTGGCTGGCCACCGTCACCCCGGATGGCCAGCCGCAGACCTTCCCGATCTGGTTCCTGTGGGAGGGCGGGGAGATCACCATCTACAGCGACCACCGCGCGAAGCGCAACGCGAACATCGCCGCCAACCCCCGCATCTCGCTCCATCTCAACGACAACGGCAAGGGCGGCGACGTGGTGATCGTGGAGGGTGAGGCCAGGCTCGACCCCGACGGTCCGGCGGTCACGGACAACCCGGGCTACCTGCGCAAGTACGAGCCCTGGATCCGCAGCTCCTTCAACTCCCCAGAGGAGATGTACGCGATCTACAACGTCGTCATCCGGATCACGCCAACCCGCGGACGGGCGTTCGGCGCATGAGAGGGGCCGCTGGCAGGGTCGCCATCGCGACCGGGGCGGCAGCCGCCGGGGTGGCGGTCGCAGCACTGGCCGTCGCCCGGCCCACCCTCGACCGGCTCGTCGAGCGCACCGAGGACCGGATGAACCTGGTGTGGCCACAGGATGGCGCGCCGGTCTCGGAGCGCGCTGCCGCCCTCCACGACACGCTCCGGGTCGCGGACCTGCACGCGGACTCGCTGCTCTTCGGGCGGGATCTGGCGCAGCGCGGGACCGTCGGCCACGTGGACGTGCCGCGGCTCATCGAGGGCCGCGTCGCGCTCCAGGTGCTTTCGATGGCGGTCAAGACGCCCGCATCGCTCAACTACGACCGCAATGACGACCGCTCCGACGAGGTCATCAAGCTGGCGCTGGCGAAGCGCTGGCCACCGGCGACCTGGCGGCGTCTGCTGCCCAGGGTGGCGTACCTCACCGGGCAGGCGCGGCGCCTGGAGGAGCGTTCCGCTGGACAGTTCCGCCTCGTGACCTCCGCCCCCGGCCTGGAGGCGTACCTCGCCCTGCGTGAGCGTGATCCCCGGATCACGGCTGGCCTGCTCTCGATCGAGGGCGCCCACGCGCTCGACGGCGATCCCGTCAACGTGGACGTGGTGGCCGGCATGGGCGTCCGCATGATCTCGCCCGCCCACTTCTTCGACACCCCGTTCGGGGGCTCGGCGCATGGCATGGAGCAGGGTGGCCTGACGGCCAAGGGCCGCGAGATGATCCGGCGCATGGAGGCGCGCGGCGTCGTGCTCGACGTGGCCCACGCCTCGCCTGCCACGGTGGATGACTGCCTGGATGTCGCGACGCGCCCAGTGGTGGCGTCGCACACCGGGCTCCGCTCGCTCGTGGATTCGCCGCGCAACCTCACCGACGCGCAGTTGCGCGGCATCGCCGCGACCGGTGGCCTGGTGGGGATCGGGTTCTGGGACTCGGTGGTGGGCGGACGGACCGCCGCGCACGTCGCCCGGACCATTCTGCACGCGGTGGCGGTGATCGGGCCGGCCCACGTGGCGCTCGGCTCGGACTGGGACGGCTCGGTCGGGGTGCCCTTCGATGCGGCCGACGTGGTGCACCTCACGGACGCGCTGCTGGCGGCGGGCATGGCCGAGGACGACGTCCGGGCAGTGATGGGCGAGAACGTGCTCCGAGTCCTTGCCGAGGTGCTCCCGGCAGGCTGACCTGGCCCGCGGCGGCGCCACAGGCTGACCCGGCCCGCGGCGGCGCCATTGGCCCGGCGTGTCCAACGCAACGAAACCCCGCATCCGCGCCCCCTGAGAGCCTCAGTTCTCCCGTTTGCGGGCGTCAGTGGCTTTGGACGCAACAGCTGCCCGCAAACGGCCGTGAGTGAGCCCTCGATGCGGGTATTCGGTGCTTCGTAGTCAACACCACCGGGGTCGCCGCCCCGCGAAGGCCCTGGCGTGGACCCGACGTGCTCCCGGCAGGCTGACGGGACCTGGCGTGCTCCGGTACGCTCAGGGTATGCGTACCGCCGAAACCGTCGTGAAGAACCCCAGTGGGATCCATGCCCGTCCGGCCGCGATGTTCGTCAGGTCGGCCGCCGGCTTCAAGGCAGCCGTGCGCCTCGTGAACCTCGACGGGGACGGAGTCCCGGCCGATGCCAAGTCGATGATCGCCGTGATGAAGGCGGCGGCGAAGGCGGGCCACCGGATCCGGATCGAGACGGAGGGTCCCGACGAGGACGCCGCGCTCGAAGGGATGCTCGCCTTCGTGGATGGCGGCTGCGGCGAGAAGCTCGAGGGCTGACGCCGGTCAGGCCTCCGGCGATGGCGTCTCGTCCGCTGCGGGCGGCCCGTCCGGCGCCTCCCGGTCGGCGGCGCCTCCCGGTCGGTCGGCGCCTCCCGGTCGGTCGGCTCGTCCCGGTCGGGCGCCTTGTCCGCTTCCGGCGCCTCCCGGTCGGTCGGCTCGTCCGGTGCCTCGTCCGTCTCGTCCGCCGCGGCTCTGGCCCGCCCGAAGTTGAGCTTGCGCTCCTCGCCGCGCAGCAGGCGTCCGATGTTGTCGAGGTGGAAGAGCCAGACCAGGCCCGCACCGCCGACGGCGTAGATGTACAGCCATGGGCTCAGGCCCTGCGTGGCCACGGTGGCCGCCATCAGCACACCGCCCGTCAATGAGCCGAGGAGCGAGGCGAGCGACGAGTAGCGCGTGATCAGGATGGTGCCGATGAAGACCGGCAGGATCGCCATGGCGATCCATGGCTGGAATGCCAGCACCCCGCCGTAGGCAGGAGCGACGCCGCGGCCCCCGCCGAATCCCAGGAAGATCGAACGGCTGTGGCCGATGATCACCGCGAGTCCGGCGAGCACCTCGACCTCGACGCCGGCTCCGAACGCCCGTGCGACGAGCACTGCCACCGTGCCCTTGAACATGTCGAGGAGACCGGAGAGGAGCGCGAGGCGCGGCCCGAGGGCGCGCATGGTGTTGGCGCCACCGGTCCGCCCGCTCCCGATGGTCCTCGGGTCCGGGCCGCCGGCGAGCTTGGCGACGACAACCCCCCACGGGACACTGCCAAGCAGGTAGGCGCCGACGATGAGCGCGATGTCCCGGATCAGCGTGAGGATGTCCACAGGGCTGGGAGTATAGGTTCCGCCGGTGGTCGCAGGAGGAGGGGAGTTGCGCCCTACCCGAGGCCCACGGCTCCCGCCAGCCGGTCCGGCCGCCCGGCGAACCACGCGGCGCGGCCCGGGTCCGCCGCGACCTCGTCCACGAGGAGGGCGAGCCCGCGGTTCACGGGTGCCGGGACATCCGCGCGGCCGCCTGCCTCGGCGACCGCCCCGTTGAGCCAGAGCGCCTCCGTGGGGAGCCCGCCGCCGCCCCGCACGTGCAGCCGCAGCGACGGGGACTTGCCGCCCCGCGCGCCCGCGACGGCTCTCGCGACGATCGGGCGCCCGATGGTCTCAGGCAGCGCGAGGCCACGCAGGAGGAGCACCAGGTGCGCACCCGGCAGCGACACCGGCGCCAGGCCAAGGACCCGCATGACCGCCACCGCCTCGTGGATCTGGCGCCGCTCGATGCGGTAGCCGAGGCGGTCCGCGTAGATGGCCCCGGGGTCCATGTCCAGGATGGCGCCCGTCGCGTTGCCAACCAGGTTCGCGAGCAGCTTGGACCACTTCATCGCTGCCGCATCGGGGTAGACCCGGGTCGGCAGGCCGCCCAGCGTCCACGAGTCCGCGAGCCGGGCTGCCAGGGTCCCGGCGCGCGCCGATCCCTCCCCGGCCCATGCGGCCACGCCCATGCCCCCGGTGCGAAGCCTGCGTACGCCGCCGGGGATGGGTTCAACGGCTGTCGTGAGCGAGCCCGCGAGGATGGGTGACATCCGGGCCGCCCGTGCCAGCTCCTCGGCCCCCGCGCCGTTCTGGACGGTCATGAGCGGCGCCGTGGGCCAGGCCGAGGCGGTGATGAGCGCCTCCTGCAGGTGGAACGCCTTGACGGCGACGATCACGAGGCCCGGAGTGCCGATCACGTCGCCGGGGCCGTTCGCGCGGTGCACGGCCACCTCGCGCGGACCCCCGGGCTCCTCGAGTCGCAGGCGGTCGGGCAGGTCGCCCTCCTTCGGCCGGCGGCCGAGCAGTGTGACCTCGTGTCCGGCGGCGGCGAGCGTGGCCCCCAGGAACGAGCCGACCGCGCCCGGACCCACCACCAGCACCGGCGGCAGCGGACCGTCCTGCCGGGTTTCGTCGGGTGCTGCCTGAGGCACGTCGCTCCTCGCCTGGGCGGGGCTCACCAGGCGCCGGTGACCACCCCTGTCAGCCTGAGACCATACAGGACCGTGGGCAGCGGCCCGGGCTGCCCCAGCAGCGGTCCCGGATCCCTGCGCAGCCTGGTGCCGTCGGAGCTACGCCTCGGCGGCGGGCCCCGTCTCGCGTGCGCGATCAAGCGCCCGATAGGCCTCAGCCAGGATCTCAACCGGATGGCGGGTCCGCACGCCCGTGGCGCTCTGGATCTGCCAGCGGCAGGTCTCGGAGTCGCACGCGGCCTCGGTCGCGCCGGTCGCCTTGACCTTCGCGAACAGCGGCTCGCCAACCTTCATCGCGATCGGGTACTTCTCCTTCTTCATGCCGTACGTGCCCGCGATCCCACAGCAGTCGTGGTCCATGTCCCGGGCACGCAGGCCGGGCACCAGCGCGAACAGGTCGAGCGCCGGCAGGCCGATCCCGTGGCTCCGAAGCTGGCATGGCGCGTGGTACGGAAGGTCCTCGTCGAGGCGCCCGAACGCCGTGTCCAGCCGGCCCTGCTCGTGGAGGTCGAGCAGGAACTCGCAGATGTCCCACGTGGCGTGCGAGACGGCCTTCGTGTCCTCGTCCCGCATGTCGAGCATCTCCTCGTACTCGGCCTTGAGGGTGTGCGTGCACGAGGTGGAGGTGCCAACGATCCGGTAGCCCGCGCGGGCGTACTCGGCGAAGACCTTATTGTTCTTGCAGGCGCGCTCCCGGGCGTCGTCGTACAGGCCGTTGCTGATCAGCGGGAGGCCGCAACAGACCTGCTCGGGAATGATGGTCTCGAACCCGTTGCGCTTCAGGACCCAGATGGCCGCCTCGGCCACGTGCGGCTCGTAGTAGTTCACCGAGCAGCCGTGGAAGTAGACGACGGCCTTGTCCGGGCCAGGGACCACCCGCTGCCGGCCGCCGGCCGCCTTCGCCTGCCGCCGCTTCCAGGTCGACTGGTACGTCCGCTTCGCGAAGCGCGGGAACGGGGCGTTCCGGTGGACGCCGAGCACAATCTCGAACGCCGCCCGGATTGCGCGGTTGTGGAAGGCGAAGTTGGCGATGGGGGAGAAGAGGACGCCCATCGACCCGACCAGGTCGGTCTGGCCCAGGCCCCAGTCGCGCAGCTTCGGGATCTTGCCCTCCCGCAGCCGGCCGCGGGCCTGGTTGTTGAGCTCGGCGATCTTGACGCCGGCCGGGCAGGACGTGGTGCACCAGCCGCAGCCGGAGCAGTAGTCCACCGACGCGTCGGGTGAGCGCGGATTGCCCGAGTACGGGCCCTGGATCTGCTGGTAGCCCGCCAGGCGGAAGCGCTGGGCCTGGGGTCCGGAGTACTTGGGTCCCGGGAACTTGTCCGTGACCCGCATGACCGGGCACACGGTGTTGCACACGTTGCACTTGAGGCACTCGTCGGCGGACGCTGCCACCGGCAGCTCGGCGGCCTCCCGGACGATGTCGGCGATGGTCACTGGTCGGCCCTCGCGATGGCCGGCTCACGGCCGACGGGTTGGCGGATGGCGTCGGTGGCCAGCAGGCCGGCGGCCCGCCAGCCCGAGGCGATGGCGACCCCGTCGCCGCAACGCTCCCGGATCGCGCGCTGGTTGGCCAGGAGGCCCCCCGCGACATGGACATTGGCATGCGAGACCGCATGGTCGGGACCGATCGGGCGGAGCGCCTGGTCGGTCATGACCCCGGCGGACTCGACGGGATGGCCGGCCGGATCGAGGGCATCGGGGACCAGCCACATCTCGTGCTCGGGCGACTCCACATACAGACCCAGGACGGGCTCCACGATCCGGCCGTCGCCGGTCGCGACCAGGCCGCCCCCGACCAGGCCACCCGTGGCCAGCACGAGCGCCTCGGTCCGGATGGTGTGGGAGCGGACGGCCGCCTCCATCTCCACCGCGACGACGCGCCCCGCATCGATGTGGATGCGGGCCACCTTCTCGCCGATCTGCACCCTGCCTCCGGCCGCCCGGATCCGCTCCCGCAGGACGCGGAACAACCGCACGCCGGGCACGCTGGGCGGCACGAGGGGGACCTCGAAGGGCTCGAGCGGCAGGCGGGCCCGGAGCTCGGCCCATGTCTCCGCGTGGGAGTCGAGGCCGAACACGGCGGGCAGCGCCACCCGCCCCTGCCTGCCCCCGGCCGCCTTCTCGATCGCCTTCGTCAGGCGCCCGATGTCGGACGCTCGCGTGGTGCCTTCATCGAAGCGGCGGGCGAGATGCATGGCATTGAGATTGTGGCGCCCGCCGAGGTCAGCGAGCTCGACCGCCACGCTGCGCACCGAGGCCGGCCGATCGGCGCCCATCCAGACCGACTCACGCCCGAGGCTGTCGGCGATGGCACCCGGCCAGAAGTCCTTGTAGCCCGCGATGCCCGCGACCACGAGCACCTCGTCCCGTGCCCATGGCCGCAGCGCGGCGGACTGTGCCGCCGGCACGATGGCCGCCCGGCGCGTGCCACCGATCGCCGTCGGGATGCGCCGGATGGCGGTGTCGAGCGTCCCGGCGTAGGGCAGACCCGCTGCGGCGAGCTGCTCCAGCAGCCATGCCACCGAGGGTGCGACATCGCCGATGAGGTAGCTGTACGGGTGCTCTGTGGCGGCCAGGCGGGCAACCCCGTCGGACGGGGTGGTGGCGCCGTGCGGGGCGGCGATATCCAGCCCTCCGGACCCCCAGTGCGTGCGGGCGTGGCCCTTGGCGACCAGCGTCACGACGGCGCCGGCCTCCGCGAGACGGGTGGCGGCGACCAGGCCTGAGAGGCCGGCGCCGATGACGACGACGTCAGCGTGCGGCATCGAGGCTCTCCTCATCGACGATCGGAGCAGGGGAGGAGGCGAGTGACTCGAGGCCCATGACGCCCATGTAGATCGCATCGGTCATCATCAGCTCCTGGAGCTGGCGGCCGTCGGCGATGGGCCGGACGCCTTTGAAGCGCTCGCGCAGGAACGCGGTGAGCGCCCGGTCGGCGATCGCCGCGTGCAGCGCACCCGAACCGGGCGCGTGCCCGTCCGCTTCGGTAGTGCCGGGTACAGGCCTGCCGGTGGCCGTGGTGTGCGCATCCAGTCGCTCGGCGACCAGCCCCGCCACACGGAAGGTGCAGAACGCACCCTGGCAGGGGCCCATCCCCAGGCGGGTGCCGCGCCGGATGTCGTCGATGGTGCACGGCCAGTGGGTGTCGAGGTAGGCCTCGGCCATCCTGCGGGTGACCAGCTCGCACTCGCAGATCAGGTCGGCATCCCCGCCACCTTCCGCCTCGTGGTCGCCGAGGCGGTGGCCCAGCCAGTAGTGGTGCCCCGTCTGCATGCCGGGAAGCACCTCGTCGGCCGTGGTGCACGGCGTGGTCACGCCAAGTTTGGCTGCCACGACATCCACGGTCTGCTCGGCCATCAGGCGGTGCGTGGTGAACTTGCCGCCCACGATCGAGACGAAGTTGTCAACGCCCTGGTCGGCGTGGTCCAGGATGGCGTGCGCTCGCGAGATCGACCGGTTGCCAACGCCCGGGACCGCGTCCGCCGGCGGCTGGTAGAGGGGCCTGACACCCGCGTAGGCGCGGAGCACGCGCATCCGGGGCAGGGCGGGGAACATCTTGGCTCCCTCGCTGATCAGTCGCTGGACCTCCGCCCTGGTGACCTCGTAGTCGTCGGGATCGGGAACCTTGATGTCGGTCGTGCCCAGGATCGCGACCGAGTGGACGGGGACCATGATGTCGCCGTCGGCAGAGCGGTGGCAGCGGTTGATGACCGCGTCGCTCATCCGGGTGTTGTAGATCAGCATGGTGCCCTTGCCGGGGGTCATCTCGACGTGGACCCCGGCGTAGGCCGCGATCTGTCCGGCCCAGGCGCCCGCCGCGGAGACGACGAACTTGGTCCAGACTTGCGACACCGTGCCGGTCAGCTCGTCGCGCAGGGTGACGGCGGTGATCTTCCCGCCGCTTGACTCCATGCCCACGACGCGCTGGTAGGTGCGCGCATCCGACCCGCGGGCCCGTGCGTCGGCGACCGTGGCCTCGATCAGCATCCAGGGCTCGATCGAGCCGTCCGGCACGCGGAAGGCCCGGCGGATCTGCGGGTTGAGGGCAGGCTCGCGCCCGAGGAGGTCCTTGACCTGGACCTCCTCGCAGTCCACGCCCGACAGGCGGCAGTTCTCGGCGAAGTCCGCAACGTAGTCGTCGGGGTCGTCGGGAGTGGCGACGAAGTAGCCCCCGGTGTCCTCGATCGACGCAGGCGCGATCCGCCGCAGGACCTGGTTCTCCTCGACGCACTCACGCGCCGCGAGCCTGTCCTTGCCGACGTACCGGCCGCCGGAGTGGAGGAGGCCGTGGTACCGGCCGGACGTGCCGGTCGCGAAGTCGGAGCGCTCGACCAGCAGGGCCTTGACCCCCCGGCGGGCCAGGTCGCGCAGGATGCCCGCGCCGGTCGCCCCGCCCCCGATCACCAGGACGTCGACGGTGTGCGGCACCGCCATTGTCATCACCTCATCGTTGTGGCACCGGCCGGATGGGCCGGGGCCAGCGACGGGGCCAGCCGGCCCCGCTCCAATCTAGTCCTTCGTCAGCCCTTCGGCAGGTCCCGGGCGCCCTCGGCCGCCGCGAGCACCTCGTCGAGGGAGGAGCCGATGCTCGCCTGGACGGCGGCCATCACGGCACCTTCCACGATGGGGCCCTTGCTCAGGCGCACGCTGCCCGGGTCGCCGAGGAACTCCATGGCGGTGGTTGCGGAGAGCACGGCGCTGCCGAGGTCGGCCACGATCACCACGCCCGCGCCGGCGTCCGCCTCGCCGATGGCCGCGGCGATCCGCGCCGCGTCGGTCCCGATCGAACCATCCTCAAGACCGCCCGCTGGCACGATGCGGACGTCGGGTCCGGCCATCTGGCCGGCCAGCTCCGCCGTTCCCTCCGCGATCCGAGTCGAGTGCGAGACGACCACGAGCCCGACGCAGGTGTCCGGTTCGGCAGTCATGTCCGGGAACCCCTCCTGAAAGGCGCAGCCCCGGCGCCTCGCGACGCCGGGGCTGCGTTGTTCAGCCAGCTTCGGTGGCTAGTCGACCCAGGCGAACGTCCGGGTGACCGCCTTCTTCCACTGCTTGTACTCGGCCTCGCGCACGTCTGCGGCCATCTTGGGCGCCCACTCGGCGTCCTTGGCCCAGTTCTCGCGCAGGTCCTCGACCGCGCCCCAGTAGCCGACCGCAAGGCCGGCCGCGTAGGCCGCGCCCAGGGCCGTGGTCTCGGCGACGACCGGCCGGATGACCGGGACGCCCAGGACATCGGCCTGGAACTGCATCAGGGTGTTGTTGAAGACCATGCCGCCGTCAACCTTGAGGGCCGTGAGCGGAACACCGGAATCGGCGTTCATCGCGTCGAGCACCTCGCGGGTCTGCCACGCCGTCGCCTCGAGGACCGCACGTGCGATGTGGCCCTTGGTGACGTACCGGGTCAGGCCGGCGATGACGCCGCGGGCGTCATTCTTCCAGTAGGGGGCGAACAGGCCCGAGAACGCCGGGACGAAATAGACGCCGCCGTTGTCCTCGACCGTGGCGGCCAGGGTCTCGATGTCCGGCGACTTCTCGATCATGCCGAGGTTGTCGCGCAGCCACTGGACCAGGGCGCCGGTGATCGCGATGGACCCCTCGAGGGCGTACACGGCCGGCTGGTTGCCGATCTTGTAGCCGAGGGTGGTGAGGAGGCCGCTCTTGGACGGGACGATCTTCTCGCCCGTGTTCAGGAGCATGAAGCAGCCGGTGCCGTAGGTGTTCTTCGCCTCGCCGGCGGAGAAGCACGTCTGGCCGAAGAGGGCCGCCTGCTGGTCGCCCAGGTCGCCCGCGACCGGGACGCCGGCCAGCTGGCCGACGCATGTGCCGTAGACCTCGGACGAGGCCTTGATGGCGGGGAGCATCGAGAGCGGAACGCCCATGATGCCCGCGATCTCGGCGTCCCAGTCCAGGGTCTCGAGGTTCATGAGCATGGTGCGGCTGGCGTTGGAGACGTCCGTGACATGCACGCCGCCGTTGACGCCGCCGGTGAGGTTCCAGATCAGCCAGGTGTCCATGTTGCCGAACACCAGGTTGCCGGCCTCGGCCTTGGCGCGCGCACCCTCGACGTTGTCGAGGATCCAGCGGACCTTGGGGCCGGAGAAGTAGGTGGCCAGCGGAAGGCCGACCTTGGCGCGGAAGCGGTCCTGCCCGCCCTCCTTGGCGAACTCGTTGACGAGGACGTCGGTCCGGGTGTCCTGCCAGACGATGGCGTTGAACACCGGCTGGCCGGTGGTCTTGTCCCAGACGAGCGCCGTCTCGCGCTGGTTGGTGATGCCGACGGCGGCGAGATCGGCGGCGGTGATGCCAGCCTTGTCCAGGGCGCCCTTGACGACTTCCTGGCAGCGCGCCCAGATCTCCAGCGCGTCATGCTCGACCCACCCGGGCTTCGGGTAGATCTGGGTGTGCTCCTTCTGGTCGATCGCGACCACGGCGCCGCTGTGGTCGAAGATCATGAAGCGAGAGCTCGTGGTGCCCTGGTCGAGGGCGCCGACGTACTTGGTCATGCGGTGTATCTAGTCCTCCAAGTGATGCTGGGTGCCTACGCCTGGAACCAGGTGTCGGCTGCGGCCTTGAGCAGGAGATGCGAGGACGTGGCGCCCGGGTCCTGGTGACCCGCGCTGCGCTCTCCCAGGTAGCTCGCCCGGCCCTTGCGGGCGACGAGCGGGATGGTGGCGAGCATGCCTCGTTCGGCGGCGGCGACGGTTGCTGCGAGGGCCTCGACCGGCGTGCTGCCGGCCTCGATCTCCGCGTGCAGCGCATCGCGCGCCGGGAACCAGACGTCGATCATGGTCTTGTCGCCCAGCTCCGCCTTGCCCCGCTCCACGAGCCCGGCGACGCCGGCGTCGAGCGCGGTGGCGAAGGTGGGCAGGTCCATCTCGGCCATGCCCGCCGTACCCGGTGCCATGCGGAGGAAGAACGTGCCGTACAGCGGCCCGCTCGCTCCTCCGACGGTGGAGATGAGCTTCATCGCGATGCCCTTGAGGAGGGCGCCGATGTCATCGGCCGGCAGGGTGGGCAGGATCCCGAGGACGGCCTGGAACCCGCGATCCATGTTGATGCCATGGTCGGCATCGCCGATGGCCGAGTCCAGTTCGGTCAGGTACTGCTTCTGCTCGTGGATCCGGTCCGCGTACAGGGTGATCCACGCCAGGACGTCGCTGTGGCTGATGGCTGATGCGCTCATCGTCCTACTCGCTCCCGCGGTCTGAGGATCAGACGCCCCACCGGAGCGCCGGGGTGTTCACCGGGGCGTCCCAGTACTTGGTCAGCTCATCGTCAAGCTTGAGCAGCGTGATCGAGCAGCCGGCCATCTCGAGCGACGTGATGTAGTCGCCCACGAGGCTGCGGGTGATCTTCACGCCGCGGGCCTCGCACATCTGGGCGAGCTTGTTGAAGACGATGTAGAGCTCGACGAGCGGGGTGCCGCCGAGGCCGTTCACGAACGCCAGGACCTCGTCGCCCGCCTGGAACGGCAGGTCGTCGAGGATGGGGCCCGCGAGCATCTCGGTGACCTCGTCGGCCGTGGCGACCTTCATCCGGGTGCGACCCGGCTCGCCATGGATGCCGATGCCGATCTCCATCTCGTCCTCGCCGAGCTCGAAGGTCGGCTTGCCTGCGGCCGGGACGGTGCAGCTCGTGAGCGCCATGCCCATGGAGCGGACGTTGTCCTGGACCTTCTGGCAGAGGGCCGTCACCGTGGCGAGATCCGCCCCGGCCTCGGCGGCCGCGCCGACGATCTTCTCCGCGAGAATCGTGCCGCCGACGCCGCGCCGGCCGGCCGTGTACAGCGAGTCCTTCACCGCGACGTCGTCAGCGATGACGACGGCCGTGACCTCAAGCCCCTCGGCGCGCGCCATCTCGGCAGCGAGCTCGAAGTTCATGATGTCGCCGGTGTAGTTCTTGACGATGTGCAGCACGCCCGCACCACCGTCCACGGCCTTGGTGGCCGCGAGCATCTGGTCCGGGACGGGCGAGGTGAAGACCGCGCCCGGGCAGGCTGCGTCGAGCATGCCCATGCCGACAAAGCCGCCGTGCATCGGCTCGTGGCCCGAGCCGCCGCCGGAGATGACGCCGACTTTGCCGGCGCGGGGGGCGTCCTTGCGGACGACGATGTTCGGCTCCTCGACCCGGATGTAGCCCGGGTGGGCGGCGACCATCCCCGCGAGGGCCTCGTCGACGACGGCCTCGGGCGAGTTGATGAGTTTCTTCATGCGCTCTCCCCGTTGGTGTGGTTGGGAGCCCGCCGCCGGTGACCGGAGGGTGATCCGGCGGCGGGCCAGCGGAGGTCAGTGGGGAGGGGACTACGCCGCCGGGATGAACCCCTTGACGGCCAGCCAGAGGCCGGCGGCGATCACGCCACCGACGATCGGGCCGACAACCGGGATCCACGAGTAGCCCCAGTCCGAGGCGCCCTTGCCCGGGATCGGGAGGATCTGGTGGATGATGCGGGGGCCGAGGTCACGGGCAGGGTTGATCGCGTACCCGGTGGTGCCACCGAGCGACATGCCGATCGACCAGACGAGGACCATGACGGCGAGCGCGCCGATGGACGAGACCGCGGCGTTGGCGCCGAAGTTGAGGATCACGTACACCAGCACGAAGGTGCCGACGATCTCGCCGATCAGGTTGAACGGCACGTTGCGGATCGCGGGGCCGGTGCTGAAGACCGCGAGCTTGAGGCCCTGGTCCTCGGTCACCTCGAAGTGCTTCCAGTAGAAGATGGCCACCAGGGTCGCGCCAATGAACGCGCCGATGAACTGGCTGACGATGTAGAAGGGGACCTGGTCCCACGGCGTGCTGCCGGCGACCGCGAGGCCGACGGTGACGGCCGGGTTCAGGTGCGCGCCGCTCATCGGCGCAGACACGACGACGCCGCAGAAGACCGCCATGGCCCACGCAGCCGTGATCACGATCCAGCCCGCGTTCTGCGCCTTGGACTTGGCGAGCAGGACGCCTGCGACGACGCCGTCGCCGAGCAGGATCAGCATCGCTGTCCCGATGATCTCACCGACGATGATGGATTCGGTTGTCATGTGTGAACAACTCCCTCTAGCGGAACCTGATCCCGGCAGTTCTCGGGGTCCGGGATCTCCTCCTGCCGCCGCCGCGCCGCATGGCGGGCGGACGGCCGTCCAGGCGCAGAGTCTCCTCCGGTTGACTCCTCCTTTCGCAGTCCCGGGGCTGGGCGCGTCCTCCGTGGCGCGTGCGAACCAACCGCCGCTCTTGCGGACGGTTTGACTCTAGGGGCGCGCGCAGGTGCGGAATCTCAAGACAAAGTGAATCCGTGGCGCATCGCCACCGATACCGGACCGCAAGGTTGGCGGCGACGGCCGGGCGGGTCAGGCGTCCGGGGCGCGATCCGCTGCAGCATCCGCCAGGCAGCGCACGAGGATCGCCGCCGATGCGGCGCCCGGGTCCTCGTGACCGGCGGAACGCTCGCCCAGGTAGCTCGCACGTCCCTTGCGGGCGATGAGCGGGATCGTCATCTGGGCGCCCAGGTCGGCGGCGCCGGCTGCGGCAAGCAGCGCCGCCACGGGGTCGGCGGTGGGCGGGTGGCGCAGGATCGCCGCGGCAGGGACCAGCGCGTCCAGCATCGTCTTCTCGCCGGGGACGGCGTGCCCGAGGCCCTCGATGCCAGAGATCATCCCCTCCAGGATCGCCTTGGCGAGCTCGGTCCGCCCGAGGCTGCCGGCCGCCGCGCGCTCCCGCACGCGCTCGCCGGCCACCATCAGCCCCCGTCCGTAGAGGGCGCCGCTGGCGCCACCGACGATGCCCATGAGGCGCCGGCCCCCCGCGGTCAAGGTCGCCGCCGGGTCGCCCGGGGGCAGCACCTGCGCATCGAGGTCCGCGAGCAGGGCGGCGAAGCCACGGTCGAGGTTGATCCCGTGGTCGCCGTCGCCGATGGCGGCGTCGAGGTCGGTGAGCCAGACACGCCGCTCGTGGACGACGGCGGCCGTCCGCACGAACCAGGCCCGGACGAGCTCGTCGTGGGCGGCCGCGTCAGGCATGGAGCAACTTCGGCTGCGCGAGTGCCGCCTCGGCCGCCGCCCGGACCGCGGCCATCGTCCCCCCGTGGGCGGCACACACCGCGGCCGCCACCGCCCCCTCCACGAAGGGTCCATCCGAGAGGGAGACTCGTGCCCGCTCGTCCGGGGCGAGCTCCTCGAGCGCGATCTCCACGGCCATCGCCGCGCTGCCGAGGTCGAGCAGCACGAGGACCCCTTCGCCCTCTGTGCGGCCGAGGACGTCGCGCAGGACATGCTCGACGTCGAGGGCATTCGTGCCCAGGCGGTCGCCGGACAGGCCGCCCGCGCCGCCTGCGGGGACCGGGGGAGCGGCCTGGGCCAGCATGCGGACGAGGCCCCGTGCGACGTCGGCGCTGTGGCCCACCACCACGATCCCGATCATGCGTCGCCCTCCTCCCATCCCGTCCCACGTTCGCCTGGCGGCCCGGACCCATACACTACCCCTCGATGACGGACAGCCACACGACTCCTGGGGCCGACACCGGACAGGTGACATCCGACACGGCGACTTCCGACACGGCGACCCTGTTCACCAGCACCGACCTGGTGGCCGTCGTGGCGCGCGCCGAGCAACTGCTGCTGCGCAACCGGGTGCTGCTTGACCGCCTCGATGCCGCCCTCGGTGACGGCGACCACGGCGAGAACATGAGCGCGGGGTTCGTCGACGCGACGCGCACCCTCGCGGCCGACGACCCCGGCACCGACATCGGCGACCTGCTGCGGCGCTTCGGCCACCTCCTCGTCGCAGGCGTGGGCGGGGCTGGCGGATCCCTGTACGGCACGGCCTTCATCGAGGCGGGGATCGCGGTGGCGGGCCTGGCCGCGCTCGATGCCCAGGCGACCGCGCGCGCACTCGACGCCGCCGCGGAGGGGATCGCCCGGCGCGGCCGGTGCCGCCTCGGTGACAAGACGATCTATGACGCCTTGCGCCCGGCTGCCGACGCGTTCGCCGCCGCCCTCGACGCGGAGCAGGGCCAGCAGGCGGCGATCCTCGCAGCCATCCGGGCCGCCCGTGACGGGATGCATGCGACGCGCCCGCTCATCGCGCGACGAGGTCTGGCGATGCGCCTGGGCGAGCGATCGCGCGGCCACCAGGATCCGGGCGCGACCTCCTGCTACCTGCTGATGCGCTCGCTCCTGGCCACCGGTCGTCGCGCCCGGTGATCGACCGGACCGCCGCCCTCACCGAGGCGGAGCTGCGCCGCTCCTTCGAGGAGGCGCAGCGCCAGGCGGACACGGTCTTCGCGCAGTACCAGCTCAGCCAGCTGGTCGCCCTCGGCGGTGCGCTCCCGCTGCTCACCGCGAGTGTCATCGCCGAGCTCGTGCGGGCCACCGATGCGGTCGCGGGCGGCATCTGGCTGACCATGGCGGATCGTCCCGGCCTCAGGCTGGTCGCGACGGAGCCGGATCTGCTCCTCGGCCCGAGCGGTCCCACCGGCTGGACGATCGGCGGCACCGTGGCCGAACCGGGCAAGGAGGGTGACTGGCCGCCGCGCATCATTCCTGGCCGCTTTGCGACCGGCGGCATCGCGCGCTCCTGGTTCACGCGCCACGGCTGGCATGGCGTCCCACTCGACGAGCGCCTGGCCACGGGCGCCGGGGCGAGCGGGCCGCAGAACGTCGGGTACCTCGCCCTGCGTCCGGCAGAGGGGGGCCGCCTGACCGCGGACCGGATCCGGTTCCTGGCCCTCGTGCGCCACGAGCTCGCGATCGCATTCCGGGCGGCGCTGCTGCGCGAGGAGCTGGCGGGCGAGCAGGTCCTGCTGGCCGCGATCCTCGACGGCGCCACCGAGGGGATCATCGCGGTGGACGAGCGACGGCGGGTGGTCCGCGTGAACCGGGCGGCCTCCACGCTGCTGGGCGGGCGTGCGATCCCCGACGACGCCACGTGTGCCACGTTGCTCCGCTGCCAGACCGCAGCTGGACTCCGGTGTGGTCGGCGCTGCCGCTTCGAGGAGGTGCTGCGCGGCCCGTCGGGGATCGCGGTCGCCGAGCTGCAGCTGGGACCCGTCGACGGTGCGCCGATCCCGGTCCAGGCCACCTTCTCGGTGATGGCGGATTCCGGGTCCGGCGTCCGTACCGGTGCCGTGGTGGTGTTGCGAGACCTGCGCGCCGAGCGGGCCTCGACGGAGCTCCACTCCAGCTTCCTGGCGGCGGTCTCCCACGAGCTGCGGACGCCGCTCGCCCTCATCCTGGGTCACGTTGACACGCTGCTCGGCCTGGGCCTCGACGCTGCCGACCAGCGGCGCTCGATCGAGAGGATCGGCTCGGCCGCGGACAGGATCGGGGATCTCGTGGACGAGCTGCTCACGCTCACCGGGCTCGAGCACGCGAGCCTGGGGCTCCGGCGTGAGCCGGTCGCGGTGGCAGAGCTCCTGGACCTCGCGATCGGCGGCATCGGCGAATGGCCGGACATGCCTCCGGTGGCCGTGGCCGTGCCCGCCGGCCTGCCCGAGGTGGACGTGGACGCGGCTCGCATCGGGCACGTGCTCGTGAACCTCGTCGACAATGCGCAGCGCTACGGCGGCGGCGGTGGCGTCGAGATCAGGGCACGCCGCCGGCGGACCACCGTCGTGGTGACCGTCCGTGACGACGGGCCCGGCATCCCGGCCGAGGAGCGTGCCATGGTGTTCGATCGCCACTACCGCGGGCGCACGGCCCACGACGCGTACCCAGGCGGCACGGGCACCGGTCTGTACGTGTGCAGGCGGCTCGTGGAGGCCCACGGCGGCACCATCTGGGTGGAGCCTGGCCTGCCCAGCGCCATCTCGTTCTCCCTGCCCGCGGTCCGCCGGACGGCTCGCGCGGGTGACGGCCTGTGACCCCGCGGTCAGGATCCGGGCCTGCGGCCGGCTCAGGCGGTTCGGCAGGAGCGCGCCCGGCCGATCGCCGGCGCATCGTGCCCCCGCCGGTGCCGGAGCCGGCCGTGCCCGGTCATGGCGAGCTCGTCCTGATCGTGGAGGACGAGGCCGAGTTCCGTGACCTGGTGGAGCTGTGGATCAGCCGTCACGGCTGGCGAACCGCCACGGCCGCCGACGGGCTCGAGGTGATGCGGCGCTTCGAGCAGGAGACGCCGGATCTCGTCCTTCTCGACCTCAACCTGCCGGGCCTGAGCGGCTGGGAGGTCACCCAGTGGATCCGCGTGCGCAGCACGGTCCCGATCCTCATGGTCACCGCGATGGGCGGAGAGGGGGATGTCGTGCGGGGCCTCGAGTCCGGGGCGGACGACTATCTCACCAAGCCCGTCCGCATGCCCGAGCTCGTCGCCCGCGTTGCGGCAGCCCTGCGTCGCGTCCAGCTCGCGGCGCCCCGGCCTGCCGGGGATGACGTGCTCGAGCACCCCGGTCTGCGGATCGAGCAGGCGGCCCGCCGGGTCATCGGCGTCACTGGGGAGATCCACCTCACCCCGACCGAGTTCCGCCTCCTGGTCGTGCTCGCGTCCCGCCCCGGTGAGCCGATCGGGCATGCAGACCTGCTGCGCGCCGTGTGGGGGCCCACCTACGGCGAGGAGACGCAGCTGTTGCGGGTGACGATGCGGAACCTGCGCAACAAGCTCGCGGAGGGGTCGCCCGGGCGCGCCTTCATCGCCACCGAGTACGGCGTCGGCTACCGGTTCAAGACCGGCACCTGAGCACGGGGCGGGCATGGCGCTCTGCTACGATCGGGCTCCGTCCACCGCCCATCACGCCTGCCCGTGTCCCTGCCAAGGCCGCGGGCCCTCGGAGCCCTTGACCCCGTGACCGATCCCGCTGTCGATCCCAACGCCGTCGCGCCCGCTGTCGCCAACCTCGAGACCATCGTGTCGCTGGCCAAGCGCCGCGGCTTCGTCTTCCCGTCGTCGGAGATCTACGGCGGCATCAACGCTGTGTGGGACTACGGGCCCCTCGGCGTGGAGCTGAAGAACAACGTCAAGCGCGCGTGGTGGCGGGCGATGGTCCAGGACCGCAATGACATCGTGGGGCTTGATGCCGGCATCCTGATGCACCCCCAGGTATGGGTCACGTCGGGCCACGTGGGCTCCTTCTCCGACCCGCTCGTCGAGTGCGCGGAGTGCCGCCGCCGGTACCGCCTCGACGAGCTGCCGGGCACCGAGAACCTGACCCAGACGGACCTCCGCGATGAGACGGTGAGCCAGCGCCTCGGCCTGGTGTGCCCCAACGACGGCAAACCGCTTTCGGCTCCGCGCCGCTTCAACCTGATGTTCACCAGCCACATGGGTCCGGTGGAGGACGATGGCAACGTCGTCTACTTCCGCCCGGAGACCGCCCAGGGCTCGTACGTCAACTTCAAGAACGTCCAGCAGAGCTCGCGCAAGAAGGTCCCCTTCGGCATCGCGCAGATCGGCAAGTCCTTCCGCAACGAGATCTCGCCCGGCAACTTCGTGTTCCGGATGCGGGAGTTCGAGCAGATGGAGATGCAGTACTTCGTCCGGCCGGACACGGGCGCATCGGAGGCGTTCGAGTACTGGCTGCCGCGGCGCAAGGCCTGGTACGAGGCGTACGGCGTGAACCCGGCCCGCCTGCGCTTCCGCGAGCACGCGTCGGACGAGCTGGCCCACTACGCCAAGAAGGCGATCGACGTGGAGTACCGCTTCCCGTTCGGCTGGAAGGAGCTCGAGGGCGTCCACAACCGGGGCGACTTCGACCTGGGCAACCACGCGAAGGCTTCGGGCGAGAACCTCGAGTACTTCGACCAGGCTTCGGGCGAGCACTTCATCCCGTGGATCGTGGAGACGGCCGCCGGCGCCGATCGCGCGGCGTTCACCTTCCTCATCGACGCCTACCGTGAGGAGGAGGTCCGCGGCGAGACCCGCGTGGTCCTCGGCCTTCACCCGGACCTCGCGCCATACAAGGTCGCCGTGCTGCCGCTGCTCAAGAAGCGCCCCGAGATCGTGGAGATGTGCCACCGGCTGCTCGGCGACCTCAAGCGCGACATGATGGCGGTCTACGACGACACTGCGGCCATCGGCAAGCTGTACCGGCGCCAGGACGAGATCGGCACGCCGTGGTGCGTGACGGTGGACGTGGACTCCCTCGAGGACGGCGCCGTGACAATCCGCGACCGCGACTCGATGACGCAGGAGCGCGTGCCGCTCGAGAACGTGAAGCACCTGATCCTCGACAGGATGGCGGCCGTCAGGCCGTAGTGCACGGGGGCGGGCAGGGCCCGCCGGTTCCCACGCCGCACGGGAGGTGGGCATGGCAGACGCAGCGAAGGCCGGCGTCCCGGCCAAGGTGGTGGCCCTCGCGGCCCTCGGCTATGCCGGGGGCGCCATGTGCATCACGCTGCTCTTCCTCGGGATGCGGACCGTGATGGACATCGGCGGGTACTGCGCCGAGGGTGGCCCGTACGTCATCGCCCAGGGCTGTCCGGATGCGGCGATGCCCTCGATGTTCCTCGGCATCTTCGGCCTGTTCCTGTTCGGCGCCATCGCCACGGGCTACGGCGTCCGGGTGGGCGGGATCTGGGCTGGCGCGCCCCTGCTCGGCTGGTCGGCGCTGTTCGGGGCGCTCGGGTGGAACTTCATGCAGTACGGCGTGTTCGCCCCGCCCTTCGGCCAGATCGAGTGGGGCTGGGCGATCTGCGGGGTCATGTTCTGGCTCATGGCCGCGGGCCCGCTGGTCGCCCTTGTGCCGCTGGGGGCCGCGCTCAAGGCGGCGCCGGCGGATGCCGTGGCGAACCGCGCGGCACGCAAGGCGGCGAAGCTGCCGTACGAGCCGGATCCCGCCACCGGGACCATCATCCGCATCGTGGGACCTGATGGCGTGCGGGTCGTCCCTGCCGACGATCCCGAGGCCCGCGAGCAGATGGCCGCGATCGCGGCAGCGATGGAGGCCGCGCTCGACAAGGTCGAGGCCGTGACGCCGGCGCTGGTGCCCGACGAGGTCGCCGATGCGGCTGGCGTGCAGACCGATCCGGGCGCCGCGCAGCCCGACCCTGCGGGCGGTGGGTCCGCGGAATTCGACGAGGGCACCCAGGCGCTGCTCGACCGCCTCGAGCGCCTGGGCGACATGCGGGACCGGGGGCTCCTGGAGCCCGCCGAGTACGAGACCGCGAAGGACGCCATCGTGCGCGAGCTGGAGAGCCGCCAATGAGCCTGCCCCGTCCGCTCGTGCACCTGGCCATGGTCGCCGCGATGGTTGCCGGGGTTCTCGCCGGTGCGCGCCTGTTCGCGTTCTTCGCGGGCGCCTGAGCAGGTCACCACCGGAGGACTGCCATGCGAACCGCGCGTCTCCACGGGGCCGGCGACATCCGCATCACCGACGAGCCGGCCCCAGAGGCGGGCCCGGGCGAGGTGCTCGTGCGCGTGACGGCGGTGGGAATCTGCGGCTCGGATCTCCACTGGTACGACCAGTCGGGCATCGGGGACGCGCACCTTGAGCGGCCGCTCGTGCTGGGCCACGAGGCGGCAGGTGTCATCGCATCGGGTCCGCGCTCAGGGGAGCGGGTGGCCATCGATCCCAACCTCGCGTGCGAGGCCTGCCCGACCTGCGCACGCGGCCTCGGCCATCTCTGTCCGAACGTGCGGTTCCTGGGCCACAGCGACACTGACGGGGCCCTGCGTGAGCTCATCGCGTGGCCGCAGGACCGCCTCGTCCGGGTGCCCGACGCCCTGGACGATGACGCCGCCGCGATGCTGGAGCCGCTCGGGGTGGCGCTCCACGCGTTCCGGCTCGCCAGGTTCGCGCCCGGCGGGACGGTGGCGGTCCTGGGCGCCGGGCCCATCGGGCGCCTGCTCATCCGCCTCGCCTTCGCGGCCGGCGCCACGAGCGTGGTCGCGACCGACCGGTTGCCCCATCGCGTCCTCGCGGCTCGTGCCGAGGGTGCGCACGCGGAGCTCGTGGACGGGGGAGAGGAGCGGGTCCGGTTGCTCGATGCCCTGGGCGGGCGCCCGGTCGATGTGGCGATCGAGATCGCCGGGGATGATGACGCCGTGGCGACGGCAGCCGCGCTCGTGCGGCCTGCAGGTGTGGTCGTGGTCGCCGGGATCCCGGTGGGCAACGAGGCCGTGATCCCGGTCTCGGTGCTTCGTCGCAAGGGCGCGGACCTGCGGTTCGCGCGGCGGATGAACCGCGTCCATGACGAGGCCATCGCCCTTGCGGTCAGCGGGCGGGTGGATCCGGGCGCCGTGGTGAGCCACCGGTTCCCGCTGGCCGAGGCAGGAGCCGCGTTCGGGACCGCCGTGCGGCGCGATGGACACAAGGTCGTCATCCGCTGCGACAGGTGAGGGGCGAAGGGTCCGCGCCGCGGGGGCGTCGCGCCCCACGTGGGGGGCGTTTCGCGGCAGGCTGAGCACGGACTGGGGGCGAAACCACAGGTTGCGTGCGCAGCGCGTGCGTGAGCGTTGCCAGAACGCCCCCGTGGTGGGGCACGAGGCCAGTGGTCCATGCCGAGTCAGGCCGGCCAGATCGTCTCGTGGAGGGGTCGCCGGGTACGGTGCGAATCGATGCGCCGCCGCACTCACCGGGCGCTTGTGAGCGTCGCGCCCCACGTGGGGGGCGTTTCGCGGCAGGCTGAGCACGGACCGGGGGCGAAACCACAGGTTGCGTGCGCACCGCGTGCGTGAGCGGTGCCAGAACGCCCCCGTGATGGGGCACGATGCCGCTGGCGCGCGACCTGCCCGGCGCCACCGCGGACGAGCCGAGGACGAGCCGCGGACGAGCCGACCACGGGCCGGGACCCCGCCACGTGCAACCGTCCAGAAACCCTGCGAAAACACTATGCAAACCCTTGACGGGTGCGGTATTGTGCCGCGTGTTATCGATAACTGATACCGGTAACACAACCCTCCCGACACCCGGTCGGCCGCCGCTCCCCCTGCAGAGGATCCGCGATGGGCGAACTCCTGGTCGAGATGATGGACATCTCCAAGAGCTTCCCGGGTGTGCACGCGCTCGACAACGCGCGCTTCGAGCTCCGATCCGGTGAGGTCCACGCGCTCGTTGGCGAGAACGGCGCCGGCAAGTCCACCCTGATGAAGGTCCTGTCGGGCATCTACAAGCGCGACGGGGGCACCATCAAGGTGAGGGGCCAGGAGGTCGACATCCCCAACCCGCGCGCGGCGCAGGCCCTGGGCATCGCGATCATCCACCAGGAGCTCAACCTCGCGGGCCACCTCACCGTTGCCCAGAACATCTTCATCGGGCGCGAGCCGCGCGTGGGGTTCGTGCTCAAGGAGAAGGCCCTCAACCGCAAGGCCGAGGAGCTGTTCCAGGAGCTCCACATCCACCTCGATCCGCACGCGCGGGTCTCCGGCCTGGCGGTTGCGCAGCAGCAGATGGTGGAGATCGCCAAGGCGTTCTCCTACAACCCGGACGTCCTGATCATGGACGAGCCGACCGCCGCCCTGACCGAGACCGAGATCGAGGAGCTCTTCCGCATCACGCGCCACCTGCGCGAGCGCGGCCACGGCATCGTGCACATCTCGCACCGCCTCGAGGAGCTCAAGAAGATCACCGACCGTGTCACGGTCATGCGGGACGGCAAGTTCATCGACACCGTGACCACGGCCGACGTGACCATCCAGGACATCATCTCCATGATGGTCGGCCGGACCATCTTCGAGGAGTCGCCGGAGCTGCCCGAGAACCCCAGCCAGGAGGTCGTCCTCGAGGTCCGCAACCTCAACCGGGGTCGCGTGATCCGTGACGTGAGCTTCCAGCTGCGCAGGGGCGAGATTCTCGGCGTGGCGGGTCTCGTGGGCGCCGGCCGGACCGAGGTGATGCGCGCGGTGTTCGGGGCGGATGCCAAGGACTCCGGCGAGATCCTGATCCACGGCAAGGCCGTCTCGATCAAGACCCCCCAGGACGCCGTTCATGCCGGCATCGCCTACCTGTCCGAGGATCGCAAGCGCTATGGCCTCGCGCTCCCGATGGACGTCGAGGCCAACACGGCGATGGCCAGCCTGAGCAAGTTCACCGGGCCCCTGGGCACGATCAGGTTTGCACGTACGAGGCAGAACGCGCTGGAGTACGTCCAGAGCCTTGCGATCAAGACGCCGGGCATCAAGCAGAAGGTGAAGAACCTCTCCGGCGGCAACCAGCAGAAGGTGGTCATCGCCAAGTGGCTGACCGCCGACACCGACATCCTGATCTTCGACGAGCCCACCCGTGGCATCGACGTCGGCGCGAAGAGCGAGATCTACCGCCTCCTCAACGACCTGGCCCGCCAGGGCAAGTCCGTGATCATGATCAGCTCCGAGCTGCCCGAGATCCTGCGCATGAGCCACCGGATCCTCGTGATGTGCGAAGGGCGCATCACCGGGGAGCTCTCCGCCGCCGAGGCGTCGCAGGAGCGGATCATGACGTACGCCACCCAGCGCGAGTCGATCGCGGCCGCCTGACCCCCGAACACGACCACCTAACCTGACCACCCGAACCGACCAGACGAGGGCAACAGTCCGATGGCCATGACGACCGGAGTCGGCAAGTCGCGGTTCAAGTCCGCGCTCGGCGGCGACTCGCTCCAGCAGGTGCTGGCGCTGGGCGGCCTGCTGATCCTGCTGATCTTCTTCTCCGCCATCTCGGCGCCCTTCAGGACGCTCGACAACTACATCTCGATCCTGGTCGCCACCGCGGTCAACGGTGTGCTCGCCATGGGCGTGACGTTCGTCATCATCACCGGCGGCATCGACCTGTCCGTCGGCACCACGATGACCTTCGCATCGGTCTGCATGGGCCTCGTCGTCACCAACGCCGGGTTCCCGCTCTGGCTGGGCATCCCCGCCGCCCTGCTCGCGGGCATGGCGGTCGGCCTCGTGAACGGCCTGCTCATCGCCAAGGCGAAGCTGCCCCCGTTCATCGCCACCCTCGGCATGCTCAACGTCACCCGCGGTCTCGCCCAGATCCTCTCGGACGTCAAGCCCATCTACTTCGATGGCACGCCGGCGTTCTACGAGTTCTTCATGGGCAAGTTCATCCTGGGCATCCCGAACACCGTGTTCATCATGTTCGGGGCGGCCATCGTGGCCAGCCTCATCCTGACCAAGACCACCCTCGGGCGCTACACCTTCGCACTCGGCTCCAACGAGGAGGCGACCCGCCTCTCCGGTGTCAACGTGGACCGCTGGAAGATCGCCGTCTACACCTTGGGCGGCCTCTTCTCGGGCCTCGCGGGCGTCCTCATCGCCTCGCGCATGAACTCGGCCCAGCCGTCGGTCGGCATGGGCTACGAGCTTGATGCGATCGCCGCGGCCGTCATCGGCGGCACGTCACTGTCCGGCGGCGAGGGCAGCATCTTCGGCACGATCATCGGCGCGTTCATCATCAGCACGCTGACGATCGGCCTGTCCATCATCGGCGTTCCCGACCAGTGGAAGCTGGTGATCACGGGCCTCGTGGTCATCGGCGCCGTCTGGCTCGACATCGCCCGTCGCCGCCGGCGCGGGTAACGCACCACGGGCCTCCGGCCCACATCCATCCGGACCAGGCGCCGGGCAGCCGATCTTCGGGCGGCCCCGGCTCGGCAGGTCAACCACTTTCACGGAGGAGGAGCATGAAGCTCACCCGCTACATGGCCCCGGTCGCAGGCGCGATCGTCATGGCCTCGTTCCTGGCTGCCTGCGGTGGCAGCGCCGCGACGACCGCCCCGGCAGCGACAACGGCTGCTGGCGGCGAGGCGCCGTACATCGCCATCGTCTCCAAGGGCTCGCAGCACCAGTTCTGGCAGGCTGTCCAGAAGGGCGCGACCGACGAGGCCGCCAAGCTTGGCGCCACGATCAGCTACGAGGGCCCGGCGTCCGAGTCCGAGGTCGACAAGCAGCTCACCATGCTGCAGACGGCGCTTGACAAGAAGCCGGCGGCGATCTGCTTCGCTGCCCTCGACAGCAAGGCCGCCACGCCGCTGCTCGAGAAGGCCAAGGCTGCCGGTATCCCGGTCGTCGGCTTCGACAGCGGTGTCGACAGCGAAATCCCGGTCACCACCGTCACCACCGACAACATCGCGGCCGCCGGCGAGGCCGCTGACCAGATGGCGAAGCTCATCGGCGACGCCGGCAAGGTTGCGGTCATCGTCCACGACCAGACCTCCCGCACGGGCATCGACCGCCGCGACGGCTTCGTCAAGGCGATGGAAGAGAAGCACCCCAACATCGAAGTCGTCGCGATCGAGTACGGCGCGGGCGACCCGGTCAAGTCGGGCGACCTTGCCAAGGCCATCATGACGGCCAACCCGGACCTCAAGGGCTTCTTCGGCGCGAATGAGGGCTCCATCAAGGGCATCCTCAACTCGCTCAAGGAGACTGGCAAGTCCGACATCGTGGCCATCGGCTACGACTCCGGCGAGCAGCAGATCACCGCGATCAACGACGGCACCGAGGCCGGCGCGATCACCCAGAACCCCATCGGCATCGGCGCCAAGTGCGTCTCCGCCGCCATGGACGCCATCGCCGGCAAGTCCATGGAGAAGATCATCGACACCGGCTACTACTGGTACGACAAGACCAACATCGAGAACCCCGAGATCCAGGCGGTCCTCTACAAGTAAGCCGATCGGCTCCGGCCTGATCTGAGCGAACGTCTCGGGGGCTGCCCGCACCGCGGACAGCCCCCGAACTCCAACCGGCCCGTCCCTCCTCCCGAGCCAGGTACCACCCTCCCGATGAGCACCATCAGCGACGTCGCGAAGCGCGCCGGTGTCTCCGCGATGACCGTCTCGCGGGTCGTCAACGGCACCGGGTACACGAGCGCCGAGACCCGCGTCCGCGTGGAGGCGGCCATCGACGAGCTGGGCTACGTGCCCAACGCCCTGGCCCGACAGCTCCGCTCCAAGCGCACCAAGTCCATCGCGCTCCTGGTGTCGGACATCTCCAACCCCTTCTTCACCACGATCGCCCGCGGCGTCGAGGACTTCTTCGTCAGCCACGGCTACTCCGTCATGTTCTGCAACACCGACGAGGATGCGGCAGAGGAGGAGCGATACCTCCTGATGCTGATCGAGCGCCAGATCGACGGGGTGCTCCTCGTCCCGGCGCGCAGCTCCGGGGAGAGCTTCCGGCTCCTTGGAGGCCACCACGTCCCGGTGGTCGTCATCGACCGTCGCGTCGCGGCCCGCAACGTCGACAGCGTCCGCTGCGACTCCGAGGCCGGCGCCCACGCCCTCGTCCAGCACCTCGTCGAACTGGGCCACCGCCGCATCGCGGTGCTCACGGGGTCCGGGACCATCTCCACCTCCGCGGACCGCGTCGCGGGCGCCCGCCGGGCTCTTGAAGAGGCCGGCCTGGCGCTGCCCGATGACCTGGTCCGCTACGGCGGCTTCAACTACGGCAAGAGCAACCAGGCCGACGGCCACCGCATGGCGCTCGAGATGCTCGAGGCACCGGGTGAACGGCCGACCGCAGTCTTCTGCGCCAACAACTTCATCGGCTTCGGTGCCATCCGCGCGTTGCGCGAGTCCGGCCTGCGGGTGCCGGACGACATCTCGGTGGTCGCGTTCGACGACCTGCCCGAGGAGTGGATCTCCGAGCCGTTCCTGACCGTCGCGCGCCAGCCCGCCTACGAGATCGGCTACCGGGCAGCGACGCTGCTGCTCGACCACATCACCGGCAGCCAGGCGCCGTCGGGCGAGTCGGTGATCCTTCCGTTCGAGCTGATCATCCGGCGCTCGAGCGCCCCTCCTCGTGGCGCCGCCCTGCCGGGTGACGTGCCGGGCGACGGGACGGGCGCCGTGCCTGGTGCCGGGCCGCTGCCCGGTGCCGCGTCCGCACCGCCGGTCACGGGGGTCCCTCCGGTCCAGCCAACCCGCCGGAAGGCCCGCCAGGCGGCCGTCGCCTAGAAGCGCGCGGCGGCCGCCTGACCCGCCGCCAGAAGGAGCTTCCATGTCCGTGGACCGCATCGACCCCGCGCTCGTGCCCGTGCGCACCCTTGTCGGCGGGGCGACGATGCCGGCGATCGGGCTGGGCACCTTCGGGTCGGACCATGCGCCGGCGGACCTCGTCGCCTCGGCCGTGGATGCCGCGCTCGACATGGGCTACCGGCACATCGACTGCGCCGCGGTCTACCGCAACGAGGCCGAGATCGGCGAGGTCCTCGAGAAGCACCAGCGCGGCGGGATCGCACGGGATGACCTGTGGATCACCTCCAAGCTCTGGAACGACCAGCATGCGCCGGCGGACGTGGCGCCCGCCTTCGAGCAGAGCCTGCGCGACCTGCGCCTCGACCATCTCGACCTGTTCCTGGTCCACTGGCCGTTCCCCAACACGCACCAGCCCGGCGTGGACGTGGGCTCGCGGGACTCCAATGCGAAGCCCTACATCCACGAGCGGTACATGGAGACCTGGGGCGAGCTGGAGAAGCTCGTGGATCGCGGGCTCGTGCGGCACATCGGCACGTCCAACATGACGGTGCCCAAGCTGCGCCTCGTGCTGCGCGATGCGCGCATCCGGCCGGCGGCCAACGAGATGGAGCTGCATCCGCACTTCCAGCAGCCCGACCTCTTCGACCTCGTCGTGGCCGAGGGGATCGTGCCCATCGGCTACTCGCCCATCGGGTCACCCGGGCGGCCTGAGCGCGACCGCACGGCCGATGACTCCGTCGACATCGAGGATCCCGTGATCGTGGCCGCTGCCGAGCGGCTGGGCATCCACCCGGCGGTGGTCTGCATCAAGTGGGCGATCCAGCGCGGTCAGGTCCCGATCCCGTTCTCGACCAAACCTCGCAACATCCTGGCCAACCTTGCCGGCGCCGTCTCCGCGCCCCTCACCAGCGCCGAGATGGAGGCCATCGCGGGCATCGACCGGGGATGCCGCCTCATCAAGGGCCACGTCTTCCTGTGGAGGGCGGACCAGGCCTGGGAGGATCTCTGGGACCCTGACGGCGAGATCACGCCGGCCTGATCGCGATCGAACCGCTTCCGCCATGCATGTCCTGACCATCGACCAGGGGACCTCGTCCACCAAGACCGCACTGTGGGACGCGGACGGCGGGCTGCTCGCGGAGGCGAGCGCGCCGTACCTCCTGGATCGCCCGTACCCGCTGTGGGCGGAGATCCATCCCGACCGGTGGTGGGACGCCCTGTGCGTGACGGTGCGCGAGGTCATGGCCCGCTCGGGTGTGGCGCCAGCCGACATCGCCGTGGTCGCGCTCGACGGGATCGGCTGGACGCTGGTCCCCGTGGATGCGGCGCTCGCACCGCTCGCGCCGGCCATGACGTGGCTCGACCGGCGCGCAGGGGACGAGGCGGCCGAGCTCCGCGCCCGGTCGGATGCGGACTCGCTGGTCACGCTCGCCGGCAATCCGCTCGACGCCGCCTACATCACGCCCAAGATCGCGTGGCTCGCGCGCCATCGTCCGGATGTGCTCGACGCGACACGCTGGCTGCTCACGGCCTCGGGCTACCTCGTCGCCCGGCTCACCGGCGAGGCGACCTGCGACCTGACCCAGGCATACGGGTTCCACTGCTTCTCGATCACCGAGGGAGCGTGGGACGCCGGGGCGGCGACACGCCTGGGGATCGCGCCCGAGATGCTGCCGCCGCTCGGATGGACGGGGGATGTCGCAGGCACGGTGACGGCGGCGGCTGCAGAGGCGACGGGGCTGGCGCAGGGCACCCGGGTCCTGGTGGGCGGTCTCGACGCCGCCGTGGGGGCGCTCGGTGGTGGCGTCACGAGGCCCGGCCTCACGCAGGACCAGGGTGGGTCGGCAGGCGGCATGGGCATGGCGATCGACCACGTGGCCGTGGAGCCGCGGCTGATCCTGAGCCACCACGTGCTGCCGGGGCAGTGGCTCCTGCAGAGCGGCACGGTGGGCGGCGGCGCGCTCGCCTGGTTCCGGGGCGTGGCGGGTGCCGGGGAGCTCACGTTCGACGAGGTCACGGCCGAGGCCGCCAGCTCGCCCGCGGGCGCCAACGCCGTCCTCTTCCTGCCCTATCTCGCCGGCGAGCGCACGCCGCTCTGGAGCAGCACGCCGCGTGGCGTCTTCCTCGGCATGACCTACAGCACCACCCGGGCCGACATGCTGCGCGCCGTGATGGAGGGTTGTGCCTTCGCCGTCCTCGACAACCTCCGCCTCGCCGAGGCGATCGGGTTCGAGGTCAGCGCGTGGCTCGGCCAGGGCGGCGCAGCGCGCAGCCCGCTGTGGAACCAGGTCAAGGCCGACGTGACCGGCCGTCCCTTCACGGTCGCCAGGAGGGCCGGGGGAGGGGAGGGTGGCCACGGCCTGGGGCTGTTCGCCCTCGGGGCAGCAGCGGCCGGCCTGGCCGGCGACCCCGCGAGCACCGTCGAGCGTCTGCTGCCGGAGCGCACCGTCCACGAGCCGGATCCTGCCCGGCATGCCCGCTACGCGGAGCTCTTCGAGGTCTGGCACGGTGTCTCCCGGGGCCTCCTTCCCCAGTTCGACCGCCTCGCGGCGATCACCAGCACCGGAGATGTCGCATGAGGGCTGCGATCCTCGAGGGCCAGGGCGTCCTCGCGTACCGGGATGTCCCCGATCCGGTGGTCGGGCCGGGTGAAGTCCGCCTCGCTGTCAGGGCGGTCGCCATCTGTGGCTCCGACATCCACCGGTACGTGCGGGGTCATCGCGAGTACCCGGTGATCCTCGGCCACGAGGCGGCGGGCATCATCGAGCAGGTGGGCGCCGGGGTTGACACCACGTTGCTGGGCCGCCGCGCCGCCCTCGTGCCGCTGATCCCGGACCACACCTGCGAGCAGTGCCGGGCCGGCCGGTTCTCCGCGTGCCCGTCGTACACCTTCGTGGGCTCCCGCCGTGCCGGCGCCTTCGCCCAGCAGGTGGTCGTGCCGGCCGCCAACGTGCTGCCCGTCCCGGATGACCTGCCGTTCGAGCAGGCGGCGCTCATCGAGCCCGCGACGGTCGCCCGCCACATACTGGACCTCGGGGGCATGGCGCCCGGCATGTCCGCGATCGTCCTGGGCGCAGGATCGATCGGCCTGATGCTGGTCCAGTGGCTGCGCGTGCTGCACGCGGGCACGATCATCGTGACCGACGTGGCGGATGCCAACCTCGAGGCGGCCCGGGCGCTCGGGGCCCACGTGGCCCTCAACCCGACGCGCGACGCCGTCACCGACGAGGTGCGCCGCCTGACCGGCGCGGGCGTGGACCTCGCGCTCGAGGCCTCAGGATCGCCGGCCGCGCTGGCGTCGGTGGTGGAGGTCACCCGCCCGCGCGGCGCCGTCGTCCTGGGCGGCAACCAGCCCGCCGACGCGTCGCTGCCCATGAGCTTCGTCGAGGCGCTGATGCGCCGGGAGCTCACCCTCGCAGGCTGCTTCATGTCCTACTCGGCGCCCTGGCCCGGGCACGAGTGGACCGACAGCCTCGCCGCCGTCCTCGATGGCGGCCTCGACATGCCCGCGATGATCTCGCACCGCTTCGGCCTCTCCGAGGCACCCGAGGTGTTCGCCCGCATCGGCGACCACAGCATCACCCACCGCAAGATCGTGTTCGACCCTGCCGCCTAACGAGGAGACCCCATGCTCAAGACCCGCCTGCTCCATCCCGAGATCCTCGCCGCACTGGGTGAGGCCGGTCATGGCGCCCAGGTCCTCATCGCGGACGGCAACTACCCGCTCGCGACGCGCTCCAACCCCGACGCCTACCGCGTCTTCCTCAACCTCGAGCCCGGCAAGCTCACCGTCACCGACGTCCTCGACGTGATCGCCGAGGCGATCCCCGTCGAGGCTGCCTACGTCATGGGCCCCGACGACGGTTCCGAGCCGTCGATCTACGAGGATTTCCGGCGCATGCTGCCGGACAACGAGCTCGAGCGCCTCGGGCGGTTCGAGTTCTACGACATGGCCCGCAGCGCCGACTGCGCCCTCGCCATCGCCACCGGCGAGCAGCGGATCTACGCGAACATCCTGCTCACCATCGGCGTGGTGATGCCCGACTAGGGCCGCAGGCGAGCAACCCTTCCCGCGTCCCTCCACACGAGGCATGGCATGACCAGCGTCAACACCTCCGGCCGTTTCGTCGGTGACTGGCCCAAGATCGGGATCCGCCCGGCCGTCGATGGCCGGTTCCACGGCGTCCGCGAGTCGCTCGAGGTCCAGACCCGCAACATGGCGCTCCGCACGGCGGAGCTCATCAGCAGCACCCTGCGCTATCCCGACGGCAGCCCCGTCGAGTGCGTGGTGCCGGACCACAACATCGGCGGCGTGTACGAGGCCGCCAAGGTCGCCGAGCTGTTCCGCAAGGAGGGCGTCGGCGTCTCCCTGACCATCACGCCCTGCTGGTGCTACGGCTCCGAGACCATGGACATGGACCCCCTGACGCCCAAGGCGGTCTGGGGCTTCAACGGCACCGAGCGACCGGGTGCCGTCTACCTCGCCGCCGTCCTCGCCGCCCATACCCAGAAGGGCCTGCCCGCGTTCGGCATCTACGGACGCAACGTCCAGGACGCCACCGACGGCACCATCCCTGACGACGTGGCGGCCAGGATCCTGCGCTTCGCGAAGGCCGGGCTCGCCGTGGCGATCATGCGCGGCAAGTCGTACCTGTCCCTGGGCGGCGTCTCGATGGGCATCGCGGGCTCCATCGTGGACCAGCCGTTCTTCGAGAAGTACCTGGGCATGCGCGTGGAAGCCGTGGACATGTCCGAGATCTACCGCCGGCTCGAGGAGACCATCTACGACCCGGCCGAGCTCGAGCAGGGCCTCGCCTGGACCAAGGCGAACTGCCGCGAGGGCGCCGACATCAACGTGCCCGAGAAGCAGAAGACGCGCGAGGAGCTTGACGCCGACTGGGCGACCGTCGTCAAGATGTTCCTCATCACCCGTGACCTCCTGGTCGGCAACCCGCGCCTGGCGGAGCTGGGCCACAAGGAGGAGGCGATGGGGCGCAACGCCATCCTCGGCGGCTTCCAGGGCCAGCGCCACTGGACCGACCACAGCCCCAACGGCGACTTCATGGAGGCCATCCTCAACTCCAGCTTCGACTGGAACGGCATCCGTGCGCCGCACATCTTCGCGACCGAGAACGACTCGCTCAACGGCGCGACGATGCTCCTCATGTACCTGCTCACCAACCGGGCCCAGATCTTCGCCGACGTACGGACGTACTGGAGCCCCGAGGCGGTAGAGCGGGTCACCGGCTACAAGCCCGACGGCCTCGCCGCCGACGGCTTCATCCACCTGATCAACTCGGGGGCTGCCACCCTGGACGCGACAGGCGCGATGACCGACGCGGACGGCAAGCCCGCGATGAAGCCCTACTGGGAGATCACGGAGGCTGACGTGGAGGCGGCCCAGGCGGCCACCACGTGGTACCCGGCCGACCGCGGCTACTTCCGCGGCGGCGGCTACTCCAGCCAGTTCGTGTCCAAGGGCGGCATGCCCGTCACCATGGCCCGGATCAACCTGGTGAGCGGCCACGGGCCGGTCCTCCAGATCGCCGAGGGCTGGACGGTGGAGCTCCCGAAGGAGGTCCACGACATCCTGGACAAGCGGACCAACCCGACCTGGCCCACCCACTGGTTCGTGCCGCGGACCACGGGCGAGGGGCCCTTCCGGGACGTGTACACCGTGATGGCCAACTGGGCCGCCAACCACGGCGCGATCAGCTTCGGCCACATCGGCGCGGACCTGATCTCACTGGCGTCCGTGCTGCGGATCCCGGTCCACATGCACAACGTGCCCGAGGAGGACGTCTTCCGGCCGTCCGCCTGGGCGAACCTGGGGACGGCCGATCCCGAGGGTGCGGACTTCCGTGCCTGCGCCAACTTCGGCCCGCTCTACGGACGCAAGTAGCGTGCATCCTGCCGCCGGGCGCCCAGCCCCTCCGGGCGTCCGGCGGCCTTCCGTCTCCCCCTAACCCAAGCGCGAGACCCACCCATGACCGACCTGCTGCTCGGCATCGACATCGGCACCGCCAGCTCCAAGGGCGTCCTCGTCCGGCCGGACGGGACGATCGTCGCGACCGTCCAGCGCCCGCACGGCCTCTCCCTGCCCAAGCCGGGCTGGGCGGAGCACGACGGGGAGGCGACCTGGTGGGGCGACTTCGTCGCGATTGCGCGCGAGCTCACCTCCGGCGGTCACGGCACCGTCGTGGCGGTCTGCTCGAGCGGCATCGGCCCGGCCGTGCTCCCGGTGGACGAGGCCGGCGCCGCCCTGCGCCCCGCGATCCTGTACGGCATCGACACCCGCGCGATGGCCGAGGTGGACGAGCTCACCGCGCGGTACGGCGAGGCGGCCATCCTGGCGCGCGGTGGAACCCTGCTCACCTCGCAGGCGGGCGGCGCCAAGCTGCTCTGGATCCGGCGCCACGAGCCCGAGACCTGGGCCCGCATGGCGCGGTTCCACATGGCCAACTCGCTGATCATCGAGCGGCTCACCGGCGAGTACGTGCTGGACCACCACTCGGCCAGCCAGATGGATCCGCTCTACGACATGACGACGGCGTCCTGGGCGGAGGACTGGGCGGCCGAGACCGCGCCGGGCCTGCGCCTGCCCCGCCTCGCATGGTCCGACGAGATCGTGGGCCGGGTGCATGCGGCCGGCGCCGAGGCGACCGGCATCCCGGAGGGCACGCCCGTTGCGGCGGGCACCATCGATGCCTGGGCGGAGGCGCTCAGCGCGGGCGTCCGCGACCCCGGCGACGCCATGCTCATGTACGGCACCACGATGTTCATGACCGAGGTGTCGAGCGCGTTCAGTCCCGAGGCCGCGATCTGGAGCACGCAGGGCGTCTTCGAGGGCGCCCCGACGTACGCCGCAGGCCTCTCGACATCCGGTGGGCTCACCGTCTGGCTCAAGGACGTCCTGCAGTCGGACTTCGACACGCTGATCCCGGAGGCGGCAGCGACCCCTGCGGGCGCCGACGGTCTCGTCGTCGTCCCGTTCTTCGGCATGGCCCGCTCGCCGATCTTCGACCCGGCGGCACGCGGGATGCTCTTCGGCCTGACGCTGTCGCACACCCGCGGTCACATCTACCGGGCAATCCTGGAGGGCACGGCCTACGAGGTGCGCCACAACCTCGAGGTGATGGCGAGCGTGGGGGCCACGCCCAAGCGCCTGGTCGCGGTGGGCGGTGGCACGAAGAGCAGCCTGTGGACCCAGGTGGTCACCGATGTCACCGGGGTTGCCCAGGTGGTCCCGCAGATCACCGTGGGGGCGTCGTATGGCGACGCGTACCTGGCGGGCCTGGGCGCCGGCGTGGTCGCCCGCGACGTCCGCTGGAACCCGCCCGCGGAGGTCCTGCAGCCCGATCCGGCCGCCGCAGACCGGTACGCGGAGCTGTATCGCGTCTACCGCGAGCTGTACCCGGCCACCAAGGACCTGGCGCATGCGGCGGCGCGCGTGCAGGAGGCGACAGGCGCCGCAGGCTGACCGCAGGCCCGCCGGCTTGCGCCCACGGGCCCGGTCCCCAGGTGGACGAGCAGGTCAGTCGATCGCGGCCGGCACCGGCGCTAGCCGGCCGCGTCGCGGGTCGAGGCCCTCGGGCGCCGTCTCGAGGGCGATCTCGCGCTCGGTCTCCCGGGTGCCGCTGGCCGGCAGCAGGAGCGAGAACGCCAGGCCGAGGCCGATGAACCCGGCCGCCACCAGCGCCGCGCTGCGGGCGGCATCGGTGAAGGCGTCCTCGACGATCGGAACGACCGCGGCGGTCCGCGCATCGGTGCGCATGCCGATGAGCGCCTGGCCATTGGAGGACTCGATCGCCGTGGCGACCTGTCCGGCTGCGCCCGCGGGGAGCCCCGGGACCTCGGCGAGGCCGTCGCGCACCCCGTTCGACAGGCCGGTCAGCAGGATGGTGCCGATCAGGGCTGCCCCGATCGCCGTCCCGACCTGGCGCATCGTGGAGTTGGCGCCGGACGCGAGGCCCGACTTCTCCGGGGCGATGTCGCCGAGGACCACGTTGGCCAGCTGGGCAGTGGCGAACCCGACACCCATGCCGTAGACGAACAGCGGCAGCGCGAGCACGAGTCCGTTGACGGACGGCGAGAGCAGGAGCGCCGTGCCCAGGACGCCTGCCGTCTCGAGCGCCATCCCGATCTGGACGACGCGCCTCGGCTCGAACCGGTGCGCGAGGCCACCTGCGACCGGGGCCGCCACGAAGGAGCCGGCCGCCAGGGCGAGGAAGACCATGCCCGTCTCGAACGCCGTGTAACCGAGGACTGCGGACAGGTAGAGCGGGAGCGCGAAGAGGAGACCGAACTCGCCAAGCGAGACGATCGTGGCCGTGAGGTTCCCGAACCGGAAGGACGGGTTCGTCCAGAGCGTGAAGTCGAACAGGATGAACATGCCCGCCCGCTGGCGGCGCACTTCGATTGCGGCGAACGCGACCAGGAGCGCGATGCCCGCAGCCATCACGAACGGGATGACGGAGATGTCTGCCAGTGGCCAGGTCCAGGACCCGATCGTGAAGACCTCCTTCGGGGCGACCCAGCCGTACCGGACACCCTCGATGAGGGCGAAGACCACGGCGGTCAGGCCGAGCGTCAGCGTTGCGAAGCCTGGGGCGTCGAAGCCGCGGCGGGCTTGCTCGTCCTTGGATTCGACCACCCAGAGCAGCGTGGCCGCAAGGGCGACCGCCCCGATCGGGAGGTTGATCAGGAACGCGAGGCGCCAGCTGAAGTAGGTGGTCAACCAGCCGCCGAGGAGCGGGCCGAGGGCGGCCATACCGCCGATCACGGACCCGTAGACCGCGAACGCGATCGCGCGCTCCTTGCCCCGGAAGGTGGCATTGAGGATGGACTGCGTGGCCGGGGCAATCGCTGCACCTCCGACACCCTGGAGGACCCGGGCGGCGATGAGGAGGGGTCCCGTCGGGGCCATGCCAGCGAGGAGCGATGCGCCCGTGAACGTGAGCAGGCCGAAGATGTACAGCCGCTTGCGTCCGAAGACGTCACCGAGCCGCCCGAAGGTGATCAGGAGGGCCGCGAAGACGAGGGGATAGATCGAGACGATCCACTCGGCGCCGGACGCGTCCAGCCCGAGGTCCCGTACGATGGAGGGGATCGCGACGTTCACGATGGTGGCATCGACGATGATCATGGAGATGCCGAGGCTGAGCGCGAGGAGCGTCAGCCATCGGGCTCGCCCGAGGTTCACTGCCTGGTACCTTCCTTGCGTAAGGAATTGATTTCGTGACGAATGTATCTGGTCCCGGGGAAGACGTCAAACGGTCTGCCACGTCCGTCGTGAGCCAGGCTGAGCGCGACGCCCTCGAGATCAGCCGCCTGCTCGTCGAGGTGCTCCAGGTGGGGCATGCGGGGCGCCGGACCGGGATCGACCACGAGGCGGCAGCAGCAGCGGCGATCCAGGGGTCGATGGCTGCCGGGCGGGCAGGCGAGGCGGCGGCGACCGCGGCGGCGAGCCCGCTGGCCTCGCACGTGATCCGCGCGGCCATCTACGTGTACGCGCACGGGCCGCAGACCATCGGCCAGCTCGCGACCGGGCTGGGCGTGTCCCAGGGGTGGGCGAGTCGCGTGGTCGACGAGATGGAACAGGCCGGCTACCTGCAGCGCACCCGCGACGAGGCGGACCGCCGCGTGGTCCGCGTCTCGCTGACCGAGATGGCCGTGAGCCGGGTCGAGGCCGCCTATCGGTGGCGTGGCGATGCGGTCGAGGCCGCGCTCGAGGGCATGCCCCAGGAGGACCGCACCGCCGTGGCAGCGTTCCTACGGCGGTTCGTGGAGGTCGCGCGAGCCGAAGGCTGAGCTTCTCGCGCCCAGGCGCAGGGCGGCACCGCCTGCCCGCGCGCTACCCGGGTCCTGTGCGGGCTGGCACCGGGGGGATGACGCACGGGTCATGGACACGCACGCCGTGGGTGTTGCACATTCACGCACAGGGACGCGGTCGTCGCGCATGGTTGCGGAGATGGCCGCGCCCATCCATGTCAGGACGCCGGACATGATCACGCCCATCCATGTCAGGACGCCGGACATGATCACGCCCGACATCGTCCCCGCCAACGCGGAACGGCGGGCGCCGCCGTCGCGTCACCCGCCGTCCGCTGGTTGCTCGATGCAGCCCCACGCCGGGGCGGGGGATCAGCCGGCTGCCGCCTCCGCTGGCTCCGCCTTGGGCGCGGCGCCCTCGGCGACCGGCGGCCAGACACCGCGCAGGTAGGAGTCGATCGCCATGGCGGAGTCCTTGCCGTCGCCCATGGCCAGGATCACGGTCGCCGCGCCGCGGACGATGTCGCCGCCCGCGAAGACGCCCGGCATGCTGGTCATGCCGTGCTCGTCGGTGATCATGTAGCCGTACTCGTTGACCTTGAGCTCCGGTGCCGATCCCGTGAGGAGCGGGTTGGCCCTGGTGCCGATCGCGACGACCACGAGGTCGCAGTCGATGACATGCTCGGAGCCTGCGATCTTGACGGGGCGCCGGCGCCCGCTCTTGTCGGGCTCGCCAAGCTCCATCTTCGAGACCTTCAGGCCGGTGACCCAGCGGTTCTCGTCGCCGATGACCTCTTCGGGTGCGGTCAGGAGCTCGAAGCGGACGCCCTCGTCCATGGCGTGGTGGACCTCTTCCTTGCGGGCAGGAAGCTCGTCCATCGAGCGCCGGTAGACGATCGTCGCTTCCGCGGCGCCCAGGCGGCGCGCGGTCCGGACGGCGTCCATGGCCACGTTGCCGCCGCCGACCACCACGACGCGCTGGCCGTGGAGGACCGGCGTGTTGGAGTCCGAGTTCCAGGCGCCCATCAGGTTGACGCGCGTGAGGTACTCGTTGGCGGAGTAGACGCCCTTGAAGTTCTCGCCCGGGACGTTCATGAACACCGGGAGTCCGGCGCCCACGGCCAGGAACAGCGCGTCGAAGTCCTCGCGCAGCTCGGGGACGGTGTACGTCCGCCCGACGATCGCGTCGACCTCGATCTTCACACCCTCCGACACGAGGCGGTCCACCTCGGCCTGGACGATGTCCTTGGGCAGGCGGAACTCCGGGATGCCGTAGATGAGGACGCCGCCCGGGGCGTGGAACGCCTCGAACACGGTGACGTCATGGCCGCGCTTGGCGAGCTCACCCGCGGCGGTCAGGCCGGCCGGGCCCGAACCCACGATCCCCACCTTCTTGCCGGTCTGCACCGGGTGGGCCTTGGGCATCTTGTCGATGTTGGCCTGCGCCCAGTCCGCGACATAGCGCTCCAGGTAGCCGATGGCCACCGAGTCGCCCTTCTTGTTGCGGATGCAGACGCCCTCGCACTGGCTCTCCTGCGGGCAGACGCGGCCCGTCACGCAGGGCAGCGCGTTGTCGTTGAGGAGGCTCTCGGCGGCGGACTGGATGTCACCATCGCGGAGGAACTTGATGAAGCGCGGGATGTCCACCCGGACCGGGCAGCCGTCCACGCAGAAGGGCTTGGGGCACTGGATGCAGCGCTCCGCCTCCATCATCGCCAGCTGGTAGGAGAGGCCCAGGTTGACCTCTTCGAAGTTGTGGGCGCGGACCTCGCCGACCTGCTCAGGCATGGCGACACGACCGATGGTCATGCGCTCCTTGTTGGTGAGCGGGGCCTTGACCTCGCCCGTCTCCTTGACCTCGCCCGTGTCCTCCGTCATGCCCCCACCTCGGTGGTCGCGCAGGCGCCCTTGGCCTCGTCGTCCTTCTGCTTCTGCAGGGCGGCCTGCTCGAAGGAGCGGTAGGTGGTCAGGCGGTCGGCCAGCTCCTGGAAGTTGACCTGGTGGGCGTCGAACTCCGGGCCGTCAACGCAGGCGTACTTGGTCTCGCCGCCGATGGTGACGCGACAGCCGCCGCACATGCCCGTGCCGTCCACCATGATCGCGTTGAGCGACACGGTGGTGGCCACGCCATAGGGCTGGGTCATCTCGGAGACGGCCTTCATCATGGGCACTGGGCCGATGGCGTAGACCGCGTCCACGCCGCCCGCGTCGAGCAGGTCCTTGAGCGCCTGGGTGACGAAGCCGTGGCGGCCGTAGGAGCCGTCATCGGTGCAGACGACCACGTCGCCGCACGCGCGGAGCTCCTTCTCCAGGATGACCCACTCCCTGGAGCGCCCGCCGATGACGGACGTCACGTGGATGCCGGCCTCGGACAGAGCACGCACGATGGGGAGGAGGACCGCGGTGCCCACGCCGCCGCCGACGCAGACCGCGTGGCCGGACGCGATGAGGTGGGTCTCCGCGCCCAGGGGGCCCGCGACGTCCTGGATCGTGTCGCCGACCTGCAGGTTGGTGAGCTCCGTCGTGCTGACGCCGATCGCCTGGATCATCAGGGTGATGGTCCCGGCCTCGGGATCGTTGTCGGCGATGGTCAGCGGGATGCGCTCGGCGCCCGGGCCGCGCCGCACGATGACGAACTGGCCGGGACGGCGGACCTTGGCGATCCGCGGGGCCTCGAGGACGAGGCGCACGACGTTCGGGGAGAGCTGCTCGCGCTCGACGATGGGATGCAAGAGGACCTCGCTGGTGGTTTCAGGGGTGGGACGCATCATCACCCATTGCTGGACGATGTGCGCAGGATCGCGCATGTGTGCACGGGCGCGTTACGGCCATCGGCCCCGCGCTGTGGTCCGAAGGTCACGTCAAGCGGGGGCCGAGGGGGCGAGCAGCGCGGGCCGGACCGCGACGCTGCGACCTGTCCAGGAGCGTGGCCGACGTTGTCCGCACAAGGATGCGTTGGGCGACGGACGCATCCCCGGCGGGACGAGGAGGCCACGTTCGAAATCGACCTGTCCCGCGCGTACCTGCCTCGACCTCGCTGCGGCGCGAGCAGCGTACGACAAGCGGCCCTTGCACCAGCCGCCCTGCGCGCGGATCGTCGTCGCCGGACGCGGTACCGCAGCGTGCGCGTGCCGCCCAGGCTCGAGGTCCTCGACAGTGTGGAGCTTGCGGATTCGATACCGACTCGGGGATCGTTCACGCCGGTGCGCCGCGACGTTCGCCTCCGTCCTCCTGCTGACGAGCGCATGCTCGGCCGCGCCATCCGGGACGCCCGCCGGCCCGCCTGAGCGTCCCGTCACGCCGATCGCGTCGTCCCTGGCCGACGGCACCGGGACGTTCCAGGAGGTGGGCCCGCTCGCGGAAGGACGCAGTTGGCACGCGGCCACGCTGCTCGCGGACGGACGCGTGCTCATCACCGGGGGAGAGTCCGGAGTCGACCCGGAGAACGCGCAGGCCGCCTCCGTGGCGGTGGGGGTCGCCGAAGTCTTCGACCCCGCCACAGGGGCGTTCACACCGACCGGCGCTCTCCTGGCCGCGCGCTTCGACCACACAGCGACGCTCCTGCCAGATGGACGCGTACTTGTCGCCGGCGGCCGGTCCTTCCGAAGCGCCGACGATGAGGGTCTTGCCTCGTCGGAGCTCTACGACCCTGCGAGCGGTGTGTTCTCGCCGAGTGCAGACCTGATGGCGCCCAGGGCACGCCACCAGGCCGCAGCCCTCGCGGACGGACGTGTGCTCATCGTGGGGGGCAGCCCGGCGTTCGACCCAGCGGCACCCGGGGCCGGTGTCGCCGAGATCTACGACCCATCGACCGGCAGGTTCGAGCGGTCCGGCGCGCTTCCGGCGACGCTCCTTGTCGACAGCCTGACCAAGCTGGAGGACGGGCGCGTGCTCGTGGTGGGCTCGATGATGCCGTCGGTCGGCACCAGGGCCGCCCCATCCGCGCGTCCGCGCGTGGTCCTCGCAGCGACGCCCATGGTGTCCGCCGTCGCCTACCTGTTCGACCCGGCCACGGGCGATTTCGCGGCCACCGGTGCTCCCCTTGCGGAGCCGGGGACCGGCAGCCCGACGTCAGGTCACACCGGCACGCTGCTCGCAGACGGTCGGGTCCTGCTTGCGGGTGGCGAGAACGCCTCACTCGCACCACAGCTCTACGACGCGGTGGCCGGCACGTTCACGGCGACCGGCGCAATGGTTGCGCCGCGTGCTTGGCACACCGCAGCCCGCCTTCCCGACGGGAGGGTGTTGCTGGCAGGGGGGTACGGCGGATCGGGCGCCCTTGCGGAGGCAGAGCTCTACGACCCGCCGACGGGTGCCTTCACCAGCACGGGACCCATGCGTGTCACACGCATGGCCGGCCACACCGCCACGCTGCTGCCGGGAGGGGATGTCCTCGTGGTCGGTGGGGCTTCAGCGCTGCCGGGTCCAGGGTTGCGCGACGCCGAGGTCCTCCGCTGACTTTGCCCCCGCCGTGCATGCCGCCGCGGCGTCCACCCCCATCGCGGCGGGCCGACCGTCGCAGGTCAGCCCAGGTCGGGCGGTCGCAGCTCGTAGCGGTGCTCGTCGCGCGGGACCCCGTGCTCGTCCTCCCCGTGCGCCGGCAGCAGGCCGATGCGACGGAACCCGACCCGCTCGAGCGTGCGGCGCGACCGGTCGTTGCCGTCGAAGACGAAGGCGTCGAGACGTGCCATCCCCAGCGTCGCGAAGGCGTAGGCCACGATCGCTTCGAGCGACTCGCTCATCAGGCCCTGGCCCCACCACTGGGGCGCAAGGTCATAGCCGATCTCCGCGGAGGGTTCGGGCGCGTCTGTCCACCCGAAGATCCCAGCGGTGCCGGCCAGCGTGTCCGTGCCGAGCGGCACGAGCCCCCACCGGATCCCGTCGCGGCGCTCGAAGAGACCGGTGACGTACTGCTCCATCTCAGCGAGCGCACCCGCGACGCCGTCCTGGGCCGGAAACCCCGTCCCGCGGACGATCTCGGGGTCCGAGAAGTGGGCGAGGTACCACGGCGCGTCGGCGACGGTCAGCTCGCGCAGCTCGAGACGCGCCGTCCGCAGAGCAGGGAAGACGGGCACCAGCCGGCGCCGGTCAGCGAGCGGCATGGCGAGGAGCAGGCGTCAGCCGGCGACGGGCGCCGTGGCGGTCTTGCCCTTCGGCCAGTAGAGCTCCTTCTTGACGTGGAACTCCGGGAAGCCGCGGTCCATGAGCTCGCGCTCCACGTTGAGGATCATCTCCGGGTTGCCGCAGATGTAGACGATCGTCGTGTCCGGCTTGAGCCCCAGGTCCTTGCACACATCCGAGATGACCTGCTCGGCGCGTCCGGTGCGGCCGGCCCAGCCGGCATTGCGCGGGTCGTTCGGGCGGGAGACCGTGGGGACGAACGTCAGCCTGCGCGCCGGGTCGGCCGCCCACGCCTCGAGCTCCGCGCGGTAGCCCAGCTCGTCCTGGTAGGAGCATCCGTTGAGCAAGACGGTCTTGCGGGTGGCGCCACCCTGCAGCTCCACCTGGCGCAGCTTGGCGAGGAACGGGGCGATGCCGGTGCCCGTGGACACGTACAGGTGGGTGAGGGCGTCGTCCGACTCCATCGTGAACTTGCCCTTCGGCCCGATCATCCGCATCCGGTGGCCCACCCGGAGCCGCCAGAGCGCCGTGGTGAAGCGCACGACGGGGACGTGGCGCACGAAGAACTCGTAGCCCGTGGTGTCGGCGCTCTCGGGGGCCGACGCGATCGAGTAGGGGCGCTGGAGCATCTTCTCGTCGGTCACGACGCCGATGGTCATGTACTGGCCCGGGATGAACGGGACGGCGGGTCCATCGAGCTTGACGCGGAAGTACGCCAGGTCCGGGTTGAGATCCTCGCGGTGGACCAGGGTGGCGTTGTACTGGTCGTCGAAGATGTCGATGACGCGCTGGTCCTTGATCGGACTGGTCACGTGCGTGCTCCTGGGATTGGCGGTCGACCGGAGGTGGGAGGGGCGCTGCCGTCCCTCGAGTGTACCGCTGTGCCGCGAGCGTGACGCCTCCCCCGGAGGCTCGTCGTACCGTCCTTCGGCCCCCTCCGCGCGGCCGAACGGCAGGGGCGGCAGGGCGTACCGGCCCCCGTGCTTCGCAACCTCTCCGAAACCGGTTCAGGGGCGCCCAGCGGCGTACAATTCCACGGACCTCTCAAAGGGATACCCGCGGGTCGCGTCCCATCTCTGCCCGCCTCGTACAAGGAGCCCAGCCACGATGGCCCAGACCCCAACCGACCGCGCGCACGTCGCCGCCAAGCGCTACATCTACGCCTGGGGCGCCGGCACGGCCGAAGGCAACGGCACCATGAAGGACCTGCTCGGAGGCAAGGGCGCCGGCCTGGCTGAGATGACGCTCGCCGGTCTGCCGACCCCGCCGGGATTCACGATCACGACCGTGGCCTGCAACGACTACTTCGACGCCGGCAAGCAGCTGCCAGCCGGCCTCTGGGACGACGTCCTGGGCGCCATGAAGCAGGTCGAGGAGCGCTCCGGCAAGGGCTTCGGCGACCCGAAGAACCCGCTGCTCGTCTCCGTCCGCTCCGGCGCCAAGTTCTCGATGCCGGGCATGATGGACACGGTCCTCAACCTCGGCCTCAACGAGGAGACCCTGGCCGGTCTCATCGCCCTGTCGGGCAACGAGCGCTTCGGCTGGGACGCCTACCGCCGCTTCATCGGCATGTTCGGCCGCATCGTCATGGACGTGAAGGCCGAGCGCTTCGACGAGCCCCTCGAGGCCCGCAAGCACGCCCACGGCGCCGATGCCAAGGACACCGACCTCACGGTCGAGGACCTCAAGGCTCTCGTCGTCGACTTCAAGCAGGTCGTCCGCGAGGACACCGGCCGCGAGTTCCCGACCGACGTCTACGAGCAGCTCGACCTCGCGGTCAAGGCCGTCTTCGCCTCCTGGTTCGGCAAGCGTGCCAATGACTATCGCAACAGCCAGAAGATCGCCCACGACCTCGGCACCGCCGTGAACGTCATGAGCATGGTCTTCGGCAACATGGGTGACGACTCGGGCACCGGCGTCGCGTTCACGCGCAACACGTTCGACGGCACCAAGGAGCTGTACGGCGAGTACCTCGTCAACGCCCAGGGCGAGGACGTGGTCGCGGGCATCCGGACCCCCGAGCCGATCAGCCAGCTCAAGGACGAGATGCCCGAGGCGTACGAGGAGTTCGTGCGCATCGGGAACCAGCTTGAGGCCCACTACAAGGACGTCCAGGACCTCGAGTTCACGATCGAGCGCGGCAAGCTGTACATGCTGCAGACCCGCATCGCCAAGCGCACCGCCGCCGCGGCCGTGAAGATCGCGGTCCAGATGGTGGACGAGGGCGTCATCAGCAAGCGGGAGGCGGTCGAGCGCATCGAGCCCGCCCAGGTCGACCAGCTGCTCCGCGCGCAGTTCGACCCCAAGGCGATCAAGGCCACGGCGACCGTCGCGAAGGGCCTCAACGCCTCCCCCGGCGCCGCGGTCGGCCGTGCCGTCTTCGATGCCGATGTCGCAGTCGAGTGGGTCGAGAAGGGCGAGAAGGTCGTCCTGGTCCGCGTCGAGACGAGCCCGGACGACTTCCACGGCATGGTGGTTGCCCAGGGCATCCTGACCGCTCGCGGCGGCGCCACGTCGCACGCCGCGGTCGTCGCCCGCCAGATCGGCAAGCCCTGCGTCGCAGGCTGCGCCGAGCTTGTCGTCGACTACGCCACCAAGAGCGCCAAGTCCAGCCTCACCGGCACCAGCTTCGCCGAGGGCGACTGGATCAGCGTCGACGGCTCGACCGGCATCGTGTACGCCGGCGCCCTGCCGACGGTCGAGGCCCGCTTCGAGGAGCAGCCCGAGCTCCAGACGATCCTCGGCTGGGCCGACGAGATCCGCCGGATGGGCGTCTGGGCCAACGCGGACACCCCCGAGCAGGCCACCAAGGCCCGCTCGTACGGCGCCGCGGGCATCGGCCTCTGCCGCACCGAGCACATGTTCATGGAGGGTGGCCGGCTGCCGATCGTGCAGAGCGCCATCCTCGTCGCCGGCGTGGCGACCCGGGCCAAGGCCAAGGCCGCGTCCGGCGAGGCGCTCAACGCGGACGAGCAGGCCGCCGTCGCGCAGTTCGACGACGCCATGGCCAAGCTCGAGGTCCTCCAGCAGGGCGACTTCGAGGGGATCTTCAAGGCGATGGACGGCCTGCCGGTCGTCGTGCGCCTGATCGACCCGCCGCTCCACGAGTTCCTCCCGAACCTCGAGGAGCAGCTGGTCAAGGTCACCCGGGCCGAGATGAGCGGCGGCGCCTCCCAGGAGGACAAGGACCTGCTCAAGACCATCCAGTCGATGCACGAGCAGAACCCGATGCTGGGCCTGCGCGGCTGCCGGCTGGGCATCATGATCCCGGACTTCGTGAAGATCCAGACCCGCGCGATCCTCAACGCGCAGGTGGCCGTCCGCAAGGCCGGCGGCAACCCGATCGCCAAGATCATGATCCCGCTCGTGGGCCACGTGAACGAGCTGCGGGTCACCCGCCGGATGCTCGAAGTGGAGGCGGACGCGATCGCCGCGGCGGCCGGCGTCGATCTCGACTACAAGTTCGGCACCATGATCGAGATCCCGCGCGGCGCCCTCACCGCCGACGAGATCGCGACCGAGGCCTCGTTCTTCAGCTTCGGCACCAACGACCTCACCCAGATGACGTTCGGCTACAGCCGTGACGACGCCGAGGGTGGCTTCCTCCTCAAGTACGTCGAGGACAAGATCCTCCCGTACAACCCGTTCCAGACCCTGGACGACGCGATCGCCGGGCTCATGAAGATCGCCGTCGACAAGGGCCGCAGCACGCGCCCCGACATCGAGCTGGGCATCTGCGGCGAGCACGGTGGCGATCCCGAGTCCATCCACAAGTGCGAGAAGATCGGGCTGGACTACGTGTCCTGCTCGCCCTTCCGGGTGCCGGTGGCACGCCTCGCGGCCGCCCAGGCCGTGCTTGCGACGACGCACGACAAGTAGAACGCGGCCGGGGCATCGCCCCGGACCCTTCCCCGGACGTTCAGCAGGCGGCTCCCCCTCGACTGGGGGAGCCGCCTCTTCGTACGAGGCGCTCCGGTTGCGGGCGGATGCGCCGTGCCGCCGTCATCGCTCCGCGTGGCCGGCGTCGCCGTCCGGGCGCCACGTCTCCGTCAAAAAGCCGGTGGACCGCGACCCTGCGCGGTGGGAAGATACCGCCCGAGCCGGGGATGGAGGGGGGTCGCCCCGGGCAGGGGAGACTTCATTGCGCGACGCGCTCGGGGGCGCAGGCAGGGGTCCGGTCAAGGACGTCCGCACGAACGGTGTGGTGCCCGCAAAAGTGCGCGCACCGGGCTTCGTCGCGACGGCGCTGCCACGCCAGCGCCTTGAGGCCCGGCTGGCTGCTGCGTTCGAGAGCCGGCTGACCCTCGTGGTGGCACCGGCTGGCTCCGGGAAGACCACCCTGATCGGGCGCTTCGCCGCGACCTCGGGCGCTCCCGTCGCCTGGTACCGCGCCGAATCCTGGGATGCGGACGAGGCGTCGTTCGTCCGCCACGTTGAGGCCGCGCTCGAGGCTGCCGTGCCCGGCATCGGCGGTGGCTGGGCGGACATCACATCGGCTGCCGCGGCGCTCGAGGAGGCGGGCGCGGCCGGGTCCCCCATCTCCCCCGTGCTGCTGGTCATCGACGACCTCCACACGCTCGAGGACACGCCGGCAGAGGCCGCGCTCGGGCGGCTGGTGGACTATGCGCCCGCCTGGCTGACGATCGTGGTCGGCAGCCGCGTGGTGCCCAGCTTCAACCTGTCGCGACTGCGTGTCACGGGTGAGCTCCTCGAGATCGGTGCCGACGACCTGCGCTTCCGCGCCTGGGAGGTGGAGCAGCTCTTCCGCGACGTGTACCACGATCCCGTGCTGCCTGCCGACCTTGCCGTGCTCGCCCGCCGGACCGAGGGCTGGGCCGCCGGGCTCCAGCTGTTCCACCTGGCCACCCGTGGCCGATCGAACGAGGAGCGGCGGCGGGTGCTGGGTGGACCCGGTTCGAGTGGCCGCCTGCTGCGCGAGTACCTGGCCCAGAACGTGCATGGGCGGACTGCCGGGCGAGCTGCGCGGACTTCCTGCTCGACACCTACGTGCTCGGCCGCGTGTCCGGGCCGCTCTGCGATCGCCTGCGGGGCGACGACGGGGAGCGGCGCGCTCCTCGATGAGCTGGCGCGGCGCGGTGTCTTCACCGTCCCGTGGAGGACGGCACGCGACGACTACCGGTATCACGAGGTGCTCCGCCAGCACCTGGACCGCATGACGGTCGAGACGCACGGCGAGGCGGTCGCCCGGGACCGGCATGCTCGTGGCTGGACGCCTGCTCGAGGACGTGGCGCTTCTTCCCCGAGGCGCTGCGCGCCTACTCCCGCGCCGAGGACTGGGAGGCGGTCCGCCGCCTCCTCGGTGGCCACGGCGAGCGTCTTGCGAACAGCCGGGAGGGCCGCTGGATCGAGGAGCTGCCGCCCGCGATCGAGCGCCACGACCCGTGGGTGGCGGTGGCAGCAGCGCGTCGTGCCCGCAACGATGGCCGATGGGCGGCCGCGCTCGCCGCGTATGCCCACGCCGAGCAGGGTCTTGGCCCAGCTCGCGCTGCCGAGGTCCCGCACGCCGAGCGGATGGCGCTGATGTGCTGGGTGGACCCCTCGGCGATCCCGCCCGTGGACGCGATCGGGCTGCTGCAGGTCCGGGCTGGTTCGCGATCCGGGGCGTGCCGTGCGGTCGAGCTCCGCCGGTTGGCCGATCCCGCCGGCGCCGGTCGCGCACGGTCTGCTATCGCTAGCCGCAGGGGACCTGACGGCGGCCCGCCGGCTGCTCGCAGCTTGCGGTGGACGAGGAGGCCGGCGGGCCCACGGGGCCGCGGTGGCGGCCGTCGCGCTGGCGCGTGCTGCCGGTGTCCTGGCCGGTGAGCGACCTGATCCTGCGGCGTTCGATGCGGCCGCAGAACGGGCGGAACGGGCCGGATTCGCGTGGCTCGCGCGTCTCGCCCGCCACCTCGGGCGGTCGCTGGCTCCGGTCGGTCGGGGTGGGCCTGGCGCCCGGTACCCGCGCATGCAGCCGGCGTCCAGGAGATCGATGGCGAGCCGTGGTCGGCGGCGCTGCTGGCGCTCGCGACGGCGTGGACGGCGGCCTCGCCGGACGAGGCGGGGGTCGCTGGCCGAGGAGGCCGCCGACGGGTTCCGGCGCCTCGGCGCGGGCGTGCTCGAGGGCTGGGCCCGCGGACTCGAGGCACTGGCGGCGGCGTGGACCGAGGCTCCGGAGGCCCGTGCCATGGCTGGTCTGGCTGGCGACATCGGCCGGGCGACGGCGACGCCGGCCACCCGTGCCCTGGCGCTCTCCGCGCTCGAGCGCCTGGTGGAACCCGCCGGTACGGCCGATCGTGGACTGGCTGCCGCAGGTGCCGCCGAGCCGGGGCTGGTCATGCCGGCATGGTCACGGCACCCGTCGGTCCCCGCAGATCCTGTTGGCCCCACGGCAACTGTCCCGCCGACGACCGTCGGCCGGGCTGCAGCGGTTGTGCCTCCGACGGTGGTGGACGACCGTGTCGGAGACCGGGATGCCCGGGCCACGGTCCCCGCGATCCGGATCCGCACGCTCGGCGGGAGCTCGCTCGAGATCGACTGGACGGCACGTCACGCTCGACGGCGCCAAGCCACGCGTGCGCTCGCTGCTGCGCCTGCTCGCCGTCCATGCTGGAGCACCGGTCCACCGGGAGGTGATCCAGGAGGCGCTCTGGCCTGACGCCGACGCGCCATCCGGTGCACGGAGCCTCCACGTCGCCCTGTCCGCGCTGCGCAAGGAGCTCGACGAGGTGGCGAATCCGCCCGGTGGCCGCCTCATCGCGCGCGACGGGGACGCGTACCGGCTCCAGGTGATGCCAGAGGATGTCGACCTGGGCCGGTTCGACCAGGCGCTCGCGGCTGGAGCGCGCGGCCCGGGCGCGCGGCGAGGTCTCGGCACCCGCGTTCGGCGCCGCCATCGACCTCTACGCAGGCGACCTGCTGCCCGAGGAGGGTCCGGCGGAGTGGGTGAGCGAGCGCCGTGACCAGTACCGCGCCAAGGCGCTGGAGGCGGCCGAGGGCCTCGCCTCCGAGGCGCTGCTGACCGGCGATCTCGCCGCGTGCGTGCGGGCATGCCGTTTCGGGCTGGCGATCGACCGCTACCAGGACACGTTGTGGCGGCTGCTCATCGCGGCGCGCGAGCGCGGGGGCGAGGCAGGCGCAGCGTCGCGCGACCGGCGCGAGTACGCGCTGGTGCTGGACTCGCTCGGCGTCGGCTCCGACGCCTCCGTCGGTTCAGCCGGCTAGAGTCCCGCTTCGCTGGTCGCTGGTCGCTGGCGGCCTGCTGACCGCCGTTCCGGGCCCTGTCTCCGTCCAGATGTGCACCGGACAGCCACACGGCGCGGCCGGAGCGCTCGATGCGCGGCTGGTGCGCAGTTGGTGCCGTCGGGACCCTGCCGGAGGGCACGGGTGGCGCACCGAGCGCACAACAAGCGACTTCACCGCTCGGTGTGCGCGCCGGGTGCGCCGCCGCCGCCGTGCGAGACGCCCGGTGATGCCGCTTCCGATCAGCGGTCCGGGCACGACCAGTGTCCCGGTGGTCATCGAGTCGCCCAGGCGCACGATCCCGCCGGGCACGGAGGGGTATCCGCCAGCCATTGGCGGCACGAGACTAGGACGGAGATTGCCGCTCACCTGCCCGGGATTGCCCGGCTCGTCAGCCCCTTCAGCCCTTCTTGAAGAGCTCGATCTCCGAGAGGGAGATCGGCTGGTCCTCGGGGCCGTAGGTGGCGACGACTCGGATGGTGACGGTGTCGACCTTGGTGCCGCTGAGGTCGAACGTCTGGGCGTCGGGCACGTCCTCGAGGTCGATGGTCTGGGTCGACCCGTCGGGGTAGTCGAAGGCGAGCTTCGCGGGCCGTCGCAGCTCCGTGAACGTGTCCTTGAAGCCACCCTGGATGATCGTGGCGCCCAGGTCGACCGGCTCCGCGAAGGTCACGGTCACGCTCGGGACCTTGTCGCTCACCTGCCAGTCGGTGTTGGTGAAGGTGTCGAAGGCGAGCTCCGCGGGGTGGTCCGTTGACGGCCGATGAGGCGGTGATCGATCACGGGGCGGACGGGCTCGAGCGTTGGTGCGACAAGCTTGCGGATCTGGTCGACGATGCCGGTGGGGTTGGAGATGATGCCGTTGACCGTGCCCTGGATGGACGGGACCGCGATGTAGCCGATGAGGCCGAACGCGACCAGGAGTCCGAGGAGGCCGCGAACGGGGCCGATGGCCTTGGCCACGCGGGCGATCGGGTTGCCCGGCGGCTTCGGGGGCTGCATGCCGTCGGTACGCTCGCCTGCGGCGTACTGCTTGGGCTGCTTGTCGCCGCCGAAGAGACGCTTCCACCACGGGAGCTTCTTCGCATCGACGATCCTGGCCTCGAGCAGGCTTGCGCCGCAGCGTCGGCAGAACTTGCGGCTGGGATCATTCGCCTCGCCGCACGAGCCGCAGATCCGGTCACCGGGCTGGGCGACACGCTGCTGCGAGGTTGCGGTGGGCTTGGGACGTGCGGCGACTTCGGCGGTTGGAAGGCGGGCGGCCGGTTGATCCGCGTCGACCTCGGGCTTGCGTGCCGCGGGCTGGACAGGGGCAGGCGCGACAGGCGGGCGCGCCGCGGGCTGGACGGGCGGCGGCTGCGACCGGAGCCGCGGCGTTACCGCGGGCGGCTGGAGCGTTGTCCGGTCGACTGGCCGGGCCGGTTGGGCAGTGGGGATGGCCGCCATCGGCGATACGGCAGGCGGCTGCTGGGGTTGCGCCGCGGGAATCGCCGTCGCCGCGAAGGTCGTGGACAGCTTCTTCGTGGGGCCACCAGACCGCGCTGCCGGCGGCTCCGGCGGGCGCGGGATCTCAGCCTCAACCACGGTGTCCGCGATCGCAGGCGCTGGCTCAGGCTCCGGCGGAGGCGCGGGCTCCGGCTGGGGAGCGATCGCAGCAACCGGCTCGGCCACCGGCTCGGGCTCGGGCTCCGGCTCCGCCACCGGCTCCGGCGCCGGCTCCGCCACCGGCTCCGCCTCGACCGGCGTCCGCCGCAGCCGGCTCCGGCCGCAGCCTGGCTCCGCCAGCTCGGCTGCGACGACCGGCTCGGCCTCCGGCCTGCGAGCTCGGGCTCCGGCTCGGCCACCGGCTCGAGCTCGGGCTCCGGCTCCGCGGCTCGCCGGCTCGGCCGCTCCGGCTCGGGCTCCGGCTCGGCCGCCGGCTCGGGCTCCGGCTCGGCCCGCTCCGGCTCGGGCTCCGCCACCGGCTCGAGCCGCCGGCTCGGGCTCCGCCACCGGCTCGGGCTCCGGCTCGGGCTCCGGCTCGACCACCGGCTCGGCCGCTCCGGCTCGGGCTCCGCCTCCGGCTCGGCCCCGGCTCGGGCTCCGCCACCGGCTCGGGCTCCGGCTCGGGCTCCGGCTCGACCACCGGCTCCACCTCGGCCACCGGCTCCGCCGCCGGCTCAGGCTCGGGCTCGACCACCGGCTCCGCCGCCGGCTCGGCTCCGGCTCCGGCTCGGGCTCCGGCCGACCACCGGCTCCACCTCGACCACCGGCTCCGCCACCGGCTCGGGCTCCGGCTCGGGCTCCGGCACGACCACCGGCTCCGCCTCGACCCCGGCTCGGCCGCCGGCTCGGGCTCCGGCTCGGGCTCCGGCTCGGGCTCGGCCGCCGGCTCGGGCTCCGGCACGACCACCGGCTCCGCCTCGACCACCGGCTCGGCCGCCGGCTCGGGCTCCGGCTCGGGCTCGGCCGCCGGCTCGGGCTCCGGCTCGGGCTCCGGCTCGGGCTCGGCCGCCGGCTCGGGCTCCGGCACGACCACCGGCTCCGCCTCGACCACCGGCTCGGCCGCCGGCTCGGGCTCCGGCTCGGGCTCGGCCGCCGGCTCGGGCTCCGGCACGACCACCGGCTCCGCCTCGACCACCGGCTCGGCCGCCGGCTCGGGCTCCGGCTCGGGCTCGGCCGCCGGCTCGGGCTCCGGCACGACCACCGGCTCGGGCTCCGCCACCGGCTCCGCCGCAGGCTCAGGCTCAGGCGCGGGCTCGGGCTCCGGGGAGTCCACGATGACCACGCGGCCTGACCCGGCCCAGGTGGGCGGCGGCTGGCGTGGGCGCGTCGGCACGCGACTCCGCCGATCCTCCGGCCGGTGCGCCGTCAGCGGGCGTGCCGACCCACTCGAGGAACTGGCCGCAGTTCCCGCAGAACGCGTCGGACGGATCGTTCTTGTGTCCGCAGTTCCCGCAGGTGATCACGCGTTCTCTCCCTCAGCCCACGACCGGTGCGCGAAGGATAGTCGGACGGCGGGGCACACCGCGCCCACACACCGCGCAACACGCCGCGCCACTCACCCCTTGGGCGCCGATCCCTTGGCGATCTCGATCCGGTGCAGGACGTGCGCGGGCTTGGCGGAGGCCACGAGGGTGTCGAGCTTGACGGCATCGATGGCCTTCGGATCGGGGACGGTCACCCGCACCACGACCAGCGGCTCCGGCGATCCGGGCATCGCCCCACCAGGATCGACCGACCACGCGGTCGCCCCGTTCTCCATGATCTCCACCACGCCGCCCGTCTGGATCTCGACCTGGGCGGCGAGCCCGGCGGCGGTGCCGCGCATCCGGTACAGCTCGACGGCACGTGCCACGATCGTCCGCCGTCGCGCCTGGTCCCAACTCTCGTCCAGCACGATCCCCACCCAGCCGGCAAGCCAGGCGAGGAAGTCCTCCGGCGCGATCGAGGGATCAAGGTAGGCATCGAAGTTGTCGAGCACCGAGTAGACCGGGGCCACGACCTCGTCGAGGCCATCGAGCATCCGCTGGGCGAAGTCGTCGTCCTGGTAGATGGCTGGCAGCGTCGGGCCCAAGGGGTGGGGCGAGAGCAGGCCCGGGACGAGCGCACGCATCTACGCGCCCTCGACCAGGACCTGGTGCTCGTACGAGAACACCAGCGCGTGCGGTTCGAGCTCCAGGCGCTGGGTCTGCTGGCCGCGCTGGCCGGTGACCGGGTCGGCGCCGAAGAGCCGGGCGTCCTCCACGATCTCGGTACCACGCAGGCCCTGCAGCACCGAGTACACCTCGCCCACGTTGATGGGCCGCCCGAAGGGCCAACCGACGCCATCGGGACCGCCGGTGATCGGGTGGAAGTACTCGTAGAGCGCGGTGAGGGCCTCCTCCTGGAGTCGGGCAGGGTTCGCCGTCGGCCGGGCGCGCAGCTTGGCCACCACCGTGATGCCGCGGTAGACGGGCGGCTCGATGAGCGTGCGCGTGCCGATGACGCGGCACTCCTCCAGGCGGTCCGTGATCTTCTGGAGCGTGTCCGGCGCCGGGACGAGCTGCTCGAAGCGCAGCCGTCCGCGTTCCGTGACGGCGGCCGGCACCACCAGCACGCGGACAGACCCCGCATCGGCGCCGTCGCCGGCGGCCACCGCCCGCACGCGGGCGATCTCGGGCGCGGCCTCGCGCGCGAGCTGCTCGAAGTCCTCCGTGGTGACGGCGCGCCCGCGCGCCCGCAGCCGGATCGGCCCGCGGATCTTCGCGTTCTCGATGTCCTCGCCGTCCACCCCGCCGCGGGCCACGCGCCGGTTCTCTACGCGGGCGACGAAGGGGATCGATGCCTTCATGACGCTGATCGCGCGCGGCGCCAGGTTGCCGCGTCGCCCGCCACCGACTCGGTACTCGTGCAGCCGGATGTGGGCGCCCTTGGGCGGCACCGCGCCATACAGGCGGAGTGAGCCGTCCGGCTGGCGCACCGCGGGCCCCAGGCGGACCTCGCCCGACCAGACGTCGAGCGTGAAGTGGCGATCCGCGGGTCCGGAGGCGGCGAAGTCCGACACGTGGGTCCACTCGACCCAGCCGTCGTCGCCGGCGACCTCGAGGACCGGCGCATGGTCGCCGGGCACCACGGGACCGCGCTTGAGTGCGAACCGCATCCCCGACACGCCCTCGCTGATGCCGACCTCCTCGTTGCGCACGATCTCGGCATTGACCGCGTCCGCCGTCCCCCCGACGGTGATCGCGGTCAGACCGGAGATGCGCGGCGCCGCGCTGTAGGCAGGCTGGCCCTCCACGAGCTCCGTCACGCGGCCGCGGATCCAGCCGGCCCGCTGCTTGGCGATGAGCGAGGCCGTGTGCCCGCGCGGGACGTGGATGACCACGTCGCCGTCGCGGTTGAGCCCGCCGGTCGAGTCGAAGTCGAGGTCGCACGGCTCCCAGTCGTCGCCCGTCCAGGCCTCCCAGGCGAGCGGCGGGTGGTTGGGGTCCACGCCCACGCCCTCGACCGTCGCCTGGAACCGCAGGCGCACGGCATTCGACGGCACGGCCTCGGACAGGCCGATGTAGATGGCGTCGCCCGGCTGGGGGACCTCCTGGAACCCGTAGATCCCGGTGCCCTTGTCCAGCACCTCGTTGTGGTCGCGGTACGTCTTGCCGTCCACCATCGAGCCCAGGTGCGTGAGCTTGGACGGGATGATCGCGAGGTCCTCGATGGTGGAGAACTGGATCGCCTCGGACGTGTCCGTGCGCAGGGTGGCCACCTGCGTGGCCGTCGGGATGGTGACGACGATGGGCTGCGGGGCGGCCAGCCAGAACGTCACCTGGGTTCGCGCCGCGGTGGGCGGGAACAGGGTCACCCCGATCAGCTCGAGGAACTTGACGTAGTTGCGGTCAGGCACGCGGTTGAGCCGGTAGACGACCTGGTCGGTCATCCACGCGAACAGCTCGATGAGCGTCACGCCGGGGTCGGAGACGTTGTGATCCGTCCACTCCGGGCAGCGCTGCTGGACCATGCGCTTGGCCTCATCGACGAGGTCCTGGAAGCGGCGGTCGTCGAGGTTGGGGACCGGCAGGGCCATGGGTCAGTCTCCTCCCGGGATGACGTAGAACGGGAACACGAGGTTGCGGCGGTCGTTGGTGGTCCGGATCGTGTACCGGATGTCGATGTAGAGCAGGCTCGCGTCGGAGCCTGCGATGGACACCACGACGTCGTCCACGACGATCCGGGGCTCCCAGCGCTTGAGGGCCGAGCGGACCTCGTTGCCGAGCGCCGTGGCGGTGGCCGAGTCGGCCGGGGCGAAGACGTACTCGTGGATGCGGCAGCCGAACTCCGGGCGCATCGGCCGCTCGCCCGGCGCGGTGCCCAGGATGAGACGGATCGCCTCCTCGATCTCCTTCTCGCGGGCGACCAGGGCGATTCCGCCGGTGCTGTCCACGCGCAGCGGGAAGGCCCAGCCGCGTCCGATGAACTCGTCGCTCACGTCGCCTCCCTCAGCCGATCGTCACGTTGGACACGGTCGCGACCGGCTGCCCGGGGACCTGGGCGCACATGGCCACCTGTGAGTCGGATGTCGCTGCGGGCTTGCCGCCGATCATCACGGTGCCGCTTCCCGACATGACCTGGCCCTTCTGCTGGGGTGGCGCCAGGAACGGGTCCGACGGGTGCAGGCCCACGTGCGGCGGCGTGTTGTAGCCCGACGAGCCCATGACCGCCGCGGCCTTGCCGCCGATGGTCACCGTGGACACGAGGCCGTCGAGCAGCGGCGCTGAGAAGGGCAGCGGGGCAGGGGAGGGCTGCGGCGCTCCCGACGACGGGTTGGGCACCTGGTGGATGGAGCACTGGCCCTGGATCTTGTCGCCCATGACGAGCGGCTGTCCCATTCACTCGTCCTCTAGTTGATGGCGACCTGTGCGCCCTTGATGGTGGTGTTGCCGTCGGCGACCAGATCCAGGTTCCCCGAGGCATGGATCTTGATGTCGCCCTGCGAGTCGATCTCCACCTTCTTGTTCTTGTCGTCGAGCACCACGCTGACCGCTCCACCCGCTGTCAGCAGGTGGATCTTGGACTCGCTCGACGACTCGAAGAAGCTGATCTTGTGGCCGGTCCGGGACGTGAACCCGCAGTAGGTGACCTTGCCGTTGTCGAGGTCCGAGCCGGCGTCGAACGGGATGGTGTCCTCGCCGTTCCAGAGCCCGCCAAGCACGATCGGATGGGCGGGATCGCCGTGCTCGAACGAGACCAGGACCTCGTCGCCCGTCTGGGGCATCCAGACCACGCCGTAGTCCTTGCCCGCGCCGGGGCCCATCAGGCGGGCCCAGTACGAGACGGCCTGGTCGCCCATCCACGGGTAGCGCAGGCGCACCCGCCCCTGGCCCTCGGGATCGTTGTTGTCGTCCACGATCGCCGTCACCACGCCCGGCAGCCGGTCGGCCACCGCCGATCCACCCTGACTCACGAGGCCCAGGATCGAGCGGTCCTGGCGGCCGGTGAACTCGAGTGCCGTCCGGTAGGCGCCGCTGCCGAACTCGTGACGCGACCCGGAGATCGTCCACTTGCCACACAGGGCCGGGTCAACGCCGGAGATGTTGACGGCGACGCCGGCCTTGAGCGCGGGATCGCCCACGGCGACTGCCGTCGCCTCGAAGGCCGCGCTGCCGACCTGCTCCGCCCGCGAGGCGGCCAGCTGGTCCGCCGCGTCCTGGGCGGTCACGCCGTGGTTGACCACCACCAGCGTCTGCCCGCCGACCTTCTCCGCGAGCTGGGCGGGCGTCGTGGTCAGCTCGGCGTTGGTGGCCGTGGGCTTGGCCTTGCCGATGATCTCCTTCTTGGTGGCCGGATCCCAGCCGCGCACCTGGACCTCCGCCACCTGGGCGACGGCGGTCATGCGGGCACGGAACTCCTGGAGGTTCTCGCCCCAGTGGAGCTGCAGCGGGGCGAGCTGCTCGGGGTTCGTGGCGTCGTCGGGTCCCGTGGAGGAGGCCACGGGCTTCTTGAACAGGAGCTTCTCGCCGTCAACCCGGCAGTCGTAGCCGATCTGGCGCGCGAGCCCGTAGAGGAAATCCAGGTCCGACTGGTTGACCTGGAAGACGTGCTCGTGGGTTCCGGATGTGGCCTCCACGTCGGCCGTGAGGCTCGCGGCGGATGCGATCTGGCTGGCGATGTCGGAGTAGGTGACGTTCTGGTAGGTGGCGGTCTTGCGGCCGGCGGCCAGCCGGTGCGAGAGGTCGTAGCCGCGGACCACGGCCCGGGTGCCCAGTGAGTCGTACTCGGTCTCGATGGACGTGACCTCGCCCGTGATGAGGGTCTCGGGCGTCGTCGACGCGGCACTGTTGGTCTTGACCTCGACCTTCTTGCCGATCTCCAGCCCCGCCTTGCCCAGGATGTCGCGGTTGGGGTCGCGCAGGACGATCGCGAACATGTCCGGCATCGCGAGGCGGTCCACCACGAGCACGCTGTCGAGCTGCGCCTCGACCTCGGGGGTCAGGGCGGCGCCGTCGATCTCGACGATCTTGGAAGTGGTGGCGGTCGCGCTCGCGGGCATCGGCTAGGCGTCCTTGGCCGCGTCGGCGAGGGTGGGGATCAGCAGCACGGAGCCCGGGCGCACGCGCTGAGGGTCGTCGATGCCGTTGAGCTCGGCCAGGGCGCGCCAGCGATTGGCTTTGCCCAGCTCCCGGTAGGCGACCGAATGCAGGGTGTCCCCATCGGTCAGCGCCCGGGTGCGCCGGCTGTTGATCGAGTGGGAGGTGGGGTTCTGGGCGCCGATCTGCTCCTGCTGGCCGGTGATGGTCACGTCGACCTTGGCCTGCAGCGGTGTCCCGGACATCGAGAAGACCGTGTAGTTCACGACCACGTTGGTCAGGTAGCCCCAGAAGCCCGCCAGCTGCGGGTTGGCGCCCCATTCGAACCCGACCTGGGGCGGGCGGGGGAGCGGCGGTGTCTGGTTGCGAGAGCGTGCCGTCGGCTTGGTCCAGGACAGCAGCGTCGTGATCTTGGGCGTGACGTCGCCCATGGGCGAGGCGAAGTCGTCGAAGAAGAGCTGCATCGTGAGCGTCATCGCGTTGGTGCCGCTGAACTCGGGCGTCCCGCCGTCGGTGGTGGTGCTCCGGCTGCGGCTGACCGTGAGCGTCTGGGTCAGCCGGTACTCCGTCGGATTGAACATGCACTCGATGGACGGCTCGCCGTCGGGCAGGTTGTCGTCCTTGCACAGGAGCTTCGCCTTGGTGGGCTTGAGCAGGCCCAGCGCGCCCGCGACGGTCGCCGCGGCCCCTGCGGCCGCACCGACGGCTCCCATCACCATCGCCGCGCCCTCAGAAGCTCACGCTCGCGGAGATCGAGCCCGAGAAGGCTCCCGCGAACGTGGCGAGACCGAGGATCTCCTGGTAGGCGACCTCGAGCGTCTCGGTGGCGACCGAGTTGGACATGATGTCGAGCGATGGACCGCTCCACTTGACAGGGACGACGCCCACCAGGCTCCAGGTCGTGATCTCCTCGCCCGCGGCCGTACAGGCGGTGATCGCCATGGTCTGGGGGACGACGGCCATCATGTTGCTCTGGAGCCAGGTCATGAGCAGCGGCGAGGTGGAGTCGACCGGCCGCGACAGGCGCACGTTGGTGAACTTGGCCGGGCCGACGATCTTGTGCATGTAGCCGTTGACGCCACCCTCGCGGTACTCGGTGACCTGGTACTCCATGCCCAGGCCCTCGATCTTGGTCCAGATCCCGAGCGGGATGAACCCGTCGACCGTGACCTTGTAGGCGATGCTGACGGCGGGGTCGCCCATGGGTTGCCTCGCTAGAACGCGTCGAAGGTGAGGCCCTTGGCCTCACGCTCGTGGATGACCTCCGTGCGGAGGTGGTTGCGAATCCGGCCGAAGATGGCCTTGGCGAGCTCGTCGAGCTCGGTCTCGGAGTGGCCGGACGTCTCCTCGCTGCCGGACGGTGCCGCGCCCTCCACGCGCTGGACGACCGGCGTGGCGGTGAAGGCCGGCAGCTGCGTCGAGGTGCTGGCGCTGCCTGCCGCGCCTCCGGCGGCCGTCGAGGCCTGGACAGAGGGTGCAGGCGCCGGATCTGAGGTGATCCGTGTACCGGCCGGTGCGCCAGCCCACGCCTGCGCCGCCGCGGTCCCCGACGTGCCTCCGGGCGCGTGAGCCCGCGCGAGGGCCAGCGGCTCACGCGGGGCTGTAGCCGAGCCCGGGAGACGTGCAGCGGCGGCGGACTGGGCGGGCGTGGCGCGCTGGACGGCGGTGAGCTGGACCGTTGCGCCCGCGGGCCCGGACGTGGGTGCACCGCCGACCATAGGGGTGCCCGGAAGGCCAGGGCCCGAGAAGGGATCGGCTCCGGGGAGCGATCGGAGGCCTTCCGTGGGATTGACCGCCGTCACGCCCGACGCGGCCGGGAAGGTGATCTCGCGCATCGGGACTGGGGCTGGCCCTGTGGGCGCGGACTCCTCGAGGCGCTGGAGCGGGACCGCGTCCTCCTCCGAGCGGCCGGCGGGCGGCAGGGCGGTCACCGTCGCAGGGAGCCCGGCCGAAGGGGTCCACGTGGCGGGGACGGCGTCCGGGGACGGACCGGACGACGAGCCGGCGTCGCCATCGGCGGCGCGCTGGAGCGGGATGGAGGCGTGGATCGGGCGGGCACCCATGAGCGGCAGGGTGGCGGCGGTGGCGGGGGCGTGGCCGGTGGTGGTGCCGGCGACGCTGGACCGGGCCGGGCGGGTGGCATGGTCATGGCCGTCGCCTGCGGTGTGCGCCGGTTCGGAGGACGGTGCCGTGGACGCTGATGAGTTCGCGGCCGAGGACGAGGATGAGGACGCGGCGGAGGATGCAGCGGAGGATGCGGCCGCCTTGCGCGCCACCGGCAGGACGGGGAGCGGCCGGGTCGGGGCCGGTGCCGGCGTGGCGGCGGGCGTGGCAGCGGGGGAGCCCGGGGTGGCGTGCGCGGCCGAGCGCTGCGCGACCGGGAGCGGCCCGGCAACCGGCGCGCCGAGCCCCGCGCGCCGTGGTCCCCCGGAGTTGGAGACAAGCGCGGGGCCACCGGGCGTCGGGGCGGGCGTGGTGCTGGTGCTCAACCCCGTTCCGGCGCCCGCCGTGCTGGACGCACTCGCAGGGGCAGCGTCGGCTGATGCGGTGCTGACCGGCGGCCCGAGACCGGTCCGGGCCGGCGTGCTCGCCCCAGCCCGCGCGGTGGTCAACGAGGGAGCCACGCCCGGCGAGCCCGGCGGCGAGGCTGCGCCCGGCACGGACGTCGCGGCCGGGGCCTCAGACCAGCGGCTGCGCTGCTCGGCCGGGCGACTCGCCGCGTTGAGCGGCATCGGGGCCGCGGTTCCGGGCAGTCCACCGGCGCCACCGGCGGTGCTGGAGGATGCGGGCGAGGTGGACCGTGCCGGTGCCGCGGTCCTGGTGCTTGCCGTGGACCGCTGTGCGACGGGAGCGGGCATAGGGGCCTGGGTGAGCGACCGGGCGGGTGGCGCGACCGTGGCGGCCGGGCTGACCGTCGCCAGGGTCCGGACGGGCGCGACCTCGGCAGGTGCAGCCGGCGTGGGCGCTGCCGCGTCGATGTCGGGGCCATCGGCCAAGGCTGTCTCGGCGGACCCGCTCCTTCCATCGGCCGCCCTGCGTGCGCCGGGGCGCATCGGCAGGGGAGCGGTCGAGGTCAGGCTGGGCGTGGTGGCGACCCGCGCCACCACGAGACCGGCGGGTGCTGAGGGCGAGGAGTCGTGACCCAGCTGCGGGACGATGGGCGGCAGCGGCTGGTGGCCCGGAACATCCGCGAGGAACGCGGACGGCGAGGCGACCAGCGGCGCAGGACCCGTCGTGCGCTGGATCGGCGGCAGCGAGCGCCAGGCGCCCGTGGGTTGGGCATCGGCGGCGGCCGACACAGCCGACATGCCGGCGGGAGAGCCGGCGATCGACGTAGGGGAGGCGGTCAGGGACGGCCCGTTCGGGCCCTCCGCCGGCTCGCCCGAGGAGGGCCCGTCCGATGGCGTCCGCTGCCCGAACGGCCAGGGCAGGCGCACGCGGAGCTACTCCTCTTCGGACAGGCGCTTGTTGATCCGGCCGATCTCCTCGACGAAGCGCAGCCGGAGGGGGTGCTCGAGGTCGAGGATGGTGTCCATCGACCAGTGGAAGTGATAGGCGACGTACGCGACCTCTTCGTACAGGCGGTCGGTCGCGTACGTCACGATTCCCCCAGGCGCTGCTCACCCGCCACGTCGACGGTGAAGGCGTGGTTGCACGCAGGGCAGGTGACCTGGGCCTGCGTGTGGCCCTCCTGGTTGATGCGCCGGTACAGGTCCTGCAGGAACGCGAGGTCGGAGGCGAACAGGCCCTCGATCACGCCCGTGTGGACCTGGGCCAGGGTGCCCAGCTTGGTGATCACGCGGGACAGCAGGAGGATCGTGAGGTAGGCCTCGTTCTCCCGCACCCGCGGATCGCGCTGGGGGGTGATCTCGTCGCGGGCCGTCGCGAGGCGCATGACGCCCTCGCGATGGACCGTCCCGGTCCCGTCGACGTAGCCGCGGGGGAGCACGAACGCGTACTCGGTTCGCAGTGAATCAGTCACGTTCATGCTCCCGCGCTCGATCGGGATCCCGGGCAGGGCCGCGGCTGTCAAGGGTTACCCCTTGCTCAACAGTCTCGCAGGCGATGGTCGCCTCCTCGATCTGGACGCCACTGGTCGTGGCGCCACCCTCGGAGAGGCTCAGCTTGGACAGCAGCCCGTTGGTGAAGTCGTACCGGAGCACTTCCTCGCCCATGGTGTTCATCATGATCACCGAGCCGTTGCGGCGGTCCGGGGTGCCCTGCATCACGGCCAGGTGCCAGTCCCAGAGCTCCTTCGCCCCGGTGAGGCCGCGCTTGAGCGTGATGGTGGGGGTCTTCGGCTTGCCCGGGAGCTTGCCGATGTAGACCTTGCCCTGGTCGGTGACGTAGGGGTTGTCGACGATCTCCACCTCGCTCGAGATACCCGAGACAGAGCTGAAGTTCGCGACGACGCCCATGCCGTCGATGTCCAGGAGGACGTTTCCTTGCAGAAGGGGATCGGTGGTCGGCATGCGTGCCTCCGTGAAGTCGCGTCAGGCGGGGGTGGCTACTCGGCGTCCGGCGAGCCCGAGAACTGGGCGATGCGGAACACCACGAACTCGGCGGGCTTCACGGGGGCGATGCCGATGTCAACGATCAGCTGCCCCGCGTCGCGGACCTCGGGTGGGTTGTTCGTCTCGTCGCAGACCACGAAGAACGCCTGGTCCGGGGTGGCCCCGAACAGCGCGCCGTCGCGCCACGTCCGCAGGAGGAACGCGTTGATCGTCCGCTTGACCCGGCCCCACAGGCGGATGTCGTTCGGCTCGAAGACCACCCACTGGGTGCCCTCGAAGATCGACTCCTCCACGTAGTTGAAGAGCCGCCGGACGTTCAGGTACCGCCAGGACGGATCGGACGAGATCGTCCGGGCGCCCCAGATGCGGATGCCGCGCCCCGGGAACGAGCGGATGCAGTTGATCCCGTTGGGGTTCAGCTGGTCGTGCTCGCCCTTGGTGATGTTGATCTCGAGGCTGATCGCGCCGCGGACGACCTCGTTCGCGGGTGCCTTGTGCACGCCGCGGGTGTCATCGTTGCGCGCCCAGATGCCGGCCACGTGGCCGGACGGGGGCACGAACCTCGCCTGGCCGGCCAGGGGGTCGAAGACCTTGACCCATGGCCAGTAGAGCGTTGCGTACTTGGAGTCGTAGCCGGCCTTGTCGACCCGCCACTCCTTCACCTGCTGGGCGTTGAGCCCTGGCGGTGCGTCGAGGATGGCGACGCGGTCGCCCATGAGCTCGCAGTGGGCGATCATGGCGAGCTGGACGGCCTGGAGGCCCTCGAGGTCGATGATGCCCTGCTCGTACACGGCCATCAGGTCCGGCACGGACAGCATGGTGACCTCGTCCACGGCCTCGAGCCCGGCGAAGCCGGTGCGGTCGGCCGACGAGCCCACGTAGTCCTTGGGCGTGACCCGGGACGGGACCGCCGAGGCGCCGCCGGCGAGCGTCACGCTGCCAGCGGCCGGGATGGTCACGGAACCGCCGGTCTCCTCGATCGTGATCGTCTTGGACTGCGCCTTGACAACCGTGGCGACGTTCGTCTTGCCCTTGCCGGTTGTGAGGCCCTCGTAGGTCTCGATGGGCCTGCCGCCCTGCTTGACCACGAGCTTGAAGGTGCCTTCGCCGCCCTCGCCGGCCGGCTCCACCTCCACGGACAGGTCGTTTCCGCTAGGGCCGCCTTCCAGGGCGGCCACGCGGAACGCGGTCTTGCTCTTGTCGGCGGCGCTCGTGAGCTCCGCGCTGGCGGTCGGCGTCACGCCGTCGGCGCCCACGCGCACGACATAGGCGGCGCCGCCCCCGTTGAGGAAGTAGCCGTAGACGGCGTGTGCGAGGTACGAACCTTCGACGAACTCCCCGAACGTGGCCGTGAACTGGTTCCAGTTCGTGACCAGGGTCGGAGTGTTCGCAGGCCCGCGAGCCGCGAGTCCGACGAACGCGGCGACGGCCGTCCCCACGCCCTCAATCGGACGCGACCCGGCCTCCACCTCCTCGACGTAGACGCCGGGTGACAGATAGTTCGGCATGCGTGGCCCTCTTCCGATGGTTGAGATCCCGACGGATGGACGCTCGCACCCGCAGTGGGCCGGAACAAGGTGCGAGCGGGCGCGCGGCAGGGCGGGCGCACCTGCCCGAAAGGGCAACCAGCGCTGCCCTGACTCGTGCCCGAGACCGGCTGGCGGTCGATGGGCCGGCGGGCCGACGATCACGCGCATGATCCACGACGTTGACCAGCTGCTCGAGAAGCTGGTCCGCCGCGACGCCCTCAACGGGTCCGGGGTGGACCTCGTGTTCGATGCGCCCACCAAGGACTGGGTCGCGCGCCGCAGCGGGCCGTCGGTCAACCTGTACCTCTACGACATCCGCGAGGACCTCGCGCGGCGCGTGCCGGCCTGGGAGGACACGCGCGGCCCAGCGGGCGAGGTGGACGGCCGCCGCCAGCCGCCGCGCCGGTTCCGGCTGGCCTACCTCGTGACGGCGTGGACCCAGCGCCCCGAGGACGAGCACCGCCTGCTGTCGTCGCTGCTGCTGTGCTTCCTGCGCAACCCGATGCTCAAGCCGGGCGACCTCGGGGGCTCGCTCGACCTGACCGACCTGCCCGTCTACATCGACGTGGGCCAGCCCGAGTCGCAGGACCGGTCGCTCGCGGACATCTGGTCCGCGCTTGGGCGGGGAGCTCAAGCCGTCGCTGGACGTCGTGGTGACCGCGCCGATCGCGGTCGGCAGCACGGCGCCGTACGGGCCGCCCGTCCACGAGGGGCCGACCATCGGGATCGCGGCCAAGGGGGCGTCGCCCGAGCTCGTCCAGGGCCGGCCTGGCGCCGCCAGCGCGTCCATCGCCGAGGCCGCGCCGCTGCCCGAGGAGACGGTCCCGGCCGTGCCCGAGAAGGATCGCGGTGGGGTTGTGCTCCGGGTGCGCGGCCACCGCCCGTGACCGTCGGCGAGCGGCCGGAGGTCGAGGCGGAGGCTGGGAAGGTGCCTGATCGCTTGCCCGTTCCTGATCCCTCGCTCGCGTACCTGCACGCGCGCCTCTCCCTCGTCGAGCGGCGGATCCGTGATGCCGTCGAGCGCCGGCGCGCCGGTGACGTCGATCCCGACGATCGCTTCCGCGGCCTGTACATCTCCGAGGAGCAGGTGGACCGCCTCCTGGAGTCCGACGGGGACCCGGCGCTCGCAACACGGACCGCCGTGGCATCGGCGCTGGCGCGTGATGCCGGGGACCTGCGCGACGTCGAGGCTGCCGCCGACACTGCCATCGCCGCGGGCGCCCAGCTGCGGCTGCGGTCGCTCGCCCGGGCCTTCGGGCTGGACGATCTCGACGTCGACGTGCTCCTGGTCGCGCTTGCACCCGATCTCGACCAGCGCTTCGAGCGCCTCTACGGCTACCTCCACGACGACGTGTCGCGGCGGCGCGCGTCGGCGGGCCTCGCGCTGGAGCTGGCGGGCGGGCCGCGCCTGGCCGTGGAGGGCACCGCACGCAGCAGGCTCGGCTCGCACGGGGCGCTCGTGGACGGCGGGCTGCTGCTGGTGGAGGACCCGGACCGCCCGTTCCTGACCCGCTCGCTGCGGGTGCCGGACCGCGTGGCCGCACACCTGCTCGGCGACGATCGGCCGGACCCCGTGATCGTCCCGCTCCTGGTGGAGCCGCCCGACCTGGACCTGGGCGACGTGGAGGTGCTCGCGCGGGCGCTCGAGGCAGGCGTGCCGCTGGCGTACATCCGCCAGGCGCCCGGGGCGTCCGCGCGGGGGCTCGCGCACGCGGCGCTCGTGCGGGTCGGTCGCACCGCCGTCCACGTGGACCTTGACCGCCTGGCCGCGGCCGACGACCCGGCGACGATCGCAGGCGCGGCAGCGCGCGAGGCCCGGATGCGCGGGGCAGGCCTGGTCGTCGGACCGGTGGACGGGCTCGCCGAGCGCGGTGTCGTCGCGGTACGGGCCTTCGCCGAGCTCAGGCCGCCGGTCATCCTCACCGGGCTCCGCGGGTGGGACCCGGCGTGGTCCCGTGAGGCGCCCCTGGTCCTCGATGCGGCGGTGCCCACCGAGGCGGAGCGCCACGCCCTCTGGGTGGCGGCACTGGACGGGGCGATCGCGCCGGACGTCGACCCGGCCGCGGCTACTCGGGCGTTCCGCCTGGCCCCCGAGCAGGTGGTCCGGGCCGCCCGCTCAGCGCATCGCGCAGCCGTCGCGGACGGGCGGCCCCTGGTCCTCGCCGACATCGCGGCGGGATCCCGGGCGCAGAACGCGGCGGGCCTCGAGCGGCTTGCACGGCGCGTTGCGCCCGCCGCGACGTGGGACGACCTGGTCCTCCCGCGCGGCACCGCCACGCAGCTGCGCGAGATCGCCGCTCGGGCGCGGCACCGTGACCGGGTCATCGGGGAGTGGCGCATGGGCCACGCGGCCGCGCGCGGGCGGGGCGTGACCGCGCTGTTCGCGGGCGACTCGGGCACCGGCAAGACGCTGTCGGCGGAGGTGCTCGCGGGCGATCTCGGCCTCGACCTCTACGTGATCGACCTCTCCACCGTCATCGACAAGTACATCGGCGAGACGGAGAAGAACCTCGACCGGATCTTCACCGAGGCCGACCGCGTCAACGGCGTCCTGCTCTTCGACGAGGCCGACGCCCTGTTCGGCAAGCGCTCCGAGGTCAAGGATGCGCGCGACCGCTACGCCAACGTCGAGGTGGCCTACCTGCTCCAGCGCATGGAGCGGTTCGACGGGATCGCGATCCTCACCACGAACATGCGCGCCAACGTGGACGACGCGTTCACCCGACGCCTGGACGCGATCGTGGACTTCCCGCTGCCCGAAGAGGCCGACCGCCTGGCCCTCTGGGAGCGCAACCTTCCTGCCCGGGTGCCGCGCGAGGACGACCTGGACCTGCGGTTCCTGGCCCGCCAGTTCAAGATCGCCGGTGGCAACATCCGCAATGTCTGCATGTCGGCCGCCTACTTCGCCGCGGCCGATGACCGCCCGATCGCCATGGCCGACCTGATCCGCGGCACCGAGCGCGAGTACCGCAAGCTGGGCCGCATGACGGTGGAGGCGGAGTTCGGGCCGTACCTGGGCCTGCTCGAGGACTGACCGGGAGGGCGTGCGGCCCGTGCCCGGGGCCCCAGCGGCCCGTGCAGCCATCAACTGGTGCCGTCAGCCTGCGTGCCCTCAGGTTCGCCGCTCGGCCCAGAGCCGGCTTCCCCGATACGCGCCGGGGAGTGCGTCCGCGAACACTTGGCCGTCAGACGGGCCGACCAGGCGGCCGCGAGCATCCGGCACGCCGGTGGTCCGCAGCTCGTCAGCGAGCATGCTGCCATGCGGGCTCACCACCTCGATGTCGGCCGGCGCGCCCGGCTCCGCGACCGTCACCCGCACCACGACCTCCTCGAGGGCCGTGACCGGGTCCCGGCGCAGGATCTCCACGACCGTCATGCCGGCGGCCTCCCGGCACCGGCGCCGTGGGCGAGCAGCAGGTCCAGGCGGTGCAGCACGCCGGGGATCGCTTCCTCGCCCACGAGCGGCTTGATCGCCTCGACGAACGCCGCCCGATCCTTGCCCAGCCGCTCCAGGCGTGCCTGCATCTCGGCCGGGACCTGTGTCGGCAGGTCGGCTGCGAACTGGCCCACCTTCGCGCGTTCCCGCGTGCTGGTGAACGAGAGCTCATTGTCGATCGGCACGAGACGCACGAAGGTGCCGTCCGGCGTGAACTCCACAAGGTAGTTGCCCAGGTTCTGCCGGCGGTCGACCTGGTTGATGAGGTAGTCGAGGGTGTCGATGGCGTCCATGTCTCGCCGGAACTCCGGGGACTGCTTGAGCTCCGCGAACTCTGCGCGGTTGGCGTTCGCCCAGTCGCCGAGGCTCTCGGCCTGGTGCCATTCCGTCAGCGACCCGTGCTCGTTGCCGATCGTGACCAGCTCAACGCGCGGCGTGAAGACTCCGAGGGCGTCGGCCGCCATCTCGGCGGCCTTCGCGCGCGGGGCGTAGTCGCCGGCCTCGATCCCGCGGTCGGCGGCGCGTGGCACCTCCAGCTCGTTGGCGACGGGTTTGAACACGTACTTCTGACCGGTCTTCGTGTCGGCCACGATGCGTGCGCCGCTCGTGCCGCCTCCGGTGCGCCCGAGGTCCGTGAAGGAGCGTTCACCCTGCGACGCGAACTCGGCTCCCTTGGGCACGGACGCCGGGCGCCCGGGCTCTCGGACGAGGTCCGAATCGATGGCGCCCGCGCGGTTCCTCCCCGCGGGCCCGCCGGTGGCTGACGCCCCCGTGGCCGACGCACCGCTGTCCGCCGTGACGCTTCCGAGCGTGCTGGCCGTCGAGGCATCGAGCGGCACCTGAGCGCCCGATCCCGTCGGCCGTCCGAGCGAGTCGACCGTCGTCGTGCCGGTGGCGCCGGTGCTGTCGGCCGGTGCTGGGCCAGCCGCAGGTGCCTGTTCCCGCGCGGGCGGCCCGTACCGGTCACGCGTCGCGGGTGTCTGTCCAAGCTCGGCCCCGTCCGGGTTGAACGTGGCCAGGTCGCCCTCGGACATGCCGCCGAAGTGGGCGTCGATGTCGCCCTCCGAGGGGAGGAGGCTCTCCGGTCCGGACGCCGCCGCGGCTGCCTCGTCTGACGACGCCTTGGCGGACCCGTACATGCCGCCGACGAAGCCGCCGATGGCGCCCGCCGTCGGGTCGTCGCCCTTCGCGAGGGCGCCCGCGGTCCCTGCCAGGCTCCCGGCTCCTCCCTTGGCGATCGCCTTGACCACCGGGCCGGTGGTGTAGGTGTCGGCGAGGTGGCCGCCGGCCAGGTTCACCGGGGCCGACGCGAGCGCGCCGATCGCGGCGTCCTTCATGCTCGACCCCTCGATTCCGGCACCCGCCACGCTGCTCGCGACGTTGAGGCTGGTGTCGAGCGCGGCGGCCTTGCCCACGGCGAGCACCTTGCCCGCGAACGTCGCCTCCTTCGCGACCGCCGACATGGGCGCGAGCGAGCCCGCGGCGCCCGTGACCGCGTTGATCCCGACGCCGAAGCCCGCCGCGCCGCCGCTGCGCATCCCCTGGACGCCGTCCCCACCCACGGCCACCGACCCGAGGCCGCCCGCCGCGAGGCCGGTTGCGGTGGTCATGCCCGCGATCTTGGTGCCCGTACTGAGCATGGTCACCATGCCGCCGCCACCCTTGGCGACCAGGCCGGCCGCGCCGACGCCGGCGAGCACGCTCAGGCTCTCCTTGAGGATCGTCAGCGCGAGCGCCCACCGGCCGGCGCCCGACACCAGCTCGCCCTCCCACTCGCCCACGCGGCCGGCGACCGAGCCCGCGTAGTTGCTGGCGATGACCATGTCGTTGGCGGCGCTGACGAGCTCACCCGCATCGGCCCGGGCATAGGCGCGGCGCGTCAGCGCGTTGGTGGTGTCGAGCATCCGGGTGATGTCCGAGGCCGGGATGTCGTCCACGTCCCGCGACCACTTCACGAGCGCGTGGACCACGCGGTGCTTCCTGGCAGCACCCATCCGGTCCTGCCATGCGGTCTCCACGTCGTACGCAAGGCCCATCACCTTCGCGCCGAGCTGGCGCATCATCTTCGCCGCCTGCTTGCGCAGGCCGCCGAGCTCCTCGGCCGACACCGGCAACACCTGGCCCTCGAAGTGGAGGAGCCAGACACCCTCCTGGGACCGGTCGCGCTCCGCATGCTCGATGCGCCGGAGCAGCTCGATGAGCTGGTCGGCCTCGTCACCGCCCTTGGGTGAGAGCGCCGTTGCCAGGCGCTCCTGGTGGTGTGCCTGCTGCTGCTGCCGGCGGACGACCCCGGCCGCCTGCTCGAGGTAGGGGAGCTCCATCATCAGGATCTGGCGCTCGGCATTGGGCGGCCTGGCGGCCAGGTAGGCGACGACGAGGTCCATCTCGCGCTTGACCGCCTCCGGCGCCATCGTGGCGAGGTCGAGGCTGCCGTCGAGCGAGCGCGGACGCTCGGGCATCTGGCGCGGGGACTTGGCCTTCCGATCCCTCTTGCGTCCCTTGGGCTTCGGGGCCTGGCCGAGGGCGCCCTCGGCCAGCTTTGCCCGGGCGCCCTTCAGCTCCGCGATCCGTCGCTCGCTCTCGAGGACCTCTGGGGTCGTCGCGGTCGCCTCGTCGATGCGCTGCTGGTGGTAGTCGATGGCGTCGCCCAGCTTGTTGTAGCCCATGGACGACGGGTCGCCCCCGGGGTCAGCCGGCGCGAGGACGAGCGCGCCGGGGTTCACCGGCCGAAGGGCGTCCTCGTCGGTGCCCCACGGAACCCCGCCGTCCTGGCGTTGGACCGGCAGGGCAGGCAGCACACCGCCCGCTGCGATGGCAAGCGTGGTCGCGCGGTTGCCGGCCGTCGACTGCAGGCGCTCGACGGCACCCTCGTCGAGGAGGCCCAGGTCGGTTGCGCCGGAAGCGGCCACGGACGTTGCGGCGCGCGCGGTCCCGGAGGCCCCGACCGGCGAGGCGGTGGCATGCGGCGCCCGGGACGCTTGGCTGCGCATCGGCGGAGCGTAGGCGCGCGTGTGCGGTGGGGGAAGGGCCCATCGGGCAGACATGCGCCGGCTGCCCGTTGGGGCAGACCTGCCGGCAGACGCGCGTGGGGGGATTGCGGGCGCGCGACGGCTGCGCGATGCTCCGTGGATCAGAGGAGGACCGTTCCGCCATGCGCGAGTTCGATCGCGAGCAGCCCGCCCACGCCCGTCCGCAGCACCCTGCCCCCTCGCACGACGAGGCCCGGCCCGCAGCGCCCGGACGCTCGCCCGCGCTCGATGCCGCCTCGATGCTCCACCTGCAGCGGACGGCGGGCAACCAGGGCGTGCTCCAGATGCTTGCGGACGACGAGGAGCGGTCGCCGGTCCACGACGTGGTCGGCTCGGGGGGCGGGTCGCCGCTCGATTCGTCGACCCGGTCCACGATGGAGTCGGCGTTCGGCGCGTCCTTCGGGGATGTCCGCGTGCACACCGACGACCAGGCGTCCCGCTCGGCCGAGGCGGTGGGCGCCAACGCCTACACGGTCGGCTCGGACATGGTGTTCAAGAGCGGGCAGTACGACCCGGGGTCCTCGGGTGGCCAGAAGACGATTGCCCACGAGCTGTCGCACGTCGTGCAGCAGTCGAAGGGGCCGGTGGACGGGACCGCGGCGCCGGGCGGGATCCGCGTCTCCGATCCGTCCGACAGCTTCGAGCGCGAGGCCGATGCGACCGCGGACCAGGTGCTGTCCTCGGTGCAGCGCGAGGCTGAACCCGAGGAGGACGACCAGCTGGGCTGATCGGTTCGGGGACGCTGGTCCGCATCCGCGGGGCGAGATCAAGCTGCGACGCGCTAGCCCGCCGCATCGGCACCGGCGGCCGCCTGGATCGCCCTGACCGCCATGTCCACGGTGGGCAGCACCCGGTCCTGCCCCACGGCATCGAGCAGCCCAAGCTCCTGCACCCTCGCGAGGACCGGCGCGTGCACCTCCGCGAAGTACACGGCCGTGCCGGACGCCGCCAGCTCCTCGATCAGGCTCCTCAGGGCCTTCGCGCTGGTGAGGTCGAGGTCGTCCTGTGCCGCGGCGTCGAAGATGACTGCGCGCGGCGGACTGGCCGCATCGCGGATCATCGCCTTGACCCCGTCGCGGACCGTGAGCGCGTTCGCGTAGTACAGGGGCGCATCGAGACGGACGATGAGCACGCCGGGCACCGGGGAGTTCTCGGGATGGCGCCCCAGGTCGGAGTAGGCCGCCTCCACGCCGGGGACGCGCCCGAGCGACGACAGGTGCGGACGGCTCGACCGGTAGATGACGAAGGCAAGCGACACGACGAGGCCGATCATCATGCCCTCGAACACATCGATGAACAGCACGCCGGCCAGCGTCAGGAGGCCGAACCAGACCTCGGTGGGCGCCTCCTGGCGCAAGGTCAGCAGCTTGCGCGACGCAACCACGTGCCACACCGCGTGGATGATCATGGCGGCGAGCACGGCCTCCGGCAGGCTCGCGAAGATGGGCGTGAGGAACGCGAGGGTCGCGAGCGTCACCGCCCAGGCGACAAGGTTCGCGACCTGCGACCTCGCTCCTGCGCCCTCCTTGACAGCCGAACCGGACATGCCGCCCGCGGCGAGCATCCCCCCGAACAACGCGCTCCCGATGTTGGCGATGGCGTGGGCGTTCAACTCCTGGTCGGCGTCGACCTCGTAGTGGTGCTTGTCGGCAAACTCGTGGGCGACCGCGAGTGACTCGCTGAAGGCGACCAGGAGTACGCCGATCGCCGGCAGGATCATGCCCACGTAGTCGGCCAACGGGATCAGCGGCAGGCTGGGTGACGGCAGTCCCTGCGGGAGAGGCCCTACGACGGCGACGCCGTGGGCGTCAAGCTCCAGCGCCGAGCTGATGGCGATGGCTCCGAACAGGACGACGAGTCCGGCGGGAATCCTCGAGCTGAGGCGCGGCAGAAGGAAGAGCACCGCCAGGGCGACCGCGCCAACCAGGAACGTCGTCAGGTCTGCCTGGGGCAGCTCGCGCACGATGGCGACAACCTTCTCGATCGTGTTCCCCTCGGGCTTCGCGACGCCGAACAGCTCGTTGAGCTGCCCGACCATGACGAACACCGCCAGGCCGACCACGAGGCCGTCCATCACCGGCTTGGACAGGAACTGCGTGATGAACCCCAGGCGGGCGATACCGGCGACCAGGAAGACGAATCCCGTGACGAGGACGAAGGCGGCGGCGTACGTTGTGTAGGCCAGGGGTTCCGAGGCGGTAGCGGCACCCGCAACGACGAGGGCCGCAGCCACCGAGGAGGCCAGCAGGGCCGCCGTCGCAGACGTGCCCCCGACGCTCAGGTGACGCGAGGTCCCCAGCAGCCCGTACACGAGGAGCGACACGACAAGCGTGTACAGCCCGGCCTGCGGCGGCAGGCCGGCGATGCCCGCGTAGGCCATGCCCTCCGGAACCACGAGGCCCCAGAGCGTGATGCCGGCGACCGCGTCGAAGGGCAGCCACGAGCGGTTGTAGCGCGGAAGCCAGGCGAGGATCGGAACGTATCGGGCGAGCTTCATCGATCTCGGGCGAGCTCCATCGATCTCGGGCGGCGCGTCAGCGCGCGGCGGTTCCGGTCGCCGGCGGAGGCCCTGCGCCGCCCGGCGATGGGCGCTGGAAGCGGGCCAGCGATGCCACGACGTAGGGCAGGACCACCATCACGACGGCCACGGCCAGGAGGATCAGGGCGATCAGCACAAGGCTGGCCTGGAGCATCGTTGCGACGAGCAGGATGACCATCAGTGGCGCCTTGAAGAGCACCAGCAGGAAGCCGCCCATGATGCCGCCCACGACCACGTCAACCGGGAGGCCGGGCGCGATCTGACCAACCGCGAGAGCGACACAGATGGAGGCGAAGATCGCCGGGAACGTCGGCCCGCCGAGGAACCCGCTCTTGAACGCGACCGCGAGCAGGGCGAGCTTCACCAACGCCATGGCGACGAGCGTGACCGGTCCGTACTTGGCAGGATCAGCGGCCACTTCCAGGATCTGCGTCTCGCCCGAGAAGAGGAGGATCGGGGCGACGGCGCCGACGGCGCTGAAGATGACTCCGGCCACCAGCGCGCGCTCCACCTCGCGGCCCTCGAAGCGCCCGAAGAATGCGGCGGCGACTCGGAACATCGCGCCCGAGACAAGCGCAAGGGTGAGGCCGGCGAACCCGGACACGATGACCAGGGCGATGTCGAACGGCGTGTACACGCCCGAGGATTGGAGGTCGAGGAAGTCCTGGAGGCCGGTGCTGCCAACGGCGAGGAAGACGAAGTAGCCGATCGCACCGCCGATGAGGTTGGCCGGCAGATTGCGACCTCGTGCGGCAGGGTCCTGGATGAGCTCGGTGCCCAGGACCCCGGTGAACAGCGGGTTCGCGATGAGCCCGTTGTAGGCAGAGGCGATCGTCGAGAACACGAGTCGCGACCTGTGCTCAGCCGGAATGTGGATCTTCTCGCTGTAGAGCACGGCGATCTTGGATGCGATCCCGCCGATTCCGCCCTCGGGGCCGAGCACAGCCCCGGAGAACAGCGAGGCCCAGGCCATGACGATGTTGGTTGGCAGCGCCCGCCAGTCGACCTTCCCCACGTCGCCGGCAAGGCTGTCCATCAGCGACTCGTCCAGGGTCGTCGGCGCGTGGCGGTACTTCACCAGCAGCCCGACCACGAGCGAGAACGGCAGGCAGATGGCCGGGAACAGCCACGGGTTCGCCAGGATGAGCTCGTTCTCCCAGAGGATCTCGTTGACGAACTCATACACGAGCAGCCACGCGAGGACGGAGACGGCGCCGATGAGCGCGACGATGACGACGTGGACGTGCGGGTGGACGGGTTGCGTGGCGGAGACTGGCCCACCGAGACCGTCGTCACCGCCGCCGGCGACCGGGTCGGCCGCACCGGAAGGGTGGCTCTGGGCGCGCGTCACGCCGGCGCCCGCGAAGCGTGGAAGGCGGCAACGGCATCGTCCACCTCAAGGTAGACACGCTCGGTCCCGACCTTGTCCACGACGCCGGCCCGCGCGAGATACTGCGTCACCGGGGCCTTGAGGCGCGCAACCGCGAGGGTGATCCCGCGACCGTGGAGATCATCGACGAGCTCCCCCAGCGTCGCGGCTCCTGTGGAGTCGACCTCGCTGATCATCTCGGCGTCGATGACCACCCAGCGCACCGGGGCAACCGACGTGCTCTGCCACAGCCGCCGTGATGTCGTCGGCCAGGACCTGCGCGTTGGCGAAGAACAGCGGCGCATCGAAGCGGTACAGGACCAGCCCAGGCTCCGCCGAGCCGTCCGCCACGGTATCCACGCTACGGAAGCTGTCGGTGCCCGGCACCCGCACGAGCATCGTCCGACGGGGCTGGGCCGCCCGTAGGGCCAGGAGGATGAGGGACAGCACGACGGTCACGAGCACTCCGGCGACCATCCCGACGGCGACCACGATCGCCGCCGCGAGCAGCGCGAGTGCGAGCTCCCGCCGGTCCACGCGGGCGAGGTCGCGGAACCCCGCCGGCTCGAGCAGCCCGAACGCGACGACGAGGATGACGCCGGCGAGCGCCGACTTCGGCAGTGGCGCGAACAGCGGCGTCAGGAAGAGGAGCGTCAGGACCACCAGCAGGAGCACCCCGACGTTCATCGCCTGTGACCGGGCACCGACCTCTGCGGCCGTGAAGCTGCGGGACTGGCTGCCGTTGACTGGGAAGCCGCCCGTGAGTGCAGCGCCCAGGTTCGCCGCGCCAAGACCCAGGAACTCCTGGTTGCCATCGACGGTGTAGGCGCCACGCCTGCCGAGCACCTGGCCGGTCACGCCGCTGTCCGCGTAGATGAGCAGGGCCATCGCGAGGGCAGGACCGGCGAGCGGGACCAGGTCGGCGAGGCCCACGGCGGGCACCCCGACCGGAGGGAGGCCCGGCTGGATCGCGCCGACAACTGCAACGCCGCGCCCCGCCAGGTCGGCGATCACGCTTACGGCGATGGCGGCGAGGACCGCGACGAGATACGCCGGCAGGCGTCGATCGATCCTGCGCACGAGCAGGGTCACGCCGATCACGCCCAGGCCCACGAGGAGCGTCAGCAGGTCGGTCTCGCCGATCCGGCGCACCGTCTCGATGAGCTCGGCCAGCGTGTCGTCCTGGGCTTCCAGCTTGATCCCGATCAGGCTGTCGAGCTGGCTGACGATCATCACGATCGCCGAACCCGCGACGTAGCCGAGCAGCAGCGGGCGGGACAGGAACCTCGTCACGAACCCGAGACCGATGATCCCCGCGAGGATGAGCCACCCGCCGGCGATGAGCGCCAGGGCACCCGCGAGGGCGAGGTATCGGGTGGGGTCGCCGGCCGCCAGCGGCGCGACCACCGACGCCGTCAGGAGGGCCACGGTCGCTTCCGGGCCGACGTTCATGCTGCGCACGCCACCGAGCAGCACGTACCCGATGGCGGCACCGATGGCCGCGTACAGGCCGACGACGGCATCGACCTGCGCCAGCTGGGCGTAGGCGAGCGCCTGCGGCACGAGGAGGGCCCAGACGGTGACCGCTGCGAGCGTGTCGGGCTGGAGCCAGGAACGCTCGTACGCCCGGATAAGCCGCAGGCCGGGGATCCCGCCCTGCGTCCCGCGCGGCGCGCTCATGCCTCCACCACCGCGGGGTGGTCGGCAGCAACGTCGCTGAAGGACGGACCGCCGATCCCCTGGGCGTCCGGCTCCTGCGCCAGGTCGAGGTCCACGCTGCCCCCGAAGCGCTCCGCGACCGTCGCGTCGAGGCGTCGCAGCTCGTCGTCGATCGCCGGCCGGTTCTCGGTGAGCACGAGCGCCCGGAGTTCCTCGAGCATCGCACGAAGCCGCCGGACCACCTGGATGCTCTCCGCCGCCATAGGCCCGGATCTCGGTGACGCCGAGGGACAGGATCTCGGGCCACGTGCGGACTGGCAGGATGACGCCGATCGGGATGGCCGACACGGACACGGTGTCGACAGGCCGGGGAGCAGTCCCGATCATCCGCAGCGTCTCCCCGAGGTGATCGAGGACCTGGACGGCCGTCGTCGGATCGTTCACCGCGGGCGAGAGCGCCCGCGTGGCAACGTCGACCATGATGCGGATGGCGAAGGACGGATCCTGCTCGATCGTCCGTTCCGAGCCGAACGCGATCAGCGCTCGGCAGGGCCCGTAGCGCGGCGGGAGGGGGCAGGGTCCCGTGGACCTCGAGGATCGCGCCGCCGACGGGCACGAAGTCACCGACCGCATGGCGGAAGACGAGCAGGCAGCGATGGCGGCGCGCGAAGCGGGTCAGCTCCCTGGCGTCCAGCGCCTGGATCGTGCCGGCGCGCGGCGCCCGAACGAGGAACAGCGGCTCACTCGAGAGGCCTCGCGAGCCGCGTGCCACGAACCCGGTGTCTGGCCGGGCGCCTTGGTCAAGCGACTCCTCGAACGCGCGGCGGCACTCAGTGGCCATCAGGGCGGCAACGGCAACGGGCCGCATCCGGTGCAGGAAGCGATCGAAGAAGAGCATGAACAGGGCGAGGCCGAGGATCACCCCGGCTGCGGCGACGCTCACGCTCACGTCCGGCACCTTCTCGGGTTGGACCTGGCGGATGACGCTGAACGCGAGCGTCAGCGTCCCGATCAGCTCCGCCAGCAAGAGCTTGAGCCGGCCGTCCCGGTACCACAGCCGCATGTAGCGCGGGGAGAACGTCCCGGTCGCCATCTGGACGCCGAGGACCGTCACGGTCACGACGAAGCCGGTGAGCGACGCGGTGGCCCCGATCGTTGCCGAGAGGACGGAGGTCGCCGTCTCGGCCGAGTACTGCCACATCGGCAGCACGCCGCGTGCGTCCAGCCACAGCCCGGCCTGGGCGACGAGCATCCCCACCACGCCGCCGAGCAGCGGCACGATCCAGAGGCTGCTCTTGAGGTACTGGTTGGCCCGGAACGCGATCCCCCAGGTCATGACCGCTGAACGCCGGACATCGGGCACCTCACGGGGAAGTCTGTCGGTGGAAGGTCGGTCTGCCACCGGTCGCCGGGCTATCAGCGGCGATGGGGCTCGCGGATGCGGCACAAGCCCCATCCATCGTCGCTACTGCCGCGCCATGTGCATGCGGAGCTCGGCCTCCGGGTCCACGATGAGCTCACCGCTCACGTCCACGACCACCGATCCAGCTGGCCGGTGAACTTGAACGGGCTCGAGTACGCCGGCGTGACCGGGGATCCCGGGTTGTGGCCGCAGCTGACGCCGCCCGGGTTGAACATGAACGGCGTCGTGTACGGCGCGTCGGCGCTCGCGACCAGCGCCCCATCGACGTAGAGCTGGAGCCGGCCGGGGGCACCGTGGCCGTGCGCCATGTCGGGCTGGCCGGTGGGCTCGAACTCGAAGCGCAGCTCATGGCGCCCGGCCGGGAGCGGGTCGGGTGACGAGACCGTGAACCGCTGCCGGGCGACGTAGTTGTGGACGTAGTGGAGCCGACCGCCCTTGACGTAGAGCGAGTAGCCGCCGGCCGCCGTCCCCTGGCAGAACAGGACGCCCTCGGCGCCCCCGTCAGGGATGTCCACGGTCGCGGTGATGCTGTGCGGACGGTTGTGGAGGCGCGGCGCTGCGAAGTTCGGGATCGACTGGGTGCCCGGCACGTACGTGTACTGGTCGCGCGGCGGCCGCGACGAGCGGCTTCTCGACCACCATCCGGGCGAGTCCCGAGCCGTCGACGGGCATGACCTTGTACTTGCCCGCCTCGACGTACCAGGTCCCGATCAGCTCGATGAGCTTCTCGCGGTTGTCTGCCGCCAGGTTGTGGTTCTCGGCCGGGTCCTCGTCGATGTGGTAGAGCTCCCAGCCGGTGGCGTCGAGCTTCGTGAGCGTCTCGGCCGAGATCGGGTTGCCGAAGCCGGTGCCGGCCTCGGTGAACGACGGGCCGGGCCACGGGCAGACCGCGCGCCAGCCGTCCTTGTAGATGGCCCGGTGCCCGAGCATCTCGAAGTACTGCGTGTGGTGGCGGCTGGGCGCCTCGCGGTCGTCGAGCGCATGGGCGAAGCTCACGCCCTCGATCGGCGCCTGGGTGACCCCGCGGATCGCCGCTCGGGGGCTCGACGCCGAGGAGGTCGAGGACCGTCGGCACCATGTCGATGATGTGGGCGTACTGGGTGCGGACCTCGCCGCGCGCCTTGACGCCCTTGGGCCAGGACACGATGAACGGGTCCGTCGAGCCGCCGCGGTACGTCTCGCGCTTCCAGCGCCGGAACGGCGTGTTGCCGGCGAACGTCCAGCCCCACGGGTAGTGGTTGAAGTGCTCGGGGCCGCCGATCTGGTCGATGACGGCCAGGCTCTCCTCGAGCGTCTCCTGGGCGTTGTTGAAGAACTGGGCCTCGTTGGTCGTCCCGCCGGGCCCGCCCTCGGCGCTGGCGCCGTTGTCGCTGATGACCATGACGATCGTGTTGTCGAGGACGCCCTGCGCGCGCAGGTAGTCGAGCAGCCGCCCGAGGTGGTGGTCGGTGTGGCTGAGGAAGCCCGCGAAGACCTCCATCATCCGGGCCGACAGCCGGCGCGCCTCCGGGTGACAGCGAGTCCCACTCGGGGACGTCCGGGTCGTGGCGCGACAGCTCCGCGTCGGCCGGCAGGATCCCGAGCTCCTTCTGGCGGGCGAAGACCCGCTCGCGGTAGGCGTCCCAGCCGTCGTCGAACTGGCCGGCGTACTTGTCGGCCCACTCCTTGGGCACGTGGTGCGGTGCGTGCGTCGCCCCGAAGCAGAGGTGCAGGTAGAAGGGCTTGTCAGGGTCGATCTGGCGGAGGTCGGTGATGAACTCGATCGACTTGTCGACCAGGTCCTCGGTGAGGTGGTAGCCCTCCTCGGGCGTCTTCGGCGGCTCGACCGGGTGGTTGTCGTACACGAGCTCCGGGTACCACTGGCTCGTGTCGCCGCCCAGGAAGCCGTAGAAGCGCTGGAAGCCGCGCCCCAGCGGCCAGCGGTCGTACGGTCCGGCCGCCGTCTCCTGGACGCTCGGCGTGAGGTGCCACTTGCCGACCATGTAGGTGCCGTAGCCGTGCTCCAGCAGCATCTCCGAGAGCATGCCGTTCTCGAACGGCATGATCCCGTTGTAGCCCGGGTAGCCGGTGGCGAACTCGGTGATGCACGCCATGCCGTTGCTGTGGTGGTTGCGGCCGGTGACGATGCAGGCGCGGCTGGGCGAGCACAGCGCGGTCGTGTGCATGTTGTTGAAGCGCAGGCCGTCGGCCGCGAGCGCGTCGAAGTTCGGCGTCTCGATCGGGCTGCCGTAGCAGCCGAGATGGCCGAAGCCCGTGTCGTCGAGGACGACGAACAGGACGTTCGGGGCGCCCTTCCCGTGCGCGTGTCGGCGCGGGCCAGGCCGGGCTCGACTCGTCGGCGGTGCGGCCGATCACGCCGGGAAACGGTGCTCCGCTGGGGTATTCGACGATCGGCATGGGGCTCTCCTTCGGTCGCGCCGGACGGGTCGTTCCTCCGGTGCTCTGGCTGCAACTGCCCGCGCCTCCCGACACGGAGGCAGGCGCCCAACTGGCAGCCATTCAAGCCCATCGCGGAAGGGTGGCCATCACCCAACGTGGGCGATGGCATGGCAGGACGAAGGCGTAGGTTGGAGAAGGTCAGGCAAGCTGGACCGGCGACGCAGGACCAGTCCAATGTCGATCGCGCGTTCGCAAGGGGTCGCGGAGTGGTGCCCACAGCAGAGGACGGCTTCCGCCGTCTCACCATGGGGGATCCGGGGATCGTCAGTGCCCTCGACGGGTCGGTGACGCTGGGCCGCCAGCGCCTCGACGCGCGAACCGAGGCGCTCCTCAGAATCGGCGCCATGATCGCCCTGGACGCACCCGCGCCGTCCTATCGGTCGATCGTCGATGAGGCTCGGGCCGCGGGCGTCCGCCTCGACGATCTGCTCGTCGTCCTCATATCGCTGGCCGGGACCGTCGGATCGGCGCGCGTCATCTCGGCGGCGCCGAAGATCGCCCTGGCGGCCGGCTATGACGTCGAGGCGGACCTGGAGGCGGCGGCCACGTCCGTACGACCCGACTGAAAGCGGTCCATCCTCACCGTCTGCGACGGCGCCCAGCGCTGTCGCAACTGGTAGATTGCCCCTTCGGGGTCGCTCTCATCGTGCGGATCAGCAGGATGCCGCCTGGGGCCCCAGGAGTGGTTGATCGCTGAGCTTGACGAACACCACAGACCGGTTTCGACCCGCGATCCCGGTGGTCGAGGGCAAACTGTCTCCCCCCACGCCTCGCGCCGGGACGATCGAGCGCACCCGGCTGCTGGAGCCACTCCGGACCGGCACCCATGCCCGGGTCGTGGTGATCGTCGGACCGCCTGGTTCCGGGAAGACCACGCTGATGGCGCAATGGGCGGCAGCAGAGCAGCGGCCCGTCGTCTGGCTGACGCTCGATGACCTGGACAACGACCCGGCCATCCTGCTGACATATCTCGTCGTCGCGTTCGATCGCATTGCACCAATGCCGGGCTCGATGCGACGCGCGATCGGCGCATCACGCGCCGGAGTGCTCGGGTCGGTCGTCCCCCGCCTCGTCGCCGAGTTGCATGGCTGGCAGCGGCCGGCTGTGATCATCCTCGATGACCTCCATCGCCTCCGGGACCAGGGCAGCCTGGACATTCTGACTGCGCTCTGCGACCACCTGCCGCGTGGCTTCCAGCTCGTCCTTGCAGGCAGGACCGCCCCGAGACTGCCTCTCGGGCGACTTCGGGCCGAGGGAGCCCTCCTGGAGCTCGATGAGCGCGATCTCGCCTGCGACGAGTCCGATGCGCGGGCGTTCGCCGCCGCAGCAGGACGTGCATTGAGCCCGGAGGATGCCCGCCGCCTGGTCAGTCAATCCGAAGGCTGGACGGTCGCCATCCAGCTCGCCACGATGGCTCGCAGCCAGGGCCGGGAGGAGCCCGGGTCAATGCTGGGCGTATCGGGCCGGGAGCAGTACATCTTCGAGTACCTGCAATCGGAGTTCGAGCGCGACTTCGACGCTGACGAGCTCACCTGTCTGACCCGCACGGCGGTCGCCGAGTCGATCACCCCTGATCTTGCTGCCGTCGTGGCTGATGTGGGCGACGCGCGCCGCACGCTTCGGGCAGCTGCCCGCAAGAGCCTCCTTGTCCAGGAGGTCAAGGGATCCGTCGAGACCTACCGGTACCACAACCTGCTCCGAGACTTCCTGCTGGCGGAGCTGGAGCGGCGCGAGCCCGGCGGCGCCGGGGCGGCACACCTTCGAGCGTCGGCGTGGTTCGACGCGAACGGCAGTGTCGACCTCGCCCTCGAACACGCGCTGGCGGGCGGCGACCCGGATGCCGCTGCCCGGATCGTGACACGGGTGGCGCTGCCGATGTTCTTCGGTGGCATGGGGCTGACCTTGGACCGGTGGCTGGAGCGGTTCGCCGCCGATGCCTTCAGCCGCAGGCCCTCCCTCGCGGTCATCGCGGGGTGGATCCATCTCATGAGCGGCCGGGACGCAGCACGCTGACCGGATGGCTGACATCGCCGACCGTGCCGATGCCGGTGGACCGTCCGACCTTGGGGCGGCGTCGTTCGCGTCCGAACGGGCGATGTTGCGGGTCATGCTGGCACGGCGTGGACCGTCCGACGTGCTTGCGAATGCGGAACTTGCGGTGGCGGCAGAGGCCAACGACAGCCTCTGGCGGCCGAACGCCCTGTGGCAGCTTGGGGGGGCCCGCCTCATGCTGGGGGATCTCGACGGCGCCGATGCGGCCTTCGCAGACGCCGTGACCGCCCCAGCGCCGGCGGGTGCCACGAAGATGGTCGCCCTCGCCTGTCGCGCGAGCGTGGCGATGGCCCGAGGCGACTGGGCGGCGGCCGACGAGTTCGTCGACCAGGCTAGGGCCGGGCTGGAGACCGGGTACGTCAGCGACATCCTCCCCTCGCTCGCGGTGCATGCCGTGAGCGCGCGGGTGGCCATCAAATCAGGGGACCTTGCTCGCGGCCGTGCGGATCTCGTGCGCTCGCAGCTGGTTCGCCCGACGGCGGGTGTTACCGCCTCCTGGTTCTCCGTCCATGCCTTGCTCGAGCTCGGACGGGCATACCTGGCCATCTCGGACTCGCGGGGCGCCCGGAGCGTGCTTGGCGAGGCGGAACAGATCCTGCACAGGCGCCCGAACCTCGGTGCCTACGCAACGGAAGCGGCTGCCATGCGGGAGCGGCTGGCCAGCGCCTCCCAGGCGCTCGTCGGCTTCTCGTCGCTGACGAACGCCGAGTTGCGTCTGCTGCCGTTCCTGACGACACACCTGTCGTTCATCGAGATCGGCCAGCGCCTCGGAATCTCGCGCAATACGGTCAAGACCGAGGCGATGTCCGTCTACGGCAAGCTGGGGGCGTCCTCGCGGAGCGAGGCCGTTGACCGGGCCGTCGAGATCGGCCTGCTTGAGCCGTTCCACGGGCTGCGGCTCGCAACCGTCACGCGCGGGCACGTGCCCGACTGAGAGTGCGGTGATCGGCGACCCGGAGCGGCTCGCCTCGCCCTGATCACCCACCGGCGGCGCTACTGGCGTCGACCGCCCGGCGGCTCCCACACGCCGTCCCCGGCTGCCGATTTGGTCCCGGTCCGCCCGAAGTCCCCCCGTGCCCGATGGGGCAGCGTCCCTTGCCCGAACAGGCAGCGGGTCGTCCCCGTCGTCGGACCGCGCGCCCCACGCGCGCCCGCACGCACGATGGGACGCTTCGCCGATAGCAGCCCGACCGGCGGCCGGATTCCCCGTGCCGTCCGCTTGGGGCCATCCCGGCGAGGCCGATGGTCGACACGAAGGCACCCGGCGAGCGAGCGGTCGATGCCGCATCGGCGGCTGTCCGGCGCCCCGAGGTCGAAGCGCCGGCGCCGGTCGAGACCGAGGTTGCCGTCCAGCAGGTCCTCGCCGACGCCCGGCCCGGGCGGGCGGGCGCGGACGCCGGTGGGGGCCAGGGCGGCAGTCCGGCGCCGGGCGCCGGGTCTGGATCGGGTGCGCCGGTGCGTGGTCGCGACCTGGTCGCCCTGCAGCGGATGGCCGGCAACGCCGCGGTGTCGGGCTTCCTGCGCCGGCAGCCCACGGTCCAGCGAGTGCCGGCGGCCGCATCGACCTTGGCGTCTCCAGCTTCAGCGCCGGCCGATGCCCAGCAGGAGGACCGGCGCAACCCGAACATCACGCGGGCGATCCTCGCCTGGCAGCAGCAGGCACCGGCCGCTGGGCCGCTCGGGTCCGGCGAGCGCGAGAAGGCGGCCGGATCGCGATCAGCGGCGGGTGCGGTCTCGTCCGAGGCCGCACCGACCCAGGAGGGAGCGCAGCCTGGGCCGGCGGCGGGTGAACAGGTCGATGGACCCACATCCGCTGCAGGCGAGGCCGGCGCGCCGGTGTCCGATCAGGCGGGAGCGCAGACCACGGCGGCTGCGGCCAACGTGGCGCCCCAGCTCGCGGGGGCGGCCGCGAACCGGGCATCCGCCGCGAACCTCCACATGCCCGAGGACCGCATCACTGCCGCGGCGCCCCGCCTCGCGAACCGGCCGTCGGCCGACCTCGTCATGCCCGAGGAGCAGATCACCGCAACCGCGCCGCGGCCCGTGAACCAGGCCCAGGCGCCCGCCGCGCCGCGCCTCGCGAACCAGACGCCGGCGGCGCACATCGAGATGCCCGAGGAGCAGATCACCGCCGCCGCGCCGCGCCCCGCGAACCAGGCCCAGGCGCCCGTGGCGCCCCGCCCTGCAAACCGGCCGCCAGCCGCCGCGGCGCCCCGCCCTGCGAACCGGCCGCAGACACCCGCCGACATCGTCATGCCCGAGGAGCAGATCACCGCAACCGCGCCGCGGCCCGTGAACCAGGCCCAGGCGCCCGCCGCGCCCCGCCCTGCGAACCGGCCGCAGACACCCGCCGACATCGTCATGCCCGAGGAGCAGATCACCGCGACCGCGCCGCGCCCCGCGAACCAGGCCCAGGCGCCCGTGGCGCCCCGCCCTGCGAACCGGCCGCCAGCCGCCGCATTGCCCCGCCCCGCGAACCGGCCCCAGGCACCCGCCGACATCGAGATGCCCGAGGAACAGATCACCGGCACGGCGCCTCAGCTTTCGAACCGGCCCCAGACCCCCGCCGACATCGAGATGCCCGAGGAACAGATCACCGGCACGGCGCCTCAGCTTTCGAACCGGCCCCAGACCCCCGCCGCCGACATCGTCATGCCCGAGGACCACATCACCGCGAACGCGCCACGCCCTGAGCGCGTCCTCGTCCCGCGCGCTCCCAAGCCGACCACCCCGCCGCTCCCGAGGGGCTTCAAGGAGAAGGGCGCCGCCGCTGCCCAGGGCTCCGGCACCGCAGCCGCAGCTACCGCCGCCGCGATCCTCCCCGGCGCCGCCAAGGCCGCCGGCGCCGGTCCAACGGCCGGCACAGCGCCTGGCGGCACCGGCACCGGAGCGGGCCAAGCCCCCAAGGGCACCGGCGGGGGAGGAACCGGCGGCGGGCCCCGGACTGGAGGAGGAACCGGGCCCGGAGGCGGCGGAGGAACCGGCGGCGGCGGCGGCCCCAAGCCCGTTCCCCTCAACGACCCCACCCTCGAGAAGTGGCGCGCCGCGGCCGGTGGCGCTGTCGAGGCCGTCCCGAAGGGTGACCTCGGCGAGGCCAAGGAAGCGGGAGCAAGGGTCAAGGGCAAGGGCGACGAGATCGACTCGGGGAACAAGGCCGACAAGCCCGACCTCGAGGCCGACGCCAAGTCCAAGCAGCCGCCGATGCCCAAGGAGGCCGAGAAGGCGCAGACCCTCGACACCTCCCAGGCGGACGCAGCCCTGCAGGCGATCATCGATGCCGGTGCCAAGAAGCTGACAACGCAGACCTTCCCGCCGATCGACTTCTCGACCATGCCCGCAGTCCCCGAGCTGACCGCCACGGACTTCGTCCCCAAGTCCATGACGAAGGCCATCGCCGACCTGGAGACCAGGACCTCGCCGGCAAGGACCTGACTCCCGGGGAGCGCGAGTCCCTCACCAAGGAGCTCGAGGCGCGCAAGGCCAAGGTCGCCGAGATTGAGGCCCACGCCATGGACGCCCCGGCCCAGAAGCCGCCGTCCGTGGAGGACAAGGGCGCGGCCAAGCTCGAACCGCTCGACCCGGCCAAGGCCGACCTCCTCGGCGACGCCATTGCCCGCCTGCTGTCGAAGGCCCCGTCGTCGGCGGAGGACCTCGTCAAGAAGGCCGTCACGTCGATGAAGGGCGACAAGGTCCCGCGCCTCAAGACCGACGCCGATGCCGAGAAGGCCACGGTCCAGCAGGAGCTGGAGGCGGAGCTGCAGGGGATCGCGGGTGCGGCGGGCGTCACCAAGGAGCAGCTCGCCGCCAAGGTCGAGGCCGAGAAGGACGCGGTCAAGAAGGCGGAGGAGGGCGTCCAGGCCGACGTCGCGGCTGCCGGGGCCGAGGCGACCAAGAAGGTCGAGGACCACGGCGCGGAGCAGGCCAAGGAGATCGCGGGCGCCGCCAAGGCTGTCGATAAGGAGGTCACGGCCAAGCAGGAGGCCGTGAAAGGCCCGCCGGACACGGCCGCGATCGAACGCAAGAAGGACGAGCTGCTCAAGAGCGCCGAGGCAACCGCGGCCCAGGCGGCCGCCGGCCTGCGGTCCTCCGCAGAGAAGCGGATGACCGGACTGGACACGGCCGCCACCGAGCAGAAGGGCCAGGTCCGCACCGCCGTGGACACCAAGGCCGCCGCGATCCGCCGCCACTTCGAGAGCGACCAGGTCAAGGCCGACACCACGGCCCGCACGACGCTCGACTGGGGCCGCGACCGCGCAGGCCGGCGTGGACACGCAGGCCAAGAACCTCAAGAAGGCCGCCCAGACGGAGATCGACGGCATCACCGAAGGCCTCGACAAGGCCACGGTCGCCGCGCGCGAGACCATTCGCGCTGGGCCGCCACACCAGACGGGCACCGAGCGGTCGTGGTGGGACCGCCTGATGGACATGATCGAGGACTGGGGCAGCCAGGCCAAGGCGGACAACGAGGCCTGGGAGCGCCAGCGCAACGCCGAGTCCCGCGACGCGATGGCCGGCGACTTCCAGCTCCTCACCGACCTCAAGACCAAGGAGCAGACCGCCGGCGCCGGTGCGCGCGACAAGGAGATCGCGCGGCTCTCGGCCGACCAGCAGGCGCTCGCGAAGGCCTACTTCGGCGGGCAGATCAGCGGCCTCGACTTCGTCGCCCAGTCCACGATGGCCCGGATCGCTGCCCGGCGCGCCCCGGAGATCGCGAAGAAGCTCGAAGAGAACGCGATCGCGACATGGGGCGCCGAGGACCTCAGCCAGCTGGCGCAGGCCACCAACCCCAAGTTCAACGCGTTCGTCCTCGCCAACAAGATCCGCGGCGCGGTCGCGGGCCCCGGCACCAACGAGGCCAGGTCTTCGAGGGGCTCGGCGGTGCGCGGACGGCCGGTGAGAGCGCGCCGCGCTGGAGAAGGCGTACCTCGAGGTGTCCGGGTGGCGTTGCCCTCCAGGACGACGTCAAGGGCGACCTCGGCGGGCACGAGAAGGAACGCGCCGAGGCGATGATGTCCGGCAAGTCCGCCGAGGCCGACGCCGCCGCCCTCAAGGAGGCGATGTCCGGCTTCGGCACCGACGAGGACGCCCTGCGCAACACGCTGCGCGGCAAGACCCCGGAAGAGCTCGAGGCGATCAAGGCCGAGTACAAGCGCATGTACGGCGTCGAGCTCAAGGAGGACATCGACGACGACGCCGACGACGCCGAGCAGGACAACCTCACCGCCCTCGCCGACGGCGACACCGACAAGGCCGACGCCGCCGAGCTCGAGGACGCGATGTCCGGGCCGGGCACCGACGAGGCCAAGATCCAGAAGGTCTACGAGCGGATCCGCCAGGAGGAGGAGGCGCAAGCGCCAAGGCCGAGGGCCTCTCGCCGGCGGAGCTCAAGCAGCGCATCGCCCAGCGCAACGGCCAGCGTCGCCGAGAAGTTCAAGCAGTACGGCGACCTCAACACCAAGCTCACCGCCGAGATGGCCGACGTGGACGAGAGCTCCGTTGCCGGGCTCAAGGACCGCGGGTCGACGCTCGTGGACACCGGCGACGTCAAGCTCATCGAGGCGCTCCAGGCGGGCGACACCACCAAGATCGACGCGGCCAAGGCGCTCAAGGAGCACGAGGACGTCTACGCCAGCGACGACGAGCTCGAGAAGATCGCGCGCAACCAGGCGGCCAAGGCGGAGCTCGATGTCGGCCTTGAGCTGGCGTCGGACAAGTCCCGCCTCAAGGCCCAGTTCGAGTCCGGTGACCTGACCTACGACGAGTACAAGGCGGCGCTGGGCACGTGGGAGGCGAAGTCCAAGACCAAGGACGCGATGGTCGCCGACGAAGGCCAAGGCGAACATGGGCGACCTCAAGGAGGCGTACGGCAAGGCGACCCACGGCACCCAGTCCTTCGACCAGCTCATCGAGGACGAGACCAGCGGCTACTCCAACTGGGAGCTGCGCGAGCTGGTCAAGGCGGGCGGCAAGCTCTCCGACGAGGATGAGCTGTACTTCGCCACTGCAGGCGCCGGGACCGACGAGGACAAGATCAAGGAGGTCCTCAAGGGCAAGACCCCGGCCGAGATCGACCGATCGCGCAAGCTGTACGCGGAGAAGCACCCGGGCCAGACGCTCGACGGCGACATCCTCGAGGACGTATCAGGTCGCGACGACCTGGACCTCGGCCACACGCTCCAGTTCGGCGATCCCGAGTCCTTCGCGCGGCAGCTGGCCGAGGCCAAGGACCCGATCGATCGTGCCCGGATCATCGCCGCGATGCGCACCGTACTCGAGGAGCGCAAGTCCTTCGAGGAGACGGGGCTCATCGGGTCGATCTTCGCCGAGACCGGCGACCCGCTCAACAGCGCGGACCAGATCGAGAAGGCGCTCGACAGGGCGATCGCCTACGACCGCGAGCTCGAGGCGTGGCAGAAGAAGAACCCGGGCAAGACGCCGGACGCCGGGTCCGAGTCGCCCGGAGCTGGCCGCCGCGCGGGCGAACTTCGAGATGCGCTACGGCGGGGCCATGGAGGCCCAGGAGCAGGTCCGCGCCCAGATCGACTCCTACACCGATGCGGTCACCCAGGTGGGCGCCGCGGTCGTGGCGGTGGCGGTCACCGTGGCGACGCTCGGGCTCGGCCGGTCCGATCATCGCGGGCCTCTACGGGGCGATGGCCGCCGCCGCCGCGACGATGGCCCTCAAGGCCACGCTCAAGGGCGAGGCGTACGGCTGGGAGGAGATGGGTGTCGATGCCGCGGTCGGTGCGGTGGACGCCCTGGTGACCGTCGCCACGGCCGGCATCGGCAAGGGCGTCGTCGCTGCGCTCGAGAAGGCCATCATGGCCCAGATGGCGAAGGCCGCGGCCAAGCAGGGTGGCACCAGCGCGACGAAGGCCGCCATGAAGGCGTGGGCCAAGGAGGCCCTCGAGGAGGCCATCGAGAACGCCGTCCAGGGCATGCCGTCGGCGTTCGTGGAGGCGCTCCTCAACGACAACACCTGGAAGAGCGACGATCCGTGGGGCGAGATCGGCAAGTCCACGGCGGGCGCGGCCGGCATGGGCGCCGCGATGGGCGTGGGCATGAAGGGGGCGGGGGACCTTGCCGGCGCGGCCAAGAAGGGGTTGGGCGGGTCCGGCCCGAAGGTGGACGTGGACGCGCCTGGCGGTGGCGCAGGATCGAAGGCGGGTGGTGGCGCGCCGCCCGAGCCGAAGCCGCTGGACCTGCCGCCGGAGGCCACGCCTGCGGGAGCCGCGGACAAGGCTGCGGCGGGGGAGCTGCCGCCGGGTGCCGAGGGCGTCGATGCGACCAAGGGCGGCGAGTTGCCCGATTCGACCGTGCCCGACTCGCTCAAAGGCAAGGGCGGAGCGGACGCCGACGCGGCCGCCAAGGCCGATGCGGACGCCGACGCGACCGCGAAGGGCGGCGCCGACACCGAAGCCGGGTCGACGGCCAAGGGCGCTGATGCCGACGCCGACGCCAAGGCCAAGGCCGACGCGGATGCCAAGGCCAACGCCGACGCGGAGGCGAAGGCCAAGGCCGACGCGGAAGGCGCTGGCGCCGCGACCACCAAGGCCGACGGCGAGACGAAGACCCTTGGTCAGGACGCACCCGAGGGCCCGGCCGGGAAGGGCGGTCCATCGGAGGCTGATGTCGGGCGGACGCTGTCGCCGGAGGAGCTCGCGGATCGCTACGGCATGCCGCGCGAGAACGTGGACCGCATCAACAAGGTCTGCTCGGACATGGACATCATCGTGGACGTCCGCCCGACGACCCCCTACGCCGAGCCGATGCTCCGTGACGGCACCGCCCTGCCCAAGCCTGAGAAGCTCAAGGCCAAGACCATCAACGACGTGGACGTGATGATCGGCCTCGCCTCGAAGGACGACCTCGGCAAGGTCGGCATCTTCGACCCGGCCAAGAAGAAGCCCGTCAAGCCCGACAACTACGCCGAGCTCGACCCCGCCACGCGCGAGAAGATCGACAAGCGGATCAAGCAGCGCGAGGAGGAGTTCAACGACTACGGCAGCGACATCAAGAAGCTCCAGGACGCAGGCCTGGTCCGGATCGACGAGAACGGCGTGGTCATCAACACGGGCCTGGTGGACGGCAAGGAGCTGCCGTTCACCGGCGACCACGACGTGTTCGACATCCGGGCGAAGGACGGCACCCAGCTCACTCCGGAGCAGTACGCGAAGGCGAAGGCCGCGCTGCAGAACGCGGACGCCGGTGTCATGCACGGGGCAGTGACCGGCTGGGAGATGGACTCGCCGGAGACCTTCCATACCGAAGCTGGCCAGAAGTCGTACAAGAAGATGGTCGATGCCCACACCGCGGGCGGCGAGGAGCCGCTGGTGCGCTTCGGTGACGGGGAGCCCAAGGGCGTCTGGTACGAGCCCTCGACGCCGCGCACGGGAACGCCCGACGCGGATGCGCCCGGCATCGGCCCGGACACGGGGGCACCGTCCACGAAGACTGGAGCTGGTCCTGAGCCGGACACCACCGTGCGCGACCGGATCGACGAGGCGACCGGCGTCACCAAGGGCGCCGACTACGACGCCGACATGGCCCGCATGCGCGAGCAGTACGCCGCCCAGGAGGCCGCCGCCGCCAACGTCACCGAGGTCCGCACCCGCCGCGTGGACCCGATCCAGGACGAGTTCGGGCGGCCGATCCGCTTCGCCGACGGGTCCCCGTACGGCTACCACATCGATGGGGCCTTCGATGTCCGCCGGTTCGAGTACGACAACGGCACGGTGTCCCAGGTGACCATCAAGGTGGCGCTCGCACCGAAGGCCGGTGTCGCCATCGACGCGGACCAGCTCGTCCGTCTCAAGGCCGACGTGCACGCGGGCGTCGATGCCCAGTACAACGCCGGCAAGACGCTGGCCAACGGGGACCGGCTGCGGGTCGAGATCGAGTTCGTGACGCCCGCCGACGCGCCGCACCTCAAGGTCGAGCTGGACGTGAAGGCTCCAGGGTCACGCGCGGACCAGAAGCACTGGTTCATCGGTGACGACCCGGTCGTCCACGCGCACGAGCTCGGCCACCAGCTGGGCCTCCTGGACGAGTACGTGGACCCGGCGGCCGTCCGGCGCGCGACCGCGGCGTCCCCGGGCGTGCGCACGGACCAGAGCCTGATGGGCAACTTCTGGATGCGGGGCGGCACGGTGGACCCGGGCACGTCCCTGAAGGACCGCCACCTCGCCCAGATCGGGAGCGACATCGATGCCGCGCGGGCGCGGACCGGCGGGGCCGGACCCCTGCCGCCGGCCGCGGGTGGGGCGGGTGCCGTGGGCGCGTCGGCCGCAGCACCCGATCTCGACCTGCCGCCGCTCCCGGAGCTCTCACCGGACCAGGCAGCGCGCATGGCCGACCTCGATGCGGAGGTCCGCGAGCTCGACGGCGGCTGGTCCGCACTGGGCATGCACAGCGTGGAGGACGCCCAGCGCCACTTCGCCCACTTCGACGACCCGGACGCCGCGATCGACGAGTTGCGGTTCCTGTACGACGAGCGGGTCGCCGTCCGCCGCGAGGGCCCGGCGGGCCAGGAGGACCTCGCGGGGACGGCGTGGGAAGCGCAGCTCGAGGGGCTCGAGCGCCCGCCGGTGGTGGAGCCCGCGCCCGACGCGATCCTGGACCTGCCCGAGTACCAGCTGGCCGTCGAGGACGCGTCGGCCAAGTTCGCCTCGCTCACCAACATCGAGAGCGGCAAGAACGTGGCGGTCGGACCGAGCGGGCACCAGGAGCTCAGCGGCTACGGCGGCGCGGGGCAGGAGGCGACCGACCGGGTGGCTGCCGCCGGTCGTGCGTCCGGGCACGAGGCGGAGCCGCACGTGTTCGACCGGCCGGGCGACGCGGGCTCGTACGAGAACTCGCACTCGGAGCGCAAGGTGGCCGAGCGCGAGGGCGGCCAGTCGTTCGCCTCGTCCAAGGAGGTGTGCCCCGCGTGTCAGGCGTACTTCGCACGGCGCGCGGAGGCGACCGGGCTGCCGCAGTTCATCGGGGATCCGTCAGGCGTACGCGTGTTCATGCCCGACGGGCGCCAGCTGCTCACGCCGCACCCGTCCGGTGCCGACACGAGCGGAGCGGGAGCGGCTGCGCCGTCGCCCCGTGCCCCCGCGGCACCCGGTTCATCCGGCTCGTCGGGCGGGTCTGGCGCCGCCGCCTGGTCGAGCACCGGCGGGGCAGCTGCCGCCCGGCGCGTGCTGGCCGGCCGCGGCCAGGCCGCCTATCGCTCGCGGAAGCGCCGCTGACCCGTCTCGACGGCTCCGGGTCCTCGCCTCCGGGTCCTCGCCTCCGTGTCCTCGCCTCCGGGTCCTCGCCTCCGTGTCCTCGCCCGCCCGCCGCCCTAGGACTGCCAGTCCCGACTTCGCGCGTCCACGCGCACGATCCGCGCGTCCATGCGCACGATCCGCGCGTCCATGCGCCAGACAGGCCCCTCGGAAGCGGCTCCACGCGCCGAAATAGGGACCCGGAGTCCCGATTCGGCGCCGCCGTGGGTCCGAGTCGTCCCGCAGTCGCCCTGCACCGCAGCTTCGCGGCGCGCGCGTATGCGAAGAAGGGGACCGCCAGTCCCGGCTCTCGGAACGTGCGCGCTCCTCGGGACGTGCGCGTACAGGCGCGCTGGCCTGGTCCTAGCCTGGGCCTTCGACCTGGTGCAGGGCACTGACCGGCGCCACGGGCCCGCCGCCCATCGTCGCACCCACGATCGCGTCGATGAGCTCGAACACCTCCGCGTAGCCCGGAAGGTCGCGCGCGGCGTGCCAGGCCACGTATGCGGTCGCACCGCCGCGCTCGAGGCGGCGCATGGCGCTGCCGCCCGGGATGTCGTGGCGCGGGACGGCCGGGAAGCCTGCCGCATCGAGCAGCCGGACCAGGCGCGCGGCGGTGTCGGCCACGAGCGTGCCCTCCCAGCGCCTCCAGGTCCCCCGCGAACCGGTTCTCGAGGCGGAACGTGTCGTCCGCATGCACGACGAGCGTGTCACGGCCGCGCGAGTCGCCGGGGTCGTGCTCGGAGCCGGCCTCGTAGACGAGGTCGAGGTCGAGGTCCGTCAGCTCGTCGCCAGCCACGTCCGGCCCTCCCCGATGTACCGCCGACGGCGCTCGCCCGGCAGGTCGAGATACGGGCAGCCCTCGGCGCCGGTCCGCAGCGTGAGCGACGTCGTCGCCCGGCGCGATCCAGCGCAGGCGACCGCTCGCCAGCCACGGCCCCAGCTCGAAGTCCTTGTCCTCGTCGGACTGGACGGCGTGCCCGCTCGCCATCGACCCGTCGGCGCGCTGGTAGGTGAACGAGCGCAACCCCAGTCATCGACCCGCTCGACACCCTCGGGCACGCGAGCCCTGCGACGCCCAGTACGTGACCGGGAAGCCCACGTGGGGCCCGATCCGCACCGCGGAGAGCACCGCCACCATCGACGGGTCCGCCATCAGCGCGGGCAGCACGAACGGGACGTCCGGCCCCAGCATCGCCTTGAGCGAGAACGCGGGCAGCGGACCGTCCACCTTGAGCGCCCCGGTGAACCCGTAGAGGTCCACGGGTCGCGGCACGTACGGCCGGTACTCGTAGTCGTAGGCCCACCAGAGCCCGTCGACATCGAAGGTGTCCAGGGACGTCTCGAAGACCTCGCCGCTGAACGGCGAGCGCGCGACGGCCAGGATCGGCACGGCGTCCACGTAGGTCCGCGCGACCGCCGCCATCTCCGCCCGGAACGCCGACGCGTCCCGCTCGGGGCGCGCCAGCTCCGCCGCCTCGGCGGCCCGGTACGCGGCGAAGTAGCGCTCCAGGAGTGCCGCCCGCTCGTCGGCCGCGAACGGCTCCCCGCGCAGCGCCCGCACGGCACCCACGGATCCCACGGCTAGATCAGCCCCTCGCGGATCGCGTAGGCCACCGCGTGGGTCCGGTTGCGCAGCTCGAGGCGCGACGTGATGTCGTGGATGATGTTCTTCACGGTGCGCTCAGAGTAGTAGAGCCGGCCCGCGATCTCGGCCGTGTCGAAGCCGTCGGCCAGCAGGCGCACCACGGCGGCCTCGCGCTCGGTCAGCCCGGAGAAGGTGAGTCCGCGGGGCGACAGGACCTGGCGCTGGAGCTGGCCCACCTGGCGCAGCAGCCGACCGAGGAGATCGGGCGGGAGCGTGCCCTCGCCGGCCGCCGCGGACCGGATCGCCGCGGACAGGTTGCCCGCGGTGGCCTCGGAGCGGCGCAGCACGCCGGTCACGCCGGCCTCCGCCGCAGCGAGGAGTGACCGGTCGTCAAGGCGCGACACCAGCAGCAGGATCCGCCGGACGCCACGCCCGCGCAGGGCACGCATCTCGGAGAGGGTCGTGCTGTCGAGCTCGTCGGCCACAACGAGCGCAACCACGTCATCGTTCAACTCGCCGTCCACGACCGCGAAACCCTGGGCCCGGCGCAGCTGGCTCGCGATGCCTGCCTGGGAGAGTGGATCCGCGGCACAGACGAACACGGGAATCCGGGCCTTGAAGGGGATGGGTTCGGCGACCATCAGGACCTCCGGCAGGTGCGGCCCCGCAGGGACACCCGGCCGCTCAAGGCGGCAGGGACGGGGCGTGCCCCGAACCCTAGGCGCGGACGCTGATCGGGGAGTCAACGTGCACTTAACGGGCAGCGCAGGTCTGCCCGAATGGGCACGAGACCTGGGCTACGGCTTGATCACCGTCCCGTCCGCGCGCCTGATCTCCGGCCAGGCGCCGTTGTAGACGTGCTCCGGGAACGGGTACTTCGCGGCCAGCGCCTCGTCGATGTCGATGCCGAGGCCGGGCAGGTCGTTGGTCCACATGGCGCCGTCACGGATCTCGGGGCAGCCCGGGAAGACCTCCCGCGTCCGCTCCGGGAAGAGGTAGGCCTCCTGGATCCCGAAGTTGCTCGACGCGATGTCGAGGTGGAGGTTCGCCGCGTGGCCCACGGGTGAGACATCTCCGGGTCCGTGCCATGCCGTCCGCACGCCGAGCAGCTCCGAGAAGGCCGCGAGCTTGCGGGCTGGCGTGATCCCGCCGATGTCCGAGATGTGGACTCGGATGAAGTCGATCAGGCGGTCCTTGACCACCGGCACGTACTCGCTCTGGCTGACGTACAGCTCGCCCATGGCAAGCGGTGTGCTGGTCTCGGGCCGGAGCAGGCGGTAGTACTCCTGGTCCTCGGGCGCGAAGACGTCCTCGAGGAAGAACAGCCGGTATGGCTCGAGGTCCTTGGCCAGCTGGATGGCCATGATCGGGGGCACGCGCTCGTGGACGTCGTGGAGCAGCTCGACGTCATCGCCCAGGCGCTCGCGGAGCGTCTCGAACATCCGCGGCACGAGGCGGCAGTACGGCCCGGGCTCCCACGGGTCCTGGCGCCGGTCCAGGCGCCCGAGCGACGCGTCGGGCTTGCCGCCGCCCATCGCATCCGCGCTGCCGCGCCCATAGGTGGCGTAGCCCGGCACCTCCATCTGGCAGCGGACGTGCCGGAAGCCCTGCTCGCGGAACTCGCGGACCCGGTCCTCCAGCTCGTCCACGTCCCGGCCGTTCGCGTGGACGTAGACGTCCGCCGCACGACGCACCCGGCCGCCGAGCAGCTGGTAGACGGGCATCCCGGCGCGCTTGCCCTTGATGTCCCAGAGGGCCTCGTCGACGCCCGACATCGCATTGTTGAGGACGGGCCCGCCGCGCCAGTAGGAGCTCACGAACGACGCCTGCCAGATGTCCTCGATGTCGTCAGGATCCCTGCCGACGAGGAACGGCCGGAGGTAGTGCTCGATCGCCGCCACGACCGCGAGCGGGCGCTGGGTGAACGTCGCGCAGCCGACCCCCCACAGCCCGGCGTCGCTGGTCTCGATCCTCACGATCACCAGCCGGATGCCGTCCGGCGCGGTGCAGATCGCCCTGACGTCGGTGATGGTCACCGGCGGCAGGCTCGCGCACGGATCCCAGGGCGTGGGCGCTCCCAGATCCGAGCCCTGCCGTCCATCGTCTGCCATGCCGCCTGCCGCTCCGATCCTCTTGGGACGGTTGCCGGAGCTCCCGCCCATTGTCGCCAGTCTGCTGTGAGTGCCGTCAGTCTGCCGCGGGCCGCCACGGCGTCGCAGCCGGGCCGGTGACGCCGGGCTCCACGACGAACAGCCCGCCCGCGTGCGGCTCGAGCCGCAGGACGTCCTCCGTCAAGCCGACCCGTGCAGTCGTGATGAACAGGGTCGATCCGTCCGGTCCGCCGAAGGCGCAGCTCGTGACCTGGCTCGCCGGAACGCGCACGATGGTGTCCAGGCGGCCGTCCGGTGCATAGCGGTGCACCGCTGAGCCGCCCCACAGGCCGACCCACACGCAACCCTCGTGGTCGACGCACAGGCCGTCCGCCTTGCCGGCCGTGTCCCGCAGCTCGATCGCGAGGCGCCGGTGCCCAGGGCTGCCCTGGTCCAGCTCGTACTCGTAGCCATGGATGAACCGGTCCGCCGAGTCGGCGAACCACATGGTCCGGGCATCCGGGCTCCAGCCGAGGCCATTGGAGACGGTCAGCCCGTCGAGGACCGGGGTCGCGACGGGACCTGGATCGAGCCGGTACAACGTCCCCGTGCCCGGGGTCATCCGCGCCTCGATCGTGCCGGCCCATGCGCGCCCGCGCGGGTCGCACTTCGCGTCGTTGAAGCGCAGATCCGGTCGGTCCGCCAGGAGGTCGAGGAGCACGAGGCTGCGGCCGTCACGGGCGAGGCGGGTGAAGCCCACCGCATCGGCGAGCAGCCAACCCCCGTCGGCCGAGGGCATCGCGGACCCGACAGCATGGCCGAGCTCGAACGCGGCCCGCGCGCCGCCCGAGGCCGACGTGGTGAACACGATGCCCGAGAGGATGTCGACCCAGACCAAGCTTCCGTCCGCCGCGTCCCACAGCGGTGCCTCGCCCAGGGAGGCCCTGGCATCGACGAGCAGTGACGCGTCGAGCGTACGAGGTGCCATCGGCGCTACGCCTCCAATCCGGCACGGGCCGCGCCGGATTCGAAGTCCCGCTCCTCGGTCTCCCACAGGAGCTCTGCCTCGAAGTGGAGCAGCTCGCGTGCCCGGCGCAGGTCGAACGGCGCGCTTCGGCCCGGGAAGGCGGATCGCCGCGGCACGTCCGGGTGGTACGCCGCCAGCAGCTGCTCCGTGGGGTAGGGCGCGAGCGTGTTGGGTGCTGCCACCGTCACGACGTGGCAGCCGGCAGGCGGCTCGGTCAAGGCCAGCACACACGCACGTGCCGCATCCCGGGTCTCGAGGTAGGTCCAGAACTCCCGCGCGGCGGTGCCGAACCCCGGATCGATCCCGACCCGCTCGGCCCTGGCGGCGATGGTGTCCGCGAGGCCCCCAAGGAACGGCAGCCGGAGGGCGACCACGGTCATGCCATGCCGCTTCCACATCAACTCCGCGGTGAGCTCGTCCACCTGCTTGGAATGCGCATAGGGATCCTCAACCTGGAGCGGGACCTGCTCGTCGATGGGCAGGTAGGCAGGATGGCGCATTGTCGGGGCGAACGTGAGGCCCAGCACGGAGTAGCTGCTGGAGACGACCGCGCGGCGGATGCCGGCCAGGCCCGCCTGCTCGAGCACGGTGAAGGTGCCCGTCACGTTCCCGCAGAACACCTCCTCGGCGGTACCCATCATCGGGGCCTTCAGGGCCGCGCAGTGGACGACCGCGTCCGCACCCGCCACGGCGTCACGGACGAACGCGGCATCCGTCATGTCCCCGACGACGACGCGCTCAGCCTCGATCCCGAACTGGCCCTCGTGGCGGAGCATCGCTGTCACGCCCACGCCAAGACCTCGCAGGTGACCGACGACCGCCCCGCCCAGGAGGCCCGCGGCACCGGTCACGAGCACGTGGCGGGGGAGTGAGTCCGGTGGCGTGCGCATCACGCTGGGAACCTCGTTTCGCTGCGAGATCGGAGCCTCGGGTCGAGGCGTCTCCGGTGAGATGGACGGGACCGACCGACTGGTGTCAGGAGGCGTGGAAGCGCTCCCACCGAGCTGCTCCGAGAGTATGACGGATCTGCACGCCTGCGCAACCCAAGTTGGCACCCGGTGGCCTATTGACACGGGTTGTATGTTTCCTTCGCGAGCGTGAGAGCGCTCTCACACATCAGCTCCCGGATGCGAGGTTCGGGCGTTGCGGCCGCGCTTGCGGCCGTGGGTCATCGCTGACCAGTCATGGTCTGCGCAGCCGGCGGTGCCGGCATGGAACGGGGCGGCGCTGCCGCCCCATGGAGGAGGCAGCAGAAGCACGGTATGCGCAAGCTGATCATCGGTCTCACGATCGCCGGCATGGCGGTGGCGGCATGCGGCGGGTCAACCGCCACGACCGCCCCGACGGCCGCTCCAGCGGAGAGCGCCGCCCCCGGCGCCACGGCCGCCCCCGCGGAGAGCGTCGCTCCGGCGCTGTCCGGGTCGGTCCGGGTCTTGATCCACCAGAACCCGCCCCTCGTGGACTTCCTCACGAAGTTCAACGAGACCTTCCAGGCGGCGAACCCCGGCGTGACGGTCGACATGGCGGTCGTCAACGCGAACGATCTCCCGACAGCGGTCCAGACCCGCCTCACCGCCGGCGACGTCGACGTCGTCGTCCCCACGCTGACCGGGTTCTCGAACGCCGTCCAGCCGTACATGTCGAATGTCAACCCGCCCGCGTGGCAGCAGCTCATCGACGCAGGGCTCCTGGCCGACATCACGGATCAGGCGTTCGTCAAGAACTACGATGGCGTGGCTCTCGCTGACGCGACCACGTACAACGGCAAGGTCTACGGCGCCCCCCTTGGACGCGTCGTCTACAGCGGCATCTATTACAACAAGGACCTGCTGGCCAAGAACAACATCGCCCTGCCGACGACGTTCGGTGAGCTCGTGGCGGCGTGCGGCACGCTCAAGGCAGCCAATATCCCGTGCATGACGGCGGGCGGCAAGGACGGCTGGCCGATCTTCGTCGGGGCCTATGGCCTCGCCGGCGCCAACTACCCCGACCAGGCCGCGCTCGCGGAGGGGCTCTGGAACGGGTCGGTCAAGTGGACCAACCCCGACATGCTCCCCCTGTTCGACAAGTACCAGGTCTACAACGGCGAGCTGATGGAGCAGGGCGCCAGCGGCATTGCCGGCGACGCCGCACCAGGACGCTTCGCATCCGGCGAGGTCGCCATGTTCACCGGCGGCAGCTGGTACGCGGCGGCCATCGAGGCGGCCGAACCCGCATTCGAGTGGGGCTACGTCGCATTCCCCGGCAGCGACAACGCGGCCGACAACAAGTACATGTTCGGCAAGTACGACATGGTGTTCTCGGTCGCGGGCAACGCGCCGAACAAGGACGCCGCGCTCGCCTGGCTCGCTGCCTTCTCGGAGCCGGCCAACTACCAGGCCTTCGTCGACGCCGTGCAGTTCATCCCGACGCAGTCGACCGCGACCCTGAACGCGAAGATCGGCCAGGAGCTCGCCCCCTATCTCGGAGACTTCAAGGTCGGGTTCGAGCAGTACTGGATCGCACCGAAGGGTGCCGGCACGTACGCCGCCGGGCCGATCCTTCCCAACAACCTGTTCAAGCCGTTCGGCGAGTTCGATGACCCGCAGGCGGCCGCCACCAAGTCCCAGGCCGACCTGGACTCGGGACTCCAGGCCAACTAGTTCCTGGCCGTCGATCCACAACGCAGGCGTGGAGCCTGGCCCAGGGGGTCGGCTCCACGCCACTCGACTCGGACGAGCGCAGGAGGGCGCAGGTCAATGAGCTATCGCTTCGGGAGTGGCAGGTCAAGAGCGGCACCCTACGTGATGCTGCTGCCGGCGCTCGTCCTCTACATCATCTTCGCGCTCGGACCCTCCCTGGCAACGGCCGTCTACTCGCTCACGGACGCCTCCGGGCTGCCGGGCCTTCCGGTCAACTGGGTCGGGCTCGAGAACTACCGCGAGTTCATGTTCCTCGGGGCGGCGTCCCAGGAGAACTGGGCGACGATCCTCCGCACGTTCCTGTTCTCGATCGCCGTGACGGTGCCGCAGTTCTTCCTCGGGCTGCTGGTCGCGGTCCTCCTCAACCAGAAGCTGCGCGGCACCAAGTTCTTCCGGACCGTCATCTTCCTGCCCGTGATCCTGGGCGTGACGATCCAGGGCCTCATCTGGACGCTGTTCCTGTACCCGCTGGGTGGTCCGATGGCGAACCTCTTCGCCATCTTCGGGCTCCAGCCGGAGTTCCTGGGCGGCGCGTCCATGGAGCCGTTCTTCTGGGTGGTCGCGGTCCAGATCTGGTCGAACCTGGGCATCACGATGGTGATCTTCCTGGCCGGCTTGGCCACGATCCCGACGGAGGTCTACGAGGCGGCCCGGATCGATGGGGCCGGCCGCTGGCAGGTCTTCCGTGAGGTCACCTGGCCGCTCCTGACCCCGGCCGTCAACACCAACCTGGTCCTCACGATCATCGGCTCGCTCCAGGCCTGGCAGCTGTTCCTGGTCCTGACAGGCTACCGGCCGACCACCACCGTGCTCGGCTATCTCGTCTATGCAACCGGCTTCGGTGCGACGGGCGGCAGCACCGTCGTGTCGCTCCGGCAGGGGTACGCGGCGGCAGCGTCCATCGTCCTGTTCGTCGTGGTGCTCCTGATCGGCCTGACCGTGCAGTACCTGCTGCGCCGGAGAGAGGAGCGGTTGCTGGGATGACGACCGACAATGTGAGCTTCGTGCGCTCGCTCGAGGACATCGAGCCCCCGCGGCCGACTCGCCGCCGCGTCCGGCGCCCCGATCCCGGGCGGATGGCCGCCTACATCTTCCTCATCGTCCTGATGGTCTTCTACATCGGGCCGCTCCTCATGCTGTTCATGACGGCGCTCAAGACCCTGCCCGAGTTCACGAAGGACGCCACCTCGCTGCCGACCTCCTTCAGCCTCGACAACTTCTTCGAGGCCTGGACCAAGGCGAACTTCCCGCGCTACCTGCTCAACACGGTCATCTACACCGTCGTGTCGACCGTGGTCTTCGTCGTGACCGCCACTTTCCTCGCGCTCGCGATCGCGCGCCGCTTCGTGCGCGGGGCCGGACCCCTCTTGACCCTGTTCATCATCGCGCTGTTCCTGCCGGCGGCCCTGATCCCGCAGTTCCAGTTGATCCTCCGGCTCGGCCTCTACAACAACCCGCTCGGCTACATCATGCTGTTCGTCGTGAACCCGATCGGGATCGTGATTCTCGTGAACTACATGCGGACCATCCCGGTGGAGCTCGACGAGGCGGCCGCGATCGAGGGCTGCGGCTACCTGCGATACGTTGTCCGCATCGTCATCCCACTGGCCTCGCCGGCGATCGCCACGGTCGCCGTGCTGCACGCCATCGGGGTCTGGAACGAGCTCGTGCTCGCGACGATCTACCTGACCTCGGCCGACTACTACCCCATCACCCGCGGGCTCATCGTGTTCAACGGGGTCTATGGCAACGACTGGCCGCTCCTCGCGGCAGCCGTGCTGATGATGAGCGTGCCCATGATGATCGTCTTCGTGATCGCCCAGCGGTGGATCATCGGCGGTGTGACGGCCGGAGCGGTGAAGGGCTAGATGGCGACGAATGGCCGCTCCCGGCGCGAGCCGGGGGCGGCGGCAACCATCGAGGACGTCGCGCGGCTCGCCGGCGTCTCGCGAGCCACGGCATCCCGGGCCGTCAACGACTCCCCCAAGGTCAGCCCGGAGGCGAGGGTGGCGGTCCACGCCGCCATCACCAAGCTCGGCTACGTGCCGAACCGGGCAGCGCGCAGCCTGATGACCCGCCGGAGCGACTCGATCGGCGTCGTGATCATGGAGCCGGCAGGCAGCCTCTTCGTCGACCCGTTCTTCGGGAGCCTGCTCGTCGGGATCAGCGACGAGCTGGCCACGCGTGACACCCAGCTCGTGCTGCTGATGGCGAAGTCGGCGCGCGAGGTCGCCCGCGTCGAGCGGTACCTGGAGGCGGGCCACGTCGATGGCGCGATTCTCGTGGGACCGCACGGCAACGACCCACTGCCGGAGCGCCTCGACCTCAGCGGCGTGCCCATCGTCCTGTCGGGCCGCCAGCTGGGCGAGGGCACGGTGAGCCACGTGGACAGCGACAACCGCGGCGGTGCCCGCATGGCGATGGCACACCTGCTCGATGGCGGGCGCCGCTCCATCGCCACGATCCATGGAACCCTGGACATGTCGTCGGGCCTCGACCGCCTCGAGGGCTACCGCGACGCGCTGCGGGACGCCGGGCTGGTCCACGAACCGGGCCTCGAGGCGGCCGGCAACTACCACCCGGTGACCGCTGCCGATGCCATGCGCGATCTGCTGGACCGGCGCCCCGGGCTCGACGCCGTGTTCGCTGCCTCGGACTCGATGGCGGCGGCCGTGATCCGCGTGCTCCAGGAGAGCGGACGGCGCATCCCCGAGGACGTCGCAGTCGTCGGCTTCGACGATTCACCCGTGGCTCTGACCACGCGGCCCACGCTCTCGACCGTGCGCCAGCCGATCGTGGCCATGGGCCGCGAGATGGCGCGCCTGCTGCTCAGGCAGATCGACGAGCCGGGTGGTGCGCCGAGTCAGGCCGTGTTCGCCACGGAGCTTGTGGTGCGCGAGTCGAGCGGCGGCTCGTGAGCGCTCCGGGGCTCGCGCCCGCCACGCATGGCATCCCGGGTGCTGCCTGGCGCCGGCCCATCGGTGTCCCGGCACCCGAGGCCGGCCGCTCGCGCGTGACCCACGAGACCATCATCGACGACGGGCCGTGGGGCGGCGTGCCGCTCGGCGGCCTGGGGTCCGGGAGCATCGGTCGCACGCCTCGCGGGGACTTCGCGCGGTGGCACCTGGACGCGGGGCGCCATCACTTCGAGTCGATCGCCGCCTGCCAGTTCTCGGTCCACACCTCCGGCGGACCGCGACCGGGATCGCACGTCCTGAGCACGATCCGACCCAGCACCCTGGGATCGTGGGGTTGGGACCTTCCGGAAGGGGCCGGCACGTATCACGCGCTCTTCCCGAATGCGTGGCTCGCCTATGACTGGCCGGACCTCGGGGTACGGCTGACCGAGCGTCAACTGTCGCCGGTCATTCCCGGCAACGACCGCGAGAGCAGCTACCCGGTCGGCGTGTTCGAGTGGACCGCGGTGAACCCGGGCCCGGACCCGCTGACCGTCGGCCTCATGTTCACCTGGCAGAACCTCGTCGGACATTGGGTCGGGCAGGACCGGGCCGGAGGGCTGCGCAACCGCGCGTTCCGCACCCCCACCTGCAAGGGTGTCGTGCTGGCCGGGCCGGACGGGGCCGTGGATGAGCCGTGGAGCGGCACCTTCGCCATCGCAGCCGAGGCATCGGAGGGTCTGGTCCTCAGCACCGGAGCCGGTTTGATGCGGACGACGGCGCCGACGTGTGGGCCGACTTCGCCGCCGACGGCCGCCTCGACGACGTGGACGACCCGACGCCGAGCCGTCCCGGTGAGGCGATCGGCGCAGCCCTTGCGGCGACGTTCGTGCTCCGCCGGGCGAAGCACGCACCGTCGCGTTCTCGCTCGCGTGGGACTTCCCCGTCGTCGAGTTCGGATCCGGGCGGCGCTGGTTCCGCCGCTACACCCGGTTCTTCGGTACCGCCGGCACCGCGGCGCCCCTCATCGCGACCGAGGCGCTCGCGAGCCGGGCGGCGTGGCAGGCTGCGATCGACGCCTGGCACCGGGAGGTGCTCGACGCTCCGGAGCGCCCGGACTGGTACAAGGCCGCCCTGTGCAACGAGCTCTACTACCTCGTGGACGGGGGCACCTTCTGGGCAGACCGCGAAGCCGACGGCGTACAGCGTGCCGATCCCGGTCCGTTCGCCCTGCTCGAGTGCTTCGACTACCCGTTCTACAACACGCTGGACGTCTACTTCTACGCGTCGTTCGCGCTCGTCCACCTGTGGCCCGACCTCGCCCGACGGGTGATCCGCGACTTCGTGGCAACGGTGGACGTGGCCGATGACGAGGTGGTGCCGGTGTGGGCGACGGGCGGGCAGGCGATCCGCAAGGTCGCCGGCGCGCTGCCCCACGACGTGGGTGGTCCGGCAGAGGACCCGTTCGTCATGCTCAACAGCTACCACCTCCAGGACATGAACGGGTGGAAAGACCTCAACCCGAAGTTCGTCCTGCTCGTCTGGCAGGCGGTTGAGCTCCTTCAGGACGCGGCGCTCGGCGCGGAGGCGTGGCCGGCCGTGGTGCAGGCGCTGCGCTACGTGGCGGCGTTCGACCGCGACGGCGACGGCCTTCCCGAGCACGACGGCGTGCCGGACCAGACGTACGACACGTGGCCGATGCGCGGTCCGAGCGCCTACGGCGGATCGCTGTGGCTGGCAGCGCTGCGGGCCGGGATCGCGATGGGCGAGCGGGTCGGCGACGCCCCGATCGTCGCCTGGCTGCATGACATCCTCGATCGGGCGCTGCCGGCCTTCGAGGCGCGCTCTGTGGGACGCCGATCATTACCGCTACGACGCTGGCGGTGCCTCGACCGACTCGATCATGGCCGACCAGCTGGCCGGCCAGTGGTGGGCCGACGCCACCGGGCTTGGCGACATCGCGCTGCCGGCGCACGTCGCCACGGCCCTGCGCACGATCTACGAGCACAACGTGCGCGGCTTCGGCGACGGCTGGATGGGCGCGGTCAACGGATCGCGGCCGGACGGGAGCGTGGACGTCGTCCAGCGAGCAGTCCCAGGAGGTCTGGGTCGGGACCACGTGGGCGCTTGCCGCGCTGATGCTGGGCCGGGGGCTGGTCGCCGAGGCGTGGCAGACGGCCGAGGGCGTGGAGCGCGTCCTCGAGCGGCGCGGCTACCGCTTCCGGACGCCCGAGGCGTATGACGTCGACGGCAACTTCCGGGCAACGATGTACCTGCGCCCGCTCGCCATCTGGGCCATCGAGCATGCGCTGCGGGGACATCGTGCGTGAGCTGCCGCTGTGCTCCCGGATCCTCCTGGTCGTGCTGGTGGCCGGCCTCGTGAGTGCCTGCGGCGATGCCGGCGGCACCCGGCGGAACGACGGCAGCGAGCAGTGGCGATGCCTCGGCCCCGGTCGTGTCACCGGCCGTGACCGACTCGCCCGCCCCCGCACCAACGGTCATGCCGACGCCGGGTCCCACCGCACCTCCGCCAGCCCCGGCGAGCATCGACCCGGCCGCATGGGAGCTCGAGTGGAGCGACGAGTTCGACGGACCGGCCGGGACGCCACCCGATCCGGCCGCCTGGGGCTACGACCTGGGTGACGGCAGCATCGTCGGTCTCCAGGGCTGGGGCAACCAGGAGCGCCAGTCGTACACGGACAGCCCCAAGAACGCCGCGACCGACGGCGAGGGCAGCCTGCTGATCTCCGTCCTGCCCGCCGACGGGTCCCAGGCCTGCTGGTACGGGCCGTGCGAGCACACGTCGGCACGGATCACGACGAAGGGCCGCTTCGAGGTCGAGTACGGGCGCCTCGAGGCGCGCATCAAGGTGCCCGGCGACTTCGGCCTGTGGCCAGCCTTCTGGCTGCTCGGCACGAATATCGGCACCGACCCCTGGCCGGCGTGCGGGGAGATCGACGTCATGGAGTTTGTGGGCCGGCTTCCGAACGAGTTCACGGGCACGATCCACGGCCCGGGCTACTCGGGCAGCAGCAGCTTCGGAGCCACCGTGGACCTCGGCAAACCCGTCGGCGACGACTTCCACGTCTTCGCCGTCGACTGGAGCCCCGGCCGCATCGCGTGGTACGTCGACGGTGCGAAGTACCACGAGGCATCACCCGCTGATGTCGCCCCCAACGAGTGGGTCTTCGACCACCCGTTCTTCATGACGCTCAACGTCGCGGTCGGCGGGAATCTCGGCGGCCCCGTTCGGGCGGACAGGGAGTTCCCCACCCCCATGGCTGTCGACTACGTCCGCTTGTACAGGCCGGTCGCTCCGTGACCGGCAAACCGTGCCGCCACGTTCCGTGCACCCGTTCAGCCAGACCACGCCCAGGGAGGTCCCGATGACATCGCGCATGGGCCGCTCCTGCGGTCCCGCCTCGGCCGACGCCCACCGATAGCACCAGGAGTGCAACGCGTGATCAACACGAGCCCCGGGATCCATCTCGGGGAAGCCGTCCTCCACGCATCCGATGCCGCCGTCGGCGGCGGGTTCGCAACGATCGACGGCGAGCGCTACGCGCAGATCCTGAACGTGGACGGCATGGCGCCGTTCCTGATGAACGTCGTGAGCGATTGCGACCTGTGGCTGTTCGCCGGGTCGAACGGACCGTTCACGGCGGGACGGCGCAACCCCGACCTTGCCCTCTTCCCGTACCAGACGGTGGACCGGGTCCTCGAGCACGCCGACACGAGCGGCGCACGCACCGTCCTGCTCGTGACCCGCGACGGGCGAACCTCGCTGTGGGAGCCGTGGCAGGACTGCGAACGGGTGTACTCGATCACCCGCAACCTGTACAAGTGCGTCGCCGGGACCAGCCTGGTGTTCGAGGAGGTCAACCATGACCTCGGGCTGCGGTTCCGTGCCAGGCTCGCCGGATGCGATGCGTTCGGCCTCGTGCGCGACGTCGTGCTCGAGAACCTCGGGGCGGACCCGGCCGACATCCGGTACCTCGACGGCTGGCACCACCTGATCCCGCCCGGTGTGTCCCAGGAGGTCTACGCGCGTCTCAGCTACCTCGCCGCGGCCTACATGCGGCACGAGCGGATCGCCGGGACGCCGCTCGCGGTGTTCACGCTCAACGCAGCCATCTCGGACCGGCCCGAGCCGTCCGAGTCGCTGCGCGTGGCGGCAGCCTGGTCGGTCGGCCATGCTGACCCCGTCATCCTGCTCAGCGACCGCCAGGTCGGACCTGTTCCGCCGGGGAGCCCCGGTGCGGGCCGAAGCCGAGGTCCGCGGTGAGCTGGGCGCCTACCTCGTGGTGGACGGCGTGCACCTCGGCGGCGGCGCCCGGCACATGTGGTCCACCGTCGCGGACACCGGTCTCGACCATGCGGCCGTCATCGACCTCCGTGACCGCTTCGACGCCGCGGAGTCGCTCGCGCGCGACCTCCGGGCGGCGGTCGACGAGAGCCGGTCCGGGATCCTGCGCCGCGTCGCCTCCGGCGATGCCCTCCAGCACACGGCCGACGAGGCCGCGACCGCGCATCACGTGGCGAGCGTCCTGTACAACGCGATGCGGGGCGGGACGTTCGACGGCACCTACGACGCGCCGGTCGCCGATGTCGCCGACCACCTGCGGCGCCATAGCCGCGGGGTGCACAAGCGCCACGCCGAGTGGCTCGCCGGGCTGCCCGCCTCGGTGCCGGCCGATGACCTGCAGCGCATGGCCGCCGACCGCGCCGACCCGCAGCTCTCACGGCTGCTGCGCACCTACCTGCCGCTCACGTTCAGCCGCCGTCACGGGGACCCGAGCCGCCCCTGGAACCGCTTCAACATCCGGCTCCGGGACGAGGGCGGGCGGCCGCTGTACGGCTACGAGGGCAACTGGCGCGACATCTTCCAGAACTGGGAGGCACTCGGGCGGAGCTATCCAGGCTACCTGCGCCAGTTCATCGCCGTGTTCCTCGACGCCAGCACCGCCGACGGCTACAACCCCTACCGGATCACCCGGGACGGGGGCGACTGGGAGGTCCCGGACGAGCGCGACCCCTGGAGCCACATCGGCTACTGGGGCGACCACCAGGTCGTGTACCTGCACAGGCTCCTGGAGAGCCTGGAGCGCTGGCAGCCCGGAGCGCTGGCCGGCGGGCTGGCCGAGCTCGGCTACGCCTACACCCGGGTCCCGTACCGGATCGCCGTCTTCCAGGAGCTGCTGGCCAACCCGCGGGAGTCGATCGAGTTCGACAAGGCCCTCAATCTGGCGCTGATGGCCAGGGCCCGGGACCTAGGCGCCGACGGGAAGCTCCTGGACGACGGACAGGGCGAGGTCAGGCTCGTGTCCCTGTGCGAGAAGCTCCTCGTCCCCCTGCTGGCCAAGCTCACCAGCCTGGTGCCCGAGGGCGGCACGTGGCTCCACACCCAGCGGCCCGAGTGGAACGATGCCAACAACGCCCTCGCGGGCTGGGGCCTGTCGGTGGTCACCGTTGCGGCGATGCGCCGGTACGTGCAGCTGCTGCTCGACGTGGTGCCCGCCACCGGCTCCGCTCCCGTGTCGGCGTCCGTCGTGCGCCTCGTGGAGCGCGTGACCGCGATCCTGGGGGGCGTTCCCGGCGAGATCGACGACACCCGCCGGCTCGCCCTCATGGGCGCGCTGGGCGAGGCCGGCGAGGAGTACCGGGCGGCGGTCTACGAGGCCGATCTCGGCGAGCTCGTGGACATGCCGCTCTCGACTGCCCGGGCCCTGCTCCAGGCCGCCCTGCCGGTCGTGGATCGCACGATTCGCGCGAACCGGCGCCCCGATGGCCTCTACCACAGCTACAACGTGCTGCGCGTCGAGGCAGACCGGGCAGCCGTCGACCGGTTGAGCCCCATGCTGGAAGGCCAGGTGGCGGTGCTGGAGTCGGGGCTGCTCGACGATGCCGAGGCGCTCGCGCTGCTGCGCGCGCTGCGGGCCAGCGACCTGTGGCGCGCGGACCTGCGCACCTTCCTGCTCTACCCCGACCGGCAGCTGACCCCCTTCCTCGAGCGGAACACGCTCGACGGGCCACCGCCGGCGGGCAGCGAGCGGCTGTTCGTGATGGACCGTCACGGACGGTGGCACTTCGGGGCGGACCTGAGCACCAGTGCGGACGTCGAGGCCCAACTGCGGCGCACCGGCGTGGACGCAGCGACGCGCGAGGCCGTGCTGGAGCTCTGGCGGACGACGTTCGCCCACCACGAGTTCACGGGCCGCAGCGACCGCTTCTTCATGTTCGAAGGGCTCGGCAGCGTCTTCTGGCACATGACGTCGAAGTTCCTGCTGGCCGTCCAGGCCTGCCATCTGCGTGCGCGGGACCCGGAGATCGGCGCCGACCTGGCCCGCTTCTACGACGAGGCCAGGGAGGGTCTGGGCTCACGCAAGACGCCGGACGTGTTCGGTGCCTTCCCCGTGGATCCGCACTCCCATTCGCCTCGCCACCGCGGGGCCCAGCAGCCGGGCATGACCGGCCAGGCGAAGGAGGACATCCTCCTCCGGTTCGGCGAGCTGGGCGTGGAGGTCCGGGACGGCTGCCTGCGGTTCGAGCCGAGGCTGCTGCACCGGGACGAGTTCCTCGAGGACCCGTTCCGCTTCACCAGCCTCGACATCGACGGCTCGGAGGCGGCGTGGGACCTGCCGGCGGGCAGCCTCGCCTTCACCTGCTGCCAGGTGCCCGTGTGCTACCGGCTGGGCGACCAGCCCTCCATCCAGCTCGAGCGGGCTGACGGGACGCTCGACGTCGTCGAGGGGACCGAGCTGAGTCCCGAGGCCAGCGCGGACATCGCCGGGCGGCGTGGCACGTACCGCCGCCTGACGGTGACCATCCCGCCTCGCGTGCTCGTGGGCGGGCCCGGAGGCTGAGGGAGACCGCCGGGCGGCCGGGGCGGTCGCTGGCGGGCCGTGCACTTCTGCCCGAAGGGGCCACCACCGCCACCCTGCCGACCGACGGCGGGGTCTGTTCGGCCGCCCGATGCGCCGTTACACTGCCCCCGTGGGAGCCTCCGTCACGCTTGTCACCCCGTCCGTCTCGGTCGAGCCGGGCCAGTCCGTCTCGGTCGAGCTGCGCGTCCGCAACACGGGCGCCGTGGTCGACGAGTTCACCTTCGACGTCCTCGGCGACGCCGCGGCGTGGGCCACCGTCGAACCAGCCTCCCTCTCGCTCTTCCCGGGCGCCGAGGGCAACGCGCGAGCGCTCTTCGCACCCCCGCGGGCCGCCAGCACCCCGGCCGGCAGCATCGCCTTCGGCCTCCGCGCCCGCTCCAAGGAGGACCCGGCCGGGTCCGCGGTGGAGGAGGGGACCGTCGCGGTTGGGGCGTTCATGGACCCGTACGCGGAGCTGGTGCCCCGCACGTCCCGCGGGTCTGGCTCGGGTTCGCACGACCTGGCCGTGGACAACCGCGGCAACGCCCGGCTGTCGGCGGAGATCGAGGCCACCGACGCGGACCGCCAGCTCAAGTTCGACGTGAAGCCCCCGGCCGTCGTCGTGGACCCGGGCATGGCCCAGTTCGCGAAGATCAAGGTCAGCCCCACCAAGAAGTTCTGGCGCGGGCAGCCCAAGACGCGGCCGTTCCAGCTCTACGTGAAGCCCGACGGCGGCCTGCCGATCACCCTCGAGGGCACCATGCTCCAGGAGGCGGTCCTGCCGCCCTGGTTCATGAAGGCGCTCCTCGCGCTGATCGCCCTGCTGATCCTCGCGATCCTCTTCTGGCTGTTCCTGCTCAAGCCCTCGATCCAGAGCGCGGCCTCGGAGGCCGTCGCCTCGCCCATCGCGAGCATGAAGGACGAGGTCAACGAGGCGCTCGGCAACGCCGGCCTGCCGACCATGGGGCCCGGTGGCGGTGCGCCCACGCCCACGCCGCCGCCCACGCCCGAGCCCACGCCCACGGTGCCCGGGACCACGCCGGCACCCGCCACCCCCACGCCTCCGCCCACGCCCACGCCGGACCCCGGCGGTGGCGGTGTGGCGATCGCGGGCCTCGGCACCCCCGTGGACGGCCGGCTCGTCCAGACCTCGCCCTCGTACACCTCCAAGGGCACCACCTTCATCACGGACCTGGTGTTCTCGAACCCGAACGCGCAGACCGGCGCCGTCGTGGTCCTGCGGGGCGGCAGCGAGCTGCTGCAGCTCAAGCTCGAGAACTTCCGTGACTACGACCTGCACTTCGTGACGCCGATCGTGATCCCGGCCGGCGAGAACCTGAACCTCTCGCTTGCCTGCACGGACAGAACCAAGAAATGCGATCCGGCGGTCTTCTACTCCGGGTACGTGCGGCCCTGAGGCCCGCCGTCGGGCGGGTCCTGGCCGCCGCGCTCGTCGCCGCGCTCGTCGTCCCCGCGCCCGCGGCGGCGGGGAGCAGCGCGCCCGCCGCGCATGACAGCCTGCGCGAACCGGTCGCTGCCCCGCTCCCGCCGCCGCCCGGGACCACCACCCTGATCTCGCAGGATCGCAAGGGGAACTGGGCCAACGATGGCTCCATCGAGCCGTCCATGTCCGACAGCGGACGCTGGATCGCGTTCACGTCGCGGGCCACGGACCTCGCGGCCGGCGGCACTGATGGCGGGCTCAGCGTCTTCATCCGCGATCGCCGGTCGGGCAGGACCATCCGCGTCCCACCGCCGGGCGGCGTCCTGCCGGCCGGCGGCGAGTCCTCGGAGCCCGCGATCTCGGGCGATGGGTCCGTGGTCGCCTACACCTACGCCGTCGTGCCGATCGCGACGTTCGCCGCCGCGCCGGCCCCGACCACCTACGTGATCGCGTATGACCGCACGACCGGGGTCAGCGAGGTGGTCTCGCGCACGCGCCAGGACCGGCCCGCCCCCCGCTCCAGCCAGCCCGCCGTGTCCAGCAACGGACGGTACGTGGCGTTCACCTCCGCGACCGACATCACCGGCGAGGACGAGGTGCTCCGGGACGTCTTCCGGTACGACCGGCGAGCGGAGTCGACCGTGCTTGTCTCCACAAACCCGGATGGCCGCCCCATCGGCGGCAACGCCGACAGCCCGTCGATCTCCGGGGACGGCAACCTCATCGCGTTCGTGTCCGACGGCGGGGACAGCGTGACGTTCGAGAACACGGGCAAGGGCAACCAGGTCTTCATGCGCAACGTGAAGGAGAAGGTCACGACCTTCGAGTCCCGCTCTCCGGGCAGGAGCGCGCCGGACGGACCTGCCGGGGAGCCCGCCCTGAGCGGCGATGGCCGGTACCTCGCGTTCAGCTCCAGTGCCAGCAACCTCGTGACGAGCGGGCCGGTTGGCGGCCCCGGGGTCTTCCGGCGCGAGCTTGCGACCGGCGAGACGATCCTGGTGTCGGTCACTCCCACGGGTGGCGTGGCGCAGGGGTCCACGGGCCAGCCGTCGATCACCCCTGATGGGCGGATGGTCGCGTTCGCGTCCTCAGCGTCGGATCTCGCCCCCGCGACCGCCGCGGCCGACGCCCGCCTCGCCGCCATCGTGACCCGTGTGCCGGTGGACGTGTACCTGCGCGACATCGGCGTAGGCGAGACGATCCTCATCTCGGTGACAGCGGACGGGAGGGCGTCCCGGGACGACGGTGCGCGCTCGTTCCAGCCTTCGGTCGCCGGGGGCGGCCGGTACGTCGCCTTCGCCTCCGACGGGTCCCGGATCCTCGACGGGGACCCCAACAAGACCTACGACGTCTTCCTGCGCGACCTCCCGCCGGTCCCGGTCCTCACCCCGGCCACGCTGGACCTGGGTGCGGGCGCGGTCGGCACCACGAGCGCCCCCGCCGCCGCGACGCTGGCCAATGCCGGCTGGTCGCCGCTCACGGTCACCGGCGCCAGGCTCTCGGGCGGCGACAAGTCAGACTTCAGGATCGTGGCCGATGGCTGCGACGACCGTGCGCTCAAGCGGAACGAGGGATGCTCGGTCAGCGTGGTGTTCGCACCCACCGCCAGGGGCACGCGGACGGCCACCCTCGAGATCACCGACACGCACACCGGGTCGCCGCGCACGGTGCGCCTCCGTGGGAGGGCATCGCAGGCCAGGCTCAAGCTCGACCCTGCCATCGGCCCGCCGGGCATCGTCACCATCGTCACCGGCACGGGCTTTCCTCCGGGCGCACGCGTGCTCCTGCGCTGGAGCGAGGGCATCACGCCCACCCTCCCCGAGATCACGGCCGACGACAAGGGCCGCTTCTCGATGCCGGTGCTCGTGTTCCACAATGACCGGACCGGCCCGCGCGACCTCGTCGCCGAGTCTGCGACCGGCACTGGGTTCCCGCCCGCGTCGGAGGAGATGCTCGTCGTCAGGCCATCCACGGTCCCGCCGACGTTCGGGCTGCTGCGCGTCGTCGACCTGCCGATCATGCTCGTGATCCGGGGGTAGCCCGCACCCATGACCGCCGACCGCAACCTCCTGTGCAACCGCTGCGGCTACAGCAACGTCCCCGGTGACGTGTTCTGTGGCTCCTGTGGTGCCTTCCTCGAGTGGGAGGGCCAGCCGTCAGGTGCCGGCGGCGGCGCAGGCAACACGGCCGCACCGTCCGCGCCCGCCGACGATCGTGATCCGGACGTCCCGGTCGTGGGCGGACCCACGGCAGGCTCGGAGGCGCCCACGCAGGCGTTCACGGTTGCGCCAGTGCCGGTGCCTGTGCCTGCACCCGCGCCAGCGCCCGTCCCGCCCGTCTCGCCCGACGCCGACGCAGGACTCGGTGCGCTGTCCGGCCTGTGGCGTGGCCAACCAGGCGGGCCGCACGTTCTGCCAGTCCTGCGGCGCCAGGCTCGAGGTGACCGCGACCCGGGTGGCGCCGGTCAGCAAGGAGCAGATCGCGGCTGCCGTCGCCGCTCCCAACCGTCCGCCCGCCCCGGCCGCAGGCACCGCCGCCGTTGGCACCCGTCCCGCACAGGAAGGGTCAGGCGGCATCGGCAAGTGGCTGGTCGTGATTGCGATCCTCGGCGTGCTCGCCGGTGTGGGGATCGTGGTCGGGATGTCCATGCTCAAGGGCGAGGGCCCGGCGTCCGAGGCGACGGCGGTGCCCACCGCGCCCGGAGCCAGCGGCGCGACGGCGAATGCCACGCCCGACGCGTCAGGGGAGCCGGGCGCCACCTCCGCACCCGGTGCAACCGACGGGCCTGCTCCCACGGCGAACCCGGACGCAGCCAACCTGGTGCTGCTCTCGGCCACCGCCTCGTCGGTGGTGGGCAACCTTGAGAAGTTCCAGCCCGGCAAGGCGATCGACGGTGATCCCGCCACCTCCTGGCAGGAGGGCGCCGCCAAGGAGAAGGGGGAGTGGATCGAGGTCGCCTTCGCGCCCGCCACGCTCACCAAGGTGGTCATCCGCAACGGCTACGGCGCGTCCGATGCGTTGTTCAAGGGCAACCGCCGCCTCAAGGACATCCTGATCTCGGTTGACGGCGGCCAGGGCCAGGCGTTCCGGCTCAAGGACACCGCCAAGGCCCAGTCGATCGCGGTGGCGGGCGGGCCGGGAGCGACCACCCTGCGCATCACGATCGTCTCCACGTATGCGGGCTCGAAGACGTCCGTGGCGAACACGCCGTTCGACGACGCCGCCGTCAGCGAGATCCGCGTCGTCGGCGTGGCGGGGACTTGACCATGACCCGGGACACGCGCGTATGCTCGTCGCCCATGCTGGGCCAGCGTTCCATTCCGGGGTCAGCCACATGAGCGCGTTCGCCTCCTTCCTCGGAGCTCTCGGCGGTCCTGCCACGGCGGCCGCCCTCGTCGCCGGCGGTCTCGTCGCAGGCGCGATCGGTGGCGGCCTTGTCGCGGGTGCCGGGTCGGGCGCGACCGTCCCGGAGCCCGCCGCCGGCACGTTGCCCGTCTACCCATGCCCGGATGCCGGGCCTGCCCTCGCGACCGTCCAGGGCGGCCAGCGCCTGCTCGTGACCGGACGCACCGAGGACGGCGCCTGGCTGCGGATCCACCTGCCCGCGCCCGGCCGCACGGAAGGCTGGGTCCAGGCGACCCCCCTCACCGTCAAGGGCGACATCACCTCGCTGCCCGTGGCCGAGTGCCAGCCCGAGCTCGCCATCGCCTCGCCGTCAGTCGCGCCGGAGCCCAGCCTGACGGCGGTCGTCAATGCCACGCCTCCGCCGACGGCTCCGCCCTCCCCCTCGCCCACGCCTTCCCCGTCGCCGTCGGCCACCCCGACGCCCACGCCCGCCAACAAGGCCCCGACCATCGCGTCGCTCCGGGTCTCGACCGCGAAGATCAGCTACGACACCGGCAACTACTGCCCCAAGGCGGGCAGCTCGGTCACCTTCAAGGTCAGGGCGGCCGACGACAGCGGCATCGAGAAGGTGGCGCTGTTCTGGCGCAAGCCCGGGTCGAACTCCTTCACGTCGGCCACGATGACGCGGACCGGCGGCTCGGCGCGCGACGGGACGTGGCAGGTGACGCTCGACACGGGCGCCAACGACATCACGAAGGCCGGCAAGCTCGCGTTCTACGCGGTCGCGACCGATGGGGCGGGCAAGGATCGACGGATCCCGTCGCGGGGCTCGGACACGATCACGGTCGCGGTCTGCGAGAACAAGGGCCCCGCGATCACGTCGATCAGCTCGTCGGCAGGCGGGTCGATGTCCTGGGATCCGCTCGGGGTCGGGAGGTGCCAGACCGCCACGAACATCACGGCAACCGTGAAGGACGTGGACGGCGTGAAGTCCGTCACGCTCTTCTACCGTAAGCCCGGCAGCTCCGCGTGGTCGTCCAAGCCGATGGACAACACCACCGTCAAGGGCAAGTGGTTCGCGAACCTCGACACGCTGGGCGACAAGATCAGCATCACGGATCCTCCAACCGACACGCTGCGCTGGTACATCAAGGCGGTCGACGACAAGGGCAAGTCCGCCCAGAGCACCACCAAGACCACCACGATCACGCGGTGCGACTCGGAGGCGGTGTTCGACGGCGTCTTCGTCACCGGGTCGAGCTATCCGTGTACCACGTCGGCCACGATCACCTTGGGCACGTATGCCAACGACAGGGACCAGCCCGACGATGGCCTGAAGGTTGTCTTCCACTGGTCCCTGGTCAATCCCCGGACGGGTGCCGGACCGATCACTGGCTCCATGGCCGCCAACGTGTCGAAGGGCAACTACTACCAGGGGAGGACGGCGACCTTTGACGGCAACCTGTTCTACTCGGGCAGGGTCACGGCCTACGTCGTGACCACCGATCGCTACGGCGGCAAGACGACGAGCCCAGCCGATGTCTCGCCACTGCTGGCGTGCACCAAATGAGTCCCGCCACCTCGATCCTGGCCAAGATCGGCGTGTTCGCCGGCGCGCTCGTCGTGGGCGCCGTGGCGGCGAGCCTCGTCGTGTCCGTGATGAGCGACCGCTCGCCGGTGTCATCGGCCGGACTCGCGCCCGAGTACCTGCTCGCGAGCGTGGACACCCCCGCCGGGCCCGGCCCGGTGATCGGCTTCAACGAGGAGCCGGCGCCGCCCGCTGCCCCTGGCGCCACGCCGGCGGCGTTGCCCACGCCCACCCCCGTGGATCTCAACGCGGCCGCCGCCGCGCTCCTGGGCGGGACCGGCACCGCGACCACGGCATCGGTGCGCAACCCGTCGGGCTTCCCGCGAATCCAGCCGATCACCCAGTTCGACGGCGGCCCCTTCGCAGGCTCCAACTGCACGCTCGCGTCGGGCTCGATGCTCGCGCGCCTGGGCTACGGGATCGTGACCACCGGGTCCACGCTGCGGACCCTCCAGGACGACCAGGATGGCGGCACCGATCTCAACGACCTGTCCCAGGCCCTCTTCCGGGGCTACGGCGTCTCCTTCGACCACGGCCTCGTCAAGCCCGACGCGCTCAAGAAGCTGCTGGCGTCCGGCTACGGCGCGGTGATCCAGGGCATCTACGGGGAGATTCCCCAGCAGCTGCGCCTCCAGAAGAGCTTCACCGGCGGTCACGCGATCTTCGTGGACGGCTGGTACCCGGGCAATCCCAAGAAGGGCATCCCCGAGGCCTACTACGTCATCGACCCGCTCGGTCGACCGCAGTCGGGCTACGAGGGCGACTGGTGGCCGGCGTCGGTGGTGGACAAGTTCGCCCTCGCCTTCGGCGGCTCCCGCGTGGCAGCGATGTGGGGCTTCCCGCCCGGTGGCCAGGTGCCCGACGTGATCCCTACCGACGTTCTCCCGATCCCGCCCAACGGCGGAGGCGGCAGCAGCGCTGGCAAGACGCCGGAGCCCGGCGCAACCCCCACGCCGACCCCTGACCCGTCCGCGAGCGTCGAGCCCGCAACCCCCGTCGGGCCGGTCCTCGCCGACCCGGGTGACCTGTCCGTCGAGATGGTTCCGCCCGACGAGCCGCCGGTGGACAGCGTCTTCGACGACATCGTGATCGCGGTGCCCATCTTCGACCTGTGCCTCTTCAGCCCGAAGCCCGCGGGCTGCCCAACCGGCGTGGAGGCCGTGTTCGACCTGGGCGATTCACCCGTCCTCCAGCTGCCGGCCGGCCCGGACGTGAACATCGTGTTCGTGGATTCCGACCGGCCCAATGTGGCGCTGGTCGCGTTCACGGTGGATCCGCCGGCGACGGCCGACGTCAAGTTCTGGGTCCAAGGCGCCAGTCCGGCGTCCGTGGGCCACGCGACGTCGATGACCTCGACCGACATCTTCGGCACGACCGTGCTGGTCGCCGAGCTGCAGACGCTCGCCGACACGACCTACCACTTCCAGGCGGTCGCCGGCAACGGCCTGATCACCGGCACCAGCCCGATTGGCTCGTTCACCACGGGCAGCGGCGTCGCCGCGTTCGACGTCGCGCTCGCCGAGGCGGCCTCGCCCGTGTTCAAGTTCGGGACCGGGCTCTCGCCGTACATCCACGTCCCGGTCGACGGCCTCGCCCGGCCGCTCCTGAAGCTCGATGCGCCCGAGATGGCGGGTACGCGCTGCGCAGACACGGCCGACTTTGGCGGCACCGGGTACTGCCTCGACGTGGACGCGCTGCCCGAGCCCGCGACCTGCACCAAAGCGTCGGTGAGCTGGACATTGGCCGGCCTGCCAGCGGACAGCGTCCTGGTGCGGGCGTTCCCGGTGGAGGAGGGCGTGACCCCCGACGGCGACGTCGTGCTCGACGGCGTACTGGAGGCCGAAGGCGCGGCTCCCGAGGGCAGCGCCAGCATCGGCTGTCTCGCGTCAGGCCTGACGTACCACATCGTGATCGACGCGGTGGGCGACGACCGGGGCATCCTCGCGTCGGAGAACGTCACCGTTCCGTAGGCGGGTGCCGCCGGCCGGGCCCAGGAAATTGTCGCGTGCGGATGGGATCGCCCAATGGCCGCGATCAGTCCGGGGTGAACCGGATCATCTGGCGCGCGGCGCGGCCCTCGCGGAGACGGTCGAAGGCGTCCTCGAGCTGGTCGAGGCCGATGGTCCGGTCGATGAGCTGGTCCACCGGCAGCCGGCCCTGGAGGAACATCTCCGCATACCGCGGGAAGTCGACCGCCGCCACCGCCGAGCCGTAGTTGGAGCCGATGATCCGCCGTCCGCCGTCCACGAACGGGAACGGCTCAAGGGACGCCGTCTCGCCGTACTTCGTGAGGCCCACCAGGCACGCGGTGCCGCCCGGGGGCAGCGCGGAGATCGCCTGGCCGATGGTCTGGGGCAGCCCGATCGCCTCGAAGACATAGTCGGGCCCGCCGTTGCCGGCCGCGGTCCGGATGCCATCCACCACCCCGTCGACGTCATCGGGCGACGCGTGGACCCAGTGGGTGGCCCCGAGCTTGCCCGCCAGCTCGATCTTGTCGCGGTTGATGTCCACTGCGATGATCCGCGACGCGCCGGCGATCACGGCCCCCATCACGCACGACAGGCCAACGCCGCCGAGGCCGATCACGGCAACCGTGGCGCCCGCGGGCACATCGGCCGTCTTGAGCACCGCACCCACGCCGGTCGAGACGCCGCAGCCGATGAGCGCCGCCACGTCATGGGGGATGCCATCGGGCATGGGGATCGCGGCCGCGGCCGGGACGACCTGGGCCGTCGCCATCGTCCCGATCGAGAGGTAGGTCAGGACGGGTGTGCCGTCGGGCCGGGTGGTGCGAGTGGTGCCGTCCTCCATCGCGTGGCCCAGGGCCGGCGATGCCAGGCAGATCCACTGGCGGCCGAGCTGGCAGTTGCGACAGCGCATGCACGGCGCGTACCAGGTGAGCGCGACCTGCCGGCCGACGTGCCCCGGGTCGATCCCGGCGCCCACTTCCTCGATCACGCCCGCGCCCTCGTGGCCCATCACGATGGGGCCGGGGCGCTCCCAATGGCCGTCGCGGACGTGCAGGTCGGAGTGGCAGACGCCCGCGGAGGTCATCCGCACCAGGACTTCGCCCGGCCCGGGATCGTCGAGGAGCAGGGTCTCGAGCACGGTCGGCTGCCCACCGCCGATGAGCACTGCCGCCTGGATCTCGCGCATGGGTCCTTGTTCCTCGTGCCACGTCGCCGTTCTTGACCCGGGCGGCGTCGCTGCGCGCGGCCCGCCCGCGTATGGTGCCTGTCCGACGGCGACCCTGCCGCATCGGACGGCGTCGGACGGCGACCCTGCTGGACCGCCGGACCCTGACCCTGCCGCATCGGACGGCGTCGGACGGCGACCCTGCTGGACCGCCGGACCGTGACCCTGCCGCGTTGCCCGATGGCGGCTGTGCTGCAGAGGGCCCCACGTGTGGGCCATTTCGGGCCGTCGCGAGCACGCTCCGGGTGCGAAACCCCGACTTCCCGACGCAGTGCGTGCGTGATGCCCGCCGATATGGCCCCCAGGTGGGGCGGAAGACGACCCTGCGGCACCGGAAGGCAACCCGGAGCGGCGCCTGGCCGGCGAAGTGCCGGCGGATCAGCCCGTGTTCTGGAGCCCCGCCGCGATGCCGTTGATCGTCGCGCCCACTACCGCCCGGATCGCGGCGGGGTCGGTGGCCCCCTCGGCGGCGCCGGCGCCCGCCTCCTCCACGTGCCGCAGCCGGGCCAGTAGCTCCACCTGGACGGCCGAGAGCGCATCGATGTACGGGTTGCGCAGCTCGATCGCCCGTGCCAGTGTCGGGTGTCCGGCGAGCAGGCGGTCCCGGCCGGTCACCAGCAGCAGCATCCGGACCGACCGCGCGTACTCAGCCTCGATCATGCCCCGGATGTCCATCGCATCAGCGCCAGACGCCAGCTCCGCGTACCGGCGGAAGGTGGCGAGGTCCGCCTTGGCCAGCGAGAGCTCCGCGTTGTCGAGCACCGACGCGAAGAACGGCCAGCGCCGGTACAGCGCGGCCAGGTGCTCCACCACGTCCTTGCCCCCGCGCGTGGTCGCGGCCTCGAGCGCCGTGCCGAGGCCGTACCAGCCGGGCGGATTGGCGCGCGACTGGGACCAGGCGAACACCCACGGGATCGCCCGCAGCGAGGCGATGTCTGGCGCCCCTCCGCCGCGGCCCCCCGGCCGGCTGGACGGGCGTGAGCCCAGGCCCAGGCCCGCGATCATGTCGATCGGCGTCGCTGCCTGGAAGAACGCTGCGAACGCCGGGCGCTCCACCAGGGCGCGGTAGGCGTTGCGGCTGATGGCGGTGAGCTCGGCCATGGTCGCCGCACCCTCGCCGGCCGCCTCCTCAACGGCCTGCGCGTGCTCGGGCGCACTCGCAAGGAGCACGGCCGATGTCACCTGCTCGAGGTGGCGCTGCGCGATCGACACGTCGGCGTAGTGGGCGGCGATCACCTCGCCCTGCTCGGTGAACTTGAACCCGCCGTCCACCGTTCCCGGCGCCTGGGCAAGGATGGCCCGGTTCGCGGGACCGCCACCGCGTCCGATGGCGCCGCCCCGTCCGTGGAACAGCGTCAGGTGGATGTCGTTCTGGCGCGCCGATGCGACGAGCGCCTCCTGGGCCCGGTAGAGCAGCCAGTTGGCGGCGAGGAACCCGCTCTCCTTCGACGAGTCGGAGTAGCCGAGCATCACCTCCTGGCTGTTGCCCCGGCTGCGCAGGTGAGCGCGATAGGAAGGATCGGCGAGGAGCTCGTCGAGGAGCGGGGCGGCGCCGGATAGGGCCTCCGCCGACTCCAGGAGCGGCACCACGTCCAGCACGGGCAGGGCGGGGGGGAGGTCGGCGAGGGCCGGGGTCGGCCGTCCGAAGGGCTCCGGCTGGGCGGCAAGCCGTGCCAGTTCCAGGACGTTCGTGACGTCATCGGGCGTGGTGGTGAACGAGATCACGTAGCGATGGCAGGCGTGGACGCCGTAGCGCTGCTGGAGGCGGGCGATGGCCCGGAACGTGGCGAGGACCTCGGCCACGGTCACGCCGCCGGCCACGACGAGCTCCGGATCGGCGCCTGCGCGGATCGCCGCGAGCGCGGCCCGGTGGACACCGGCGTGCTGGCGGACCTCGAGCGAGGCGAGGTGGAAGCCGAACGTGGCCACCTGCCAGCGCAGGTCAGCGAGCTCGCCCCAGGCGACGCGGGCGAGGCCCTCGACGGCGAGCGCCTCCTGGATGACGGCAAGGTCGGTGTCGAACGCCTTGGCATCGCCGTAGCCGCCGGCCCGCGGTGCGGTCTCGCCGGTCAGCGTGGCGCGGCTCCGCCGCAGGCGTTCGGCCATGGCGCCCAGGCGCTGGCGGAACGGCTCCTCGGGGAAGCGGCGGCGCAGCTGGCGGACAGTGTCAGGCAGCTCCTCGGCGTCGCGGGCGAGGGCGGACGCGAGCGGACGATGGACCCGCTCGGGCGGGACCCGCGCGGCCACGGTCTGCATCAGGCGGGCGGCCACGGCCTCGTAGCCACGCAGGAGGTGCTCTGCCTGGAGCCGCGCGACCTGGACGGTGATGTCGGATGTGACGCCCGGGTGGCCGTCGCGGTCCGCGCCGATCCAGGAGCCGAAGCGCAGGATCGCCGGCGTCGCGGGCCTGTGGGTGCCGGTGCGGCCGCTGTCGCCGGCGACGGGGGACGGGGCGTCTGCAGGCGCGTCGGAAGCGGGCCCGTCCAGCGCCCGGTCCAGGGCCCGCATGAACCGCGGGACCACCACGAACAGCGTCTCGTCGAAGATCGCGAGCGCCGAGCGAACCTCGTCGAGCGGCGTCGGCGCGATCGCCCGCAGGTCGCCGGTGTGCCAGAGCAGCGAGATCTCCTCGCGCAGCCGCCGCCGGATGTCGGCGTCCTCGTCAGGGGTGACGAGCGGGTCGTCGAGGTGGTCGAGCAGGCGCCGGATCCGGCGCTGGGCGACGAGCAGCGTGCGCCGCCGGGCCTCGGTGGGATGGGCGGTGAGGACCGGGTGCACCCGTGCCCGCGCGACCAGGTCGGCCACAGCCCCGGCGTCATGCGTTGCTCGCAGCATGCCGATCGCCTCGGCCACGGAGTCGTCCACCGCCCGGCCCCGCGCCTGGCGCGCACGGGTGCGCAGGACGCGGATCCGGTGGCGCTCCTCGGCGATGTTGACCAGCTGGAAGTACGTCGTGAACGCCTTGCCCACGGCGGCCAGTTGCCCCAGATCGAGGGCCGCGAGCTCGGCGGTCAGCCGGTCCCGCTCGACGTCGGGCTCTTGGAGCAGGGCCGGGCCACGGCGCAGCGCGATGGTGCGGTGTCGGATGCGCTCCACCAGCTCGAACAGGCCGGCGCCCGCCTGCTCGGCGATCACCTGGCCCAGGAGGGAGCCCAGCAGGCGGACCTCGCCCGCGAGCGCGTCCCGGGACACGCCGATCCCCGGACCGGGCGGCTCGGCGGCGACCGCGGGGAACCGGTCATCGCGGGCGCGCGGGGCGGTGACCCGGTCCGGCCGGGCTGCGCGGTCTGCCATCGGGCAAGGATCGCTGATGGTCCGGCCCATTGTCAGCGGACCTTGGGTTACGGTTCGACTGCAAGGACACCGTCCCGGTACCGCGCCGCAACCGAACTTGGTAGCGGAGACGCCTAGGCTTTGGCCGTGTCCGTGAAACCGACGCTCGACGACGACGACCGCGCGACGTCCGATCCCGCCGCCATCAGCGGCGTGGAGGGGGTCGAGATCGTCGACGCCCCGGGCCCGGGCTTTCCGTCCGGCCCACGTCCCGCCACGAGCGAGCACCACCTGCCGGCGCCGCCGCCCGCCGACGATCCCGTCGCCCAGCTCCGGTTTCTCCACGAGCTCCTGCGTCTTGCCACCACCGCAAGCACCTGGGACGAGCTGCTCGAGACGATCGTCGACGGCACCCGTGATGCCCTCCGGGCCCGGGTCTCATCGCTGTACCTCATGGACCGCGACGGACTGTCGCTCACCCTCGCGGCGACCAATGGACTCGACCGCCACCACATCGGGCGGGCCGTGGTACCGCTGGGGGAGGGGATCACCGGCCGGGTGGCGGCGATGCGCCAGGCGATCGCGGTGCGCGACGTCGCCGAGGACGAGCGCTTCCTCTGGGTCCGGGGTCTCGACCAGCGCCGGTTCATCGCCGGCATGCTCTCGGTTCCGCTCACCTGGCACGAACAGGTGGTCGGCGTGCTGAACGTCCAGACCGAGGAGCCGCGGGACTTCGCGTCGGCCGACATCGCGCAGCTCTCCGCCATCGCCGACCTGCTTGCGGGCATCGTGGAGAAGGGGCGGCTCCAGCGGGAGGCCGAGGCGCAGGTCGCCCAGCTCCAGGCGCTCGACCAGGCCCGCAACGAGCTCATTGCCCTCGTGACCCACGAGTTGCGCACCCCGCTGGCCGTGGTCCGCGCCTACACCGACCTGCTGGCCGAGGAGCCGCACCTCGACGGCCGCTCCTCGCGCGATCCCCAGCGGCGCATGACGCGTTCCGCCTGGCACCTGGGCACCGTGGAGCAGATCGAGCGGCTCGATCGCCTGGTGGACTCGATCCTGGAGTCGGTCAGGGTGGTGCCCGCGCTCCCGGCGGAGCTCGCCGACATCGACATCCACGAGTTCGTGGAGGACGTCCTCGAGGACGTGGCGCCCCTGCTGCACCGGCACCGGCCGGATATCGCGCGGTCGCGGCGCCTGCACGTCCTGGCGGATCCGGCACGCCTTCGCCAGGTGCTGGAGCACCTGCTCGAGAACGCCGTGAAGTACGCACCACCCGACACGCGGGTGGAGGTCGGGTGGACCCTCCACGAGGGTGTTGCCCGGATCGCCGTGTCCGACGAGGGACCCGGCATCCCGCCCGAATGGCGGGAGCGCATCTTCGAACCCTATTCCCGGCGGGAGACGCTCACCGCTCGCGGGTCCGGCATCGGGCTCTACGCGGCGCGTCGCCTGGCCGAATCCATGGGCGGACGGCTCTGGTGTGAGCCGGCCGACGGCGGCGGGGCGCGGTTCGTGCTCGCCCTGCGCGCATCGGCGGCCGTCTGACCAGCTCTGTGAGGTACACACCGATGATTGGAACCCGGCCCCTTCGAATCCTTGTCGTTGACGACGATCCCGCGATGGTCGGCGCGATCACTGCACTGGTGGGCACCGAGGGCCACCAGGTCATCACCGCGTACGACGGCCTCACGGCCGTCAAGCGGTTCCGCGAGGAGCATCCGGACCTCGTCCTGCTGGACCTGGCGATGCCGGGCCCCGATGGCTTCACGGTCATCGGCCAGCTCCGGGCGGCGGGGAATGTGCCGGTGCTCGTCGTGTCGGGTGAGAGCGCTGAGGCCGCCAAGGTCAAGGCCCTCGGCATCGGCGCGGACGACTACCTCGTGAAGCCGTTCGGCAAGCAGGAGCTGCTGGCCCGGATCTCGGCCGTGATGCGGCGCGTGGACCTCGCCTCCTCCGGCCGGGCCGGGAGCGGCGAGGGTTCCCCGGGCATCCTGACCGCGGGGTCGCTCTCCCTGGAGCCGGCGCGCCACGAGGCGCGGGTGGGCGCGATCGCGCTGGGCCTGACGCCCACCGAGTTCCGCCTCCTCGAGGCCCTCGTCCGTGCGGGCGGCGACCTCGTGCCGCATCACCGCCTGGCCCGCGCCGGGTGGCCCGCCGAGCCCGATCCCGATCTGCTCTGGCTCAAGCCGCACCTCGCGCGCCTTCGCTCCAAGCTGGAGGCCGTCGGTGGCCCGCGGATCGTGGCGGTCCGCTCGGTCGGCTACCGCATCGAGGCCGACGAGCCGGCCTGAGGCCGCCGATCCCCTCAACACTGAAGCCGGGCTGCGAGGCCCGGCTTCTTCACGTCCGCTGGATAGGTCCCTCGATTCATCCCTGCGCGGATGAATGCCGGCCCCGGTGAGCCGGGGGTCACGCGCCGCGGTCTCCGTGGCTCCCGAGGGTCAGAGGCTCTTGCCGCGCGAGTCGTGGACCTTGTCGGCGCAGTCCACCACGCAGCCATTCGCGTCGCGGCCGGCCCGGGGCGAGAAGTGGAGGTACCCGTTCAGGTCCTCGGCGCGCTCCAGGCGGCAGCCGCACGCGGCGCAGATCACGGCATGGCCCAGCTCGGCAGTGGCGGCGCTGGGTGCCGGTGCGGGCATGAAGGCGGGGTAGGACATCGGGCGACCCTCGGGTGAGCGCTGTGCGGGCCGGACCGGGGCACGGAGCCCTGCGCCAGCGGCGGGTGCCACCGATCGTGGACCTCGACGCTGCGCCACTCCATGCGCGAACCGGGGGCATCCCGGTTGCAGAATCGAAACGGCCCCGGGGGCGTGACCCGGAGCCGTGTCGTTGTGGTGCGGACAGGTGCCTAGACGCCCACCGTCCGGCCGTGCGCGTCGTGCACCGCGTCGGCGCACTCGACCCGGCAGCCGCGCGCATCGCGGCCGGCCATCGGCGCGTAGTGGAACCATCCCTGGCGGCCCTCGGCGGCGGGCTGCAGCCGGCAACCGCAGGACTGGCAGGTGACCGGGCCGGCGTGGGCCTCGGCGCCCTGGATCCCGGAGGTGTCGAAGGCGGGGTAGGTCATCGTCATGGTCCTCGTAGGTGTCGCTGGGACGGGGGCGGTGGTGTCCGCGGGCCGGGACCGATTCCGCTGGCATCCCTAGTGCAGCCGGATACGCTCCGGGTAGCGGATGGTGCGCCTCCGGGAAACGCGACAACATCCCCGACCAGGCGACGACGTGGTTGCAGTTGGGTTGCCCCTCGACCTGCCCGCTACGCTGACGGGGCACGGAAGGGAGGATGAGGATGGATCTGGGCTTGCAGGGCCGGCGTGCGCTGGTCGGCGGTGGTGGTTCGGGGATCGGCGGCGGCATCGCCTCGGTCCTGGCCGCGGAGGGCGCCACGGTGGCGCTGATCGGCAGGACCCGCGAGCGCGTCGATGCGGAGGCCGCGCGCATGGGTGGCGTGGCGGTGGTCGCGGATCTCGCCACGCCCGACGGCCCGCAGGCGGCTGTGGATGCCGCGGTCGCGGCCATGGGGGGGCTGGACCTGCTGGTGGTCAACACGGGCGGCCCGCCCGGTGGCACCTTCGACACCCTCACGCCGCAGGACTGGGAGACGGCGATCGACGGAACCCTCAAGTCCGTCCTCGGCCTCCTGCGCGCCGCGCTCCCGCATCTGCGGGTTGGTCGCGATCCGGCGGTGCTGATCGTGCTGTCGTCCTCGGTCCGCGAGCCGATCCCGTCGCTGACCACGTCCAACGTCCTGCGCCCGGGCCTCGCTGGCCTCGTCAAGACGCTCACCGCCGAGATCGCCCCGGTTCGCATCAACGGACTGGCGCCGGGACGGATCGCTACGGACCGGATCCGCTGGCTGGACGGCCAGCGTGCCGAGACCGCGGGCGTCACCCCCGACGAGATCGCACGGCGCGTCCAGGCCACGATCCCGCTGGGCCGCTACGGCGAGCCGGCCGAGATCGGGCGGGTGGGGGCGTTCCTGCTCTCGCCGGCCGCCTCCTTCGTCACCGGGGCGATCGTCCCGGTGGACGGCGGCATGGTGCGCGCCCTGCCGTAGGCAGCCCCGGTCGGGCGTAGGCAGCCCCGGTCGGGCGCTCGTGCAGGGGCGCCCCTACGGGCGCCGGATCCGCACGTCGTCCACCGCTGCCTCGACGAGGTTGGCGGTGCCTCCGTCCACGGCCTGGAACACCAGCCTGATCGTCTGACCGGACCACGCCGCGGGCGCCGGGAGCCATGCGCTCGTCCACTCCGCGTCACGGTCCCGCGGCTCGCCGAGCACCTCGAGGACCAGGGTCCGCGTCCCATCCTCCGCCTCGATGTAGGCGCGGAAGGCATCCTCGGCGTTGGCTGCCGCACTGTGCGCGAACGTGTACCGGAAGGTCAGCTGGCCGACCTCCGCGGGGTCGTCCGGCAGCGGGATCGGCCGGCTTCGCACCGTGGTGACGCCGTCGAGATCGTAGGTGCCGACGCTCGCGCCGGCTCGGGCGCCGGTGACCAGGTCCTTCGCCCCCGAGGCTGCGTCAAGCTGCTTGGCTCCGCTCGATGCGACCGGGGTCGGGTCGGCGACGGCCCACGCACCGGCACCTGCCGTATCGGTTCCGTCCGGGTTGACGGTCCAGCCACGATTGACTTCCAGGTCGTCGAACAGGGGCCCGCAATCGGCGGCTGTCGCGGCCTCGCCGAGCGCGGCATACGGGCAGCTCGCCCGGTCGATCAGGAGCAGGAGCGCGCTCCGGTTGCGGGCGGTCTGCGCCGCGATCAGCGAGTCGTCGGGGTAGTGGTCACCCCAGACCGTGGCCTTCTCGGTGGGGAACAGCTCGTACGTGTACGTGAAGATCCGGTGGACGCCGTACATCCAGTCGATCTGGTCGCCGTCGGTGATGTAGAGATCCGACGACTGCTGCGCCCGGTACCCGTTGAGCGCCGCCATCGCGTTGCCCAGGGTGACGAACACCTTGTGGTCCAGGCCGGTCATGTCGCCGGGGACGTTGCGATACGTGTAGCCGTACGGCCACAGGATCAGCTCCCCGTTGGTGTGCAGGGTGACGTGGGTGCGGATCTGCTGGACGCCGTCCACCACGCGGCTGTTCACGAAGTTGCGCAGGGCCCGCGTCTCCGGGGCCGAGAAGGGCCTCGGGCCGCGATAGGTGGCGTTGTCCTTCTTGCCCGACGAGCCCCCGCAGCAGCCCCAGCGGTACGAGTAGTTGCGGTTGACGTCGGTGAACAGCGGCGCACCCGACGCCGTCCGTTGACGGTTCTTGCGCCAGCCGCGGAACGGGTCGCCGGTCAAGTCGTAGCGCATCCCGTCGGGGTTGAGGGCGAAGACGATGAAGACCTCGCGCCCGTCGACAAGGCGCGTGACCTCCTCGTCGGCGCCGTAGCCCGTGGTCAGCCAGCCCAGCAGGACCAGGGCCTGCTCGGTGGTCAGGTGCTCGCGGGCGTGGTGGAGGGCGTCCACCAGGACCTCCGGCTCGGACTCGTCCTCGGCCACGTTGTCGCTGACCTTGGCCATCCAGATGTCGCGGCCCTGGGCGCTCTTGCCAATGGAGGACACGCGCACGATGGAGGGGTAGTCGAGCGCGGCCTGCTTGACCTCGCCCACCAGCTCGGGCCAGTTGTGGTAGCCCGACAACGTGGCGGGAAAGTCCGGCTCGGCGGCGGCCACAGGCGGCGGGGCCGCACCGGTGACCATGACGGCGCCCAGGAGCAGGGCTGTGGCCATGGACGATCGCGCGCGTAGCGGGAAGCGCATGGTGGCAGGGTGCCAGATGGCGCCCGACTTGGGTACCCGACGATGGTCCGGCGTGGGGCGCGAGGACGCCCCGGCGTCGTGAAACTTGGTCTTGACAGTGACACGTAGTAGTGTCAAGATACACCCATGCCCCTCGACTACAGCCTCGCCGACCTCGCCCGTCTGGCGGACGTCACCCCCAGGACGATCCGCTACTACGTGGCCCAGGGCCTGCTCCCGTCCCCGGACGCAGCAGGGCCGGCGACGCGGTACTCGGAAGGGCATCTGGCCCGCCTCCGGCTGATCCGCCGGCTGCAGCGGGACCACCTGCCGCTCGCGGAGATCCGGGAGCGGCTTGAGATGATGAGCGATGACGAGGTCGTCGCAGCACTCGTGGCCACGGGCTCGACCCCCGCGGCACCCGCGATGGCCGTCGACGCCGCGGACACCGTGGGCTACATCCGCAGCCTGATGGAGCAAGCCCACATCGAGCCGAACCTGCACCCGGCTGTCCATCGTTCCGCGCAGCCGGTACGCCCGGACCTGGCAAGCCCTCGGCTGGCCCTCGGCCGTTCCATATCCCTGTCCGAAGAAGACCTGCTGCCGGCAGCCGAGCCGCCGGCGGCGCACGAGGACCGTGCTGGGTCCACCGCCATGCTGCGACGCTCGGTCGAGGCCTATCGGTCGCCCGACGAGCGCCTGCCCTCGCGTTCGGTCCGGTCCACGTGGGAGCGCTGGACCATCACCCCCGACATCGAGATCCACGTCCGGCGGCCGCTCAAGCCGCATGACAACAAGCGCGCCGAGGTGCTCGAGCGCTACGCCCGGGAGCTCTTCCAAGACGAGCCGTGATCCTCCGGCGCATGCCGCCGGACCCGCCAGCCACCATCGATCACCCGGCCGGTGATGCCGCGGCCACCCGCGTCACGCATCGCTATCCCGTGAGACCCGCCCCATCCGGGCCTCGAAACCAAGCTTCGAGAAGGAGGCCCTTGTATGACCCTGCCCAACGATCCCAGCCCCACGGCCGGCGGCATCCGCGTCCGCACCGACCGCCACCTCATCCGCACCCGCGTCCGCACCGAGCGCCACCTCATGGTCGAGGTGGTCGCGCCAACCGTCGAGCGCGATCCGTCCCGCCGCCGCCCGCCCGTGAACCTCGCCTTCGTGCTCGACCGCTCCGGGTCCATGGGCGGTCACGACAAGCTGAGCCTGGCCAAGCAGGCCGTGCTCGAGTCGATCCACCGGCTGGACGACGAGGACCGGTTCGCGGTCGTCGTCTACGACAGCCAGATTGACGTGATCATGCCCGGCGGCCACGCCGCAGGGACGGCCCGGCAGACCGCCGCCGACCGGCTCCGGCACGTCCAACCGCGCGGAAGCACCGCGCTGCACGGCGGATGGGTCACCGGCTGCAACGAGATCGCCAGTGGACTGGGCGAGGGCGTGAACCGCGTCCTGCTGCTCACCGACGGCCTCGCCAACGTCGGCATCCAGGACCCGGCCGAGCTCGGCCGCCAGGCGCTCGAGCTGCGGGACCGCGGCATCACGACCAGCACGTTCGGGGTCGGGCGCGACTTCGACGAGCACCTGCTCCAGGCCATGGCCGACAACGGCGGGGGCAACTTCTACTTCATCGGCGACCTCGCGCAGATGCGCGACCACATCACCAGCGAGGTGGGGGACACCCTCGACGTGGTGGCCCGCGACGTGGTCCTGGAGATCGAGATCCCGGCCGGCGCCGAGATCCTGGCCGTGTCAGCCTTCCGGGCCGAGCGGCACGGCTCGGTGCTCAGGGTCCATCTCGGCGACCTGGTCTCGGGCCAGGTTGTCCAGGTCGCGCTGGTCGCCCGGTTCGCGATCGGCGTCATCGACTCGGTCGTGCAGGCGGTGATCCGCCTGGAGGACCGCGAGCACGTCTTCCGTCCCGCCGGTGCTGGGGACATCCCGGTGACCGTCGCCTGGACCTATGCCGCCGACGAGCGCAACGAGGCCCAGGAGCCGGACGCGGAGGTGGAGCAGTTCGCACTCCGGGTCCAGGCCGAGCAGGGCCGCGTGACGGCGTCGCGCCTCAACAAGGAGGGCCGGTACGAGGAGGCGGCGATGCTGCTCCGCGAGTCACGGGCCTCCCTGGCGCCGGCTGCCGCCTACAGCCCGGAGATCGCGGCGCTGCGGATGGAGCTGGCAGACGACGTCGACACATTCTCGGCGCCGATGGACCCGGCCGAGCGCAAGCGGCGCCACTTCATGGCGTCGAATGCCTCGCGGGCCCGGAGCGTGGACGGCAAGCCGGTCAAGCCGGCCGGGTCAGCCGAGGACCCGGGGCAGGGGAGCGGCAACGCCTGATCGTGCCCCAGGGGGGCGGACGCCCGTCGGCCACGTGCCGGCGGGCGTCCGTGCGTCTACGGGGGGCTGCCGGCCGAGCTCACGCCAGATCCCGGTTGACAAGCCCCGCGACGATCCCCTTGACGAGACTCGCCGCGCGCGGCAAACTACCCATGTAATCGATTGCCGGAACGTGAGCCAAGACACCGGAGCCGCCATCGCGGCCCATGGCTCCTCCGGCGGGCGTCGCGGAGGAACAGCACACGATGACCGCCCCCACCACAACCGGGGACCCTGGCGCCAACTCCGACCGATCGACGGCCGCGCGGCACCTCCTCCGCCGCGCGGCCGTACCCGGTCCCGACGGCGAGGTGCAGGGCTTCAGCCCCGCCGAGGCGGGCTGGGACTGGACCAGCTTCCACGTCTACGAGCTCGCCGCCGGGCAGACCGTCACGCGGGACGCCGACGACCAGGAGCGCCTGGTCCTCGTGCTCGAGGGCCACGCGGCCGCCACGGCGGGCGACCACGACTTCGGCGTGATCGGCTCGCGCGAGTCGGTGTTCGACGGCCCGCCGCCGCCCGTGCTCCTGGTGGAGCCCGGCCTGACGGTCACGGTCACCGCGCAGGGCCGCGTGCTGCTCGCGATCGGCGCCTCGGTTGGCGGCCAGGTCCGCCGCACGGCCCTCATCGCTCCCGGGGACATCCACGTGGAGACGCGTGGCTCCGGCAACACCGAGCGCCGGATCCACCACATCCTCCCGCCCGCGGCCGAGGCGGGGCGCCTGATCGCGTTCGAGGTCTACACCCCGGGCGGCAACTGGTCCTCCTACCCGCCGCACAAGCACGACACGGAGAACCCGCCGGTCGAGGCGAGGCTCGAGGAACTCTACTTCTACCGCTTCGCCAAGCCCACGGGCTTCGGCTTCCAGCGGGTCTACACGCCCGACCGCACGCTTGACGAGAGCATGGCCGTAGGCGACCGCGATGTCGTGGTCGTGCCCGACGGCTACCACCCGTTCGGCGCCCCGGCGGGCTACGACGCGTACTACCTCAACATCATGGCGGGCCCCAACCGTGCGTGGTACTTCACGCTGGACCCGGACCACGCCTGGCTCATGAACTGGGCGCCGCCGGCCGTCCCGGCCGACCCGGCAGCCGAGGAGACCGCCCGATGACGACCACCATCGCGACCGTCGACAGCCCGCTCACGCGGATGGTCGAGGCCACCCCCACCGACTTCTGGAATGACTCCTGCGCGGTCGCCGAGCTCGCATACGCCGTCGAGCGGGGCGGCACCGGCGCCACGTCGAACCCGGTGATCGTCACCGAGGTCATGAAGAAGGAGAAGGACCACTGGACCCCGCGGGTGCGCGAGATGATCGCAGCCAACCCGACCTGGTCCGAGGTGGAGCTCACCTGGGCGCTGATCGAGGAGATGGGCGTCCGTGGCGCATCCATCCTCCAGCCGGTCTTCGACGCGCATGATGGCCGCAAGGGCCGCCTGAGCCTCCAGACGAACCCGGCCAACTACCGCGACCCGGCCCGCATGGCCGAGCAGGCGGTCCACTTCAGCACCCTCGCTCCCAACATCCAGGTCAAGTTCCCGTGCACCGCGGCGGGGCTCCAGGCGGTCGAGGACGCCACCGCCCAGGGCGTGAACGCCAACATCACCGTCGTGTTCACGGTCGCCCAGTGCATCGCCGCCGCCGAGGCGGTCGAGCGAGGCCTGGCGCGCGCTGAGGCGGCCGGCATCGACATGTCCAAGGCCGGTCCCGTCTGCTCGCTGATGGTCGGCCGGCTCGACGACTGGATGAAGGTCCTCGTCGACAAGGACAACGTTGCCCTGGACCCCGATGCCGCCAACTGGGCCGGCATCGCCGCGTTCAAGCGTGCCTATGGGATCTTCCAGGAACGCGGCTACCGGACCCGCCTGCTGGCCGCGGCCTACCGCCACCGGCTCCACTGGACCGAGCTCGTCGGCGGCGACGTCGTCCTGACGATGCCCTACGCCTGGCAGGTCCGCTTCAACGGCTCTGGCATCGACACAGTCCCGCGGATCGACGTGCCGGTGGACCAGCACCTGGTCGACGACCTGATGGAGCGCATCCCCGACTTCGTGCGTGCGTATGAGCCGAATGGCCTCGCCATCGACGAGTTCGCAGGCTATGGAGCCACCGTTCGGACCCTGCGCGGCTTCGTGCAGTCGTATCACGATCTGCAGGGCGTCATCCGCGACATCATGATGCCCAACCCCGACGTCAAGACCGCTTGACCCTGCACTGCACCATCTAGTCAGACAAACGGAAACCCCGACACTGGAGGAGCTCCTCACCCATGGCCATCGAACCCGCGAGCGAGTCGGCGATCCTGCCGGTCCTCTCCCACTACATCAACGGCACGGCCGTCGAGGTCCTGCCCGAGCAGACGGGCCCCGTCTACAACCCGGCCACCGGCCAGGTGATCGCCCGCGTGCCGCGTGGCGGACGGCCGAGGTCGACGCCGCCGTCGCGTCCGCGAAGGCCGCCTTCCCGGCGTGGCGCGACATGCCCCTCATCGCGCGCAGCAACATCTTCTTCAACTTCCGGATGCTCATGTATGAGAACCGGGAGGAGCTGGCGCGACTCATCACGCGCGACCACGGCAAGACCTTCCCGGACGCCCTCGCCGAGGTCCTCCGCGGCATCGAGACCATCGACTTCGCGTGCGGCCTGCCCGTCCACATGGCCGGCATGATGACGCCGAACGTCGCGACCAAGGTGGACGCGTTCACGTTGCGCGGCCCGCTGGGCGTCGTGGCGGCGATCACGCCGTTCAACTTCCCGGTGATGGTCCCGACGTGGATCTACCCGATCGCGCTGATGACCGGCAACACCGTCATCCTCAAGCCGTCCTCGCACACCCCGGGCGCCACGCAGCTCCAGGCCGAGCTGTGGACGCAGGCCGGTGGCCCCGACGGCACGTTCAACGTCGTGTACGGCGGCCGCGACGCGGTCAAGGCGATCGTCGAGCACGCGGACATCAAGGCGATCCAGTTCGTCGGCTCCACGGCCGTCGGCCGGTACGTCTACGAGGAAGGCACCAAGCGCGGCAAGCGCGTCGGGTCCTACACCAGCGCCAAGAACGCGATGCTCGTCCTGCCCGACGCGGACATCGACCTGGTCGCTGACGCGGTGGTCGCGTCGGGCTTCGGCTCGGCCGGCGAGCGCTGCATGGCCCAGACGCTGATGGTCGCGGTCGGTGACACGGCCGAGCGGCTCAAGCCCAAGATCATCGATCGGATCGCCAAGCTCAAGATCGGCGACGGCATGGACGCCGGGCACCGACATGGGCCCGATCTACACCGACGAGCACCGCCAGTCGATCATCAAGTGGATCGGCATCGGCGAGGCCGAGGGTGCCGAGCTGCTGGTCGACGGCCGGACGTTCAAGAGCCCGGAGAACCCGGACGGCTACTTCCTGGGCGTCATCGCTCTTCGACCATGTCACCCCGGACATGAAGATCTACCAGGAGGAGATCTTCGGCCCGGTGTTCGGCATCGTGTACGCGGAGACGTTCGACGAGGGTCTCAAGCTGATCAACGACCACAAGTACGCCAACGGCACCGCGGTCTTCACGACCGACGGTGGCGCGGCGCGGCGCTTCAAGCTCGAGGTCGAGGTCCCGATGATCGGCGTGAACGTGCCGATCCCGGTCCCCGCCGGCTACATGAGCTTCTCGGGCGCCAAGGAGTCCGCGATCGGCGACCTGGCGATGCGTGGTGAGGACGGCGTCCGCTTCTTCACCCAGCAGAAGATGGTCACCGAGCGCTGGCCGGAGCCGGGCAAGCAGGGCCCGCTGTCCCTGGTCTTCCCGGGCAACTCCTAGTCTGTTCTTCGGTCCGTACTGCGGGCCCCGTCACCTTCGGGTGGCGGGGCCCGTTTCCGTGCCCAGACCGGTGGGACCGGCGGGGCGGGAGGGGTCGGCCCGGCGGGAGGGGTCGGCCCGGGGCATCCGAAGCCCCGGTTTCGATCCTTGGGCGTCGGTTCGAGGCATGTGAAGCCCCATTCCGGCGCCGCGCGGCCCGGTTCCACGTCCTTTCGGGGCACCCGGTGCCCCAGTCCGACCAAGCGCGCCCGATTCCGGGGCTTGGGACGCCCCGGGAAGGGGACTGATCAGCCCAAGGGATAGGATCGCGGCGTGGAGACCATCGCCGGCATCGTGGTCGGGCTGCTCGCCGCCTGGGTCCTGCTCATTGTCGTGCTCTGGGTCATGCGGCCACGCGACGTGCGACTCTCCGAGCTCGTGCGGGTGGTCCCGGACATTGCCCGCCTCGTCCGGGACCTCCTGGGGGACCGCTCCACTCCACGAGCTGCGCGTGTCGCGCTGATCCTCCTGCTCGCCTGGCTCGTCTGGCCGCTGGACGTCATCCCGGAGTTCATCCCCGTCCTCGGGCCGCTGGACGATGTGGTGGTGGCCGTGCTCGTGCTGCGGTTCGTGAGGCGCCGTCTGGGCGCCGAGGCACTCCGCGGCCGCTGGCGCGGCACGAACGACGGCTATGCGCTGCTGGCAGGCATCCTTGGCGGAGACAACCCGGCCTGAGGACGCCCGCCTGCGCCTGGCGCCGCCAACCGGGCGCGCTGCAGCCAACCGGGCGCGCTGCAGCCAACCGGGCGCGCTGCAGCCAACCGGGCGCGCTGCAGCCAACCGGGCGCGCTGCAGCCAGACAACGAGGCCTACTTCGAGGGCTGCTACGCCACAGGCTCGGGCGGTGCCTACACGATCGACCAGGACGCCTGCTCGCCGGTGACGGTGACCGACGCCCCCGTGGACGGGATCGACGTCACGATGCCCTACAGCCCGCACATCAGCGGCCGGGTCACCGATCCCGACGGGCAGCCGCTTCCGGAAATCTTCGTAGGCGTGGACTCGGACGGCTTCGGCACGTTCACCTTCACCGACGAGGACGGGGCCTACCGGCTGACGGTCCTGCCCGGCACCTATACGGTCAGCTTCCACGACGACAACAAGGTCTACCTCGGCGGCTGCTATGCCGACGAGGGCATCACGACCGATCCGAACGCCTGCTCGCTAGTGGAGGTAGACGGCGTCGACGAGCGGGAGCTCAACGTCGCGATGCCGGTTGCCCGGCGCATCATCGGCAGGGTCGTTGGACCCGACGGCCTGCCCCTCGTCAACATCGGTGTCAATGCGGACACGGACGCACTGGCCAACGACATGACCACCGAGGAGGGCGGGGACTTCCTGCTCCTGGTCGTGCCCGGTGCCTACCAGGTCAACTTCCGGGACGAGAGCCCGACGCACGTTGCCGGGTGCTACGGGGACGGCGGCTTCAGCGCCGGCAGCGCCGCCTGCACGCTCGTGCCGGTGACCGAGGCCGACACCGACGTGGACCTGGGCGACATCACCATGCCGGTCGGCCTGCATATCGAAGGCACCGTGCAGGATCCCGATGGGACCCTGCTCCCCAATATCCCGGTCATGGTCCGGGATGCGGGCAACTATCTCGTCTGGTCCTCCACGGGACTCTACGGGGAGTACTCGGTCGCGGTGGTGCCCGGTGAGTACACGGTCTGGTTCTACGACGAGAGTGGCGCCTACGCCCAGGGCTGCTACTCCAGCGGCTCCGTGGACAGCTCCGGGGCCGCCTGCACGCCCGTGAGCCTGCCCCCGGACCCAGCGCAGGTCGACGTCACGCTGCCGCTCGCCCCGCAACCCTGAACGCGGGCGTCAGTCCTCGCGCCCGGTCCGCCGCCGTACGCCGGCGGCGGCGATACGATCCCGACCGTGGAGATCGCGGTCGGGATCGTCGGAGGGCTGGTCGCGGCGTGGATCCTGCTCGTCGTCGTGCTCTGGATCGCGCGGCCGCGGGACGTGCGCCTCGGCGAGCTCGCGCGGGTCGTGCCGGACATCGCACGCCTGGTGCGGGACCTGCTCGCCGACCACGCTACGCCACAGGCCGTGCGGGTCGCACTCGTCATCCTGCTGGCATGGCTGGTCTGGCCGTTCGACCTGATCCCGGAGTTCATCCCAGTCCTCGGGCCGCTCGATGACGTGGTCGTCGCGGTGCTGGTGCTGCGGTTCGTGCGACGCCGCCTGGGCGACGAGGTGCTCCGCGGGCACTGGCGAGGCACGGACGACGGCTTCGCGCTGCTCACCGGCATCGCCGGCGCCCAGCCCGCCTGATATGGAATCCGGCAACCGGGCGCGCCCGCAGGCGACGACGTCCTAGACGCCGAGACCCTTGAGGTACTCGCGGTTGCGGATGGCGTTGAGGCCCGGGTTGCCCATGCCGGGGAGCACGTCCTGCTCCACGACGATCCAGCCCGTGTACTCGATCTCCTCGAGCGCCTTGAGCATCGCCGGGAAGTCCACCGACCCCGTACCCAGCTCGCAGAAGACGCCCTGGCCGACCGACTCGGGGCCCGACCAGCCGTTGGCGCGCGAGGCCTCGGCCACAGCCTTGTCGCAGTCCTTGAAGTGGACGTGCCAGACGCGGTCCTTGAACTCGCGGACGGCCGCAACCGGGTCGCCGCCGGCGCCGAACGTCCAGTGGCCGGTGTCGAGGCACAGGCCCAGCGCGGACGGGTCCGTCATCTCGAACAGGCGGCGCGCCTCGGACTCGGTCTCGATCCAGGTGCCGATGTGCTGGTGCACGACGGTCCGGATGCCGGCCTCGTCCATCACGCGGCGGGCGACGTGGTTGTAGCCCTCGGCGAGGGTCTTCCACATCTCCTCGGTCGGGCCGTCCTCGGGGTGGACGCGCCCGGCGATCGTCGTGCGGTGCGCGTCGCCGTACGGGTCGAGGCCCAGGACGACCACAGCCTCGGGGCCCCCGACACGGGCGAGCTGCTTGGCGGTGCGGACGGCGTCGTTCGCGGATTCCTCGTGGCGGCTCTTGTCGTAGAGCCAGACCGAGACCCAGGAGCCCATCAGCGCGAGACCGCGCGAACCCAGCTCGGCGGAGAGCTCGTCGGGATCGGTGGGCATGAAGCCCCAGTCACCCAGCTCGGTGCCGACGTAGCCGGCCGCGGCCATCTCATCCACGACCCGGACCCAGCCGGCGCGGTCACCCTCGATGCCCTCGATGACGCCCCAGGAGCACGGCGCATTGGCGATGCGGAACATGTAATCGATTGCTCCATGATGCGAGGCCCCGTACGGGGACCGGTTTGGGAATGGTTAGCCCTGGCCCGGGACGGGGGCTGGGCCGGTTGACTCGCGGACGCGGAGAACCATGGGGACGCGGGTGGTCCCGGGTTCCCCGGCGTCGTCCGGGTGGTCGAGCATGGTGGCCAGTTGCTCAACGGCGAGCCTGCCCATCTCGGCCTTCTGCTGGGCAACGGTCGTCAGGGCCGGCACGACCCAGGACGCTGCCGAGATGTCATCGCAACCGATCACGCTGATCTCATCCGGCACGCGCACGCGCGCGCTGCGCAGCGCCCGCAGAACGCCGATCGCGGTCAGGTCGTTGTGGCAGGCGATGGCGGTGACGCCGGTGTTCGCGGCCAGGAGGTCGGTGGCGGCACGCTCGCCGCCGTCGAAGCCCGCGTCACCCCGAATGACGAAGAGGTCCTCGTCGGCGACGCCGGCCGCACGACACGCGTCCTGGAAGCCGCGGAAGCGCGGCACGTCCGCGCTGAACGCCTCCATCCCCCGGACGTAGGCGAGCTTGCGGTGGCCCAGCCCGAGCAGGTGCTCGGCGGCCATCCGCGCGCCAGCCGCGTTGTCGCTGGTGACCACGGTGATCGGCACGCCGGCGGGCTCCGCGTTGACGACCACGACGGGGACGGGGGAGTTGGCCAGCCAGCGCCAGCTCTCCTCCGAAACCTGCGAGGACGCGATGATCAGGCCGTCCACGCGCCGGTCGACCATGAGGTCCAGGTACTCGACCGCGCGGTGCTCGTCGTAGGCGGCGGACCCCAGGATGATCGAGTAGCCAAGATCGCGGGCGGCCTGGTCGGCGGCCTGGACGAGCTCGGGGAAGAAGGGGTTCTGGATGTCAGTGACGATGAGGCCCAGCGTCCGCGTCCGCTTCATGCGCAGGGAGCGGGCGACGCCGGACGGGCGGTAGTCGAGCGCCTCGACGGCGGCCATCACAGCGGCCGCGGTGTCCGGCTTGGGGTTGCCGATGCCCGCCAGCACCCGGCTCACGGTGGCGGTGGAGACGCCGGCGCGCTCGGCGACGTCACGAATGGTGGCCGGGGCACTCCGATCGATCACCACGGGAGGGATCCGGTCGTCGGGGGGTTCGAGCCGGTGTCCACGAGGCCTGTCGTCTCCACATGACGGATCGGGTCGCGCGGTTCCCCGGCGACGGAGTAATCGATTTCGTAGAGTAGGCAGTGCAACCGATTACGTCAAGCCTCGGCGGGTCGGCCGCCACGGGCAGCCCCGGGCCACGAGTGGCCGCACCCGCTTCCCGATGGCGCCAGTTGCCGCCCTTCGCCCCACCTGGGGGCCGTTTCGCACCGCCTCCCGCACGCGCCGCGCACGCAACCCCGGGTTTCTCACACAGACCACGCTCAACAGGTCTGGATTCGGCCCCAGGTGGGGCGCCATGCAGGGAAGGTGGGGTGGCACGGGGTGAAGGTGGGGCGCCATGCAGGGAAGGTGGGGTGGCACGGGGTGAAGGTGGGGCGCCATGCAGGGAAGGTGGGGTGGCAACCAGCACGCGCCGTTCCAGTTGGGCCTTGTCGTCGCTGGCGGTCACAGAGTAAGGTTGTAAACGATTGCACCAGCGGGTGCGCAGGCAGGGCGCCGTGGAGAGATAGGACCCCGAGCCCACACGAGAGGAGCGTTCAGTGGGAACCGTACGGCTGACCGTCGGGCAGGCGATCGTCCGCTTCCTGGCCGCCCAGTACGTGGAGCGCGATGGCGTCGAGCAGCGCTTCATCGCCGGCGTCTGGGGCATCTTCGGCCATGGCAACGTGGCAGGTCTCGGCCAGGCGCTCGAGGAGCTCGGTGACGAGTACGCCATGCCGTACTACCGCCCGCAGAACGAGCAGGGCCAGGTCCACATCGCCACGGCCTTCGCCAAGCACAACAACCGCATGCGTGCCTTCGCCTGCACCAGCTCGATCGGCCCGGGCGCCCTCAACATGATCACTGGCGCGGCCACAGCCACGGTCAACCGGCTGCCGGTCCTCCTGTTCCCGTCCGACTACTTCGCAAACCGCCTGGTGGACCCGGTGCTCCAGCAGGTCGAGCATCCGATCGAGCACGACGTGTCCGCCTCCGACGCCTTCCGCCCGGTGTCGCGCTACTTCGACCGCATCTCCCGCCCCGAGCAGCTGCTCTCCAGCCTGCCTGAGGCGTTCCGCGTGCTGACCGACCCGGCCGAGACCGGCGCCGTGACCGTCTCCCTGCCCGAGGACGTCCAGGCCGAGGTCTACGACTGGCCGGAGCGCTTCTTCGAGAAGCGTGTCTGGCGCGTGCGCCGGCCCCGCCCCGAGGCTGAGCTGGTCGACGAGGTCGTGGAGCTCATCAGGAATGCCAAGCGCCCGCTCATCGTTGCCGGTGGCGGCGCGATCTACGCCGGTGCCGAGGCCGTGCTCGACACCCTCGCGACGACCTACGGCATCCCCGTGTCGGAGTCCCAGGCCGGCAAGGGCGTCCTCCCCTGGAACCACCCGTACAACGTCGGCCCGATCGGTTCCGCGGGCGGCCTTGCCGCCAACAGGCTGGCCAAGGAGGCCGACCTCGTCATCGGCGTGGGCACACGCATGGGCGACTTCGTTACGGCGTCGCGATCCGCGTTCCAGGACCCGGACGTCGCGTTCGTGGGCATCAACATCAACGCCTTCGATGCCCACAAGATGCGCTCGCTGCCGCTGATCGGCGACGCGCGCGAGGCGCTCAAGGCGATCAGCGCGGGCCTTGCCGCGGCCGGCGCCACCGGGTCGAGCCAGGAGTACCGCCAGACGGTGGCGGCGCTCAAGTCCGAGTGGGACGAGATCGTCTCGCAACACCGGGCTCCCAACGGCGAGCCTGGCGACCTCTCCCAGCCCGAAGTCATTGGCATCGTCAACGACGCTGTTGGCGGTCACGCGACCATGATCTGCGCGGCGGGGTCGCTCCCGGGTGACCTGCTCAAGCTCTGGCGGCCCGAGGACTCGAAGGCCTACCACCTCGAGTACGGCTTCTCCTGCATGGGCTACGAGATTCCCGCCGGTATCGGCGTGGCCATGGCGGAGCCCGGCCGCGAGGTGGTCGTCGCCATCGGGGATGGCACGTACCTGATGCTCAACTCCGAGATCGTCACCGCGGTCGCCGAGGGCCTCAAGATCACGATCATCGTGTTCGACAACCACGGCTACCAGTGCATCAAGGACCTCGCCTGGAACTGCGGCGTGCCCCAGTTCGGCAATGAGCTCCGGTTCCGCGACGGCAAGACCGGCCGACTGTCGGGCGGCTACATCCCGGTCGACTTCGCGAAGCACGCGGAGTCCATGGGGGCCCTCGGTCTCCGCGCCGGCACCGAGGACGAGATCCGCGCCGCCATCGAGCAGGCCCGCGCCCATGACGGCGTCACCGTGATCCACGTCGCGGTCTCGCCCGACAAGCGCGCCCCCGGCTACGACACCTGGTGGGACGTCCCGGTGGCCGAGGTCTCCGGATCCGACCTGGTCAACGCCGCCCGTGTCAAGTACGAGGGCAACCTGACGAAGCAGCGCGCCGAGCTGCTCTAGTTCCTTTCTCGCCGTTCCTGAGCCCGCCTGGCGTTCGCGCCGGGCGGGTCTGTTCATGCCCGCCCGGTTCGTGGCTGTGCGCGGCCCGCCCCAACCGTGGGGCGTTTCGGCAGGCAGCCCTCGTGGCTCACCCGCCAAGACGACAGATTCGAGGGTGGGCTCTGAGCGAACACACGGAAAGTGCCCCATATCTGGGGGATCGGGCGGACCCCGGGACGCAGACGCGGACCCCGGAACGCCGCTCAGGTCGAAGGAGGCGGAGCCCCGGTGGAGTCGCGGACAACAAGCCGGCAGGGCATGTGGACCGCGCCCTGGGGCTCGACTGCGCCAGCGCCGTGGTTCGCTGCGATCTGCGCCGCGATCCGCTCCACGGACCAGCGGGCCATCTCGCCGACGGCCTGCGCCACCGTCGTGAGCGCCGGACTCACCATCGAGGCGACGGGAATGTCGTCGAAGCCGACCACGCTGATGTCGCGCGGCACCGACAGCCCCGCCGCGGCAATCGCGTGCAGCGCGCCCACAGCAACCAGGTCGTTGTAACAGAGGATGGCCGTGGGCCTCGGCGAGAGCCCCAGCAGGGCCTCCGCCGCAGCACGCCCGCCGGCCACGTCGCCGTCGCAGGAGACGACCGCTAGCTCCGCCGCCGCGACACCTGCCCGCTCGAGGGCATCCACGATCCCCGCGTGGCGCTCCGGCGCCGAGGCACTCACCTCGGGGCCTGCGATCTCGGCGATCCGCCGGTGGCCCAGCGCCAGGACGTGGTCGGCCGCGAGCGCCGCCCCGGAACGCGATGCCGCGACGATCGCCGGCAGGGGCACGCCCGGCGCCTCGCAGGTGACCAGCACCACCTCGACCGGCGCGTGCCGGAGCCAGTCGATGTGGCGGGTGGTGACCCCGCGCGAGGCGACCAGGATTCCGTCCACGCGCCGCTGGGCGAGCAGGTCCAGGTACCCGGCCTCCCGGCCACTGTCACCTGCACCGTTGGCCAGGATCAGCGTGAAGCCGCGCGCCTGCGCCTCGGACTCGATCGCGTTCGCCAGCTCCGTGTAGAAGGGCTGGGTGAGGTCGGTCATGAGCAGGCCCAGCATGCCGGTGCGCCCGCCCGCGAGTGCCCGAGCCGGACCCGAAGGGACGTAGCCCAGCTGCTCGACGGCATCGAGGACCCGGCGCCGGGTCTCGGGCCGCACCGCCACGCGGTTGGTGAGGACCCTCGACACCGTGGCGATTGACACCCCGGCGAGGGCGGCGACCTCCTCGATTGTCATCTGGCCGCTCGACCGTGCGCCACGGGTACGGCGGCGGCCATCGGCGGCGTCCGGCCGGGTCGTGTCGCCGGGGTGCTCGATGCGCGATTCGGGTTGCATTCCGACGCGCAGCCTACTACAGTTCGGGAACTGATTGTAAGCGCTTACATCAACGGGCGGACCCACCGCCCGTGACCACCCAGGGAGCCCCGATGCGCATCGCGACCGCGCCCGTCAACTGGAACAACCCGGACGTCCCCGAGTACCGCGCCTGGCTGCCCTACGAGCGGATGATGGACGAGTTCGTCGAGGCCGGGTATGACGCCACCGAGTGGGGTCCGGGCATGCCCGAGGACCCGCAGGAGCTGAAGGTCGAGCTCGACAAGCGCGGGCTCGAGATGGTTGGTGCGTTCGTCGGGCTGCCGTTCCGGGACAAGGACCGCTACGACGAGGCGATGGAGCGGGGCCTCACCATCGCCAACCGCCTCCACGCGGCGGGCGGCAAGCTGCTGATCGCGGCCGAGGCCGGCGATGACCGCCGCCGCGGCGAGGCCGGCCACGTGGACGAGGCCAACGGCCTCACCGACGAGCAGTGGAAGAACCTGGCGCAGGGCCTCCACGACCTCGCTGACCGCATCGCGCCCCTGGGCATGAGCGTCGTCTTCCACAACCACGTGGGCACGTACGTGGAGACCCAGGCCGAGACCGAGCGGTTCCTCGACGAGACCGATCCCGCGAAGGTCGGCTGGTGCCTTGACATCGGCCACCTGGCCTATGGCGGCGGCAACAGCCTCGAGATGCTCGGCACGTACGGGGACCGTGTCCGGCACATCCACCTCAAGGACGTCGACGGCGCCAGGTGCTCGCGCAGGCCCAAGGCGAGGACCTGGTGCTTCGGCCGGCGCTGAAGGGCTTCATCTTCCCGGCGCTCGGGGAGGGGATCGCCCAGGTCCCCGAGTGCGTCGCCGCACTGCTCGAGCGGGGCTACGACGGCTGGTTCGTCCTGGAGCAGGACACCACGCCCGGACGATCCCAAGGACGTCGCCCGCGTCAACCGCGAGTGGCTGGAGGCGCAGCTCTCGCGCCTCGGCGCGACGGTCGGTTGATGGGCGAGCCCGCACCGACCGGCACCACAAACCGCACCGCCAACCTCACCGCCGCCGACGTCGCAGAGCTCGAGGCGACCGCCAAGCGGGGCCGCCTGCTCCTCGTGGAGACCATCGCCCGCGCCCAGGCGGGGCACATGGGCGGCCCGCTGTCCGCCATGGACATGCTGGTCGCGCTGTACTTCAACGTGCTGCGGATCGACCCGGCGCGCCCCGACTGGCCGGAGCGGGACCGCTTCGTGCTCTCGAAGGGCCACTCGGGCGTGGGGCTGTATACCGTGCTCGCCATGCGCGGCTACTTTCCCGAGGAGGAGCTCACAACCTTCGACACGGGCGACAGCCGTCTCCAGAGCCACCCCGACATGCACCTGGCGCCCGGGATCGACGCATCCGTGGGTTCGCTGGGCCAGGGCTTCTCGATGGCGCTCGGTATCGCGATGGGCCTCCGTCGGCGGGGCAACCCCGCGCACGTCTTCGCGATGCTCGGCGACGGGGAGACGCAGGAGGGCCAGGTCTGGGAGACGATCCACGTGGCGCCGCGCTACGGGGCCGGCAACCTGACCGCGATCCTCGACTGGAACGGGATGCAGCAGTACGGCTGGCGTCTCGGCGAGGACGAGGAGCACCGGGGGAGCCGGCGTGATCCGTGGGCCGGCGTGGACCTCCGGGCAGCCTTCACCGCCTTCGGCTGGCGAGTGCTGGAGATCGACGGGCACGACATGGGCCAGATCGTGGGTGCCTGTGACGACGCACGGGCCGCGGGCTCGGGCACCACGCCCACGATGATCCTGGCCCGCACCCAGAAGGGGAAGGGACTCGCAGCGACCGAAGGCCGCGCCGAGTGGCATGCCCGCGCACCCGGGCCCGATGAGCACGCCGCCTTCCGCGCCGAGCTGCTCGGGGCCGACGCCACCGCTGCCGGCGGGGAGGCCCAGGCATGAGCAAGGCACAGCGCGAGGTCTGGGCGGAGACGCTCATCGAGATCGCCGCGGAGAACCCGGACCTGCTCGTGCTCGACGCGGATCTCGCCTCCTCCACGCAGGCGGCCAAGTTCGAGGCCGCCTACCCGGACCGGTTCCTCCAGATGGGCATCGCCGAGCAGAACATGGTCTCCGTCGCGGCCGGGCTCTCGTTCGAGGGGTTCGTGCCCTGGCTCAGCTCGTTCGGGATCTTCTTCTCGAACCGGGCGCTCGACCAGGTGCGCATGTCGGTCGCCCAGACCCACGCCAACGTCAAGATCGGCGCGGCCTACACCGGCATCAAGGCGGGCTACGGCGGCAAGACGCACGTGGACATCGCCGACATCGCCATCGTGCGGGCGCTGCCCGGGATGACGATGCTCTGCCCGGCAGACGCGTCCGAGGTTGCCGCGATGACCCGCTGGGCCACCACGTACGAGGGGCCCGTGTGGCTCCGCCTCGACCGCGAGTCCGGGCCGGACGTCTTCGGGCCGGAGTACGTCTTCGAGCCGGGGCGCGTGCTCCTGCTCCGCGAGGGGACGGAGGCGCTGCTCATCTCGACCGGCCAGCAGACCGCCCGCACGCTCGCGGCCGCCGAGCTGCTCGGCCAGGAGGGGATCTCGGTCGGCGTGATGCACGTCCCGACCATCAAGCCGGTGGACGCGGAGGCGATCGCCGCTGCGTGCGCGAACGTGCCGATCGTGGTCACCACCGAGGAGCACTCGATCGTGGGCGGGCTCGGCGGCCTGGTGGCGGAGATCGTCACTGGCGCCGATCCGCGCCCGGTGCTGCGCATCGGGATCGAGGACACCTGGATCGAATCGGCACCCAACGCCTGGCTGCTCGACAAGCACGGGCTCACGCCCGAGAAGGTCGCAGCCCGGGTGCGGGCGCTCTGGACCTAGTCGTGGAAGACGCGGGCCATCCATGGCCCGCCAAGGAGGACTGATGGGCTTCACACTGCGCGATCCCAACAACATCGGCGTCGCGGTGCTGGGCGCCGGGCGCATGGGCCGCGTCCATGTGCGCAACCTGGGCACGATCCCGAACGCCAACGTCATCGTGGTCGCGGATCCCATCGCGGAGGTTGCCGAGGCCGGCCGCGTGCTTGCCAACGCGAGGCGCGCCACGCTCGACCCGATCGACGCCATCAACGACCCCGACGTCGAGGCGGTGGTCATCAACACGCCGACCACGATGCACGCCACCCACATCGAGGCGGCATTGCGCGCCGGCAAGGCGGTCTGGACCGAGAAGCCGATCGCCCAGGAGCTCTCCGACACCGCGAAGATCGTCGAGCTCTGGAAGGAGACCGGGCTGCCGGTCCAGGTCGGCTTCATGCGCCGGTTCGACCCCGGCTACGAGCGGGCCAAGCAGCTGATCGACTCGGGCGAGCTCGGCCGCATCGAGCAGTTCCGCGCCCTCTCCCGCGACACCAACCCGCCCCCGCTCGAGTTCCTGCTCACCTGCGGCGGCTCGTTCCTCGACATGTCCGTCCATGACCTCGACGTCGCCCGCTTCCTCGTGGGGGAGGTGGAGGAGGTCCATGCCTGGGCCTCAGTGCTGTTCGACGAGCGCTTCGCCAAGGCGGACGACTGGGACACGTCCGTGATCATGATGAAGTTCCGCAACGGCGCCCTGGGCGTCGTCGAGACGGCCCGTCACAGCAAGTGGGGCTACGACATCCGGGCAGAGGTTGCGGGCGCGATCGGCAAGGTCGTCGTGGACGGCGAGCGCAAGACCCCGGCCACGCACTTCCGCGACGTCGCCACCGAGAGCGACCTCTACGGCGACTTCATGGACCGCTTCGAGGTGGCCTACCGCCGCGAGCTGGAGGTCTTCTTCGAGAACCTGGGCGCCGGCAAGCCGGTGGGCCCGGGCCCGGACGACGCCTACGAGACCCTTCGCCTCGCCGTCGCCTGCACCCGCAGCTGGCGCGAGAACCGGCCCGTCAAGCTTGACGAGGTCACCGCGTAGCCTTCCTTGTCATCGAGCGAGGCCCCCGGTGGAGCGATCCGCCGGGGGCTGGCCCGGCGAGCCCGGCTGGCCCGGCGAGGAAGCCGATGGTTGCGCAGAACGCACCTTGACGCCCCGATGGTTGCGGACTACGCTCCGCGGCATGACCACCATCCAGTCGCTCGAACGCGGCCTGCGCATCCTTGACTCGCTGGCCGAGGCCGACGCGGATCCCATGCGCCGGGGGCGTGGCGTGCCCCTCGCGGCCCTCGCTGCCGAGCTGGACGTGCACAAGTCAACGGCACTGCGGCTCGTGCAGACGCTCGTGGCGTCAGGGTACGCGCTGCCCGCGGACGGTCACGGGTTCGTCCTAGGGCCGGCGATGCGCCGCGACACCGTGCTGTCGATCAGCACCCAGCGCCTGCGCCGCGCCGCCCGTCCGTTCCTGGAGCAGCTCGTGGACCTGACCGGGGAGTGCGCCCACGCGGCGGTCCCGGACAATGGCCGCGCCATCGTCATCGACGATGTCGAGACGGACAACCCCCTGCGCGTCGTGCCCACCAGCGGGCGCCACGTGGCGCTGCACTGCACCTCCGCCGGCAAGGCGCTGCTCGCATGGGACCTCGTGGCGATCCCGGCCTCGCTGCCCGGACGGACGCCCAGGACCATCACGACGCGGGCCGCCCTGCGCGCCCACCTCGAGACGACCCGGACGCTCGGGTACGCGTTCGACGACGAGGAGAACGACGCCCACACCCGCTGCATCTCGGCGCCGGTGTTCGGTCCGGGCGGCGTCCCGGTCGGCTGCATCGGCATCGACGCACCCAGCGTCCGGCTCACCCTCGAGCGCGTGCCGGAGGCCGCGGCCCACGTGGTCGACGTCGCCCGCCGGCTCTCGCTGGCGCTGGCAACGGCGCGTTCGGCCTAGCGACCACCATCCCAGCGCTCCAGCCCTCGACTTCCCGCCAACTCCGCAACACACCTGGAGGACATGACGTGGCAACGGTCCGGCTCACCACGGGACAGGCGATCATCAACTACCTGGCGGTCCAGCACGTCGAGCGCGACGGGGTCGAGCACCGCTTCTTCGCGGGGCTCTGGGGCATCTTCGGCCACGGCAACATCGGCGGCGTCGCCCAGGCGATCCAGCAGGCCGAGGCGGACTTCCCGTACTACCTGACCCGCAACGAGCAGTCGATGGTCCACGCGGCCGTCGGCTATGCCAAGCTCAAGAACCGCCTGGGCGCGTTCGCGTGCCTCACCTCCATCGGGCCGGGAGCGACCAACATGGTCACCGGCGCGGCCTCGGCGACCATCAACCACGTGCCCGTCCTGCTGATGGCCGGCGACGCCTTCGCCGAGCGCGTCCAGAGCCCGGTCCTCCAGCAGCTCGAGTGGCAGCACAGCCAGGACACCAGCGCGAACGACACGTTCCGCCCGGTCGTCCGGTACTGGGACCGCATCAACCGCCCTGAGCAGGTCATCACCGTCATGCCCGAGGTGATGCGCATCCTCACCTCGCCTGCCGAGACGGGCGCCGTGTTCCTGGGCCTGCCGCAGGACATCCAGACCTACGCGTTCGACTACCCGGTGGAGATGTTCGGCAAGCGTGTGTGGGCGATCCCGCGCAACCGGCCGGACCGGGACTCCCTCGCGGCGGCTGCCGCCTGGATTCGCGAGGCGAAGCGCCCCGTGATCTTCGCGGGTGGCGGCGTCCGCTACTCCGAGGCCACCGATGCCCTGCGCGCCTTCGCCGAGCAGACCGGCATCCCGGTCGCCGAGACCCACGCCGGCAAGGGCTCGATGCCCTACGACCACCCGCTCGCCCTCGGTGGGGCCGGCGTGTCCGGCACGCTCGCGGCCAACGTCATCGGGCCCGAGGCGGACGTGGTCATCGGGATCGGGACCCGGTTCACCGACTTCCCGACCGCGTCCAAGACTGCGTTCCAGGAGCCGGACGTCCGGTTCATCAACATCAACGTGGCCGAGTTCGACGCCTACAAGCACGCAGCGATCCCGCTGGTCGGGGATGCGCGCGCGACGCTCGAGGAGCTGGCGGTGGCCCTGGGCGACTACTCGACCGAGCCTGCATACCGGGAGCGCGTCGCCGCCCTCAACCGCGAGTGGGACGCCGAGGTCACCCGCGTCTACAACCATTCCGTGGGCGAGATCCTGACCCAGGGCGAGGTCATCGGTGCGGTCGAGGCGTCCACCGACGCCCGCGACGTCGTCGTCACGTCGGCGGGCTCGCTGCCCGGCGACCTGCTCAAGCTCTGGCGCTCCCGGGATCCGCAGTCCTACCAGGTGGAGTACGGCTACTCCACGATGGGCTACGAGATCGCCGGCGGCGTGGGCGCGAAGCTCGCCGCGCCGGACCGGGAAGTCATCGTCATGGTCGGCGACGGCTCGTTCCAGATGATGAGCAACGAGATCACCACCGCCGTCCAGGAGGGCCTCAAGCTCACGATCGTGATCGTGGACAACAAGGGCTACTCCAGCGTCGGTCGGGTGTCCGAGCAGGTTGGCGCCGAAGGCTTCGGCTGCCACTACCGCTACCGCGGCCCGTCGGGCGCGTACGACGGCCCCGTGATGCAGCTGGACTTCGTGAAGATGTGCCAGGGCATGGGCGCGAAGGCGCTCGAGGTCACCACGCTCCCGGAGCTCCGCGCGGCCCTCGCCGACGCCCGCTCCGGCACCGAGACCGTGTGCATCGTCGTCCAGACGGACTGGGACGAGCGCGTCAAGGGCTACGCCAACTCCTGGTGGGAGATGGCGACGCCGATGGTGTCCGAGATGCCGGCCGTGAACGCCGCGCGCGAGGAGTTCGACCGCAACAAGGGCCGCCAGCGCTACCTGATGATCCCGGGCGCCCCGTTCCAGGGCGGGGGAGCGGGGAAGTGACCCGCACCGTGGGGCAGCTCGTGCGTCCGGCCGCGCCGCCGGACACCACGGGAGCCATCCACCGGCTCTCCCCGGCGGACGCCGGGTGGACGTGGACGTCCTTCGACGTGTACGAGCTCGCCGCCGGCGGGCGCGTGGACCGGCCCGGGGACGACCGGGAGGTGCTCGTCCTCGTGCTCGAGGGGACCGCCGTGGTCACCGTCGGCGGGGTTGTGCTCGGCGCAGTGGGGGAGCGGACGTCCGTCTTCGATGACCCGCCCGCCGGCGTGGTGCTGTGCGCCCCCGGTGAGGGCGTGGAGGTGGTGGCGCAGACGCGCGTCCTGCTGGCCATCGCCGCGGCGCCGGGCGGTGACGTCCACCGGACGGCTGTCGTCACGCCGGAGACCATCCGCGTGGAGACCCGCGGCGCGGGCGCGAACGAGCGGATGATCAAGAACCTCCTGCCACCCGAGGCGGAGGCCGGACGCCTGATCGCGGTGGAGGCCTACACGCCCGGCGGCAACTGGTCGAGCTATCCGCCCCACAAGCACGACACGGACGACCCGCCCAACGAGTCGCAGCTCGAGGAGCTGTACTTCTACCGCTTCGCGCGGCCGACGGGCTTCGCGTTCCAGCGCGTCTACACGCCGGACCGCTCGCTCGACGAGACCATGACCGCGCAGGATCTCGACGTGATCCTGGTGCCGCGTGGCTACCACGTGGTGGGCGCACCGGCCGGGTACGACACGTGGTACCTCAACATCATGGCCGGGCCGGAGCGCGTCTGGCGCTTCACCGTGGACCCCGACCATCGCTGGCTCATGAACTGGGATCCGGCGGCACCGCGGGAGACTGCTCGATGACCGACACCACGATCCTGCTGCGGGGCGTCCAGGAGACCGGGACCGAGTTCTGGAACGACTCTTGCGGCCCCGACGACCTGGCCTATGCCATGGCGAATGGCGCGACCGGGGCGACATCCAACCCGCCGATCGTCCTGGGCATCGTCCGTGCCGAGCGGGCGCTCTGGCATGCCCGCGCCCGCGAGCTCGTCATCGAGGACCCCGCGATCGCCGAGGACGACATCGCGTGGCGCCTCCTCAAGGAGGTGGCTGCACGGGGAGCGGCCCTGCTGGAGCCCGTCCACCAGCGCACGGGCGGCCGCCAGGGCCGCCTCTCGGCCCAGGTTGATCCGCGCCTGTCCCGCAACCCCGACGCGATGCTCGCCCAGGCGCTTGAGCTCTTCGCGCTGGGGCCCAACATGCAGGTCAAACTGCCGGTCACGAGCGCGGGCCTCTCGGCGATCGAGGAGGCCACCTTCCGGGGCGTGGAGGTCAACGCCACCGCCAACTTCACGGTCGCCGGCGCGATCGCGGTGGCCGAGGCGGTCGAGCGTGGGCTGGACCGGCGGGCAGCTGCCGGGCTGTCCGTGGACCTGCACCCGGTGTGCACGCTGATGGTGGGCCGCCTCGATGACTGGGTGAAGGCGGCCGCCGAGCGCGACGATGTCCTGCTGACGCCCGGGCGTGCCGAGTGGGCAGGGGTCGCGGTCTTCAAGCGCGCCCACAGCATCTATCGCGAGCGCGGGTACCGGACGCGGCTCCTGGGCGGCGCCTATCGCCACCACCTCGCGTGGAGCCAGCTCCTCGGTGGCGACATCATCCTGACCATTCCGCCCGCCTGGCAGCATTCCCTCAACGCGTCCGGCCTTCCGGTCGAGGCCAGCCTCGATGAGCCGGTCGAGGCCGCCGTGCTCGGCGAGCTGCTCGACCGTTCGCCGGAGTTCCGCCTCGCCTACGAGCCTGACGGGCTCGCCCCGGGCGAGCTCGAGGGGTACGGCGCGTCGCGCCGCACCATGCGCCAGTTCCTGGCCGCCTATGCGGACCTGCAGGTCGAGGTCCGCGACGCCATCCTGCCCGATCCCGACCGCAAGCCTTCCACAGCTGCAAGGAGCTGATCGAATGATCCGCATCGCCAACGCACCCTGCTCATGGGGCGTCATCGAGAACGTCGAGGGCGACACCGGCGGATACCGGCGCGTGCTCGATGAGATGGCCGAGACCGGCTATGCGGGCACCGAGCTCGGGGATTGGGGCTTCATGCCCACCGAACCCGACGCCCTCCGTGCCGAGCTCGCGGCCCGCAACCTCGCGCTCCTCGCCTCGTTCTCCACCCCCTGGCTCCAGGACCCGGCGCGCCATGCGCAGGGCGAGGACGACGCGGTCCGCATCGCGAAGCTCCTCGCGGAGGTTGGCGGACCCGACACCATGATCGTGCTGGGCAACGACCCGTACGGCGACCCCGCGCGCGGCCAGAACGCCGGCCGGATCACGCCTGAGCTTGGCCTCACCGCCGAGCAGTGGGATGTCTATGCGGCTGCGGCCAACCGGCTCGCCCGGCGCGTCCGCGACGAGGCCGGCATCCGGACCGTCGTGCACCAGCACCTGGGCACGCTCATCGAGACCGGCGCCGAGGTGCGCCGCCTCATGGCCATGACCGATCCGGACCTGCTGGGGATCTGCCTCGACACCGGCCACTGGACCTTCGGCACCGGCGAGAACCCGGTCGACGCCGTCCGTGAGTTCGGCGACCGGATCTGGCACGTGCACTTCAAGGACGCCGACCCGGCCGTGATGGAGCAGTCGCGACGGGAGGGCTGGCACGGCCTGGAGTCCACGGGGCACGGCGTGTTCTGCGAGTTGGGCAAGGGATCCGTGGACTTCCCGGGCGTGCTCGCAGCGCTCGAGGAGACGGGCTACGACGGATGGATCGTGGTGGAGCAGGACATCCTGCCGGGCATGGGCAACCCCAAGGAGAGCGCCCGCCGCAACCGGGAGTATCTCCGCTCGATCGGCCTCTGACGGCTGACGGGCGACGAGGGAGGCCGATGATGGACAAGGTCAGGATCGGGATCGCCGGCACGAGCTGGTGGGCCGACGCGATGTACCTGCCGGCCATCGCCGGCCACCCGCTCGCCGACATCCGCTGTGTCGTGGGTGGGTCACGTGGCGAGCACACGCGGGAGTTCGCCCGCACCTGGAACATCCCGCGTGCGTACGACTCGCTCGAGGAGATGCTCGACGCGGAGGAACTCGACGCGCTGCTCGTGCTCACGCCCAACAAGACCCACCACGCGACGACGATGGCCGCCCTCGAGCGCGGTCTCGCCGTCCTGTGCGAGAAGCCGCTGGGCCTGACCGCGCGCGAGGCCCGGGAGATGACCGAGGCCGCCGAGAAGGCCGGCGTGACGACGATGGCGCCCTTCACGTACCGGTTCATGCCGGCCAACCACTACATGAAGGAGCTGATGGACGAGGGCTGGATCGGCCAGCCGTACCACCTCAACCTGCGCTACTACACCGGGTTCGGGCGGTCGGGTGCCTACGCGTGGCGTTTCGACGTGGGGGAGGCGGGCTCGGGGATCCTGGGCGACCTCGGGTCGCACTGGGTCTACATGGCCCGCTGGTACTTCGGCGAGATCCGGGCGGTGAGCGCCGTCTACAGCCACCTGGTCCCGCGCGACCCGCGCCCCGACGGTGCGCCGTTCGAGGCGGCCGACGACGCGGCGATCCTGCTGCTCGAGTTCGAGAACGGGGCGACGGGGTCGCTGCACCTGACGTCGCTGGCGCACGAGCCCGGGCCGTTCGGGCAGCGCCACGAGTTGGACCTCCACGGGTCCGGGGGAACGCTACGGGCGATGTGCGACTGGCGAACGATCCAGCGGGTCGAGGGCTGCCGGGCCGACGAGACGGACCCGCGCGAGCTGCCGATCCCGGACCACATCTGGGCAGGTGCCCGGCGGGACACGGTCCACAACACGTACCGCGACGTCTTCCGCACCCAGGAAACCATGCAGCGCGCCTTCGTGACCGCGGTCGCAGAGGGCCGGCCCGCCTCGCCGGACTTCGCGGACGGCCTGGCTGTCCAGCGGGTGCTCGAGGCGGCCGATCGCAGCGCCCGCGAGGGGCGCCGCGTGGAGATCAAGGAGATCGTCGCCGACGGGGGCTGAGCCTCCAGGCCCGCGCTTCCAACACCGCCAACGCACCGCCAACGCACAGCTCGCCGCCCCAATCATGGGGCGGATTCGCCAGCCGCCCTCGTGGCTCAACCCCCGGATCGACCTTTGGGCAGGTGAGCCCTGAGCGGAGATGGCCGGAACGCCCCAATGCTGGGGCACCCCGGCGGCTCGTGCCCGGGAGACGGGTTGAGCCGCGCATAAGCGGACGCTGCTACACCTGCTCCATGCAGGACACCTCGGTCGACCTCACGACGGCCACGCTCGGCCCATGGCTGGCAGCGCTGCTCAGGCGCGGCCGGCTGCTGGTCGGCATCAGCCAGGATGAGCTGGCCCGCCGCGCGGCCACGTCGAACGGGACGATCTGGCGCCTGGAGCACGGAAAGGCCGACCACATCGACCTCGCGGTGGTCGAGCGCGTGTTCGCCGCGCTTGGCCTCCGAGGAAGCCTGTCTGTGCAGGACCGGCATCTCGACGACAGGGTCCGCCAGCGGGACGGCGTGCACGCGGTGGTCAACGGCTACGGAGCACGTCGGCTGACCGCATCTGGCTGGGAGACGGACCTCGAGGTCCCGATCGGGGAGGATCGGCCCCGCGGATGGATCGACCTCCTCGGGTATCGCGCGGCGGACAAGGCGCTGCTGGTGGACGAGACGAAGACCGACATCCCGGACATGGGCGACCTGCAGAGGAGCCTGGCGTTCTACGCACGGGAGGCATGGGCCGTCGCTCGGGCGAACGGATGGGACGTGCGATCCGTGACCGTGGTTGTGCTGGCGCTCGACACCGCAGTGCTCGCCCGGCGCCTCGCGGACAACCGGGACACGGTTCGGAACGCCTTTCCGGGTGACGTCCGCGACCTCGACGCGTGGATCCGGGATTCCCGGGCGCCGAGACCGCGCGGATGGACCCTCGCCATGGTCGACCCGGGCTCGCGCGGCGCCAACTGGCTTCGTCAACCGATCCTCGGGAGTGTCCGGCGCAGGCCCGCCTACGAGGGATACGCAGACGCCGCAGCCAGGCTGCTGCGATCCCTCTGAACGCGCCAGGCTGCCCCTGACGACCGCACCGCCCCCGGGTCCCCCCGGGGCCCCGCCCCGGCCCCGGGCCTCGCACCGCCCCCCGGCCCGGGCCTCGCACCGCCCGCACTGGCCCGGGCCTCGCACCGCCCGCACTTCCCCCGGGCCTCGCACCGCCCGCACTTCCCCCAACCATGGGGTGAACTTGCCCCTCGCCCTCGTGCCTCAGCCCTCGAAGCGACAGTCGTGAGGTCGATCTCCTCGGGGAAGATTCCAGGACGCCCCATGGTTGGGGCTTCGCGGCGAGGACCGACGTCTCACGCCGCCTGCAGGAACGATGGAGCCCGCCCGGTGGTCTGCCGGGCGGACTTCTGTGTTAGCGGGCGAGAACGAGCGGGCGATCAGCCGATCTTGACCGCGGCGCCCTTGGCGACGGACTCGGCGGCGGCCTCGGCGAGGACCAGGGCGGCGCGCCCGTCGGCGAAGCCGACCGCCGGCTCGCGATCCTCGGTGATCGCGGCCACGAACTCGGCCATCTCGTTCTTGAACGCCGGCATGTAGCGCTCGAGGAAGAAGTTGAGGATGGGGCCCGCGGCCTCGGTCCGGCTCGCGGACGCGGCGCGGACGGTGGTCGCCGTCCAGTTGCCGGCCTCGAGCGACCCGAGGTCACCGAACGCCTCCAGGCGCTGGTCGTAGCCGTACGCGCAGGACCGCGAGTTCACGATCGTGCACAGGGCGCCGGACGCGGCGCGCATGACGATCATCGCCTGCGCGTGGTCGTTGGCCTGCTCGAACGCCTCGAGGCCATTCGTGGAGGTCATCGCCTGGACCTCGACGAAGTCGCCCAGCTGGAAGCGGGCCATGTCGAAGTCGTGGATGGTCATGTCCTTGAACATGCCGCCGGAGATCGACAGGTACGCGGCGGGCGGGGGCTGCGGGTCGCGCGAGGTGATGCGCAGCGCGCGGACCGGGCCGATCTCGCCGGCCTTGTGGCGCATCGCGACCTCACGGAAGGACGGGTCGAAGCGGCGGTTGAAGCCGAGCATGACGAACGGCGCCTTGTCCGCGATCCGCGCCCAGGTGGCGTCGATCTTGCCCATGTCGAGGTCGATCGGCTTCTCGAGCAGCACCTTCTTGCCGGCGGCGACCGCGCGCTCGAGCATCTCGGTGTGCGTGTTGGTGGGCGTGCCCACGACGACCGCGTCGATCGAGGCATCCTCGAACGCGTCCTGGACGTCGAGGCTGGAGGGGACACCGTAGGTCCCGGCGAGCGCCGTGGCGGCGGCCTCGATCGGGTCGACGACCAGGGCGAGCTCGGCGCCCGTCGTGTCGTAGATGGATCGGGCGTGGACCTGACCGACGCGGCCGGCGCCGAGCATTGCGATACGGACCATCTGCTTCTCCTGCGTCGGACGACGCGCTGCACGGTTCCAGCGGAGTAACCGATTACATGGTAATGGGCCGACGCAACCCCCGCAGGTCCGTTCGGCACCATGTCGTACGACCTGGTGGCCCGCGCGGCCGCCACGCACCCCCATCGACTGCTCGATCGGCATTCGCACCGGGCGTGCGACGCCGCTCGGGGCCGGCCCCTCGCCGACCGGCAAGTGATGCCGCGCCCGCTGAGGCCGGCCGCGCGACGGTTCCCGCCCGTTCTGGCATGCTGGGGTGGCACCCACGGTGGGCGACCTCACCATCCCCGAATCGAGCCAGTTGTCGTCAAGAAGCGCATTGGTGTCGAAATGGGGTTGACGGCGCCCGGCTCAACCGTTACAGTGCGCAATCGATTACGCGGTTAAACGCGACCATGCCCCAGAGGGACATCAGGGGCCCGGCGCACCGCGGAATCGTCAAGCCACATCGGCGGAGGAGAAGAGAACACATGGACCTTACTCGGACTGCGCGCCTGGCCGGCCTCATGGTCGCTGGCGCGATGATCCTGAGCGCGTGCGGCGGCACCACGGCCACCACGGCCCCGGCAGCCACCGACGCACCCGCAGCCACCGAGGCCCCGATGGCCACCGAGGCCCCGATGGCCACCGAGGCTCCGGCCACCGGCGACGTCACGATCGGCGTCGCGTTCCCCAACAGCGACACCTTCCTGAGCCGCGTCCAGGACGGCATGCAGGTCAAGGCTGACGAGCTCGGCGTCAAGGTCAACATCGTCGACGCCCAGGACGACACCGCCAAGCCCAGCTCAGCCAGGTCGAGAACTTCGTCACGCAGGGCGTCAACGCGATCATCGTGGTCCCGGTCGACACCAGCGCCGCGCAGCCCATGGCTGACGCCGCCAAGGCCGCGAACATCCCGATCGTCTTCGTCAACCGCAACCCGTCCATCGCGGGCGTGCCGTACGTGGGCTCTGACTCCCTGTACGCGGGCCAGGTCGAGATGGAGGAGCTTGCCAAGCTCGCCGGCAACAAGGGTGACGTCGTCATCCTCCAGGGCCAGGTCACCAACGAGGCCGCCGTCCTCCGGACCCAGGGCTGCAACGAGAAGGCCACTGCCGCAGGCATGAAGGTCGTCGCCACCCAGTCCGGCGAGTGGGACCGCGCCAAGGGCCAGGCCATCACCGAGAACTGGATCCAGAGCGGCACCCTCAAGGAAGGCATGGTCGTCTGCGCCAACAACGACGAGATGGCGCTCGGCGCCATCAACGCGCTGAAGGCCGCGAACCTGCTCGACAAGGTCTTCGTCGGCGGCGTTGACGCCACCTCCGAGGCCCTCGCCGCCATGCAGGCCGGCGAGCTCGAGGTCACCGTCTTCCAGGATGCCAAGGGCCAGGGCGCCGGTGGCGTCCAGGCCGCTGTCGACCTCCTGGCCGGCACCGAGGTTCCGGACTACGTGGACATCCCCTACGTCCTCGTGACCCCCGAGAACATCAACGACTTCCTCGGCGCGAACTAGGAAGCGGCGTCCCGGGTCGGCTCCGTCGCCCCGGGATTGCGACTCGCACATGTGAGTGCTCGGAGGCCCGGTTCGCTGGGCCTCCGGGCCTTATTGTTTCCAGGGGTGGAAACTCCCGGGAGAAGGGGACGGAGAGGTCGCACGTGACGCAGGGTGAGGCAGCGAATGGCTGAGGACGTACTCCTCCGCATGACGGGGATCTCGAAGTCGTTCCCCGGAGTCCAGGCGCTCGACGACGTCCACCTCGTGGCTGAGGCGGGCACCGTCCACGCGCTGATGGGCGAGAACGGCGCCGGCAAGTCGACGCTCATGAAGGTCCTGGCGGGCATCTACCGTGCGGACAGCGGCACGATCGAGCTCGCGGGGCAGCAGGTCACCATCCCGGACAGCTCCACTGCGCTGGCCAACGGCATCGCGATGATCCACCAGGAGCTCTCGCCCGTCCCGGCCATGACCGTGGCCGAGAACATCTACCTCGGGCGCGAGCCGAAGAACCGGCTGGGCCTGGTGGACCACGGCAAGATGACCCGGATGGCCCAGGAGGTCTTCGACCGCTGGTCCATCGACGTCAACCCCAAGCGGGTGATGAAGAGCCTCTCGGTCGCCCAGATGCAGATGGTGGAGATCGCGAAGGCCATCTCCACTGATGCCCGCCTGATCATCATGGACGAGCCGACCTCTGCCATCACGGAGCGCGAGGTCGACCATCTCCACCGGATGATCGCCTCGCTCAAGGCGACTGGGGTTGCGGTCATCTACATCACGCACAAGATGGACGAGGTCTTCAAGATCGCGGACTTCGTCACCGTGTTCCGGGACGGCAAGCATGTCGCGACCCTTCCGGCGGCGGAGCTGGACCGCCAGAAGCTGATCTCGCTGATGGTGGGCCGCGAGCTCACCCACATGTTCCCCAAGGAGGAGGTGGAGATCGGTGACGTGATCATGTCCGTGCGCGGCCTCACCCGCACCGGCGTCATCGCGGACATCAGCTTCGACCTGCGCAAGGGGGAGATCCTGGGGCTGGCGGGCCTGATGGGCGCCGGCAGGACCGAAGTCCTCGAAACGCTGTTCGGCATCTACAAGGCCGACGCCGGCACGATCTCGATCAGCGGCAAGGAAATCTCGATCAAGAGCCCGTCCGACGCGATCGGGGCTGGGATGGGCCTGCTCACCGAGGACCGCAAGCTGACCGGGATCATGGGCGTGCTGTCGGTGCGCGACAACATGATCATGGCCAGCCTGCCCCAGTACAGTCCCGGCTGGATCGTGCGCAAAGGCAGGATCGAGGCCGCCTGCGAGGGCCAGAAGGACGCGTTGTCCATCAAGACGCCCAGCCTGGGCCAGCTTGTCAGGAACCTCTCGGGCGGCAACCAGCAGAAGGTGCTCGTGTCCCGGTGGCTCCTGACGCTGCCCGACATTCTCATGATCGACGAGCCCACCCGCGGCATCGACGTTGGCGCCAAGGCCGAGATCCACCGCCTGATGTCGGGTCTCGCCCGGGAGGGCAAGGCGATCCTGATGGTGTCGTCCGAGATGCCGGAGATCCTCGGCATGAGCGACCGCGTGCTGGTCATGGCCGGTGGCCGGATCACCGCGGAGTTCAACCGCGCCGAAGCCACCCAGGAGAAGGTGCTCGAGGCCGCGACCCCCATGGTCGCCCCAGCCGCCTAGCCAGGAGATCACGCGATGACTGCAGCCGCCTCGACCTCCGGCGGGCCCACCACGGGGAGCCGCGTAGGGCAGTTCCTCCGGAAGTACATGATCATCTTCATCTTCCTGGGGATGTGCACCCTCCTGGCGATCTTCTCGCCGGACAACTCGTTCCTCAAGCCCCAGAACCTGATCAACGTCGTCCGCCAGATCTCGGTCATCGGCCTGCTGGCCCTGGGCGTGACCGTCGCGATCATCTCCACCGGCATCGATCTGTCGCTGGGCTCGGTGCTGGGGTTCGCGGCCGTTGTCACCGCGAGCTTCGTGCAGCAGCCCGACTGGAAAGAGGCGATCTACCCCGGCGTCCAGCTGCCGGCGATCGTGGGCGTCCTGGCCGGCCTCACCGTCGGGCTCAGCCTGGGCTTCGTGAACGGGGCGCTGATCGCGTTCACCCGCATCCCGCCCTTCATCGCCACGCTGGGCATGATGCAGATCGCGCGAGGCCTGGCCTACATCTACTCGGACGGCCGCCCGGTTTCGACCCTCAACGACGACTTCCTGTTCATCGGCCAGGGGAGCCTGCTCGGCGTGCCGGTGCCGATCCTGGTGTTCGGAACCGTCGTGGTCCTCGCCCACATCATGCTGGGCTACACGCGCTTCGGCCGCCACGTGTACGCGATCGGCGGCAACGAGACGGCGGCCCGCGTCTCGGGCGTCAACATCAACCGGACCAAGGTGCTGATCTACATGTTCTCGGGCCTGATGGCAGGCTTGGGTGGCATCGTCCTCACCTCGCGCGTGGGCTCGGCTACCCCGGCCCTGGGCATCGGGTTCGAGCTCGACGCGATCGCCGCGGCCGTCATCGGTGGCACGTCGTTCGCGGGCGGCATCGGCACCGTGTGGGGGACGGTGATCGGCGCATTGATCATCGGCGTGATGAACAACGGCCTCGACCTGCTGAACGTGTCGCCGTTCTACCAGCTCATCGTCAAGGGCTCGATCATCATCGTCGCGATCATCATTGACGAGCGGAAGAACCGGTAGCCGTCAGGAGGCGGCTCCCGGCTCCTATCGCTGACCTGCTCGAACCGGGGTTCCAAGCTGCTGGGACCCCGGTTCCTCATTCCCGTCGGGGGTGCCACCAGGGCCGCCCGCCTCATGCGGTGCGCCTGCCCCATGCGGTGCGCCCGCCCGAGCCGCCGCCCACTCGCCTGGTCCCGCCCGCCCGGCCGTGCCCACCCGGCGGCGCCCCAAGCATGGGGCGAATCAGCCCGCTGCCCTCGTGGCTCAACCCCCGGATCGTCATTCCGTCGGTCGAGGCCTGCACGGACAACCTCTGGACACCACATGTTTGGGGGGACCCCGGGCAGACGCCCTTGCGTTCCAACTAGAACGTATTAGTATGGGCGCCACAAGCGTCCGCGAGCACGGTGCAAGGAGCTCCACGGTGACCGAACTGCCGACCTATCCCAAGCTCAAGCTGGGGACCGCCCCTGACTCCTGGGGTGTGTGGAACCCCAGTGGCGACCCGCTCCAGACGCCGTGGGAGCGCTACCTCGACGAGGTCCAGGCAGCCGGCTACCAGTACAGCGAGCTCGGCCCCTTCGGCTACCTCCCGGCTGACCCGGGCATCATCCGCGAGGCATACGCCAAGCGCGGCCTGACCCTCACGGGCGGCACGGTTGCGATGGGCCTCCAGCACGGCAGGGAGGCGCTCGAGAAGGCCAAGACCGACTGCGACGCCGAGATGGCGATCCTGGGCCCCAACGGCGCGAAGCACCTCGTGATCCTGCCCGAGGGCTACACGGACAACGACGGCAACCTCACCGATGAGCCTCACCCTGACGGACGAGCGAGTGGACCAACCTCAACACCGGCATGAGCGAGCTCGGCAAGTACGTCGCCGACAAGCACGGTGCGGTGCTCGTCTTCCACACCCACGCCGACAGCCACGTGGGCACCCAGGAGGAGATCGAGCGCTTCCTCGACGGGACCGATCCCGAGACCGTCCAGCTCTGCCTCGACACGGGCCACGTCGCGTACTGCGGCGCCGACAACCTCAAGCTCATCGCGGACTACCCCGACCGCGTGCAGTACGTCCACCTCAAGCAGGTGGACCGCGCGATCAGCGCCCGCGTGGCCGAGGAGAAGCTGGGCTTCCCGCCGGCCGTCCGCCTTGGCGTCATGGTCGAGCCGCCCCTGGGCGACCCGGACATGCCCTCGCTTCTCGCGGCTCTCGCCGGCCTCGACCGCGACCTCTACTGCATCGTTGAGCAGGACCTGTACCCGTGTGACTGGGACAAGCCCTTCCCGATCGCGAAGCGCACCTACGACTACTTCAAGACCTGTGGCATGAAGGTCACCCGGTAGCTCCCCGCGATCACCTGCCGGATCCTCCTCCGGCGCTTGCGCCGGCAACGCCTCTGGTCTCCGCGGACCGGGGGCGTTGTTGTGCCCGGGCGGCGCGTCAGCGCTCGTGAGTCCTCGTGACTCAAGGGGGAGTCGCCCGGGCCCGCTCCGTGCGGCGGGCGTGCAGCCAGGTCGAGTTTGCTGCACGTCCCGTGCGCGGACAGCCCGCTCATGACTCCCAGCGGGTTCAACACGCGACCAACGCCGCGCGAAGGGCGATGGTCTTGATCCGCTCGATGCGCAGGCTTCAGGTGGTGAGGCCGGCGAACCCCGTGTCGGTGGTCGGGGTCATGGCAGCGGAGCCGTGCTGCGGCCCTCGATCAGGCTGGGCGCGAGGACCACGTCCGGGTCAGGCAGACGCCCGTGCTCGATCCATGCGACCGCGCGCTGTACCGCGAGCGACGCCAGCATCTCTGCGTCCTGGCGGACCGTGGTCATGCCCGACAGCGGGGTGAGGCGTGAGAGGCGGCTGCCATCGAAGCCGACGATCGACAGGGCGCCCGGGAGCCCGACGCCCTGGGCCTGCAGCAGGCTCATGACGCCCCATGCACAGTCATCGTCGAAGGCGACGACGGCCGTCCGCTCACCTGGGTCGGCCAGCAGCCGGCGGCCCGCCTCGATGCCCGCCTCGACCGTCTCGCCGCCCGGGATGATCTCGATGTACCCGCCCAGGCGCAGCGCCTCCATGGCGGCCCGGTAGCCCGCGATGCGGTCCTCTGACTTCACGGTCGCCCCGCCGTCCACGTGCGCGATGCGCCGGTGGCCCAGCGCGGCGAGATGCTCGACCGCGAGCCGCAGGCCCGACATGTCATCGGTGCGGACCGTGTCAGCGACCGGCTCCGCCAGGCGTCGCCCGATGACCACCACCGGCAGCGAGCGCGCGAGTACTGCGATCCGCGCCTCGTCCACCTCGGTGCCCAGCAGGAGCAGCGCATCGCAGCGGAACGTGAGCAGGGCCTGGATGGCGCGCTCCTCGCTGCGGGCCTCGGTCCAGCCGCTGAGCGTGACCTCGTAGCCCGCGGCCTCGGCGGCGGTGTAGATCCCTGGCAGCAGGTCCCCGTGGAACGCCGACTGCACCGAGAAGCTCACGCCGAGCAGGCGCGCGCGCCGGCGCCGGAGCAGGGCGGCATGGGCGTCAGGCCGATAGCCGATCTCCTCGGCGATGCCCTTCACGCGTGCCCGGGTCGCGTCGCTTGCGCCGGGAGCACCGTTGAGCACGATCGACACCAGGGCGGTCGACACGCCTGCGGCGCGCGCCACGTCCTTGATCGTCGCCCGTTTCGGCGCGTTCGCCGACTCGTCCGCCATCGGTCCCTCGCTTCGTTTCCCGGAGTCTAGCCCGCGCGATCGACCATCGGAGGACGCAGGGACCAAATCGTTTGAGAAGGGGGCTTGACACCCGTCGTGGCCAGTCCTACTGTGCAGACTAAATCGTTCCAGTCAGCATACTGCCCAGATCGGCGCCGACGGCTACGCCCCCGATGCCGGTGCCGCGGTCGACCTGGCCCGCGGCCTGCTGGCCCGCTGAGCGCTGAGCGCGCACCACCCGACGAGGACATCACGATGACCGAGACCAGCACCGGCCTGCCGCAGGCCGACGTCGCCATCGTCCGCGAGCTTGCGTCGAAGCTCGCGGAGATTGCCGCACTCCCTGTCCAGGCGGAGCGCATCCGCGAGTGGCAGGCCCTGAACGCCCTCCGCCCCGAGCGCCCCTTGGTCATGATCGACGAGATCCCGTGGCACGAGCTCGCCACGCCCGGCGTCCCGGGCGCCGACGAGCTCGTCATGCGCACGACCCACCCGTTCGCCCGCCAGCTCGAGGCGACGTTCCGCCGCGAGCTCTACCGCTGGAACCACGCGCGGGTCGACATGGTCGTCGAGCCCTACGTTGACATCAAGAAGGTCATCGACCGGCCCGGCTGGGGCATCCGCATCGCCGAGGACACCATCGACCAGGGCGAGGGCAATGCCGTCCAGAGCCACGCCTACGTCGACCAGCTGGCCGAACCCGAGGACATCGCGAAGTTCCGGGCCCTTGAGCCGTCGCTCAACGTGGCGGCCACGGCGGAGCGCGAGGCCTGGGCGCACGAGCTGCTCGACGGGCTCCTCGAGGTCCGCATGCAGGGCCTCACCGGCTACAACGGCGACGAGCTGGCATTCCCGCTCTGGGACGACATCGAGCAGTTCCGCGGCACCGAGCCGATCCTGGTGGACTTCATGGACCGGCCCGAGCACCTCCACGCGATCGCCGAGCGGTTCACCACCGTGCGCCTCGAGGAGCTGGACATGCTCGAGGCGAAAGGGCTGATCGGCTACGGCAACGACCGGATCCATTGCACGGGGGCCCACACGATCGAGTTGCCGAAGCCCGGCTTCGATCCGGCGCACGTGCGGCCGGTGGATACCTGGACCGTCGGGCGCAGCCAGCTGTTCGTCTCGGTCAGCGACGCCATGTTCGACGAGTTCGTGCCCGGCTACTACGCGCGCTGGTACGAGCGCTTCGGCCTGGGCTACTTCGGCTGCTGCGACCCGCTCCACAACCGCATCGACTCGGTGCGCAGGATCCCCAACGTCCGCAAGATCTCGGTGAGCGCCTGGGCGAAGATCCAGAAGGCCGCCGAGTCCATCGGCCCGGACTTCGTCTACAGCCGCAAGCCCAACCCGGCGATGGTGGCCATGGACGAGTGGGTCCCGGCGATCGCCGAGAAGGACTTCACCGACGTCCTCGCGGCCACCCGCGCCAACGGCTGCCCGGTCGAGTTCACCCTCAAGGACATCAGCACCTGCCGCACGGACCCGGTGCGGCTCTGGGACTGGTGCTCGATCGCGGAGCGCATGACGCGGGCCTGACCTGAGCCAGTCCCGTCGCGGCGCGGCGCCAGGCCCGGGCCGCACGGCTGGCACTTCCCGGCACGCGGGAGTACGGTCCCACGGCGCGCCAGACCTCCCGTTGCGCGGGACGGCTGGCGCACGAGCGTGGCTCCATGGCTCCTGATGCGCTCGATCTCCCGTTCCCCGGGAGATTCAGCGCACGACGGAACCGTAGTCCCACGGCGCGAGGGCGCGGTGATGGGGCAGGCACAGGATCAGCTCGTTGTGGATCGGGAGGCAGGCATGGACGCACCGCTGCGGATGGGGCTCGTCGGCTACGGGAAGGGCGGGCGGTACTTCCACGCGCCGTACATCGTGGCGGCCGAGGGAGTCGAGCTGGCCGGCTTCGTCGCGCGCTCATCGGAGCGCCGCGCCGAGGCGGAGGCCGACTATCCCGGGGTTCCAGTGTTCGGCTCGCTCGGCGCCATGCTCGATTCCGGCGTCGAGGCGGTCGTCATCACCACACCACCCGAGACCCGGCGCGACCTTGTACTCGAGGCCGTCGGCCGTGGCGTCCACGCGATCGGCGACAAGCCCTTCGCTCCCGATGCGGCGGGTGCTCGGGAGCTGGCGGCCGCCGCCGCATCGGCCGGGGTCGCGGTCAACGTGTTCCACAACCGCCGCTGGGATGCCGACATCCGGACTCTCGCGGCCGTGATCTCGCGAGGCGACCTGGGCGAGCTCTGGAGCGTCGAGAGCCGCTTCGATCTCGACGAGCCCGGCGGTCTCGAACCGGGGCCGCACGGCGGTCTGCTCCGGGACCTCGGCGCGCACCTGGTTGACCAGCTGCTCTGGCTCCTTGGACCCGCGGTCTCGGTATTCGCGCAGGTCGACTGGGTCGACGCTGCCGGCGGGCCGGACCGACGTCGGGTTCGCGGTGACCCTCACGCACACCTCGGGCGTGCGCTCCCGGGCCAGCGCGAGCAAGCTCAATCGCAATGTCGAGCGCGAGCTGCGGGCGTACGGGTCCCTCGGCTCCTACGTGGCCCACTCGACCGATGCGCAGACCCAGGCCATCTTCGCCGGGCGCCGGCCGCTCGCGGAGGGTGCCGCATGGGGCTACGAGCCCGAGTCCGCCTGGGGCACGCTCCGGACCGATGCCGGTGCCGTCCGCGTCCCGTCCGAACGCGGCGCCTACCAGGACTACTACGCCCAGTTCGCCGCGGCGGTGCGCGGCGAGGCCCCCTTCCCCGTTCCGGTGGAGGAGGGGATCCGCACCATCTCCGTGCTCGACGCGGCTCGCGCGTCGGCTCTCCAGGGTCGGGTCGTGGAAATCCCGGCGGACTGACGGCTCGACCCGGTTGCGGTGCTTCCACCTGCCCGTGCGGGCGGAGGCGAGGTCGTGAGCGGGCCCGCCCCCGGACGTCAGCTGCGTATGGTCGCAGACGAGGTGGTCAGCCCCGCGGCGCCGCCGTGCCGGCGGCAGTCAGGCGGTGAGGCTGGCGACGTCCACGGTCAGGCTCCCGTGACGCGATCGAGCCACGCATCGTCGAGCAGTCCGCGTGAGAACGCGGCGCGGTAGGTGTCGAGCGTCCGCTGCACACCCTCCTCGACGGGGGTGAGCGGCAGCGGGCCGAGCGCGTCCTCGATCGGGGCGCCGTCGAAGGCGGCGGGGAAGGGGAGGACCCGGTCACCGTGGGTGATCCGGCCGCGCGAGGACGGCACGAGGTCGCCGAGCAGCTCCACGATGGATGCGACCGCGATCCGGGGCCCGGGCAGCTGAACACCTGCGCGCCATCGAGCCGGCGCACGGCCGCCGAGATGAACGCCGCCGCGACATCCTCCACGAACTGGAACTGGTAGGCGCCACCGAAGTCGATGTGGAATGGGCGCCCGCCCGCCGCCGCGATCATCGCCACCGTTGGCTTGGACGTGACGCCCTGGTCGCGGCCCGGACCGTAGGCGGAGTGGGGGCGGATGCCGGTGGACGAGATGCCCCACGCTGTGTGGTACACGCCCGCCGCCTGCTCGTTGGCCATCTTGTACGACGCCGTAGAACGAAGTCGGATGGAGCGGGGCGTCGGCGCCGACGACCTCGTCGGCATAGAAGGCGGCCGGACCGTAGGCCGCCGCCGAGGACGCATAGACGATGTGGCCGATCTCGAGCCTGCGCGCAAGCTCGAAGACGGCGGCCGTCCCCTCGACGTTGACGCGAGCCCCGCGGATCGGGTCGGCGGCGCAGAACGGCATCTGCAGCGCGGCCAGGTGGATGATCCCCGCAGCCCCGGAGGCCCGGGTGGCCGCCTCGAGCGCCGGGACGTCCGTGATGTCGCCACGGACGATCTCGACCGAGGCCAGCTCGTCGGGGGACAGGACCAGCTCGAGCCGGTCCATCCGGCCGCTCGACGCGAGCACCGTGACCGGGATGCCGGCGCGGACCAGGCCACGGACCACCCACGAGCCGATGCAGCCGGTGCCACCGGTGACGAGGAACCGATCGGCGGCCATGGCCTAGGCGACCTTGGTGTACGCCGTGATCGCCATGCCGTCGATCAGCGCCTGGAGGGCGGGCTGCAGGCCCTGGTGGACCTCGCTCACGCGCCAGGCGACCGCGTTCTCGGCGTGCTCCCAGCGGAAGACCATCTGGTAGCGGGTGGCGCTGTCCGCCTCGAGGAGCATGGAACACTCGATCAGGCCCTCGAACGAGAGCACCGGCGGCCGGTACTGCTCCGTGAAGAACCGCACGAAGGCCTCGCCCTGGCCCGCCTTGACGTCGAAGGAGATGTGCCGCTCGATCATCGACCCGCTCCTGTCCGTAATTGGTCTTACCAGTTGACGACTTTATCAGACGGCCATAGCATCCCGTCAACGTCGACGAGCAGGGCACCGGGAGCAGACATGGCGATCACGAACGGGACGGGGGCGGCGGCCACGCCTGCCTGGCCGCAGTTCGCCGTCGTCAACCGCAGCACCCTGTCCGAGGAGATCGCGGCCCGCCTCCTGGACCTCATCAAGGCGGAGCAGCTGCGTCCCGGGGACAAGCTCCCCGCGGAGCGAGACCTCGCCGCCGTCATGCACGTCAGCCGCCCCGTTCTGCGCGAGGCCCTGCGTGCGCTCGCGATCATGAACGTGGTCGAGATCCGCCAGGGAGCCGGCACCTACATCACCGCGCTCGAGCCGCAGGCGCTCGTCTCCCACCTGGACTTCGTGTTCAGCAAGGATCCCGTCGCGCTCGCACAGGTCATCGAGACCCGGCGGGTCGTGGAGGCCGGCAACGTCCGCCTCGCGGCCACGCGGGCAACCGCCGACCAGCTGGCGCGCATGGACGGTCTTGTCCGCGACCTCCGTTCGCCGTGGGTGACCCCGACCGCTTCAGCACCCTCGACATCGCCTTCCACGACGCCGTCTGCGAGGCCGCGGGCAACTTCCTGCTGGCCCAGTTCATGCAGATCATCAACACCCTCGCCAAGGTCAGCCGCGAGCGCACCGGCGCCGGCCGCGCCACCCGCGCCCTGGCCCTGGCCGATCACGAGGCGATCCTGTCCGCCCTCAAGGCCGGCGATCCCGACGCCGCCGAGGTCGCGATGACCGCCCACCTCGACCATGTCGAAGCGGCCCTCGTGGCCGCCGCGAACCCGGCGCGGGCCGCGAACCCGGCGCGGGCCGCGAACCCGTGAAGATCAACGGGACGCACACCTTCGCCGCCCCCCGCGAGCGCGTCTTCGCCGCCATCCGCGATCCGCGCGTGCTGCTCGCGGTGATCCCGGGCGCGCAGGACGTGCGGCAGACCGGACCTGACACCTACGAAGGGCGGATCGCGCTGCGCCTCCCGGGCGCGGTCGGCGTCTATCGCACCCACGTCCGGCTGGTCGACGTGGAGGACCCCGAGCGTGCCGCCCTCGAAGGCCGCGTCGAAGGGTCGATGGGCACCATCACGGGCCGCGCCGAATTCACCCTCCTCACCCTCGCCGACCCGCCCGAGACCGATGGCGCCGACCTGCCCGCGGCCGGCACCCGCCTGGACTACGCCGGCACAGGCCGCATCGACGGCCCCCTGGCCCGCCTCGACGGCAGCATCGCAGAACGTCTCGCCACATCCCTGGTCGACCAGGGCCTGCGCGCCCTGGACGCACGCCTCGCACCCGACGAACCGCGAACCACGGAGGTCCCCGAGTGACGGTCGCCACCTACTTCCAGCCGACCTCGGTCGCCGAGGCGCTGGCGCTGCTCGGCGAGCACGGGCCCGAGCTGCTGGTCATGGCCGGCGGCACCGTTGTCATGCCGCTGGTCAACGAGGGCATCAGCCTGCCGGGCAAGGTCATGGGCCTCCGGCGAGCAGGCCTCGACACGATCGGGCGCACGGATGCGGGCCCCGACGACGGCCCCGGCCTCGACGCCGACCCGGGCGCTGGTCCCGTCGCCGGCACCCGCATCGGCGCGATGGTGACGCTGACGCAGCTCACCACCCTGGCAGACATCCCCCTGCTCGCGGAAGCCGCGCGCCGCACCGCCGCGTGGGCCGTCCGCAACATGGGCACGATCGGGGGCAACCTGTTCACCCCGCCGCCCGGGGGCGACATCGCGGTCGCGCTGCTCGCCCTCGATGCCCGGATCGTCATCGCGGGCCCGGCAGGGGAGCGCACGGTCGATCTCAAGGACTTCCACACCGGTTTCATGACGACGGTGGTCGGGCTCGACGAGCTCGTGGTCGCCGTCCTGGTCCCGCCGCGACCCACCGGGGAGCGAACGGCGTTCGTCAAGTTCGGCCGCAGGCACGCGAACACGCCCGCGGTCGTCACGGTGGCGGCGCGTGCCCGCATGGACCATGACGGGATCGCACGTGACGTCCGCCTCGCGCTCGGTGCCGCGGGCCCCCACCCGCTGCGCGCCCACGCAGCCGAGGAGCTGCTCGAGGGCCGACGCCTGGACGCCGAGGCCATCGCAGGTGCCGCGGAGGCGGCCGCCAACGAGTCGGAGCCCGTCACCGATGCCGTCGCAAGCGAGTGGTACCGGCGGCGGATGACCGGCGTGATCACGGGCCGGGCGCTGGAGCAGCTCGCGAGCCCCGTCGAAAGGGGTGCGTGACATGGCCTCGGTCGTTGTCGGCTTCGAGCTGGGCGGACGCCCCGTGGAGGTCCTGGTCAGCCCGCTGGCCACCCTCCAGCAGGTGCTCCGGACGCAGCTCGGCCAGATCTCGGTGAAGGACGGCTGCCGCCAGGGCGGCTGCGGCTCGTGCACGGTGCTGGTGGACGGTGAGCCGATGCTTGCCTGCCTGCTGCCGGTCCAGGACGTCGCGGGCCGGACGGTCACCACGCTCGAGGCGCTCACCCCCGCGCAGGGCCTCAGCTCCATCGAGCGCGCCTACCTCGACGCCAACGGCTTCCAGTGCGGCTACTGCACGCCGGGCATGGAGATGCTCACGAAGGCCCTGCTGGACCACAACCCGACCCCGACGCGCGACGAGATCGTCGATGCGCTCGCGGGCAACGTCTGCCGCTGCACCGGGTACGAGCCCGTGATCAAGGCGATCGAAGCCGCGGCGGCGGCTGGGGAGCCGGTCCGATGACCGGGACGATCGAGCCCGACACCCTCCACACCGTCGGCCAGGCGGTCGAGCGCAACGACGGCATCGGCCATGTCACCGGCCGGACCCAGTTCAGCACCGACCTCGCCTTCCCGCGCCAGCTCCACCTGAAGGTCGTCCGCAGCCCGCTCCACCACGCACGGATCCGGGGCGTCGACACCTCGGCGGCCGAGCAGGTCCCGGGTGTCGTCCGGGTCCTCACGCACAAGGACGTCCCGCACAACGTCTACACGATCCTGGGCCTGATCGGCGTCGAACCCGAGGAGGAGTTCGTCCTCCCGGTGGACCGCGTCCGCTACAAGGGCGAACCGATCGTCGCGATCCTCGCCGAGACCGAGGCCGCCGCCTACGAGGCCGTCGCGAAGGTCCGCCTGGACCTCGAGGAGCTGCCGGCCGTCTTCGACATGGACGAGGCCCTGGCCCCCGGCGCCCCGATCGTCACCCACTGGGGCAACAACACGTTCATGTACGAGGGCCACGAGTGCCGTCGCGTCCGGCTGGGCGACGTCGAGGCCGGCTTCGCGCAGGCCGACCACATCGTGGAGGGCGAGTACCGCACCAGCCCCATCGAGCACGCGCCGCTCGAAACCACCGGCTGCATCGCCGTCCCGGAGGCCAACGGCCGGTTCACCGTCTACACGAACACCCAGGCGATCTACTTCAGCCTCGACAACACCTCCATCATCCTGGCGATGCCGGCGAACAGGCTGCGCTTCGTGGGCGGCACCGTCGGCGGTGGGTTCGGCGGCAAGGTGGATGTGATCGTTGAGCCGCTCGCCACCCTGGGCGCCGTGCTCACCGGGCGGCCGGTCCGCTACGTCTACAACCGCTCCGAGGAGATGCAGGTCTCCTCCACGCGCAGCGCCGAGATCATCCGGATCAAGGACGGCGTCATGGCCGACGGCACGATCATCGCGCGCAAGGTCACCGGCATGGCGGACTGCGGCGCCTACAGCCGCCAGACGCCCTACGCGATCACCAAGTTCGCGGCCAACGCCTGCGGCCCGTACACGATCCCCAACGTCGTGGTCGACGCGTACTGCGTCTACACGAACCGCACACCGACCTCGGCGATGCGCGGGTTCGGCGTGACGATGGGCCACTTCGCGGTCGAGGTCCAGATGGACAGGATCGCGGAGGCCTGCGGCATCGACCCGTGGACGGTCCGCTTCCGGAATGCGCACCGGAACGGCGACATCAAGCCGCACCGCAAGGCGACAGCCGACGCGACGCTGATCGAGACGATGCAGGCGGCCGCACGCCTGGTGGGGCACGAGCTTGCGCCGGAGCTCGCGGCGATGACATCGGCGCCCCGGTCCGAGTCCGATCCGGCCCCGGCCGGCCCGGAAGGAGGTCGCTGACCATGGCGAAGCTGCGCGGGACCGGCATGGCCGCCGTCAACTACCCCACGGGCATGAACCTGGGCGGCGACCCGTCCCAGGCCCTGATCCACGCCACCACGTCGGGCTCGTTCAACGTGGTGCTCGCCGCCACGGACCTCGGCCAGGGGCTGCGGACCGTGATGGCCCAGATCGCCGCCGAGACCCTCGGCGTGCCCTACGACCAGATCGTGGTCCAGACCGCCGACACCGACACCGGCCCCCACGACATGGGCACCTTCGCCTCGCGGGCGACCCACCGCGTGGGCAATGCCGTCAAGGCGGCCGCGATCGAGGCGCGGGATTCGGTCCTGGCGCTCGCATCGGAGGAGCTGGAGGTCAGCGTCAACGATCTCGTGCTCGACGGGGAAGGCTTCGTCTTCGTCGCGGGATCGCCTGCCAAGCGCCTCGGGATCGCAGACCTTGCGTCGCGCGCCCAGTTCCAGTACGGGCGCACCATCGCCGGCCGCGGCGCCTGGATGAAGCCGAAGTCAACCGTCGACCCGGAGACGGGCGCGATGGACCCCGATTCGACCCAGGCCTACGCCTGCACGGTCGCCGAGGTTGAGGTGGACACCGACACCGGGGTGGTCACCGTCCTCTCCATCCGCTCGGCGTACGAGGTGGGCCGGATGGTCAACCCGGCGCTCGTCCAGGGTCAGATCCACGGCGGCGCATGGATGGGCATGAGCCACGCGCTGTACGAGACGACGGAGCCCTACTACCCCTCGCGCGACCACTCGCCCAAGGACTACGCGGGCTACCTCATGCCGGGTCCGGCAGACCTGCCCGTGATCGAGTCGGTTGTGCTGGAGGTGCCCTCGGCCAACGGCCCGTATGGGGTCAAGGGCGTGGGCGAGATGACCGCCAACTCACCGATCCCGGCCATCGTCAATGCCATCTACCACGCCACCGGCGTGCGCGTGGACTCGCTGCCCGTCACCCCCGAGAAGATCCTGCGCGGGCTGGACGCGCTCGCTGCGGCCCCGCTCACCGAGTCCGAGGAGATCGCCGAATGAGCCAGATCACCACCTGGGACGAGTTCCCGACGGTCGAGTACGTCAAGGGCGTCTACCGCCAGACCGTGTCGGGCGAGAAGGTCATGATGACCCGCATCGTCTACCGAGGCGGCGTGGTCATCCCCGAGCACAAGCACGAGGCCGAGCAGATCATGCTCGTGGTCTCGGGGCGCCTGTGGGCGAAGGTCGAGGGTGAGGAGAAGGAGGTGGGGCCCGGCTCGTTGCTCGTCATCCCGGGCAACTGGATTCACGCGTTCCGCCAGCTGGGCGACGAGGACGTGCTGTTCTACGAGGCGTTCGCGCCGATCCGCCTGGAGTACCTCGTGGGCTTCAAGGGCCCGGATCCGTCCCTCGGCATGATGCACGCCTCGTTCGACGCGACGGGCGAGTCGGACCGCAAGCTCTAGGAGGCCGATGCGGACTTGAGTCCAGCGCGACTCAGCGAGTCCGGGCGCCGGAAGCGGCCTTACTCGTCGGGACGGTTGCGCTCCACCAGCGACGCGATCTCGGGGATCGCCGTCCCGGCGTTGTCGCTCCAGCGGTCGGCGCCCACCCAGGCGGCCGTCCCCTCCGTCATCTGCCCGCCGCCCACGATGATCCCGGGCGCATCTGGCCCGTCCCCGAACGCCTCACGCAGCGCGGCGATCGTCTCGCGCATGGTCGGAAACGAGGTGAGCAGCATCCCGGACAGGCCGATCACGTCGGGCTGGAGCTCGGCCGCGGCGCGCACGACGTCCTCGGGCGGCACGTCGACCCCGAGGTCCACCACCTCGAAGTTCATCGCCCGCAGCAGCATCACGAGGAGGTTCTTGCCCAGGTCGTGGATGTCGCCCTGGACCGTGCACACCAGCACCCGCCCGGCCGTCGGCCCGGATCCCTCCCGCGGACGCGTCGCCGCCGGTCCGACCAGCGGCTCCAGGATCTCCATCACCTCGCGGAAGATCTCGCCCGCCATGATCAGGCCCGCGATGAAGTAGGTGCCCTCGCGATAGCGGTCCCCGACGACCGCAAGCCCGCGCTGGCAGTCCTCGATGATCGCCCCGGGATCCTCGCCCGCGGCCAGCCGCCGGCGCACAAGGGCGATCGCCCGCTCCTCCTCGAGATCCGCGATCAGGGTCTCCAGCGTCTCCGTCACGCCATCTCCTCCCGGGTCGCCGGGCCTGGCGTCGTGCTCCGGGAGTCGAAGCCGACGGTGGTCTCGAAGGTCAGCAGCCCCGCCCGGCACACGAACACGCCCCACGAGAGCGGCCGATCGTCGAAGCCGAAGAAGTGGTGCTCCAGGAGGAAGGCGGCCTCGCCCACGGTCGCCCGCAGGTGCTGCGCCTCCTCATCGCGCAGGGTCGTGGCCAGCAGCGTGAGGCGGCCCCGCTTGGGACCCACCTGGCCGTTGCCCTCGAACAGGTCGCGCAGTGCGGTCACCCCGAGCTCGGTCTCGATCACCGGGCGCCGCGGGTCGTACGTGAGCGACTCCCGGTGGAACATCACCGGCTGGCCGTCCCGGTGCAGGACCCGCCGGATCGACACCACCCGGTCACCCTCGTCCAGCTCCAGCATGCGGGCGACCCGCCCCGACGCGGGCCGAACCCGGACCGCGAGCATCCGGACCTTGACCCTCGGATCGGCCAGGATCGCCCGGAACGAGCCCAGGTCGAAGGTCGCGGTGGCGATCGAGGCCGCCTCCACGAACGTGCCGCGGCCCGGGGTCGCGGTGACCGCCCGCTCGTCGACCAGGATCTTGATCGCACGCCGCACCGTCACCGGCGACAGCCCGTAGGTGCGCATCAGCTCCGCCTCGGTGGGGAGCCGGTCGCCGGCGTGGAACTCGCCCTCCTCGATCCGCTGGCGGAGGATGTCGGCGAGCTGCGAATAGGCGGGCTCGAACGATTCGCGATCGATCCGGCGCACGGAGCCTGCGCCGGCGGCACGCCCCGGTCCGCCCGCCCGCTCCTCGCCCAGCATCGCCACCTCTGCCTCCTCGTGGTCGTCTGCAACCTTCGCGGCTCGGCCAGGGGAGCGGGGAGGCCGAACGGCCCCTCGATTCAGGGCGTCTCGTCCCACTCCGCCAGGCCATTGCAATGTTTATATATCGCAATCGCGACCGGTCCGTCACCCAGGAGCTCCATTGACTGGATCCGAACCCCTGCCGCCCGCCCGCACCTTCCCGTACGACCCCGCCCGCGTGAAGGTCATCGCCTGCGCCACGGTGATCGAGGAGATGGCGCCGCGGATGCCGGACGAGATGGTCCGCGAGGTCATGGACTTCGGCCTCCACTTCCGTCCCGGCGGGCTGACGGCGGCCCTTCAGGAGGTCATCGACCGGTCGGAGGGGTTCGAGACCATCCTGCTCGGCTATGGCCTGTGCTCCCAGGGCGTGGTCGGCCTCACGTCGAAGAGCGCCCGCCTCGTCATCCCGCGGGTGGACGACTGCATCGCGATCTTCCTGGGCTCGCGCGACGAGTACGAGGCCCAGCACGCAGCGGAGCCCGGCACCTACTTCCTGACCAAGGGCTGGATCGAGGCGAAGGACAGCCCGCTCGACTCGCAGATGGACCTGGTGGGCAAGTACGGCGAGGCCAAGGCCGATCGCATCATGAAGCTGATGCTCAAGAACTACACACGGATCGCCTTCATCGACACCGGCGCCTACGAGCTGGAGCACTACCGGGAGTTCGCCAAGGAGAACGCCCGCCACTTCGAGCTCCGGTACGAGGAGATCAAGGGCACCCCCACGCTGGTGGAGAAGCTCCTCTTCGGGCCGTGGGACGAGGAGTGCGTCGTGGTGGAGCCGGGCGTCGAGGTCACGTACCAGATGTTCGTGCGCGACGGCCGCACGCCCGCACCGCAGCTGCCCGGCTTCGGGCGTGGCTGATTCGAGCGTGCCTGATTCGGGCGCGCCTGAGCCCTCCCGCGGACCGGCCCCGGCGTCGGTGACCTTCGAGGTCGACTTCCAGCCTGCGGGTCGCCGGGTGCAGGTGGAGCCGGGGTCGCTCCTCCTGGACGCCGCACGGGACGCGGGCATCGGCCTCGCTTCCGTGTGCGGCGGCGACGGGACCTGCGGCCGGTGCCGTGTCGTCGTGATGGAGGGTGACCTGCCCACGCCATCCGATGCCGACCGGCGCGCGCTCAGCCGGTCCGAGATCGCCCACGGCGAGCGGCTGGCCTGCCGTGTCCCCGTGACCAGTGCCATCAAGGTGCACGTCCCCAAGGCCTCGCTCATCACCGACCAGCGGCTCCAGGTCACCGGGCCGCACCGGATCATCGCGGTGGACCCCGCCGTGCGCGTCTACCGCGTCCACGCGGAGCCCCCCAGCCTGCGCGATGCCCGCTCCGACTTCGACCGCATCCTCGCCGCCGCCACCGTCGCCCACGGCCTCCGGCGCCTGCACGCGGACCCGGTGGTGCTGGCCCAGCTCACCGGCCTCGTCCGGCGCACCGGCTGGGAGGTCACCCTCCTCGTGCGTGGCGCAGAGGTCGTCGGGGTGCTTGAGCCCGGCCTGCACGCGGTCGGCCTCGCGGTGGACCTCGGCACGACCAAGATCGCGGGCTACCTGATCGACCTCGAGACCGGCGAGGAGCTGGTGAGCGAGGGGCTGATGAACCCCCAGATCGCCTACGGCGAGGATGTCATCAGCCGCCTCGCCTACGCCGTCCGCCAGCCCAACGGCTCGGACACGATGGCCCGCGTGGTCCGCGAGGGCCTGGACCAGCTCGTCGGCTCCATGTGTGAGGCCGCCGGTGTCGAGCGCGACCAGGTCGCCGAAGGCTGCATCGTGGGCAATACCGCCATGCACCACCTGCTGCTGGGCCTCCCCGGGCGTCAGTTGAGCCAGGCACCGTTCGTGGCGTCCACCTCGTCACCGATGGACGTGCGCTCCCGGGACCTGGGCCTGCACCTGGCGCCCGACGCGCGCATCCACGTGCTCCCCAATGTCGGCGGGTTCGTGGGCGCAGACCACGTGGCGATGATCCTGGGTGCGGACCTGGACAAGGTGGACGCGGTCAAGGTGGGCGTGGACATCGGCACCAACACCGAGATCGTCCTGCGCCGCCCCTCGATGGGCCACCTCGCGTCCACCTCCTGCGCCTCCGGCCCCGCCTTCGAGGGCGCCCATATCCGTGACGGCATGCGGGCGGCTACGGGCGCCATCGAGCGCGTGCGCATGTTCGAGGACGACCGCGGGCCCGAGATCGACACCATCGGCGGAGCACCCGCCGTGGGCATCTGCGGGTCGGGGATCGTGGACGCCGTCGCCGAGCTGTACCGCACTGGCCGCATCGACTTCCGGGGCCGGCTCCAGGCCGACACAGAGGGCGTGCGCCGCAGCGAGAAGGGGCTCGAGTACGTCCTCGCACCGGCCGCGACCAACGGCATCGGGCGCGACGTGGCCATCACCCAGGGCGACATCAACGAGATCCAGCTGGCCAAGGGCGCCATCGAGTGCGGCATCTCGATCCTGCTCGACGCCACCGGGACCGATCCGGCGTCGGTGGACGAGGTCGTGGTCGCCGGCGCCTTCGGGAGCTATCTCGACCTCGACAACGCCATCGCCATCGGGCTCCTGCCCAGGCTCCCCAACGCCGCCTACGTCCAGGTCGGCAACGCCGCCGGCACCGGTGCCAAGGCCGCGCTCATCTCGCTCCGGGAGCGGGCGCGCGCCCGCGACATCGCCCACGAGGCGGGCTACGTGGAGCTCACCACCTACCCCGGGTTCCAGCGCCGGTTCGCGAACTCGATGCTCTTCCCCCGCTCCATCTCCACTGAGGACTGAGGCAGCCCATGGCATTCCAGGTCATCGCCGAGAAGATCAACGGCACCCGCAAGTCCGTCCAGACCGCCGTCGTCGGTCGCGACCAGGCGTTCATCGAGGACCTGGCGCGTCGCCAGGCCGAAGCCGGCGCGACGTGGATCGATGTCAACGCGGGCACCAGTCCCGAGCGCGAGCCCGAGGACCTTGTCTGGCTCATCGAGACCGTCCAGTCCGTCGTGGATCTGCCGCTCTCGATCGACACGGCCAACCCGAAGGCCCTGCGGGCGGCGCTCGGCGCGGTCTCCAAGACCCCGCTCGTCAATTCCATCAGCGGTGAGCAGCACCGCATCGACGGCGTCCTGCCGCTGGCCGCGGCGGCCGGTGGTGAGGTCGTCGCCCTGGCCCTCGATGACAACGGGATCCCGGCCAGCACCGAGGCCCGGATGACCGTGATCCGCCGCCTCATCAGCCTCACCCGCGAGGCGGGCATCCCCGACGGCAGGGTCTACGTGGACCCGCTCGTCATGACCATCTCCACCAACGTCCAGAGCGCCAACATCGCCCTCGCGACGATGCGCGGCGTGAAGGCGGAGTTCCCCGACGTCCACATGACGTCCGGGCTGTCCAACGTCTCGTTCGGCCTGCCATCCCGCGCGCTGGTGAACCGGACCTACCTCACGCTCGCCGTCGAGGCCGGACTCGACTGCGCGATCCTCGACCCCCTCGATCGCGAGCTGAAGGCGTCCCTGCTTGCGACCGAGCTACTCCTTGGCAAGGACCGGCACTGCCTTGCCTACACCCGCGCGTTCCGGGCAGGGCTGCTCGGCCCTGTACCCGCCACGAAGTAGCCGGCGCGGCCGGCAACGGAGGAGATCGCATGGCACAAGCGCTCATCGATGCCATCGCGGAGATGGAGGACGAGCAGGCCATCAGCCTCGCGACCGAGATGATCGAGGGCGGCACGTCGCCGCTCGAGATCCTCGAAGCCTGCAAGGAAGGCATGGCCATCGTCGGCGACCGGTTCGAGAAGGGCGAGTACTTCGTCCCCGAGCTGATCCTCGCAGGCGAGATGCTCAAGCAGATCAGCGAGATCGTGAAGCCGCACCTCACGGCGGAGAGCGACGCGCCCAAGCTGGGCAAGGTCCTCCTTGGCACCGTGCAGGGCGACATCCACGACATCGGCAAGGACATCGTGCACTTCATGCTCGAGGTCAACGGCTTCGAGGTCCGCGACCTGGGCGTGGACGTCCCGGTCGACACGTTCGTCGAGGCAGTCAAGGCCGACAAGCCCGACGTGGTCGCGCTGTCGGGCTTCCTGACCCTCTCCTACGACGCGATGCGCGACACCGTGGCCGCCTTCGAGGCTGCCGGCGTGCGCGACGGCGTCAAGATCATGATCGGCGGCGGGACCGTGGACGACCAGGTCCGCGTGTTCGCCGGGGCGGACGCGTTCGGGCTCAACGCCATGGACGCCGTCAATCTTGCCAAGAGCTGGACGAAGGCCGGGGTGGCGTGAGATGACCGACACGATGACCGGCTGGGTGAACCCCGACCTCGCCAAGACGCCTGCGGAGCTGCTCGTCGAGCGCTCGACCCGGATTAAGACGGCGTACGCCATGGGCCAGCCGGACCGCGTGCCGATGTCCCTGGGCCTCGGCTACTTCTCGGCCGAGCTCGCGGGCGTCTCCCACGCCGACCTCTACCGCGACTGGGACCTTCAGACCCGCGTCCTCGTGGAGGCTGCGGCCCGATTCGGTCCCGATGAGACCCTCGGCCCGTGGCACGATCCTCGGCCCAGCACGATCCTGGGCGACCGGATGACGAAGTGGCCGGGCTGGTCGCTGCCGGATTCGAGCTCCTACCAGTTCGACGAGCACGAGTTCATGAAGGCCGAGGACTACGACGCCTTCCTGAACGACATGAGCGACTTCGCGATCCGGACGTACCTCCCGCGCGCCTTCAGCGAGCTCGAGGGCCTCCAGTACCTGCCGCCGCTCGGCATGAGCCTCTTCGGCTACTACAACATCATCCTCGGACTGCCCGCCCTGGGGGCACCGCCGGTCCAGAAGGCCTTCGAGGCCTTGCAGAAGGCCGCGGCTGCCCAGGCCGAGTGGATCGGGATGTCTGTCGGGCAGGCCCAGGCGCTCGCCGCGGTCGGCGTGCCGCCCGTCACCTGGCTGGGCGCCCTGACCGAGGCGCCGTTCGACTTCATGTCGGACACGCTCCGCGGCATGCGCGGCATCTTCCTGGACCTGCGCCAGCGGCCGGACCAGCTGCTGGCCGCCGAGAAGAAGGTCCTCGACTTCCAAGTGGACAACGCGATCGCCACGTGCCGGATGATGGGCAACCCGTACACGTTCATCCCGCTCCACCGTGGGTCGGACGGGTTCATGTCCATCGAGCAGTTCGAGAAGTTCTACTGGCCGCAGCTCGAGGAGATGCAGCTCCGGCTCATCGATGCGGGGATCACGCCGGTCGTCTACTACGAGGGCATCTGGGACAAGCGGGTCGAGTACCTCGCGCGCCTGCCCAAGGGCAAGACCGTGGGCATGTTCCAGAACAGCAACATGCAGCTGATCAAGGAGACCGCCGGCGAGGTCATGTGCATCGTCGGCGGCATGCCCAACTCGACGGTCCGCGGCGGCAGCGTCGCCGAGATCCGCGAGAAGACCCAGGAGCTGTGCGAGACCTTGGGCAAGGGCGGCGGCTACGTCATGGCGACGTACGTCAACGAGCTCGAGGGCTGCTCCGTGGAGAACGTCCAGGCCTGGGCCGACGCCACCAAGGAGTTCGGGGTGTACCGCTAGAGGGCTCATCTTCGCTGCAACCCCGGAGGCTCCCGCTCCTCGCCGGGCGGGGGCCTCCCTTCCTGTTCGGAGCTTCTATGTCACCTGCCGCCGCACCCATCGCCCAGTCGATCCCGGTCTCGCGCCCCATGGCGTCGCCGTGGCTGGTCCTGGGGGCGGTCTACCTCGCGAGCATCGCTGCGGTCATGGCGCAGTTCGCGGCACCGCCGCTGATGCCGCTCCTCATCGAGTCGTTCGGCGTCGACCTGGCGGCGGCGAGTTCGATGATGTCCGTGTTCTCGATCACGGGGCTGGTGCTCGCTCTGCCGGCCGGGCTGCTGCTGGTGCGGTACGGGGCTCGGGCCACCATCGTGGCGGCCATGGCCAGCGTGGTGCTGGGGAGCCTGCTGGGCGTCGTCGCCCCGGACTTCGGGATGTTCCTCGCCGGGCGCGCCGTCCAGGGCGTCGGGGTGGGGCTTGTCGGCGTGGCCGCACCGGCCGTGGTGGCGGGCACGTTCCCGGACGAGCGGCGGGGCCTGCCCATGGGCATCTGGGCGACCTGGGTGCCGGTGGGCGGGATTCTCATGTACCTGATCGGGCCGGCGCTGGCATCGACCTGGGGCTGGGCGGCAGCGTGGTGGCTGTCGGCCGCCGTGGCTGCGGTGGCCGGGGTGGTCGTGTTCGGTGTGGTTCGCGGTGGAGGTCCGAGTGCGGGTGCGGGTCAGAGTGCGGGTGCCGGCTCACGCGTGGAGGCGCGTGGCACGCGTCGGACGAGCGGTGCCCTGGGTGACCTCCGTCTCGGCCTCAGCGGGCGCGAGATCTGGATCCTTGCGGCGGTGTTCGGGCTCTCGAGCACCGCGGCTGGCGGCGTCAACGCGTTCCTCGCCACATTCCTCGTCGACGAGCGCGGCTTCGAGCTGGCGATGGCGGCGGCCGTGTCGAGCCTCGTGCTCGTCGGTGCCGGCGTTGGCTCATTCGGGTCCGGGCTGATCTCGGACAAGATCGGTTCGCGGCGCCTCGTGTTCACGATCGCCAGCGTCCTGATGGGCGTCCTCGTGCTGCTGCCCTTCACCGTCGAGTCCATGCTGCCGCTCGTGCTGTTCGCGGTGGGACTGTCGATGGGCGCTGTGCCGTCGGCCCTGTTCGCCGCCGTCCCCGAGGCGATGCCACTGCCCCGTCTGGCTGGTGCCGGCATGGCCGCGCTGATGCTCGGCCAGAATGCGGGCATGGTCCTGGGGCCCACGCTGTTCGCGGTCATCGAGCCGGTTGCCGGGTGGGTGGGCGTCGGCGTCGCGATGGGCGTCGTGTCAGTCACGGCGGCCTGTGTGGGGTGGCTGTCGCGGGTCAAGTAGGGCATCGCCGGCGCCGTGTGGCGTCGGTTCGGTGCCGAGGCGTCGTCAGGTGCGCTCGGCGGCGGCCCGCTCTCGCGGAGCGGGCGCCGGGAACAGTGACGTCGCCGCGATCCCTGCGAGCACCATCGCGAACCCGGCCAGGTCGATCAGCCCCAGCTGCTCGTTGAGCACGATCGCGCCCGCGATCAGGCCGACAACCGGCGTCGCCAGGAACCCAACGGCGGACGCCAGCGGGCCGAGGGAACGCGTGATCGACTGGCTCGCCCAGTTCGCGAAGGCGGTCGCCAGTGGCCCGGAGTAGAGGAGCGCCAGGATCAACGGCAAGCCCCAGGTGACCTCGCGCCCCTGCTCGAAGAAGATGGCGGCGGCCACGATCGGCACCCCCGCCACGAGCAGCATCCACGGCTGGAGGAGCAGCGGGGTGGAGCGCCAGGTGTGGCGTCGGATATGGATGGTCACGGCCGCCCACAGGACGCCGTTGATGACGAGCGCGACGGTGCCCGCAAGCTCGAGAGGGATGCTCCAGTCGATGACGGTCGGGTTCACCAGGACGAGGATGCCCGTGAGCCCCAGGACCAGGCCGATCGCCTCGTTGCGCCGCGGCTTGACGCGGAAGAAGAGCCACAGCAGCAGCGCCACCCACAGCGGCATCGCGTAGAGCAGCACCGACGAGCGGCCGGCGGGCACGGCCTGGAGGGCGAAGTTCATGATCAGGACGCCGGCCGCGATCTGGAGCAGCGAGACCGACGCGATGATCGGGTAGTCCTCGCGCGGCGGCCGCACCAGCTTCCCCTGGACACCGAGCAGGGCGACCATCGTGAGCAGCCCGCCGATCATGCGGAACGCCCCGTAGGTGAGCGGCGGCATGTACTGCAGGCCCTGCTTGACCACCACCCAGTGCACGCCCCAGACCAGCGCGAGCAGCGCCAGCAGCACGAGGGCCGCCGTCCGCGAGTGAACGGGGGAGCCGGCGGGCGCGGTCTGCTCGGCGACGGGCGCGGTGTGCTCGGCGACGGGCGCCGTCGGGTCCGCGGCGGGCACGGCCTGGGCAGCGGCGGGCGCCGTCGGGTCCGCGGCAGGCGGCGCGGTCTGCTCGGCGGCGGGCGTCAGCGGCTCAGGGGCGGTCACCGGGCAAGCCTACCCGGTGCAATCGATTTCGTCCGTGCGCCGGCGTGGTCCAGCGCTCGGTGCCGGGGTCCACGCCGGAGGACTCGCGCAAATTCCCACGAGGTGGGACCTATCCGACGTGTTGCTCACCACCGACCTGCTGGCCGACCACTGCTGAGCGTGGACCCCACGCCGGACGTGTGGTTGTTCCCACCAGGCGGGAGCTATCCGAAGTCGTCGGCCTGCGACATCCGCTTGCTCCCACCAGGTGACCCTAAGCCGACCCAAGGGGAGCGTTCGGGCGGTTAGCTCGCACCAGGTGGCGGGATGGCAGGTTGGCCGGAGGTAGCTCCCACCTGGTGCGAGGATGAGAATCGCGCTGCGCCGGGGGCACCCATTGCGTCAATCCCCCGAGGTTCAGCGAACCGGCGGCGGGGGAGGGGGCAGCGGCGGCTCGAAGGCGGCTCCAGCGGCGGCTCGACCGGCGCCCCAGCCGGCGCCCCAGCCGGCGCCCCGAGGTCCGGCACGGCCATCGTGGGGGAGTCGTCGATGGACGGGGATGCCCACGCAGGCAGCGGGCCCGCGACACCAGGCAGATCCACAACGGTCGCGGTGCTGTCGTTGTTGAACCCATCGGGACTGGCCGACGTGCCGACGGGAACCGGACCAGGTCCGACGCCCGCCGCACCAGCCGCCGCCATCCGCCCGGCCCGACGCCGGCGCGACGACACCTGCACCCGCCAGGCGACCAGCACCACGGCCAGCGCCAGCACCAGGATCGCGATCCCCACGCCCAGCACGATCCGCTGCTCGCCCTGCGCCCGGAGCCCGCCCAGCATCGAGCGCACCCGGAGCGTGATCTCGGCCGCCGACGCGTCGTCACCGACCCTGATCGCCGCCACGGCGCTGTCAAGCGATGGCATCACCGTCCCGACCATTCCCACCTGCTCCACCAGGTCAAGGCGCTGCTCCAGCAGCTCCCGCACCTCGGCCACATCCTTCGACGCCACCAGCTGCCGCCGCGCGATCGAGGCCGCCTCCTCGAGGTCCGCAAGGGACGCCGCCCCCTCCCAGGCCGAGGCTGCCGGCCCCTGCCGTGCCTCGACGCCGTCGAGCACGAGATCGGTCTGGCCGGTGACCTCCCAGGTCTCGCCGGCGGCGGCGATCGCGGCCTGGGCATCGTCGAAGTGCCACTCCGTGAGCGGCGTGCGCACGACCGGGGGCACATCCCACATCACCACGGTCGCCAGCAGCTCCTGGTACGCCCGTCGCGCCGATGCCCGCTTCGCGAGCAGTGCCCGGTCGGACGCGATCCCATATTCCACCAGCAGGTCGGACGCGAGGCCTTCGGCGGCACCCGCGGGCCGCAGTCCCAGCTCGTCGACCGCGTCGAGCCAGTCCCGCCAGGTCGCGATCTTCGTCGCCCGCGCCATGTCCGAGCCGGGCGCGTAGGGATCGTCGCGACCCAGCAGAGCCGTCGTCACCGTGGCCATCCGGTCCGCGCCGGCTGCCTGGGCCACGCGGGTGACGATGTAGCAGGAGGCGTCGTACTGCGCCGACACCGCGTCGCGTTCCTCCGCGCTCGAGCGCGGCTCCAGATATCGCCAGTCGGCCAGGGTCAGCGACGCCGGTGCGGCCTCCGGGCGACCGCACGCCGCGAGGTCGCCGCTGGCCGTGCGCCCCGCCCACTCGGCGTAGCCCTCGGACATCCAGGTCTCGGCGAAGACGCTCCCGTTGAACCAGACGTGCGCGAGCTCATGGGCCACGAGCGACGGCTGCGTGTAGTCCTCACCCACGGTGATCGTGTTCGACTTGCGGTCGTAGAACCCCGCGTACTCGTTGCCGGTGGAGGCCTCCTTCACGACCAGCGCGTCGGATCCGGCCATGTCCGCACCCACCAGCCGGCGCAGCTCGGGCAGCCCGGCCGACACCTCGTCGCGCACCCCGCGGGTCCACGTGGGGTCTTCGGGCCAGGACAGCAGGCGCACCGTGCGGCCATCGGGAGCGGTCATCTCCTCGGCCGTGTACCCGTCCTCGTTCGTGCCCGACAGGCACGCGTACCAGCGCGACGTGTCCTTGACCGCGCCCGAGGTGAACACCCGGGAGCCGCCGTCGACCTTGCCACGCAGCGGTTCGCCCGAGGTCTCCACCTTGAAGCCCGACGGCAGGCGGACGGTGACCTCGCCCTTGTCGGCGCCGTTGGCGATCACGCAGAACGAGGCGTATGCGCGCAGCGTCCGGGTGAACGTGTCCGACCGCGGGCTGCCGCCCTTGAGCGTGTAGGTGACGGTGATCGTGCGGGACTTGCCGTAAAACAGCTTGGGGAACGTGATCGTCTCGAGGCGGTAGGCGTCGCCCTTCTGGCTCGACTCGACCGCCAGCCGCTTCCCGCCCGACGTCGCCTTGACCTTGCCGGCCTCTCGCTCCACCCAGATCGACGCCTGGTTGCGGTACCAGTGCGTGGTCCGGTAGCAGGTGTCCGTGTACGGGACCGTGCCCCAGAACCAGTCCTCGCGGTACTTGGTGCACTCGTAGGGCTCGGTGGTGTCGGGCGTGCTGTTCGTGATCCGCAGCGTGACCTTGACCGCCAGCCGACCCTTCGCGGGCTGGAGCGTGTAGGTGGTGGTCGCGGTCTCGGCGAAGCCGTCGGCGGCGCGTGCTGCGGGCGCCGTGATGCCGGACAGGCCGACGGCGGTGGCCAGCGCGAAGGCGGCGAGCGGGGCGAGACGGCGGGCGGCGAGCGGGGCGAGACGGGCGAAGCGGCGCACGGGCGCAGTGTGCACCGGGTCCCCTGAACGTGTCGCGGGCCGGGTCGCCCATCTGCAGCCCCCGCCGGCCCGGTTCGTCCACCGGCGGCCTACGTTCCCCGGCTCCAACCCCGCGCGGCGGCCCACGTGGGGGGCGGTTCGGGCCCAGCTGAGCGTGCTCTGCGCGCGAAACCCCGGGTTTGCGACCCGGTGCGTGCGTGCGAGGTGCGGATCTGGCCCCCACGTGGGGCGAACCGTCGAGAAGTCGGCATGCCGCCGAAGATGGGCGCCCTGCAGGCAACTCTCCCGGTGGCCGAACAACTGCACGGCAGACCCATCGACAGCCGACAGATATTCGGACATCATGCTCACATACCGAACAACCCCTTGCAGAACCGGCAGGAACATGACCAGCATCACCCTCGATGACCTCGACCGCGAGATCCTCCGCAGCCTCCAGCGGGACGGCCGGATGAGCAACCTCGACCTCGCCCGCACCGTGGGCCTGAGCCCCGCGGCCACCCACGCGCGCGTCCGACGCCTCGAAGAGAGGAAGGTCATCACCGGCTACACCGCACGCGTGGACCAGGAGCGGGCCGGCTTCGACCTGCTGTGCCTGATCTCCATCGGCATTGCGCTCCACCACCAGGACGCGGTCGCCCGCATCCGGACGGCCCTGGCCGCACTCCCCGAAGTCCTCGAGTGCCACCACCTCACCGGCCAGTTCGACTACCAGCTCAAGGTGGTCCTGCCCGACCGTCGCGCCCTCGAGCGCTTCGTCGTGGACAAGCTCACCCCGCTCCCGGGCATCGCCCGCATCCAGACCAGCGTCGTGATGGCGACCGTCAAGGACGCCCCGGCGCTCCCCCTCTAGCCGTCGCCCCCAGGAGGAGACCCGCTGCCATGACCGCCCCCGCCGAGCCCGATCCGCCCCACGGCCCCATCGACCCCACCGGACCTTCCGGCTTCGATGCCTGGGTCGCCCGCGGCCGCGAGATGAGCGAGGTCGTGGCGGCCACCCGTGCGAAGGCCCGCACCCGACGGTTCGACACCATCGCGGTCCACGGCGTCTACGACCACCTCGCCGCCGCCCGCAACCAGGGCTCGCTCATCGAACCCGTCTACGCGTCGCCCGCGCAGCACTTCGCCGATTCCGACGAGCTCGAGGCCGCCCTCGCGTACCTCATGCCCGCGTGGGGCTACACCCGCATCGCCAACCCGACCACCGGGTACCTCGAGGAGACGCTCGCGCTGCTCGAGACCTACGCCACTGACATCGAGGCCTCCTGCGTCGTCACCAGCTCCGGCATGGCGGCCGTCCACCTGGCCACGAACGCGCTGCTCGCGGCCGACGCGGACCTGCCGAAGCCGAACCTCGTCGCATCGGCCAAGTGCTACGGCGGCACCTTCATGCTCTTCTCGCGGTACCAGGCGGAGCGGGGGATCGAGGTCCGCTGGATCGCCGACCCGCTCGACACCGACGCCTGGGCCGCGGCCATCGACGAGGGCACCCGCTTCCTCTACGTGGAGGTGCCGTCGAACCCGGCGCTCGCGCTGGCCGACATCCCCGCGCTGGCCGAGGTCGCCCATGACGCGGGCCTGCCGCTGATCGTGGACTCCACCGTGGCGACGCCCGCGCTGCTGCGGCCGCTGGGCCTCGGGGCCGACATCGTCATCCACTCCCTGTCGAAGGCGATCGGGGCGTCGGGGCTGGCGATCGCGGGGGCGGTGGTCGCGCGGCGGGACATCGTGATGCGGTCCGGCGCGGACGACCTGCGCGCCGACTTCGCCACGCATCTCAAGCTGCTGCCGTCGCGCGACATGGGGGCGTCGCTCTCGCCGCAGGCCGCCCTGGCGCTGCTGTCCGACCTGCGCACGCTGCGGACGCGGATGGACGCGTGGTCACGCTCGACGATGGCGGTGGCGCGGTACCTCGACGGGCACCGGGACGTGGACCGGGTGCTCTACCCGGGGCTGCTGGAGCATCCGGGGCACATCGGTGGCGGCGCGGGACTTCCGCCTGGCCGATGGCGACGCCGAGGGGCACGAGGTGGCCCGCTACGGGACGCTGCTGGGGTTCACGCTGCGAGGCGGGGTCGAGGCGGCGCGCCGGATGTACGACCGGCTGGAGCTGGTCTTCCGGGCGACGGACCTCGGCCGCGTGAAGAGCGTGGCCGTGATCCCGTCCATCTCCACGCACCAGCAGCAGGGCGCGGTCGGGCGCGAGACGGCGCAGATCCCGCGCGGGCCTGGTGCGGCTCTCGATCGGCGGGGAGCACCCGGCCGACGTGATCGACGACCTGGAGCAGGCGCTGGCCGGCTGAGCGCGGGCGCAGAATTGAGCGGCCCCGCCTGGCGCCGGGCCCTACTCGGCCGAACCGCGGCGGGGGCTTCGGCCCTTTGATGCGCCCCAGACTCAAGTAGGCCTGCCAGCGTGCGTGACCGTGCCGCGAAACCCGACCTTCGCGTCCCGATCGTGCGGGGACGTGCCAGGATTGATGCATTGGCGACTCACGCGGCGTGAATTCGAGCGGCCCGGGTTCCGCTGAGGGAACCCGGGCCGTGAGCCCCGTTGGGTCAGTCGATCAGTCGATCAGGTAGACGACCTGGACGGTGATGGTGACGTCGGTGGTGCCGGGCATGACCGGCGTGGAGGCGTCCTCGGCGGCACCCGCGGCCGGGGCGGCCATCCGGTAGTCGTACCAGACCGGGGTCGAGACAGACTCGCTGATGGACTGGACGCCGGTCACCCGGACGCCCGCGCCCTTGGCGAGCGTGTCGGCCTTGGCCTTGGCGTCGGCCATGGCGGCCTCGCGGGCCTTCGCCTCGGCGCCGTTGCGGTCCGCCACGTCGAACGTGATGCCGTCGACGCTGGTGGCGCCCGCGGTGATCGTGTTGTCGAGGACGTCACCGAGCTTGTCGAGGTCGCGCACGGTCACGGTGACCATGTTGCTGAGCTGGTAGCCGGTGATGCGCTGGGTGTTGTTGGACCAGTCGTAGACGGGGCTGAGCGACACCGTGGAGGTGGCGATGTCCTTGTCGTCGATGCCCAGCTTCTTGAGCGCCTCGACGACGCCGGTCATGCGCTCCGCAGCGGCCTGGCGGGCGGCCTTGGCGGTGTCCTTCTGGACGACCACGCCGAGGTTGACGGTGGCCATGTCGGGGACGAGGGTGACCTTGCCCGCTCCGCCGACGGAGATCGTGTGCTCGGCCGGGGTGCCGTCGGTACCGGCAGCGAGCTGTGCGGTGCCGGTCGAGGGGCGGATGACGCCCGCGAGGACGGGGCCGGCGATCAGGCCCACGGCGACGACGGCGGCACCCGCGAGGAAGGCGATGCGCCAGGGGTTCTGCGTGGAGGTGGAGGAGGTCTGCATCTGTCTGGGTCCTTGGCAGCGAGGTGGCCGGGGTGGGTTCCGTGGGTTCCGTGGGTTCGTGGGTTCCGTGGGTTCCGTGGCGTTCGGCGCCCTGACGCCAGCGGGTCGGGCCAGGTTCCACGGAGCGTTCACCCCGGCGTGTCCCTCTCGCGCCCCCATGCCCCCGCCCCCTACCCCCTGCCCCCATGCCCCCATGCCCCCTTACCCCCCCTGATGCGCGCTCAGCGTGCGTACGGTCGGGTGGGGCATCGTGCATGCGCGCTCAGCGTGCTGGATCGCGCTTCCGGGCGCCCGGACGCCCCATCCTGCGCACCCAGCGCTCAGAAACCGGCCGTCACCCGACGGTTCGCGCGGCCAGCGCGCATCGGGCAGGCGGCAGGGGACGTCCGAGGCGGGCAGGCCAGCGCGCATCGGGCCAGCGGACAGGCGGGAGGTCAGACGGCCAGCGCGCGCCTCGTGGCGCAAGGACGCCAGGCCGATCTGCGGTGGACGATCAGATGAGGATGATTCCGCTGGCGGTCGGGACGCGGCCGGCGCGGAGGGCACGAGCAATGGTGGCGCCGTCGAGCGGGAACTCGGCGCGGAGAGCTTCCCGGTGGGTGGCGAGGACGCGCCGATTGTGGGCGGTGGACCGCACAACGAGGATGACCACGTCGCCGCGCGGATCGTCGCGCAGCTTGAGGGCGAGCCGCCGGCCGAGGGCCTGAAGGTCGCCGAGCCGGGTCTCGCACTCGACGAAAGCGATGCGTCGACCCTCGGAGACCAGCATGTCCCAGGCGCGCAGGTCGCCTTCGATCGGCAGGGGGACTTCGCGGCGGATCATGATCGGGCTGGCAGGGTAGGTGGCGAAGTCCTCGGCCAGCCTGAGTTGCGGGGTGTCGCGCAGGCGTTCACCCGTCGGGTGCTGCGTCACGCTCACTGACAGGCCGACCGCCCGGCTCGCGCGGCAGATCGCCTCGAGCCCCGGTTCCTCCAACTTGCCCTTCTCCAGCCGGTACAGCTGCGTGCGCGACATGCCGGCCGCACGCGCGACCACCTCCTGGCTCCAGCCGCCAGCGATCCGGGCCTGCCGGATCTCGCGGGCAGTCTTCTGGTAGATGGTCCGGGCATCCTCGGCGCCGAGGTCTCCCGGACGTTCACGCGTTGCCATGCCGCTGATCGTGGCAGGTACGGATTAACGCGCACTCATCTCGAGGGCTGGAGTTGTCCACTTCCGGGTCCTGCGCCCCCCAAGCGCCCCCCTCATACGGGACGCCTTCCTGCGGCTGCTGCCGCGATGGTAGGTGTCCACGAAAGCGGGGCAGGTCCACCCGACGGTTCGCGCGGCCAGCGCGCATCGGGCAGGCGGGCAGGGGACGTCCAAGGCGGGCAGCAGGGACGTCCAAGGCGGGCGCGCATCGGGCGGGTCGGCAGGCGGAGCGTCGGCGGGCCGGCGTGCTCCGGACGAACTGGGCCGCCGATGGGCGACCCGGGCCGCCGGTGGACGAACCGGGCCGCCGGTGGACGAACCGGGCCGCCGGTGGACCTTCGGTGGGCGGAATGGCCCATCGCCGGCCGGGCGTCCGACCGCTAGGCTCGAGGCAACGCACCACATCCTCGGGAGGCACGCGATTGGGGGGACTCGAGCCCAGCACCCCAGGCACCCCAGGCAGCAACGGGACCAACGGAACCAACGGCAGCACCCTGGGTGAGCGCGCCGAGCGCCTGGTGGAGGACCGCGCACGCGCCGCCCTCGCCCTCGCGCCGACTCCGGGACTGCCCGCCGGCACCACCCTCCACGCCGGCACCACTCTCTCGCCGGCACCACCCTCCCCGCCGGCACCACCCTCCACGCCGGCGTCCGCTTCATCGCGAAGCCGGACCGCACCAAGCCCGCTCACGACGGCGAGGCCGACCTCGTCCTCGTCAACCAGGACCACGGAATTCTCGTCATCGAGACCAAGTCCGGCACCCCGAGCCGCAGCGGCGACACCTGGTTCCTGGGCGCCCGAAAGTTGAGCCGGAGCCCCTTCCGCCAGGCCGAGGAGAACAAGCACGATCTCGTTCGCACGCTCGCCGGCATCCTCGCCATCGACCAGCGGGACCTGAGAGCCGGCCACGCCGTCGCCTTCCCGGACGCCGACCTCGCGACCCTCCCGCGGGGCCACGCCCTCCTCGGCCCGGACGTGACGAGGGAGATCGTCCTCGACGCCGCCGCCCTCGAGACTCCCGCGACCACAAGAACGGCCATCGAGCAGGCCTGGACCTGGTGGACCGGCGACGGCACCCACGGCCGCCCGCTCACCGCGCACGAGACCGACACCATCAACGACTTCCTCGCCCCCACGGCGACCCTCACGCGACTCGTCAAGCGCGACGTCGACGACGGCAGGACGCGCCTCCTCCAGGCGTCGACCCTCCAGAAGCTCGTCCTCAACCAGCACCGGACCACGCGTCGCCTCGAGGTTGTCGGGCCCGCGGGCTCCGGCAAGAGCCTGGTGGCCGTTGAAAAGGCAAGGAGGCTCGCACGCGAGGGCTGGCGCACCCTGTTCGTCTGCTTCAACCAGCCGCTGGCAACCGCCGTCCGGAGGGAGCTGGCCGAGCTCGAGCCGGACGCGACAAGGCGTCCGGCGGTGACCACCTTCCACGGCCTCTGCGAAACCCTGGGGACAAAGGCCAGCACCATCCCGAAGAAGCCGAAGGACGACGCGAGCCTCCCGCGCGACTGGTTCGACACCACCCTCCCCGCAGCCCTGGACCAGGCCATCGACGCCCTGCCGGACGAGCGCTACCACGCCCTCGTCATCGATGAGGGCCAGGACTTCGAGCCCGCCTGGCTCACCTCCCTCGAGTTCCTCCTCCGCGACCCGGCCGAGGACATCCTCTGGGTCTTCCACGACCCCGGCCAGGCCCTCTACCGCGATGACCGCGTGGCCGACCTCGGCCTGGACAAGGTGGAGCTCTTCGAGGACTACCGCTGTCCGGCGCCGGTCACCCAGCTCGCGACCCGCTTCTACCGTGGACCGGAGGGCATCGTGCCGTACGCCGTCCTGGAGGAGGGGAGCGCCCCCGTCATCGTCGAGGCCGAACCCGGCCAGCCCACCGTCGACGCCGTCCGCCAGCAGCTCCACAAGCTCATCGTGGAGCAGGGTGTCCGGACCTGGGACATCGCCGTGCTCTCGGGCGCATCGGCCACCAGGAGCGAGGTCTGGCGCAGGCGCCGCTTCGGCAACGTGGAGCTGTGGAACGGCGCCATCGACGACGCCGGCGAGTCGCTCCGCCTCCCGGCCGACGAGGTGCCCGACCTTCCCCCCGACGACGCCATCGTCCAGTTCGAGACCGTCCGGCGCTTCAAGGGCCTGGAGAAACCGGTCATCATCCTGTGCGAGCTGCCCGACGAGGCCCCGCGCCTGGACGCCCTGCTGTACACGGGGCTGACGCGCGCGACCGCCCATCTCGTCGTGGTTGCGACACCCAACCTGTCACAACGCCTGCGCACGATCGGGAGCACATGACCAATACCCCGCCGCCGCCCACCCGCCCCGTCGCGCCGCCGCCCGTCGTCGCTGAGGTCAAATCGGGCCCCGGCTACCTGGTGCGTGCGATCTGGTTCGTGTTCGTCGGCTGGTGGCTGACCGGGATCGTGTCCGCCGTCGCCTGGTTCGCCATGATCACGATCATCGGCCTGCCCCTGGGCATCTGGCTGATCAACCGCATCCCCACGGTCCTCACGCTCCGCCCGCGGACCACCTACACGTACGCCTACGCTGACGGCACGGGCGCGATCTGGACGGGCGAGAGCCGGCTCCAGCAGACGCCGTGGCCCATCCGCGGCCTGTGGTTCATCTTCGTGGGGTGGTGGGCGTCGGCGGCGATGATGACCTTCGCCTGGGGGCTGGTGGTGCTCATCATCACGCTGCCCATCGGCCTGTGGCTCTACAACCGGGTGCCCTTCGTGGCCTCGCTGTACCGGTATTAGGCAGACGTGACGCACCCTGCCGGCGGCGAGCTCGGGACGCAACCTGCGAACGATGGCGTGCGGGGCCTGCTGGCGATCGCACTCGCGTGGACCGTCGTGACCGTCGTCGTGGTGGGGGTCATCGGTATCGTGCGTCCGCCCGTGCCGCCGACCGCCTGGGACGGCTGGCCGGGCATGGGCGCGTGGGACGATTGGGACGAGCCGAGGGCCGGCATCGACCTCGAGGATCCCGCCTTCCGCATCGTGTCTGTCAACGGCGAGCCCGCGCACCTCGTGGATGAGCCCCTGTACACCGTGCACTCGCCCACCGCAGTCCTGGAGATCGAGATCCTCAAGGATGAGCAGGTGGACTGCTGGGCCGAGGAGGCCGAGTACTACGAGACGGCGGGCGCCAGTCCCGGCACGTGGACCGTCAGGCTGGACCTCCAGGACGGCTCCAACTACCTCGCCTGCGAGTCCACCGGCCCTATCGGCCAGGTCGACTTCTTCGAGGTCGTCTACGACCCCGCGTCCGGCGGTGTCCAGATCACCACCGTGGACGGCCTCCCGCGCGACGAGCTTCCGCCCGACGGGTACGAGGCTCGCAACCCCCAGGTGACCGTCCGCGGAACCGCCGCGCGCCCCGACGCCGTCGTCTGCAGCGCCCCCGCCTGCCAGGGACGCACCATCTACACCACGGGGAGCTCCGGCTGGTCCGTCCAGGTGGAGCTGCGGGACGGCTGGAACGTCCTCGAATTCCACGATGCCGACGATCCGTCCGACACGGACAACGTCAGGGTGCACCTGGAGCCGCGGAACGGCGCCGGGGCCACCACCGCGCCGTCGGGCGTGGTCACCTTCGGCGAAGGCAAAACGCTGACTGTGGGCTCGGACGTGCAGCCCGGCATCTACCGGACCCGGGCGCCGACACCCAGCTGCTACTGGGAGCGGCGCACCCCCGAGGGCAACGTGAAGGCCACCGTGCGCGGGTACGCCGTGGTTGAGATCGCGGACGACGGACTGGACCTTCGTGTCGGGCGGGTGCGGCGAGTGGTCGTCTGACCTGTCCGCGGTGACCGGCTCCACCACCAACGTGGGCGAGGGCACGCTCATCGTGGGGACCGACCTGCTCCCTGGCACCTGGACCGCCAGCCCGCCTAACCCGGCCGCCTGCACCTGGTCGCGCCTGCGCGGCTTCAGCGGCGACGCGTCCGAGACGATCGAGGCCGGCGAGGTTGACGCGCCGAAGGTGGTCGTGATCGACGCTACCGACGCGGGCTTCACCTCGACAGGCTGCGGCCGATGGGTGCGCCAGTGACCGGCGACGGGGCAGTGACGACGCTCACCGAGGCCCAGCGCGCCATCGTCGAGGCGCCCGACGGCCCCACCGTCGTCATCGCGGGCGCCGGCACCGGCAAGACCCGCGTCATCGTCGAGCGCGTCCGCTGGCTGCTGGCCACCAAGGGCGATACCACGACCGCGGGCAGCCCCATCCCGGCCGAGCCCGCACCGAGGCACGGCAACCCCTTCGACGGCCCCCTCGCGCCCGAGCAGCTCCTCGTCCTCACCTACAACGTCAAGGCCGCAGCCGAGCTGGGCCAGCGCCTGGACCAGGCCGTGGGCCCGGCTACCCGCGCCCGCATGAGCGTGAGCAACTTCCACAGCTTCTGCCAGCGCATCCTCACCGAGAACGCCGCCGACGCCGGCCTCCCGGCGCGGCCGGACGTCCTCGACGGCATCGGCCAGCTCCTCCTCCTGCGCGAGATCACGCCCGCCCTGGACCTGCGCTACCACGCGGACTGGGCCCTGGGCGGTCTCGTGGGCTTCATCAACCGCGCCAAGGACGAGCTGGTCAGCCCGGACGACTTCGACGCCTTCGTGGACGCCGAGCGCGACGATCTACGAAGCACGACTACGGCAGCTTCGAGGCGGCCACCGAGCGCCTGGACCGCACCGGCCACCTGCAGCCCGTGCGCGACGTCCGCGGCGACTACGCGAGGGTCCGCGCCAAGGAGCGCGCCGAGGCCGCAGGCTTCGAGGTCAAGCCCTACAAGCACGACGAGCACGAGCGGACCGCCGAGCGGGAGGCCCGCCGCAACATCATCGGCACGGGCGGCCTGGTCGGCCGCAACCGCCTGGACGGCGATCAACTCCAACGCATCGATGAGCTCGCCGCCACCTACGTCCTCGACGGCGCCGCCCTGGAGGTCATGCGCCTCGCCGAGATCGCCCGCGTCTATCGCGCCTACGAGGACACCATCGCCGCGCGCGGCCTCCTCGACTTCGGCGAGCAGATCGCCCTGGTCGCCCGCCTCTTCAAGACGCCGCCCCAACGTCCTCCGTCGATGGCAGCGCCAGTTCCGCTACATCCTGGTGGACGAGTTCCAGGACGCCAACGTCGCCCAGATCGAGCTCATCGAGCTTCTGGGCCGCACGCCCGATCGGCCCGACAACGTCATGGTGGTGGGTGACGACGACCAGTCGATCTACCGCTTCCGGGGCGCCAGCTTCGCCGCCTTCGCCGAATTCGACGCCCGCTTCAGTCGGCCCCCGGCGCACGCGCCCGACCTGGAGCCGGCCGCACCCCCGCGCCACCTCGCCATCGAGCAGAACTTCCGCAGCACCAGCTTCGTGCTCGACGCCGCCAACCGCCTCATCGGCCGCAACGAGACCCGCTTCGCGCCCGACAAGGTCCTGCGGACCGACAAGCACCCGGGCGACCCCATCGAGCTCCACGTCTGCGCCGGGCCCGAGGACGAGGCCGTCGCCATCGTGGACGCCATCCGCGCCTTCCACGCCGCCGGCCGCGCCTGGAACGACGTCGCCGTCCTGTACCGCAAGCACAAGCACCGCGACGCCATCGTCGATCGGCTCAAGGCGGAGGACATCCCGTTCACCATCGTCGGTGGGCTGTCGCTCTTCGAGACGCCGGAGATCCGGGACCTCGAGCAGGCCCTGCGCGCCATCGCCGATCCCACCAACGACGCCGCCCTCGTGCGCATGATGACCGGCGGCCCGTGGCGCCTCGACGCCCTGGAGATCCTCGCGGTCAGCCGCGATGCCAAGTTCGACCGCAGCCACCTGCTCTCGGCCGTCCACCGGCTGGTGGACAGCGGCGAGGCCAACCTCGCGCCCGCTGCCGGCGACACCAGCCACCACGGCGCCAGCGGCAACAACGGCAACGGCAACGGCAACAACGGCGCAAACGGCAACGGCGGCGACCGAACCGAACGCCGCGCCCCCGTCGATCCCGCCCTCCGGGCGAAGCTGCGCAACCTCCTTGCCGCCATCGAGGAGCTCAACCCGCGGACCTGGCGCGACGGCCCGCACACCATCCTGGAGCGCTACCTGGAGCTCAACGGCACCGTGCTGGACCTCCTGGCCACCGGCACCCTGGAGGCCAAGCGCTCCGTCGTCGCCATCGCGAGCTTCCTGCGCTTCACCGCGGACTGGCAGGCCGCCAACCCGAGCGGCACCCTGGCGGACTTCATCGACTACCTCGAGGCCTTCAAGACCGCGGGCGGCGAGCTGCCCACCAGCGTGGAGCTGTCCGAGGATGTCGAGGGCGTGCGCCTCATGACCCTCTACCAGGCGAAGGGCCTGGAGTTCCCCGTGGTGGTGGTGCCGGACCTGCTCGAGGGCGAGTGGCCCGTGAAGGAGCAGGGGAGCGGCTGGTTCCCGCGCGAGCTCCTGCGCGAGCAGGTCCCGGGCGGCAACCTCCACCTCGACGAGGAGCGGCGGCTCCTGTACGTGGCGATCACCCGGGCGCAGGAACGCCTGCTCCTGTGCACGCACGGGGGCGCGGGCGCGAAGGCCCAGAGCATGTTCATCGCGGAGCTGCTCGACGGCCGGGGGCCGGAGCTGACCGTCATCGACCGGACGCTGGACGACGACGACGCCGATGCCGAAGCCGCCGACGCCGAAGCCGCCGAAGACGGAACCCAAACCGAAGCCGGAGCCGACGGGCCCGATGGTCTTGCCGGTGCCACAGCCGCCCTGGCCGCCGCCCGCCGGGTCCTCCCGCTGCCCTCGTCGCGTGAGCGTCGCCTCGCGCTGCGCCTGCGCGCATCCGAGCTCATCGGCCTGCATGGAGGCCACCGCTGCCGCCGATCCCGAGGCCGACGCCGCCCGGGCCCGGTTCGAGCAGCAGCTGGTGGACATCGGCCGGTCCGCGGCCATGTCGGCAGACCAGGCCCGTGCCGCCGGCCTTGACCCGCTCACCTTCCGGACCGTCGCGCTCGACAGTGGGGCCGGCGCGAACCTCCTCGCCGTGGCGCCCGTGCCCGGCCACTTCTCGTACAGCAGCCTGTCCATGTACGAGGCGTGTCCGCTGCGGTACGCCCTGGCCTACGTCTACCGGATCCCGGAGCCCGCCCGGCCCGTGGCCGCCTTCGGGTTCGGTCACACGGCGCACGCCACCTTCGAGGCGTTCACCAGGGAGCGCCGCGAGCGCGCCGCGCGGGGCGAGCCCATGCCCACGCGCGAGGACCTCGCCACCCTCTTCGCCGCCAACTGGACGCCCGAGGCCTTCCCCGACGCCACCGCCGAGGCCGGCTACAAGCGCCGCATCGACACCATGCTGGACAACTTCTGGTCAGGCGAGCTGGAGGGGGTGGGGGAGGCCCTGCACGAGGAGCTGGACTTCGAGCTCGTGCTCATGCCCGACGACGGCAGCGCGCCCGTGCGCATCCACGGCGGGATCGACCGGATCGATCGGACGCCGGACGGCGGCGTCGAGGTCATCGACTACAAGACCGGCCGCATGTCCAGCCAGAAGGACGTCAGCGAGAACCTCCAGCTGACCATCTACGCCCTCGCCTGCCGCGACGCGCTGGCCCTGGGCACGCCCGAGCGCGTCACCCTCTACTTCACCGAGACCGCCCAGCGGATGTCCACCACCCGCACGGACGACCAGCTCGATGCGGCCCGCGTGGCGATCCTGGAGCGCGCGGCCCGGATCCGCTCGGGCGACTTCACGGCGACCCCCGGCAAGGCGTGCCAGTGGTGCGACTATCGGGCGATGTGCCCGGAGCGGGTGTGATGGGGGAGTTGATAGATCGGCATTGTGCCAAGGGGGAGACATGGCCGCGATGAAGCACCGGTTCCGGGTTCGCGCCGCGGGCAGGGTCGTGCCAGCGCCAGCTCAAGCGCCCAAGCCTGCCCCTGACGAGCCCGTCTTTCCGGCAGCCATCTCGCAGCTGCTCCGCGAAGATCCCTGGCGGGACGTTTCCATCACCGCGGATCTCATCGGGGTCCGCGGGTTCAACTGCCTTCGGCGCGCTGGCTTCTCGGTCCTCGCCCATCTAGCCGGCATCACGCAGCAGGAGTTCCTGGCGATCCGGGGAGCAGGCGTCACGTCGCTCGCCCTCCTGCAGGAGCGCGTCACGGATCTCGTCACGCGTCCGATCCCCGATGCGCGAGACGCCGGGGTCGCGAACCCGGCCGTACGCCAGGGCTTGGTCGCTGGGACCCCGATCTTCGACGCGGATACCGCAGCCGTCCTGAAGTCAGAACCCTGGTCGGACGAGCTAATCACCGAGGAGGTCGTTGGCAGCCGCGCCGCCAACAGGCTCCGTCGCGAGGGATACCTGGTCTTCGCCAACATCGCCGATCTTTCCGAGGAGCGGTTCCTCTCCTTCTACGCCGTCGGCAAGACCGCGCTCGAATTGCTCCGAAGCGGGATCCTGAAGGCCCTTGCTGGCCCCCCTCCAATTCGCAGCGACCGACACGCCCGCGTCGCTGACTTGATGCGTGCAGAGCAGCAGACCGCCGAAGACCCCGCCGTCGTTGCCCATACGCCGATCGGGGAGTGGCTCGACCTTCCGGCGGATGCGCAAACGATGCTCGATCCTTGGCTGGACCAGATCCTGCTGAGCGACCCGCAGTTGGGGCTCCGAAGCACGGAGCATGTCTCGATTCGCGAGGTGCTCGGTGAGACGATCGACCAGCGCCGTGGCCTCGTGGGGTATCGGGATCAACTCAGGACGGGGCTCCTGCTCATCGCCGACCGGCTCGAACACCCACAGCGCCTGTCCGATGAGTTGTCAGCCTTGGTGCCGGCCAACCGGTCCGGCGAGATCCTCTGCAGGCGTTGGGGTTGGGACGGTGATGGTCGAAAGACGCTCGATGAGGTCGCGCAGGAGTACAAGCTCACGCGTGAGCGGATTCGCCAGATCGTTGACAAGGTGGAGCGGAAGCAGCTTGAACGCGGCCGCTTCCTGCCGACCGCGTGTCTTATCCAGGCCCTCCTGCAGCAGGCGGGCGGAGCGATGCGACGCCGTGACTTGGCTGTCGAGTGCCGGCAGATGGGCCTCACCAACCGCGAGGTCGAGCTTGAGGCGCTCGAGGAGATCGGGCGCCTGAAGCTGGTGCGGGATTGGTCAGTGGTTGAGTCCGAGGACGGGGATGTCCTTGGCGTGTCGAAGGAAGCCATCGCGGCCATACAGACCAACGATGGAGCACTTCGCGGAGCAGTGCGACGGCAGTTGCGCCGTCGTGGTTTCGTCTCGCTTGCCGAGGTGCAAGCGGAGTTGGACCTTATCGGCGTCGTGGTTGATCCGGAAGGGGTTCGTGAACATATCGCCGGCCTTGACGGCATCGGCTGGCTTGCTGGTGGTTGCTGGGCGTGGCGACCGCGAGACCTGGAGACGCCGTTCGTCAAGCGCGTGGCCAAGCTGCTCCTAGTGGTGGGGCCGCAGGGGCTCCACTCGATCAACCGTGCGCTCCGTCGCGATGCTCGTCGCCGCGCGGACCACGGTGTTTCACTCCCAATGGCCGTTCTTGAGGAGGCGCTCGCGCAGAGTCCATTCGTTCGGGATACAGGGTCGCGGTACGCGTGGATCGGTCCGGATATGGACGTTCAGCCGGGAGTGGCGGAGCGGGTCGTGCTGGAAGTGCTCCGCGCTCGTGGCCCCGTCGTCCACTACCACGTGATCCGGCGCCAGGTCCTTGCCGCAGGCATTGAAGTGGTGACGATGAGCGTGGCGCTGGGCCAGTCGCTGGTTGTGGAACGGGTAGGTGCGTCGCTCTACGCGATCCCGGGTGCGAGCTTCACCACCGCGGACCTTGATGCCGCCCGTGCGGCCGATGCCGGTCGGGGCGGCCCTGCGCCAGCCGTGGTCTCGGGTGTCGATCGGGATCCAGCTGGCCGTGTCAGGTTGACCGTCGACGTCCGCGATGCCTTGGACTGGAACGGTTTCCTCCGGGTTCCGGCCGACGCGGGCCTCGACGGATCCTGGACCCTGCAGGACGGCGATGTGTCTTGGATGGTCGTTGTCGCCGCGACGCAGTTGCGGAACGGCGTGAAGCCGTGGTTCCGTCGCCAGGGTGACGCCGGACCGACGTTCACTCTCACCTTCGATCCGGCGACCCGGCGCATCACGCCGCGATGGGGAACGACCCTAGGGCGAGTGCTTGGAGATTCGCAGGATGGCTAACGTTCGGGCGAGGACGCTGCCCCGATCGTCGAGGCGCGATCCTGAGGTTCGCTCAACACGTGTGAGCGTGCGCACGCACTTGACGGCTGGCGGCAGATTGCCGGGGAGGAAGTAGCGGTGGAAGAACCGATCTTCGAGGATTTGGACCTGGAGCCCCTGGTAGACGCGATTCGCGGCGCGGTTCGGGACGGAAAGACCGCAGACAAGGCGGTGCAGGACCTGAGTCGGTGGGTCCCTCCGGATCGGCTGGCCGCAGCTTTGTCGATCTTTGAAGCGCGAGCAGATCGGATCCGCAAGTACAAGATCCCTGCCGGCTTTGTCGATGTGAAGGACAAGGGCTGGTACCAGAACCCACATCCCAACGACCCGTTCTGGCCGGAGATGCGCCGGGCGCTGGAAAAGCGGCTCCCCCAAGAGGCCGTTTCCAGCATTGACAGCGCGAGCTCGAGAATTGTTGCGCATCTGCCAAATCCGGCACAAGCCGAATTCGACTCCCGCGGCCTCGTCCTTGGGTACGTACAGAGCGGCAAGACCGCCAACTACTCGGCCGTGGTCGCTAAGGCGGCGGATGCCGGGTACAAATTCATCATCGTGCTTGCGGGCGTGCATGAGGCACTGCGAGTCCAGACGCAGAAGCGGTTGGACCGCGAGATAGTCGACCTCACACCTCTTACGAAACAGATGTGGCACAGCCTCACAAGTGAGGAATCTGACTTCAAGGTTGGGAGCTGGAAGCAGCCGGACGCGATCCTCCGTGGTGACAGCGACCAGCGCGTCTTGGCGGTCGTTAAGAAGAACTCCGTGCGCCTGAAGAAGTTGATCACGTGGAGTCGGAGGGCCAGTTCGGGTGTCCTCGCGGACTGCCCGCTCCTGGTCATTGACGATGAGGCAGATCAGGCGAGTATCGAACACCGCGTCCGACTCCGATCCGTCCTCCATCAACGACCGGATTCGCGAACTCCTCCGCGTGTATCCCCGTTCCGCTTACGTTGGCTACACCGCCACTCCATTCGCGAATGTCCTCATCGGCATGCGGGACGCCGAGGATGACGACCTGTACCCCCGCGACTTCATCTTCGACCTGCCGCGGCCGGGGACCTATTTCGGCACGGAGCGCCTGTTCGGACGAGACCGCTTGCCGGACGAGTCAGAAACAGGAAGGCCCGGCCTGGACGTCGTCCGGCAGGTCCCTGAAGACGAGATCGTCGCTCTTCAGCCACGGACGGCAAAGTCGCGCGGCCAGTTCGATCCGGAGGTCACCGAGTCGCTCCGCTCTGCTACCGCCTACTTCGTGATGGCAACTGCAGCTCGCTGGGCGCGCGGCGATCGGGACGAGCACTCCAGCATGCTCGTACACACCTCGATGTACGTGGACGTGCAGAACAAGATGGCCCATGCGCTCGGCGGTCTTCTTGCCGAACTCAAGCAGAAGATCGACAGCGGCGATGCCACCCTCATCGAGGAGCTCCGCTCGCTGTGGGCTGCAGAGGTGGGACGCGTTCAGCCCGAGGGGCTGTGGCCTAGGTCGGTCGCGTTTGTAGAACTGGCCGAAGCACTTCCCGGAGTGCTCGCCGCACTCGAGGTAGTCATCGAGAACGCCCAGAGTGCGAGGCGCCTCACTTATGCCAAGCCCGGGTCCGTGTTCATCGTGATCGGGGGGAACGTCCTATCGAGAGGGCTCACTCTCGAGGGCCTTGTGGTCAGCTACTTCGTCCGGGCCGCGGGCTCGTACGACACGCTCCTCCAGATGGGTCGCTGGTTTGGCTACCGTGACGGGTACGAGGACTTGCCGCGGATCTGGATGACCAAGGAGCTGGAAGGATCGTTCGCCGATCTCGCGCTGGTTGAGCAGGAGATCCGTTTCGACATAGCACGGTATGAAAGCGAAGGCCTGACACCCCGTCAGTTCGGGCCGAGGATCCGCTGCCACCCGGCCCTGAGCATCACCTCCCCGCTGAAGATGCGGCGGGCTGTGGACGCAGAGGTGTCATTCAGCGGGCAATTGGTGCAGACGATCATGTTCCACCACAGGGACCCTCAGTTCCTGTGCGACAACCTTCGAGCTGCTGAGCGCCTCGCGAGGGCGGCCGCGAGCGAGCGGTACGACGTACGCGGGTCGGTCGTCTGTCGTGGGGTCGAGTACGGATCCGTGCTCGACTTTGTCGAGACGTACCGTTTCCACGAAGGTGCCCGCAGCCTCTCCGGCGACACCATCGGCGGATACATCCGCGACCAGGTGAAGCGCCAGGAACTCACTCGGTGGAATGTCGCGTTCATCGGACGCTCTGATGGCCGAGAGGTGAAGTTCACGCCCGACGTGAAGGTGGGTGCACTCAAGCGGTCCCGCCTGAAGGCGTCCGATGATGCGACTGCGCGCATGGGCGTCATCGTGAGCGCCGGGGACTTGGTCCTTGATCTCGCAGATCGCACGACTCCGACGGGCGCCGCGGCGCTGGACCGGATCCTTGAGAGGAGGGCAGCAGTTCCCCTTCTGCTCGTCTACGTACTGGACAAGGACGGTGGAGAGGCCGGAGGGGACCGTGAGCCCCTCGGTGCGGTTGAGGACGTGATCGGCTTGGGCATCGTGTTCCCGAAGGCCCAGAACAGCACGCCACAGACCTACAAGACCGCCTTCCTGGCGGAGGCCTACGTCGAAGAGCCCGAGGGCGAGACGGACTTCGATGACGAGATTGATGGGGCTGCCTGATGGACCTACGCGGCTTGGACGATGCCTTCGCGGGGCTCCTGGCTTCGGGGGAGGGCTCCCGCGATGAATACTTGGTGCTCGAACTGCCCTCTCCGGCGACGGCGCGGGTAGCTGTCGATCCATGGGGCCGTCGTCACATTCTCTTCCCGTCTGAGGCGGACCGGGCAATCCGGCCCGACACACGCAGCAGCGGCGTGCAGATCGTGCCGAGAGATCTGCTGGTTGACGGTGTGCTCCGGCCATTCGTCGACTTGGCATGTCTCGACGCGCGGCTCAACCACGTGTTCACAGCTGTTGCCGTCGAGGCACTCGGCGCAGCGGACGGGATGAGCGCTCCGGATCTTGCCGCCAGCGTCGTGCTCGATCGCTGGCGGGAGCTCTTCCGGAACCCGCCGGCGGGCGGCCTGAGCCAGTCAGCGCGCATGGGTCTGTTTGGCGAACTCACGCTCCTGGAGGAGCTCTCAAGCAGGTCCGTGAATGCCGTTGGCTCTTGGGCGGGCCCAGCCAAGGGTCGCCACGACTTCGTCAGCGATGGCATCGACATTGAGGTGAAGACGACCTTCGACCGCGGCATGACAGCGCTGGTTGTCCATGGGGTGGACCAGTTGGCAACGCCACCCGACGGCCGCCTGCTACTGGTCGTCTACGTCGTGGAAAAGGTCCCTGCTGGCGGTGACACCCTTCAGGACCTTGTTTCACGCATTCACGCCTTGGGGGTTCAGCCAGTCGAGCTCTATGACCGCCTCGATGCCGCCGGCGTATCGGCGGCCGACCTCTTGGACGATCAGACTCGGCTGCGGGTCAAGACAAGGAGAGCATTCCTCGTTGATCGGACGTTCCCCCGGCTGACCGCCCAAGCCTTCCACGCGTGGCCTGTTGCCGGAGTCGTTGGACTTCAGTACCAGATCGAACCTCGAGGAGGCACCTGCTCCCATCGCTGCCGGGGTCCTGAGCGACCTTCTCATTGAGTTCGCGGAGTCGCTGCACGGATGATCGGATCGCTGCACGTTCAGTCCGAAGCATTCGGAGCGATGGGGAACCTGGCTGGAGAAGGCCTCCTGAACCCGCTTGGCCGGCCGGCGATCGATCCCATGACGATCATGCTGCGGGAGGCAGTCCAGAACTCGTGGGACGCGCACATCGGAGCGACGATCCGATTTGCGCTTGATGGGTACGCCGTGACCCGGCGCAGCGAGATCGTTCGCCGGTTCTTCAGCGATCTTCCTCCGGGCGCGAGCGAGGACACACTCCCGCTCTACGAGGTGGTCCGCACTGGCGGGCCCGCCTGGGTTCTGGCACTGAGCGACCGCGGCACGAAGGGCTTGGGTGGGCCCACGCGCGCAGATGAAATGACTGCTGACAACGCGCCGCGCGACTTCGTCGACTTCCTGAGGAATGTCGGCGAGCCGCCGGACCGCCGCGTGTCAACCGGCGGAACGTACGGGTACGGCAAGGCAGCCCTCTACCTCGCGGCCGAGACCCAGACGCTCGCGGTCTACACGCGGACACGACACGCTGGGAGCCTGGAGTCTCGGTTCATCATCAGCTGTGTTGGCCCCCGATACGCCATAAGGACGGGCCCTGACCTGGGTCGCTACACCGGACGGCACTGGTGGGGCGAGAGGCGCGGTGGGATTGTCGAGCCCCTTCTCAATGCCGAGGCTGATGAAGCTGCCGAGCTGCTCGGATTGCCCGGGTTCGACCGCGTCGAGACCGGGACCACAATTGGCGTCATCAACCCGAAGTTTGACGGCGGCTTCGGTCTCGGGGCTATGGCCTTCCTGGTCGAAGGGTTTCTCTGGTACTTCTGGCCGAAGATGCTGCCGGGTTCGGATGGCCGGCCTGCGATTGACTTCACCGCGAGCTGGGAGGGCTCCCCTCTCATCGTCCCGGCACCCGAAGCGTTTCCCCCGCTGGACTTGTACGTTGCCGCGTACAAGGCGGCCAAGAACTATGCGGGGGAGGTGCCCGTCGGAGACACGAGGGCCCGAGAGGTCACCTACTGGAGGAACCGGGTAGCGTTGATAGCAGCTCAGATGGGCCCCATCCGGCCCCGGGGCCGCATCAGCGGAGCTCAGATCAAGTTTCCCCGGCCCGTCGCGGGACCACCCGACTTCTCTTCGCCCTCGCACCACTTCGCGCTGATGCGAACGCCCGAGCTCGTCGTTCGCTACGTGCCCGCACTCGAGCTGAGCACCGACGTCATGGAGTACGGGGGTGTAGTAATTGCGGATCGGCACTATGACCGCCACTATGCGGACTCCGAGCCGCCTGCCCACGACGATTGGGTTGTCGACAACCTTGACGGGGGCGAGGCCAAGGGCGTCGTCCGCGCCGTATTCAAGGCCGTGCGCGAGGTCGGGCAGTCGTATCGCGGCGAGGCTTCCGATCATGGCACTAGCGAGCCTCAGGCACCGGTAGGGGAGTTCACCAACTTCCTGGGCGCGGCCCTGTTGGGCGCGGATGGAGATCGCCCGGGCGAGATCGAGCACGAGAAGAGCCGCGGGACAACGACTGGACCGGGGGCACGGATCACGACCGGTCGGCCGGAGTTCGGCGGCGAGGGTGGGCGGCCTGTCGTGATCCTGCCCTTCGTCATCAAGCACAAGAAGGGCACTCTCGGATCGCTTGTGACTGCTCGAGCCGCTGCGGTTCTTGACGATGGCTCCTTCGAGTCAGATGTGCCCGCGGGTGCTGTGCAGCCAGAGGTCCTCGGCTGGCGAACGCCATCCGGCGAGTTCATAGCGGGTGAGGTTGTCCAGATCGACGCAGGCATCGATGGCGACGATTGGGCCGTTGTTGGGACGGTGTCCCCTGATCTGGCGACCGGTCTTGAGCTCACTGCGGTGCCCCTCGAGGGCGGCAAGCGATGACGCGCACACGCATTCGCCCCTTCTGGACCGTCGAGGACGACCGGATCAGCTTCGTTGAGTGGCACAGGCTCCGCGGTGAAGCCTCGGTGCCTTTGAAGGTCGACGATTGGGACCCGGCAACCGACCTTCACATCCAGGCCGAGGTCGGCTTCATGTTGGCGGACGTGATGGAGGACTGTGGACTGCAGCCCGGAGACGAGGTGCGGTTGTTTCTTGGCTGGAGCTCTTCCGGGACGAGCATTCGCGGCGGACATCTCGCCGAACAGCAGCCGCACGCTGACCTCGACCATCACGCAATCGACTGCGTGGTTCCTGGTGCGGAACTTGCCGGGCGGCTCAAGCTCCAGGTAGCGCTCGTGCTCGCACGTTCGGTGCAGGACCGCCCCTTCGTCGCAAGTCGACCAGGGAGTGTCCTATGGTCGGATGAGGTTAGGGTGAGCCTGGCGGGCGCTGGCACCAGGTTCCCGACCGAAATCGTTGACTTCTCCTCGGTCCCGGGGATGAGCGTGGATGCGGCCTGGTACCTGGACTGGGACATTCAGGGGCCGGCCATGCCCGTGCTGGGTGGTCTCAGGCTCATGGTCAACTCACGATCAAGGCGGGTGGTCAGTGCTCTGACCACCGGATCAACACAGCCTGATGCTCTCGCGATCCGAGAGGCGATCCGGTTTGATGTTGCACGCACCATGGTTGGAACGGCACTCTCGTTGTGGCAGCCTGCGGACGTCGAGGAGTTGGACGACGACACGGTAGGAGAGGCCGTGAGACGCCTCATCGCGGCGCTGCCGGGGCATCCAGCCTTTGCTGAGGCGCAGGCGATCTATGCGAGTCACCCCGCAGAGATCGAGGCCGGGCTTCAGGGCTTCTTCCGAACGTTCGCAGCAACCGATGAGGCTCCAGAGTGAACCTACTGCCTCGCCTGCCCGCTTCTGAGGCCGGCAGATTGGCCGACGAGCGTCGCGGCGTCGCATGGCCGCAACTGCAGCGATTGAGTGACACGAGGCACCCACTTGTCCAGTACGGAACCTCCGGTGGCGCGCGCATCAGTGAGAGGGAGCTACACGACCTGCGAGCCAAGCTGTCGTCCCTTGTCGGTGAAGCGGAGAAGGCTGACGGGATCCACTACTTCGATCGATACGGCGCCCGCCTGCTGCATCGAACACTGAACATGTCGCCGGCCGAGGCATCTCACCCTGGGGTGTGGGCTTTCCTCGGCTGTGTGCTTGCACCACATGTCGTGCGTTGGCGGTTCCCCGGCCAGAGCGGAGAGCCAACGTCTCGAGAGAGGTTCCTTGGCGAGAACAGGGGCATTCGCAACACCTTCGGTCGTCTCTGGTGGCGGGCGGAACTACTGTCCGACCCGAGCGCAGGAGACCCGTACGAGCTCCTCGGACTCCTAGGTGAAGACGAACTGGTTCAGATCACCGAGCGCTCCAGCCTGTCAGGCGATCGCCGGGTCGGTCGCTACCTGGGAGGCGCGGTTGCCGCCCTGAAGACTGGCGGCAAGCCATCTCGGATGGAGATCATGCGAGAGGCGTCGAAGCGGGTCCGCCGCGAGGGTGCGGTTGTTGAACTGCGCGCACTGCCAGACGAGTACGTACGTGACATTGTCTTTCGCCTTGTGGATGAGGCAGCGTTGGCGGCGGGCCGGGCCATCGCGGACCCGTCGGCGGGCCCGACTGCAGGCGTTGCGCGTGACCTGGTCCTCGACAAGCATCTCTCGCCGAACGACATCGGGGACACGGGCAGCCACCAGGCTGCAATTGCCATCGGTGCCAACTGGGCTGAAGCCATCACTCGCTTGGACGAGTCAACGGTCAACCCGTCGGCGGAGCTGTCCGTTCTGTTTCGGCGTCTTGAGACGAAGTGGACGTGGCGCCTGGTGCACTACAACGGCCGGCGGTTCAACACCAGCACGCGCGACGAGTATCGGATCACGGGAGTCGGGGACTTCCTGCGTAGAGCCGGGGCGAGGACTGGCGAACGGATGCGCCTGTACCGCGTTGGCGAGGCCTTCGAGGTGGAGTTGGGCGAGTAGCTCGGGATGAGCGCGCTCGCGGTTCCGCGAGCATCGGGACCGCGGGTCCGGCGCCTGCACTCGGCACTAGCCCTCGGCAAGAGCCTCAGACGGAAAGGCCACCTGCGGCAGATCGCGATCTTGAGTTGACTTGGTCCCCACCTTCTTGGCACGCCGGGTCACTCGCGTTGTCCCCCTTGGTGTTGCGAGCGGTTGCGCCTGCCGCAGCGGCACCTGCGATGCCAGTGCCTGTGCGAGGAAGCTGATCACCGGCACGACGACCGAGTTGCCGAACTGGCGGTATGCCTGCGTGTCGGAAACCGGGATGTCGAAGGTGTCCGGGTAGCCCATGAGACGCGCGCACTCGCGCGGTGTCAGGCGCCGCGGCTGTGGTCCGTCCGTTCGGACGAGGATCTCCGACCCATCCTTGTGGTACCGGGCACTCAGCGTCCGGGTCGTATCCTCCGGACTGACTAGGCCATACCCGAATCCGTTGCCCCGCTCGCGGTGCTTCCGGGCGTAGTCCTGCAGGTACTGCCAGAGGTGTTCCGTCAGGATGTACCGGTCTGGGATCGGATCGCTCTCGAGGATCGATCCGAGGGAGGGCCACGGAGCGTCCGCGGGGATCTCCGGGAACTCGAAGCGCGCGTCGCCGTAGTAGTCGCGATGCAGGCAGACGATGTACGTGCGCTCGCGGTGCTGGGGCACCCAAGGCCGGGCATCAACCACCTTCCAGACGACGTTGTAGCCACGATCTTCAAGGGTCGCCAGGATGACCGCGAAGGTGCGTCCCTTGTCGTGGCGCGTCAGGTGCTTGACGTTCTCGAGGAAGAGGGCCGGCGGGGGACTCGGCGCGTCGTCGATGAGCCGCACGATGTCGAAGAACAGGTTGCCGCTCTTCTCATCGCTGAAGCCGTGCTGGCGCCCCAGACTGAGCTTCTTGCTGACGCCGGCGAGGCTGAAGGGCTGGCAGGGAAACCCACCCGCAAGCACGTCATAGACCGGCAGGTCCTCGGCGGGCAGCTTTCGGATATCTCCGGCCTCGACCGGGTCGAAGTTCGCCGAGTACGTCTGTTTCGCGAACTTGTCGATCTCTACCGTGAAGACGCAGCGCCCGCCGGCACTCTCCAGCCCCTTTCGGATCCCACCAATCCCGGCAAACAGGTCGACGAACCGAAACTGGGGCCGGTCGATGTAGTTGAACGGCACCGCGGGCATCCGATCGGCTGCTGACTCCGGGAACATCTCTTCGCTTGCAGGAGCATGGCGCCGAGCGATCTCTGGTACTCCAATCGTCTGAGGCGAGGTCAGCGAGCACTCTTAGTACGAAGGGAGTGTGCCAGGTTCGGTGTCACCGCGCCTTCCGCATTGAGCGCACGACATCCTCGATGCGGGTCGCAGCCTCAACTGCGACTTCGTGCTCCCACACCCTGATGACGGTCCAGCCCTCCGCAGAGAGGAGATCATCGGTCTGGCGATCCCGGTCCACGTTCGCGGCGAGCTTCGGCTCCCAGTATTCGCGGTTGGTAGCGGGCATCCGGAAATGCTGCGGACAGCAGTGCCAGAAGCATCCATCGACGAATACGGCGACCCGAGCTCGAGTGAAAACAAGATCTGCGGACCGACGGACTGAGCGGGCTGGCCTATATGCCACGCGATAGCGCAAGCCGCGCGAATGAAGCAAACGCCGCACAGCCAGTTCCGGCTTGGTGTCGCGGCCCCGATTACCCAGCATCGTCCGGCGGATCGGCTCTGATGAGGCCCACGACCCATCGGGTGCCTGGTAGTCGGCGGGGTGGTAGGTCTCACGGTGGGTCGGCACGAGCGAACCTTAGCGGGGCGCAGGCGGGACATCCAGCGCCCGCCAGGGGAAGTCCCATGACGACATAGACTGTGACTCCAGCTTCAGTTTGGGGGCAGGCGATTGGCGCGCAAGGTTCGGGATGTGGGCGGTCACCCGCTCGATGCGACCTTCTCCACTGGCACGTCGGATGGCCACCTAGCCGTTTGGCTTGAGAGTCGTGGTGGTGCCAAGGGTGGCGTCAACGAGCGCCACCTCGACTACGAGCGTGGGCTGCACCTCATCCTGGCCCGCCTTGGCGCCCTCGACGCGGTCCTGCTTGACGCCGTGGTCGACTCCAGCCGGTCCGGGTTTCTTCCTCGCTTTGAGACGGTGCTCGACCCGGGAGCTCCGTTTCCGGTCTCCCTGCGGTCGGTCGACCCCGAGGCGACGCGCCTGAGCCTGCAGCGGTCCCAGCGATCCGTGGGCCACCGTGCCTCGAAGGCCGGCTCCGGGAACAACACCCGGCGCATCAAGCTCGTCGTCCAGCTTCCCAGCACAGACGCGACCCCTGCGGCACTCGAGGACGACCTTGCCCGCGGCCTTTTGGTCGACCAGCCCGCCTTCGAGCGCATCGTCCGGGTTGGTGGCCAAGGCTACTCGAGCGACGCGCAGTCGCGAAAGGCCATCGAAGAGCGAGCGATGGAGTTGACGCTCGCGCACCTCAGGGGCGACGACTGGGACGTAGAGGACGTCCACCTCAACCGGAGCTACGACTACCTCGCGACTAGGGATGGCGAGGAACTCCACGTCGAGGTGAAGGGTCTCGTTGGGTCACTCCAGGAGATCCTGATCACGATCAACGAGCGCCGGCAGGTGGAGAAGTACCCGAACACAGCGCTCGCCATTGTGACCGGCATCAAGGTCGACCGGTCCGGAGACGCAGTTGTTGCCGACGGCGGCACACTCGATTTCATCCCGCAGTGGCGGATCGAGGACGGTGACCTGGAGCCGACCCAGTACCGCTGGAAACGCCACCCCAAGTCCGGCTGATCGCTGCTGCTAGGCGGTGACATCCATGCGCGGCTGGGCACCCGTGCGGACCCTGTCATCGACGTCAGGACCTTCCTAGTACGCACCGCGTGGCGGGACCGCAAGCTCCCCGACTGGCCTAGCCGCTACGACCGAAGTTCGCGCGACCACACGCCGAAGTCCAGTCGGCACCTATCGCAGCCGACCGGCGGTCCTACGATGCCGCAATGAACGAACGCCAAATCCTCGCCCTGATCCTCGCTGCCCAACTCGCCACGCTCGGCCTCGTCGGGCTCGTCGCACTCCGCCCAGTCGCGACGCCGGACGATGTCTTCGATGCGACCGCGGGGATCGACGTGTCCGATCCCAACGTGACCTTCGCGCTGGATGGACTCAGCTCTGATCTCCAGGCCGTCAAGGCGTCCATCGACTCAATCGAAGCGTCGATGGAGGCTGACACAGCCAGCGGCCTGGAAGGCGAGATCTCTGGCATTCGGGACCGGCTGGGCTCGATCGAGTCAGCGGTGTCGAACCTCGAGCGCACCATGCGCTCCATCTGCACGGAGGTCTCGGCGACGCCGTTCGGCTGCTGAGGCAGCGTATCGCGCGGCGACTGGCCCGCCCTCCCGCCCGGCGGCGTGAGGCCATGACCCTTCGCCGCCGGTGCGGTTCCGCGCGATACTCGAGGACATGGCCACCAGCGACATCCTCCAGGCCCACCTTGAGACCATGCTTGGCCCTCGGGTGCAGTTCCGTGACGGCCAGCGAGCCGCCATCGAGGCAGCCATCCGCGGTGGTTCCCGCACGCTGGTGGTGCAGCGGACGGGCTGGGGGAAGTCGCTCGTCTACTGGATTGCCACCAAGGTGCGCCGGGACCTGGGCCACGGCCCCACGCTCATCGTCTCGCCGTTGCTCGCGCTCATGCGCAACCAGATCGATATGGCGGCGAGCCTCGGGCTCCGGGCGGTCACCATCAACTCCGTCAACCGGGACGACTGGCCCGCGATCGAGGCGGACCTGGAGCAGGACCGGATCGACGTCCTGTTCGTGTCGGCGCAGCGGTTCGCCAACGAGGATTTCACCGGGCGTGTCCTGCCCAGCATCCAGCGCTCCATCGGCATGTTCGTCGTGGACGAGGCCCACTGCATCAGCGACTGGGGGCACGACTTCAACCCGGACTACCGGCGCATCGGCCGGCTCCTGAAACTCCTGGGGCCCACGGTGCCAGTGCTGGGCACGACGGCGACGGCCAATGATCGCGTCGTCCACGACGTGGCCGCCCAGTTTGGCGACGATGTCGCGATCATCCGCGGGCCCCTGGCGCGCGCCTCGCTCCACCTGGACGCGATCCACCTGCACGACAAGGCGGAGCGCCTCGCCTGGCTGGCGGAGCACCTTCCCTCCATGCCCGGAAGCGGGATCGTCTACTGCCTGACCGTGGCCGATACGGTTCGCGTGGCGCGCTGGCTCCGGGACCTGGGCTTCCGTGCCTTCGCCTACAACGCCGACGTGGGCGCGGCGGACCGGGAGCACCTGGAGGCGGACCTTCTGGCCAACCGGCTCGACGTGCTGGTGGCCACGGTGGCGCTCGGCATGGGCTTCGACAAGCCCGATCTTGGCTTCGTCGTCCACTTCCAGCGTCCGGGCTCGCCCATCGCCTACTACCAGCAGGTGGGCCGCGCCGGCCGCGGGGTAGCTGATGCGTTCGGGGTGCTGCTCACAGGGCGCGAGGACGATGACATCGCGGAGTACTTCATCGAGGCTGCGTTCCCGCCCACCGCGCGGATGGAGCAGATCCTGCGGGCGCTGGAGATGGCGGGTCCAGCCACCATGCACGCGCTTGAGGCTGAGGTGAACCTGCCGCAGAAGCAGATCGAGAAGGCGCTCAAGCTGCTCGAGGTTGATGGAGCGGTGGCTCACGAGCGAGGACGCTACTTCCGCACGCCGAACCCGTGGCGCCAGGACGAGGAGCGGATCGCGGGGGTGACGGCCGCCCGCCGGGCGGAGCTTGCCCAGATGCGCGAGTACGTGGACACCGACGACTGTCGAATGGGCTTCATCGCCCTGGTTCTCGATGACCCGGCGGCGGACGTCTGCTGTCACTGCTCCAACGATGGCGGCGTGATCTGGCCCCGGACCGTGGACCCGGACCTCGTGCAGTTGGCGGTGCGGTTCTTCGGCGGGGAGGACCTGGTGATTGAGCCACGCAAGCTGGACGCGGACGGGCACCGCCTGCGCGTCGTCCTTGAGCCCGGGCGGGCGCTGGCCTGGTACGGAGATCCCGGGTTCGGCCAGATGGTGCAGGTAGGCAAGTACCACGATGGCGCGTTCGACGACCGCCTGGTTGATGCGTCCGTGGCCCTGATCCGGGACCGCTGGGCACCGGAACCGGCCCCGGCGTGGGTGACCGCGCTGCCGTCGTCAAGCAAGCCAGCGCTCGTGGACAACGTTGCGCGGCGCCTGGCGAACCGCCTCGGGCTACCGTACGTGGATTGCCTCACGGTGCGTCACGGAGCGAGTCCCCAGAAAGCGATGCAGAACAGCGCCAAGCAGCTTGCCAACGCCAGTGCGAAGCTCGCGGTCCGCCCCGAGCTCGTGCGCCCGGGACCCGTGCTGCTCGTGGACGACATCGTGGACTCGCGCTGGACGCTGACGGTGGCGGGCGGACTGCTGGCCGATGCGGGTGCGGGTCCCGTGCACCCGTTCGCGCTCGCGCGTGCGAGCCAGCGAGTGTCGTGATGGACGACGTCGTGGCCATCTCGGACGACGCGCGCGCCATCGTGCTCCTTTGCTCGTCGATTGCGTCGTCAAGGCACGAGCCGACGAAGCCGCTTGGGCCGGCGGGATGGGCGAAGGTCGCGGATCGTCTCGCGGCTCGGGGCCTGGCCGCGGGCGCGCTGCTGGGTCTGCCGGTCGCCGGGGACGACGGGCTGGCGGAGATCCTGGTCGGCCTTGACCTCGACCCGGAAAGGGTCGCTGCGCAGTTGGCCCGCTCCGGGCACCTCGGGTTCGAGCTGGAACGGCTCGCCGGTCGCGGGGTGACCGTGGTGACGCTGGCCGATGCAGACTACCCATCGCGGCTCCGTGCCCGCCTGGGCCCGAAAGCACCGCCGCTGCTGTTCACCGCGGGCGACCGCTCCATCCTCGATGCGGGCGGGGTGGCGGTGGTCGGCTCCCGAGACGTGGATGCGGCAGGATCCGAATTCGCGCGGGGGATCGCGGCATCGGCCGCCGCTGACGGGCGGGTGATCGTGTCCGGTGGTGCGCGCGGTGTGGACCAGGAGGCTATGGCGGCGGCGTTCGAGGCTGGCGGCCGGGTGGCTGGCCTGCTGCCCGAGGGGATCGAGCGCAGGCTCCGTGAGCCGTCAACGCGCGCCGCCCTCGCAGACGGCATGGTCGCGCTGGCATCGCCGTACCACCCGGGGGCCGCGTTCTCGGCGGGTGCGGCGATGGGTCGCAACAAGCTCATCTACGCCATCGCCGACGTCGCGGTGGTGGTATCCAGCTCAACGGCGTCAGGCGGGACGTGGGCGGGCGCGGTGGAGACGCTCAAGGCGGGCTGGGTGCCCGTGTACGTGCGCACGGGCGATGCCGTGCCCGAGGGCAATCTGCGTCTGGTCGCCCTGGGGGCGCGCCCGCTGGTTGGGCCGGTCGCACCCGCGGCCGACGCCGCCCTTGACGGCGCCCCGGCCGACGATGCCTACCCCTCGGCCGACGATACGGCGCCCGCCCATCGAGCCGCCGAGGAGACGCCGGTCCAGCAGTCCCTGTTCGACCTCTAGTTCGGGCCTATTACGCCCGCGGCCGGATCGGTGCGGTGTGCGTCGGCGAGCCTCGCATACCGCCGCTCGGGACCATCAACGTTGTCCACCGTGTTGAGGCTATCCGAAGTCTTGGCGGGTTCCGGCTGATGGCGGCCGACGGTAGCCTTGCATTCGGCAGTTGCAGGGGATGAGGAAGCCATGCCGAACAGACACGGGGACATCCGCGACACCGCAGGAAAGCGCCACACGGACGGCCGCCAGATCGAGCCGCGGCGTCCTGCATCGCCACCACCACCCCAGCCACTCGAGGTCTGTCCCACCTGCCACCGGCCGCTCCCGCGCGTGCGGCAACCGAGGGCGCACCTGACGTGCCGGACCTGCGGCCGGGGGGTGCGCTACGGCGCCGGTGGCTACCCGGGTCACTTCGTTGACCACCGGCTCGAGCTTGACGCGCTGGCCAGGTGCGCCATCTGCGGCCTGCCCACGAAGGTCAGGTACGGTCAGGCAATCCATGACTACGGTCACTATCCCGACGTACCTGATCTCGCTGATGTCTAGGCGGGTGCCAGGTGGTCGCGCTCGAACCGCCAGTCGATGAACCCGCAGCTGGCTGAGGCCATCGCGCAGGCGCGCGTCGCGGACCGGCTCACCCGGATCGAGTGGCGCACGCCGATCGCCCGCCATGGTGCCGAGGCCATCGATGTCGTCGCCCCGTGGATGACCGACCCGGAGTTCGGCAGGTTCGCCGTCAGGGTCGTGGAGGCAGCCGCGGGCTTCGGGGCGAAGCAGGAAGCTGTCGAGGCGCTGCGATCGGCCCGCCGCCTGGCCCTGGAGCCGTCGGTGCGGGGCGATGTCGATGACGCGCTCGGCCGCCTGGCGCCGGGCTCCTCGTCGGTGGCAATCGGCTCGCGCGTCCGCCTCCGGCCCACCGATGGCTGGAGCTGGCCCGGCTTCGCCCCGTCGGACTTCGGCCAGGTCACGGGCACCACGTGGCGCCGCCGGTCGGATCCCGTCGCCCTGGTGCCGCTCGTGCTCCGGCCGCTGCTGGACATCGACCCGGACTTCTCGTCCTGGCCCATCTACGGCAGTCCCGAGGTGCACCTCGCCATCGCGGACCGCTACCACCAGGGCGGGGAGTGGGGACAGGGCTGGCGCGCCTCCAAGCTGGTCGTCTATGCCAACGGGTCCCTCGATGATCCCGCCCACGCGCCCGCGCATGTCGCGGCCGGCTGGTACATCGAGAAGGGCGACGGCTCGCCCGAGTTCGGCCCCGTCAACCGGGAGCTGTGGGACTGGCCGCGGTTCCTCGAGCTGCTCGCGGATCCGGGGCGTCGGGCGGCCCTCGAGGCCGTGGTCGAGAAGCACGACCTGCGGATCGGGGACTACATCGGCGGCGGCTTCACGCCCAAGGGGGCGGTGATGGGCTTCCGGGCGCGCCTCGAGGACGGGGAGCTGGTGCTGCGGTCGGTCGATGGCGGCCGGCGGATCGCGAAGGGCTGGGACGCGCTGCTCGACCGCCTGGCGAAGCTCGATCGCACGCAGTGGCATGACCTGCACATCTGGCGGGAGTGGCCGGCCGAGGACGCGATCGCGATGGGGCAGCCGTTCGCGACGCGCGAGCTGGTGCCGGTGCTGGTGGACCTGGCCCGGGTGTACATCGATGCCGTGTGGCCCCGGGGTCGCTGACGGTGGGGAGCTCCCGCATAAGCCCCACGTAAGCCCCCGTTCGTATCGTCGACTCCCGCACGCCACCGGCATCGACCAGGACATGTCAGACCGTTTCGACCCCCGTTTGCTCAGCAGGCATGCCATCCGCGAGGCACAACGGGAGCGCATCCCACTCTCCCTGATCCGCCTTGTGTACGACGATCCTGACGAGGTGCGGCCATCCGACCACGACGAGCTCCGCGAGATCAGGTCGCGATGGTTCGACGGTGCGGGTGTTGAGGTGGTGGTGGAATACTGACGACCTCCGCGTGGTGACCGTCTGGCGCAGGGGCGCAAGGTGATGATGGACATGCTGCTCGAATACGACGAGGCCGTGGACGCGGCATACCTGACCCTGAGCGATGCGCGCTGGGACCACCAGGTCCGGCTCGACGATGCCCGGGGCATCAACTACGCGGCCGATGGCTCGGTGGTCGGGATCGAGATCCTGTCCCCGCGTCGCAAGGGTGTCCTGCTCGACGGCCTCCCGTTCCCCGCCGATGTCGCCCGGGTTGTCCGGTCGGTCGGCTTCCGGGTGATCGATCGGTCTTCGGCCCCGGTGGGGTAGACCCGCGACGCCGCACGCCACCCGGCGCACACGTCTGGACTCACCGCGCCAACCCCTCGATCTCCTCGCCGAAGGCGTTGAAGACCGCCCGGATGTGGGCCGTCCGGCATACATCTCCGCCCAGATGATGTGAGGGTTTCGGTCGCGCTCGGCGATGGGTGGCTCGCGCGAAGGGCTGGGACGCGCTGCTCGACCGCCTGGCGAAGCTCGATCGCAGGCAATGGCATGACCTCCACATCTGGCGCGAGCGGCCGGCCGCCGACGCGATCGCGATGGGGCAGCCGTTGGCGACGCGCGAGCTGGTGCCGGTGCTGGTGGACCTGGCCACGGTGTGGCAGGGGGAGGGGACGCGCCGCCGCGACATAAGCGGCAGGTGAGCGGGGATCAGCATCCTGTGCCCAAGCGCCTGCGAGGTGCCGGGTCAGTCGCTCCGTCGATGACATCGGTCGTCACGCCCGAGCAGGCCCGCGACCAGTTGACCATGAGGGATCGACGTGCCAGCACGGAGGTGGCGGGACTACCGGACGGGCGCCGGACGTCGCCCCGTGCAGGAATTCATCGGATCGCTGCGTGACGAGGAGGCCGCCGAGGTCGTCGCGGCCATGCGGGAGGTGCGCGAGGAAGGTCTGACGGCGGCCCGCAAGCTCCGGGGCGACATCTGGGCACGCGCAGGCGCTGGTGTAACCCGGAGTGAGGTTGGGATCGCGATGATCCGCCTGCGCACAACCCCCGCAGGCTCGCTTGGGGCCGGGAGGAAGCAGTGGCGACGGATCTGAGGCGACGTGGGATCACCGTGAGCTACCAGGCGATCTACTACCGAGACCGGGCCGGCAGGATGCCGGTGAGCGACGCGATCGACCGGCTGGGCCCCTCCTGCCAGGACAGCGTGGACTGGCAGATCAGTCTGCTGAATGACCTGAGCGACAAGCGTCCGCACTTGTCGGTGGATCCGCGATAAGCGGCGCGTAAGCGACGCCTGGCAACCTCATGCACCCGCCTCGGCTGGGGCGGAGCATGGACATCCTCGAGTTCGAATGGGATCCATCCAAGGCGTCGTCGAATGCTCGCAAGCACGGCGTGACCTTCGCCGAGGCGAGCTCGGTGTTCGGGGACGCTCTCGCCCGGGTGCTTCGGGCAACATGCGTCGGCCAGGAGGCCCGCGACGTGATCATCGGCTTCTCATCGGCGGGTAAACTCCTCGTGGTCGTATTCGTCGAGCGAGACCGGATACGCATCGTCAGTGCGCGGCGAGCAACGCCGCTTGAACGCCATGCCTACCAAGAAGCCCGTGGCTGATCCCAACGTCGCGCCGGAGTACGACTTCCGGGACGCCATCCCCAATCCGTACGCCGAGCGGTATGCGCGCGGGCATGTCGAGCCTCCGCCCCGAGGCACGCCCGTCCGGACGACACCGTCGAAGCGATCGTCCGGCACGGCCCGGGAGCCGAAGCCCCCCGCTCCGAAGGGGTAGCAGGCCCTGATCATCCGCGCGCCGGGGCTCGAACCGCTCCCTGCGCCTTCGGGCGTCACGGCGACCGCCCTGTCGAGCTCACGGGTGCGACTCACGTGGTCAGAGGTCGCCGGCGCGACCGAGGGGTCGCCCAGGCGCGGGCGACCGGATCTCCTGCCTCGGCGCTACCGCAGGACGGCATACCGGTACGTGAGCTTGACCTTCGCGACGTCGTACCAGCCCCAGTTCTCGCCGACCACGGTGACGTAGCCTCGGGCGATCCGATTGCGGCTGACGTGTGAGCTTCCCGTGGCAGAGGTCGAGTACCACGAGTACGTCCGCCCGATCGACCGCTCGGCGTCCTCGTAGCTTGCGGCGTAGTTCCACATCGAGATGTAGGGCACGCCGCGCCCCTTCTGTGGCGTCCCGAGCACGCTGAACTTGAACGTCCCGTACTTGATCGCCTTGGGCACCGAGAAGGCGTAGCCCACCCACGCCCACTCGTCGTAGATGTTCCCGTAGATGTTCACACCATTCGAGTACTTGTTCGAGGGAAGCACCCAGCCGTACGACGAGTAGTTGAAGCTGCTGTAGTTCCGGCCGTTCTTCGTGATCGTGGCGGTCGTCCAAGCAAGCTTCTTGCCCGAGAGCACCGTGTACCCAGTCCACGTCTTCGTGTGGCCGGGGACGTCCTTGATCGTCTGGGTGACCTTGTACTTGCCGGCCGGCTGCAGGGTGCCGCCGGTGTTGCGGCCATTCCACGCCACGGACCAGGCGGTGTCACGCCGTGCGAGCGTCCAACTGCGCACGGTCTTCCCGTTGCTGTTCTTGACCTTGATCGTCACGGTCACGGGCTCGGCCGGCGAGCCCTTGATGGCGACCGTATCCCTGTAGCCGTCCTTGACCGGATAGAACGTGCCGTACTGGAGCGCCAGGCCATTCACGCTGACCACGGTGTCCGGCGCCAGGTCCACCGTCACGGTGTTCGATGTCGCGGGGACGTGCGTGGTGCTGCCGGCGAACCGCGCCTCGTACGAGTGCGTGCCCGTTCCCGGGAGCCGGGTGTCGACCGTCGCCTGACCGTCGGCCAACGTGGTCGTTGCCACCTTGGCGGGCGTCGCGGTCACGTCCCAGATGTCGACTGCTCCGCTGACGTCGTAGTCCGACGCCCAGATCTCGAAGGTCACCTTGCCCTCGCCCGACACCACTGCCGAGGGGTCGACGGTGAGGTCGAGCGTGAGCGGCAGCTTGCCCTGCACCGTCACCGCCGCCGATCCGCCCACCGTGGTGGCGCCGGTCGGGATGAAGTCGGCCCGGTACTGGGTGGACCCCTGCGGCACGACCGGGTCCCAGGTGGCCTGGCCACCCGCGGTGATCGGCTGCGTCCCGAGCAGGGCCGCGCCCGCGTAGAACTTGATGCTGCCGGCGGTGGCGGGGCTGACGCCTGCTGCCAGGTGCGTGGTCGTCCCGAGCGGCACGACGGCCGGCGTGGCGGTCAGGGTCACGGCGTAGGCGACCGTCGCGACCGTCACGTTGGTGACGATGCTCTGACTCGGTGCGTAGAGGGTTCCCTCGACGAACTTCGCCTGGACCGTGTGGCTGCCAGGGTCCGCCCAGGTCCGGTTGATGCTCGCCTTGCCATCGAGGCCAACCGGGCTCGTGGCTGCCTTCGCCCCGTCGATCCACCACTCGATGTCGCCGGTGGTCGGGATCGGGGTGACGGTGGCGGTCAGCGTCGAGGGTGACCCGGCGCCGATGGGGTTCGGCACGGCTGCCAGCGTGGTGGTGGTCGGCGTGAGCGACGCGGCGGCAACGGTTTGCGTGAGCGTGCTGCTGGTCGACGGCTCGAAGTCGGTGGCGCCGTCATAGGTGGCGACGATCTGCCGCTTGCCCGGTGTGTCGAAGGTCACCGCGAGTGCGGCCGCCCCATCGGCGAGTGCGTCCGTCCCGAGTTCGACCGCGCCACCCCCGGTGACATCGGTGAACGTGACGGTGCCAGTGGCGGTCGAGGGCGTGACCGTCGCCGTGAGCGTCACGGAGGCGCCGGCGGTCGACGGGTTGGGCGCCGACTCGAGCGCGGTGGTCGTGGGTGTCGGACCGGCCCCGAGGGCCTGGACCTCGCCCGCGCTGAGCGCGCGGTTCCAGACGGCCACTTGGTCCACGATGCCGTTGTACTTGCCGGCTCCGGGGCACGCGACCCGGTCCCGTCCGAGCACTAGCGCGGTCTCGTCAGCCATCGCGTAGGTGATCGAGGTCGATGCGGGAGTGCCTGAGCCGACTTGGGCACCATCCACGTAGAGGCGGACCGTTGCGCCGTCGAACGTGCCGACGGCATGGTGCCAGGCGCCATCCCAGATCGTCGCCGGGACGGTGGGGGCGTAGTACGCACCGCCCAGGCCTCCCACGTAGAAGACCAGGCCCGCTGCCGACCCCGTGTAGAGGGACCACGACGACAGCGCGCAGAGCGTCTCGCCCTTGGCGACGATCGAACCCCACTTGCCCTGCGTTCCGGAAGCCTTCACCCACGCGGACAGCGTGAGCTGCTGCGGCTCAAGCGCGGGTGACGCGGGCACGCGCCCGACGGCAGATCCGCCGAGTTCGAGTGCCGAGCCACTGATGCCGGACGTCCACGCGGCGTTGGTGGTGCCGTGGTTGGCGTTCCCCGACGTGTCAGCGAACGCCGACCCTGATCCTTCGCTCAGCGGCCAGTAGCCAACCAGGCCGGAGGGGAGCGCAGCCGCCGCTGCTTGATCGCCATCCTCCGGTGCAGCGAGAGCCACTCCCGGCGTTACGAGCACAAGCGCGAACAGCAGAACGGCCAGCCGACGGATCATCGCTCCCTCCCAAGGATGGCGCGACCCGGGTGGTCCCGGTGCGCTTCCTGCGTGATGGCGTGACGGTGGCGTCACGCAACCTGTCGGGCCAGTGCCGACCCGCCCGTTCGGAGAGGGACGCAGCGGTGCGGGTCCCGCAGGACCGGCGCCCGGACGGTGGTGCACCGCAGCGTCGCCGCGGCGCGGATCGGGGCGACGGCTTCGGCAACGGACGCCTGGTCCGTGACCTGCACCAGCACATGCTCGGGCGCCAGGCGTTGCGCCTCACCGGCGACAACCTCACGGACGAGGAGCTGCAGACGCTCACGGTGGACGACATCGTGTGGGTCGCGCCGCCACCGCGAACCGGGCCGCGGCTTGGGTTCGCCCCTCCCGGCGCGCAAGGCGAGGGGGCCCGGCCGCGCGCCATGCAGGGCTGACGCCCAGGCCGCCCACGCGTCGCCGTGCCACCCGGGGGCCGCCGCGGAGGGGACGCGCCGCCGCGACGTAAGCGGCAGGTGAGCGGGGATCCGCATCCTCTGCCCAAGCGCCTGCGAGGTGCTGATCGACGCTGATCCGATGGATGGTGGCGACCACGGCGAGGTGTCGGCCCAGCTACTCGGTCGGTGGCATCGGCACAGCTGCACCTCTCGTCGCTGGCGGGAGACCAACCAGCTCACCGGAGAGGGACCGTGGTCGACAGGCGTCGGGTCGAGGCGGCGGCATCCCGGCCGCATCAGGGAGATGTTTCTCATCGCTGGCGCTTCATCCCGACCGTCGACAAGGAGATCGACGATCTCTCGGACGAGGATGCGGTCAGCCTCCATGCCCAGCTGAGGATCGTCCAGCAGGACGGACTGAAGGCGGCTCGCCATCTCGTCGAGGACATCTTCGAGGTCGAGGCGCACGGAATCGACAACAGCTATCGCCTGCTCTTCAGCTCCGAGGGCAAGAAGGGCCGCGTCCTCCTCGCCGTCGTGCTTCACGAGAAGCACACGCAGAGGACACCCCCGCGGGTGATCGCGCTGGCCAGGCAGCGACGGGACCGTTGGCGCGCCAACCGTGACTCGCCCACTTGACGGGATATCGGTGATCACCGATAGTTCTTGCACCCACGGAGAGACCGATGGACGATCTCGAACGCTCGATCGCGAAGCGAAGCGCTGCCAACTCCAGGTATCCGGCGATGCTCGCCGCCGAGATCCGCCGGCAACGGCTGATCGGCGCGCTGGTCGCCGAGCGGAAGGCCAACCACCTCACGCAGGCGGCCGTGGCAGAGGCCATGAACGTCAGCCAGTCGGTCGTCGCCGAGATCGAGTCGGCCAGGGCCGACATCCGCTACTCCACGCTCGACCGTTACGCAGAGGCGGTCAGCGGGAACCGGAAGCGCCTGGATGTCGTTCGCGCGTAGGCGTTGGGTGGCGGGATAGAAGTGCCAGGACCCGGTGGAGCCGCCGGTGTTCGGCCGGTCGCGGAGCAACGGGGTGCCGACTGGCGCTCACGTCGGCAATAGCAGCAACGGTATATGGTTGATGCTATAGACGCCTCGTCCACGACGGTCCGATCCCGAGGTAGCCAGTGATGCCAGACTTCCTTGACGAGATCGTTCGCGAGCGGTCTGCCGGCAACCCGGAGTTCGCCCGGCTCGTCGATGCTGCCGCCCGGCGCAGGGCGGTCATCCGCCAGCTCGCGGCTCGACGAGCATCGCTCGGACTCTCCCAGACCGCCGTCGCCGCCCGGATGAGCACGTCCCAGCCGGTGGTGGCGCGGCTGGAGTCCGGAGATCTCGACAGCCGTCTCTCGACCATCGAGCGGTACGCGGCAGCAGTCGGGCTCGAGGTCGACCTGGTGGTCCGTGAGCCCGTCACGGCTGTCGACACCTCGATGGTCGCGGAAGAGGCTCCTGAGACGCTAGGCGGCACGTAATCAGTGGTCCCTACGATGGCGGGCACCCGCCCTTGGCCTGGCGTGCGGCCGCACGGCAGCCCGACGAGGCAGTCGCGTGCACCGGAGGGTCCAGTGGGACGAGGACAAGGCTGACGCGAATTGGCGGAAGCACGGGATCGACTTCGTGGAGACTGCGGACCTATGATCCGGATCATCTCCGCACGGCGCGCCACTGCGCGTGAACGCCATGACGACGAAGAAGGCTGACACTCCCAAAGCCGCGAAGCAGCTTGAGCGCGGACGATTCGCCCGGATTCTCGCCGACGGCTTCGAGATCGACGTGACACCCTCGAAGCGGCCGCCCGCCGCCGTCAAGGACGAGGAGCAGCCGCCGCCCAAGGCGTAGGGGGACATGCTGCTCGAATACGACGAGGCCGTGGACGCGGCATACCTGACCCTGAGCGATGCGCGCTGGGGTGTGGCAGGGGGGAGGCGCCGCCGCGACGTAAGCGGCAGGTGACTTCGCTAGGACGATGACCTGATTCCGTGACAATCGGTGTCCTGCGGCACCTTGACCGAAGGGCTTCTCGGGCCGACGCTCACAGTCAATACCCGTTCCACGGAACTCCATGAGACGCGTCGCCCGGCTTGTCGCCATCGCCATGCTCACCAGCGCCTGTGCCGCTCCCGCGCCGTCGGCGACGCCCCTGCCCGCAACGCTGCCGCCCACTCCGGCCAGCGCGCCTGCGCTCACCGCTTCCCCCTCGCCCGTCCAGACGCCGGATGCCAGCGCAAGCCTGGCTCCGACCGCGACCCCGTTCGAGGTCATCCCCGGGGAGAGCCCCGCGCCGACGCTCGAGGTCGACTTCGACACCGCCCCTACGTTCCCTTCGCCGATCCTCGTCGTGGGCAAGACGCGCACGAGCGCCATCGGCGAGTCGGGCTGCCCGCAAGTCATCTACGAGCCAGCCAACGACGAGTTCGGTCGGCAGATCAGGACGCAGGAACCGTGTGTCACGTTCCCCATCCTGGCATCGGCGAAGCCGGTCTCGGTCAGCGCCGGATACCCCCTGGTCTTCGTGCCCCCGGAAGGCTGGGTGTTGGGCGCGCAGGTCGTCTTCGAGACAGACCCCTTCGGCCCCTTCTGGATCATCGAGGCCGCGCCTCTCGCGGGCACTGTTGGCGGAGGCCCCGTCGAGATTGGCCGGGGTGATGGCTTCCGGGAGCTCGAGATCGACGCCCAGGCCCCAACCGAACCCGGCGATTACCTGGTGACGGTCCAGGCGCAGGTGGGCCAGATTCCCACGAAGTGGCGGACCTTCGACCGCATCTACTACTACCAGATCCGGGTCCCCTGACCGATCTCCGTCTGAAGGGCGGAGATTGTCGGCACGGAAGAAGCCATCGAGGCGATCGTCAGGGGCTCCACGGATCTCGAGCCCGGGCATCATGGACGCTGGATCGTGTGGGGTTGCGGTGGCGGACGTCGCGTCAAGGTCGTCGTGCGGCCCGTGTCGGTTGACAGGTGCATCACCGTGACCATCATCAGGACGGGAGCGCCATGTATCTGACCTACGACGAAACGGCAGACGCGGTGTACGTGTACTTCGAGCGCCGCGACGTTGACCGCACCGATCAGCTCACAGACCGGGTCAACGTGGACTATGCGGCCGATGGGATCCCCATCGGCGTCGAGTTTCTGGACGTCAGCCTGGGGATCGATCTGGACAACGTGCCCCATCGCGCCGACGTTGCCCGTCTGCTGGACGAGCGCCACTTCCGCGTCTTCGCCTGAAGGCACGCCAACACGATCACTTCCGGGCACGCCTCGAGGACGGGGAGCTGGTGCTGCGGTCGGTCGATGGCGGCCGGCGGATCGCGACGGGCTGGGACGCGCTGCTCGACCGCCTGGCGAAGCTCGATCGCACGCAGTGGCATGACCTTCACATCTGGCGGGAGTGGCCGGCCGAGGAGGCGATCGCGATGGGGCAGCCGTTCGCGACGCGCGAGCTGGCGCCGGTGCTGGTGGACCTGGCCGGCGTGTACATCGACACGGTGTGGCCCCGGGGTCGCTAAGACCGGGGGAGCTCCGGCATAAGCCCGCGTAAGCCGCCGTTCGTATGGTCGACTCTCGCCCGCCGCCGGCATCGACCAAGGCACCGGCGCTCAGCTTGGTCTTGACGACGATGATCGTGCGTATGATCATGCGCAGATGAGGCATGGAACGATGACAATCTCGCCTGCCGTCGCGTACCAGGCGACTGATCTCGCGCGCAACCACCGGGAGGTGCTTGATGCCGCGCGGCGAGGGGGAGCGCTGATCCGGGACAAGGATGGGCTGGCACTCCGCCTTGCGCCCGTGGACGAGCTGGACCGGGAGCGCGACATCGCGGACCTGGCCCTGGACCTCGTTCGGGCGGCCCTGGCCATCTTCGCGGGCGGAGCGCCGGCCTCCAGCTTCGGTGACCTTGGGTGGGTGAGCGTCCTGCCGGCCGGGGCGCAGCAGCAGTTCTTCGCGGAGATGGCCGAAGCGCTCCTCCTCGCCGCATCGGGCATCTCCCTGCGCAACGTGGAGTTGCTTCTCGGAGACTGGCGGGCGACGGCCGAATCCTGGGCTGACCCGGAGACCCGCGAGCAGCTCTTGGAGGGCGCGCCGGAGCCGCTGCACGACATCGTCCTGTGACGCCGCGACCGCCTCCCGCGGGCCGGTCCGAGCGATCGGGCGAGCACTGGGTGCTCCGCCCGGCCAGCCGGACCGCCCAGCGCCAGTGGGAGGATGCGGTCGCCATCGAGCCGGTGCTGATGGCGGCTGTTCGAGAGCGCCTGCGGACGCGTCCTCTCGACCGCTCCGACAACCCGGCGCGGACGCACCGCCTCAAGCCGCCGCTGCACGAGGCCAGGATCGGCGAGGCGAGGCTCCCGCAGTGGCAACACGAGATCAGCGCCGCTGGACGAGTCTGGTACTGCGTCGATACCGGGAGACGGACGGTGTGGGTGACGCGCGTCTCGCTCGGCCCGCCGCGGGAGACGCACTGATCGGTCCCATGAGCGACCGGGAGCCGTCGGCGGCTGGCCAGCCCGTCCGATGTCGCCCGCCGATGACGACAACGCTGCGTCGTCCTGAGTGTGATCACTGGGGCCGTTCCCAGCACAGGTACAGCCGGGTTGACTGGCGGGTTGTGACTGACATAATACGGAAATGGATCGATGCTCCGATTTCATCCGTCCGCCGCGAGGCATGGCGTCGCCCGCGATCGAGTCGCCTACGTCCTCGCCCATGCCCAGGCCTGGCTCGAGCAGGACAACGCCACGGTCCTCGTCGTCGGCCCGGATCAGCGCGGCATCCCACTCGAGATCGTCGTCATCGAGCTTGCTGACGGGGGGTTGCTCGTGATCCACGCGATGCACATGCGACGGTCGTACATGCCGCTGTACCGGCAGGTGATGCGATGGCAGTGACCACGAGGAGCGGACGCACCCTCACCGAAGCCGAGATCGATGCACTTGCGGCCGAAGCCGAGCGGGGGTTCGAGCCCTCGACGCTGCGACTGCATCGTGGCCGGCCGTTCCTCGATGCTGCGAGTGGGGAGCACTCGCCCCGGATCTCCGTTCGGGTTCCGGCCCGCCTGCGCGATCGGGCGGCTGCCCGCGCGGCGTCGGAAGGACGCACGATCAGCCAGGTGCTGCGCTCGCTCCTCGAGGCTTACGCCGATGACGATGAGGCTGCGTCGCGGTGATTGGTGCGGTCGCTGACACCGCACCGTCCCTGGGGCCCGGGACCAGCTGCCGCTGGCACGCATCGACCCGCTCGACTAGCATCCTCGCCATGCTCGAGATCGTTGCCGCACAGCCCCTGGCCGGCCGGTCGGTGCGCCTCACGCTGTCGGACGGCGCCGTGATCGAGCGCGACCTCACCGACCTGCTCCGCGGCCCGCTCTTCGACCCGATCGCCGCCGATGACCGGCGCTTCGCCGAGGTGGCCGTCGCCTATGGCACGCTGGTCTGGCCCGGTGGCGTGGACATCGCGCCCGAAACGCTCATCTGGGATGGCCCCACGCCGGCCGATGAGGCTTCGCGCCGGCCCGCGCCCGTGCTCCGCCCGCGACAGCCTGCCTGATCGACGCCCTCCTGCTGGCCGTCGGCTCCATGTGACAGGCTGCTTCATCCTGTTGAGATAGTTGACATTTGGGTCGGGGTGAGGACACGCCTGGCGATCCTCCATAACCGGAAGGTTTCACACACCCGCAGGGATGGGATTGGCCGGGAGCATCGAGGCCCGCAGCAGCTCAGCCACCCCGTCGGCCACCCCGTCGGCCACCCCGTCGGCCACCCGGTCAGCCGACTTCACCCGTCGGACGCGAGGTACGGCATCGGCGGCCGCGTCCGCCCCCCAGCTATGGGGCGTCTGGCCGTGTTCGACGCATGGCTCGACCTCCCGTTTGTCGATCCGGTGGGTGAGCCACGAGGGCGAGCGGCCGGAATCCCCCACAGTTGGGGTGGGGGTGCGGCCTGACCACAGGTCCTGACGGTGGATGCCGCCCGGCCGACGCCCCGGCCAGGGTTAGCGCGCCACGCGGTAGCGGAGGTAGACGAACTTCGAGCTGAAGGTGCGGGTCTCGACGAACTCGAGATCCACGTGGCGCTCGCGCTGCGGGAAGAACGGGATGCCACCGCCGACCAGCACCGGGTGGACCACGGCCCGGTACTCGTCGATCAGGTCCAACGCCGCGGCCTCGGCAGCGAGCGTCGCGCCGCCGATCGCGATGTCGCCCTCCCCGGGCTCGGCTCGCAACCGCTCGATCTCCTCGGCCAGGCCGCCCGACGCCAGGCGGGCATTGCCCTGCACCGCCGACAGCGTGGTGGAGAACACCACCTTCGGGAGCGGCTTCCAGAGCGCGGTCCACTCGAGCTCCGCGTCGTCGATCGATGGATCCTGGTCGGCGGTCTCCCAGTACAGCATCGTCTCGTACAGCCGCCGTCCCATCAGGTGGACGCCGAGCTCTCGAGTCTCCTCGATCCAGAAGCGGAAGACATCCGCGTCGGGCGTCGTCCAGTCGAAGCCGCCGTCCGGCCCGACGATGTAGCCGTCGAGCGAGACGCCCATGGCATAGGTCACGCGGCGCATCAGCAGTCCTCCTCGGTTGGGGCGTCGACGATACAGCCACCCGACGCAAGGCTGCTCACGGCTCACCGTCCGCCACCGGTTGGCGGGTAATCATCGGTGCGCTGTGCACCGGGCCATCGAGCACTGGCGCGGTGGTCGCCGCGCGTCCAGCATCCAACCGTCACGGGAGGCGATGACGCGCGGGCCGCAACTCCGGCCGCCGGGACCGCGCCCAGCCACTGGCGGGACCGACCCGTGGGCAATCGACGGAGGCCCATCATGCGGCTCTCTCCTGTCCGCCGTGTCATCGCCGTGGGTGCGGTGCTCGCGGCATTCGCGGTCGCCGGATCGGTGGCGGTGGCGGCCATCCCCTCCTCGGGCGGCACCGTGTACTCGTGCGTCAACAGGACGACCGGGGTGATGCGCGCCATCAACTACCCGACGAAGCACTGCACCACCAAGGAGCGCATGGTCGCCCTGGCGAGTGCGAAGGTGATGCCCAAGCACGTGGCCGGGACCTTCATCGGCAGCTACGCCGATCCCGCGCTCACCGCGATGTACCGCATCCAGGTGGACGCGACCGCCACCGGTGCACTGCGTGACGGGATCTACGAGTCCAACGGGATGGGCGGACCGGACGACTCGTCGCACAACCAGACCCGGGGAACTGTCGACACCCTCCGCTTCTTCACGGCGACCTCGGGGGCCCCCGCCGCGGAGATCACCGGCTGGGAGTGCCTCCTGGACAGGGATCCCGCCGGCCCAGACCCGGTCGGGACCTGCATCCACTACCGAGTGATCGTCACGGACGGCGCGTCGAAGGGGCTGGCCGACACCTTCTGCGGCGGCAGCGCTGACGTCACGTCGCCTACCCACCGATCTGTACTGCCCGTACGTATGGAAGGTCGACAAGGGCGACATCAGGATCTGGTCAGGCTACTGATCACCGTCCGGAGGTCGGGCGCCCGCTGGCGCGCTGGCGCCCGACTCTCGCTTCCGCTGCCGCCCAGCGGGCCTTACGACGGAATCCTGCACAGGCGGCCCGGACAGCGGGCAAGGCAGTCGGATTCAGGCGCGGATCGAGCGTTTCCGGTCGCCAGGCGGGCAGACCGTGCGGAATCCCGCACACAGGTCCCGCTGGCCGACCGGGCACGCCGGGATCGCAGTTCCCGCTGGCCGACCGGTACGCGGGAGACGATGCGACCGGGCACGCGTGAGGCCATCACCCTTGCGCGAGTCTGGGGCGAGCCGTAGGGTTCTGGGACCCCGCCCGCCGCAGCCATCGCCGACGGCACTGGTGGGGCCAGCAGGTTCGACATGGCTGACGTCCCGGCCCAATGGCCCGTGCACCTTCTCGCCGGCGACGCGCGCCGCCAGGCGGTGCTGGTCGAGATCACCCCAACCGGGGCGATCCGGCTGCCGCTGCTCGGGCTGATCGACGACGTCGACGCATACCCGCCGATCGCGGCGCTCCTCGTGCACTACCTCGGCAGCGCGCACCCCATCATGCGGGTCGCGCCGGTCGGCGGGGATCCGGAGGGCTCGGCGACGGACATCCTGGTTGAGGCCGAGCCGTTGGCGTACGAGGGTCCTGGTGCCGCAACGTGGATCATGCTTGGCGACTCCCGGCTCGACGGGCTTCGGGGCGACACGGTCACGGGTCCACACGTCGCCCGCTGGCTCACGGAGCTGGAGACGGGCGTCATCGATCCGCGACGACAGCGCTGGGAGTTGCCGGGTTTCGAGGACCGAGCCCGCCGGTGGATGATCAGCCGGCTCGACGAGGCTGGGACGCCCGCGCTCGCGGCGCCCACCGTCGAGATGCTGTGGCCGATCTCGGCGGTGCTGCGGGCCGACACGACGGACGGGCGCGCATTCATGAAGGCCTGCGCTCGGGTGTTCGATGCCGAGCCCGCCGCGACCGCGGCGCTCCACCACGCGGTCCCGGGCTCGGTTCCCGAGGTTCTCGCCACCGATGCCGCCGAGGGGTGGCTGCTCATGCGTGATGCCGGCGGCGTCGTCGTCGGCAATCAGCCGGTTGACACCTGGTCGGCATCGCTCGGCGCGCTGGCGGCGATCCAGCGGGCGACGATCGATGGGCTGGACGGCATCATGCTCGAGGACCGTGGTCCCATGGCGCTTGCCGCGTCACTCCCCGAGCTGCTCGACAGCGAGTTCGTCGCAGGCTTTGCGGACGACATCGGCCCGCGGTTCCGCCGCGCCGCACCGCGCCTCGGGGATGCCTGCGAGCGCCTGGCAACGCTTGGCCCGGGACCCACGGTCGTGCACGGGGACTTCCACCCATGGAACATCCTGCAGACGGACGAGCGGGTCGTGATCATCGACTGGTCGGACGCAGCCATCGGCCACCCGTTCACGGACCTGGCGACCTGGTTCAATCGGGTGAGGGACGTGGCAGCCCGGCAGTCGATGCTCGACGCATGGCTCGCCGCCTGGGCCGATGCCGCCCCTCGCGCGGACCTCGAGGAGGCGGCGCGGCTTGCGTTGCCGGTCGGCGCGCTCCACCAGGTCGAGAGCTACCGGCGAATCGTGGCGTCGCTCGAACCCGGCCCGGGCTGGGGGCTCGTGGGCGCCGGGTCGTCGTTCGCCCGGTGGGCGCTCGCGTGGCTCGACGACGGACTCGCTGCGACGGTGCCACGCCAGGTGGTCTGAGGCCCCGCGGGGCCGTGTCCACGACCGCCGCCGTCCGGCTGGGCGCCGGTGACCACCAGCCGCCCGACGCGAGGCTCTTCGCGGCTCGCCGGATCCCCTTGACTGCCACCCCGGCCCAGTGCCGCTACCCTCGGGTGCTGGCCGACACGCGAAGCCCGGCGGCCGCGAACACCTCTTCCTCGGGCACGCCCAGCATCGTCCACACGCCGATGTGCTCGTCGATGTCGGGCCAGGCGACGATCATGCCGTCACCGTCGATCACGAAGTGCTCGCGGTCCTCCCGGGTGGCGCGTGACAGCCGATCCGACCACGCGGTTGGCACCGACACCTCGCGACCGTCCTTGAGCACCATGGTGATGAGGTGATCCGAAACGCGGACATCCCGCACGACCGCCGGCTGGATCATCGCCCGCTCTCCCTTGCCCGCTCGCACTCCTCGTCCCATCGCCGGACGAGGATCGGCTGGTGCTCCTCGATGAGCCTCGCGATCCTCGCGATCCTCGCGAGGTCGCGGCTATTGTAGCGACCGGGTGTCTCGAGCCGGATCGGGTCGATCCAGAACTTGGCTGGAGCGCGTCGGTCGCCCCGGCGTGCGACGTGGACGTGACGCGGCTCCTGACAGTCGAACATGACCATGTAGAAGACGAATCCCGCGATGTCCAGGAGGGTGGGCATGGACGTGCGCTCCACCGGCGGGTGGATGGCGGGGTGGTGCCGGCAGGGTACGCATCGGGGCTCAACCCCCTGTTATGTGGCCCCGCGCGCTGGACGAGCACCGCGGGCCAGACTGGAGCCGTCCGCCGCCGGTTGGCGGGTAATCATCGGTGCGCTGTGCACAGGCCATCGAGCACTGGCGCGGTGGTCGCCGCGCGCCCAGCATCCAACCGTCACGGGAGGCGATGACGCGCGGGCCGCAACTCCGGCCGCCGGGACCGCGCCCAGCCACTGGCGGGACCGACCCGCGGGCAATCGACGGAGGCCCATCATGCGGCTCTCTCCTGTCCGCCGTGTCATCGCCGTGGGTGCGGTGCTCGCGGCATTCGCGGTCGCCGGATCGGTGGCGGTGGCGGCCATCCCCTCCTCGGGCGGCACCGTGTACTCGTGCGTCAACAGGACGACCGGCGTGATGCGCGCCATCAACTACCCGACGAAGCACTGCACCACCAAGGAGCGCATGGTCGCCCTGGCCAGTGCGAAGGTGATGCCGAAGCACGTCGCGGGGACGTTCATCGGCAGCCTGCTTGTCGATCCCGCGGCCACGTCGATGTTCCGCCTCCAGGTGGACGCGACTGCCACCGGGGCGCTTCGTGACGGCTATTACGAGTCCAGCTCGATGACCGGCGACGACGCCTGGGCAGGCAACCAGACCCGGGGAACCGTCGACACGGTGCGCTTCTTCACGGCGACGTCGGGGGCCCCGGCAGCGGAGATCACCGGCTGGGAGTGTCTCCTCGTCGCCGGTCCCGCCTCATCAGATCCACTCGGGAACTGTTCCCACTACCGCGTGATCGTCACGGACGGCGCATCCAAGGGCCTGACCGACACGTTCTGCGGCGGCCACGCGGACGTCACCGCGGTCAACGACCGGATGTACTGCCCGTATGTCTTCCACGTCGACAAGGGCGACATCAGGATCTGGTCGGGCTACTGATCTCCATCCGGCGGATTCGATCCGCACGGGGATAGTTGGCCGATTCCATCCTTGCAGGGATGAGATCCGCGCTCTCGGGTCAGCCGGCGAACGTCACCTCGGCGGTGTCCACGACCGCCGCCGTCCGCCCGGGCGCCGAGTGGTAGCGCCACGAGATGTTGGTCATCGCGATCACCGCCGCGGGGTCCGGCATGCCCCAGGCGGTGAAGTCCTCGGTGGTGTGGGCATCGCTGACGAGCGTGACGTCATAGCCGCGCGTGAAGGCGCCGTGGATGGTGGACCGGATGCAGGCGTCCGTCTGGGCGCCCGCGACGACGAGCCGCCCGACGCCGGCACGCGCCAGGACCGCCTCGAGGTCGGTCTCCTCGAAGGCGTCGCCGTACTGCTTGTCGATGAGGGGGTCGGCGTCCTCGTGCGGCAGCTCGGGCACGATCTTCCAGGGCTCGCTGCCGATCTCCCGGCCCTCGGCGTTGTCGGCAACCCAGATCACGGGGGTGCCCTCGGCGCGAGCCCGCTCCACGAGCGTGCGGATCCGAGCGACCACCTCGTCGCGCTGGTAGCAGTCGGCGACGACTCCGTTCTGGACGTCGATCACGACGAGGGCAGTGTTGGGGCGGTCAGGCAGGGTGGTCATGGCCGGCACCTCGGTGGGGCGGGGGACGCAGTTCTGTGCGTCGCGGCAGCCGCGCCCAGCTGCAGCCGCGCCCCAACTATGGGGCGTTTCCGGGATCAGCGTGCAGGGCTCATCGCCCCAACGGCGGTTTCGGCGGTCCAGCTCCTCGTGCGAATCCTCGATGCGCCCCAAGGGTGGGGCTCCGAGGGCGTAAGCGGCGCATAAGCGGCCTCGGCCAGGATCGGGCACGTTGGTGATGGCAGTCGGGAGATCGGGTTGACGGTTGGAGGCTCGCCGCCTAGTGTTCCTACCGGCGGTAGGAATGGAGCGAGGCGACAGCACATGGCGGTGGTGAAGAAGTCCGTCGCGTTCGAGGAGCGCGTTGCGCGGGAGGCCATGGAGGTCGCCGGCGAAGGGAACTTCTCGGCGTTCGTGAATGACGTTGTCGCCCAACGCCTTCAGCGGATCCGGATCAAGCAGTTGCTCGACGAGATGGACGAGGAGTTCGGCCCCATTCCCGACGACGTCCAAGCCGAGGCGCGAAGGCAGTGGGACGAGATCGACCGAGTCTTCTGACGCCGAGGATCGTGCTCGATACCGGCGTCCTCATCGCCCTCGAGCGTGCGGACGCAAGTGCTCGTGCCCGCCTCGATGAGGCAACGGATCGCGGTCGGGTGGCGGTCGTGCCGGTGCTGTGTGCCATGGAGGCCTTGTTCGGCGCGCGTTCGACCGCACGGATCATGCATGTGCTCAGCGTGATCGAGATTGAGCTTCCTCTGCTGCCGCCTCTCGGGCACACGGCCGTCGGGCTCCGCGTGGCCGCCGGCCGGGGCAGCGATGCGGATGCATGCGTCGTGCTCGAAGCGCTTGCGGTCCCTGGCTCCGCGATCCTGACGGGCGACGTCGAGGACATCCGGGCGCTGCTGGTGGCGGCCGGGGCGGCGGGGACGGTGCCCGTACTCGGCATCTGAGCCGGGAGCCACGGGGGGGTCGCAGCGCAGCGTTCATACCGGGTGCCCCCAACCATGGGTCGAATCCGTGGTCAGCATGCAGAGCTCATTGCCCCAACCGTCGTTTCGGCGGTCCAGCTCCTCGTGCGAATCCTCGAAGCGCCCCAATGTTGGGGCGCCGGTCGGGCCGACAGGGGTCTGGGGTCGGCAGGGGCGATACTCCCCGGCATGACGACTGCCCCCGATGCGCTCCAGGCCCACCTCGAGACCATGTTCGGCCCGGGCGCCGCCTTCCGCGAGGGTCAGCGCGAGGCGATCGAGGCGGTCGTCCAGGACGGGTCGCGCACGCTCGTGGTGCAGCGCACGGGTTGGGGCAAGAGCCTCGTCTACTGGATCGCGACGCGCGTGCGCCGGGACCAGGGCCACGGGCCCTCGCTGATCGTGAGTCCGCTGCTCAGCCTGATGCGCAACCAGATCGAGGCCGCGGACCGCCTCGGCCTGCGGGCGGTGACGATCAACTCCGCCAACCGGGACGCCTGGGACGACATCGAGGACGACCTGGTCGCGAACCGGATCGACGTGCTGTTCGTGTCGGCCCAGCGCTTCGCGAACCAGGACTTCACGACGCGCCTGCTGCCGCGCCTGGAGCGCACGATCGGCATGTTCGTGGTGGACGAGGCGCACTGCATCAGCGACTGGGGGCACGAGTTCGTGCCGGACTACCGGCGCATCGGGCGGCTGCTGCCCACGCTGGGGCCGGCCGTGCCGGTGCTGGGGACGACGGCCACCGCCAACGACCGCGTGGTCGAGGACGTGGCGGCGCAGCTGGGCGAGCACGTGTCGGTGATCCGCGGGCCACTCGCACGGGACACGCTGCACCTCGATGCGATCCCCCTGCGCGACCAGGCCGAGCGGCTGGCCTGGCTGGCCGAGCACCTGCCCACGATGCCGGGCGCGGGGATCGTCTACTGCCTCACGGTGGCGGACACACAGCGGGTGTCGGGCTGGCTGGTGGGGCAGGGGATCGACGCGCGGCCGTACAACGCGGACATCGCCCCCGAGGAGCGCGAGGCGCTGGAGCAGGACCTGCTCGCCAACCGGTGCAAGGCGCTGGTGGCCACGGTCGCGCTGGGGATGGGGTTCGACAAGCCCGACCTCGGCTTCGTGGTCCACTACCAGCGGCCGGGTTCGCCCATCGCCTACTACCAGCAGGTGGGCCGGGCGGGACGCGCGGTGGAGAACGCGTTCGGGATCCTGCTGTCCGGGCGCGAGGATGACGCGATCGCGGAGTACTTCCTGGCCACCGCGTTCCCGCCGTCGGCGCGGATGGCGGACATCCTCGCGGCGCTGGAGATCCAGGGGGCGTCCACCATCAAGTCGCTCCAGGCGGCGGTCAACCTCCCGTACGGCCAGATCGAGAAGGCGCTCAAGCTGCTCGAGGTCGATGGGGCGGTGGCGCGCGAGGGGTCGCGGTATGTCCGGACGCCGATCGCCTGGGAGCAGGACGAGGCCTGGGTGGCGGGCGTGATCGAGGCGCGACGGCGGGAGCTCGCGTCGATGCGGGCGTACGTGGAGACCGATACGTGCCGGATGCGGTTCCTGGGCGAGCTGCTCAACGACCCGACCGCGGCCGACTGCGGGCACTGCGCGAACGACGGCGGGGTGCGCTGGCCACGCTCCGTCTCGCCGGCACTCGTCCAGGATGCGGTCGCGTACCTGCGGCGCGACGTCCGGGCGATCGAGCCGCGCAAGCAGTGGCCGGAAGGCGCACGCATCCCGAAGCCGGCCGCCGAGGGCCGGGCACTGTGCATCCTGGGCGACCCGGGGTGGGGGAGGGACGTGGCGTCGTCACTCGAGGCCGGCGACCCGCTGCCCGATCACATCATCCGCGCAGCCGTCGAGGTGATCCACGGCCGCTGGCGCCCGGAACCCGCGCCCGAGTGGGTGACGTGCGTGCCGTCGGTCTCGCGCCCTGGAATGGTGGAGGACGCCGCGCGCCGGCTGGCTTCGGTGCTGGGGCTGCCGATGATCCCGTGCGTGGTGGCGTCGGGCGGTCACCCGGCCCAGGCGGCGATGGCCAACAGCGCCCAGCAGGCGGCCAATGCCCGCGCGAAGCTGTCGGTGGTGGAGGAGGGCGTCAGGCGCGGCGGCCCGGTGCTGCTCGTCGACGACCTGGTGGACTCGCGCTGGACGCTCACGGTGGCGGGCTCGATGCTGCGCGAGGCGGGGTCGGGCGCGGTCCTGCCGTTCGCGTTCGCGGTGGCGACGGCCCGCGGGGAGTGATCACCGGAGCGATCCCCTGAGTGACCGCCGGAGCGATCAGCGGGAGCGGTAGGTGCTCTCGTTGCGGCGCGCGGCACGCAGGATGACCACCACCCGTGCCGCGTCGTCGATCGCGTAGATCAGGCGCAGGTCGCCCATGCGCAGCCGCCACCAGTCACTGCCGACGAGCGGTGTCGAGCCCGGCGGTCTCGGCTCCAGGCCGAGGGCAAGGATCGGGCCGCGCAGGCGGGCGGCGTCACCCGGCGGGAGCCGCCGGAGCTGTCGGGCCGCCGCCGGCGCCAGGTCCACCCGATAGGGCTCGGCCGGCATCAGTCGGCGGACCCGTACTCCGCGCGCGCCTCCGCCGCGAGGTGCTCGAAGTAGGCCGAAGCCGACGTGCCGCCATCGCGCTGGTACTCGGCGAGGGCATCCGCGGCCGACGCGAGGTCCTCTGCCTGCTCCTGGCCGTCCAGCCATGCGGCGATGGCATCGGCGACGACGTCTCGGACGCTTCGATCAGCGCGTGCGGCCTCGACCTTCAGCGACCGGTACAGGTCGGCGTCGATGTCGAAGGTGACCTTCATGGGGCCGATGGTACAGGATGCTGGGTTGCTGGGATGCTGCTGCCCCCTGGAGGCGCCTGCCTCAGCGGTGGGCGGTGCGCTCCTCCAAGGCCTTAGCGAGGCCCCGTCGCCCCGCCGCGGAGTCGCCTGAGCAGGCCCGGGCCGGCCATCACCGCGATGCCCAGGGCCCACGTCACGGCCACGACGAGCGCGGTCTGGTCGCCCGTGGTGGCCAGGAGAGCGATGTACGCCACTCCGGTCACCGTCCCCGCCGCGAAGTCCACCCACGCGCTGATCGCGTAGCCGATGCGGAGCCTGCTGCACAGGGCCTCCGCGACGGACCACCCCAGCATGACCGGGATCATGGTCGTCATCCCTACCGCCGCCAGCAGGACGATCGCGCCTCCCTGGTCTGACGCGAGCCGCGTTGCCTCGTCGAGCCACATGGTCACCGCCGGGTGTCCCAGGGCGGCAGCGGCGACCGCCCCAATGACGAGGGAAGCGACCACACCGAACCCGAGCACGTAGCCGGAGTCTCCGTCCCAGTTAGCGGCCTCGTCGTGGCGCTCGATCCGCAAGCTGAGGGGCGTTGGTCCGGGCGCACCCGGCTCGTGGCTGGCGAGGACCCCGCGCAGCTCCTCCAGGATGCCGCCCACGTAGGCGTCCCCAGCCTCGATGGTCCAGCGGCCGCGCCAGGACGAGAGGTCGTCGCTGGCGCGGACGGTGATCCGGTCGCCGAGCCGCGAGGCCGTCAGCTCCAGCTGCGCGAGGGCGATCAGTGGCGAGCGAACAACGATCCGGCCGCCTCGGAGGCTCGCGAGGCTGATGATCCGGGTGCGCAGATCCAGCTCCGACGCGTCCTCCTGCCAGGGCTCGTCGCGGGGGACGGTGCCGGCGGTGGGTGGCTGGGCGGGCGAGCGTCGGAACGTCCACGTGGTGTGCGCGGCACCCGGCACGGCGGCGATGCGGGCGCTGGTGTCGATGACCTCGGTAATGCCGTCCACCACCTGGCCCAGGGACTCCGGGTCGGCCGGGTCCACTTCCCACATGCGGAGCGCCGTCGGGTCCACGACCCAGCCCAGGGCGCGGAGCTGCGCCGTGCGCTGCTCCCCTGCGGCCACCGGCCAGCTCTTGTCGGTGGCGGCGATGCTGTCGGGGGAGCCGCTGGTGATGGGCCCCGAGATCACGACGACGTCCAGACGCAGGCATCCGGCCGGGAGGTCGTGCACGAAGATGTCCGCCTGGTTCACGCCGCACGCGGGATCCAGGCCCTGGAACTCGACGCGGACGGGTGTCCCGGGGGCCTCGCCGTCTGCGAGCGCCTCGGCGAGCAGGGCGATCCGCTCGTCGCGTCGGTCGCGAAGGTCGTGAGCGTCGAACATGGTTGACGCATGGTCGGCGCAGGCAGCGGGCGCCGCCAGTGCCGGAGGACCCGGGGGGGTCGCCCCGGCACGCCCCGCGCTTGACGACCCGCGATCGGGTCCATCGCCTCTGTCCGAAACACCGGGGGACGCTTAGCGTCACATCGGCATGCAACCAGACCTGTCTCCCGTTGAGGCGGTCGAGACCGCCGGCCTGCACCAGGTGGCGCGGGCCGACGCGTTGGTCCTGCGTGCATGGGCCGACCACCACGGCGAGATCTTCGCCTTCCTCGTGCGCACGACGCGCGACCCCGAGGTGGCCGAGGACCTGCTCCAGGAGGCCTTCCTGCGCCTCACCCGCGAGGCGCGCGCGGAGCGCATGCCGGACAACGTGCGTGCCTGGCTCTACCGCGTGAGCGCCAACCTCGCGACCAGCCGGGGTCGCCGCCTCACCGCGGCCGCACGGGGCATCGCGCGCCTCGGCAGGCCGCCCAGCCTGCTGCCGTCTGAGAACCTGCCCGAGCAGGGCTATCTCCACCGCGAGGGCCGCGCGGACCTGATGCGGGTCTTGGCGGACCTCGACCCCGCCGCCCGGGCCGCGCTGCTGATGGCCAGTGAGGGCTTCAGCGGCGCTGACATCGCGGCAGCGATCGGCCGCAGCCAGGCCGCAACCCGCACCCTGCTCTGCCGGACCCGCCTTCGGGTCCGCGGACGCCTCGAGTCCCCGGAGGCCGCCCGATGAAGCCGCACGACACCTTCCTGCAGCTCGCCGCCATCGCCATCGACTTCCCGCTGTCCGCCGCCGAGCGTCGCCTGCTCGACCAGCATCTTGCCGACTGCGCAAGCTGTGCCCGCACGGTGTCGATGCTCCGCCAGGACGCCGTGGTCCTGACGAACCTGCCGCCCATCCTGCTCCCCGAGCGTCGTGCTGCGGAGATCATGGCCGGGGCGCTGCATCCGGCGATGGTGCGCGTCACCGGCCGGCTCCTCTTCGTGGCGGCGCTGCTGGCACTCCTGCTCCTGGGCTCCTTCGCCGTGGGTGCGGGGCTGCTCCGGCTCCTCGCCGACGATGACGACCTCTCGGTGCTGCCGCCGGTCCCGAGCGTTGCGCCGTCGCCGCCGGCGGCCAGCCCGCTGCCCGGTGCACCGACTGGAACACTGGCGGTCACCCGCATCGAGAACGGCAAGCGGTGGATCGAGGTCGGGTCGATGGACGGGGCCACCACGCGCCTGGCCGAGGGCTGGGCGCCGGCGTGGTTGTCCGCGGACCGGCTTGTCTACACGTGCCCGGTGGCCGAAGTGGAGGGTCAGATGCCGACCGGCGTCTGCGCGATCGACGCGCGGCCGGCCGCCGAGCCCGAGCTCCTCGTTGCCGACGCGGACCATCCCGTTCCAGCCCCCGATGGGCGACTGGTCGTGTTCCACCGCGGGATGATCGACGTCGGGGAGACGTGGGTCATGGAGGCGGACGGCTCCAACGCGCGCCTGCTGCACGCTGGTGCGTTCGAGAGCTGGTCGCCCGACGGGGCCTGGCTGGCCGGCCAGCCGGAATCGGCCACGGTCGAGATCGCGATCGTCGGGGTGGACGGCCAGGGGTTCCAGGTACTGGCGCCCGGCTACGACCCCGTCTGGTCCTCGGTTGGCGACCGCATCACCTACGTGGCCGTCGACGAGGCGGGTGCCTACATCCGCGAGATCTACCCGCACAATGGCGACATCGACACGCTGGTCGAGGCGCCAGCCGACGCAAACCTGGCCGCACCGGCCTGGGCTGCCAACGAGAACAGGATGTTCGTGCGCGATGGCGACCTCTGGGTGTTCGGCCAACGGGTGGGCCGCGCGTCCCAGGTGACCGACGGCCTCGAGATCCCCGGGGGAACCGCAAGCGATCCGCTCGCGATCTCACCCGACGGCATGTGGGTGGCCTTCACCAACGGTGCCGGCGACGCGGCCTGGGTCGGTCTGGTCCGATCGGACACGTCTGCCTACACGACCTTTCCGTGGGCCGGGCCGGTCATGCAGCCGGCTTGGGCGCCGCGGACACCGTGACGCCACTACCCGACGGAACGCCCGAGTCGGGGTCCGGGGCGCTGGGCACCACGTGGGTGGACAGGCCGCCGAGCGTCAGCGGGCGGTGCCCAGGGCCTCCACCAGGCGGATCTCCACCATCAGGTCGCCGGCGAGGCGCTCGAGGCCGTGGCGGACGGCTGTGACATCCACGTTGTCGGGGATGAACACTCGCACGTGCGCGTGGAACATGGGGTCGCCCGAGTGCGCGGCCAGGGGCCGGTCAGTGTCCAGCTCCTCCACGTTGATCCTGTGCGTCGCGAGAAGCGCGCTGATCTCGTGCACGAGGCCGGGGCGGTCGAGGCCGAGCAGCTCGATCTCCATCGCGTGATGCCGGTCCGGCTCCTGCGGCGCGCTGCGCTCCACGACGATCCGCAGGCCGCTCGCATCAAGCCGGCTCAGGGCGGCCTCGAGCGCTTCCGCCTGGTCCTCCTCGACCTCCACGCACAGGATGCCGGCGAACTTGCCGGCGAGGTGCGCCATGCGGCTCTCGGTCCAGTTGCCGCCGTGCTCGGCGACAACTTCGGAGATGGAGTCCACGATGCCGGGGTGGTCGGTGCCGATGAACGTGAGCACGAGGTCGATCATGGCGGCATCGTAGCGCCTCGACCGCCGCCGGGAGTGCCCCGTTCGATGCGACGCGGCCTGTCTGCTGCGGAACGCCCCACCACGGGGCCGTTTCGAGCCCTGTCGAGCGTGCGCTGCGCGCGAAACCCCGGGTTGTGCCCCCGGTTCGTGCGTGGGAGGTCAGGATTCGGCCCCCACGTGGGGCAGGCTGCAGGAAGGGGCGTGAGCGCGGAGGCGCGGGCCGCGCTGCGCGGAGCCACGTCCGGGCCGAAGAACCACGTCCGGGCCGAACCGCCCTGCACGCACCCGGTCCGGTAGGGCACCATCGAGCCCGATGGCCCGACCCTTCTCCTTCCTGCACACCGGCGACCTCCACCTCGACACGCCCTTCACGGGCCTCACCGGGGCCGCGCCCGATGCGGTGTCAGGTCGGCTGCGTGCGGCGACGCTCAAGGCCTGGGATCGGATCGTGGACCTTGCCATCGAGCGCAAGGTGGACTTCGTCGTCGTGGCGGGTGACGTCTTCGAGTCCGAGACGGGAACGCTCCGCGGCCAGTTCGCCTTTGCCGATGGGCTCGCGAAGCTCGAGGCCAATGGGATCCCCGCCGCGGTCGTCCACGGCAACCATGACCCGCTGAGCGGCTGGCAGCCGACGGTGCCGTGGCCTTCGACCACCCACAGGTTCGGCGCGGCCGTCGCACCAGCCTCAATCGTCAAGGATGGCACGGAGATCGCCCGCGTCTACGGCGTGAGCTACGCCCAGAAGGTCGAGACGCGCGATCTCGTCGCAGGCATGCGACGCGATGCCGACGCACCGTTTGCGGTCGGCCTCGTTCACGGCACCGTCGGTCTCACCGAGCGCCACGAGCGGTACGCGCCCACGACCGAGGAGGAGCTCGTCGCCTCCGGGATGGACTACTGGGCCCTCGGTCACATCCACCAGCGCCGGATCGTGCGAGCCGCCAAGCCGATGATCGTGTACCCGGGCAATCCCCAGGGACGCGACCCGGGCGAGGCGTCCGCGAAGGGTGTTGCCCTGGTGACGGTCGATGCCACGGGCACGCCGGCCGTGGAGTGGATCGACACGGACACCGTCCGGTGGGTGCTGCTCGAGGTCCCGGTCGCCCCGCTTGGCGACATGCTCGCGCTGCGCAACGCCGCTATCGCTGCGGTCCGCGAGGCCCGGACCACCGCCGGGCGCTCGATCGTCGTCCGCCTCCGCCTCACGGGGTTCACCTCGCTCCACGACGAGCTCATCCGGCCCGATGTGTTCGCCGACTTCGTGCGGGCGGTGCGCGAGCCGTTCCCGCCTGCTGAGGTGGAGTTTGCCTGGATCGAGTCCGTGGTCGACGAGACCCGGAGTGCCGCCGACGCCGCATATGCCCGGGGTCGGGACTTCGTGGCCGAGTTGGACGCGCTGGTCCGCACGACGCACGGTGAGGTGGTCGACGGGCATGAGGCCCTGGATCTCGACGCGCTCGCTGCGGACTTGTATCGCGACCCGAAGGTGGCCCGTGCGGTGGGGGTGGATGCGCTGGTGGTGCCGGACCTGGCCGATATCCTGGACGAGGCGCGGACGCTCGTGCTCGACCGCCTCCGGTCCACCGGTGGAGGGGCCTGAGAGGTGCGCATCGACCGTGTCCACATCGACGGCTTTGGGCGAGCCGTTGACAGCGATATCCCGCTGGGACCCGGGCTCACGCTTGTCCGCGGCCGCAATGGCACGGGCAAGACGACGCTGCACCAGTTCCTCCACGCGATCCTGTTCGGATTCCGGAAGGACGTGTTCCCGCTCGTCCGGGGCGGGAGCCGGGGCGGTGACCTCCACGGCCGGCTCGAGGACGGGCGGGTGTTCACGATCCGCCGCCACGGCCATGAGTCCACGAGCGGCGAGCAGCGTCTCGAGGTGGTGCTCTCGGGCGCGGATGGCACCGACGAGCAGAAGCGGATCACGATCACGGGTGGCGTGACGCCAGGCGTGTTCGCCAGCCTCTTCGCGTTCGGGCAGGATGAGCTCCACGACTTGCGGCGCCTCACGGACGAAGGGGTCGCCAACCGCATCTACGGCGCCTCGATCGGCGTGATCGGCGACATCCTCAAGGTCGAGCAGGGGATCGCTGCGGACCTGGACCGCCTCTGGAAGGTGCGCGGGACGAACCCGGCTGTGAATGTCCGGCTTGCGGAGATCAACGGCCTGCGGGCGCAACTGGCCACGCGCAATCTCCCGGCCGAGTACGCGGGAATTGCGGCTAGGGCGGCATCGGTGGCGGCAGCGCGTGCTCGTCTTGACGCGGACCTCGCAACGCTCGTCCACCGCAGGGGTGACGTGAACCTGCAGGCCAGGTCGCGAGCAGCGTGGCTCGCCGTCGCCGAGTCGCGGGCACGGCTCGCCGGGCTGCCGGAGGAGCCTCCGGTATCGGCCGACGACCTCGCCCGGGAGGCTGCCCTGGCCCAGGTCGTTGCGATGGAGATCGCCTCGGAGCAGGCTGAGCGCCTCCGGCGGACGGCGCTCGACGACGAGCTCGGGGCGGCTCGCTACGAGGGCGAGCTGATCGAGCGTGCCTCCGAGGTTGACGAGGCGTACGCGCAGTGGCAGCGCTGGCAGGAGCGCGACAGGGCGCTCCTCAATGACCGCACTCGGATGACGAGCACGAAGGCCCTGGTGCAGGCGGTGCTTGACGAGGCGGGCTGGGACGAGGCTGAGCTCGCGGGGATGGACGCGACGGCGCTGCGGACGGAGATCGCGACCCATGCCCGCGACGACCTCGTGGAGCCGGAGCGGGTGCTCGCGCTCGCGACGTCGACCAGGACGCGCGCCGAGGCCGAGGTGCGGACACGACAAGCCGCGGCGGACGCGGGCGAGGCGGCAGTACGAGTGGCGGGCGTCGCCGGCCAGGACGCGGATGGAGCAGGTCGTGCGGCGGTCGATGTTGTTGATCCCGACGAGCTGGAGCGGTGCGCGAGGGCGCTGTCGGTCGACATCGCTCGGGCGGCGACCCTGGCGGACGCCATCGCCGCGACACCCCTGTCGCCCATGGAGGAACGTGGCACGCCGGTGCGCGAGCCATCCGGTGTCCCGGATGCTGTCGCGCCGACGGCGGGCCGCGGGCTCGTCCCGGCGATCGCTGCGGGTGTTGCCGGCCTGGGCATCGGCGGGGTGCTCGTCGTGCTCGGCTTCACCCTGGTGGGCCTTGTGGTTCTCGGCGCGGGCCTTGCGCTCGGCGTGGGCATGGCGGTCGTGGGTCGACGTTCGTCCCGCGACCGCGGTGCGCCGGCGGCGGCCCGTGCGGGCGGGCATCCCCAGGCGGAGGAGCTGCGCGCCCTCCAGGTGTCCATCGATGCGCGCTGGTCGGAGGTCGGCCTGGCCGGCGCCCCCTCGGAGGCGGGACTCGAGGTGCTCCACGCGCGCGCGGCTGCCGGCCGTGCGACGGGAGAAGCGCGGCGCGCTGCCATGCGCGACGCCGAGCGGGCCGCGTCCGACCGGTCCGCAGCCGAGGCGGCCCTCAGCGATGCGCTGGCGCGGGAGAAGATGGCGGCCACGGAGGTCGCCGCCGGGCTGCAGCGCTGGAAGGCGTTCCTCGCGGCGTGCGGCCTCCCGGTCGGGCTGGATCGGGACGGGGCCGTCGACCTCGTGAACCGGCTCGATGCGGTCAAGTCAGGCCAGGTGGACCAGTCCCGCCTTCGGACGGGCGTGACGTCGACGGAGCGCGAGCGGCGGGCGTGGGAGGCCCGCCTGCGGTCGCTCGCTGGAGGCGTTGGCGTCACGGTGCAACCCGACGACGACCAGGGCACGATCGTCGAGCGGCTGCGCCAGGCCCTTGCGGTCGCACGATCCGGCATGCGGACCCAGAATGACCTGGTCCGCCAGCGCGACGGTGCGCTGTCCGCGGAGCGCGCGGCCATCGAGCGGCTCGAGACGGCACGAGCCGTGCACGCTGCTTTCCTTGCCGACGCGGGTGTTGCCGATGCGATCGCGCTGGCGGCGCGGTACGAGCGTACGACCAAGCGGGTGGCGGCGCAGGCAGCCCTCGCCCAGGCCGAGCAGACGTTCGAGGGAATCGTGCCGCCCGATCGTCGGATTGAGACCGAGGCGGCGCTGCGCGGCATGGATCCCGACGCACTCACGGCCGCCGGGCTCGAGATCGATCGTGAGATCGAGCGGATCACGGCTGAGCGTGACGATCTGGTCCGCCAGGAGAGCAGCCTTGATACGCAGGCCGAAGCGCTGATCGGCGAGGCGGACACGTCGCGCCTCCGCCAGCGACTGGCCGACGCGGAGGGAGCGCTCGGCGCCGACGCGCGCCGCTGGCTCGTGCTCCGGACGGCGGCCGAGCTGCTGGTGCAGACCCGTGCCGCCTATGAGGCCAAGCATCGGCCGGCGGTCCTGTCCCGCGCCGAGACGCTGTTCGTCGAATGGACCGGCGAGGAGTACAGCGGCTTCGACCGCCTCGCCGAGAGCGGCCTCGTGGGCGTCGTGTCGGCCTCCGACGGCAAGAGCGTCCCGCTCGTGGGCCTCTCGCGCGGCACGGCCGAGCAGCTCTACCTCGCGATGCGGTTCGCCCTCGTCGAGCACCTCGCCACGCAGCAGGAGCCGCTGCCACTGGTCATGGACGACGTGCTCGTGAACTTCGACCCGGAGCGCGCCGAGCGCGTGGCCCGGACGATCGAGCAGGTCGCGACCGAACGCCAGGTGATCTACCTCACGTGCCACGCGGAGGTCGCGCTCCGGCCAACGCGGACGTCCTCCTGGGTCGCAACGTCGAGGTGGCGAGCATCACCGAGCACGCGGCCGTGTAGTACGCCCGGCGCTACCCGCCCAGTTCCTCGTCGAAGTACCCGGACTCGATCTCCGCATCGAAGTTGATGGCGGCGTCACACTCGAGACAGATTGGCGGATCCCACTGGCCCGCCGGTGGCAGGTCATCCCGTCCGCACTGGTTGCAGACGAAGGCGAGCGTGAGCAGGCGGCGACATCATCATCGGAGGGCGCGTCACGCCAGGTCGCCCCACAGCGCCATGGGCCAGGCGTGGGGGAGGCGGGCGTCGGGTTCCTGGGGGCGTCGGAAGGGCCATCGCATGCCGGCAGTCTGGCGTGGCCCTGTGTCAACAGCCTGTCACAGGCGCGGTCGGTAGACTCCGACCATGCGCTACATCGAGGTTGACGGGCTCCGCCTGTCCAAGGTTGGTCTCGGTACCTGGCAGTTCGGCACGCGCGAGTGGGGGTATGGCGCCGACTATGCGTCCGGTACCGCGCCCGCATTGCTGGCCCGGGCGCTGGAGCTGGGCATCACGATGATCGACACGGCCGAGGCGTACGGCCCCGGCACCAGCGAGCGGATCATCGGGCGGTTCCTCGCCGATGTCCCACCCGACGTGCGCCACGACCTGACGGTGGCCACGAAGTTCACGCCCATCGCCCCCGCCGAGCCCATCGTCGCGCGCCAGGTCCGTGGCTCGCTCGCACGCCTGCGTGCCACGTCGCTCGACCTGCTCTACGTGCACTGGAAGAACCCGTTCGTGTCGGCGCGCCGTGTCGCCCAGGCCGTCCGACCGCTGGTTGACGAGGGGCTGGTCAGGCGCGTTGGCGTGTCCAACTTCACGCTGGAGCAGTGGCGTGACGCTGAGACCGTGCTCCGCGTGCCCGCGACCGCCAACCAGGTGCGGTTCAACCTGCTCACGCCCGGTCCCGCCGACGACCTGGTCCCGCACGCAGCGGCGATGGGGCGCGTGGTCGTGGCCTACTCGCCGCTCGCGCAGGGGCTCCTGACCGCCTCGGAGGGGATGGCGAAGCCCGGGTTGCGGCGCTTCGGCTCGCTCGCCCCGGGTGCCTCACGGGGGGTCGCGCCGGAGTTGCGGCTGGCGCTCACCGAGATCGCCCTGCACCACGGGGCGACACCCGCGCAGGTGTCGCTGGCCTGGGTCATCGGGCATCCGAACACGATCGCAATCCCGGGCGCGCGCACGCTCGAGCAGTTGGAGGAGAACGCGGCCGCCGCGGACCTGGAGCTCGACGCCGACGAGATGACCCGGCTGTCGGCGCTGGCCCGCGCAACCGCTGCGTCCGGCTCCTCGATCCCGACGTCGCCTGCCGAGGGCGGCTGATGGCCCGCCTGGTCCACCGTGGCACCGCGGTCCGCCGGCAGCGGCCCGAGCCACGCGGCCTGGCATCGATCCTGGCCTGCATGACGCCGGTTGGCTGGCTCGCGGTCATGGCCGCGGCGGCGATCGTGTGGGTCGACCTGCGCCCCCTCCTCGACAGCGGCGTGCTCGGGGTGGCGCCGTGGACGGCCATCGCCGGCCAGCTGGCGCGGGCACTCGCCGATGCCGCGCTGATGCTGATGCCGGCGGCGTTGCTGATCGGCTTCCCGGGAATCGCGCGCCGCAACCCATGGCTCCTGCGCGGCGCCGTGCTGCTTGCCGGTGCCAGCTTCGCGCGGGTCGTGCTCGACGTGGTCCAGACCTGGGTGCTCGAGGCGCTCGCGCCCGGGTCCGGTGGTGTGCTCGATCCCTCGACCCTCGAGGGGCTGGCGTTCGCGGTCATGTCGCTGGGTATCGGGCTGGCATCGGTTGCGGGCGCATGGGCCTTCGCCGACGGGCTTGCCGACGCGGGCGCGCGCCCACCACGGGTGCTGCTCGGGGTTGTCGCGCTGGGCGTGGTCGGGGGGATGCTCGCCGTCTACTGGCCGTATCTCGTGTCCGGCCTCGACCTGACACAGGTCGTGGGCTGGCTGAACCTGACGGGCTTCACGATGTCCCTGGCGCTGATCGCGCTGTACGTCGTGGTGGCGCTGCGCCTGATCGCTGGTCCATTCGCCCGCCTCGTGCCCGTTTCCGCGTGGGTGCTGGGGGCGCTGGGTGGCGTGGCCCTGCTGGCACAGCGTGTCCTGAGCCCGATCGGTGTCTGGCTTCGCTCGCTGCCGGACCAGGCGGCCCTGGTGGAGCAGATCTCCGTCGCGATCCAGCTGTTGGGGTACGTGGCGTGGCCGCTGTTGCTGGTCGCGGCGCTGCTGGGGCTGGGGCGCGGGATGCGTGCCCGACGGGTCCGGTCGCCGCTGCGCCGTTTGTACGTGGTGGACCCGACGGACTGACCGGCTGGCGTGGACGATGCCGCGTGCTGCGTGCTGCGGCCGGCGCCCGACGTGCTGCGTGGTAGTCAACGCAAACCCGCATACCGGGTGTCCACGAGGCCGGAATCGGCCGGTTTGCGGGTCAGCGCTGCCTCACAGACTGCAAACCCCCGCAACGCGACCGCCCCTGGGGTCCGTTGCGGGGTTTCGTTGATCTTGACGCAAGGGGGGTGGTCCCGGACCGGGGCGCCTACGGCGCGGCGCGGTGATCACCGGCGATCCGGGCAGAACAGCACTATCGGCACGTGGGATCACCATGCTGTAGTCGTCCTCGAAGAACGGCGCCACCTCCAGCCGATGGCGGGCGCCACCTCCGACCGATGGCGGGCGCCACCCGATGAGCCGAAGCCCAGGCATGGACCCTGATCCCCACTCGCTGCTCGCCGCCCCGGTGCGCCACGCCCTCACGAGGCTGGTGGTCCGCGGCCTGGCGCTCGTGGGCGCCACGGGTGCGCTCGCGGTGTGGATCGTGGCGGCCAAGCCTGATGCCGCCGGACGCGACGGGGCAACGTTCCTCGCCCTGACGCTGCTCGCTGCGTACTCGATCGCGGTGCGCGGGATGCGGGCCATCCGCGGCCGGCCGACGCTCGAGGAGCGGGACGTGGCCTGGGAGCGGGCACAGGAGCTTGACCGCGACGAGACATCGCTGGGCATGATCGTGGTGGCCTGGGTTCCCGCGGCCGTCTGTCTCGCACTGACGATCCTCCTCTGGCCGCACCTGAGCGATGCCAACCCGCAGATCGCGTCGGCCTGGGCGGTGTTCGGGGTGCCGCCGGCGGTGGTGGCGTGGACGCTGATGGTGGCCACCTGGCTCGATTCCGCGCGCGACGACCTCGCCCGCGCCGAGCACGAGTCCGACCTGCGCTTCCGGAGCTACTGGGCGAACCTCGGTCGCTGAATCCGCGTCGCAGTCGTGCTTATGTCCCGGCGGATGTCGACGAGTGGATGAGTCGCGCATACATCCACCCTGCTAGCCTCGGTTCGTGCCCACCTTCGACCCCGAGACCCTCCTCCACGACCTGGACCCCGAGCAGCGTGAGGCGGTGCTCGCCACGGAGGGCCCCCTCGCCATCCTCGCCGGCGCCGGCAGCGGCAAGACCCGCGTGATCAGCCGTCGGGCGGCGTATGCGGTCGCGACCGGTTTCGTCCCGGCAGACCAGGTCCTGGTGGTGACCTTCACCGACAAGGCCGCGGGCGAGATGGTGGAGCGTCTCCGCCTGCTGGGCCTGTCCGGCGTCACGGCGCGCACGTTCCACGCCCACGCGTTGAGCCAGCTGCGGCACTTCTGGCCCAGCCGCCATGACGGCGCCCCCATGCCCGGCCTGCTGGATTCGAAGGCGCTCATGATTTCCAGGCTCGTCCGCCAGCTCCCGGGCCACTACCGGTTCACGCCGTCGAAGGACCTTGCCGACGAGATCGAGTGGGCGAAGTCACGCAGGATCACGCCGCAGGACTACGAGCGCCGCGTGGCCGAGAGCGGCGATCGCGAGCCGCCGATCCCGATGGACCTCTTCGTCCGTGTGTTCGCCGGCTACGAGCGGGCGAAGGTCCGCGCGAACCGGATCGACTTCGACGACCTCCTCACCGGCACGATCGACCTGCTCGAGCAGGACGCCGACGCCGCGGCCACCGTCCGTACGCGCAAGCACTGGTTCAGCGTTGACGAGTACCAGGACACGAGCCCCCTCCAGCAGCGCCTCCTCGAGCTGTGGGTGGGTGACTCTCGCGACCTGTGCGTGGTGGGCGACGAGGACCAGACCATCTACACCTTCACGGGTGCCACGTCGCGCTACCTGGCGGAATTCACGCAGCGGTGGCCGGGCGCACGCGAGCTTGCCCTGGTTCGCAACTACCGCTCGACGCCGCAGGTGCTCGATCTCGCCAACCGCCTGATCGCGGCTGACGGCCGGTCGAAGCGGCTTGTCGCCACCCGGGGTGACGGTCCTGCCCCCACGATCGCCAAGCTGGCCTCGGCCGAGCAGGAGCTCGATTCGCTCGTGGCCTGGGTGCGGGCGCGGATCGAGGAGGGGATCGCCCCGGCGGAGATCGCGGTGCTCGTCCGCATGAACGCCCAGGCCGAGCCGGTCGAGGAGGCATTCACGCGCGCCGGCATCGCGTACCAGGTGCGCGGGGTACGGTTCTACGACCGCCCGGAGATCAAGGCTGCGATCGCCTGGCTGCGTCGCGCGGATCTCACGGAGAGCGGTCTCAAGCTCGCCGTCGCCATCCGTCGCGGGCTCGCCGAGGAGGTCGGCTGGGAGGAGGATCCTGAGGGCGATCGCGGACCCGAGGCCAGGGAGCGCCAGGCCGCGCTCGACACCCTGCTCGGCATCATCGATGCCGTCCTTGGCGCCTCCGCCCGCCCGCCCTCCGCCTCCGGTGCCCCTGATGCCCGGAGTGTCATCGCGGAACTGGAGGCTCGTACGGCCCACGAGCGGGCGAACGCCGGCGACGGTGTCAACCTCCTCACCTACCACCGGGCGAAGGGCCTCGAGTGGGATGCCGTGTTCCTGCCCAGCCTGGAGGAGGGCCTCCTGCCGGTCCGCCAGGCGACCGACGACGCCGAGGCCATCGCGGAGGAGCGCCGCCTGCTGTACGTCGGGATCACGCGGGCCCGGGTCCATCTCGCGCTCTCTTGGGCCGAGCGCCGCGAGACCCGCGGCAAGGCGATGAGGCGCCAGGCAAGCCGGTTCCTGCTGGATCTCCGCCCTCGCCCGGGCACGACGATCACGCAGCTGCCCGGCCCGCCCAAGCAGGTCCTTCCGCCCAAGGGCGGCACGACCGGGGACCCGGTGTTCGACGCCCTCCGTGCCTGGCGGACCGAGGTGGCCCGCGAGGCCGCCATGCCGCCGTACGTGGTCGCCCACGACGCGACGCTGCAGGCCATCGCCGAGGAGCGCCCGCGATCCCTGGCTGCGCTGCGGCGTGTCAAGGGCATGGGTGGGGCCCGGATCGACAAGTACGGGGACGCGATCCTCGCCGTCGTCGCCGCGGCCCTGGACCGCTCCTCCCCGGCCTAGCTGGAGCAGCGTCGACGGAGAGCCCGGCGCCTCGGCTATGCCGCGAGGTCCCGGCGCCGGAAGGCGACGACGCCGGCGCCCCAACCCAGGAGTGCGACGACGGCGAACAACGCCAGGTCGCCGGCCGGCAGCGTGCCCTTGTCGATCAGCGTGGTGGTGTCGAAGTGGCCCCAGGCGGACCAGCCGAGCAGCCACTCCCAATCCGTGGAGATCTGTGCAACGACCCAGGCGAGGTACATCGCGACGAGCACGCCGCTCACGATCCCCGCGGTCCGGCCGCGACTCAGGGTGAGCACGGCGAGCAGCGTCGCCACCCCAGCCAGCGCACACCCGAACAGCCACGCGAGGACGCCCGCGGCGGCGAAGCGTGCCGCGTCGAAGCGGACGTCCACGAGGAGGCCGCCAGCCCAGATCGAGCCGACGGTGGCCGCCGCGAGGATCGCCATCACGAGGGCCTGGCCGGCGATGGACATGCCGAGGTGGCGCGTGCGCGAGAGGGGCGTTGCAAGAGGGAGGTCGAGGAAGCCCCGGTCGAGGTCGGCCGCGACCCGCGTGCCCCCGAGGATGGCGGCGATCGCGGCCATGATCGGCCACAGCCACGACGACACGTAGGTGGTGAAGAAGACGCCTGGATCGCTCAGGCTCCCGGTCATGCCGAAGGCGAGCAGGAACTCCTTCGGGAAGGTCTCCATGTACTGCCGGAACAGGGCGTCGTTCTCGACCATGATCGGGTACATCAGGGTCAGGATCCCGCCGTACGCCGCGAGCAGGATCGCGAGCCATGCGGTCAGGCTGCGGCTGCGGCGCAGCTCCATGCGGAAGTCGGCCGCGGTCATGCCGGCACCTCCTCGTCCTCGGGGTTTGCCGGGTGGTCGGCCGCATCGTCGGCCGGCCCACCTGCGTCGTCGCGGTAGTGGCGCAGGAAGATGTCCTCGACGTCGGGAGTCGTGATCGCGATGTCCAGGACGCGGTGGGCGCTGATCCTGGCGAGGAGCGGGTTGATGTCGCCGCGGACCATGAGGTGGACCTCGCGACCGGTCATCGCAGCCACCTCGACATCGGGCAGGTCGAACGCGTCCGGTGCCGCCGGCTCCTCGAGCACGAGGTTGATCGAGCGCCAGTGGGCACCCAGGAGCTGGCCGACGCTGCGGACCTCGGCCAGGCGCCCCTCGCGGATCATGGCGACCCGATCGCAGGACCGCTCGACCTCGACGAGGTTGTGCGATGAGAGGAAGACGGTGCGGCCCTCCGCCCGGACCTCCGCGAGGAGGGCGAGGAACACGCGCTGGAGGAGGGGATCGAGGCCGGAGGTCGGCTCGTCGAGGACGATGATCGGCTCGTGGCCCATGAAGGCCGCCACGACGCCAATCTTCTGGCGGTTGCCGCGGGACAGGCGGTGGATCCGGACGGCGGGGTCGAGCTCAAGACGCTCGGCCATCGGCTGCCAGGCGCGCTTCGGCAGGCCGCGCAGGTCCGCGAGATAGGTGAGCTGCTGCGCACCGGTCAACTCGCCGAGGAAGCCCGGGTCGGAGCCGAGATAGGCGACGTCGTGGTGGATGGCGGCCGCTTTCTGAAGGTGTCTCGGCCGCGGATGTGCCGCCTGCCGGAGGTCGGCCGCAACAGGCCCATGAGGAGCCGGATCGTGGTCGTCTTGCCGGCGCCGTTGGGGCCCAGGAAGCCGAACGCCTCACCCTCGGTGACCTCGAAGGAGACATCCTCGATGCCGAGGCGACGGCCGTACGACTTCGAGAGGTGCGTGGCCGCGATGGCTGCGTGTGCCATGGACGCGATCGTGGTCGTTCCCCGTGCCAGGTGGCGAGAGCCGCAGCGCCCGTTTCGACGGTGCCGCTCCGTGCGTCAGCGCGGCGTGCACCCGAAGCAATACCTTGGGGACGTGGTGTCCTGCCGTTGCCCGCAAGAAACACCGACGGCGCGATCGGGCCCGCCAGGAACCAATGGACGCTGTGCTGTTGCCCACCGCGAAAGGCGAGCGCAGGCGGAGTCCGATCTATTGCCTCGCGTGCACGGCACCGGCCGCACGGCACCGGCCGCACGGCACCGGCCGCACGGCACCGGCCGCACGGCACCGGCCGATCCGGGCATGGCCGCCGGCGCCAGCCGACCCGGACTAGGCGACCTCGTCCAGCGCCTCCTCGAACTGGCTCGCGTACAGCTCGTGGTAGAACCCGCGCTGCGCCAGCAGCTCCGCATGCGTGCCCTGCTCCACGATCCGGCCCTCGTTCATCACCAGGATGATGTCCGCGTCACGGATCGTGGACAGCCGGTGGGCGATCACGAACGACGTCCGTCCCACCATGAGCTTCGCCATGGCGCGCTGGATCAGCACCTCGGTCCGGGTGTCCACCGACGAGGTCGCCTCATCGAGGATGAGGATCGGCGGGTCGGCGAGGAACGCCCGGGCGATCGTGAGCAGCTGCTTCTCGCCGGCCGACACGTTGGTCGCGTCGTCGTCGAGGACCGTGTCGTACCCGTGCTCGAGCGTGCGCACGAAGTGGTTCACGTGGGCCGCCTCGGCTGCCGCCTGGAACGCCTCCTCGGAGACGGACCCGGCGTCGGCGCCGTAGAGGATGTTCTCGCGGATGGTGCCCTTGAACAGCCACGCGTCCTGGAGGACCATCCCGAAGGTCGTGCGCAGGTTGTCCCGCGTCAGCTCGCGCGTCTCGATCCCGTCGACCGTGATCCGGCCGCCCTGGACATCGTAGAAGCGCATCAGCAGGTTCACGAGCGTGGTCTTGCCGGCGCCCGTCGGGCCGACGATCGCCACGGTCTGCCCCGGCTCGACCGCCAGCGACACGTTGTCGATGAGCGGCTTGTCCGGCAGGTAGCGGAACGAGATGTCCTCGAAGGTGACGCGGCCCACGACCGGCTCCACCAGCACGGCCGGGGACACCGGGTCCGGGATCTCCTCGGCCTCGTCGAGCAGCTCGAACACCCGCTCGGCCGACGCCACCGCGGACTGCAGCACGTTGGCGATCGAGGCCACCTGGATGATGGGGAACGTGAACTGGCGGCTGTACTGGATGAACGCCTGGACGTCGCCGAGGCTCATCTGGCCGTTCGCCACCTGGATGCCGCCGATCACCGCGATCGCGACGTAGTTGAGGTTGGAGATGAACGTCATCGCGGGCTGGATGAGGCCCGACAGGAATTGCGCCTTGTAGCTCGCCTGGTAGAGCTCCTCGTTGCGCCGGTCGAACTCGGCGATCGCCTCGTCCTGGCGCCCGAACAGCTTCACGATCGAGTGCCCGGTGTGCATCTCCTCGATGTGGCCGTTGAGCGACCCGGTCCGCTCCCACTGGGCAGCGAACTGCACCTGGCTGCGCTTCGCGATCACGATGGCGACCACCATCGACGCGGGCACGACCAGCACCGAGAAGAAGGCGAGCAGCGGGCTGATGGTGACCATCATGATCAGCACGCCGACCACCGTGAGCAGCGACGTGATCAGCTGGGTGAGGCTCTGCTGGAGCGTCTGGCTGATGTTGTCGATGTCATTGGTGACGCGCGACAGGATGTCACCGCGGGACTCCCGGTCGTAGTAGGCCAGCGGCAGCCGGCCCAGCTTCTGGTCGACCCGCTCGCGCAGGCGGTAGACGGTCCGCTGGGTGACGCCGGCCATGATGTAGCTCTGCGCCCAGCTGAACAGCGAGCTCGCGATGTACACGAGCGACGCCGCCACGAGGAACTGGGCGAGCAGCGTGAAGTCGATGCCCTGGCCCGGGACGAGGTAGGGCATGTTGGCGATCATCGCGGCCTGGTCGCCCTGGCCCGTGGCCTCCATGCCGGCGACCACCTGGTCGACGGACACCCCGGCCGGGAGCTGGGAGCCGACGGCACCCGCGAAGATGACGTTGGTGGCGCTGGCCAGGATCTTGGGGCCCAGGATCGCGAGCACGACGCTCACGACCGCGAGCACGAAGACGCCGATCACCCAGGCGCGCTCCGGGCGCAGCTCGCCCATGAGGCGCCGGAAGGACGGCCCGAAGCTGGCCGCCTTGGCGGTGGAGCCGAGCATCGACATGTGGCCGCCCGGACCCCCGCCGGGGCCGCCCGGACCACCAGGTCGTCCGGGGCCGCCGGGGCGCTGCCTCGAGCCGCTCATGCGACCTCCTCCTCGGTGACCTGGGACAGCACGATCTCGCGGTAGGTCTCGCAACTTCCCATGAGCTCCTCGTGCGTGCCGATGCCGGCGATCGCCCCGTCCTCGAGCACCACGATCCGGTCGGCGTGGAGGATGGTGCCCACACGCTGGGCGACGATGATCACGGTCGCATTGGAGAGCTCCCGCGACAGGGCCGCGCGCAGCCTGGCGTCCGTGCGGAAGTCGAGCGCACTGAAGCTGTCGTCGAAGACGTAGATGTCGGGGTTCTTCGCGAGGGCCCTCGCAATCGCCAGGCGCTGGCGCTGGCCGCCCGACACGTTGGTGCCGCCCTGGCTGATGGGTGCCTCGAGCTGTTCGGCGAGCTCGGTCACGAACTCCTTGCCCTGGGCGATGTCCAGCGCGCGCCACAGGTCGGCGTCGGTCGCGTCCTGGTCGCCGTAGCGCAGGTTGCTGGCCACCGTGCCGCCGAACAGGTAGGCCTTCTGGGGGATCATGCCGATCCGCTTCCAGAGGTCCTGGCGGTCGAGCGTGCGCACGTCCACGCCGTCGATGAGCACGTCGCCCGAGGTCGCGTCGTAGAAGCGCGGCAGCAGGTTGATGAGCGTGCTCTTGCCGGAGCCCGTGGAGCCGACGATCGCGGTGACCTCGCCCGGGTTGGCCCGGAAGCTGATGCCCCGCAGGACCGCCTCCTCTGCGCCCGGATAGCGGAACTCGACGTCACGGAACTCGACCTGGCCGGTGCGGGCCGGCGAGATGGGCGTGGGCGGGTCCCAGATGGAGGGTTCCGTGTCGAGCACCTCGGCGATCCGGTTCCCCGACACCGCCGCCCGCGGGACCATGACGAACATGACCACCGCCATCATGATCGCGAACAGGATCTGGGTGATGTACTGGATGAAGGCGGTCAGGTTGCCGATGGGCATGGCGCCGCTGTCCACGCGGTAGGCGCCGAGCCAGAGGACGGCCACGGTGGACAGGTTCATGATCAGCATGAGCGCGGGCATCGTGATCGCGAACAGGCGGTTGACACGCAGGCCCACGTCCATCAGGTCGCGGCTGGCCTCGTCGAACCGGGCCTCCTCGTGCTCGGTGCGCACGAAGGCGCGGATCACGCGCACGCCCGTGAGCGTCTCGCGCATCACCAGGTTGATGCGGTCGATCTTGACCTGCATCGCCTGGAACAGCGGGATCGCGCGCTTCATGACGACGCCGATGAGCAGGGCCATGATCGGCAGGATCACGAGGAGGATCGCGGTCAGCGGGCCGTCCTGGCGGTAGGCCATGATCACGCCGCCGATGGCGAGGATCGGGGCGCTGATCATCATCGTGAGCGCGAGCAGCACCACCTGCTGCACCTGCTGGACGTCGTTGGTGTTGCGGGTGATCAGGCTGGCCGCGCCGAAGTGGTTGAGCTCCACCTGGCTGAACGTCTCCACCTTGCGGAAGATGGCCGAGCGCACGTCGCGCCCGAAGCCCATCGCGATCTTGGCCGAGAAGAACACGGCCACGAACGCGGCCAGCATCAGCAGGAAGGTCACGCCCAGCATGAGGGCGCCGGTGCTGATGATGAAGTCGATGTCGCCGGGCACCACACCGTTGTTGATGATCTCGGCGTTGAGCTCGGGCAGGTACAGGTTGGCGATGGCCTGGACCAGGAGCAGCACCAGCACGAGGGCGATGGGGGCGCTGTACGGCCGCAGGTACTGCCGCAGGATGGGGATCATCGCGGGGTCTCCTGGGTGTCGGGGTCTCTGGGGGCGCAGGTGGCGAGGCGTTCCGGGAGCCGTTCGTGGAGGCGTTCGTGCATGCGTTCCCGGGCACGGCGCATCGCGCGCGAGCCGACCAGGAAGGCCTGCAACTCGGCATCGGTGAGGTCGTCGAGCAGGATGCGCATGTGGTCCTGGCGCTCCCGGGCCACGCCCTCGACCAGCTTGCGGCCCTCGTCGGTGAGGACGACCCGGACGATCCGGCGGTCCTCCTCGTCGCGCTGCCGCTCCACGAGGCCGCGCTGCTCCATGCGGTCCACGATCCCGGTGGCGCTCGCCTGGCTCACGTCGAGCGCTTCGGCCAGGGCGCGCATCGGCTGCGGGCCGTCCGCCTCGAGCACGCTGATCACGTTGATGTGGATGAGGGAGATGCGCCCGCCGGGCCAGTGGCGCAAGTAGCGCATGGCCTGGGCGGGGCTGGGGGAGGGGAGCTCGGCCATGAGCTCGTCCAGGAGGGTCGCGCGATCCGTGGCTGGATCCTCTTCACTTCGTGGCAGATAGAAGGTCAATGCAGCGTGAAGAATATAGGCGGCGTGAAGGATGTGCAAGCGGCGGTCCGACGTTCCGGGTGCCGTCCAGCCGCGGTCGTCCGCGCAGGCCGCGGCCCCACCGTGCAGTCCGGCCCAGCCGTGCGGCCGAGTCCGGCCCACAGGGGGCGGCCGAGTCCGGCCCCACCGTGCGGTCCGGCCCGTAGGGGGCGGCCGCGGTCCAGCCGTGCGGCCCTCGGTCCATCCGTGCGGCCGCGGTCTTCCGCCGTGTGGCCCTCGGTCCAGCCGTGCGGCCTCGGTCCACCGTGCGGTCCGGCCCACCTGTGGGGCGTTTCAGGCCCTGCTGAGCGTGCGCCGCGGGCGAATGTCGAGGTTTGGCGCGCAGACCACGCTCGCGACTGCTGATTCTGGCCCCCACGTGGGGCGACGGCGTCAGTCAAGGCCGGGAGCCGACCTCAGCCGAGGAGCCGACCTCAGCCGAGGAGCCGACCTCAGCCGGCGATCGCCTTGCGGAACCGCCATGCGGCGAGGCCCATCAGGACCGCGCCGTAGACCGCGAGCACCGCGACGTTCAGGAGCACGGTGTCGAGCCCGCCACCGGTCTTGATCGTCTCCTGCAGGCCCAGCAGCGCCCAGGAGTGGGGGATCACCTTCGCGATCGACTGCATCACGTCCGGCATGATCTGGATCGGGATCATGCAGCCGCCCAGCGCGCCCAGGGCGAGACCGATGAACACGCCCACCGACGACGCCTGGTCCGGGTTCCTCGACATGGCCCCCACGAGCATCGCGACGCCCGCCGCCACGACCCCGAACAGCACGATCAGCACGCCGGCGGTCACCGGGTTGCCCCAGGACACGCCGAACACGATCGCTGTGACGGCCACGATGTAGCCGGCCTGGAGCATGGCCACGCCGAACCGCCCGAGCGCTTCCCCGGTGACGATCGTCCAGGCGCTGGTGGGCGTGGACAGCATCCGCCGTGACACGCCGATCTGGCGGGTATGCACCAGTCGGCCGGCCGCGGTCATCGAGGTCAGGAACATGAACAGGACCAGCTGCGTGGAGGCACCGAACGTGAACTGGCTGAAGCCCGCGAACATGCCCTCCTCGCCCACCTGGGCGACCTTGACCTCCACGCCCGGCACGGAGCCAAGGTTGGCCGCGGCCGCGGCCTGCGCCTCGTCCCAGGTCCCAGCGTCGAGGCTCACCGCCACCCGCGCGGCCGTCGTGGCCGCCGCGAGCCGGGCGACCGCTGCCTCGACCGGTGCCCGCAACCCCTGTGTGAGACCGCCGCTGGTGCCGACGTAGCGGATCTCCACGGGCGCCTCACCCGCGAGTGCCGCCTCGAACCCGGCCGGGATGATGAGGCCCGCTTCCAGCTGGCCGCGCTCCACCTGGGAGGCGAGCGCCGCCTCGTCGGCGACCTCGCGGATGGCGAATCGCGCCCCGTCCGTGGCCAGGACCTCCACGAGCGCTGCGGCGGCGGTGTCACCGGGCGGGACGACCACGCCCAGGCGCGCCCGCGTGGTTCCGCCGAACTGCAGGCCCAGCGCCACGATGATGATCGTGGGCAGGACGAAGACGAAGAACAGGTCGGCACGATCGCGGACCTGGCGCAGCAGGTTGATGCGCGCGAGGTCGAGGGCCTTCACCGCGCCGCTCATCGGGTGGCCACCGCGCCGCTCATCGGGCGCTCACCAGGCTGCGCGCCCGGGCGAACCCGATGGCGCCGGTGACCAGGCCCACGCCCAGCAGCACGCCGACCGCGGGCAGCGCGTCGGTCCAGGAGGCGGACGCCCCGTGCATGTCCGCGAGGCCGCGCAGGAACCAGCCGTGGGGCGTCAGCAGGGACACCGTGTCGAGGACCTCCGGCGCCTGCGCGGTGGGGGAGAACGTCCCGCCCAGGACGCCCAGCGTGATGGCGACCGCGGAGTTGGCGGCGCCAGCGGCCTCCGCGGAGCGGGTGAACGATGTGACCAGGGCCGTGATCCCGATGGCGGCCACGATGACCGCGACGATCATGAGCGCGACCCCCGGCGCCGGCCCCCAGTCTGCCTTGATGGTGAGGGTCGTGACGATGACCAGGATCAGCAGCGACACCAGCGTCAGGACGAAGGAGCCGAGCGTCTTGCCCAGCAGCACCGCGTTGGGCGCGATCGGGCCGGCCAGGATCCGCGCGAGCGTCCCGTTGCGCCGCTCCTCGAAGAGGCTCACGAACCCCACCTGCGCCGAGAAGAAGAGGAACAGGATCGCCATCGAGGCCGCGAAGTAGGACGGCATCGAAAGCTGGCGCAGGTTCGCCTGGAGGTCCACGAGCACCACCGGCTCCACGGATGCCTGGGCCGCGGCGGCCACCTGGGCCATTCGATCCGGAGCCGGGGCCAGGGGCGCGTCGAGATCGCGAACGGTCGCCATCGAGAGCTGGACGGCCCCGACGGCGTCGGCGAAGCGCTGGGCAACGGACCGCGCGACCTCGGTGGCAAGGGACGCGTCCTTCGCGCCCACCACCTCGACGGTGGAGGCCTGTCCCGCCTGGATCGCCATCGTGAGCCCGGCCGGGATGATGAATGCGGCATCAGCGGCCCCATCCGCGACGGCGGCCCGCGCCGCCTCCTCCGTGGCGACCACGGTGATGTCGGCGACGCCGGCGTCCTCGAGCGAGCCGATCACGTCCTCGCGCAGCACGCGGCCAAGCTCGCCGCCATCCACGTCGGCCACCACGTAGGTCGCGTGGAAGTCCACCGCGCCGCCCAGCAGCTGGCTGAAGATGAACGCAAGGCCCAGCGGGGCGACCACCGCCACGAGGATCGCGGTGCGGTCGCGCAGCCGCTGGCGGAGATCCTTCGCCGCGACGAGGAGCGCGACCCGCAACGAGGAGCTCACGCCGTCAGTCCGCGTCACGCAGGGCGCGGCCGGTGAGGTGGAGGAAGACCGCCTCGAGGTCCGGCTGCTCCAGGCTCACGCCGCGCACATGGGCCCCCGCTGCCTCGACGCCCTCGAGGATCCGCGGGAGCAGGCGCCCCGCGTCGTCGCACAGGATCTCGAGCTCATCGCCCTTCACCCCGGCCGAGCGCACGCCCCGGATGGCGGTCGCGGCCCGCGACGCGCGCAGGATGTCGCCCGTCACCGCGAGGTGGATACGGTCCTCCTGGCCAACGAGCGCGACCAGCTCGCGCTGGCTGCCCTCGGCGCGGATCTCGCCGCCGTCGATGATCCCGATGCGGTGGCAGAGGCGCTCCGCCTCCTCCATGTAGTGGGTCGTGTAGAGGATGGCCATGCCCTGCTGGCCAAGGAGCGCGATCGACTCCAGGATCGCGTTGCGGCTCTGGGGGTCCACGCCCACCGTGGGCTCGTCGAGCAGGAGCAGCTTCGGCCGGTGCAGCAGGCCGATGCCGATGTTGAGCCGGCGCTGCATACCACCCGAATAGCGGCTGGTGAGATCGCCCGCGCGGTCCGCGAGGCCGACGATGTCGAGCACCTCGCCGATCCGCGTCTTGAGCTGTGCACCACCCAGGCCGTACAGCCGCCCGAAGAACGCGAGGTTCTCCTTCCCGCTGAGGTCAGGGTAGATCGCCAGCTCCTGGGGCACGTAGCCGATGCCCGCCTTGGCCGCCACGACGCCGGTGTCGATCGGCTCGCCGTCGAGGGTCACCGTGCCCGCGTCACGGGCGAGCAGGCCGCAGACCATCGAGATCGTGGTGGTCTTGCCGGCGCCGTTGGGGCCGAGCAGGCCATAGGTCTCGCCCTCGTGGATCTCGAAGGAGACGCCCTTGACCGCCTCGAGCTCGCCGTAGCGCTTGCGCACGTCGCGGACGGCGAGGACCGTGCGGGCGGCGCCCGGACGTACGGGGGTCACGGACGGCGCGTCCGGGGACGCGTCGGTCTCGATGGGGGCGGCGGCATCGGCCATCCGGGCCTCCTTGGGGGTGGGTTGCTCGTGCGCATGGTGCCCTTTCCGATGCATGGTCCGCAGGGCCGAACGGCACGACCGCGACGACGGACGGCAATCGCGATCAGGGGCGCTTGCGCACCTTCCAGATCTCCTCGCACGGCCACTGCCGCGCCCACGCGTGGGGCACGTACGCGTAGGTGCTCGTGGCGTCCGCCGGCACCTGGGGCTCCAGGAGCGCCTCGATCTCGAATCCGTGCTCGCGGAACAGCCGGATCCACTCGCCGTGCGAGAGGTGGAACTCGTACGACGTCTCGCCGTCCCACTGGATCCGGTGCATCCCGAACAGCGGCCGCAGGAGGGTCTCGCCCACCGGCGCCTCGGCGTCCATCGGCGCGGTCAGCCGCACCAGCAGCCCGTTCGTGAGCACGTGGAGGCGTCCGCCGGGCCGCAGGAGCCGCGCGGCCTCGGGAACCCATGCGTACGGGTCGGCCCAGAGCACCGCGCCGTACTCGCTGATGGCGAAGTCGAAGGAGGCGTCGGGGTAGGGGACCCGCTCGGCGTTGCCCAGGTGCAGCGGGAACTCGAGGCCGTGCTCGCGCTGGAGCCTGGCCGCCGTCTCGAGCTGCCTGGGCGAGTTGTCGATGCCCACGGGCCGGGCGCCGCGCCTGGCCAGCCATGCGGACACGTACGCCGTCCCGCAGCCGAGCTCGATCGCGTCGAGGCCCGCGAGGTCGTTGGGGAGCATGCCGATCTCCGCCTCCGGGATGCCGAAGATGCCCCAGGTCTCCTCGCCGGGCAGGCGGGCCCATTCCCGCTCGCCGGCAGCGATGTAGTCGGGCGCGTAGGTGTCCCAGGCGGCCCGGTTGGCGGCCACGTGCTCGGGTAGGACCTCGGCGTCGACGGGCGACCCGTCGTGGTCCGGAGCCCGTTCCAGGTCCATGATCACTGCTCCCCGAGGTGGAGGCGGCGGGCCGCCGCGAGGTCGTCGATCGCGCGCTCGTCAACGGACGTGAGATTCACCTGGAGGTGACCCACGCCGAGGGCCGCCCAGGCGTCGAAGCCGCGCGCGACCTCGGCGACGCTCCTGCCCGGCAGCGCGGCCTGGCCCCCCTGCTCGATCGTCGTGGCGCCGGCGGCCACCGTCACCCCAACCGTCACCTCGAGCGTGGCCGGATCGCGGCCCTCGGCCTCGCAGGCGGCACGGAGGTCGCGGGCGCGCTCGGCGAACCGCTCGTCCGGCAGGCCGAACCAGGCGGTGTTCCAGGCGTCGGCCCAGCGGGCGGTGAGGCGCAGGACACGCTCGCCCTTCGCGGCGATGAGGATCGGGAGGCGGCCCGGCATCGCGGCGGACCCCGGGATCCGGGTGGGGCGCGGCGGGGCCGGGATCAGCACGGCGTCGTCGACGTCGTGATAGGTGCCCGCGAACGTGACACGCTCGCCGCGCAGGAGCGGGACGATGATCCGGAGTGCCTCGTCGAACCGGGCGGCGCGGTGGTCGAAGGGGTAGCCGAAGGCGCGGTACTCGGGTTCGTGCCAGCCGGTGCCCAGACCCAGCGTGAGCCTGCCGCCGGCGACCTCGTCCAGCGTGGCCGCCATCTTCGCGGTGAGCGCCGGCGGCCGGAAGCCGGTCCCCAGCACGATCGTCCCCAGCTCGATCCGCTCGGTGCTCGCCGCGACCGCCGTGAGCACCGTCCACGCCTCGTGGATGCCGTCCTCGGCCACCACGCCCTGTTCGTCGGGCAGGCGGAAGATGAGGTGGTCGTACGCCCAGACGCTGTCGAGGCCCACCGCCTCAGCGTGGCGGGCGATGTCGCGGATGCGGGTCCAGGCGATCGCGCCCGGCCCGTCGGAGCTCCCCTGGGGGAGGACGATGCCGATCTTCATCGGGGCATCCTACGCCGCCGGTGCCCCGGGTTGCCCACCGTCGCGCCCGGCCCGGTTACCCGGAGGGTCGCCCGGCCGAGGGTCGCGCGGTCCGCCCACCGTCGCGTCCGGCCCGGTCGCCCGGAGGGTCGCTCGGTCCGCCCACCGTCGCGCCGGCCCACGTGGGGGGCGAATCCGCGCGGCTCACGCACGGGCTGCGTCACGAACCGCGGGTTCCGTACCCGGCCACGCACGCGAGCATGCCGTTCTGGCCCCCACGTGGGGCAGAGCTGCTGCTGCGCCGCGAGCGAAGCCGGACGCCGCGCGCCATGGCGCTCCGGCGCGCCGCCCCGCCAGCTCGATCCCCGCTCAGATCCGGGAGAGGATCTCCGCCTTCTTCGCCTCGAACTCCTCGGGCGTGATCACGCCCTGGTCGCGCAGCTCGGCGAGCTTGACGAGGCGATCGGCCTGGTCGTCCAACTGCTCGGCGGTCGTGGGCGCCGGCGCCACGGGTGCGGCCGCCGCGACGGGCGCAGGAGCCGCCGCCGGCGCGGGCGCTGCCGCCTGGTACGGGGCCCGCATCGCCATCTGCTCCTCGACCTTGACGCCCATCATCGTGGTGCGGAAGGTCGCGGGCTGCGTGATGGTCGTGAAGTTGTCGGCGCCGGCATCGCCCGACTGCGTGAAGACCTTCACGTCGCCATAGCCCAGGCGCCCGCCGATGACACCCACGCTGAGCTTCACGTCCGTCACCGCGCTGAGCAGGGTCTCCGACGTGCGCTTCTGGATGAAGCCCTCGGAGCGGAGGACGCGCAGGTTGGTGACCGCGAACTCGGCCGTCCGCCAGACGACGATGTTGTAGGCGATCCACAGGATGCCGCCGATCAGCAGGGCCCAGCGCAGGAGGGCGATCGCGGTCCACAGGAAACCGAGGATGCCATCGCCGCTCGGGTTCCAGTACCAGAGGAAGAGCCCGCCCAGGATCATCAGGGCCGGGATCCAGGAATCCCGCACCGGGGCGATCCAGTGCTTCCGGGACTCCAGCAGGACCTTCTCGTTGTTCAGCAGGTTCTCGGTGACGTAGGACATCGGTGGCTCTCTCCCTCGGCTCGTGCAGGCCACCGGATTGTCGCCGAACGGGCGGCGCCGTGTGAGATGCATTTCGCGGCCTGAGCGGGGTGGAGGCGCGGAGCCAGCCCGACAGGCGGAGCCGGCAGCGGTCGAAGCGAGGCCGGGTCAGGTCTGCTCGCCCCGACGATAGGGGAGCCCGATGGCGGCCGGCGGCCGGAGGTCCTGGCGGGCGAGCGCGAGCACGACGAGCGTCGTCACCTGCGGGGCGTAGGCCACGAGCTCGGTGGGCACCGCCCCCACGAGGGTGAACCACGCGATAGCACGCGGCGGCCAGCCCTGCGTAGACCGCCGAGGACCGCCGCCTGCGGTCGCGGAGACGCACCACAGCGAGCCCCAGGAGCACGAGCCCGCCGACGACCAGCAGGGCATCGAGCGTGCCCTCCTGCCGCGTCCGCAGGGCATCGGTGAAGCCGAAGAGGTAGGCGCCCGAGCGCTGTCGGCAGGGCCTGCCAGTTGCCGAAGACGACGGTGGCCATCCCGATGAAGCCGCGCCCCGCGGTCTGGCCCTCGGTGTAGGCGCTCGAGGCCACCATCACGAGGTACACGCCCGCCGAGTGCGCCCAGCGCCCCGCTCACGGACAGGGCGACATACCGGTGGAGGTTCGGGACTCACCCCCAGCGCGTCCTCCGCGTCGGGCGCCTCGCCTGCGAACCTGATCCGCAGGCCCAGGCGCGTGCGCCACAGGACCCAGGCGGTGATCGGGACGGTGGCGAAGGCGACGATCGTGAGCACCGACACGTCGGTGGTGAGCCCGAGAAGCACGTTCGCGGCGTCCGACACGACGGGGATGCCGCTCGCTGCGACCGGCTCCAGCAGCGACGGCCGCACCGGGCACGGAGACCTCGGGCAGGCCGGGGACCTGCGGCGAGCGGGTGATCGACCCGGTCCCGACGCCCTCGAACGCCAGCGACGAGAGGAACCGGGTCACGCCCGCCGCGAGCAGGTTGAGCGCGAGCCCCGCCATCGCCTGGTCCACGCCGAACCCGACCGTGAGCACCCCGAGCACCAGGCCGAACACCGCCCCGGCAGCGAGGCCCAGCAGCCACGCCCGCCTCGGGGCCGAACGTGATTCCCGCCCACGCGCCGAACCAGGTGCCGGTGATCATCGCCCCCTCGAGCGCGATGTTGATCACGCCCGACCGCTCCGCCCAGAGCGCGCCCATGCCGGCCAGCAGGATGGGCGCCGTGAAGCGCAGGGACGCGCCCGACCGACCCTCGCGAGAGCAGGTCCGGCGCGCCCGCCAGGTCCTTGAGCAGCGACACCGCGGCGAACGACGAGCAGCAGCTCCAACCACACGATCGTGCGCAGGCCGGCGAACCGACTCGCCGCGGATCCCGGGCTCGGTCACGCGCTGTCCGCAGGGTGCTCACAACGCCACCCCTGCCAGCGGCTCGGGGCCCGGCCGTGCCCCCGGCCGTGCCCCCCGACCTGCGCACGAGGCGCGCCTGACGCCGCAGCGTCGCCCGCCGGACGAGCTCGTAGGCGACCACGATGGCCAGGACGATGACCGCCTGCATGATCACGACGATCTCGGAGCTGACGCCGACCAGGTCCAGCATCTGGCCCGATCGCTCCATCGCCGCCCAGACCAGCGGCGCCCAACGCGACGCCGATCGGGTGGTTCCGGCCCAGCAGCGCGATCGCGAGGCCGGTGATCCCGTAGCCGGCCGGGAAGTCCAGGCCGTACTGGTGGCTCTCGCCCAGCAGCTGCGGCAGGCCGACCAGCCCGGCGATCGCGCCCGACAGCAGCATCGTGACCACGATCATCCGCCGCGCGTCCACGCCGCCGATGGCCGCCGCACGCGAGCGACCAGCCGCTGGCCCGGAGCTCGAACCCGAACACGGTCCGGTTGAGGAGCACCCAGTAGCCGATGCCGACGAGCACGGCGATCGCGAGGAAGCCGTACAGGACGCCGGCGCCGGTGTCGATCCCGGGGAGCTGTCCCGACGGCGGGATCGGGGCGGTGGTCACGTTGTTGGAGCCCTCCGCGAGGATGCCGAACCGCCCCGGGCCGAGCAGCCACGCGATGATCCCGGTGGCGACGCCGTTGAGCATGATCGTGCTGATGACCTCGGAGACGCCGCGCCGTGCCTTGAGCAGCCCCGCGATCGCCGCCCACGACGGCGCCGACGACCATCGCCACCACCACCTGCAGGCCCACGTGGAGCGGCGGCGGCAGCGCGACCGCCCCGCCCACGACGGCCGCAGCGAAGACGGCCAGCCGGTACTGCCCGTCGATGCCGATGTTGAACAGCAGCATCCGGAACCCGATGGCTGCGGCGATCCCCGCGAGGTAGTAGGTGGTGGCGCGGTTGAGGACGGCGACGACGCTGGACGGGCGGGCGAGGTAGGCGGCCGTCTCGCGGATGACCTCGGCCGGGTCGGCGCCGGCGGCGAGCAGCACGAGGAACCCGACCGCCGAGGCAAGCACGAAGGCGAGCGCGGGCGCGGCGAGGAGCAGCGCGACGCGGGCCAGGCGCTCGCGGGTCACGCGGCCGGCTCCGGCTCGACGCCGGTCATCGCGGCGCCGGCTCGACGCCGGTCATCGCGGCGCCGATGCGGTCCGCCGTGGCCTCAGCGGCGGGCATCTCCGCGACGATCCGCCCGCGCAGCAGCACGATGATCCTGTCCGAGAGCGCCATGAGCTCGCCCAGGTCCGACGAGAGCAGCAGCACGGCCAGGCCGTTGTCGCGGGCGCGCCCGAGGCGCTTCCAGATGAGCGCCTGCGCGCCCACGTCCACGCCCCGTGTCGGGTGCGCGGCAAGCAGCACCCGCGGCACGGACCGCAGCTCCCGGCCCACGATGAGCTTCTGCTGGTTGCCCCCCGAGAGCGCAGCGGCCGGCACGTCGATGGAAGGTGTGCGCACGTCCGCCATGTACACGAGCGTCCGTGCGTCCGCGCGCGCCCAGCCCGGCCGCAGCCACGGCCCACGGCTCACGCCGGCGTCGTGCTGGTGGCCCAGGATCCCGTTCTCCCACAGTGGCGCATCGAGGAGCAGGCCCTCGCGCTGGCGGTCGGCCGCGATGCAGGCGAGCCCGGCCCGTCGGCGGTCCGCCGTGGACCAGGCGGTCGCCTCCTCGCCCTCGAGCAGCACCCGTCCGACATCCGGCCGGCGCAGGCCCAGGACCACGTCGAACAGCTCGGCCTGCCCGTTGCCCTCGACCCCGGCGACGCCCACCACCTCGCCGCGCCGGATGCGCAGGGCGATCGTCGTGCAGGCCGGGACCGTGCCCGTCGGAGGCGAGCTCCACATCCTCGAGCGCCAGCGCGCACCTCGTCCTCGCGGATCGGCGTGGTCCGGGGCACGACCTCCGGGCAGCGTGGTGCCGGTCATGAGGCGGGCGAGCGTGGGACCGTCGGTCTCGCCGGGGGTGGTGGTGGCGACCACCCGACCGCCGCGCATCACCGTGATCCGGTCGGCGACGCGCGAGCACCTCGTCGAGCTTGTGGCTGATGAACACGACCGCGAAGCCGCCGGCGGCAAGGGCGCGCAGACCTGCCACCAGCTCGCGCACCTCGCGCAGGCGCGAGCACCGCCGTGGGCTCGTCGAGGACCAGGATCCGCGCGCCGCGGTAGAGGACCTTGAGGATCTCGACCCGCTGGCGCTCGCCGACCGACAGGCGCTCGACCCGTGCGCCGGGGTCGATTGCGAGTCCGGCGCGGACGGCGATGGCCGCGATGTCCCGCGCGGCCCGCGCGAGGTCCAGCCGGCCGGCCCGCACCGGCTCCGCGCCGATGACCACGTTCTCGACGACGGTCAGGTTGTCGGCCAGGCGGGCGTGCTGGTGGACCATCCCGATGCCCAGCCGGATCGCGTCCGCCGGGGAGCGCAGGTGGACCGGCGCGCCCGTCGACGCGGATGACTGCGCCGGCATCGGGTTGGGCGCAGGCCGTACAGGATGCGCATGAGCGTGGACTTGCCGGCGCCGTTCTCGCCGACGACCGCGTGCACCTCGCCCGGGTGCACGTCGAGATCGACATCCGCGTTCGCGACGACACCCGGGAAGCCGCTTGGTGATGCCCCGCAGCTCGATGACCGGTTCCGGGGACGACGCGGGCGTCGGCCCCCAACCAGGGTCCTCGCGATCCTCGAGGTCTTCGAGGTCCTCGCGGTCCCCCGGGTCCGGACCGCCCGACTCGCCGCCTGCCGGTGCGGGCATCAGGGCACCGACGGGACGGTGATCTCGCCGTCGACGATCTTCGCCGCCCACGCGTCGATCTGGCTCCTGATCCCGTCCACGAACCCGCCGGAGGTCGCGTAGCCGACGCCGCCCGAGGCGAGGTCGAACACCGCGTTGCCGCCCTCGGCCGTGCCGTCCGCGACGCTGCGCACGAAGGCGTGGGTGCCCACGTCGGCGTTCTTGAGCATCGAGGTGAGGATCGAGTCGCGCAGCGCCTCGTCGGTGGTCAGGTACTGGTCGTTGTCCACGCCGATCGCCCAGAGGCCGCGATCGTGGGCCGCATCGATCACGCCCATGCCCGATGCGCCCGCAGCCGCGAAGACCACGTCGGCACCCTGGTCGAACATCCCGAAGGCCGCCTCCTTGGCCTTCGCCGGGTCGTCGAAGCCGCTGAAGTCGGGCGGCTGGCTGAGATATGCGGTGAACACCTCCGCATCGGCGTTGACGGCACGGGCGCCGGCGGCGAAGCCAGCCTCGAAACGCTGGAGCAGGGGGATCGGCAGCGCCCCGACGAAGCCGACCTTGCCGGTCTTCGACGTCAGGGCCGCCGCCACGCCCACCAGGAAGGAGCCCTGCTCCTCCTTGAACGTGATCCCGACGACGTTGGGCGCCTCCACGGTGGCGTCGTCCACGATGCCGAACCAGGTGGCCGGGTACTCGGCGGCCACGGTCGCGAGCGGACCGGCGTAGCTGAAGCCGACCGCCACGATTGGATTGTGGCCAGACTCGGCGAGCAGGCGGAGGCGCTCGGCCCGGTCGCTGTCCGTGTCGTCGGGCTTGGCAGTGACCTCGGTGAGCCCCGCGCCCAGCTCGTCGGCCGCCTGCTTCGCGCCGTTGTAGGCGAGATCGTTGAAGCCGCCGTCGCCACGGCCGGCGATGTCGTAGGCGACCGCGACCTTCTCGAGACCGGGAGGTCCGGCGGGCGTGGGACTGGCGTTCCCGGAGCAAGCGGCGACAAGGAGGCCCGCGACGACCGCGAGGCCTGCCAGGCGCTGCCAGCCTCTCATCTCGGGATCCTGCTCCTCGGGCGCTCCGGCCGGACGGTCCAGCCGCTCGTGCGGGGGCCATGGTATGCGGCCGGAAGCGACCCGTCGCACCGGCGCGCGCATCCAACGGCGGCGGTCGCCCGAACAGGAACTCGACAGGAGGCGCGCATGAACGTGATGCAGCAATTCAACAAGTTGATCGGCGAGCGGATGGCCGCGTCCGGCCGGATGGCGATGATCGAGACGGTTGGGCGTTCGAGCGGCCGTCGTTTCCGTACGCCGGTGGGCTACGTGCAGAACTCCGACGGGTCGCTCTGGGTGGGTGCCGGCCGGCTGGAGTCGCACTGGCCGAAGAACCTGCTCGCCAACGCCACATGCCACGTCCGCGCCGGGTCAGTGGATTCGGACTTCACCGCGGTCGAGCTGCACGGCGAGGAGCGCGAGGCCGCGATGACCGCAATCCACGCGAAGTACGGGGCACCCGCGTCGCGCGTCGGGACCGGGCCCGTGTTCAGGCTCGTGCCGCGTGGCGCGATGGGGGACGGGTCCGCCGACATGCCGAACGACGGCGCCGACGAGGTGGCGGCGTAGGCGTGGTTCCGGTGCTGTGAGCCACCGGGAGGGAGCCTCGACCGCTCCTTGAACCCGCCGGGAGTCATGGAGCGGGCGTCTGTGCACGGGACGTGCAGCGGACTCGGCCAGGCTGCACGCCCGCCGCACGGCGCATGCCCAAGCGACTCCCCGTGGTGTCAGCGAGCGCCGCACGGCCGCCACGTCGGGAGCCCGAACGGGAGACGCTGCCGCAGGGTCCAAGGCTGACGCGCCGTCCCGTGCGGCGAGCCGGCCTTCACGTGGCACCCGGGTGCCGCCATACTCCGCCCACGCGCCCTGCTCGCGTCCAGGAGGTTGACCGTGCGCCGTCGTCTCGCCCTGCTGATCGCGTCCCTGCTCCTGGTCGGCTTGCTGCCCGGCCAAGTCGCGGCCGCCTCACCCGCGGGCGTCGCCAGCCACCACGCCAAGGTTCTCGCGTACTGGACGCCGGCCCGGATGAAGGCCGCGACCCCGCGCGACTTCGTGTTCGACCCGGCCCGCGGCTTCCAGCCGCTCGCCAAGCCCGGCGGCGGAGGTGGTACGGGCACGGTCACCGGGGCGTCGTGGACCGGCGGCGGCAAGATGCTCACGGCCACCGGTCGTGCCCTGTTCACGATGGCCGGTGTCGACTACATCTGCTCCGGATCGATCGTGAAGGATGGGAGCACGGGGCGGTCGGTCGTGCTGACGGCAGGCCACTGTGTGGTGGAGAACGACGGCACCTTCGCCACCAACTGGATCTTCATCCCGTCGTTCGACACGTCCCCCAGCTACGACTGCGCGAAGGCGACGTACGGATGCTGGGTGGCCGACGCGCTGTACGCGGATGCGCTGTTCGCCTCGGCGGGCTCCTTCAATGACCAGGCGGTCACGCATGACTGGGCGTTCGCGGTCGTCGCCGCAGGCGGCAAGGACGGCTCGCAGCTGGACGCTGGTGTTCGCGGCAGCTTCGACATCCAGTATTCGAGCGGTCTCCTCGGCCAGACGCTCGGCGCCTTCGGCTACCCGGCCGCGGGCAAGTACCGGGGCAAGGACCTCGTGTACTGCAAGGGCCCGCTCGGCACCGACCCCAACACCGGCGGCGCGACCTGGTCGATGGGATGCGACATGACCGGTGGCTCATCGGGCGGCCCGTGGGTCCAGGGCGACGCGTCCAACTGGGCCAACGCGAAGCTGTCGTCGGTGAACTCGTACGGCTACTCGGGCGTGAAGTCCATGTTCGGGCCGAAGTTCACGTCGGGGACGCAGGCGGTGTTCAACGCCGCCGACGGGAAGGTCGCCAGCGCGTCAGGGGTCGCGGTCAAGACGTTCCGGTAGGGTTCAGCCGATCTTGGGGGGACAGTCGGCGTCGCCGTGTGCCGTCTGGATGTCGGGTGTGCCCGACAATGGAGCGCATGACGTCCGTTCGGGCCAGGCTCGCAGATCCGCGCTTCGCCGTGGCACTCGTCCTGGCGGTCCTGCTGTGGGTGATGGTCATCGCGCTCTCGGACCCCACGATCGACGTCTCCGAGCCGTTCAGCGGCTCGTGGGTGACCGCCCAGGACGCGCGCTCGTACTACGGGTTCGACTACGCGGACATCTACGCGGGCCGCACCAACTGGAACGCGATCGGTGCGTACCCGTACTCGCCCGCGTTCGCCCAGCTGGTCTGGCCGCTCAACCTCCTGCCGTGGCCGCTGTTCGTGGCGGCGTGGACGGCGATCCTGATCTGGGCCGCCTACCGGCTGACCGGGCCGCACCTGTTCTGGCTGGGGCTCATCGCGGCAGCCCTGGAGATCGCGGGCGGCAACGTGTCGCTGCTGCTCACGGTGGCGATCGTCGAGGGGTTTCGGCGACCCTGGACCTGGTCGCTGGTGCTGCTCACCAAGATCCTGCCCGGGGTCGGACTGCTCTGGTTCGCGATCCGCCGGGAGTGGCGGTCGCTCGCCATCGCGCTGGGGGCGACGGCAGCTGTGGTGGCCGTGTCGTTCCTTGTGTCCCCCCGGGCCTGGCTCGACTGGATCGACCTGCTCCTGCGCCAACACCGGGAAGAGCGGGACGTGGGCGGCGATCCCGATTCCGCTGGTCGTACGAGGGCCCATCGGCGTGGCGCTGATCGCCTGGGGGGCGCTGCGCAACCAGCGCTGGACAGTGCCGGTTGGCGCCATGCTCTGCCTGCCGGCGCTGTGGTACGGATCGCTGACGATGCTGCTGGGCGTGATCCCGCTGACGACCCCCGAGGAGCGCGCCCGGGTATGGGCCCGGATCAGGGCGGGGACCGTGCGGGCGGAGCAATAGTCCCCGCGCGCCGTGTCGCGACGTTGCCTGCGGGGCACCGCAGCGACGCTGGTTGCCTTCGTGAGGAGCCCCATTGCGCTGTGTCGATGCCCGGCGGGCATGAGCACGCCGCCCCGGCCCCTGAGTATTGCCTCGCACGCACACGCCACCTCGCCGCCGCCGTTGCCCGTCCTACAAGCGCGCGTCGAGGAGTGCAGGCCGGTCCCCGTCGATGCGGGCCCACACGATTGCAGCGCCCGGCCATGCCGCCGATCCCAGCAGCGCCGCAAGGGCATCCCGCGGGTCCCCCGGGTACGCGGCGAGCAGGACGCGCCTGGCGCTTGCGGCCGCTTCCCGGTTCGCGCGCGTCCAGCGGACGACGAGCAGGCGACTGACGTCCGGCTGGCCGCTGGCGGCCCAGGTCGGCCAGGCGTCGGACGAGGGCAGCGAGGCAGCCTTCTCCGCGCTCCACCGGAGGAGCTGCTCGATGCGCCACAGCATCGCCTCGAGCTCCGTGGCGACGACCAGCCGGGCCACCGGGTCGTGCAGGCCGAGATCGACCCAGCCCTGCGCGGGCTCGCGGACCCGGACCTCTGGGGCGGGACGCCAGCGGCGGTGCAGCGCCCCGAGGAGCAGATCTGCCATCGGCACGGAGTGGCGGTCATGAATGGCCGGGCCGGTGTTCGGGTACACGCGGGCGGTGAGGTCCGCGCCCAGCACGGCCGCGATGCGAGCGTAGGTCTCGAGCGCGGGCTCGGACCGGCCTGACTCCAGCCGGCTCAGCACAGACGGCGTCACGCCCGCAGCTGCAGCGACCGCGCGCTGCGTGAGGCCGGCATCACGTCGAAGGCCCCGGAGCCGGTCGGCGAGGTGTTCTCGGAGGTCCACAGCATGCTGGTCTGCGGCGATCTGGAGATCCGATCTCGTGCGTGCCATGACGCCAAGTACACGCCCCGCGACTTCACAACGGCTTATGTCGGTTCGTGCACCCTGTGGATTGCGGAAACGGCAATACCTTCGGGGTGCGGTGAAGCCGTATTGCCCGCGGTGCATCAGGACGACCAATTCAGGGGCGGATCGGGCCGCTAACCGGTCGTCGGGTTGCACCCCGGGCAACCCGACAGCATCAGACTGGGAATTTAATGCCCGGCGCGCAAGCGGCGCCCGCCCCGGCGCGCAAGCGGCGCCCGCCCCGGCGCGCAAGCGGCGCCCGCCCCGGCGCGCAAGCGGCGCCCGCCTCGCGCCGCCGCGGATCTACGACGAGGCGATCACCCGGGCGAGCGCGTCCGCGAACGGGTCGAGGTTGGCCGCCGTGAGGCCGGCCACGTTGATGCGGCCGCGGCCCACCACGTACACGCCGTCCTCGTCCTTGAGCCGCGCGACCTGCGGGCGCCGAGAGGCCGAGCAGCGCGAACATGCCGCGCTGGGTGGCGATGCCGCCCCAGTCGCCCGGGATCGAACGGGCATCGAGCGCTGCCACGAGCGCGCGCCGGTTGTCCTTGATCCGGTTGCGCATCGAGGCGAGCTCCACCTCCCAGCGGGCGCGCAGCCCGGCATCGGACAGGATGGTCCTGACGACGTCGGCACCGTGCGCGGGCGGGTTGGAGTAGTTGACGCGGATGGCGACCTTCACGTGGCTCTGTGCCGCCTCGGCATCCGCGGCGGAGCGCGCGATCACGAGCAACGCCCCGATCCGCTCGGAGTAGAGCGAGAAGGTCTTGGAGAAGGACGTGGAGACAAGCAGCTCCATGCCCGGCCGCACGAGCTCGCGCAGGCCGGCGGCGTCCTCGACCAGCCCGTCGCCGAAGCCCTGGTAGGCGAGGTCCACGATGGGCAGGAGATGCTTCGCCTCGACCAGGTCGCCGATGCGCCGCCACAGATCGGGTGACGGATCGACGCCCGTGGGGTTGTGGCAGGCGCCGTGGAGCAGCACGACATCGCCGGGGGAGGCGCCTTCGAGCGCGCCCAGCATGGCCGCCTCGTCGATCGTGCGGCCCGTCGCGTCGGTGTACGGGTAGGTCCGGATGCGGAAGCCCGCGGCCAGGAACATCTGCGGGTGGTTGGGCCAGGTCGGCTCGCTCATCCACAGGGTCACGCCGCTGCCGGTCTGGCGCAGGAGGTCGGCCGCCACGCGCAGCCCGCCGGTACCGCCGGGGGTCTGGGTCGCGATCGCGCGCCCGGACACGACCGCCTCGTGATCCGCGCCGAGGACGAGGTCGCGCACGAGATTGCGGTACGCCGCATCGCCGTCGATGGGGCGATAGAGCTTCGTGCCGGCCGCAGCGGCCAGGCGCCGCTCCGCCTCGATCACCGTGTCGAGCACGGGCGTCGCGCCCGTCTCATCGACGAACACGCCGGCCGCGAGGCTGATCTTGCCCGGGCGGGGGTCCTTCTTGAAGGCCTCGTTGAGGCCGAGGATGGAGTCGGGCGGGGCGGGAATGCGGGAGAGCGACGGGAGCGACACGGGACTGACCTCGGAGGAGGAGATAGCGGGGCGCGAGATGGACTCTACACAACCAGGCGGGTTGCGGGCCGGTGACAGCGACGGCGGCGGTGCGCAACGAAGCGGCGGCGGTGCCACAACGGGACAGCGGCCACGGTGCACCGGGACGCGGCCACGGTGCACCGGGACGCGACCACGATGCGCATCCAGGGCTCCCGGTATCCTCGATGCCATGACCACCGCTGCTCCCGATGACCTCTTCAACGTCGATGTCCTGACCGTGTACGGCGCCGACTGGTGCGGCGACTGCCGGCGCACCAAGCGCTGGCTCGACGCGAACGGGCGTGCCTACAGCTGGATCGACCGTGACGCCGATCCCGAGCTCAAGCGCCGTCTGGCCGACGCCGGCTACCTCGCGATCCCGATCGTGGTGCTTCCCGGACGGGACGATCCTGGTGGAGCCGAGCCACTCCGAGATGGCCGCCGCGACTGGCATCGCCGCCGTCGGCTGAGCCGCCGCCGCCGTCTCCTGAGCCGGTCGCACGTCTCCGGCGGCTGCACGCCCGTCGCCCGGCGTCGCCGGATCCCCACAGAATCACGAGGCCGGAGTCCCTGCGGGCCCCGGCCTCGTCGATCGTGGAGATCGGCGTGCGACGCCTACTCGGCGCCCTCCTCGTCGAGCTTGCAGCAGCAGCTCGTACGCGGCATCACCGAGGAACTGCCCGCGCGGCGGCCTCGGTATCGTTCCCCGCGTCCTCGCCCTCCTCGTCTTCGACGTCGCCGCCGGCGAGCACCGACAGGACGCGGCTCGGGGTGGGCTCGACGATCCACTCGTCCCCGTGTCCGGGTCCACGTCGAAGAACGACACCGAGTCGATCTCGTAGGTCTTGCCGTCAGGGCGGGTGAGGGTGCAGGCCCAGGCCTCGTCCTCGTCGGCGAGCGAGCGGATGGTCAGGGTCAGGTCGAGCGAGCGGAACAGCTCGCTGAAGGTGGTGGGGGTGCTCATCGGTACCTCGGGGTCGGATTGATTGCGACAACCCTACCGTGGCCGGACGGGACGCGCTCAGGATGCCGCGCGGGTGGTTGCCCCACCTGCAACGGGCAGGCGGGCGGCCGTGCGCCACCGTACGATCCGGACATGACCGATGCGGCCGCCATCTCCTATTGGCTCGAGACCTCCCGCGACGACCTGACGCCGCGTCCGCCGCTCGACGGCTCCGTGGACGCCGACGTGGCGATCCTGGGTGCAGGCATGACCGGGCTGTGGACGGCGCTACTACCTCGCCCAGCGCGACCCCTCGCTGCGGATCGTGGTCGTCGAGCGGGAGATCGCGGGATTCGGGGCCTCCGGCCGCAACGGCGCCTGGTGCGCCCCGGATCTCAACATCTCCATGTCGCGCCTCGAGCGACTGCACGGGACGGACGCCGCCCGCCGGATGCAGCAGGCCACGTACGACGCCGTGGACGAGGTGGGCCGGGCCTGTGTGGAGGCTGGGATCGACGCGGGCTTCCACCGTGGTGGCGAGGTGCTGGTCGCGCGCGGTCCGCAAGGGGTGCCGTCCCTCGAGGAGGGCCTTGCCGAGTACCGGCGCTTCGGCTTCGGTGACCGCTACCGACTCATGGAGGGGTCGGAGCTCGCGGAGCGCGTCCGCATCGCGGGTGCCGTGAAGGCCCTCGTCACCGAGGATGCGGCCGTGGTCCATCCCGGGCGCCTCACCCGCGGCCTCGCCCGGGCGGTGGAGCGGCTGGGGGTGACGATGCACGAGGGGACCGGCGTGACCGGCGTCCGCCCGAAGGACGCCACCGGGCGTGCGGCCCTGGTCACGGACCGCGGCGAGGTGCGCGCCCCGGTGGTCGTCCTGGCCGGCGAGGCCTGGCTCACCGAGCTGCCCGGCATGCGCCGCCAGCTCACGCCCGATCTACTCGCTGATCGTCCTGACGGAGCCCGTGCCGGACGACGCCTGGGCGGAGATCGGCTGGCGCAACCGGGAGCTGGTCGCGTCCACGCGTCTGTCTGTGGACTACCTCTCGCGGACCGAGGATGGACGCATCCTGTTCGGCGGCCGCGGTGCCCCGTACCGCCTGGGGGGCCGGATCAGGCCCGAGTACGACCGCCATGACGCCACGCACGAGCGGCTGCGCGGCTTCGTGCGCGAGTGGTTCCCGGCGGTGGGCGACATCGGCTTCACGCACGCCTGGGGCGGTCCGCTGGGCATGCCGCGCGACTGGCACCCGACCATGGCCTACGACCCGGTGAGCGGCATCGCGACGTCGCGCGGCTACATCGGCCACGGGGTGTCCACCACCAACCTGGGCGGGCGGGTGCTCACCGACCTGATCACGGGCACCCGAAGCGAGCTCACCACGCTGCCCGTCGTCAACCACCGCTCGACGAGCTGGGAGCCGGAACCGTTCCGTGCCCTCGGCATCCGGTACGCGCAGTGGGCGCTCGGACGCCTTGACGACAGGATCGCCCGCACCGGCGAGCCGCCGACCGGGAAGAGCCTGGCCGAGCGGATCGCCTCGCACTGAACGACCGGCGCCCATCGCCCGCGCCGGATCCCTACCGGCGGTCGCTCGATAGCGACCGCCCGCCCGTCAGGCCGGGTCCCGCAGGATCGGACAGGTCATGCAGTGGCCGCCCCCGCGGCCTCGTCCCAGCTCCGAGCCGTCGATGGCCAGCACCTCGATGCCGGCCTGGTGGAGCAGGTCGTTGGTGTACTCGTTGCGCTCATAGGCGATCACGACGCCGGGCTCGAGCGCGACCAGGTTGTTGCCGTCATCCCACTGCTCGCGGGCGGCCTGCCAGGAATTGCCGCCGGTCCCGATGACCCGTAGCCCAGGGAGGCCGAGGGCGTCCTGCACCGCGCCCAGGAAGGACGGCTCGCGACGGACGTCGAGCTCGCCCTCCCGGTCGGCCGGCCGCAGCGACCACGCGGCGATGGCGTCCACCACCGTGGGGTACAGCGTGACGCAGTCGCGGTCCACGAAGGTGAACACCGTGTCGAGGTGCATGTGGCCCCGGTTCCGGGTCATGCCCGCTGCGATCACGCGATCCGCGGCACCGGCCCGGAACAGCGAGAGCGCGATCTCCTCGATCATCTGACCCGTCGTCCGCTCGCTCATGCCGATGGCGACCGTGCGGTTGCCGATGGGCATGATGTCGCCGCCCTCGGCGCTGGCCCGGCCGAAGTCCTCGCCCTCCTGTTCGCGGGAGTACCAGAACGAGAAGTCGCCATCGCGGAAGTCCGGGTGGAAGCGGTAGATCGCCTCGGTGTTGAGCGCCTCGAGACGCCGCGCGGGCCAGTACATCGGGTTGACCACCACGCCGCCGTAGATCCAGGCGGACGGGTCGCGCGTGAAGTAGCTGTTGGGCAGCGGGCGCAGCACGAAGTCGTCGTCAGCCATCGCGGACACGACGAGGGACCCGCGGCGGATCGCCTCAGCGCCGGTGGCGCCCGCCCGCCCGTGCAGGAGCGCGAAGGCCTCGCGCGCCGTGAGACCCCCGATCAGGTGATCGGCCAGCGTCGCGGGGGCCACCTCGTCGAGGTAGGCGCGCACCTCGTCGGCCATGCCCGCGCCCACCGTGAAGTCGGAGACGGCGCGATCGAGCACCCAGGCCCGGCCCTCCGCGTCGGCAAGCGCCTCGGCCAGGAGTTGCTCGAGGTGGAGCACCTCCACGCCGTGGTCCTCCAGGATCTCCACGAAGGCATCGTGCTGGCGGCGCGCCCGGCGGACCCAGAGCACGTCGTCGAACAGCAGCTCATCGTGGTTGGCGGGCGTGAGACGCTTGAGCTCGAGGTCCGGGTGGTGGACCATGACGCGCCGCAGGCGGCCCACCTCGGAATGGACGCCGAAGCGCGCCCCGGGCGCGGGGTCCTCGGACTGCACCACCGATGCCACCTCCAGTCCTGTCCGGCAATCGGCGACGCCGGCGGCGATCAGCGTACCTCGCTACAGGTGGCGCAGGAACGCCTCCGGGTTGGCCAGGAAGTCCCGCGTGAGCCGCACGTGCTCCAGGTCCTCCCAGCGCGCGACCCGCGGCGGGGCGCTGTCGAACGACCAGATCTCGGCGCCGGGCAGCGCGAGCAGGATGGGGGAGTGGGTCGCCACGACCAGCTGGCAGTCCTGGTCGACCATCTCGCGCAGCAGGACCAGGAGCGCCAGCTGCCGGCCCGGCGAGAGCGGGGCTTCCGGCTCGTCGAGGAAGTAGATGCCGCCTGGCACGAGACGTGCGGCGAAGAAGCGCAGGAACGCCTCGCCGTGGGAGCCGGCGTCGAGGCCCTCGCCGTAGCGGCGCTCCAGGTCGCCCAGCTCGCGCAGGTAGGGCGTGCGCGCGAGATCATGGGCGAGACCCGGGCGACCCTCGTACTCCTTGTCCACGGCCGCCAGCCCCGCCTCGAGCTCCGCCCGCAGCGCCGTGGTCCGCTTGGCGAACCCGAAGAAGTCCTCGGCGCGCAGGAAGAACCCGCGGTGGGTGCGCGAGGTCCAGGCAAGCTTGAAGGCCCCCGCGAGCGCACGCACCCGGTCGAGCGTGGCGTCGTCCGCCGCCTCGGCCGAGCCTGCGGTGATCGCCTTCGCCGCGATTGCGAGGGCCTCGAGCACCGTGCTCTTGCCCGAGCCGTTCTCGCCCACGAGCATCGTCACCGGGGCCGTGAACCGCAGGCGCTCGATCGAGCGCACGACCGGCAGGTCGAACGGGAAGCCCGTGGCGTCACGCGGCGGCACGAGGCGCGCCTCGGTGAGGTGGATCACGGCCGCTGCGGCCCGGGACTCAGAACCGTATCCATCCGAGACCCTGCGCGATCAGCAGCAAGCCGAACAGGAGGAACAGCACGGCGGCGAAGATCTTGATGGTCCGCTCCGGGAGCCGCGTGCCGAGCACGGCACCGATGCCGATGGCAAGCGCATCGGCAGCCACCATGCCGGCCGTGGAGCCGAGCCACGTGCCCAGCCCGTCGTTGGTCGTCGCGAGGGTGATCGTTGCGAGCATCGTCTTGTCCCCGAGCTCCGCGAGGAAGAACGCCGTGCCGATCGTGAGCAGCGCCCAGCGTCCGCCCCGGCGCGCCCGGTCCTCGTCGCGGGCGTCGAGGCTGTCACCGCGGATCGTCCACGCGGCGAACACCAGGAACGCGATGCCGGCCAGCACGTTCATGAGCCCGACCGGCAGCACGAGCGCGAAGGCCTTGCCCAGCACCACCGACCCCAGGTGGACGAGCAGGGTCGCCAGGGTCACGGCGGCCAGCACGACCAGCGGCCGGTAGCGCGTGGCGAACGCGAGCGCCATGAGCTGGCTCTTGTCGCCGAGCTCCGCGATGAAGATCACGCCGAACGAGAGGATGAAGGCTTCCAGGGGAGGCTCCGGGCTGGGCGGGGTTGCCCGGTCAGACTGCCACGTCGATGATCAGACCGCCACGTCGGCGGCCAGGCGGTCGTGTGTCCGCCGGACCAGTGCATCGGCGGACTCCCCCGACCTGGGGCTCGCCCAGCCGAGCCGGAACTGCAGCCGATCGCCACCTCGCGGCATCGATTGGGGGCCGGCCTCGCGGACGCGCTCCACGAAGTTGATCGCTGCGATCTCATCGGTCTCGGTCAGGATCACGCCGAACAGGCCCGTGCCGATCCGGGTGCAGTAGTCGCTTGTGCGCGAGGTCCGCCGCAGGCACTGGGCCGCCTCGCGGACGGCGTGCCGGGTGAGGTCGATGCCCCATGCCTCCTCGAGGCGCTCGAGCCCGGCGAGCTCGATCAGGACGACGGTCAGCGACCGCTTGTAGCGATACGCGCGCGCGGTCTCCGACACGAGCACGCGCTGCCAGAAGTCTGGCCCTTCGAGGCCGGTGAGCGGATCATCCCAGCCCGTGGGGACGGGCAAGCTCCCCACCACGGTTCCAACTCCTTGACGCTGGCGCATCGCACGAGTGACGACGCGGTGCCTCTCCCCGGCGAGGACGATGGTGGTCCATGGTGCGTTTTGGCGACACGACCCGGAAGGCCGGGACCCCCGAACGAAGGTACCGGTGCGGGTGCCGGTGGCGGTGTCGGCGGATCAGGCGAAGAGCGCGTCCACCGAGAGGTAGCGCTCGCCGGTGTCGTAGGTGAAGGCCAGGATCCGCGCGCCGTCGGGGACCTCGGGCAGCAGCTGGGCAACCGCGGCGAGCGACGCGCCCGACGAGATCCCCACCAGGATGCCTTCCTCGGCGGCCGAGCGGCGGGCCCACGCGAACGCGTCGGGCGGGGCCACCTGGATGATCCCGTCCAGCAGCTCGGTGCGCATGACGGCGGGGACGAACCCGGCCCCGATGCCCTGGATCGGGTGCGGGGACGGCGCGCCGCCGGAGAGCACCGGCGAGAGCGTCGGCTCCACCGCGTACACCTTCAGGTTCGGCCAGCGCTCCTTGAGCACCTCGGCGACGCCGGTGATGTGGCCGCCTGTGCCGACGCCCGTCACGATGTAGTCCAGGCCGTCGGGGAAGTCGGTCGCGATCTCCTCGGCGGTGGTCCGGCGGTGGACGGCGGGGTTGGACGGGTTCTCGAACTGCATCGGCAGCCAGGCCCCGGGCGTTGCCTCGACGATCTCCCTGGCGCGGGCGATCGCGCCCTTCATGCCCAGCTCGCGCGGCGTGAGGTCGAGCTCCGCGCCGTACAGCTGCATGAGCTTGCGGCGCTCGATTGACATCGACTCCGGCATCACGAGGATCAGCCGGTAGCCCTTCACGGCCGCCACGAGCGCGAGGCCGATACCCGTGTTGCCCGAGGTCGGCTCCACGATCACCGAGTCCGGGCCCAGGATCCCTGCCGCCTCGGCGTCCTCGATCATCGAGAGGCCGATGCGGTCCTTGATCGACCCGCCCGGGTTCTGGCGCTCCAGCTTCGCGTATACGGTCACCCGGGGGTCGTAGAGCTTGTTGATGCGGACGTGCGGCGTGTTGCCGATGAGCTCCAGGACGCTGTTGTAGAGCACGTTGGACTCCCTCTCAGATCACGAAGTCGATGGGGTCGGCCATCTCGGTCACGGTTCGCACCTTGACCTGGCTCTGGTGGTAGACGAGCGAGTTGGGGGGCACCGAGTGGGTCAGCCAGACGTTGCCGCCGATGACCGAGTCGGAGCCGACGACGGTGTCGCCGCCCAGGACGGTCGCGTTGGCGTAGATGACGACGCGGTCCTCGATGGTCGGGTGGCGCTTGGTCCCGGACGCCTGCTTGCTCACCGACAGCGCGCCCAGCGTGACGCCCTGGTAGAGCTTGACGTCGTTGCCGATGATCGCCGTCTCACCGATGACGACACCGGTCCCGTGGTCGATGCAGCAGCTGCGCCCGATCGAGGCCGCCGGGTGGATGTCCACGCCGGTCCGGCCATGCGCGATCTCGGAGATCATCCGCGGGACGAGCGGGATCCCCTCGAGATGCAGGGCATGGGCGACCCGGTAGTAGGCGAGCGCCTGGAAGCCCGGGTAGGCGAGGACCACCTCTGCAGTGCCGTGGGCTGCGGGGTCGCCGGCCTCGATGGCCTCGGCGTCAAGGCTCAGTGCCTCGTGGATGGCCGGGAGCATGTCCAGGAACTTCTCGGCGAGGTCGTCGGGCGAGGCCGGAATGCGGTCGCGGAGCGGGGCGAGGACGGGGGTCAGGGCACGGCACCGTGCCTCGAGCTCGGCACGGATGCCGGTCGGGGTCCGTGGCGCCTGGCGGCCGTCAGGGAAGAGCAGGGAGACCACGCCGTCCACGAAGTGCGCGACGAGCGAGCGGTCTGGGAGGAGGCCGTGGAAGGCCTCCTCGTCCTCGGCGATGTGCGCGGCGAGGGACAGGAGGTCCGAGGGATGCGGAACGTCGAGGGCGGACGGGTTGGGGGAGCGACGGGATGACATAGGGCACCGGTAGCGGGCAGGGTCGGACCACCGGAGGGCGGTCGAAGGGGTGCGGCTGCGAGACGGCGGGCCAGCGGTCCCGTGCGGGATGCCGGTCGGCGGTGCGGTGGCTCGGGCGGTTGTCAGGCGCGGGGGACGCGGGACACGGCGAGCGACGGCGGCGTCACAGCCGCCAGGGACACGCGCAGGAGCACCGATGCAGGTTCACGTCACGCATCCTGCCCCACGCGTGCTTGATCCGTCAAATTCCGACAAGCGGACTAGGATATGGCCGCTCGCCCAGCGTCAGCGCCCGGCGCCCGGCGCCCGGCGCCCGGCGTCAGCGCCCGGCGCCTGACCGCCGCGTCACTTGTCGACGACGAGGTACCCCGACGCGAGGATCCGCCCCCGCTTCGAGATGAAGTTGACGATCCAGGTCCCCGGCTTGAGGTTGTCGGCTGCGATGTCGGCCGCGAGCAGCTGCGCATCGGCGGGCTTGTCGGAGGCGAGGATCGGGCGCGCCTTCTTCGCGGCGCTGCCCTGGCCGATCTGGATGGTCACACCCGTGGGATCGACCGGCGCCATGGTCCGGCCCACCACGATGAGTGGTGACGTCCCCTGCTTGACGTTCGTGACAGGTGCGTCGACCCCCAGTGTCGCGGGATCGTAGGAGGCCCCGAAGAGCAGGTTGCCCACGCCGGGAAGCTCGCCGACCACGACGGGCGCCTCGATGCTCTCAGGCGCCACGGCTCCCGTGCCGGCCCCGCCATCCCCGGTGGAGCCGCCTCCGCACGCCGACACGGCGAGGGAGAGGGCCAGGGCCATGGCAAGGGTCGCAGGGAGAGGGCGCATCGACAGACCTCCTGTGCCCGCGGCCTCCTCGACCGGCCGACAGGTGCCGGCCGCCGCGCGGGTGTTCCGCGCAGGGTCACGTAGGCAGGCCCTCGCGTCAAGTGGAATCGTGCGCGGGTGTCGAGCTGGCGCCCTGCCGTGTCGTGCGTGTGCCGTGCCGTGCCGTGCGTGAGTGTCGTGCCTGTGCCGTGCCCTGCCGAGCGGGCGCCCTGCCGACGTCGGCGGGAGCACGGCCCTGCCGAGGGCCGCCCGATCTCAGGACGCCGAGGCCATCCTCGTCGCGGTCCGTCGCGAGAGGGCCATCAGCGAGAGCTGCGGGTTGACGCCGGTCGCGCTCGGCATGGCCGACGCATCCGTGACCCACAGCCCCGGCACGCCGTGCACCTGGCCGTCGGGGTTGGCGACGCTGTCCTTGGGGCTGTGGCCGATCCGGCACGACGACATCTGGTGGGCCGTGAACAGCAGCACCCGGTTCGATGCGATCGGGCGCGCTGCCAGGCGCTCGAGGAAGGGCTCGAACGGCTGGCCCTCGTCCCAGTCCAGGGGCGGGGTCACCAGCGGCACGATCCGTCGCGCGCCCGCCGCCCGGTGAATCCTCGCCAGCTCGAGCTGCGCGCGGCGCAGGTGCTCGCGCTCCCGGGCACCCGGCGCGTAGTGGACCGTCACGCCGCCGCCCTTGTCCGCCGTGATCCGGCCGGTGCTCTCATCGCGCACGATCGCGAGGAACGCCGCGACGTTGTCGCTGCGGCGCATGTACTCCCGGTGGTGCTCCGGGCCCCACCACGGGAACCCCGAGGCGATCAGGCCGGGGTGGGTGGGGGCCGCCTCCATGCGGAAGCCCCACCGGCCGTCGACCTCGCCGTAGTGGTCGCTCATCACCGTCTGCGGCGCCCCGGACCACGGGGAGAGGCTCTCCTCGTAGACGCCGCCGATCGCGGCGACCGGGTGGATGTGCAGGCCCCGCCCGGCCGTGTTGGGCGCGATGCCCGACCGGAGCAGGACGGCGGGCGAGAGGATGCTGCCCCCCGCAAGCGCCACCTGGCGCGCGCGGACCGTGATCGTGCCACCGGGGACGTCCGCCGTGACCCCGACCGCCCTGCCACCTTCGAGGAGCACCCTGCTGACCCGGGTCCGGTCGAGGACCTCGGTCCCGTTCGCGCACGCCGCGGCGAGCGACACGCGCAGGACGGACTGCTTGGCGCCGCTCCGGCAGCCCACCGCGCACGGCCCGCAGTCGGTGCAGCCGCGGACCGAACGGGGCATCGGCACCCACGGGATCCCCAGGGCGTCCATGCCGGCGGCCAGCCGCCCGTTGGGCCCGTTGAGCGCGCTCTCGGCCGTGGTCACGCCGAGCGATTCGCTGATCGCGTCGTAGTGCGCGTCGAGGTCGTCACCGACGCCTGCGGCGCGCCACTCGTCCCGCACGGCGGCGGGTGCGCGGAGCGACGAGCTCCAGTTGACGACGGTCCCGCCGCCCACCGCGGCGCCGGCGCGGATCGAGATCCACCGGTCGCTCGTCGCCGCGAGCCCACGGTCCAGGAACAGCGCGCCCAGCCCATCGAGCTCGGGTCCGCCGAACCGGTCCTCGCTGACCATCGCCGCCTGCTCGAGCACGAGCACCTTCCGTCCCGCGGCCGCAAGGACGTCCGCGGTCACCCCGCCGCCGGCACCCGAGCCGATCACCACCACGTCCGCCTCGAGCGTCTCGCCCGCGCGCGGCGTGCGCACGCGGATTGCACTCGGGGACGGCGCGTCGGGCACCGGCGCCACAAAGCCGGTCTGGGCGCGCCATGGGGAGTCCTCGATCCCATAGGCGAGCAGGAGTGTGAGGCGCTTGAGGTCCTGGAAGGCCGTCCGGCGCAAGGGGATCGGGCTGTCCGCAAGACGCTTGAGCCAGGCCTGGCGCGCGGCCAGGTCGAGCGACGAGACCCGCACGGGGCGCCCCGAGACCGCGAGGTTTCCCAGGCGTGAGTCGGCCGCCCACAGGAGCAGGTCGAGCTGCCGCCGCAGGGCGGGCTTGCCGAGCGCGTCCACCTCCTCGAGGAGACGCCGGTGGATTCCCATCTCGCTGGCCGAGGGCAGGCCGTCCGCGGCCGGCAGGAAGGCATCGACGATGGCGGCAAGGGTCTGATCGACGGCAGGCATTCCCGCAGGCTACCGAAAGCCACGATGGTCGCGGGGGTCGTTCCGGCATCGACGCCACCGGGAATCGCCTCGCCCCATGTGTCCTGACCATCTATGCTCCGCGCCAATGGATGACCAGCCCGCCCGCGAACGCGGCTTCGAGATCGCGTCCGCACACGATGCCCACGGGACGCCCGTGCACCGTGGATGGGCGCAGGTGGGCATCCACCACCGTTGGATGGAGCCCTTCGTGCTGACGCTGCTCGCAAGCGGCAGTGAGCACGGCTACGCGATCGTCGGGCAGCTCGCGGAGCTGGGCATCACCAACGGGTCGGTCGATGTCGGCCAGGTCTACCGGACCCTGCGCGACCTGGAGAAGCAGGGCCTGGTCAGCTCGCAGTGGGCGACCGGTAGCGGCCCCGCTCGCCGTGACTACACGATGACCGAAGCCGGACTGACCGCGCTTGACGAGTGGGCCGCCGTGATGAAGGAGCGGGCGCGCCTGATCGCGGAGTTCGAGGCGCTGTACCTGGAGTGGGTCACGCTTCCGCGCTCGATTCGCGCACGCGCGGATCGCCTTGGAGCGGAGCGCGAGCAGGGATCGCACTCGTGAGCGAGGTTCCGCGCACCCGCCAGGAGCTCTGGGACGAGCGCCATGGCGCGCGCGATCCCATCGAGGACCATGCCCCTGATCCCACGCTCGTCGAGGTGGCGGCAGGCCTCGTGCCGGGGACCGCCCTCGACCTCGGCTGCGGGGATGGCCGCAACGCCACCTGGCTTGCATCGGCCGGCTGGACGGCGACCGGGGTGGACTTCTCCGCCGTCGGACTTGCTCGAGCGGCGACGCGAGCGGAGGCTCACGGCCTCACCGTCGACTGGGTCCAGGCCGACCTGCTCACCTGGGCGCCACCCGCCGTCGCCTTCGACCTCGTCCTGCTGATGTTCATCCACCTGCCCGCGACCGAGCGTGACGCGGTGTATGCGGCTGCCGCCGCCGCAGTTGCCCCCGGCGGCACGCTGCTCGTGGTGGGCCACGATCGGACCAATCTGACCGATGGCGTGGGCGGTCCGCAGGATCCTGACGTCCTGTTCACCGCGGCCGAGATCGCCGCGGCGCTGCCTGCCGGGTTCGACGTTGCCCGGCAGGACACCGTCCGGCGAGGCGACGCCGGGGCGGGGGAGCGGGTGCCTGTCGATGCGGTGCTGGTCGCATGCAGGAGCGCCCGCTGACATCCGGAGACGTCCACGCCCGCAGGGGCCTGTCGCGCGTCGCCTGATCCGCCCACCGATGCGCCTTGGCCCACGTGGGGGGCGTTTCGTGCCGCGCCGAGCGTGCCGCGGGTGCGAATGTCGGGGTTTGGCCCGCAGTTCGTGCGTGAGCCGTCCGGATTCGCCCCCCACGTGGGCTGGAATGGGCGAACCGTCGGCCGGACTGCGCGTAACGGGGGCCGGACCGCGCGAGAAGGGGGCCGGACTGCGCGATACGTGGACCGGGTCGCCCCACGCGCGCCGGTCCGCTTGCACGCGGGGGCCGGGTCGCCCCACGGGCGCCCGACCGCGCACTCGCAGAGCCCGGCCGCCCCCCACCAGGGCCCACCAGACCTGTGGACCCCGCGCTCGGCGCCGCGGGCTCCCGGCCCCTGGCCCGGGACGAAGGTCCCGCTCTTTCCCGCCCCCAACGGCACCCGAATCTCGTGACAACTGTCGCACGCCTTATATATGCTAAACGCATATACATAGTCACATCATGTATGACGACGCGACCGCCGAGATCGACCGCATCCAGATCGAGCTGATCCGCGCGCTCGCCGGACGCCACAGGCTGCGCATGGTCCACCTGCTGGGCGTGCGGCCGATGGAGGTCCGCGAGCTGTGCGCCGCACTCGACCTGCCGCAGGCGGCCGTGTCCCAGAACCTGGCCGCGATGCGGGCCGCAGGCCTCGTGGACGCCACGAGGGACGGCCGCGCGATCCGCTACCGGCTGGCCGACCCCGAGATCCTCGCGGCCTGCGCGCTGATGCGGGACGTGATCGTCCGGAGGCTCTCCGCCATGGGCAGCCTGGCCGCGGCCGCCGGTGACCGCGAAGCACCCGGGTTCACCACCCCGCTGGGAACCCCCATCCCTACCACCCCGATGCCGGCTGTCACCGGCGCCAATCAGGTGACCCCTCGATGAGCGACACCCTCAACATGGTCCTGTTCTCCGGTACCGCGGACAAGCTGCACGCGGCCGCGACACTCGCGGCCGGAGCTGCCGCCATGGACCGGCCGGTCAACATCCTGGTCCAGTACTGGGCCCTCGACGCGTTCCGGACCGAGCGGATCGAGCAGGACCTGGGACTCGCATGGGATGCCACCGTGGTCGGCACCAACCGCCCCGTCGGCGGCACCCGGTCCATCAACTGGCTCGAGTCGCTCCGGATGGCCAAGGAGCTGGGCGAGGTGCGCATCCTCGCCTGCACCGGCTCGATGGACGTCTTGGGGATCCCGCTCTCCGAGCTGGATCCCATCATCGACTCGGAGGGGGGCATCGCCACCTTCCTGATGCTCGCCGAAGAGGGCCAGCTCGTCTTCATCTAGTGCGTGCACCGCAGCCAATCACACCCTGACTTCCCTGGAGGAACCGATCCCATGACCGCAACCATCGAAGAGCTCGAGACCATCGCCGACGCCACCATCGTGGACGCCCGCGGCACCGCCTGCCCCGGCCCCCTCCTCGAGGCCAAGAAGGGCATGGCCGGCGTCCCGGTCGGCACCACCATCGAGATCTGGTCCACGGACCCGGGCACCAAGGCCGACATCAGCGCCTGGTCCGCCAAGGTCGGCCACAACTTCCTGGGCGTCCTCGAGTCCGACGGCTACGACCGCGTCTTCGTGGTCAAGGGCAAGTAACCCGGAATCCATCCCTCGGGCCGTCGCGGCGCCCTCCTCGGGGAGCGTCGCGATGGCCCCCTCCCACCACCAGTGAGCGCACCGATGACCGCACCCGTCGCCGCCGAGCCGGCAGGCTCCGCCGGGACCTTCGTCCCGCGGATCCTCGTGTTCTCGACGAACACCATCTCCGATCCCGGCATCGACCTGGCCGGGTCGGCGCACTTCCACTACTCGCCCGGCGTGAACGTCATCGGGCTCCCGTGCACGAGCGGCATCCGCCCGTCCTGGATCCTGCATGCGCTCGACTCCGGGTTCGATGGTGTGTTCGTCGCCACCGACGGCGAGGAGTGCTCCTACCTCCACGACTGCGCGAAGCGGTCGAACAAGGTCGTCCAGACGGCCCAGAAGGCGCTCAAGGAGCGCGGGATGGACGCGAGCCGAGTCCGGGTCGCGGCGATCTGCTCGGTCTGCGCCGAACCCTTCACCAAGCACATGAACACCTTCTCCGCGGCGCTGGTCGCGATGGGCCCGGCGAAGCCCAAGGACGTCCAGGAGCCCCAGGCATGACCGACACGCTCGATCCGATCGCCACCTGCGCGACCCTGCCCGAGGCTCCCGCCGCGCTCGACTACGACGTGCTCGTGGTCGGGGCCGGCATCGGCGGCATGGAATCCGCCCTCAAGCTCGGCGACATGGGCTACAAGGTCCTGCTGGTGGAGAAGGAGGCCAGCGTCGGCGGGAAGATGATCCTGCTGTCCAAGGTCTTCCCCACGCTTGACTGCGCTTCCTGCATCTCGACGCCCAAGATGGCGTCCTCGATCCACCACCCGAACATCACGCCGCTCACGTACAGCCACGTGGACCAGATCAAGACCCTGGCTGACGGGACCTTCACCGCGACTGTGACCAAGCAGGCGCGGTTCGTGGACATCGACTCGTGCACCGGCTGCCAGAAGTGCGAGACCGCCTGCACGGTCGCGGTGCCCGACCAGTTCAATGCGGACCTGGTCGCCCGGCGCGCGGCCCACATCACGTTCCCCCAGGCCGTCCCGAAGAAGGCGGTCATCGACCGCCAGGGCAGCTCTCCCTGCTCGTTCGCCTGCCCGGCCGGCATCAACGCCCACGGCTACGTGAGCCTGGTCCGCAGCGGCCTCGACGAGGAGGCCTTCCGGCTGGTCCTCGAGGCGACGCCGCTGGTCGGCACGCTCGGGCGCGCCTGCTACGCCCCCTGTGAGGGCGAGTGCACGCGCGGCTCGGTCGAGGGCACGCTGCCCATCCGGCGCATCAAGCGCTTCGCGTCGGACCAGCACGACGCCTCCGGCGCGGACAACGGCGTCGAGCGCCCGGCCGCCAATGGCAAGCGCGTCGCGATCGTCGGCTCCGGGCCCACCGGCCTCACCGCTGCCTGGCAGCTCGCGAAGCTCGGCTACGCGGTCAAGGTCCATGAGGCGGCACCGGTCGCGGGCGGGTTCCTGCGCCTGGGCATCCCGTCCTACCGCCTGCCCGACGCCGTCGTCGAGCGGGACATCGAGAACGTGACCGGCCTGGGCGTCGAGATCGTCACCAGCACCCGCGTGGACGATCCGGCCGCCCTCAAGGACGATGGCTTCGACGCGGTCCTGGTCGCCACCGGCACCCATCGCGACAGCGCGCTGGGCGTCCCGGGCGAGGACCGCCTGGGCGTGATGGGCGCCACGGGGTTCCTGCGCAAGGTCAACCTCGGCGAGCAGATGGACCTGGCCGGCAAGCGGGTCATCGTCGTGGGTGGCGGCAACGTCGCGATGGACGCCGCCCGGGTCGCCCGGCGGCTGGGCGCTGCATCGGTCACCGTGGCCTACCGCCGGACCCGGGCCGAGATGCCCGCCCACCATGTCGAGTCGGTCGATGCGGAGAAGGAGGGCGTGCGCTTCCGCCTCCTCGTCGCCCCGGTCGAGGTCATGGGCAAGGCAGACGGCTCCGTCGCGGGCCTGCGCTGTGCCGAGATGCAGCTGAGCGACCCCGACGCATCGGGCCGTCGCCAGGCGATCCCGGTCCCCGGCAAGTTCGCCACCCTGGATGCCGACGTGATCATCGCCGCGATCGGCATGACCGCCGACACCAGCATGTTCGGCAGCCGGATGGCCGTCCTCAAGAACGGCCGGCTCGACGCCGACAAGGCGACCTGCCAGACCGCTGCCGCGCACGTGTTCGCCGCCGGCGACGCTGTCAACGGCCCCACCGACATCACCCGGGCGGTGGGGGAGGGGCGCAAGGCCGCCCACCAGATCGACGCCTGGCTCAACGGCCGGGAGTTCGGCGACTGGGACGACCGCCTGCCGGTGGTGGACAAGGCCCAGGTGCTGGCGCGCCAGACCTCGTACGCCTTCACGGCGCCCACGCCCGACGGCATGGATCTCCAGCCGGACCCCGCGGACTTCCACGAGATCGAGGCGCCGCTCACGGAGGCGGAGGCCCGGCGCTCATCCGGCCGCTGCATCGACTGCGCCACGTGCGCGGAGTGCAACGAGTGCGTGCACGCGTGTCCCGTGGACGGCTGCATCGACCTCCGCGCCCGCGATGAGCAGCTCCAGTTGCGGGTGGGCTCGGTCGTGGTGTCCACCGGCTTCAAGCTCTTCCCGGCCGACCTCAAGCCCGAGTACGGCTACGGCGCCTACAAGAACGTCATCACCGGCATGCAGATGGACCGCCTCCTGGCGCCGACGCGGCCGTTCAACACGATCCTGCGCCCCGGGGACGGCAAGGTCCCGGACCGGATCGCGTACATCCTGTGCACGGGCTCCCGTGACGAGCAGGTGGGCAACCCGCTCTGCTCGCGGTTCTGCTGCATGTACTCCATCAAGCAGAACCAGCTGCTCATGGGCGCCCTGCCCGTGGCCGAGATCACCGTCCATTACATGGACATCCGGGCCCCAGGCAAGCGGTACGACGAGTTCTACGAGCAGGCCAAGGCCATGGGCGCCACCTACATCAAGGGTCGTGTCGCGGCTGTCACCGAGCAGCCGAACGGTGACCTTGTCCTCACCTACGAGGACATCGAGAACAGCGGGGCGGTCACCAAGGCCGAGTACGACCTGGTCGTGCTCGCAGTCGGTGTCCAGCCCAACCATGACGCGGAGCGCCTGTTCAACGTGGGCGAGCTCGCCGTGGACGAGTGGCAGTACGTCGCGGAACCAGAGGAGGACGTCAACCCGGGTGCGACGAGCATCCCTGGCGTCTTCGTGGCTGGTGCCGCGTCGGGCGCCAAGGACATCGCGGACTCCATCGTCCACGCGGGCGCCGCGGCCTCCCAGGTCGCCGCGCACCTCGAGCGCACGAAGACCGCACTGCCCCAGATCGTGATGGTGCCGGCATGAGCGACGTGACCCTCACCCCCGTCGACGAGGCGGGCGAGGACGGACAGCGCCGGATCGGCGTGTACGTGTGCCACTGCGGCGGCAACATCAGCGACTACGTCGATGTCGAGAAGGTCATCGAGGACATCCGGGACTCGGGCGACGTCGTCGTGTCGAAGACCACGATGTTCGCCTGCTCCGACGCCTCCCAGCAGGAGATCGAGGCCGACATCCGGGCCCAGGGTCTCGACGGTCTCGTCGTCGCCTCGTGCTCGCCCAAGCTCCACACCTACACGTTCCGCGGCGTGGCGGCGCGGGCCGGCCTGAACCCCTACGAGTACACCCAGGTCAACATCCGCGAGCAGTGCTCGTGGGTCCACACCGACGACCACGAGGGAGCCACGGCCAAGGCGACCGCCCTCGTCAAGGCGGGGATCGGGCGCACGCGCAACACCGTGCCGCTCGACCCGATGGTCGTGGACACGATCCCGCACACCCTGGTCATCGGCGGCGGCATCGCGGGCCTCCGGGCCGCGGTCGGCCTCGCCGACATCGGCCTCGCGGTCACCCTGGTCGAGCGCGAGCTGGTGCTCGGGGGCTGGGTCCGTGACTTCGGCACCATGTACCCCCAGGGGCGCCAGGGGCGCGAGCTCATCGCCGACCTCGTGGCCAAGGTGAAGGCCCGACCGTCGATCACGGTGCTCACCGGCGCCGAGGTCGTGGGCAAGGCCGGCTCGTTCGGCAACTACCGGATGACCGTCCGCGTGGGCGGCGAGGGCGCGGGCACCATCGAGGTGGCCGTCGGCTCGGTCATCGTGGCCACGGGCTTCGACGAGTACACCCCCGGGGACGGCGAGCTGGGCTTCGGCCTTCCCGGCGTCGTCAGCCTGTCGCAGTTCAAGAGCCTCGTGGACGGCGCGGCCGGCGGCCGCCTGGCCTGGGAGGGGAGACCGGTCCGGAGCGTGGCCTACGTGTACTGCGTCGGCAGCCGCAACACCGCCGGCTGCTCCAACGGGTACTGCGCGCGGTTCTGCTGTGCGTCCACCGTGCAGACGGCCGTGCAGGTCGCCGGGCTGGACGCGTCCATCCGCCAGTTCCACCTCTACCGGGACATGCGCACGTACGGCAAGTTCGAGCCGCTCTACACCGAGGCGCGCGATCTCGGCTCCGTCTTCCTCAAGTTCGACAACGACGAGCCGCCGGTGGTGGCCGAGCGGGCCGGCGGCGGGCTGACCGTCACCGTCCGCGACCTCCTCACCGAGCGTACCGAGCTCGCGATCCCGGTGGACCTGGTGGTGCTCGTGACGGGCATGGTCCCGCGCGAGAACCAGCCACTGATCGACGTGCTCAAGCTGCCGAAGGGCGCCGACGGGTTCTTCAACGAGATCCATCCGAAGCTCCGGCCCGTGGAGACCGTGGTGGACGGCGTGCTCATCGCCGGCGCCTGCCAGGGCCCCAAGACCTCGTCCGAGTCGGTGATCCAGGCGCTGGCCGCGGTCACCCAGAGTGCGGCGATCCTCAAGAAGGGCTTCACGGAGCTCGACCCGCTGGTCGCGATCGTGGAACCCGACACGTGCACGGCCTGCGGCGACTGCCTCACGGCCTGCCCGTACGACGCGATCTCCATGGCCGAGGAGGGGGACCGCCACTTCGCGGTCATCAGCCCCACCAGCTGCAAGGGCTGCGGAGGCTGCATCCCCATCTGTCCCGAGAACGCCATCGACCTCCTGGGCTACACCGACGCCCAAGTCACCGCGATGATCGAGAGCCTGGCTGAGGTGCCCGTCTGATGTCCACCCTCAACCGTGATCCCCGCGAGGTGATCCGGGAGGAGCCCGTCATGCGCCCCCGGATCCTCGCCGCCCTCGCCGGCGGCCCGCTGACCGTCCCCCAGATCGCCGAGGCCATCGGCGCCCCCACCCACGAGACCGTGTTCTGGGTCATGGGCCTGCGCCGCTACGGGTGGCTGGCCGAGATCAAGGGCTCCGACGCCGACGGCTACTTCCAGTACGAGCCCACCGGGCGGGTGTCCTGATGACCGCGACCACTGCTCCCGCCGGCGCCCCGGCGACCACTGCCACACCCGTGGACATGGGTCTCTACCCGGAGATCCTCAAGTACGGCGCGGCCGACGTGTCGGCCTGCTTCTCGTGCGGCACCTGCACCGCCACGTGCCCGCTCGCGCAGACCGACGGGACGTTCCCGCGCCGCATCATCCGCTACGCCCAGGTGGGCATGAAGGACGCGCTGCTGGGTTCCAAGGAGCTCTGGGCCTGCTACCAGTGCGGCGAGTGCTCCGAGTCCTGCCCCACCAAGGCCGACCCGTCCGAGTTCATGGCGGCCACGCGCCGCTACGCGATCGGGCAGTACGACAAGACCCGGCTCGCCCGGGCGATGTACACCCAGCCCATCGTGGCCACGATCATCGCCGTGGTTCTCGCGCTGTTCTTCGCGGCGTTCATGTATGCGGCCCGCGGACCCATGGACGGCGAGACCCTCGCCATCTTCGAGTGGATCCCGGCCGAGATCATCCACAACATGGGCATCGTCGTGATGATCCTCGTGGTGCTCGCGGGGCTCGTGGGCGTCGCGTCCATGGCCCGCGCGATCGGCCGCCGTGAGGGCGTGACGTGGTCGTCCGTCCTCGGCTCGCGGGCCGCCCTGGGACGCACGGGGAGCGCGCTGTGGGCCTCGATCGGCCGCGAGTCGCTCGGCCAGGCCGTGTTCCGCAAGGAGTGCGCAGCCGACCCCGAGCCTCGCTCGCAGTCCCGTGGTACCGCCGTCGTGCGCTCGTGCACATGATGGTCGTGTGGGGCTTCCTGGGCCTGCTCGCGGCCACCGGCCTGGACTACGGCCTGGCGCTGCTGGGGATCAAGGAGACCGGCACCCCGGTGCCTCTCTGGTACCCGGTCCGCCTGTTGGGCACCGTCGCCGGCGCCGTGCTCCTGTACGGCACCACCGTGCTGATCATCGACCGCTACCGGGCCGCCAACCGGTCCGTCCTGACCTCGACCGTGGCCGACTGGATGCTGCTGGCCCTCCTCTGGGTGGTGGCCGCGACCGGCTTCGCCATCGAGCTCGCCCTGTACCTGCCCAGCGCGCCCATGTGGGGCTACTGGATCTTCCTGGTCCACGTCGCCACCGCGATGGAGCTGGTGCTCCTCGCCCCGTTCATGAAGCTCGCCCATGCCGTGTACCGGCCCGTGGCGCTGTTCTTCGTGGCCCTCTCCCGGAAGGAGGTCTCGTCATGAGCCAGAGCCTGCCCCAGGTCGCGCACGAGCACCACGAGCGCCTGCTCGTCAATGTGGACCGCATTCCGGCCGTCGCCGACTCGCTCCTCGGGAGCGACAAGGCGGCCATCGACGCCGGCGTGAAGGAGATGCGCTCGTTCCTCGACGGGACGCTCGTGCCCCACGTCGATGCCGCCGAGCGCGCGCTCTACCCTGAGCTCGAGCGCATGTTCCAGAACCGCCACTCGATGGCGCCCATGCGCCGCGAGCACGATGCGATCCGCAGCCTCTCGAAGGACTTCGGACGGCTCGTGGACCAGGCGGGCGACCACCTCACCCTGGGCAAGACGCTCGCGATCCGGCGCGTCCTGTTCCAGCTGTACGCGCTGCTCAAGGTCCACCTGGCCGAGGAGGAGGCCTACCTGCGCCTCATCGACCACGGCGTGAACGACGACATGACGGACGCGATCTCCGCGGCGCTGGCCCACCCGGTCGCCGGGTAGCAGCAGGGCCCAGGGCACCCGGTGTCCTGGCGGGCGCCCTGTCGCACGCCGAGTGCCGGCCGCCAGCCGCATGCCCGGTGCAGCGCTCGCTGACTCCGCGGTGGGTCACCGGGTGATGCGCCGTGCGGTGGGCGTGCTGCCAATCGAGGTTTGCTACACGTCCCGCGCACGGTCCGCGGGGCTGACACCGGGCCTAGTGTCGCGTGCCGCCAATGCCTGGCGGATACCCCTCCGTGCCCGTGCCGCTGATCGGAGGCGGCATCACCGGGCGTCGCCCACGACGGCTGCTGCCGTGCGCACCCGGCGCGCACACGGAGCGGTGACGTCGCGGGATGTGCGCCCCGGGCTCCGCCCGTGCGCTCCGCCAGGGTCCCGAGGGCACGACCTGCGCACCAGCCGCGCATCGAGCGCTCCGGCCGCACCGTGTGGCCGTCCGGCGCGCAGCCGGACAGCGCCAGGACCCGGACGGCGCCAGGACCCGGAGCGGCGGTCCGCACGCCGCCAGCGACCAGCGAATCGGGACACTAGAGCGGTTCCGCCATCGCGTGGTCGAGGCCCCGGGCCAGGCGGTCCTTCTCCTCGGGCGTCAGATTCCGGTCCAGCACGCCCAGGTACAGCTCCTCCTCGGCAAGGTGGATCTTGAGCAGTGCATGGAGCCGGTACAGCGCGCGACGCAGGGCCATCCCCTCGGGACCGCTCCAGGAGCAGTCGTTCGCATGCGAGCGGTACGTGCCCAGCTCCTCGACGAGCGCGCGGATCGTGGCGTGCTCCTCGCGCATCGGCCCCATCGTGTGGCGGCCGCCCATCAGCTCCTCCAGGCGCCCGTAGAGAGACGTCTCCACGCTGTCCATGTGCGGCACGAGCTGGCCCGCAACGAAGCGGTACTCCTCGTCGAACAGGGCGTGGAGTGCCTGGCAGTCCACGTGGCCAACGGCCTCCGCGAGGAGGAGCAGCCTGTCAACGTGCGGCATCAGGCGGGCGTGGTGGTCCTCGCCCGTGGTGCGCAGGGAGACAAGGCTCTCATCGTTCGTCATGCCGCCATGATGCACCGCCTGCGCGCCTGACGCCCCGCCGGAGCGCGGCCCGAGGCCTTGCGCCCCTGCGCGCCCGACGCCCCGCCGGAGCGCGGCCCGAGGCCTTGCGCTCCTGACGTCCTACGGGAACGACGTCACCTCGACATTGCCCTTCTCGGTCGTGATCGAGATCCGGACGCCGGTCGGCGTGGTCGCATCGGCGTCCACGTACTCGATGACCCAGTGCTCGATGCCGAAGTCCGTCCGGCTGCGGACGGACGGCTCGAACCCGGCGAGCTCGGGGTAGCTGAGGCGCACGATGGTGGCCGCGGAGGCACGGGCGGCCTCCTCGGTCACGGGCGTGGCCGGGTGCATCGCGGCGTCGAGCTCGTCGGTGGCCGTCGCCGGCGGCGCCCCGAGCAGGATGACCACGGCGAAGCCGAGGACGAGAACGGCGGCCCAGGCGGCCGCGACCATCGGAAAGCGCTGCATCAGGGCCGCCCCAGGTAGACCATGTAGTGGAGTGTCTTGAGCGAGACGAGGGCGTTGTCGATGTCGCCCGCCTCGATGAGCGCGTCGATCGACTGGCCCATCCCCACCTTCGCCTCCTGGAAGGCATCGATGGGCGTCCGACCCGCCGCGATCGCCTCCCACAGCAGCAGCTCGAAGCCGGTGCGGTTGCGGGCGATGTCGCCGGGCCCGAGGGCCGCGCTGTACGAGATGTGGGTGTCCGCGATGTACGCGCGGGTCCCGTTCTTGAGGTAGTGCAGCGCGAGGTTGTTGTCCGCGGTCTTGTGCTGGGGCGCCTGGACGGTGTCCAGGGTCCACGCCCCGTAGCACGCGCCGATCTGGACGACACCGCCGTTGGTGGGGTTGGTCTCCACCGTGACACCGGGCGCCTGGTCGTCCTCGTAGATCGCCCACTCGGCGGAGAGCGGGTCGTCGGAGTTGTACGCCCCCCACGCAACGGTGTTGGCCGACCACTCGTTGGTGGTCACGCCGATCCCGTGGAGCAGCACGTACAGGTAACGGGCGTTGGTGGCATCCGGGTCGCTCGCGAAGTCCTCCGGGGACAGCGGCGGCACGTAGCGCAGCCGGGTCTGGGCGACAAGGCCCATAGCCGCTGCGGTGACGCCGGCCTGGCTGCGCCGCTCCTGGTTGATGAGCGCGTAGCCGGCTCCGTCGGGGGGCTGGTTCTCGCCGAGCTGGGTCAGGAGCAGGTCCGCGTCATCGCTCGACGGGATCCGCGCGATGGCAATGTCGGGCACGCCGTACGGGTCGGCGTCGAGATCGGTGTAGAAGTTGTCGGTGGGGACCCAGTCCGCCGGCAGCTCCCAATCGGCGAGGATCGCCTGCTCGGAGTCGGCGAGCGGGTTCTCCACGTGCCAGTAGGGGACGACGTCGTCGTTGCCCACGATGAGCAGGTACTTGTAGGGCTTCGCCCGCAGCAGGCGGTGGATCTCGGGGGTGATGTCCTCGGGCGTGGCCCGGGTGCCCAGGTCGTGGAGATCGCCTACGCGCCGCGCGGCGGCGAGGACCTGGTCGGTCTGCGTCCCGAGCTTCTGGCGCAGGGCCGCCTCCCGCGTGACCACGAGCACATCGCCCGGGCTGGCGTAGGGGATGGGGCCGGTCTTGGCGCCGGAGCCAAGCACCTCGGAGAAGCCGGCACCCTCGCCGACGGTGAAGGGCACGATCTCGTCGGGGACGCGGTTGTAGTCGACCTCGATGTAGTAGTCGCCGGCCGGGAACCCGTCCTCGGTGGCGAACGCGAACACGAAGCCCGCGCCCGTGGAGTCCGCTGGACCCTGGGGATCCTCCACGATGTGCGCGTCCTCGTAGACGAACCGGTCGCCCTGGAACAGGCGCACCCGCAGCTCCGTGCCCGCGGGCACGTACTGCCAGCCGAGCAGTCCGAAGATGACCTTGGTGCCCACGGGGAAGCTGTCGCTCTGGCCCACCGGGCGGCCGTTCTCAATGCCTTCGGCCAGCTGGAGGTGGAACAGGATCGCCTGGCCTGCCGACGGCCCCAGCTCCGGCGCGGCGGCAACCGGTGTGGCGGCCGGCACGCCCGAGAGCAGGACGAGCGCCAGGGCGACGGCGAGGAGGCGGCGAGGGGCGCGGCTCATGCGGCTCATGCGGCTCATGCGGCTCATGCGGCGCCCTCCGGGTTCGCATCGGTGAGGCTGCGGATCTCGGCGCGCAGGGCATCCCCGCGCTCGGCAGGTGGCATATGGCGGTGCCGGTGGCTGAGCCGCCACTTGTGGAACGCGAGCTCGCCCTCCAGCGCGTAGCGGCGACGCAGGCGGCGGACGGAACCCATCCCCTCGCTGCGCAGCAGCCGCCACTGGCGGCCAACCCTGGCTCGCGTGGACAGGATTGTCGCGAAGTCGGCCTCGGGCACGACACCCGTGGCCACCTCGTCCGCGAGCTGGGTCCGCAGGATGCGCGCCTCGCGACGCCAGGAGGCGAACACGACGATCACGAGGGTCAGGATGCCGAGCCAGTTGATGACCTCGGCAAGGAGCCGGGTCGCGACGCCGGCCGTCGCGTCACGGGCACCGAGCACGTTGGCGAGGATGTTGGGCAGCGTGTCGTGGAGGGCGTGGAGCAGGGTGGCCGTGGCGAGCCCCAGGATCGTGGCCGTCCACCGCTGGCCCCGGGGGAGCCGCTGTGCCCAGCCCACGATGGCCCCGAAGACCGCCATGTAGAACGCTTGATTGAGGCCCGCGATCACGAGGAGGACGATCGTCTCGGGGTTGAGCGTGCCCGTGCCGCCGAGCGCGTAGAGGAAGCTCTCGGCTGCGCCGAAGCCCGCACCGAGGGCTGCGCCGTAGATCACGCCGTCAAGGACGTCGTCGAACTCGTCGCGGACGGTGTGGACCAGGACCAGCAGGAGCACGCCGAGGACCAGCGTTTCGACAATCGGTGTGAGCGCGTCCGCCTGCGGCCCCGGGGCGAAGGCAGGTGGCAGCGCCGCCGGGCGGCCCAGCAGGACCAGGATGGCGATCGTGATGGCGGGCGCCACGATGGCCCCCACGCCGAGACAGGCGAGCAGGATCGTCCACGGCTCCTTCTCGTACCGGTCGATCGCGTTCAGGATCGCCAGGTAGATGAGCGACGGGACGACCGCCAGGACGACGGCTGCAAGGAGCGTCGAGGCGTCGGGCATCAGTTGGGCATCCCTCGGTGCGGCGCGATGACAGGTCGGCAGAGTAACGGACCCGACTGCATTGCGGATCGTCCACTTGCGCCAACCTGCGCACACGCCGGTGCGCGCTGTCACGCCTTCGGACGCTGCTGCCCCACCCGGTGGCGCCCGCCTGACGCCTCGTCAGTCCTCGTCGTCGTGCGCGACCGGGTGGCCGATCGTGTGCCCGGACGGCACGACGGTCGCTCCCGCGTAGTCCTCAGCCGTCGCCAGCGCATCCACGCGCACGTTGCGGCCGAGCAGGACGCCCGCGGGAACCTTCGCGTACTTGCCCACCACGGTGATGCCCGTCGTGAGCCGGTCCGGCTCCAGCTCGTTCACGATGTGGCGGTCCTCGCCCCAGCCGACCACCGCGCCGTCGCCCACGACGACGCCCTTGTCGACGATCGCGTTGTCGATCACCGCCCCGGATCCGATCACCGCATCGGTCATGATCACCGAGTCGCGCACGTGGGCGCCCTCGAAGATGCGCACGCCGGGCGAGAGGACGCTGTTCTCCACGCTGCCATTGACGATGCAGCCGTCGCAGACCAGCGAGTGGCGGGCAACCGCATACGGCCCCATCTTGGCCGGGCTCCGGTACTCGGACCGGGAGTGGATGCGCCAGGAGGGATCGAACAGGTCGATCGGGGGCACCAGGCCGACCAGGTCGAGGTTGGCGGCCCAATACGCCTCCACCGTGCCCACGTCCCGCCAGTAGCCCTCGAACCGGTGGGCGAACACCCGCTCGTTGGCGCGGAGCATCGCCGGGATCACGTGCTTGCCGAAGTCCCGCCGCTGCTGGGTGACGTACGTCGTGAGCGCAACCGGGTCGAAGACGTAGATGCCCATCGACGCCAGCGTCGAGCGCGGCTTCTCGGGCTTCTCCTCCCAGTCGACGATCCGGTCGTCCTCGTCGGTGATGGCGATCCCCATCCGGGTCGCCTCGTCGCTCGGGCACGTCCAGGACCGCGATCGTGAGCGCCGCCTCCTTGGCCAGATGCGTCTCGATGAACGGGCGGTAGTCCATCTTGTAGATGTGGTCGCCCGCGAGGATCACCACGAGATCCGGCGGCCCCTCGACGACATCCTTCATGTTGCGCCGGACCGCGTCGGCCGTGCCCTCGTACCAGCCCTTGGAGTCTGTCCGCGACAGGTACGGCTGGAGGAGCCGGATGCCTCCCTTGTGGCGGCGGTCCAGGTCCCAGGGGCGGCCACTGCCGATGTGGTCCATCAGGCTGCGCGGGCTGTACTGGGTCAGGACGACGAGATCCTCGATGCCGCTGTTGACGCAGTTGGACAGCGCGAAGTCGATGATCCGCCACTTGCCGCCGAACGGGACCGCCGGCTTGGCCCGATGGTCCGAGAGCACGGACAGGCGTTCACCGGCTCCGCCCGCCATGATCACCGCTCGCACGTCCATGCCGCACCCCTGTCGTGGCGTTCCCCGGCGCGCTGGGCGAGCGCGCCATCCTGTCGCCCCATGACATTGGCACACGTCCGGCCTGCGTGCCCGTCCGACTTGCACCGCGTCGACGGGCCATGTCGCCCGACGTTGACCGTGACCACCTTGCAGAGGGCGGCCCGGGGGTCAGCTGAACCGAACGTGTCCCTGGCGGCCGGGACGTACCTGGTCGAGGACTCCGACGCGGCGACCCGGTCGACGAACGCCCAGATGGGAGGCGTCGGCCAGACGATCGTCCGCGGCTTCCTCGAGCCGTAGCACCGGTTGTCCTGAAGGGCGGGTCCGGGTTGTCGTGCCCGTGGCGCTGTCCCGTGCCCCGCTCGTCTGCGGGTCCTTGCGCACCCGCCGATGGCGGATGTCGTGCCCGGCGCCTCGGGTGGGCTCCGGGACCCGCGCGGGCTGGTGGACGTGGGGATGGTGGCGGCCGGGGAGGATTGCTGCCGCCCCGACGAATGTGCCGATCGCCAGGGAGACCACGGCCATCATGAATGTCATGGCGGTTGGAGCGCCGCGCGGGATCGAGCCGACGTGGCGCTGGGCGAGATGGACACGGGAGCGGGGTGGGACGAGTCGGGCGGGACGCATATGGCAGGTGCCTCGTGGTGGCCGGGGTCAGCCGGCGGAGCGGATCGCCGCGAACGCGATCACGGCGATGACGGTCAAGAGCTCGATGACGGCGGCCATCCAGCGGGTCTCATCGGATCTCAGGGGTCACACCTCCACGAACCGCTCCGCGTGGACGCGCTCGCCGGGCACCCCAACCTCCTCGAAGGCGTCGAGGATTGCGTCGACGAACGACGGCGCCCCGCACGTCATGAACTGCCAGCCGCGCAGGTCGTGCGGCAGGTGGCGGTCGAGGACCGCGGCATCGATGCGGCCCCGCTCGCCGGTCCAGCCCTCCTCCGGTGCGGACAGGCAGATGGTGGTCGTGAGAGCGATGGATCCCGCGAGGGTCGTGAGCTCCTCGAGGAACGGCAGGGAGGCGAGGGTCCGGCCGCCGTAGAGCAGCACGTGCGGCCGTGGGTCCCTGCGCTGGGCGGCGGTTCGCAGGATGCTCATCGAGGGCGTGATGCCGATGCCGCCGGACACGAGAACGGTGCCCCGGGCGTCAGGCTGCGGGCGGAATGCACCATGCGGACCGTCCACGAGCAATTTCCTGCCGGGCTGCAGACGAGCCGCCCGCGCACTGAAGCCGGAGCGCGGCTGCAGGGTGAAGCCAGGATGTGCCGGGTTGCCCGCGCCCGACGAGTAGGAGAACGGGTGCTCCTCGAGCAGGTGCCGCCAGCCCGGCTCCTTGAGCCAGGCGAACTGGCCCGGCAGGAATGGCTGCCCCGCGTGGCCGTCGGCCTCGAGGTCCACGGTGATCGCTCCACCCTGCTCCGGGCGCACAGACCTCACCCGGTACGGCCTCAGCGTCCGGTGGCGGAGTCGCTGGCTGCGCGTCATCAGCAGCGCCCCGAGCCCGACAACGGCCAGTGCCACGAGCGACCACACGGCAGGCGGTTGGACAAGGTAGCGCCCAACGCCCACGGTGTGGGCGATGCCCAGCACGAGCGCCGCTGCTCCGAGCGCGAGGTGGATGCCCCGCCATCGGGCGTACGACAGGTGGATGCGGCGCCGTGCAAGTGACGTGACGAAGATCACGCCGAGCGCCGCAACCGATCCGAGCGCCGCCTGCGCCCGCCACGGCTGGCCGAAGAAGCGGAGGAGCTCGACCCGCGCCGGATCGGCGACCATGACGGCCGCGACGTGCGCGACGACGACCGCCAGCAGGATGTCCGCGGTGTGGCGGTGCAGCCGTACGGCGACCTCGGCGCCGATCGTGGTCAGCAGCGGCACGCGGGCCGGCAGGGCGAGCTGGACGGCAAGGAGACCGAGGGCGGCGATGCCCAGGGCCGAGCCCAGCTCGAGCACGAACGACCGCGGCGGCCCGGCGGGATCAAGCGCGGCAAGCAGCAGCGGCACGGCCATCGCACCGGTGAAGGCCGCAAGCCACAGCAGGCGGGGGATCGTCCGTCCCGGCGCGTTCCGGGCGACCGTACCGGAGGACAGCACATGCGGGCGCGTCAGCGTGGTTGGTGTGGGTGCGGGCGCACGATCCGTGGCCGGCCCCGCGTCCGCCGTGTCACCCGTGTGCGTGATCACCCGCAGTGGGTCGGCCCGCACCTCGTGGCCCAGGGGTGGCACCATGGCCCGCTGCTGCTTCTGCACGCTGGCCCATCGAGTCAGTCGCCGGCCGACGCACAGGCCAAGGACTGCCACCGCGAGCGACACGACCGCGCCAACTGACGCGGCTGCGCGGAGCAGTTGCCCGCGCCGGTTGAGACCCAGCGAACGGTGTGCGGCCATCCGCCCTCCCTTCCTGCAGGCCGAAGCCTCTCCAGCGGGCCCGGACGCCGCGGTAGCACCGCCGACGGCCGACGCCAGATAGACGTGCGGCACGAGGTGGGGCGGGTGGTTACCCGGGCCCCGGAGCGTGGAACGCAGCAGGCGGGCGATCGATGCCCGACCGGGGCGCTGCGACCCGAAGCATGGTCTCGGGCCACTTGACTATGGCAGGGCCGGCGGCTGACCGGAACCATCACGCGCGACCACGCGCCGCCGATTCGGTGACCACCGGGCGCCGCGGGACGGCTGCATCCGGGCGCAGGCCTCAGGTATCGCGGACGAGCCCGTGCTCCACGGCGTAGCGGGTCAGCGCCTTCGGACCCCGCAGTCCGAGCTTGTCGGACAGGTTGGCCACGTGCCTGCGCACCGTGTGCGGGCTGATCCCCAGCTCTCGCCCGACCTCCACCGCCGAGGCGCCCGCAGCGATGTGCCCGAGGATCTCGCGCTCTCGGGCGCTGAGGGGACTGGCGACGGTCATCCATGCCAGCGAGTCGTCGATGATCGCGCCGGCGACCGCGCTGTGCAGGTATCGCTCGCCCCGGTTGACGGCCCGGATCGCATCCGCGAGCTCGCTGGCATGCGCCCCCTTGATCACGTACCCGGCGGCTCCGGCGAGGAGCGCCTGGCGGACCGTCTCGGCGTCGCGGTGCATAGTCAGCATGACCACCCGCATGTGCGGCCACCGCGTGACCAGCTCCCGCAGCATTGCGATCCCGTCGTCGTCGGGGAAGGTGATGTCGAGCACCAGGACGTCAGGCAGCTCCCGCTCGGCGAGCGCGAAGGCCCCGATACGATCGCACGCCTCGCCGACCACGTGCATGTCCGGCTCACGCTCGAGGACATGACGCAGACCCTCGCGCACGAGATGGTGGTCGTCGGCAAGCGCGACGCGGATGACGGACTCACCCACGGCCTCGGGGCGCGTGCCCGGACCTGCGACGGCGATGCGGGTGCCCTGGCGCTCGTTCACGGCGTCGTTGCCCCAGGCGACACGCCGAGCGATCCGGTTGCCCCGGCCGGCTGCCCGGTGGCGAGCGGCACGTCCAGCCGGACGATGGTCCCTGTGCCCAGGCGCGACCGAACCTGGAGCGTCCCCCGGACCGCCTTGGCCCGCTCGTCCATGCTCGCGAGCCCGAGGCCGCCGGCGCCGACCCGTGACGGCTCGAAGCCGTCCCCGTCGTCGGCGACCTCGACCCGCAGGGTCTGCCCGACCTGGGACACGTCGACCCGGATGCGCTCGGCATGGGCGTGCCGGGTCGCGTTGCCGAGTGCCTCCTGGACGATCCGGAATGCTTCGACCTCGCGGTCGGCCGCGAGCAGGCCATGGCGCATCAGGGACGGGGATGCGGAGAACTCCACGGGCACGCCGGCCGTGGCGGCGAGCTCCTCGATGGCGGCCACGAGTCCCACCTCCCGGAGGCGCGGGGGACGCAAGCGGAAGGCGACCCCACGCGCCTCGTCGAGCGCGATGCCGGCGAGCTCGTGCGCCCTGCGCACCGACCGCCGGCCCGCCGCATCGGGGACTCCTTCGGCCTCCAGCTCTGCCTCGGCCGCGTCGAGGGCCAGGGAGAGGGCCGTCATGGTCTGGCCGACGCCATCGTGGAGGTCCGCCGACAGACGCCGGCGCTCGTCCTCCTGGGCCGTGAGCAGGCGGTCGCTCGCCTCGCGGTAGAGGGCGGCATAGCGCCGGCCGGTGGACGTCACCTTGTCGGCCATGATCGCCACCAGCAGTGCGATGACGGCCATGAGGGGCCACTCCTCGAGGTCCAGGTCGGCGAGTGCCAGCCCGACGGGCGTCATCGCGTCGTTGGCGAAGAACGCATAGGCGAGGACGAAGATGGTGGCGCCCGCGATCCGGATCGAGGCGGGGCGGAGGCCGAAGGTGAAGGCCTCGAGCGCCAGCACGATCCAGACGACGTGGAGCAGGATGTCGGGATCCGCGAGCTGGGCGACGGCCGCGACCATGAGCGCGACCCCGGCCATATCGAGTGCAAGCAGGATCCGCGATGGTCTGGTGATCAGCCAGCCACCTCCCGGGGCGGCGAGAGTGTCACTGCCCGTTGGGCCCGACGCCATCGAGATGTCCCCCTGTCCATGCGGGGGGCCGGTCGGGCAAGGGTGTGTAGCCGATGCCAGCGACGGACCACCCGGATGGTCAATGGCGACTATATAACCCGTGTCCAGCCCGCTGCACAGTTCTGGACATCCATCGTGCACTTATCGCAAGGGGCCAAACGGCTCGACATCACGGTCCGTATGGCATGAACCCTGCAACAGGGGAGGGATTCTTCGTGGTCGCAGAGGTGCATGGCCTCGAACAGCAGGCATGGCTGCAGCCCATCTGCACCGACCTTTCGGGGATCGGTCGCGATGCACGCACCGCCACGGCACGAACCGCCACGGCACGCATGCCGGTCGTCCTTGACCACATGCCCGCGGAGGTCGAGCACCTGGTGCGCGCCCGCCTGGTTGCCGCGGTGGAGCAGGAGCGCGCGCATATCGCGCGGGAGCTCCACGATGTGGTCGGCCAGGCGCTGACGGCTGTCCGCCTGAGCCTCCTCGCCCTCGGTGCCGCAGCCGCGCCCGACGTGGAGCGCGCTGCCCGCATCTGGAGCAGCATTGCCGTGGTCGACGCGGCGCTGAACCAGGTCCGGACGGTTGCGTTCGACCTGCGGCCTGGCGTGCTGGACGATCTCGGCCTCCCCGCGGCGCTCAGGACCCTGTGTCGCTCGAGTGCGCGACGTTCGGGTGTCAGGATCTCCTGCCGGACCGACGTGGGCAGGTGGCGGCTTCCGCCGGACGTGGAGACCACGTGCTTCCGGATCGTGCAGGAAGCTCTCACCAACGCGATCCGCCACGCAGGCGCACGGCACATCACGGTGCGAGTCGTCGCGCGAAGACGGCCGCGGATGCTCGTCCTGGAGGTCGTCGACGACGGCGCGGGATTCGACCCGTCCGTCTGCAGCGGCGATCGCTGCCTCGGCATCCGGGGCATGCACGAACGGGCCTCGTTCGTCGGCGGCACGATCGCGGTGACCTCGGCCCAGGGCCGCGGCACCACCGTGCTGGCGCACCTCCCCGCAGGCGCCGGTGGCGTATGGCGGTGAACGGGCCGCCGTCCGCCATCCGTGTCGTCCTCGCCGAGGACCATGCCCTGGTCCGGGCCGGGTTCCGCAGCCTGCTCGACGGGTTCCCCGGTGTGACGGTCATCGCAGAGGCTGAGGACGGGCTTGAGGCCCTCGCGTGCATCGCCACCCACCAGCCGGACGTGGCCGTCATGGACCTGACGATGCCGGGCCTTGGCGGCATCCAGGCGATCGCCGAAGCCCGCCGCGACCACCCGGGCGTTCGGATCGTGGTTCTCACGATGCACCGCAACGAGGAGTACGTGCGCCAGGCGCTGCGCGCCGGCGCAGCCGCGTATCTGCTCAAGGACTCCAGCCCCGCAGAGCTTGAGCTTGCGGTTCGCGCGGTGGCCCAGGGCGGCTCCTACCTCAGCCCGATGGTCTCCCGCCACGTCGTCTCGGACTACGTGCGCCGCTCGGCATCCGACGATGATGTCGCGGACGGGTTGACCTCGCGCCAGCGGGAGATCCTCCAGCTGATCGCCGAAGGCCACACCAACCTGCAGATGGCCAGCCGGCTGAACCTGAGCATCAAGACCGTGGAGACCCACCGGGCCCAGCTCATGGACCGCCTGAACATCCGCGATGTCGCCGGGCTCGTCCGCTACGCGATCCGCGTCGGCCTGATCCCCGCCGACATGTAGGTCCGCCCGGCCCAGCGTGGCCGGGATCGGGTGTCCACCTGATGCCCGTCAGGGTTCCCCCCCCATCCGAAACCCGGTTGCGACCGTGCCCCAACACGGACCCGGCCCGATGGGCGCCGCCGACGCTCAGACGCAGCATCCGTGCATCAGGTCAGGCCCGGACCGGGCATGGCCGCAGATCTGCGTGCGAGGTCGCACGCGGGCCCGGAGTGTTCGGGAAGGAGCGGATGCATGAGTCGAGCGGTCGCTGCCCACCGGCCTACGCGCATGCGGGTCGAACGTCGCCCAGGGGTCGAGGCGGGACCCGGCGTCCGCCTTCTGCCGGGTCGCGTCGTCGCCTACTCGTGGCTGCTGGCCGGGATCCCGATCGCCGCGCTCCAGCTCGTCCACGCCGGCCTCCACGAGCGCAACGAGCCGCCGCCCATCCTCCACTGGCTGCGCGACACGGGTCTCGCCGTGCCCGGCCGCCGCGATCGCCGTGATGCTGGCCGCGTTGCTTGTCAGCCGCGCATGGAGCCAGGAGCCCCGCACGATCTCGCCCCTGACCGCACTCGCCTGGGCCGGGCTGGCGGCGGCGCTCTTCGCGCTCCTCAGCATGCCCGGGAACGAGCTTCACGGGTTCCTGTTCGGGGCGGAGGAGGAGGCCGATGTCGACCTCCTGGCCGACCTCCTCGGCGACGGGCTGGCGGCGCTCCAGGCCGCGCTGCTCGTGATCACGCCGATCGCCCTGCTCGTGGGAGTCCCGTGGCGGGACACCCGGCGCGCGAGAGCCGTCGCGCCAATCCCCACGGCGTCCGCCCCGGATGCCGCCACCGACGGGACCGACGCGTGAGCGGCGGCACCCGCCCCCCGAACGCCGCCCGCATCCCGCGTCCCACCCGCAGCAAGGAGCACCAGGCGATGGCACGTCCGAGGAACGGTACCGCGCGCAGAAGTGCCGGCAGGCTGGGGAGCCTCCTGGCAACGCTTGCGCTCATCGCGACGCAGGTCACCGCGCCCGCGGCCCTCGCCGCGCCGCGTCCCGCGACACCGCAGGCGGCGCCCGCGTCGGCCCCGACGTCGACGGTCAAGGTGCACGTCTACGCCGCCCGGACCGAGCCGGACGCCGACATCGGCCCGGTGACCGCAGGCGATGCGGTCACCACGTACCGGTGGATGATCAACGAGGACAACACCGGGACGACGTCGCAGCGCAACCCCAACCCGGGGTCCGGCTGCTCGCCCGCGGATGCGGGCTATCCCAATTCCTGCGGCTGGACGTCGATCGCGGGGCTGCGGAGCTCCGCGCCGGTGGTGGCCCAGGGCGACCAGTCAACCCTGGACGGCAACACCGGGATCACCCTGCCGAACGGCCGCTACCTCATCTCCGTGCTCGCCGACGGGTACAAGCTGGACGGCACGCCGTTCAGTGTCCCGGCTGACCCCGGCATGATCGAGGTCCCGCTCCAGCCCCTGCCGCTGCCCACGGCAACGGCGACCGCGGAGGTCTTCGCCGACGTGACGTCGGCGAACGGCCAGTACGACCCGGGCGAGGACGGCATCCCCGGCTTCACCGGCAGGCTTGCCGACTACCTCGGCCAGGTCAACACGGACGTCTTCGGCAATCCGCTGTGCACGACGTACAAGTCCGGCACGGGCCCCAACGGGTACGAGTGGGTTGACGGCGGGCCCGTCGTCCTGCGCCAGGGCGGCAAATGCCTCAGCGGCGACGCGGACATGGATGGCGTCGTCGAGGGCGCTGTCGGAGGTGACGACTACAACCTCTGGCAGGCATCCGCGGACCCGGCGATCGCCCGGGGCCTCCTGCAGATCCCGAACCTCGGGCCGAACCGCTACGCGATGACCGCGGTCCCCCCGTCGGGCGAGAGCTGGGTCCAGACGACCACCCTCGAGGGCAACCACGACTGGGACACCTGGCTGATGGAGGGCGCGACCGGTTACGACACGGAGTTCGTGGTCGCCGGCGAGCCGTTCCCGTTCACGATCTTCGGCTACGTCCCGGGCCTCACCAGCAAGTACCAGGCAACCGCCACGTACCCCACGTACTGGCAGCTCCCGGCACACTCCTTCGCCACAGGCCCCGGCGTCCAGACGGGGACGATCACGGGCGTTGTCGCGGCTGCCAAGGTCTATGTCCCGGCCAAGGGGGGCACCTGCCTCCCCGGCACGATCTGGGGCGGCCTGTGCGGCGCCAAGATCGACGCGCCGATCAAGGATGCCTGGATCTCGCTCTCGGATCTCGGCAACCAGGACCAGGCCGTCAAGCTCGTCCGGGCGGACTCGACGACGGGTGCGTTCACGATCACCGGCGTGCCGGTGGGCAGCTACACGCTCACCTACTGGGACGAGAACCAGAACTACATCCTGGACCTGGTCCAGGTGACGGTCGCCGCCGGCGAGAACCAGGACCTCGGCATCCTGCCGCTGACCGGATGGTTCACCAAGATCGACGGCTACGTCTTCAACGACACGAACCGCAACGGGAAGAAGGACGCCGGCGAGGCGGGCGTGCCGAACTTCGGCCTCACGCTCCGCAAGCGCGAGAACTCGCTGATGGACCGCGGCTCCACCGCGGTGAGCACCGACTCGAAGGGCTACTACGTCTTCGAGAACGCCTACCCGCTGACGGAGTGGGTCATCCTCGAAGCCTACAACGACAGCTTCTACACGACCGGCGTCACGTACCAGGCCGACAACCAGCCGACGCCCACCACGATCCTCGGCGCCGGCGTGGACGTCAGCGTCCTGCCGATCATCGGCCTCGCCGGCCGGATCGACTGGGGCGTCCACAACTACGACGCCAACGGCACGAACGGCGTCGACCCGCAGAACGGCGGCATTGTCGGCTCGGTCAGCTACGACGTCACCCGGAACGAGCTCGACCCGCAGTACGCGGCCGCCGAGGACTGGCAGCCGGGCGTCTCCGGCCTGACCGTGGAGCTCCATGGCACGGTGCCCTGCGGTACGCATGCCGGCACCCCGTGCGATGCGCGCGGTGACTACGAGCTCGCTCCTGACGGCTCATATGCCCAGGGACCGCTCCTCAACACCTACGTCTCCGAGACCTGGGAGCGCCCGACCTCCGGTCCGTCCGGGAACGACTGCCTCGCCCGAGACGTGGACGGCAACGCGCTCGTCTACCCGACCGACCAGCAGGTCCTGCCGGTGGGCGCCAACAAGGGCTGCCTCGAAGGCCCCCTGATGGGCGTCCAGTTCGGTACCTACGCCTCGGACCAGGGAACCCCTGACGCGAACTTCGGCGCCGCGGTGGACGGCAACTACGGCTTCGGCGACGGCTGCTTCAACGGCGAGCTCGTCGCGACCGACCCGTCCGCCCCGATCTGCGCGGTCTCCGGCGGCTCCGTCACGGGCGCGTTCCGCGCCGGTGGCACGATCTCCACGATCGTCCGCGCGAGCGGCACGCTGGCCCCGATCGTCCGCGCGAGCGGCACGCTGGCCCCGATCGTCCGCGCGAGCGGCACGCTGGCCCCGATCGTCCGCGCGAGCGGCACGCTGGCCCCGATCGTCCGCGCGAGCGGCACCGCGTCGGGACCCGACTCGGCCACCGTCCTGACCGACCCGACCGCGACGTTCATCGCGAACGGCGTGGCCGCGGGCGACATCGTGCTCAACACCACCGACGGCTCGAGCGGCATCGTCGCGAGCCGCACCGGCCAGACGATCACCCTCGTCGCGCCGCTCACGGGCAATACGGACGCTGTCACCCCGAACGTGTTCGCGGCCGGCGACGCCTACCAGGTCATCGCCCCCGACTCCGCCACCGTCCTGACCGACCCGACCGCGACGTTCATCGCGAACGGCGTGGCCGCGGGCGACATCGTGCTCAACACCACCGACGGCTCGACGCGGCATCGTCGCGAGCCGCACCGGCCAGACGATCACCCTCGTCGCGCCGCTCACGGGCAATACGGACGCTGTCACCCCGAACGTGTTCGCGGCCGGCGACGCCTACCAGGTCATCGCCCCCGACTCCGCCACCGTCCTGACCGACCCGACCGCGACGTTCATCGCGAACGGCGTGGCCGCGGGCGACATCGTGCTCAACACCACCGACGGCTCGAGCGGCATCGTCGCGAGCCGCACCGGCCAGACGATCACCCTCGTCGCGCCGCTCACGGGCAATACGGACGCTGTCACCCCGAACGTGTTCGCGGCCGGCGACGCCTACCAGGTCATCGCCCCCGACTCCGCCACCGTCCTGACCGACCCGACCGCGACGTTCATCGCGAACGGCGTGGCCGCGGGCGACATCGTGCTCAACACCACCGACGGCTCGAGCGGCATCGTCGCGAGCCGCACCGGCCAGACGATCACCCTCGTCGCGCCGCTCACGGGCAATACGGACGCTGTCACCCCGAACGTGTTCGCGGCCGGCGACGCCTACCAGGTCATCGCCCCCGACTCCGCCACCGTCCTGACCGACCCGACCGCGACGTTCATCGCGAACGGCGTGGCCGCGGGCGACATCGTGCTCAACACCACCGACGGCTCGAGCGGCATCGTCGCGAGCCGCACCGGCCAGACGATCACCCTCGTCGCGCCGCTTGCCGGCGGCACGGACTTCGACCCGAACATCTTCAAGGCCGGCGACGCCTACGTGGTCCATGCGGCGACGGCCACGCCGTCGGCGACCGTCATGAACGACGCCACCGCGACGTTCATCACGGATGGCGTGGTTGCCGGGGATCCCGTCGTCAACGCGACCGACGGCTCCACGGGCACGGTCGCCACGGTCAACTCCGAGACGCGGATCACGCTCGTGGCTGCCCTGACCGGTGGCACGGCCAACACCTTCGCGGTCGGCGACGTGTACGCCGTGGGCGAGGTCGCGTTCGATGCCCTCCCGGCGGACGGCTACCTCGTCCACCTCGACCTCGCCAGCAAGACCGACGAGAACGGCGACCCGGTCTACAAGGTCACCCGCGAGGAGGACATCAACATCGGGAACGGCGACACGTTCGTGCCGCAGGTTCCGCCGCCCGCCTGCGCGGGCCCCCTCCACCAGGTCGACGTGGCCGACTTCGGCACCGACGGCTACGGCCCCGTGAGCCTGGACGATCCGTCGGGCAACGGAGGCGCGCCGATCAGCGCCCCTGCTTCGGAGACCACCGCCAACCCGACCTTCGTCGACATCGGTGCCTCGCCCTACGAGGGCACGGCACGCCCGCTGTGCGACACGAAGCTCGTCGACCTGCAGAACGGCAAGTCGATCGTGCCGATGTTCAACGTCTTCACCGACGTGCCGCTCCCGGGCCGATTCTTCTTCTACAACGTCGACGACCTCAACTTCTCCACCGACCCGAAGTCGATCCTCTACGGCGAGAAGGCCGGCATGGCCTTCAACCCGGTGGGCGTCTACGACTGGGCCAACCGGCTCGTGACGACCGTCGAGACCGACTACAACGGCCTCGCGGACGTCCTCCTGCCGTCCACGAACCGGATCAACTGCCCGACGCCATCGGGCGTCTGCGCCAACCTCTATCGGATGGTCGGCAACGACCCGGGCGTCCCGGGCCGGCTGAACCTGAACTACAACCCGCAATACCGGACGATCGCGGCCGAGTTCGAGGTCTTCGCCGGCCTCATCGTGCCCGCCGACACGGCCCCGACCCAGCTGGGCGTCAACGCGCAGCTGCCGGGCGCCCAGTTCAACGGGCCGCTCGTCTGCCGCGTGAACGACCCGGCGGCACCGACCGCGCCCGAGCTGTACGCAGTCTCCAGGCCGTACGTCGACATGCGGACGGCCGGCACCAAGTCGTTCAGCATCGACGGCCAGGGCTTCGGCGCGGCCGCCGGCACCGTGGCGCTTGACGGGGTCGCCCTGCCGACGACGTCGTGGAGTGCCAGCCACATCGACGTCACAGTCCCGGCCACCACCCCGGTCGGGCCGCACCAGCTCGCCATCACCTCCACGTCGGGCGCCCGCACCGTGAACGGGATCACCTTCCACGTGCTCGGTCAGGACGTGTTCCCGGCCACCGCCGTGCTTGACGACTTCAACCGCAGCACTGCGAGCACCGCGCAGGGTCTCGGCGCGAGCTGGGGCGCCGACGGCAACACCACGAGCCGGTTCCGGGTCACACCGACCAGTCTCGTCGGCTTCACGAACCAGGCCCAGGCGCTGACGAACTCGACGTCGAGCCAGGGCAACGCGACCTGGCTGCCGGGCACGGGCTTCGGTCCCAACCAGGAGGCCTACTTCACCTTCACCAAGACCGCCACAGCCGCCGAGCAGGGTGTGCTCCTCAAGTTCACCGGCAGCTCGGCGAGCCCCAACGCGAACGCGTCCTCCTGGATCAGCGTCGTGTTCAACGGCACCAGCAACGCCGTCCAGGTCAAGACGAAGAACGCCGGCTCGAGCACGATCACGAACCGTGGGCCCGCGATCGCGGCGACTTTCGCGGCGGGTGACCAGCTCGGCGCACGGGCGTTCGCGGACGGCACCGTCCGCGTGTTCAAGAACGGCGCCCAGATCGGCGCCCCGGTCGCCATCCCGACGACTGGTGCGACCGCCTTCGTGACCGGTGGCGGCCGGATCGCGGTCCGCTTCGCCGGCACCACGGCGGCCAACGATGCCCGCTTCGACAACTTCGGCGGCGGCACGATCGGGAACAGCCGATACGAGCCGAACCTGTACGAGGTCGGCCCCGGCCTCAGCGGTCCGAACCAGTTCCCGGCCGTCCAGTACGACGAGGGCAACCCGCCGCATCCGGTCCAGGATGCGCTCGACGCCGCGGCTGCGAGCCCAGGTGACGACCTCATCGTGGTCTACCCGGGCCTCGCCACGCCGTCCAACCCGCGGCTCAACCCGCGCGGCGCGTACTACGAGAACTTGATCGTCCACTCGCCGGTCAAGCTGCAGGGCGTGGGCCCGGGCAGCGCGGACGGGTCCGTCCAGGGCTCCGTCATCGACGGCTCGGCCTTCGGTGGCGACACCGCCCTGGCCGACAACTGGCGGACCGCCATCGACGCGCTCACCCGCGTCGGCAACCAGACGGTCTACGAGGGTCCTGTCGTCTCTGTCTTCGCGGCGACGACGAGCCAGTACGGCTCCGCGTTCCGGGCCGGCATCGACGGCTTCGACGTCCGCGGCGGCGACCAGTCCAACTTCCCCACGAACATCAACCAGATCGGCGGCGGCCCGACCGGGCTTCCGGCCAACGCGATCACCCAGGGTGGCGGCGTCTTCGTCAATGCCTACGCCCGCTACCTGCAGATCACGAACAACGTGATCGAGAGCAACAGCGGCTCCTACGCGGGCGGCATCCGGATCGGCACGCCGAACCTGCCCGAGCCCGACACGAGCCAGCACAACGACCACGTCCGGATCGCCAACAACCGCGTGGTCACCAACGGCGGGACGAACCTCGCCGGCGGGATCGGGCTCTTCGCCGGCAGCGATGGCTACACCGTCTCCGGCAACGACATCTGCGGCAACTCCTCGGCCGAGTACGGCGGCGGCGTGTCCGTCTACGGGTACAGCCCGAACGGCTCAATCGACCACAACCGGATCTGGTTCAACAGCTCCTACGACGAGGGCGCGGGGATCATGATCGCCGGCGAGCTCCCGGCCGACCCGCTGATCCTCTCGCCGGGAACCGGGCCCGTGGACATCCGCGAGAACCTGGTCCAGGCCAACATCGCCAACGATGACGGCGGCGGGATCCGGTTCCTGATGGCCGGCAACTACCCGATGAACGTCGTCAACAACATGATCGTGAACAACGTGTCGACCCACGAAGGCGGCGGCATCGCCATCGACGACGCCCCGGCTGTCCGGGTCATCAACAACACGGTCATGAACAACATCACCACGGCCACCGCCGCGACGAGCACGGGTGAGGCGGCGCCCGCCGGCCTCTCCACGGGCGCCAACAGCGACCTGCTCCAGGCGACGCTGCCGGGTGGTTCGCCGACCTTCAGCGAGCCGCTCCTGTTCAACAACGTCTTCTGGGACAACCGGGCCGGCACCCGCTCCGGTGGGACGGTCGTCGGCATCGGCCTCCCCGGCGACGCGACGCCGATCGACACCTGGGACCTCGGCGTCTCCGATGGCGCCGGGCTCCTGAGCCCGACCAACTCGATCCTGCAGTCCCAGGGCCACGCGGGCGTGATCGCCAGCCCGACGAACGTCGTCGACGCCGACCCGTCCGTGGCGAGCGAGTTCGACCTGTCGGTCTCGTTCTCCCCGTGGCGGACCAATCCCAACTTCGTCGGGGCCCTCCTGGTCGCGGTCGACGCACCCGCAGGGACGCTCGGGGACTACCACGTCCCCGCCACGTCACCGGCGGTTGACGCAGGCGCGGCCTCAAAGTCCGGCGTCATCGCCCCTGCGTGGGACATCGACAACGACGGCCGCCCGAACGGCGGGGCCATCGACATCGGTGCGGACGAGCGGGCCGGAGTCCCGGCCCCGGCCGCTGTGCCGGCCCCGCTCGCCTTCCCGCAGGCCGGCCTCCTCGACGCCTTCAACCGGGCCAACGGGGCCCTCGGCAACCCGTGGACCGGTTCCACCAACCAGAACAACTTCCGGATCGACGGCAGCGCGGTCCAGGTCCGCCTCGGCGGCGACGTCTATCGCAATGCGACGGCGTTCGGGGCCAACCAGGAGGCGTACCTCACCTTCACCCAGGTCGGGCCTGCGGCCGCGACCAAGCAGGGCCTGATCCTCAAGCGGACCGGGACCGGGACGACCGCGACCACCGCGTCGCTGATCGAGGTCGTCTACAACCGCGGTGCCGGCGCCGTGCAGGTCAGGACCAAGGCATCGGGCGGCGTCCTCGTCGACCGGGCCTCATTCCCGGCCGTGTTCTACGCGGGCGACCAGCTCGGGGCCAGGGCGCTCGCCGACGGCACGATCACGGTGTTCCGCAACGGCATCCAGGTCGGCAGCGTGAGCGTCCCTGCCGGCACCTGGGCCGGCGCATCCGGCGGCGGCCAGGTCGGCGTCCGGATCGCCGGCACCGGCAACCCGCCCGGCGACGCCCGCTTCGACGACTTCGGCGGGGGGACCCTGCCGTGACCCGCAATCCCGATCCGACCCCCACGCCCACCGTCGCCGAGGGAGAACCTGCCATGACCGATCGGAGACGACTGATGCTGACCCGCCGTCAGCTGCTCCAGTACGGAGGGTTGACCGCGCTCGCGGCCACCGCCGTGTCGTTCGGCCCACGCCTGGTCGGGACCATCGTCCAGCCGGGCCGCGCCCGCGGCGCCGACAAGGAGCCCAACCTCAAGCTGGTCGGCACGGACGGCTGGATCTCCCTGCCGCCCACCCCGTCGATCTTCTCGAGCTCCCTGGGGGTCACGACGCACCCCGACCCCTACGCGCCCGACGGCTTCTCGACATACATCTTCGGGTTCGCGAACGCGAGCGGACTCGCGGACGACGTCCAGTTCAACCTCAAGAACAAGGCCCAGCACTCGGCCCCGCTGTTCTGGGCCAGGGAGAACGAGGACTTCCGGGTCCAGCTCACGAACGTGGGCCTGGCCCAGCGGCCCGACCTGTTCGACGAGCACACCGTCCACTGGCACGGCTTCAAGAACGTCATCCCGTTCTTCGACGGCGAGCCCACCGGCTCGGTCTCGATCCCGCAGGGCCAGACGTTCACCTACGTGTACGTCTCCCGTGACCCCGGCACCTACATGTTCCACTGCCACGTGGAGGACACGGAGCACGTGCACATGGGGATGACCGGCATCGTGTTCGTGCGGCCGGCGCAGGACGGCAACACGTCCCTCTACCCCAGTGGGAAGTACGCGTACAACGATGGCGACGGCTCAACGGGCTTCGACCGCGAGTACGCGATGTTCCTGTCCGAGGTGTGGGGCGACTCCCACTGGGCGGACGCCCACATCCAGCTGCCGGAGTGGAGCGACTACCGGGCCGACTTCAGCCTCCTCAACGGCCGGGTCTACCCGGACACGCTCCTGCCAAACGGCTCCGTCGCCCGGCAGGGCGACAATCCGACGCCCTCCAACCGGAACTTCAACGTGTACCCGGATCGGGACGCCAACTGGGACCTGGCCTACCCCTCGGGCCGTCCCGACCTGGCCGCCCAGCCCAACTCGGCGCTCGTCTCGGCCAATGCCGGCGAGCGGGTCCTCCTCCGCTTCGCGAACCTCGGGTTCATGGAGGCGGCGATGACCATCGAGGGCATCAAGATGAAGGTCGTCGGGCGGGATGCCACGCGGATGCGGGGACGCGGCGGTGCCAGTACGAGCTATGGCACCAACACCCTCTCCTTCGGCGCCGGCGAGAGCTTCGACGTCATCCTCACGGCCCCGGCCTTCAGCGGTGGCTCCGGTTCGAGCGGCAACGGCTACGACACCTACGTGCTCTACAACCGCGCCTACACGCGTGGCGACAACCTCGTGGGGGACGGCGGAGGCCAGCGGACGGAGGTGCATGTGTACCCGGCCGGGACGCTCCCGGCGCAGGCCTACCCCAACCAGCACCCGGACGACCCGGCGTGAGTGCGGTGATGAGCGGAGTGATGACGATGCAACGGTCCACGCGCCCACGCGCCCGCCGCTGGCTGGCGCTGCTGGTCTCGCCCATCCTGGTCTTCGGGGTGCTGCTGTCGCCGCCCGCCGCGCGGCCCGTGACGGCCGCGACCGAGGGCAGCAATGCCATCGGCATCGTGTGCACGGAAGGCGGCCCCAACCCGACCTTCAACCTGACGACGCGCTCGGGGTACATCAACCTGCCGGACGGCACCACCGCGTACATGTGGGGCTTCTCCGAGGGCAACAAGCCGTTCCAGCATCCCGGGCCGGTCCTGTGCGTCCACGAGGGAGACACGGTGACCGTGATCTTGAAGAACACATTCACGGCCACGTCCCCCAAGAACGCGCCGGCCGTGTCCATCGTGTTCCCGGGCCAGGAGAACGTCACCGCGAACGGCGTGCCGTCACAGCCGCAGTTCAGCGGGACGACGATGACCTCGCTCGCCCAGGCGGCCCAGCCCGGCGGCGGGACCGTGACCTACAGCTTCGTCGCGGATGAGCCCGGCACCTTCCTGTACGAGAGCGGAGGCGGCCAGAAGTCGAGTGGGACCCCGAGTCCCTACGCCAGCCCCCAGGTCCAGGTGCGGATGGGACTCTTCGGAGCCCTGATCGTCCGCCCGGCGATGGGTGACACCTTTGTCTACAACCGGGCCGACTCCCAGTTCAAGGCGCCGACGGCCACCCAGTCATCGGAGTTCCTCGTGCTGCTCTCGGAGATCGACCCCTACCTCAACGCCAGGGTCCTCAAGGGGAACGCGTTCAACATGAACACGTACCACCCGCGGTACTGGCTGATCAACGGGCGGGGGTTCCCCGACAGCATCGCGGACAACTTCGCGTCGTGGCTGCCCAGCCAGCCCTACGGGTCGCTGGCCCCGATCCTCCCGTATGACGCCACCTCCAACCCGCTGCCGGCCGTGGACCGCTACCTGAGCGTGGGCAGCATGGACTTCCCGTTCCACCCTCACGGCAACAACGGCAAGGTGATCGGGCGCGACGGCGCGCCGCTCGAGGGCGCTGCGGCCGAGGACCTGTCGTTCGACAAGTTCGCCGTCAACATCGGGCCGGGACAGACCTGGGACGTCCTCTTCGACTGGCGCGACGCCGAGGGCTACTCGCCATCCAACACGGTCCCGGCCACCGAGCCCGACCTGCAGAACCTCACGATCGGGATGTTCTACGGCGGCAGCCCGTACCTGGGCGTCCAGGAGGCGATGCCACCGGGCGTCCAGACCCTCAACGAGTGCGGCGAGTTCTACATCATCGCCCACAACCACGCGCTCTACCAGCTCACGTCGTGGGGCGTGAACATGACCGGGCCGATCACCTACACGAGGGTCGATCCGCCCCTGCCCAACACCTGTCCGTGATGAGAGGTAGGGGAACGACCATGCGATCGGAACGTACGATGAAGCGCAGCATCCTTTCCTCGGCGGCCCTCGGGTCGGCGCTCGCCCTCGCGGCGCTGCTCGTCCCGGGAATCGCCGCGGCCGCCGGGCCGATCGATCCCGGCCCGAACCCGGCCTGTGTCGACAGCGGCACCACGGTCGCCTGCGACCTGTGGGCAAAGACCGGGACGGTCTCGCTGCCCGGCGGCGGAACGGCGACGATCTGGGGATTCGCCCCGTCGGCGTCCCTCCCCGCCAAGGCTCCGGGACCGGTCCTGGTCGCCGACGAGGGCGACCAGGTCACGATCACGCTCCACAACACGCTGTCACGCCCGACCTCGATCCAGTTCGGCGGCCAGGCGATCGCGTCCGACATCACGGGCGCGACCGCCGGCGGCGGCACGAAGGTGTACACGTTCACAGCGGACGATCCGGGCACCTACCTCTACGAGGCGGGGCTGATCCCGGGCTCCGAGTACCAGGTGGCCATGGGCCTCTACGGCGCCCTGGTCGTCAGGCCGGTCGGCGCCCCCATGCAGGCCTATGCGGCCGCGTCCACCGCCTTCGACGATGAGGCCCTCGTCGTGCTGGGCGAGATCGATCCGGCCCTGAACGGCAGCGCGACGCCCTGGACGTTCGACCTCCGCGCCTTCGCCCCGAAGTGGTTCCTCGTCAACGGCGCGGCCTACTCGTCGACGGCTTCCTCGATCACGACCACGGGCGGGAACTCCCTGCTCCTGAGGTATGTGAACGCGGGGATCCTGCACCACTCGATTGGCGCGCTCGGCCTGCCCCAGCGGATGCTGGCGACCGATGGCAGCCTCCTGCCGGCGCCGCGGACGATGGTCGCCGACACCCTGGCTCCGGGCCAGACCGCCGACGTCCTCGCCGCCGTCCCGGTGTCGGCCACGACCTCGACCAAGTACCCGATCTATGACGCGGCAATGCTGCTCAACAACAGCAACGTCAACGTCGGTTCCGTCTACGGCATCGGCGGGATGCTGGCCCTCGTGGATGCGGCCGGCACGGCCTCCGGCACGGACACGGCGGGCCCGGTCACGAGCGGCGTCACCCTGACGCCGGCAGGGCCGGGCACCTACACGCTGACGGCGACCGTGGACGACGCGGCGACCGGCGGCACGACCATCGACGCCGCGCAGTACAAGGTCGACTCGGGCACGGCGCTGCCGATGACGGCCGCCGACCTGGCGTTCGACGAGGTGGCCGAGGCGGTCACCACGAACTCGGGCGAGATCGACACCAGCGCCTGGACCTCGGGGACGCACACGGTGTACGTGCGCGGCCGCGACGCCCTCGGGAACTGGGGATCGTTCGCCGCCACGACGATCACCCTGGACATGGCCGGGCCCACCGTGAGCGGCCTGACGCTGACCCCCAGCTCGTCCGACGGCAGCGTCCCCGTGGCGCTCGCCGGCACGGCCAGCGACGTCACCACCGGGAACAGCAACGTTGTCGCCGCCGAGTACTTCGTCGGCGCGACCGGGGCCCCCGGCACCGGGATCGGCATGACGCTCAACCACGTCGCGACCGTCGCCGCCATCACGGCCACCATCCCTGCCGGACAGTCCGGCGTGGTGTCCGTGCGCGCACTCGACGCCGCCGGCAACTGGGGCCCGTTCGTCACGATCACCCTGGCCTCCGACGCGACCGGTCCGACGACGACCGGCGTCACTGCCACCCCGAACCCCAACGGCGGCTCGCTCGGCGTGACCAGCAGCAATCCGTCGGTCCGCGTCACGGCCACGATCGACGACACCGCATCGGGCAACAGCGCCATCGCCGCGGGCGAGGGGTTCATCGACACCGTCGGCGCCACCGGCACGGGCTTCGTGTTCGTTGCCTCCGACAGCGTCTTCAACGCTGCCACGGAGGCGGTCTACGCCGACATCCCGCTGACGACGATCAACCTCCTCAGCGTGGGCAACCACACCATCCACGTCCGCGGCAAGGACGCTGCCGGCAACTGGGGCGCTGCGAGCACGACCACCCTCGTGATCGAGAAGACGCCGCCGACCATCGGCAGCATCGACCGGGTCGATCCCAGTCCCACCTCCGCGGCGAGCGTCTCGTTCCTCGTGACGTTCTCGGAGACCGTGACCGGGGTCACGAGCGGCAACTTCACCCTCGTGGGCGGGGGCGGCCTGTCGGGCGCTTCCATCTCGTCGGTCACCGGAACTGGCTCCACGCGCACCGTGACGGCCTCGACCGGCTCCAACGGCGGCACCCTCGGCCTGAACCTCACCTCGGCGACCGGGATCAAGGACGTCGCAGGGAACGCCCTGCCGACCGCGGGCCTGCCGTTCGTCGGCCAGGTCTACACGGTCATCACCCCGCTCTACTTCTCGACCTCCGGCGGCACGAACCCGCCCGGCGTCGCCGGAACGGCGGACGACGCCGACATCTACCTCTGGGATGGGTCGGTCTTCGGCCGCACCATCGACGCCACCGCGGCACCGTACTCGCTGCCGACGGGCGCCAACGTCGACGGGTTCGACCAGGTCGACGCCACCCACTTCTATGTCTCCTTCAACGGAAACGTGGCGGTTCCCGGCGTGGGCACCGTCGCCGACGAGGACGTCGTCTACTTCAACGCCGGCACCTGGTCGCTCTACTTCGACGGGAGCGCCAACGGTCTCGCGGGGACCGACCTCGACGCGATCACCATCGCCGGCGGGACGCTCTACTTCTCGACCGACGACACCGACATCCCGCCGGGCGTCACGGGTGGCGGCGACGACGCCGACATCTACAGCTGGAACGGCAGCGTCTACGCCCGCGTGCACGACGCCTCGGCGCTGGGGTGGTCCACGGCCAACGTGGACGGCCTCGTCCGGGTCGACGCCACACACATCTACCTCTCGTACAGCGCTGACACGACGGTGCCCGGCCTGGGCGCCGTCCAGGACGAGGACGTCGTCTACCTCAACGGCGGGACCTGGACGGTCTACTTCGACGGGACCGCCAAGGGCCTGACCGCCGGCAACCTCGACGTCGACGCGTTCGACCTGCCCTGACGCCATGACAACCATCGATCGAACCGAGCTGGACCGCGGCCTCCCGGCCGCGGTACCGGAGGCCCAGGATCCCGCGCCGGCTTCACCGGAGCCGGCGGAGCGCCGACGGGCACGACTCCGGGTGCGGCCGTGGCTGGCGGCACTCGCTGGAGCCGTCGTCCTGCCGGTCATGGTGACCGCCGCGATCACATGGACCGCGGAGTTCACCGACCTCTTCGCGCGGAACGCCGCAGACGCGCGCGTCGTGTCCGAAGGCGAGATGGAGGCGGAGTACGGGATCCGCGTGAACCTCGTGGCGGTGACCGCCGACGGGGGACTCGTGGACCTCCGCTTCACCGTCCTCGACAAGAACAAGGCCGACCACATCCTGCACGACGCGGCCACCCTGCCCGAGCTGCTCACCGCCAACGGGGCCGTCCTTCGGGCACCCCAGCCGCGCGCGCACAAGCTCGAGCTGGCCGACGGCGCGAGCTACTTCCTCCTGTTCCCGAACTCGGGTGGGCTCGTGCAGGCGGGCGTACCGGTCTCCGTCGTCATCGACGCGATCCGGCTCGAGCCGGTCGCAGCACAGAGCTGAGGTCAAACCGATGCGCAGGGTCCCCGTCGCCGTCCTGATCGTGGCGCTGCTGGCCATAGCCCCTCCGGGCGCGACCGGCAGTGCGGCCTCGGAACGGACCAGCGTCCCGCGCATCGGGAGTCCCGCCGGCGTGTCGCTCCCCGACGGCACGCCGGCGGGGATGCGCACCGTGGTGGTTATGCTGCGCTCGCAGGCGGACCTCAGCCGCGTTCCGCGGGTGGGTCGGCGTGCGGCGCTGCGAGGCGTGCAGCGGGCCCTCCGCGACCATGCTGCCACCGCACAGGCGCAGCTCCTGGACGTCCTCGCAGGCGAACGGGCGCGGGGGCGCGTCGCTCGTGTGGTTCCCCTGTGGGTGGTCAACGCGGTCTCGGTGACCGCGTCGGAACCCGTGATCCGCGCCATCGCGGGGCGCCCGGATGTGGCCGCCGTGCTGAGCGATGACGCCGGCGTCGTGCCGCTGTGGGGTACCGAGCCGACGCCGGTTGCACGACCTGCCGTGAGGGCCCGGGCCAAGGCCACGCCACGCCCGACCGCAACCCCCCGGCCGACCGCCACGCCACGCCCGACCGCAACGCCCCGCCCGACCGCAACCCCCCGGCCGACGCGATCGCCCAAACCCACCCCGACGCCGACCATCGCACCCACGCCAACGCCAACGCCCACCCCGACGCCCACGCCGACCATCGCACCCACGCCAACGCCGACGCCCACGCCGACCATCGCACCCACGCCGACGCCGACGCCCCTCGGCCCGCCCGAGGCTAACATCGCCGCCGTCAACGCACCCGCGATGTGGTCGTCCGGATACACCGGCCAGGGCGTCGTGGTCGCAAGCCTCGACTCCGGCGTCGACGCCTACCATCCGGACCTTGCGTCCCGCTGGCGAGGCGGGGCCAACTCCTGGTTTGACCCGTATGGCCAGCATCCCGACCTGCCCGTCGACATGACCGGCCATGGCACGGCGACCATGGGCGTCATCGTCGGAGGGGACGCAGGCGGCACCACCATCGGCATGGCCCCGGGGGCGACCTGGATCGCAGCGAAGATCTTCAACGACGCAGGTGCGGCCACCACAACCGCAATCCACCTCGCGTTCCAGTGGATCCTGGACCCGGACGGGGATCCCGGGACGGATGACGCCCCTGACGTGCTCAACAGCTCCTGGGCGTCGGGCACCATCGGCTGCAGCCTGGAGTTCCAGCCGGACCTCCAGGCCGTCCTGGCAGCCGGCATCCTGCCGGTCTTCGCCGCTGGCAACCAAGGCCCGTCCGCGGGCACGAGTGTGAGTCCGGCCAACCTCCCCGAGGCGCTGGCAGTCGGCGCCGTGAATGGAGCCGATGTCGTCGACCCCACGTCGAGCCGTGGCCCGTCAGCCTGTGGCGAGCCGTCGACGACCTATCCGGAGCTGGTTGCACCGGGTGTCGGGATCCGCTCGGCGGACCGATATGGGCTCTACCAGACCGCAAGCGGCACATCGATGGCCGCCCCCCATGTCTCCGGCGCCCTCGCGTTGCTCCTGGGGGCGCACCCGGGCCTCACCGTTGCCCAACAGGCAGCGGCCCTGGAGGCCTCCGCAATCGACCTGGGTCCTGCCGGCGCGGACAACGCGTACGGATCCGGGCGGCTCGATGTCCTGGCCGCCCACCAGTGGCTCACGACCCAGCCCGCGCCACCCTGACGACGGGGGGCTTCCCCGACCCGGCCTCCTCCCCGGGGCGGGGAAGCCCACGTCCTGGCCATGCTTCCCCATGGACGGGGAGGGGATCTCGCGACCGATGGATCGCAACACGGCCTACGTGGGGGCCGAATCGGGACGGCGCACGCACGCGCTGCGGAGCAAACCTCGGCTGTCGCACCCACGGGACGCTCACGACGCGCCGAAACGGCCCCCTCCTGGACCGTGCGCAGGGCTTGGGTGCCGGTGCCGCGCCACCGGCGCGCGGGCCGCGCCACCGGCGCGCGTGCCGCGCCACCGGCGCGCGGGCCGCGCCACCGGCGCGCGTGCCGCACCACCCTGAGCGTGCTGCGCCAGCGGTCAGCCCCGCCGCCGCCCACCGGGGAGATGGCTCTTGACAGCCTCTTGACACGGCACTTGACAACGCCCGTGGTTCCTTGCCGGAACCGGTGACCGGGGGTACTCTCGATCGCTGGCGAGGCCTGTCAAGACTTGACAGGTCCGTCGTCATTTCCGCCGGTACGAGCCCAGGGAATTCGGGGAGGAGCGCGCTTGGCGGTCGGCGTTGTCGCCGAGATCAAGGGTCGCCTACCGGTCGCTGACGTGGTCGGGGAGACGGTCCAGCTGAAGAAGGCCGGCACCACCCTCAAGGGGCTGTGCCCGTTCCACGGCGAGAAGACGCCGTCCTTCGTCGTGACCCCTGTGCGCGACACGTGGCACTGCTTCGGCTGCGGCCTCCACGGCGACATCTTCACGTTCGTCATGGAGCGCGACCAGGTCGCCTTCCCCGAGGCGCTCAAGGCGCTGGCCGCGCGGGCCGGGGTGGAGATCGACGAGCGGACCAAGCGCGAGGATGCCCGCGCCGCCCGCCTGCGCGACGTGATGGAGGCCGCGATCGCCTTCTACCACGCGGTCCTGACCAAGTCGAAGCAGGGCGAGGCCGCCCTCGCGTACCTCAAGGACCGCGGCTTCACGGACGCCACCATCGAGAAGCACCAGCTCGGTTGGGCGCCGGGCGGCTGGGACTCGCTCGCCCGCCAGCTCGCCTCCAAGCGGCAGGTCCGCCCCGACGAGCTGCTCGAGGTCGGCCTGGCCAGCCCGCGCCAGCGTGGGGGAGGCGTGTACGACCGCTTCCGTGAGCGGGTGATCTTCCCGATCCGCGACGCCAACGGGCACCCGGTGGGCCTGGGCGGCCGGATCCTGGGCAAGGAGGGGCCAACCGAGGACGGCCGGGATCGCGGCCCCAAGTACCTCAACTCACCGGCCACGCCGCTGTTCGACAAGAGCCGCACGCTGTACCTGGTCGACCGCGCCAAGAGCGCCATCCGCAAGACCGGCCAGGCGGTGATCGTCGAGGGCTACACCGACGCGCTGATGGCCCACCAGGCGGGCTTCGAGAACGTGGTCGCCAGCCTCGGTACGGCGCTCACGCCGCAGCAGGTCGCCCTGATCACCCGGTACGGCAAGCGGATCGCGCTCGCCTACGACGTCGACGCTGCGGGCCAGAAGGCGGGCACCTTCGGCGCCACCGCGCTCGAGGAGCTGATCCGCCAGCTGGCCCCGGACGACTCGGGCGTGGAGCTCGACGACGTGCGCGTGGTCCGCCTTCCCGAGGGCCGGGACCCCGACGAGGTGATCCGGGACGAGCCGGACCGCTGGCGCGAGGAGGTCCGGACCGCGCAGCCGATCATCGACTACCTCATCGACGTCCACGCCCGCGTCCACGACCTGCGCGCGCCAGGCGGCCGCGCCCGCTTCGTCGATGCCGTCCTGCCGATCATCCGCAACCTGCCCAACCCGGTGATGCGTGACGGCTACCTCGCCCGTGTCCACCAGGTCAGCGGAGTGGAGGAGCGGACCCTGCTCGAGGCGCTCCACCGGCGCCCGGCCGGCGACGACCGCCGCGGCGGTCAGGACGGTCGCGACCGCTTCACCGCTGAGGCCGTCACGAGGGCGCCCGACGCGCTGCCCGTGGCCGACATCCTGCGCGGCGTCTCACGCACGGAGCAGGAGCTCCTGCGGCTCGTGCTGCTCGTGCCCGAGACGCATGACGCCGTCCTCGACGGCCTCGGACCCGATCGCCTGCCGTCCCAGGTGGCCCGTGAGCTCTACCGCGCCGTGGTGATCGCCCGGACCCGGGACGATCACGGGGTCCGGCCGGCCTTCTCGCTCACGGCGGTGCTCGACGGGCTCGACGAGGAGAGCCGGGCCCTCGGCCAGGCCCTCGTGAGCCGGCCCGGACCCAATCCGCGCGATCTCGGCGACCGCTCGCTCAAGTACGAGATCGAGCGTCTCATGCTCGAGCTGGACGACGTGGAGTGGCAGGAGCGCAGCGGCTTCAACCGCGACGCCACCGCAGAGGCCGAGCGCGACGGTGACGCCGAGTCGGTTGACCGCCTCATGCTCGAGCGCCGGCTCCTCAACGAGCAGCGCCGGTCGCTTGACCGCCGGCGTGACCAGACCCGCCTTCTCACCCGTGCCGGGGCGGCTACGGCGTGACCCCCACATGACCCGCTCCATGCGTCCCAGCGCCGTTCCAGCCACCCGGGAGGACCTCGACCCTATGACCGACGAGACCGACATCGCCCCGGAGGCAGTCGAGGCCGAGGAGGCAGTCGGGGCCCCGGCCGCTCCGAAGCCCGCCCGCCGGTCGGGCAGGAAGGCTGCGCCCGCCGCGGTGGCCGTGCAGCCGGCAGCGCCGTCCGACGACGAGGACGACGAGGACGACATCGACCTCCTGCCCGAGGAGCCGGAGCTCTCCCTGGAGATCGTGACCGAGGAGGCCATCGAGGGCGTCCCGGTGCCAACCGAGGACGCCCCGCCCAAGCTCAACGCCGCCGAGGTGGAGGAGCCGTCCACGGAGGAGCTGGAGGCGCTCTCCGCGGACATGATCGGGATCGACGACCCGGTCCGGATGTACCTCAAGGAGATCGGCAAGGTCGCGCTGCTCACCGCGGAGGAGGAGGTCGTCCTCGCCAAGGCGATCGAGCTGGGCGAGCAGATCATCGTGGAGCCGTGGAAGGCGATCGTCTCGCTGCACGAGTGGACCCTCCACGAGACGGAGCGCAAGACCCGCACCGCGAAGTCGCAGCACCGGCTGCCCTTCGGTCCCGAGACCCACCAGATGGTGGCGGATGCCCTGGCCGCCGACGGCGCGAGCGACCTGCTCGTTCCGGGACCCGAGATCGCGTACACCAAGCTGGCCAAGGACGCCCAGTCCGACGGTACCAAGGCGCTGCTCAAGCAGGCCAAGGAGAAGCTGGCAGCCTACAACGAGGCGCCGACAGCGGCAGCGTTCAACGAGATTCTCGACTGGTCCTATCTCTCGGTCCACAACGGGGATCTCGACTCGCGCGACAACCCCGGCCTGCGCGCCATCTACGACTGGACGCGCGACGAGGTCGCCTACCCGGCGCTCCAGCGCTGGATCGAGGCCGGCAACGATGCCGACCTGCTGCGCCGCATGGGCTTTGACCCCGAGGTCCCGCCCCAGACCAAGATGCGCGACCGCAAGGGCGACGTGGTCAAGATCGGCCGTGACGCCCGCGAGCAGCTCACCTCGGCCAACCTGCGCCTCGTCGTGTCCATCGCCAAGAAGTACATCGGGCGCGGCATGAGCTTCCTGGACCTGATCCAGGAGGGGAACATCGGTCTCATCCGGGCGGTGGAGAAGTTCGACTTCGAGAAGGGCTTCAAGTTCTCCACCTACGCGACGTGGTGGATCCGCCAGGCGATCACCCGCGCCATCGCGGACCAGGCCCGGACCATCCGGATCCCGGTCCACATGGTCGAGACGATCAACCGCCTGATCCGCGTGTCGCGCCAGCTCCTCCAGGACCTGGGCCGCGAGCCCACGGTGGAGGAGATCGCCCTTGCGATGACCCTGGGGCCGGACAACACGACCCGCATCTTCACGGCCGTCGGCGGGCGCGACAACATCGTGTCCTTCGAGGTGCGTGGCGACAAGACGCCGGGCGTCCTCCTCCAGCTGGCCGACCGCTCGAAGGTGGACTTCGCCGGCCTTCCGGAGGACGGGTTCAACGTCAAGGAGGTCGGCCGGGACATCGATATCGAGCCGCCCAAGAAGAAGGAGAAGGAGGCCGAGATCGTCGTCGTCGTCACGCCCGAGAAGGTCCGTGAGATCATGAAGGTCTCGCAGGAGCCGGTCTCGCTCGAGACGCCGATCGGTGAGGAGGAGGACTCGCACCTCGGTGACTTCATCGAGGACCGAGGCGCCCTCGCCCCGGCCGAAGCCGCCAGCCACCAGCTGCTCAAGGAGCAGGTCGAAGCCGTGCTCGACTCCCTGACGGGGCGGGAGCGGCGGGTCCTCCAACTGCGCTTCGGCCTGGAGGATGGCCGCGCTCGGACCTTGGAAGAGGTGGGCAAGGAGTTCAATGTCACCCGCGAGCGGATCCGCCAGATCGAGGCGAAGGCGCTGCGCAAGCTGCGGCATCCGTCGCGCAGTCGCAAGCTCAAGGACTACCTGGAGTAGTTGGCGACATCCAAGCGCGTCCGCACTGTCCACGAACGGGGAGGTACCAGTCATGAAGTTCGTCGTCGGCCTGCTGTCGGGCGTCGTCATCGGGGCCATCGGAGCGGTCGTGTACGCGGGCCAGTCCGGCAAGGACCTGCGCCAGGCGTACGAGAGCGTCCGTTCCGACCTGTCACAGCGTGACCTGGACCAGCTCGGCTCGCGCGTCGAGAGCGCCGTCGCCGAGATGCAGTCCCGCATGGACGCGCAGATCGCAGACGTCAAGGCACGTGTCGAGAGTGCGGCCGCGGGCCGCCGTGAGGCCGCGGTGGACGCGGCCAACGACGCGCTCGACACCGTCGCAGATGCCGCCGGCACCGCCGCCGAGACCGCTTCGGATGCCGCGGATGCCGCCAGCGAGACCGTCGCTGATGCCGCCGAGTCCGCCAAGGACGCCGTGAGTGGGGAGCAGCAGGGCGCCTGAACCCGCCTGAACCGATCATGCGGGCGGCGGTGACGCCGACCGCCAGGAGACCGCGGCGCAGCCGGATCGGCTGCGCCGCAACCATGTGCGCCGCATTGCACAGGCCCCGGTAGGACCATCGGCTGCCGCGTGGGGGCACTGCCGTCCCGTGTTCCCGTGCAGGCGTATCGCCGACGCTTCGACTGCACACCGTTGTGTCCATTGGTCAGCAGTCGCGCGGAGACAGATGCGCCTCCTCCAGGTCCTTGCCGGCATGCTCCTGGCGGCCGCCGTCGTGGCGCCCGTGAGCGCAGCCGCACCCGGTGGTGTCGCGCAGGAGCAGCGCTCCGGGATCCTCGAGGTCGCCTACGTCGACACGCTCGAGCAGGTCGAGGGCACGGACACCTACGCCTATACGCTGCGCAGCCGCGCACGGACCACGCCGGTGGAGTTCGAGCGGGGTGACGCACTCGATCTCGCAGGCTCGCGGGTAGAGCTGACCGGGACGCGCGTGAACGGTTTCCTCCGTGTCGCGGGCACCGGGCGCGGCCAGGGCATCCGTATCCTCGACAAGGCGACCTCGAAGGGTGCCTGGGCGGCGGAGACCAGCGACGGGACCACCCTCGACGGCGGCGCGGGGGATCTCAGCACGCTGAGCGTGGGCGCCACCCGCAAGCTCGCCGTGGTGCTCGTCAACTTCAGCGACCTCAAGACGCAGCCGTGGACCAAGGCCCGGATCCTCGAGCAGGTGGAGACGGGCACGGCAAGCGTGAAGGACTTCTTCGAGGAGGAGGCGAAGGGCGGGCTCACGTTCGACGCCGACGTCTTCGGCTGGTACACGATCGACGCCACGTCCACGAGCTGCTCGACCAAGTGGCGCACGACCTATCACGACCAGGCCACCGCGAAGGCGACGGCCGCCGGGGTGAACCTCAGCGCCTACACCAACATCATGTTCATGTGGCCGGGCCTCAGCGACTGCGGGTTCGCCGGGGTCGCCTACGTGGGCGGCACGTGGTCGTACATCAACGGCACCGACAGCGTCCAGGTCCTCACCCACGAGCTGGGCCACAACTTCGGCCTGGGCCATGCGAACGGCCTGCGCTGCGTGAGCGGCAGCGCGCCCGTCATGATCGCCAGCCCCTCCAACTGCGAGGTGGACTACTACGCCGACCCGTTCAGCACGATGGGCAACAACGCGCTGCGCCACAACCACGGGATGGGTCTCGTGGACATGGGCCTGCTCGCCGATGCGGAGAAGGTCGTGGGGGCGCCGGGCAACACGTACACCATCGCTCCGTACTTCGGCCCGTCGGGCGTGAAGCTGGTGCGCGTGCCCCGCGGGGACGGCACCTACTTCGATCTCGACATCCGCACGCCGTACGGCACCTTCGACACGTACAGCGCCGGCTCCCCGGTCACCGTGGGCGTGTCGATCCGGATCGCGCTGGTCACCGCCACCGGGACGGATCCCCGCCAGAGCCGGCTCCTTGATGCCACCCCGACGAGCAGCTCCGGCCTGGCCGATGCGGCGCTCGTCGTGGGTCGCACGATGACCGACCCCGTCTCATCGATCTCGTTCTCCGTCCTGTCGGTGGCGTCGGCCGGGGTGTCGGTGCGCGTTCGCGAGGGCATCGCCCCCACGGCACCCGGCAACCTGGCGGCCGGCATGAGCGGCAGCTCGGGCGTCCAGCTCACCTGGAGCGCCGCCACCGACAACACCGCGATCGACACGTACCTCGTCAACCGCAACGGGGCCCAGATCGCATCGCTGGACCGTGGCGCCACCGGCTACCTCGACGGCAGCGTGGCGGAGGGCACCAGCTACACGTACACGGTCACCGCGAAGGACACGTCGGGCAACCTGGGGCCCGCTGCCTCGATCACGGTGGTGACGCCTGGGCAGGCCCCGACTCCGGATCCCAGCGCGTCACCCGCCCCGAGCCCTGACCCCGGCTCCGGTGGCGAGGGGGATGTCGTCGCCCCGAGTGCGCCCGGGAACGTCTTCGGAAGCGCCACCGTCACCAGCGTCAGGCTCTCGTGGGATGAGGCGGTGGACGACGTCGGGGTGACCGGCTACGACGTCACGCGCAACGGCGTGCTCATCGCCTCGACGAGCGGTCTCTCCGTGAGTGATCCCGGCCGGATGCCGGCGACCTCGTACGCCTATACGGTCGCGGCGCGCGACGTGGCCGGCAATGTCGGGGCGGCGGTGCCGGTCGAGATCCGGACGCCCGCCGACCAGGCCGCGCCGACCAGGCCGCGCCACTTCCACAGGGTGTCACGGTCCGGGAGGCGCGTGAGCTTCGACTGGGCAGCGTCGTCGGACAACGTCCGTGTCGTGAAGTACCTGATCTACCGCGTGGGCCGCTCGAGGCCCGTCGCCAGCACGACGAGATCGCGGATCAGGATTGTCACCCGGCGCGGAGCCTACTACTACGTGAAGGCAGTGGACGGGGCGGGCCTCAAGAGCGTTGCCTCGGCGAAGGTGCGCGGTCGGTCCTAGCACCTCGTCCCGCCAATGCCTGGTGGATGCCTTTCCGCGGCGGTGGTACGCCGCCCGGTGGCGCCCGGCGGCGCCCCGGTGGCGTTCGGTGCGCCCGGCAGCGCTCCGGAGTCGCCCCGGTGGCGCCCGGCGGCGCCCGGTCGCGCCACTGCCGCGCCCTGGCGGCGCCCCTGCCGGCCCCGGCGGCGCCCCAGGTATGGGGCGAACGAGGGGCTCCACGCTGGGCTGGACGCCCAGACTGTCGATCCGTGGGTTGATCCCTGTGGGCCCCGGCCCGTTTCGCCCCATGGCTGGGGGATGGAGGCGTGGGTTGGGGTGATGGAGGCGTGTCCGCCCACGGGGCGGCGAGGACGCGGCCGAGGACGTCCCGTGGGGCCGTCCGCAACCCGCGGGCGAACCGTGATCGGGACACGAGCTCCTCGGCGCCTGGATCGGCTGCTCCCGGTACGATCCCGACATGCCGCCGCAAGCATTTGCCATCCTGTTCATGTTCCTGGCCTTCTCCGTCCTGCTGGCCGTGATCGCCGTGCGCCTCGTGGCGCGGACGGGCGGTCCGCGCACATGGGCCGCGTACCTGCTGCCGTTCGGGGCAGCCTTCGGTGTCTTCTACGTGATCGGCCACAAGCTCGGGTTGGTCGTGGGGCCCGAGATCGAGTTGTTCGGGTTCCAGGTGGCCCTCATCGGCGACCTCGCGATCGGGTTCGCGGCGGCCCTCCTCGCCGCCGGCGCGCAGGCCCTCGTGGTGCGTGCCCGGGCTGGGCGGTCCGCGACGGCATAGGCCGCGCCCGCGCAGGCCGACGGCAGAGCCCGCGCCCGCGTAAGCCGACGGCGCAGGCGCCGACGCCAGGGACCCGCGGTCAGTGCGTGTCCGGCCAGGCGCCCGGCGCGTCGCCCGTCGCCACCGGCATCCCGCTGCCCGACCAGTCGCTGTAGGAGCCCTCGTACAGCAGGGGGTCGGGCAGGCCGAGCACTCGTATCACGAGCGCGTTGTGGCACGCCGTGACGCCGGAGCCGCAGCTGGTGATCACCGTGTCGCCCAGGCTCTCGAAGCGCTCCCGGAGCACGGTGGGCGGCAGCAGCGTGCCATCTGCCTGCAGAGTCCCAGAGGTCGGCCGGCTCAGGGCCGTGGGGATGTGCCCGGGCTTGGAGTCGACGGGTTCGATGGCGCCCCGGTACCGCTCCGGTGCGCGGGCGTCGATGACGGTGACGCCGTCCGTGCCCAGGTGGTCCACCATCCACGCGAGGTCCACCACCCGTGACCACGCCGGGGCGAGGCTGAGCGTCCCGGGTCCTGCCGGGTTGGGGGTGGGCTCGTCGGTGCTCACCGGGCCGCCGGCCGCCACCCAGGCCGGGAACCCGCCGTCGAGCACCCGCACATCGCGGTGCCCGAGGTTGTCGAGCATCCACCACAAGCGCGCGGCGATCGTGCCGCCCGCGTCGTCGTAGACCACGACGAGCGCCTCGTCCGTGATCCCGAGCGCCCGCATCGAGGCCGCAAACGTGGTCGGGGAGGGGAGCGGGTGCCGACCCGGTCCGTTGGGCGCGGTGAGGACCGTATCCAGGTCCACCCAGCGGGCGCCCGGGACGTGGCCGGCTTCGTAGTCACGCCGGCCGCGGGGGAGATCAGTCAGCCACCAGCGGACGTCGAAGAGGCGGAGGCGGGGGTCGTCGAGCAGGTCGCGCAGTGCGTCTGCGGTGATGATGGTCATGACACGCAGTCTAGGGTGAGCAGGGCCTGGTGCACGCTCGGCGGTGCCCGGACCGTGGTCGGCGCCACCAGCCCGGCGGTGCCCGGACGAGGACCGGCCCTGCCCGGACGAGGACCGGCCCTGCCAAGCCGACTACCCGCCAGTTGCCGCGGCCGCCTCTCGCCCAGCGGGCACTGCGTGCAGGATTCTGCGCAGCCCAGCCGCCGAGCGGGCGGGACGGGCCCCGTTCGCCGGTTTTCGGGCCGAGCCTCCCGCCAGGCGGCACAAACGTGCGGACTTCCGCGCGCAAGGCCCGCCGGGCGGGAGGAGGGCAACGGACTCGAGGCGGCCGGTCCCGAGGCGGCCGGTACCCGCTCGAGCGCGCCACGTACCCGCTCGAGCGCGCCACGTACCCGCTCGAGCGCGCCACGTACCCGCTCGAGCGCGCCACGTACCCGCTCGAGCGCGCCACGTACCCGCTCGAGCGCGCCACGTACCCGCTCGAGCGCGCCACGTACCCGCTTGCAGGTCCTCCCGAGACGGCGCATCATTCGCGGTGCACACCTGCTCATCGGTGGGCATTTGCTCACAGTCCTTGGAGAGCCACGGCCCGATGCCCTCGCTGGACGACCTGGATCGCGACGAGTACGAGCTCTTGGCCCGCCTCTCCATCGGCTACTACGAGGACGGCCTGACGCAGCAGTTGCTGGCACGCCAGTTCGGCCTGTCGCGCCCCAAGGTCCAGCGGCTGCTGGATCGGGCCCGGGCTGTGGGGGTCGTGGACATCCGGATCTCCACCCCGCCGTGGCTGCACGTGGACCTGGAGCAGAAGATCCGCGAGGCCTACGGCCTGGCCGAGGTGATCGTCGCGCCCGAGCGGCCGGACCCCCAGGCACAGCGCGAGGTGGTCGCCCAGGCCGCCGGCGCCTGGCTGGGGCGGAGGCTCGATGACGGCGTCGTGGTCGCGGTGAGCCACGGGCGGGACACCGCGGAGGTCGCACGCTTCTTCGGCCCCCGACGGCACATCCGGGCCCGGTTCGTGAGCGCCATGGGCAGCTCGCCGCGAGCCGACTCGCCCACGAACCCCAACGAGATCGCCCGACGCCTCGCCGACCGCTGCGGCGGGCAGGCCGTGGAGCTCTATGCGCCCGCCTTCGTCGAGAGCGAGGCGATGCGCGACCAGTTGCTGCGCCAGCAGGCGATCGCTGACACGCTGCGGCTGGCCGCCGCCGCAGACGTCGCACTCGTCGGCGTGGGTGGCACGGACGACGGCGCCACGATGGTCCGCTCGGGCTGCTTCTCCGTGGAGGAGATCCGGCGCCTGCGGAGCGAGGGGGCCGTGGGGGACGTGCTCGGCCACTACGTCGACGAATCCGGCCGGAACGTGGACTCCCCGGAGACCGGCCGCCTTGTGAGCCTCGGGCTTGACGAGCTCCATGCAATCGACACCGTCGTCGTGGTCGCCAGCGGGGCCGAGAAGCCGAGGGCGATCCTGGGCGTGCTGCGGACCGGGGCCGTAGACGTGCTGGTGGTCGACGAGGGCAACGCGCGCTTCCTCGCAGAGGAGGCGACCGCCATTCCTATGCGTCCCGGATCGGAGGTATGACGTGCCGGTAGTCCCGACCCAGGAGATCCTCACGCGCGCGTTCGCGGAACGCTACGGGGTCGCGGCCATCAATGTCATCAACGACCTCACCATGGAGGCGGTCCTCGCCGCCGCCGAGGAGCTGCGCGCGCCGCTCATCGTCCAGACATCGCCCAAGCACGTCGAGCTGACGGGCGTGGACACGATGTACGCGATGTGGGCCTCGATGACGAAGCACATCACCGTGCCCGTCGCCCTCCACCTCGACCACTGCCCGGACCGCATGCTGATCAGCCGCTGCCTCGACGCCGGCTGGAACTCCGTCCTGTTCGACGCATCGAAGCTCTCCGTGGAGGAGAACCAGGCCCAGTGCATCGAGGTCGTCGCCGAGGCCCGCCGCTACGGCGCCCTCGTGGAAGGCGAGATCGAGGGCTTCAAGCGCACCGAGGAGATGACCGGCGACGAGGCGCAGCACGTCCAGTCGTTGCAGACCGTGGTCGACTTCGTCAAGGCGACGGGCGTGGACATCTTCGCGCCCGCCATCGGCAACGCCCACGGAACCTACAAGACCACGCCGACGCTCGACAACCACCGCGTCACCGACATCGTGGAGGCCACCGGCATCCCGGTCGCCCTGCACGGGGGCACGGGCATGTCGGCCGACCAGTTCGCCGATCTCATCGCACGCGGCTGTGCGAAGGTCAACATCTCGACCGCGCTCAAGGTCGCGTTCATGAAGTCGGGTTACGACTTCCTGAGCGAGAACCCGGGCAAGTACGACCCGCCGAGCCAGATGAAGGTCCAGCGCGCCGCCGTCAAGGCGATGGCCGAGGACCACATCCGGATGTTCGGCAGCGTTGGCAAGGCCTGGTAGTCCGATGCCCGCCCTCGTCTTCGACTGTGATGGCGTCCTCGCGGACACCGAGCGGTACGGGCACCTGCCGTCGTTCAACCAGACGTTCGAGGAGTTCGGGCTGCCCTGGCGCTGGACCGAGGAGGAGTACGGCCGCAAGCTCGCCATCGGTGGCGGCAAGGAGCGGATGGCGTCGATGCTGACGCCCGAGACCATCCGCGCGGCCGGCCTCCCCGACGACCCTGAGGCCCTGGCGGCCGAGGTCGCCAAGTGGCACAAGCGCAAGACCGCGCTCTACACCGAGATGGTCGCCGATGGGAAGCTGCCGCCACGGCCCGGCATCCGCCGGATCATCTCCGACGCCCAGGACGCCGGCTGGCAGCTCGGCATCGCGTCGACCTCCGCCGAGGCGTCCGTCCGGGCGATTCTCGAGTTCGCCGTCGGCAAAGAGCGCGCCGGCCGGTTCGACGTGTTCCTCGCGGGCGATGTCGTGCCGAAGAAGAAGCCCGATCCCGCCATCTACCTCCTCGCGCTCGAGCGGCTCGGCGCCTCCACGTCCGAGGTGCTCGTGGTCGAGGACTCCCGCAACGGCCTGCTCGCCGCCACCGGTGCCGGGCTCCGCTGCCTGATGACCGTCAATGGCTACACGGAAGAGGAGGACAACAGCGAGGCGACGCTGGTTGTGACGTCCCTGGGAGACCCGGACGGCGAGCGGGCTCGCGTCATTGCGAACCGCGGAACAGCCACGCCGGGCGACTTCATCACGCTTGCGGATCTCGAGGCCACGCTGGCCTCGTAGCCGCCCGCGGCAGGAGGGAACTTCCCTCGAGAGGAGGCGGGGATGGCACGCTCATCCCTCGAAGACCTGGACCTGGTCATCAAGACGATGGCCGCGACGATTGTCGAGAACACCGAGTACTTCGCCCAACTCGACTCGATCGCCGGCGACGGTGACTTCGGGTTCTCGCTCAAGAGCGGCTGGGAGGTCGTCCTGGCGGACTATGACAGCTGGGACCGCCCGAACGCCGGAGTCGTGTTCAAGAAGATCGGCATGACGCTGGCCGCCAAGGTCGGCGGCGTGAGTGGTCCGATGTGGGGCACCGCGTTCCTGCGGGCCGCCGCAACCGCCGGCGACAAGGACCTCACGCCCGAGCTGCTCATCGAGTGCCTGCGGGCCGCCATCGCGGGGATCATGGCCCGCGGCGGTGCCTCGCTCGGCGACAAGACCCTGCTCGACGCGCTCGCGCCGGCGACCGACAGCCTGGAGGCGAGCCTCGCCGACCCGGCCACGGCCTCCGACCACGGCGTGGCGGCGATCCAGCTGGCGGCCGACGTCGCGGTCAAGGCGGCGGAGGACACCAAGGGCATGCTCGCGCTGCGCGGCCGGGCCGCGTACACGGGCGACAGGAGCCGGGATTCGGTGGACGCCGGCGCCACCGCCATCGGAGTCATCCTGCAGGCCATCGCGGCGGCCTGGCGGGAGCAGTACGCAACGGCGTAAACGAAAGGGAGCTGCACTGGTGAAGATGTTCGTCAATGATCCCGGCCAGTTCGTCCCCGAGTTCCTCGAGGGCGTCACGCTGGCGAGCGGTGGCACGCTCAAGTACGAGCCCAAGTACAACCTGATCTACCGCGCGGACATGCCCAAGGCCGACCGCGTCTCGATCATCCAGGGCTCCGGGTCCGGCCATGAGCCGGCGCACACCATGATCGTGGGTCCCGGCATGCTCGATGCCGCGTGCCCCGGCGACGTCTTCGCGGGTCCGCCCGTGGAGTTCGTGACCGAGACCTCCAAGCTCATGGACACCCCCGCGGGCGTCCTCTACATCGTCAACAACTACACGGGCGATCGCACCGCGTGGGAGATGGCGAAAGAGATCCAGGAGATGGAGGGCCAGAGGATCGGCTACCTGCTCGTCAACGACGACGTGGCCGTGAAGGACTCCACGTGGACCGTCGGGCGTCGCGGCGTCGCCGGCAACTTCTTCGTCATCAAGGCCGCGGCCGCGATGGCGGACAAGGGCGGCTCACTGGAGGAGTGCGTCCGCGTCGGCGAGAAGGTCATCGCCAACGTCCGGACCATGGGCGTTGCCCTGTCCAGCTGCACCCCGCCCAAGCGCGGCACGCCGCTGTTCGAGATCGCGGACGACGAGATGGAGGTCGGCATCGGCATCCACGGCGAGCCGGGCCGCCAGCGCACGAAGATCATGTCGGCGAACGAGATCGTGGACCTGCTGCTCGACGCGATCGTCCCCGACCTCCCGTTCGAGTCCGGCGACGAGGTCGCGCTGATGGTCAACGGCCTCGGCGGGACCCCGATCAGCGAGCTGTACCTGCTCTACGGGCGGGCGCACAAGGAGCTCGCGGCCAAGGGCATCACCGTGTTCCGCAGCTATGTCGGCGAGTACTGCACCTCGCTTGAGATGGCGGGCGCCCACATCTCGCTGCTGAAGGTCGACGAGGAGATCAAGGAGCTCCTCCTGGCCCCGGCGGAGATCGCCTACCGGGTCTTCTAGACCACTCGTGGCCGGTGCCACCCGAGAGGGTTGGCGCCGTCGACCTGTCACCCGACGCCCGGCCAATGCGCCGGGCGTCGGCACGTCCGGCGCCTCCTCCCCGCGCCAGGCGTGGCGCTCCTCCTCCCGCCCAGCGGGCCCTGTGTGCAGGATCCCGCGCAGTCCGACCGTTTAGCGGGCAGAACCGGCCGCGTCCGCCCGTTTCCTGGCCGAACCTCCCGCCGGCCGGCTAGAACGTGCGGAATTCCGCACGTAGCGCCCGCTGGGCGAGAGGATGGTCACGGGCACAGCGACCGGCCGGCTCCCGCAACGTCTCGGGCACCGGAAGGTCGCGCAACCGGAGGTCGCGCAACCGGCCGAACCCCTGCTATTCTCTCGCGCGGCACCGCGAAACGGCGCTTCGAGGTCCGCGGACTCGGTCCCCGGGTTTCCCCGTTCCGGCGTAGCTCAGTTGGTAGAGCGGGTGACTGTTAATCACCATGTCGTAGGTTCGAGTCCTACCGCCGGAGCCACTCTCCTCGCACGAACAAGCCCCTTCGGGTATCCCGAGGGGGCTTCTGTTTACCCTGCTGCTGGAGAACGGGAGCTGCGACCCCGAGGGATCGCACGTGGGTTGACGGCACTCGCGATGACGTGCTGGCCAACCGTGATCGCGTTGGTCTGCGCCTGACATGACGAGACCGGGGCGCATCTTGCGCCCCGGTCCCATGCTCGCTCAGGGACGGCGAATGGTTACCGCCTCCGGCTCGATCGCCACGGCTTGGCGAACGCGAGGACCGAGAGGGCCAGCGCGGCAAGGCCGATGAGGACGATCCGCCAGCCGGTGTTGCTCGGCGTCGGCTGATCGGAACCGATCATGTCGGTCGGGGGTGGGGTTACCCGCGGCGTGCCGGTTGCAGCCTCAACGGAACTACTCGGTGCCGGGGTCGGCGTGATCTCGAGCGCCACGGACGGCGCGACGCTCGAGGACGGCGCCACGGACGGCGCGACGCTCGAGGACGGCGCCACGGACGGCTGAACGACATCGTCGCAGTGCGACAGTGTCAGCGTGCCGACCATACCCGTGTAGGTGATTGAAGCGGTGATCGGCGGGTAGTTGAACTCGTCGATGGTGATCGTGAAGTGCCAGGACCCGTTGCCCATCTGCGTCCACGAGCCGGTCTGCTCGTGACCGTTGATCGTCAGGCTCAGCGGGCTGTCCCCGGTCCAGATCCACAGGGCGGTCGTGCTATCCGCGTCGCAGCTCGCGTTCGGGTAGCCGTTGCCCTGCCAGTCGTACGGACTCGTCGTCGGCACGGTGGCCAGCGACATGCCGGCCAGGCTGAGCAGCAGCGCGAGCGCGCCGACGATCGCCACGACTCGTCGCATTGGCTGACTCCTCCAGGTATTCGAAATGCGATTGACCTCGGCCATCAGGCGGTCCTGCTCACGCCGCGGCCCATGACGAGCCGGGCGACGGCGATGACGACGACGGCGCCGAACACCGCGACCAGGAGGCTGGTGAGGTTGAAGCCGGTGACATCGGCGATGCCGAGCAGGTTGCCGGCGATGAAGCCGCCGACGACGGCGCCGACGATGCCCAGGACGATCATCATGAGCAGGCCGTCACGCGAGCCCATGATGAGGTTGGCGATGAACCCGGCGATTGCGCCGAGCACGATCCAGGCGATGATTCCCATGCGGGGTGGTCCTTTCGTGGCGCGCCCGTCCGTGACGGGCCGCGTGGAGGGGCGGACGACCCCGCGTCCGCCGTGGGCGGCGCGTGGTGGTCAGATGGCCGCGGTGGCCGACCGGCGCCGGAAGACGCTGATCACCCAGAGCACGACCAGCTCGAGGATCGTCCAGCCGACGAGGGCCACGAGGGCGGTGACGTCGAGGACGGAGCCCGCCGCGTTGAGCGAGTCCGTTCGCAGGATCCCCTCGAACGGCGCCACGAGCACCTCGCTGACGGTGAGGATCGCGGACACGAGGGCGTTGGCCTCCCGCGCGTCGAGCAGGAGCAGCAGGACGATGCGCGCCCCGATGACGATCTGGATGAGCCCGAAGACGAGGACCACGATGCGGCGGGCCATCTCGGCGCCGCCGGGACCCGACGTGGTGGTGCGCCGGCTGTCGGTCCGCACCGTCTCCCCGGCCGTGACCACAGGCTGCTGGGTGGTGGCGACCACAGGCTGCTGGGTGGTGGTGACGGTCCGGTCGACCTGGTCGATGGCCATGGCGTTCTCCCGTGCACGGGGCATCCGGGGAAGCGGGGCCTGGCGACCACCGCCGGGTGAGACTCCGGCCAATGCTGTACCCGTAGTAGGCGCCCCCCGCGGCCCGGTGTCATGACGGCGTGTCATGCGGCCGCTGGGGTGCAGCGTCCGCTAGAGCCGGGCGTGGGTTGTGTATCGGACCCGCGCGTCGCCGCCTCAGAAGGCGGGCTGGCACGCGGACATCGCGCCCCAAGCCGTTGAGCGCAAGCGGACGGCGATGGCCGCCACGGGTCCCATCAGCGAGGCGGCGGCCGCCTCAGGGATCCTCAGGATTGCGAATCTGATCGTGATCCCCGCCTGAGGAACCGGCGCCGAGGCCCGGCAGCGACGCCCGGAGCGTCACGGTGAGGACGACCGTGAGGGGCGAGAACGAAACGTCTGGTCCGTCAGTTCCCACTGCCGCCGTACTCACGGCGCACGAGCACCGGGTACGGCTCCAGCAGGCCCAGCTCCACGGCGCGCTCGACGGCTTCGCCCCGGGAGGAGGCCCAGAGCTTGCCGTAGATCGACATGGCATGCGTCTTCACCGTGTTGCGCGACACGCCCAGCCGCAGGCCGATCTCCTCGAAGGAGAGGTACGTGGGCAGCAGCGGCAGCACCCGCAGCTCGGCCATGGTCAGCGTCGAGGAGCCGGCCAGCACGTCGTTGGCATCGAGGAGCATGCGTCGGAGCACCAGGAGATGGTCGATGAGCCCGCCCAGGCCCGGCCGCCGGCGGACGATGTCCTCGGCATGGCGAAGCGCCGTCTGGGCGCCCGCCGGGTCCGATACCGCGAGATACGCCCGGGTGAGCTCGAGCAGCGCGGGCACGGACAACCATGGCGACACGTAGGTTGCGAGCGGCCGTACCAGCTGTGCACGAACAAGTGCCTCGCGGGCGCCGCCGATGTCCCCGCTGCGCTCCGCGGACCCGCGCATCGACCGCATGCACGATGAGCGAGGTGACCGTTGGTGTCCCCTCGAAGCTGGCGTGCGCTGCTCGACCCTCGTTCACGAACGAGCCTGCGGCCCCGATGTCGCCCTGTCGCAGGCGGATGACGGCGCGCAGGGCCGCCACCATCATGTGGACACCGGCCGAGGTGGAGGGCGCGATCGCCGTCGCGTCGGCCAGCAGCGCTTCGGCGGCCTCGAGGTCCGGGTCCGGCTCGCTGAGGCGTCCAATACCCAGCTCCAGCGCTCCGATCGCCCGCCACTGGCCGGGAGCGCGGCTGTCCGAGTACACCTTGGCTGCCGACGCCATGAAGTCTGCGAAGCCATGGCGCCCGAGGGTCGCGCGCACGATGGCCTGCAGCGGTCGGAAGGTCTCCGCATCGCGGCCGAGCGTGGCGGGATCGGTGCGCTCGACGATGTCACCGAGGAGGTCGGCGCGGTCGGCGCTGCCTTCGAGCAGGTGGAGCCAGGCACCGGACGCGGCAAGCATCGGCGAGCGTTCGAGATCGCGCACGGAGAAGCGGTCCAGCCACCGCATCAGCAGCGTCGCCTGGCCCCCCTGGTACAGCGGCAGCATCGCCGCGGCAAGGTACCGGGCCGCCGCATCGAGGTCGTGGCTTGCGAGCGCATGCTCGATCGCGGGCTCGTGCATGCCGTTGGTCGCGTAGTAGGCGGCCGCCTGGGCGTGGACGGCGGCGGCTGCAGCGGGTTCCCGCCGGTCCAGGTCTGCTCGCAGGTACTCGCGTAGGACGTTGTGATAGCGGTAGGCGACCGGCCCTCCGGAAACGGGAGCGATCAGCAGGTTGGCGGCAGCGAGCCGCTCCAGGCGGTCGTCCGGGTGGTCGAGTCCCGTGATGGCGAGCGCGGCCCCAGGCGTGACCGTCTCAAGGATGGCGGTCCGGCGGAGGAAGTCCAGGTCATCCTGCGCCAGGGTGCGCCCGACCTCCGCACGCAGGTACTCGGCAATGTAGCGGTCGGAGCCGGGCGCCCAGCCGGATGCCATCGGGACGTCGGCCTCGGTCCGGCCGATCACGGCGAGGTAGAGGCCCGCGGCCCAACCCTCGGTGCGGATGGCGAGCTCCCGGACGACGTCCGCAGGCAGCACCGCCCCGGTGCGTCGCACGAGCTCGATGGCCTCGGCCTCGTCGAGGGCGAGGTCGGCGGTTCCGAATTCCTGCAGCATGCGCTGGGCCCGGAGCCTCGCGAACGGGAGGTCGGGACTGGAACGCCCGGCAAGGGCCACCCGAAAGCCGTTTGGGAGACGGTCGAGCAGCACGCTCAGCAGATCGAGGACGCTCTGGTCCACGAGCCTGTGGACGTCGTCCAGCACGAGGATCGCCGGGCGGGTCCACGCGGACAGGCTGGCGAGGAGACGTGGCAGTGGCCCGGCGAGCATCCGCTCAGACCCTGATGGGAACCGCCCCGCCGGGCCGACGTCCACGGGACCGTGCGCACGGTAGGCGGCAACGAGGTAGGTCAGCAGGCGGACGGGATCGTTGTCGAGCTCCGTGAGGGTGATCCATGCGACTGGCCTGGCCTCACGGGCGGCCCAGTCGGCGAGCAGCGTGGTCTTGCCATATCCCGGCGGCGCGATGAGGGCGGTGATCGCCGGCGCCGCTGGATCGGCGAGCAGGGCGACCAGCCGGTCCCTGCGCACGGACGTGGGGGATGGGGCGGGCGGCAGCAGGCTGGTGGCGGGCGATGACCAGGCCGGAGCGTGCGGCCGGCGGCCCTCGTGTGGCGCGGCCAAGCGGTGGTCCCTCGGGCTGCGGATGATGGGCCAGTTGCTCGATCATGGGACAGGCGAACCCATCACGCGCCAGCATACCCGCCGGTCCTACTCCAGGGCGGCCTCGGCATCGTAGCCGATCGCCAGGGCAATCCTCGGCGCCGCCGAGATGACCCGCGCGGATCCCACGACATCGGCCAGCAAGACCAGGAGTGCCAGCATGTCGTCGTCGCGCGCGCCAGTGCGCTGGGCCGCGGCGACCGGGGACCGGTACGCGGACGCCGGGGCATCGACGGCAACGAGCGCTGCGATGCGCACCAGCGCCGCCGTCCGCCCCGCCAGCTGCGGAGTCGGACGCGCGGCGATCGCCTCGGCATCCAGGAGACTCGTGTCCCCGAGGGTCAGCCGGCGCAGGCCCTCATGCGCGGTGACGAGCATCAGAGGTGGCCCCGTTACGAGTCGATGACCCTCCTATTGCAGACCCATACCGACACGACAGCATCATCCCGACCGGGTGAGGCGCTGCCGTTGCGCGCGGGCTCCTATAAGGCGACAACGCCGCTGCCAGCGGCGCCATCCACGACCTGAGGAGGTTCACGCCCATGAAGAACCCGCCCATCCTTGTCTCCGTCCTCGGCTTCTTCGTCGTTATGGCCGGCTTTGCCTGGCTGTTCCTCGGCCTGCGCCTGCTGGGCTTCGACTGGTTCAAGATGCTCGGCGACGTGCCCGCATTCGAAAGTGTCGGCCTGTGGGGCTGGCTGGCCATGCTCTCCGGCGTGCTGTGGCTGCTCGTCGGCTTCGGCCTCTGGACGCTCCAGCGGTGGGCCTGGCTGGCCGCCGCCATCGTGGCCGGCATCGCCGTCTTCGAGGCGTTCCTCTGGATGGTCCAGTACCCGGGCAGCGGCATCGGTATCGCGATGATGCTCATGCCCGGCATCATCCTCATCTACCTCAACTCGGCCGACGTCAAGGCCGCGTTCGGGATGACGCCCACGGCCTGACCCAGGCGCTGACGCTCCGCACAGACGGCCCCGCTCCCTGACCGGAGCGGGGCCGTTCGCGTTGGCTCCCGCCGGGCGGCCCTCAGGCGTCCAGGGCCACGAGCCCTTCAACGTAGGCCTTGATGGTCGGGACGTCGAACAGGCGCCGCTCGAAGTACTCGTTGACCGCCACCAGGGCGCGGTGCTTCACGTCGTCCACGTCGGCGGACCGGCTGCCCGCGCCGCGCCGCGCCTGGAGGTTGTCCCGGACGGCCAGCAGGCGGCGCACCATCTCCGCCTCACCCTGACCCTCGAGCGCCCCGATGGCGGCCATGATCAGATCATCGGTCTGGTGCACCATCAGGTCCACGTCGAACTCGGCCCCGGGCCGGTCCGCCTCGTCGAGCGTCCGGATGTGCGCCGCGACCTGGTAGAGGATCGTGGTGGGCTCGTCGAACAGCTCGCGCAGGTAGGCGGCCTCCGCGTAGCGACCGGTCAGCCGGAAGATGTTGTAGAGCCGCCGGGCGACCTTGCCCCAGTTCAGATCCTTCGTGGAGTACTTCACCACCTCGTGCTCGAGCTGGCGCACGTACTCGTCGACGGAGTCGGCCGACAGCTCCTTGACGAGCCGGGTGAACAGGGGCAGCGACTCCGCCTCGAGGTAGACCTCCTGGAAGTAGGGGTCCACGAAGCCGTCGAGGGCCGTGATGCTCCCGTCGGGCGCCTCCCAGGTGATGTCCAGCATGTTCGATGCGTTCGCGAGGCCGAGGCGGACCGGGTCGGTGACGATCCAGTCCAGCTTGCACCAGCCGGGCTCGGCTGCGACCTCGTCCCAGGTGAGCGTCACGGGCTCGCCGTCGCGCAGCACCACGATCGCGCCCGTTGCGACCTCGTCGGCCGTCCAGCTGATGGCCCCGCCGGCCTTGACCGCCCGGCCCGCGCGCTCGCCGTCGAAGGGGTAGCTGCCGAACTTGACCTCCCACAGCCGCCAGCCGCGACCGACGCGGGTGGCCAGCGCCTTGGCCCGCATCTCCCGGGCGAGGATGGCGCATGCGTCCGACCGGGTGGGTGCGGTGATGTGGATCCGCTCGAAGAAGTCGCAGTCACCCGGGTAGGCCTGGACCTTGCCCTGCGCCGCGGAGCCTGAGAGCGCCAGCGCCGTCAGGAACTCGGGCGGCCGGTCCTCGAAGCCCACGACCTCGCCGATGGCCCGGAAGCGCGCAAGATCGCGGGGGGTGAAGTCGAGCATCGACACCCGGTGCCCGTAGATACCGCTGTCCACGTCAACCACGATGTCGCCGCCGGCCTGCTCGCGAGCGAGTGCCGCCACCCATTCCGCGGCCTCCGCCTCGTCGATCTCCACGCCCAGCCGCCTGGCCGATGCCACGATGCCCGCCAGCGCGTCCGGTCCCGCCTGATCCTGCTCCATCGCCTAGCCCTCGCTACGTCCGTGGCCCCCGTCGGCACACCACCGCTAGTATCCGGTCCTAACGACCGCAGGATGGGCCGATGACCGCAGAGACCTGGATCAGCGTTGACACCGAGACGTCCGGCCCCGTGCCGGCCACCGGCAGCCTCCTGGCGGTCGGCGCCTGCCTGGTCGACGACCCGGACACCGGGATCGAGCTGCTCCTGCGCCCCGACCCGACCCGTGCCTGGGACGAGCGAGCGCAGCGCATCCACGGCCTTGAGCAGGCGGACCTGGAACGGGACGGCCTGGAGCCGGCCGAGGCGGCCCGGGCGCTCGAGCGCTGGCTCGCCACCGTGGTGCCAGATGGGTCGAGGCCGGTGTTCGTCGCCCTCAACGCCCCGTTCGACTGGATGTTCGTCGCCGATCTGCTGTGGCGCCACCTGGGGCGCAACCCGTTCGGCCACTCCGCACTCGATCTGAAGGCGCTGTACATGGGCCGCCATCTCCACGAGGTAGGCCGGTGGGCGGCCACCTCGCGCCTGCGCATGCTCGAGCGCTATCCGGTTGACCTTCCCCACACCCACCGTGCCCTCGACGACGCCCGCGAGCAGGCGTGGATCGTGCGCGAGGTGGTCGCCGCTGCGCGCGCCGGGTAGCTGAGCCTCGCAGCAGACGGCCGGGCAGCCTGGCGCCGCCCCGGCCCGCGAGGCGCGCTCGTGCATGCGATGCACACTTCGCGGGCTGTCCGGCTCCCCACTTGCATGCCGTGCACGCCGCCGACACGTCGCAGGCCGGAATGGGCCCTGCATGCTGTCGCCGTCGCGCCTGCGATGCACGAGGACGACAGGCGGGGCTCGGGAGTGTGCTTGCGATGCACGCCGAGGGCCGGGGGTGGCGCACATCTGGCAGCGGTGCGACGCCCGGCCCGGCGGCCGCGATGCCCGGCTCGTCGGCCGTGAGGCCCACCCGGTGGGGCACGCGATCCCGGTCGCCGCGTGGCAGTCGTAGCCGACACGGCAGGTCCGGTGGCCCTTGCGCCATGAACGTACGATGCGTGCCATGAAGCACCGGACACGCGCCTACTGGCCGACGAGGGTCATCCTCTCGATCCCGTTCGTATCGTTGGCTATCGTCGTCCTGCTGGTCCTCACAGCGCCATCGTCCATGGGCGCTCCCGACCCGTCCTCGGGTGTTGGCGCGACGACCGTTGCGGTTGCTGCCGCGCTCTGGGTCGTCGGCACCGTCTGGATGCTCCGTATCTTCCGTGGGCCGCGCGATGAGTCCGGGGAGTGGCGCTACCGCGCCTAGAGACATCCCGGGCTGGCGGGAGTCTAGTGTCCCGATTCGCCGGTCGCTGGCGGCTTGCGGACCGCCGCTCCGGGTCCTGGCGCCGTCCGGGTCCTGTCTCCGTCCGGCTGCGCGCCGGACGGCCACACGGTGCGGCCGGAGCGCTCGATGCGCGGCTGGTGCGCAGGTCGTGCCCTCGGGACCCTGGCGGAGCGCACGGGCGGAGCCCGGGGCGCACATCCCGCGACGTCACCGCTCCGTGTGCGCGCCGGGTGCGCACGGCAGCAGCCGTCGTGGGCGACGCCCGGTGATGCCGCTTCCGATCAGCGGCACGGGCACGCAGGGGTATCCGCCGGGCATTGGGGGCCGAACACCCTACTCGGACGCGGTCGCGACCCCGAGCCCGATCGGGCACGCGATGCCCGTGGAGGTGTGGCAGTCGTAGCCGCCCGGGTTCTTGGCCAGGTACTGCTGGTGGTACTCCTCGGCGAAGAAGAACGGTCCCGCAGGAGCGATCTCCGTCGTGATGGGACCGAAACCGGCCTTGGCAAGCACTCCCCCGTACACCGCCCTCGACGCCTCGGCGGCCGCGAGCTGCGCATCGCCGTGGGTGAAGATGGCCGACCGGTACTGGGTGCCGATGTCGTTGCCCTGGCGGAAGCCCTGGGTGGGGTCGTGCGACTCCCAGAACGTCTTGAGGATCCGCTCGTACGAGATCACGGCCGGATCGAACACGATCCGCACCACCTCGGCGTGGGCGGTCTTCCCGGTGCAGGTCTCGCGGTACGTGGGGTTGGGCGTGGCGCCTCCCTGGAAGCCCACCATCGTGACCCAGACGCCGGGCAGGCTCCAGAACTTCTTCTCGGCACCCCAGTAGCAGCCCATGCCCACGTCGGCGATCTCGTAGCCGTCGGGGTAGGGGCCCGCGAGCGGTCGCCCATTCACGAAATGGTCGCCGGGATCGACGATCGGGTCGGCGCGGCCGGGCAGGAGATCACCCGCCGCGGGCATCGTGGGCTTGTGGAACGGGAGCTGCATGGGACGTCCTCCGTGGTTCGTGGGAGCAGTGTAGGCGAGTGGCCGGATCCGGCAGGCGCCACAGGGGTGGACGTCGAACTGTTCGGGGGAATGTAATGCAGCACGGTCGTCCCAGACCGTATTGTGGGTTCATACTTCCCTCATCAATCTCCGTCCGCCGGAGTACGGTGGCCGGAAGGCGTGTGGTCGTCGGGCCGCATGCCAGGAGATGTGCGCCCGCCTGCTCGGGATCCCCAGACCGACACGCGACGCCGACACGGAGGAGACTGCATGGATCGAAGATGGCCCGGCCTGTTCGTGACGGGGGCCCTGCTCGCTGCCCTCCTGCCCGGGACGGTGGTCGCTGCCGGCCCCAACGAGCGGCCCGCAACAGAGGCACCCGACTGGGTGAAGGCGCTCCGGATCGACGAGCCCGTCACCCGCACCGCAGACCAGATGGAATGGTCCAAGACCAAGGTCCAGGGCCTTCGCGAGGCTCGAGGCCCGCAGCGCGTCATCGTGCGCCTGTCCGCTCCGCCGGCCGTCCTCCAGGCCGGGCGCGGCATCAACGCCCAGAAGGACGCCTACGGCACCGCGCGCTCGCAGCAGGCCCGCGTCATCGCGCAGGCCAAGGCGATCGACAAGGACGTCACGGTCCTCGGCCGCACCGGCAAGGCCTCGAACGTCGTCATGCTCAAGGCTGACGTCAAGACCCTCAACAAGCTCGCCAAGAGCCGCGACGTCGTCGCGATCATCCCCGTCAGGGACTACACGCTCGACCTCTCCGAGACCGTCCCGTACGTGGGCGGCAAGGTGGTCCAGAACAAGGGCTGGAAGGGCCAGGGCGTGGACATCGCCATCCTGGACAGCGGCGCGGACTACACGCACGCCGCACTGGGTGGGGCCGGCACCGAGGCCGCCTTCAAGGCCGCCTACGGCGCCGGTACGGACGACACCCGCAACACCACCCTCGACGGGCTGTTCCCGACCTCCCGGATCAAGGGCGGCTACGACTTCACCGGCGAGGTCTGGCCCGCTGGTGACGAGGCGCCTGATCCCGACCCGATCGACTCGCCGGACTCCGGCACCGACCTCGGCATCGCCTACGGCACCGACGGCGGCCATGGCACCCACGTCGCCGACATCATCGGCGGCGCCAAGGGCATGGCCCCGCGCGCGAACCTGTTCGCGGTCAAGGTCTGCTCCAGCGTCTCGACGTCATGCTCCGGCATCGCGCTCATGAACGCGATGGACTGGGCGCTCGATCCCAACGGCGACGCCAGCATGTCCGACCACGTGGACATCATCCACATGTCGCTCGGCAGCGACTACGGCGACCCCTACAACGACGACCTGTCCATGGCCGTCGAGCGGGCCACCAAGTTCGCCGGCATCCTGACCATCGCCTCCGCCGGCAACGGCGCCAACAAGCCGTACATCGCGGGCACCCCGGCCTCGGCGCCCAGCGCCCTGTCGGTCGCGCAGACCCAGGTCCCCAGTGCCAAGAAGTTCCCGCTCGTCATCTCCGCCCCGGCGGCGATCGCGGGCACCTACAAGAACGTCGAGAGCGTGGACTGGGCCCCGGTCGGCGCCGGCTTCGCTGGGGACGTCGTCTATGTCGGTGGCACCGGCTGCGCGGCTGACGTCACCTATCCGGCACCGGGCGCGCTCACCGGCAAGGTCGCCCTTGTTGACCGCGGCACGTGTGCGGTGTCGGAGAAGACCGATCGCGCCGCCAAGGCAGGTGCGATCGGCGTCCTGATCGGCCTCGTCGCCCCCGGCGACGCGGTGTCGTTCTCGCTACGGCGGTGGCGACACGTTCGTCCCGACGCTCGTGATCCAGCAGACGCTCAGCTCGGCCATCAAGGCCCAGCTCACCCTGCCCGCGACGGTCACCGTCAGCGTCAACAGCAGCACCACCGTCAACCTTGTCGGCGGCATGGCCGGCACCTCCAGCCGCGGTCCGTCCATCACGAACCGCATCAAGCCCGAGATCGGCGCCCCCGGCGCATCGGTCTCCGCCGTCTCCGGCGGTGGCACCGCCACCCAGGCCTTCGGCGGCACCTCCGGCGCCGCGCCGATGGTCACCGGCGCCGCAGCGATGATCAAGAGCGCCTTCCCGCGCCGCAGTGGCCTCGAGATCAAGGCCGTGCTCATGAACACCGCCGAGATGGACACCTACACCGACAACGCCCTGCAGCCGGGCGTCAGGGCCCCGATCACCCGCATCGGCGGGGGCGAGCTGCGCGTCAACCGCGCGCTGGCGTCCCCGATCGCGATCTGGGACGCCTCGGGCCAGAGCGGCTCGCTGTCGTTCGGGTTCGTGGACGGGCAGAAGGACAAGTCCTACACCAAGACGCTCAAGATCAAGAACTACTCCAAGAAGACCCTCACCTTCAAGATCAAGCCGACGTTCCGGTACAGCAACGACAAGTCCAACGGCGCCGTGAGCGTCACCGCCCCGAGCGAGATCACGCTCAAGGCGGGCCAGACCAAGTCCTTCGACGTCAAGCTCAAGGTCGATGCCGAGAAGCTGCGCCCCTGGACGATGAACGGCAACGATCTGGCCCTCGACCCGGCCCCGCTCGACCTGCTCGAGTACGACGGCTACATCAAGTTCGACCGCAAGGGCTACTCGGGCGACGACGCCGATCCGGCGCACGTGGCCTGGCATGTCCTGCCGCGGCAGGCCGGTGATGTCGCCTCACTCGACGGGACCACCTTCGTCCCCGGCACTGAGGTCGACCTCAAGAACAGCGGCGCCGGCGTCGGCGCCGTCGACTTCTACTCGCTCGTCGCCACCAGCCCGGACAAGCCGGCCTCACGGCCCGGCATGAACAGCCCGGTCATCGACATCAAGTCGGTCGGTGTCCAGACCTGGGAGGGCAACTACTGCGACGTCAGCGACGACTTCCTCTACGGCGTGGCCATCACAGAGTGGGATCGCCGCACCTTCGCGGCTGTCCCGGGTGAGTACGACCTCTACCTCGACACCGAGGGCGACGCGGCGCCCGAGTACGTCGTGTTCACCGGCACCGTGTCCGGCTCGCTCAGCGATGCCCGGCTGGCGACCTATGTCTACGACGTCGCAGCCGACGACGTCAGCGTGATGTGGTGGGCCGACAACTCCACCAATGACCCGAACACCATCCTGTACTTCTGCGGCTCGCAGATCGGGATGACCACGGCCGACTACGGCAGCCCGATCACCATGGACGTCGAGGCGTACGACTGGTATTTCCGCGACTACGCCCTCACGGACGCCGTGTACGGGATCGAGGTCGCCCCGATGGCCGAGCGCTACGCCGTCACGGCCTGGTACGGCGACGACCTGAACCTCAACGGCGACATCCTGCCCGGTGGGATCGGGACCCTGGGGATCACCGACTGGAGCACGTCCTACACGTACGACGCGAACCCGTCGGAGATCGGCCTCCTGCTCGTGACCAACGCCAATCGCGGCGACTACTACGGCGCCGCCCCGCGGGGCCGTGAGACCATCCAGCTGGTCGCCAACCCCACCTGAGCTCCGCTCAGTCCAGAACGGCGAAGGCCGGGGCCCTCGGGCCCCGGCCTTCGTGATTCGTCCCAGCCTTCTCGATACCTGGCGGGTGCGCGCGCGTCCGCCGTCAGCCCCCGCGTCCGCCGTCAGCCCCCGAGCGGTCGCCCGGACTCGCACAGGAACGCACCACCGCTCGCGGAGGCGTGCATGTCGTACTGCTTGCCGTCAACCTCGAAGACGACCTGGTAGCCGGGTGTGATCACCTGCGGGTACATCATGCCCGGCTGCGGGCAGCCAAGGGATCCGTCGGGCCAGTCGACCGCCTCCGCCTTGACGACGGTTGCGTTCGCCGCGGCCTCCACGCCGACCTCCTTGGCCAGCTCGGCGCGCGCGGACGCCATCACCGCCGGTGGGACCTCGCCCGTGACCGGCTCGCTGGTGGCCGGGACCGGCTTGAGGGAGGGCATGGCCTCGGTGGGCCGGGTAGGGCTGACGGTCGCGGGGGCGCTGGCAGGCGCTGCCGTGTCCGCTGCAGGTGAGGGAGCCCCGGGTGCCGTGCAGGCGCCGGCAAGAACCGCCACGAGGGCAAGTGGAACGAGCGGAGCGAAGTGGAGCGCGCCAGAACGCATGTGGATCTTCCTTTCAGCCGGTGATCGGGTGGCGCCGTCGCCACCGCCAGGTGTCAGCCGCCGCGTCGCCTGAGCGCTGCCACGATGAGCACCGCGCCCGTGCCCATGACGAGCAATGGCCACAACATGTTCCAGTCGAGGTTGAGGTACTGGCCCGCCAGCAGCCAGAGGCCGAGCAGGACCAGCAGCGCGCCCCCGGCCATGCGGGCGCCCCGGGCGCCCGTGGTGACACCCGTGGGCTGGGTGGGCCAGGCCGGCCCCGCCGCAGGGCCCGGGCTCGTCCCGCCGGGCGCCGCAGGGCCCGGGCCGGCCCCCTGGCCCGGGCTCGTCCCGCCGGGCGCCATATGGCCCGGGCCGGACGCCTGGGGATACCCACCCGTGGGCGCCCCTTGCCCCCAGCCTGGGACGGGGTCGCCGCCAGGCGTCGCCCGCTGCGGCTGCGGGGGGACCCATCCGGCCGGCGGCAGCGGCACCACGATCATCATGACGATGTAGATCAGCGCGAAGATGCCCAGCGACAGGATCGCGGCCAGCACCCACGCGATCCGGACGAGGGACGGGTCGATCCTGATCCAGACGGCGATGCCGCCCGCGACGCCGGCGATCACGCGGTCGGTGGGGGAGCGGTAGAGCCGGTCACCCACAGCCGGTCTCCGGGTTCAGGACGAAGCTGCCCACGTTGACCGAGACATCGAGCTCCACCTGCACCGCAGCCTCCGAGAAGCCCGTGGTTGTCCACGTGGAGCCCTGCTCGACGAGACCGCGCGAGCCGAGGTTCGTGGAGCCCAGGGACACGTTGCCGGCACTGACCCGGAGGGCGGTTCCAGCGGGCAGGCAGACCTCCGCCGAGCCGGCGTTCACCGATATCCGTCCCCGGAACGGCGCCGCCGGCAGGTCGAGCGTCAGGGCACCTGCGTTCACGGATGCCTCAAGCGATCGCAGCGCTTCAGCCTCCCACAGGCCCACGCGGCCATCGCCCGCATTGACATGCACAGCCAGGCTCGTGACCTGCGCCCGATCGAGCGCGAGGTCGCCAGCACCGGCGTCCACGTCGAGCCGCAGCGCCAGCGGAACCGCGTCGGGCAGTTCGAGCATCCACCGGGCTGCCTCGCCGCCGACCACGACTCCCCCGGAGTCATGGGCGCTCACCCGCAGGCCGGTGCCATCGGCCTCGACCTCCGGCTCCAGCCCCGGACCGGCCGTGCCCGAGAGTGACCAGCCGGCGCCGGTGGTGGTCACGGCCTCCACCGAGCCACAGCGCACGTCGAGGCGCACCTCCGCCGGCCCGGCGAAGGAGCCGGACTGGCTGGGGAACGGCGTGCCCGCGTCGGATGTCCCGCCGATGCCGCAGGCACCCGTGATCGCGCCGAAGCCGGTCGCGCCGGCAAGGAGTGAGCCGGCTATCAGACCGCACGTGACCGCCACCACGAGTCCGCCCAGGATCGCCGCCCTCGTGTCCGCGAGGAGCAGGCCAAGGCCGACGCCAACCAGGATCAGGGGCCATAGCCCGAAGACACCGTCGAGGGCCGATGCGGGCACCGCGCCGTTGCGCACCGCAAGGGGCACGAGGCCCGCGACGATGAAGAAGACGCCCCAGCCAAACAGCCCCCGGTTGACGCGCACCACTGCCACCTCCTGCCCCGCGAGACCGGGGCACCCCAATCATCGGTCACTGCGCCGGTCCCCGGACTGGACGAACGTCAGCAATCGTCCGGCCCACCGGCCCGCAGCGGTGGGTATCCGCTAGCCTGAGCACAGTGATTCGCGGCCAGCCTCGGCCGCGGCAACCGGGAGCCACGCATGCGCCTGAGCCAGTTCGATGCGGTGCTGTTCGACCTGGACGGCGTGCTCGTGGACACCGAGCCGTGGTGGCAGGAGGTGCGGGTCGCCTTCGCCGCGCGCCACGGGCGGACGTGGGGCCATGACGACCAGGCGTCGGTCATGGGCGGCAACTCGCTCGAGTGGGCGGCAATCATGCAGCGTCGCCTGGACCTCCCCGACGTGCCCGTGGAGGTGATCCTCGACGAGATCGTCGCCGGGGTGGTCGGCTGCTACCGGCGGTCAGCGCCGCCCGTGATCGGCGACGCCCCGGACCAGGTCCGGAGGGTGGCGCTCGAGCTCCCAGTCGCGATCGCGTCGTCCTCCCACAGGGCGGTGATCGACGCCGCCGTGGAGGCGCTCAGGCTGGGCGATGTCCTGGGCGCCGTCGTGTCGAGCGACGAGGTCCCCATGGGCAAGCCCGCCCCGGACGTCTACCTGCGTGCCGCGGACGCGCTCGGCGCTGACCCGGCCCGGTGTCTTGTCGTGGAGGACTCGCTCAACGGTGTGCGGGCCGGCAAGGCGGCCGGCATGACCGTCGTGCTGGTACCCAACCCGAGCGTGCCCCCCGCTGGTAACGCCTACGACCTCGCCGACGTCGTCCTTGCGCGGCTCGCCGATCTCCACCCGGACCGGCTGCCCGCCTGAGCCGGAGGCCGACGACGTGGTCCAGCCCCTGGTCGATGCACCGGTCTACCGGCCCAACCGGGTCCGTCTCATGCGCGCGTTCCTCAAGCTTGTCCTGGGCGTGCTGTTCGACATCCGCGTGGAGGGCAAGGAGCATCTCGCGAAGCGACCGGTCATCTACTGCGCCAACCACCTCAACTGGACCGATCCGCTCGTGCTCCTCGCGGTGATGCCGGCGCGCCCCAAGCTGGCCATGTTCGGCCCCAAGGAGGACGACATGTCCGTGGGCGCCCGCAACCGCCTGATCACGTGGGCCGGCTTCGGCATCCCGTACCGGCCGGCCAAGACGGACCTGCTTGCGACCACCCGGCGCGTCGAACGCGTGCTCGACTCGGGCTGGGCGATGCTGATCATGGGGGAGGGGAGGATCCACCGCGGCGAGCGGGAGCTCGCACCGCTTGCCGACGGCACGGCCTACTTCGCGCTGCGCGGGGGCGTTCCCGTGGTCCCGGTCGCGATCAACGGCACCAGCTGGCTCGGGTTCCGCCGTCGGATCCGGGTGCGCATCGGCGAGCCCATCCCCGCTGCTGGACGGCCTACCCGCGAGTCGGTGGATGAGCTCACGGCCCGGACGACGGACGCCCTGCTGCACCTCGTCGCCGACTTCCCCGATCCCGGGCGCCCCGGGCCGTTCGGGCGCTGGCTCACGGAGTTCTTCAACGACTGGCCTGAGGGCGCCCGACCGGAGCTCGGGCAGGGGGATGCGGCCGGCTCCCAGCGCTGAGCGGGCGATGAGGCCACGGGAGGCACCCCGGGTATGGCATCCTGCAGGCACTACACCGCACACCCAGGAGAACCCGTGGGAGCCACCGGCCTCTCAGCCGACGCCACCGAGTACCGCGCCCGCCTTGCCGAGCAGACCGACGCCCAGATCGACACCTGGGCGGCCGAGATGATGCGCGACGTCGCGATCCGCCGCGGCGTGAGCCGTGTCGTCGAGGATTTCTGCCGCGCTGCCAGGCTCAACGAGCGTGAATTCGAACGCGTGTTCGCTTCCGGCGGCGGCCCGCCCGCCACGGTCGGGCGTGATGCCCAGGGGCGCCTGATGGTGCCTGCGGTGGCGCTCTGGGCCCTCGTGCCAGGGATCCGCTCACAGGTCACCGACGGCCGCGACCGGCTGATCGAGTACCTCGTGGCCAACTTCCACGAGCTCGTCTACGTCTGAGCCGCCCGATCCGCGCGGTCTGGCGCTCGGGGCGGCGGATCCCCTCTACGTCCCCGGCCCGGACGACGCCCCCGAGCCCGCGGGGGCCCGCGGCGATCCGGAGGCGCCGGCTCACTCCTCCCTCGAGATCGCGGCGCGGCTGGTCCACCCGTTCCCGTCCGTCCTTGATGGCATCGTGGTCGCGTTCGTCGCGATCCTGGCCGGTGCCCAAGCACCGGTGGCCCTTGCCCTCGGCGCGTCGATGACGCTCATCCAGTTCGCGATCGGTGCCCTCAACGACCTCGTGGACGCCCCCGAGGACGCCGGGCGCAAGCCGGGCAAGCCGATCCCGGCGGGCATCGTGACCCCCGCGCAAGCGCGGCTTGTTGTGATCGGGGCGGCGGGAGCCGGCGTGGCGATCGCGCTCGCGTTCTCCCCGGCCCTCGCGGCCCTTGCCGTCTTCGGGCTGGCGATCGGCGTCTGGTACGACCTGCGGGCCAAGGGGACGACGCTGTCGTGGCTGCCGTTCGCGGTGGGCATCCCGCTCCTGCCGGTCTACGGCTGGTTCGGCGCAACCGGGGAGCTGCCGGGCATGTTCCTGGTGGTGATCCCGGCTGCGGCGAATGCCGGCACCGCCCTGGCGATCTCCAACGCACTGGTGGACATGGAGCGGGACAAGGACGCCGATGACACCTCCATCGCGGTCGCGCTCGGCCCGAGGCGTGCCGGGCTGCTGGTCGTGTGCCTGCACCTCGTGGTCGCTGCGCTCGCTGTCGGGACCGCCTTCGCGGTGGGTGCTCCCGACGGGTGGGTCCTGGCGGTCGCGGGTGCGAGCGTCGTCACCCTGGGTGGTGCGGTCCTGACGGCCAGGGCTGCCACACGCCATAGCACGGGCTGGAGGGAGGCCGCGTTCGAGGTGCAGGCCGTGGGCCTGGGACTGCTGGCGGTGGCCTGGCTCGGGGCGCTGGGGGCCGCCTCCGGGACCCCGATCGGCACCTGACCGGTCGACCCGCACGGCGGGTGGTGCGCGCCCGCATAGCCCTGCCGGGTCGGTCGCCCCGGACCCATGTACCCCTAACGGCTTCGTGTGGGCGATCGTTATGCTCTATGAACGCCACGAACGAACCTGAGGTCCCACCCCCATGACCGATCTTCTCCGCCGCTTCCGCGGCCTGGGCATCGCACTTGCCGTCCTGGCAATCTCCGCTGGCGCGGTCTTCGCGGCCGGCCCGAGCCTCTCGCCGACCGCGGCACCCCCGACCCCGGCGCAGGAGGAGTCCTCGGGCGATCCGTCCACCCCGCCCGCCGAGGACGACGGGGACGAGGATGCCAATGAGGGTGCCACCCCCGAGGCCCCGGAGGCCTCTGAAGCCCCTGAGGCCCCTGAGGCCCCTGAGGCACCCGATGTCGACGAGGATGCGGACGACCCGGCAGGCACCCACGGGGCGATCGTGTCCTCCGCCGCCAAGGCCGAGACGCCCGAGGGCTTCAAGAACCACGGACAGTTCGTGTCCTGCGTCGCCCGGATGGACATCGAGGATCCCGCGACCTTCGACCCGGCCACGGTCACCCCGGAAGCCTGCGGCGTGACTCCCGATGAGGCGAAGGCCACCGGCAAGGAGCAGGCGGCCGCCAAGAAGGCCGAGGGTAAGGCGAAGTCCGAGGCGGCCAAGGCCAAGGCCGCAGCGAAGAAGGCCGAGCGGTCGGGCGGCCGCCCATAGGACCGGGTGTCCGGCCGGGACCCCGGCCAGCCCCCACAGCAGCAGCGAAGCCGGCGCGATGGGCGCCGGCTTCGTCGTGCAAGGGCGGGGGAGGGGGCTCCCTAGCGGTCTGGATCCCCGCTGCGGACCACGGCGATCGCGTTCTCCAGGCGGAGCTTCGCGATCGTGAGGTACTTGGCCAGGTTCGTGCGGTCCACGTTCCCGATCGTCGAGAGCAGCTCAGGGTTGCGGATCACCTCGAGCATCTCCTCGACCGCCTCATTGAGCTGCTGCTTGGCAACGTAGAGGCTGTCGTCCTTCACGTCATCGGCCGGGGCGGTGTGCTGCGTCCAGCCGGCCTCGGCTGCAGGTGAGGGCGCGACGGCGGCGACCGGATCTGCCTTCGCTGCCGCCTCGATCTGCTCGTCGACCTCCTGGGCCTCCCGGGTGCGTCTGCCCTCGATCCGCTCCCGGAGCTTGACCAGCGAGAGCTCGCCCCGGCCGACCTGTTCGGCCAGGCGGCGGCGCTTCTTGGGGTCCTCGACCTTCATGAGCTCGTAGGCGTGGGACAGGGTGTCCTTGCGCAAAGACACGAGTTCACGAACCTCGGGCGGCGCGTCGGCCAGCCGCAGGCGGTTCTCGAGGTAGCCCTTGTCCTTGCCGAGCTTCTCGGCAAGCTTGCGGATGCTGTACCCGTGGTCGCGGATCATCCGGTCGTACATCGCCGCCTCATCGAGAGGGGAGATGTCCTCGCGCTGGAGGTTCTCGATGATCGAGATCTCCATGGCGGTCTCGTCGTCGATGTCCTCGACCAGCGCCGGGATGGTTCGCATGCTGGCGAGTTTGCTGGCGCGCCAGCGTCGCTCGCCGGCGATCAACTGGTAGCGTCCGCCATCGACGGGTCGGACGAGGATCGGCTGAAGTACTCCATGCTCGCGGATGCTCGAAGCGAGCTCCTCGAGCGTGGCCTCGTCGAATGCGAGGCGCGGCTGCTCAGGATTGGAGTCGATGCGCTCGACGGGGATCACCTTGACGCCGGTGGAGCGGTGGGTCGAGTCGGGCGAGAGGAGGCTGACGATCGCGGGCGGTAGCTCCTTCTCCTCCGATAGCCGGCGAGCGGCTGCGGCGCGGAAGTCAGGCCTGGCCAAGATCGATCACCTCCCTGGCGAGCTCGCGATACGTACGAGCGGCCTCTGAGCCGCTCGCGTAGGCGGTGATGGGTCGACCGGCGAGGGGAGCCTCGCCGAGCTTCACGGATGTGCGGATGATCGTGCTGAAGACGTGATGGTCGCCGACGACGCGCAGCTCATCGAGCATGTCCTTGGCGAGGTTGGTGCGTCCGTCGAAGAAGGTGGGCAGCAGGCCCAGGACGCGCAGGTCGCGATTGAGCTTGAGCCGGATCGCGTTGATGACCTTCACCAGGTTGTTCAGGCCCTTCATGGCGTAGAACTGCGTCTGGACCGGGATGATGACGCTGTCCGCGGACACGAGCCCGTTCACCGTCAGCAGCCCGAGGTTGGGCGGGCAGTCGATCAGGACGTAGTCGTACGAGTCGATCGTGTCGCGCATCGCCTCCCGGAGGATCGCCTCGCGTCCGAGCGCCGTGAAGAGCTCGCCCTCCGTACTGGCCAGGTCGATGTGGGCGGGCGCGACGTCGATGCCCGCGGTCTCGGTGGGAAGGATGGCCTCCTCCAGGGTGCAGCGGCCGTCCGCGAGCACATCGGCCATCGAGCGCTGGATCGTGTTGAGGTTGATGCCGACGCCCGCCGTGAGATTCGCCTGCGGATCCATGTCCACAAGCAGGACGCGCAGGCCCGTCTCGGCGAGTGCGCCCGCCAGGTTGATGGCGGTCGTCGTCTTGCCGACGCCACCCTTCTGGTTGGCGATCGCGATCACGTGCGTCAAGGGCATCACCTCGGATGAGCGCTGGTATGGCCACCGGAATGGCGACTGGAGTTCGTCGCATGCTACCGCGCCGCGATGATCCGCGTCCGAGGTTGTCCACATCCGAGGGGACTTGTGCACCGTTCTGTGGATATCCACGCCCACGCGCACGCAAGGTTGGCAGTCTGGCAACCCGCCGGAAACACCCCACTCACACGATGGCGCCCGCAGTCGCGCGCTCCGAGGCCTATGATCTGCGCAGTCCCCACGTCTTTGCGTAAAGACGGACTGCCCGATGGCCCGAAGGAGCGCCGCACGTGACGACGAACGCGGAACGGATCGCGCGCCTCGAGCGGCTGCGGGCCGAGGCCCTCCAGGGCGGGGGACCGGTTCGAGTCGAACGGCAGCACGGATGGGGAAAGCTGACGGCGCGCGAACGTCTCGATCTCCTTCTCGATCCAGGGTCGTTCGTCGAGATGGATGCGTTTGTCACCCATCGCGTCACAGCCTTCGGCCTTGACCGGCAGCACTTCCTCGGCGACGGCGTCATCACCGGCCATGGGACGGTTGACGGCCGGCTCGTCTTCGTCTTCAGCCAGGACTTCACGGTCTTCGGCGGATCGCTCTCAGAGGCGTACGCCGAGAAGATCTGCAAGGTGATGGATCTTGCGATGAAGGTGGGCGCTCCGGTCATCGGCCTCAACGACTCCGGCGGCGCCCGAATCCAGGAGGGTGTCGCTTCGCTCGGCGGGTACGCCGAGATCTTCCTGCGCAATGTCCTCGCGTCGGGCGTCGTGCCGCAGATCTCGGTGATTCTTGGACCGTGCGCAGGTGGGGCCGTGTACTCGCCCGTCATGACGGACTTCACCGTGATGGTGCAGGGCACGAGCTACATGTTCGTCACCGGACCGAATGTCGTGAAGGCCGTGACCCACGAGGATGTGGACGCCGAGTCACTGGGTGGTGCGGGGGTCCACACCGGACGTACGGGCGTCGCCCACCTCGCAGCCCATGACGAGGCAGAGGCGATGGAGCATGTGCGCCGACTCCTCGCCCATCTGCCCCAGAACAATCTCGCCGATCCGCCGATGGTCGCGACGTCCGACCCCGCGGACCGGATGGACGCGGAGCTGGACGCGGTCGTGCCCGATGAGCCGCAGAAGCCGTACGACATGCATGACGTCCTGCGACGGATCGTGGATGACGGCGACTTCTTCGAGATCCAGCCGGCATGGGGCGCCAACATCCTCATCGGCTTCGCGCGCCTTGGCGGGCGCTCGGTGGGAATCGTTGCGCAGCAGCCGGCGGTGCTTGCCGGCGCGCTGGACATCGACGCGTCGGTCAAGGCTGCGCGTTTCGTCCGGACGTGCGATGCCTTCAATGTCCCGATCGTGACCTTCGTGGACGTTCCGGGGTTCCTGCCGGGCGTCGCACAGGAGCTCGGCGGAATCATCAAGCACGGCGCGAAGCTGCTCTACGCCTATTGCGAGGCCACCGTCCCGAAGGTCACCGTCATCACGCGCAAGGCGTACGGCGGCGCGTATGACGTCATGAGCAGCAAGCACATTCGCGGTGACATGAACTTCGCATGGCCCACGGCGGAGATCGCGGTCATGGGTGCAGAGGGCGCGGTCAACATCATCTTCCGCGACGCCATCTCCGACGCCGCGGATCCCGTTGAGGAGCGCAAGCGCCTGGTCGCGGCGTACGAGGAGGAGTTCTCCAATCCGTACATCGCTGCGGCGCGCGGTTACATCGACGAGGTCATCCTTCCGCGCGAGACCCGGCCACGGATCATCCGCGCACTCGAGGTGCTGGCCGACAAGCAGGACACGAATCCCCGGAAGAAGCATGGCAACATCCCGCTCTGACCACGGCCTCCTGTCTTTGCGTAAAGACGACCTGCCGGGGAGCCACCGATGACCAGCGAGGCACCTCCGTTCCGGCGCGTCCTCATCGCCAATCGCGGCGAGATCGCGGTCCGCATCATCCGCGCGTGCCATGAGCTGGGCATTGAGGCCGTCGCGGTCTACAGCGACGCCGATGCGACGGCAGCGCATGTCCGACTTGCCGATGCAGCCGTTCGGCTTGGCCCTTCCTCCCCGTCCGAGAGCTACCTGCGGATCGACGCGATCATCGATGCGGCTGTTGCGACGGGAGCGGACGCGATCCATCCCGGCTATGGCTTCCTGGCGGAGCGCGCGGCGTTCGCCCGCGCCGCAGAGGCTGCGGGCATCGTCTTCGTCGGGCCGGCATCCGATGCGATCGAGATGCTGGGGGACAAGCTGCATGCGCGTCGGCTCGCGGCACAGGTCGGCGTGCCATCCGTGCCCGGGACGCTGGAGCCTGCGCCGGTTGACGCGCCGGACCAGGTGGTGGCGATCCTTGAGACGGCACGCGCGATCGGCTTCCCCATGCTCGTCAAGGCCGCCGCGGGGGGTGGTGGTCGTGGGATGCGTCGCGTCACGCGCGAGGAGGACCTGCCGGCGGCGCTGTTGTCCGGGTCACGCGAGGCACTCTCCGCGTTCGGCGATGGCTCGGTGTACCTGGAGCGCGAGATCCTGCCGGCACGCCACATCGAGGTGCAGCTCCTCGCCGATGGCCAGGGCAACGTCGTCGCGCTGGGCGAGCGTGACTGCTCGCTGCAGCGCCGTCACCAGAAGCTGGTGGAGGAAGCTCCCGCGCCGGGGCTCACCACGGAGCAGCGCCGGTACCTTCACGGGCTGGCGGTGACCTTGGGCAAGGCGGCCTCGCTGCGCAATGCGGCGACCTGCGAGTTCCTGTATGACCCCGATGGCAACTTCTGGTTCCTCGAAGTCAACACGCGCCTCCAGGTGGAGCATGGAGTGACGGAGCTCGTCGCCGGGGTGGACATCGTGCGTGAGCAGCTGCGCATCGCGGCGGGGATGCCGCTGGCGAAGGAGGTTGTCGCGGCGGGGGAGCGTGCCGCCACGCCGGTCGGACACGCGATCGAGGTCCGGCTCGCCGCAGAGGATCCGTCCCGCGCGTTTGCGCCAGGACCCGGGCAGGTCGGTCGCTGGGTGATGCCGGCTGGACCCGGCGTCAGGATCGACACGCACATCGAAGCCGGCGATCGCATCCCGGCCGAGTACGACAACCTGGTCGCCAAGCTGATGGTCCACGCGCCTGACCGGGATGCGTGCATCGACCGCCTCCGACGTGCGCTCGACGAAGTGGAGATCGGAGGGATCCAGACGACGCTCCCATTCCACATGTTCGTTGCACGCAGCGATGCCTTCCGCCGTGGCGACCTGTCGACTGGCTGGGTGGACATGCACTGGGACGGTGATGGCGCGCGTCGCGCGGCGGAACGGTCGGCGCTGCTGGCGGCCGGCCTGGCCGCGCTCGATGCGCCGCAGTCCATCACCGGGCTCGCGTCGAGCGGCGCGGATATGCGGCCGCCGGGCCACCAGCCGGCAGGCGGATGGCGGTCGAGCAGACGTGCCCATGGAGCGAACCGATGGCCGAGTTGACCAGACCCGCGCCGGAGAGCCGGGCCGCTGCACCCGTTGACCCGAGGTCCGTCCGCGTCCGCCTGGCCGATGCCGTCGGCGGCGGCGAGGAGCTCCGCATTGCGCCAGCTCCCGAGCCGTTGCGGATGACCAATCCGACCGTCGGCACGGGCCTGCTCGGCGGGGCTGCCATGCACCCAGCGTCCGAGGATGCCGCCGCTGTCCTTGCGCAAAGACAGGTGATCGTTGACGGCGAGCAGGCAGACGTCGCGCTCCACCCGCTCGGCGGTGGTCGGCATCTGCTCAAGGCGGGCGGCGCGACCACCCGGGTGGTGCTTGAGGCTGAGACGGTCGGGGAAGGGGGGACCCGGGTACGGGAGGTCCTGGTCGGCGGGTTCCGCGTCCCGGTCGACACGGAGTCCGAGCGCATCGCGGCGCTGCGGGAACGTGCGACCCGAGGCCGTGGGGTGGTAGGCCATGCGGGGCCGCTGCAGATCAAGGCCATCATCCCGGGCAAGGTGGTGGCGGTGTCGGTGAAGCCTGGCGACCAGGTCGAAGCAGGCCAGCAGCTCCTGGTGGTCGAGGCCATGAAGATGCAGAACGAGCTCAGGGCGCCGAGGGATGGCACGATTGAGCGCGTGGGGGTGGCCGTCGGGGTCAATATCGAGATCGGTGACCTGCTCGTGGTCATCAGCTAGCGGAGGTCCTGGTGAGCGACGCGGACAAGGTGTCGGGCGACGACGCGGTGCCGGAAGCGGCCGTGGAGCGCTGGCGCTCCACGACGCGGGCGAAGGCGGTGGCTGCGTCGGCCGAGCGTCGCGAGGAATTCGTGACCACGTCGGAGATCCCCGTCAACGACGTCTACACCGCCGCGGACCTTGCGGGCCGCGACGTCGATGCCAGCATCGGCCTGCCCGGCGAGTACCCCTTCACGCGTGGCGTGCAGGCGACGATGTACCGCTCGCGGTTCTGGACCATGCGCCAGTACGCGGGGTTCGCGACCGCCGCTGAGACCAATGCGCGCTTCCGCTACCTGCTCGAGCAGGGGCAGACCGGCCTCTCCGTCGCCTTCGACCTGCCCACGCAGATGGGCTACGACTCCGACGCTCCGGAGGCAGAGGGCGAGGTTGGCCGGGTGGGTGTGCCGGTCTCGTCACTGGCCGACATGGAGACCCTGTTCGCAGGGATCCCACTGGGCAAGGTCAGCACATCGATGACCATCAATGCCACGGCGCCCATCCTGCTTGCGATGTACGTGGCCGCAGCAGAGAAGCAGGGGGTACCGCGTTCCGCGGTCAGCGGCACGACCCAGAACGACATCCTCAAGGAGTACGTCGCCCGGGGCACCTGGATCTATCCGCCCCGCCAGTCGATGCGCCTGGTGACCGACGTCTTCGAGTTCGCCAGCCGCGAGCTGCCCAAGTGGAACACCATCAGCATCTCCGGCTACCACATGCGGGAGGCCGGGGCGACAGCGGCCCAGGAGCTTGCGTTCACCCTGGCCGACGGCATTGCCTACGTGGAGGCCGCGCTCGCCCGCGGTCTGGACGTGGACGAGTTCGCGCCGCGGCTGTCGTTCTTCTTCGCCGCCTGGTCGGAGCTGTTCGAGGAGGTGGCCAAGTTCCGGGCGGCACGCCGGATGTGGGCCCGGATCATGCGTGAGCGGTTCGGTGCGAAGAACCCGAAGTCCATGATGTGCCGCTTCCACACGCAGACGGCAGGCTCCTCGCTGACTGCCCAGTCCATCGACAACAACGTCGTCCGGACCACGCTGCAGGCGCTGGCGGCCGTCCTTGGGGGCACGCAGAGCCTGCACACGAACTCGCGGGATGAGGCCCTGGCCCTGCCGACGGTCGAGTCGGCACGCCTCGCCCTGCGGACCCAGCAGATCATCGCCCACGAGGCAGGCGTCACCGAGACGCCCGACCCGCTCGCTGGATCCTGGTTCGTGGAGTCGCTCACGGACGAGCTGGAGGCCGCGGCGACCGCGTACCTGGCCGAGATCGACGCGATGGGTGGAACGCTCGCAGCCATCGAGGGCGGCTTCCAGCAGCGCCAGATCCAGGAGTCCGCGTATCGCGTGCAGCGCGAGATCGAGCGGGGGGACAAGGTGGTCGTGGGCGTCAACAAGTTCCGGGACGAGGGGGAGGCTGCCCGGCCGCCGCTCCTGCGCATCGATCCGGAGGGGGAGCGGCTCCAGGTGGAGAGCCTGCGCAGGGTCCGCGCCGGCCGCGACGCCGCGGCGTGGGAGGCAGCCATGGGCCGTCTCGAGGATGCCGCGCGGGGCGACGGCAACCTCATGGCGCCGGTCATCGAAGCAGTCGCCGCGTATGCCACGGTCGGCGAGATCGCGGACCGCCTGCGCTCCGTCTGGGGCGTCCACCGCGAGCTGATCACTGTCTGACGAGGAGCATCCTGATGAGCGATCCCACTGCCTCCGTCGGTCGCGTCCCGGAGCTGATCCGCAAGATCGGCAAGGTCCATCACGTCGCGATCATCGTCCGTGACCTCGATACCGCGCTCGGCTTCTGGCGCGACACCCTCGGGCTTCCCGTGGAGCTGGTGCTCCCGATCGAGTTCGACCGCGTCACGATCGCCTTCCTGCCGGTCGGCGAGGTCAAGGTGGAGCTGGTCATGCCCACTGACGACACGACCGGCGTCGCCCGCTTCCTGGAGAAGAAGGGCGAGGGTTTCCACCACGTCTGCTTCGAGGTGGCCAACATCAGCGAGGCGCTGATGCGGTTCGAGCTCGACGGCATCGAGCTGATCGACACCGTCGCCCGCAAGGGGGCGGAGGGACCGGTGGCCTTCCTCCACCCACGCAGCTGCCAGGGGGTCCTCGTCGAGCTGATCGAGGCGCCGGGGGGTCCGAGCTGGGCCTCGCTCGGCTACTGAGGCACGCGGCACCGGCCCGCGATCCACGTGCGGGGCCCGGCCGTCCCGCTAGCGGACCGCGCGCAGGACGCCTCCTGCGACCCGGCCGAGGAGCCGGACAACAACCAGTGTCGCGCCGATCGCTAGCGCCTGACGCCAGATCCAGGCACGCCCACCGGGGTCGTCGCCGCCTGCCTCGATCACGCCGTCAACGGGCGTGAGCCGGATCAGCGGCACCCAGGCCATCTCCTCGGCGATGGCCTCGTCGGTGGCGGAGAGCGGGTTGAGCCCGGCCGCGAGCGACGGTCCGATGGTGGACCGGATGATGGCCGGCAGCACGCGCCCGCGGACGGCAGGCGCCAGGATCTCGGTCGCGGTAGCGGCCATTGGCGCGCGTCCCGGCAGCACGATCTCCACGTCGGGATCGGCGAGCAGGTTGCGGTACCACTCCGTCTTGGGCCCGAAGCCCGCGGCCACCCACACGGATCCGTCCCGGATCACGTAGTTGAGCGGCGTCTCGCGGACGAGGCCGCTCTTCCGGCCGCGCACCCGCAGCAGCACCATGTACCCGCCCAGCGGACATGACACCCACGCGCCGAGTCCCGAGCGCACCGCTGGCACCATGAACCACCGGTTCAGGACCTTGAAGAACGCCTGGGCACCCGGGTCGGGCGGGCGGGTCGGCTCGGGCAGGCCGGTCGACGGGTCGCCGGCGGGGGCGGGGAGGGGGGCGGCTGTCGTCATGCCCCAAGCGTGCCGCGCGGGAACGGCCGCGAGCAGGGCCGATCTCTCGGTTTCCGCAGGCCGCTCGGCCGGTTGTCGCGCTAGAACGCCCAGGCGAAGACGACGTCGCGCGCATCGGCTGCATCGCGCGAGAACGCCACGATGCGCCCGGCGAGGTCCCGGATCCAGGGCTTCTCCTCGCGCGGCAGGAGCCCGAGCTCCTCCTCGAGCAGCTCGATCCAGCGGCCGGCGAGCGGTCCGAGCAGGTCGTCAGGCACCTGGCCCACCGACTCGATCCATTCAGCGTCGACCCGGTCGATGATCCGCTCCACGGACGCGCGGGCACCGTCGAGCTCCGTGCGCGCATCGAGGAAGTCGGCCGGATCGGGGCTCTCGGTCACGGAGCGCACGGCCTCGGAGAAGAGATCGAGCCACGTGGGGTCCAGGCCACCGCCGAGCGGCAGGTGGGCGACGAACCGGTCGCGGTCGTCAAAGGCCGTCACGTCGTCGATCGCGAGCGCGAGGACGATGTCGCGGGCGTCACCCGCAACGAGGTCCATCAGACTGCCCATAGGCGCCGAAGCGCCGCTCCTCCTTCCCCTGGCCGCGCAACCCTGGGTCTCGCGGGCTCGTGGCGCGCCATTGTAATCACGCCCGAGCCCGCGCGGGAACTAGCCCTTGTAGCCCGCCTCGCGCAGGAGCGCGGGGAGCTCCGTCGGCGAGGCGGCGACGCGGAACCCCGCTGCCTCGAGCGCGGTCACCTTGGACGCCGCCGTGCCCTTGCCGCCGGAGATGATCGCGCCCGCGTGGCCCATCCGCTTCCCCTCGGGGGCGGTTCGGCCGGCGATGAATGCGACCCTGGGAATGTCGGCCATGTGCTCGGCCGCCCAGGCGGCAGCCTCCTCCTCCGCCGACCCTCCGATCTCGCCGATCAGCACGAGGGCTTCGGTCTCGGGGTCCTCGGCGAACAGCTTGAGGACGTCGATGTGCTGGGTCCCGATCACCGGATCGCCGCCGATGCCCACGCACGTGGACTGGCCGAGGCCGGCGTCGGTCATCGCCTGGACCGCCTCGTAGGTCAGGGTGCCCGAGCGCGACACGACGCCCACGCGACCCTCGCGGTGGATGGAGCCCGGGATGATGCCGACCTTGGCACGCCCGGGGCTCGTTGCGCCGGGGCAGTTGGGGCCGATCAGCCGGGCGCCCGCCCGGCGGACCTCCTCGACCACCGGGATCATGTCCAGGGCGGGAATGCCCTCGGTGATGCAGAAGATCGTCCTGATCCCTGCGGCCACCGACTCCAGCACGGCATCCGGTGCACCGCCCGCGGGGACGAAGATGCAGGACGTGTTGGCGCCGGTCTGGGCCACGGCCTCGGCGACGGTGTTGAACACGCGGACACGGCCGTCGATCGCGGACTGGCCGCCCTTGCCCGGGGTCACGCCCGCGACGAGCGGCGTGCCGTACTCCAGCATCGCCCGGCTGTGGAACTCGCCCTCGCGCCCGGTGATGCCCTGGACGACGAGACGCGTGTCGCGTCCGATCAGGATGCTCACGCCGCCGCTCCCTTCGCAGCCGCGACGGCCTTGGCCGCCGCCTCGTCCAGGCTGTCGGCGGTCACGAAGCGGGCCGCCTCCAGCAGCTCCGCCGCCTCGGCGGCGTTGGTGCCCACGATGCGGACCACCATCGGGACCTCACGCTCCTGTTGGGCGCGCGCCTCGATGAGCCCGCGGGCGACCTCGTCGCCGCGGGTGATGCCGCCGAAGATGTTGACCAGGATCGCCTTCACGTTCGGATCCGCGAGGATGAGCCGCATCGCCGCTGCAACCCGGTCGGCCTTCGCCCCTCCGCCGATGTCGAGGAAGTTCGCCGGCTCGCCGCCGGCGCGGTTGACCAGGTCCATGGTCGTCATCGCGAGGCCCGCGCCGTTGACCATGCAGCCGATGTTGCCATCGAGCTTGATGAAGGTGAGGTCGTAGCGCCGGGCCTCGACGTCCGCGGGATCCTCCGCATCGAGGTCGCGAAGCTCCTCGAGGCCGGGGTGGCGGGGGAGAGCCGAGTCGTCGAGCGTGATCTTGGCGTCAAGGCAGACGAGTCGCTCGGTCGGGGTGCCGTCGGCGTTGTGCTCGCGGATCACCGCGAGCGGGTTGATCTCCACGAGATCCGCGTCGTTCGCGAGCATCGTCCGCAGGAGGCCCTTGGCGATGGCCGCGCCCGCCTTCCAGTGGGCGCCGAAGCCGATCTTGAACGCGAGCTCCCGGGCCGCGTGGTCGGGCAGGCCCAGGAGCGGGTCCACGTGCTGGTAGACGATCGCGCCGGGGTTGTCCACCGCGACCTGCTCGATCTCGACGCCGCCCTCGGCCGATCCAATGAACATCAGGCGCTGGGTGGCGCGGTCGAGGAGGACCGAGAGGTAGTACTCCTTGACGATCTCGGCCGCCGGACCGACGAGCACGCGCCGCACCGGGAGACCCTTGATCTCCAGCGCGAGGATCTGAGCGGCGACGTCCTCGGCCTCATCGGGCGTGGAGGCGAGCTTCACTCCACCCGCCTTGCCGCGACCGCCCACGAGCACCTGGGCCTTGATGACGACCTTGCCCGTGGCATTGGCGGGATCGGCCAGGAACTTGACGGCGGCGGCACGCGCTGCGGTGGGCGTCCGGGCCACCTCCCAGGCCGGGACCGGCAGGCCCTGGGCGACGAGCAGCGACTTCGCGTCGGCTTCGTGGATCTTCACGCGACGGGCGAGACCTCCGGAGGGCAGGCGATGGCGAGAACCCGATCATAGCCCGCGGGCGCGAGATGCCCCGGACCTTGTGGCCGCCCTGGCGGCAAGCCGACCGGCCCGCCATGGGAACGCCGGCGGGCGGACCGCCGGCGTTCGGGCAGCGAGGGTGTCAGCAGCGCTGCGCTGGCTAGAGCTCCATCACGTTGTCGGGCTTCTCAACCGTGAGGGAGGGATCGTTCGCCTGCGTCAGGTCGATGGTCATCGTGAAGGTCCCATCGGCATCGCCTGCCTTCGCCGACGCCGTGACGCTCTCCGATACCACGAAGCCGCCGTCCTTCGCGATCCAGACGTCGGTGACCCAGGCGCCGTCCGGGAGCCCGAACATGCTGGCCATCCCCGTCGTGTCCTCGCCCCGATAGTGCGTGGTCGCGACGCCGTTCTTGTCCTCGTCGCCCACCGCGGTCAGGCCGCTGACGCTCGAGAACCCGCCCAGCAGGGTCTCGGGCCGGTAGGAGGCGATCTCCTTCTCCATGTCCTCTACTGGCGAGCCCATCCACTGCTCGCCCCCCATGTTCACGTAGCTCATCCCGTCCACGATCCGGACCCCCAGCGCGGCCGGGCTCGCCCCGTTCTCGATGGTGGTCATCGTGATGTCCACCGCGGCCTCGGGCTTGAGGATCACGGTGCCCTCCATGACGAGGGCGCCCTCCTTGGGGACCATGATGAACTCTGAGCTGCCGGTCGCCTTCATCTCCATCCGGAAGGCGAAGTTGTCCAGGTCCTCGAGCGCGGACACCGCGCCGCCGAGATCGATCTCGCCGCCCGTGGATCCGCTCGAGCCACCGCCCGAGCCGTCGGTGGCGGCCGGCGCCACGGTGGCGGCCGTGCCACCCCCACTGCTGGACGTGGCTGCAGGGGTCGAGCTCCCACCGCAGGCGGCGACAAGCGTGGCGGCGAGAAGGAGCCCCAGCGGGGCGCGCAATCGGAGCATCAACCGTTCCCTCGTGCACGGGTGCGGCAACGCGCGCGGAATTGGGACGCGGCGACGCGAACGGACCGATGGCCACCCCCGCGGCGCATGCCCGAGCGGCATGGACAACCTCCTTATGCGCTCCCGGACAGGGCGCCGGTATGGCCGGATGGCCCCCCTTGGCACGCCGTCCGGCACGCACGGAAGTGGGGCCGTCCTGCCCATCCGGGGCCAAAGGTCGCGCGTAGAATGGCCCCATGCCTTACCGAGTCACCCTCATCCCCGGCGACGGCATCGGGCCGGAGCTCGCCGACGCGACCCGTCGTGTCCTGGACGCCTCGGGCGTCGCGTTCGAGTGGGAGGTCCAAGACGCCGGTGAAGGCGTCATGGCCCAGTACGGGACGCCGCTCCCGGACCACGTGCTCGAGTCCATCCGGCGCAACAAGGTGGCCCTCAAGGGTCCCATCACCACGCCGGTCGGATCGGGCTTCCGCAGCGTCAACGTGACCCTCCGCCAGGTGCTGGGCCTGTACGCGAACCTCCGCCCAGCGCGGTCGATCAAGGGGCTCGTGACCCGCTACGAGGACGTGGATCTCGTGATCGTGCGCGAGAACACGGAAGACCTCTACGCCGGCATCGAGCACATGGTGGGCAAGGACGCCGCCGAGAGCATCAAGATCATCACGCGCGCCGCCTCCGAGCGGATCGCCCGCTTCGCCTTCGAGTACGCGGTTGCGAACGACCGCAAGAAGGTGACCGCGGTCCACAAGGCCAACATCATGAAGCTCTCGGACGGCCTGTTCCTGGAGAGCTGCCGGACCGTCGCTGCCGACTACGAGGGCCGCGTCGAGTTCGAGGACCGCATCGTCGACAACATGTGCATGCAGCTGGTGCAGAAGCCAGAGCTGTACGACGTGATGGTCCTGCCCAACCTGTACGGCGACATCGTGAGCGACCTGTGCGCGGGCCTCGTCGGCGGCCTGGGCGTCGCCCCGGGCGCCAATATCGGCACCGACGCGTCCGTCTTCGAGCCGGTGCACGGTTCGGCGCCCAAGTACGCCGGCCAGAACAAGGCCAATCCCACGGCGCTGCTCCTCTCGGGCGTGCTGATGCTCCGCCACCTTGGCGAGCAGGAGGCCGCCGTCCGCGTGGAAACCGCCCTGCGGGAGGTCATCGCGGAGGGCAAGGCGACCACCTACGACCTCGGCGGCCCCGCAGGTACCCGGGAATTCGCTGACGCCATCATCGCGCGGCTCGGCTGAGAGCCGGACCACCACAGGCGACCCGCGCACGCGGGCCGGAGGAACGGAGGCTCCATGCTCCTGCGGTATCGGGGCAGCGAGGGAATGCTTGCATGGGCGTTCCACCGCATCTCGGGTGTCGCCATCTGGGCGTTCATCCTGCTCCACGTCCTGGACATCTGGCTCGTGGGCGCGGCCCCCGACCTGTACAACGACGTCCTGGTGATCTACGCCAGCCCGTTCGGACGGGTCGTTGAGTCGCTCCTGGGCGCGGCCCTGCTGTACCACGCGCTCAACGGCCTGCGGATCATCATCATGGACTTCTGGCCCGCGATGACCCGCTACCACAAGCAGATGTGGTACCTCAACTGGGTCCTGTTCGTCGTGATCGGCCTGCCGATCCTCATCCAGATCATGGCTCCCGCCTTCGGGATGGAGCCCCCCTTCAGGTTCGGCTCATGAGTACCTTCCGCGTCACCCGCGCCGGCCGGGCGCGCCCCCAGGGCAGCGGCTGGGAGCTCGCGATCTGGTACCTGATCCGGCTCTCCGGCATCGGGCTGTTCGTGCTCGCGCTGGCCCACTACACCGTCGTCCACTTCGTGTTCGACCCCGCCTACCAGGACGCCCAGTGGGTCACGGTGCGCTGGGCGAGCATGGCCCAGCGGACCATCGACTGGCTCATGCTGATGCTCGTGCTGTTCCACGCCTTCATGGGCGTCCGCACGGTGATCGGCGACTACACCAGCGGCGGCCTCCGGACCGCCCTCACCATGCTCCTGTATCTCGTCGGCCTGCTGCTCCTGGCGATGGGCTCGATGGTCGTCTTCACGCTGCCGTTCCCGCAGGTGCCCGCATGATCAAGGACCACGACGCCCTGGTCGTCGGCGCCGGTGGCGCCGGCCTCTGGGCCGCCCTCGAGCTGGCGAAGGCCGGCGTGGACAGCGCCGTCCTGACGAAGCTCTATCCCACCCGCTCCCATACCGGCGCCGCCCAGGGCGGTGTCTGTGCCGCCCTCGGAAACCAGGAGGAGGACCACTGGGAGTGGCACATGTTCGACACCATCAAGGGTGGCGACTACCTGGTCGACCAGGACGCGGCGGAGGTGCTCGCCCGCGAGGCCATCGAGACGGTGATCGAGCTGGAGCACATGGGGCTCCCGTTCAACCGGACCCCCGACGGCAAGATCGACCAGCGCCGGTTCGGCGGGCATACCCGCAACTATGGTGAGGGTCCGGTCATGCGGGCCTGCTTCGCAGCGGACCGCACCGGCCACATGATCCTCCAGACGCTGTACCAGCAGTGCGTGAAGTACGGCGTCAAGTTCTACGACGAGTACCACGTCGTGGACCTCGTCACCGAGGGTGGCGAGCTGGGCGAGGGCGGGCGCGCCGCGGGCGTCGTGGCCTACCGCATCGCCGACGGCGAGCTGGTGACCCTGCGCTCCAAGGCGGTCCTCCTGGCGACCGGTGGCTTCGGGCGGATGTTCCGCGTCACCTCGAACGCCTGGAGCCTCACCGGCGACGGCGTGTCACTGGCGTACCGCCACGGCGTGCCGATGCAGGACATGGAGTTCTACCAGTTCCATCCCACCGGCATCGTGGGCATCGGGATCCTGCTGTCCGAGGCCGCCCGAGGCGAGGGCGCGTACCTGCTCGACAACGACGGCTTCCGGTTCATGGAGCGCTACGCTCCCAAGCTCATGGAGCTGGCGCCGCGCGACATGGTCAGCCGGGCGATCCACCAGGAGATCCGGGCCGGCCGTGGCATCGACGGCAAGGACTACGTGTACCTGGACCTGCGCCATCTCGGCCGCAAGAAGATCGACGAGAAGCTGCCCGACATCACGGACTTCGTCCGGGTGTACCAGGGGATCGAGCCCTACACGGATCCCATTCCGATCCAGCCTACGGCGCACTACGCGATGGGCGGCATCCCGACGAACCTCAACGCCCAGGCCACCCGTGACGCGGCGAACACCGTGATCCCGGGCCTGTACGCGGCGGGCGAGGCGGCCTGCGTGTCCGTCCATGGCGCCAACCGCCTGGGGACGAACTCGCTGGTGGACCTGCTGGTGTTCGGACGGCGCTCAGGCCGCCAGATGGTGAGGGACATCAAGGGCGTGGACCTGCCGGATGTGGCCGAGTCGGCCGCCGACCCGGTCCGCGCCGAGCTCGACGCGCTCCGGAGTCGCCCGAAGGGCGAGCGCAAGGAGGCCATCCGCACGGAGCTGGCCGACGTGATGATGGACGACGCCGGCGTCTACCGGACCGCGGAGGGCCTGGAGCGCGCCCGCGTCAAGGTGGACGAGCTGCGCGAGCGCTACCGGAGCGTCAGCGTGGACGACAAGGGGACCACCTTCAACACGGACATCCTCGAGGCGCGCGAGGTGGGCTACCTCCTCGACTGCGCCCAGACGATGGTCGCCGCCTGCATCGACCGCAAGGAGAGCCGCGGGGCGCACAGCCGCGAGGACTTCCCCGAGCGCGACGATGTCAACTTCCTGTCCCATTCACTCGCGACGCCGGGTGCGGACGGTGGTGTGGAGCTGGCCTACAAGCCGGTGACCATCACCAAGTTCCAGCCCAAGCCGCGTGTCTACTAGGGCGGGGGAGACGACGATGCAGATCGAGCTGCGGATCCTCCGCTACGACCCCGAGCGCGACCAGAAGCCCCACGAGGAGACCTACCAGGTTGACGCGAGCCCGATGGACCGCGTCCTGGACCTCCTCCACAAGGTCAAGTACGAGCAGGACGGAACACTCACGTTCCGCCGGTCCTGCGCCCACGGGGTGTGCGGCTCCGACGCCATGCGCATCAACGGGCGCAACCGCCTGGCCTGCAAGATCCGGGTCAACCAGCTGGGCGGCAAGCGCATCACCGTGGCGCCGCTCGCCGGCCTCCCGGTGATGAAGGACCTGGTGGTGGACATGGAGGGCTTCTTCGCGAAGTTCCGGAGCGTCCAGCCGTACCTCCAGGCCGATGCCGACCCGCCCACGCGGGAACGGCGGCAGTCCGCGGAGGACCGGGCCCGCTACGACGACACCACCAAGTGCATCCTGTGCGCCGCATGCACGACGTCCTGCCCCTCGTTCTGGGCCAGGCCCGAGTACGTGGGTCCGGCGGCGATCGTGGCTGCACACCGGTTCATCTTCGACACCCGCGACGACCACGCCGAGGAGCGGCTGGAGATCCTGGCCGACAAGGACGGCGTCTGGCGCTGCCGGACGATCTTCAACTGCGTTGACGCGTGCCCGCGCGACATCCACATCACCCAGGCGATCCTCGAGGTCTCCCGGGCGATCACGGGCCGCAGGGTCTGAGCGCGCAGGGTGGGGGAGCGGGGTCCGAGGGGGTTCCGCTCCCGGTGATCCCGCACCTGGTCATCCGCACCGATGGCGCGGCCCGGGGCAATCCCGGGCCGGCGTCGCTGGGTGCCGCGCTCATCGACGGGTCCCGTGCCGATGCGCGCCATCCCTCTGCGCCGCCCGACGCCACCATCTCACAGGCGCTTGGCCACCAGACCAACAACGTGGCCGAGTGGACCGGCGTGGTCGAGGCGCTCAAGCTCGCGCAGCGGTTGGGCGCCGAGGTCGTGGACATGTACCTGGACTCCAAGCTGATCGTGGAGCAGCTCCACGGCCGCTGGCGGGTCAAGGACGCAAAGCTGCAGCCGCTCCACGCGGAGGCGAAGGCGATGCTCGCCGGCTTCACGCGCTGGTCGGCGACCCACGTGCCCCGCGAGCAGAACTCGACGGCGGACCGGCTGGCGAACGAGGCGCTCGACCGCGTCGCGGCCGGTGGTCCGGCGCGGGTCGCCCGCATCAGGCGCACCGCACCAGCGGAGTAGGAGGTCGGCTCGATGGCAGTCGTGCTCTGTTACGGCGACTCGAACACCCACGGCTTCGACTGCTCGTCGATCACGGGCGGGCGCTTCGACCGCGCGGTCCGGTGGCCCGGCGTGCTGGCCGCCGCGCTCGGCCCGGCCCACCAGGTGATCGAGGAGGGGCTGAACGGGCGCACGACCATCTGGGACGACCCGTACCTCCCCGGCCGGAACGGGCTCGACTACCTCGGGCCCTGCCTCGAGACCCACGCCCCGGTGGAGGTCGTCGTGCTGATGCTGGGCACCAACGACACGAAGACCATCTTCGGACGGACGGCGGCCGAGATCGCGTCCGGCGTGCGGACCCTCGTGGAGGTCGTGCTGCGCTCCGGGGCGGGCATCGGCGGCGGTGCGCCCAAGGTGCTGCTCGTGGCGCCGCCTCCACCCGGTGAGGTGACCGAGCGCTCGGAGCTGTGGGGCTTCGGCGAGGCGCGGGCCAAGGGCCTGGCGATGGCGCGCCTGTACGCCACGGTCGCCGCGATGCGCGGCGTCGGGTTCCTCGATGCCGCCACCGTCGCGACTGTGGATCCAGCGGACGGGGTGCATCTCCCCCCGGCAGGACACGCCGCGCTGGGCCATGCGGTCGCTGCGGCGGTGCGGGAACTGGTGGGGTGAGGGCTCCCGGGCGTCCCGCAGGCCCTGCGGGCCTCGCTGCAGGCCTCGTTGCCTGTGTGCTGGTCGTAGCCGGATGCCTCACCACGAGCGACGTCCTCGTGGACAGGCCGTGGAAGATCGTCCAGGTGGGGACCGCGCCGGCGGTCGACCCCGACGGGGTCATCGGCGTGAGCTTCGGGACGGACGGCCGGTTCACGGTGCACACGGGTTGCCAGAGCGGCGGCGGCACATACCACCTCGACGGCAATCGCATCCTGCTCGACTCCGAGCAGCTCCAGCCCGTGCCCTGCGCTGGGGCCGTCGCGAGTCAGGAGGCGGCCCTGCTCGGCGTGGTCGAAGGGAGCCCCCGGTTCGAGATCGATACGGGCACCGGCAACCTGCGCCTGACCACGGAGGGCGGCGAGACCCTGGTGTTCGTGACGCCCTGAACCGGTTGTCGCCCGGGATTACCCGGTCGCGCCTACACTTCACGAGCCAGCGAGGCGGCCGGATGGTCGCGGGTCGGCCGGGCAACCGGGCGGCCTGAGGAAAGTCCGAGCTCCCCAGCGCAGGGTGGCGGGTAACGCCCGTCCGCCGTGAGGCGAGGACCAGTGCCACAGTGACGATGCCGGCCCCTCGGGTGCCGGAGTGAAACGCGGCAAACTCCACCCGGAGCAAGGCCAAATAGGAGGGCGCAACCCCGGTTCGCCGGGGGGAGAGGTGCGCTGCCCAGCCCTCGGGTCGGCTGCATGAGCCGTCGGGCAACCGGCGGCCTCAGATGGATGACCGTCATCGCGACCGCAAGGTCGTGATACAGAACTCGGCTTACAGGCTGCCTCGCTGGCGCCTCCCATAATTTCGTGCGTGAAATGGCCCCCTGGCGGCTTCGCTCGGAGGGCCCGCGTACGGTTGGGGACTAGGTGGCGACCTCGTCGAGGTCCGGTAGGAGCAGTCGGCGACTCCCGACACCTCGTCGGCTGCCCTCGTGGGCCCGCAAGTTAGAATCTGAGGAGTTGGCGGGGGATCGCCGAGTGAGGTCGCACGGGCCCGCCGCTGCCGGTCACAGCCTCGCAGCGTGCTTACCGGTATGCGGTACGGCCCGCCAGCTTGACAACTAGTCTGGGCCCGGTGCAGGCGCGCATTCACGAGCTGAGCCAGGAGGTCCGATGTCGGAACCGGTGATCGACCCCGACCTCGAGGCCTTCGAGCGCGACCGACGCGCGCGTCCGCGCGCGTCGAGGAGTTGGTCCTGGCCGGCCTCCGCATCCTGTTCGACACCGAAACCGGCACCCGGCTGCCGTTGGGCGTGCGTGAGCCGTGGCCTGGCGACGTGGAGTCGATGACCCGGACTGAGCGTTTCGTCGTCGCAGGTCAGAACCCAGGCTGGTTCTGCATGGAGGGGGAGCGGCAGCTGTTCGGCCGGATGCTCTTCGATCTCCACCGCGACCGCAGGCACCCGAGCGGTATGAGGCTCCTGCGCTGCCACGGGTGTTGGCCTCGATGGAGTCTCGGTCCGCCGATCGAGCGCCAGCGACTCGACTGCGTGAAGGCTCAGAGCACCACGTCTGCGCACAGGCTGAGGAACGCCATCAACTCCTGGGCGCCGACCGTGCCGGGCCGCTCCCTAGGGCGGAGCTCCAAGTAGCCGGAGAGGCATGTCAGGACCCGGGCCTCGCCGTTCGTTTGGACGAGCGTCAGGAGATCCAGTTGCTCGGGATCGGTCGGCTCGCGTCCGACCAACTTGATCCAGTGTCCGGTGATCCCCTCCGAGAGACCCATGGCTGTCGTCCATCCTCCGATCGGCGCTGGTGCCACGCAGGGTACGCCGCCAACTCGTAGTCTTGCCGCCGGCTGGCCTCCCGCGGAGCCGTCGGATCTGCGCTCAAGCCCAACGGGACTAGTCGTATAGTCACCGGCGAATGGGACTGCTCCCCGCCCCTTCGTCGATGCTCGATCCGGCCGCCGGATTGCACGGAGCGGATGCGGGAGCTTGGACTACTACGCGATCCTCGGGGTCTCGCCCGGTGCATCGATCGAAGAGATCGAACTGGCGTATCGCGAGCGGATTCGCCTCATTCACCCCGATCTCAACCAGGACCCTCGCGACACGCACCGCCGCACGAAGTCGTCCGCCGAGCTGAACGCGATCATCACCATCCTGCGTGACCCTGCCAAACGTACGGCGTACGACCGGGACCTGCTCATCGAAGCCCGCCGTCAGGCCGAACGCGGCGGGTCTGGGGCCGCCGCCGCTCCGCCGAGGCCCGAGCCCACCGGCCCACCGGGAGCCGGCGGGCAGGATGCAGGCCGCGATCACCAGCGTGCGAGGTGGCGTGACGAGGGCCATCGGGGGACCCCGCGGACGGACGGTGACAGGTATGGAGCGCGACCGGCTACTGCGCAATGGAATGCCCCGAGGCCAGGGTCACGCTCGCAGTCTCGCCTGCCGCTGAGCGTGCGTGGTCTGGTTGCCCTCGGCCTCGTACTAGTCCTCGTCGGGGCGATCGCCCTCGGCCAGGTTCCGCCGATCGTAGGGCTCCTGCTCGTCCCGGCACTCCTGCCACTGTTTCGCTCCGCGTCTGCCGGTGAGAGTTGGCGCGTGGAGAGCACCGTATGGCTACTCCTGTTCGAGGCGTGCCTGCCCGGACTCGCAGGTATCGCCCTCATCGTCGCGAGTCCGAATGACCCGCAGTACGTGGTCTTCGGGGGTCTCTCCATCGGCTTGGCACTGCTCTTGATCGCGGGCGCCGCCTCGGTGCGATGGCGCCGGCGGCGCGGCATGGCAATCGCCGCCCTTGCCGCAGTCGCCTCCCTAGTGTGGTCTGGGACTCTGCTTTACGGCTTGCCCGCGCTCGCGGGCAACGCGGGCGGCGGCCTTCGGTTCGGCGCGTGGCTGGTCGTCCCGGTGATGGTCTCGGTGCTCCTGGTCTCCCTGGTGCGGTCGCCGGCTGCAGTCGTGTCGGCGCGAACGTGAGCCCCGCGGCGCCGGCCAATGTCGCCTATGTGTCCGGACCCACCTTCAGCCCTCAAGTTGAGGCGGCGACCTTTCCACGAGGCGCCCTGCGGCGAGCCTCTCGCGTCCCGTATGCTGGTGAAACGTCCCCGGTCAAGGCAACGCACGGGGCTCGCCGCTAGATCGACAGCCTGAGTGGCTGTCTGCAGTTCGTCCAGGACATTGGCGCTCGTCCCCGCAAAGGAGGAGGCAAAGTGAGCTGCATCAGTTGCGGGCGCGAGGACGGTCCGCCCCGAATCGAGTTTCACAGCTACTGGTTCCATCCGGTCTGCCTCAGCAGCGCGACCCTCGACGCCGGCGACATCGGGGAACACCCTGGCCCCTACTCCGTTGGGATTCGGATGTCCGGGACGCGGTTGAAACTGGTAGATGGCCTCGCGACACAGAATGACGCCTCCAGCTGGTATGCACGGCTGGAGGATGAACGGCAACGCGTTCTACTGCCCTACTGAGCTAGTTCAGCTGGCGCAGGGCACTTCTGAGGGTCGGGCACCGAGACTTCGCCCAGCGCGGCCTGTCCGCCTTTTGGTGTGTTCGTCCCCTTCGGCCCACGGTGCGTGCCAGTCAGACACAAACCGGGAGGGGTGATTGATGTCGAGACCATTCAGCATCGACGACATGTTTCGGTACCGCCTCGTCATGGATAGCGGAGGGACGGTCACGGCCGATACCGCTGCCATACCAGATCTGGTTGACCGGCCGACTTCGCAGTTCGACATCTCGGAAGGGGCTCCTCAGCCCGCAGCCTCCCGTCGACGATGAAGGTCGGGGAGTTTCCGCTCGATCCAGGCGAGGAGATCGGCAAGTCCACCGGCAACCTCGTCGTCACCAACTATCGGGCCATCGATCTCCAGAGCGAACGGTGGGTCGACCTCCGTGATGTGACCTCGGTCGACTGGGCACCAGGCTGGCCCCCCCCGAAGGGGAGTGCTGTCTTCCGGATAGACGGCGACTCCCTTGGGGCGACCATGGGCATCATGGCGGGCGTATCGGATGTATGGGAAGCGCGGCGCATCGTCGATTACGCTCAGTCGGGCGAGCCCGCGAGAGTGCAGGACTGGGATAGCTGGGATCACTACTGGTTCCTGGACTACTGGGACCGGGTCCTTGACAGCGGGTTCTTCACCCAGGAAGCGTTGGACTACGCCGCGCATCTCCTCGATGCGCTTCCGATGGCCCGGTACAGCCGCATTGCGGCAAAGGAACTGTTGGACATCGTCGGAGCGGCCGGAGGGGGCGGATGGGACTCGAGCGTCATCAACGCCGAGTTCCAGTCGTGGGGCGATCGCTGGGAGTCGGCGGTCGGGTAGGCCACCGCCCGGCTGCCGGCGGTGGCGCGGGCTCGGGGTCGCGGGTGAGGTGACGGATGAGGCGCCAACGGTCACAGCATCCGCGATTGACGTCTGACACTCGTCACGCGGGACGGCTCCGCGGGCCGACGGCGATCCCGGCCCTGGCCGGAGAGCTCGGAGCGGCAGCGTCCGGGGGTGCTCAGAGTTGCATACGTTTCTGCATACGGTTGGGCTCGATCTGCGTAGACGGAATAGACGGGCTCACGCTCACGGGACGGGTCCGCTCCACGCTCAAGCGTGGCGTCGGGAGCAACTCGGCTTACAGGCTGCCTCGCTGGCGCCTCACCGCACCCTTCGCCGCGTCGCGGCGTGTCCGGTGCTAGTCCTCGTCCGCGCGGAAGATGTGCGCGGCCGTGCAGCCGTTGCAGACCGGGGTGGACGACTCGAGATCACCGAGGGGGATCGGGACCTTGCGGTCAGGGTAGAGGCACTCGACCTCGTAGACACGCTCCCGCGGGCGATCCAACGCGATCAGGCGGCGGTACGTGCAGCGCTTGATCCGGTGGGGAGCGAGACGGCCTGGATCGGTGTCCTGGATGCGTGATGGTTCGTATGCGACGAGCGGAAGCGCCATTGCCCTCAGGTGCTCAGTCCCCCGTTGGACATTGCGGGAGACACTGTAACGTCCTCGTGGCCCGAGATGCCACGATGGGCGCGCAGCCTACACCGCCGTTTCCCCCGCGGGCAAGGTGCCGGAGGTACTAGACTCCGGCGCGGGATGGCACTCCCGCCACGTTGGAGGACGCAGCGCTGAACGACGAGCCGGTGGTCGACGGTCCGCTCGCGGGCGAGCGGCCGGTGATGCCCGCGCCCGGCGACGCCGTCGGGCAGCCGTCGGGCACGCACCCCGCGCTCCCGGTCCTCGACGATGCGGCGCGCTCCCCGGTGCACGGAGTCTGCCCGTTCCTGCGGGGGGAAGCTGCAGGTGCCCTCGTGGCACCCGTGCCGGCGCCGCGGGAGGGCCAGGCCTGCGTCGCGATCGGCGCCCCGAGGCCCCAGTCCACGAGCCAGCAGGAATTGGTCTGCCTCCGAGCCACCCACGTTGACTGCCCGCGCTACCAGCGGGGCTCCATGGCGCCTGCGCAGGCGCCCGCCCGGACGAGACCGACCGTTCCGCGGGCCACCCTCGCCGCGCTGCTCATCCTGGTGCTGTCGGCGGGGATCTCCCTCGGGTACGTGGTCCAGCGGGGCGGGCTCGACCTGCCGCTCGTGGGTCCGGCCGCAACCGATGCCGGCGTGGCCGTCGTCGCCTCAGCGTCGCCGGCCTTGACGGGAGCGCCGGAGGCCACCGAGGCGCCCGTCATGACCGAATCCCCGTTGCTGACCGCGGGTCCCACGTCCGGGCCGTCGGTGGAGGTCTCAACGGAGCCGAGCACATCCGTCGAGCCGGCTCCCACGCCCGCAGCGACGGCCACGCCCGAGCTCACCGCGGCCCCCACGCCCGCACCGACGGCCGGCCCCACCGCGAAGCCCACGCCCAAGCCGACGGCGACCGCCAAGCCCAAGCCCACGGCGACGCCGAAACCCAGGAGCGACCGGTACAAGCTGCTCACCAAGTGTCCGGATCGGAGCAACTGCTGGATCTACGTGGTCCGCTCGGGTGACAACCTGTTCTCCATCGGCAAGTACTTCGGCCATTCGCTGGCGACCCTCTACCAGTGGAACCCGCAGTACCCGGGCACGCGCCTCAAGGTGGGCGCTGAGATCCGGATGCCGCCACCCACCAGGTAGGGTCCGCCGGTCGTTCCCGGGATCCCGGCGATGCCCCGGCCGGGTCCAGGGACACGGAACAGGCCCGCCCGGTTGGCCGGACGGGCCCGCATGACGCCATGTGAAGGTCAGGTCCTGGCCGCGATCCCCTCCCGCTCCTCCTCGCGGGCCACCCCGGCGACGGCGAACGGCAGGCCGAGGTGGTCCACGCCGTCCTCGGCCAGGTCGGCCTCGTAGGTGCAGACGCACGGTCCTCCGCCGGAGCAACCGAGGCAGCAGTAGGTCTCGTCCATGAAGTAGACCGGCCGGCCGGTGATGGCGCCGTCGCACGAGGCACAGTGGCCGCGGCGGGGGCTGGCGTAGACGCGCATGAGCGATCCTCCTGGAGTGGTTCCGATCAGGGATAGAGCCCGCGGACGCGGGTGGCCTCGGCCACGCGCTCGACGGCGAGGGCATGGGCGGCGAGCCGCGTGGTGATCCTCTCGGCCGTGGCCCGATGCCACACCGAGTCGGCGGCCGAGAGGATCTGGCGGCGCAGGCGCTCGTTCACCTCGTCCTCGGTCCAGGCGAGGGCCGCGCGGTTCTGCGCCCATTCGAAGTAGCTGACGATCACGCCGCCGGCGTTGCAGAGGATGTCCGGGACGACGGTGACGCCCAGGGCGTGCAGGATCGGGTCGGCGGACGGATCGACGGGGCCGTTGGCGCCCTCGGCGAGGATCCGTGCCCGCACTCGTCCGGCGTTGGCCGCCGTGATCTGGCCTTCGAGCGCGGCCAGCACCAGGACGTCCACCTCGAGCGCGAAGAGGGCCTCATTGCCGATCGGCCGGGTGCCTGGTGTGCCGGCGATGGTGCCGTGCTCCCGGAAGCGGCGACCGAGGGCCGGCACATCGAGCCCGTCCGGGTCGTGGACGCCGCCGCCGACATCGGTGATCGCCACGACGCGCGCGCCGGCGGCATGCAGCAGGCGTGCCGCCGCCTCGCCCACGTTGCCGAAACCCTGCACGGCGACGGTCGCACCTCGCAGCCCGAAGCCCAGCCGGCGCGCAGCATCCTCGACCGTGATCAGCACGCCACGCCCTGTTGCTTCAGCCCGACCGACCGAGCCCCCGATCGAGAGTGGCTTGCCGGTCACCACGCCCGGGACCGAATACCCGGCATGCATGGACACCGTGTCCATGAACCACGCCATCACCTGCGCATTCGTGCCCACGTCCGGGGCCGGGATGTCGCGGTCCGGCCCGACGACCGACTGCAGCTCGGTGGCGAACCGCCGGGTCACGGCCTCGAGCTCCTTGACGCTCATTGCGTGGGGGTCGCAGGTAACCCCGCCCTTGGCTCCCCCGAACGGGACGTTGACCAGGGCGCACTTCCAGGACATCCACATGGCGAGAGCGCGCACGTCGTCGAGATCGGCCTGGGGATGGAAGCGGAGGCCCCCCTTGGCGGGTCCACGGGCCACGTTGTGCTGGACCCGGTACCCGGTGAAGACCCGAACGCGGCCGTCATCGAGCTTGACCGGGAAGCGGACCTGGACCTCCCGCTGGGGGTGGCGCAGCACCTCCCGGAGTCCAGGTTCGAGGCCGAGGTGGTCGGCGGCAGCATCGTACTGGGCCAGGGCGGCCGCCAGGGCGCGCCCGCCCGCCGTGGCTGGTGCGTTGGCGCCGGCGACGGCGCTCAGTGTCTCCGTGGTCATGTGGCGGCTCCGGTGGGGCTGCTGGGTGGACCCAGCGTCGTCGGGCCGTGGCAACGGGCGGGGGGACGTGGGTGAACCGGCCGTGAACACGGTCGGGGTCCTGTTCACACGGCGTTCACGCGGATACGTGGGCCACGTTTCCCTGCTGGGGCGACGATGACCGTGGGTGTTCTCCCCGACGCCCGCACCATGGGGCCGGCCCCGGGTTCCGGGCGGCCCCGCCATCACCGGGAGTCCGCGTGTCCGCGACCGTCGTCCGCTTTGCCCAGAAGTCCGTGAGTTGGCCCATGACGGCGCATGCGGCGGCTGCCCTGCGGGCCGAGATCCGCTCGCTCGAGGACGAGCTGGCGGCGTTGCGTGCCGGGACCTCCCGGGTGGCCTGCAGCGAACGCCTTGCAGGCGTGGCAGTCCAGCGGCTCGGCGCCCTTCGGGACGTCCTCGATCGGGCTCGTATCACCAGCAGGCCGGATGTTGTCGTCATTGGCCGGCGGGTGACGATCGAGACGGATGACGACGAGTCGGCCAGGTTCAGGCTCGTGCTGCCCGCGGACGGAGATCCGGACCGTGGCTGGCTCGGGGCGGACACTCCGCTTGGGATGGCGCTCCTGGAGCGGCGTGCCGGTGACCGGTGCACGGTCCTCGCACCGGGCGGCACCTGGGAGGCTCGCATCGTCGATGTGGGCTGAAGCCGTCTATGCTCCATCCATGCCGCTGTCCTCTGCTCCCGGGGCGGCCGAGTCTGCCCAGGCCCCGCCGCGCTCCCCGTTGCTGACGGCGGCCTTGGCGCTCGTGCCCCCGTCGGCCACAGCGGCGGACCTCCGCTCCCGGTTCGCTGGGCAAGGCGCCGTGCTGGAGCCACACGTGGCCGAGAAACTCCTGCGCGAGCTCGCCCGCCTGGGCCTCGTGCGCGCCTCCCGGCGCGCCGGGCAGAGCGCGCGCTACGTCGCGACCTCACTGGGCCAGCGCTCGATGGAGGTCGCGATCCATGGCGAGGCGGCGATCCCGCTCGAGGAGCTCGAGCGCCTTCGAACCGACCTGCTGTCCACGATCGCCCACGAGCTGCGTACGCCCCTGACCGCTGTCCGGACCAGCGTCGGCCTGCTGCTCGACCCGACGTCGGCCCCCACCGACGACCAGCGTCGCGCGCTGTTGGCGGCGATCGAGCGTAACGGGGACCGGATGCAGCGCCTGGTGGACGACATCCTCGAGCTCTCCCGCTTCCGGGCCGGCCACGTCACGCTGCAGCTGCGCCGATTCGGGGCGGCTGCGCTCGCAGAGTCCGCGATCGCCGTCGTCGAGCCCATGGCCGCCACGCGCGGCCAGCGGATCTCCCTCGACGTGCGCGTCGGCGGCGACCACCGCGTTTATGGTGACCGCCGGCGCCTTGAGCAGGCACTCGTGAACCTCGTCGCCAACGCCCAGCGCTTCTCACCCACCGGCGGCGAGATCCGGGTCACCGTGGACCGGCGTGCGGATGACACGGCATGGAGCGTGGCGGACGACGGCCCGGGCATTCACGAGGCGGACCAGGCTCGTCTCTTCGAGCGGTTCTTCGTAGGCCGAAGTGACCGGACCGGCCCGCGCGAAGGGGTTGGCCTTGGTCTGCCGACCGCCCTCGCGATCGCCCAGGCCCACGGGGGGACGATCGAGGTCACGAGCGTGGTGGGCGAGGGGAGCCGCTTCGGCCTCGTGGTGCCGACGGCGGGTCCGGAGGAGGACGCGCCATGATGCGCATCCTCGTCGTGGACGATGAGCCAGACGTGGTCGAGTCCGTGCGCCTCGGCTTTGCCCTCCAGTGGCGCGAGGTCGATGTCCTTGGCGCCGGCGACGGCGAGCGGGCCCTCGACATCGTCGAGCACGAAGCGCCCGACATCGTGCTGCTCGACATCGGGCTGCCCGGTCGGGACGGGTTCGACATCCTTCGCGAGCTCCGTGAGTTCTCGGACGTGCCGGTGGTGATGCTCACCGCCCGCGACGACGCGCTGGACAAGGTGAAGGGCCTGGAGCTGGGAGCCGACGACTACGTCACGAAGCCCTTCAACCACCTCGAGCTGATGGCCCGCGTGCGAGCGGTCCTGCGCCGCCACGACATGCCCGCACCGGCCAGCCGCGCCCCGTCGTTCTGCTCCGGTGACCTCGAGGTGGACTTCGCACGCCAGGAGGCCCGATTGCGCGGCGAGCGCCTCGACCTCACGCCGACCGAGTACAAGCTGCTGTACCACCTGGTCCGCAACGTCGGGCATGTCCTCCAGCACGGGACGCTGCTGGCGAAGGTCTGGGGTCGCGAGTACGTGGACGAGACGGATTACGTCCGCGTGTACATCCGCCGACTGCGCGACAAGCTCGGTGACGACCCGGAGCATCCGCGCTACATCCAGACCGAGCGCCGCCTCGGGTACCGGTTCCTGCCTCCGCGCTGACCTGGCGCTCCCCGCGCGCCCCTGGACGCTGTGCGCTGGGCTGCACGTCGCGTGGATGCACGCCGTGCCGATGCACGCTGGCCGGGCGAACCGTCGAGTGCCGTGCGACACCTGCTCTCCCACCGGGTCGTGGCTGGGGGTCCACGGGCCTGGCGGGCGCGCTCTGGCTCCCTGGCCGGGCGGAATCGACAGGGCACGCGCTGGTTGGCCCGCTGCCCGTGCACGCCACGGTCGCGGTTGTGCCGATTCGCCCCCCAGCGCCAGTCCTGCGTGCGATTTCGCCATTGACGGGGCGGGTTCGGGCGCTAGAATGCCCGAAGTGGCGCAAAGTGGTGGAAAGTGGGGAGGATCCGGGTGACCGGACCCAGAACCAGGGGTTGATCAGACCGCCAGCGCGCCGCCTGACGTCAGGGAGACGGACGGGTGCCCAGCGAGTTCAAAGGCACGTTTCGGCACGCAGTGGATGACAAGGGCCGGCTTGCCGTGCCCGCGAAGTTCCGCGGCGAGCTAGTCGGCGGGTGCACGGTTGCCCGCTGGATCGACGGGTGCCTCGCGATCTTCCCAGCCGCCAAGTGGGATTCGATCGCGGCGAAGGTGGGAGCTCTGCCGTTCACCGACCCGAATGCCCGCCTCCTCCAGCGCCACATCTTCGGTGGGGCGAGTGAGGAGCCCATGGACAAGCAGGGCCGGATCCTGGTCCCCGCACACCTTCGCGAGTACGCGCAGCTCGAGGGCGAGACGGTGGTCCTGGGCGTCCAGGACCGGATCGAGCTCTGGACGCCGAAGCGCTGGGACGGCTACGACGAGAAGCTCCGGGATCCGGATGACTTCGCGGCCGCCATCGCGAACCTGGGGATCTGACGTCGAACCACATGCGCTTCCAGGGTCCGCTCGGGATCCGCAACCTGACCGTGGAGGAGAGATGCAGGAAGGGCACACGCCGGTGATGCCGGCCGAGGTCCTCGAGACCCTGGCCCCGGCACCCGGCAGCCTGCAGATCGATGCCACGCTCGGCGGCGGTGGGCACACCGAGCGGATCCTGGAGGCCGCCAGCCCCGACGGGCGAGTCCTCGGACTCGACGCCGACCGGCTGGCCATTGCCCGGGTGGGGGAGCGGCTGGCGCGCTTCGGCGATCGCCTCGTCCTCCGCCAGGCGAACTTCCGCGAGCTGGCCGAGGTGGCCCCTGCCGCCGGGTTCGGCGCGGTCGACGGCGCCTTCTTCGACCTGGGACTCTCGTCCTACCAGCTCGCCGACCGCGCCCGGGGGTTCGGGTTCCGCGCCGGCGGCCCCCTGGACATGCGGTTCGACACCGATCGCGGTGTCCCCGCCTCGAAGCTGCTGGCCACGCTCTCGGCGGACGACCTCGCTGCGCTGTTCCGCAAGTACGGCGAGGAGCCGGCCGCGTGGAGAATCGCCAAGGCCATCGTGGCCGCGCGGGCGACAGAGCCCATCGAGTCAGCGGAGGACCTGGCGGCGCTCGTGGAGCGCGTCGTGCCGGGCAACCCGCGGCAGCCGCGCCGCACCCATCCTGCGACGCGCGTGTTCCAGGCCCTGCGGATCGCCGTCAACGAGGAGCTCGACGCCCTCGAGGAGGGCCTGGCCGCCGCCGTGGACCTGCTGCGCCCGGGTGGCCGGATCGTCGTGCTGTCCTACCACTCGCTGGAGGACCGCATCGTCAAGCAGTTCCTCAACGCCGAGCGGCGGGGCTGCACCTGTCCGCCGTCGGCGCCCGTGTGCATCTGCGGCAAGACACCCCGCCTGCGCCTCGTGACCCGCCCGTCGCTGGTCCCCACCGAGGCCGAGATCGACGCCAACCCCCGGGCCCGGAGCGCGCGCCTGCGCGCCGCCGAGCGGCTCGCGGCCTGACCAGACCAGAGGAGGACGAGGAGGAGAAGACCGACAGCCCCACGCGCCGACCCGCGCCACTGTCGATCCGGCCCCCAGCGGGGACGCCGGCCCGAGCCCACGGAGGAGGAGTCCCGTGAGCAAGCGTCACCAGTCCAATCGCCGCAAGAACTACGGCCGCCGCCAGCACGAGCTGTACGAGCGCCGCCAGCGCGACAACCAGCCCGATGATCTCGGCCTGGCGCTCGACGACCTGGCCGCCTCCGGCATTGCCGACCGTCTCGCGTTCATCGATCCCCGCACGCCCCGGCTGCACTACGCCACCGGCGACTGATCGATGGCTGTCTACCAGGGTGCGCGAGCACCGCGCACCGTCGTCCTCCCGCGCGCGCCCCGTGCGCCCCGCGTGGAGGTCCAGGCCCCGGCGCTGCCTCGCCGCCGCATGCGTGCGGCCGTCCGCGCCCGCCGGGGACCGTCGCACATCAGCATCCTGCTGGCCGTGATCGTGGTGCTCTTCGCGGGTGCCTTCTTCTCGCTGTCGCAGGACATCCGCGTGTCGGCCACCGGCTACGAGATGGACCGCCTCGCAGCCAAGCGGATGCAGCTGGACAACCGGGTGGAGGATCTCCACAACGAGCTGAACCGCCTCGGCAAGGCGCCGGCGATCCGCAAGCAGGCGATCGACGCCGGCCTGGGCCCGCTGTCCGAGCCCGAAGTCATCGCGCCCAAGTAGCCGCCAGGAACCGCCGACGATGCTGGGCCGGACCGATTCGCGCACGCGCCTGATCCTCCTCCTCCTCGTGTTCGTGGTGTTCGCGGGGAGTCTCGTGCTGCGTCTCGCGAACTGGCAGATCATCCGGCGCGACGAGTTGGCGGCGATGGCCGTCCAGCAGTCGTCGATGAGCTACGAGATCCCTGCCGAGCGCGGATCCATCTACGACCGCACCGGCACCGTCGTGCTGGCCACCTCGGTGTCCCGCGACCGGCTCGCGGCCAACCCCAAGCTGCTGTCCCCCGCCCGGCGGGAAGCGGTGGCCGACCGCCTTGTGGCCCTGCTCGGCCTGACCGATGAGGCGGCCGCGACGCTGCGCCAGCGGATGACCTCGGAGGCGGAGTACACGGTCCTCGCCCGCGACCTCGACCCGGAGATCTCGGAGCGGATCCGCGAGCTCTCCGGCGGCAAGGATCCAGTGCTGGCCGGCCTCATCCTCGACCCGCAGTCGGTGCGCCTGTACCCGCAGTCGGGCGGTGGTCCACGGACCACGCTGGCCGCCCACCTCCTGGGCTTTGTGAACCGGGAGGGTCTCGGGCAGTACGGGGTGGAGCAGTTCTACCAGGACGACCTGGCGGGCATGTCCACGTTCGTGGCCGCGCAGCAGGACGCCTTCGGCAATGCCGTGCCGGACACCTCGTCGGTGCTGGAGCAGGGGTATCCGGGCCAGAACCTGACCCTCACGATCGACGCGTCGCTCCAGGTCGCGCTCGAGCAGGAGCTGCTCGCTGCCTGGGTCGCGGACCGCGCCAAGCGCGTGTCCGCGGTGGTCATGGACCCGTACACCGGCGAGGTCTTCGCCTACGGGAGCTACCCCTCCTACGACGCGAACGAGTACCGGTCGGTCGCCGCCGAGGACCCCGGCCGGTTCGTGGACCCCATCGTGTCCACGGTGTACGAGCCGGGCTCCGTGTTCAAGATGTTCACGGCCGCGGCGGTGCTGGCCAGCGGGAAGGTGACCACGAAGACCAAGTTCAACGACACGGGCACGCTGTGGCTCGACGGGCATACCGCGAAGGTCGATGACGCGGACCGCAAGGCCAGGGGCAGGATGACCTTCGAGGACGCGATCGCCTACTCGCGCAACGTCGTGGCCGCGAAGGCGGCGCTGCGGCTCGGCAAGACGACCGAGGCCGCGTCCAGGCGGTTGCACGAGACCTGGACCCAGTTCGGCTTCGGGCGGGCCACGGGCATCGACGTTGCCAACGAGGTGCCAGGCATCGTGCGCGACCCCGCGACGAAGGAGTGGCGCCAGATCGATCTCGCGAACGGCGCCTTCGGCCAGGGCGTGGCCGTGACCCCGGTCCAGCTTGCGCAGGCCTTTGGCGCCATGCTCAACGGCGGCGTGCTGGTCCAGCCCCGGGTCGTCAAGAGCGTGGGCGAGCGCGAGACCGCACCGATCGTGAAGGGCCGGTTGATGACCGACGACCTGTCACTCACGCTCACGGGGATGATGAAGCACGTCATCAGCGAGGTGGACTTCTACCGCGGCCGCACAAGGGTGCCCGGGTTCGAGGTGGGCGGCAAGACCGGCACCGCGCAGATCTGGGACTCCGAGAAGGGCAGGTGGAAGGTCAACCTGTTCAACTACTCGTTCGTCGGCTACATCGCACGCGAGAAGGCGAAGCCCGACCTGGTGGTCGCGGTGCGGATCGAGGAGGGCCAGCCCACCGTTGTCCGGGTCGGCCAGCTGGAGATGCCGGTGATGTCGTTCGAGCTCTTCCGGCGCATCGCCCACGACGCCATCACGACCCCGGACCTCGTGCCTGAGCGGCACGTGAACCCGGCCGTCACCGTGTATCCCTGACGGCCGCCCGGTGACCACCGCCTGTGCGACACTCGACCCCGTGACGGACCACGAAGGCTCGCCCGCCCTGTCCGCAGAGGACCTCGCCGCCACCACCGGCGGGACGCTGGTCCGGCGGTCCGACCGACCGGTCCGCGGGGGCGCCGTGGACTCCCGCCTCGTGACGCCAGGGTGCCTGTTCGTGGCGCTGGCGGGGGAGCGGACCGACGGCCACGGGTTCCTGGCCGCCGCCGCCGCTGCCGGGGCCGCCGCCCTGCTGGTGGCCCGCGATCCCGATCCGGCCGCCGGTGAGCCGGCCTTCGACGAGCTGGGCGACGTCACCGTCGTGCGGGTTCCCGACACGCTCCGCGGCCTGCACGCGGTCGCCGCCGCCTGGCGCAGCCGCTTCGACCCGCTCGTGGTGGGCGTGACCGGCTCCATCGCGAAGACCTCCACCAAGGAGGCCGTCGCCGGGGTCTTGGAGCGCCGCTTCCGGACGCTGCGCACCGAGGGCAACCAGAACAACGAGGTGGGCATGCCGCTCACGGTCCTGCGCCTCGGTCCGGAGCACCAGGCGGCGGTCCTTGAGATGGGGATGTACACAGGCGGCGAGATCCGGGACCTCGCGGTCATCGGCCGGCCGCGCATCGGCATCGTCACGACGGTCCAGCCGGTCCACCTCTCGCGTATCGGCTCGCTGGACGCGATCGAGGACGCGAAGGCCGAGCTCGTGGAGGCCCTGCCGGCAGCCGCGGACGGCGGCGTGGCGATCCTCAACGCCGATGACCCCCGCGTGCTCCGGATGGCGTCCCGCACCAAGGCGCGGGTGCTCACGTACGGGTTCGCGCCCGGCGCAGACGTCACGGCCGCGGACATGGAGTCGGCGGGCTTCGACGGCATGCGCTTCCGCCTCGTCACCCCGATGGGCTCCATCGCGACCTCGATCCCGGCCCTGGGCCGGCTTGCCGTCCACAACGCGCTCGCCGCGGCGGCGGCAGGCCTGGCTGCCGGCATGACGCTCGCTGAGATCGCCCCAGGTCTCGTGGCCCCGTCGAACGCCCCGCATCGCTCGGTGGTCCTGCGTGCCGGCGGCGTCGTCATCGTGGACGATGCCTACAACGCCTCCCCGGGCTCCATGGCGGCGGCGCTGGAGCTGCTGGCCGGTCTCCCCGGCCGCCATGTCGCGGTCCTCGGCGAGATGCGCGAGCTCGCCGGCGAGCACGATGCCGGCCACCGGGCCGTGGGCGCCGTGGCCGGACGCGTGCTCGACCTGCTGGTCGTGGTTGACGGCGGGCCTGGCGGGGCGGCCGAACCACTTGCCGCGGCCGCCCGCACCAGCGGCCTCGTGGACGATGCGGTCATCGCGGTCACCGACGCCCCCGCCGCCGTGACGGCCCTCGTAGGCCGCCTCCAGCCGGGGGATGTCGTCCTCGTCAAGGCGTCCCGTGGCGTGGAGCTGGAGCGGGTCGTGGAGGGCCTGGTGGACGCGCTCGGCGGCCGGGAGCCTGCGGCATGATCGAGCTGATCCAGGGCCTGCTGCTGTCCTTCGCCCTCGTGGTGATCCTGATGCCGCCGTACATCCGGCTGCTGCGCCACTTCGGGTTCGCCAAGCAGATCCGCGCGGAAGGGCCGCAGAGCCACATGGTCAAGGGCGGAACGCCGACGATGGGCGGCCTCCTCCTGATCGTGGTCGTCCTGTTGATCTACCTCGTGCTGCGCTGGCCCGTCCAGTACGGCATCATCGCGCCGCTCGCCACCCTGGCCCTGGTGGGCCTGCTGGGCGCCGTGGATGACGCCCTGAACGCGCGGACCGGCGACGGGATCCGCGCCCGCCAGAAGCTGCTGTGGCAGACGGTCGTCGCGGTCTTCGTGGCCTGGCAGATCCAGAGCACCTACAACATCACCGGCATCCGCGTCCCGTTCATCGGCGACGTCCCCATCGACCCCTGGGTCTACGTCGCGTTCGGCGCCTTCGCGATCGTGGCCGCCTCGAACGGTGTCAACCTCACCGACGGCCTCGACGGTCTCGCCGGCGGCACCCTGGCCTTCGCGTTCGTCTGCTTCATGATCATCGCGCTGCTCAACGCACCGATTCCGCAGACGAACATCGCCTTCCTGTGTGCGCTGATCATCGGCGCCCTGCTCGGGTTCCTGTGGTTCAACGTCCACCCGGCCCAGGTGTTCATGGGCGACTCGGGATCCCTGGCGCTCGGTGCCGCGCTGGCCGTCATCGCGCTCATCACCGGCCAGATCCTGGTCCTGCCGCTCATCGGCCTGATCTTCGTGGTCGAGACCATGAGCGACATCATCCAGATCGGCTACTACAAGCTCTCGGGGGGCAAGCGGGTGTTCAAGATGGCCCCGCTGCACCACCACTTCGAGCTCTCCGGCTGGGACGAGGAGAAGATCACCCTGCGGTTCTGGATCGTGGGGATCCTCGCGGGGCTCCTGGGCGTGACGCTGTTCATGGCCTCCATCGACGCGCTGCACTGATGCCGGCCATGACGACGATCGACATCCACGCCCTCACCCTGGCGGACGTGCTGACGGGCGCGTTCAGCGGGCAGCCGGTCACGGTGCTGGGCCTTGCGCGCAGCGGGATCGCGCTTGCGCGGTTCCTGCACGACGCCGGCGCCCGCGTGACCGTGTACGACGGCCGCCCGGAGGCGGAGCTGGCGCGGGCGGTGGAGCAGCTGGGCGGGCGTGCGGTCACCCTGCGCTGCGGCCCCGAGGTTGACCCGCAGACAACCTGGGCCGGCGCCGCGCTGGTGACCACGTCGCCGTCGATCACGCCCGACTACCCCACAACGGAGCCCCGCCTTCGAGCCCAGCTGAAGGCGCTGGTTGCGGCCCGCGCCGCCGGCGACCCCGATGCGCCCGCGCTCGTCTCCGAGACCGACCTCTTCCTGCGCCTGTGCCCGGCGCCGACGATCGGGGTGACCGGGACCAAGGGGAAGACGACGACCTCCTCGCTCATCCACGCGATCCTCGCGGCCGACCCCAGCCATCCCGCGATCCTGGGCGGCAACATCGGGACGCCGCTGGTGGAGCGCCTGCCCGAGCTGACGCCTGAGCACCGCGTGGTGGTGGAGCTCTCCGAGTTGCAGCTGCCGGCCCTGTCCCAGGGCACCACGGTCGCGGTCTACACCAACGTCACTTCCGACCATCTCGACCGCCATGGCAGCGTGGAGGCCTACCGGCGTGCCAAGCGGCGTCTCGCCGAGCTGGTGGACCCGGACGGGGCGCTGGTGCTCAACCTCGGCGACCCGGTGGTGGGCGGGTACGCGGGCCTGGGCACGGCACCGGTCGTCCTCTATCGCGACGACGCGCCGGTCCCCGGCGGCCTCGGCGTCGTGGATGGCTGGATCGTGGCGGCCGCGGTGGAGCGCCTGCCGATCGCGGGTGGCGGCGTGGCGCAAGCGGGTCCAGGGGGCACGATCATGCCGGCCGCGGAGTTGGGGATCCCCGGCCGCCACAACGTGTCGAACGCCCTCGCCGCGATCGCCGTGGGCCTGCTGTTCGGCGTCGCCCCCGATGCCATCCGCCGGGCCTCCGCCGCCTTCACGGGTGTCGAGCACCGCCTGCAGTCCGTGGGCCTCGTGGATGGCGTGCGCTTCGTGAACGACTCCCAGGGCACCCAGCCGGACGCGGTGATCGCCGCCCTTCGGGCATTCGAGGCCCCGGTCGTGCTGATCGCCGGCGGGCGGGACAAGGGCGTGGACCTCACCGGGCTCGCGGGCGTCGCCGCAGAGGCGGCCTTCGCCGCCGTGCTCATCGGCGAGAGCGGGCCGATGCTCGAGGGTCTCCTCCGTGCGGCCGGTCTCGCGCGCACCACCCGGGCAGCATCCCTCGAGGAGGCCGTGGAGACCGCCGACGGCCTTGCCCACCTCGCCCTCGGTGACGCGCTGCCGGGTACCGTGGCCACGGTGCTGATGAGCCCGGCCGCCGCGTCGTTCGACATGTTCGATGACTATGCGGCCCGTGGCCGCGCGTTCATCGCCGCCGTGGGCGCGCTCGCCGCCCGCCGAGCCGCCGGCCCTGCCGGGAACGGGAGGTCCGCATGACCACGACGCCGCTCGCCGCCGTCCGTGCGCCCGTCAAGGACCGTACCCGCAACACGCTGGACCGCGAGCGCCACGAGCCCGAGTACGGGATCCTGGTGGCCACCGTCGCGCTCGCCGCCATCGGCATCCTGATGGTCTACTCGTCGTCCGCGATCAAGGCCTACCTGCAGAAGGACGACCCGTTCGCCATCGTGGGGCCGCAGATCCAGTGGGCCGCCCTCGGCATGGTGGCCATGCTCATCATGATGCGGATCGACTACCGCTGGCTGCGCGTCGCTTCGGTGCCCCTGTTCGTGGCCGGCATCATCGCCCTGCTCCTGGTGTTCATCGACGCCATCAACATCGAGGTGGGCGGATCGGCCCGCTGGCTCAAGATCGGGCCGCTGCCGGCGGTCCACCCAGCGGAGTTCATGAAGCTCGCCCTGGTCGTGTACCTCGCCCACTGGTTCGCCAAGCGGGGCACCGCGATCAAGGGCTTCTGGTCGGGCACGGTCCCGTTCCTGGTGATCGTCGGTCCGGTGGTGATGCTCGTGCTCCTGGAGCCGGACCTCGGCACCTCGTCGGTCCTCGCGTTCACCGCGTTCACGATGTTCTTCCTCGCCGGCGCGAACCTGCTGCACCTCGCGCGCATGGCGGTGGCGGCGGTGCCGGCCGTGTTCGTCATGTTCATGCGCGGCTACCAGATGGACCGCATCACCGCCTGGCTCGAACCCGTGGGCCGACCAGACCGGCCTGACGGCTTCCACAGCGTCCAGGGGTACCTCGCGCTCGCGCTCGGCGGGGTCTTCGGGGCGGGCCTCGGCGAGAGCCGGCTCGCCGGCGGCCTGTTCCTGCCCAATGCGTTCAACGACTTCATCTTCGCGATCGTGGGCGAGGAGTTCGGCCTCATCGGGGCAGGTCTCGTGATCCTGCTGTTCCTCGCCTTCGGCTATCTCGGCATCCGCACGGCGCTCGGCGCCCCGGACACGTTCGGGGCGCTGCTTGCGGCCGGGATCACCGCCTGGATCTGCCTCCAGGCGTTCATCAACATCGGGGTCGTCGTGGGTCTGATCCCCGTGACGGGCATCCCGCTGCCGTTCGTCTCGGCAGGCGGCTCGTCGCTCATCATCTCCTTCGCCGCCGTTGGCATCCTCCTGTCGGTCTCACGCGAGACGGTCGAGAAAGGAACCTGGAACGATGCGCCTGCTGATCGCGGGCGGGGGAACGGGCGGTCACATCTACCCGGCTCTCGCCGTAGCACGATCGCTCCGCGCCCGGGCCGGCGCGCCTGAGCTCGGCTGGCTCGGTGGCCACCGGGGTCTCGAGCGGGGCATCGTCCCCGCGGCCGGGATCCCGCTGACCCGACTCCTGCTGCGCTCCCTGCGCTCCGCCGGACGCGACATCCACCTGGTCCTCGATCCCCTGCGTCTCGCCCTGTCCGTGCCGCAGGCGTTCGTCCTGCTGGTCGTCCGCCGCCCTGAGGCGATCTTCACCACCGGCGGCTACGTCGCCATCCCGACCCTGCTCGCGGCGGCCGCGCTGCGCATCCCGAGCGTGCTCTGGGACGGCAACGTGGTGCCCGGCCGCAGCGTCCGCGCGGTGGCCAGGTGGGCCACGGTGGTGGCGGTCTCGCACGAGGAGACGGGCCGGGCCCTCGGGCGACCGCACACCTACACCACCGGGACGCCCATACGGGAGGTGGGCGACGTGGACCCCGACGATGCCCGAGCCCGGTTCGGCGCCCGGCCGGGGGAGCGGATCCTCCTCGTCTTTGGTGGCTCGCAGGCCGTGCGCCGCATCAACGACGCGGTGGTTGGCGCGCTGCCGCAGCTCGTGGACCGGGTGCGCGTCATCCACGTGACCGGCGACGACGGCTACGGCCCCGCCCTGGCTGCCCGCGACGCCCTGCCGGAGGACCGCCGCGACCGGTATCGGCCGCACCCGTTCCTGCACGGCGACGAGATGACAGCCGCCCTCTGTGCCGCGGACCTGGCACTGGGCCGCGCCGGAGCGTCCACACTGGCCGAGGCTGCCGCATTCGCCCTCCCGACCGCGATCATCCCGTACCCCCATGCGGCAGGTCACCAGCGGCTCAACGCGGCGGCCTTCGCCGACGCGGGCGCCGCCATCCTGGTCGAGGACGAGGACCTCGATCCGGCCCGGCTCCTCGAGGTGGCCGGGCTGCTGGCGGACCCGGTGCGCCACGCCGGGATGTCGGCAGCGGCCCGCGAGCTTGCCCGGCCGGACGCCGCGGGCGCCGTCGCCGAGCTGGTGCTCGCCGTCGCGCGCCGCGGGGCGCTCCCCAGCCAGGCCCAGGTGGACGGCATCGCGCGCGGCGGTCGTCCGTGATGTCGGAGGCCCCGTTCGACGTCCTCGCCACCGGTGTCGACATCGCCCGCCGGCTCGGCGTCAAGACCGTGCGTGATGAGCCGCTCGCGAGGTTCACCACGATGCGCGTCGGTGGCCCTGCCGACCTGTTCGCCGTCGCCCACAACGGGTTCGAGCTGCGCGGCCTCGTCAGGTTCGTGCGCGCCCGAGGCATCCCGTTCACCCTCCTCGGCCGTGGCAGCAACCTCGTGATCAGCGATGCCGGCATCCGCGGGCTGGTGATCCAGGCGCGTGCGGAGGGGTCGCGCGTGGAAGGCTCGCGCTACCTCGCCGACGCCGGCGTGCCGATGGCCCGCGCAGCGACGGAGACCCAGCAGGCCGGGCTCACCGGCTTGGAATACGGCCTTGCGATCCCGGGCACGGTCGGCGGGGCCGTGTGGGCCAACGCCGGTGCCCATGGCGGGGAGACGGCGGGCGTGCTCGAGAGCGCGACGGTGCTGTTCGCGGACGGGCACGAGGAGGTGCTGCCCGCCTCGGCGCTGGGTTTCACCTACCGGCACAGCCGGTTCAAGGACGCCGCCCGCGACCCCCAGGGGCCTGACGAGATCGTGCTGGCCGCGGTGTTCGGGCTCCAGCCCGGGGACCCGGTCGCAATCAAGGCGCGTCTCGACGACATCCGGCGCTGGCGCCGCGAGCACCAGCCGCTGGGGATCCCGTCCGCCGGCTCCGTGTTCCGCAACCCGCCCGGTGACTCGGCGGGCCGCCTGATCGATGCCCTCGGCCTGAAGGGGTACCGTGTCGGCGGCGCGGTCGTGTCGGAGAAGCACGCCAACTTCATCGTCAACGACCAGGGCGGCACCGCCGCCGACGTCCGCCGGCTCGCCGAGCTGGTCCGCGCGCGCGTGCGATCGGCCAATGGGATCGAGCTGGTGTTCGAGATCGAATTCGCCGGCGACTGGTCGGCCTGGACGCCCGAGGAGGCCGCCTGATGTCCGTCCCGCCGCTGGCCCACCAGCCTGCGACCACGCCGGTGGCGGTGGTGCTGGGCGGGCCGTCCGCGGAGCACGATGTGTCCGTGGTGTCCGGGTCGGCGATCGCGGACGCGCTGCTCGATGCCGGCTATCCCGTGGAGACGTGGCTCATCGACCTGGACGGGGAGTGGTGGCTGCTGCCTGCGGGCTTCCGCCGCGAGGGACGTCCCCAAGCGACCTACGACGATCCGGCACGGCTGGGCGCCGACGGCCCGCTCGATCCCGGCGTGGCCATCGAACGTCTCGCCGACCGCCCCGTGCGGCCCGTGGTCTTCCTCGCCCTCCACGGGCCGTTCGGCGAGGACGGGACGGCCCAGGCGCTGTGCGAGGCGGCCGGCCTCCCGTACACGGGCTCCGGGGTCACGGCGTCCGCCATCGGCATGGACAAGGCGATCTTCAAGCGGCTCGTGCGCGGCATGGGCCTGCCCGTGGTGGACTGGCTGGAGATTCGGGCGACGAGCTGGGCGACCGACCCGGACGCCGTCCTCGCCGGGCTCGAGGCGTTCGCTGGCGGGAGCGGCGATCCGCGGCTCATGGTCAAGCCCGCGCGCCTCGGGAGCTCCATCGGCATGACGCTTGCCCACCGGGCGCAGGATCGGGCGGCCGCCCTTGACGAGGCGTTCCGCTACGACGACCTGGTGCTGGTCGAGCACTATCTCGCAGGCGCCCGGGACCTCGAGGTCTCGGTCGTGGGGAACGACCCCGCCACGCTGGAGGTGTACGGCCCGGGCGAGATCATGTCCGGCCACGAGTTCTACGACTATGCCGCGAAGTACACGCCAGGGCTGTCGCAGACCTCGCTGACGGCGGAGGTGCCAGCCGACGTCCGTGCCCTGACCCTCAAGCTCGCGCGCGACACCTATCGGGCGGTCGGCGCAGAGGGGTTCTCCCGGATCGACTTCCTGCTCGCCGGCGGCACGCTCGTGGTGTCCGAGATCAACACGATCCCGGGCTTCACGCCGATCAGCCTGTTTCCCGGCATGTGCGCGGAGGGCGGCTACGACTTCAGCGCGGTCTGCCGGCGCATCGTGGACCTCGCCCTCGACCGTGAGCACCGGCGGATCCGCCATCGGCTCACGCCCACGGATCTGCCCCGCTGATGCCCGGCCTTCCGTTCCGCCGCGGCCAGGTGCCCGCCGCGCGGCCCACCCGACCCTCCGTGATGCGCCCTGGCGCGCGCCCGGGCGGGTTCGGCCGACGCACCAAGCCCGTCCGCCGGGCATCGGCGGGCCTGTCGCCCGTCCGCGCGGGCGCGCTGCTCGCCCTCATCGCGGGCGCCGCGGCGATGTACGGGCTCGCCTCCTCGGATGCCTTCACGGTCACCGGCACGACCGTCGAAGGGGTCACCTGGACGTCACCCGCGCTCATCGAGGAGGTCATGGCGGTGCCGTCCGGCCAGAACGCCTTCACGGTTGTCACGGGCGACCTCGAACGACGCATCGACGTCATCCCCGCGGTCAAGGCGTCCCACGTCAGCGTGGCCCTGCCGGGTGAGATCCGGGTCGCCGTGGAGGAGCGGGTCCCGCTGGTCGTCTGGAAGGTCGGGTCGCGGCGCTTCCTCGTGGATCGGGAGGGGAAGCTGTTCGCGGAGATCGGGGAGGATGCCCCCGAGGCGGCGGCCGCGCTGCCCGTGGTGGACGACGCCCGCATGACCTCCATGCCGATGGTGGTGGGCGATGTCCTGGACCCGGTGACGCTTGATGCTGCGCTGCGCCTTGGCTCGCTGACCCCGTCGGATGTGGGTACGGCCGCACGGGAGCTCGTGCTGCGCGTGGACGACGCGAACGGGTTCACCATGCGCACCCGGCCCGTCAGCTGGGCGGCGGTCTTCGGCTTCTACACGCCCACCCTGCGGACCACCGAGCTGATCCCGGGCCAGGTGCGCCTCCTGCGCAGCCTGCTCGCCGGGCGCGAGGACCAGGTGCAGCGGGTGATCCTCGCCGACGACCGGAGTGGCACGATCGTGCCCAAGGCCACACCCAACCCCACGCCCGAGCCCACCAAGAAGCCCAAGAAGGATGGCGGGTGACCGCCCGTCAGACGCCGTCGCCCGATCCTGCTGGGCGAGGGTCTGGTAGCGTATCCGGGACGTTCATCCGGCCGGAGGCTGCTCACACGTGCTCCTTCCCCTCGTGGGACTGCTCATCGGTGTGCTGGCCGGGCTCGTCCTCAATGTCAACGTCAGCTACGAGCTCTCGCGATATTCGGCCGTGGCGATCCTCGCGGCGCTCGACTCGGTCCTGGGAGCGGTCCGTGCGGAGCTCGACGGTGTCTACGACAATCGGATCTTCATCAGCGGCTTCGTCGTCAACGCGGTCGTGGCCGTGCTCCTCGTCTTCATCGGCGACCGGCTGAGCCTCGACCTCTACCTGGTGGCCCTCATCAACTTCGGCTTCCGCATCTTCAACAACGTCGCGCTCATCCGGCGCCACTTCATCTAAGGGGACGAACCACAGGTGGAACGGGAAGCGGTCCTGGTCGGCATCGACGTCGGCACGTCCAAGGTCTGCGCACTGATCGGCGAGGTCAGCCGCGACGGCCGCCTGACGATCATGGGCCACGGCACGGTGCCCACGACCGGGCTCAAGCGCGGTGTCGTGGTCAACATCGACCAGACGGTGCGCTCCATCGCGGACGCCGTCGAGCGCAGCGAGCGCCTGTCCGGCTGGAAGATCGACCGCGGCTTCGTGGGCGTCGGCGGCCAGCAGGTGGAGAGCATGAACTCCACGGGCCAGGTCGCCGTGACCGCGCACCACCGCGAGGTCACCCGCGAGGACATCAACCGCGCGATCGAGGTCGCGCGCGCCGTCTCCATCCCCAACAACCGGGACGTGCTCCACGTCGAGCGCCGGGGCTTCACGGTGGACGGCCAGGAGGGTGTGAAGGACCCGCTGGGCATGAGCGCCCTGCGCCTCGAGGTGGAGGCGCACATCGTCACGGCGTCCGCCACCGCGGTCCAGAACCTGACCAAGTGCGTGCAGCAGGCCGGCGTCAAGATCGACGAGCTGGTCGTCAACGGCCTCGCCTCGGCCGAGGCCGTCCTGATGGACGTCGAGAAGGAGCAGGGGGTCGCCGTCGCCGACATCGGCGCCGGCACGATCGACCTCGTCATGTTCGACGAGGGCTCGCCGTACCACACCGCCGTCCTGCCGGTCGGGGGCAACAACGTCACCAGCGACATCGCCATCGGCGTGCGCACCCACCCCGCGGCCGCCGAGGAGCTCAAGATCCGCTACGGCAGCTGCGACCTCTCACGCGTGGTGGACGACGAGATCCCGGTCGCGGGTCTCGGCGAGGACGCCGGCCGTACCGTGAGCCGGCTGGAGCTGTGCGAGATCATCGACGCCCGGATGCGCGAGACCTTCGAGCTGCTGCGGGGCGAGATGCTGCGCAGCGGCAAGGGGATCCTGCCCGCGGGCATCATCCTCACCGGCGGCGCGTCCCAGCTGGCGGGCATCGCGGAGCTCGGACGCGAGGTGCTGCAGGTCCCGGTCCGGGTGAGTGGCCCGCAGGGCATCGGCGGCCTGGTGGACACCATCCAGGATCCGTCGTATGCCACGGCGATCGGCCTGCTCCGGTGGGGCGCCCAGGCGATCGCGGAGGGCGAGCAGGTGTACGAGACCGAGCCCGGTGGCGGCGGCCTCGGCCGCATCCGCTCCGCACTCCGCTCGATCTTCCCGTAGCCCGCCCGGCGCCACCCGTCCCGTGCTGTCGCTCGAGCTCGAGGTCCGCACCGGCCGCGATCGCGGCTTCACCGACCTGACGCCTGCCTGCGCCCGCTTCGCCGCCGAGGCCTCGAAGGGCGGGGACGGCCTCCTGCACGTCTTCGTCCCGCATGCGACCGCGGGGGTCGTGGTCCTCGAGCTCAACGCGGGATCCGAGGAGGACGCCATGGCGGCCCTCGACCGCCTCCTGCCGCGCGACGACCGCTGGCGCCATCGCCACGGCTCGCCCGGCCACGGCGCGGATCACGTGCTGCCGCTGCTGGCATCACCGTCGCTGTCCGTCCCCGTGATCGCCGGGCGGCTCACCCTTGGCACCTGGCAGTCGATCACGCTGCTGGACCCCAACGAGGACAACGCCACCCGCAAGGTGCGGCTGTCATTCCTGGCCGGCTGAGCCGGCGAGCCGGGTCGCTGGCCTCGATAGGGCGAATGCCCGAATGGTGCCCGGGCGCAACGGGGTGGACGGGTGCGAGCCGCACGGGGCATACTGCAGGACCCGCTTCACGCGAATTCCATCCGGGTGCCGGCCCGGCGATGCACCCGGCAGCATCCAACCGCCATTCCCCCCCAGCGCATCCAAGGAGAGCGTCGATGCCGCTGCGTTCCGACTCCGAGAACTTCGCCCTGATCCGCGTCATCGGCGTGGGCGGCGGCGGCAGCAACGCCGTCAACCGGATGATCCGGGCCGAGATGATGGGCGTCGAGTTCATCGCCTGCAACACGGACGCCCAGGCACTGCTGCAGTCGGATGCCCCGCACAAGATCCGCATCGGCGACAAGGTCACCCGTGGCCTCGGCGCGGGCGGTGACGCGACGGTGGGCCAGCGCGCTGCCGAGGAGGACCGGGACAAGATCTCCGATGCCCTCGCGGAATTGGACATGGTCTTCATCACCGCGGGCCTCGGCGGCGGCACCGGCTCGGGCGCGGCCCCGGTCGTTGCCGAGATCGCCAAGGAGTCCGGCGCGCTGACCATCGGTGTCGTGACCAAGCCCTTCAGCTTCGAGGGCCAGCGGCGCAAGCTCATCGCGGAGAAGGCCGCTGAGGAGCTCAAGGCCAAGGTCGACACGCTGATCACGATCCCCAACGACCGCCTCAAGGATGTGGTCCCCAAGAACGCCACCATCGTGGATGCGTTCCGCGTGGTCGATGACGTGCTGCGCCAGGGCGTCGCGGGCATCAGCGACATCATCACGGTCCCGGGCCTGATCAACCTCGACTTCGCCGACGTCCGCACGATCATGAAGGACGCGGGATCGGCGCTCATGGGCATCGGTCGCGCCACCGGCGAGAACCGTGCCCTCGAAGCGGCACGCCAGGCCATCGCCAGCCCGCTCCTCGAGATCAACATCTCGGGCGCGCAGGGCATCCTGTTCAACATCACGGGCTCGCAGAACCTCACCCTCTGGGAGGTGACCGAGGCCGCCGAGGAGATCCGGGCGGCCGCAGACCCGGAGGCGAACATCATCTTCGGCACCAGCTTCAACGAGCGCCTCGGCGAAGAGGTGATGATCACGGTCATCGCCACCGGCTTCGACGGCCGCCGCCGGGTCGACGCACGTTCCACCTCGGCCGAGCGCGATCGTGGTGCCTCGTCCGTCCGCAGCACGCCGGTCGCCGCAGCGAGCCGCAGCTTCATCGACACGCTGGAGGCGGAGCGCCGCCAGGTCCCGATGGAGGATGTGCCGATGGCCCGCGGTCTTGACGAGCCGGTCGCCGCGCCCGCGCCGCGTTCCGCGACGCCCGCGCCCGCGCCCGCTCAACGCAAGGCTGGCGACTACGACGCGGACAATCTCGAGATCCCGAGCTTCCTGCGCCGCAACAAGTAGACCCGATCCCGCGTGTCCGGCGGGTCCGCCCCGATGCTTGATGAACGCCTCGATCCAGCCGCGGTCGAGGCGTTCGCATGTGTCCGGGCGGCGATCGTGGACCGGATCGCCCGCGCTGCGACCAGGGCGGGCCGGGATCCTGACGCGGTGACGCTGGTCGCCGTGAGCAAGACCGTTGAGGCGTTGCGCATCCGGCAGGCGGTGGCCGCCGGCCTGACGGTCCTGGGTGAGAACCGGGTCCAGGAGGGCGCCGCCAAGATCCCGACGGTGACTGGCGCCGCGTGGCACCTGATCGGCCCACTCCAGGCGAACAAGGCCCGGCGGGCGGTCGAGCTGTTCGACGTCATCCAGGCCGTCGATTTGCTGGATCTCGCGCGGCGCCTGGACCGGATCGCAGCAGAGGTGCGGCCAGGCCGGCCGCTGCCGGTCCTCCTCCAGGTCAACGTTGCCGATGACCCTGCCAAGGCCGGGTTCGACGCTGCCAGCGTGCGCATGATGCTCCCGGAGCTGCTCGCGATGCATGCGCTCCGCATTGACGGGCTGATGACGATCGGCCGCCTGGTCCCCACGGCAGAGGAGGCGAGGCCCGCCTTCCGCGCGCTGCGCGAGCTGGCGGCGGACCTGCGGACGGACCACCCGACGCTCGGCGCCGCCCTCTCGATGGGCATGACCGACGACTTCGAGGTCGCCGTTGAGGAGGGCGCCACCATCGTGCGGGTCGGGCGGGCGATCTTCGGCTCGCGACCGGCCCTCGAAGACCCAGCCTGACCAACGCCCCTGACGATCCGGGCGCCGCTGCTAGACTCCCGCCGTGGGCACGTTCGCGCAGACCTTTGCAGGCATCTTCATCGCGTTGCTCTGGCTGCTCGTCTTCGCCCGGATCATGCTCTCGTGGGTGGATCCGCGCGGCGGCTCGCGTGCCTCGCAGATGATCATCGCCCTCACCGAGCCGCTCCTGGCCCCGGTACGGCGCTTCCTGCCGTCGAACGGCATGTTCGACTTCTCGACCCTCCTGGTGCTCGTCGTGCTGGGCGTGGTCTGGCGCGCCCTCCTGCGCTGAGCGGGATGGCCGCGCGCTTCATGGTCCGGTTGACGCCGCGCGGCGGACGGGACCACGTTGACGGCGTGACGGACGGCGTCCTCCGGGTCCGCGTCGCGGCAGCCCCCGTGGAGGGGGCCGCGAACAAGGCCCTGGTGGGGCTGCTGGCGGGCGAGCTCGGCGTGGCCAGGCGAGCCGTCACGATCGTGGCCGGCGACACCGGCCGCACGAAGGTGATCAAGGTGGACGGCGTGGAGCCGGGGCTGCCAGCCGAGCGCTGGCCGGGTCTCGGCGGCTGACCGGAGGCCTCACCACCGGCTGGCGACGTGCCTGAACATGGCCGCGCCGGGATCGTGCGGAGCAGGGTAGAATGCTGCTCCCTTCGGGGATTCCGGGCGATTAGCTCAGTTGGTTAGAGCGCACGGTTCACATCCGTGAGGTCACTGGTTCGAGTCCAGTATCGCCCACCACCTCGATCGCACCAGGGGCGGCGGCTTCGGCTCCCGCCCCTTTGCTATAGCCCGTCGGTCGCGTCGTCGGGATGGGCGGCACGGTACGCTGCCACGCCGGCCGGGATGGAGAGGTAGACGTTCTCCTCGCCGATGCGGGCCATCAGGCCGGTGCGGTGCAGCCGGTCCCGAACGGGACCCTTGACCTGGGCGAGCAGGAGCTCGACTCCGTGCACCTGGAGGTCGTCGAGGAGCACGGCCAGCATGTCCCCGGTGGTGACGTCGAGGTCGGCGGTCGCGCCCAGGTCCAGCAGCACGGCCCGCGGGGGCGGGATGGTTGCGGAGATGAGCTCCATGATCTGGGCCTGCGCGACATTCGCGTTGAAGAAGTACAGCGGCGCGTCGATGCGGACGATCACGAGGCCCTCGACCGGCGTGGCGTCCGGGTGGCGTGAGAGATCGCCGTACGTGCTGCGCTGGCCCGGCATGCGCCCCAGCGCCGCGATGTACGGACGGCTGGCGCGGTACAGCACGAAGGCGACCGAGAGGATCACCGCAATCACCATCCCGGCGAGGACCGTCGTCAGCAGCACCCCGATCATGGCCGTGAGGGCGATCAGGAAGTCCGTGCGGCGCCACGCCCAGTAGCGGCGCATCTCCGCGATGTCCATGAGGCCCAGCACCGCGGCGATCACGATCGCGCCCAGGACGGCGTTGGGCAGGTCGGCGAACAGCGGCGCCAGCACGAGGGCCGTGGCGAGCACCAGCCCCGACGTGATCAGCGACGAGAGCTGGGATTTCGCCCCGGCCGAATCCGCGGTCGCCGTCTGGGACAGGGAGGCATCGGTCGTGAACCCGCCGAACAGCCCGGACGCGAGATTTGCCGTGCCGAGGGCGACCATCTCCTGGTCAGCGTCGATCGGGTACCGGTAGCGAGCGGCGTAGGCACGACCCGCCCCGACGGACTCGCCGACCGCGAGGAACACGATTCCAATCGCTCCGAGGGCCAGCACCGGGATGGCGGTGAGGGGAATCGCGGGGATGGATGGCAGGGGCATCCCCGTGGCCACCTCGCCTACCACGCTCACGCCGTACGCCTCGAGCCCGAGGGCCTTGACGGCGACGATGCCCAGCACCAGGGCGATGAGCGGCCCGGGGATCTTGCGGGAGATCCTGCGCAGGATCAGGATCAGGACCAGGGCGGTCACGCCCACGGCGACCGTCGCGGGGTTCGCCTGCGAGACCGACGAGACCAGCTGGAGCAGCTGCTCTGGGAGGGTGCCGGTGAGGCCCGGGATGCCGAGGATCTTGGGGATCTGGCCGATGATGATCGTGATCGCCAGGCCGAGGATGAACCCGGTCACGACCGACTTGGCAAGGAAGTCCGAGATGAAGCCGAGCTTGGCGATCCCGGCGGCGAGGAGCATCGCCCCCACCATCAATGCCAGCGCAGACGTGAGGGCCACGTAGCTGGTCGGGTCGCCGGTTGCGATGTCGGCCACGACCGACGCCGACATGATCGCCATCGTGGAGCTGACGGTGACCTTGAGGTGACGGCTGGTGCCGAAGACCGCGTAGGCGGCGAGTGCCGCGAAGGCCGTCACCAGGCCCAGCTCCGGGGGCACGCCGGCGAGGCCAGCGTAGGCCAGCGCGACCGGGACCATGACACCCCAGGAGGTGGCTGCAGCGATCATGTCCGGCCGCAGCCACTCGCGCGGGTAGGCGGGCAGCCAGGAGGTGATCGGGACGAAGTGGGCAAGCAGGGCTCGCACGTCGACAGGGGGCCGTTCCGGCGGCAGCCTGGGCCCCCCCGACCCGTCCGAGTCAGGCGCGCTCGACCCGTCCGGGTCGGACACATCCGACCCGGGTCCGGCAGCAGCGCTCGTCTTGTCGGTCTCCTCGCTCGTGGCCATGTGACGATGATGACGCGCCGTCGCGCCCTGCGTCCATCCGGATGGGGTGATGCGGCCGACCGCCACGCCGTCACGGACGGTCGCGCTAGGCTTGCCACGTTCCATCCGCCCCGGTCGCCGGAGAGTCCTGCCCCATGAGCCCAAGCGGCCCGTCCGCCGCCCTGCCGGCGCGCGACGTCGTCTGGACCGGGTACGCGACCTTCTTCGCCCTCGGGGTTGGCATGCTGCTCGTCCCCACCCTGATCCGCCAGGTCGAGGCGACCTACGGACTCACGGACGCCGCGATGGGCGCGGTCTACCTCGCCTTCAGCGTCGCGTGGATTGCCGGAACGACTGCCGTGGGCGTGCTGGTCCGTCACCTTGACCGCCACCTGCTCCTCGGCGCAGGCGTGGCGCTCGTGGCGCTGGGCATGCTCGCGATGGCCCTCGGCGGCTCGACAGCGCTGTTCGTCGCAGGCTTCCTCGCGATGGGCTGCGGGCTCGGTGTCGCAGACTCGGGCGTCAACGCGCTGTTCATGGACCTGTTCCGCGGCCGCGAGGCGGGCGCCCTCAACCGGCTGCACCTGTGGGTGTCCGTCGGCGGGATGACCGGGCCGCTCGTGATCGGCCAGATCGTGGGGGCGGGCGTGCCGTGGCAGACGGTGGTGGTCGGTATCGCCCTCTTCATCGCGCCGGTCTCGATCGTCCTGGGCACGCGTGCGATGCCGCCACCGGGCGGGGTCCGGCCGGCGGGCCAGGCGCGCGGGCGGCGCGCGGGCATGCCGGCCCCGCTGCTGCTGCTCTCGGTGGCCATCGCGTGCTATGTCGCCATGGAGGCGGGCGTCACAAGCTGGGTCGTGCGCCACCTGGACCAGGCATCGCTGGGGCTTGCCACCCTGGCCCTCTCGCTGTACTGGGGCGGCATGGCACTTGGACGGCTGCTGTCCTCGTTCATCGCGGACCGCATGGGCGCCGTCCGGTTCGCCGCCTCGTGGTGTGCCGTGTCGGGGCTGGCGGTGCTCGCCGCGCTGGTCGCGCCCGGCATCGGTCTCGCGGTCGCCTGCTTCGCGGTCGCGGGGTTCGCGGCAGGACCGGTCTACCCGATGATCATGGCCATCGGCGGCATGCGCTATCCGGACCGGACCAACGTGGTCGCATCGGTGCTTGCAACCGCCGGCATCGTGGGCTCATTGGTCTACCCGCCACTCATGGGTGCCATCTCGGACACGGCCGGCCTGGCCCTGGCGATGGCGGGCGCCGGCCTGATCGGCCTCGCGGGGGCGGCCGCGATCGTGGTGGGCGCGGGTCTCGCCGACCATGACCGCCGTCGGCCGGCGGGCGTGTAGAAACTGCCCGCGCGGGGCGTCACACACACCCAGGGTCCCGCGTCCCATGACCGAGCCAAGCGAGCCCCGCGGAACGGCACTCCTCCCCGTCCCGCGGGGCGCGTCCTTGTCCGGGCCCCGGTTGGGAGCGCGTGCGTCGTCCTGGGAGCGCGTGCGTCGTCCTGGGAGCGGGTACGTCAGCCGGAGCGCTGCCCGTGATGGTCGGCGAACAGCGCCACCATCTCCCGCTCGAACGCCGGGATGTCCTCGACGACACGGCCCCACGCGAGGTTGCCGTCCCGGAAGGCGGGCTCGTCCACCCAGCGACCGCCCGCGTTCTCGAGATCATCCTTGATCCCCAGCGAGCCCGTGACCGGCCGGCCGGGGCCGACGATCCCCGCCGAGATGGCGAGCGAGCCGCCATGGCAGATGATCCCGATCGGCTTGCCGGCGTCGTGGACCGCGCGGATGAGGTCGGTGACCTCCCGGTATCGGCGCAGCTTGTCGGGCAGCCAGCCGCCCGGCAGCACGAGGCCGTCCACGTCGGCGGGATCCAGGTCCCGCACCAGCACGTCGGGGGTGACCATGAGCGCGTTCTTGCCGCGGACGGGCGCAAGCGACACACCTGCGCTGGCCACCGTCGCACCGGCCTCGCGTAGCCGCATCACCGAGACCCAGTACTCGAGGTCCTCGACCCCCTCGGCCGCGAAGATCACGACGCGCATCCCGTCGAGGGGAAGCGCGGCACCGTCTGCCATCGAAACGTCTCCCGGTCAGTCAGCCGCAAGCCGGCGGAGCACGGCGGGCAGGATGCCGCCCTGGCGCAGGTAGTCCACCTCGATGGGTCCATCGAGACGGGCCACGGCCTGGAAGCTCCGCTCGGACCCGTCCCCGTCGGAGCGGGCGACCACGGTGACCACCTGGCGTGGCTGGAGGTCCGCGATGCCGGCGATCGCGAACGCCTCGCGTCCGGTCAGGCCCAGCGACGCCGCGTTCTCGCCGGGGAGGAACTGGAGCGGCAGCACGCCCATGCCCACGAGGTTGGAGCGGTGGATGCGCTCGTAGCTCTCGGCGATGACGGCGCGGATGCCCAGGAGCGTGGTGCCCTTGGCCGCCCAGTCACGCGAGGAGCCTGAGCCGTACTCCTTGCCCGCGAGGATCACGCACGGGACGCCCTCGTCCCGGTAGCGCATCGCCGCGTCGTAGATGAACGTCTCCTCGCCATCGGGCAGGTGGACCGTGTACGGGCCCTCCTTGCCCTCGACGAGCGTGTTGCGCAGGCGGATGTTGCCGAAGGTGCCGCGCATCATCACCTCGTGATGGCCGCGGCGGGCGCCGTACTGGTTGAAGTCAACGGGGGTGACACCCTGCGCCTGCAGCCACTGCCCGGCGGGGGACCAGGCGGCGATGGAGCCGGCAGGGGAGATGTGGTCGGTGGTGACGGAGTCGCCCAGGACAGCCAGCGCCCGGGCGCCCACGATGTCCGTCAGCGGCTTGGGCTCCTTGGTGAGGCCCTGGAAGAACGGCGGGTTGGCGATGTAGGTGGACTCGGGGTCCCACGCGTACCGGTCACCCTGCGGGATCGCGATGGAACGCCACTGCTCGTCGCCCTCGAAGACCACCCGGTAGGTGGACTCGAAGAGCTCGGGGTCGATGGACGACGCGATGGTCGCCTTGACCTCCTCGGGGGTGGGCCAGATGTCGGCCAGCATCACCGGCTGGCCGTCCGCGCCGGTGCCGACCGGTTCGGTGGTCAGGTCGATGTCGACCCGGCCCGCGAGCGCATACGCCACCACGAGCGGCGGGGAGGCGAGGTAGGCAGCACGCACGAGCGGGTGCACCCGGCCCTCGAAGTTGCGGTTGCCCGACAGGACCGCCGCGACCACGAGCTGGTCCTCCTCGATCGCCCTGGCGACCGGCTCGTCGAGCGGTCCGGAGTTGCCGATGCAGGTGGTGCAGCCGTAGCCGGCCAGCGCGAACCCGAGGTCGGCCAGGGGCTCCATCAGCCCGGCGCGCTCCAGGTACCCGGTGACCGCCCGCGAGCCCGGCGCCAGGGAGGTCTTCGCGACAGGCGAGCTCTTGAGGCCCCTGGCCACGGCCTTCTGCGCCAGCAGGCCGGCGCCGATCATCACGGCCGGGTTGGACGTGTTGGTGCAGGACGTGATCGCCGCGATCGTCACCGACGCATGGCCGATCCTCGCGGCCTGGCCGCGCGCCTCGACTGTCCTGGCCTCAACCCCCACCGTGTGCGGGTAGGCGGCGCGGAAGTTGTCGGGCACGCCACCGAGGGCCACGCGGTCCTGCGGGCGGCGGGGGCCGGCAAGGCTCGGCTCCACCGTCGAGAGGTCGAGCTCCAGGAGGGCGTCGAACTCCGGGCCGTCACCGGGCTGGCGCCAGAGGCCCTGCGCCTTCGCGTACGCCTCGACAAGGGCGACCCGCTCCGCCGTGCGGCCCGTGAGCCGCAGGTACGCGATGGTCTCGTCGTCGATCGGGAAGATCGTGGTGGTGGCCCCGAACTCCGGGCTCATGTTGGAGATCGTGGCCCGGTCGGCGAGCGTGAGGCCGGCGAGGCCGTCGCCCGCGAACTCCACGAAGGCCCCGACCACCCCGAAGGTGCGCAGCATCTCGGTGATCGTGAGGACGAGGTCCGTGGCGGTGGCGGCCTTGGGCAGCTCGCCGCGCAGGCGGACACCCACGATGCGCGGCATCGGCTGGTACAACGGCTGGCCCAGGAGGACGGCCTCGGCCTCGATCCCGCCCACGCCATAGCCGAGGACGCCCAGCCCGTTGATCATGGTGGTGTGGGAGTCCGTTCCCACGAGGGTGTCGGGGAAGGCGACGCGTCCATCCTCGTCCTCGCGGTCGTTGACGACCTGGGCGAGGAACTCCAGGTTGACCTGGTGGATGATGCCGGTGCCGGGCGGGACCACCCGCAGGTCGCGGAAGGCCGTCTGCGCCCAACGCAGCAGCTGGTAGCGCTCGCCATTGCGCTCGTACTCCCGGCCCACGTTGAACGCGAAGGCGCCCGCCCCGCCCCAGGCATCGATCTGGACGGAGTGGTCGATGACGAGGTCGGCCGGGACCAGCGGGTTCACGCGCGCGGGATCGCCGCCCAGCTCGGCCATGGCATCGCGCATCGCCGCCAGGTCCACGACCGCCGGCACGCCCGTGAAGTCCTGGAGGACCACGCGGCTGGGCATGAACGGGACCTCGGCCTCGCCCGCGGCGCCGGGGCGCCAGGCGGCCAGGGCTCGCACGTCGTCCTCGCGGACGATGCCGCCACCGGCATGGCGGAGCGCGTTCTCGAGCAGGATCTTGAGGGTGACCGGCGCACGGTCCAGGTCCACCCCGAGGGCGACCCCGGCTTCAGCCAGCGCGGAGAGGCGGTAGTAGTCGGGGAGGCCGGGTCCGAGGGAGGCCCGGGAGCCGAATGCATTGGGCGTGGTCATGCCGAATCTCCGCTGCTGGGGACCGGGCGATGAGGGTGCGCCCTCGAACCGCTCGCTACACTCGTCGAGTGGAAGCATACCCCGCGCACCAGCGGCCGGTAGTCCGGCCGAACCCGTGAGAGCCTGGGACAAGGCCGATGCAGCGCTGCGCCTGCGCGCCGAGGAGCGCGCGGGCGAGGACGCAGCCCGTCTCGCGGAGATCGAGGCGCAGGGCATCGACCTGGACCCGGCGCGCACCCCCGCGGGCCTGGCCGGCCGACCCGCCGATGCGGCCGGCGAGGAACCCGATGCCCACGGCGATCGTGACGAGCGCCCGGTCACCGGCATCGTGGGGGCGGGTCACGTGGGCACGGCGCTGGGTGTCGCTCTGCACCGTGCAGGCTGGCCCATCGGGGCGGTCGCATCCCGGGATGCCGGACGACGGGAACGGTTCCGGTCCCTCGTGCCCGGGGCCCGCGGGTTCGCCGAGGCCTCGGCACTCGTGGATGATGTCGAGCTGATCGTGCTGGCCGTGCCCGACGATGCGGTCGCGCCGCTTGCGGCGAGCCTGCGCCTGTACTCGGGGCAGGCGATTGTCCACACCTCGGGGCTCCTCGGCCCGGAGGTCCTGCAGCCTGCGCTCGCGGCGGGGACCCAGGCCGGGGCGTTCCATCCGCTGGTCGCGTTCGCGGACCTCGAGCGGGCCGTCGCCGCGCTCCACGGAGCCACGATCGCGATTGAGGGCGACGACGAGATCGCGGCCCACCTGGCTGACATGGCCGAGGCGGTGGGGGGTGTTCCGGTGAGGCTCGCCCCAGGGTCGAAGACGGCCTACCACGCGGCCGCCGTGCTGGCGGCCGGCGGCGTGACCGCGCTGCTGGACACGATCCGCGAGCTGGCCGCGCTTGCCGGCCTGGACGAGGAGGGCGCCTTGCGGGTGTACCTGCCGCTCCTGGAGCAGACCGTGGGCAACGCCCGCGCGCTCGGTGTCGCGGGGGCGCTCACCGGTCCGGCCACGCGCGGGGACGCCGGCACGGTGGAGGCGCACCTCGCGGCGCTCGCCGTGACGGCACCCGGCGCAGGCTCCGTCTACGCGGCCCTGATGGCGCGCCAGGTGGACCTCGCACAACGGCGTGGCGCGCTGTCACCGGAACGTGCCGAACTGCTCCGCACCGCACTTGCAGGGAAGGCCTGAGGGGGTACGATCAGCCCATGCAGCACAGCATCGTGGCCCGTCACGCGCTCTGGCATGCCCGGTACGTCCACCCGGCGCCACGCGCGCGGGAACGGCGCCTTGGCCTGGGGGCGGGTCCCGTGTTCACGGCCGCACCGGTCCATCGGACCGTGGTCCGGCGGCCTGATGCCGCACCCCTCACCGCCTTGCGCGCATCGTGGCGCTCGCTCGTGGTCGCCCCGCCGCGTCCGGTCACCAGCGGCATCCCGCGGCACCCCGCGGGCATGTCGTGGGGAGGCTCCCGGCGTGGTGCCGCGGCCCTGAAGCCCACCGTGGCTCCCGCGTGGCGCGCCTGAAGCAGGCCGTCGCCACCTCGGCCGGTGGCATCGTCATCCGGTTCGTCGAGGGGTCCCCGCAACTCGTCGTGGGCAAGCGCAAGCGCGAGCGGGACGGGATGACCTGGACGCTGCCCAAGGGCACGCCCAACCCGCCCGAGACCACCGAGGAGACCGCGGTGCGCGAGGTGCGCGAGGAATCCGGTCTCGACGTGCGCATCGTGCGCCCGTTCGAATCCATCCACTACGCCTTCCAGCAGGGCAGGACCAGGATCCAGAAAACCGTCCACTACTTCCTCATGATCCCCACGGGGGGTGACCTGGGGCGCCACGACCACGAGTTCGACGAGGTCCGCTGGATCGGGTTCGACGAGGCCGCGACGCTCCTCTCCTTCGAGACGGAGCGGGCCCTCGTGGCCCGTGCCGCCGCAGCCGCGTCGGATGGCTCGTTTCCGGGCGCGGCATCCAGCGAGGTCTGAACGCACCGATGACCGAGAGCGACGCGCCGCAGCCGACGCCAACCCCGCTGCTGGACCGCCACGAGGCGCTGGGCGCCCGGATCGTCGAGTTCGCCGGCTGGCTCATGCCCATCCAGTACGGCGGCATCATCGACGAGCACAAGGCCGTCCGCGCAGCTGCCGGCCTGTTCGACCTCTCGCACATGGGCGAGCTGTTCATCGAGGGTCCGGAGGCGGGTGCCGCGCTGGCTGCCGCACTGGTCACCGACCCGCCGGCCCTTGCGGTGGGCCGGGCGCACTACTCGATGATCTGCGCTGAGGACGGCGGGATCCTGGACGACCTGATCGTCTACCGGCTCGCCGAGGACCGCTTCCTGATCGTCGCGAACGCCTCGAACGCGGGCACCGTCTCGGACGCCCTGGCCCAGCGGCTCGCCGGGTTCGCCGCGGTGCTCGACGATCGCAGCCTGGCCACCGGCCTGGTCGCCGTGCAGGGACCGCGGGCTCTGGACATCGTGGGTCCCCTTGCCGACGTGGACATCTCCGCGATCAAGTACTACGGCATCGCCGAGGGGATCGTGGCCGGCATTCCGGCCCTCATCGCCCGTACCGGGTACACCGGTGAGGACGGGTTCGAGCTGCTGGTGGAGGTCGAGCGCGCCGGAGAGGTGTGGGACGCCCTGCTGGCGGCGGGGCGCGACCACGGTCTCGTGCCGGTGGGCCTCGGTGCGCGCGACACGCTGCGCCTCGAGGCGGGCATGCCGCTCTACGGCAACGAGCTCGGTCGCGACACCACGCCGTACGAGGCGGGCCTGGGCAGGGTCGTCAAGCTGGGCAAGCCCGGTCCCTTCACGGGCCGGGCCGCGCTCGAGAAGGCCCACGCGGAGGGCACCACGCGCTCGCTGGTGGGGCTCGTGCTCCGCGGTCGCGGCATCGCCCGGCACGGCTACCCGGTCCTCGACGCCGACGGGCCCACGGGCGTCGTCACCTCGGGGACCATGAGCCCCACGCTCGGCGAACCCATCGCGATGGCCTACGTCGCCACCGCCCATGCCAACCCCGGTACGATGCTCGACATCGAGGTCCGCGGCTCGCGTGTCGCCGCCGAGGTGGTTCCGCTGCCCTTCTACAAGCGGCCCGCCTGAGCGTCCGCTACCGCGCACCACGCACCTCTCCACGCCATTGCGCCCAAGCCGGGATCGCGCCCGGCGCCTCAGGAGGAGCACCCGATGGTTCCCGGCGACCTGCGCTACACCAAGGAGCACGAGTGGGTCCGCGTTGACGGCGACGACGCCGTTGTGGGCATCACCAAGTTCGCGGCCGACCAGCTTGGCGACATCGTGTTCGTGGAGCTGCCCGACGTTGGCCGGACCCTTGCCGCACACGCCACCTTCGGCGTCGTCGAGTCCGTCAAGGCCGTCAGCGACCTGTTCGCCCCGCTCGCGGGTGAGGTGGTCGGGACCAACGAGGCGCTGGCGGGCAGCCCGGAGCTCGTCAACAGCGACCCGTTCGGTGAGGGCTGGATGCTCCGCGTTCGCCTCGCCGACGCGGCCCAGCTGGACGGTCTCATGGACGCGGCGGCGTACGAGCAGCTGATCTCCGAGGCCTGATCGATGCCGTATGGGCCGCATGCCGCGGACGACCGCGCGCGGATGCTCGAGGCGATCGGGATCGCCTCCGTCGACGAGCTCTTCGAGGACATCCCGGAGGCATTGCGGGCCGGCCCGCTGGCACTCGACGGCCCTGAGCCGGAGCTGCAGCTCTCTGTGCGGCTGCGGGACCTGGCCGGGCGCAACCGGGTGGACCTCGCGTCGTTCCTGGGCGCCGGCGCGTACCGGCACTGGACGCCGCCCACGGTGGACCAGATGCTGATCCGCGGCGAGTGGTACACGGCCTACACGCCGTACCAGCCCGAGGTCAGCCAGGGCACGCTGCAGAGCATCTACGAGTACCAGTCCCTCATGGCGGCCCTGACCGGCATGGACGTGGTCTCGGCGTCGCACTACGACGGCGGCGCTGCGACGGCTGAAGCCGCTCTCATGACCTGCCGCCAGACGCGGCGCGAGCGGATCCTGGTCTCGCGCGGGGTGCATCCGCACTACCGCGAGACCCTGGAGACCTACGCCGAGGGTGCCGGTCTCCGGGTGGACGAGATCCCGCTCGAGGCCGCCGGGCCGTCGGCGGGCTGCACGGACATGGCGGCCCTGGAGCGGATGCTCGCCGACGGCACCCCCGTCGCGGGCGTCGTCGCCGCCAATCCCAACATCCTGGGCCTCCTCGAGGCGATGCCACGCATCTCGGAGCTCAGCCACGCGGCGGGCGCCCTGTTCGTGGCGGTGATCGAGCCCGTGGGCCTCGCGGCCTTGGCCGCCCCGGGCGAGTACGGCGCCGACATCGCCGCGGGCGAGGGCCAGTCGCTGGGCATCCCGCTCGCCTACGGTGGCCCGTACCTGGGCATCGTGGCCTGCACGGATGCCCTCATGCGCCAGATTCCGGGCCGCCTGGTCGGCATGACCACGGACCTGGACGGCAAGCGCGCCTTCGTGATGACCATGCGCGCCCGCGAGCAGGACATCAGGCGTGAGAAGGCGGCCTCCAACATCTGCACCAACCAGGCCCTCCTGGCGCTTGCCGCCTCGGTGTACATCTCCACCATCGGCCCGCACGGGCTCGGCGATGTCGTCGCCTGGGGCGCCCGCCGTGCTGCGGAGCTGGAGGCGGCCTTGTCCGAGGCCGGCGCGCCGCGCCTCCACGAGGGGCCCTACCTCAACGAGTTCGTGGTCAGTGTCCCGGATGCCCGCGCGGTCCACGCCCGGCTCCTGGATCGGGGTGTCCTCGCGGGGATCCCGACCGCGGACCTGCTTCCCGATGAACCCGCCCTGGCCGATGGCCTCCTGGTCTGTGCGACCGAGGTCACGACCGAGGCGGAGATCGCCCTGTTCGCGGACGCGCTCCGCGCCGAGCTGGCCGGAGGTGTCGCGTGAGCGTCGTCGGCGAGAAGCTGCAGCCCACGATCTTCGAGCGCAGCCGCCCCGGTCGGGGCGGCTCCAAGATCCCGCACATCGCCCCGGGCGCGCTGGACCGGATCCCGGCGTCGGCGCGTCGGACCACGCCGGTCTCCCTCCCCGAGCTCTCGGAGCCCGAGGTCGTCCGCCACTACACGAACCTCTCGCAGCTCAACTACTCCGTGGACACGGGCTTCTACCCGCTCGGCTCGTGCACGATGAAGTACAACCCCAAGCTCAACGAGTGGGCGGCGCGGCTGGAGGGCTTCGCCGGCCTCCACCCGATGAGCCCGGATGCGGTCTCGCAGGGCACGCTCCAGATGCTCTGGGAGCTGGAGGGGATCCTGGCCGAGGTGTCGGGAATGGATGCGGTCACGCTCCAGCCCGCCGCAGGCGCCCACGGCGAGCTCACCGGCCTGCTGATGATCCGCGCCTACCACCGCAGCCGCGGTGATACGGCCCGCACTGATGTGCTGGTCCCGGACTCCAGCCACGGCACGAACCCCGCCACGGCAACCATGGCGGGCTTCAAGACGATCACCATCCCGTCCGCCCCGGACGGGGGTGTGGACATCGCGGCATTCCAGGCCGCCCTTGGCCCGTCCACCGCCGCGATCATGATCACGAACCCGTCCACGCTGGGCCTCTTCGAGGCACGTGTGGGCGAGCTGCTCGAGGCCACGCACGCGGCAGGAGCCCTCGCCTACATGGACGGGGCGAATCTCAACGCGATCATGGGCCACTTCCGGCCTGGCGCCGCCGGCTTCGACGTGATGCACTTCAACACCCACAAGACCTTCAGCACGCCGCACGGCGGCGGCGGCCCGGGCGCGGGTCCCGTCGGGGTGCGCGCGGTGCTGGAGCCGTTCCTGCCCGCGCCGCGGGTCCTGCGCGCCGCCGATGGCACCTACCGTCTCGAGCGTCACGGAGAACGCCCCACCAGCATCGGGCGTGTCCGCAGCTTCTTCGGCAGCACCGGCGTCCTGGTCCGCGCGTACGCCTACCTGCGTGCGCACGGCGGCACCGGCCTGCGTGAGGCTACGGAGGACGCGGTCCTCGCCGCCAACTACATGAAGCACCGCCTCGCCGGCACCTACCAGATCCCGTTCGAGCGACCGTGCAAGCACGAGTTCGTCGCCTCGGCGGCGGACATCAAGGCGCGGACGGGCGTGCGCACCCTCGACATCGCGAAGCGCCTGATCGACAAGGGTTACCACCCGCCGACGATCTACTTCCCGCTCACGGTCGAGGAGGCGATGCTCATCGAGCCGACGGAGACCGAATCGATCGAGACGCTGGACGCCTTCGTCGATGCCCTGATCGAGATCGCGCACGAGGCCGAGACCGATCCGGAGCTCGTCACGTCTGCGCCGCACGTGGCTCCCGTGAAACGACTCGACGAGGCGACGGCTGCGCGCCACCCCAACCTGCGCTGGCGGGGCATGGACGGCGCCCAGATGCCCTGTCCGGACTGAGCAGGCGACGAGACCGCCCGGATTGAACCTTCGCACGTTTCTGGCGGTATCGTGGATGTAGGGGATGCCTGACCACCGCACGGAGTACGCGCGATCGACGGCGAACAGGACATCGAGCGCCGCCGGGCTATGCCCGATGGTGATCTCATCCGCCGGATGGCCGACGATGACGACACGGACGCGTTGACAACGCTGTTCGAGCGCTACCGCGTGCCGGTGTACCGCGTCGCCCTGGCGCTGACGCGCGATCCCAGCGTGTCCGAGGAGGTCCTGATGGACACCTTCGGGCGTGCCTTTGTGCACCGTCGCCGCCTGCGCACGGACGTCTCGCCACTGCCGTGGCTGCACAAGGTCGCCTTGAACCTGTGCTACTCGCGCCTCGGCCGGCGCCGGGTGCCCAGCGAGCCCGTGACCGAGGTGGTGGCCGAGCGGGTCGCGGATGGAGCCGCCGGTCCGGCCATGAGCGCCGAGTGGGCCGAGCTGCGGATCATCCTCCACGACGGGATCGCCGGTCTCTCGGACAAGCACCGCGCTGTCGTGACGCTGTACTACCTCGAGGGACGGTCGCTCCAGGAGACCGCTGACGAGCTGGACCTGCCACTGGGGACGGTCAAGAGCCGCGTCCACCATGCCCTGCGTGACCTGCGGTGCCGGCTGGACGCGGATCGGCGTTTCGGCGGCGCCTGGGGCACCCTGGTGGAGTCCGCGGAGGCGGATGGCGTCGAGGGCCTGCCGTGACCGGCCGGCGGGGAGACTGCCGCGTGCACCGCCCAGCGCTCCTGGCCCTGGCCGAGCACCGTGAGCGCGGGCCCGGGACGCCGGCGGCGCTCGAGCATCTCGCCATCTGCCGCTCCTGCGAGGAGGAGGCCGTCGGGATCGCGCTGACGGTCGCGGCCCTGCGCCGTGCGGGCGCAACGTATCGACGCCTGCCGGTGCCGGCCACCGCGGCCGTGCTCCGCGTGCCGCCCGGGGCAGGGCATGGCCGCTGGGCGTGGCGTCTCCAGCTCGGCAGCCTCGCGGCCGGAGCCGCCCTGGCCGCCATCGTGGTGATGCCTCGGGCGGGTCCCCCCACCGCGCCCGCCGGCCAGGCGTCCCCACACGTCATCACCCCGGTCCAGGCACCGGGGGTCCAGCAGTGGCAGGCGGCCGAGCGCCGCCTGGCGAGCAGCCCGGAGAGCGGTCCCCAGATCGTGATCTCGGCCGGTCCCGGCACCCTGCCGCCGCGGTATCCCGACACCATGCTCAGGCCTTGGAAGGAGGTGGCCGCACCTGACGCGACTGCACGCGTCCTCGAACCGCGGTAGGTACGCTGGGACCATCCGGCCCGGCGATCCGATCCTGCGATTTGACACCCGTGTGCGCGGTAAGCGATCTTGCAGCCAGCGCAGCCCTGCTGCCCGTTGCCCGTGCGCGCCCTGCGCACGGCACGGTCGGAGGTCCTGCGAGGGAGCAGTAGTCCCCCGACCCTACGCAGCCTGGAGGAGCCTTGATGCGAAAACTGGTGGGCCTGATCGCGGGCGCGGCCATTCTGGTCGCAGCCTGCGGCGGCACAAGCACCACCCCTGCCCCGGCGACGGAGGCCCCGGCGACGGCGGCCCCGGCGACGGCGGCCCCGGCCACCGAAGCGCCGGCAACCGTCGCACCGACCGAAACCCCGGAGGAGGCAGTCAACCTCTTCGGCACGGTCTACAACCCTGAGCCCGGCACGCCCGGCGGCTCCGTGATCATCGGCGACTGGCAGGAAGCCACCCAGTTCAACCCGTACTACCTGGGTCAGGTCACCGAGGCCAACGTCGCCTCGCTCGTGTGGCACACCCTGCTGTCGATCAGCCACGACTTCAAGTACATCCCGCAGCTCGCCGCCGAGCCGATCCCGACCACCGAGAATGGTGGCGTCACGGTCGGTGAGAACGGCGACGCGATGACCGTCACCTGGAAGATCCGCGACGGCCTGAAGTGGTCCGACGGTGAGCCGCTCACCTGCGACGACTTCAAGTACGCCTACGAGTGGGTCATGGATCCCGAGAACGTCGGTGTCATCACCGCCGGCTGGGAAGACATGACCGCATTCGACTGCCCGTCGGACACCGACATGGTCTGGCACTTCGGCAAGATCTACTCGGGCTACCTGACGATCATGACCTCGCCGCTGCCGCGCCACTACCTGGGCAACATCCCGGTTGCGGACCAGACCAAGGGCGCAGGCTTCGAGCTTGACAAGATCGCCGACCTCCCGGTCTCCGGCGCGTTCAAGTACGAGTCCGTGACCCCGGGCCAGGAGCTCCGGCTCGCCCGCAACGACAACTACACGAACGGGCGCACCGGTGCGGCCCCGTACCTCGACAACATCATCTTCAAGTGGTACGGCGATCCCGACGCCATGATCGCGGGCTTCCGCGGCGGCGAGATCGACGTCGCCTTCGACCTGGCCGACTCGGACATTCCGAAGGTCCAGGACCTCGGCGAGCAGGTCGCGGCCATCCCGGCCCTCCTGTACGAGTTCCTCCGCCCCAACTGGTCCCCGATCACGAACTGGGATGAGGCCAAGGGCACCGGTGGCTGCTCGCGCAACGCCGCCGTCGCCGATCGCGGCGCCGGCTGCCCGACCAGCGACCCGGCCGTTCGCGAGGCGATCGCCTTCGCGATCGACAAGGAGGAGATCAACACCCGCCTCCTCGGCGGCAACGCCCAGATCGCCAACACCAACATCAGCCCGGCGGCGTGGTTCTACGCTGACCAGGAGCCGACCGTCTACGACCCCGCGAAGGCCATGCAGATCCTGGCCGACGGCGGCTGGGCCGACTCCAATGGCGACGGCATCGTCGAGAAGGACGGCGTCGCTGCCAAGATCGAGCTCTGCACCACCACCCGCCAGGTGCGCCAGGACACCCTTGCCCTGATCGCACAGTGGCTCAAGGCCGTGGGCATCGACTCCGTGATCAACGCTGTGGATCCGGCGAACATCTTCGCCGACTACAACGAGGGCACGAACGACACCCCGTGCATCCTGTCCCGCAGCAACTTCGACCTGGCTGAGCATGCGTTCAGCTCGTCGATCGACCCGCTGGGCAACTACTTCAGCTACCACAGCAGCCAGTTCCGCCCGGACGGCGCCAACGACGCCCAGGTCAAGAACGCCGACGTCGACACGGCCCTCGATGCCGTGAAGAACAACGTTGACTTCGCGATCATCAAGGACGCCATGGCGACCTTCCAGGAGGCGTACGTCAACGAGACCGTCGAAGTCCCGCTCTACTACCGCAAGAACGTGGAGCTGGCGAACGAGAAGGTCGGCAACTACTTTGCCAATGGCACCCAGGTCGGCTCGACCTGGAACGGTGAGGACTGGTTCGTCCGGCAGTAACCGCTGCCAGATCCAGCGATCAACTCGGCGGGGCGCCCGGTCTCCGGGCGCCCCGCCGCTTGCGACCGGCAGCGTTCCGCGGACGCGTGTATCTTCCGCGCAACCCTGCCGGCCGGACTGGCGGCCGACCCATTGCTCAGAAGCTTGCTCGGGGCTGAGGCACATCGTCCATGACGAAGTTCATCCTGCGCCGCGTCCTCCAGGCGATCCCGGTCCTGTTCGGGATCACCGTGGTGGTCTACGGAATCCTTCTTGCCGCACCTGGGGGACCCCAGGCGAAGTTCGCGAACAACCCCAAGTTCACGGATGCGATGAAGGAGAAGTTCATCAAGGCGTGGGGCCTTGACCAGCCCGTGCCGATCCAGTACTGCCGCTGGATGGGCATCTGCAACCCGGAGACCGAGGGGACGTTCCTCGGCTCGCTGCCCACGCTCCCCGCGTTCATCGGGCCGAGCGGGCTGCCCAACTTCCTGCCCGAGGTCCTGTCCGGCGCCACCAACGGCGTCCTGCACGGGGACCTCGGCTATTCGATCAGCTCGGGCGAGAAGGTCAGCGTGCGCATCGCGCGCGCTGCACTGCCAACGTTGATCCTGGCGGGCACGGCCCTCGTGGTCTGGCTGGTGATCGCCATCGTGGTGGGGGTGTACGCCGCCATCCACCGGTACTCGTTGTTCGACAACGTGGCCACGGTGTTCAGCTACGTGGGCTACGCGATGCCCACCTTCTGGCTGGGCATCATGCTGATCTTCATCTTCAGCGGTCCGGGCTTGAACATCCTGCCGGCGGGCGGCATGACCGAGACACGCCTCTCGCCCCCGTTCGGCTCGGAGAAGTACTGGGAGTACTTCGGCCAGAAGCCGCTCCAGGCGATCACCGACATCAGCAAGCACCTCCTCCTGCCGGTGGTCACGCTCGTGGTCGTCAACATCGCCGGTGACAGCCGCTTCGTCCGGGCGAGCATGCTCGAGACGCTGAGCGCGGACTTCGTGCGCACGGCCAAGGCGAAGGGCCTCCCGGCGCGCGTCGTCAACTTCAAGCACGCGCTCCGCAACGCGATGCTGCCGGTGATCACCAACATCGGCCTGGAGATCCCGTTCCTGTTCACGGGCGCGATCGTCACCGAGACGATCTTCTCGTGGCCGGGCATCGGCAACCTGACCATCGACGCCACGCGCACGTTCGACTACCCGATCCTGATGGGGGTCCTCCTCGTCACCTCGATGCTGGTGGTCTTCGCGAACCTGCTCGCCGACGTCATGTACGGGGTTGTCGATCCCCGCATCAAGTACTGAGCCGCCCGATGACCGAACCCCAGAACCCCATGGCGGATCCCGCCGCGTCCGAGCCCGAGGGCCAGCCCGCTGCGGAGCCGGCTCCGACCGTTGCGGAGATCGTGGATCCGGACCCGACCAAGGCCGCCGACTACGAGGTCGGCCTGCAGTCGCTCAACCAGTGGCAGCTCGCCTGGCGGAAGTTCCGCAAGCACCGTCTGGCCCTCATCGGCCTGGCGATCCTCGGCGTGATCCTCCTGGTCTCCGTGCTCGGGCCGATCCTGATGCCCTTCGACTTCAAGGACATCCCGGATCCTGACCAGATCGTCCAGACCGGCCGTCCCCCGTTCTGCGTCCAGTACCAGGCCCAGGAGCGCAACTGCGAGGCGTGGGGCCTGACCCACCCGATGGGCGAGACCGGCGGCCTCCAGCGAGACGTGCTCACGCTCGTCGTCAACGGGGCCCGCACGTCGCTCCTGATCGGCTTCGTCAGCATGGCGATCGGCGTCCTGATCGGTACCGTCGTCGGCTCCATCGCGGGCTTCGCCGGTGGCGTGGTCGACAACTCGCTGATGCGCCTCGTCGACATCATGCTCAGCCTGCCCACCCTGTTCGTGATCCTCGTCGCGGCCAAGTTCCTCGGCAACGGCACGGTCACCACTGTCATCGTGATCTTCGGACTCTTCTCCTGGATGGGCGTCAGCCGCCTCGTGCGATCGCTGTTCCTCTCCATCCGCGAGCGCGAGTTCGTGGAGGCGGCGCTCGCGGTGGGTGTCCGCGACCGGCGCATCATCTTCCGCCACATCCTGCCCAACGCGTTCAGCCCGATCGTGGTGGTGGCCTCCCTGCTGGTGGCCGCGAACATCATCTCCGAGGCGTTCGTGAGCTTCCTCGGGTTCGGCGTGGACCCCACGTCACCGTCGTGGGGCAACATCCTGTCGGGCGGCCTGCAGTTCCTCGCCCTGGGCAACTGGTGGTGGCCGTTCTTCCCGGGCGTGGCGATCATCATCACCGTGCTCGCGGTCAACTTCGTGGGCGATGGCCTCCGCGATGCCTTCGACCCGAGGTCGCGCGCATGACGGAGACAACGACCACCGTGCTGCCGGGGGCGGGAACACCGCCCCCTGATGACGTCCTGCTCGACATCCGACGCCTGAAGACCTACTTCAAGGTGATGGACGGCACCGTGCCGGCCGTCGATGACATCAGCTTCTCGCTGGCCCGCGGCAAGACGCTCGGCATCGTCGGCGAGTCGGGATCGGGCAAGTCGGTCACCGCGCTCACGATCATGCGCCTGCTCGACATCCCGCCGGCCTCGATCGGCGAGCAGAGCGAGATCTGGTTCGACGGCCGCGAGATCCTGCACATCCCCAACGAGGAGATGCGGCGGCTCCGCGGCAACGACATGGCGATGATCTTCCAGGAGCCGCTCACGAGCCTGAATCCGGTGTTCTCGGTCGGCGACCAGATCGCGGAGCAGGTCGAGCTGCACATGAAGGTCTCCAAGAAGGAGGCCAAGGACCGCGCCGTCGAGATGCTCCGCCTCGTGGGCCTCAACAGCCCTGAGCGGCGCGCGAAGCAGTACCCGCACGAGCTCTCAGGCGGCATGCGCCAGCGTGTGATGATCGGGATGGCGCTCTCGTGCGACCCGAAGCTGATCATCGCGGACGAGCCCACGACCGCCCTCGATGTGACGGTCCAGGCGCAGATCATGGAGCTGCTCAAGGCGATCCAGGAGCGCACGGGTGCGGCCCTGCTCCTGATCACCCATGACCTGGGAGTCATCGCCGAGATGGTCGAGCACGTGATCGTGATGTACGCGGGCCAGATCGTGGAGCAGGGGACCGTGCACCAGGTGCTCCTGGAGCCCCGGATGCCCTACACGATGGGCCTGATCGAGTCGATCCCGACCGTGGAGAAGCGCGGCGGCAGGCTCTCGGCGATCAAGGGCGTCGTCCCGTCGCCGTTCAACCTGCCTCCGAACTGCCGGTTCGAGCCCCGCTGCCCATACTCGTGGGAGTTGTGCCGGAGCGTCCCGCCAGAGCTCTACCCGGCAGGCGACGACGGCCAGGTGGGACGCTGCCATCTGCACCTGGCCGGGGAGGCCGCCCGGCTCGATGCTGCCATCCGCCAGCACGACGACAACATGCGGATGGGTCGCCGTCTCACCGGCGCCCCCGACAGGCTTGGTGACGCATGACGACCAACGCACCCGCAGTGCTCGCTGAGCCCGACGTCCGCCGGCGGCTCCGGCGGAGGCCGCCCACGCGAATCCGCAATGGCCGGGCGCTGCTCCTCTCCGTCGGCGGCTACGGGATCGTCGGGCTGGTCTCGCTCCTGCTGTTCGGCCTCGTCGGCGCCAAGGGCGCGGCTGCCGCCGCGCCCACCATGGCCGTCGTCGCGATTCCGGTCGCCGTGGTGTGCTGGGGGGCCGTCCGGGCGACCCGCACGCGGACCAAGTGGTCGCTGGCGCTGGCGCTGCTCCTGGGCCTGGCCGTCGCCTTCGCCACCGGCTACCTGATCGTGATGCTGCCCAGCTGGCAGACAGATCCCAACGCGATCTTCTTCATGCAGCTCGTGCTGGTCTTCCCGCTGGTGGTCGCCTCCGCGTCGGCCTACAACTTCGTGCGTGGCGCCGCCTGGTTCGACGGGACCAGGGAGCGACCCCTCAAGGCCGAGGAGTCCGGAGCCCGCCCGATCACTGCGCCGCTCACCGTGGTGCCGGACGACTCGCCGGCGGCGTTGGCCGCGGCTGTGGTGCGGGGAATGGACGCGGGTACCCCCCTGGCGGCGGTCGCGGCGGTCAGACCGCTCCTGACGGTGCAGGGCCTCAAGAAGCACTTCCCGATCTACGGCGGCGTCATGCGCCGCCAGATCGGCACCGTGTACGCCGTGGACGGCGTGGACTTCGAGATCATGCCCGGCGAGACCTTCAGCCTCGTGGGCGAGTCGGGTTGCGGCAAGACCACGCTCGGGCGCACGGTGATCCAGCTCACCCCGTCCACGGATGGACGCGTCGTCTTCGACGGCTACGAGTTGGCTGACGTGGACCCGGACGACATGCGCCCCCTGCGCCGGCGGATGCAGATCATCTTCCAGGACCCCTTCGGCTCGCTGAACCCCCGGATGCCCATCTCGGACATCATCGGTGAGGGTCTGCTGGCGCAGGGCATGGCGGACCGCAAGGCCCGCGACACGCGTGTCGAGGACGCGCTGGAGCTCGTCGGCCTGCGCCGCGAGTACACCCGCCGGTACCCGCACGAGTTCTCGGGCGGCCAGCGCCAGCGCATCGGCGTCGCCCGCGCGCTTGCCCTCGGGCCGGACTTCATCGTCGCCGACGAGCCGGTGTCGGCCCTGGACGTGTCGATCCAGAGCCAGGTCCTCAACCTGCTCCTGGACCTCAAGAACGATCTCAAGCTCACCTACCTGTTCATCAGCCACAACCTGTCGGTGGTGCAGTACTTCTCGGACCGGGTCGGCGTGATGTACCTCGGCAAGATCGTGGAGATCGGCACCGTCGAGGACCTCTACCGCGACCCGCGCCATCCGTACACGGTCGCGCTGCTGTCCGCCATCCCCGAAGCCGACCCGCGCCGGCGCCGGAAGCGCCTCGTCCTCACGGGCGATGTGCCCTCACCGGCGGCGCCGCCGTCGGGCTGCCGGTTCCACACCCGCTGCTGGCTGCGCGAGCGCCTGGGCAACCCCGAGAACTGCACCACCGAGGAGCCTGTGCTCCGGCAGTTCGGCGAGGGAACGCACCGGGTCGCCTGCCACTGGGCGGAGGACATCTCCCAGGCGACGGTCGACAAGGCTGTCGAGGAGGCGCCCGCGGTGGCCCCGGAGTTGGCCCCGGCGGTGGCCGAGGCAGGGTGACGGGCATGCCGCGCTCGGCGCGGCGTCGGCCGTCACCGGCCGCCGTGGCGGTCGCGCTGGCCCTGCTGGTCATTGCCGGCTGCGGCGCCTCGACGCCCTCGACGGGCGCCCCGGGCGCGACGGAGTCCGTCGGGCCGCCCGCGGTCGCACCCTCGGGTGCGCCGGAAACTTCGGACGCTCCGATGCCCAGTCCGACGCGCTGGCCCGGCGGCGTTGTAGAGGCCGTCATCATCATGGGCAAGGCCGACCTCGAGATCAAGACCGCCGGAGCCGACCTCGGCGCCGCCGCGGCCTACGAGGACCTCGAGGCGATGTGGGGTGCCGCCGACGGGCTTGCGACGCTGGTCGAGAAGCTCCAGACGCAGGTGCCACGGCTCGCCGACTACCCCGCCACCGCGAAGGCCGCCGCCGCCTACGAGGCCGCGCTCCCCGACATGCTCGCCGGAGCGGTGAAGCTGCGCGACTCCCTCAAAGCCGGTGACGTAAAGGGGATGGAGGAGGGCAGCGTGCAGCTGGCCATCGGGATCGGGGCGTACGAGAACGCCAGGGCCGAGATCGCGCCGTTGCTCGAGCAGGCGCTGCTGATGCAGAAGATCCTGGTCAAGTAGCTGCCGGACCGCGCTGCGCGGCGGGCTTGCCGCGGGTCGCGGCGCCATGGAAGCTGCTGCGCTACGGCTTCGCGGTCGCGGCGCCGTCCGAGGTCGCCGACGGCCCAGGCGTTACGGATGGGGAGGGGAGTGGCTCAGGACCTGCAGGTGCCCCGAACAGCTCGTCCCACGCCCCGAACGTCGCGGGGGGCAGCGCGGCCCGCAGGTCGCTCGCAGGATCCGCCTGGGCGGCGAACGACGCGAGCACGTCGCCGGCGTCCACACGCGCTCCGCTGGTGAACCGTGCGTCGGCGCGCAGCCGGCACGTCCAGACGGTCGCGGTCTCGTCCGGGGAGCACCGGGTCGCGATCCCGGGCGCCGTGTCAAGCGAGTCCGGGCGGAAGCCCAGGAGCCCCGGGGTGACGAGGGCGCAGAGGCGGCGGTCGTCGGGGGCGGAGGCGACGGCGCACCACGCGCTCGCCGGCTCGCCGGCCTGCATGAGGACGAGCTGGCTGCGATCGCCCGGGACGAACCGCCCGAGCGGCTCAACCCACAGCGGGGAGGTGACCGCGCCCGCAACGTCGTCGAGGACGGCCATGACGGCGCCCGGGTGCGCGATCGGGACCAGCGGCACGCCGTCGCGGATGGCCATGTTCGCGACACGGAAGGCGTCGGCCCGGTCATCCACGTCCGTGGTCTCCGAGGCCTTGATGAGCGCTGCACGGGCATCGCCTGCGCGATCCACCGCAACGCCCTGGGCTCCTCGCCCGAAGAGTGGATCGAGGAAGCCTGACGCATCAGCGAGGCGGGAGTCGATCCCCGCGAGGTAGAGGCCGCGAAGGCGCCGCCCGGCAAGGGCATCGGCGATCTCCGCCGGCGCCATCGGGGTCACCTCGAGCGTCACGCCGAGGCGCTCCGCCGCCTGCGCCTTGACCGCTTCGCCGAGCGCGGCCGGGTCTGGCAGCCCTGGGACCGGTTCGGAGGGGATGACCAGCGGGTAGGTCGCCTTGCTGTCGAACTTGGCTGCGCTGAGGGCGGCGACGGCGGCCGGGGCGTTCGCCTCGTACCAGTCCTGGCCGGTGCACCCGAAGGGCACGACGCAGGGCGCGAGGTGGCTCGCCACCGTGGCGCCGGGAGCGAACGCTGCGGTGGTGAGTGCCGCACGGTCGAGGCCCTCGCCAAAGGCCCTGCGCACCGCGACCGGCGCGAAGTCGGCCCCGTAGCCGAAGCCCAGGTAGGCCGTGGCCATGCCGGCCCTGTCCAGGGTGATGAGCTCGGGCAGGGTCGCGACCGCCTCGAGCTCCGCTGCGCCGACGCCGTCCACGGCGTCCACGGCCCCTTCGCCGATGGCATCCACGCGTTCGGATCCGCGTGCACTCCAGCGGAGCACGATCGTGGGCACCTTGTCGTCGCCCTTGGCGCCGGGCTCCGCCGCCACCCGCGTGAGCCGCACGTTCGCGCCCGGGTACCACGCCTCGACGCGGTAGCGGCCCGCGCCGGCGGCGAACCGCCCGAGGGATGGGTCGGCGGCAATCGCATCCACGGCCGCCGCATCGATCACGCCTGCCACGGGGTCCGCGAGGCGTGCCGCGAAGGCCGCATCCGGAGCGCACAACGTGAACCGGACCGTGCGGGCGTCCAGCGCCTCGATGCGCCCGATGCGCACGCCCGACGCCGCCGCGTCGGCCACGTCGCACCAGGATCCGCCGGCCGGCCACGTGACCGTCCTGAAGGGCCGCTCGGCCGCGGCCGCGGGCATCGGTGCGGGGGTCCGTCCGGCAGCGGGTGGTGGTGTCGCGGAGGGGGCCGGGGTCGAGCCGCATGCGCCCGCCACGAGGGCGGCCAGCGCAAGGGCCGGCATGCGCCGGCGCGGGAAGGTCATGGTGAGGCGAGCCTAGCACCGGGCCACCGCCGACGGGGACGTCGGCATCGGCCGCGTTCCCGGCCGCGATCCCGGCCGCGGCGGCGGAGCGCCCTGCCTGCGCATGGGATGAACCTGGATCGTGGCGACCCGGTACCTGGGAACAAGGGCGGCAGGAGTTCTGCAGGTGGGTATGATGCAGCCCAACGGCGGACCGAAGGTGCCGGGCCCGGCCGCCTGACGATCGCGATCGTCACCACTCGGCTGGAGGAGGAGGCAGCATGGCGGCCGCGATCGACCCGGTCGGGAAGGCCTCCGAGGGCGCCGATCCCCTGATCTTCGAGGAGCCGCCGGTGGACGTGGACCTGATCCCGAGCCCCGGAGACATCCTGGGCATGCCGGTCACGCCGGAGCAGCATCCTCAGGCGCCCTACAAGCACCAGGACTAGGCGGCCCGGCGTGCAGCCGCTCAGGATCGCGCTGGCCCAGGTCGCGCCTCGCCTCGGGGACCTCGATGCCAACCTCGCGCGTCATCTCGAGCTGCTCGACGCAGCCCGTGACGGCGGTGCCGGACTGGTCGTCTTCCCGGAGCTCGGGCTGACCGGGTACCAGCTCCAGGACCTGGCGTCCGAGGTCGCGATGCGGCTCGACGATCCTCGCCTTGCCCGGTTCGCCGCCGCGACCGGTGGCCTGTCGGCCGTGGTGTCGTTCGTGGAGGAGTCGGCGGACCACCGCCTGTTCATCGCGGCGGCGCTGATCGAGGACGGCGAGGTCCGGCACGTCCACCGCAAGGTCCACCTGCCCACGTACGGCCTCTTCGACGAGCGCCGGTTCTTCGCGGCAGGCGACATGGTTCGCGCGACGCCCTCGCGCCTGGGCGTGGGGGTGGGCCTCGCCGTGTGCGAGGACTTCTGGCACATGTCCACGCCCCAGCTGCTTGCGCTCGATGGGGCGCAGGTGCTGATCAACGTGTCGTCGTCGCCCGGGCGCGATCTCGCGCGCACGTCGGAGGTGGGCCTCGGAACGGCGGGGTCGTGGCGGACGCTGATGCGGACCTACGCCCAGCTGACCACGTCGTTCGTGGTGTTCTGCAACCGCGTGGGCGTGGACGAGTCACTCTCGTTCTGGGGCGGGTCTGAGGTGATCGGGCCGACGGGGGCGGCGATCTTCTCCGCGCCGATGTTCGAGGAGGGCCTGTTCTTCACCGACGTGGAGCTGGGCGACGTGCGGCGTGAGCGGATCGGGCTGCCCCTGCTGCGGGACGAGCGCCCGGAGCTGGTCGCTCGCGAGTGGCGGCGCCTGGTCGCCGAGCGGGCGGGCCTGGCGCTCGACACCACGGCCGACGAGGGCCCGTTCGGGGGAGGCGCCACCTCGTGACCGAGCCGCCGCTGGGGAGCGAGTCGCCGCGGGGGAGCGAGCCCCTGTTCGAGCTTCCCGACGAGCTGTCCATCGACACCGGCGTCGCGCGCACGGCGATCGCGGCATTCATCCGCGGCCAGCTGGCGCAGGCCGGGTTCGGGAAGGCCGTCCTGGGGCTGTCGGGCGGGATCGATTCGGCGCTCGTCGCCTACCTCGTCGCCGAGGCGATCGGGGCGGACAGGCTCCTGTGCGTGATGATGCCGTACCGCACGTCGTCGCCGGCCTCGCAGGGGGACGCCGAGGCGGTCATCGCAGACCTCGGCTGCGCGGGCGAGCTGGTGGCGATCACCGGCATGGTGGACGGCTACTTCGGGCGGGATGGCATCGCCGCTGAAGGCGGACCCGAGGCGCTCGAGGCGGCCCCGCTGCGGCGCGGCAACTTCATGGCCCGGATGCGGATGTCCGTGCTCTACGACCGGTCGGTGACGTGGCGGGGCCTTGTGGTGGGCACCGGCAACAAGACCGAATCGCTGATCGGGTACACGACGCTCTTCGGGGACTCCGCGTGCGCGTTCAACCCCATCGGTGACCTGTACAAGAGCCAGGTGCGCCAGCTGTCTGCCGCGATCGGGGTGCCTGAGGCGATCATCCGCAAGGCGCCCTCGGCCGACCTGTGGCCCGGCCAGACCGACGAGACCGAGGCCGGGTTCTCATACCCCGTCCTGGACCGCCTCCTGTTCTGGCGGATCGACAAGCGCCGCTCCGCCGAGGAGATGGTGGCGATGGGCTTCGACGAGGCGCTGGTAGCACGGGTGGACCGGATGGTCGCGGGCGCCGAGTTCAAGCGCCAGGTGCCGCCGATCGCCAAGCTCGGCCCGCGGACGGCGGGCGTTGACTACCTCTACCCGAGGCGTCGGCCGGGGTCGGCGGCGCGGCCCTAGCGTGGGCGGACCGAAAGCGGCGGGCGGGACGCTGTACGTCGTCGCGACGCCGATCGGGAACCTCGGCGACATCACCCTGCGCGCGCTCGAGGTGCTGCGCGCCGTGCCGTTGATCGCTGCCGAGGACACGCGGGTCACGCACAAGCTGCTCGACCGGTACGAGATCACGGTCCGGACCACGGCCTACCACGCGCAGAGCTCGCCCGCGAAGGAGCGGGAGCTGGTGGAGCACCTGGCATCCGGGAAGGACCTGGCGCTGGTGACCGATGCCGGGACACCCGCCGTCTCCGACCCGGGCGACGGGCTGGTGGCGGCCTGGGCGGCGATGGGGGGCGAGGTGGTCGCCATCCCGGGCGCCTCGTCCGTTCTGGCGGCCGTGGTGTCCGCCGGGCTGGCCGGTCCCCGCTGGACGTTCGAGGGGTTCCTGCCCCGCTCCGGCCGGGACCGCAGGGAGCGGCTGGCCGCGATCGCCGCGGACGAGCGGGGCTGCGTGCTCTTCGAGGGGCCGAACCGGGTGGCCGCGACGTTGCGCGAGCTGGCCGGTGTCTGCGGGGCGGATCGGCCGGGCGCGGTGTGCCGCGAGCTGACCAAGCTCCACGAGACGGTGACCCGGGGTCCGCTCGCGGAGCTGGCGACCGCCGCGGAGGACGGCACGATCCCCGCGCGCGGCGAGTTCGTGCTCGTCGTGGGCTGGGGCAGGGGCGCTTTGGCCGTCGAGGCGGCGGCCGAGTCGGAGGGTGACGCGCTTGTGGCCGCCCGCGCCGAAGTGGACCGGCTGGCAGCCGCCGGCATGGCCCGCGGCGAGGCGGTACGCCGCGTGGCGGCCGAGACGGGTATCCGGCGTCGCGCCCTGTACGACGCACCCGGGCAACAGGACGGTGCGCAGCGCGCCGGGCCGGACCGCTGAGGGGCGCGTCGCGAGGCAGACCCACGTGGAGCGTGCCGGGTGAATGGCCCAGCGCACAAGCTCCGTGACCGATGCGGCGCGCGGTGGCCGATTCGCGGTGCTAGGCTTCCGGCGAACCCGGCGTGCGGTCCTTCGGTGCCGACGCCCGGAGCACCCGAGTCAGGAGGAGGAGAGAATGCGCGGATCACCGAGGAGGGCACCGCTCGCGGTTCTGGCCGCGACGGTGCTGCTCGTCGCGGCATGTGGCTCGTCGACCTCGACGCAGGCCCCTGCGACGTCAGCCCCTGCCACGGCCGCACCGACGAGCGAGGCCCCGGCCGATTTCACGGCCACCTCGTACCCCGAGACGGGCGAGGCCCCGTGCGGCGTCGCCCCCTATACGGGCAACTTCAAGAAGATCTCGGCACTCGACGCCAAGACCGTCGAGTTCCAGATGTGCAACCCGGACGTCGCCTTCCTCGCGAAGGTCGCCTTCGCGGCCTTCGGCATCAACGATGCTGACTACCTCGCAGCGCATGCGCAGGACAAGTCCATCCTTGACCAGCCCAACGGCACCGGTCCCTACAAGCTCAAGGAGTGGAGCAAGGGGAACCGCGTCGTCCTCGAGCGCAACGACGCCTATTGGGGCGACAAGGCCCTGTCCCAGTTCGTCGAGTTCCGCTGGGCCGAGGAGGCCGCGCAGCGGCTGCTCGAGCTCCAGTCGGGCAACGTGGACGGCATCGACAACCCGGGCGTGACCGACATCGAGACGATCAAGGGTGACTCGACGCTCGCCTTCAAGGAGCGGTCGGGGCTCAACATCCTCTACCTCGGCATGAACGTGACCATGAAGCCCTGGGACGACCCCAAGGTCCGGCAAGCGATCGCCATGGCCATCGACCGCCAGCAGATCGTGGACAACTTCTACCCGCCCGGCTCCGAGGTCGCGACCCACTTCACCCCGTGCGCGATCCCGTTCGCGTGCGAGGGCGATCCGACGTGGGACTTCAATCCCACCGAGGCCAAGCGCCTGATGACCGAGGCCGGTTATCCGGATGGCTTCAAGACCAAGATCACCTTCCGGACGGCGGTGCGCGGCTACCTGCCCGAGCCGCCGGTCATCGCCACCGAGATCGCGCAGCAGCTCAAGGCGAACATCGGCGTTGACGCCACGATCGACGTCATGGAGTCCGGTGCGCTATTCGCCGCGCAGCAGGAGGGCACGCTCGACGGCCTGGTGCTGCTGGGCTGGGGTGCCGACTTCCCCGATCCCACGAACTTCCTCGACTACCACTTCGGCGCAGGCTCCGGCAAGATCTTCGGCAAGCCGTTCGACGACATCGCCGCCGCCCTGGCCAAGGGCGGGTCATCGGCCGCAGACGCTGACCGCGCTGCCGCCTATGCCGAGGCCAACAACCTCATCAAGGAGCATGTCCCGGCCGTCGTCATGATCCATGGCGGCTCCGGAACGGCATGGAAGGCGGACGTCGAAGGGGCCCACTCGAGCCCGCTCGGCAACGAGCAGTTCGCCAAGATGAAGGCGGGCGACCGCGACACCCTGGTCTGGGACCAGAACCTGGAGCCGCTCAGCCTGTTCTGCCCCGACGAGTCCGACGGCGAGGCCCTCCGGGCCTGCGAGCAGATCTCCGAGTCCCTGTACGCATACGAGCTGGGCGGCACCAAGCCGATCCCGGCCCTCGCGACCGAGTGCAAGCCCAACGCCGAGCTGACGGTCTGGACCTGCACCCTGCGAGACGGCGTCACGTTCCACGACGGCGCCACCTTCGACGCCAACGACGTCGTGGCCAGCTTCGGGGCCTACTGGGACACCGAGAACCCGCTGCACGTCGGTCGCGACGGGCTGTTCTCCTACATCCCCGGCAACTTCGGAGGGTTCCTCAACCCGCCGCCCGCCGAGTAGCAGCCGCGTTCTCGGCAACGCACGAAGGAGCGCCGCGCAAGCGGCGCTCCTTCTCGTTGCGGGCGGCGCGGGCTAGTGTCCCGATTTGCTGTTCGCTCGCGGTTTGCGGACGGCCTTGGCAGTGGGGCGGGACACTAGGCCCGGATGCGGGCGTTGCCCGGGTCGTGGAACGCCCGCAGGGACGCCGTGGCGGGGACACGCTCGTCGGCGATCTCAAGCTCGTAGTGGCCGGACTCGACCCAGTCGGCGGTGACCGTCCCCCCGTCCGGACGGGCGACGAAGCCCAGTCCGATCGACCTGCCCACCGTGTGACCATACGCGGCGGACGTGATCCAGCCGCAGAGGGCGCCGTCGCGCCAGATCGGCTCGTTGTGGACGAGCAGCCGGTCCGGATCCGCGAGCGCGAACGCGACGAGACGGCGCCGCAGGCCGGCCTCCCGCTGCCGGAGCACCGCCTCGCGCCCGATGAACCCGCCTGGCTTGTCGAACGCGTGGGTGAAGCCGAGCCCGGCCTCGAGCGAGGTGTCGGTCTCGCCGATGTCGTGCCCCCAGCTGCGGTAGGCCTTCTCGATCCGCAGGGAATCCATTGCGTGGAACCCGGCGTGCCGCAGGCCGAAGGGCTCGCCGGCGGCGACGATCGCGTCGTAGACGTGCAACGCCACGTCACCCGGGATCCAGAGCTCCCACCCGAGCTCGCCCACGTAGGTCATCCGCGAGGCGCGCACGAACGCGTGCCCGAGGTCGATCTCGCGCGAGGTCGCGAACGGGAACCCGTCGCTGGAGAGGTCGCTGTCGGTCACGGTGGCCAGCAGTTCGCGGGACCGGGGACCCATCACGCCCAGCACCGCCCATGCGTTCGAGACGTCGACGGCGACCGCGCGCGCGTCGGCGGGGATGTGGCTGCGCAGCCAGTGCAGGTCGTGGTAGAGAACGGGACCGCCGGTTGCGACCAGGAACGCCGTCTCCTCCAGTCGCGTGACGGTGACGTCGGCGACGATGCCACCTCGATCGTTGAGCCACTGGGTGTAGACCATGCGCCCGACGGCGGTGTCCACGTCCGCGGTGCAGATGCGGTTGAGGACGGTGCACGCATCGGCGCCCGACACGAGGATCTTGCCGAAGGTCGACTCGTCGAAGACGGCCACGCCCTCGCGAGCGGCACGGTGCTCCTCGGCCGAGTAGGGGAACCAGTTCTGGCGCCCGTGCGAGTACTCGTACGCCGGCGTGACGCCGGGCGGCGCGTACCAGTTGGCGCGCTCCCAGCCCATGAGCTCGCCGAAGCAGGCGCCGCGTGCCGCGAGCCGGTCGTAGTACGGCGTCCTCCGGACGCCTCGCGCGGTCTCCACCTGGCGGAACGGCCAGTGCGGGGCGTACAGGAGGCCGACCGACTCGACGACGCGGTCGCGCAGGTAGCGCCGGTTCCCCTGGAACGGTGCGAAGCGCCGGATGTCCATCTCCCAGAGGTCCTGCCCGGGGTCGCCGTCGACGATCCAGTCGGCGATCGCCCGCCCGGCGCCGCCGCCGCTGCGGAGGCCGTGGGAGTTGAACCCGGCGGCCACCCAGTACCCGGCCAGCTCGGGCGCGGGCCCGAGGATCGCCCGGTCGTCCGGCGTGAAGCTCTCGGGACCATTGAAGTGCAGCATGATGCCCACGTCGTTGAGGATGGGCAGCCGGCGCGCAGCGAGCTCGAGCTCCGGGGCCACGTGATCCCAGTCCTCGGGCAGCCGGACGAATTCGGTGCCGTCCGGGATTCCCATGGTCGCCCACGGTTTCGCCTCAACCTCCAGGAACCCGACCAGCAGCTTGCCGGCGTCCTCCTTCACGTACGTCCGCTCGTCGGGGAGGCGCAGGACCGGCAGGTTCGGGGTCAGCGCTCCGATCTCCTCCGTGACGAGGTAGAAGTGCTCGGCCGCGTGCAGCGGGATCGAGACGCCCGACCGCCGCCCGAACTCGCGTGCCCACATGCCCGTGCAGTCCACGACGGTGTCCGTGGCGATGTCACCTCGGGAGGTGCGGATCCCGCGGACGCGGCCGGCGGCCGTGACGACCTCCGTGACGGCGGTGTGCTGGAGGATCCGTGCCCCCCCGAGGCGGGCGGCGGCCGCCATCGCGAGCGTCAGGTCCGTCGGATCGGCCACCGCGTCGGCGGGGAAGAACGCGGCACCTGTCATCCCCGCGGTATCGAGCAGCGGCCAGGTGCGCCTTGCCTCCGCCGCGTCGATCCGGTGCGCCTCGACGCCGAAGGCGTGGGCCAGCGAGATCGATCGGCGGATCTCCTCCCAGCGTGCGTCGGTGCTGCCCATGAGGATCGAGCCCGTGCGGCGGTAGCCGGTCTGCATCCCGGTCAGCGCCTCGACCTCCGGGATCAGCTCGTCGTTGTACGTCCCGAACTGGGTCGCGGTCCGCGAGGACTGCACCTGCATCATCAGGCCGGCCGCGTGCCAGGTCGTCCCGGCCGTCAGCTGTGCACGCTCGACCAGGACGACATCCCGCCAGCCGCGCCGGGTGAGGTGGTACGCGACCGACGTGCCGAGGATGCCGCCGCCGACCACGACGGCCTGAGCATGGGTGGGGACGGGCTCCGTCATCGCGTACAGTCCTCTCGGCGGTGTGCAGCAGCGGGATGCGGCGCACGGCCCGAGACACGTTGCGGATGGTCATGCAGGGCAGGGGCCGAACGGTATTATGCGAGAAGCTCGACGGTGAGTGCGTGCTCTGGACGCGCGTGCGTCCTGTGCGCCTGGCAGCCTGCGCTCGTGTCGTGGCCCTCGTCCCCGGGGCCGGACCTGACAACCGACCTTCAGAAAGGGACCGTCATGTTGCCTGGCTCGAGTGGGGCCCGCGTGCATCCGTACATCCCCAACTCGATCCCGAGGGTCAAGGCGGAGATGCTGGCGGAGATCGCCGCCGCCGACATCGAGGAGCTGTACGCGTCCATCCCGTCCGAGCTGCGGATGCACCGGCCGCTCGACCTGCCGCCGCCGCTGACGTCGGAGGCGGCGCTGGTGCGCCACGTCGAGGGCATGCTTGCCCGGAACCGCTCCACGCGCGAGGTCCTGAGCTTCCTCGGCGCCGGCGCCTTCCAGCACCACGTCCCCGCGGTCTGTGACGAGATCAACGGGCGGGCCGAGTTCCTGACCGCGTACGCCGGCGACCCCTACGAGGACCACGGCCGCTTCCAGGCCCTGTTCGAGTACGAGTCGATGATGGGTGAGCTGCTCACCATGGACGTCGTCAACGTGCCCACGTACGACGGGTTCCAGGCGGCGTCCACGGCGCTGGCGATGACCACCCGGGTCACCGGGCGCCGGAGGCTCGTCGTCACCCGCACCCTGGGCCGCGACAAGCTGTCGAGAATCCGGGACTACCTGCGCGGCTACGAGTTTGTGTTGGCGCCGGTCGACGAGCAGACCGGCGAGGTGGACCTGGCGGCGCTCGCCGCTCTCGTTGACAATCGGACGGCCGGCGTCTACCTCGAGAACCCCAGCTTCCTCGGGGTCATCTCGACGGTGGGGGCCGAGATCGCCCGGATCGCCCACGAGGCGGGCGCGCTGCTCGTCGTCGGCGCGGACCCGATCAGCCTGGGCGTGCTGGAGCCGCCGCTGGCCTACGGTGCGGACATCGCCTGCGGCGACATCCAATCGCTCGGGATGCACCTCCAGTACGGTGGCGGGCAGGCCGGCTACATCGGCGTGCGCGACGATCCGAAGCTCGTCATGGAGCTGCCGTCGCGGCTGTTCGGGCTCGCACCGACCTCGGTCGAGGGTGAGTACGGCTTCGGTGACGTCGCCTACGAGCGCACGAGCTTCGCCCTCCGGGAGGAGGGCAAGGAGTGGGTCGGCACCGCAGCCGCCCTGTGGGGCATCACCGCGGGCGTCTACCTGTCGCTGCTTGGCCCGCAGGGGATGGTCGAGCTGGGCGAGGGGATCATGGCGCGGACCCGCTACGCGATGGACCGCGTCGCCGCGATCCCGGGCGTCGAGGTCCGTCACCGGGCGAGCCATCACTTCCGAGAGTTCGTTGTGGACTTCGGTCCCTCGGGCCGGGCCACTGCCGACGTCAACGCCGCACTGCTCGACCGGGGCATCTTCGGCGGCTGGGATCTCGCCCGCGACTTCCCCGAGCTCGGGGAAGCGGCCCTCTACTGCGTCACCGAGATCCACACGCAGGACGACATCGACCGTCTTGCCAGCGAGCTGACCGAGGTCCTCCGATGAGCTGGCCGATCGAGCCCAAGCCGGCCCTCCGGCGCTTCCACCAGGCCCGCTGGGACGAGCCGATCATCTTCGAGCTCAGCCAGCCCGGCGCCCGGGGGATCCTCATGCCGCCCGTTGAGCAGGGGATCAGCGATGCCGTGGGCGACCCTGCCGCGGCGCTGCCGGCCGGTGTCCGCCGGGTCGTGCCACCGGCACTCCCCGAGCTCGCCCAAGTCCACGTGGTGCGTCATTTCGACCGCCTGTCACAGGAGAACCTCGGGGCCGACCTGAACATCGACGTCGGGCAGGGCACCTGCACCGTCAAGTACAGCCCCAAGGTCAACGACCAGCTGGTGCGATCGCCGAAGCTGGCGGATCTCCACCCGCTCCAGGACCCGTCCACCGTGCAGGGTGTCCTCGAGGTGATCTGGAGGCTGGAGCAGCTGCTGCGCGAGATCAGCGGCATGGACCGGTTCACGTTGCAGCCCGCCGCGGGATCGGCCGCGATCTACGCCAACATCTCGATGATCCGCGCCTACCACGCGGCCCGTGGAGACGGCGACCGGCGCGACGAAGTGATCACCACGATCTTCTCGCATCCCTCGAACGCGGCCTGCGCGAAGACCGCCGGCTACAAGGTCATCACGCTCCATCCGGATCCTGACGGCTACCCCCGCCTCGACGCGCTCAAGGAGGCAGTCAGCGACCGCACGGCTGCGCTCCTCATCACCAACCCGGAGGACACCGGGATCTACAACCCCGAGATCGCCGACTGGGTGCGAGTGGTGCACGAGGCGGGGGGCCTGGCCTCGTACGACCAGGCAAACGCGAACGGCATCCTGGGCATCACCCGCGCCCGGGACGCTGGGTTCGACACGTGTCACTTCAACCTGCACAAGACCTTCTCGACGCCGCATGCCTGCGGCGGGCCGGGTGCCGGTGCCAGCGGCGTGGCGGAGGGCCTTGTCCCGTTCCTGCCGCGGCCGACGGTCGAGTACGACGGAACGACATTCCGGCTCGACGACGACCGGCCGGAGAGCATCGGCAAGGTGCGCCCGTTCTACGGCGTGACGCCGAACCTCCTCCGCGCGTACGCGTGGATCATGAGCCTGGGCGCCGAGGGCCTTCGTGAGGTCGCCGAGATCGCCGTCCTCAACAACAACTACCTCCTCAAGCGGGTCCTCGAGATCCAGGGTGCGGCAGCGCCGTACGCCGTGGGCAAGCGCAGGATCGAGCAGGTCCGCTACAGCTGGAAGCAGCTGACCGACGAGACGGGCATCACCACCGAGCACGTGGGCCAGCGCGCCGCGGACCACGGCGTCCACTACTGGACGAGTCACCACCCATTCATCGTTCCGGAGCCATTCACCCTCGAGCCGACGGAGTCGTACTCGAAGGAGGACCTGGACGAGTACGCGGCGATCCTCGGGTCGATTGCGCGCGAGGCGCGGGAGGAGCCGGAGACCGTCCGTACCGCACCCCACCGGAGCACGATCCACACGATCGACCATGACGTGCTCGAGGACCCCACGCGGTGGGCCGTGACCTGGCGAGCCTACCGCCGGAAGGTCCGAGGCGAGGCCGGGATCCCGGGCGCCTAGGGTGGCGGGCACTGGTGATCCCGCGACGAGCGCAACCGTCGTCCGGGCCGACCGTCGTGGTACGCTCGCGCCTCGGTCCACGAGCGTGAGCGTGGAGCCGCTGCAGGACGCCGTGATGCGACCCTGGAGCGCACACACCGGTCGCCGGCCCCACTCGAGAGGGTTCACGGGCAGTGGGTTCGTCTGCGGTCCTGTCGCGAGGGCGTGACCAGCGATGATCAAGTTCATCATTCGCCGCCTGATCGTGACGATCCCGGTGCTGATCGGGATCGTGTTCCTCGTGTTCGCCCTTGCGCGGATCATCCCCGGCGACCCGTGTCGTGCCGTCCTGGGCGAGCGGGCGACCGACATCGTCTGTGACGAGTTCATCGTCCGGTACGGCCTCGACCAGCCGATCCCCGTCCAGTTCGTGGGCTACCTCGGGCAGCTGGTGAGCGGTGACCTTGGCGTCTCCATCAAGCACTCACGGCCGGTGACGACGCTGCTGATCGAGCGCCTGCCGACGACCGTGGAGCTGGCGGTGCTCGCGATGGTCTTCGCGGTCGTCGTCGGCATCCCACTCGGGCTGCTGTCGGCGTACCGGCGTAACTCGCCCGTTGACGTCGGCACGATGATGCTGGCCAACCTCGGGGTCTCGATCCCCGTCTTCGTGCTCGGCCTGCTCCTTGCGTTCCTGTTCGCGATCATCCTCAAGGACACGCCGTTCGCGCTCCCGCCATCTGGCCGGTTGAGCTCGGGCGTCACGGTCGAGCCCCTTGTCAAGGTCTGGGGCCTCCAGAGCCTCGACGGGCCGGCACGCGCCGTCCTGGATTTCGTATCGGGGCTCTACATCTTCAGCGGGCTGATCACCGGCCAGTGGGGTGCGGCTGCCGACGCCTTCCGGCACCTCATCCTGCCGGCGATCGCGCTGGGCACCATCCCGCTAGCGATCATCGCCCGGATCACCCGCTCGAGCCTGCTTGACGTCCTGGGGCTGGACTTCATCCGGACGGCGCGGGCGAAAGGCGTCGGCGAGCGAGCCGTGGTCCTCCGCCACGGCGCGCGAAACGCCCTTCTGCCGGTGGTCACGATCATCGGCCTGCAGATGGGCCTGCTCCTGTCAGGCGCCGTCCTGACTGAGACTGTGTTCAACTTGGCCGGTGTCGGGCGATCCCTGTTCGAGGCGATCTCCGGCCGTGACTACGTCGTCATCCAGGGCTTCACCCTGCTCATCGCCGTGGGCTACGTGCTGATCAACCTTATCGTCGACATCTCGTACGGGTTCCTCGATCCGAGGATCCGGCTGCAATGAGCGGCCTGGCACCCGTGCCCCCGACGACCCTCGCGCCGCCCGATGGCCAGGAGGCGGTCGCATACTCCGGCGGCCTGTGGAGGGACACGCTGCGCCAGATCTGGCGGCAGCGGTCGGCCAAGGTCGGGCTGATCATCCTGGGCATGCTCGTCTTCGTGGCCCTGTTCGCGCCCGTCATCGCCACGCACGATCCGGACGCCAGCCTGCTGGGCAAGGAGCCCGGCGTGACGAAGCGGGCCGCCCCGTGCATCCACCTGCTCGGATGCCCGGAGAGCCAGCCCCAGCACCTGTTCGGCACCGACGGCAACTTCCGCGACGTGTTCAGCCGCGTTGTCTTCGGGGCACGCACCTCGCTCGCGATCGGCTTCGCCGCCATCGGCTTCGCGATCGTCGTGGGCACCACCATCGGCGCGCTGGCTGGCTATGTGGGTGGCGGACCGGACAACGTCCTCATGCGATCGATGGACATCGTGCTGGCGTTCCCGTCGCTGCTGCTGGCGATCGCCATCGTGACCGCGGCCGGGGCCAGCATGGTCAACGCGCTGTTCGCCATCGGGATCGTCTCGGTGCCGATCTATGCCCGGATCGCACGTGCGGCCGTGCTCTCGACCAAGGAGGCGGACTTCGTGACGGCATCCCGTGCGCTCGGCGAGTCGGGTGCGGGCATCCTCACCCGGCGGATCATGCCCAATGCGATCACCCCGCTCGTCGTCCAGGGCACGCTCGGCATCGGCGGCGCCGTGCTGGAGATCGCGGCGCTCGCATTCATCGGCGTCACGGGCGACCTCTCCAGGCCCGAGTGGGGATCCATGATCGGCCTGGAGCGCAACCAGCTGTTCAACGCCCCGCACGAGATCCTTGCCCCGGGGTTCGCGATCATTCTCACCGTCCTTGCCTTCAACCTCCTCGGCGACGGCCTGCGCGATGCGCTGGACCCGCGGCTGAACCGGTGAGGCGTACCGCCAGCGCCGGATCCCCCGTGGATCCGGAGGCAGACACGTCGCTCGAGCCGCCCGTCGAGGAGCTGGCCCCACTGGCGCAGCGACGCTCCCGGCGCGACCGCGGCGACCGCCCGCTGCTCGAGATCAAGGGCTTGCGCACGTCGTTCTACACGCGGGACGGCGTCGTCAAGGCGGTCGACGGGATCGACTTCCACGTGGATCGTGGCGAGATCGTGGGGCTCGTCGGCGAGTCCGGGTGCGGCAAGAGCGTCACGTCCCTGTCCGTGCTGCAGCTTGTGGGCCAGCCCGGCAGGATCGAGGGCGGCGAGATCCTGTTCGACGGCCAGGACCTGCTCAAGCTCTCGTCGGACGAGATGCGCAAGATCCGCGGCGAGCGCATCAGCATGATCTTCCAGCAGCCGACGTCCTCGCTGAACCCCGTCTGGGATGTGGGTCGCCAGATCGCGGAGGTCCTCGAGATCCACCGCAACATGCGCAGGGGACCGGCGCTGGCGCGAGCCCTCGAGCTCATGCGCATGGTCGGTATCCCGGATCCCGAGCGGCGCCTCAAGAACTACCCCCACGAGATGTCGGGGGGCATGGCCCAGCGGGTGATGATCGCGATGGCGCTCGCGTGCGAACCCGAGCTGCTGATCGCCGACGAGCCGACGACGGCGCTGGACGTCACCATCCAGGCGCAGATCCTCGACCTGATCCGGAATCTCCGCGACGAGACAGGCACGGCGGTCGTCCTGATCACGCACGACCTTGGCGTGGTGGCGGAGACGTGCGACCGTGTCGCGGTGATGTACGCGGGCGAGATCGTCGAGCATACCGACGTGGCGACGCTCTTCGACCAGCCGCGCCATCCCTACACGCGCGGGCTCATCGGATCCATCCCCGTGCTCGGGCGGCCGCAGTTGGAGCTCTCCGTGATCCCGGGCAACGTGCCCAACCTCATCGACCTTCCGAAGGGCTGCCGGTTTGCGCCCCGCTGCACCTCGCGGTCTGCCGAGCCCGAGCCCGGGGCGTTCGAGTCGCACCCGGAGTTGCTGGCGGTCGCGCCGGGCCACGACGTCCGCTGCTGGCTGTATCACGACGCGGCCGGTCGGCTCATCGACCGGCCGGAGGGATGGGTGCCGCCCGTGGACACCACCATCGCCGGGGCGAGCGAATGACGCCGGCTGGCTCGCCGCTCGTGGCCGTGCGTTCCCTGAGCAAGGACTTCCCGGTCAAAGGAGGCGCGCTCCAGCGCACCGTCGGCCAGGTTCGTGCCGTGACGGACGTGAGCTTCGAGATCATGCGGGGCGAGACGCTCGGTCTCGTGGGCGAGTCCGGCTGCGGCAAGACCACCATCGGTCGCCTGCTCCTGCGCCTCATCGAGCCCACGTCGGGCACGATCCACTTCGAAGGCACGGACATCACCGCGCTGAAGGGAACCGCGCTCAAGCCGTTCCGGCGCCGGATCCAGATCATCTTCCAGGACCCGTTCTCCTCGCTCGATCCGCGGACGCCGATCGGCGACAGCATCGGCGAGGGGCTCCGCATCCACAATCTCGGCACGCCCGAAGAGCGGCGTGCCAAGGTCCGCCGGATGATGGACCTTGTCGGCCTCGCCCCGTACCACGCTCGCCGGTATCCCCACGAGTTCTCGGGCGGTCAGCGGCAACGGATCGGGATCGCACGGGCGCTGGTGCTGGAGCCGGAGCTGCTCGTGTGCGACGAGCCCGTGTCCGCCCTGGACGTGTCGATCCAGGCGCAGGTCCTCAACCTGCTCAAGACGCTCCAGGGAGAGCTTGGCCTCACGTACGTCTTCATCGCCCACAACATGGGCGTCGTCGAGCACATCAGTGACCGTGTCGCGGTGATGTACCTGGGCCGCATCGCCGAATTGGCCGGTCGCGAGGTGATCTTCCGCGATCCCCAGCATCCGTACACCCAGGCCCTGATGTCCTCGATCCCGATCCCGGATGTGCGCGACCGTCGCCGCCGCGTGGTCCTCACCGGCGATGTGCCATCGCCGCTCAACCCGCCGACCGGCTGTCGCTTCCATCCGCGGTGCCCCCTGCGCATGCAGCTCGGCCGACCGGAGATCTGCGCCACGACGCAGCCGGAACTCGTCCGTCACCAGGCGCTGGGAGGTCCCGAGCACCTCGCGGCCTGCCACTTCATCGAGGCGCCGCAGGCCGTCCAGGCTACCCAGGCCGCGGGCCTCGCACCGGCCGCGGACGGACAGCCGGCCGCCTGACGCACCGTGCGGCCGGACGTCCACGGCCGTGCGGTCCGATCTCCTGGCGGACGCCGTGATCTGCCGGCGCCGCCCCTCCGGCCGCCGTAGGATCTCGCCATGAGACCCGCCCCCGCCCGCGCCTCCCGTCTCCCGATCCTCGGTGCGCTGTCCGTGCCCGCCCGGATCGCCGTCCTCGTCACCCTCACGCTGTCGATCGTCGCCATGATCGTGGACTTCGGGCTCCACGTGGAGGGGGCTGTCGTCTTCGTGGTCAGCGCGGTCGCGATCCTGGGCCTCGCCTGGGTGGTCGGCCTCTCCACCGAGCGGCTCGGCGCGCTCACCGGCCCGCAGGTCGGCGGCATCCTCAACGCCACGTTCGGCAACATCGCCGAGCTGATCATCGCGTTCTTCGCGCTCCAGGCTGGGCTCCTGACCGTGGTCAAGGCGTCGATCACGGGCTCCATCATCGGCAACCTGCTGCTGGTCCTCGGCGCGGCGATGCTCGCGGGTGGCCTCAAGAACGGGCTGCAGACGTTCAGTGCGCGGATCGCGGGCTCCAACGCGGCCCTGCTGGTGCTGGCCGCCGTCGGCCTGTTCATTCCGGCGATCTTCGCGTTCTCAGGCGGCTCGTCCACGGGCATGAAGGTCCAGGAGTCCGTGCTGGTCGCACTGGTGCTGATGACCGGCTACGGGCTGTCCCTGGTCTGGCAGTTCACCAACCCCGAACGGACGCTGGGCGGCCACGGGGAGCCGGAGGGCCACGCCGGTCCCGCCTGGACCGGCAGGACCGCGATCCTCGTGCTGCTCATCACGGCGGCCCTGCTCGCGGTCCTGTCCGAGATCCTGGTCAGCTCGATTGAGCCGTTCATCGAGCAGTTCGGCCTCTCCCAGCTCTTCGTCGGCGTGATCCTGATCCCCACCATCGGCAACCTCGCCGAGCACCTGGTCGCGGTCCAGCTCGCGTTCAAGAACAAGATCGAGTTCTCGATGGCGGTGTCATTCGGGTCGTCGCTCCAGGTGGCGCTCTTCGTGGCACCGGTGCTGGTGCTGCTGGGCCTGGTGGTCGGCCAGCCGATGGACCTCGTGTTCCATCCGCTCGAGGTGGCGGCCGTCGCCGCGGCGGTCGGCATCAGCGCGCTCGTTGCGCTCGACGGCGAGTCCAACTGGCTCGAGGGCGCGCTGCTCATGCTGGTCTTCGCGATCCTCGCGATCAGCTTCTTCGAGTTCCAGGTGCCGGTGTAGCAGGTCGGGCGGGCCCCCGATGCAGGCATGGGCGGGCGACGGCACGGGAGGGGGGAGCCGTGCCGCCGCCGGGGAGAAGGGCGTCTAGGCCGCGACGGCCTCCTCGAGCAACTCGTCCTCCTCCTCGTCCTCGTCCGTGCCGGGCAGCACGGCGAAGCCGCTCTCGTCGGCCACCGGCTCCGACGCGTCCGGCGGAATACCCGCCACCTGGGCCTGTGCCTCCAGCGCGTCGGCGGCCTGGTCACCGCTGTAGTCGCGGCGCCGGCGCCCGGCCAGCATCTCGACGGACGAGGCGATGATCTCGGTGCGCCAGTGGCGCTTGCCATCGCTGTCGTCCCAGGTTCGCGTCTGGATCCGCCCCTCGACGGCCACCTGCTGGCCCTTGCCCAGGTAGCGGCCGCACGTCTCCGCGAGGCGGTTCCACGCGACGATCGAGTGGAACTCCGACTTCTCCTTGCCGCCGACGAACTCGTGCGACGCGATCGAGAACTGGACGACCGCCTTGCCGCCGGCGGTGGTGCGGAGCTCGGGGTCGCGGGTGAGGCGACCGGTCAGCATGACCCGGTTCATCCGGGGGTCTCCTTTCGGCTGCGGCGGGCGGTGCGACGGGATGCACACGGTAGGCGCCGCCACTGCACGCGCCCTTACGCCGCACTCACCGCGCGCTTACGCGGGGAGTCCTGGCGGCGGCCGCCGTCGGCCTGCTCCTCGACCCCGATCCGCAACCCCCGCCAGCGTGTCGGACGGGACCCCCGTCGCGTATACTCGCCCTTCCTCGGAAGCCGGCCCTCGACCGGCCCCGCGATGGAGGGACAACCGTTGCTCGAGGAAGGCGCGGGATCCGCCCCGTGAGACGGGTTCGCACCTTCGGTCACCCGGTCCGCCAGGTCACCGGCGGGCAGACGCGGGAGACGTGTATCCAGCACCCCGGCACGATGCGCCGGGGTCGTTTCATTTCCGGGAGGCTGCCCTGATGCCTGCGACCGTGATCACCGGCCTCCAGTGGGGCGATGAGGGGAAGGGGAAGACCACCGACTTCCTGGCCGAGCAGGTCGCCATGGTGGTGCGCTACCAGGGCGGCGACAACGCCGGCCACACCGTCGTCGTGGGCAACGAGACGATCAAGCTGCAGCTGTGCCCGTCGGGCGTCATGTATCCGCACATCACGTCGGTCATCGGCAACGGCGTCGTGGTGAACCCGGCCACGCTGCTGCGCGAGATGGACATGCTCGCGGGCAAGGGCGTGGACACCAGCAAGATCCGCGTCAGCCGCAGCGCGCACGTGATCATGCCGTACCACGTCGCCCTCGATAAGGCCAACGAGACCCGGCTCGCGGGTGCCAAGGTGGGCACCACAGGGCGCGGCATCGGCCCCACGTACGGCGACCGCGCCTGGCGCCTGGGCATCCGGATCGAGGACCTCGTCGACGAGGCAGTCCTGCGCGAGCGGATCGGCCGCGCCCTGCCGGACAAGAACCTCCTGCTCGCGTCGATGGGCGCGGACACCTTCGATGTGGACGCCCTCGTCGCCCAGTGCCTCGAGTGGGGTGCTCGCATCGAGCCGCACATGGACGACTCCACGTGGCTGGTCCAGGACGCCCTGCGCCGCGGCGACCATGTCCTGCTCGAGGGCGCCCAGGGCGCGCTGCTGGACCTGGACCACGGCTCCTACCCGTTCGTGACCTCGTCCAACCCGGTGGCGGGTGGGGCCTGCACCGGCGGCGGCATCGGGCCGCTCCAGGTCGACGAGGTCATCGGCGTGATGAAGGCCTACTCGACCCGCGTCGGCTCCGGGCCCTTCCCGACCGAGCTGTTCGACGAGATCGGCAAGGGCATCGCGCAGCGCGGCCACGAGTTCGGCACCGTCACCGGGCGAGCCCGGCGTGTCGGCTGGTTCGACACCGTCCCGCTCCGCTACGCGGTCGCGGTCAACTCCACGAGCGCCATCGTCCTCAACAAGCTGGACATCCTCTCGGGCATCGAGACCATCAAGCTCGGCGTGGCCTACGAGCTGGACGGCAAGCGGGTGGAGACCTGGCCGTCGTCCGGCTCCGCGCTGGAGCGCGCCGTGCCGATCTACGAGGACTTCGAGGGCTGGGAACAGCCGATCCACGACGTCCGCAGCCTGGCCGACCTGCCCGAGGCCGCGCGCCGCTACGTGCAGGCGCTCGAGGACCACGCAGGCGTGCCGATCGTCTTCGTGAGCGTCGGCCCGGAGCGGACGCAGACCATCGAGCGGGCCTGGCGGCCGCTGCGCCGTCGGCCCCAGCAGCCGGCCTGAGCGGCACGCCCCCTGAGCGCGCGATCGGGAGACCAGCAGTGACCCTCGACGTGCCGTCGCGGATCCTCGTCATCGGGAGTGGCGGGCGCGAGCATGCGCTCGCTTGGAAGCTCGCGGGCGAGCAGGGCGTCAGCGAGGTGGTGGTGGCCCCCGGGAGCGCCGGCATCGGGCTGACACCCGGGACCAGGTGCGCACCCGTGAACCCGCTCGTTCCCGTGGCCGTGGTGGCGCTTGCGCAGGCCGAGGCGGCCGACCTGGTGGTGGTCGGCCCGGAGGCGCCGCTGGGCGCCGGGGTGGCCGATGCCCTCCGGGAGGCCGGGATCCCGGTGTTCGGCCCCGTGGCGGCCGCCGCACGGCTGGAGACGTCGAAGGCGTTCTGCCACGAGGTGGCGGAGGCGGCTGGCGTCCGCATGGCCCGGGCGATGGCCTTCAGCGGGGGCGAGGAGCAGGCGGCGCTCGGCTTCATCCACGATCTCGCCGCGGCAGGTGCGGGGGCGGTGCTCAAGGCCGATGGTCTCGCCGCGGGCAAGGGCGTCATCGTCACGGACTCGCTCGAGCAGGCGCTCGAGCTTGCGCCGTCCTTCCTCGCGGGGCGGACCCCGGGCGAGATCGCGCTCGTCGTCGAGGAGCGGCTCCAGGGCCCCGAGGCCAGCGTCATCGCCATCTGCGACGGCCGCCGAGCCATCGCCCTCCCGGCGGCCCGGGACCACAAGCGCCTGTGCGATGACGACGAGGGCCCGAACACCGGTGGCATGGGTGCCTACTCGCCGCTGCCGGACCTCACTGACGCCGATGTTGCACGCATCCTGGCGACCGTCCACCAGCCGATCCTGGCCGAGATGGCCAGCCGCGGCATCCCCTTCAAGGGGTTCCTGTACGCGGGCCTGATGCTCACGGCAACCGGCCCCGCGCTGCTCGAGACCAACGTCCGGCTGGGCGACCCCGAGACGCAGGCGATCCTGCCGCGTCTCGACGCGGATCTCGCGCCGGTCCTGCTGGCTGCCGCAACAGGCGGCCTCCCTGCCGACCTGCCCGCCCGCCTGGCGGCGCGCGACGAGGCCGCCGTCACCATCGTGCTCGCCGCCGCTGGCTACCCGAACGACCCGCGCAAGGGCGACCCCATCGAGGGCCTCGACGAGGCCGTCGCCCGCGGCGCCCTCGTCTTCCACGCCGGCACCGTTGCCCGCCAGCGCTCCGAGGGCGGGTTCGGCACCAATGGCGGCCGCGTGCTTGCGGTGACCGGCCGCGGCCCGGACGTGACCGCGGCCCGGCTCATCGCCGAGCGCGCCGCCGACGCCATCACCTGGGACGGGATGATCCGCCGCCACGACATCGCCGCCACGCTGCCGGAGGCCGCCCGATGATCCGCCGCTACACGCTGCCCGCGATGGGTGCCCTGTGGTCCGAGGAGGCCCGCTTCGGGCGGATGCTGGACGTGGAGATCGCTGTATGCCGGGCGCAGGTCAGGCGCGGCCTCGTCCCCGCCGCTGCCCTCGCGTCGATCGAGGGACGCGCCGTCGTCAACGTCGAGCGGATCAACGAGATCGAGCAGACCACCGACCACGACGTGATCGCGTTCGTGTCGCAGGTGGCCGAGACTGTGGGTCCCGAGGGACGCTTCCTGCATCTCGGCCTCACCAGCTCGGACGTGGTCGACACCGCCCTCGCGCTCCAGCTCAAGGCGGCGGGGGAGCAGCTCCTGGCCGGCGCGGACCGCCTGATCCTCGCGCTCATCGCCCGGGCCCGCCAGGAGGCCGGCACGGTGATGATGGGCCGCACCCACAGCGTCCACGCTGAGCCCACGACCTTCGGCCTCAAGTGCGCGGGCTGGGCATTCGAGGTCGCCCGGGGCCGCGACCGCCTGGCCGCAGCCACCGCCGAGATCGGCACGGGCAAGATCAGCGGCCCGGTGGGGACGTACTCGCACCTGGGCCTGGACCTCGAGGCCGAGGTGCTGGCGGACCTGGGCTTGCGGGTCGATCCTGTCAGCACCCAGATCGTGCAGCGCGACCGTCATGCCGCGTTCCTCGCCGCCATCGCCATTATCGGCGGCAGCCTGGAGCGCCTCGCGACCGAGGTCCGCAACCTCCAGCACACCGAGATCGCCGAGGTCATGGAGCCCTTCAAGCGCGGCCAGAAGGGCAGCTCGGCGATGCCCCACAAGCGCAATCCGATCCTGTCCGAGCGGATCGCGGGGCTCGCGCGCCTCCTGCGCGGGTACGCGACGACCGCCTTCGAGAACCAGCCCCTGTGGCACGAGCGCGACATCAGCCACAGCAGCGCCGAGCGCGTGATCCTCCCCGACGCGACCATCCTGCTCGACTACATGCTCACGAAGACCACGGGCCTGGTCGAGGGGCTGGTCGTGCGGCCGGAGCGGATGCGCGAGAACATCGACCGCGGGCATGGCCTGCACGCCTCCTCGCGGGTGCTCCTGGCCCTCGTCGAGAAGGGCGGCATGAGCCGCGAGCAGGCCTACGCCATCGTCCAGCGCAGCGCGTTGCGGGCCGCGGACGAGCGGGTCGCGCTGCACGGCCTCCTGGCCACCGATCCCGAGGTCGCCCAGAAGCTGCCGCTGGCCGATCTCGACGCCTGCTTCGACGACGACGTTGTCATGCGCCACGTCCCGACCATCATCGGGCGTCTCGAGCCGCTCGAAGCCCAGGTCCGCGAGCGGTCAACCCCGCTCGGACACGCACGGGAAGGCTCCGATGGCGCTCGCTGACGCCTTCGTCCGGTCCGGCAAGGTCCGCGACCTGTACGCAGTGGGGGAAGACCGGCTGCTGCTGGTGGCGAGCGACCGCCTGTCCGCCTTCGACGTGGTCCTGCCCACGCCGATCGCGGACAAGGGCCGCGTCCTGACCGGCCTCTCGCGGTTCTGGTTCGCGCAGACCGCGGACATCATCGCGAGCCACCTGCTCTCCACGGATCCTGCCGATCTCCCCGAGGACATCACCGGTGGCGACGAACGCGTGCTTGCCGACCTGCGTGGGCGGATGATGCTGGGCCGCCGCGCCGAGGTCCTCCCGGTGGAGTGCGTCGTTCGAGGCTACCTCAGCGGCTCGGGCTGGAAGGAGTACCAGGCCTCGGGCACCGTGTGCGGCATCGAGCTGCCGCCTGGCCTGCGCGAGTCCGACCGCCTGCCGGAGCCCGTCTTCACGCCCGCCTGGAAAGCACCTGCCGGGCAGCACGACGAGAACATCCCGATGGGTCGCGTCGCCGAGCTCATCGGACACCGGCTCGCCAACATGGTCATGATCGCGTCCCTCGCGCTCTACGCGCGCGGGTCGATCATCTGCGAGCGGGCGGGGATCATCCTCGCCGACACCAAGTACGAGTTCGGCGTCACCCCTGACGGGGAGCTCATCCTCATCGACGAGGTGATGACCCCCGACTCGTCACGGTTCTGGGAGGCCGCGGCATACGAGCCGGGCCGCGCCCAGGCCAGTTACGACAAGCAGTTCGTCCGCGACTGGCTGGAGCAGCAGCCGTGGGACAAGACGGCACCGGGGCCCGAGCTCCCGGACAACGTGGTCGCCGGCACCCGTGGGCGCTACGTCGAGGCATTCGAGCGCATCACCGGGGCGAGCTTCGCCCGCTACCTTTCGGAGGACGTCTTCGCCCGATGAGCGACACCAGCCCGGCCTTCCGCTTCGCGGTCAACGTCACCCCCAAGCCCGGCATCCTCGACCCCCAGGGCAAGGCGGTCGAGCGCAGCCTCCCGCACCTCGGCGTGACCGGCGTGACCGGCGTCCGGGTCGGCCGGCGCGTGGAGCTCACCGTGACCGCCGTCGACGAGGCGGCCGCACGTGCCGTCGTCGACCACCTCGCGGGCGAGCTCTTGTCCAACCCCCTGATGGAACAGTTCACGGTCGAGCCGCTGGGCGAGACAGAGGCCCGGGCGGTCGCGGGGATGGGCGGATGACGGTCCGGGTCGGCATCGTCCTGTTCCCGGGCTCCAACCGTGACATCGACGCGGTCAATGCCCTGACGGTCGCGGGCGCCGAGCCCGTGGTCCTGTGGCACGAGGACGCGGACCTCTCCGGCGTGGCCGGGATCCTGCTGCCGGGCGGCTTCGCCTACGGCGACTACCTGCGGGCCGGTGTGATTGCGAGGTTCAGCCCGGTCATGCGGGCGGTGGCGGACTTCGCCGGGCGAGGCGGCCCGGTCCTGGGCATCTGCAACGGCTTCCAGGTGCTCGCCGAGGCGCGCCTCGTGCCGGGCGCCCTCCTGCGGAACCGTGGCCTCCGGTTCGTCTGCAAGGAGGTCACGCTCCTGCCCGTGCACCTCGACACGCCGTTCACCCGCGAGCTCCAGGGCAGGCGCCCGCTGCGCATGCCCGTCGCCCACGGCGAGGGCTGCTACTACGCGGACGAGGCCACGCTGGATGCCCTCGAGGCCGACGGCCAGGTGATGTGGCGGTACGCGAACCCGGACGGTTCGGTCGCCGGGCCCGATGACGCAGGCAACCCCAACGGGTCGCTGCGCGGGATCGCCGGCGTGCGCAACGCCGCGGGCAACGTGGCGGGCCTGATGCCGCACCCGGAGACGGCGGTGGAGGCGATCATCGGCTCGGACGACGGCCTCGGGATCATCCGCTCGCTGGTGGTGTCCGCCGAGGAGTGGGCGCAGACCGGTCGGATCAGCTTCACGAACGTGGCGCCCGGGCCGGCGCCTGTCGCGGGAGGTGCGGCATGACCGCCGAGATCCCGCTCCACCGCGCCCTCGGCCTCACCGACGAGGAGCTCGAGGCGATCCGGGGCAAGCTCGACGGGCGGGAGCCCAACGGCCTCGAGCTGGCCATGTTCAGCGTCATGTGGAGCGAGCACTGCTCCTACAAGAGCTCAAGGCCGCTGCTGCGGACCCTGCCGACGAAGGGCGAGGACGTCGTCGCGGGCATCGGCGAGCAGGCGGGCGTCATCGCGATCGGCGACGGCCTCGCCGTGGCCTTCAAGATCGAGAGCCACAACCACCCGTCCGCGGTCGAGCCCTACCAGGGCGCGGCCACCGGCGTCGGCGGCATCCTGCGCGACATCTTCGCGATGGGCGCCCGCCCGATCGCGGTGCTCGACGCGCTGCGCTTCGGCGATCCGTCGGATGCACGCACGCGCCACCTCGTGGACGGCGTCGTGCGCGGCGTCGGCGGCTACGGCAACTGCGTCGGCGTGCCCACCGTGGGCGGCGAGCTCGTCTTCGATCCCTCCTACCAGGGCAACCCGCTGGTCAACGTGATGGCGATCGGCCTGCTCGAGGACGGCATGCTCATGCACGCCTCCGCCGACGGCCCGGGCAACCTCGTCGTCCTGTACGGCAGCGCCACCGGCCGCGACGGCATCGGCGGGGCCTCGGTCCTGGCCAGCGCGACCTTCGGCGACCAGGACCCGTCCAAGCGTCCGTCGGTCCAGGTGGGCGACCCCTTCGCCGAGAAGCTCCTGATCGAGGCGACACTCGAGATCATCGCCAAGGGTCTCGCGGTCAGCATCCAGGACCTGGGCGCGGCCGGCATCACGTGCGCCACGTGCGAGACCGCGGACCGCGGGGGCACGGGGATCCTCGTCGATCTCGATGCGATCCCGCGCCGGGAGCCCGGCCTGGAGCCGTTCGAGGTCATGATCAGCGAGTCCCAGGAGCGGATGCTCGCAATCGTCGAGCCCCACCGCTGGGAGGCGATCAAGGCCGTCTGCGATCGGTGGGACCTCCCGGTGGCGATCATCGGCCGCGTGACCGAGGAGCCGGACATCGTCGTGCTCACCGGTCCGGACGGCATGGGCGCCCTCGATTCCGACGGCCGACCGGTCCCGGGCTCGGTCGAGCTTGGAAGGATGCCCGCCCGCGCACTGGCGTCGGAGGCCATCGTCTTCGACCGCGAGTCCCGCGCGCCGTCGCGCCGCCGGGCGGCCCCGGCTCCCGGCTCCCCGGAGGAGCCCGTCGACCACCTGCCGCTCCGCGGCCAGGACCCGGGTGCCGTGCTCCTCGCGCTGCTCGGCTCGCCGAACCTGTCCTCGCGCCACCCGGTCTTCGAGCAGTACGACTCGAACGTCCAGTCCAACACCGTCGCGGCCCCCGGCAAGGGCGCCGCGGTGCTTCGCATCAAGGGCACCACGAAGGCGCTCGTCGCCACCACGGACGCCAACGCGCCGGTCGGCGCCCTGGACCCGTGGCTGGGTGCCGCGATGTCCGTGGCCGAGGCCACGCGCAACGTGTCGATCACCGGTGCCCGCCCCCTGGGCGTCACCAACTGCCTCAACTACGGCGACCCCACCCGGCCCGAGGCCTTCTGGTTCCTCGCCGAGGGCGTGCGCGGTCTCGCCGACGCGTGCACGGCGCTTGGCCTGCCGGTCACCGGCGGCAACGTCTCGCTCTACAACGAGGCCCCGGGCTCGGCGATCGCACCGACGCCGGAGATCGGGATCGTGGGCCTGCTCGCCGACATCGCCAAGCGCGTCGGGCCTTCGTTCACCGCGGACGGCAACGCCGTGCTGCTCGTCGGTCAGGCCGGGCCGGGCCTCGCAGGCTCCGAGTACGAGCGGCTTGCCGGCGGTGCACCTGGCGATGGACCGCCGTACCTGGACCTCGACCTGGAGAAGCGCACGCAGGCCTTCATCCGCGAGGCGATCGAGCGCGAGCTCGTGGAGGCGTGTCAGGACGTGTCGGCAGGCGGCTTCGCGGTCGCCGTCGCGGAGATGTGCATCTGGGGCGCTCGGGGCGCAACCCTGCGGCTCCCGGTCGGCGACTCGCCGGCGGTCGCGCTCTTCGGCGAGAGCCCCAGCCGGCTCGTGTGTGAGGTCGAGCCGCGCCACGGGCCAGCGTTCGAGCTGCTCGGCCGGCAGTTCGGGCTGCATGTCGCCGCGATCGGGACGACCGGTGGCACGCACCTGCAGGTCGGCCTGGCCGGCGAGGGTGCCACGGGTGCGGCGGAGGATCGCGGGAGCCGCGTGGCCGACGCGCTCGACGTGCCGGTGGCTGAGCTCCGGCATGCCTGGGAGCACGGGCTCCCGCGAGCGCTCGGATGGGAAGGGTCAGGCGCCGACGATCACGTCGCCGATGCCGCGCTCCCGGGTGCCGAGGTGGCCGGCTGATGTGCGGCGTCGTCGGGGTGGTCCTGCCCAACCGCGGCCACGAGGCCGCGGCGACGGCGGCGACCGCCCTGTTCGCGCTCCAGCACCGCGGCCAGGAGTCGGCAGGGGTCGGGGTGTCCGACGGCGGCCACCTGATGATCTACAAGGACCTGGGCATGGTCGGCAACGTGCTCGACGAGCGGCGGATCCCGTCGCTCGCGGGCGAGCTGGCCGTGGCGCACTGCCGCTACTCCACCACCGGCAGCACGGTCTGGGAGAACGCCCAGCCCACGCTGCGCCTCGGGCCGCGACGGTCCATCGCCGTCAGCCACAATGGCAACCTCGTCAACACGCGCGAGCTCCTCGAGCAGTTGCAGGGAGGGCGCGGACGCCTCCCGGCGACCACGGACACGGAGCTCCTGACCGCGCTCCTTGCGGACGAGGTCGCGGACGACACCGTGGACGCTCTCCGCAAGGTCCTGCCCCGGGTCCGCGGCGCCTTCAGCCTGGTGGTCATGGATGGCTCGCACGTCATCGGCGTGCGCGATCCGCACGGCTTCCGGCCCCTCGTCCTGGGTCGCCTGAACTCGCCGGTGGGGGATACCCCGGGCCTCTGGGGCGAGGCGTCCGGCGGCTGGATCCTCGCGTCCGAGACGGCGGCGCTCGACATCACCGGCGCGGACTACGTGCGCGACGTGGAGCCCGGCGAGATCGTGGTGCTCGAGGTGGGCAAGGACCCGGTGTCGTTCCGCTACGCCGAGGCGACGCCCGCCCTGTGCGTGTTCGAGCTGATCTACTTCGCCCGCCCGGACTCGTACATGGAGGGCGTGAACCTCTACGAGGCGCGCCGCCGGATGGGGATGCAGCTCGCCGCGGAGCACCCGGCGGTTGCGGATCTCGTGATGCCGGTGCCCGACACGGGCGCCCCTGCGGCGGTGGGATTCGCGGAGGCGTCGGGAATCCCGTACCGCGAGGGCCTCGTCCGCAACCGGTACAGCGGGCGGACGTTCATCCAGCCGTCCCAGGCGATGCGCCAGCGCGGCGTGAACGTCAAGCTCTCGCCGCTGCGGGAGATCATCCGCGACAAGCGCCTCGTGGTCGTGGACGACTCCATCGTGCGTGGCACCACCACCAAGCAGATCGTGGCGCTCCTGCGCCGGGCCGGCGCCGCCGAGGTCCACCTCCGGATCAGCGCCCCGCCGATCTTCCACCCCTGCTTCTACGGCATCGACACGGCCATCGAGACCGAGCTCATCGCGTCCACCCACTCGGTCGAGGAGATCCGGGAGTACGTGGGCGCGGACTCGCTGGGCTACCTGTCGGTGCAGGGCGTGCTCGCCGCCCTCGACCTCCCGTACGACCGGTTCTGCTTCGCCTGCTTCGACGGGCGCTACCCGGAACCCGTGCCCTACGACGTCGCCGAGCGCAAGTTCGTGCTCGAGAAGACGGTAGGGCCGGCATGAGCGGGGTGAAGGGGGCGGCCGAGCGGTCCGCCTACGCCGCGTCGGGCGTAGACGTGGAGGCGGGGGAGCGCGCCGTGGAGCTCATGCGGTCGTCGGTCGCCTCCACGATGCGTCCGGAGATCGTCGGCGGCCTGGGCGGCTTCGGCTCGGGGTTCACGATCCCGGCCGGGTACCGGGAGCCGGTCATCATCTCGTCGACCGACGGCGTGGGCACGAAGACCGCGATCGCCGCTGCCGTCGGGCGCTACGACACGATCGGCATCGACCTCGTGGCGATGTGCGCGGATGACGTCGCGTGCACGGGCGCGGAGCCGGTCGCGTTCCTGGACTACATCGCGATCGGGAGGCTGGACCCGGAGCGCGTCGCGTCGCTGGTGTCGGGGATCGCCGAGGGCTGCCGCCAGGCCGGGGCCGCCCTCGTGGGCGGGGAGACCGCGGAGCACCCAGGCCTCATGGAGCCCGACGAGTTCGACCTCGCGGGCTTCTGCACCGGGGTGGGCGAACGGTCGCGGCTGCTGGACGGGTCGGCGGCACAGGCGGGCGATTGCATCGTGGGCCTCGCGTCATCCGGCCTGCACGCCAATGGCTACTCGCTGGTGCGCCGGATCGTCGCGGACCAGCGTCTCGCCTACGACCAGCCGTGGGGCGGGCTCGCGTGCCGGGCGTTGGGCTGCTCGATGTCGGCGCTGCAGCTCCTGGAGGCCCCGGACCTGATCGACGCTTCGCTGGGTGACGTCCTGCTCACGCCGACCCGCGTGTACGCGAAGCAGCTGCTCACGATGCGCACGACCCTCGAGGCCGCCGGACACGAGGTCCGCGGCTTCGCCCACATCACGGGTGGCGGGCTGCCCGGCAACGTGCCGCGGGCGCTGCCGGAGCACCTTGGCGCCCGCGTGAACATCTCGTCGTGGACGATGCCCACGGTATTCCGGGTGCTGGGCGTGCTGGGGCGGCTCGGCGACACGGAGCTGCGTGCCACGTTCAATGCCGGGATCGGGATGATCGCGGTCGTGCCCGCGGCGGGTGCAGCGGCCGCGGTGGAGGTGTCGCGGGCCCTCGGCATCGAGGCCTGGGTCATCGGTGACGTGACCGGAGCGGCGGCGATCGGCGGGCGATACCTGGAGGTGGAACGGTGAGCGGGACGATCGCGGTCGGGGTCAGCGGCACCGGGTCCAACCTGCGGGCGCTCGTCGCCGCCGCGCGGCGCGGTGACCTGGGCGGCGACGTGGTTCTCGTCTTCGCCGACCGCCCGTGTGCGGGCCTCGACTGGGCGGCGGAGCAGGGGATCGAGACGATCCTGGTCCCGGGTGGCGACGACACGGTCCTCGCGGAGACCCTGGCGGCTGTCGCCCCGGATGTCGTGGTCCTCGCCGGCTACCTGCGACTCGTCGGACCGGACGTCCTCGCCAGGTTCGGCGGCCGCATCCTCAACGTCCACCCCTCGCTGCTCCCGTCGTTCCCGGGCCTGCACGGCATCGCCGACGCCCTGGCGGCCGGGGTCGCCGTCACCGGCGTGACCGTGCACCTGGTCGATGCCACGCTCGACGGCGGGCCGATCGTGGCCCAGGAGGCCGTGCCGGTGTTGGCGGGTGACACGGAGGCGACGCTGGCTGCCCGGATCCACCCCGTCGAGCACCGGCTGCTGCCCGCTGCCGTCGCGGGCCTGCTGGCGGGCGCCATCACGGTCCAACCGGGCGCCCGGCGAGCCTCGTTCTCGCCGGCAGCCGCCGATGCTGCCATCCCCGTCGCGCGTCGCGCTCTCCTGTCGGTCTCCGACAAGACCGGTCTGGCGGGCTTGGGTCGTGGTCTCGTCGCTCGCGGCTGGGAGCTCGTGTCCACGGGTGGTACCGCACGTGCCCTGCGAGAGGCCGGCCTGCCGGTCACCGACGTCGCGGCCGTCACCGGCTTCCCGGAGATGCTCGACGGCCGCGTGAAGACGCTCCACCCCCGCGTCCATGCCGGCCTCCTCGCCGACCGCCGGCGCGCGGACCACCGCGAAGCCCTGCTTGGCGCGGGGATCGCGCCATTCGATCTCGTCGTCGTCAACCTCTATCCGTTCGCGGCGGCTGCCCGGAAGCCCGGGATCACGTTCGACAAGCTGGTGGAGGAGATCGACATCGGCGGGCCGTCCATGGTCCGCGCCGCCGCCAAGAACCACGCGTCCGTGGCGATCGTCACGTCACCGTCCCGCTACGACGCCATCCTCGCGGCCCTCGACGAGCATGGTGCCGTCCCGCTCGGCCTCAGGTCCGTCTTGGCCATCGAGGCCTTCCGCCACACCGCCGCCTACGACGCCCGGATCGCGGCTGAGCTGCCGTGCCGGATGTTCGAGGCCGGCGTGCCCCTCCCGCCGGACCCGGGCCTGCCCGGATCCGAAGACCCGTACCCGCCGGTCCTCACCATCTCGATGGAGAAGGTGGAGACGCTGCCGGTACGGGGAGAACCCCCACCAGCCGGCCGCCCGCTACCGGCGCACCGACCGGGAGCCCCGCTTCGGCGAGGGTCCGTTCACGAGTGGTGAGCCACCGCTCCAGGGCAAGGCTCTCTCGTACAACAACGTCCTCGACGCCTCGGCCGCCGCTGCGCTCGGGCGTCTGATGCGCGGTCCGGCCGTCGTCATCGTCAAGCACACCAACCCGTGCGGCGCGGCCGAGCGCCCGACCCTGCTCGAGGCCTGGGAGGCGGCGCTGGCCGGCGATCCCGTGTCGGCGTTCGGGGGCGTGGTGGCGATCACCGCCACGGTGGACCGGGCGCTGGCCGAGCGGCTGGTGTCGATCTTCCTCGAGGTGGTGGTGGCCCCGTGGTTCGACGAGGCGGCTCTCGAGGTGCTCGCGACCAAGCCGAACCTGCGGCTGGTCCTGGACGCGTCGCTGGACGCGGGCACGGACGCGGACGCGGACGCGGACGCCCCGCGCCCCTCGGCGACGGCCGTCGACTGGCTGGGCTCGTTCCGGACCGCGGGCGGCGGCGTGCTCGTGACGGCGCCCGACACCCTGCCGGACGACCCCGCCGAGTGGGTGTGCACGACCTCGCGCCAGCCGACAGCACGCGAGCTGGCCGACCTCGACCTCGCCTGGCGCCTTTGCCGCGGCGTGGTGTCCAACGCGATCCTCCTCGTTCGCGACGGGATGCTGGTGGGCCTCGGGTCAGGCCAGGTGAGCCGCGTCGACGCCTGTCGTGGCGCGGTGGAGAAGGCACGCCAGTTCCAGGGCGAGGCTGGCGCGACGGGAGCGGTGGCCGCGTCGGATGCCTTCTTCCCGTTCCCGGACGGCCCGCGCGTGCTCCTAGAGGCCGGCGTCACCGCGATCGTCCAGCCCGGCGGCTCCGTGCGTGACGCGGAGGTCCTGGTGGACGTCGAGCGCGCGGGCGCGACGATGCTGGTGACCGGGCGGCGCCACTTCCGCCACTGAGCGGTCTCCTCGCGGGACTGGCACGCCCGACGGCAGGTGGCGCGCCGCGACCGCGCGACGGGCGACAGTCGACCGCGAATATGGGGCTTCGTTCCCTTGACGCGGACGGCCGATGCAGGATCATCGCGTTCATGGACCAGCGATCAGCCCGCCGGAGTCAGCCAGCGCTCCTGGCCATCCTCTTGGTGGTTGTTCTCGTGGTCGCCTGCGGTGGGAGCAGCGCGTCGACGATCCCACCCGGGCCGCCGCCAAGCCCGCCGGCCGGTGCATCGCTGGCTCCGACGCAGCCCGCGCCAACGATCCACGTCCCGTCGCTGGATGAGACCGACCCGCTGGCCCAGGATGAGCTTGGGCCGGGATCGATGCCCGCCCCGCCCTTCACCGTCATCACCCAGACGGGCAGCCCGACCGGCACCACCACGACGATTGGATCGTCCGGTGGCACGGTCGCCACCCCCGGCGGTACGAGCCTCGTCTTCCCGGCGTCTGCGCTGCCCGACGACACGGCAGTCACGGTGACCGAATCGCCCGTTACCTCCATCGGTCGCCCGGACGGATCACCGCTGGCGATCACGGTCAGGCCGGTCTCGTTGACCGAAGTCGGGCTCGGCGGACTGGAGCCTGCCGTCCCGGTCACGATGACCATCCCGATCGCAACCGGACCGGACGAGGTCGCCCTCGCCGGTCATCTCGACCCGGGCACCGGGGTCCTGACGCCCCTGACCATCCTCGCCGCCAATGCGACCAGCATCACCGTGGCCGTGACGATGTTCCCGGCGGTGCTGACCTTCGTGGTGCCCATCGGACCGCTGCCCGAGGTCATCGACTCCGGATTCCGCCCCGGCACCGACGACTGGCAGTTCCCCAACTACGGGTCGGCCCTGACGCCGGGCGGTTTCTGCTTCGGGGCAACCGCCTCGGCGTACTGGTACTACACCGAGCGGCGGGCCGGCAGTGGCGCAGCTCCGCTGTTCGGCCTCTACGACAACGACGGGGGCGGACGGACCCCGGGGTTCTGGCAGGACGACGCCGACGGCATCAAGCTGGCCTCGATGGTCCAACGCGACTACCAGACCAACAACCAGGCCGGGGCGGTCCGCGTGATGATCGCATCGGCCAAGGCGGACCCGGCCACCACCTTCGCCGCCTTCCGCAGCTGGATTGCCCTGACCGGCGCCCCGCAGCTCGTGTACGCCGACGATCCCGACGGCGGTGCCCACGCCATGATCGTCTACCGTGCCAGCGCCACCCGCCTCAACGTGGCCGACCCCAACAAGCCCGCCCGGATGCGCTCGATCTCCTTCGACCCAGCCTCGGGGACCCTCGCCCCCTACCTGGCCGGAACGAGGGCGAATGGGACCCAGAGCTCATACACCGGCTTCGCCTTCATGGCCCGTGAGCTGCTCGTCTCCAACGACGCGATGGCCGCCCGCTGGAACGAGTTCGACGCCGGGACCATCGGCGACGACACCTTCACCGATACCGTCCCGGGGTTCGCCCACCAGAAGGACGACGGCTCGTATGCTGACCTCGGCCCCTTCGCCCCGGTGGTGACCGTCCCGGCCGAGACCGAGTGGATCTCCCTCCAGTACGACGTCGCCCAGCCGGCCGACCGGACGTACTCCATGGTGGTCGACAGCTCGGCGCTGATCGGCTCCAACAACGCCGACCTGGCCATGGGCGAGAACCAGTTCGGCATCTGGCTGGTTCGCAACACCCCGGGCGACGCCGGCCTGTGGGCCGGCTATGAGCGCTTCACGGTCATCCGAGGCGAGGTCGTGCCGACGCCGACACCGGACCTGTCGGGCGAGCCGGTGTCGATCACCGTCAACGTCGACATGCCGATCGGCGGGGCCGAAAGTGCCGTCACCTGCCCTGCCGAGGTCACCCTCTCGTTCTTCGCGACCGGCGGCGATCCCGACTCGTTCCAGGGCAAGGCCGGCCTGTGGGCCAACTGCACCGACCAGGAGTTCATGGCCGCCGACGCCACCGGCACCTTTGACGGGCGGACGTTCGCCTTCAGCAACGGCAACCCGGAGTACGACTACTCCGGCACGCTCGATGGTGGAACCGTGACGATCACCGGCGGGCCGCGCAACGTGACGCTCGTCTTCCCGATGCCGTAGGGCGCGACGCGGCTGCCTCGGACGACTTCTTCCCGCTCCCCGACGGCCCGCGCGTTCTCCTCGAGGCCGGCGTCTCCGCCATTGAGCAGGCGCCGATCAGGGCACGCCCCAGGCCTCCTCGCCGGCGAAGCCGCTCGGGACGACGATGTACCCGTGGGCCCTTGCCCACTCCTTCGCTGCCTTCTCCAGGCGCGGCTGGCCGCAATTGAGGAATGTCTCGCCCATCGTCTTGGTTCCGTAGCGCTTGAGCGCCTTTGCGAGGGCTCCAACCGTGTTGTCCTGCCCGATCTTGATGAGCGGGCGATAGACCTGGACGCTGTCCTTGTTGGCGAGGTACTTCACCAGCGGCGTCGCGTTGTCCCGGTGGATCTTCACCAGCGCGCCGACCGCAGCTCGCCGCGTGTTGCTGTCGGACAGCAGGCGGACCAGGCCCCCGGTCGCCTTCGTGCTCCCGATGCTCCCGAGCGAGCGTGCCGCGGCGACGCGCACATCGTCCGATCCGTCCTTGAGCGCCTTGAGCAGGACCGGGACGGCATCAGCATCGAGGTTCCCGAGCGCCTCAGCGGCGGCGACCCGCACGGCTGTCCGCTTGTCGCGCACGAGATCCGCGAGGGCGTCGAGCGCGGGTCGCCCGAATCCGCCCGAGGACCGCCACGATCCGGGCGGCGCCTGGTGCAGAGGCTTCCCTGATCGCGCGCCTGATGCCCGGAATCCCGCCCGGGCCGATCGCCACGAGGGCCGCGCTCACCCGCTCCACGCCCACCCCAGGCGTCCCGTCGGCCAGGATCGCCGCCAGGGATCCGGCTGGACCGGGATCGCCGATCGCTCCGAGGGCATCGACCGCGGCTGCTGCTGCCTCCTGGGCGGTCGGCTGGTCGGCCGGATCGACACTGGACACATCGAGCGCCTCGCCAAGCAGCGCCGCCAGTCCGCCCACGGCGCGATCGTCGCCCAGGGTCCCCAGCGCGGTCGCCGCGGCCAGGCGCACGTCCCATGACGCATCGGCCAGCGCCGCGGTCACGGCGGGGACGGCCGCCGCATTGCCGAGGTCCGCGAGAGCCCCGATCGCCGCCACCCGATCCCATGTGTCGCCCGTCGCGAGCACGGTGAGCAGCTCGTCGAATGACGCTCCGCCGGCCTGGCCTGTACCTCCACCCCCAGCCGTCGTCGACGCGCCCGGGCCGATCGTCTGGCCGACGTTGCCAGGGTCACCGGTCGCGCCGTCGGCCGAGTCGTCGCACGCGACCGGCATCAGCAACAGGAGCACCGCGCAGGCGATCCGCAGCACGGGGTCGCCCCGGCCTCCAGTCCCCCTGGTCGCGTGGTCGTGCATGCGAACCTCCCTGTGCCGCGGCGGTGCGGCCTACTCCTGCGCCTCAACGGCAAGCTCGAGGGTCCAGGCGCTCCCTGAATCGATGGCGTCCGGTCGTGATCCGGATCCGGCGGTCGCGTGGTAGCGGAAGGAGTCGCCGGGCTCGATGCCGGTCACCTGGACGGTCACCTCGTAGGTCGTCTCCGTCCCGGGCTGGAGACCCGGCCAGCGGACGACGGTCCGGTGCAGGTCGGGGTCGTCACTCGACCGGCAGTCGGTCGGATCGCACGCGATGACGGTGCCGTCGGCAGCCTGCCCTGCGTCCGCGTCGGCGGGCCGCCACTCGAGGATGAGCCACACCGGGTCGGTGGCTCTCGACGCTGGGTTGGCGGCTGCGACGCGGATCGTGAAGGGCTTGTCCGTGACAACGGCGCTGCCGTCGTACAGGCGGTCGTCGAAGACGGCGGCGGGGACGCCGTCGGGGTCGGCCGGAGCCGTTCCCGGGGCGACCGCGATCCGCCCAGGCCGGATCGCCCCGAGACCCGCGACCACCACGGCCGAGCTCCCGACCGCGAACACCAGCGCGACGGCCATGACGCCGACCCAGCCCGTCCGCGACGCGCGCCGCCCCACCGAGGAGGACCCGGCGCCGACGGACGCGTGCGGGCCTGGCAGGCTAGGGGAGGCCGGCACCGGCAGAGGTGGAGGCGCGGACGGCGCTGCCGTCGTGGGCGCGGGTGGTCCTGGCGGTGCAGACGGGGGCGCGGCAGGCTCGAGCCTGCCTCCGCAGCCCGCACAGAACCGGTCGCCAGGGCCCGCGGGGCGGCCGCAATCGCCACACGCGGGCGCGGTGGCGGCGATGACCGGCGGCATCGGCCTCTCCCTGGCGGCTGTGGGCGCGCGACAGGCTGCAGCCAAGGCAGCATCGCGCTGAACCGCGGCAGCGCCAAGGTGCGAGCGGCCCTCGTTGTGGGGCAGACGGCCCTGTCCCATCTGGTGCTGGCGGCGCACGATCCGCACGCTGGCCGGCATGGGTCCGGTCGCGCGTGGCCCGGAGACGTCGGTGGACATCCGCCAACTCCTGCGCCAGGGTCTCGTGGGCGGCGACGCGCTGTCCGTCCCGCGGGTCGCCATGCTTCGGGCGGTGCTGCTGGCAGGTGTGACGGCCCTTGCCACCGTGTCCCCGGTCGTCGGCGCCGACCCCTCGCTGACGCCCTCGCCGACGCCCACGCCGGCCGCGCTTCCGGATCTCGGCCCGGTCGTCATCGTTGCCGGAGACCTGCCCGACGGCTTCGCCCCGAGCGACGCCAACGTGGACTCCTTCACGTCGCTGGCGCATGCGCTCGCAGGCGGCATTCGCGACTCGCCCGGAGCGGGCGACCACAACGCCCTAGTCCTCGAGCGCCGGACGGAGTCAGGGGCCGAGTTCGTGACTGCGGTGCTCATCGGGCCGCTGGCGGCCGACGACCAGGCAGCCTTCGACGCCACCGTGCAGCAGGCGGACCGCCTCGTCGACGAGGCGGTGGCCGCAACGATGGGTGACGCCGAAGTCGAGATGATCACGGGGATGCGGACCGGTGTCAGCCGCTTCGCGGTCGCCATCCACATGCCCGACGTCGGCGTGGAGTACCGGGCGGTGGCGGCCCGGCGCGGCCCGGTCCTCGCAGTCGTGGGCCACGCGTGGACCGAGGGCGTCGAGCCGGTCACGTCCCTCGCCGAGGTCGCCGGCATCCTCGACGCCCGGCTGGCCGCAGCGGTGGGCTCCGAGGCTCCTGTCTATCGGCCGTCCGGCCCGCTGGTGCCGGTGATCACCACCCACATCCCGACCCCGCTCGATGTCAGCACCGATCCGGCTGTCGTGGGCACGAACCTTCTGCTCGCGGCGCTCGCCCTGCTGTTGCTCACGATCTCGTCGAAGGTGGCGTCGAGCCTCCTGGCGCAGCACGAGGCGGCGATCGCCGCGCGGGTCCCCGGCGTCGGTATGCTGGGACGTCTCGAGGCACGGATCGGGAGGGTGACCACCGGGCGGATCCGCCGGCGCCGCCTGCGCGACATCGCCGCGCTCATCGGCGTCACCATGTTCTACGGCGTGGTGTTCTCGCTCCTCGAGCCGGGCTGGGAGCCGCTCACGATCACCGGGCTCTGGCTCCTCGTCTCGTTCACCGTCGCCAATGGCCTCGTGGGCGTGGGCGACGATGTCGTCGCGTGGGCTGTCGCGCGGCGGTGGGGTGTCGCGGCGTCGCTGTCGGTCCGGCCGACGACGCTGCTGCTGGCCGCCGGGTCGGTCGGGGTGTCCAGGGTTGCCGCCGTCGTGCCGGGGCTCATGTTCGGGACGCCGGAAGCGCTGCGGCTCGACGACACCGAGCTCGGTGCTGCCCGGGCGCGGCGGCTCGCGGTGATCGGGGTGGCCGCGCTCGCGGCCGTGGGCGGCGTGGCATGGGCGATCACGATGGTGACAACGGCGCTCGCCCGGGACGGCGGGCTGGCCAACGGCCTCGCAGGGATCGAGGCAATGCTCCTGCTGGTGTTCGCGTCGGCGCTTCAGAACCTGTTCGTCGCACTGGTGGGGTTCCGTGGCTCGGCCGGCGACATGCTGCGCCAGCGAAGCCGCGTGGCCTGGCTCCTTGCGACGAGCGGGGCGACTTTCCTGTTCTTCCACACGCTGCTCAACCCGCAGGGCGATCCCGCAGCGGCTCTGGCCAACCGGAACGTGCAGGTCACGATGGGCCTGGTGCTGGCGTTCTCGATGGTCACCGGAGTGGCATGGCTGTTCGACAGGGTGGCGTCGGCGCCGGGGACTCGGGAGGCCGAGCGGCAGCACCCGTCCTCTCCGCCAACCCCGATCACGCCGCAGGCCACGATCACGCAGCAGGCCATGCTCACACCGCCGGCTCCCTCGGGCCCGGTGGCCCCACCGTTCGCACCGGGCCTGGTCCACCAGGCATCCGTCGCGATGGCGTTTCCGGGCCAGCTCCCCGCGGCCGTGCCCTGGGTGTCGATCAGGACCGCCGACGGCGCGGCCCGCGGACGTGTCTGGCTCGCCGTCGCCGATGGCGTGGTCACCGCCCGGACGGAGCTGCTCGATCCGGCGGCGCGTCACCAGTATTGGGCCCTCGTGCTTCTCAGCGGAGCCGGGATCCTGGTCCCGGCGATCGCCGGCGCTGCGCTCGCGCCGGGCGGCTCGGTGCCGGACGGCCTCGCGGTCGGGCTGCTGGCCATGTTCGGCGCCTGGGGGCTGGTGGTGGTCGCCGGGCGCGTCTGGCTGGAGCGCTATCGGGTCGTCCACACGGCGGTATTCCCGGTCCGGGAGGTGGCAGCCGTGCAGGTCGGGCGCGACCTCGGGCTCGGCTGCGTGCTCGCGATCCTGCTGTCGCCGCTGATCGGGCTCCTCTACCTGGCTGTGACCGGCGGGCGCGTCACCCGGATCACTGCCCCGTTCGACCCCGGTCGCCCAGGACCGGTGCGAGTCCGGTGCAAGGGGAGCGAGGCCGAGGCATGGTCCATCCGCCACCTGCTGCTCGGGGTGCCCTGATCCTCGGCGGGCATCCCCAGTCGCGGCCACATGCCGCCGCGCTCCGGCACGCTGCTACCATCGGCTGACCATGTCCGATCGTCGTCGCTTCTACCTCACGACCGCCATCGCCTACGCGAACAACGCGCCCGGCCTCCACACCGTGTACGAGGTCATCGGCGCCGATGTCATCGCGCGCTGGCACCGGATGCAGGGCGACGACACCCGGTTCCTGACCGGCACCGACGAGCACAGCGTCAACATCGCCCAGGCCGCCGAGGCCCAGGGCCGCACACCGCGCGAGTTCGTGGACGAGAAGGTGCAGCTGTTCACCTCTGCCGAGGATGCGCTGCTCATCAGCCCGGACCGCTTCATCCGCACCACCGACCCGGACCACTACCTCTCCGCCCAGGAGATGGTTCGCCGGGCGTTCGAGACCGGCGACATCTACCAGGGCACATACGAGGGCTGGTACTGCCCGAGCGAGGGCTTCAAGGCCCCGTCGGACCTGCTCGAGACCGCGCAGGGCATGCAGTGTCCCAACCACCAGGGCATGCCGCTCCAGTACCTGACAGAGAAGAACTGGTTCTTCCGCCTCTCGGCCTACCAGCAGCGCCTGCTCGACTACTACGAGGCCAACCCGGACTTCGTGCAGCCGGACTACCGGCGCAACGAGATGCTCGGCTTCATCCGCCAGGGCCTCGAGGACTTCTCGATCAGCCGCGCAGGGGCCACCTGGGGCATCCCGTTCCCCATCGGCGAGGACGGTCAGACCGCCCAGCGTGAGGACGGCTCCTGGGATCCGGAGGCCGGCACGATCTACGTCTGGTACGACGCGCTGATCAACTACATCACCGGCGCCGGCTTCCCGGGCGACATCGAGATGTTCCAGCACTGGTGGCCGGCCGACCTGCACGTCATCGGCAAGGACATCGCGCGCTTCCACACCATCTACTGGCCGGCGATGCTGTGGTCCGCCGGGCTCGACGCGCCCAAGCACGTCTGGGTCCACGGCTGGCTGCTGGTGTCGGGCGAGCGCATGTCCAAGAGCCGCGGCAACTTCCTCGACCCGCACGCGGTGGTCGCCGCATTCGGGGCCGACGGCGCGCGCTACGTGACGCTGCGCGAGGTCGCCTTCGACAAGGACACCGACGTCAACTGGGACAGCTTCGTCCGCCGCTACAACGCGGACCTCGCCAACGACTTCGGCAACCTGGTCAACCGGACCGTGTCGATGGTGAACCGCTACCTCGGGGGCGAGCGGCCGGCCCCACGTCCCTCCGGTGAGTCCCCGCTGGCCGAGGGCTGGGCGGACACGCTGCGGCTGTACCAGGACGAGCTCGCCACCTACCGCCTGCACGATGCGCTCGCGGAGCTCTGGGAGTTCGTGGGCGGCGCCAACAAGACCGTGGATGCGGAGCAGCCGTGGAACCTCGCCAAGGCTGCGAAGGCGGGCGACGAGGCTGCCGGGGCGCGACTCCGGCTGGTCCTCGCCGACCTCATCGAGGCCTGCCGGCTCATCGGCCTTGCGGTGGCGCCGTTCATGCCGGCCGCGGCCCCGCGGATCCTCGAGCAGCTGGGCTACGGCTGGGCGTACGGGCCGGACGGCAACGGCGGACCCGCGATCCTCGGCCAGCTCGAGTGGGGTGCCACGTGGGAGGCCGGCAAGGTCATCGAGACCCCGCAGCCGCTGTTCCCGCGCCTGGAGGCCGAAGCCGCCGACGCTGACCCCGCCGCAGGAAGCCGCGCATGAGCGACCGCGCATTCGAGCTCGCCAACGCCGAGGCGACCGCAGCCCTCGCGGATCTCGTGTCCGGGCTGTCCGTGGACGACCTCGGCGAGGACCTCGGCGGCGGGTGGACGGTGTCGATGGCGCTGGCCCACCTCGCGTTCTGGGACACGTGGCATGCAGCCCGCTGGCGCCACGCGGCCGAGGAGGGATGGTCCTGCCCGCCGCAGCCTCCAGCGACGTCACGAACCGCAACAACGACGCGCTCGAGCCCACCTGGCGTGCCGTTCCCGGCGAGGCCGCCGCCGCCCTGTGCCTCGAGGCCGCCGCGGCGATGGACATCGTCGCCGCCTCGCTCACCGACGAGCAGGTCGCCGGCGCTCGGGCCGCCGACAGCCCCAACTGGGTGGAGCGGGCACCGCACCGGCTGCAGCACGTCGAGCAGATCCGCAGCGCGCTCGACCCGGCCTAGCCCATGCGTCTGGTCGACGCGCACGGGCACCTCAACGCGGACCGCTTCGACGACGACCTCGAGCAGGTCGTCGGCGAGCGCCGCCTGCCGCGGGCCTCGAGCGGCTCCTCGTGCCCGGCTGGAACATCCGCTCGTCGGAGCGCGCCCTCGAGGTCGTGAGCCGCTGGGCCTGGATGGACGCCTCGGTTGGCGTGCACCCCCACGATGCCGCGAAGGTCGATGCGGCCGACTGGGCGACGGTGGAGGCCTGGGCCCAGGACGACCGGGTGGTGGCGATCGGTGAGACCGGTCTGGACTCGGACCGCATGTTCTCGCCCTGGCCGGACCAGCTCGACAACCTGCGCCGGAACCTTGCCCTGGCGCTGGCCACGGGCAAGCCGCCGATCCTCCACTGTCGCTCACGCATGGGCGAGCGTGATGCGCAGGACGCACTGGTGGCCGAGCTGCGGGCGGCGGGCTTCGATGGTGCCGCCGGCGATGCTGCCTTCGGCGACCGGCCGCGGGTGATCGTGCACAGCTTCAGCGGCCCGGTGGACTACGCCCGCGAGATGCTGGCGTTGGGCGGCGTGATCTCGTTCTCGGGCCTCGTGTTCCGCAAGGGCGAGGAGGCGTCGGCGGACGTGGCGCCGCTCGTGCCGGCGGACAGGCTCCTGGTCGAGACCGACTCGCCGTTTCTGTCGCCGCCGGGCGGCAACCGCGGCCGGAACACGCCCGAGTTCGTGGCGATCACGGCACGCTGGGTGGCAGAGCGACGCGGGGTGGGGGAGGACGGCCTCGAGGCGTTCGGGAACGGGCTCGTCGCCGCCTACGACGCCGCATTCCCTCGAGCAGCCCAACGGACGGGTCCGCGCTGACGCTCAGCCCAGGAGATCACGAAGGCGCGCTCCAGCGCGCGCCCCGGCACGGCGACCGGCGGATCGCTCGGTAGGACATCGTCCACGGGAGCACTTCCGGGCTCGGACAGGGCACCCGTGGGAAGCCCGGCTCCGGCGCCCTCTCCCGGCTCCGGCGCCATCCTTGTCATATTCCCACCACGTGGGCGCTATCCCGAGACTTGGTCACAGGCACTGGCCCCACGCCGCGGAGCCGAGCGTGGCGGTCCACCACGAGGTGCACTTGCTCCCACTAGGCGGGCGCTATCCGATGTCCTGGCCCTTGGACCTGCGCTTGCTCCCGCTGGGTGGGCCTTACGGGGTGTCCGACCCGGTTCGTGGCCGATAGCTCCCGCATGGCGGACGTATGGCGGGTGGCGCCCCAATAGCTCCCACCAGGCGGGCGTATGAGGATCCGCGGGGACGGAGGGCATGGCGGGGCCGCGGGGACGGAGGGCAGGGCGGGGCCGCGGGCGGGACCCGGCGTTTGACACGTGGCGCCGACCTCGCTACATTTCTGGCACTCTCAACGCGAGAGTGCCAAACCGGCGGTGGATCAACGCCGCAGGGTCCGCCCGGGACCGGCCGCAGTGTAGGTCGCGCACCGGACGAGGAGGACCCCGGGTCAACCCCCCGGCTCGGTGCTCACATGAAGAACTGGGATCGGCCCGGGCGTCCTGTCCGACCGCTCCCGTGTCACCAGGGCATCGGCGGCCGTGCCCGGCCGCCACAGGAGGAACGAACCTTGGCCAGCGCCTCTTCGGCGAAGCTCCGCCCGCTGGGCGACCGCCTCGTCATCAAGCCCACCCCGCGCGAGGAGATGACCAAGTCGGGCATCGTCCTGCCGGACACCGCGAAGGAGAAGCCCCAGGAGGGCGAGGTCCTCGCGGTCGGCCCGGGCAAGGTGCTCGACGATGGCACCCGCGGCGCCATGGATGTCGCCGTCGGCCAGCGCGTGCTCTACGCGAAGTACGCCGGAACCGAGTTCAAGGTCGAGGGCGACGAGCTCCTGATCATCAGTGAGAAGGACATCCTCGCGATCGTCGAGGACTAGTCCTCCCCGTCCGCCTTCCCACCTACACCGTCATCCCGGAGGGATCCTGACTTGGCCAAGCAGCTCATCTTCGACGAGTCCGCTCGTCGCTCCCTGAAGCGCGGCATCGACCGCCTCGCCGATGCCGTCCGCGTCACGATCGGCCCCAAGGGCCGCAACGTCGTGCTGGACAAGAAGTTCGGCGCCCCGACGATCACCAACGACGGCGTCACGATCGCTCGCGACATCGAGCTCGAGGACCCGTTCGAGAACATGGGCGCGCAGCTCCTCAAGGAGGTCGCGACCAAGACCGACGACGTCGCCGGCGACGGCACCACCACCGCCGTGGTCCTGGGCCAGGCGATGGTCGCCGAGGGCCTCCGCGTCGTCACCGCCGGCGCCAACCCGATGGTCGTCAAGCGCGGCATCGAGAAGGCCGTCGAGGCGGTCGTCGCCGAGATCAAGCGCAACGCCCGCCCGGTCGAGACCCGCGAGCAGATCGCGGCCGTCGCGGCCATCTCCGCGGCGGATCCCGAGGTCGGCGAGATCATCGCCGAGGTGATGGACAAGGTCGGCAAGGACGGCGTCATCACCGTGGAGGAGGGCCAGTCCCTCGGCCTCGAGAAGGAATACACCGAGGGCATGCAGTTCGACCGGGGCTACATCTCGGCGTACTTCGTGACCAACTCCGACCGCATGGAGGCCGTCCTCGAGGACCCGATGGTCCTCATCACGGACAAGAAGATCTCCGCGGTCCCGGACCTCCTGCCGGCGCTCGAGAAGAGCGTCCAGCTCGGCAAGCCGATGCTGATCATCGCCGAGGACGTCGACGGTGAGGCGCTCGCGACCCTGGTCGTGAACAAGCTGCAGGGCCGCCTGCAGGTCCTGGCCGTCAAGGCCCCGGGCTTCGGCGACCGCCGCAAGGAGATGCTGCGCGACATCGCGACGCTGACCGGCGGCACCGTGATCTCCGAGGAGATCGGCCGCAAGCTGGACTCGGTCACCGCCGAGGATCTCGGCAAGGCCCGCCGCGTCGTCGCCACCAAGGACGACACCACGATCGTGGACGGCGAGGGCTCGCCCGAGGCGATCAAGGCGCGCATGGGCATGATCAAGGCGCAGATCGAGGAGACCACCTCGGACTACGACCGCGAGAAGCTCCAGGAGCGCCTCGCCAAGCTGGCCGGTGGCGTCGCCGTCATCAAGGTCGGCGCGGCCACCGAGGTCGAGCTCAAGGAGAAGAAGCACCGCATCGAGGATGCGCTCTCGACCACCCGTGCGGCGGTCGAGGAGGGCCTCGTCGCCGGCGGCGGCACCACGCTGCTCCAGGCCATCCCCGCGCTTGACAACGTCAAGCTCGAGGGTGACGCCCAGGTCGGTGTGGACATCGTCCGCAAGGCCCTCGAGGCCCCGGCCCGCCAGATCGCCGACAACGCCGGCCAGTCCGGCGAGGTCGTCGTGAACGCGGTCCGCAGCCTGCCCATCGGCCACGGCTACGACGCCCTGGCCGGCGAGTACGGCGACATGTTCGAGAAGGGCATCGTCGACGCGGCCAAGGTCACCCGCTCCGCGCTCCAGAACGCGGCGTCGATCGCGGCCATGGTCCTCACGACCGAGACCCTGATCACCGACATCCCGGAGAAGGCCCAGGCCGGCGCCGGCGGTGGTCACGAGCACGGCGGCGGGATGGACTTCTAGTCCCTCACCTCGCACCAAACGCAACGGCCCCCGGAGGTTCGCCTCCGGGGGCCGTTCGTTGTCCCGGGGGTTATGGGGTGGTGGTCCGCGGCGATGTGGTGAGCGCCTTACGCACGTCCACGCCCGGTCCGTCCGCGGCCGGCTGCCACACGCTGGCGACGACCCCTGGCCCGACGGGTGTGCCACGGCCACTCCGCAGGTACTGGCGGAAGCTGCTGCTCTCCGGGGTCCACCCATTCCAGACGACAAGTCGGGTCCCAGTGGATGGCCACAGCACCGAGGCCCAGTCGTTGAGGCGTCGTGTCGACGTGGCCGCCGCGACTCCCAGAGTGTCCGCAATGAACCAGGTCATGCCGCCGTCGGCCGACTCGGACCAGCGGAGGTCTGCCCGCCCGTCGTAGCCGTCAAGGTACTCCGACCAGGCGACGGCGATCCGGTTGGGGTCCTGGAGGGACACCGCAGGTGCGTAGACGTACGCGCTTCCCCGGCCGTTCTCCGAAGGTGCGTAGCTTCCAGCGATCACAGGATCTCCCCAGACGCCGTCGGTTCGCTGGCGGAGGACGACGTTATCGTCTGTCGTCCAGGCCACCGCGATCCGGGCACCGCGGACGGCCGTGCTGAGCCCGCCGTTCGACTGCGTGCCCACATTGTCCTGGGAGGTCCAGGTCGCCCCGCGGTTCACCGAAACGGCCGTCCTCACCAGGCCGGTCCCATCGCCGATCCAGGCCACGGCGACGGTGGAGCCATACACGGCGACCGATGGCCAGGCGGCCTTGCCGTCCTTCGCCGAGTGGGTCGTGGAGCCCACGGTCTTCTTCGTCCAGGTTGCCCCGCGATCGCGGCTGACCGCAACCTTGACGGACCCAGTCACGGCATCGGTGTATGCGACGTACACGTCGCTGCCGGATGCGGCGACCGTCGGATAGTCCACCCGTCCGCTGGTGGACGTGAGGCGGACCGCGCGCTTCCATGCGGTCGATGCCCCATGGCGGGTGTTCACCCGGACGTAGAGCACCCGTGGCGCCGTGGGCGAGTACCGGATGATCTTCGTCTGTCGGACCCACGCGACGTACACACGCGAGCCAGCGGCCGCCAGGCCGAGACGTGTGGCGTGCTGGGTGGACGGGTTGAGCCGTTTGGGGCTCGACCAGGCCGAGCCTGAGGTGCTCCGGACGTAGTAGACACCGGCGTATGGCCCGGTGTCCTTCGCCCAGCGCGACCCGATCCGGCTTGTCGCGTAGGCGAGATGGAGGCGCTGGGTGCCCGACTGGACGGTACGGCCCAGCGCATTGCCACCGGTCCCGGTGTAGGCGGGCCCAGCCTTGTAGGTGGCGCTCCAGGAGATCCCGGACGGATCCTCGTACCCGGTGCCGGTCAGGCTGACCGTGCGTGTCCCGACCGGCGAGGCGCCGCTCAGCGTCAGTGCAGCGCTGCGGAGGCCGTTGGCCGACGGCCTGAACCCGACCGTCACGGCACACGATTCGAGGGCCTGCAGGGTCACCCCTGTGCAACCGTCATTGGCGATCGAGAAGTCGGCGGCCGCGGCACCGGTCAGCGCCACGGCCGACACCGTCGCTGCCGCCGTCGAGAGGTTGGTGAGCGAGACATCCTCGGGGGAGTCGGCCACGCGCCTGCGCACGGTGCCGAAGTCGACGGTGGCCGGGGTCACGACTGTGTCCTGCTGGCCGCTCCAGGTCGAACCCCAGCACGCCAGGGCCCCGTCGGTCCTGACCGCGCACACGTAGGAGGTTCCTGCGCTCAAAGCGGTGTACGTCCCAGATGGCGGCGTTGCCTGGCCGAAGTAGTCGGAACCCCAGCAGGCGAGCGTCCCGTCGGTCCGGATGGCGCAGCTGTGGCTCTCCTGCACGCTCAGCGACGTGAAGGTTCCGCCGGGGGGCGTGGCCTGACCTTCGAAGTCGCGGCCCCAGCATGCGATCGTGCCATCCAATCGGATCGCACACGTGTGCTCGGCACCCGCCTCGACCGAGGTGAAGGAGCCGGCCGGTGGCTCGGTGTCGCCGTAGCTGTTGAATCCCCAGCATGTGACGGATCCGTCGTTCTTGACGGCACACGCGTGGGCGTTTCCCGCGCCGACTGCCGTGAATGTCCCCGCGGGAGCGGTCGTCTGACCCCAAGGGTTGGCGCCCCAGCAGGCGAGCGTCCCGTCGGTCCGCAGGCCGCATGCGTAGTTGCCGCCGGTGCTGAGCGCCGCGAAGGTGCCGCCCGGCGGCGTGGCTCGGCCATCGCCGTCCCAGCCCCAACAGGCGAGCGTCCGGTCGGCCCGGATCGCGCACGTGTGGTCAGCGCCCGGGTCCACTGTGGTGAACGTGCCAGCCGGTGGCGACGCTTCGCCGCCCCAGTTGTCACCCCAGCAGGCGACGGTTCCATCATTCAGGACGACGCACGTGTGTCCGCTGCCTGCGCCCACGGCCAGGACGGTGGAGGTGGAGGCCTGGTCGGCGAGGGGCGCGTCCCCGGGCAGCAGCTGTGTTCCACCGGGCGCCGGCGCCGACCGATCGATGAATGGCCGCTGCCCCTCGGTCGCAGCAACCATGGGCGTCACGATGGCCGCGAGCAGCGTCACGGCGACGAGGCAGGCAGGCAACCGTCTGTACATTGTCCGCTCCCTCCTGGACGTACACGAACCCACGCTGGGCTCGGGCGGCCTTAGCCACGAGGGCCTCGCGGGGCTCGCCCGGAGTCACCCCGAGTGTCGCCATGCGGGGCGCGGGATCCCAGAGGCATATGGCTCTGTGGAGTCGCGGGCACCTCGTCGCGGGCATGTTCGCGGACGTCCACGCAGCGGGTCGCTGACGCCTCGTGGACCAGTCGATGATCCGGCGCATGACACCGACGTCTCCCGGACCAGTCGATGATCCGGCGCATGACACCGACGTCCCCCGGACGCATCGCCCCCGGGGGACGTCATCTGTCCCGGCTCGTCGGCTGCCGGGCCGTCGTCTGCCGGAAGTCGGCTCGCGCGCAGCCGTCGGCATGTGCGTGGAAGGCAACGAAACCCCGCATCGAGAGGCCTCGCAGGGCCGGTTCGGGGCTGTTTGCGGGATGCTGTTGCGGTGGAGGCAGCAGAAGCGCACATCCCGGGCGCTGGAGCGGCCGCTTGCGGGATTTCGTTGCCTACGAGTCGGATCCGGGCAGCCTGGCCGGTCCGGGGACCTGGAAACGCCCCCAGGTTGGGGCGGCGTCTTCCGCCTGCAGACGGTCGCTCAACGATAGACTCGCCCTGCTGGGGTCCGCTGGTGAGGGAGAACAGGATGAACCGGGTCACCGTCCGCAGGTTCGACGTGGTGCGCACGGCGAACATCGTCGCGGCGCTCTACGCCGTGATCATCGTCGTGATGCTGCTGGTGTTCTTCGTGCCGTTCATGCTGATCGGCGGCCTGGCCGGCATGGCGGGCGGCGACTCGGGTTCCGGGATTGCGTTCCTCGGGGCGGGCCTCATCGGCTCACTCGTGTTCCTGGTCCTCGGGGCCGCGTTCTACGCGGTGATCGGCTGGGTGATGACGGCGATCATGGTCGTGATCTACAACTGGATCGCCGGCAGGATCGGCGGGCTCCAGATCGACGTCCAGGTCGAAGGCCCCTGGCCGGGCGCTCCCGGAGGGTATCCGGGCTACCCGGCGGCCTACCCCCAGGCGGCCCCCGGTGTCTATCCGGCCTACCCGCCGTCGGCCACGCCGGCTTGGCCTGCTCCCGGTTCACCGGGCGCCCCCGGGCACGGCACGGGTCCGACGCCGCCCGCTGGCGTCGGCTCCTGATCGCGGCCTGACCGCATGGCGAGCGCTGCGCTCAAGGGCGCCGTGGGGCTGGTCGTCGTGCTCCTGCTCGCCATCGGGATCGGTGCGTTCGCGGGTGCGGGCCCGCTGGCGGGCGTGACCCCGGCCAGCTCCGTCACGGACCCGCGCGAGATGGCCGCGCGCTCGCTGCAGGCGATCATCGACGCCGACGCCGTCCACCTCGACCTCCAGGTCGCCGGGTCCCTGCCCGGCATGGTGGTCGGCCTCGAGGACGCCACGGTCGACCTCGAGGGGACCGTTGCTGACGCCGACATCCGGCCCAAGGAGGCCAAGACCCGGCTGCACCTCGAGGTGCCGGGGGCTGGCATCGATCTCGACACGGTCAACTCCTGGGACGCCCTCTGGTATCGGACGGAGCCCGACGGGACGTGGACGCGGGGCTCGATCGGCGAGGTGGCCTCGGCCGCGGGCCTCGATGCCAATCCGATCACGCTGGTGGACAGCCTTCGGGCGTCGCTGGCCCGGCTGCCGATGCCCTCTGTCGAGGAGGTGTCGTGCGGCTCGGCGACGGGCTCGTGTCGCCAGGTCACCGTCGACACCGGCTTCACGGTGGGCGAGGTCGTGCGCCAGGCGGTCGCGTCGGCAAGTGGCGTGGAGCTGCCCCCGCTCTACACCGTCGTCACGCTGCTGGCGGACGTGGAGACCCTGCGCCCGCAGCAGCTCGACCTCGACGTGCTCTCGGAGGACGGCTCTGTGGACCTGCGGATCGTGGTGGAGTTCTCCGGCTGGAACGAGGCCGTGCCGATCAAGGAGCCGGTGGCCGGCTGATCGCCCGTGACATTGCGGTGGCCCGTGACAGGGTGGTGGCCCGGCACCCGCCCTAGAATGGGCGGGTGAGTCCCACCCCCGCAGGCGAGCCCGGAAAGCGTCGCCGGACCCGCCGCGAAGCGCCCGACGGCCAGGGCACCTGGCTTGACGTCGGGCGGACGACGAGGATCCCGGCGACACCGGCGTGCCCGGTGTGCCCGGAGCACCGTACGCGTCCGGCCAGGAGTCCGCCTCGCCCGAGGAGCCCGACTGGATGCGCGACGCTCCCTCGGTGGTCGAGGAGGCAGTCGGGCCCGCGCTCTCGCCGGACGCGGTGGCCGCCGCGCTCGCGGAGCGGCGCGAGGCCCGGGGCCTGGAGATCCTGGCCCGCATGAACGAGCCCCAGCGGGTCGCGGTGTCCACCACCGACGGCCCGCTCCTGATCCTCGCCGGCGCGGGCTCGGGCAAGACGCGCGTGGTTGCCCACCGGATCGCGTACCTGATCGGCGCGAAGGGCGTGGAGCCGCGGCGGATCCTCGCGGTCACGTTCACCAACCGCGCGGCCGGCGAGCTGCGCGAGCGGATCACGGCGCTCGTGGGTGACCAGGGCACGGACGTCCAGGCGGGGACCTTCCACGCGCTCTGCGCGCGGGTGCTGCGCCAGGACGGCGAGGCGATCGGCCTCCCGCGCAACTTCGTGATCTACGACACGGACGACCAGCAGCAGCTCATGAAGCGGATCCTGGCCGAGCAGGACCTCCCGGCCACGGGCGAGTTCCGGCCCGCCGCCATCCTGGGCGCCATCAGCCGGGCCAAGAACGACATGCTCGACGAGACCTTCCTCGCCGAGCACGCGGTCAACCATCGCGAGCGCGTCATCGCCCGTCTCGCCGTCCGCTACCGCGAGCGCCTGGCGGAGGCCCGCGCGCTCGACTTCGACGACCTCCTGCTCAAGGCCGTCGAGCTGTTCGAGCAGGCGCCCCAGGTGCTGGCGAAGTACCAGAGCCGCTGGCGCTACCTCCACGTGGACGAGTACCAGGACACGAACCGGCCGCAGTACCTGTGGGTCCGCGCCCTGGCCGCCGCCCACCGCAACCTGTGCGTCGTCGGGGATGACGACCAGTCGATCTACGGCTGGCGCGGCGCCAACGTCCAGAACATCCTCGACTTCGAGCAGGACTACCCGGACGCCACCGTGGTCAAGCTCGAGCAGAACTACCGCTCCACCAAGGTCATCCTCGACGCCGCGCATGCCGTGGTGTCGCGCAACGAGCGCCGGACCGACAAGAAGCTCTGGACCGAGAACCAGGGCGGCGTCCCGATCCAGCGCTTCGAGGCCTTCAACGAGGAGGAGGAGGCCGAGTGGATCGCCCGCCAGATCGAGGGGCTGGTGGGCCACACCGGGCGGAGCGGCCTGCTCACGCGGCGGGCCGACGACGACGAGGGGACCGCCTTCCGGGCGAAGGACGTCGCGGTCATGTACCGGATGAACGCCCAGTCCCGCGCGATCGAGGAGAAGTTCCTCCACTACGGCATCCGGTACCAGCTGGTGGGCGGGACCCGGTTCTACCAGCGGCGCGAGGTCAAGGACGCCCTGGCCTACCTGCGCGTCCTGCGCTCGGACACGGACGCCGTGAGCTACGAGCGGATCATCAACGTCCCGGCGCGGTCCATCGGGGACAAGTCGATCCAGGCGCTGCGGCGCTGGGCCGACGCGCACGACGGCTCGGTGTTCGCGGCGCTCGAGGCGGCTGGCAAGGGCGAGGTCGAGGGGTTGACGGGGCGGGCGAGGACGGCCATCGGGGAGTTCGGGGTGCTGGTCGCGCGGCTGCGGCGGCGGATCGGCGTGCTGCCCCTGCCCGAGCTGCTCGACGAGATCCTGGAGCAGTCCGGCTACCGGGCGATGCTGGCCGACGGGTCAGAGGACGGGGAGGACCGCTGGGCGAACCTGCTCGAGCTGCGCGTTGTGACCACGCGCTACGACGACCTCTCGCCGGAGGACGGCCTGGACCGCCTGCTCGAGGAGACCGCGCTGGTCGCGGACCAGGACGCGTACGAGGGCGAGAAGGACGCGGTCACGCTGATCACGCTCCACGCGGCGAAGGGGCTGGAGTTCCCGGTGGTGTTCATCGCGGGCCTCGAGGAGGGCCTGTTCCCGCACAACCGGGCGATGGACGACGAGCGCGAGATGGAGGAGGAGCGCAGGCTGGCCTACGTGGGCATCACCCGTGCGAAGCGCCGCCTGTTCCTCTCGCATGCCTGGCGCCGGAACACGTGGGGCGGCGGGGGGCAGGGGATCCCGTCCCGGTTCCTCCTCGAGATTCCACCGGAGCTCATGTCCGGCCCGCAGCTGCGGCCTGGATCGCACGACGCGGGCATGGACCTGGACCCGGACCTCGTGTTCCGCGAGCGCGGCTCGAGGTTCGGGGCCGGCATCCGCGCGGGCGGCGGCGCCTACCGGCAGGGGAGCGGCGTTCCGGGGGCACCTCGTGCCGGCGAGTCGTTCCGCCCGACGCGCGATCTCGAGGCCAAGCGGGACGCCTTCGCGGCGGGCGCGCCGTCGGGCTCCCTGGGCCGGATGCCGTCACCGGCGGGCGGCGGCGCGGGTGCGCGCGGCGTGATCCCGCCCCGCCCCATCGTCCCCGGCGAGCGCCGCTATCGCGACGGCGATCGCATCCGTCACGCCCGCTGGGGCGATGGCCTCGTGATCACCTCGAAGCTCACCCGCGACGACGAGGAGGTCCAGGTCGTGTTCAAGGACCCGACCGTGGGCCGCAAGACGATGCTGGCCTCGCTCGCGAACCTCGAGCTGATCGGGTAGCAGTCAATCCGCGGCCGCGGCCTCCAGAATCGCCACGACCTCGGCCTGACCCTTCGCTCGGGCGTGTTCGAGAGCGGTGACACCGTCGCGGTCCGCCAGGGACGGGTCTGCCCCATGGGCCAGCAGCAGCCGGATGATCTCCAGGTGGGCGGGGCCGCCGTCAGCCAGGATCACGGCCTCAAGCAGGCCCGTCCAGCCGAGGTTGTTGACGTGATCGACGTCCACGTCGCTCTGCTCCAGCAGGTACCGGACGACCTCGACGTGGCCGCGCTCGCAGGCCGGGATCAGCGCGACACCGCCGTAGCGGTTGGTGATTGTCGGGTCAGCACCCGCCTCGTTGACGATGCGCAGGATGTCGAGCAGGCCTTCGGCACCGGCGTACAGGAAGGGATTGTCGAGGCGGTTGTCGCGCTGGTCGAGGTCGGCACCAGCCGAGACGAGGGTCCGGACGGCCTCGGTGTGGCGGGCGCGGACTGCGCGCATCAGCGGCGTGCGGCCATCGCTGTCGCAGGCGTCGATGGGCAGCCCTGAGGCGAGCAGGGCGTCGATGGCGTCGAGGTCGCCCAGGCTCGCGGCCTCGTGCAGGCGCACGTCGCTCACGAGAGGTGGGGGAGGTGCTCGGGGTAGTGGCCGAAGGAGTCCCCCTCGACAGTGTCGGCGAGCGCACGGTCCTCCATCCAGGCGAAGTGGCCGGCCTCGAACAGCTGTGCCGGTGAGGCTGACTCCACGGCGGCGACGAGGCGCACGAACGACTGGGCTTCCTCGGTGCGGGTGGCGAGCGCGGTCGACGAGCGGCCTTCGGCCAGGGTCCGGGCGTTCCAGGCGTCCACGTCCCAGGTGTCCGCGTCGTACGGCTCACGGCCCGCGCACAGGGCCTCGACGACGCCCGCTGCGTGGTCGTGCCACCACGCGATGTGATGGAGGACGTCCTTGCGGGTCCAGCCGTCCATGCCGGGGGCCGGGGCATCGAGCGCCTCGTCCGACAGGCTGGCGACCAGGCCGGCCAGCGTCGCGTGGGCCTCGTCCATCGAGCGGAGCAGCGTCGTCTTGTCCATGGCGCGCAGCCTAGCGCGGCCGCGTCCGGAGGGGAGGGTCAGCCCGTCCGGATGTTCTGGTTCCGCCGGAACACGTTCTCCGGATCCCAGGCAGCCTTGATGGCCGCCAGCCGGCGGTGCGTGGGGGCTGGATAGGCGGCCCTGATGCGCGCCTCGCCCTCGTCCTCCAGGAAGTTGACGTAGGCACCCGTCGCGAGGCGGTAGAGCCCCGCGAGCACGCCATCGGCCCAGGCCCTGACCTCGGTGATGTCGTCGGGCGTGGCCGCCACCGCCATCGCTGCGACCAGCATTGGCGAGGAGCGGTGGGCGTAGGCTGTCGCATCGGCCGCGACATCGGCGACTGCCCCACCGAGGATCCGCAGCTGGATGATCGTCTGGATGCCCGGCGACGAGGCATACGCGTCGAGCAGCAGGTCGATGGCCGCATCATCGAGCGTCTCGAGGAAGGCGCACCGGCCCGCGTTCGCGACAGGCCTCGAGGCGCCCTCTGTGAACCGGTAGAGGGCGGCATAGGGCATCGGCCCGACCACGTCCGCGATGGGCGTGGCGAGCGCCCGGAACGGGGCCCAGGCAGCTTCGCCGCCGGCAGCGTCGCCGTTGAACGCCCCCAGGACCACGACCGCGGGCTGTCCGATCGCCTCGGCCGGGACGAACGGCGCCGGCGGTGCGGGCATGAGGTTCACGATCACGCCCAGCTCGCGTGGCGCGGCTCCGGCCAGCGGCGCGATCGCCCGCAGCACATCGCGCGTGGCCGGGAGCAGCAGCGCGCCGCCGTACACCATCCCCGCTGGGACGAGGCGGTACTCGAGCGCCGTGACGACCCCGAAGTTGCCTCCGCCGCCGCGCAGCGCCCAGAACAAGTCCGGCTCGGACGCTGCTGACGCGGTCACCACGCGCCCGTCCGCCGTGACAAGCTCCACGGCGAGCAGGCTGTCGATCGTGAGCCCATGCTGGCGCGACAGGTAGCCCACGCCGCCGCCGAGGGTGATGCCGGCCAGGCCGACCGTCGCGTTGTCGCCGAGGGGGACCGTGAGGCCGTGCTCGCTCGCGGCCGCCACGACCGCTCCCGCGAGCGCGCCGGCACCCGCCCGAAGGCGGCGATCAGCCGGGTCGACGGTGACCGCCGCCATGTCGCGCATGTCGATGACCATGACGCCGTCGCCGGTCGAGTGGCCCGCCCCGCTATGCCCGCCGCCCCGGATGGCGATCTCGAGGCCGCGCGCACGAGCGAAGCCGATCGCCGCAGCCACGTCGGCAGGGTTCGCCGGCCGGACGATCAGGGCCGGGCTGGCGGCGGCGGCGAGCTGCTGGACTGCCGCCGCCACATTGAACGCGCTCGTACCGGGCGCGTGGATGACGCCGCCGAATGAGGCCGCGAGCTCGCGGATCTCGGACGACCAGGCATCGTCGCTGGTGGGAGCGGGAACATCAAGGGACACGGCAGGAGTCCTCCGGGTGCCAAGGCCAGGACGCTTCGTCGCGCGCCGCCGCGCCCCTGGGCCGCAGCGTGCGCTGTGCGACCAAGGATGACCTGTCGGGACGGGCTGCGTCTCGGCCGCGCGCACGGGGCGCGACACGCCCTGCCGCCCGGCGGGCGCTGCGCGCAGGATTCAGCACGGTCGGCCCGCCCAGCGGCAGGATGAGGGCACCATGGCCCTCAGCCCTGGGTCTGCCGCCCGCGCAGCGGCAAGGTTGCGCCGGATCCTGCACGCAAGGCCCGCCCAGCGGTTGGCGAGACGCTCGGAGGGCCTCGGGAGTCGGTCCCAGCTCGGCCTGTGACGCACAGGTGGCACGCCTCGCGGATAGACTCGGACCCACGATGACCGAGCAGCAGCTTCCCGTCGATCCGGCCCTCGTTGAGGAGATGGCCGCCCTCCCCGAGGATGAGGCGACCGCCCTTCAGGCGGACCTCGCCGAGCGGATCCGCCGCGCCAACCGCCTCTACTACGAGGAGGACGCTCCCGACCTCACGGACGCCGAGTACGACCAGCTGTTCCGGCGCCTGGTCGCGCTCGAAACGGCGTTCCCGACGCTGGTCACGCCGGACTCGCCCACCCAGAAGGTCGGCGGCGCCCCGTCGGGCAGCCGGTTCGCGGAAGTCCGCCACGAGCGGCCGATGCTCAGCCTGTCGAATGCCTTCAGCCCTGACGAGCTGCGCGCCTTCGATGCCCGCGTTCGCAAGGGCCTCGGCCTGCCCGCCGCCCACGAGCCAGCCGTCGGGCTCGCGTACGTCGCGGAGCTCAAGATCGACGGCCTCGCCGTGTCCTACCTGTACGAACGGGGCGCATTCACCAGGGGCGCCACCCGTGGGGACGGCACCACGGGCGAGGACGTCACGGCCAACCTGCGCACGATCCGCCAGGTCCCTGAGCGGCTGACCGAACCGGCAACCCTCGAGGCGCGCGGCGAGGTCTACATGCCGAAGGCGGAATTCGCGCGCATCAACGCGGAGCGCGAGGAGCTGGGCCTCGCCCTGTACGCCAACCCGCGCAACTCCGGCGCGGGCTCTCTGCGCCAGAAGGACGCCTCGGTCACAGCGAGCCGGCAGCTCGCGACCTGGGTCTACCAGCTGCTGGAGGACGTGCCGCCAGTCCAGGGCGGCCTGTTCGATGAGCCCGTGATGCCCCTGGCTGCGCCCTCCCCGCCCGCCGCCGGTGCCGGCACGAGCGTGGACTCACAGTGGGCTGCGCTCGAGCGTCTCGCGGCCCTCGGCTTCCCGGTCAACCCGGACCGCGAGCGCTGCGCCGACATCGAGGCCGTGATCGCCTTCCTGGAGCGCTGGCGCGACGCCCGCCACGACCTGCCATACGAGACCGACGGCGTTGTCGTGAAGGTGGACCGCTTCGACCAGCAGCAGAAGCTCGGCATGGTGAGCCGGGCACCGCGCTGGGCGATCGCCTTCAAGTTCCCGCCGGAGCAGGTGGAGACGATCCTCGAGGACATCGTCGCGTATGTCGGCCGCACCGGAACGCTCACGCCGGTCGCGCACCTCAGACCCGCGAAGGTGGCCGGCTCCACGGTCGCGCGGGCAACACTCCACAACCTCGACGAGGTCAGGCGCAAGGACCTGCGGATCGGGGACACGGTCGTCCTGCAGAAGGCCGGAGACGTCATTCCCGAGGTCGTCCGCCCCATCCTGGACAAGCGGCCGCTCGACGCCCGCGAGTACGTCGTGCCGGAGCAGTGCCCAGTCTGCGGCACGCCGGTCATCCAGGACGAGGGGGCGGTTCGCCACTACTGCCCGAACCCGGTCTGCCCAGCGCGCCTGGCGCAGGCCTATGAGCACTTCGTTGGACGCGGTGGCATGGACATCGAGGGTGCCGGCTGGGCCGTCCTCAAGCAGCTCCTCGAACGCGGCATGGTCCACCGTCGTGCGGATTTCTTCGCGCTGACCGCAGACGACCTCGTCACCCTGGAGCGGTTCGGCCAGAAGAGCGCCGAGAACCTGGCGGCCGCGATCGGGCGCTCGCGCGTCGGGCGGCCGCTCGCCAAGGTGCTCAACAGCCTGGGCATCCCACAGGTGGGCGAGTCGACCGCGGTGGACCTCGCACGCTGGCTGGCGACGCGCACCCGGCCTGACACCTTTGCTCCCGCGGACGGGGCCGTCACGCCTGACCCCTGGTTCGCCGCGGTGGAGGCGGACCTGTGCCGCATCGCCACGGAGGCTCCGGAGACCCTCCAGGAGGTCAGCGGCATCGGCCCGTCCGTGTCGGCCGCCATGTACGCCTGGTTCACCGACGAGGCCACCCGCGACGTGCTGCGCGAGCTTGTGGATGCCGGCGTGGTGCCCGAGCGGCCAGTCGTGCGGGCCGTGGAGGAGGGCATCGCGGACGGGCCCCTCGCCGGCAGGACGGTCGTCGTCAGCGGCACCATCGAGGGATTCAGTCGTGAGGAGGCCGAGGACGCGGTGCGAGCGGCCGGCGGCAAGCCCGCGGGCTCGGTCTCGAGGAAGACGGACTACCTGGTGGCAGGCCCCGGCGCCGGGTCCAAGCTGCAGAAGGCGACCGATCTCGGCGTGCCGGTGCTGGACGCCGAAGCGTTCAGACGCCTCCTCGCCGGGGAGCGCCCACGGAACAACGGATGAGGAGAGCATGTGAACGACGCGGAAGCCCAGCTCGCGGCACGCCTTGCCGAGGACCTGGAACGGGTCCTCGGGACGGGCATCCTGATAGCGGACCTCGAGATCGAGGGCGATGGGCCGGTGACGATCAGCGTCACCTGCCTCGTCGAAGGCCACTCCCGGGAGATCGATGCCGAGGGCGACACCGTCGGCGACGCGATGTCGGCCGTCATCCGACGTGCCGCGGAGCTCCGGCTGGCCGGAGTGTTCTGGCAGATCATCGGGTAGGGTCCGAAGGGCGGAGGCCGTCAGGCGCCGCGAGGTTCGTCCGACAGATGTCACGTAAACGGCCCCTGTCCGGGTAGGCCGTTCGACACTCCCCACGGGCTGTCCGGCACCGGGCGATAATGCCGCGAGCCGAGTCCTGCGGTCGATACGCCGTGGGCGCCGGGCAAAGGAGGAGCGCATGTCCCTTCGCGGACGCATGCTTGTGGTGGCTGCCGCTGCGATGGTCGCGGTCGCGGCCTGCGGTGGCAGCAGTTCGGATGACCTGCTCTCGAAGGTCGAGAAGGCGAAGGTCATCGTCATGTCCACCGACCCGCAGTACCCGCCCCAGTCTGAGCTGACGCCGGCAGGCACCTTCGAGGGCTTCGACATCGACGTCGGCTCCGAGATCGCCAAGCGGCTCGGCGTGGACATCAAGTTCGAAACGCCGGACTGGAGCATCATCACCGCCGGCTCATGGGCCGGTCGCTGGGACTTCAGCGTTGGGTCGATGACGATCACCACCCCGCGCGAGAAGGTCCTCGCCTTCAGCAAGCCGTACTACTACACGCCGGCCCAGATGGCGGCCTCGACCGCAGTCCGGCATCACCTCGCTTGACGGGCTCGCCGGCAAAGTGATCTGCGCCGGTGAGGCGACCACCTACTACGACTGGCTCACCGGCGCCCTGGACCTCGGCACCTACACCCCGAAGAACAAGGCTCCTGAGGGCTCCACGGCCACCACGCTGTCCACGGACCGCCTGTGTGCCGAGGCGTGGACGGCCGGTCGCGATGACTTCCAGGGCTGGCTCAGCTCGTCCACGACGGTCGAGCAGGCGATCGCGGAGGGCCTGCCGCTCGTCAAAGTCGGCGATCCGGTCTACGCCGAGCCGCTGGGTGTCGCCTTCGACAAGAGTGGTCCCGATCCGACGAAGCTGGTCGAGAAGGTCAACACGATCCTCGACGAGATGCGTGCCGACGGGACCCTCAAGGCCATGTCCGAGAAGTGGTTCGGGCTCGACCTGACGGTCGCCCCCGACGGGCTGATCGACGGCCTGATCAACGGTGACGGGAGCGTCCGCGCAGGACGCTCCCGTCCTGCATATCCGGCGACGGGAGGAGACGCGTGACCGCCTCGACCGAACCGATGGGCACCCCCGCAGGGCGTGCCCCCGGACGAAGTGCACCCCATCGTCAAGGCGATCGCCGACCAGCGGCGCCGACAGCGGACGAGGTTCCGCGTCATCTTCGTGGTGACATGGCTGGTGCTCGTCGGTGGCCTGATCGGCTCGCTCGTCGTCGCCGACAAGATCGACTTCGCCTTCATCAACGAGTGGGGCCTCTACATCCTGGGCGGGGTCACCACCACGGTCTTCGTGGCGGTGTTCTCCATCGCGATCGCCATCTCGTTCGCGGTCCTGGGCGCGCTCGGCACGGCTGAGCGGCAACGCGGTCGTCTACGCGATCGCGACGCTCTACGTGTCGATGGTCCGCGGCACGCCGTTGCTGGTCCAGATCTTCTTCATCTACCTCGCGCTGCCCCAGATCATTCCGGGCGTCAGCGAGGTGCCGGCCATCGCGCTGGGCATCTTCGCGCTCGCCTTCAACTATGGCGCCTACATGACCGAGACCTTCCGGGCCGGCATCCAGGCCGTGCCGCGCGGGCAGACCGAGGCGGCCCAGGCGCTGGGCATGCCGGCGCGCACGCGGATGCGGCGGATCATCCTCCCCCAGGCGATCCGGATCATCACCCCTGCCATCGCCAACGAGTTCATCTCGATGATCAAGGACTCGTCGCTGGTCTCCGTGATCGCGGTGCCCGAGCTCCTGTGGCGGGCGCAGCGGGTCGGCCAGTCCAACTTCCGGACGCTCGAGACGCTGATCATCGCGGCGGCCATCTACTGGAGCCTCACGATCGTGCTGTCCATCGTCCAGGACCGCCTGGAGAAGCGCATGGCCGAGAGCGACCGGCGGATCTGAGGAGACGGAGATGACGAGTCCCATCGACACCAAGGCAGCCACCGACCTGCACGACCCGTTCGCATCGCCGGGAGCCCTCACGCCCGCCGGCACCACGCCCATCGTGCGTGCCCTCGGCGTCCACAAGTACTTCGGCGACAACCACGTCCTCCGGGGCGCCACCATCGAGGTCTACCCGCGCGAGACGATCTGCCTCATCGGCCGGTCCGGCTCCGGGAAGTCCACGCTCCTGCGCTGCATCAACTTCCTCGAGGAGCCCACGATGGGCTCGATCGAGGTCGACGGCTTCCGCCTGGACGCGGCTCCCTTGAGCTCCCGCGACCGCCAGCACCGCGAGCAGATCCGGCAGATGCGGCTTCGCGCCCAGATGGTCTTCCAGGAGTTCAACCTCTTCCCGCACCTCAAGGTCATCGACAACCTGATCGAGGGCCCGATCCGGGTGAAGGGGATGAAGAAGGACGAGGCGATCGCGACCGCGGAGAAGTACCTCGAGAAGGTCGGCCTGTCCGAGAAGCGCGACGAGTACCCGGCGCGCCTGTCCGGCGGCCAGAAGCAGCGCGTGGCGATTGCCCGGGCGCTGACGATGGAGCCCAAGGTCCTCCTGTTCGACGAGCCGACCTCTGCCCTGGACCCGACGCTCGTGGGCGAGGTCATCAACGTCATGGAGGAGCTGGCCCACGAGGGTGCCACGATGATCGTGGTCACCCACGAGATGGCCTTCGCCCGGGAGGCCGCGGACCGCGTCTACTTCATCGAGGAAGGCGTGTTCGTGGAGGTCGGCCTGCCCGAGCAGGTGATCGACAACCCGCAGGATCCCCGCACGCGCGACTTCCTGGCCCGCACCCTCGGCGAGGCGCACGTCCACCAGGGCGGCCAGGTCCACGTTCCCGACGAGGGCATCCACCTCCACGCGGACGAGGGCCCTGCCCACGGACACGACCACGACGAGGACGAGCGTCCCTTCGCAGGGCACTCGGAGATGGGCCACATCGAGGGGCGCGACCACCTCTAGTCCTGGCCATTGCCCACGTATCATCCGGGCATGGCTTCACTGACCCGCGCCGACGTCGAGCACGTCGCCCACCTCGCCCGCCTCGGGCTGACCGGGGAGGAGCTCGCCCGCCTCGAGGGTCAGCTCAACCACATCCTCGAGCAGTACGCGAAGCTCGCCGAGCTGGACACGGACGCCATCCCGCCGACGGCCCAGGTGATCGAGCTCGAGAACATCCTCCGCGACGATGTCGCGCGGCCGTCGCTGCCGGTTGCGGCGGTCCTGGCCAACGCGCCCGAGCGCGACGGCGACTTCTTTGTCGTGCCCGCGATCCTCGGCGGCGAGTAGGGGATCGTCGTGACCGACCTCACGCTGCTCACGGCCCACGGCATGGCCGAGCGCCTGCGCGCCGGTGCAACGACGGCGCGCGTGCTGGCCGCCGCCCACCTGGACCGCGCCCATCGGACAGACCGCGGGCTCCACGCCTGGCTCACCATCGATGACGAACGCGCACTTGCCGAGGCCGACACCGCCGACGCCCGCCTCGCCGTCGCCCGGCGCGAGGGGCAGGCCGCCTTGGACGCCCTCCACCCGCTGCTCGGCATCCCGGTCGCGCTCAAGGACCTCGTGTCGGTCGCCGGTGGCCAGTGCACCGCTGGTTCCCGGATCCTGGAGGGCTACCGCGCGCCGTACGACGCTCACATCACCGAGCGCCTGCGCGACGCCGGCGCCGTGATCCTGGGCAAGACCAACATGGACGAGTTTGCGATGGGCTCGTCGACGGAGCACTCGGCGTATGGCCCCACGTCCAACCCGTGGGACCTCGACCGTGTGCCGGGCGGCTCGTCGGGCGGGTCGGCAGCGTCGGTCGCCGCGTTCCAGGCGCCGGTCTCGATCGGAACCGACACGGGCGGCTCCGTCCGCCAGCCGGCCTCGCTCACGGGCATCGTCGGCATCAAGCCCACGTACGGGCGCGTGAGCCGGTACGGGATCGTGGCCTTCGCCTCCTCGCTGGACCAGGTCGGGTCGTTCGGTCGCGATGTGCGTGATGCGGCGGCGCTGCTGCACGCGGTGGCCGGCCGCGATGAGCGGGATTCCACGTCTGCGCCGGTACCCGTCCCCACCGATCTCGTCGCGCTGCCCTCCTCGGACGACGAGGCCGCGGCGTATCTCGCAGGCAAGCGCTTCGGGCTGCCGAAGGAGTACTTCGTCGCCGGCATGGACGCCGGGACGGAGGCGCGGATCCGTGAGGCGGTTGCGACCCTCGAGGTTGCTGGTGCGACCGTGGAGGAGGTCAGCCTCCCCCACACGGACTACGGCCTGGCCACCTACTACATCGTCGCGCCGGCCGAGGCCTCCGCGAACCTGGCCCGCTACGACGGCGTGCGGTTCGGCGCCAGCTCCAGGGCCGCCGACGACTATCTCGCGAACTACCTCGCGACCCGGGGCGGCGGCTTCGGTCCCGAGGTCAAGCGCCGGATCATGCTGGGCACGTACGCGCTGTCCACCGGCTACTACGACGCGTTCTACGTGAAGGCGCAGAAGACGCGGACGCTGATCAAGCGGGACTTCGACGCCCTCTGGGAGGCCGGGTTCGACGCGCTCGTCGCACCGACCTCGCCGCAGGTCGCCTGGGCCCTCGGGGCCAAGGTGGACGATCCCGTCCAGATGTATCTCTCCGACGCCTGCACGCTGCCGGTGAGCATGGCGGGCCTGCCCGGCATGTCGATCCCGTGCGGCCTCGCCGACGGCCTGCCCGTTGGCCTGCAGATGATCGGCGGCGCCTGGACGGAGGGCGGGCTCGTCCGGCTGGCGCGCGGCTACGAGGGGGCCACCGCCGACGCGGCGTGGCGATCCGTGATGCCCCATGCCCTGGCCGCGCTGGATGACCCGTCCACGCCCACACCGTCGGAGCGCTCCGCGTCGCGCTGACGCGAGGAGCCCCCACGCCCGGTGGCGCGCCTACGCGGGAACGCCCGTCGACAGCGACGCCGTCTGGCCGACGAGCCACGAGAGTGCGAACACCCACGCCCAGGCGGCGAGGCCCAGGGCGAGGGTGCGCCGCCGGCGTGCCCGGGCATCCCGGAGCACGAACGCGCCGATCACGACCCACCCGATGGCATCGGCTGCCTTGAACATCGACGCTCCACCCGCGAGCCCGTCCCGTGGCTCGAGCATCATGGCGAGCAGCACCAGCAGGCCCGCCACCCACCAGGCGGCCACCCCGGTCGCGACCACCAGCAGGCGGACCACTCGGTCGAAGGCGCTCGTGTCGCCCCGCCCGTCCCAGCCCGCCCCGTCCGCCCCGCCGCGGCCATCATGCATCGCGCTGTCCGTCCCGGCGATGCCCGGAGTGTCAACGCGGACAGGAACCCTGCTTCCGGCACGAGCGGAACCGTGACTTCGCGGTGGCTCCGCGCGCAGCGGTCGGCGCGCGGGACCGGATCCATTGCCATTGCTCACACACGCAGCCTACTCTGGGCTGCCGCGGCCGACGCGGGAAGCATCCCGTCCTTCTGTGCCTGCCCCGGTACCGGCCCCGCCCCTGGCCCCGCCCCTGGCCCCGCCCCTGGCCCCCGCCGCCGGCCCTCGCCCGTGCCGGTGCGCGCCAGGCGAGCCTACGGGAGCGTGACCCGTCACTCCTGCGCGCCCAGCGCGCATCTCCGCGCCTCCCGGGCCCGGGGAGCATCGTTCCCGTGCGCCAGGCGCGCAGGAGTCGCAGGGCACCCGCCCGTACGCACGCTGGCCGCGCATCCCCGGGCGACGACGACGAGTCGGGCCGGGAGCCGAGCCGGAGCCGAGCCGCAGCCGAACCGGGTGCCGGGAACCGGGTGCCGGGAGCTGGGACACAACCCCGGTCGGGCCGTCACAGACGTTGGGATGCGGGCAACCCTTGGCCACCGCGCTGTCCGGTCCGGCCGTCCGTGGCGTACGCTTCATCCATGACGAACGACGCCTCCTCCGCTCGCGCCCCGCTTGCCGAGCGTGCCCTGTCGCAGCGGGTCCATGCCGTCCCGCCGTCCGGTATCCGGCGCTTCTTCGACATCGCGGCAACGATGGACAACGTCATCAGCCTCGGTGTCGGCGAGCCCGACTTCGACACGCCCCGCCACATCGTCGAGGCCGGCGTCGAGAGCCTGCGCGAGGGCCGCACCCACTACACCTCGAACTACGGGACCATCGAGCTGCGGCGGGCCCTGTCGGATCACCTGCAACGGCTCTACGGCGTCCGCTACGACCCGGCGAGCGAGATCCTGATCACGGTCGGCGCGTCGGAGGCCGTGGACCTGGCCCTCCGCGCGACCTGCGATCCCGGCGACGAGGTCATCCTCCACGAGCCCAGCTACGTCGCATACGTGCCGGCGATCGTGTTCGCGGGCGGGACCGTCGTGCACGTGCCGACGAGCTTCGATGACGACTTCGCGCTGGATCCCGCGGCTGTCGAGGCCGCGATCACGCCGAAGACGAAGGCGCTGTTCCTGGGCTACCCCGCCAACCCGACCGGCGCCGTCCTCGACGACGACGTGCAGGACGAGCTCGCCCGCATCGCCGAGCGCCACGACCTGCTCGTCTACAGCGACGAGATCTACGACCGCCTTGCCTACGGCAGCTACCGGCACCGCGCGTTCTCGTCCCTGCCGGGCATGTTCGAGCGCACCGATCCTGATGGGCGGCTTCTCGAAGGCCTACGCGATGACCGGCTGGCGCGTGGGGTGGCTGTGCGCTCCCGCCCATCTGCTCGAGGGCATCGTCAAGGTCCACCAGTACGGGATCATGTCGGCCCCGTCGGTCGCCCAGGACGCGGCGCTGGTCGCGATCACCGACGGCGAGGCCGACGTGGAGGCGATGCGGTCCGAGTACGACCGCCGCCGGCGTCTGCTTGTGGACGGCCTCAACGCGCTGGGCCTGCCCACGTTCGAGCCGCGGGGCGCGTTCTACGCCTTCCCGGACATCAGCTCCACGGGCATGACGTCCGACGAGTTCGTCGAGCGGCTGATCGAGGAGGAGGCCGTCGCCTGCGTGCCCGGGCAACGCCTTCGGGCCGTCCGGCGAAGGGCACGTCCGCATGTGCTACGCGACCTCGTACGAGAAGCTCGAAGAAGCGCTGGAGCGCATCGGGCGGTTCGTGGAGCGCCACCGCTACTAGACCGGCCTGGAGGGCCTGCGGGTCCGCCGCCGGATCGATCCGCCACGCCGATTGGTGACGCCCGGCCCTTCCCGGCCGGGCCGACCGCGCGCACCCTGCGATCCAGCGGAGTCGGCGTCCGTCGGCCCGGGTCCCCGAGGTACGCGCCATGACCAGAGCGCTCGTCGTCCACCATGACATCGATCTCGCCGACCAGGAGGTGGAGTCGCTGCGGCGGCTCGGCTACCAGGTCGAGCAATGCAGCGGCCCGACGGCCAACTCGTGCCCCATCCTCGCGGGAGGCACGTGCAGGCTCGCCGCCGAGTCGGACGTCCTCGTGTACGACGCATGGGCCAGCGGCGACCTCGACGGATCGGAGGACCTGATCCTCGGCCTCCGGCGTGCCCATCCGACCGTCCCGATCGTGCTCACGTTCCCGGGCCTCGGCCTCTCGAACATGGAGGACGACCCGCCCCACGGCGTGGTGCCGCTGTACGGCCAGCCGACGGGGCCCGTCTCCACGAGGCGATCCAGCAGGCGCTGCTCCAGCTGCTGCCTGCAGAGGTCTGAGCCGCCGGCCGCGCGAGGCTCCGCCGCCTCGTGTCCGAACCCCGCCCGGACCCGCGCAGCCGGTGCCGGTGCCGGCCATCGTGTGCGAAACTCACCGGCGATGCTCGCGCTCGTCCTCGTGTGCACCGGGCTGGTCGCCATCGCGGTCGGCACGTGGTACGGCTACGCTGCGGCCCGCTCCGCGCTGGTGCCCTTCGTCCGTGAAGGGGATCCGACGCGCGCGATGGTCGAGGCGGCCAAGCCGGTGCATGAGCGGGTGCGGGTCCGCTCGGTCGCGCGCAGCGTGCTGGCGGCCGTGGTCTGGATCTCGATCTCGCTGTATGGGATGTACCTGATGACCGTGGGCCTGGAGGTGATCGGATGACGGCGACGGCGGACAAGGTCGCCGCGATCCTCGAGCGCTACGAGCCGGTCATCGGGATCGAGATCCACACGCAACTGCGGACGCGCAGCAAGATGTTCTGCGCCTGCTCCACCGAATACGACGGCGCCGCGCCCAACACCCACTGCTGCCCGGTGTGCCTCGGCCTGCCCGGCGCACTGCCGGTCATCAACCGCCAGGCGGTCGAGTTCGTGATCGCGACAGGCCTCGCGATCGACGCCGAGGTCCCAGCGCACACCCAGTGGGAGCGGAAGAACTACTTCTACCCGGACCTGCCCAAGGGCTACCAGATCAGCCAGTACGCCATCCCGCTCGCAGCCTACGGGAGGCTGGCGGTCGAGACGTCCGATGGGCCATTCACGGTCGAGATCCGCCGCGCCCACCTCGAGGAGGACACGGCCAAGCTGATCCACGGGGAGGCCACCGGATCCGGCGCACCGCGAACCACCCTGGTCGACTTCAACCGCTCCGGCGCGCCACTGATGGAGGTCGTGACCGAGGCCTGCATCCGGACGGCAGAGCAGGCCCGCCGCTACGCGGAGGAGCTCCAGCTGCTGCTGCGGGCGATCGGCGCCTCGGACGCGGACATGGAGCGCGGCCAGATGCGCGTCGAGGCGAACGTGTCGCTGCGGCCGCGCGGCACGGAGCCGTTCGGAACGCGGGTCGAGGTCAAGAACATGAACTCGTTCCGGGCCGTCGAGCGGGCGATCGCCTACGAGATCGAGCGGCAGGGAACCGCGCTCGACGCCGGCGCTCCGCTGCACATGGAGACCCGCGGCTGGGACGACGGGCGCCAGGTGACGTACCGGATGCGCTCCAAGGAGACGTCCGAGGACTACCGCTACTTCCCCGAGCCCGACCTGCCGCCACTGGCGGTGGACGAGGCGTGGATCGCGCGCGTGCGCTCGGCTCTGCCGGAGCTGCCGGGCGCGCGCCGGGCGCGGTACGTGGACCTCGGGCTGTCCGCCTATGACGCCGGCGTCCTGGTGGCCGATCCGGGCATGGCCCGGGCGTTCGAGGCGATCATGGGCGCCGGGCCGGTGCCCGCCAAGGAGGTCGTGAACTTCGTCACCGGGACCCAGGCGCGCTTGGCCAAGGAGTCCGGGTACAACGTGGACGGGACGGCCGGCGCCTCGCGCCCTGCGGACATCGCAACCCTGCTGGCCGCCATCGTGGATGGCACGGTCTCGCGGCCGACGGGCCGGGACCTGCTGGCGCGGCACCTCGCGGAGGGGACGCTCGCCGCCGACCTGCTCGGCAGCGCAGGTCCGGGTCCGATCTCGGACGATGCCGCCCTGCTGGGGCACATCGATGCGGTGATCGCCGCAAATCCCAGGGCCGTCGAGGACTTCCGGGTCGGCAAGCCCGTCGGGGGGTTCTTCGTGGGCCAGGTGATGAAACGCACGGGTGGTGCGGCCGACGCGGCGAAGGTGACCGCGCTCGTCCGGTTGCGCCTGGGCGGGGAGGGCTGACGACGTGGGTATCGCAGGCCTGGCGCTCATTGCGGCAGGCATCGTGCTGATCGTGGTGGGCGTGCAGCGGGCGATGGGCCCCTATCGACGGCTGCAGGCGCTCAAGGAGCAGGACGCCAACATCGCGCGCTACGAGGCGTGGCGCGGCGGCTCCCGCCCTGACTCCAAGACCGGCGCGTCCGTGGCGATGGAGGTCCTACGCCGGCAGGTCCAGAAGGCGGGCCTCGTGGTGATCGCGGGCTTCGTCGCGGTCGCCGTGGGCTTCGTGATCGGCTAGGCGGGTGGACCCGGCCTTCCTCGCGTTCGCGGGCGTCGCCGCGCTGCTCACGCTCTCACCCGGGCCGGACATGGCCGTCATGCTGCGCAACGTGCTGCGCGGCGGCCAGGCGGTGGTCGTTCCGACGGCGCTGGGCACCTGCGCGGGGCTGCTCGCATGGGGTGCGGCATCCTCGCTGGGGATCGCGGCGTTGATGGCGGCGTCGGCGGAGCTGTTCCTGGTGCTGCGGCTGGCGGGCGCCGCGTACCTGGTCTACCTCGGCGTGACGGCGTTCCGGGCAGCCCTCGCGGGCGACCCGCGCGAGGCGCAGGGAGTCGAGCACGAGCCGATGACGCGCTGGGCGGCCTTCCGCAGCGGTCTCCTCACGAACTTGTTGAACCCCAAGATCGGCGTGTTCTACGCGACCCTGCTGCCGCAGTTCATCCCGCCGGGCGCGCCGCCGCTTGTCACCTCCGTGGCCCTGGCCGGGATCCATGCGGCCGAGAACATCGTCTGGCTCATCGTGTACGGCTGGCTGCTCGCCCGCTTCGGCGACCGGATCCTGCGCGGCCGCGGCCGGCAGCTGCTCGAAGGATTGACGGGAACCGTCCTCGTGGTGCTGGGCGTGCGCGTGGCGGTCGATGCGCTGGCGAGGGCTGATCAGCTGGCTGCCGCCTCGTCGGCGCGCCGTAGGGCCTCGGCGGCTCCAGATCCATACGCAGTGTCCGGGAGTGGCCGGCGCCAACGTGTAGCCTCGGCTCCCGCGGCTTTGCCTGCTTCGACTGCGGCCAGGACGTCGCCGGCCGTCCGGCCCCACGCATCGAGGAAGTGCGCCACGAAGGCGTCGCCGCAGCCAACCGTGGTGCCCTGGACCTCCACCGAGTCCACGGGAACCCACGTGTCCGTGTCCCCGTCGCGGGCGTCGGCCACGAGCACACCCTGCGAGCCGAACGTGATCGACGACGAGCCTGCCCAGCGCGTGAGCGACCTCGACGAGCCCGCGGACCGTCGCGTCGCTCGGGTCGCCCGGCCAGCCGACGAAGCCGATGTCGACGGCACGCATGGTGCTGGCGAATCGATCGACGCTGTAGTGGCGGAAGCCGAGGAAGTCGGCGCTCACCTCGGGGCGTTCCAGGTGCCCGCCCGCATGGAGGCGCTCGAGCTCGCGGACGGCGCCCTCGACCAGGACGACGTGCAGGCGGTCGGCCTGCGCGATCCGCCGCTCCTCGTCGGCTGTCGAGCGGTAGGCGGCCCACACGCCTTCGACGAAGTTGTCCATGAAGGGCTGGAGATCGGGCTGGATGACGATGTCGATCGAGGCCGACGTGCCCTCCGCGACGAGGTCGGATGTCACCGGCAGCCGGTGGCGCTCGAGGAAGGCGCGGAACACCGCTGGCCGGTCGTCGCCGACGCGGGTGAGGAGGTGCCAGGGGCGTCCGGCGCCGGCCAGGTGCCACGCCATGTTCAGGGCGCCACCGCCGGGGAGGACCAGGTCGCGCCCGACGTAGATGTCGAGGCTGGCGGGTCCCAGGAGCAGGCGGCGGGTGGCGTCGTCGCCATCCGGGGCGTCGGCATCCGGGGCGGCGGCGTCCGGTGCGGCGGCGGCGCCCGTCACAGGCCGGCGAGCGGTTCCGGGCGGTCGTCGCCGAGCGCGAGGAAGCGGTCGTAGCGCACCTCGATGACCTTCGAGGTCTGCCAGAAGGCCTCGACCGAGAGGTGCCCGCAGCCCTCCCGGTGGTACCACTCGGTGCGATCGGGGATGGTCGGTGATCAGCGCCGGGTCGTGGACTGGCACGACGGCCGGATTGAGCACGTACCCGGGCGAGCGCGGGTCCCGGATCTGCAGGAGCAGCCCGCCGCGGAAGCCGCGGGCCCGCGGGACGCGGTGGATGGCTCCCGTGCCCGCGTCGAGCAGGTCGGCCTCGCCGCCAGGCGTGTCGGTCACCCATGACCAGGAGGGATCGCCCACCAGCTCGGCGATCACGCGCCGCACGCTGATGTCCTGGTAGTGGTTCTGAACCGTGTGCGGCTGGACGTACGCGGTGTCGTGGACATTCTCGACGCGGTCGTCGTACACGTTGCCGCACGCCTCGACGAGAAAGCGCACGAGCTCCGGCCGCTCGCGCAGGAACACCCGGTAGGCCTCCTCGTACTCCGCAATCGCCTCGTCGAAGCCCACGACCCGTCCCGCGGACCACGTGCGCCTGGCGCCAGCCGTCCGGCCCGAAACGCTCGTCGAGGATTTCGGTACGGCGGTGTTTGGCGTCGCCCGCGAAGCCGGGCAGGCCCACCGGGATCCAGGTCGCCGCGAGGCCTGCGGCTGCGTCGGCCGGGAGATCGTTCCACCAAGTGTCGAGATCGATCCATACCGGAAGGGTACGGCGCACAAGCCTCCCATAAGCAGCGGATCACACACTGGAGTCCGGTGTCCTGCCACGCGACCCGCCGGGAGGGAGCCATGGGTGAGACGAAGCTGCAACAGGATGCACGACGGAGGGCGGTCGACATCCGCCGTGGGACGGGCCGGGCGGTGCGGCGACTGCGCGAGGACGCGGGCATTTCGCGCCGTCGCCTCGCACTCGCCGCGGGGCTGTCGCCCGGCTATGAGCGCCTGATCGAGTCCGGGGACCGTGAGGCCAGCCTGGACGTGCTCGCGGCCATCGGCCTGGTCCTCGGCGCCGACCTCAGCCTGCGTCTCTACCCTACGACGGGCCCGATCATCCATGACCGGACGCAGGCCCCGATGGAGGAGGGGCTGCTGCGCGTGCTCGACGGGCGATGGATTCCCTCGCCGGAGGTGGTGGTCTTCGACCCGGCTCGAGGCGTGATCGACGTTGTCCTCGACGACACGTCCGGCGACGTGATGGTGGCGACCGAGATCCAGGGCCGCGTCGAACGCCTGGAGCAGCAGATCCGCTGGCACCGCGAGAAGGAGCAGTCACTGCCTTCATCGGAGCTCTGGCGGTTCGCGTCCCAGCACGGGTCAAGGATCTGTCACACGTCGCGCCTCCTTGTGTTGCGCTCGACGGTCGACCTGCGAGCGCTCGCGAACGCGTACGCGCTCACCCTCTCGGCCGCCTACCCGGCACGGACCGCCGACGCCGTCGCATCCTTGCGGGGTGAGGCGGTCTGGCCGGGGCCGGCGGTTGTCTGGATGCGGATCGAGGCGGGCAGCGGCATCCTCCTTGATGCCCCGCCTCGTGGCGTCCGGCTGGGCCGGTGATGCATTGGCGACAGGCCGTCGCTGGTTTGAGCCCCGTGAGTGCCGCGCCGGTCCCGTCCGAGCTGGAGTGGTGACTCGGCGTCGTCAAGCGCCGCGCAAGATGACGGTCGCGGGCGGTCAAGTGCTTGCAACGAGGGATTCCAGCGACTGCGGGTAGCCGCAGAGCACGGTGCAGCACGCGTCGACCGGCTCGACGCGGACGCGACCGGCGTGACCAGCGCGGGGCGCACCCTGCGTGACACCGCGCGACCCCGATGCGCCCTAGACTCAGGCCCTCAGGCGACACCCACAAGCGATACGGAGGCACGGCCCGGCATGACGCGCGAACGGACGGACGGACAGGGTTTCGCAACGCGCGCGATCCACGCGGGCGAGCGTCCCGACCCCACCACCCACGCGCACAACACGCCGATCTACGCCACCGCCACCTTCGCCTTCGACTCGGCCGCCGAGAAGGAGGAGGCCGTGGACCGGGCGCTCGCCTGGGAGCCGGGCCAGTACTTCTACTCGCGGACCTCGAACCCGACCAACCGGGCCCTCGAGGAGAAGATCGCGGCGCTCGAGGGGGCGGAGGACTGCGTCGTCGCCGCGTCGGGGATGGCCTCCGTCAGCGCCACGCTGTTCGCGCACCTCGGGGCAGGCGATCACCTGCTCATCGGCGACGAGGTGTTCGCGATCACCAAGGTCCTCTGGGAGGAGGATCTGCCGCGCCGCAACATCGAGGTGACCACGGTCGACATGTGCGACCCGGCCGCCGTCGAGGCCGCGATCCGTCCGAACACGAAGGTCCTGTTCCTCGAGACCTCCACGAACCCGCGCCTGCGCATGCCCGACCTCGCCGTGATCGCGGAGATCGCGCACCGGCACGGTGCCCTGCTGGTGGCCGACAACACGTTCCTGGGACCGGCCCTGCTGCGCCCGCTGGAGCACGGCGCCGACCTCGTCCTCCACGCCGCCACCAAGTACCTCTCCGGCCACGGCGACGCGGTCAGCGGCGTCGTCTCCGGCCCCAAGGCTCTGATCGACCCCATCCGCAAGCAGACCGACACCTTCGGCCAGGCCGCAAGTCCCTTCAACAGCTTCCTGGTCCTGCGCGGCGTCCGGACGCTGCCCCTCCGTTCCGCGAAGGGTTCCGAGAATGCACTCGCCCTGGCCCGCTTCCTCGAGGCGAGCGACAAGGTCGAGTGGGTCCGCTACCCAGGCCTGGCGTCCCATCCGGATCACGAGCTGGCGACCGGCCTCCTCGGCAGCCGCTACGGCGCAATGCTGACCTTCAAGCCGAAGGGCGGCGTGGTGGGCATGGCTGCCTTCACCGACCACCTGCGCCTGTGCGACATCGGGGTGAGCCTTGGCGACGTGTTCACCCTCGTCTACCCCCGTCCCAAGGACGGCGGGATCATCCGCGTGAGCGTTGGCTGCGAGGACACCGAGGACCTCGTCGAGGACTTCGCGCTGGGCCTCGCGCACGTCGTCGGCTAGGGGGCCGGCCTGATGACGCGGGCAGCGGAGCGCGATCTCGTGCCGGCGGTAGAGCCGGAGCCCGACGGTCGGCCACGGTTCCGCTGGCTGCCGCAGCTCCTCGTCGCCCTCGGCTGCGGGGCGGTCACGCCGTTCACCGCGCTCGCCTGGCCATTCGCCCTGTTCACGGGGTTCGTCGTCGGCCGCCTGATGCTGCTGCGCCGCAACGGCACGCCACCCACCGGCGCTGCGCTCATCGCGGTGGGCGCGCTGATCACCATCGGGTTCCTCGGCATGATGGTGTTCGGGATCGCGATCGGCGGGCTGATCGCGTTCCTCATCGTCGCGCTCGCGGCCGAGTCCGAGAAGCGTGCCTGGATGGGAACGCCTCGCCAGCAGGTCGTGGCGCGGGTGCTCGTGGTCGCCCTGCCGACGCTCGTCTGGCTGCTGCTGCTCTCCGGGCCGGCGCCCTCCGGCGGCTGACCGCCGCTGTTGCCCTCCGGGCCGGTGCCCTCCGGCGGCTGACCGGCCCGGGAATGGGGGACGGAGCGGCGGGCTACGCCCCTAGGACCGCCGCCGCGGCAAGCGCCGCGCCGATCGTGAGGTCCACCCGACGGGTGACCTCGTCCTCGGGCGGGCGGAACCACTTGTTGTCGCCGAAGTCACGCAGCTCGCCCACCAGGCCCCCCTCGGTGACGATCACGTCCGACACTGTCAGGATCGTCCCGGCGCGGACGCTGCGGCCCTTGGCACGCTCCCGCATCGCGAGCAGGAACACGGCGGCCGACTCCATCTCCACCGAGAGGTAGCCGCGCGCGGCCCAACGGCCGGCGCCGCCGGGGGCCGGATCGTAGAAGACGTCGCTGGTGACGATGGGGCCGACGTGCGTGGTGAGCCCGTTGGCCTGCGAGGCAGCGACGAGCGCCTTGACCACGTCGAAGTCGGCCGTTGGCGCAGTGGCCTCGCCGGCCCCCAGCACCGTGCTCATGCCGGTGGCGCCGGCAGCCGCGAGGGCGACGACCACGTCGCCGATGTCCAGCGGCCGGAAGCCGCCGGTGGTGCCCACCCGGATGAACGTGGTGACCCCGAGGTTGAGGAGCTCCTCCATAACGATCGAGGTGGTGGGCGTGCCCATCATCGTCGTCTGGACGGAGACGGGGACGCCATTGACAGTGCCGGTGTACCCGAGCAGGCCGCGGTGCGCGGTGACGAGCTTTGCGGCGCCCGGGCCGCCATCGAACCGGTCCGCGATGCGTGTGGCGCGATTGGGATCGCCGGGGATGATGCAGACGGGCGCGTAGTCGCCCGGCTCGGCGTGGAGGTGGATCTGGGGCATCGAGTCCTCCGGGTACGGGGCTGGCAGGCAGGGGAGGCCGCCGCCATGCAGCAAAGTATGTGGTGACCAGCGTCCACGCGGTGGGGCCGGATGCCCTAGCGGGCCTCCTTCGGGCCGACACGCCCGAGCAGACAGGATGTCGGACCCTGACCGTGCAGGCTCGAGGCCGCCATCCTGCGGGTGCGGCCGCCCGGATCGCGACTATGGAAACCGCACGACCGGGTGCGGCCCAAGCGTTGGCGCCACGGTTGCGCCCGTATCGCCTCGGTCTTCGTAGCACCAATGGGCGCGCCGGCCGGGGCAACGAGGAGGACCAGAACTTGCGGACCACCATCCGGCTCGCCGCCCTCATCGGCGCTGCGTCGATCGCCCTGGCCGCGTGCGGGGGAGCGGCATCGCCGTCCCCCACGACGGCCCCCACCGAGGCCCCGCCCGCCACGACGGCCCCCACCGAGGCACCGCCCGCCACGATGGCCCCCACCGAGGCCCCGAGCGCGGCGGCAGTCGACTTCAAGGCGTGCATGGTCAGCGATCTCGGTGGGATCGATGACAACAGCTTCAACGAGAATGCCTGGAAGGGCATGGAGGACGCCCAGTCCAAGCTCGGGATCGAGGTCAAGTTCCTGGAGTCGCGAGCCCAGGGCGACTACGAGAAGAACATCAGCCAGTTCGTCAGCGAAGGCTGCGACATGATCGTGACCGTCGGGTTCCTGCTCGGCGACGCCACGAAAGCCGCGGCTGAGGCCAACCCGAACATCCGTTTCGCGATCGTGGACTTCGCCTACGATCCGGCCATCCCGAACGTGGAAGGCCTCGTCTACACGACGAACGAGGCGGCAATGCTCGTCGGGTACGTGTCAGCCGGGATGTCGAAGTCCGGCGTCATGGGCACGTTCGGCGGCATCAACATCGGCGGCGGCGTGACCGACTTCATGGACGGGTTCGTGGCCGGCGCCAACTACTACAACAAGGAAGCGGGCAAGAACGTCTCCGTGCTGGGCTGGAACCCGGTGACGAAGGAAGGCTCCTTCACCGGTGACTTCGAGTCCCTCGACAATGCGAAGGCCCTGACGGTCCCGATGCTCCAGGAGGGCGCGGACGTCATCCTGCCCGTCGGCGGGCCGATCGGCGGCGGCGCCTACACGGCGCTCCAGGAGTCGGCAGCCCAGGACTACGGCATCGGCGTCGACGTCGACTGGTGTGTCTCGGCTCCGCAGTACTGCGACGTCATCCTCACCAGCGTGCTCAAGAAGATCGACGTGTCCGTGTCGGCCGCCATCGAGCGGGCGGTCAACAGTGAAGCGCCCCAGCCCGTGTTCGTCAGCACGCTCGCCAACGGCGGCGTTGACATGGGCCCGTTCAACCAGTTCGACTCCCAGGTCCCCCAGGAGCTCAAGGACGGCGCCGCCGCCCTCAAGGCCAAGATCATCTCCGGAGAAGTGAAGCCCGCCGACTACTTCGCTCCGTAGCCTGTCCCGAACACACCGGCCGGGCGGCGTTCTTCGGCGGACGTCGCCCGGCCATACCATCCTCGACCGAGGCCCACGTGAAGCTCGAGCTCCGCGGCATCACCAAGCGGTTCCCAGGCGTCATCGCCAACGAGGCGGTCGACCTGGTGGTCGAGCCGGGGCAGATCCACGCGCTCCTAGGGGAGAACGGCGCCGGCAAGACCACCCTGATGAACGTCCTGTACGGCCTGTACAAGCAGGACGAGGGTGAGATCCTGCTCGATGGCGCGCCGGTCGTCTTCCATGACCCGGGCGACGCGATCCGCGCCGGGATCGGCATGGTCCACCAGCACTTCATGCTCGTGCCCGTCTTCACCGTGACGGAGAACGTGATGCTGGGGGTGGAGTCGACGCGTGGCCCGCTGCGGATCATCGACAAGCGGGCGGCGAAGGCCCGGATCCTCGAGATCTCCGCGCGTCACAACCTGGACGTGGACCCGGACGCGCTGGTCGAGGACCTTCCCGTCGGCGTCCGGCAGCGCGTCGAGATCATCAAGACGCTCTACCGCCAGTCGAACCTGCTGATCCTCGACGAGCCCTCGGCCGTTCTCACCCCCCAGGAGACCGAGGAGCTCTTCGAGATCATGCGCTCGCTCCAGGCGACCGGGACCTCGATCATCTTCATCACCCACAAGCTCAACGAGGTCCTGGAGATCGCGGATCGCATCACGGTCCTGCGCCGGGGCAGGGTCGTGGGGTCGGTGACACCGGCCGAGGCGACGCAGCAGTCACTGGCCCAGATGATGGTCGGCCGCCCCGTGGATCTCCAGGTTGACAAGACCCCAGCCACGCCCGGGGAGCCCGTACTCGAGATCGCCGGCCTGTCGCTGTCCGACGACCGCGGCCATCCGGCCGTCCGGGACCTGGACCTCGTCGTGCGGGCCGGTGAGATCGTCGCGATCGCCGGCGTGCAGGGCAACGGGCAGACGGAACTGGTGGAGGCCATCACGGGGCTGAGGAGGACGATGGGCGGGTCGATCCGGATCGCGGGCCACGACGTCAAGCCCGAGCCACGGAGGGTGTTCGAGGCCGGCGTGGCGCACGTTCCCGAGGATCGGCTCGAGGAGGGCTTGATCCCCGGGTTCTCCATCGCGGAGAACATGGTCCTCAACACGTACTACCTCAAGCCGTTCGCAGACGGCCTGCGCCTCAAGCGCGACGCCATCCTGGCGACGGCGACGGACCTCGCCGCGCAGTACGACGTGCGCACACCGAGCGTGTTCAACGAGGTCGCGAACCTCTCGGGCGGCAACCAGCAGAAGGTCATCGTCGCGCGCGAGTTCAGCCGGCCGATCAAGCTCCTCGTCGCAGCGCAGCCCACCCGCGGGCTCGACGTCGGGTCCATCGAGTACATCCACCGTCGGGTCGTGGAGAAGCGCGACGCGGGCACCGCCGTCCTGATCGTCTCCACCGAGCTGGACGAGGTGATGGCCCTGGCCGACCGCATCGCGGTCATGTACCAGGGTCGGATCGTGGCCATCCTCGACCCCGCCGAGGCCACGCCCGAGCTGCTCGGCTTGTACATGGGTGGCGGGGCGGTCCAGGCGGATGACGCCACGGCGCCCGCATCCGGACCTCGCCAGCACATGCCTGCCGACACCGGCATCTCCGCACGGGGACCCCAGCCGTGAGCAATCCGAGCGTGCCCGCCCCGGATACGACCCCCGCCGAGCAGGAGAACCCTACGGGGTCCTCCAGGCTCCGGCGCCTGCTCGGCCAGGTCGTCGTCCCGTTGCTGGCGGTGTTCACGGCCATGCTGATCGGCGCGTTCATCATCGTGCTGTCGGACCCGGTCCTCCTGCGGCTCTGGACGACCGAGCCGCTCAAGGCCGCCGCCGAGTCCGTGCGCGCGGTGCTGGAGGGCTACGGGGCACTGATCACCGGTGCGCTCGGCAACCCGAGCACCTACCTGGAGGCGCTGGCGTCGGGAGACATCGACCAGGTCAAGCTTGCCTTCCGGCCGATCAGCGAGACCATCCTCGCCGCGACGCCACTGATCTTCACCGGCCTCGCGGTCGCGCTCGGGTTCCGCAGCGGCCTGTTCAACATCGGGGCCGAGGGCCAGCTGTACATCGGTGCCCTCATCGCAGCCTTCGTGGGCTTCTCGATCCACGGGCTGCCCTGGTTCGTGCACCTCCCCCTGGTGATCGCGGCCGGCTTCCTCGGGGGCGCCCTGTGGGGTTTCATCCCGGGCGTCCTCAAGGCCAGGACGGGCGCTCACGAGGTGATCGTCACGATCATGCTCAACTACGTCGCCTACCTGCTGGTGACCTGGACGCTGCGTCAGCCGTTCTACCAGCGGCCGGGGCGGAGCGACCCGGTGTCGCCGATCGTCGACCCTGCGGCGATGATCCCGCAGCTCATTGACGGGCTGCGCATGAACTGGGCGTTCGTCCTCGCCCTGCTCGCCGCCGCGCTGGTCTCGTGGCTCCTGTACCGGTCCACGCTGGGCTACGAGTTCCGCGCCGTCGGGCTCAACCCGTCCGGTGCGCGGTATGCCGGCATGAGCATCTCGCGGACGCTGATCCTGACGATGTCGATCTGCGGCGGACTGGCCGGGCTTGCCGGCGCCACGGAGATCCTGGGTGTCAACAAGGCGATGACGCCGGGCTTCTCCCCCGGCTACGGTTTCGACGGCATCGCCATCGCGCTGCTCGGCGGCTCCTCGCCGCTCGGCGTCGTCCTGGCGGCGCTGCTGTTCGGCGGCCTGCGTGCGGGCGCCACGCCGATGCAGGCAGCGACCGGCATCCCGATCGACCTGGTGGTCGTCATCCAGGCGCTGGTGATCATGTTCGTCGCGGCGCCCGCCCTGATCCGCGAGATCTACCGGATCAAGTCCAAGCGCGCGACGGGCACCGAGAACCTGGCCCAGGGATGGCGCTCATGAGCAGCGGCGTCGCCATCAAGTCCGGGACCGGGAGCCTCTCGCGGCGTTCGCTCGCCCTGGCGATCTTCTACTTCGGTCTCGCCGCGGTGCTGATCCTCGCGTTCGGCACGGGGATCGACGGCGGGACCCAGACGAAGTTCACCCTCAACCTCGGCGCGGCGCCGGCGATCAGGCTGCCCGACCTCGTCATCCCGTCCGCGCCCGTGATCTACCTCATGGCCGGCGTGGCGATGTTCTGCGGCGCGCTGCAGCTGACGAAGGTCGCTGGAGCGCGCTGGGCGATCCTGCTGTCGGTCGTCATGATCGCGTTCGTGTTCGGGTTCCTCACCTGGACGGCCGCGGGCAAGTCGATGAGCCTCGTCGGCGTGTTCCAGACCACGCTGTACCGGGCCGTGCCGATCACGTTTGCTGCCCTGTCCGGCGTCATGTGCGAGCGATCGGGCGTGGTGAACATTGCGATCGAGGGCATGCTCCTGTCCGGGGCCTTCGTCGCGGCCGTCGTGGCCAGCGTCACGGGAAGCACCTGGAGCGGGCTGATCGGCGCCGTTATCACCGGAGGCCTGCTCGCGGCGGTGCTCGCGGTCCTCTCCATCCGGTACCGCGTGAACCAGATCATCGCGGGCACCGTCATCAACATCTTCGCTGCGGGGATCACGGCCTTCCTGTCCACGCGCGTGCTGTCGGCGAGCAAGGAGCTGAACACGCCGCCGCGGTTCGACCCGCTCGTCCTCCCGATCCTGTCGGACATCCCGGTCATCGGCCCGATCTTCTTCGCGGGCAACTTCTTCGTGTACGCGGTGTTCGTGCTGGTCGGCCTCATCCACTTCGCGCTGTTCTACACGCGATACGGCCTCCGTGTGCGCTCCGTGGGCGAGCACCCCCGGGCGGCGGACACGGTCGGGATCAACGTCCAGCTCACGCGCTACCGCAACGTGATCCTCGGCGGGATGATTGCCGGCCTCGGCGGTGCCTACTTCACGCTGGGCTCGACCGGCTCGTTCGAGCGGGACATGACCGCCGGTCGCGGCTTCATCGGCCTGGCGGCGATGATCTTCGGCGGCTGGACGCCCATCGGGGCGTTCCTCGCCAGCCTCGTGTTCGGCTTTGCCGACGCACTGCAGAGCCGCCTCTCGATCCTGGGCTCAGCCGTGCCGTCGGAGTTTCTGAGCATGATCCCGTACATCACGACCATCGTCGTGGTTGCGGGGCTCGTGGGCAGGGTGCGCATGCCAGCCGCCGACGGGACGCCGTACACAAAGGAGTAGCGCCGGTCCTGCCGAGGCCTCTCGAAGGGGTCAGGCCCAGGTTGTGAGCCGCAGCGGGATTCCGGGTGCCGCGGCAGCGAGCGCCTCGCGGGTCGCCGCCTCGTGGCCCACGTGCGCTTCGCGCGCGACCGCGAGCCATGCCGTTTCGATCGCGTCTGGTTCGCGGCCGGCTGCCATGAGTCCCACGAGAGCGTCCTGCAGAGGCCCGATGGTGGGGTTGAACGCGACGCTCTCGAGCACGCTCCCCGTCACGAGGGTCCCGTCCCGCAGGGCGAGCACGACGGCTGCCGGCGCTCCGCTGTAGGGCGCGTGGGATCGTCGGCCCGCGAGCAGCAACGCGGCCCCGACCTGCGGTGGAGCCTCGCCGTCGTGGAGCGCAAGGTCGGGCCAGGCGGCCTCCGCCGGGCGCGCCCCCGCCCGGCCCAGGTCTGCGGGCACGAACGGCCACGGGTACAGGTCGGCCAGCCGGAGCACGTGACCGAGCGGGTCGAGGAGCCGCAGGCCGCCTCCGGGGCCTGCGCCATAGGCACCGTCCATCTCCGCCAGGACCTGGCGGCAGTGGGCACACGGACGGGCTTCGGTGATCGCCAGTGCCGCAACCTGCTCGCCGCGAGCCCGTGCGAGGAGCGTCACGGATCCCTCGGCGTGGACCGTGCTCCAGGCGGACGCGCCCATCAACTCCAGGTTGCCGCCCAGTACCAGGTCACCGCTGCCCGCCGCCAGCCCCACGGCCCCGACGCGGTACCCGGATATGGGCGGGCGCGCGAGGTCGCGTGCCAGCTCCAAGGTCAGCAGCATGACCTCGTCCGGACCATCGAGCCCCAACGTCTCGCCGAGGAGCCTCACGGCTGTCGCCGGCACGATCGCGGCCGGGTGGACGGGGTCGCGGCCGGTCGTCTCCAGCGCGGTGGAGAGATGGGCGCGAAAGGCCGGCCCCACGGCTGCCACGAGCGCCTGCCGGCGCGCTGCGCGCGCGGGGTCTGTGGCAAACGGGGATCCCTCGCCGGTCACCCCCTGGTCACCAGGCGGTGATGCTCAACGGCCGTGCACCGGTCCATCACCACCGAGAGCCCGGCCTCGTGGGCGATCCGGGCTGCCTCCGCATTCGCGATGCCCTGCTGCAGCCACAGGCAGCTGGCTCCGGCTGCCACCGCCTCGCGCGCGTGCTCGACGCACCGGTCCGGCCGGCGGAACACGTCCACGATGCCCACGGGCCCCGTCTCCCCGACGGCATCGGCCAGCGTCGGGTAGCAGCGCAGGCCGTCCACCTCGTTGGTGGTGGGCGACACCGGGACCACGTCATAGCCATAGCGGCGCAGCGAGCGCAACACCCCGTGGGACGGACGGCCCGGGTTCGCGGACGCCCCCACGATGGCGATCCGGGGGTGGCCCTCCAGGAGCCCGCGGATCCCGTCGTCGTCGAGGAGTGGCAGCGGGAACCGGCCCTCCTGCACCTGGATCAGCGCCGCGATCCAATCCCCTTCGGCCCGATCTCGCGCCACTCGATGCCTCCTGGTACCCCATCCGGAGCGCACCCCGGCCTTGTCCAACCATGCAAGCGACATCCGCCCTTGTCGCGCTACAGTACGGGCTGGCCCGGTCCCACGCCGAAGGGTGTCCGGGATCATAGGAGGAGTTACACCTTGCAGGTTTCCAAGCGGCTGTTCGCCCTCGGTGCGGCGTCGGCCATTGTCCTCGCGGCGTGCGGTGGGTCCGCCGCCACTCCGGCTCCGGCCACTGAGGCGCCGGCTGCCACCGAGGCCCCCATGGCCACGGAGGCTCCCGCGGTCACCGAGGCTCCGGTTGCGACCGAAGAGCCCATGGCCGACTACAAGGCGTGCGTGGCGTTCGACACGGGCGGCCTTGGCGACAAGGGCTTCAACGACCTGGCCATGAAGGGCCTCAAGGACGCCGAGGCTGCCGGCTACACGGTTGCCTACGCCGAGGCCTCCGGCGCGACGGACTACGCCGCGAACATCCAGCGCCTCATCGACGAGGGCTGCCAGTCGATCGTCACCGTGGGCTTCACCCAGGGCCAGGCGACCGTCGAGGCGACGCTCGCCAACACGGACATCGCCTTCGCGCAGGTCGACGCGACCTGGGACGAGGCGACCAACGGCCCGACGCCCGCCAACTTCACCGGCCTGGACTTCCAGATCGATGAGGCCTCCGCGGTCGCAGGCTACATTGCCTCCGGCGTCAGCAAGACCGGCGTCCTCGCGACGTACGGCGGCGCCCAGTTCCCCGGCGTGACCCGCTTCATGGACGGCCTCGTCGAGGGCGCCAACATCTACAACGAGCAGAACAGCACGGACGTCAAGGTCCTCGGCTGGGATGCCAAGAACCAGACCGGCACCTTCGTCGGCGGCGACAACCCCTGGGGTGACCCCGCCAAGGGCGAGCAGCTGGCGCAGACCTTCATGGACCAGGGCGCGGACATCGTCCACCCGGTCGCCGGCTCCACCGGCAACGGCACCCTCAAGGCCATGGCCGCGGCCGGCAAGTGGGCGATCGGCGTCGACTCCGACCAGGCGCTCACCCTGCCCGAGTTCGCGTCGGCGATCCTGACCTCGTCCGAGAAGCGGATCGACGTCGCGGTCCTCGAGGTCATCAAGAAGAACGCCGGTGGCGACATGGGTGGCGAGAACTTCGTCGGCACCCTGGCCAACGGTGGCGTTGCGATCTCCCCGTTCCACGAGCTCGAGGCCGCGGTCTCCCCGGAGCTGCTCGCTGCGGCCGAGAAGCTGCAGGCGGACATCGCGTCCGGCGCCATCAACATCAACGACTACAAGTAAGCAGTAGTCGGTCGCTCACCACGTAGCACCGTTCCGCCCGCCCTCGGACTCTCCGGGGGCGGGCGGTCGCTTATCGCAAGGTGGGAGAGGGGTCCATGCGCCTCGAGCTCAAGGACATCACGAAGCGCTTCCCGGGCGTTCTCGCCAACGACCGGATCTCGATCTCGGCTGACCGGGGGGAGGTCCTCGGCCTGCTGGGGGAGAACGGGGCCGGCAAGAGCACGCTGATGAACATCCTGTCGGGCCTGTACCGGCCGGACTCGGGCGAGATCATCATCGACGGGACCCCCCACACCTTCCACGACCCCCGCCAGGCGATCCAGGCGGGCATCGGCATGGTCCACCAGCACTTCCAGCTCGTCCCCGTCTTCGACGTCGTCGAGGCGGTGGCCCTGGGCGCAGAGGACGTCTCCGGGCCGGTCGGCACGTTCAACCGCAAGGTCGCGCGCCAGAAGGTCATGGACCTCTCCACCCAGTACAACCTCAACGTCAACCCCGACGCGAAGATCGAGGACCTCCCCGTGGGCGTGCGCCAACGGGTGGAGATCCTCAAGGCGCTCTACCGCCATAGCGACATCCTGGTGCTGGACGAGCCGTCCGCCGTCCTCACCCCCTTCGAGACCGAGGAGCTGTTCGGCATCATCCGCGGCCTCGCCGCCGCCGGCACCACGGTCATCTTCATCACCCACAAGCTCAACGAGGTCCTCGAGGTCGCGGACGACATCACGGTCCTGCGACGGGGCAAGGTTGCCGGGACCGCGAATCCCAAGACGGCGACCCGCGAGCTGCTGGCGAACCTGATGGTCGGCCGCGACGTGGAGCTCAAGGTGGTCAAGGGCCCCGCGGACCCCAGGGACGTCATCCTCTCGATCAAGGACCTCCACGTCCGCGACGACCGCGAGCACATGGCGGTCAGGGGCGTGTCGCTCGACCTGCGGGCAGGCGAGATCGTCGCCCTCGCGGGCGTGCAGGGCAACGGGCAGACCGAGCTCGTCGAGGCCATCGTGGGCCTCCGTGCGGTCGAGTCCGGCACGATCACCATCGACGGTGAGGACACCACGAAGGCGTCGCCCCGTACGGTGAGCGACCTGGGCGTTGCCCACGTGCCCGAGGACCGGATGCGCGACGGCCTGATCGGGGCGATGACCGTGGCCGAGAACTTCATCCTCGACACGTACCACCGCGAGCCCTACAGCAAGGGCATGCGGCTCGACCGCAAGGCCATCGTGGCCGGGGCGGAGACCGCTGTCGCAAACTACGACGTCCGGACACCGTCGATCGAGACCTTCGCGGGCTCGCTGTCGGGTGGCAACCAGCAGAAGGTGGTCGTCGCGCGCGAGTTCAGCCGCCCGGTGAAGCTGGTCGTCGCATCCCAGCCCACCCGCGGCCTGGACGTCGGCTCGATCGAGTACATCCACAAGCGGATGGTGGAGCAGCGCGACCAGGGCGCTGCCGTGCTGATCGTGAGCACCGAGCTCGAGGAGGTGCTCGCCGTCGGTGACCGGGTCGCGGTCATGCAGGGAGGCAAGATCGTGGGCATCGTGGAGGGCGAGGACGCCACCTACGAGAAGGTCGGCATGCTGATGGGAGGCGTCCATTGAGACGCATCAAGCCGCTCCTGGTCCCGATCCTCGCCATCGTCACCGCGTTCCTCGTCGGGTCGATCTTCATCCTGATCACCGACTTCGAGAACCTCTCCAAGCTCGGGACCGACCCGCTCGGCGCGATTGGCGGTGCCTTGGGCACCATCGCCAACGCCTACACCTCGATGGTGATCGGCGCCCTCGGCGACCCGGCCAAGTTCGTTGCCGCGTTCGGCGACCCATCCACGCGCAAGGTGGCCGCAGCCCTGCGGCCCATCACTGAGTCCCTGGTCGCCGCGACCCCGCTGATCTTCTGCGGCCTCGGCGTGGCGATCTCGTTCCGGTCAGGCGTGTTCAACATCGGCGTCGAGGGCCAGTTCGTCCTCGGCGCGTTCGGGGCCACGGTCATGGCGATCGCGCTCAAGGGTTCGCCCGGCCCCGTGATCCTGATCGCATCCACCCTCGCCGGCGTCCTCACGGGCGCCTTCTGGGGCTTCATCCCGGGTGTGCTCAAGGCCAAGACGGGCGCGTCCGAGGTCATCACGACCATCATGCTCAACTACGTCGCGGCCCAGATCGTGCTCTTCGGCCTGCGCAGCGACTTCCTCCGCCTGGAGGGCACCGGCCAGCCGATCTCGAAGGTCCTCTCGGACTTCGTCCGGGTGCCGCTGATCATCGACCTGGGGACGGGTGCAGCGCTCCGGCTCCACTACGGGTTCATCGTCGCCCTGGTGATGGCCGCGATCGTGTCCTGGTTCCTGTTCAAGACGACCAAGGGCTACGAGCTGCGGGCATCGGGCTTCAACATGTTCGCGGCCAAGTACGCAGGCATGAGCGCCAGTGGCTCGATCATCCTGGCCATGAGCCTCTCGGGTGGCCTCGCGGGCCTCGGCGGCTCGATGGAGGTGCTGGGCACCGTCCCGCAGATGTCCAACGACATCAGCTCGGGCTTCGGGTTCAACGCCATCGCCCTGGCCCTGCTCGCCGGCAACCGGCCAGCAGGAATCGTGGCCGCCTCGCTGCTCTTCGGAGCGTTGAGATCCGGCGGCGGCTTGATGCAGGTCAAGACCGGGATTCCGCTTGACCTCCTCGTGTTCATCCAGGCCCTCGTGATCATGTTCGTGGCGGCCCCCGGCCTCGTGCGGGTGCTCTACCGCTTCGATGACACGCGGGTCCCGTGGGGCAAGAAGAAGGACCCCTCCGCGGGTGAGGGGAGCGCAGCATGAGCGCCGCCAATCCCACTGCAGAGCAGGTCAACGTGATGTCCGCCGGGGAGAAGCGCGCACTCCGGAACGCCCGGCTGCGCGGGGTGGTCATCGCCCTGCTCGGCTTCTACGCCCTCTATGCCGCGTTCGGCACGTTCGACGTGCCCGCGACCTTCAAGTTCTGGATCCAGAAGCAGGGTGGGGACGCCCTGACCCTGGAGACGACGGTCGGCTTGATCTGGCTCGTGACGGCCCTGGTCACGATCGGCGTGGGCCTCGTCCAGCTCGCGCGGGGCGCGTCGTTCCCGTGGCGCCGTGCGCTGCTCATCGTGGTCCCGTTCTGGGTGGTGGCGGCGCTGGCCGCACTGCTGTCCGGCACGGTGGCGAACATGACCGGCGTCCTCGGCGGCACGCTGAACCTTGCGGCCCCGATCGCGCTCGGTGCCTTCGCCGGCATCATCTCGGAGCGGTCGGGCATCAACAACATCGCGATCGAGGGCAAGCTGCTCATCGGCGCGTGCGTGGCGTCCGTCGCAGCCTCGGTCGTGATGCTCGTCCTGGGCGAGGATGCGAACCCGACGATCGGCGTCCTCGCCGGCGTCGGCGCGGCGGCGATCGCCGGCGCCGGCGTCGCGCTCCTGCTCGCCTGGCTGGGCATCCGCTGGAAGGTTGACCAGATCATCGCCGGCATCGTGATCAACATCGGTGCCGTCGGCATCACCAACTTCATCTTCCTGCGCATCCTCACCAGGAACACGCAGCTCAACACCCCGCCCACCGTCGAGGCGATCAAGATCCCGGTCCTCTCGGAGCTCCCGGTCCTGGGTCCCATCCTCTTCTCGGGCTCCCCGTACCTGTACCTCGCGGTGACGGTCATGATCGTGTTCGCGTACTACCTGTACCGGACGCGCTGGGGTCTCCGTCTCCGGGCATCGGGCGAGAAGCCGTCCGCAGCGGGCACGGTCGGCATCGATGTCGTCAAGATCCGCTACCGGGCGCTCCTGATCGCTGGCCTGATGGCGGGCGTCGCCGGCTCCTCGCTGAGCCTCGCGTCCGCCGGATCGTTCCAGATGCAGATGTCCGCCGGGCGCGGATTCATCGCCCTGGCCGCGGTGATCTTCGGCGCCTGGAACCCGATCTACGCATTCGGTGCGGCGATGGTGTTCGCCTTCGCGGACAACGCACAGACGCTGCTCTCCGCCTTGGGCGTGGACGTCCCGCCGCAGCTGCTCAACAGCCTCCCGTACGTGGTCACGATCATCGTGGTCGCAGGTGTCGTCGGCCGCGTCCGCGGTCCCGCCGCCGCCGGCCAGCCGTACGACCAGGGCTAGGGGTGAGCGCGGGCTACAACGTGGAGGACTGGGGACCGGTTCACGCGGTCCCCACCTACCACAAGGCCGGCGCCGGCGCGCGCACGGCACCCTACGGGACGGTGGACCGGCCGATCCCGCTGATCATCGACAGCGACCCCGGCCTTGATGACGCCCTGGCCATCGGCCTTGCGTGCGCCAGTCCGGAGATCCGGCTGCTCGGAGTGACCACCGTGGGCGGCAACGCGGACGTGACGCACTGCACCGAGAACGCGCTCCGCCTCCTCCATGCCTACGGACGGGACGACGTCCCTGTGGCCGAGGGTGCGGCCGGCGCCCTGCTCGGGTCGGTCGTGCGGGCAACCGAGGTCCACGGCGAGAGCGGGATCGGGGACACAGTCCTTCCGCCCTCGCCGAACCGGGCGCTACCGGAAGGCGCCGTCGCGCTCATGGCGCGTCTTCTCGCGGCGTCGCCCGAGCCGGTGGCGATCGCGCCGATCGGGCCGCTCACCAACATCGCGCTGCTGCTGCGGCTGTACCCGCAGCTCACCGGGAAGATCGCGCACATCTGCCTGATGGGCGGATCCATCGGGGAGGGGAACACCACCGCCTCAGCGGAGTTCAACGTGGTCGCCGACCCGGAGGCGGCCGATGTCGTCTTCCGATCGGGCGTCCCGATCACCATGATCGGCCTGGACGTCACGCACCAGGCGCTGCTTGACCGGGCTGCGGCGCAGGCGCTCAGGGCAACAGGCACGGCGTCCGGCGCGATCGCCGCGGAGCTCACCGACTACGCCCTGGACCGCAACCTCGAATGGTCCGGCGCCGCGACCACCGCAATCCACGATGCCGTGGCGGTCGCCCACCTGATGGTCCCGGAGCTCGTCGCCGTGGCGCCGTACCACGTGGAGGTGGACATCACGAACGGCCCCGCCCGCGGCCGGACTGTCTGCGACGGCCTGCCGTACCGGCTCCGGCGCGACAGGCGGATGCCCAACGCGGATGTCGGCATCGTCATCGACCGCGCCCGCTTCGAGCGGCTTCTTGTCGATGCGTTTGCGAGGCTCCCATGACCACCGGCGGCACCGCAGCCGACGTTGCAGCGGCCGACACCCCCATTCCCGTCATCATCGACTGCGACCCCGGGCACGATGACGCCCTCGCCATCACCCTCGCACTGGCCCGGCCGGAGCTCGACGTCCTGGGCATCACCACCGTCGGTGGCAACGCCACGCTCGAGAACACCACCCGCAACGCGCTGCGGATCCTGGCACTGCTCGGACGGACGGACGTGCCGGTGGCCGCCGGGTCCCCGGACCCGCTGGTGCGGCCGCTCGAGACAGCCACTGCAGTGCACGGTGTGAGCGGCCTCGACGGCGCCGATCTGCCGGAGCCCGAGAGCACGCCGCGCCCCGAAGGCGCCCTGGAGTTCCTGCGCGCCACCCTCGACGCGTCGCCGGAGCCCGTGACCCTGATCCCGGTGGGGCCCCTGACCAACATCGCGCGGCTCCTGCGCACCTATCCGGGGATCGCCCCGAGGATCGGGCAGATCAGCCTGATGGGCGGCGGCATGGTCCACGGCAACTGGACGCCCGCAGCCGAGTTCAACATCTGGGTGGACCCGGAGGCGGCGCGGATCGTGTTCCGCAGCGGCCTGCCGATCACCATGCACGGCCTGGACGTGACCCACAAGGCGCTCTTCGGCTACCCGGAGATCGAGCGGCTCGACGCCATCGGCAACCGGGTCGGGCGGGTCTTCGCGGACCTGATGCGGTTCTTCGTCAAGTACCACCTGGAGCACTACGGCGTGGCGGACACGCCGATCCACGATGCGGTCGCCGTGGCGCACGTCGCGCTGCCGGGCATCGTCACGACCCAGCCGTCCAGCGTGGACGTCGAGGTCAACGGCGACATCACGCGCGGGATGACCGTGGTGGACCGGCGCCCCATGCTGGGGATCACCCCGAATGTGGATGTCGCCCTGGACATCGACCGGGCCGGGTTCGCCGACCTCGTGATCGCGGCAGTCGCCTCGTACCGCTAGGGCGACCCGCTGGGTTGCTCTGGTTGCCCGCTCCAGCACCGCACCTTCTGCCGGCCAGCGCCTGTCGCCCAGGTCTGCCGGCCCGCGCCTGCCCGCCCAGGTCTGCCGGCCCGCGCCTGCCTGCCCAGGTTCCCAGCCCGGGTACCCGGCCCGGGTCTGCCAGCCCACGTTCCCGAACCGCCGGACAACTGTCGCATGGCGCGACAGGTCCGCAGGTGCAGGGGACGGTTGTCGCTTGCGGCGGCATCGGGGCGAGCAGGTCTCCCGCGAGGCGGGAGAACCAGCGTGCCGTGCGCCGGTAGTCCCGCGACGCGGGATTGGGAGCCGCCTGCGGGCGGGGCCGCCAGCGCGATGGGCCCCAGCGGCGCGGTAGCCCCGCGACGCGTTCGCCGCGGCGGGAGCTCGCCCATCCGTCACCCGGCGGCGTGTGCTCGCGTGGGCCGTCAACTCCGGGGCGTGAGCCAGACCCTGTACTCGGTCACGTTCTCGGGTGTGCCGTCCTTGGCGGAGTAGTCGAAGACACGCAAGGTGCCGTACTGCGCCTTGGCCACGTCGTAGGCCAGGCTCGCGGAGAACGTGCCCCAGCAGCCGGTGCCACAGCTGGCCATCACCTGCTCGTCGGCGAGGACAGTGCCCTTCGCGTCGAGCAGCTCCACGCGGAAGGTGGCCTCGAAGACGTTGGCAAGGCCGCTCACGCGCCCGGGGTTGCCCAGGGATGCACCCCAGGCCGGACGGTCCACGAAGATCGCGGGCAGCATGTCACGGTAGTCCGCGCGGCCGACCGGCCCATCGAGGATGACGCCCTCGCTGCTGAACGTGGTCACGGGCTCGCCGTCGAGCTCGAACAGGACCTTGTCCACGGCGGAGAACTGGGTAAGGGTGTAGACCACCTGGGCCAGGCGGGCCATGACGGAGTAGGTGCCGCCGCCGGACGCGAACTCGGGCGAGAGGTCCACGGTGGCGACCCCGTTGTCGATCGTGACGCCGTTGAGCTGCGTGCCGTCGGGGATCGCGGTGTAGAGGGCGGGGGTCGCGTTCACTTCGGCGCCCGCGGGACCCGCGAGCAGCGCCTCCATGGCGGCCTTGGCGACGGCCTTCGTCTCTGGAACGGTGCGCAGGACCGGGACCAGGCCCTCGTTGCCCTCGAAGCTGCCGAGCACGAGGTAGGCGCGCACGACCATCGTGGCGGCGGGGGGCGTTGTCGGGGCGACGGTGGCGGATGGGCTCGCGGCGGGTGTCGCCGGCGACGACGGGTCCGCGGACGGTGACGGCGCCTCGGTCGGGGAGGTGCCGACGGTCGGCGAAGGGGTGACCGTCGCGCTGGCCGCCGGGAGCACGTCGGTGGGGGCGAGGTCGCTGGGGATCTCGCTCGCGAGCGGCGTGGATGGCGTGCCGAGCGCGCCCGAGGTCGGGGTGCAGGCCGCGGTCGCGAGGAGCAGGGCAACGGCGAGGGCGCCGAGCCGGGTGAAGGTCGTGCGGATCATGACGTGGACCTCGCTGGCGGGTTCGATGTGCCGCCAGCATCCAGCGCCCCTGTATCGGGAGCATGGCCCTCCGGTAACGATCGGGTCACAGGAATCGTGAGCGTGAAGACCAGTCCGCCGCCGGGCCGTCCGCGTGCCCGCAGTGTCCCGCCGATGAGTGCCGCGTGTTCTGCCGCGATCGCGAGCCCCAGGCCCCCGCTGCCGCGTGCTCGTGCGGCATCCGCGGTGTAGAACCGCTCGAAGAGATGCGCCAGGGCCTCGGTCGGGACGCCGGGTCCCCGGTCGGCAACGACGACCACGGCGCCGTCGCGGGTGCTCGTGAGCGCGACCTCCACCGGCGTGCCCGGTGCGTGGGTTCGAGCGTTGTCGAGCAGGTTGCCCACGATCCGGTCGAGCCGGCGGGGATCGGTGGTGACTACCAGCGGCGTCGCCGGGACCGACACCACGGCGGACGGGAGGCGGGCAGCCACCGCGGCGGTCACCACGCGGACCAGATCCACGGGGCCGATCGCCGCCGCCTCAGCGCCTGCGTCGAATCGGGAGATCTCCAGGAGGTCGTCCACGAGCGTCCGCAGCCGGCGGACGTCGCCGGCCAGGAGCTGCGCGGCACGGCGTGCCTCGGGCGGCATGGCGTCCGCCTGTGACTCGATGAGCGACGCCTCGGCGGTGAGGGCGGTGAGCGGGGTCCGCAGCTCGTGCGCGACGTCTGCGACGAACACGCGGTTCTGCTGCTGGGAGGCCTCGAGGCGCACGACGGTGGACTCGAGGGACTCGGCCATCCGGTTGAGCTCCACGGCGAGGCGGCCCAACTCGTCGCGGCCGCGGACAGGGACGCGCGCCGAGAGGTCGCCTCCGGCGATCCGGCGGGCGGTGCGGCCGGCGTCGGCGACGGGCCGCAGGATCCCGCGGGCGATGAAGCCGGCGGCGATCAGCGCAAGCGCGATGGCCACGGCAGACCCGGCGAGGAGCGCGATCCGCAGTTGTGCAAGCGCGGCCTCCAGCGTGGCCGCCGGGTGGATGAAGTACAGCTCCGGGTAGCCACCCTGCCGTCCGCCGACGACCAGGACAGGCTGGTCGTCGAGCGTCTGCCAGGCGTAGCCGAGACGGCCGCCGGCGACCACGGCCCGCAGGTCGGCATCGATCTGCCCGAGGGCGCCCTCGAGGCCCTGCGGCTCGTACGGCACGCCGTCACCGAAGTCCGCGATGGTCCGGGCGTCACCCCGCAGGCCCATGGCGTCGGGGAGGCCACTGGCGACGAAGTCGCGGGCGTCCGATGGGGCCGGGTCGGCGCCCGGCAGCAGGACGGAGAGGTTGAAGTCGGCCTGCTGGCGCGCGTCGTCGATGAGGCCGGCCCGGAGCGAGGTCTCCACGAAGAGGTACGCTCCCACGCCGATGATCCCGGCCGTCAGCGCCACGAGCGCCACGAGCGTGATGGCGAGCCGGCTCCGGACTCCGAACATGGGCGCCCGTCAGCCCGGCCGCGCGGCCTTGTAGCCGGCGCCGCGGACGGTGAGGATCCACTTCGGTTCGGCCGGATCGACCTCGACGCGGGCCCGGAGCCGCCCGATGGCGACGTCTACGAGGCGGGAGTCGCCCAGGTAGTCATAGCCCCACACCCTGTCCAGGAGCTGGTCGCGGTCCAACACCTGGCCGGCGTGGCGGGCGAGCTCGACGAGCAGGTCGAACTCGGTCCTCGTGAGCGGGATGTCAGCCCCGTCGCGTTCGACGGTGCGCCCGGCCTCGTCGATCGTGAGCGGCCCGAGGCGCAGGACGCCCGCCATCGGGTGGCCCGGCCCGCCGCGCGCTGCCACCACCTCGGGGTCGTGCCGCCGCAGCGCGGCCCGGATCCGGGCCACCAGCTCGGGCATCTCGAACGGCTTGCGCAGGTAGTCGTCGGCGCCCGACTCGAGACCCACGACCACGTCGATCGTGTCGGCGCGCGCGGTGAGCATCACGATCGGGACGGTGGAGTCACGGCGGATCGCCCGGCACACCTCCAGGCCGTCGAGGCGGGGGAGCATGACGTCGAGCAGGACGAGGTCCGGCGGCGCGGCGCGCCACGCCTCGAGCGCCGCCATCCCGTCGGCTGCGGTGGCCACCGTGAACCCGGCGGCCTGCAGGCCCAGCGCGGTCACCTCGCGGATGGACGGATCGTCCTCCACCAGCAGGATCCGTGCGTCCATCCTTGCCGCGCGCCCGGCGCTCAGTGCCCGTGGCCTTCGGCGGCCAGCTCGCGCAAGCGGGCGTCGCTGATGCCGAAGTGGTGGGCGATCTCGTGGTGGACGGTGTCGATCACGCGAGTCGCGGGTTCCCTCGGGCGTCCGCCCGTAGGCCATGCACGCCTGCCGGTAGATCGTGATCTTCGAGGGGGTCAGGCTGTGGTCCGCGCCGAGCATGGAGCGGGGGACGCCCTGGTACAGGCCGTACAGCCCGTGGACCCCGAGGCGCTCGAGCTCCGCCTGGCTGGGCCGCTCCTCGATGACGATCGCGACCGATCCGAGGCGGCTCCGGAACTGCTCGGGCAGCATGTCGATCGCCTCGAAGACCCAGTCCTCGAAGGTCGCGTCGTCGATGTCGTCCATCGGTGCGAGCGTAGCCCGCCTGCCGAATCCGCGCCGGTCCGGCGTCGCCCGCCCGACGCTCGCCACTCCCGTGCGGCTACCGGTGGTCCGGGTCCACGGCAGGCGCCTTGACCGTTGCGCCGGGGGGCACATTCGGCCTGGCCGACCAGGCGGGCGGCGCGGGGTCCTCGATCGGGGGCAGCAGCGGCGAGCCGGTGATCAGGCGGGTGCCGCGGCCGCTGGTGAAGAACGACCAGGCCCAGCGGACCAGGACCACGATCCGGTTCGCGAAACCGATCAGGTAGAAGATGTGGATCACCAGCCACATCGCCCACGCGACGACGCCGCCCTGGCGGCCCAGCCTGCCCATCCAGCGGATGTTGGTCACGCCGCGAAGGCGCCCGATCACCGCCACGTCGCCCTTGTCGAGGTAGCGATACGGCGTGGACGGCTTGCCGTCGAGGCGGCCGCGGATCATCCTCCCAGCGTGCTTGCCGGCCTGGATGGCGCCTTGGGCCACGCCAGGGACGAAGGCACCGTCCTTCCACGGCTGCACGGCCGCGTCGCCGAGCGCGAGGATCTCCGGGTGCCCCGGAACCGTCAGGTCCGGGTTGACGATGATCCGCCCGGCCCGGTCCGTCTCGGCGCCGGTGGCGGAGGCAACGGTCTTCACGAACGTGGAGGCCTGCACGCCAGCCGCCCAGAGGCGGGTCCGCGCACGGATGACCTCCTCGCCGGTCTCTGTCTGGACGGTGACGGTGTGCTCGTCCATCGCGATCACGCGGGTCTTTGTGCGGACCTCGACCCCCAGCTTCTCGAGCTGCTGTTTGGCCGATGCCGACCGGTCGGCCGGGTAGGGCGGCAGGATCCGGTCCAGCGCCTCGACAAGCACGATGCGCGCATCGGGCGAGTGGATCGAGCGGAAGTCACGCTTGAGGGTGTCCTTCGCGATCTCACCCAGCGAGCCCGCCAGCTCCACGCCGGTGGGACCGCCGCCGATGATCACGAACGTCATCCACTCGCCGCGCCGGACGGGGTTCTGCTCGCGCTCGGCCGCCTCGAAGGCGATCAGGATGCGACGCCGGATCTCGAGCGCGTCGTCGATCGACTTGAGGCCCGGTGCGTTCGCCGCCCAGTCCTCCCGGCCGAAGTAGGAGTGGCGGGCGCCCGTGGCGACGATGAGCGTGTCATACGGCAACGGACCACCGTCGCCCAGGACGACCTCGCGCCGCTCGATGTCGATCCCGGTGGCCTCGCCCAGCAGCACGGTCACGTTGCGGCGCTTGCGCAGGATCGACCGCAGCGGCTGCGCGATGTCCCCGGGCGAGATGGCGCCGGTGGCGACCTGGTACAGCAGCGGCTGGAACGTGTGGAAGTTGCGCCGGTCCACAAGGGTCACGGCGAAGCGCGGATCCTTGCCCAGCTCCCGGGCGGCATTGAGCCCGCCGAAGCCGCCGCCGATGATCAGTACCCGGTGTTGTTCCATCGTCTCGCATGATCGCACCGGCGGCGAGGGCGCACAGGTGCGGTCCGCGACCGGCAGGGTGTCAGCCGGGAAGTGACATCTCGAGGAATGCCAGCACGTCCGAGCGCTCGTCGAGCTGCTTGCCGACGGGCTTGCCGGCCCCGTGACCCGCATCCGTGTCGATCCGGATCAGCACTGGGCCGTCGCCTGCCTGCGCCGCCTGGAGGGCCGCCGCGAACTTGAAGCTGTGCCCCGGCACGACGCGATCGTCGTGGTCGCCGGTTGTCACGAGGGTGGCCGGGTACGCGGTGCCGGGCCGGATGTTGTGGAGCGGGGAGTAGGCGATGAGCCAGGGGAACTGGTCGGGCTCGTCGGCGCAGCCATAGTCCGATGTCCAGCCCCAGCCGATCGTGAACTTGTGGAAGCGCAGCATGTCCATGACGCCCACCTCGGCGAGGGCGGCGCCGACGAGCTCCGGGTGCCGGGTGAGCGTGGCGCCGACGAGCAGGCCGCCGTTGGAGCGTCCGCTGATACCGATGCGGCCGGCGTGGGTCCAGCCCGATGCCGCCAGCCAGCGGGCGCAGGCGGCGAAGTCGTTGAACACGTTCTGCTTGTGCGCGAGGCGTCCCGCATCGTGCCAGGGCTTGCCGTACTCGGCGCCCCCGCGGAGCGAGGCGACGGCCAGCAGCCCGCCACGCTCCATCCAGGTCAGCCATTCAGGCTTGAACGTGGGACCGATCGGGACCTGGAAGCCGCCGTAGCCGTAGAGCAGCGTCCGCACGTCGCCGGTGGGCGCGACGTCACGGCGGCGGCTGAGGAACAGCGGGACACGGGTGCCGTCATCAGAGGTGACGAAGACCTGCTCCGTCGTGAACGAGTCCGGGTCCCAGGCGAGGGGCGGCCGGCTGACCTCGCGCAGGGTCGCGTCGGCCATGCGCACGGCGAGCACCGAGGCCGGCGCCAGGAAGGTCGTGAACGAGAGGTAGAGGTCCTCGTCCTCGCGGCGCCCGACGAGGCCCGTCACCATGCCGATGCCGGGCAGCGCGACGTCGGCGACGAAGGTGCCGTCGAGCTCGTGGAGCGCGATCCGGTGGTGGGCATGGTGCAGGTAGACGCAGGCGAGCCGGTTGCCCACCAGCACCACCATCTCGAGCGCGTCGGCTCCCTGGGGGACGACCTCGCGGATGGCGCCGGCATCGTCGGCCGGGACCGCGATCACGCGCCCGAGCGGGGCGTCCTTGTCGGTGGCGAGGTACAGCACGCCGTCCACGGTGGCAATGTGGTCGTAGCGGGCATCGGCGGTGTCGAGCAGCGGTCGGACCTGCAAGGCGTCCACGCCCGCGTGCAGCCCGGCGACGTAGATCCGGCTCTCTGGATCCGTGCCCCGCCAGACCGTGATCACCACGGTCCGGCCATCGTCGGTGACTTCCGGCTGGAAGCCCCACTCCGGCTCATGGGGCGTGGCGAAGACGAGCGGGTCGTCCGCCTGGTCCGTGCCGAGCCGGTGGTACCGCAGCTCCATGTCCCGATTGGGCGCCTCGAGCGCGTCGTCGGCCACCGGGGCCGGGTAGACACCGTAGAAGAAGCCGGCATCGTCGGCGGTCCACGCGACGGTCGAGAACTTGCTCCACACCAGCCGGTCGGGGAGCGCCTCGCCGGTGGCGGTGTGGCGGACGGTCCACGTGCGCCAGTCCGAGCCGGCATCGCTCGTGGCAATCGCGACCAGCTCGCCGCTGTCGGACACGTCGGCCTCGGCGAGGGTGGTGGTGCCATCCCTGCCCAGGGTGTTGGGGTCGAGGAGGACGCGGCTCCCGGTGCCGCCGGTGCCGCCGTCGCCGGCGTCCGGCCCGTCGGAGGTCCAGAGGACGTCCTGGTCCTGGAGGCCGGTGTTGCGCAGCTGGAACCAGCGGTCGCCGCGACGCCACGGGACGCCGGCCCGCGGGTGGTCCCAGACCCGGGCGAGCTGCTCGCGGATGCCAGGGCGCTCCGGGTTGCCCGCCAGCACCTGCTCCGTGAGCGCATTCTCGGCGGCGATCCATGCCCGCGTTGCGGGCGCATCGGCGTCCTCAAGTGGCCGGTAGGGGTCCGCGATCGGGGTGCCGTGGTAGTCGTCGACCTGGTCTGACGTGGGCGCGTCGGGGTAGGGCAGTCGGGTCATCGGTCCCATCGTACGACGCCGACGGCGTGAGATTACAGATGACGCACCTTCATGACGCGCGCTGGGCGCCGTCGCATCGTGTGGGTGGATCGTGCTGCCCTGCGCCCGTCGGGTTCGGCCGGCATGACCAGCTCGAGGGCAGCTCACCATGACATCGACCGAGGCAATCACGTCAGACGTCCGCGGGTCCGTGAACGTCGACATCGTCGAGGCGGCCACCGTCAACACCGCATTCCGGCGCGTCATCTCCACCGGCCCGAACGCCCAGGTGGTCGTGATGTGCATTCCCACCGGCGGCGAGATCGGGCTCGAGACGCACGACAGCGTCGACCAGGTGCTCGTGTTCGTGGCCGGTGAGGGCATGGCGCTCCTCGACGGCGCCCAGAGCCCGGTCACCGTCGGCCGCCTCGTGCACGTGACGGCCGGCACGGAGCACAACATCGTCAACACCGGGTCCGGGGACCTGCGGCTCTACACCGTGTACGCGCCGCCCCAGCACGCCCCCACCACCGTCCACCTGACCAAGGCCGAGGCCGACGCGGACGAGTCCGACCACGCCCCGTCGGGGTGAGCCCGGTCTGACCACCCTTGCCTGTGGCGTAGCGGGCGCAGCGCTCGTGGCGGAAGTGGACGTTCAGGCGAGCAGCAGCAGACCCGCCGGGCGTAGGATCGGGCCAGCGCCGTGCGTCCCGGCCCCGGTGGGGAGGACGTGTGAACGAGCCCATCATCGGACGCGACCGCGAGCTGGCGGAGCTCGATGTCGCGTTGGACGACGAGTTCCAGTGGGCGACGGCGGTGATCCTCGTCGGACCTGCCGGCGCCGGCAAGACCACCTTGTGGCGCGCTGCCATCGACGGAGCGAGGGCACGCGGGCGCATGGTGCTCGAAGCCTCGCCGGCACACTCGGAGGCGCGACTCTCCTACGCGGCGCTTGGCGATCTCCTGGCGACCCTGGATGATGCCGCCTGGGAGTCATTACCGGGACCGCAGCGGCGGGCGTTCGATGTCGCCCTGCTGCGTGCCGACCCTGGAGGACAAGCGGCTGAGGCACGCGCCGTCGCCGTCGGACTTGTGACCCTTCTCCGTTCCCTCGTCCTCGTTCGCGCGCCACTCGTCGTTGCGATCGACGACGCCCAGTGGCTGGACGGGCCCTCCTCAGCAGCGATCGCCTACGCGCTCCGGCGGCTCGTGGACGTCCCGATCGTGGTCCTCGCCTCGATCCGGGTCGACCCCGGCGAGGCGCCACCAGCCCTCGTGGACGCCATGGCCGCCTGGCCCGTGCGCGAGATCGTGGTGGGGCCCCTGTCCGTGGGTGCGGTGTTCGAGCTCTTGCGCCTGCGTGCCGGTGTTCGGCTCTCGCGCCCGCAGCTCCTGCGGGTCCACAGGGCAACCGGAGGCAACCCGTACTTCGCCCTCGAGATCGGGCGGGCCCTTCGCGACCAGCCGGCTGGATCGACAGACCGCCTCCCGCTGCCAGCCAGCGTGGTGGCGGCGACCCGGCGGCGTCTCGAGGCAGTGTCCACCGCCGCGCGCGGCCTGCTGCTGGCTGCGTCGGCCCTCCCCGAGCCCGACGTGGACACCCTGGTCGGGCTTGCAGGCGGTGAGGATGCGGCCCAGGCCGCGCTGGACGAGGTCGTCGCCGCCGGGATCCTTGTCGTCACCGGGGCGCGGGTCCGGTTCGCGCACCCGCTCCTCTCGGAGACCGCCTACTCGATGGCGGCTTCCGCCGACCGTCGCCGGCTGCACGAGAAGTTGGCGGCGCTCGCCCGCGACCCAGAGGAACGGGCTCGACATCTCGCGGCGGCAAGTGCCGGCCCGATCGCCGGGGTAGCCGCGGCCTTGGACCGGGGCGCTGCGGCCGCGCGCGACCGGGGCGCTCCCGACGTCGCCGCGGAGCTTGCGGAGCGCGCCCTCGAGCTCACCCCGCCCACCCGCACAATCGATATCCATGCCCGCCGGCTCCGCGCCGCACGGGCGAACTTCGAGGCCGGCGATCCGGCGCGCGCGGTTGCTCTCCTGGCCGCGACACCGAACGGCGTGGACCCCGGTCGGTCACCGGCCCCGGGAACGCCCGACGGCGAGCGCGAGGCGGAGCGGCTCGTGGCGCTCGCCGAGGTCAGTGCGCAGGCTTCCGGCGTGACGGTGGGGCTGCCCCTGTACGAGCGGGCCCTCACGCTCACTCGGGACTCGGGCCTGCGCAGCCGCGTCAATGCGGACCTCGCGTCTGCATTCGCCGACGCGTTCGAGCTCGGGCGCGCACGCTCCCACGCGGAGACGGCCGTAGGTGCAGCGCGCGAGGTCGGTAGCAGGGAGGTCCTGCTGCGTGCCCTCGCCGTCGCCGCGTACGTGGCCACCATCACGGGCGACCCCGCGGCCGACGCGCTGCTGCACGAGGGGACGGCGCTGGAGCGGCCGCACGAGTCCTATCGCGACCCGCGGTCCGTGCGATTCGTCGCGGCGCTGCGCGCGCTCTATGAGGACCGCATCGAGGATGCGCGGCACACGATGAGCGACCTCGCCCAGGCGGCCGAGGCGGCCGGAGCGGTCACGACGCAGGCGTTCCTGGCCTACTCCAGCCTCATCGAGCGGCGGGCTGGCCGCTTCGCCCTCGCCCTCGCGCTCGCCGACGAGTCCCACGATGTCGCGTTGCAGGCCGGGCGCGAGGCCGCCGTGCCGCTGGCGCTGCACCTCCGAGCCCAGGCGCTCGCGCACCTCGGTAGAGCGGCGGAGGCCCGCGCCGTCGCCGAGCAGGTGCTCGCATACGCCGCGGCGACCGGACAGCAGTACCGGCTGGGTCTCGTCGACCGAGGGATGCTCGGGTTCCTCGCACTCTCGGAGGGAGATGCCCGCACCGCCTTCGCCATCCTCGACCCCGCCGCCGACGTCCTCGCCTCGCGTGATCCCGGTGAGCCGAGCCTCTTCACGTTCCTTCCCGATGCGATCGAGGCCGCCGTGGAGACCGGCCACGTCGAACGGGCCCTCGTCCTGCTCGAGCGCCTCGAGACGCCCGCCACCCGCCTGGGTCGCGGCTGGGCGCTCCAGGCTGCGTCGCGATGCCGCGGCCTGATCCACGTCGCGGTTGGAGACGACGTCTCGGCTGCTGCTGCGTTCGAACGGGCGCTCGAAGTGCACGCGAGTCTGCCGTCCCCTCGCCCGTTCGAGCTGGGCCGGGTCCTTCTCGGCATGGGCTCGCTCCAACGCCGGCGGCACGAGAAGGCGGTGGCCCGGGAGACGCTGTCGCGCGCGGGCGACGCGTTCACCGAGACTGGGGCTGTCCTCTGGCAGGCCCGCGCAGTCGCCGAGGCAGCCCGGATCGGCGGCCGCCGGACTGCGAGCACCGACCTCTCCGAGATGGAAGGGCGGATTGCGAGCCTCGTCGCCGCCGGCCGGTCGAACAAGGAGGTTGCCGTCGCCCTGGGCATCAGCCCGAAGACGGTGGCGTGGAACCTCTCGAAGGTCTACGCGAAGACCGGCGCAACCTCGCGGACAGAGCTCGTGATCGAGATGCGCGGCCGCCGGTCCGTTCCCTCCGACTGACCGGTCCGGGCTCGTGATCCGCGCCTCGTCACGCTCCTCACCCGGACCGCGTGCGTGGCAAACCCCGAACGATGTCCGGTTGTTCGACCTCGGCCCGAGGCCTACCGTCGATCTTTGACAGGCGCCCACTGCTGGCGCCCAAGGAGGTTCCATGAAGCGGACTGTGCGGGCCGTGGTGCTCGCGATGGCGGTCATGGCGATGGTGGTTCCGGCAGTCTCGGCCGACGGCGGGGGCTGGGCGGCGCGAACGTTCACGTGCAACGGGGAGATGTCACTGTCGGTTGTCCTGCCGCCGAGCGAGTACGCGCATGCGATCGTCCCGTTCCACGTGGTTGGGTCGGGTTCTGTGCTCGTGCCGTTCGTCTTCACGTTCGAGGGCACGACCTACCTCTCGAAGCCGCTCGCGGCCCGGCAGGCTGATCGTCTCGTGCGTTGCGAGTACGTGGATCCGCAAGGGTGGTTCATCGAGATCACGGGCCTCCTGACGCCCGCACGCTGACGCGGCCGTGCCGACCTTCCTCGTCGAACGCTACCTGCCCGGCATGCCGCCCGACGGCATCCGGGCAGGTGTCGCCCGCACGCGTGACGCGGCCGAGGCCATGTGCGCGGAAGGGTTCCAGGTCCGCCACCGGGCGACGCTCGTCGTCGCCGAGGACGACCTCTGCCTGTGCCGCTTCACCGCCTCCTCCTCGGCCCTCGTCGAGGAAGCATGCCGACGGGCAGCGTTCCCGTACGCCCGCATCCTGTCGGCGGCACCCGTGAGAGTTCCCCGCCATCCTGCCCGCGACGCGCTGCCCGCCGGGCCGCCCGCTCGCGAACTCGAGTCTCGGAGGTACCCGCGCCATGCCTGAACCGCAGATCCTGCTGTGCGGAGCGACCGGAGCTCTAGGCGGTGCGATCGCGAGCCGCCTCCAGGCTCGCGGTGTCCCGTTTCGCGCTCTCGTCCGGCCCGGCCGATCCGCCGCGGCGCCGACTGGAACCGGAATCGAGCATGTCGTCGGCGACCTGCGCGATCCGGCATCCCTGCGTGGCGCTGTCGCCGGCATCGGTACCGTCATCAGCACCGCCAACTCGGTCTCGCGCGTGCTCGCGGGCGAGGGTGATCTGTCGATCCGGGACGTGGACGATCGCGGGTACGCGAACCTGATCGCGGCGTGCGAGCAGGCGGGCGTGAAGCGGTTCGTGTTCGCCTCGATGCTGGGCGACTTCGGCACTGCCCGGACGCCGTTCACGGACGCCAAGCTCGCGACGGAACGTCGACTTCAGGCATCGCCGATGCACGAGGTGATCGTGCGGCCGGACATGTTCCAGGAGGTCTGGCTGTCGCCCGCGGTCGGCTTCGACTGGCCGCACGGCAAGGTCACCGTGTACGGCAGGGGTGAGTCGCCACATGCCTACATCGGCATCGATGACGTTGCCGAGGCGATGGTCCGTCTGGCACTGGCCGAGGACCCTCCGCGCGTCGTGGAGATGGGCGGGCCGGAGGCCCTGTCACCCAACGAGGCCGTCGCCGCGTTCGAGAGCGTCCTCGGGAAGCCCATCAAGACGAGCCACGTCCCGCGGTTGATGATGCGCATCGGCCGGACCGCGATGCGCCGCATGAAGCCGGTCACGGCGTCGCTCATGGGCATGGCCCTCGCGTCCGACCTTGCCCCGACCGTGGTGCGCGACGAGGCCCTGCGGGAGCTCGGCATCGATGCGCGTCCGGTGCGTCGCTACATCGACCAGGCGGCGGCCGCGGGGGGCGTGGCGGCCGCCGGCTGAGGGGGGAACGAGGGCGGGCGGGATGGCATGGCCTTCGTCGTCGTGACGATCGTCGTCACTCCGTCCGCCCGGCGCCGGCCATGCCGCGCCCCTCGCAGCGCCGTGCCTCGTGCCTCGTGGCGTCGTGGCACCGCCGTGCCTCGTGCCTCGTGGCGTCGTGGCGTCCTGGCACCGCCGTGCCTCGTGCCTCGTGGCGTCGTGGCACCGCCGTGCCTCGTGCCTCGTGGCCTGGTAGTCAACGAGAACCCGCGTATTGGCCCGGCGCGAGGCCGTCAGCAGCCTGTTTGCGGGCTCCTGTTGACCCGGAGGCCACGGAACCGCGCATCGGAGGCCGCCACGGCGTCGAATGCTGGGTTTCGTTGACCCTCAGTCACCCGGCACCCGGGACCGGCGCGCGAGACAGGATCGGCCGCTGGCGCCCGCCCGATCGGGGGATCGCAACCCTCACGCCACCGACCCCGAAGCTGCCCGGCGGGTACGATTGACCCCCTGATGTCCATCGCCCCGAACGACTTCGTCCACCTCCACACCCACTCGGAGTTCAGCCTGCTCGACGGGCTGGGGCGCATCAGCGACCTCGTCGACACGAGCGTGAGGCATGGGTTCGACAGCCTCGCGATCACCGACCACGGTGCCCTGTATGGGGCGGTCGCCTTCTACCAGGCGGCAACGAAGGCGGGCATCAAGCCGATCATCGGGGTCGAGACCTACGTGGCCCGCCGCACGATGCGCGACAAGGAAGCCAAGTTCGACGCACAGCCCTACCACCTGGTGCTGCTCGCGACGGACATGACCGGCTACCAGAACCTCAACCGGTTGATCACGGACGCCCACATCGACGGCTACTATTACAAGCCGCGCATCGACCGCGAGCACCTCGCCAAGTACAGTCAGGGCCTCGTGGGCATGAGTGCCTGCCTGGGCGGCGAGGTCCCGAAGGCCTTGGAGACGGGCGACTGGGACCTCGCAAAGACCATCGCCAAGGACTACGAGGACATCCTGGGCAAGGGCCGCTTCTTCCTCGAGCTGCAGGACCACAAGATCCCCGAGCAGCGCGTCCTCAACGAGCAGCTCCTCAGGCTCGCCCCCGAGACCGGCCTTCCGCTCATCGTCACGAACGACCTGCACTACGTGCACCCGGAGCAGCACGAGGCGCACGACGTGCTCCTCTGCGTGGGGACGGGCAACAACCTCGACGCGCCGAACCGGATGCGCTTCGAGGGACCGGACTTCTACCTCAAGACCGCCGAGGAGATGTTCCGCCTGTTCCCGGACCAGCGCCAGGCGATCCTCAACACGCGGCTCGTGGCCGAGATGGTCGATCTCAAGCTCCCCCTGGGCGAGCTGCGCATCCCGCACTTCCCGGTGCCCGATGGCGAGACCGTCGAGTCCTGGCTGCGCAAGGAGTGCGAGCAGGGCCTGGTCCGCCGCTACGGCGAGATCACCCCGGCCCTTCGGGAACGCCTGGACTACGAGCTGGGCGTCATCATCTCGATGGGGTATGCGGGGTACTTCCTCATCGTGGCCGACTTCGTGAACTACGCCCGGAGCCAGGGAATCGCCACCTCCTGCCGAGGCTCGGCGCCGGGTTCGATCGTGACCTACACCCTGGGCATCACGCCGGTGGACCCGCTCCACTACGGCCTCCCGTTCGAGCGGTTCCTCAACCCGGACCGCGTGACGATGCCCGATATCGACATCGACTTCGAGGACGAGCGCCGCGACGAGGTCATCAACTACGTCAGCCGCAAGTACGGCCAGGACCACGTCGCCCAGATCATCACCTTCGGCACGATGCTCGCCCGCGCGGCCATCCGCGACGTCGGACGGGTGATGGGCATGGGCTACGGCGACGTGGACAAGATCGCGAAGGCTGTCCCCAACCAGCTGGGCATCAAGCTCTCCGAGGCGCTGGAGACCAGCCCGACGCTGCGGGAGATGTACGACGCGGACCCCCAGGTCAACAAGCTGATCGGGTTCGCACAGCAGCTCGAGGGTGTCGCCCGGAACGCGTCCACCCACGCCGCGGGTGTCGTGATCTCGCGCGAGCCCCTCACCGAGCTGATGCCGCTCCAGAAGGCGACCAACTCCGACGCGCTCATGACCCAGTACGAGATGCACGCCATCGAGGCGCTGGGCCTGCTCAAGTTCGACTTCCTGGGCCTGTCGAACCTCACGATCCTGCGCAAGGCCGTGGAGCTCATCGGGGAGCACCGGGGCGTCTTCGTGGACCTCGACCGGATCCCGCTCGACGACCCGAAGACCTTCCAGTTGCTGGCCTCAGGCGAGACCACCGGCGTGTTCCAGCTCGAGTCGGCGGGGATGCGCCGCTACATCCGCGAGCTGCAGCCCTCCACCGTCTACGACCTCGCGGCGATGGTGGCCCTCTACCGCCCGGGGCCGATGGACAACATCCCCACCTATATCCGGCGCAAGCTCGGCCAGGAGAAGGTCGAGTACCTCCACCCCCTGCTGGAGCCGTTCCTGGAGCGGACGTACGGCGTCTTCGTCTACCAGGAGGACATCATGTCGGCCGCGGTCGCCCTGGGCGGCTTCTCCGGCCCCGAGGCCGACATGCTCGGCTACGCGATCCGCAAGAAGAAGTCGTCGGTGCTGCGCTCGATGAAGGAGACCTTCGTCGAACGGGCGGCGCAGCGCGGGGTCCGGGCCGAGACGATCGACGCGGTGTTCAAGGCCTTCGAGCCGTTCGAGCGGTACGGGTTCAACAAGGCCCACGCCACCTGCTACGGGCTCATCGCCTACCAGACTGCCTACCTCAAGGCGAACTACACCGTCGAGTACATGACCTCGGTGCTCACCGCGTTCCGGGACAACGCCGAGAAGGTGGCCGCCGCGATCGCCGAGTGCCGGCGCCTGGGCATCGACGTGCGGACCCCGGACGTGCACCAGAGCCACCTGGGCTTCACGGTCGAAGGTGAGGCCATCCGCTTCGGCCTGCTGGCGGTGAAGAACGTGGGTGAGGGCGCGATCCAGTCGATCATCGACCAGCGCGAGGCCGGCGGCGAGTTCCGGTCCCTCACGGACTTCTGCTCCCGCGTGGACATCCGGCTCACCAACCGCAAGGTCCTCGAGTCGCTGGCGAAGGTTGGGGCGCTCAACGGGTTCGGCCACCCGGCCCAGGTGCTCCTGGGGCTCGACGATGCGCTCGCTGCCGGCCAGGCGGCCCAGCGCGACCGGATCAGCGGCCAGTTCTCCCTGTTCGACATGGGCGGCGACGACGCCGCGGCCCTGGAGAGGCCGCTCCCGGCGACACCTGAGACGCCCGTCCGCGAGCGCCTCCGCTGGGAGAAGGAGCTCATGGGGCTGTACCTCTCCGATCACCCGATGGGCGAGGTGGCGGAGAAGGTCGGCCTGTACGTGACCGCCTACTCGGGCGACATGAAGGACGAGTCGCTCGACGGCCAGCGCGTGGTGCTCGGCGGCATCGTCACCGGCTCGCGCACGGTGATCACGAAGAGCAGGTCCACGATGGCTGTCGTCACCATCGAGGATCTCCAGGGCACGATCGAGATCGTCGTCTTCCCCAAGACCTACGAGCAGACGATGGGGATGTGGTCGGAGGGCTCCATCCTGCTGGTCGCCGGGCGGGTGGACCACCGTGGCGACGAGGCGTCGCTGCTCGCCGACTCCGTGTGGGACTGGGACCAGGTGTCGGAGCGCGGACCGGAGGAGTTCGCCCGCGAGGTGGGCTCGCTCGACAAGCGCCCCCGACGAGGCCCAGGCGGGCCTGGCGGCGGGTACGCCGGCGGGTCGAACGGGGGCAACGGCGGGCGCCCGAAGGGCGGCTTCAACGGCAATGGCCGATCCGCCAGCGGCTCGAATGGCAGCAACGGCACCGCGCTTCCCGCAGTGCGCCCGGGCGAGCCCGTCCCCACCTACGTGGAGCCCCCGGGTGCCAGCGCCAGCGCCGACGTCGCGGGCACGGAGGCGTCCGAGGAGCCGTCGCTCCCCGACGAGGCCCGGTCGCGCGCCGTGGCCGCAGCGCAGGCCCCGTCACGCCCGATCGAGGCGGCCCCCGGCGCCGTCCTGAACGTCCGCTTCGCCCGCGAGGCAGGCGCCGATCGGGTCGTCAGCGCGATGCACGCTTTCAAGTCCGTCCTGCGCGAGCACCCTGGAGCCACGCGTGTCGTGGTCCACGTCCCGGCACCCGGCGGTGCCGCCCTGCCGATGGAGTTGCGCGGCGTCGCCTACGACTCGGACCTCATTGCCGAGGTGCTCCGCCGCGTGGGCGACGGCGTCATTGAGCTCCAGCTCGCCTGAGCAGCAAGGGGACGGCCGCCCGGCACCGCTTGGGCCCGGGTCCCGTCAGCTTGCGGTCTCGGCCCGGAGTGCCTTGATGCCCGAGAGCTGCTCGTGGAACTCCGCGCGGATCGCGTTGAGGTCCGGGCGCTCCACGTCGAGCTCCTCGGCCATGCGGTTCACCAGCCAGGACTCGGTCGCGTCGATCTCGTCATCGGCCGCCATCACCATGAAGCAGCAGCGCAGCAGGCGTTCGCGCTCCTCCATCGTCGAGATGGCCTTGAACTCGCGCGTGACGAGGAAATCCTCGGTCGCCCCGAACTCGCCCGACAGGGTGGCGGCAAGATCGACGACCATCGGCGCGGTCGCAGGCTCCAGCCCGCCCGCCTCGGCGATCTTGAGGATCTCGGCGCGCTCCATGTCGCTCATGCCGCCGGTGGCGTTGGCGGCACGGCCCAGGAGGTACGCGAAGGCCGCGATGTAGCGGGCGCGCGCCGGCGGGTAGGCCTCGAGACGGACCTGCAGCACCCGGACACTCTCGGTGTCCGCAGCGTCGGCGGGCGGCAGCGGCTTGTCTGGATCGACCGGCACCTGGGACGAGTCCGGCTGGTCGAGGTTGAGGACGCGGCGGAGGAAAGCCATCTGGGTGCTCCGGCTGGGATGGTCGATGGAAACGGCGTGGCGGCCGAGTCTACCGGCTGTCCGCCCGGAGGGTAGCCTGACGGCATGCACGACCTCGGACCCGAGCTCCTCGAGTGGTACCGCGAGACCTGCCAGATGGATGCGCCGTGGCTGGTCCGCGAGGACCGGACGCTCACGTGGTGGCCGTACGCCTTCCGCCAGACCGTGACGGCGGCGCCGTCGCGACGCAGTTACGGCGCCGACATCACCCGCTTGGTCGCGGTGACGCCCATCTCCAGCGGCGCCCCCGAGGACGCGCCCATCGAGTTGATCCTGTTCGGCGCCAACGTCCAGGCGAGCTACAGCGCGATGGTCTTCGACCCGGATGAGCGTGCCTTCTTCACCGGTACGGCAGCCTGCTTCCACGAAGGGAACGAGCGCTGGCTGCGCGGCATCTTCGCCGTGGGCGGCGTGCTCCAGGTGGCGGTGCCCCACGGCCTCGAGCGCGCCGCGTTCGACATGCTCGGCACGCCCGACCTGGCCGGCCACCCAGTCTCCGGCCGGCGTCCCGAGCCCGACGACATGATCGGGGTTGTCAACGCTGTCCAGGCCAAAGGCCAGCAGCCGAATCCCCTCGGACCCGACGCCTTCGCCGCCGCTGCCGCCAGGCTCACGGAGCAGGGGATCGCCGCTCGCGCGGAGGGCGAGTCGCTCGCGGTCCGCCTGGCTGCCGAGCACCTCGCCGGCTCGTTCACCCTCGTCCTCAACACAGCAGAGCACCCGGGCTTCGGCAACGGCCTGTTCGTGATGCTCGTGGCTCCGGAGATCCCGGACGTCGCGTCGCTCGCGATGTACGCCAATGACCTCAACCGCCGCGAGCTCCTCGAGCCCGTGGACATGCACTCGCTGGGCGCGTGGCTCAAGGGCCCGGAGGGCGAGCTCAACCACGTCGCCTTTCTCACCGCCGACGTGGTGGGCATGGCCGGACCCGGCACCGGGCAGGCCGCTCTCATCGCGAACCTGGTGTTCAACGAGATGACGCGCGCCCGCTGGCTCGACGACACCTGGAGGGCGGCGCCGACCGCCTGACGTCGGGGTCAGCCGCCCCGGGTGGCGCTGTCGGCCCCGAGGCCTGCCCGGAAGAACTCGACGATCCGTCGCTCGTACTCGTCCGGTGCGGCGAACGCGGCCTGGAGGTGGAGCGCCCGGGGGACGAGCCAGGGCTCGTATCCTGGGACGAACGCCGCGTGTGCGGCCGCCAGATCCTCCGCGTGGTGCACATCGAGGTCGAGATCGGCGAGCCCATGGACGATCGCCAGCGGCCTCGCCCCGATCCTCCCGATCTCGTCCAGGGGGCGGTGTGCGAGCAGGTCGTCCTGCGCGATGATCCTAGCCCACGCGATCACGCCCGGACGAAGCCACGTCGGGAAGCCTTCCCGGGCGATGCGCTCGTCGAACAGGACCTCGAGATCGGCGAAGCCGCTGTCCGCCCACGTGGCAGCGATCGCCTGCTCCTCGCCCATCGCGATGATGGCCGAGGATGCCCCGAGCAATTCGCCCAGCAGCCCGATCTGGCTCGCCTCGAGGCCCTGCGCTGACTGGAGCCAGTCCCACGCCCCGAGGATGTCGAGATACTCCTCGGAGCCCCAGGCCGAGCGCCCGTCCTCGGTGTCCGAGTTGCCGTGGTCGCGCAGGTCCATCATCAGGACCGAGAAGCCATGACGGGCGAGCATCCCCGCCGGCAGCAGGACGACCGGGTCGTGACGGCAGCTGTTCCGGCCATGGATGACGATGACCGCCGGCGAAACGGCCTCCTCGGCCGGGACCCACGAGGCCCGGACGGTCAGCCGCGGATTGCGCGCGTCACGGCTCGGGAAGTCGACCTCCTCGTAGCCAGGCATCGCATACGGCCTCGTGTCGAAGCCGCCCGCCGTGAACGCCGGATCGATGCCCTCGGTTCCGAAGGCCGCCGGTGTGTCGTCCGGGAACCGGCCGCCGCAATCGGCGGTGACAGCCGCCAGCTGGTTGTAGCCATCATGGCTCACGCCGGCATACGCGAGAACGCCGAGGGACAGGATGACCCCCAGCCCCGCCGCAATCCATCGACGCCGTGCGCGCATCGGACTCTCCCAGGGCCTCCGCCGGACCCGGCCCGCGGCCACGGTAGGCCCCTGTCTCCGTTGTGGCGAGAGGAGAACGGCCCCTCGACGGTGAGAGCGGGCCTTCGCTCGCCGGGTCGGTGTTCGAGGACTGACGATCGGACTCCTTCAGAGTGACAGGCTGTTGTCACAGTCCGCACCGATGATCCAGGTGTGAGTAATGCAGGAGCGTCGATAGCGCCCCTCCGGGTCGCGACCTGGAACCTGAACCACTGGCGCCAGCCGCTGCTGCCGGTCGACACCCGGTACGGTGCCTGGGCCCACCTCGAGAAGGGAATCGGCGCCCAGGTGGCGCTCGTCCAGGAGGCCGTGCCTCCAGCCGGCACTTCTCGCGAACGGGCTGTGTACGGAGAGCTGGCCGGACACCGCAACTGGGGGTCTGCGGTGGTCACCCTCGATGACACGATCGTCATCGAGCCCATCAGGTCCGTGCGGAACCCGTGGTCCAAGCGCCGCTACCTGCTTGATGCCGCGCATCCCGGCTCGACCGCCGTCGCGCGCGTGACCGTGCCCGGGATCCAGCCCATCACCTTCGTCTCGGTGTACGGCGTGTTCGAGGGGTCCGCACTCTCGTCGATGCACCGGATCGTCGCCGACCTGCTGCCGCTGTTCGACTCGCCCGACGGGGCGCGGGTCATCCTGGGCGGGGACCTCAACGTCACCCAGTCCAGCAAGGACGCGAGGTACCTCGCCCGAGCGGACGCGCTGCTGGCCGCGGTGACCTCGCTCGGCCTCGTGGAGGCCAAGACCCTGGTCGCCGCACCCCCGACGCCCGCTGCTGACTGCTCGTGCGGGAAGGGCGACGAGGGCTGCGGCCACATCGGGACCTGGGGTCGCAGCGAGCTGGACCACCTCTATGTGTCGCCCGCGTTGGCCCCGCAGGTGACGGCGCTCACCGTGGACACGTCGGGCGTGGAGGGCGGGCTATCCGACCACGTGCCGCTCGTCCTGGACCTCGAGCTCTCAACGGAGGTCACGCCGCACTGCTGGGACGAGGAGTCCTTCGCGGTCGAGATCGGCCGGCGGCACGGCCCCGCGGCCCGGGGCGTGGTGGAGGCGCTCGTGTCCTGGGCCGAGCAGAAGGAGCGCGAGCTGGCATCGAAGACCGGCGTGACCGCCAAGGTCCTCACGCGCTTCCCGACCAACGGCACCACCGCGGAGCCAGAGCTCCTGTTCCCGGTCGATATCCAGGCCGAGCCCCGTGGCTCGCAGATGTCGCTCTCGATCCACGCCGATGGCGCGGTCGTCGTCTGGCTTGGCGGCATGCGCTGCCCGCCGTTTGACGAGAGGCCCGGCCGCGAGCGGTTGCGCAAGCTGCTCAACGAGCTTGACGGCGTCCATGTCCACCACCGCCAGGTCAACGGGTGGCCGCGCTTCCCGATCCAGCGTCTCTACGAGGACCCGGCGAACCTCATGAAGCTCGTCGCGTTCCTGGACTGCATCGCCGAGGAGAGCCACACCACCACGCCGCCGGGGGTGAGCAGATGACGTCGGCCCGACCGTCTCTTCGACACCGTCGAAGTACGTGATCGGGAGCACCTGGTAGCGAAGGTGGGATTCGAACCCACACTCCCTTGCGGGAAGCGGTGTTTGAGACCGCCGCGTCTGCCATTCCGCCACTTCGCCGGGCGGCCTGATCGTAGCCCATGCGGCCGCGGTCCGGCCGGTGCAGGAACCGGCAGGCGCGGACCGGCGTCTGGACCGCGATGCCTGTGCCGACCGTCCCACCGAAGCCGACGCGACCCCGATGCTAGACTCGCCCCGCCTCAGCATTGCCGCAGGGAGGGTTGCGCCCGTCGTGGAGGACGCCCGGCGCTCGGACGCCGCTGACGATCCCATCCAGCGCCGTGACCTGATCCTGCTCGAGCAGGCCAGGGACGGCAGTCTCGACGCGTTCAACCAGTTGGTCGAGGCCTACCAGGACCACCTCTGGTCGCTCGTCGCGCGCATGGTGCCCGACCGGGACCAGGCGGCTGATGCGGTCCAGGAGGCGTTCTTCTCCGCCTACCGCAACATGCGCTCCTTCCGGGGCGGCTCGGTCCGCTCCTGGCTGAGCCGGATCGCGATCAACGCGGCCATGGACCAGCAGCGGTACAAGAAGCGGCGCCCGGCCCAGCCGTACCCCGAATTCGAGGACGAGAGCTGGCAGCCTCCTGCGCCCGAGGACGCGGACCCTGTCCAGACCGCGATGCAGGGCGAGCGCACCCGGGTCCTCAACACGGCCCTCGCGGCCATCACGGCCGACCAGCGCCATGCGATCGTCCTGTTCGACGTGGAGGGCTACGACTACGCCGAGATCGCCGAGATGACCGGAGTGTCCCTCGGCACGGTGAAGTCGCGCATCCACCGTGGGCGGCTTGCGCTGCGAGACCGGCTCGAGGGGTCGATCTCGTTGTTCCGGGGCGAGGGCGCGTGATGCCGACCCTGACCCCGAACCCGATGCCGCCCGCCGCCGCCGCCCACGCCACGCACGACCCGCTCGCGATCGCCGCCTACGCCGCGGGTGACGCGACGGGCGGGGAGCTGACCGCGGCCTCGGCCCTGGTGGCCACCTGCGAGGCATGCGCCGCCCTCCACCACGACCTGCGTGCGATCGCGCTCGCCCTGCCCGCCACCACCGCGCCCGCCCCGCGTCCCCGCGACTTCCGCCTCACGCCCGACCAGGCGGCCTCGCTCACGCCCACCGGCTGGCGCCGCCTCCTCGCCCCGTTCGCGGGCCCGTCGTTCGGCTTCGCCAAGCCTCTGGGCACCGGCCTCGCCACCCTGGGCCTCACCGGCATCCTCGTCGCGGGCGCCTCGGGCATCCCCCTCGGCGGCGCCACCGCCATGCCGGCCGACCAGGCCTCGGGCGGGGGAGCGGTCGCGATGCAGGCGCCCGCGGCCTCCGGCGTGGAGCAGGAGAAGGTCGGCCTGCCTCCCGTCGACGCCGACGCGTCGCAGGCTCCAGCCGAGGTGCCGGCCGCCGCCGCATCCGAGGATCCGGGGGTCGCCATGCCGATGTCGGTCCCGGAGCCCACCGGGGAGCCCGCGTTCGCGACCGGTGTCGCCGGTGCTGCAGGCGGGGCGAACGGCACGACCGAAGGCACCACCGAAGGTGCCACTGGCGAGGACGGGCAGCCGGTCGCCCGGGCGGCCGACCCGTACGAGGAGGCGGCAGATCCCGCCTCCACGTCGCCGGTGCCCGTCGTCGGCCTGGTGTCGCTTGTCGCCCTGCTGGCGGGCCTCGTGCTCCTCGGCCTGCGGTATGCGGGCCGCCGGGCCCAGCGGATCGCCTGACGGCGGAACCGGAACGCGACGAGCGTCGTCAAGGCAGGGACATGCCGCCCGCCCCCGCCGCCCACGCCACGCACGACCCGCTCGCGATCGCCGCCTACGCCGCGGGTGACGCGACGGGCGGGGAGCTGACCGCGGCCTCGGCCCTGGTGGCCACCTGCGAGGCATGCGCCGCCCTCCACCACGACCTGCGTGCGATCGCGCTCGCCCTGCCCGCCACCACCGCGCCCGCCCCGCGTCCCCGCGACTTCCGCCTCACCCCCGACCAGGCGGCCTCGCTCACGCCCACCGGCTGGCGCCGCCTCCTCGCCCCGTTCGCGGGCCCGTCGTTCGGCTTCGCCAAGCCCCTGGGCACCGGCCTCGCCACCCTGGGCCTCACCGGCATCCTCGTCGCGGGCGCCTCGGGCATCCCCCTCGGCGGCGCCACCGCCATGCCGGCCGACCAGGCCTCGGGCGGGGGAGCGGTCGCGATGCAGGCGCCCGCGGCCTCCGCGGCCGCGTCGGCCGAAGACCAGCTGTACGAGTACAACGCGGCCGGCACCGAGGCGCCCGCCGCGGGCGACGGTGGCCCGGGACCCGTGCCAGGGGCCTCCGTGCTCGACGACCGCGAGGCTGCAACCGACGACCGCGAGGCTGCAACGGACGATCGCGGCGGCATGATTGGCACCGGTCCGGCCGTGTCCAAGGCCCCGGACGACCCGGGCAGCCTGGCCCAGGGTGGCGGGGCGGCGCCCGAGGCTTCGGACGAGAACCTGACGATCGCTGGCCAACCCGTCCCTGCCGTGGGCGATCCCGGAGCCGCCGAGAGTGATCCTGGGGCCAACGCTCGGGCGCCCCTCGCGCCCGCCGTCCCGCCCACCGCGTGGCTCGGCGGCGCGGCACTCCTCGCCCTCGTGCTGGGGTTCGGGCTGCTCATGCTCCGCTGGACGGCCCGCCGTCTCGTCTGAGCGCAGCGTCGCCCTCGTCTGAGCCGCCGGCCGTCGCGCCCGTCCCTCGCCCTTCTCGCGACACGGCATTCGTGCAGGCGCCCCATGTGGGAGCCGTTGCGGCCGTGTCCGTGCACGAGCCGGGGGCGCAAGTGGCACCTGCACGCACAGCCCCCGCACGAAGGACGCTACATCGCCCCCGTGGTGGGCCACGTTGCGGGAAATGGGGTGAACGACGGGAAGCGCGCCGGGAGCACGGGGCGGCGCCCGCTGCGGGGCACCCCGCCCACCCCCTGCGGGGCACCCCGCCCACCCCCTGCGGGGCACCCCGCCCACCCCCTGCGGGGCGCCCGCCGTCCGCCGTCACCGAACCGCGACCTTCACCGCCGCTCGCCCGCCGTCCGGCGCGGTGTAGCCTTGAGGCTCCCGCAGCGCAGCACCCCAAGGACGAGCCCGTGCCCAACATCCTCCAGAGCCTCCCGGTCGGCGAGCGCGTCGGCATCGCGTTCTCCGGCGGCCTCGACACGAGCGCCGCCATCGTATGGATGCGCAACCACGGCTCGATCCCGTACGCGTACACCGCCCACCTCGGCCAGCCCGACGAGGACGACTACGACAGCATCCCGCGCAAGGCAATCGCCTACGGCGCCGAGAAGGCGCGCCTGATCGAGTGCCGCCCGCAGCTGGTCGCCGAAGGGATTGCTGCGCTGCAGACCGGTGCCTTCCACATCTCCACCGCGGGTCAGCTCTACTTCAACACCACGCCGCTCGGGCGCGCCGTCACCGGCACGATGCTCGTCAGCGCGATGCAGGAGGACGGCGTCTCCATCTGGGGCGACGGGTCCACGTACAAGGGCAACGACATCGAGCGGTTCTACCGCTACGGCCTGCTCGTCAACCCGAAGCTGCGGATCTACAAGCCGTGGCTGGACCAGACGTTCATCGACGAGCTGGGCGGCCGTACGGAGATGTCGGCGTACCTCGACGGCGCGGGCCTCGAGTACAAGATGTCGGCCGACAAGGCCTATTCGACGGACTCGAACATCCTGGGCGCCACGCACGAGGCCAAGGACCTCGAGTTCCTCGACGCGGGCGTCTCGATCGTCACCCCGATCATGGGCGTCGCCTCGTGGCGGGCGGACGTCGACGTGCCTGCGGAGACCGTGACTGTCCGCTTCGAGGACGGTGAGCCGGTCGCGCTCAACGGAGCCACGTTCGACACGCCGCTCGCGCTCTTCAGCGAGGCCAACAGCATTGGCGGGCGCCACGGCCTGGGCTTGTCGGACCAGATCGAGAACCGGATCATCGAGGCCAAGAGCCGGGGAATCTACGAGGCGCCGGGCATGGCGCTGCTGCATATCGCCTACGAGCGCCTGGTGACCGGCACCCACAACGAGGACACGATCGACCAGTACCGCTCCAACGGGCGCCGGCTCGGCCGGCTGCTCTACCAGGGCCGCTGGTTCGACCCGCAGGCGCTGATGCTGCGCGAGACCGCCCAGCGCTGGGTGGCGCGCGCCATCACCGGCGAGGTGACCATCGAGCTGCGCCGCGGCAACGACTATTCGATCGTGGACACGACGGGCTCGAACCTGACGTACCACCCCGAGCGCCTCACCATGGAGAAGGGCGAGGAGGTCTTCTTCACCCCGCTCGACCGGATCGGCCAGCTCACGATGCGCAACCTGGACATCGCGGACACCCGCGAGAAGATCCGCGTCTACCACCGGGTGGGCCTCATGGGCACATCGCCGCGCGAGGGGCTGCCGCTGCTGCCCGCCGCGGGCCCGGAGCTGGACCCGGTGGAGATCGAGGCTGAGACGCCGGAGCCCGCCGGGAACTAGACCGAACGGGAGCCAGTCTCCCGCGATCGGCCCTCAGTCCACGGTGAGCGTCTTCGACAGATTGCGCGGGAAGTCCGGGTCGAAGCCGCGCAGCACGCTCACGTGGTACGAGAGCAGTTGCAGCGGGAGGACCGCAAGGAGCGCGTTGATCTGCGGGTCCGAGGCCGGGATCGCCACGAGCTCGTCGCCGTTGGCGCGCAGGCGAGGGTCCTCCTCGGCGATGGTGATCGTCCGTGCCCCGCGGACCTTGACCTCGTTGATGCCGCTGATGATCAGCGGAATGTCGGCCGGGCCGGCCACGAAGATGATCGGGTAGCCATCGGTGACGGCGGAGAGGGGGCCGTGCTTGAACTCCGTCGAGAGCATCCCCTCACAGTGTGCGTAGGTGATCTCCTTGAGCTTGAGCGCACCTTCCAGCGCGATCGGGTAGGTCGCGCCGTAGCCCAGGCAGTAGAGGTTGTCCCAGGGGTTGATCTCGGCGGCGATCCCCTCGACCTGCCCGGCCACGGCGGCAAGCGTCGCCTCCATCAGGTCCGGCACGTGCCCGAGTGCCGCCGTGTCCCGCTCGGCCAGGCGGTAGGCCAGGTACAGGAACGCGAGGACCTGGTTGGTGAACGTCTTGGTGGCCGGCACGCTGATCTCGTACCCGCAGCCGAGCGGCAGGCAGAGCCTCGTGGCCCGCGTGAGCGTGGAGCCGACGACGTTGGCGAGGCCGAAGGTGTCCATGCCCTGGCGCTTCGCTGCCTCGAGCGCGTTGAGCACGTCCTTCGTCTCGCCCGACTGGCTGACGAACAGCCCGACGTCGTCGGGGCCGACCGCAGGTGCGTACTGGGCGATGAACTGGGGCGCCAGCACGGGGATCGCCGCCCGGCCGGCGAGCTGGGCGAGGAACACGGAGCCGGCGGCCGCAGCGTGGAAGCTGGTGCCGCAGCCGATCAGGTAGAGGTGGCGGGCAGTCCGCATCCGTTCCACGACGGGTGCCACGTCCGAGCTGGCGTCCAGGAGGTGGAGTAGCTCCCGGGCCACTTGCGGCTGCTCGTGGATCTCCTTGGCCATGAAGTGCGCGTAGCCGCCCTTCATGACGGCGTCCATCGATTCGGTGACGAGCTCCGCCGGCCGGTGGACGAGGCTGCCGTCGGCCACCGAGCGAACCTCGATGCGGTCGGCCCACAGGGTGACGATCTCGCCGTCCAGGGGTCGCACCACGGTCCGCGTGAGCGGCAGCAGCGAGGGCAGGTCCGACGAGACACAGGTGAAGCCGTCCCCGATCCCGACCACGAGCCCCGACCCCTTCTTGAAGGCGTACAACCGGTCGTCGTCGGCCCGCCCGATCACGAGTGCGTAGTCGCCCTCCAGGTCCGCGTAGGCAAGCCGGATCGCCTCGACCAGCTCGTGGCCCTGGCGGACGTGGCGTTCCACCGCATGGACGCAGGTCTCGCCGTCATTGTCCGACCGGACGGTCATCCCCTCGGCCAGGAACTGGATCCGCAGCTCCACGTTGTTCACGACGTTGCCGTTGTGGGCCCCGACCATCGAGCCGTCGGAGTCGAGGTGGGGCTGGGCGTTTGCCTGTGACGGCGCGCCGAAGGTCGCCCAGCGCAGTTGCGTGATCCCGCGGGTGCCACGCATGCCCGCCAGGTCGAGGCGTGCGGCGACCTCGTCCACCCGGCCAACATCCTTGCGCAGGTCGATCGTGCCGTCGCGGAAGGTCGCCGCCCCGACGGAGTCGTAGCCGCGGTACGTGAGCCGCCGGGCGGCCTCCACCAGGATGGGGCCGAGCGCCTCGTCCCGGTTGGTCACGTAGCCGAAGACACCGCACATCGGGGGCACACTCCTGGTCCGGCGGTGGCGGCGTCCGGCCGCGCAAGCACCGCTGGGCCCTATGGTGCCGAACCCTGCCTATCCTGTCCCGGCTGGCCCACCCGCGACGGACCTACGGCGAGGCCAGCAGCGGGAGGCGCACCACGAAGCGGGCCCCGTCCCCGGGCACGCCGCTGCTCTCGGCCGTGACCGTGCCGCCGTGTGCGGTCACCAGGTCCCACACGATCGCGAGCCCGAGGCCAGAGCCGCCGGTGTCGGCGTGGCGCTCGAAGCGGTCGAAGACCCGACCGAGCTGCTCCGGGGCGATTCCCTCACCCGTGTCGGCAACCTCGATGACGGCCTCGTCACCCCCGGCCCGCACGCTGAGCCGGACCTGGCCACCGCTGGGCGTGTGCCGGATGGCGTTGGCGACGAGATTGGCCATCACCTCGCGGATGCGGACGGGATCGACATCGGCGTCCACGCGGGCGTCACCTCCGGCGGCGAGATCGACGCGCCTGGCGTCGGCGATCGGTCCCTGCGCCGCCACCACGCTTGCGGCAAGCCCCGCGAGGTCGGCCGGCTCGCGGTGCAGGGTGAGGGCACCCGCGTCGGCGAGCGAGAGCGTGCGCAGGTCGTCGAGGAGGCGGCCCATCGTCTCGGTCTCGGCCAGGAGCGGGGCGACATGGTCCTCGTCCATCGGGTGGACGCCGTCGAGCATGGCCTCGAGGCCCCCGGCCACCACGGTGAGCGGGGTGCGCAGCTCGTGGGTGACGTCCGCGAGCATGCTGCTGCGGGAGTCCCGGGAGCGGTCGAGGCGTTCGGCCATGGTGTTCAGCGACGCGGCGAGCTCGCGGACCGGACGCGGACCACGGACCTCCACGCGGATACCGGCCTCACCGTCGGCCAGGCGCCGGGTGGCGTCGGCCATGTCGCCCAGCGGCCGGATCGAGCGGCCCACCATCCGGGCCATCCAGGCGCCTGCCACCACGATGACGACGAGGACCGCGACGACGGTGGCGGCCGACGGAGCGGCGCTTGGCGCGACGACACCGAGGATGGCGCCGGCGACCCAGGTGGCGAAGGCCGCGAACAGGCCGACCATGACGATGACGAGGACGGCGAAGCAGCCGACGAAGCCCGCGGTCCCGGCGCGGCCGTTGCGGGGTCCCCGTCGGCCGTACGGCCCATGGCGGCCAGGGCCGGGGCGTCGCCCGCTCCGCGGCGCTCGGGGGTCGCTCGAGCGGGAGCCCGACGGCGTGGGGGAGCTCACCGGGCAGGCTCCTCGAGCGCGTAGCCGACCCCGTGCACCGTCCGGACGTACCGTGGCGCGGCTGGGTCGCTCTCCAGCTTGCGGCGCAGGTTGCGGATGTGGCCATCGATCGCCCGCTCGTACGTCTCGAGGCTGAAGCCGTGCACGGCATCGAGCAGCTGCGACCGGGTCCAGACGCGGCCCGGCTCGCGGGCAAGGGTCACGAGGATCTCGAACTCGGTGGGTGTGAGGGAGACGGCGCGGCCGCCGGCGATGACGCGGCGCCGGGCCGTGTCGATCTCCAGGTCGCCGGCGGTGATCCGCTCTTCCGGCATGGAGCGGGTGTCGGCGCGGCGGAGTACGGCTCGGACGCGGGCGACGACCTCCTTCGGGCTGAACGGCTTCACGACATAGTCGTCCGCGCCCAGCTCCAGGCCCGCGATGCGGTCGCTCTCGTCGCCACGAGCGGACAGGATGACGATCGGGATGTCGGAGTCGCGGCGCAGGGAGCGGATCACGTCGAGCCCGTCGATGCCGGGGAGGCCCAGATCCAGCACGATCGCGTCCGGCCGACGGGTGCGGGCGAGCGCGAGGGCGCCCGAGCCGTCGCCCGCGGTGAGGACGGCGAAGCCCGCCTGCTCGAGGTAGTCGCGGACGAGGCCGGCGATCCGGGGCTCGTCCTCGACGACGAGGATGGTGCGCATTCCGACTCCAGGGGATGGCGACGCCGGGCGAGGATACCCGCCCGGCGTCATGGCGAGGGTCAGGCGCCGGCGCTCGAGGTGGTGCTGGGGGTCCGGCCGGCGGCATTCGCCTCCTCCTCGTGGAGCGCCCGGTGAACCTCGGCGACCCATGCGCGTCGGGCGTCCCCATGCCCGCCGGGTCCCATCGCCCCGTGGTGGCCCCAACCCCCGCGCCGGTGCCGCCGGCCGCCGAGGATCGCGGCCAGGACGAGGAACGAGAAGAACAGGAAGCCCATGAACAGGAACAAGCCAAACACGCCGAGTCCGCCGCCGAGGACGACGGTCCCGCCGGCCGTTCCGATGTTGCTGGCCACCCCGGCCTGGAAGCCGAGGAAGCCGGCGCCGAGGGCGACGCCGCCGGTGATGAGGAGCGCAAGTGCTGCACGCATTCCGATGATCTCCGATGCTGATGGCCCGCTCCGTGCGGGCTGTCGTGGTCGACAGGGACCACGATCGCGGCAGGATGTGCAGAAGTTGTGCGGGCCGTGTCGCGGTTCGAGCGATGTGCCCGTACCAGGACCCTGGGTCGCGGAGTGCGGGACGGTCCCGGGTAGCCCGCCACAGAGGGCCGATCGGAACTTGCCTTGCCCTCGCGCTGTGGCTTCGATGACGTCGCGGCGTCGTCCAGGCATGGGGTAGGGCCTGTCGGCGGTCTGGGGCCCGCGGGCGTCCCATCGGAGGAGCGACAGCCATGCGCTGGAATCCCAGGGGACCCTCGCGTCTTGCCCTTGCCTGCTGTGCCGTCGCACTTGTCGCCGGCGGACTCCCCGATGCGACGGTCGCCTCGTCGACGCGCCACAGCTCGGCCGAGACGGGCACCGCCGGCCCGGCTACCGTGCAATCCACCACCGCCCCCGACCTCAAGGGCCTCTGGGCGAGCCTTCTGGCAACGGCCCGCGAGGCTGGTGACCCCGACACCGACGGCGATGGCCTGCCCAATTCGGTCGAGGCGGTCCTCGGCCTCTCGACGCAACTGGCGGACAGCGACAACGACACCCTCGGCGACCTCGAGGAGCTCGAGCTCGGCCTCGATCCCCGCCTGACGGACACGAACGACGATGGCCTGACCGACAACGCCGAGATCCAAGGGGGTCGGCCGGTCGAGAACGCCCTCACCCTCGCGGACAACGACGGCGATGGTGTGCCGGACGGAAAGGACATGTCGCCGTTCGTCGCGTCGGGCACGCTCGCCTCGATCGACGTGGACGTCGCCACCAGCGGCAAGCCGACGTACGTCGACGTCCAGCTGGTGCCAGAGGACGCCTCGCACCTCGCCCTCAACCAGGCCCGCTTCGACTGGAGTGAGGACGACGGGGGTGCCATGCAGGACACCAACGGATCGACCGAGGACGCGATCGTTGCCCCGTACCTCGAGCTCACGGTGGACGACCGGGCGGCGGTCGAGTCCGACGTGCTGGACGAGTACGGGATCATCGTTCCCCCCGCCCAGCCGGCACCCGACGAGGACGTCACGGCGGCACGCGTGCGCATCGCGGATCTCGATGGTGACGGGGCGAAGGACGACATCCAGCTCGTTGCCAGCCTGCAGGCCAAGATGGACGGCTTCGACACGCTCTCGGCGGGCGGCCACACCACCTGCGGTCTCCGGGACGGCCAGCTGTGGTGCTGGGGCGCCAACTACGAGGGGCAGCTGGGCACGGGAGCGCCGGGTCCCTGGTGGCGGAAGGAGGCTGGGCAGCCCGACGAGTACGGCCTGAAGTGGCTTCGGCCGAACGGCATGTCCACTCCGGCCTACGAGCCCTACCCAGTGGGGATCGACGGCGGCGAGGGCTGGGACGAGGCGCTCGCCGCGGGCCGCCTGCACAGCTGCGCGCTGCTCGGGCCCGACGAGGCGACCGGCGCCATGCGCCTCGCGTGCTGGGGCGACAACGCCTACGGCCAGGCCAGCTCCACGTGGTGGAGCTGGGGCGGCGACCGCACGGCGCTGACGCCGTACGCGGAGACAGACATCCCGAACGCCAGCAAGGTCGACGTCGGCGACGGCTTCACCTGCGTGGCCACCAGGGACAACCAGGTCAGGTGCCGGGGCCTCAACGCCTCGGGACAGCTGGGTGCGGGCGACGAGACGAACTCCGCAGGCTGGCGGACGATCGGCCAGCTTGTGTGGTTCGAGTCCCCGTCCAGCATGCCAACGGTTGTGCCCTTCGTGCTCGCCGACCAGTCCAACCTCGACGCAGGCGATGCCCACACGTGCGCGATCGTGGACGTCGCGGGCGCGCGCCGCGTCGCCTGTTGGGGTGCCAACGCCGCTCGCCAGGTTCTCGGCAGCGATCTCGAGGAGTACTGGACGCCTGTCGCCACCAACCTGCCCGGCGGGGCGATCCCATCGGCGGTGTCCGCCGGCGGCGCCCATACCTGTGTCGTGACCCAGGACGGTCGCCTGCAGTGCTGGGGCGCCAATGTCCACGGCCAGGCGGCCGGGACCGGGACGTCGGCCTGGGCCGACCGCGGCTGGGTAACCCTGCCGGTCGCGCCGGGAACGGCGATCAGCCAGGTTTCCGCAGGTGGCTCGCACACCTGCGCGCTGACGGCGGGCGATGCCCGGGTCCTGTGCTGGGGCGACAACACGTACGGCCAGGTCGGCAGCGGGACGGCCGGCGAGCCGTTCCTGCCCCCGACCGAGGTCGAGCTCGAGCTCGACGAGGGCGAGCACGTCGTCAGCATCGAGACCGGTGCAGCACACACGTGTGCCCGCACGGGCGATGGGGCGCTGTGGTGCTGGGGCGCGAACATGAGCGGCGCCCTCGGCGTCGGCCAGACGCAGTCGGCCAACCCGGTTCCCGCCCCGGTCGGTGGCCTGCGGGCCCAGGAATACGTCGGCCTCGACTTCGACGGCGACGCGACATCCAACGAGCCACTCGCGGCCTCCACCTGGCGGCCTGCCGCCGAGGTCGGTGTCTGGCAGATGGGCGAGGACGGAGTCCCCGCCCACTTCTCACCGAGCGTGCCCTCGGTGCCCGGCGACAGCCCGACCCCGCACACTGTCGTGGGCGACATCACCGGCGACGGCACCCCCGACGACGTGCTTGCATGGAACTTCCAGGCTGCGACCGGGGTGCTCCGATGGCGGGTTGGCACCACGTCCGGAGCGCCCGGGAGCCTGGTCGGAACGTGGCTCCCGCTCATGACGCAGGGCGGCATGCCGGCGGGTGCCGACGGCAACGTCGTGGGCCTCGGCGATGTCAACGGCGACGGCAGGACCGACATCCTCCACGTGGCGGTGGACGACCTGGTCCGCCACAGCCTCCGGGTGCGCGTGGGCAGCCTCAGCGTCCAGCCGACGGGCCTGACGCTGACCTGGTCCGGGATGGTCACCCATCGAGGCACCGATGAGTCTGGTGTGCTGTACGTGCCGCTCGGCCCGGTGCTCGACGAGAAGGCCAACCCGCGCGCGCTCACCGGGCGGATGTACCTCCCGGAGACCCTGGAGCCAGGCACATTCCACGCCGAGGCGCGGCTGGTATGGCTGGTCCGGGGCCGCACCGACGACCCGGATCTCGCCGAGGCGACGCCCGGTGACCAGACGACCGACCTGCCCATCTCGCTGGCGAAATACCCCGAGTCGTTCTCGCTGACCGGCATGGCCGCGAGCGAGTACGCTGGGGTGACCGTTGACCTCTACTCACCCGCGATTGCCGATCGCGACGAGCGCTGGGCGCAGGCGTCGCGGGCGGCACTGACCCTCGACGAGGACTGGCTCAAGGGTCCGGCGTCCGCGACGCCCGGTTCGCTGCTCGCGCCGCTGGCCCTCGCGCTCGAGACCCGCAGCGGCACGTACGCCCAAGAGGCGGAGGCGATCGTCGCGACCGAGCAGCTGACAAGGGACGTGCTGGCCGACGTGCCCGAGGGGGATGTCGTCCCGCTCCTGCTCGCGGTCGAGCATCGCATGCGCATGGTCGCGCTGGGCGATGCGCATGGGGCCACGCTCTCCGGGAACCGCGCAACGCTGGAGCTCGCCGATGCGCCCGCCGTGACCTTGCGCACCTTTGAGGCCAACTACTACGACACCCGGGGCGAGACGCCCGTCGCCATCGACGGCGGCCTCCTTGCGTGGCTAGCAGACTGGGGGCTCGACCCGGAGGTCGAGCAGCGCCTGGCCACGCTGTTCCTGTCCTGGGACGCGGGTCACACGGTGATCGCGACCGTCGACGGGATGCCCGTGCCGCAGGTGAGCGACGTCGAGGACATCCACCGGCTGCGGGACGTGATGACGAACGATCACTGGGAGCTGCTCACCCTGCTGCCCCTGCTCGACAACGCAGACAACATCGAGAATTTCGCGGGCTGGGTCGCGAAGCTTCGTGGAAGCCCGTCGGCTGACGCCCTGGACATGGCCGCGAAGAGCGCCAAGGCCAAGATCGCGACATCACGGGTGGCCGGGATCACGAAGACGGCGAAGGAGGTCTCGGCCTCCGTCAAGTTCGCCAAGAAGGTCGGCGGCTGGCTCGAGACGGGGGGCACGCTGGTGGAGGGGGCGGCCATCGGCCTGAGCTTCCTGGCGACGTTCCTCTACTACGGCGGCGGGATGGAGGGCTACGGCCAAGCGATGACCGAGTTCGTCGTCGACGCCACCATCCTCGTGCTCGAGGTTGCCGTCGAGACTGCGCTCGTGACGGCGCTTGTTGCAGCGGGCGTCGCGAGTGGTCCTGCCGGGTGGATCGCGCTTGCCGTGGTCGCGGCGATCGGAGTCACCCTGTACCTGCTCGAGGAGCTCACGGACCTCAAGTGGAAGACGGCGTTCCTGGACGCGGTCGGGCCCTTCTTCCAGGGGGAGTGGTTCGATGTGGCAACGACCCGCCTGCGGCTGGAGCGCACGCGCGCCGTTCTCGAGGATGCCGACGGCAACGGGATCGACGTGGGTGACGCCATCGGCGTGTCTTCCGACACGTACGCCAGCGATTTCCCGGTGGGCTACATCGACCCATCAGGCGACTACGACACCTGGTCCTACCTGTACGACCTGTGGTGGACGTGGGCGGGCGCGGGCCTGTGGGCGACGCCGGGCACGCCGCCCGACGATGCGACCGACACCACGCCGAGAGACACCACGACATGGCAGGTCGACGAGGTCATCGCCGGCAGCCACCAGTCGGACGTCGAGGTCTACCGGTTGGCCGAGAACCTCGTCGCGCAGAGCTGCTGCCAGCGCCACGAGGTGCAGGCCTGGGTTCTCCCGGCGGCACCTGACCCCGAGTTCGCGGTCACCTACCACGTCGAGGCGAAGGGGATCGCCGCTGCCATCAAGTGCGAGCACTACGCCTGCAACCACTACTTCAGCGGCGAGGGCGATGCGCCCGAGTACGAGCTGATCGAGACGAAGGTCTACGACGTGCTCCCTGCCACGTTCGCCGGCTTCCTTGACTGGTGGCGCGTCATCCGACCACTCGACGAGGACGGCGACGGCCTCGAGATCGAGATCTCGACCGTCGAGGGAATGGCCGACAGCGACGGCGACGGCCTGCCGGACGGCTACGAGGTGAACGTGCTGCACACCGACCCGAACATCGAGGACCTGGACCACGACGGCCTCGTGGACGGCTTCGACACCGACCGCGACGGGCTGTCCGACGGCCGCGAGGTGGAGCTTGGCACGGACCCGCGCGTCATCGACTCCGACGGCGACACCCTCACCGATGCCGAGGAGGTCGAGGGCTGGGCCATCGCGTTCGCATTCCACGGAAGGGCAGTCCAGGCGTGGGTGACATCGGATCCCACGCTCCCCGACGGCGACTCCGGGCACCGCCCGGGTGCGGCGTCGGCCGGCGACGGGCTGGCCGACGACCTGGAGCGGGACCTCGGGCTCAACCCGCTGTCCTCGGACACCGACGGGGACGGCGTCCTCGACGGACTCGACGGTGACAGGGACAACGACGGCGTGGCCGATACGGTCGAGCGCGCAGGTCCCAACGACGGTGATGCCAGTGGGAACGGCGTACCCGACGCCGGGGAGCCGGACGTCGCCTCGCTGCCCAATGCGGTCGACGGTGCCTACGTGATGGTGACGGTGCCGCCCGGGACCTGGCTCTCGGACGTCGCTGCGGCACCGGTCCCTGTGGGCACGCCGGCGCGCCTGCAGCTGCCGTATGGGCTGGTCGCCTTCACGGTCGGGGGCGTGGCCACGGGCGGCCGCGTCACGGCGCGCCTGTATGTCCCGCTGGACGCATCCATCCAGGGCGTATGGAAGCACGGCCCCAGCGCGACGGATCCCACCACCCACTGGCACGAGGTCGAGGCCGAGCTGGACCCCTCGTTCCCGGGCTTCTCTGCCCTCGTCGCCCGGTTCGACCTCGTCGACGGCGGTGAAGGCGACGCGGACCTCGTCGCCGACGGGCGGATCGTGGACCCGGTCGCGGTCGGCACCTGGACGAACGGCGCGCCGGTGGCGGTCGATGACATCGCCACCACGTCCGAGGACGCCCCGATCACCCTGGACCTGGTCGCCAACGACCACGACCCCGATGGCGACACGCTGGTCGTGACCGGGCTCGACACGGGGTCGACCACCGGTGCAGCGAACGTCAATCCGGACGGCACCGTGACCTGGGACCCGTCGGGCCGGTTCGAGACCCTGCACCCCGGCGACACCGTGACGGACAGCTTCGGCTACACGGTCGCGGATGGGCACGGAGGCACGGACACCGGATTGGTCCGGATCTCGGTGACCGGCACCGAGGACGCCCTGGCCGTGAGCGTCGACGCGACGTCGGTGTCGGCGCAGCACGGTGACGGCATCGCGCCGGTCATCGTCACGGCCACCGATGCCGACTCCCCGTCGCTCACGATCGCCGCGACCGGCCTGCCGGCCGGGCTCGCGATCGGGCCGACTGCCTGCGTGCCCGACGGGTCGGGCAGCACCTGCACGGCGCAGGTCTCGGGCACGGTGGCTGCGAAGGCAGGCGTCTACCCGACGAAGGTCACGGCGACCGACGGCACGCTGAGCACCGCGATCGACCTCACCGTGAACGTGGCGGCCGAGGACGCGACGCTGGCCCTGTCCGCCACGAATCCTGCCTTCGTGAAGGTCCGGGCCACGACCGGGAAGAGCGGCCCCATCTCGCTGAAGGTCGTGGCGACCGAGACCGTGCCTGACACGGCTGCGGGTGATGCGCTGCCCGGCGACATCGGGACGGCCGGCCTGTCCATCCGGCTGGTCCCGGTGTCCGGCGGGAGCGCGATCGCCCCGTCTGGACGGTGCACCAGGACCCCGAGCGGCAGCGGCTACGGGCGCAGCCTGGTGGTCACGTGCCCGTTCGCGCAGCTGTCGCCCAAGGCGTACGCGGTGCAGGCCACCGCCGATGGTGTCCGCTTCGCGGGCGCCACGACCGGCGCGCTGGCGGTCGCCGATCCGCGCACGGGCTCGGCCTCCGGAGGCGGAGCCTTCACCTGGCCCGGCAAGGGCGGCATCACCCGCTTCGCATTCACGGCCCGTGCCCGCTCCAGTGGCGCCACGCCCAAGGGAAGCATCCTGCTCATCCGCTGGGCGCCCGGCGGGCAGCACGTGGTCCGGGCGAGCACGCTCTCGCAGCTCAGGATCGGCCGCGACGGCACGACGACCTGGGCGAAGCTCTCCGGGCGCGCGAGCTATCAGGCGCCCGGGTGGACCGCCCCCAAGAGCGGCTACACGATCACGCTCTACGTCCGCGACCGCACGGCCACCGACCGGATCTGGGTCGAGCTCAGAGATCCGGCCGGCGCGCGGGTCGCCGCCATGAGCATGGCCACGTCCGCGGCGAAGCACACGGTGCCGCTCACGAGGGGAGGCATCATCGTGCGGAGGTTCTGAGGCGCCGGGGACGGCTGACGTGAGGCGCGGCCGTCGCCCGGCGGCGATGGTGATCGTCGGGCCGCTGCCCGAGCCCGCCGCGTCGTCGAACGCGTTCGGTGCCCTGGTGCGGGAGTCGAATCGCGGGCGGCACCACTGGTTTGTCGGGTCGATGGCGGAGCTGGACGAGCGCTTGGCATCGTGAGCCCCAGTGCGTCCCGCGGCTACACTGGCCGTGATCCAACCCGCTGGCTCGGAGCCGATGGAACGCCTCCTCCTGCTCGACGGCAACGGCCTCATCTACCGTGGCTACTTCGCGCTGATCGACCAGCCGCTGACCACGTCGAAGGGTGAGCTCGTCACCGCCGTCTTCGGCTTCACGAACATCGTTCTGCGCGCGATCCAGGACGCGAAGCCGGACCGCCTCGCCGTCGCCTTCGATCTGGGCAAGCCGACGTTCCGGCACGAGCGGTACGCGGAGTACAAGGCAACCCGTACCCGCATGCCCGACGACATGCGCGTCCAGATCCCGAAGGTTCGCGAGGTGGTCGCCGCGCTCGGCATCCCGGTGTACGAGCTCGAGGGGTTCGAGGCCGATGATGTCATCGCCACGCTCGTGGGCCAGGCCGAGGCCGCCGACCTCGAGGTGGTCATCCTCACGGGTGACCTGGACATGCTCCAGCTCGTGGGCGACCGGACGAAGCTGATGGTGTCGCTTCGAGGGGGCGTGTCGAACACGGTCACCTACGACATCGCGAAGATCGACGAGCGGTGGGGCCTGAGGCCTGACCAGATGCTCGACTACAAGTCGCTCAAGGGCGACAACTCGGACAACATCCCGGGCATTCCCGGCGTGGGCGAGAAGACCGCGGCGAAGCTGGTCCAGACCTGGGGCACGCTCGACGCGCTGTACGAGCATCTCGACGAGGTCACGCCGGTCAAGCTCCAACCCCTTCTCGCCGACCACAAGGCGACCGTCCTCGAGAGCCGCGAGCTCATGCGCCTCGTTCGGGCCGGCGACATCGCCTTCGATCCGGCCCGGGGCAGGCTGGGGGAGTACGACCGCGATGAGGTCGTGCGCCTCTTCCGGGAGCTGGAGTTCCGCACCCTCATCGACCGTCTGCCACCGCTCGTGGGCGAACGGCCCGAGGACGCGATCACCGCCATGCGCGAGCTGCGCGACGCCGGCTTCCCCGCAGCCCAGAAGCCCGGTGGCTCGGGTGGCCCGGGCGGCGCCGGCGCCGGTGCGCCGGGTGCTCCCGGTGGCCGGGGCCCGCGGGAGTACGCCGGCCCGCGCGCCGGCGGCCAGCTCGCACTCTCGCTCGACTTCGACGTGGTGTCGGGCGCTGCGCCCGCGGCTGCGGCGGACTCGACAGCATCGACAACCGTGACCACGCCCGACGCCCGCCCGACATCGCCCGAGGCCCGTGCCGAGGCCCTCGCGGTCGCGGAAGGCGACCTGCCGGCGGCGCTGGCTGCCGCCCTTGAGGACCCCGGGCGTCTCGAGCTCGTCGCCGAGGATGGCGTCGCCGGCCTCGAGCCATGGCTGCGCGCCCAGCCCGCCGTCGGCGTCGCCATGGCGCTCGACAACCCGCGCCCGCTGGCCGGGATCCCGCTCGCGCTTGCCGTCGCCGGCATGGACGGACGTGTGGTCGCCGCTGACGGCCCGGATGCCTCCATCGCCCTGCGCCACCTGCTCGAGGCCATCGGGACGCCGCTCGTCGGGCACGAGGTCAAGGCGATCCTGACAGCGCGCTTCGCGGAGGACGCGTCGGCGCCGGCGACGGCGGTCGCCTTCGACACCCAGGTCGCCGCGTATCTCGTCAACGCCGCCCTGCGGGCCCAGAAGATCGCCGACGTGGTCGCGGAGCGGCTGGACCTCGTTCTGCCGCCGGCTGCCGCCGGGTTCCCGCCCGCGACGATGGCGGCGCTCGACGCCCTCTCCGCGCTGGCGGTCCGCCCGAGCCTGGAGCAGGCGCTGCGCGACACCGGCGCCGAGCGGCTGTTCGCCGAGATCGAGCTGCCCCTGATCCCGATCCTCGCGCGGATGGAGGCGGCGGGCGTCGCGCTCGACCAGGACGCCCTGCGCGCGCTGGAGACCGAATTCGCGACGGAGATCGACCGGCTCGAGACCGAGATCTACGCGGTCGTCGGCCACCGGTTCACCATCGGCAGTCCCAAGCAGCTGGGCGAGATCCTGTTCGAGGAGCTCAAGCTGCCGAAGGGCCGCAAGACCAAGACCGGCTACTCGACCGACGCGACGGTCCTCGAGGAGCTGCGCGGCGTCCACCCGATCATCGAGCCCGTGCTGGACTGGCGCACCTACACGAAGCTGCGGTCGACCTACGTGGAGGCGCTGCCGCTGCTCATTGGCCCGGACGGGCGGCTGCACACGCTGTTCCACCAGGCCGTCGCGGCCACCGGGCGCCTGTCGTCGTCCGACCCGAACCTCCAGAACATCCCGATCCGCACGCCGCTCGGCAGGCGGATCCGGCACGCGTTCGTCGCGGGCTCGCCCGACACGACGCTGGTCGCCGCCGACTACAGCCAGATCGAGCTGCGCGTGCTGGCGCACGTCTCGGGCGACGAGCACCTCGCCGATGCGTTTGCCCGCGATGCCGACATCCACCGCGAGACGGCCGCGCGCGTGCTGCACAAGGCGCCCGAAGACGTCACCTCCGACGAGCGTTCGATGGCCAAGATGGTCAACTTCGGCCTGGCCTACGGGATGAGCGATTTCGGGCTGTCGTCGCGGGCGGGGATCTCGCGCCAGGACGCACAGGAGTTCATCAACTCCTACTTCACGGCGTACACGGGCATCAGCCGGTACATGATCCACATCCGGGAGACCGCGGCCGACCTGGGGTACGTGTCGACACTGCTGGGCCGCAAGCGCCAGATCCCGGAGCTGGCCTCGTCGAACCGGGCGTTGAAGGCGGCCGGCGAGCGGATGGCGATCAACATGCCGATCCAGGGCACAGCCGCCGACATCGTGAAGATCGCGATGATCCGCGCCGATCGCGCGCTGCGCGAGGGCTCGTTCCGGGCGCGGCTGCTGCTGTCGGTGCACGACGAGCTGCTGGTCGAGGCGCCACGCCACGAGGTGGACCGGGTGGTGGCGCTGCTGCGCGAGACGATGGAGGGGGCGCTGCCGCTCTCGGTGCCGCTCACCGTGGAGGCGAAGGTGGGGGACTCGTGGGAGGGGATGACGCCGGTGAGCCGGCGCGACGCCGTGCTTGCGGAGGCCGACGAGGCGCCGGCGGGGCTCGGGGCGTAGGTCGCGCGGGCTCCCGTCAGGCTCCTGCGACGGGGGGGACCGTCAGGCGGCAGGGGTGGCAGCCCCCGTCAGGCGGCCGGGACGCTGTCGCGCCCCCGTCGCCGCACCGTGCCGCCCGCGAGCACCGGCGCCATCGCCGCGATCACGCCGGCCGCCACCAGTGGGATCCCGAGCGCGACCGCCAGCCCCCACGAATCCGCCGCGATCCCGATCATCGCCGGGGCGATGATCATGCCGACGCGCACCAGCCACGACGCCACCGCGATCCCGTGGGCCGCCGGGATCCCCGGGCGCGAGCCCGCCGCGCCGACCATCACCGGGAACATGGGCGATGACCCGTAGCCCACGAGCGCGAAGCCCAGGACGGCGACAGGGACGGCGCCGAGCGGTGCGGACGCGATGGCGAGGACGAGCCCGGTCCCGCCGATCAGCGCCCCGATGCGGACCACCTTCGTAGGCCCCAGGCGGTTCACCCAGTAGTCGTTGGTCAGGCGGCCCAGCACCATCGCCGACATGTAGACCGTGAACGTGGCCGCGGCGATGCCCTCCGGGGCACCCAGCACGTCGGCGAGGAACACCGCACCCCACGTGGCCGCAGACCCCTGGAGCGTGACGCACAGGATGCCGAGCGCGGCGATCGGTACGAGGACCCGCAGGAGGTGTGGGATCATCCGGGGCCGGAGGGGCTCGGATGCCGAGAGCGCGTCGTGCGGAGCGTCGGCGATGGGCGAGGGGAGCAGGTACCTGCCCGCCACGAGGACGGTGATCGCCAGCACGATCGCCGCGACCCCAAAGTGGACCGCCACCGCCACGCCGGCGGCCGCGAGGATCGCCCCGATGAACGACCCGATCACGCCACCCACGCTCCACATGCCGTGGAAGCCCTGGAGGATCGAGCGCCGGTAGATGCGCTGTACCCCGACGCCGTGCGCGTTCATCGACGCGTCCATTGTCGCGTCGAACATGCCCATGACCAGGAAGGCGGCGGCCAGCAGCGCCCAGGACGAGGCCAGCCCCACCGCCGCGAGCGAGAGCGCCGTCGCCGTGCCCGCGACGATCGCCACCCGCGCCGACCCGAACCGCCCGACGAGGATGCCCACGAGCCCGCCTGCGATCAGGCCGCCAACCGCCATCGCGGCGACGGCCGTCCCGAGCTCGCCCTGCGTGAGGTCGAGAGACCCGGAGATCGCCGGCAGCCGCGACAGCATGGACCCGGAGATCGCACCGTTTGCGAGGAAGATCACCGACACGGCGCGGCGGGCGGCGCGGGCGTCGGCAGGGGGGATGGTCGGCATGTGTCCCCTCATGGTGCCCGACGTCATCGCACCGCGAAGCGGGATCCGTGAGGCGAGGCCTGGCCCGCCCCCGGCACCGGCCGCGCACCCGCCCCGGCTCCGGCCCCGCCCAGCTCCGCCCCGGCCGCGCACCCGACCCGGCCCCGCCCCGGCCGCGGCCCGCCGCCCCGCCCCGGCCGCGGCCCGCCCAACGCTGCTGGCGCCCCACGTGTGGGCCGTTCCGGGGCCGCCTGAGCGTGGTCCGGGGGCGAACGTCGGGGTTTGCCACGCAGTCCGTGCGTGCACGGTCCGGATCTGGCCCCCACGCGGGGCGACATGCGGGGCAACAGCGGTTTCGGCGTCGGGATGGCGACGGCCGGCCCACCCGGCCACCGCGCCCGCCCGCCCGACCCGGCCAGTCCGGCGCCACCCCGATCGGGCCCTGGAGCGGGTCCTCGGTATCCTCTCGGGCGATGCCTGAGCTACCCGAGGTCGAGACCGTTGCCCGTGACCTCCGTCGCCACCTGCTCCCAGTTGTGGGGTCGAGCGGCCCGGAGATCGCCGGCGCGCGCGTCTCGTGGGCGCGCACCCTGCGCGACGAGGACCCGGACGCCTTCATCGCGGGCGTCACGGGTCGCCGTATCGAAGGCGTCGGACGACGCGGCAAGAACATCGTTGTCGACCTGGACGGCGGCGCCTTCCTCACGATCCACCTCAAGATGACCGGCCAGGTCTTCGTCGTCCCGGAGGACCTGCCGCGGGACCCGTACGAGCGCCTTGCCATCACGCTCGGTGACGGTCGCGAGATCCGCTTCCGGGACGTGCGCAAGTTCGGTCGCATCGAGCTCTACGCTGCCGACGACGATCCCTTCGACGGACTCGGCCCTGAGCCGCTGGACCCCCGCTTCACCCTCAAGGCCTGGCGCGCCAGGCTGCGCACCCGCCGGGGCCGTCTCAAGCCGCTCCTGGTGGACCAGTCGTTCGTGGTCGGCATCGGCAACATCTACGCCGACGAGGCCCTGTGGCGCTCCAGGCTGCACCCGCTCCGCTCCGCGGCCTCGCTGCGGCCCCACGACGAGCGGGTCCTCTACCGGAACGTGATCGACATCCTGGTCGAGGCGGTCGAGCGCCGCGGGAGCTCCATCGACGACTACACCGCGCCCGATGGCGACGGCGGGATGCAGGAACGCCTGGACGTCTACCAGCGCACCGGCCAGCCCTGCGCGCGCTGTGGCCGCCCGATCCGCCGGATCGTCATCGGCATCCGCGCCACCCACTTCTGCTCCTTCTGCCAGCGCCTGCCTGCTGCCGAACGCTCGGCCGCCGCGAAGCTGCTCAGCACCATGACCCCTCGACGCGGCCGCGCCGCCACCGGCCGCAAGGGGCGTCGCTGGGTGGAGCTCGACGGCGAGGGAGTCCTCGGCCGTACCACCGACGAGGCGCAGCAGGCCCGCGAGCGGGCGGAGCGCACGAAGGCTGCTGCGGCGGCACGGCGCGCGGCGGCGAGAGCCGGCTCGGCGCCGCCGGGCGGCGCGATCGGCCCCGGACCCGGTACGGTGCCCGCATGAGCCTTGTGCGCCTGGAGCGCGTGACCCGCGAGATCGGCACGTTCGTCATCCTCGATGCCATCGACGGCGCGGTCGCGCCGGGCGAGCGCATCGGCCTGGTGGGCCCCAACGGGGCCGGCAAGACGACCCTGCTGCGGATCGTCAGCGGCCGGACCGAGGCCGACTCGGGCAAGGTCACCCGCCGGCGAGGGCTGTCCCTGGGCCTGCTGAGCCAGGAGGCGCACTTCGACGAGGCGTTCATGGCGGCGCCCGATCTGCGCGCGGCCGTCCGCCACGGCGCCGCACACCTCGAGCGCATGGCCGAGGAGCTCACGATCCTGGAGCACGACGGTCACGCCGCCGGCGCCCATTACGCAGAGCTCCAGCACCGGTACGACATCCTCGGCGGCTACACCCTCGACCAGCGCGTGGACGAGGCCCTCAGCGGCCTGGGCTTCCCGCGCGACGAGTGGGGCCGCCCGCCTACCGCCATGTCCGGCGGCCAGCAGACCCGTGCCGCCCTCGCGCGCCTCGTGGTCGCCAATCCCGACCTCCTGATGCTCGACGAGCCCACCAACCACCTCGACATCAACGCCATCGAGTGGCTCGAGGAGCACCTCCGCCGCCGCAGCGGCGCCCTGCTCGTCGCCTCTCACGATCGCGCCTTCCTCGACGCGACGGTCACCCGCGTCTGGGAGTTGCGGGACCGCCGCCTCACGGTCTTCCGCGGCGACTACAGCGCCTACCACCGCCAGCGCATCGAGCGCGACGCCCGCATGGAGCGCGAGGCCGAGACCCAGGGCGACCAGATCCAGCGCGAGGTCGAGCTGGTCCAGCGCTATCGCAGCCAGCGCAAGCACGTGAAGATGCACGAGCACGAGGCGCGGCTCGAGAAGCTCAAGGACGAGCGGATCGAGGCCCCTCGCAAGTCCAGCCGCACCCTGCGCCTCCACGGGGCGGCCCTCGCCGGCGGTCCGGTCCGCAGCGGCGAGCTCGTGGTGAAGGTGGAGGACCTCCACGTCGGCTACCTGCCAGGCCGCGGCGCGCTTGAGAAGGACGGGGCAGAGGCGACAGAACCCGTGGACATCGCCATGGCGCCGTTCCTCGCCGCGCAGCGCGGTGACAGGATCGGCATCGTGGGGCCCAACGGCGCGGGCAAGACGACGCTCCTGCGCACGGTTGCCGGTGACCTGCCCCCGCTCGACGGGTCGATCGCCTTCGGCCACCAGGTCCAGCCCGGCTACCTCGCCCAGTTGCGCGATGCCGCGATCCCGGGCGCCACGGTGCTCGACGCGCTCATGGAGGTGATCCCGCTCACCCCCGGTGAGGCGCGCGGCTACCTCGCCCGCTTCCTGTTCCGCGGCGACGACGTGTTCAAGGAGGTCCGGGCGCTGTCGGGCGGGGAGCGCTCCCGCCTGGAGCTGGCGCTGCTGGGGATCATGCCGTCGAACCTGCTGCTCCTCGACGAGCCCACGAACCACCTGGACATCGCGGCGCGCGAGGCGATCGAGGCATTCCTGGCGGAGTCGCCGGCCACCCTCCTCGTCGTCTCCCACGACCGGCGGCTGCTCGAGACGATCTGCGAGCGCCTGTGGGTGGTCGATGACGGGATGGCGGTCCCGTTCGACGGGGGATACCGGGCCTGGCGCCAGGCGGTGGCCGACGGCTGGACCGTGGAGGCCGAGGCGAAGCGGCGGGCGAATCGCGGGCGACCGGGTGCCGCGGCGCCGAAGACCGGAGGTGCAGTGTCGGCTCCGGCCGGCCCCGGTCCGGTCATCCAACCCGCCAAGGCTGCGAGGGTCGCGTCGGGCAAGGCGAAGCCCAAGGTCTCCAAGGATGCGTACCGGCGGCGCAAGGAGGCGCTCGACACCGAGCTCGGCCGGCTCGGCCTGCGCAAGTCGCAGCTGGAGCTGGCGATGGGCACGCCGTCGGTCGCGGCGAACTTCGTGGAGATGCGCCGGGTCACGAGCGAGCTGGCCGACGTGGAGCGGGCGCTCGCCGAGGCGGAGGACGCCTGGCTCGAGCTGGAGGAGATGGCGCCGTGAGCGATGAACCTCGGACGCCCGGGCCGACGACGCCAGGGCAGATGGTGCCCGAGTGGCCTGCGCCCGGAGCCGCGCGTCCGCGCAGCGTCCGGATCGGCATCACCGGCCCGATCGGGTGCGGCAAGTCCCAGGTCGGCCGGTGGCTGGCGGCGCTCGGTGTGGCCGTGATCGACGCCGACGAGGTCGCCCGCGATGTGACCGCGCCCGGGACGGACGTCCATGCGCAGATCCTTGCCCGCTTCGGTGCCGCGGTCCGCCGCCCCGACGGCACGCTGGACCGGGCATCGCTTGGACGGGTCGTGTTCGCCTCGCCCTCCGCGCTCGCGGAGCTCGAGGCCATCGTCCACCCGGCAGTGCGGCCGGTGATCCTGCGCAGGATGGATGAGGCCGAGGCTTCCGGGGCGCCGGCGGTCGCGATCGAGGCCATCAAGCTGGTCGAGGGTGGCCTTGCGGCGCTGTGCGACGAGGTCTGGCTGATCACCTGCACGCCCACTGTCCAGCGGGAGCGGATCATCGGACGCGGGACCCCGCCGGACACCGCCGACCAGCGCGTGGCCGCCCAGGCGGGGATGGAGGAGCGGCTGCGACCGGTGGCCACTCGCGTGATCGATACGTCAGGGACGGCCGACGCCACGAGGCGCACCGTCACCGGCGCGCTCGACGAGGCGGTCGCGGCGCCCAGGTAGACGCAGGACACGGAGCCGCCCGGCCGGGCAGAGCCCGGCCGGGCGGTGGGAGGCGCGCCGGGTCAGCAGCGCGCGATGGAGTCGGCGGAAGGCGCCTGGCGGTGTCAGCGTCGGGTGGCGTCCTGCGGTGTCAGCGTCGGGCGGCGGAGGCGGCTGGGCCGACCCCATCGACGTCCAGCGGAGTCAGCCTGCGGGCGAGGCCGTTGGAGCGGGCGTCGGAGCGGCGGGCGATGCCGCGCCACCATCGGCCGGGGCGGGCGTCGGGGACGGCGGCGGGGTCAGCTCGGGGATCGGCGGGTTCGTGCGTGGCGACTGGCCCGGGGCAGGGAACTGCTCCACCAGCGGCAGGCCGTACCGTTCGATGATCCGGCTGGTCGTCGCGCCGAGCGTCGACGCATCCAGGATCCGCGTGTCCTGTTCGGGTCGCAGCATGAGCGTGAACCAGACGGCCCCGTCGGTCTGCAGGTGGGCGAGCTCCTCGGCCACCCGGAGCGGCACCTTCAGCACGTAGAACGTGCCGTTACGGGTCAGGATCTGCATGCCCTGGTAGGTGATCTTGCTCCCGACACCGTCGGTGTAGTAGGCGGTCGGCCTCGGCGTCGGGCGGGGCGTGGCTGCCGGGTCGTTCGGTACAGCAGCAGCCTCGGTGAAGGGGGCCGCGACCGCGGAGGTGACCATGATGTCCACCTTCATCCGCGGCCCGAGCACGCCACCGACGGCCCGGTCATCGGGGACAGAGATGGACACCGCGCGCCACGCCTCGGCGTCGGGCGCGACGGTCTCGAGGGGGTCGAGGATCGTGAACTCCAGGCCGGCGGTCGCTGCGCCAAGCATGTTGCGGGTGAGGATCTGGCCGGTGGGGACGGCGATCGCGAGCGGCAGGCCCACGATCTCCTCCTCCTTCGTGAACAGGAGGGTGGGGTCCACCATCGACGCCGGGATGTCCGTGCGAAGGACGATCTGCTCCTTGGCCAGCGGCTTGCCGGCCGGGATGGCGACGGCGGCGACATAGCCGGAGACAACGGCGGCGCCTTGCTGCTTGGCCGTGTTCGTCGCGTTGTTCACGAGGTAGAAGGCGGCCCCGCCGGCGACGATCGCCAGGACCAGGCCAAGGAGGACGATGAACCGCCCGCGCTTGGACGGGTCCTTGTACTCCATCTCCATCGATCAACCTCCCGGGTGGGCCACATGCGCGGCGGCCGTCTCCTGCCGCGCCCACTCCGGCCGTGTGCTGGGCGCCGGCACCGCCGCCTGACCGCGGGCGGGCCGTGAGGGCACCTGGGGAGGCCCGGTGCCACCACGCACGTTGCCCGGTTGCGTGCGGCTTCGTCAGTACCCATCCGTACCAGTGCGACCGCCCATGAGACCGTACGGTGGTTGCGAACGTCTGTTCGATATGGGTGCCCGCGTGGTAGCATCGGCCCGTGCCGGACTTCCGCCTTGTCGCCCCCTTCGAGCCCACCGGCGACCAGCCGCAGGCGATCGAACGCCTCGTGGGCGGGCTATCGCGCGGGCAGCGCCACCAGACGCTGCTGGGCGTCACGGGCAGTGGCAAGACCTTCACGATGGCCGAGACCATCGTCCGGCACCAGAAGCCCACGCTTGTCCTGGCCCACAACAAGACCCTGGCCGCCCAGCTGTACTCGGAGTTCCGGGAGTTCTTCCCCGACAACGCCGTCGAGTACTTCGTCTCCTACTTCGACTACTACCAGCCCGAGGCATACCTTCCCCGGTCGGACACGTACATCGAGAAGGACTCCAGCCGCAACGAGGAGATCGACCGGCTGCGGCACGCGGCCACCCACGCGCTCTTCGAGCGACGGGATGTGATCATCGTGGCGTCGGTGTCGTGCATCTACGGCCTCGGGGCGCCCGTGGACTACGGCGCCACGGTCCTGCGGCTGCGGACCGGCGGCCAGTACCGGCGGGACGCCGTGCTGCGGCACCTCGTGGACCTCCAGTACCAGCGCAACGATGCCGCCCTGAGCCGGGCCCGCTTCCGGGTCCGCGGCGACACCCTGGAGATCGGCCCGGCCAGTTCGGAGATCGTCGTCCGGGTGGAGTTCTTCGGTGACGAGGTCGAGCGGATCACCGAGATCGACCCACTGACCGGCGAGCTGCTCGCGGAGCGCAAGGAGCTCAACGTCTTCCCGGCCACGCACTTCGTGACGCCCAAGGACAAGCTCGGCGCGGCCGTCGCCTCCATCGAGGAGGAGATGGAGCTCCGGGTCGGCCAGATGGAAGCGGAGGGCCGCGCGCTCGAGGCTGCGCGCCTGCGCCAGCGGACCACGTTCGACCTCGAGATGCTGCGGGAGCTCGGGTACTGCTCGGGCGTCGAGAACTACAGCCGCCACCTGTCCCAGCGCGAGCCCGGCAGCAGGCCGTGGACCCTGCTCGACTACTTCCCGCCGGACTGGCTGCTCATCGTGGACGAGAGCCACATGACCATCCCCCAGGTCGTGGGCATGTACAAGAACGACCGGACCCGCAAGGAGATCCTGGTCGACTTCGGCTTCCGCCTGCCGTCGGCGCTGGACAACCGGCCGCTGACGTTCGAGGAGTTCGAGGTCCACGTCAACCAGGCGATCTACGTCTCCGCCACGCCGGGCCCATACGAGCATGAGAAGAGCGAGCAGATCGTCGAGCAGCTCATCCGGCCCACGGGCATCGTGGACCCGCCGATCACCGTCCGCCCCACGGCCCACCAGATCGACGACCTGCTCGAGGAGATCCGCAAGCGCGTGGAGAAGGGCGAGCGGGCCCTCGTCACCACCCTGACCAAGAAGATGGCCGAGGACCTGGCGGACTACCTCAAGGAGCTGGGCATCAAGGTCCAGTACCTCCACTCCGAGGTGGACACGCTCGAGCGCGTCGCGATCCTGCGCGACCTGCGCCTGGGCGTGTACGACGTCCTCGTGGGCATCAACCTCCTGCGCGAGGGCCTGGACCTGCCCGAGGTGACCCTGATGGCAATCCTCGATGCGGACAAGGAGGGCTTCCTGCGCAGCGCCTGGTCGCTGATCCAGATGATCGGGCGGGCGGCGCGCAACACCGGCGGCGAGGTGATCATGTACGCCGACACCGTCACGGAGTCGATGCGGGTCGCCATCGACGAGACGGACCGCCGGCGAGCCGTCCAGGTGCAGCACAACATCGATCACGGCATCGAGCCGATGACCATCATCAAGGGCATCCACGACATCAACGACCGGCTGCGGGCCGTCGCCGAGAAGACCGTCGTCTATACCTCGGAACGCCGGGCGGCGACCCTGGCCGCCGCCGACAAGGCCGAGGTCGAGCGGCTCGTGGCGAAGATGGAGGCCGAGATGAAGGCCGCCGCCAAGGAGCTCGAGTTCGAGCGGGCGGCTGCCATCCGCGACGAGATCCAGCAGATCCGGCTGCGCGTGCTCGAGCAGGACGCGTCGGTCGTGGTTGCGCGGGCGGCCGAGCGGGCGGCGAAGGATGCGCTCCTGCCGGCCAAGGAGCGCGCGGCGGCCCACCGCCCGGGCGGCAAGGGCGGTCGCGGCGGTCACGCCGGCCACGACCACGACGCCCAGACCCTGGAGGTCACCGAGGTCACGGTCCTGCCTGCGGGCGAGGAGCCGGGCACGTCGGGCGTGGCCACGGACCTGTTCCCGGGGATCCGCGACGAGCACGACGACGAGGACGCCGCCGGCTGGCAGGCGCGCTGGCTGGACCGTCCGACGTGGGATGTGACCGTCACGCCGAACATCCGCAAGCGCACGGGCTCCCGGCCCAACCGCCGCGCGCGCGGCTACTGAAAGACCCCCGTATGCCCGGCACGTACGAGCCCGACGTCACCGAGGACGCCCTCGGCGAGCCCTCGCCCACGCTGGACCGGTTCGCGCCAGTGGGCGTGTGGCTGGAGTCCGGCCGCGACGGGCGCATGGGCGGCTGGCTCGCGGATCTCCCCATCGTGGTGGGGGCGGGGACCAGGGATCGCGTGCTGTCGCTCGCGCTGACGGCGGCGGGCCGCTACCGCGAGTGGCTCGAGGCCCGCGGCGACGACGCCGGGATATCGCGCATCCGCCGCTCGGAGGTGGTGGGCGAGGTGGAGGCGCGCCACGAGGCGGACGGCTACGAGATCGGGGCGATGCTGCCGCCGGACCACACCCGCGTGACGCAGGAGGCGGTCGCTGCTGCCGTCCGCCGCCTGGCGTGGGCCCGCGACGACGTGCTGGCCATGGCGGAGCGGATCGCCGCGCACGAGGCGGCGCACGGGCCGCTGCCGGTCGATGCAGCCGTGGGCGAGCGGTCCGCGGCCGAGGTGTTGCGCCACGTGGCACGGGCGGACGCGTGGCTGGTCGGGCGCCTCCCGGCGGGCGGCCAATACGATGGCCCGCTGCGCGGGAGCGACGTGCGAGCGATGCTCGAGGGCGCGCATGCCTTCGCCGTGGAACGGCTGGTGGTCCTCGGCCTCGCTGACGACGGCGTGCCTGCGTGGGACCGGCACGGGGAGTCGTGGACGCTCGCCAAGGTGCTCCGGCGGATGCAGGCGCACGGGTTCGACCACCTCTGGGAGCTCCAGCGACGACTCGTCCGGGCGGACGGGACACGGGACCGGATCGACGTCCGCCTGGACCGCGTTCCCGACGCGGCGTCCGTGGTCGGGCTGTTGCGCTCGGTCGGCTGGGACATGCGTGCATCGGAGCCCGCGTCGCTCCAGAAGGCGATCGACGGGACGACCGAATTCGCGACTGCGTGGGACGGGGAGCGGCTCATCGGGACGGCGCGCTCGCTCTCGGACGGCGGCCAGAACGCCCTGATCGCCACGGTTGTCGTGCACCCGGCGTACCAGGGCCTCGGGGTGGGGGAGCGGATGGTCCACCTCCTGACGGACGAGTGGGACCAGGTCCGGTTCTCGCTCACGTCGGCGCCCGGGCTCACCGGCTGGTATGAGAAGCTCGGGTTCCTGCCGGACCCCAACGCGATGTACCGGCCCCGCAGGCGGCACTGATCACATCCCCGGCACTGATCGGGCTGCGCGGGTAGGCTTCGGCCATGCGCTCCTCCGTCATCCGCCCGCTCCGTCTCGCCGCTGCCGTGTTCGCTGTGGTCGCCACGCTGGCCGCCTGCGCGCCATCCGCGCCGTCCGACAGCCCTGCAGGGGTCGTCAAGGAGGCGATCGACCTCGCCGCCAAGAAGGACCTCGAGGCACTCCGTGGCCTCGCCTGTGCGGGGCAGGAGGAGATGATCGCGGACCAGCTCGGCATGACCGGTGCGCTCGATGCGGGAGCGCTGCTGCCCGGCCTCGACATGCAGGGGCTGCTCGACGCGGTCCGGGTGGACGTGCAGGAGCTCGACGCAGGTGAGGCTGTGGTCGACGGCGACAGCGCCGAGGTGCCGGTCGTGGGCACCGTGAAGATCACCTTCGACAAGGAGGCGATGCGCCCGATTCTCGCCGCGCTGCTGGAGCAGAACGGCACGACGATGACCGACGACCAGTTGAGCGCCCTGCTGGACTCGCTCGAGGCCTACGGGTCCGACCTTCCCGTGGACGAGGTGATCAGCCTGGTCCGCGAGGACGGCGCGTGGAAGATCTGCCAGTCCGACCTCGCGGCCCCCTGACTGCACGTCGAGGGGCAGGCATGGACAACCTCGCGCACGAGCCGACCGGGCCGACCGGGCCGACCAAGACGAGCGAAGAGGTACCGCTGCAGACGCGCGACTGGACCAGGGGCGCTGCGTGGGTCGGTGCGATCGTCCTTGGCATCATCCTCGGCTGGCTGGCCGTCCTGGCGTCGATGTGCGGCTGCACCACCCGCCCGGCCTGATCGCAGGGCACCCGCCCTTATGAACGCTGGCCGCGCATCCGGGACGGGAGCCGCGCATCCGGGAGCCGGTCGGGCACCCCTAGAACGGTTGTTCTATTTGCTGCAGTTCGGGTAGACTGCACCCGTGCCCCAGGATCGGATCGTCGTGCGCGGCGCGCGCGAGCACAACCTCAAGAACGTCTCCGTCACGTTCCCGCGTGACCGGCTGATCGTGATCACCGGCCTGTCCGGGAGCGGCAAGTCCAGCCTCGCGTTCGACACGATCTACGCCGAGGGCCAGCGCCGCTACGTCGAGAGCCTCAGCGCCTACGCCCGGCAGTTCCTGGGCCAGATGGAGAAGCCCGACGTCGACCAGATCGACGGGCTCTCGCCCGCCATCTCCATCGACCAGAAGGGCGCGTCAAAGAACCCCAGGTCCACCGTCGGCACGGTCACGGAGATCTACGACTACCTGCGCCTCCTGTTCGCGCGCATCGGCCACCCGCACTGCCCCAACTGCGGCCGCGAGATCGAGCGCCAGACGGTGAGCCAGATCGTGGACCAGGTCCTCGCGCTCGCCGAGGGGACGCGCCTGCTGGTGCTCGGCCCGCTCATCAAGGACCGCAAGACCGAGGGGGACCGCGTCTTCGAGGCCGCCCGCAAGCAGGGCTTCGTCCGCGTCCGCGTCGACGGTGTCCAGTACGACCTGTCCGAGGCGCCCACGCTCGACAAGTACAAGCGTCACACGATCGAGGTCGTGGTAGACCGGTTCGTCGTCCGCCGCGCCGAGGCGCCCGAGGAGTGGGTGCGCGACGACCTGGGCCGACCGATCGACCCGGCGACGGGCGCCACCCTGCCGGACCCGGACACCTCGCGCCTCGCGGACTCCGTGGAGACGGCGTTGCGGCTTGGCGAGGGCGTCGTGATGGTCGCCCCCGTGCCGCGCGAGGGCGAGGCGCCGGCCTTCGAGGAGCGCCGCTTCAGCGAGCGCTACTCCTGCCCGCACGACGGCACCACGATCGACGAGTTGGAGCCGCGCTCCTTCTCCTTCAACTCGCCGCACGGCGCCTGTGCCACCTGCACGGGCCTCGGCAGCCAGCTCGTCATGGACCCGGGCCTCGTCATGCCGGACCACTCCAAGAGCATCCGCGCCGGCGCCCTGGCCCCGTGGAACAAGATGCCTACCGAGATCTCGTGGCGCATGAAGATCACGGACGCGGTGTTCGCGAGCCGCGGCTGGAGCACGAGCACCCCAGTGAGCGATCTGCCGCCCGAGGCGCTGGAGTTCCTGCTGTACGCACCCAAGGACGAGAAGGTGGTCGTGCGCTACAAGCACGAGCGGGGCGAGAACAGCTACGTCGCCACGTTCGAGGGCGTGGTCACCAACCTCGAGCGCCGGTACAAGGAGACCGAGTCCGAGTACATCCGGACCGAGCTCGAGAAGTTCATGGTCCAGAAGCCGTGCCCGTCGTGCCGCGGCAGGCGCCTTCGGCCAGAGGTGCTCGCGGTCACTGTCAACGGGCGCAACGTCGCCGACGTGAGCGGGATGTCGGTGACCGACGCGCTCGACTGGGCGACCGGGCTGGCCGACACGGTGACCGAGCGCGAGGCGACCATCGCGCGACAGGTCCTCAAGGAGATCACCGCCCGGCTCGGCTTCCTCGTGGACGTGGGCCTGGACTACCTGACGCTCGACCGGGCATCGATCAGCCTGTCCGGCGGGGAGGCGCAGCGGATCCGGCTGGCCACCCAGATCGGCACCACGCTCATGGGTGTCCTCTACATCCTCGACGAGCCGTCGATCGGGCTCCACCAGCGGGACAATGCCAAGCTCATCGCCACGCTCACGCGCCTGCGCGACCTCGGCAACACGGTGCTGGTCGTGGAGCACGACGAGGAGACCATTCGCACGGCTGACTGGGTGATCGACATCGGGCCGGGCGCAGGTGAGCACGGCGGCGAGATCATCGCGAACGGCCCCCTTGAAGCCGTGCTGGCGGAACCCCGCTCCATCACCGGCGCCTTCCTGCGCGGTGAGCGTGCCGTCGCCGTGCCGGAGGAGCGGCGGCACGGCAACGGGAAGAAGCTGTCCGTCCGCGGCGCGCGCGAGCACAACCTCCAGGGCGTGGACGTGGACTTCCCCCTGGGCACGTTCATCGCGGTGACGGGTGTCTCTGGCTCCGGCAAGTCCACGCTCGTGGACGAGGTGCTGTACCGGGCGCTTGCTCGCGACCTCACGGGTTCTCGCGCGCCGGTCGGCGCGCACGACCAGGTGCTGGGCGTCGAGCACATCGACAAGATCATCGAGATCGACCAGAGCCCCATCGGGCGCACGCCGCGGTCGAATCCGGCCACCTACGTCGGCCTGTTCGGCCCCATCCGGGAGCTGTTCGCCGGCACGCCCGAGGCCAGGGTCCGCGGCTACATGCCCGGCCGCTTCAGCTTCAACGTGAAGGGCGGCCGCTGCGAGAACTGCAAGGGCGACGGGATCATCAAGATCGAGATGCAGTTCCTGCCGGACGTCTACGTGCCGTGCGAGATCTGCAAGGGCAAGCGCTACGGCCGCGAGGCGCTCGAGATCCACTACAAGGGCCGCACCATCGCTGACGTCCTGGAGATGACGGTGGAGGAGGCGAACGAGTTCTTCAGCGCCGTGCCAACGGTGAAGAACAAGCTGCAGACCCTGTTCGACGTGGGCCTCGGCTACGTCCACCTCGGCCAGCCGGCGACCACGCTCTCGGGTGGTGAGGCGCAGCGCGTGAAGCTGGCCACGGAGCTCTCGAAGCGTGCCACGGGCAAGACCCTCTACCTGCTCGACGAGCCCACGACCGGACTTCACTTCGCCGATGTGGACAAGCTGCTCCACGTCCTCCACCGGCTCGTGGACAACGGCAACACCGTGCTCGTGATCGAGCACAACCTCGACGTGATCAAGACCGCGGACTGGATCGTGGACCTCGGACCCGAGGGCGGGCACCGCGGCGGCCGCGTGATCGCGGAGGGAACGCCGGAGACCGTCGGCGCCACCGAGGGCTCAGCGACGGGGGAGTACCTCGCGCGGGTCCTGCGGGGTGAGCCGCTCGTGCCGCTGAGCCACGTCACCTTCGCCGAAGAGGCCGGTCGGCCGGGTGTTGGCGGAGAGCATCTCGCCGAGGCACCGGACCCCGGTGTCGCGAGGGCGCGCAAGCGGGTTGCCGCGGCGAGATCCGCCGGAGAACGGTAAGGGTCACTGTAAGGCACGCGGTTCCACCACCACGGAGCGACCGGGGCTACGATGGCGCTATGCCCGAGATCGACTACGCCTTCCTTGCGGACGCCGCCGAGACCCAGCCTGGCCACAAGTTCCACGTGCTCGGCGGCGGGATCACCCGCATCGGCGGGCGGACCTTCCCGCTGCGCCATCCCCACCTCGCGCTCGTGGTCGGCCTGCTGGTCACGGCGCCAGAGACGGAGCGCGAGCACGAGCTGCGGATCGTCCTGCTCGATCCCGATGGTGGCGAGGTGACCGGCGCCACGGGTGCCCTGGTCGCGCGCAGCCAGCCCGATGCCCGGGACGCGATCGTGACGTTCTCGATCGACCTCTGGAACCTGACCTTCCCGACGCCCGGTGACTACTCCTTCCGGATCCTCGTGAACGGGTCCGAGCGCAAGCGCCTGGGCCTCGTGCTGGTCAAGCCACCCGCGGACGCGCAGCAGCCCGCCACGGGGTCGTGAGCCCGGCCACATCCTGGTCGTCAGGGGTTGGGTCGTGAGCCCGGCCGCACACGGGTCGTCAGGGCCTGCCCGCCACGAGCGCCCGAACATCGACGAGGCCGCCCTTGCCGCTGCGCGCGCCGCGGACCGCATGGTCGACGCCGCACGCGCCAGCGGGCATGCGCGCTGGATCGCCTACGTGGAGCCGATGCCGGACCTGCTCCGGGACGCGGGCCTTGCCGACCTGCGGAAGGTCGCGATGCGGGCACGCGCGGCCTACGGCCCCAAGGACTCCATCCGGGACGTGCTGCCGCCCGAGGCGACCGAGCCGTTCCTCGACGCGATCGACCGATTGCTCAAGGAGCTCAACCGCCGCGACGTGGGCGGGTAGCCAGGCGTTCCTGCCAGTCGCCCGTCGCCGTCGGCCCAGCCCGTCGCGGGTCGCCGTCGGCCCCGACGGCCGTCAGTAGACGAACGGGATCATCCGCCGCGTGCGCCGGGCGTATGCCTCGTACCCCGGGTAGCGCTGCCGGAGCCAGGCCTCCTCGCGCCCGGACTTGAGCCGGAAGAAGACCAGGAGGACGCCGCTGAGCGCGAGTGCCACGACGGACCCCGAGATGCAGCTCCAGCCGACGGCGCCGATCACCAGCCCGCCGTAGATCGGGTGGCGCACGCGGCCGAACACGCCGGTCTCAACGAGCTCCGCGTCGTCGCGTGGGTGGGGGAGCGGCGTGAGCGACTCGCGGAGGTCGACGAGGCCCTTGCCCGCGATCCCGAGGCCGACGATCGCGAGGAACACCCCGACGAGCGTGAGCGCCGGTCGCGCGCCGTCCGGCACGACGCCGCCGTCGGCCATGGGGGCCAGCGCGATGAGCCCGAACAGGACGAACTGGATGGCGACCCAGCCCTCACCCCGCGGGCCGAGCGACGGAATGCGGGTCCGGTTGGGATCTGTCATGGCGCGCAGTCTACGCGGCCACGTCGTCGGGCCGGACGCCAGGCAGCTCCCAGGGGTCGAACGCCTCGAGCAGGAACCGCGACGGCGCCGCAGGGTCGTACAGCAGGGTCAGCGAGCGGCGCGCCCTTGTCCAGGCGACGTACGCGAGGCGCCGCTCCTCCTCGAGCGCACGCTCGGGCTCCGTGGCGTCGGCGATGGACCTGCGACCCGGGAAGCCGTCGACAAGGACGACGACGTGGTCCCACTCGAGGCCTTTCGTCCCGTGCGCGGTCGCAAGCGTGAGGGTCGCAGCGTCGTTGCGCAGGGAGGCGAGGAGCACGCGTCGGGCCTCCACGGCCGCCGCGAGTGATCGCAGATCCCGTCGCCCGGCGGCCCAGCCCAGCAGCGCCGTGACCAGGTCGCTCTCGGTAGGCCCCTCCTCGGGCGGAGGGCTGCCGGCCGCGACCGCGGCCGCCTCCTCGGCGAGGACAGCGGTCCGCAGTGCCCCAAGTGCCTCCAGCACGGACGCGCCCGGCCGGGACGCGCCCACGTCGGCGGCACGCCCCAGCAACCCGGCAAGGCGTGCGTCCTCCAGGGCGAGCTGCAGGTCCGGCGCCCGGAACGCCAGGCGCAGGTCGAGCGCCGCCACGACGGCCGCGAGCAGCTCGCGGTTCGTCCGCGTGAGGATCGCCCGGGTTGAGCCGTCGTCCGGCCAGGCACGCATCGCGCGTGCGATGCGCACGGTGTCGTCAGCGGCGTCCGGGGCCAGCACCAGGCGGCCCTTCGCCGCGGGTCCTGGCCGGATCGCCTTCGCGAACCGCTCCCGGTTGTGCTCCACGAGCCGCACCGCGCGCTCGATCACGGGCCGCGGGCACCGGTAGTTGACCGCAAGGTCCACCCGCCGCAGGCCGGGCAGGTCCGACGCGAGCCCGAGCACGCGGCGCACGTCCGCCAGGCGCCACCCATAGATCGACTGGTCGTCGTCGCCAACGAACGTGACGTTGTTCGCGGGGGCCGCCAGGGCCAGGGCCAGCTCGAGCTGAGTCCGGTCGAGGTCCTGCGCCTCGTCCACCAGCAGCGTCGAGGCCCGACCCCGCCAGCGCGCCAGCAGCGCCTCGTCCTCACCCAGTGCCCGCACGGCACGCACGACGAGGTCGTCGAAGTCGCAGCCGCCCGACCCCGCGACCGCCTGCTCGTACGCGATGTACGCCGACGCCACCGGCCCTGGCGCCGGATCCGACCTCGCGATCTCGTCGCCCGAGACCCGCAGGTCCAGCTTGAGCCGGCTGAACGCGAGGTCCAGGCGTCCGCGGTCCGCCCGCCCGATGCCCGGGAACAGGTCCCGGAGCAGCTCGTCCCGATCAACCAGCGGGTTGACGGACACCCCGCCGTCGATGAGGATCTCCCGCCCGAGCGCGTGGAACGTCCGGACCCGCACAGCTCCAGCCGCCACGCCCAGGGGCGCAAGCGCCGCGTCCAGCCGTTCCACCAGCTCGTCGGCTGCCCGCTTGTTGAAGGCGACCAGCGTGATACCGGCGGGTGCGACGCCGCCATCCACCAGCCAGCAGACCCGCGCCACCAGCGTCGTCGTCTTCCCGGATCCGGCGGGCGCGATGCACAGCACGGGACCCGGCGGCGCGACGGCGGCGGCACGCTGATCCGGTGCCAGCTGCTCCAGGCGCCCGAGCACGGTGGGATGGAGGACACGGGCCATGCCGCAACGATGACGGCCGCCGCTCACCTCCGGCTTAGACGATATGACCGGGATGCGAGATGACGGGGATGCACGCAGACCGGACCGCCTCCGTCGAGGCCGCCCCAGCCCCAAGGCCGACCGTCGAGCAGCCACGGGTCCCGGCCAACCGGGTCACCCGGCCCCCGAACGCCGCCACCCATGGCCCCCGAACGCACGCGGGTCGGCCCACACGCCATCGGCTGCCGCACCCCACACTGGCTCCAGGCCCGGCACCCCCACCGCCCTCGCCGGACCGGAGACCCATCCCGATGCCCGCCAAAGTCCAGGTCCAGGTCCGCGACTCGATCGCGTGGATCACCTTCAGCAACCCGCCGGTCAATGCCCTGAACGCATCGCTGCTCGGCAAGATTGGCGCCGCGCTTGCGCAGCAGCAGCCCCCGGATGTCCGCGTGGTCGTCCTGCGCGCCGATCCCGACGCCCACATCTTCTCGGCCGGCCACGACATCCGCGAGCTGCCCCGCAACGGCCGCGACCCGCTCACCTACTCGGATCCGCTGCGCAAGACCATCCGCCAGATCGAGGCCCACCCGACGCCCGTGATCGCGATGGTCGGCGGGTCGGTCTGGGGCGGCGCCTGCGAGCTGGTGCTCTCCTGCGACCTGATCGTTGCTGCATCCGAGGCCACCTTCGCCATCACGCCCGCTCGGCTCGGCGTGCCCTACAACCTCTCGGGCACCCTCAACCTGCTCAAGGTCGCCGACCTGCACTTCGTCAAGGAGATGCTGTTCACGGCGCGCCCGATCGCGGCGGGCCGGATGGCGGCGTACGGCGTCGTCAACAGCGTCGTGCCCAGCCAGGAGCTCGAGAACACCACCGCGGAGCTTGCCGCCGACATCGCCACCGGCCGCCGCTGGTCCACCAGGTCATGAAGGAGGAGCTCCGGGTCCTCGCCGACGCCCACCCGATGACGCCCGAGGCCCACGAGCGCATCCAGTCCCTGCGCCGCGAGGTCTACGACTCGGACGACTACCAGGAGGGCCTGCGCGCCTTCATGGAGAAGCGGCGCCCGGCGTTCAAAGGCGACTGACTGGCCTGGCCCCGCACGGCTCGGGCGCGTCGAATGTCGCGTTGACCCGGTTCTGGGCGTCCTGCCAGACTCCGCCGAACGGCGTCCCTCCGGATGGCGACGCCGTCTGGGAGGGTCGTGCATTGGCGTGGCAGACGCGGCCGGCGTTCGGTCGCGAGCGTCGGAGCATCGGTCGGCGGATCCTGGCGGGCATGACCGCCGCCGCACTCGTGGCATCGCTCGCGGTGTCGCCCGTGGCGGCCGGGGACTCGACGATCACCGCGCCCCGTATCGTCTACACGGGCGTCAACCAGACGGTTGACTCGCCGACGGACAGCGACCCGATCGGGGAGCCCGTGGCGCCCGCGCAGGGCCCGCTGCTGCTGCTCGTGCTCGCCACGATGGCGATGAGCGGGCTCCTCGCGACGACGGTTCGGGTAGGCAGAAAGCGGTGACGCCCCTGTCGCACGGCCGGCGGTGGTGCGCCCTGGCACCACTCCCAACGTCTCCCGGCCCGTCCGGACCCAACCGAACCGCCAAATGGCCGTATCCGACGGTGAGCTGAGCGACTAGGGTCGCCACAAAGCCCGGCCGTCGAGGGATCGGTCGGCAGCGTCCTGCGTGCCCCTCGCCTCGGAGGTTGCCCACGTGAGGCGTTCCCAATTCCTGATGCCCGTGGTCGCCGTCGCCCTGCTGACGGGGGCCGTTGCGGCGCCCGCGGCCGCGGCTCCGGCGGCAGCGGTCTCCTTCTCCATCCTGCACACGAATGACTTCCACGGGCAGCCTCGAGCCGGCCGGGTCGAACCCGGCGCGCCCGCGTCGCCAATTCGGTGAACGAGGTCCGGACTGCCGTCGGGGCGGACAAGGTCCTCCTCGTTCGACGCCGGGGACATGATGCAGGGCAGCCTGCTCTCCAACATCCCCACCGCAGGGCCTCCCCACGATCGACTACTACCGACGCTTGGCTTCAATGGCGCGACCTTCGGGAACCACGAGTTCGACTGGGGCCAGACGGTCCTCGGTGATCGCATCGCGCAGGCGGAGGCCGTCGCCACCGCCGACGAGAAGCCGATGCAGATGATCACCTCCAACATCACCAAGAAGGACGCGGGCGGCGCCTGCACGTGGGAGCCCTTCAACCCGAACGACGCCATACGAGGTCGTTCACGATCGGCACCGCGCCCAATGACGTCAAGGTCGGCGTCATCGGTGTCGGCCCTGAGCGAGACGCCCTACATCACGATTGCCGAGGCGACCGAGGGGCTCTGCTTCCGTGACCCGGCCGAGTCGATCCTCCACTACTACGACGCCCTGGAGGCCGCGGAGCTGACGTCGTCGTCGTCCTGAGCCACCACGGCTACACGGACGGCGGCTACGGCTACGGGTTCACGGTGTACGGCGATCAGACCCTGGCCCAGAAGCTCAACGACGCCGGCAAGCCCGCCAACCTGATCATCGGTGGGCACAGCCACACGGATGTGACGACCGCAACCAAGGTCGGCAACACGCTCGTCGCCCAGGCGCACTATGCGGGCCGGAAGGTCGGCCGGGCGGACTTCACGGTCAATCCCGACGGCTCCGTCGCGGTGGCCTGGAGCCGCCTCGTCGTCGGTACCTCCGACCCGCAGGATCCGGTGATCAAGGCGCTGGTCGACGGCTATGCGAACGACCCGGCCTACCAGGCGCTGATCAACACGCCGGTCGGGTACTCGCAGGTCGACCTGCTGCGCGACTACAACGGCGACAACATGATGGGCGACTTCGTGGACGACGCGATCTACGGCGCCCTGAACACCGACGTCGAGACAACCAATGACGTCGACATGTTCTTCAACAACGCGGGCGGCATCCGCGTCGACTGGTGCGACAAGGAGGACCCCGCGAACCCGGGTACCTACATCTGGACAGGCACGGCCGCCGATTGCCAGAAGGAGGGGCTGTGGACGCACGATCCCATGCTCCTGACCTACGGGCAGATGTTCCAGATCCTGCCGTTCGGCAACGCGACGGCGGTCGGGCACGATGACCGGTGCCCAGGTCTACGACCTGCTCAACCAGTCCGCGACCCTGTTCAAGGGCGCGATCCAGCCGTCGGGCATCCGCTACAAGTTCTTCCGCTACAGCGACGCCCAGCCCGGACCGCAGCCGTACGGCTGGGGCGCCTACGACGTCGAGGTCTACAGCAAGGCCACCCACGCGTGGGAGCCGCTCGACGCCGCGAAGACGTACAAGGTCGGCACCAACGAGTTCCTCGCCCCCGCAGGCCAGGACGGCTACGTGCCCTTCAAGTACATGAAGAACATCACGTACTGGGGCGACATGCTCAACGCCGTCAACTCGTACGTGAGCGCCACGTACACGGCGGCCAACCCGTACAAGGGTCCCGATGGTGACGGCACGCTCGACGGCCGGATCACCCGCAACGGCAACGGCAACGACGCCTACGAGGCCGGCGAGGTCGTCCCGCTCACGATCCTCCACCACAACGACTCGCACGGCCGGCTCGTGAAGTCGGGGACATACCAGGGCTACAGCCAGCTGGTCACGCTCATCAACCAGGAGCGGCTGCACAACGCGAGCCGCACCCTGCTGGTCACCGCGGGCGACAACGTCCAGGGTGACTCGATGATGTACTACTTCAAGTCCGCGGGACTCGGGTACGCGGCCGACGGCACAGCGCTGTCCCCCGAGATGAGCATCAACCCGCTGATCAAGGCCTTCAATGCCGTCGGCTACGACGCGTGGACGCTCGGCAACCACGAGTTCAACTTCGGCAAGGACGTCTTCGGCACCCTGGCCCAGGCTGACTTCCCGGTCCTCCAGGCGAACATCACCGACACCGGCGCGTACGGCCTCGCGGCCGTGCCCGTTGAGCCCTACACGACGAAGACCGTCGGGCCCGAGGGCATCAAGGTCGCGATCCTGGGCATCGGCAACCACCGCGTTCCGAGCTACGAGCTGCCGAGCAACATCCCGGGCCTGACCTTCACGGACCCGATCAAGGCCGGCAAGGACCTCGCGCCGGTGCTCCAGGCGGGCAACGACGTCGTGGTTGCACTGACCCACATCGGGTTCACGACCAACCCGGCGAGCGTCGAGGTCGACAACAACGTCGACACCTACTTCGCGGGCCAGGTCAGCGGCGTGGACGCCATCATCGGCGGTCACAGCCACACCAACCCGGTCAGCGGCTTCGGGGACTACAAGTTCCTGCCGACGTTCGTGGCCAACCCTGAGAACGATCCGGTGATCGTCACCCAGGCCTACCGCTACAACACGAACCTGGGCGAGGTCTCGCTCGGCCTGCTGCCGGACGGCAGCGGCGGCTACAAGGTCGTGTCCAGCGCCGGCCGGTACATCCCGGTCTCGGCAACCGGTGTCGAGGATCCGGCGATCGTCGCGCTGGTTGCGCCGTACCAGGCGTTGATCAACACCTACAACAACACCGTGATCGGCTCCACCAAGGTGCCGATCGACGCCCTCTCCGGCGTTCACGCAGGAGACCAACGGTGCGAACCTCCAGGCCGACTCCGCGGTCTGGAAGCTCGAGAGCGAGGGCATCCCGGTTGACGTCCACCTCTCGGGTGCGATGACCAACAGCAGGATCGCGGCGGCCGCGACCCGCCGACGCGCCCTACAGCCTCAAGGTCAGCGACATGTTCTCGGCGATGCCGTACGAGAACTCGCTGGTCGTCCTCGACATGAACGGGCCACAGCTCAAGGCGGTCCTCGAGCGGGCCTATCGCAACTACTACTACTACAAGTACGTGGACGGCTACGGCGGGTACTCGTATTACACGACCTGCATGCTCGACACGGACTTCGGGAACCAGATCCAGTACCGCGACATGGCGCCAGAGCTCCCGGACGGCAACAACGTCGTCGCGCTCAAGATCGGGGACCAGGCGGTCGACTTCGCCGATGCGTCCAAGTTCTACCGAGTCTCGACCGTGAACTACCTCGCGGCCGGTGCCTGCAACTTCTCCGACAGCGGCAAGAGCCTCTGGCCGCTCGACCAGATTGCGGCAGACACGCAGTACTACGTGCGTGACGCCGTCATCGAGTACGTCCAGGCGCAGACGGCGCCGATCGCCCCGAAGATCGAGGGGCGCCTCGTGTTCGCCGATACCGAGGGACCCGTCGTCGACATCACGTCACCCGAGGCGAAGGCCTACCTGCATGCGAAGGTGGTGCCGATCAGCTACACGGCGACCGATGCGACGTCGGGGGTCGCCTCCGTCGTGGTCAAGCTCGACGGCACTCCGACGATGTCGACCAGCATCGACCTTCACACGCTGGCCCTCGGCGCGCACACGCTCGCCGTGACTGCCACCGATGACTACGGGAACGCCACGACTGCCCAGGTCTCGTTCACCGTCAAGACCTCGATCTACGGCCTGAAGCTGTCCGTCAAGCGGCTCTATGCCGAGGGCGCCATCACCAGGATGAGCGTCCGTGACAGCCTGCTCGACAAGCTCTCCGCGGCCAAGGCCAGCATGGCGGCGGGCAAGAAGAAGGCGGCCGTCAACCAGCTCAACGCCTTCATCAACCTGGTCCGGGCGCAGTCCGGCAAGTCCATCACGCCGGCGGCGGCGACACTGCTCATCACCGACGCCAAGTACGTGATCAACCACCTCTAGCGCTGCCGCCCGGGGCGGACTCGTCCCGGGCCACACGACGGAGGCCGGCCCGTCAGGGCCGGCCTCTCGATTCAGTCGATAATCGGCAGGTGACTCCGGAGCTCAAAGCCACGCTCGCTACGCTGCCCGACCGGCCCGGCGTGTACCTGATGAAGGACGCGCGGGGCGAGGTCCTGTACGTGGGCAAGGCGCAGAGCCTGCGCAGCCGCGTCCGGAGCTACTGGCAGAAGCAGGAGCCGCGCGGGGAGGGCTTCCACCGCATCCGGCAGGCGATCGACCGTGTCGTCGACCTCGAGGTGACCGAGGTGGACTCGGTCAGCGAGGCGCTCCTGCTCGAGGCGAACCTGATCAAGCGCTACAAGCCGCGCTTCAACGTCCGCCTCAAGGACGACAAGAGCTACCCGTACATCAAGATCACGCTCGCTGACGACTTCCCGCGCGTGGAGCGCACGCGCAAGCTGCTCAGCGACGGCTCCCGGTACTTCGGCCCGTACGCCTCCGCGAGCAGCGTCGACGAGGCGATGAACCTGGTGCGGCGGCTCTTCCCGTTCCGGACGTGCACGCTCGACATCCGGGAAGGGGAGCGGGCGCTCGCCCGGCCGTGCCTGCTGTACCACATCAAACGCTGCCAGGGCCCCTGCGTGGAGGCCGTCCCCAAGATCGCCTACAGGCGCGACATCGCCCAGGTGGAGCTGTTCCTGGAGGGCAACGCGGACACCCTGCTCGAAGGGCTGCGCCACGAGATGCACGTGGCCTCCGAAGCCGAGCAGTACGAGAAGGCGGCGATCGTCCGGGACAAGGTCCGTGCGATCGAGCGGACGATGGAGAGCCAGAAGATGGCCGCGTTCGCGCGGACCGAGCTCGACCTTGTCGCGATGGCCCGCAAGGACGACCAGGCTGCTGTCCAGCTGTTCGTCGTGCGCAACGGCAAGATGCTGGGCCGCGACGTGTTCTTCCTCGACGCCCACCACGACGAGCCCGATGACGCGGTGCTCGGCGCGTTCCTGGAGCAGTACTACTCGCGGGCGACGAGCATCCCCAGGGAGGTCCTGGTGCCGCGGTCGCTGGCGGACACGGCGGATCTCGAAGCGTTCCTCTCCACGCGCCGGGGCAGCCTCGTGCGGCTCCGCACGCCGCAGCGGGGTGAGAAGCGCGAGCTCATGGACCTGGCCACGCGCAACGCCCACGAATCCCTGGCTCGCGAGGCTGCGCGGTGGCTCGCGGACGAGGGCCGGACGCTCGGGGCGCTGACCGAGCTCGCGGCGGCGCTCGAGCTTCCCGGACCACCGATGCGCATCGAGTGCTACGACATCTCCAACTTCCAGGGCGCCCAGTCTGTCGGCTCGATGGTGGTGTTCGAGGAAGGGCGCCCGCGTACCGGGGAGTACCGCCGCTTCCAGATCAAGACCGTCCAGGGCCCGAACGACTTCGCCAGCCACCAGGAGGTCCTGCGCCGCAGGTTCCGCGGGACGAAGGCGGGCGAGGAGGGGATCGAGGAGGCACGCCGCTGGGCGATGCCGGATCTCGTGATCATCGACGGCGGCCGCGGCCAGGTGAGCGCGGCCAAGGAGGTGCTCGACGAGCTCGGGCTGGGGGACCTGCCGATGGTCGGCCTCGCCAAGGAGCGCGAGGAGCTCATCCGCCCAGATCGCGCAGAGCCCGTGGTGCTGCCGGCGACATCGCAGGCGCTGTACCTGGTCCAGCGCCTGCGGGACGAGGCCCACCGGTTCGCGATCACCTACCACCGCAGCCTGCGAGGCCGGGGCACGCGGAAGTCCGCCTTCGACGACCTGCCCGGCGTCGGTCCCAAGCGCAAGCGCGAGTTGCTCAAGGTGTTCGGCTCCGCAAAACGGGTGCGCGAGGCGCCGGTGGAGCAGATCGCGGCTGTCCCGGGCATCGGCCGGGCCCTCGCCGAGCGGATCAAGGCCCACCTCGAGGCCTGAAGCCTCTTGCGCCGGGTGCAGGGCCCGGCGCACCGTCATCCCGCATCGGTCGGTGGTGTCACGTCAGGCACCTGCGTGCGTCATCGCTTCCGGGGACTGGAGCGGAGGGACCACGATGGACGACGAGGCGACCCGACTCGAGGCGATCGAGCAGCGCCTCCTGCACGTCGAGCGCGGGCTTGACGAGTTGCAGCAGCGCCTCGCGGTGCAGGGGGTGTCGCCGTCCGCGCCTGCACCGGCGCCGTTGCTCCCGCCGCCCCCGCCCGGTGTCCACCGTGCGGCCGCTCGACCGATTCGCGTCTCACCCGCGACATCCGTGCGGGTGCAGCCCGTGCCGCAGCCTGCCCAACCCGCCCTGGCGCGCGCGATGGCCGCATCGGTGCCCGCGGCGCCCTCGGCCCCGGCGCCCTCGGCCCCGGCGCCCTCGGCCTGGGCCATGCCGACCGCGGCGATGCCGGCGGCCCCCACGATCTCCCCGAAGCCGTCCATGACGCTCAAGGATCTCGAGGAGCGGTTCGCGGGACGTGCGCTCGCCTGGATCGGGGGCGGGGCGCTGATCGCCGCCGCCGTGTTCTTCCTGAGCCTGGCGTTCAGTCGGGGCTGGATCACCGAGCCCATGCGTGTCCTGATCGGCCTGGCCGTGGGCTCGGCCGCCTTCGCCGGCGGTGCCGCTCTGCTCGCCCGGCGCAACGCCCTGGTGGGCAACGTGCTGGCCGGCGTGGGCCTGGGAATCCTGTCGATCGCGATCATGGCGGCCACGCGCCTCTACGGTCTCATCCCGCCCGAGCTGGGTCTCCTGATGGCCCTTGTGATGGCCGTCGTCGCGGCGGTCGTCGCCATCCGGTTCGACGCCCGGAGCGTCGCGGCCCTGGGGCTTGTGGCGGCGCTCGCCGCCCCGCCGCTGACCGGCGCGTCCGCAAGCACGCTCACGCTGCTGTTCGTGGCCGTGACGCTGGTCGGGACCACGGGCGTGGCGTTGTACCGCTCCTGGCGCTGGCTTCCCTCGCTCGCGTTCCTCCTGGCCGCGCCGCAGCTGGCCTCCTGGCTGCTCGACGATCCGGTGCCCGTCCAGGCGCTCATCGCGCTGGCCGGCTTCTGGACGGTGAACCTCGTGGCAGCGGCCGGTGAAGAGGTCCGGATCCGCCGTGACGACCTGCGGCCGTCCAGCTCGATCCTCGTCCTCGCGAACGCCACGTTCCTGCTGTGGGGGCTCATGGTGACCCTCGACGGCAGCCTCGAAGCGTGGCGCGGGATCGCCATCGGCCTCGCTGCCCTGGCCCACCTGCTCGCGGGCGCATGGTTCCTGGCCCGCCAGGGCTGGCAGCACCTGTTCGGCAACCTCGTCGCCGGCACCAGCGTCGCGCTCCTGGCGATTGCAGCGTTCGTGCAGCTGGGCGCGCCGGCCGTTCCCATCGCCTGGGCCGCCGAGGCGACGGCGCTCGCTTGGCTTGCGGCGCGCCGGGTCCATCGCTGGTCAGCGCTCGCGGCGCTCGCGCTCGGGTCACTCGCGGTCCTGCACCTGCTCCTCGTCGAGTACCCGTTCTGGTTGTTCCAGCTTCCGTCGCCGGAGCGGTTCGTGCCTGCCCTCGCGCACCCGGAGGCAGCGTCCCTGGGTGGCGTGCTGGTCGCGCTGGTCGTGGCGATGGCCGTCGTGCCGGTCCGCTGGATCCGGTCGGCCCTCGCGGCGTCCGCGCTCCTCCTGGTCACGTATGCGGCCCCGTTCGAGGTGGCCGGGCCGGTCCTTGCCCTGGTGCTGTCCGCCTCCGCCGTTGCTGGTCTCGTTGCGGACCGGCTGCTGGAGCGGACGCGGACGCCCGCCCGGCTGACCGCTGTGGCGTCCTGGGTCACCCTGCCTGCGGCCTCGTGCGGAGCGCTCGTCAGCGGCAGCATGGCCATCCTGTTCCTCGTCGCGGCCGAGCTCTCGCCCGCGGGGCTCGGATCCCCGGTGGCCACGCCGTTCCTGAACCCGGGCTGGCTCTCGCTGGTGATCGTCCTGGTGGGGCTGGCAGCGGCCGGCGCGCTCGTGGCCGTGCGCTGGGTGCGCTCGGCGCTGGGCGCCATCGGGCTGCTGCTGTTCGGGTGGGGCATGCTCTTCCAGGTCCAGGGCACGGCCCTGGTCGCGATTCTCGCCGTGCTGCTGCCCGTGGGGGTCGTGCTCGACACGGTCCTTGTCCGCCTGCCCGCGGACGCCCGGTATCCGCGCCTGGCTCGGGTGGGCGGCTTCACGCGGTCAGCGTCCGTCGCTGGCTGGATCCCGTGGTTCGCCGCCGCCCTCTACACCACTGCGCGCTGGCCGCTCGTGCTCGAGCTCGGGCTGCCCGCGATCCCGTTCACCGATGAGCGCACGCTGGCGGTCGCGCTCCTGGCCGCATCGGCCATCGCCTCCACGCGCTGGTGGGATGACGTGCGCGTCATGCGGATCGCGTGGCTCGCAGCCATCGGGGTGACGGCCTGGCTCGTGCCGTCCGAGGTCGGGGCGAGCGGCGTGGTGATCCTGTGGGTCGTGCTGGCCGGGGTCGCGCTCTGGCGCCAGGGCCGCGACCGGCCCGAGGTGCTCGTCTTCGCGGGAACGGCGCTCCTGCTCTGGGCCGGTGCCCTTGGCGTGGGCCTCGTCGTGGTGGCACCCCCGGTGCACCTGTACGTGTCCGCCGATCCGGACGCGCTGCCCGCGCTATGGATGGCGGCGTTCGCGATGCTCGCCGCGGGCAGCCTCCTTGCCTCCCGCGACCCGATCGCCGCACGGGTCCGACCCGCGCTTGCGACCGGCGCCGGGCTGATCACCCTCTACGCCGTCTCGGTGGCCGTGGTCGACGTCTTCGCGCGACGCGTCGGGGAGGGGGTGCCGGGTGAGGAGCTGGCGAAGCAGGCGCAGGTGGCGCTGTCGGTGTGCTGGACGGCGATCGGGGTCAGCCTCCTGGCGATCGGCCTCGCCCGCCGTCGGGCGGTGCTGCGCCACGCGGGGCTCGCGCTGCTCGCCGTCGCCATCGCGAAGGTCGTGCTGATCGACATGGCCTCCATGGACGTCGCGTATCGGGCACTCGTCCTCTTCGGGCTGGGGCTGCTCCTGCTTGCCGGAGCCTGGCTGCTCACCAGGTTCCGGGGCCCCCGGGCGGGCTCGTCGAGCTCGACGGCGAGCGTCCGGCCCGCCTGACGAAAGGTCCCGGCCGAGGCAGGCCGCACGGCCCCGCGCACGGACGGCGAGTCCCCTGTATCATCCCGCCCCGATGCGTCGAGCCGTACCGATCCTGATTGTCGTCATAGGCGTTCTCGCCCTCATCGTCTCCTTCGTGCCGCTGACTCTGCCGAGTCTCGGGTCGTCGAGCGAGCCGAGGACGATCGAGACCAAGTTGGGTCTCGATCTGTCCGGCGGCCTCCGGATCGAGTACCAGGTGCTTCCGGCGGAGGGCAAGGTGCCCACCCGGGGCGACCTTGACATCGTCAAGTCGATCATCACCAACCGTGTTGACGCCTCGGGCGTCGCTGAGCCGCTGGTGGTCACCCAGGGCACCGACCGGATCATCGTCGAGATGCCCGGTGTCCAGAACCCCGACCAGATCCGCGAGCTCGTCGGCACCACGGGCCGGCTGGACTTCGTGCCGCTCGGCCAGACCGGTGCGGGCGCGGGCCAGGTGCTTGACCCGGCGTGGATCTCCACGGCCTGTTCGGACACCGTCACCGTCAACTGCGTGCTCTTCTCCGGTGACCAGCTCTCCGCCGCCACCATCGGCGCGGATGAGACGGGCCGGCGCACGGTGGACTTCACCCTCAAGGACCAGGGCCGGGACAAGTTCGCGGCGTACACCGCGTCCCATGTGAACGACTTCTTCGCCATCGTGCTCGATGGCAAGGTGATCAGCGCTCCCACGATCAACGAGGCGATCCCCGGCGGTCAGGTCCAGATCAGCCAGGGCGGGATCGGCGGCTACCCGCTGGCCGAAGCCACGAGCCTGGTCACCATCCTGCAGTTCGGCCAGCTGCCGTTCCCCATCCAGGAGCTCGCCAACACGAGCGTCAGCCCCACCCTGGGCGACGCGTTCCTCCGCCAGAGCCTGCTCGCGGGCATCGTGGCGGTCATCCTCGTCGTCATCTTCATGATCGTGCAGTACCGGCTGCCCGGCCTCGTGGCCAGCGGCGCCCTCCTCTACTACTCGATCGTGGTGCTGGCCATCTTCCGGCTGGTCCCGGTCACCATGACCCTGGCCGGGATCGCGGGCTTCGTCCTCTCGGTCGGCATGGCGGTTGACGCCAACATCCTGATCTTCGAGCGGACCAAGGAGGAGCTGCGGGTCGGCAAGACGCTGCCGGCAGCGGTCGAGGCAGGCTTCAACCGGGCCTGGAACTCGATCCTCGACTCGAATGTGTCGAGCCTCATCACCGCCACCATCCTGTTCCTGTTCGGGTCGTCGACGATCCGCGGCTTCGGTCTCGTGCTGATCATCGGCGTGCTCGTCTCCATGTTCACCGCCGTGACGGTGACCCGGACGATGCTGCGCTGGGTCGTCACCAAGGACTGGGCCCGCAAGGCATCCCTCTTCGGGGTGACCGAGGAGGAGTTCCTGGCCCGCCCGACCACCGGCCGCGGCGCCACACGAGGCGAGGCGCGCGGGCGTGTTTGACATCATCGGGAAGCGCAGGTACTTCTTCGCGTTCTCCCTTGCCATCATGATCCCGGGCCTGATCTTCATCCTGCTCGGCCCGATCACCGGCGGCAAGGTCGGCCTCCAGTTCGCCATCGACTTCACCGGCGGCACGGTCTGGACCATCCGCTTCGAGGACCCGAACGTCACGCCGGCACAGGTGCAGGCGATCGTCCAGGAGCAGGGCTACGAGTCCAACGTCACCAAGACCGGTGAGGGCTTCATCGACATCCGCACCAAGGAGGCCGCGCTCGCGGCCCCGGCGCCGTCACCCACGCCGATCCCGACCCCGGCACCCTCCGCATCGGCCGCCGTCACCCCGTCCGGCTCGCCCGCGACGGCCACCGCGGGTGGCGCGTCGGCGTCGCCGGCGGCCAGTGCCGCCGCGTCCGCTGCGCCGTCCGCAGCTCCCAGTGCCTCCGCTTCGACAGCCCCGAGCGCGTCGCCGTCGCCTGCGCCCACCGTCGCGCCGGGCCAGGTGCAGCTGCCCACCGAGGGCAAGCTGGGCGAGCTCCGGTTCGCGCTCGAGGATGAGCTGGGCCCGATTGCCGAGCAGGCGTCACTGTCCGCGGTCGGTGCCGTCGTCTCGTCGGACCTCATCACCCAGGCGCTCACGCTGATCCTGTTCGGGTCGATCGGGATCATGCTCTGGATCACCTACCGCTTCCGCGACTTCCGCATGGGCGTCACGGCGCTGGCAGCCCTCCTGCACGACGTGATCGTCGTCGTCGGCATCTTCGCGATCCTGGGAACGTTCGCGGGCGTGCTCGTGGACGGCCTGTTCGTCACCGCGATGCTGACCATCATCGGCTTCTCGGTCCACGACACGATCGTCGTCTTCGACCGGGTCCGCGAGAACCGCGCCCGCCATGCCGGCGAGCCCTTCGACCGGATCGTGAACCACTCGATCCTCCAGACGTTCGGCCGGTCGATCACCACGAGCTTCACCGTCATGATCGCGCTGCTCGCGATGCTGCTGTTCGCGGGCGAGGCCATCGGAACGTTCGTGCTGGCGCTCCTCATCGGCATCATCTCGGGCACGTACTCGTCGATCTTCAATGCGAGCCCGCTGCTCGTCGTCTGGCACCTGCGGGACGACAAGAAGCGCCTCGCGGAGCAGCCGGCCCGCCCGAGCCGCCGCGCGACCACGTGACCCTGGGCCCGGTGCCTGCCGGGACCCGTGGACGCTGCGCAATCCGCGCGTAAGCGGTCCGTGGCATTCTCCGCCCGATGATGGACGCACGGCACCGCTGGATCTTCCCCGATCCCCTCCGGCTCGAGCCAGAGGAGCGGGAGGCGGCGCGCGTCCACGGCCTGGGCACCGTCGCTGCAACAGTGCTCGCGCGCCGCGGGATCTCTGGAGCGGCCCGCCTCGGCGCCTTCCTCGGCCCCGCTGTCGCCGGTCTCAATGACCCGCGGCTCCTCCCCGACGCAGACGCGCTTGTGGCGCGTGTCGCCCTCGCGCAGCAGCGCGGGGAGCGGGTGATGGTCTTCGGGGACTTCGATGCGGACGGCCTCACCGGGCTCGCCCAGCTGGTCCTCGCGCTGCGCCGTCTCGGGCTGGACGCGGAGCCGTACGTACCCTCGCGCCTAGAGGAGGGGCATGGGCTCTCGCTGGCCGCGGTTGACGCCGCGCAGGCCGGCGGGATCACGCTGGTCATCACGGTGGACACGGGCTCCTCGAGTGTCGCCGAGGTCGCTGCGGCTGGCCTGGTGGGGATCGACGTGATCGTCACCGACCACCACCACCTGCCCGAGGTCCTGCCCGCGGCCGTTGCCATCGTCAATCCCCACCGCGCCGACTCGGTCTACCCGGACCCGGAGCTGTCGGGCAGCGGCGTCGCCTTCACCGTGGCCCGCCTCCTGTTCGGCGCACTCGATGCCACAGAGGCAGAGGCCCTTGAGCTCGCGGATCTCGCCACGATCGGGACGGTGGCCGATGTCGCCCCGATCCTTGGCGAGAACCGGGCCATCGCCCGCCTCGGCCTGGAGCGCATGCGCCGCGCGCCGCGGCCGGGCATTGCCGCGCTCCTCGCGAAGGCAGGCGTGGACCCTGCCCGCACCGACCTCGAGACGGTCGGCTTCAGCATCGCTCCGCGGCTCAACGCCGCCGGTCGGGTGGGGGAGGCGCTCGATGCCGCCCGTCTCCTGCTCGCCGCCACGCCGGCGGAGGCAGCAGAGCTGGCGGCGACGCTCGAGTCTGCGAACTCCACCCGCCGGGAGCTGATGAAGGTCGCGATCGAGCAGGCGCGTGGTGCGATCGGCCTGGGCGCACCGGGGCTGGCCCCCGGTCAGCAGGCGCTGCTTGCCGACGCGATCGCCGAATCGGCGGAGATCGTCATCGGCGGGTCTCCCGATGCCCCGGCCGTCCTGGTCCATGGGCCCTGGAGCGTGGGGATCATCGGGCTCGTCGCCGGCCGTCTGGCGGACGAGACGGGACGGCCTGCGGTCGTGGGCACCCGCATCGGTGACGTCATCCGGGCCTCGTGCCGGAGCGACGGACGCCTGAACCTCGCGGAGACCCTGACCGCGTGCGGAGATCTCTTCATCCGCTTCGGCGGACATGCGGCGGCGGCCGGCTTCGAGCTTCCGGTCGAGCGCTGGGACTCCTTCGTCGCCCGGTTCCTGGATCTTGCCGCCCGGGAGGCGCCCGAGGATGTCCGCACTCCGTTGGCGGTGGACCTCGCCCTGCCCGCGGCCTACGTGGACTACGCGCTGTATCGTGACCTCGCCCGGCTCGCCCCGTGCGGCACCGGGAACCCCGAACCACTCGTCGCCGTCCTCGGGCTGACCGTGCAGCGTGTCCGAGCCGCGAGCGGCGGCCACACCCAGCTTGTCCTGCGTCGCGAGCGCGACGTGCTTGACGGCATCGCCTTCGGCCGGTCGGACCTGGCCACCGGGCTTGTCGAGGGAGACCGCGTGGACGTGGTCGCCCGCCTTGCCAGTCGAACCTTCGGCGGCCTCGAGACGCTCCAGCTCGAGGTCCGTGATGTCGCCCCGTCAGGCTCGCATCCGCGGGCCCGCGAGGTCCTGGAGCACGCCGCCGGCATGGCCGGCATCAACGCCGGTCCGGCCCTCGCCGGTGCCGCTCCCGGAGGCCCCGCATGACCAGCGCTCCCCGCCCGCCGCGCCGGGCGCCCAGCAAGGATCCGTACGGCCTGCTGCCGAAGGGCACCCCCCTCGCGGCGATCATCTCCGTCGCGGGCCTGCTGCTCATCCTCGTGGTGTCGCTGTCGCTCCTCAACGGCGACCTGCCATTCGGAATCGGCGGCGGGGACGGCGGGGGAGGCGAGCCCGGGTCCACCAGCCAGCCCGAGGTCGCGCGGACGCCCACGCCGTCGAACATCGTCGTCGTGCCGACGCCGGAGGCCCCCGGTATCACGGTCGCTGGGACGCTGGTGTATGCGAAGGACGGCAACATCTGGATCCAGAAGGACGGCGACGCCAGGCAGCTCACGAGCAACGGCAACGACTCGATGCCCTCCTTCAACGAGGACGGCACCGCGGTCTACTTCGTCCGCACCCGCGAGGCGGATGGCAGGTGGAGCGTCAACGGCACCGTGCGGGACTACAACATGGACGTGCCGGCCCTCATGGTGATCCCGCTCGAGGGCGGTGAGGCCAAGCGCATCTTCGACGGCCTGGTGGATCCGCCGGGCTCCCTCAAGTGGATGGGCTTCATCCAGGCCCCGGACGTGTCTCCGAACGGGCGCACGATCGCGATGACGACCGACCTCCCTGATCCCACCACGTCGGACGTGACGCTCAAGCTCCTGGACCTGAAGACCTCCAAGGTCAAGGACCTCAAGATGGCGCAGGTTGCGCCGCTGGGCCACCAGGACGCGGCCTGGCGACCGGATGGACTCCGCCTCGCGTACGTCTACAACGATCGGGATGGGGCCAAGGGGACGCCGCGCATCTACCTCTACAACACCGAGACCGGGAAGTCACGCGCGGCCACCGGCCCCGGCTACCTGCATCCGTCCTGGTCGCCCGACGGGCGGTACATGGCGGTGACGAAGACCGGCCAGTACGGGACCGATGTCGTGATCCTCGATGCCGCCACGGGGTCGGAGGTCAAGCGCCTGACCGACGACGGCAAGAGCTGGGGACCCACCTGGTCCCAGGCGGGCAACCAGATCGCCTTCCTGCACATCGAGGGCCAGGTGGTGGACCTGCGCATGGTCCAGCTTGACGGGTCCGCGCCCACATGGACCGTCTCCGAGGCGATCGACCTCACGAGCGCCGCCGGGCTCGACAGCGTGTCAGTGCCCGACTGGTGGGTTGCCCCGGACGAGCGCCCGCAGCCAACGCCTGCCCCGTCGGCGTCGGCCACCCCGTGACGGCGTCATACCTCGAGCGTCTTGCGGCCCGCACCGCCGCGACGAGCACCGTGCTGTGCCTCGGGATCGACCCTGATCCGGCGAGCCTGCCGACTGGCTTCGCGCCAACGCTGGACGGGGTGGAGCGGTTCGCCCGCCTGCTGCTGCAGGCCGCCCTTCCGTATGCGGCAGCCGTGAAGCCCAACCTCGCGTTCTTCGAGGCCCATGGCGCCCCGGGCGTGGCGGCTCTCGAGCGGCTGCGCGCCCTTGTGCCGGCCGATGTCCCGTTCATCGCTGACGCGAAGCGGGGCGACATCGGCACGACGGCGGCGAAGCAGGCGGTCGCGCTGTTCGACGTGCTCGGCGCGGACGCCGTCACCGTGAACCCGTACCTCGGTGAAGAGGCGATCGCTACGCTCCTTGAGCGCGGTGACCGCTTCGCCTACGTGCTGTGCCGGACCTCCAACCCGGGCGCCGCCGAGCTCCAGGGGCTCGAGGTGGCGGCGGACGCCACCGCTGGCCATCCAGCCGAGCCGCTCTACGCCCGTGTCGCGCGCCGGGCGTCCACGTGGGGTCCGGGCGGCACGGTGGGCCTCGTGGTGGGCGCCACCGCGCCCGCCGAGCTGGCTGCGATCCGCATGGTCGCGCCGGGCCTGGCATTCCTCGTGCCGGGGGTCGGGGCGCAGGGCGGCGAGGTCGACCCGGTGCTCGCGTCGGGTCCTGCGACGGCCGGCGCGGCGGCCGTCGGCGCAGGCGGCGGGCTCCTCGTCAACGTGTCGCGTGGCATCTCGGGCGCCGCCATCAGTCCCGCTGCCGAGGGTCCCGCAAGCGATCCCGCGGAGCGGATCGCGGCCGCCGCCGCCACGTGGGCCCGGCGCCTCGCTGTGCTACCCTGACGCCGCTGTTCGGGCCACCAGGAGCCCTCCGCACGAGGTCGATCTGCAGATGCCGTTCAACATCGGACCGTTGGAGCTCATCGTCGTCCTGATCATCGCGCTGATCGTGGTCGGGCCGGGCAAGCTTCCGGATGTCGGCTCCGCGCTCGGCAAGAGCATCCGGGAGTTCCGCAAGGCGGCTACCGATGTCAAGGAGACCACCAGCCTGGAGCCCGTGAAGACCTCCGAGGCCGACACGGCACCCGCTCCCGCTCCCACGCCTGCGGCAGCCCCCGTTCCGGCCCCGGTTCCGCCGGCCCTCGCCGCCGCCCCGGTCGCCGTCGCCGCGCCCGCCGGCCCGTCGCCGTCGCCGCGCCCGCCGAAGCCGCCCCGCCCGCCGAAGCCAGCGAGGCGGTGGCTGACGAAGCCGCCGCCCCCTCCGCCTAGGTCGCCCCGGAACCTCCGGACGCCAGGACCATGGCCGATACCGAGGCCGTCACGGACGGCGTCGTGACCGTGCGCGCCGCTGATCCCGAGCCCGATGCGAAGACCCCCACGCCCTCGCCCGGCGAGATGTCGCTCGTGGGGCATCTCACCGAGCTGCGCGACCGCCTCGTCAAGTCCGTGATCGCCATCGCGCTCTGCAGCGTCGTCGGCGCGATCTTCTGGAAGGACATCCGCGACCTGCTGATCCGACCGCTGCCCACCGGGCAGGTGCAGGTGCTCGGCCCCGGTGACGCGTTCATGATCTTCCTGCGGATCACGGTGATCACCGGGATCATCCTGGCGATGCCCGTGATCCTGTGGCAGGTGTGGTCCTTCGTGCGGCCGGGCCTGACGCCCCCGGAGCAGCGGATGGTCCGCCCGTGGATCCCGCTCGCCCTGGTGTTCTTCGCGCTCGGGGTCGGGATCGCGTACTTCGTGCTCCCGTTCGCCGTCGGGTTCCTGCTCAGCTTCACCGACGACATCCTGGTGGGCAACCTTGCCGCCGGGCCCTATTTCGACTTCGTCACGACCATGTTCCTGGCGTTCGGCCTGATCCTCGAGTTCCCGATCCTGCTGTACGGCCTGTCGCGGGTGGGGATCGTGACGTCGTCCATGCTGGTCCGCTCGCGGCGGATGATCATCCTGGGGATCGCGATCTTCGCGGCCCTCATCACGCCCGGCCAGGACGTGGTGAGCATGCTCGCCATGGGTGGCACCATGTACGTGCTGTTCGAGGGGACCGTGTTCTTCATCAGGCGCAGCGGCAAGTGACCCTCCGGAGGGAGGCGGCATGACCGGCGGAACCCGATCCGGCGCCTTCGATCCCGCCGACCGCCCGGCCGGCGAGGAGCTCGAGGTCGCCGCTGTCGTCGAGCCTGAGCAGCATGTGGTCGTCCTCACCGGTATGTCGGGGGGTGGCAAGACCGCGGCCGCCAAGCTGTTCGAGGACCTCGGCTACGTCGTGGTGGACAACCTGCCCGGCGAGCTGCTCCGAGACCTTGCGGATCTCGTCGCCTCCGAGCCCGTCCGCTACGCACGCACCGCGATCGTCCTGGACGTGCGGGCGGGCGATGTCCCCCTCGCATTCGGCGCCATGCGCGGCGCGCTCGAGGGCCGCGGCATCCGCCCGGTGATCATGTTCCTCGAGGCCCGCGACGACGTCCTGATCCGTCGCTTCTCCGAGACCCGCCACCGTCACCCGCTCGCCGACGAGCGGGGCATCGCCGCGAGCATCGAGCTCGAGCGCGCCATGCTGGACTCCGTCCGGGCCCAGGCCGACGTCGTGCTCGACACCAGCGATCTCTCGCTCCGCGAGCTGCGCGAGCGGATCTTCGCGCGCCTCGGCGATGTCCAGGGATCGGATCGCCTCGCGATCCAGCTCATCAGCTTCGGCTTCAAGTTCGGCGTGCCACTCGAGGCGGACCTGGTCATGGACGTCCGGTTCATGAAGAACCCGCACTACATCGAGGCGCTGCGTCCCAACTCCGGCCTGACCGAGGTCGTCCGCGAGTACGTGATGGCCCAGCCCATCGCCGCCGACTTCCTCGCCCGCCTCAAGGGCCTGCTCGACCTCCTCATTCCGGCCTACGTGGAGGAGGGCAAGACGCGCCTCACCATCGCGATTGGCTGCACGGGCGGCTTCCACCGCTCGGTGGTGATGGCCCAGGAGGTCGCGAGCTGGCTGCGCGAGGAGGACCTCGGCACCGTCTCGGTGTTCCATCGGGAGCTCGAGCGGTGAACCTGCGCCGCTGGCTGACCGTCGGCATCGGCGTCAAGCGGTGGCTGCTCGTCGCGTTTCTCGGCCTGCTCGTCCTGGCCCTCGGTGTCGCCCACCTGCTCCGGCAGGCGACAGCCTCGTTCGAGCCTGATGGCATTGCCGGGACGGTCATCGACGCCCTGACGCTCCAGTTCCTCCCGTACCAGCTCCGCGGTCTCATCGCAGGGACACTCGGCCTCTCGCTCTTCCTCTACGGTGCCTACCGCCTGGTGCGCGCCCTGGTGGACCCCTTCGCCCTGTGGGATCGGGACCAGCCGATGGTGGAGGTCATCTACCAGAAGCGGTTCCTCGCGCGCGGGCCGCGCGTGGTCGCGATCGGTGGCGGCACCGGCCTCTCCGCACTGCTCCGCGGCCTCAAGGAGCACACCTCGAACCTCACGGCGGTGGTGACCGTGGCCGACGACGGTGGCTCGTCGGGCGTCCTGCGCGCCGAGCTCGGCATTCCGGCCGTGGGTGACATCCGCAACTGCATCGTTGCCCTTGCCGACGCCGAACCCCTGATGGGCCGCCTGCTCCAGTACCGCTTCCCAGGCGAAGGCGCGATGTCGGGTCGGGCTCCCGGGCCGGAGCCGGGCCTGCCGAACGCCCGCGATGCTGAGGCGTTGGCCGATGGCGTGGGTGGCCACGCCCTGGGCAACCTGATCCTTGCCGCCCTGGTCCAGCTTGAGCACGGTGACTTCGAGGAAGGCGTCCGCGAGATGAACCGCGTCCTCGCCGTCCGCGGGCGTGTCGTGCCGGCAACCGGCACCGTGCTCACGCTGCACGCCCGCCTCGCCGACGGGACCGAGGTCGAGGGCCAGAGCCGCGTCGCGCGCTGCACGGATGTGGATCGTGTCTGGATCACGCCCGATGACGTCCACCCCACCGATGACGCCCTGCGGGCGATCGACGAGGCCGAGCTGATCGTCATCGGCCCGGGCAGCCTCTACACCAGCATCCTCCCGGCGCTCCTGGTCCCCGGGATCCGGGAGGCCATTGCGGCATCCGGAGCGCTCGTGGTGTTCGCCTGCAACGTCGCGACGCAGGTGGGCGAGACCGGCGGATTCGACCTCGCCGACCACCTCGACGCCCTTGCGACCCATGATGCGGGTCGACTCATGGACGTGGTCGTGGCCAACAGCCGCCTCGACGCCGCGCCGCCCGAGGGGTGGCTGGGCGAGCCGGTCAGGCTCCGCTGGCCGCCCAAGGTGGACAAGCCGCCGCGCCTCGTCCTCGATGACGTCGTGGACCCGGCAAACGCCCACCGCCACGACCCTGCGCGCCTCGCTGCCACGATCATTGGCGCCTGGGAGCGCGAGGGCGGTCACCGCCGGCGTGCGCCGCTGGGCCGCGTCGCGCGCGCCTCGTAGCGCGGGGACGATGTCGGGCTCGGACCGGGACCTGGTCGTCGCTCTGCGTGCGGAGCTCGCCGCGCTGGATCCTGCGCGGGAGTGCGACCGGAACGCGGAGATCGCGGGACTCGGGGTCCGGGTGTACGCCCGCGAGGCGTCGCTCGCCAGGCTCGTCATCCGCCTCGGTGGGCATGCCGCCGTTGGTGGAAAGGGGACGCGCCGGACCTTCATCCTGCCCGAGGCCTCCATCGACTGGCCCAGGGCGCCGGAGCACTGTCGCTTCGCATGGCTGCGAGGCCGCTTCCTCGCCCGCGGCTCGCTCAGCCTCGCCTCTGGCCGTGCGCACCTGGAGCTGACCGTGCCGCCCGACGAGGCGCCGGCGCTCGCCGCTCGTCTCAGGAACGTCGGAGCACCGGCGGCGTGGCGGCTGCGCCGGGGCCAGGGCGTCGTGACGATGAAGAGCACCGAGGCGATCGCCGGGTTCCTGGGCAGGATCGGCGCGACCTCTGCGCTCCTGGAGCTCGAGGCCCGCAGCGTCGCCCGCAGCCTGCGGGGCGATCTCAACCGGGTGCTCAACGCGGAATCCGCGAACCTGCAGCGATCGGTGGCGGCCGCGGGCCGCCAGCTTGCGGCGATCGACACCCTGGATGCGGACGGTCGCCTGGCCGAGCAGCCGCGGACCGTGCGCGCGGTGGCTGAGGCGCGCCGGGAGACGCCAGAGGCGTCGTTCTCCGACATCGCCATCCGGCTGGACCTGCACCGGAGCACGGTCCAGCGTGCCCTCGACCGGCTCGAGCGCCTTGCGCTGCACGATGATGGCGGCGTCGGTCTGCGCCACCGTCGGGGGCCATCCGGTGCCGGGTTCGGGGAGCCTCTCGGACGCCGCCGGGCGGGCCGCGCGACGACTGCTGGGGGGCCGAAGGGCAACGTGGGCTCGTGATCGCATCTGTCATCATGCAGGCATGCGCCCGATCGTCATTGCTGCCAACTGGAAGATGAACACCACCCCCGCTGATGCCGGTGAGCTTGCGAGGACCATCGCGTCCCGCACGCGGGAGCCGGGCATCACGCGGGTGATCTGTCCGCCGTACGTGAGCCTCGCGGCCGTCCGCGACGCGCTCGCCGGCGAGGACGTCGGGGTGGGAGCCCAGAACGTCCACCATGAGCTGGCCGGGGCCTACACCGGTGAGATCTCCGTCAACATGCTGGCCGGCCTCGCCTCCTGGGTGATCCTCGGCCACTCTGAGCGCCGCGCCTACTTCGCCGAGACCGACGAGCTGGTCGGCAAGAAGCTCGACCGTGCAATCGCCGGCGGCCTGCGCCCGATCCTGTGCGTGGGTGAGGTTCTCGCAGATCGCGAGGCCGGCCGCGCAGAGCAGGTCGTTGACGGCCAGCTCGCAGGCGCCCTCACCGGTCGCGACGCCGCCGCGCTCGTCGCCGCGGGCATCGTGATCGCCTATGAGCCCGTGTGGGCCATCGGCACCGGCAAGAACGCGTTCGGCGCAGACGCCGGCGCAATGGCCGACGCCATCCGGGCGTCGCTGCGCAAGCTCGGCTGGGGCGACCTGGCCGACGAGACGCCCGTGCTCTACGGCGGCAGCGTCACCGCCGCCAACATCGCCGAGTTCCTGGCCGAGCCGGGTGTCGATGGCGCCCTCATCGGCGGCGCATCGCTCAAGCCCGACGAGATGGCCGGGATCGCCGCGCGCGCAGGGATCACGGCACAGGCGCGCGGGCTCGCCTCGTGACGGGGGGCGCGCGACCGCGTCCCATCGTCCTGGTCGTCCTTGACGGGTTCGGCATCGGGCCGGACCCGTCCCGCGACGCGATCGCATCCACCCCGATGCCGCGCTGGCGGGCCATGCTCGCCGGCAACCCGCACGGCGTGCTCCGGGCCTCGGAGGACGCGGTCGGCCTGCCGGCCGGCCAGATGGGCAACTCGGAGGTCGGGCACCTCAACCTCGGTGCCGGGCGCCCGGTGCTCCAGGACCTGCCCCGCATCGACGCGGCCATCGACGACGGGTCGTTCTTCACCCGGCCTGCGCTCGTCGCGGCCTGCGAGCGGGCCAGGGCGACTGGCCGGCTCCACGCGGTCGGCCTGATCGGGCCAGGCGGTGTGCATGCCCATGACCGTCACCTCGTCGCCCTCGTCGAGCTGGCCGCACGCATGGGCGTCCCGTCCGTGCGGATCCACGCGCTGCTCGACGGACGTGACACGCCCCCCAGCTCCGCACTCGGCTTCATGGCGGATCTCGAGCGCCGCCTGGCCATCGCCCATCCCGACGCCAGGATCGCCACCGTGGGTGGCCGCTATTTCGCGATGGACCGCGACACCCGCTGGGAGCGCACGGAGAAGGGATACGACGCGATCGTGTTCGGGGCCGGCCTCGTCGCCGCATCGGCCACGGCGGCGATCGAGGAGGCCTACGCCCGCGGCGAGACGGACGAGTTCGTCGTGCCCACCGCAATCGCGGGCATGGACGCAGCCCTGCGCGACGGCGATCCGATCGTCCACTTCAACTTCCGGGCCGATCGTGCCCGCCAGCTCACGAATGCCCTGTCCCGTCCCGACTTCGACTCGTTCGATCGGACGGGTCCGGACGGCCAGGTGGTCCCGCGGGACCTGCTCGTCGTGACGATGAGCGAGTACGAGTCGGGGCTGCCGGTCGAGGTCGCCTTCGGGCCGGAGGAGGCGCGCTCGCTTGCGCAGGCGTTCAGCGAGGCCGGCTGGACCCAGTTCCACGTCGCCGAGACCGAGAAGTACGCGCATGTCACGTACTTTTTCAACGGCGGCGTCGAGCAGGCCTGGCCCGGCGAGGAGCGCAGGCTGGTCCCGAGCTCCAAGGTCGCGACCTATGACCTCCAGCCGTCCATGTCCGCGGCCGGCGTCACCGATGAGCTGGTCGCCGCGATCACCTCGGGGCGCTACGACTTCATCGTTGCCAACTTCGCCAACCCGGACATGGTGGGCCACACCGGCGTGTGGGACGCGACGGTGGAGGCCCTCGGCGTGATCGACGGGTGCCTCGGGCGGATCGTGGATGCGATCGCCGCTGTGGAGGCCGCTGATCCCAGCGGTCCCGGGGTCGTGCTGTTCGTCACCGCCGACCACGGGAACGCGGACGACATGATCGACGCCGAAGGCAGGCCGGTCACGAAGCACTCGCTCAACCCGGTTCCCCTGCTCGGCATGGGTCGAGCGCTTGCAGGCAGGCGGATCGGGGACGGGGTCCTCGCGGACGTCGCGCCGACCATCCTGGAGCTCGCGGGCCTGCCGCGCTGGGAGGGGATGACCGGGCGCTCGCTGCTGGAACCCGCCTGAGGTGGCGGGAACGGACCGGAAACGCGCGCGGGTCTGATACCATCCGCGGTCGTCACCAATCGGAGGTTTTCGCACCCGTGAATCCGATCCTGGCCCTCGGCCAGATCCTGATCAGCGTCGCGCTCATCGCCGCCATCCTGCTCCAGGCCCGCGGGACGGGTCTCTCGGGAACGTTCGGCGGCGATTCGGCTGTGTACCGGAGCCGTCGCGGCGTCGAGCGCCGCCTGTGGCAGTTCACCGTCCTCCTGATGGTGCTGTTCATCCTGTTCTCGCTGATCGGGTTCGCTGCAGCCACCTAGGCGGGCCCGCGCGATCGTGGCCGCTTCGAGCACCCCTAGGTCGTGAACACCCGAGATCGTGCGGTCGTGGCCGCACTCGTCCTGATACTGGTTGTGCTCGGCGTTGCGATCGCAGTGCCGAACGCACCCACCGCCGGTCCTGTTGAGACGGCTGAGCCAACGCCCACGCCCACGCTCCCGCCCCAAGCGGTGTATCGCGAGGGCATCGTTGGCATCCCGACCTCCATCACGCCTGTCACCGCGCGCACGCGCGCGGAGCGGACCCTCGTCGGCCTCATCTTCTCAGGGCTCGTGAAGCTGGGACCCGGGACCTCCTACAAACCGGACCTTGCCGAAAGCTGGTCGGTGGACGCCACGGGCAACTCGTGGACATTCACGATCCGAGACGATGCCGTGTGGCAGGACGGCGAGCCCGTCACCTCGGCCGACGTGGTCTACACCATCCAGGCGCTCCAGAGCCCGGAGGCGATGGGCGTGGGTGCTGCCGCCTGGGCAGACGTCGCGGTCGAAGCCGTGGACGAGCGGACCGTCGTCTTCAAGCTCGGCACCCCGATCGCCGGGTTCCTGGCTGCCGCGCTCCAGCCCCTGCTCCCGGAGCACATGCTCGCGGACGTGCCGTTCGCGGACCTCGCCACCAGCGAGTTCGCCGCCTACCCGGTCGGCTCCGGGCCGTACGCCATCTCGGAGATCGACGACACGCGGGCAGTGCTGGTGCCCACGAGCATGGTCCTTCCCGACCAGGGCGAGCCGGTCGAGGAGGCATCGCCATCGCCCACGATGGACTCCCTGGCAACACCCCTGCCGGCGCCCAGCGCCGTGGTTCCCACGCCCTACATCGAGCAGATGGTGGTCAGCTTCTTCGAGGACCAGGAGGCGCTCACCGCGGCGCTCGAAGCGGGCGAGATCGACGTGGTGGCCGGTCTCACCAAGGACGCCACCGACACGATCGCGGCATTGCCCGGCATGGAGCGGCTGCGCTATCCGACGACCACCCTGAGCACCGTGCTGCTGAACCTGAGGCCCACCCACCCAGAGCTGCGTGATCCGCGGACGCGCGAGGCGCTGCTGCTTGCGATCGACCGTGACACGCTCGTGCGCGATGTGCTCGGCGGGGACGGGGTCCGTGCCGATGCGCTCGTGCCGCCCTCCTCATGGGCCTACGACGCGGCCGATCCGAAGGCCGTCCCGTACGACCCGACCAAGGCGGCCAAGCTGCTCAAGGACGCGGGTTGGACGATGAAGAAGAACGGCAAGATCGTCGCGCCCAAGGGCAAGGAGGGGTACTCGCTCGAGCTGGTGACCGTCCCCGCCGACGCGAACCCCCGCCTCGCCGCCATCACGGAGTTCGTGCGCCAGGCCTGGACGGAGCTCGGCATGACGGTCGGCGTCCTGGAGGTGCCGGTGACCGAGCTCGCGCCCAAGCTGCGCGAGGGTGACTACACGGCTGCGGTCATCGACATCGCCGAGGGCCTGGAGCCAGACCTCTATCCGCTCCTCGCATCCAGCCAGGTGCGGGCCGGGGGCTCGAACCTCGCGGGGTTCCAGGACCCCCAGCTCGATGCCCTGCTCGAGGCTGCCCGGAAGCCCGGCGCAGACGAGGACCGGACGAAGGCGTGGAAGGCGCTGCTCGACGCGCTGGCCGCCAAACGGCCCCTCCTGCCGCTGGCCTGGATCGACGAAGTCATGCTCGCGCGGGGTCTCAACGGCACCGAACAACGGCTCATCCGGACCACCGGCGACCGGTATTGGGATGTGCTAGCATGGCGCCTCGCCGCGGACCGGTAGCCTTCGGGAGGCCGGTCTTGTGACTTGCCGAGGTGGCGGAATGGTAGACGCGCTGGTTTCAGGTACCAGTGGCCGCAAGGTCGTGTGGGTTCGACTCCCTCCCTCGGTACCATCCCTCCTCGCGAGGATGCCTGTCACGACACGGTGAACCACCTGCCCAGGTGGCGGAATTGGTATACGCGTACGTTTGAGGGGCGTATGAGGCAACTCATCCGGGTTCAAGTCCCGGCCTGGGCACCACGCACCTGACTCGCAAGCGGGCGGCCGACAGGCCGCCCGTCGTCGTTTCCGGGGTCATATCCTCACCCCACACCGGGCGGTTAGCTCAGTTGGTCAGAGCGCCTCGTTTACACCGAGGATGCCGGGGGTTCGAGTCCCTCACCGCCCACCAAGTCCATCGGCCGGCACGTCACCGCCCGGCGATCCGGCGATCCGTCGCGCCGCGGCCGCCCCGGCGATCTATCGGGCAACCGGCGGTAGCGCGCAACCGCCGGTTGGCGGCAAGCCCGTGATCTGCCACGATGCACGAGTCCAGCCCCCGGCCGAGGTGTCCCCGTGGATCGCGTCCTTGTCGACCAGCTCATCGATGCCACGCAGCGCGTGCTCGCCAGCGGCGCGATCGGCGCCAACGGCCATGGCAACCTGAGCATCCGGGTTCCCGGCGCGGAGGAGATGTACTTCACCTCGGCGAGCACCCTCAATGGTCTGGGACCCGAGGGGGTCGCGCGCGTCGGCCTGGACGGCTCGCTGATCGAGGGCCAGCTCCCGCCGATCCAGGGCGCGGTGGTGGACATGCACACGTCGCGCTATCGGGCCAGTGATGAGGTTGGATGCGTGCTGCACACGCACTCGCCGTTCGCGACCGCCTTCGCGGTGGCCCGCCAGCCGATCGACTGCTGGATCGAGGCCATGGCGATGTTCGGCCTCGCCGATGGCGTGCCGGTGGCCGGCTATGCGCCGCGGGGCTCAGCCGAAGCGGTGGCCGGCATCGATGCGGCCGTGCGCACCGGGGCGCCGGCCGTCCTCCTGGCCAACCACGGGGTGCTCGTGTTCCACCGCAACCCGGAGCTCGCGATCCTCGTGGGGGGCGTGATCGAGGAGGCCGCCCAGGCGGCCCTCAATGCCTCGCGTCTCGGGGGCCCGGTGCCGATCGAGCCGCATATGCGTGCCGCAGCCCTGCAGCGGGCGATGGCGTTCGCGGCGGCGGGGGTTCGCGACTCGTAGACCGGTGGCGCCCGACGGCGCAGCATGCCACGTGCGGCGATCCGCGATCCGTTGGCGCTATGCTGCGCGCACGGCGCCCCACGCGCCCGGGGAGCCAGCAGGGAGGCGGCATGGAACTGCTCATCGTCCTGGTCATCGTCATCGTCCTCGCGGTGGTGCTGATCGGGATCTACAACGGGCTGATCGGCAAGCGCAACCGCGTCGATGAGGCGTACGCCCAGATCGAGGTCCAGCTCAAGCGCCGCTGGGACCTCATCCCGAACCTCGTGTCGGCCGTGAAGGGCTACATGAACTTCGAGCAGGACGTCCTGACGAGGGTCACCGAAGCGCGTGCCGGCGCGGTCGCCGCGGGGGCCCAGGGTCCGGCCGCGTCCGCCGCCGCCGAGAACATGCTGACGGGCGCCCTGCGCTCGCTGTTCGCGGTTGTCGAGAACTATCCCGACCTCAAGGCGAGCCAGAACGTGATGCAGCTCCAGGAGGAGCTGACCACGACCGAGAACCAGATCTCCTTCTCACGCCAGCACTACAACGCCACCGTGCTCGACTACAACAACGGGATCCAGACGTTCCCGGCCGTGCTGCTGGCCGGTGTGTTCGGCTTCATCAAGCGCGAGTTCTTCGACGCCGGTCCCGAGGCAGAGGCCGTCCCCAACGTGGACCTCACGCTCTAGCGCGCAGGCGCCTTCCTGACGGGCGAACCCCCCGCGGGTCGCCCCGGACACGGCATGGCAAGCACGTTCTACAACCAGATCGGGGCCAACAAGCGCAACTCCGTGCTGCTGGCCCTGCTGGTCGTCGCGATCCTGGGGCTGCTCGGCTTCCTCATCGGCTGGGCCTACTTCGGTGATCCCTTCGGCGGTCTGCCCTCGATGGGCCTGGCCGTCGTCCTCGGCCTGGTCGCGTCCCTGGTGTCCTACTACGCCGGCGGGGCCATCGTGCTCACCGCCTCGGGCGCCAAGGAGGTCACAGCCGTTGAGCAACCGCAGCTGCTCAACGTCGTCTCAGAGATGGCCCTCGCGGCCAGCGTGCCGATGCCCAGGGTGTACCTGATCGACGACACGGCACCCAACGCGTTCGCCACCGGGCGCGACCCCAAGCACGCCTCGGTCGCGATCACGACCGGCCTGCTCCAGAAGCTCGACCGGGAGGAGCTCCAGGGCGTCATGGCCCACGAGCTGAGCCACGTCCGCAACTTCGACATCCGCTTCTCGCTGATGGTCGGCGTTCTCGTGGGCTCCATCGCGCTCCTTGCCGACTTCTTCCTCCGGTTCACGTTCTGGGGTGGGGGAGGGCGCCGGAGGAACTCGTCGTCGGAGGGTGGCGGCGGTTTCCAGGTCGTGATCCTGGTCGTGGCCTTGGCCTTCGCGGTCCTGGCCCCGATCGCCGCCCGATTCGTGCAGATGGCGATCAGCCGCCAGCGGGAGTACCTCGCCGACGCATCGGGCGTGGAGCTCACCCGCAATCCGTTCGGGCTGGAGCGCGCCCTCGCGAAGATCGCGCTCGACCAGGAGCCGCTCGAGGTGGCCAACCGTGCGACGCAGCACCTGTACTTCGAGAACCCGATGAAGGGGGCAAGCGGCAAGACCCGCGACCTCTTCGCGACGCATCCGCCAGTGATGGAGCGGATCAACCGCCTCCGGGAGCTGACGGGCCAGCCGCCGCTCGATGTGCCTGACCAGGTCCTCGTCGGCGTGTCGCAGCGGATGGCCTTCAGGGCTCCCGGCCCGCCCCGGCCGCCGCCTCCGCCACCTGGGCTCCGGCCCTCCTGAGGACGGCCTTCGACGAGCCGGTGCACACACCCCGCGCGAGCCGGCGCGTGGGACGAGCCCGGGTAGCGAGCGGCACCCCGCGCGTGACGGTCGCCGCCGGAAGCATCCCATGTCCCGCCACCGGCCGCCGCGCCTGGCGCCCGCTCCTGGCCCCCGCCCGTGCCGGCGCGCGCCGGGCGCGCCTACGGGAGCGTGACCCGTCATTCCTGCGCGCCCAGCGCCCATCTCCGCGCCTCCGGGGCCGGGGAGCATCGGTTCCTGCGCGCCAGGCGCGCAGGAATCGCAGGGCACCCGCCCGTACGCACGCTGGCCGCGCATCCGTGCCGCACATCTGGGCCGGAGCCGCCCATCCGGGCCGGCGCCGGGAGCCGGGAGCCGGTCAGGCCGGCACAGACGCTGGGATGCCTACCTTGCCGCCCGAGGCGGTTGCCGCCCCGTCCCGACCCGTGGTATTCTGCGCCGCGCCGACGGGCCCCCGCGGGGACCCGGGTACGGGCCGAGGTAGCTCAGTTGGTAGAGCACGCGACTGAAAATCGCGGTGTCGCCAGTTCGAATCTGGCTCTCGGCACCAAAGACCTCGTCGGTCATCGAGCGGAAGTGGCTCAGCTGGTAGAGCGCAACCTTGCCAAGGTTGAGGTCGCGGGTTCGAACCCCGTCTTCCGCTCCATTCTCCTCCCATATGCGTGCTGCACCCGGCGCCGCTGCCCCTTCGTCTAGCGGTAGGACAGCGGACTTTGGATCCGTTAGCCGAGGTTCGAATCCTCGAGGGGCAGCCACTCCACCCTATCCTCCGTGACGTCCTGGCGCGCCCGGCGGACCGATCCGGGCGTAGACGACACGTCGTTGCCGATCCCGCGAGTCCTGCTATCCTCTCGCCCGTGGTCATCGACCAGTGACCCGGGCGACGTGGTGAAGTGGCTCAACACGGAGGTCTG
>CAVVJT010000009.1:0-7712 GCA_963748625.1 uncultured Chloroflexia bacterium | reverse complement strand
TCCGCCAGGCGCCCGTCGCGCAGTCGGCTTCGGCCGCGCCGCCCGCCCGTGACTTCCTCGATGAGCTCGAGCGCCAGCGCACCGACATCGACCCCGACGTGCCGCGCATCCGCGACGAGCAGGTCGCAGTCCCGGCCCAGCGCTCCGTGGGCGAGGCGCCGGTCCGCAAGACCGTGTCCTACGACGCCGACGATCTCGAGATCCCGAGCTTCCTCCGCCGTCGCTGATCGAGAGGCCCGCGCGGCGGGCCGGGAGCACGGATGACGGCTGAGCGTCTCGACACCGAACAGGTCGAGGCGTTCCGGCGCGCCCGCGCCGAGGTCCTCGAGCGGATCGATGCGGCCGCGGCGCGCACGGGTCTGGACTCGGCCCTCGTGACACTGGTCGCGGTGTCCAAGACCGTGCCGGCCGATCGCGTTCGAGCCGCCGTTGCCGCCGGCTTCCGGGTGCTGGGCGAGAACAGGGTCCAGGAGGGCGCCGCCAAGATCCCGGTGGTGGACGGCGCTGCGTGGCACCTGATCGGTCCACTCCAGGCGAACAAGGCCCGCCGCGCGGTGCAGCTGTTCGACGTGCTCGAATCCGTCCACACGCTCGAGCTGGCGGGGCGGCTCGCTGCCGTCGCCGCCGAGGATCGGACCGGGAGGCCCCTCCCGGTCCTGCTCCAGGTCAACGTGGACCGGGACCCGGCCAAGGCCGGGTTCGACCCGGACAGCATCGAGGCCGCGCTCGATCGCCTCGACATCCTTGCCTCGCTGGACTTCCGCGGCCTCATGACGATCGGCCGGTTCGCGGTCACGCCCGTGGAGGCCCGGGCCACGTTCGTCGCCCTGCGTGAGCTGGGCGAGCGGCTGCGGGCACGCTGGCCGCGCCTGGGACCCGAGCTGTCGATGGGTATGTCGGACGACTACGAGCTCGCGGTGGAGGAGGGGGCGACCATCGTCCGCGTGGGTCGGGCGATCTTCGGCGAGCGACCGGCGCTGCCGGGCGGAGGCTAGCGTCCCGGGCTCCGACGCGGTTCGTTGCTAGACTCGGGCCATGGGCTTCCTCGGGGTCTTTGTCGGCATGCTCCTGTTCCTGCTGTGGTTGCTCGTCCTCGGGCGGGTCCTGATCAGCTGGGTCGATCCGGGCGGGTCCAACCAGGTCTCGCGGTTCCTGATCCAGGCCACGGAGCCGCTGCTCGCCCCGGTGCGCCGGGTGCTGCCTGCCGCCGGCATGTTCGACTTCTCGGCCCTGCTCGTCCTGCTCGTCCTGGGCGCCCTCTGGCGCGCGTTCCTCTGAGCTCGACCGAGACTCGCTTCAGCGTCCGCCTGACGCCGCGCGGCGGTGCCGACCGCGTGGACGGCGTGCTCGACGGCGTGCTGCGCGCCCGGGTGACGGCTCCGCCTGTCGAGGGGGCCGCGAACGAGGCCCTCCTGAGGCTCCTCGCCGACGAGCTGGGCGTCCCGCGCCGCGACGTCAGGCTCGTCGCCGGTGCCGGGGGAAGGACCAAGGTCGTGGTCGTCGACGGCCTGGGTCCCGATCGGGTCGCACAGCGCTGGCCGGGCCTGCGCCTCTGACTGCATCGTCGCCGCCCGGACCGTGGCGCCGCCCCGTGGCCCGCATCGCCGCCGCCCGGACCGCCCCGCGCATGGTCGGAACCGCGCTAGAATGCGACTCCCTTCGGGGATCGGGGCGATTAGCTCAGTTGGTTAGAGCGCACGGTTCACATCCGTGAGGTCACTGGTTCGAGTCCAGTATCGCCCACCACCCGCGACCCTCCAGGCGGAGCCCACGGCTCCGTCTTTTCCATCCCGGAGCCCCTTGACCCAGCCCTCCGCCGACGTCGCGACCCCCGCCGCGCCACCGCCCGGCCGGGACGTCGTCCTGACCTCCTTCGCGGCGTTCCTCCTCCTGGGCTGGACCGTCCTCCTCGTGCCGTCGCTCATCCGCGAGGTCCAGCGGACGTTCGACCAGTCCGACGCGGGCATGGGCCTCGCCTACTTCGTCAATGCCGTCGTGTACGTGGCGGGCACCGCGTCCGTCGGTGTCCTTGCCGGACGGCTGCCGCGCCGTCTGCTGCTCGCTGCGGGGCCTGGTCTGATCGCCGCGGGCCTGCTGCTGATCGCCGCCGCGGGGGACTGGGTGGCCTTCCTCGTGGGGTTCCTGGTCATGGGCATGGGGGCGGGCATCGTCGACGCCGGCGTCAACGCGCTGTTCATGGACCTCTATGCGGGCCGGGCGGCCATGCTCAACCGCCTCCACCTGTTCTTCGCCCTCGGAGCCCTGTCCGTGCCACTCGCGGTGGGCCTGAGCGTGGGCTGGGGGGCGCCGTGGCAGGTCGTCGCGATCGCCTCGGCTGCCGTCGCGGCACCCCTCGCCCTCCTGCTGGGCACTCGCCGGCTGCCGCCGACCCATCCCCGGGTGGCGGCCGCCATCCCGGACCAGGGCGGACGCGGGCCGGCCGACCGGGGATCGAGCGACCGGCGTCGGATGCCGCTCCCGCTGGTGGTCCTGGCGATCGCGATCGGGTGCTACGTCGCCGCAGAGCTGGGCGTGTCCAGCTGGCTCGTGCGCTACCTCGACGAGGTCCCGCTCGAGGTGGCCACGCTGGCGCTCTCGTTGTTCTGGGCGGCGCTTGCGCTCGGGAGGCTCGTGTCGTCGTTCATCGTGGACCGCATGGGGGCCGTGACGTTTGCGACCACGTGGTCGGCGGCATGCGGCGTCGCCATCGTCGCGGCGATCAACGTGCCGTCCGTACCGCTCTCGATCGTGTGCTTCGCCATCGCCGGGTTCGCGGCCGGGCCGGTCTACCCGATGATCATGGCGATCGGCGGTTCGCTCTACCGGGGCCGCGCGAGCATGGTCAGCAGCGTCCTGGCATCGGCGGCGATCGTGGGCTCGATCGTGTACCCGCCGCTCATGGGCGTGGTGTCCGAGGCGGCCGGAATATGGCTCTCGATGCTCGGGGCCGCCCTGTTCGCCTTCGCGGCGGCAGGCTGCATCTGGGCCGCCGCGAGGCTGGGTCGCGGAAGCGACGCCGCGGAGGCCGTCACCGCGACCTAGCGGTTGTGCTCCGCGAGCAGCGCGACGAGCTCGCGCTCGAAGGCCGGGATGTCCTCGACGACGCGGCCCCACACGAGGTTGCCGTCGCGGAACGCGGGCTCGTCCACCCAGCGGCCGCCCGCGTTGACCAGGTCGTCCCGGATCCCGAGCGAGCCCGTCACCGGGTGGTCGCGGCCGATGATCCCGGCGGAGATCGCGATCAGCCCGCCGTGGCAGATGATTCCGACCGGCTTGCCCGCGTCGTGCACGGCGCGCACCAGCCCGGTGACCTCGACGTAGCGGCGCAGCTTGTCCGGGATCCAGCCGCCGGGGATGACGACGGCATCCACCGCGGCCGGGTCCAGATCCCGCACGAGGGTCCCGGCTGTCACGGCCAGCCCGTTCTTGCCGGGAACGGTCGCCAGCGACACCCCGGCGGAGACGACCTCCGCCCCGGACTCGCGGAGCCGCATCACCGTCACCCAGTACTCGAGATCCTCGACGCCCTCGCCGGCCAGCACCACGACCCGCATGCCGTCGAGCGACCCCTCGCCACCCATCCCGTCAGCACGCATCGTCGTCCTCACCTCGATCATCGGCCCGATCGTCGGCCGGTCGGAACCAGTGTGCCCCCGTTCGTCGCGCGAGGCGTCACAACCCCGCGAACCCCGTCGTCGCAACACCGAACGAGCCCACCTCCTTGCGCGGTTTCTCCTCCCCGCGCAGCGAGGCACCGTCAGCGTGAGGCCTCCCGACTTCCTCGGGGGGCCTCACGACGTTCCCGTCCCCGAAGCGATCGGGGGTCCGGCCTGGCTCGCCCCGTGGCAGCTCAGCCCGCCGCGAGTCGCCGCAGGACCGCCGGCAGGATGCCGCCCTGGCGCAGGTACTCCACCTCGATCGGGCCGTCCAGGCGAGCGATGGCCTCGAACGTCCGCTGCGACCCGTCCTCGTCGGACCGGGCGAACATCGTCACCACCTGGCGCGGGGACAGGTCCGCTATGCCGGTGATCGTGAATGCCTCGCGGCCGGTGAGCCCGAGAGAGGCGGCGCTCTCGCCCGGGAGGAACTGGAGCGGCAGCACGCCCATGCCCACCAGGTTGGAGCGGTGGATCCGCTCGTAGCTCTCGGCGATCACGGCGCGGATGCCCAGGAGCGTGGTGCCCTTGGCCGCCCAGTCGCGCGAGGATCCGGACCCGTACTCCTTGCCGGCGAGGAGGACCAGCGGCACGCCCTCGTCGCGGTAGCGCATGGCCGCGTCGTAGATGAAGACCGGCTCGCCGTCGGGAAGATGGAGCGTGTACGGCCCCTCCTTGCCCTCAACCAGCCGGTTGCGCAGCCGGATGTTGGCGAACGTGCCGCGCATCATCACCTCGTGGTGGCCGCGCCGGGCCCCGTACGAGTTGAAGTCGAGCGGCGAGACGCCGTTGGCCTGCAGCCACTGGCCGGCGGGCGACCAGGCGGCGATGGACCCGGCCGGGCTGATGTGGTCCGTCGTGACCGAGTCGCCCAGGACCGCGAGCGCGCGGGCGCCCACGATGTCGGTCACGGGCGCGGGTTCCGCCGCCAGGCCCGTGAAGAACGGCGGGTTGGCGATGTAGGTCGACGACGCCTCCCACTCGTACCGGTCCCCGGCGGGGACGGCGATCGAGCGCCACTGCTCGTCGCCCTCGAACACGGTGCCGTAGGTCTCGAGGAACAGCTCCGGGTCGATGGACGCGGCCATGACGTCCCGCACCTCGTCCGGGCTCGGCCAGATGTCGGCGAGCATGACCGGTGACCCGTCCGTGGCCGTGCCCAGCGGTTCCGTGGTGAGGTCGATGTCCATGCGCCCGGCCAGCGCGTACGCGACCACCAGCGGCGGGGAGGCGAGGTACGCGGCCCGGACGAGCGGGTGCACCCGGCCCTCGAAGTTGCGGTTGCCCGACAGGACCGCCGCGACGACCAGCTCGTCGGCCTCGATGGCTCGCGCCACCGGCTCGTCGAGCGGCCCGCTGTTGCCGATGCACGTGGTGCAGCCGTAACCGGCCAGGGCGAAGCCGAGGTCCGCGAGGGGCGCCATCAGCCCGGCCCGCTCGAGGTAGCCGGTGACCGCCCGGGATCCGGGGGCCAGCGAGGTCTTGGCGACCGGCGAGCTCCGCAGGCCCCTGGCGACCGCGTTCCGCGCGAGGAGCCCGGCGCCGACCATGACCGCCGGGTTGGACGTGTTGGTGCAGGAGGTGATGGCGGCGATCGTCACCGAGCCGTGGCCGATCTCGGCAGACTCACCGCGGGCCTCCACCGCCCTGGGCGCCACGCCGACGGTGTGCGGGTACGCGGTCCGGAAGTTGTCCGGCACACCACCCAGGGCCACCCGGTCCTGCGGGCGGCGAGGGCCGGCGAGACTCGGCTCGACGGTGCCGAGATCCAGCTCCAGGAGCGCGTCGAACTCCGGGCCCGGCCCGGGTTCGCGCCACAGCCCCTGCTCCTTTGCGTAGCGCTCGACGAGGTCCACGCGCGCTGCCGGACGCCCGGTCAGGCGCAGGTAGGCGAGGGTCTCGTCGTCGATGGGGAAGAGCGTCGTGGTGGCCCCGAACTCCGGGCTCATGTTGGAGATCGTGGCGCGGTCGGCGAGCGAGAGACCCGCCAGGCCGTCGCCCGCGAACTCGACGAACGAGCCCACCACGCCGAACTTGCGCAGCATCTCGGTGATCACGAGCACGAGGTCGGTCGCGGTGGCTGTCCTGGGCAGCTCGCCGTGGAGCCGCACCCCGACGATCCGCGGCATCGGCTGGTAGAGCGGCTGGCCCAGGAGGACGGCCTCGGCCTCGATGCCGCCGACGCCGTAGCCCAGCACGCCGAGCCCGTTGATCATCGTGGTGTGGGAGTCCGTCCCCACGAGGCGTGTCCGGGAACGCGACCCGGCCACCCGCGTCCTCGCGGTCCGTCACGACCGAGGCCAGGAACTCCAGGTTGACCTGGTGGATGATGCCGGTACCCGGCGGGACGACCCTCAGGTCGCGGAACGCGGTCTGCGCCCAGCGCAGGAGCTGGTACCGCTCCGCCGTTGCGCTCGTACTCGCGGCCGACGTTGAAGGCGAACGCACCGCTGCCGCCCCAGGCGTCGATCTGGACCGAGTGGTCGATGACGAGGTCCGCCGGGACAAGGGGGTTCACGCGCGCGGGATCGCCGCCGAGGGCCGCCATCGCGTCGCGCATCGCTGCCAGGTCCACGACCGCGGGCACGCCGGTGAAGTCCTGGAGCACCACGCGGCTGGGCATGAACGGGACCTCGGCCTCACCGCCGGCGCCCGGGCGCCAGGCAGCGAGCGTCGCCACGTCCTCCTCGCGGACGATGCCGCCGCCGGCGTGGCGGAGCGCGTTCTCGAGCAGGATCTTGAGGGTCACGGGTGCCCGGCCCGTGTCCACGCCGACAGCGAGGCCGGAGCCTGCGAGCGCGGACAGCCGGTACAGATCGGGGAGGCCGGGTCCGAGGGAGGCGCGGGCGCCGAAGGCGTTGGGCGTGGTCATGCGCTGATCTCCGCTGGTGGGGACCGGGCGATGAGGGTGCGCCCTCGAACCGCTCGCTACACTCGACGCATGGAAGTGTATCGCGCGCACCGGGGAGCCGGAGAAGGCCGCGGCCGATGAGGGCCTGGGACGCTGGTGACGAGATTCTGCGTGCCCGTGCCGAGCGCCGTGCCGAAGAGGATGCGGAGCGGCTCGACGAGCTCGAGGCGCAGGGCATCGACCTCGACCCGGCCGCCCCAGGGAGCCATCGTCACGGTGACCTCGAGCATGCGAGCGACCACGAGCACCCGCACGCCCACTCGGGTCCGGGCGAGCGACCGGTGGTGGGCATCGTGGGAGCCGGTGCGGTGGGCCTCGCGCTGGGGATCGCGCTGGACCGTGCCGGCTGGCCCGTGGGCGCCGTCGCGTCGCGCGACCCGGATCGGCGCGAGCGCTTCCGCTTGCACGTGGGCTCCGCGCGCGGGTTCGCGGAGGCGGCGGCGCTCGTGGACGACGTGGAGCTGGTGATCCTGGCGGTCCCCGACGACGTCGTGACACCGCTCGCGGCGAGCCTCCGCCTCTATGCGGGCCAGGCCATCGTCCACACGAGCGGCCTGCTGGGTGCCGAGGTGCTGTTCCCGGCACTCGCGGCGGGTTCGCAGGCCGGCGCGTTCCACCCCCTCGTCGCCTTCGCGGACCTCGATCGGGCCCTCGCGTCCCTGAAGGGTGCCACGATCGCGATCGAGGGCGACGACGACCTCGCCGCCCACCTGGCGGACATGGCGGAGGCCATCGGCGGCACGCCCGTCCGGCTGGCCCCGGGATCCAAGGCGGCCTACCACGCGGCCGCCGTGCTCTCCGCCGGCGGGGTGACGGCGCTGCTGGACACGATCCGGGAGGTGGCGTCCGCGGTGGGCCTGGACGAGGAGGGGGCGCTCCGGATCTACTTGCCGCTTCTCGAGCAGACGCTGGCGAACGCCCGGGCCATGGGCATCGCCGCCGCGCTCACCGGTCCGGCCACCAGGGGGGACGCCGGCACGATCGAGGCCCACCTCGCGGCGCTGGCGGCCACTGCCCCGGATGCGCTGCCGGTCTACCGGGCGCTGCTCACCCGGTCCGTGGTCATCGCCGAACAGCGGGGCGCCCTGTCACCGGAAGCGTCCGAACGCCTCCGCACCGCACTTGCAGGCGACCCGTGACGCGGT
>CAVVJT010000008.1:0-142791 GCA_963748625.1 uncultured Chloroflexia bacterium | reverse complement strand
ACGCGGTGAGTAGAGTACGGCGATCGGGTGCACGCGACCGGAAGGGGACGGTCGCCTCCAGCGCATAGAACCGGGGAAGAATGGGGGTCTGGCGTCAATGACCAGCCGAAGGTTCGGGCGGATCACCGCCCTCGTCATGGCGGCGATGATGGTCGCCACGCTTGCTCCACTGGGAGCACCGGGGAGGGCGGCCGCGGCCACCCTCGCTGCGCCAACGCTGACCTCGCCGGCCAGTGGTGACACGGTATCCGCGAACCCCGTCTTTGCGTGGGGCGCCGTTGCCGACGCGGTCAAGTACCGCATCGAGGTGAGCTCGAGCCCGACGTTCGCGGCGGCGGCCGTTGCCGTGGAGACGGCGAACCTTCGCTACGCGCACGACGAGGAGCTGCCCCTCGGCGAGCTGTACTGGCGTGTCGCCGCACGCGATTCGACCAATGCGCTCGGCGTGTGGGCCAACGGCACCTTCACCAAGGAGTGGGCCTCCGCCCCCAACCCGCTGACGCCGGCCGCCGATGACACGCTCCAGTTCCCGGCGGACCCGCTGCTGTTCACCTGGGACCCGCTGCCGGGCGCCCAGAGCTACCAGCTCCAGGTCGACGATGCCGATGACTTCATCGGCGCCGAGACCCTTTCGACCAAGAACACCGCGTTTGTCATCACCGACCCGCTCACGAGCGGCCAGTCCTTCTGGTGGCGGGTTCGCGGCGTGTCGGGCGGGCTCTTCTCCGACTACTCCGCGCCGCGTGCGTTCAGCGTGGACTGGCCGTCGGTCCCGGTGCTTGTCGCGCCGGCCGACACTGCCACCGTCACCGATGTCGTACTCGACTGGGCGCCGGTGCCCGGGGCGAAGTCCTACCAGGTCCAGGTGAGCCCCAATGGCGACTGGGCGAACAACGTCACGGTGGACGTGACGGCCAAAGGCACGCGGTACTCCCCGCCCACGACCCTCAACAACGGCAACTACTTCTGGCGGGTGCGGGCCAAGGACGCCGCCGCGAACAACGGACTCTGGTCCACCGAGTGGCGCTTCCAGCGCGCGTGGAGCCCCAGGCCGACCCTGCTCACACCGGCCAACGGCGACTTCTCCGTTGACGACCCCACGTTCTCGTGGACGCCCATCCAGAACGCCGCCTACTACGAGATCGAATGGAGCGAGGACCCCAACTTCTTCCCCACCAACTCGGACTCGTGTTACACCAACCACACCCGGTTCACCCCCTACTCGCGGGTCGTCGGGTCCGGCGAGCCCGGCGGCTGCTCCATCAGCCTCCCGGTCGGTGCCACCGTCTACTGGCACGTTCGCGGCATTGATTCGCCAGTCAAGAACCCGGGCGCCGGTGAGCCGGGCGTCCTCGGCCTGTGGTCCAACACCAGCCCCGCCGACCTGTGGTCGTTCGCCTACATCCCGCCCACCCCGCAGCAGGTCTCCCCGGCGGACGGGGCGACGGTCGAGGTGCCGACCCTCACCTGGGACAACGTGCCCACGGCGCGGCGCTACCGCGTGACGATCGTCGACAAGGACGGTGACCTGACCAGCGGGGACACGTACTCCACCTCGTTTACGCCCACGGGCGCGCTGGACCCGGCCCAGGGCCCCTTCAAGTGGTATGTCCGAGCGTACGACTACGCCAGCGCGCTGGGCGTCATTCCAGCCCAGGCCGACTGGTGGACGTTCTCGCTGACCGCCATCAGCACGACGTACCCGGCGCCCGAGCAGACCGGCCCCGCAGCCGGCGCCCAGTCCTACGACATGCCGTCGCTCACCTGGCAACCGGTCACCGGGGCGGCGAAGTACAAGGTCTGGTACAGCCCCAACGGCAGCGTCTACACGCTGCTCGGCAGCCAGACTGAGTACCCGGCCTACACCTACCCGACGACGGTCGTCGCAACGGGCACCTACTGGTGGTACGTCGAGGCGTTCGACGACGGAAACGCGCTCCTCGCCGCCTCGAGCAGCGCTTCGAACTTCGTGATCAAGGCACCGGACCTGATGCTGCCGGCGGGCTACAGCACGCCCACCAAGTGCCCGCCCGCCAGCCCCTGCTCGCCCATCGCGGACACCCCGACGCTCAGGTGGGACTCCATTCCAGGAGCCCTCGTGTACCGCGTCTACATCGCCAACGACCCGAACTTCACGAACATCTATCGGACGTATGACACGGTTTTCACCGAGCTGACGCCCCGGGAGTCGTTCCTCGACAACCAGGCGAACCAGGCCTTCTACTGGTTCGTGCGGCCGCTCCGGACTGACAACACCGGGCGGTTCGACAGCGAAGCCCAGGCGAACGCATCCGCGTTCCAGAAGCGCTCGCAGGGCATTGCCCTCGCGACGCCGGCCAGCAGCGCGTCGGTCGGCGATGAGCTCACCTTCACGTGGGCCGACTTCCTGCAGACGAACCAAGGGCTGCTGCCGCCGGTGACGCAGGAGGCTGAGCTGTACCGGATCCAGACCTCGCTGGTGGCGGACTTCGCCAGCATCTACGAGACGGCGACGGTCGACCAGACAACCTTCACGTCGTTCGCCAAGACGTACCCTGAGGGTCCTGTCTACTGGCGGGTCCAGGCGCTCGATGCGTCCGGCAACTCTCTGACGTTCAGCAGTGCCCGCCTGGTCACCAAGACTTCGCTCCCCGTGATCCAAACCTACCCGGCGAACGCGGCGGTCGTGCCCGGTGTGCCCTACCTCCAGTGGCAGCCGCGCTCCTACGCCGCCACGTACGACGTCTACGTGGACACGGACGCCAACTTCTCGTCGCCGATCTCCGGCAGCACGTCGATGACCGCCTGGGCCTACATCAATCCGCTGGCGGGCGGCACGTACTACTGGAAGGTGCGTGCCAAGGACGCCGACGGCCGGGCCGGGCCGTGGTCCACGACCCGGTCCTTCAGGCTCGATCCTGCCGCTCCCACCCTCACCAGTCCCACCAACGGCGCGAAGCCCAACGTCAGCAACCTGCTCTTCCAGTGGACCACGACGTATCCACTGCCGAAGTACCGGCTGGATCTGAGCACATCGGCAGCCTTCTCGGGCTCCGTCAGCGGCTTCCCGGTCACGACCGTGATGACCGCCTGGGCGCCGAAGGCCGTGCTGGCGAACGGCACCTACTACTGGCGGGTCAACGGCCTCAACGCCTCGGGGCAGGTCGTCGCCACATCGGCAACGTTCTCGTTCACGGTCGACTCCACGCGGCCAACCGTCGTGGTCACCCCGGCCTCGGGCATGGCGATCACCTCGGCCTTCACCGCCACCTTCTCGGAGCCGGTCACCGGGGTTGACGGCACGGACTTCAGCGTCGTCATCGCCGGCACCAGCACCAAGGTGCCGGGCAGCGTCACGGTGGTCTCACCAACGGTCGCCACGTTCACCCCAACATCTGCGCTGATGCCCGGCCAGACCTACACGGTGATCCTCGCCTCACCGATCCAGGACCTCAACGGGAACCTCGTCCAGCCAACAGGCGTGAACGTCCGCACCTCCCTCACCGTGCAGGAGAGCTCCGTCGCGGTCAGCGAGACATGGGGGAAGTGGTCCACCGGGTCGGCAAACGGCGGCTCGATGAAGCTCTCGCGGAAGGGATCGACGCAGCTCACGTACGCGTTCGCGGGCACCTCGATCGCCCTCGTGGGCTTCCGTGGGCCGCAGGGCGGCTACGCCTCCATCTACCTCGACGGCGTGCTCAAGGCCACGGGCAACTTCTACGCCTCCTCCAACAAGTACAAGGCGACCATCTGGAGCGCGAGTGGTCTGGCCGCCGGCTCGCACACGTTGCGGGTGGTGCCCAAGGGCACGAAGCCCAAGGCGTCCAGCAGCACGTGGGTGTACGTCGATGCGTTCCGGATCGACGGCCCGGCCACCGTGGATGACACGTCCACTGCCGTCCGGATGCAGTTCCGCCGGTTCTCCACCACCTCCGCCTACGGGTCCGCGTATGACGTGACCAACCACAAGGCGGCGACCGGGAAGGCGGGCCCCGCCATGACCTTCCAGTTCAAGGGCACCGGCTTCACCTGGTACGGCACCAAGGGCCGGACCTACGGCAAGGCCGCCGTCTACATCGACGGCGTCAAGAAGGCCACGGTGGACCTCTACCGCTCGAGCACCGCGTACAAGTCCAAGGTCTGGGCCTCGGCAACGCTGTCCAACACCGTGCACACGGTGCGGATCGTTGCGCTCGGCTCGAAGCAGAAGGCCTCCAAGGGCTACGACGTCTCGTTCGACCAGTTCGTGCTCAAGTAGGCCCTCGGCAGTCCTCGGCAATACAGAAGCCGCCCGGTTCCGCCGGGCGGCTTCTGCCTCATCACGGCACCTCGTCCGAGGAGAATTCGCCCGCGTCGTCGGCCAGTACAAAGCGCGGCTGTTGCCGCGTTGGGCCCAGATAGCTTGCGTTCGGGTGGATCGGGAGGTTGGTGCCGAAGTATCCGTTGAACAGGATCGGCATCACGTTGACCAACGAGACGTCCGCTGGAAACAAGTGTGGGCGCTCCGGCGTTCGAGCCCAGAAGAGATTCGCGATGCGATCCCGAACACCATCGGGCTGTGGGTCAGACCAATTGATGGTCTCCTCGGGCCCGTGGTCGGACAGCACGAGGATCACGGCCGACGGATCACGAGCCACCAGGTGCTCGAGTGTCGCGGCGAGGAGCTTGTCCACGCAGGTCGTCTGCTCCATCTGGGCCACCACGGCCGGCAACCCGTTCAAGGAGGATCGCGGCTCGCAATCGCCGGCGAGCGTGATTGGCCGGTGGGGTGCGGGAATGTGGGCAAACACGAGCCGTGGTCGGTCTGAGGAGGCGCTTGCGATTCGATCGAGGGCTGCGAAGTCGAACAGCACCCGGTCGCGCTGGGCCTTGAGCTCCCCGCCGGACACCTTGTCCAGGAGCGGCCCCGCGGCGATACCGCGGAGGAAGGCTGATTCCATCTCAGTTCGCGCGCCGGCGTCAATCTCGACATCGGCGCCTCGGATCCGGACGTGGTCGTAGCCGGAGGTCACCGTCACCACCTCGTACCCGGCCGCCTGTGCAGCAACGAAGGCCGCTGGCCGATTCAGTGCGCGGAACGGAAGGGCTTCGTCCGCGGGGCTGTCCATGTCCTGCCCGAGTTCGGAGAGCGGTCGTCCATTGAGCAGAACCGGGAGGGCGTATCTCGTGAATGCGTGGTTCGTGGTGCTCCGCGGCGCCTCTTGGAATCCCAGGCGCTCCAGGGTCCCAGCCAGAGGCTCCAAGTCATGGTCGAAGCGCTGACGGAGGACATCACGCCGCGCATGCCCGTCCACGAGCACGACGTACACGTTCGGTTGCGAGGCGGCCCCAGACCAGCTCGTCCATGCCGATGGCACCTCAATCGCCGGAGTTGACCCGGAGAGCGCGAGAGCCTGCCCGATTGTCACGGCCAGCATGACCCCCGTCGCCAGGTTCAGTACTCCGGTGATGGAGCGCCAAGGGAGACGGGCCTGAATCCACGCACGCCGTACGAATGCGGTCTCCGCGAGCAGGTTGTACGCCCAGTACACGCCGCCCAGGCCCACCAGGACCCCCCAGAACACCAGCGTCCAGCCCCACCACGGCATCCCGCCGCGCCGGCGTGCCACCCACATGGCCACCATCGCCCACAGGAATGGGATCGAGTCCAGGAAGTAGCGGTACCCGTACTGCAGCCAGCCGCCGCCGTAGTAGAGCAGTGTCGGCACCAGGATCACCACGACCGCCAGCGCCAGGAGCCAGGTACGGCGGTCCCGCCACGGCGCCAGCAGCCCCAGGAACAGCGCGGGCGAGGTGAGCAGCACGCTCAGACCCAGGCCGTCGGGCTTGAAGTAGGGGAAGTACGAGGTGAACGCCGGCAGCTTGAGGAACAGGTAGTTGATGTTCATCCCCACGTGCACCGTGGCGAACAGGCCCAGCTTGCGCTGGTTCTCCAGCCACTCGGGCAGGGTGGCGAGACCGTAGCCGGACTCCAGGGGCGACCCGAACCGGTCGAGGTTGTACCAGAAGAAGAACAGCAGCGCGGGCAGGATCCCCACGCCCAGAAACACCCAGTCAACCCACGGCAGCGCCTTGACTCGGTCGCCCAGAGGACGGCCCCGCTCCAACAGGCCCGACCCCTCCGGGATCAGCCAGAGCGCCACCGGGATGGCGGCGAACGCGATCGGTGCGCGGGTCAGGAAGGCCGCGCCGATGAGCAGGCCCAGGATGTTGGGCCGGCACTTCCCGAACAGCTCGGCGATCATCAGCAGGCACAGGATGATGGCGACGAGGTGCCCGGTGTGCCACACGCCGCCACGGGTGGTCACCCACCAGACCTGCGTGCCGAAGCCCAGGATCAGCACCAGCGCCAGCCGGTCCCACGCCCGGGCCACGCCGATCCGCCCGCTCGTCCACCACGCCAGCCCCACGACGCAGGCCGCGAGGAGGGCGTTGACACCGCTCTCCCACTGGTCCGCGGTCTCCGGCCCGATCAGGGCAACCAGCGGCGCCAGCACGATCGCCGGGAACGGGGCGAAGGGGACGAGCACGCGCCCGCCGATGCTGATGATGTCGTTGGGCCCCAGGCCCTTCTCGATCCAGGTGCGGCCCTGGAGGAAGGCATCGGCGAGGTAGAAGAAGTCGCCCCGCCCGGCATCGAACCCCTTGTTCGACAGCCAGAAGACCACGAAGGCGACCGCCGTCACACCCAGACCGATGAGGGTCATCCGTGACGGGCGCAGCGTGCGCCTGGCCCGCGCGTCGGTGCTCGGCGTGGCGGCGAGGGCAGTCATCGCGGGTCAGTATCGCGGGTGCAGCAGACGGACGGGTGCGAGGGCCCAACCGAGGGCTTGCATACCCCGCTGGTCACCCGGCGCCGGCCGACTCTTCGATGGGAACCGGGGTGGCCGCACTCACTGAGCCAGGTGCACCGGCCGCACCGGCCGCTCCGTTCGGCGCGTGGGCGTCGGGCGGTGGGAACACCTTCCCGATCGTCTCTCGCACGAAGGGCAGCACGCCCACGAGCATCGACCAGCTCATCGCATAGAACACCGGCAGCGCGATCGTTGCCGCCACCGGGACCGTCCACTTCCAGCCGCGCCAGCCGCCGATCGCCGCCAAGGCGATCGCCACCGGCAGCCGCCACGTGAGCGGCACGAAGTACGGCCAGACGGCGGGCGCCTTGCCGCTGGTGATCAGTGCGATCCAGCCGGACCAGCGCTCCGGCCACAGCACGAACGCCACCAGCGCGATGGCGGCCGTCGTCCCCAGCGCGATGGCCAGGTACCGCCACTCCCGGCGCACGACCCACCAGACCATGGCGGCGGCCGGACTCACCTTGGTCAGCAGGATGAACGCCCAGGCACCCGGGTACTTGAAGCTCTTGTAGATGGCGAGGGCCATGAGGATCTGGATGTTGCCCGCGTTGATCTCCGATGCCACCGGCGGCAGGAAGATCACGAAGATCGTCAGCGGCCCGGCAAGGTACACGAGCGCCGCGAGCAGCGCGGCCCGCCAGATCGCCGTGAACACCTCGAACGGCAGGTGCCGGCCCCAGCCAACAAGCATCTCGAACGCGGGCGAGTAGTTGTAGCCGTTCTTCTCGGCCAGCTCCGGGTGCGGGTAGAGGTTGGCCGGGTCCGAGCGCCAGTACCAGCTGACGTCCACCGGCTGGCTGGGGCCCACCGTGTACGTGTACCAGACCATGATCGCCACCACGATCCCGAGGCCGACCAGCGTGTGGTGGATCAGGCGCCGATGCCGGGCCGACAGCGGGAGCCGGATGACGGGCATCAGGCGGCTGCTCCCATGGCTGGCCCGGGCGAGGCCGGCCCGGGCGTGGCCACTCCCCGCACGACCCGTGGCTCCTTGGCGCCGATCACCACCACGCTCGCCAGCGTCCCCCACATGGCGATCCCGTAGACGACTGGAGGGAAGACCACCGCGAGCGGCATCGGCGTGAGGAGCGCGAACACCACGGCCCACCAGTGCCCGCGGTCCAGCAGCCAGGCGATGGGGATGAGCAGCAGCATCGCGTAGTGGTCCCAGATGATCGGCAGGATCAGCTGACTCGCGATGAGCGCCACCAGGTACGACGGCACCGGCCCAAGCTTCAGCGACGACACCACGAAGATGCCCAGGACCACCGCCACAGAGATCCAGTGGACAACGAGCGCGGCGTCCGCCGACAGCAGCCCAGCCTGGTAGAGAAGGGCGCCGACGGTGGTGTTGTGCGGCGTGGTGATCGGGTCGGCCACGCGCCGGGCCAGGGTCAGGAAGTCAGTCCAGGCGGGGATGCCCGCGGCGAGCGTGCCCACGGCCGCCATCCCCACCAGCACCGCAGCACCGATCCCAACCGCCCGCCAGCGCCGCGTGAGCAATGCCCATGCGAGCACCAGTCCGGGCTGGATCTTGATCGCGGCACCCAGGGCCCCGGTCACGCCCACCACCGCCTCGCTGGCGATGCCCCGCCAGCCGGCGGCGAACAGCAGGAAGAGCAGCGGACCCACCTGCCCCAGCTTGAGGGCGTACATCACCGGCCACGAGAGCCCGGCCAGCAGCAGGATCACCCAGCGGATGCGCCGCTCCACGGGCAGCAGGGCGATGCCCGCCAGCAGAGCCACCACGGACATGCCGATCCAGGCCCAGGTCGCGAGGGCCGGCCCCAGGAGTCCGAACGGAAGGAGGAACGGGATGAAGGTGGGCGGGTAGTAGAAGAGCCCGAATGGACCTGCACTCTGGAAGCTGAGGTCGTACACGGGCTGGCCCGCAAGCAGGCGCTGCACCGCAAGGTGGTAGCAGAGGAAGTCGAAGCCCAGCGTGTTCCCGGCCACGGACAGGGTCAGGCCGAGCGAGCCGGCGAACACCAGGATGGCGGCGATGGGCAGGGCGAACGAACGGGCGCCGGGTGTCATCGGCGCAGTCTAGGGCTCGGGCCTGGGCGCCGTCCCCGGTCCGTCCGGACCAGCGGGACCCCGGACCACCGGGCCATCGCGCAGCCGGTCGCCGAACATCGCGAGCAGCGTGTCGAGCTGGTAGCTCAGCAGGCGGGGGGTCGCGAAGACCACCAGGACGACGGCCACCGGCCATCCGTACCGGCCGCGCCCGAACCTCAGGGCGGCAATCGCGAGCGCCGCCACCATCACGGCCCACAGGATCGGCGAGATCGCAAACGGCGAGAGGTTGTTGACCTGGCCCACCTGCTCAAGGGTGGAGAAGGTCAGGTAGGCGATCGTGTCCGCCGGCGCCAGGACCAGCTGGACGACCCCGAGGCCCGCCGTCCAGGCGACGAACAACAGCAGAGCACGGCGATCCCGACGGGCGACCCAGTAGATCGCAGCCAACCAGGGGAAGAGCTTGAGGTGACCGGCGAATGCCACCGACCACGGGGCGCCGATGGTCAGGAAGAGCGTGACCAGGGCTTGCGCCTGGCCGATGGCCACGGTCCACGCGATCGGCATCGCCAGCATGCAGGCTGCGAGCAGTGCGACCTTGCGTGGCCGCAGCCGGACCAGCGTCAGAAGCGTGGCGCCAACAACAACGGCCTCCCAGAGGAGGGCGGCGACCTCGTACGGGAGGAGCGCCAAGGGCCGGAACAGGATGGCCAGCAGCGGCGGGTAGCGGTAGAAGGCCGCCTCGTTGGTTGTCGCCGCCTGCTCGTACAGCGGCAGGCCGGCGTTGAGCCGCGCTCCGGCGTCGTAGTAGGCGCGCACATCGGCCAGGGGGTCCATCCGAAGGTGGAGCTGGAGTGCCCACAGACCGATCAGCAGCCCGATGGCTGCGCCCACCACGAGGATCGCCCACACGAGACGCCGGCCCATGGGCGACAACCGGAAGCGGTACCTGCTGAGGGTCACGGACGCAACTCTACCGGGCGGTCCGCCGGACGGTCCTGCCCGGCTGGTAGGCTGCGGGCGCCGTGAGGATCCCCATCGCGCTCTACCTGCTGGCGTTCGCCGCCCGGGCGATCGTGGCACTCGCGTTCCCGCACCCGGGCTACCCTGATTCGGCGTACTACGTTGACGTCGCGCGGGAGATCGCGGCTGGACACGGCCTCACGATCCCGGTGGTCTGGATCTTCCCAGAGGTTGGCGGGTCCCTCCCGGCGAACCCGGTGCTCCCGGTCCCCTCCAACGCGCACTGGATGCCACTGGCGTCGTTCGTCCAGGTGCCGTTCCTCGTTCTCCTCGGCCCGACGGTCCTCGCCTCCACGCTGCCGTTCCTGCTCATCGGCTCACTGGCTGCGCCGCTGACCTGGCTGATCGGGCGGGACGCCCGGCTCCGGCCCTCGCTGGCCGTTGCCGCAGGCGTCGTGGCGGCCGTGCCGGCATTCGCGCTGCCCTATATGGCCCAGCAGGACAACTTCGCCCTGATCGAGGTGCTGACCGCGGGCGCGCTGTACCTGGCGTCGCGAGGCCTGCGGGGCGATGGGCGCGCGTTCGTGGCCGCGGGCCTGCTCGCCGGCCTGACGACGCTGGCCCGGACCGATGCGGGCCTCGTGCTGGTGGTGCTGGGCCTCGCCTTCCTGTGGGATCGCTGGCGGTCCCGACGGCCGTTCGGGGTGGAGCCGGCACGCCCGGCCCGGATCAGCGTCCGGGCGGCGGCCGGCGCAGTGGCCGCGTGGCTGCTCGTGATGGGGCCATGGTTCGCGCGCCAGCTCGCCGTGTTCGGGACGATCTCCCCGTCGTCGTCGAGCGGCAAGGTGCTCTGGATCCGGGACTTCTCGGAGTGGAACAGCATCACGACGCCCGCCGATCCCGCGTGGCTGCTGGGGATGGGCCTGGGACCGCTGCTGGCGTCGCGGGCGGTGGCCTTCGGTCAGGCGGTGGTGATCTTCGGGACGGTCGGGGCGGCGATCGTGCTGCTGCCGCTCGATGGCGTACGGGGCGTGGCGCCGGTGGCGGGACGTCCGCTTCGGCCCGGCGCTGGTCGTACGCGGGCCTGTTCCTGGTGGTGAGCGTGGTGCTGTTCGCGCCGCACGTGCCCGGCGGGATGTTCATCCACTCGGGCGTCGGGCTGCTGCCGCACGGGTACGTGCTGGCGTTCGAGGCGGTCGCGGTCCTCGCCGGCTGGCTGGCGGCGCGCCGCAGGGGTGGGGACGCCGAGCGGATCGGCCGGCCTGCTGGCGATCACCGTGGTCGGCTGGATGGTCGTGATGGCCGCCGCCGGGCACGGCCAGCGTGCAGCCGATCTGGGCGGATGCGGATGGACCGCATGCAGGTGGCCGTTGATGCGCTGGACGCCGTGGGGGCCGCGCCCGACGAGCGCGTGATGGCGATCGACGCCGCCGGGATCCTGTACCTCTCGGGCCGCCCGGGCGTGGTGATCGTGGACGATCCCATCGGGACGGTGGAGGAGGTCGCCCGCGCCTACGGGATCCGCTGGCTGATCGTGGAGCCGGAGGCGTCCACGCCATCCCTGTCGGGGGTGGACCTGGCGGTCGACCGGCCTGCCTGGATCGGACCGCCCGTGCTGGCCCGCCCTGACGTGGGCGTCTACCCTGTCTGCGTCGAGGATGGGGACACGAGGTGCGAGGGATGACCCGGCGCGAGGCGGTGCTGTCGGCGCTGGGGATCTTCGTCGTGGCGGTGGTCGTGCGGGCGGTGATGGCGGCGGGCACCCCGTTCCCGGCCCAGGACGCCGCGTACTACGTGGGCGTCGCGCGGAACCTGGTGGAGGGGCGCGGCCTCGTCACCGACGCGATCTGGAGCTACACCACGCCGCCGCTGGTGTTCCCGCGGCCCGCGTTCGAGGTCTGGCTGCCGCTGCCCGCCCTCCTGTTCGCGCTGCCGCTGGCGATCGCCGGGGCGGGTCTGCAGGCACCGGTGGATCTCGAGACGGCCACGCGCGCGGCCCAGGTGGTCACGGTGCTCCTGGGCTCCCTCCTGCCGGTCCTCGCGTGGCGCGTGGCTGCCGACGTGGCGCAGGAGCGGGCGCTGCCGGCCGACCGGGCGCGCACCCTCGCCCTTGGCACCGGCTTCGCGGCGGCGGTCTACCTGCCGCTGGTCCTCCACGGCGTCCAGCCGGATTCCACCACCCTGTTCGGGGTGTTCGCGCTGTCGGTCTGCCTCCTGGCCACCCGCGTGCTGCGCGATCCGCGCGGCGCCCGCCTCCTGGACCCGCGCCTGCTCGCCATGGGCGTGCTCCTGGGGCTGACGGCGCTCACCCGGAACGAGGCCGCGTACCTAGCGCTCATCTGGGCATGGCTGGCATGGCGCCGGCACGGGCTGCCGCGCATGGAGCGGCTGCGGCTGATCGGCGTGGTGGCGGTGGTCTCGCTGCTCGTCTTCGCGCCGTGGATGCTCCGCAACGAGGCGGTGTTCGGGAGCCCGCTGCCCGGCCAGGCCGTGCTCAACGCGCTCTCGGTGAAGCCTGCTGACATCTTCGCCTGGAGCGATCCGCCCACCCTGGAGCGATACGTGCAGCAGTCGGCCGCGGACCTGGTCGCGGTGCGCTTCGAGGGAATGGCCCACAACCTGTTCAAGGTCCTGCTGCTCCTGGGAATCCCGCTGTCGATCGTGGGCCTGGTCGCGCTGCCGTGGCAGGCCCGGGATCGCGCGCTCCGACCGCTGGCGCTCCTCGCGCTCGCGACGTTCCTGGTCACCAGCCTCGTGTTCCCAGTGTCCACCCAGTGGGGCACGTTCCTCCACGCCGCCGCCCCAGTGCACGTGCTGCTGCTGGTGTCGGCCCTGGGCGGGATCGACGCGACGCTGGCTGCGCTGGCGCGTCGCATGGGCTGGATGAAGCCCGTCACCTGGGTGGGCGGGGTGATGGCGGTGGGGGCGGCGGCGCTGTTCACGGCCGCGCTGCTGCCGGCCACGTTCGCCCAGGCCCGCGACGACGCCCGGCGGTTCGAGCTGGTCTCGGGCGCCCTGGCGGAGCCTGGGGGCGGGTGCGGGGGCTGGCGGGCCGGTGATCACTGACCAGCCGCTCTGGATGGCGGAGACAGGACGTTCCCCGGTGCTCGCGCTGCCGGCTGAGGCACCCGGGGACGTGCTGGACCTCGCCGCGACGTTCGGTGCCCGCTGGGTGGTCCTCACCGACCCTGAGACGCCGTGGCCTGCGAACGAGGCCCTGCGCACCGACGAGGCGTTCGCCTGCTTCGAGCCGGTCGCTCTCCCGTCGCCGGCGGATCCGGCCGACGCCGCCCTCCTTGCGGAGCTGCGGGTCTTCCGCATCGGCTGCGACGCCACGCCGTGACGGCTACACTCGGCCCGATGGAACAGCCCCGGGGTGACGCGGCCGCAGCGCGGTTCGACGAGCTCCATGCCGAAGCCGCGGAGGCCCTCGCCTACGCCTCCAACACGCTGCGCGTCGTACGCGACAGGTATCGCACGGCGCACGTGGAGGACCTCGCCCGCTGGCACGCCCTTGACGACAGGCTCGCGAGCCTCGAGCAGGGCCGCAACGACCTGGCGGACCGGCCGGCCACCGCGTTCCCCGCCCAGGCCAGCGGCGCTGGGTCCAACCATGCCGCCGCCGCCGCGGCAGCGGAGGCGGGCGCCGCGGACCTGGAGCTGAAAGCCGCCCGGACGGGCCATGCCCACGCCCGCGAGGACCTGGGGCGCCACGAGGCGGAGATGGCCCGCCTGGAGCTGGCGATCCGCAACCTGGAGAGCACGTGGCTGTTCCTGGAGCGCGGTGACGCCACGCTGGTGACGGACACCCGGCTGCCATCCGGGCCCACGGAGCTGCAGATGCGGATCGTGGAAGCCCAGGAGGCGGAGCGGGCACGGCTGGCGCAGGAGGTCCACGACGGCCCCGCGCAGGCACTGTCCAACGCCATCTTCCAGGTGGAGTTCATCGACCGCGTCTTCGACTCAGATCCGCGTATGGCGCGCACGGAGCTGCGCTTCCTGCGTGACCTGCTCCGCCGGGAGCTGGGCGACGTGCGCAGCTTCCTCTCGCAGCTGCGGCCGCCGGTCCTCGACGAGCTGGGGCTTGACGGCGCCATCGTGGATGCGATCACCACGCAGGCCGCGCTCTCTGGCGTGTCGATCGAGGCGCGCCTGGATGCCTCCAGCGCCGGCCTCACCGATGCGGCGCAGACCGTGGTGCTGCGGGTGGTGCAGGAAGCGCTGCAGAATGTGCGCAAGCATGCGGCCGCCACGAATGTGGTGGTGCGCTCGACGCTCGAGGATGGACAATGGGTCCTGGAGATCCGGGATGACGGGCGCGGGTTTGACACTGCAGCGGTGGCGGCCCGGGGACGGCGCAACTTCGGACTCCAGTTCATGCGGGAGCGCGCCGAGCTGGTCGGAGCGCTGTTCGAGGTGAGGTCCCGACCGGACGCAGGTACCATCGTGTGGCTCGCGATCCCGCAGATGCGCAAGGAGATCGAATGACGGACTTCCAGGGCCAGGACCGCCGCCGCGGTGGCCCCGACCGCCGGACCCAGTCCTTCGAGCGGGTCCGCATCCTGATCGTCGATGACCACGCCCTGTTCCGCGCGGGCATCCGCGGAATCCTTGCCCAAGAGCCGGACATGGAGGTCGTGGCCGAGGCGGACGACTCGCGCAGCGCCATCGACGCCGCGTTCGCCACCAACCCGGACGTCATCCTCATGGACCTCTCGCTGCCCGCCCCTGGCGGCATCGAGACCACGCAGCGCGTCAAGCGCGAACTGCCCTCGTCGGCCATCGTGGTGCTCTCAACTGATGAGGACGAGGACGCCCTGTTCGAGGCGATCAAGGCCGGCGCCGCCGCCTTCATCCTCAAGGACATCGCCCCGGAGGACCTGGTGACCATCATCCGCCGCGTGGTGGCGGGTGAATACCTGATCAACGACAAGGTCTTCAGCAAGCCTGCCGTCGCGTCGCGCGTGCTCAAGGAGTTCCGTGACCTGGCCATCTACGGCCAGGAGGCCGTGCCGATCTTCGCCCCGCTCTCCCCGCGTGAGATCGAGATCCTGGACAACATCGCCCAGGGCATGACCAACAAGCAGGTGGCCTACGCGCTCTCGATCAGCGAGCAGACGGTCAAGAACCACATGAGCTCCATTCTGCGCAAGCTCTCCGTGAACGACCGGACCCAGGCCGTGGTGTACGCGATGCGCCAGGGCTGGATCCGGATGCCGGAGGACTGAGCGGCACGCGCGGTGCCATGGCCGGCCCTGCAGAACCGATGACCACCGACCCCGCAGACGGCGTCGCCTCCCTCGCTGCCCAACTGACCTCGGATGCCGCCGCGCTCGACCTTGAGCTGGCCGAGATCCAGCTGCTGATCGGGCAGGCCCGGACCGAGACGCAACGTCATGAGCAGAAGCGCGTCCAGGCGGCCGAGAAGGTCGCCGCCCCGGGAGGCGGCTCGCCCGATGAGCTTGTCGAGGCGTACGGGCAGCTGGTCACGATGACCAAGCGGGCCACCCTGATGGAGGCCCAGGTCGAGATCCTGGTGGCCAAGCACAAGGCGCTCACCCGGCATCGGGCGGCGCTCGGAGCGGTCCTTGAGCGGCTCGCCGGCATCTCTCCCGAGGAGCTCGCTGCCGTCGCGGCGGCGGCCGCGGCCGCGGCAGCGGCCCAGACCGCTGGAAGCCCGGCCGGCGCGGATGCCACGGAGATCGCAGAGCGCCTGCCGCCGTCGGTGTCGCGTGTGGTCCTGAGCGCCCAGGAGGACCTGCGCCGCGAGATCGCCCGCGCGATGCACGACGGGCCCGCCCAGTCGCTGACCAACATCGTGCTCCAGGCACAGATCGTGGACCGGCTCCTGGACCGCGAACCGGCCTCTGCCCGCGGGGAGGCCCGTCTCCTCGTGTCGATGGTCCAGCACACGCTCGAGGCCACGAAGGGCTTCATCTTCGACGTGCGCCCGATGGTCCTCGACGACCTCGGGCTCGTGCCCACCCTGCGCCGCTCTGCTCGCGAGCGTGGGCGGCGGTCGCACATCCCGGTGGAGTTCGAGTCGATCGGCCAGGACCGGCGCCTGCCGGTGGACGTCGAGAGCGCGGCATTCCGGATCCTGGACGAGGCGATGATCGCGTTCCTGGGTCTCGCCCCGGAGCGGGTGCTGCTGCGCCTGGAATGGGGTGACGTCCTGGAGGCACGGCTCTCCGCCCACCGGTCTGCGGTCCTGCCCGATGAGCTGGTGGCCAGCGGTGGCGTGCCGGACGGCGACGTGCCCGACGCCCTGCGCCAGATGATGCAGGACCGCCACGATGCCCGGCGCGCCGCCGTGGATGCTGCGGAGGTGGAGGCGATCGTCGCCTTGCCCGCGACCACCCGCCGCGATGTGCGTGCCCGGGCGGCCTCGATCGATGCGCATGTGGAGATCCTGGCCGGGGGCGGTGAGATCCGCCTCGTGGTTCCGCTGCCGCCCGATGCACAGGACGGGGCCGGGCGATGAGCACGCCGGCCCATCGGCGCGACACGGGCCCCGGGGCGCTCGAGACCGCGCTTGTGCTGGTCCTGGCGCTCCTGTTCGCCGGCGTGCTCCTCTTCTTCGGCAGCGGCTGGCTGGCCGAGCTGGTGGCGCTCATCCCGGCAGCGGGCCAGGGCGGGCGCTGAGGCGGTCCCGACCGAGCGCGGACGGTGCGGAGCGAGCGGGAGTACCACTCTCGGACGGACCGCAGAGGACTTTCGTCCTACTGGTGCTCCTCCCGACCCAGGGGTAACGTACGAGTCCTCCGACAGTTTCGTTGGGGTAGGTCTCATCCTGGAGGTTCATCACATGGCCGTTATGCTCCAGTCGTTCCTCGCCTCGTTCAACCAGGACGAGGAGGGCCAGGGTCTCGCCGAGTACGCGCTGATCCTCGCGCTCATCGCCATCGTCGCGATCGTCGCCCTGCTGTTCCTCGGCGGCGCGATCTCCGGCATCCTCAACGCCGTCGGCGAGTCCGTCTAGGCGACGCTCGCGACAACGCGTACGAAGGCCGCCGGGACATCCCGGCGGCCTTTCGTTCGGTGCGCGCGCCTGGGCGGATCACGCCGGACGATGTAGGCGTCCGCGCACCAGTAGCTGCCGGCATAGCCCTTATGTCCAATTGACACCTGCGCGACAGGCCTACCGTCGCCTCGCTGCCCTCGGGCAGACATTGCACCGGAAAGGAGGTGAAACCAGACATGTCGTTCCTTCCCGCACTCATCTCTTCTCTTTCCTTCGACAGTGAGGAGGGCCAGGGTCTCGCCGAGTACGCGCTGATCCTCGCGCTCATCGCCATCGTCGCGATCGTCGCCCTGCTGTTCCTCGGCGGCGCGATCTCCGGCATCCTCAACACCGTCGGCAAGTCCGTCTAGGAGCGACCAGCTGGTCAGATCGCCGGTTGCCCGGTTCGCCTGCGGCAGCCGGCGACGTTCTTTCCGGGCAGGTGCCGGAACCGCCGGCACCGGAGGTGATCGTCCCGGGGGCGGTCACCGGCTTCGATCGACGCCCGGAGGCCCCGACCATGGGGCACACCGCCCCGCAAGGGAGGTGACCAACGTGAGCATGCTGGTCGAGCGCCTGTGCTCCGTCCTCGTCCGTCAGGACGAGGAGGAGGCCAGGGGCTCGCCGAGTACGCACTCATCCTGGCGCTGATCGCGGTCGTGGCCATCGTCGCGCTGCTCTTCCTGGGCAGCCAGATCAGCGACAAGCTGACGATCATCGGGGACACGATCTCGTCGAACGCCCCGTAACTCGCCGACCGCTCAGCACGCAAGCTCGACAACCCGTCGGGAGTCCTCCCGGCGGGTTGTCTGTTTCATGCGCTGTTTGTCTCTAGCCGCTGCGGGAGCACAGTGTCAGAATGGTGACACTGTCCACGCGGCTTCCTTGCAGGTACCTTGCCCCACGCTGGCGATCCGCCCATTTCTTGCCAGTGGTACTAGCCCATCTGGCTACTCGCCTGCAGGAAACAGCCTGTTAGAGTGGTGCAGCCTGTCACATCGGCTCGGGGAGTAGCTCGTTGAAGCGATCGAACAGACTGGTCCTGCTGATCGGGATCTTTCTTGCACTCGTGGTGTTCGCCCTCATCGCGTTCGGGGGCGTCCTCCCATCCAGTCGGCCTGACGCGTCGCCCACGCCACCCACCACGGCCGCGGTGGTCGTCGCCAAGACGGACATCGCCCTGGGCGCGACCATCACCGCCGCCATGCTGACCACCAAGGACATCCCCATCGCGGAGAAGCCCGGGGACTCCTACGGCGACACCTCGCTGGTCATCGGCCAGATCGCGCGTGCGCCAGTCACCGCCCAGCAGCTCATCACCAGCACGATCCTCACCGGCGGCGGCGATCGTCTCGGACATCAAGGCTCCGGCCGGCTTCGTGGCCGTCGCGGTCCAGGTGGACCAGGTCACCGGCGTCGGCACGGTCATCAAGCCGGGTGACTTCGTGGATGTCATCAGCGGCTTCACCGCCGCCGACAAGTGGCCCCTTGTGGTGAGCAACCCGCAGCCCAGCCCGGGCGCGAACTTCGTCACCGAGACGCTCCCCTACACCGCTCACCAGCGTCAAGGTCCTCTCGCAGGGCCTCCAGGTCCTGGGAACCCTCCTGCCGCCGCCCTCGGAGAACAACACGGCCGAGGCCAGCCCGGCGGCCAGCTCCGCGCCCACCACCACGCTCAACGGCCAGCAGCAGATCGTCATCCTGGCGGTCCCGCTCCAGGAGGCCGAGGTCATCAAGTTCAGCCAGATGGACGGCAGCATCAGCCTGGTGCTCCGCTCCAGCGAGGACTGCACGACCGAGCCTGCGGACGGCCAGCCGTACTGCCCGATCGTGGCCACCACCGGCATCACCCTGCGTCGCCTCGTCGACGATCGGGGCGTCCTGCCGCCGCAGGTGATCCAGGTCATCCAGCCCACCCCCTACCCGGGCACGGAGTTCAAGACGCCCAAGCCGTAGGCGGCCACCCGCGACCGATCGGCCGGTGGTGAAACCGGTCGATCGGGGTCACGGCCACCGCTCCAGCGCCACCGGACGCTCGTTCCGCCACCCCTGCGACCAGACGAGGCCAGCGCACCAACCCATGACAGATCAGATCCGCGTCCTGATCGTCGACGACATCCCGGAGACCCGCGATCACCTCGCGAAGCTGCTCGGCTTCGAGACGGACATCGAGGTCGTCGGGGCGGCGGCGTCCGGGCGCGAGGCACTCGAGATGGCCGCCCGGCTCAAGCCGGACGTCGTCCTGATGGACATCAACATGCCTGACATGGACGGGATCGCGGCGACGGAACGCATGTCGTCCGAGGTCCCCTCCGCGGCCGTCGTGATGATGTCCGTGCAGGGCGAGGCGGACTACCTGCGCCGGTCGATGCTGGCCGGTGCGCGCGAGTTCCTGGTCAAGCCGTTCTCCTCCGACGAGCTCACCGCGTCGATCCGCCAGGTCTACACCCGGGAGCGCGACAAGCTCTCGCGGATCGCCGTGCAGCCGGCCCCGGCCGCGACGGCCGCCGGGATGCCTGCCAGGCCCGTCACGGGCGGCCCTGAGGATGGCGAGCCTGGCCGCATCGTGGCCGTCTTCGGCCCCAAGGGCGGCGTCGGGTCGGACCACCCTCGCGGTCAACCTCGCGGTCGCCGCGGCCACCGAGCTGGGCAAGAAGACCTGTCTCGTGGACGCCTCGTTCCAGTTCGGGGACGTTGGCGTCCTGCTCAACCTCAACCCCAAGAACAAGTCCGTCGCGGATCTGATCCCCGAGCTCGAAGCCGGGGAGCTCGAATTCACTCGACACGTTCCTGATCAACCACTCGGCGGGCATCCGGGTGCTCCTCGCGCCTCCCTCCCCGGAGATGGCTGAGCTCATCACGCCCGCCGGGACCAAGCACATGCTCGAGGCGCTGCGCGCCACGCACGACCTGGTGGTCGTGGACTGCATGTCGTCGTTCAACGACACGACCCTCGCAATCCTGGATCTCGCCGACGTCGTCCTCACGATGCTGTCGCTCGAGATCACGTCCATCAAGAACATCCGCCTCTTCCTTGAGGTGGCCGAGCAGCTGGGCTACGAGTCCGACAAGGTCAGGCTGGTCCTGAACCGCGCCGACTCATCGCTCGGCATCCGCGTCGCCGACGTCGAGCACTCGATCGGCCGGCGCGTGGACCACACGATCGTCTCCGATGGCCGGAGCGTCGTGTACGCGCTCAATCGGGGTGTGCCGTTCTTCCTGTCCAACAGGGAGGCGCAGGTGTCCCAGGACGTCCTGCGGCTGGCATCCGCGGTGGCCGGCGGTTCCCGGACCGTCAGCGCCGCAGAGGGCAAGAAGGCAGCACAGAAGAAGTCGCTGTTCGCGTGGCGATGATGCGGCAGGGCATGCGACCGTCAGCGGTCGAAGGGGTGTAACCGATGAGTCTCCTCAAGAGGATCGAGAGCGCCCGTCCCGGCGCCGGGGCGGGACCCGAGGGGCAGTCGAACCTGCCGGCGACAACGCCGGGCGGGACGGGCGGCCAGCCGGCCCAGCCCCAGGCGCCTGCCGGGCGCCTGATGACGCAGGCCCCGGTCCGCGAGTCCTTCCGGGACGTCAAGTTCCGGATCCAGAGCCGCGTGATCCAGGACCTGGATCCCAAGCTGGACCTCTCGAACCAGGTCGAGGTGCGCCGCCAGATCGAGGAGATCTTCGGGCGCGTCATCGACGAGGAGGGCCTCGCGCTCACCCGCGCCGAGCGGGTGCGCATGCTGGAGCAGATCACCGACGAGATCATCGGCCTCGGCCCGCTGGAGCCCCTGCTCCGCGACGAGTCGATCTCGGAGGTGATGGTCAACGGCCCGCGCCAGGTCTACATCGAGCGCAGTGGCCGCCTGGAGCTGACCAACGTGGTCTTCCAGAACGACGACCACGTCATGCGCATCATCGATCGGATCATCTCCCCGATCGGCCGGCGCGTGGACGAGTCCTCGCCGATGGTCGACGCCCGCCTGACCGACGGCTCCCGCGTGAACGCGATCATCCCGCCCCTGTCGCTCGTGGGCCCGGTGATCACCATCCGGAAGTTCTCCGCCAGCCCGCTCACCGTGGACGACCTGGTCCGCTTCGGATCCGCCACGGCCGACATGTTCGAGTTCCTGCGCGCCTCCGTGGAGGCCCGGCTCAACATCTTCGTCTCCGGCGGCACGGGCTCCGGCAAGACCACCACCCTCAACGTGCTCTCGTCGTTCATCCCCAACGACGAGCGGATCGTCACCATCGAGGACGCCGCTGAGCTGCAGCTCCGCCAGGAGCACGTGGTCACCCTCGAATCCCGCCCGCCCAACATCGAGGGCCGGGGCGCCATCCCGATCCGCGAGCTCGTCCGCAACTCCCTGCGCATGCGCCCTGACCGCATCATCGTCGGGGAGTGCCGCTCGGGTGAGGCGCTCGACATGCTCCAGGCCATGAACACGGGCCATGACGGCTCGATGTCCACCGGCCACGCCAACAGTCCGCGCGACATGCTCTCGCGCCTCGAGACGATGGTCCTCATGGCCGGCGTGGACCTCCCGGTCCGCGCCATCCGCGAGCAGATCGCGTCTGCGGTGGACCTCATCGTCCACCAGGCCCGCCTCAAGGACGGCACGCGGCGCATCACCAACATCACCGAGGTCCAGGGCATGGAAGGTGATGTGATCGTGATGCAGGACGTCTTCGTCTTCGAGCAGACGGGCGTGACTGAGGGCAAGATCGAGGGCCGCCTCAAGCCGACCGGCATCCGGCCCAAGTTCGTCGAGAAGTTCGAGGTCCAGGGCATCCACCTGCCGCCGGGCCTCTTCGGCTTCCAGTACTAGCACGGAGGCAAGCCAGCAGCCGTGGACACGATGACCCTCGTCATTGCCGCTGTTGCGGCCCTCGCGATCCTGCTGATCGCGGTGGGCATCGCGATGTCGAGCAGTGGCAGCGGGATCAATGCCCGCCTGGAGCGGTACGCCTCCGGCCGCCCTGACAAGGCCGCCAAGGGCGATGGCGACAGCCAGAACCTCGCCACCGCCATCCAGTCCAGCGCCGCGATGGCCCAGATCAACAAGGTCGTGGAGCAGCGGGACTTCGGGGCCAACCTGGCCCGGGAGCTCGCGCGAGCGGACCTGCAGCTGAAGGTCTCCGAGTACCTGATGCTGTGGGCAGGCGTCACCGTCGGCGTGCCGGTCGTGATGCTCGCGCTGTCCGTCGTCATGCCGGCCCTCGGGAACCCGCTGTTCCTGCTGGTGGGCACCCTGGTGGGCTTCATGCTGCCGCGCTTCTGGCTCGGCCGTCGCAAGTCGGGCCGCATCAAGGCGTTCAACAAGCAGCTGCCCGACACGATCACCCTCATCGCGAACGCCCTGCGCGCCGGCTCGTCCTTCCTCCAGGCGATCGAGCTGGTGGTCCGCGAGGGCCGGCCGCCGGTCTCCACGGAGTTCAACCGCGTCATCCGTGAGGTCAACCTGGGCCTCTCGTTCGACACGGCGCTCGAGAACATGGTCCGCCGTGTGCGCTCGGACGACCTGGAGCTCATGGCAACGGCCATCTCGATCCAGCACACGGTGGGTGGCAACCTCGCCGAGATCCTCGATTCGATCGCGTTCACCATCCGTGAGCGCGTCCGGATCAAGGGCGAGATCAACACGCTCACCGCCCAGCAGCGGATGTCGGGCTACGTGGTCGGGTTCCTGCCGATCGGCCTGGCGGGCTTCCTGTTCATCCTCGCGCCCAGCTTCATGGCGCCGCTGTTCATGAACCCGCCCGGGCTTCCTCGGCCTGCCGCTGGGCGTGCTCATCCTGTTCCTCGGCGGCATCTCGATGTTCATCGGCTTCATGCTCATCCGCAAGATCGTGGATATCGAGGTCTAGCCGTGGACGGAATGATGCCCATCCTCATCGCGGCCCTCGCCGCGGGCGCGATCCTGCTGATCTTCGTGGGACTCGCGTCCAACCCGTCAGCCGACCCGGTCCAGGCCCGCCTGACCCAGCTGGGCACGATGCAGGCCAAGAACCTCGAGGAGCTGGAGCTCCAGCAGCCGGTCTTCGAGCGCACGATCCGCCCGCTCGTGGGGCGGTTGTCCGGATCGGTGGCGCGGGTCACGAGCACCTCGTTCAGCCAGTCCACCGAGAAGCGGCTCGCGCTCGCGGGCAACCCCGGCGACCTCCGCACCGCCGACTGGCTGGGCATCAAGGCGGTCGGGACCATCATCGGCGCAGCCATCGGCGTCCTGCTGTTCGTGTGTCCCGGGCGTGATCAAGCTGCCGCTCGGGGTCAACTTCCTGATGGTCATCGCGGCCGCCGGCATCGGCTTCATGGCACCGGAGTTCTGGCTTGGCGGCCGGATCAAGAAGCGCCAGAAGGCCGTCCTGCTGTCCATCCCCGACGCGCTCGACCTGCTCACGATCTCCGTGCGGGCGGGCCTCGGCTTCGACGGCGCGCTGGCCAAGGTGGTCGAGAAGCTCAAGGGACCCCTGACCGAGGAGTTCCGCCGCGCCCTCGCCGAGATCCGCGTGGGCAAGGCGCGCCGCGATGCGCTGCGGGACATCGTCCCGCGCACCGAGGTGCCGGCCCTGACCAACTTCATCGGTGCGGTCATCCAGGCCGAGCAGCTGGGCGTCTCGATCTCGAAGGTGCTGCAGGTCCAGTCCGAGCAGCTCCGCATCGAGCGCCGCCAGCGCGCAGAGGAGATGGCGGCCAAGGCGCCGATCAAGATGCTGTTCCCGCTGGTCGGGTGCATCTTCCCGTCGCTGTTCATCATCATCCTCGGCCCGGCGATCATCCTGATCATGAAGGGCCTCGGCGGCGTCTGAGCCGTAGGCGCGGGTGACCTCCACGGGTGGGCGCGGCGCTCGGGGGACCGCCCGCAACCTCGACCGCGACACGGTCCTCGCCGAGCGGCTGGAGACCGCGGCGTCGCTCTGGGGCAAGTTCATGGGCCTCATGGGCCGTCGCTCGCTGCCGCCCGGGGACGGCCTCTGGCTGCCGGCGAGCAACGGGATCCACATGATGTTCATGCGCTTCCCGATCGACGCGGTGTTCGTGTCACGCTGCGAAGCCGGGGCGCGGGTGGGCCCGGGGCCGGGGCTGCGGGTGGGCCGACGGACCTGGGGTGCGGCGCGTGCTCTCCGTCCACAGGGGCCTGCGAACCTGGGTGGGGATCGTGCCGCTCGTGCGCGGCGCAGACGGGGTGCTTGAGCTTCCGGTGGGCACAATCGACGCCACGATGACGGCGGTCGGGGACCGGGTCCAGGTCCTGGAGCGCGTGTAGGCTCCGGCGGGTCAGGCGAGCCCTGCGCGGCGATCGCCGCGCTCGTCCCGCTCGCCGACTCCGCTCGGGGTCACCGGGAGATGCGCCGTGCGGCAGGCGTGCAGCCAGGTCGACTTTGCTGCACGTCCCATGCACGGACGGCCGGTCCCTGACCCCCACCGGAGTCAGGGTCAGGCCCCGGGAGGTCCACCCGCGTCCGCGTCGGGGCCCTCGGGAGTGGGGGCCCTCGGGAGTGGCGGGGCCGGGAACAGCAGGGACCGGGAGTGGCGGTCCGGGCCGATTGTGCACAGTCGCGTGAGCCGCTCGTAAGCGACACCTGCGAGGCTGGGCCCATGACGACCCTCCTCCGGCCGGTAAGCCGTCTCCTTGACCTGGCGCTGCCGGCCGTGTGTGCCGGCTGCGGCGTGGAGGGGGCGCCACTCTGCGCCACGTGTCGTCCGGCGATCCGCGGCAGGATGGGGTTGCCGCCTGGAACCCCGCTCGGCCTGGGTGACGGACCTCCCCACCCCCTGCTCCAACTGGAGTGGTGCTCGCCGTTCGCCGGGACCACGCGTCACGCGCTCCACGCGCTCAAGTACGCGGGCGAGCGCCGGCTGGCCGTTCCGCTCGGGGAGGCGGTCGCAGACCGGTGGCGGCAGGCGGGCGCGGGCGGCGATCTCCTCGTCCCGGTGCCGGTGCACGCTGCGCGGCGGCGGGAGCGCGGGTACGACCAGGCGGTGCTGATCGCCCGGGCGGCCGCCGGACCGCTCGACCTGCCGTGCATCGAGGCCATCATCCGCGCCCGTGCGACTGCGCCCCAGTTCCGCCTCGACCGTCGCCATCGGGCAGCGAACATGGCGGATGCGTTCGCGGTGGACCCGCGGGTCGCCGGCACCGTCGCGGGTCGCTGGGTGGTGCTGGTGGACGATGTCATCACGACCGGCGCGACGCTGTGCGAGGCAGCGCATGCACTGCTGGGCGCGGGCGCCAGGGCGGTGAGCGCCGTCACCGTGGCGCGTGAACGGTGAGCGCCGTCACCGTGGCGCGTGAACGGTCGCGAGCGCCGTCACCGTGGCGCGCGAACGGTGAGCCGGACGGCGCTTCCTCGGGGACGAGCGGCCCTACGGTTCGCCGGCGCCCGATGGCTATACTCGGAGTCCGAGAGGAGCCCGGTCCCAAGCGGCTCCCTCGCCCCAGAAGCCAGGCGCTCGCAGCGCCGGGAGGTCACCCGTGAGGACGATCGTCAGGGGCAAGAACCTCGAGGTCCCGGACCGGGTCCGGCAGTACGCGGAGCGCAAGTTCGCCCGCCTCGAGCGGCTCCTCGATGACCGTACGGACGCCATCCTCGAGCTCTCCAACGAGTCGCATCGGAGTGCCGCCGACGCCCACATCGCGGACGTCACGCTCGTCATCGACGGCAAGACCCTCAAGAGCCACGCCACGGGCGCGTCCTACCAGGCCGCCATCGACGTCGTGGTGGACAAGGTCGAGCGGCAGGCCATCGACTTCAAGGAGAAGCCCCGCGTCCGTTCCCGCCCCGAGGAGGAGAAGAAGATCCTCCGTGACATCGCGGACGGAACGGCGGATGGGCCGTCGGAGCGGCAGATCGTCAAGACAAAGCGCTTCGCCATCGAGCCGATGTTCGAGGAGGACGCGGTCGAGGCCATGGAGGAGCTGGGGCACGACTTCTACGTGTTCGTGAACGCGGAGACCGAGCGGGTCGCAGTCCTCTACAAGCGCAAGGATGGCAACTTCGGGTTGATCGAGCCGGTCGTCGGCGGCGACTACACCACGAAGAAGGGGACCAAGGCCCACTAGGCCTCACGTGCGGGATCCGGTGCCGGCCGCTCGGTCGACCGGCGCCAGTACGCGCCCGCCTCGCGGTCCACGTAGCGCTCGTCCACGAGGTAGCGCCGCAGGGACGCGACGTCGGGATGGAAGTGGGCCAATCGCTGGTTGACTTCCTTCTCCGGGTATCGCCGATCCTCGGTGAACACGCGCTCGAGGAGGAACCGCAGGATCACGTCCCGACGCGAGTGCTGGGCGGGGATCGAGACCAGGCGCCCGTCCACGAGGAACGCATGGAGGATCCTGCGCTCCTCGGGTGTCGCGCCAAGTCGAGCGATGGTGGCCTCGATGGGCTCGCCGTCGTGCGGCCAGGTGCCGGCCTGATCTGCCGACGCCAGGTCGGCATCGCGCTCGATGGCCGCAAGCGTGCGCCCGAGCTCGCCAACGCGGTCCAGCCTCGCGGCGTACGTCTCGGGCGTGCCGGCCCCGCCGCGCCGCTCGAGGAGGCCTGCCGCGACCAGCGTCTGGATGTGGCGGCGGACCGAAGGCACCGGCTGGCGCAGCTCTGCCGACAGCGTCTCGACGTCCACGGGCCGGGCGGCGGCGCGGGCCACGATCCGCAATCGGTGCTGGTCCACGAGCGCGCGCAGGGCGAACAGCAGGTCGGCGTCCATCGCCCGTGAGTCTAGGCCGGGAGACCGACCCCCGTGGTCGGCCCGTGGTCGGCCCGTGGTCGACCCGAGACGCGGCCCGTGGTCGGCCCGTGCAGGCCCCGTGCTGGGCTACGCTTGCGCCGATGCTCCCGAACGGACGGCGCCTCGGCGCCCACCTCCCGCTGGGTGGCGGCATGGTCAGGGCAGCCGACCGTGCCGTCGAGATCGGCGCGTCCGCGTTGCAGGTGTTCTCCGACAATCCCACGTCGTGGCGTCGCAGGCCCACACTTCCGCGGGAGCTGCCGGCATTCCGGGACCGCCTCGACACGCACGACATCGTCCCCCTCGCGGTCCACGCGCCGTACCTTGTCAACCTGGCCGGCTCGAGCGACGAGCTCGTCGAGCGCTCGGTGGAGGTGCTGGCCAACGAGCTCCGCGTCGCGCAGGCGTACGGGGCGGCATTCGTCAACGTCCACATCGGCTCGCACCGTGGCGCCGGGGTCGACGCCGGAGTCGAACGTCTGGCAGCAGCCATGGCAGCGGTGCTGGGCACGGCTGCAGATGACGCCCCCGACGTGGTCCTGGTACTCGAGAACGGACCAGGCGGTGGTTTCGGCATGGGCTCGACGGTGGAGGAGCTCGCCGCGATCGACGCCGCGGCCGTAGCCGCGGGCGTGCCTCGGAACCGGTTCGCCTTCTGCCTCGACACGGCACACGCGTGGGGCGCCGGCTACGCGATCGACACGCTCGCGGGCGTGGACGACGTGGTCGCCCGCATCGACGGCGAGCTGGGTCTTGAGCGCCTCCGGATGGTCCACCTCAATGACTCGCGCTCTGCGCTCGGGTCGCGCACGGACCGCCACGAGCACATCGGGGCCGGCCGGATCGGCGGGGCGGGGCTGGCCAGGATGGTCACCCACCCAAGGCTCGGGCATGTCGCCTACTACCTCGAGACACCGGGGATGGAGGAGGGCTGGGACGCGGTCAACATGGCGCGGGTGGCGTCCCTTGTTGAGGGACGTTCGCTCGACGCGCTGCCGGCTGCCGCCTTCGCGACGCGCAGCGCAAAAGGACGGAGCGCGCCGGCGGAGGAGGCGGCGCCGAGGCCCACGCGCCGAGGCCGAGGCCCACGCGCCGGGGCCCACGCGCGGGCCGGGGCCCACGCGCGCCGAGGCCGGGGCCCACGCGCCCGTGCCGATCGCGGAGCGCGCATGAACGGCGGCAGCTCCCGCGACGATGACGCCGGTCGCGGACGAGACATGACCGACAACGCCACCCCAGATCGGCCGAGCGCCCGTGAGTGGCTCGCCCTCGTGGCGATGCTGGTCCTGGCCGCGGTCACGCGCCTTGCGGGGATCGCCGACCGCGGTCGCTGGAACGCGGACCAGGGCGACCAGATGCTGGCCATCCATGACTTCGTGGCCCAGGGCGTTGTCCCGCTCCTTGGGCCCGATGGCCTCCACCGGGACCTTCCACCACGGCCCCCTCTTCTACTGGCTGATGGCGCCCGCCGCCCTGGTATCCGGCTCGGACCCGCTCGTGGTGGCGCTCTGGCTCACCGCACTCGGCCTCGGGACCGTGGCCGCCACATGGTGGCTCGGCCGGCTCACAGGTGGCCCGGTGGCAGCCGTGGCGGCGGGGCTTCTCGCCGCCGTCTCCTCGTCGGGGATCGAGAGTTCCACGTTCATCTGGAACCCGAACCCGATCCCCCTGTTTTCCGCACTCGCCGCCGTCGGCATCATCAAGGCCCACCGGTCCGGCCGTGCCCGGTGGTGGCTGCTGGCCGCCACAGGGTCCGCAGCCGTCATGCAGCTCCACACACTGGCGGCGGTGCTCATCGTCCCGGTTGCGGGTGCCTGGCTGGTGGACACCGTGCTGGCCAGGCGTCACGGCCAGACCCTGCGGCCATACCTGCTCGGCGGCCTGGGCGGAGCGCTGATCGTGGCGGCGGGGTTCCTGCCACTGCTGGTCCACGACATCGGTGCGGACTTCGTCGAAACCCGGGCCCTGCTCGACTATGTTGCCGGCGGACTGAGCGGAGCCGGCGAACCAGGGGCCGGCGACAGGATCGCCTTCCCGGCACGCGTGCTCGTGGTGGGCCTGCGCAGCCTGACGTGGCCGCTGAACGGACTGTTCACCGACACGCCACTGGTCTCAGTCGCGGTGGCGGCGCTCGTGGTGGCGCTCGCCGTCCTCGCGATGCGTGCTCCGCGTGCCTGGGCGGCCCGCTGGCAGGTCGCGACGTTTGCGTGGTCGGTCGTGGCGCTCGCACTGGCCGTGCCGGCTATGGCCACGGTGACCCCGCAGCTCCCCAACGATCACTATCACGCCTTCCTCGATCCGCTGGTGCTCGCCGTGGCCGCGGCGGGGGTGGCCCGCCTGTGGGGAGCCGCGCGCGCACCGGCCGTGCAGGCGGACGGCATCACCGGGCCGCGGTCGCCCGCAGTCGTACGCCGCGTTGCCGCGGGGCTGGTGCTCGGGCTGCTGATGGCTGCATCGGTTGCCGGCTGGCCCCCCTCGCCCGCCTACGACGGTGGCTTCCCCGTGGCAGACGCGGCGGCGGCCCGCATCGAGGCATCGCTGGCGGGACGCTCGCCCGCCCTGGTGGAGATCCCGCCGTTCAAGACCGCCGAAGGCATCGAGTTTCCGCTGGTCCGGCGCGGCATCACCGTCGCTCCCGACCCGGCTGAGGCGCTGGTTGTCGTCATCGAGTGCGATCCGCTGTTCGACCTGGTGGTCGGCGCGGCCTGCGGCGGCGATGCGGAACGGGCATGGCAGGCGGCCCAGGGGATCACGTCGCTGCGGCCGGTCGACCGGTTCCAGGCTGGCCCGCGCCGCTGGATCTCGATCTACGAGAACGAGGTGCCGGCGATCGCCGAGCCCTGAGGCCGCGAGATCCCATCTGCCGAGCCACCCTCGCTCGTGCCGATCGCGCGACCACCTCGCGCGGCCCCATCGCGCGGCCCCATCGCGGGGTCCGCTCGCCTGTTCCGATCGCGCGACCCCGTCGCGGGGCCCCAGATATGGGGCGCTTCCCCGCCTTGCCCTCTGAGCTTGACCCCCAGATTGCTGAATCCGGCAGCGAGCTCTGCACGGGGCCGGGCGAAACGCCCCCACGGTGGGGGTCGCGACCGCCTCGGAGGTCACGACCGCCTCGGAGGTCACGCTCGGCACACCGGACGGAACCGCCGGCCTGCCGAACCGCCGGGCCAAGCACACTCGCCGGTGCCGACCGCGGGCGACACCAGCGCGAGCCGATCGTGCGGTCGCGAGCCGATCGTGCGTTTCCGAGCCCGCCACCCTGCGCCGGGCAGGAATCGCGAACGCCGGCCCTGGATGGAGCCGGCGTCCGCTGTCCCCGAGACCCGGACGTGGAGTGCCCGACCGGGTCAGTGCCCTGGAGTGTCTCCGGTCAAGGGCGCCCAGGCGCCCTCGAGGGCCGAACCGCGGGCCGCGGCGCGGCATAGCGCGCAGGAGATGCAGCTCGGACCGCCGTTGGCGTGCCGACGCTACTCCCGATCATTCCGGCCTGGCGTCCGTAGACACCGCCGGCATGTGTGGTCCCAGCGACGCCTGGTTCGGCGGCGCCCATCGGTGCGTACGTCCGTGCGAACCGGCGGACCCGGACCGCGAGGTAGTACTCCATGATCTGGCGGACTTGCGGCTCCGTGAGGGTCTCGTCGGCGCGGAGCGCGTACTCGACACGGGCCGTTGGGTTCTGCGGCCCGGACGTCACGACACCCAGTGCCGCGGGCGCGTCGCTGTCCTCACGGATCTCGCGGAGCCCGCGAGCCAGTTTCGTTGCCGTGCCCAGGCTCGGCATGCGGTCACCACGGATCAGCCGCGAGATCGTCGAGTGATCGACACCCGACGCCTGCGCCAGCTGACGCTGCGACATCTTCTTGGCCTTGAGCTGGGCCCGGAGCCACTCATTGAATGCCCGGGCGTTCTCAGTGGTCATGCTCTGCCTTGGCTAGTCAACCGCGAGCCTGATGCGCGGGACAGGTGAAGCATCGAGTTCGGGGGCGGTGCGCGCGATCACCTATAGGTACCGGGGGGCGGTGCACCTATGCCGACACGAGGTGGGCTGTCCGGTGTGGTCACGTGCGGTCTGTCATGACCCGAGTGGTGTACCCGGGGGCCGGACCCCCCACCGGCGGGGAGGCCGGCGCGTCCGGCGGACTGCGATCCTCGGGCCACCCGGCCCGACGACGACATCCACTCAACCCGCCACGCGCATCCACGCGGCCCTGTCTGGAGTCCGATCGCCGAGGGCACCCTGTGCCTGTGACCTCCCAGCCCGGCTCACCCGACGCCGCTCAGTCCCGCCTCTTCTTCCTGGACAATCTCCGCGCCTTCGCGATCGTCCTGGTGGTCGTCCTGCACGCCTCGATCACGTACATGGCCTACGGCCCAGCGTGGTGGTATGCGGTCGACCCGGACCAGAGCCTTGGCTGGACCACGCTGGTGCTGGCCCTCGACGTGGCCATCATGCCCACGATGTTCCTGGTCGCGGGATACTTCGCCCTGCCATCGCTCCACCGACGCGGTACGGGCAGCTTCATTCGAGAGAAGGTCACGAGGATCGGCATCCCGTGGGTGATCGGGGTGATGGTGCTCGCGCCACTCGTCACGTACGTCGGGTATCTCTCGCGCGACGTCCCCATCGGCTACCTCGCGTTCTGGACGGACGAGTTCTGGGGGCCGGCCTACCAGCAGTCCGTCTACTGGTTCCTCGGGGTGCTCCTGGTCCTGTTCCTGCTGCTCGCGGCCGCGTGGGCACTGAGCCCTCGACTGGCGGGCTGGGCGCCGGAGCCCGCTCCCCCGGCTCGCTGGGTGTTCCCCTCCATTGCGCTGCTCACGGCGGCGTGGGCAGTCCTGGTGACCCCGCTGGCAGGCATCGACACGTGGCTTCCGCTGGGATGGGTGTTCGTGATCCAGCCCGCGCGCATCGGCATGTACCTCGTCTACTTCGTACTCGGCATCCACGCCGAGCGCCGCGGGTGGCTGCGCGCAGACGGCTGGCGGCCCGATCCGGCGACCTGGATCGCCCTCGCGTTCCTGACCGGGATCGCCTACCTCGCCCTCCGGCTGGCAGGTCCAGGCGACGACATTGGCTCGCGGGCGGTCACGGCCATCCTCTTCGCGGCCTACTGCCTGTCGGCCGTGGTGGCCGCCACCGGCGCCTTCGCTCGCTGGGGGAACTGGCCGGGCCGGGCGTGGCGCACGCTGTCCGCCAACTCGTTCGGGATCTATTACGTGCACCCGCTGGTGCTGTACCCGCTGGCCTGGCTCATGGTCGACGTGCCGTTGCCGTCGCTCGCGAAGGTGGCGATCCTGGTGGTCGTGACGGTGCTGGCCTCACTGGCGATCAGCGCCCTCGTCCTGCGCCGCCTGCCCGGCCTGCGGCGGCTGTTCTGAGGACAGCGCTCAGGTCTTGCCGGGCGCGCTCGCACTCGCGCCCGCACTCGGGACTGCGGCGCCCGGCACCCAGCCCCGGATCCCGCGGCCGTGTGGCTTGCCCGAGACCAGGTAGAGGATGGAGCCGAAGACGATCACCGAGAACACGCTGATCACGCGATCCAGCAGCGCGATCGCGGTGGCCTCGGGCAGCGGCACGTTGTAGACCAGCGTCAGAACCCCGACAACCCCGGCCTCGACGATGCCCAGGCCGGCCGGCGACAGGGGCACCGCCGTCAGCAGCGAGCCGATCAGGGCCACGAAGACGGCCCCTGAGAGCCCGAGCTCCACGTCCGGGAAGCCCAGCGCCTTGACGACGAAGAACAGCCGCAGCGCCTCGGTCATCCAGATGGCGACGCTCACCAGCCCGAGCACCGGCAGCTGGCGTCGGTCAAGCGCGCCGAAGACACCCTGCTCGAAGCGGTCATAGAACTCGAGAATGCGCTGCGGGAGGTGGAGGCGGACCAGGATCGACCGGCCGAAGTTGCGCAGGGTGAACAAGGCGATCGCCAGCACGACGACAACGACCACGGCCACCCCGAACAGGACCTGGACCTCCGGCGGCAGCCCCGTGCGGAAGCTCCAGTACCCGGCGGCAATGCCCATGATCGCGATCGTGAAGATGTCCAGGACGCGCTCGATGAACACGGTCCCGAAGGTCCGAGAGAGGGACGCGTCGCTGTTGATCCGCAGCAGGTAGGCCCGGTAGACGTCGCCCAGCTTCGCCGGCACCAGGCAGTTGACCAGCCACGAGAGGTACAGGATCTCGGTGGAGTCACGGACCTGGATGCGGAACCCGGTCGCCCTGAGCAGCTGCGCCCAGCGGAAACCGCGGAGCGGGAACCCGAGGTAGAAGACGACGAAGGCGACCAGCACGAGCAGCGGGTTCGCACCCGCGATCAGGCCCGGCACGGTTGACAGCGTCGTCCAGTTCATCGCCACGAAGAAGGCGATGATCGCCAGCGGGACCAGGATCGAGACGATGGTCTTCGTCTGGCGCAGCCTCGCCGAGAGCGAGACGCGTTCCATCGCGTCGACGTTGTCGTCGGGTTCCACCACGGTGCTCATGGACTCGGACGCTACAGGCTCCCCGGTGCCAGGCGCCACCGGCCGATGGTCCTGCCCGTCCGGTCCGGCGCCCGCGGCGTCAGGTCCGGCGCCCGCGGCGTCAGGTCCGGCGCCCGCGGCGTCAGGTCCGGCGCCCGCGGCGTCAGTCCGGCGCGCGCGTCCGGCGCGCCCGCGCCGTCCGGCCCCGTCACGAGGCCCCCTCCGCGGGCTTGGACACCCGCCGGTTCCCGCGCGCGGCGTTGACCGCCTTCGACACCGGCGTGATCAGCCGCACGAAGTAGGTCGCCCGGCCCGGCACCAGTTCGACGGAGCCCAGCGCCGCCAGCAGCCCGGCCGGCGTGGACGGGTCGCCGTCGACGATGTTGTAGGCCACGCCCACCTCGAGCGCCGAATGGGCGTCGGACGCCGCGACGCCCGGAAGTCCCAGCTCCGCCGCGAACGCCGCGGCCTGCTCGTTGCCGGACCTCCCGATCACGCGCGCGTTGTGCGCCTCGACCCAGTCGACCAGGCCGCCGAGTGCCTCGAGGCGCGGGTCCACGAGCATGGAGCCGCGGCGCTTGTCGAAGGGGTGCGGGATCCCCACCAGACCGCCCTTGGGCCCGGACCTCCGCGATGGTCTCCGCGGCCGGCCGGTGCGGCGCCACGGCCCGCTCCAGGAACAGCGCGATGAGGTCCCCGTCGGCCGTCCTGACCTCCTCGCCCACGATCACCGTCAGCCCGTCGGGCGCCGCGTCACGGGCGCGCAGTGCGCCGTCGATCGTGTCGTGGTCGGTGATCGCGAGGTGCGTGAGGCCACGTGTGGCCGCCGCCTTCACCACCGACGACGGCGACGCCAGGCAGTCGAACGATGCCGACGTGTGGCAGTGCAGGTCGACGAAGGCGCGCACGCGGCCTCAGATCTGCTGGACGAGCGACTTCTTGAAGAAGTCGAAGTGCTCCAGCGCGAGGCCGGTTCCCAGGGCGACGCAGTTGAGCGAGTTCTCGGCGACGTGACACGGGACGCCCGTCACCTGCGTGAGGAGCTTGTCGATGTTGCGCAGCAGCGAGCCGCCGCCCGACATGACCATGCCCTTGTCGATGATGTCCGAGGACAGCTCCGGCGGGGTCTGCTCCAGCACGGAGCGGACCGCGGCCACCAGCTGCTGGAGCGGGACTTCGATCGCCTCCATCACCTCGGACGAGGTGATCGGGATGGTGCGCGGCAGGCCCGCGATGAGGTCACGGCCACGGACCTCCATGGTCAGCTCGCGCTCCAGGGGCAATGCCGTGCCGATCTGGATCTTCACGTCCTCCGCCGTCCGCTCGCCCACCATGAGGTTGTACTTCTTGCGGATGTAGGAGGCGATGGCCTCGTCGAACTTGTTGCCGCCCACGCGCAGGCTGTTGGCGACCACGATGCCGCCCAGCGCGATGACCGCGATCTCGGAGGTGCCGCCCCCGATGTCGATGATCATGTTCCCCGACGGCCCGGAGATGGGCACGTTGGCGCCGATCGCTGCCGCCAGCGGCTCCTCGATGAGATACGCCTCCTTGGCGCCCGCCTTGAGGGCCGCGTCGCGCACGGCACGCTTCTCCACCGAGGTGACGCCTGCCGGGACGGAGATCATGACCTCCGGCCGGCTGAAGCCGATGCGGCCCTTCGTCGCCTTCCCGATGAAGAAGCGGAGCATGGCCTCCGTGATGACGTAGTCGGCGATGACGCCGTCCTTCATCGGGCGGATGGCCTGGATGTTGCCGGGCGTGCGCCCGATCATCTGGCGGGCTTCCTCGCCCACGGCGACGATGCGGTTGTCCTCGCCGACCGCGACGACGGAGGGCTCCGTGATGACGATGCCCTTGCCTTTGACATAGACGATGACGTTCGCGGTGCCGAGGTCGATACCAATCTTCATGACGGCGGGAATGCTACTCCGAGTGGGGCGCGGAGGCCGCCGGGCGGGCTCCGGGACGTGAATGGGTCGGGTTGGCGCGGGCGCGCAGGGTCCTCAGGCGCGATCCGCCGTGCGGACGATGCTCGCCCCGAGCTGCTGGAACTTGCGGTCGATGTGCTCGTACCCGCGGTGGACGTGGTGGGCGCCGTGGATCAGCGACTCCCCGTCCGCCGCCAGGGCGGCCAGGATCAGCGAGGCACCCGCGCGAAGGTCGCTGATGGACGCCTCCCCGCCGTGGAGCGTGGCCGGCCCGTGGATGTCGGCGTGCTTGGCGTCGAGGATGTCGATCCGCGCGCCCAGCTTGCGGAGCTCGCCCAGCCACTCGATCCGGTCCTCGAAGACCGCCTCGTGGATGTGGCTGGTGCCGTGGGCCTGGGTCAGCAGGACGCAGGTGGGCGGGGCAACGTCGGTGGCGAGTCCCGGGTAGGGGGCGGTCTGGATGTCGCAGGCGCGCAGGTCGCCCGGGCGCACGCCGGTGGCATCGACCTCGATGGTGGTCTCGCCGCAGCTGACCGGGACGCCCACCCGGCCCAGGATCTCCACAAGCGCGCCCACGTGCTGGCAGGCGGCGTTCTCGAGGGTCAGCCTGCCGCCGGTGACGGCCGCGGCAACGATGAACGTGCCCGTCTCGATGCGGTCCGGGACCACGCTGTGCCTGCCGCCGCGCAGGCGGCGCTTGCCGTGGACCTCGATCGTGTCGGGTGCCGTCCGCGCGACATCGGCGCCCATCTCCTGGAGGAAGGCGATCAGGTCGTCCACCTCCGGCTCCTGGGCGGCCGGGCGGATGACCGTGTGCCCGTCGGCGAGGGTGGCCGCGAGCATCGCGTTCTCCGTGCCCATCACGGTCACGAACGGGAAGGTCACCTCGCCGCCGCGCAGCCGGCCGGGCGCCTTCGCGTAGTAGTAGCCGTTGCGGTACTCGACATCCGCGCCCAGCGCCCGCATGGCGTCCACGTGGAGGTTCACCGGCCGCCGCCCGATCCGGTCGCCGCCCGGGTTGCTGATGATCACGTGGCCGAAGCGGGCCAGGAGCGGGCCCAGCAGGATGAACGAGGCGCGCATCTTGGCGGCGGCCTCGAGCGGGATGAACAGCCAGTCCACGTCACCCGCGGCGATCTCGTAGACGCCGTGCCCGGGATGGTCCACCACAACGCCGAGGTCGGTGAGGACGTCGCACAGGACGCGGACGTCCTCGATCTCGGGGACGTTCTCGAAGCGGCAGCGCTCGCCCGTGAGGACGGCGGCGGCAAGCAGCTTGAGGGCCGCGTTCTTGGCACCGGAGACCTGGACCGTCCCGCGGAGCGGCCGGCCGCCCTCGATGCGGAACGCCTCCGGGGGCGGTGCCTCCGGGACGAACTCCCAGTGGAACGGCCGGGCGTCAGCCATGGGTGTCTACCCCCGCGAGCGAGGGCCCTCCCGGTGGCGGCGCTCGGCGACCTGGATGCGCAACAGGGCCTGCTGGAGCTGGGCTCGAGCGGCGGCGAGGTCCGCCCCCTCGTGGTACCCGGACTCCAGGGCGCGCTCCGCCTCGCGGCGGGCCTCCTGGGCCTTCTCGAGGTCGATCTCGGACGCCATGTCGGCGGTCTCCGCCATCACGACGACCTTGTCAGGGCCAACCTGGAGGAACCCGCCCACGATGGCGAAGCTCTCCTCGTCGCCGCCCTTGCGGATCTTGAGCTCGCCCATGCCTAGCAGGGACACGAGCGGGGTGTGGTGGGGCAGGATGCCCATCTCGCCCTCGATGCCCGGGACGAGGACCATGTCGACCTCGTCCGCGTAGACGCGGCGCTCCGGCGTCACGATCTCCAGCTGCATCGGCATCAGTGGCTCCCAGTCACGGCGGCTCTCGGCCGAACGCGCTCAGGGCGGCTGGAGGCTTCGCCTAGGCCGCCTTCGCACGCTCGGCCTGCGCCGCCTGCGTTGTGATTCCCGGTGACCGAGCAGGTGCGCTCAATGCGCGCTGCGCCTGCGCGGAGCTCGGTGGTAGAGAGGGAGACCGCGTAGCCCACGTGGCCGGCAACCGGCATGCCGAAGGCTCGGCCGGTTGACGACACGCGGGCGAGAGCGGTCATTGCTACGCGTTGAGCTTGGCCGCGTTCTCGCGAACGTCGTCCAGGGTGCCCGCGAGGAAGAAGGCCTGCTCGGGCAGGGTGTCGGCCTTGCCCTCGAGGATCTCCTTGAACGAGGCGACGGTGTCGCGGATCGGCACGTACTTGCCGGCACGGCCCGTGAAGACCTCGGCCACGGTGAACGGCTGGGACATGAAGCGCTGGAGGCGGCGGGCACGGGCGACCGTGGCCTTGTCCTCCTCCGAGAGCTCGTCGATGCCGAGGATCGCGATGATGTCCTGCAGGTCGCGGAAGCGCTGCAGGACGCGCTTGACCTCCTGGGCGACGTCGTAGTGCTCGTTGCCCACGACGAGCGGGTCGAGGACGCGGGACGTCGAGGTCAGCGGATCGACGGCCGGGTAGATGCCCAGCTCGGCGATGGCGCGCTCGAGGCGGATCGTGGAGTCCAGGTGGGCGAAGGTGGTCGCCGGCGCCGGGTCGGTGTAGTCGTCCGCGGGGACGTAGACCGCCTGGAGCGAGGTGATCGAGCCCTTCTTGGTCGAGGTGATGCGCTCCTGGAGCGCGGCCATCTCGGTCGCGAGGTTCGGCTGGTAGCCCACGGCCGACGGCATGCGGCCAAGGAGCGCCGAGACCTCGGAGCCTGCCTGGGTGAAGCGGAAGATGTTGTCGATGAAGAGGAGGACGTCGCGGCCCTCCACGTCGCGGAAGTACTCCGCCATGGTCAGGCCGGTCAGGCCGACACGCTGGCGGGCACCGGGCGGCTCGTTCATCTGGCCGAACACGAAGGCCGTGCTCTTGATGACGCCCGACTCCGTCATCTCGTGGATGAGGTCGTTGCCCTCACGGGAGCGCTCGCCCACGCCCGCGAAGACGGACACACCGGCGTGCTCCTTCGCGACGTTGTTGATGAGCTCCTGGATGATGACGGTCTTGCCGACGCCGGCGCCGCCGAAGATGCCGACCTTGCCGCCCTTGCGGAAGGGGCACACGAGGTCGATGACCTTGAGGCCGGTCTCGAAGACCTCGATCTCGGTGGTCTGGTCCTCGAACGGCGGGGGCTCGCGGTGGATCGGCAGGACATTGGTGCGGTCGACCGGCCCCTTGCCGTCGATCGCGTTGCCGAGCACGTCGAACACGCGGCCCAGGGTGACCTCGCCCACGGGGACGGAGATCGGAGCGCCCGTGTCACGGACGCCGGTGCCGCGGGCCAGGCCGTCGGTGGTGGTCATGGCGACGGCGCGGACCCAGTTGTTGCCGAGGTGCTGCTGCACCTCGCACGTCAGCGGGATCTGGCCCTCGCGGATGATCTCAACCGCGTTGTAGATGCTGGGCAGCTGCCCGGCAGGGAACTCGATGTCGACGACCGGTCCGGTGATCTGGATGACCCGGCCGATCGCGGAAGGGGCGGCGGTCGCCATGTTGGGGATTGCCTCCTCGACTGCGCCGGCTACCGAGCCTGGGCGCCGCTCGCGATTTCGACCATCTCGCGAGTGATGTTGGCCTGACGGACCTTGTTGTACGAAAGGGTGAGATCGTCGATGAGCTCCTCGGCGTTCTCCGTGGCGTTCTTCATCGCGACCATCTGGCTCGAGAAGAAGCTCGCCGTGGTCTCGAGGACGCTCGCGTACAGGCGGGTGGCCACGTAGCGCGGAACGAGGGCCTCGAGGAAGGCGCCGGGGTTGGGCTCGAACAGGAACTGGTGGCCCGGGATGCCCTCCACGTCGGCCGCGGGCACGATCGGGAGCAGCTGCTCCATGACCGGCTTCTGGACGAGCGTGGACACGAACCGGGGATAGATGACGTCCACGCGGTCGTAGACGCCGGCGACGAAGTCGTCCGCGACCAGGCGCGCGATGGGCAGGACGTCGGCGAACGAGGGACGCTCGCCGAAGCCCTCGAAGAACGCGGCCATCGGGACGCCGGCGCGGCGCATCGCGTCGCGCCCCTTGCGGCCGATGGGGACCACCTTGAGATCGCCGGGATGTTCCGTGATCTCACGGGCCGCGAAGCGGACGGTGTTGGTGTTGAGGGCGCCCGCGAGGCCCCGGTCCGACGTCATGATGACGATCAGGCGGTTGTGCTCGTGCTCGAGGTCCCGGGCCGCGAGGAGCGGGTGGTCGGCAGCGTCGAGCACGGCGGCGAGGTCGGCGATGACCTCGTCGAGCTTCTCGCGGTACGGACGGGCGGCCAGCGTTGACTCCTGGGCCCGGCGCAGCTTGGAGGCCGCGACGAACTGCATCGCCCGGGTGATCTGCTTGATGTTCTTCGCCGACCCGATGCGGCGGCGGATCTCACGCTGGCTGGGCACGTCCTGTCCTCCGCCTTACGCCATGAACGACAGGCGGAAGGCGTCGATGGCCTCGTTGAGGGCTGCCGAGATGTCGTCGGACAGTGCCTTCGACGCGGCGAGGTCCGTGAGGATCGCCGGCCGCTCGGTCTCGAGGAAGCGGTACAGGCCGATCTCGAACTCCTTCACCTTGGGGGTGGGGATGTCGTCGAGCTTGCCAGTGGTGGCGGCCACGAGGATCGCGACCTGCTTCTCGACCGGGAGCGGCTGGTACTGCGGCTGCTTGATGATCTCGGAGAGTTTCTCGCCGCGGTTGAGCTGGTCGCGCGTGGCCTTGTCCAGGTCGCTTGCGAACTGCGCGAAGGCCGCAAGGGCGCGGTACTGCGCGAGGTCCAGCTTGAGCGGGCCTGCGACCTTCTTCATCGCCTTGGTCTGCGCCGCGGAACCCACGCGCGAGACCGAGATGCCGATGTTCATGGCGGGCCGCTGGCCGGCGTTGAACAGGTCGGTCTCGAGGAAGATCTGGCCGTCCGTGATCGAGATCACGTTCGTCGGGATGTAGGCGGACACATCGTTCGCCTGCGTCTCGATGATGGGCAGCGCGGTGAGCGAGCCACCGCCGTTCTCGTCGGACAGGCGCGCGGCCCGCTCGAGGAGGCGGCTGTGGAGGTAGAAGACGTCGCCGGGGTACGCCTCGCGGCCGGGCGGCCGGCGGAGGAGCAGGGCCATCTCGCGATACGCCCAGGCGTGCTTGCTGAGGTCGTCGTAGACGCACAGCGCGTCCTTGATGAGCCGGCCGCCGATCTCGACGCCGGCCTCCATGACCTCCTCGCCCATCGCCACGCCGGAGTACGGGGCGAGGTACTGGAGCGGAGCCGGGTCCTCGGCACCTGCCACGACCACGATGGTGTGCTCCATCGCGCCGTACTTCTCGAGCGTCGCGACGGTCTGGGCGACGGTCGACATCTTCTGGCCGATGGCCACGTAGATGCAGACGAGGTCGCCGCCCTTCTGGTTGATGATCGTGTCGAGCGCCACGGCGGTCTTGCCGGTCTGGCGGTCGCCGATGATGAGCTCGCGCTGGCCGCGGCCGATCGGGATCAGCGCGTCGACGGCCTTGAGGCCGGTCTGCACCGGCGTGTCGACCGACTTGCGCGTGATGACGCCGGGCGCGATGCGCTCCACCGGGCGGGTGCGGGTCGCCTTGATCTCGCCCTTGCCGTCAAGCGGGCGGCCGAGCGGATCCACGACGCGGCCCAGCAGGGCCTCGCCGACGGGGACCTCGACGACGCGGCCCGTGGTCCGGACGCGGTCGCCTTCCTTGATGTGGGTCGCGTCACCCAGGATGACCGCGCCGACCGTCTCCTCCGCAAGGTTGAGGGCCATGCCCATCACCCCGCCGGGGAACTCGAGCAGCTCGGACGACAGGGCCGCGTCCAGGCCGTAGATCTGGGCGATGCCGTCACCGACCTCGACGACCGTCCCGACACTCCGGGTCTCGGTGGCGCCGTCGAAGTCCTCGATCTGGCTCTTGATGATGCTGATGATCTCGTCTGACCGGATGGCCATGGCGTCTCCGTTCGGGCGATCGGACGTTCGCAGGCTCCCATTCGCGCCGGCTGGAGCCGACGCGTGGCGGGGGCTAGCGGAGGCGTCCCCCGCTGTTGAGCTGGTCCCGCAGCCGCTCCAGGCGGCCACGGATCGAGGCGTCGAGGAGCCGGTCGCGGACCTGGATGGTCAGGCCGCCGATCAGGCTGGGATCGACCGCTTGCGTGAGGTCGATCTTTGCCCCGGCCATCGCCTCGACCCGGCTCCGGATCGCGGCGGTCTCGTCCGCGGTGAGCGGCACGGCACTGGTGACCGTGGCCTCCACCACACCGCGGTGGGCGTTGAGCTGGCGGTTGTACTCCTCGCTGACGCCGGGGAGCGCATCGCCCCGCCCGCGGCTGACAAGAAGGTTGACGAGCCGCAGCGCCGCGGGGGAGATCCGGCTCTCCAGGAGCGCGGACACCACGGCCTGGCGCTGGACGAGGGGAATGGCGGGGCTGGTGACGGCCTGCTCGACCTCGGGGCGCGCGAGCATGTCGGCCGCTGTGGCGAGATCCGCCTGCCAGCGGTCGAGCGAGCTCTCCGCGAGGGCCACCTGGAAGGCGGCCTCCGCGTAGCGCCGGGTGGCGGCAACGGGCCTGCTCATCAGTTCCTCGAGCTGGCCGCGGTTTCGGCCAGGAAGTCGGCGACCAGCTTGCGCTGGCGGTCGGAGGTCATCTCCTCACCGACCACGCGACCGGCGGCCTTGAGGGCAAGGTCGGTGACCTCGCCTCGCAGCTCCGCGATCGCCCGCTGCTTCTCGGCCTCGATCTCCGCGGACGCGCGCTCCTTCAGGCGGGCAAGCTCCTCGCGGGTTGCCGCCATATCGAGCTCGCGTGCGTCGGCAGCGACCTTCTGGGCGCGGTTGATGATCTCGTTCGCCTCCCGGCGGGCCTCCTGCAGGGCGACAAGCCGCTCCTGCTCGGCCGACTCGCGGTCACGACGGGCCTGCTCCGCGTCCTTGAGGCCCTGCTCGATGCGCTCTGCGCGCTCGTCAAGGGTCTTCTGCAGACCAGCGAGGGCGAACTCACGGATCAGGACGAAGAACAGGATGAACGTCGTCGCCGCGACGATGATCCAGAACACGTTGATCTGGAACGGCTCCGCGGCCGCCTCGCCGCCCTCCTCAGCTGCGAGCACGACGACCTGTCGGACGCCGTCCCGGACCAGGGTGAGGATGTCCACGGCCTGGACTACGCCGCGAAGATCGCGAGGAGGCCGACGACGATCGCGAGCACGCCAAGGCCCTCGGCGAACGCCGCGAGGATGATCGCCAGGCCGCGGATCTGGCCGGCAGCGTCAGGGTTGCGCCCGATCGCGCTGCTCGACATGCCGGCGAGGATGCCGATGCCGATGCCGGGGCCAAGAACGCCAAGAGCGGCGATGCCGGCGCCGAGAGGTCCGAGGTCCATTGCGAGAAACCCTCCATGCGACCCGGGGGTTGGCCGGGTTCAGGTGCCGAAGTTGATCAGTGAGCCGCGCCGACGACCTGGTCCGGATCGACCGGCCAGGCGACGGGCTCCGTGGGCTCCCCGTGGCTCTCGTGCGCGTCATCGGAGTGATGCTCGATCGCCGCCAGGGTGAACATGAGCGTGAGCGTGCTGAAGATGAGCGCCTGGACGAGGTTCAGCATGACCTCGAGGGCGTACATCGCGAGGGGGATGAGGGCAACGGTGAGCGCGGTCAGGACGCCCAGCGCCACCTCGCCGCCGTAGATGTTGCCGAAGAGTCGCATTGACAGCGTGACCGGCTTCACGAACTCCAGCAGGAGCTCGACGATGCCCACGAACATGGCGATCAGGCCCGCGCCGATGCCCTTCTTGAACTCGTACAGCGGGAAGAACTTGCCGAGGTACCCGAAGCCCAGGTGCTTGAAGCCCTGGACCTGGAAGAAGACGAAGGCGACGAGGGCGAGGCCGATGGTGACGTTGACGTCCGAGGTGGGGGCGCGGAACCAGATCACGCGGCCGACACCCGGGATCAGGCCCGACCAGTTGCTGAACAGGATCAGCAGGAAGAACGCGACGAACAGCGGGATGTAGGGCTTGGCGCCCGGGCCGCCGATCGACATGCCGAAGTTCGCGACGGACTCGAAGATCCACTCGACGATGTTCTGGCGCCTGCTGGGGATCATCCTGGCCTTCCGCGCCGAGAGCCAGAACGCGACGATCACGACGACGGCCACGATCCACAGGGTGAGGAGCGTGGACGAGATGCTGACGTCGAACACCACGAGGCCCGGCGGGCTGTGGTGGCCCGGTGGGAAGACCACGTGGGGAGCCGGCAGCTCGAGGTTGCCGTTGATGAAGCAGACCGGGTAGACGCACTCGACCGCGTCGGTGTTGATCGGGTCGAAGGGCGGGAACACGATGTAGGCGATGACGTCGATCGCGAGGATGGCGAGGATGACGAGCACGACGCGATGCCAGCGCTTCATCCGGCCTCTCCCTCCGTCCTGGTCATGCGCCTCAGGTTCCTCCAAGCAGCAGCGCGGCCAGCGGCCACGCATGCCCATCCGTGCCCGTTCCGTGGCCGGTCAGTCGAACCGCTTCAGGAACCGTGTCACCAGGCGGTGGATCGTGAAGGCCCCGAGACCTGCACCGGCCAGGAAGCCGATGAGGACGAAGACCCAACCCGTCCCGAGCTGCTGGTCCGCCCAGTAGCCCGCCGCAACTCCGGCGAGGGTCGTCACAAGGAGGACCAGGCCGATCTCGGAGAAGAGGGCAAGCATGCCTCCGAAATCGGTGTTCATGCGCGACCGTTCACCGCGCGGGAACTATACCAGAGGGCACAGGCGATCCGAAACAGGGTCGACCCCTGTCCCGCAACCTTCGCCGGCCGCCAAGCGTCGGTGCTGGCCCGACTCCGGCTCCCGACTCCGGCCCCCGGCCCGGGGATGCTCGGCTCCGGCTCCCGGCTCCCGCCCCGGCTCCCGGCTCCCGCCCGGGGATGCGCGGCCACGGCCCGGATGCGCGGCCAGCGTGCGTACGGGCGGGTGCCCTGCAATTCCTGCGCGCCTGGCGTGCGAATCGACGCTCCCCGGGTCTGGGAGGCGCGGAGCTGCGCGCTGGGCGCGCAGGAATGACGGGTCACGCTCCCGTAGGCGCGCCCGGCGCGCACCGGCATGGGCGAGGGCCAACGACGGGGGCCAGCGGCGCGGGGCCGCGCGGGTACCCTGATCCGCGACCGTCCCCTCCTGCCGACGAGCTACTGGAGAGTGACGAGCGCGTCGAGGTACACCCGCCCGTTGCCGGCCGGCTTGAGGACGATCGTGTGGGCCGTTCCCGGATTGACCGATCGCACGAACAGGATCCGCCTGTACGACGCCGAGGACGCGCGCTCACTGAACGAGCCCGCGTACACCCCGTCCACCCAGACCTTGAAGCTGCCGTACCCGGAACCCTTCGGTGCGACGATGCCCACCTGCCGGGTGCCCGCCGCGACTGTCATCGTCACCGAGGACGATGTCGAGGTCGCTGAGCGCATCGTCCCACCGGACGCCTTGCTTGCGGATGAGGTCCTCCATGCGCCCGCGTAGACGACGGACGCGGCCGCGGTCTCCTGGCGGATCGCGGCTTTCGCCGTTGCGGAGGCGCGGTAGGCGCCGGTGCGGGACGAGGTGTCGGTGGTCCTGACACGCCACGCATAGGTTCCCGTTGTGCCGATGGACCGGCTGCTGGAGGTGGCGGTGGTCGACCTCGTGACCAGCGTCGGCCACGAGGCACCGGCGCTGGCGCTCTGCTCCACGCGGTAGCTCTTGACCTTCGAGGTGCTCTTCACCACGCCGCACCAGCTGACGCGCACCGGGACCGTGCGCCCGATGCTGGCGCCCGACCGCAGCCCGACTGACGGCACGTCGGTGATCGGGGCGTTGCCGAGACCGCCACTGCCCGGGCGGACCACCGTGATCGCCACCGTCGCCGTGTCCGTCAGGCCTTGGCCGTCGGTCACCGTGTACGTGAACACGTCGTCGCCGGTCAGGCAGCCGCGGGGGTCGTAGGCGAGCGCTGTGCCGCCAGGCAGGATCGACACCGTCCCGCGGCCCGCGCCGGTCACCGCGGTGATCGTGATCGGATCGGCTGGCTCTGAGGTTTCACCGTCGACCTTGGGCCCCGATGTGTCGTTGGCGAGGACGTTGAGCGTGGTGGCTGTCGTGGCGGCCACGTACGGGAATCCGCCGAACCCGGAGGCCTCCGAACGGGCGTCGGGCGCGTCGTTGACGGACGTGACCGTGATGGACACGGTGGCGGGAGCGGAGTCGAGCGCCCCGTCGTTGACCTTGAACGTGATGCTGTCGGGACCGTGGTAGTTCGCCGCCGGCGTGTAGGTGAGGTTGGGCGCGATCCCGCTCAGGGTGCCGTGCGGCGGGCAGCGTCACGACCGTGAAGGTGAGCGGGGAGGACTCCACATCCGAGCCGGCGAGGGTGATCGCCTTCGACGTGTCCTCGGCCGTGGTGACCGCGGCCGCGGTCGCGACCGGCGCGTCGTTGACGGGCGTGACCGTGATCGACACGGTGGTACTGGCCGAGTTGAGGATGCCGTCGGTGGCGCGGAACGCGAAGCTGTCCAAGCCGGTGTAGTTCGCTACGGGGGTGTAGGTCCAATCACCGTTCGCCGCCACCGTCGCGCTACCGTGCGCGGCATTGGCGACCCGGCTGTAGGCCAGCGTGTTGCCGTCGACATCGCTGCAGGGGCCCAGGGTTCCGGATTGCAGCGTGTCCTCGGCCCCAGTCCCGGTGGCGCCGGTGCAGACCGGTGCGTCGTTGACCGGAGTGACGGTGAGGGACACGGTGGCGGGAGCGGAGTCGAGCGCCCCGTCGTTGACCTTGAACGTGAAGCTGTCGGGACCGTGGTAGTTCGCCGCGGGGGTGTAGGTGAGGTTGGGCGCGATCCCGCTGAGGGTGCCGTGCGTCGGCCACGTGACGACGCTGTAGGTGAGCGGGGAGGACTCCACATCCGAGCCGGCGAGGGTGATCGCCTTTGACGTGTCCTCGCTCGTGGTGACCGCTGCCGCGGTCGCGACCGGTGCGTCGTTCACCGGCGTGACGGTGATGGAGATCGTTGCCGTACCGGAGAAGGCCGTGCCATCCGACGCCCTGAAGGTGAGAGAGTCGGTGCCGTTGTAGTTGGCGGCCGGCGTGTAGGTCCAGGAGCCGTCGGCGTTGACCGCGGCCGAGCCGTGGAGCGGGTCGCCGACCTTCGAGTACGTGAGGGTGCCGGTCTCGACGTCCGCGCAGGTCGTGATCGTGCCGGACTGCTGGGTGTCCTCGGCGACGGCGGCCGGTGCGAACCCGGTGCAGACCGGGACATCGTTCACCCCATTGACCGTGATCGACATGGTCGCCGTGTTCGACACGCCGTTGGCATCGGTCGCCTGGAAGGTGAATGAGTCGGTGCCGGAGAAGTTGGCGTTCGGCTGGTAGCCCCAGGAGCCGTCCGGCGCGACGATCGCCGCGCCGTTCGACGCCCCGGTGACCGGGCTGTACGTGAGCTCCTCGTTCTCGGCGTCCGAGCACGTGAGGTTGCCGCCTTGCGCGGCTTCCTCGGGGCCGGTGCTGGATGCGTCATCGCAGACAGGGGCCGCGTTGTCGGTCACGGTGATGCTGACCGTGGCGGGCGCGGACGTGTCGGTGCCGTCAGTCGCGGTGTAGGTGAAGCTGTCCGGTCCGGTGTACCCCAGGTCCGGCGTGTAGAGGGCGGGCCCTGTGCACACGTTGGGCATCTGGCCGTCGCAGTCGAACGGGGCGGGATCGATGGTCACGTCGCCGTGCTCGGGAGTGGTGACCAGGGCAAAGGCGGTGGTGGCGTCGCCTTCGGCGTCGGAGGCGGAGAGGCTGATCAACGACGTGAAGCCCCACGGCATCGTGGACGAGGTGTCCGCGGGTGCCGGCGCATCGTTGATCGGCGTGACCGAGATGGTGAAGACGACGGAGTCCGACGTGTCGTCCGGGCTCACGCTAGCCACGCCGTAGTCTTCCAAACCTCCGTCGTCCTGCGCATGGACCGTGACCGTTGACAGGCCGTACAGGTCCAGAGCGGGCTTGAAGGAGAGGACGCCGGTGGAGGAGATCGAGGGCGCCGACGCGAACAGGGAGGGGTTGGAGACGGCGTCGATGACGAAATCGACCGTCTGGTAGCCATCGTTGGGGCCTGGATCGATGTCGCTCGCCCACGCTCCAACGTACGCGCCCGAGTCCTCGTTCACGGTCACATCCGGTCCGGCCGTGAAGCTCGGAGCGTCGTTGACGGGAGAGACCCAGAGCCGGTAGCTCGCGGTGTCGGAGTAGAGGTTCCCGTCGAACACGCGGTAGTGGATGGTGTCGGAGACCCATGTGCCACCGGGCTGATCGCCGCCAGGCGTGCTGTAGTCAGGGGCCGGATCGTAGGCGAGGAAGCCGTCGGGCAGGAAGGTGGCGTCACCATGAGCCGGGTCGCCGACAAGCTCGAAGGTCAGCTCGTCGCCATCAGGATCGGTGTCATTGCGCATCGGAGCACAGCTGCCGACGAGGGCGAACCAGCCTTCATACCCGACGGAGCCGCCGCTCCAGTCTTCCGGGATCGGGAAGGATCCACCGAAGCTGCTCAGGGGCCCGCACGCCGTCCCCGGATCGTCCACGGCGACGGGCGGATCGTTGACCGGGTTCACGGTGATGTCGACGGTGGCCGGGCCCGAGTCTTCCGTCCCGTCGTTGGCCGTGAACGTGAAGCTGTCAGGCCCGTTGAAGTTGGTGGCAGGCGTGTAGGTGAGGTCGGGCGCGGTGCCGGTTAGGGAACCGTGGGCAGGTCCCGCGACGACGTCGAACGTCAGGGGGTCAAGCTCAGCGTCGGTACCGGCGAGGGTGATCGCCACGCCGGTGTCCTCATCGGTGGTCACCGACTGCGGCGTCGCGACCGGGGCGACGGCAAGGACGCCGGCGGGCAGCGCCCCGGCGATCAGCAAGGTGATGAACGATGCGGTGAGCAGGCGCCGGAGCACGCGTGGAATCCTCCCGAGGTCGACCGAGGTCCCCATGTTCGCCCACACGGCCATTACGCGCTACTGGACGGGTGTGCGTATCGAGGGCCCGCTCGCTGCACCTATGCGGCAGGGCCGCGATGGCATGCGTCAATTGCAGGAAGGCGTCGCCCCGCTCTCCGACCTCACAGCGCCATTCGTGAAGTAGACCTTGACGACGACAATGCTGCCGGCATCCGTCGGGCCACCGAAGTCCCATGTCACCGACTTCGTCCCCGGGTTGCCCGTGAAGTCGAAGAACCATTCGTAGCGCTTCACCGAGACCCCGCTCGTGGCTGCCGTGTACCGCACCGTCGTGGAGTTGACGCAGGAGATCCCCAGGCTGAGCTTCGCCACTGGCTTCGGCGTGGGCTTGGGCGTCGGCTTGGGCGTCGGCTTGGGTGTGGGTTTCGGGGTGGGTCTGGGCGTCGGGCGCGGGGTCGGGCGAGGGGTGCGCCTGGGCGTCGGCTTGGGCGTGGGCGCGGCCGTCGGGGACGGCGAGGGACTGGGCGTTGGTGACGGGGTCGGTGACGGCGAAGGGCTCGGGGACGGACTCGGCGTCGGACTGGGCGAAGGCGACGGGGTCGGTGACGGGGTCGGGGTCGGCTCGTCCGTCGGCTCCGGCGTCTCCACCACGGCGATCGCGGACGGCTCGGGCGTGGCGGTCGTCCCGCCCAGGAGCCCGGGCGCGAACGTCGTCACCGCGAGAAGCAGCAGGCTGACCGTGAGCAGGACGGCCGCGGAGTCCCGCCAGAGGCGGTACCGACGCGAATCCGCCACCTCTCGGGCGGCACCGGCCGAGGTGACCCCGACTGCGGAGACCGCCACGGCGACCGGCTGTGGCTCGATCCCCTGCTCCTCCGCGTCCGCGATCAGCTGGTCAGTCTGGGCGAGTGCGGCGGTCTCGGACACGGCGGTCTCGGACACGGCGGCGATCAGGCCCGTCTGCATCGGGCGGTCGGAGATGCCGATCCGGTAGGCGATCTCGTCCTGGGTCATCTGGAGGAGCGCCAGCTCCTTGGCCGCGGCGTCCTCGCCCCGGTGCCGGTGGCGCGTGAGCACCACCAGCGTCCCAGCCGCGACGATGGCCAGGATGACGAGAGCGGCGATGATGAACGGCTGCATGGAACCTCAGGCCACCGGCATTGATGCCGGCGAGCGGGATGCTAACACCGCACCCTCAGGCGCCCCAGTTCCCGGTGGCAGGTCGTCAGCGGGCCGGGTCATCTCCAGGGGTCGCGGTGTCGGCATCGGCGGTGGTGTCGCCTTCGGCCGGGCGGTCGGCATCGGCCGTGGTGTCGCCTTCGGCCGGGCGGTCGGCATCGGCCTGGTGTCGCCTTCGGCCGGGCGGTCGGCATCGGCCTTGGTGTCGCCCGACTCTTGGCCGTCGTACGTCTCGGCTTCCAGCGCATCGCCCGTCTCGCCGCGCGTTGCCACGAACAGGACCAGGCCGAACAGGACCCCAAGACCCATGAACGCGTAGAGCTGGCCCGTGCCCGAGAGTACGAAGGTCAGCGCCGCGAGGCCAATGCACAGGGCGTAGATGACCAGCACCGTCTGACTGTGCGAGAGGCCGAGACCCAGCAGCCGATGGTGGATGTGGCCGCGGTCCGGGGTGAACGGCGAGTGGCCCGTCGCAAGCCGCCGGACGATGATCCAGAAGGTGTCGATGATGGGCACGCCCAGCACGAGGAGCGCGACGGCCACCTTGGCGGTGCCCAGGATCGAGAGGATCGCGAGCGTGTAGCCCACGAACATCACCCCGCTCGTCCCGATGAAGATCGAGGCCGGGTGGAAGTTCCAGCGCAGGAAGCCCAGCAGCGACCCCGCGAGCGCAAAGCACAGGATCCCGATGAACGGCTGGGCCACGGCCGTCGTGAGCGAGATCAGCCCCAGCGTCATGGCCGCGATCAGGGCGATGCCCGACGAGAGCCCGTCAAGGCCGTCGATGAAGTTGATGCTGTTGATCATCCCCACGATCCACAGCACCGTGAACCCCACGGCGAAGATCCCCGACAGGTTGATGCTGCCCGGCCCGAGCGGGTTGTTGATGTACGTGACCGTGATGCCGGCGGCCACCGCGAGCAGTGCGAGCGCGAGCTGGCCGCCGAACTGCCAGCGTGCGCGCAGCTGCCAGGTGTCGTCGAGCACCCCCAGCACCGTGGCCAGGGCACCGCCCGCGAACAGGGCGACGAGCTCCTCGGGACCAAGGGTCCGCGGGATCGCGATAACGCCGGTCTGGGTGTTGAGGGCCATGCCGCCCAGGGTCACCGCCAGGAACGCGACGGCCACGGCGACACCCCCGCCACGCGGGATGGGCTGGGCGTTGACGCGGCGGTGGTCGGGCTGGTCGATGTTGCCCAGGCGGATCGCCACCCGCCGCACGAGCGGGGTGAGGAGCAGCGCGAGCAGCGCCGCCGCCACGAAGGCCGCGACGAAGAACGGGAGCGCGTCGCTGAAGCTGGGGATCAGCTTCATCGGCCCACTCGCCCCTGCGTCATGCTCGCGGGCGCGCTACGCGCGGTCGCGCGGGAGGCCGGGGACCGGGAACTGCGCGACGAGGTCGCGGATCTCGCCCCGGATGCGCTCGTGGACCGCCGCCGACTCGCGCTCGCGCAGGGCCTCCACGATCCAGGCGCCGATCAGGCGCATCTCGTCAGGACCCATGCCGCGGGTGGTGGTCGCCGGTGTGCCGATCCGGATCCCCGACGCGATGTTCGGCGGGTTCTGGTCGAAGGGGATCGCGTTCTTGTTCACGGTGATCCCGACGTCGTCGAGCAGCACCTCGGCCTCGCGGCCGGTGACGCCCATCGGGGTGACGTCCACCAGGGCGAGGTGGTTGTCCGTGCCGCCGGACACCAGGCGGGCACCGGCTGACGCGAGGGTCTCGGCGAGCACGCGGGCGTTCTCCACGGTGCGGGCCTGGTCCTCACGGAAGCCATCGGTCTGGGCCAGGTGGAGCGCCACGCCCTTGGCGGCGATGACGTGCATGAGCGGACCACCCTGGACGCCCGGGAAGACGGACTTGTCGATGGCGGCGGCAAGCGTGTTCTTGCCCAGCGCCGGGAAGTCCGCGCGATCCACGCCTTCCGGCAGATCGGCGCGGGCGAACAGGAGGCCGCCCCTCGGGCCGCGCAGGGTCTTGTGCGTGGTGGTGGTCACGAGATCCGCGTGCGGGAACGGGCTCGGGTGAAGGCCCGCCGCGACGAGACCGGCCACGTGGGCCATGTCCACGAAGAGCAGCGCGCCGACCCCATGGGCGATGGCGCCGAGCCGCTCGAAGTCCCAGGTGCGGGGATAGGCGGACGCGCCCGCGACCAAGACCTTGGGTCGCACGGCCTCGGCCTGGGCGGCGATGACGTCGTAGTCGATCTGCTCCGTCACGCGGTCGACGCCGTACGCGTGGACCTCGTACAGCTTGCCCGAGAAGTTCACCGGGGAGCCGTGGGTGAGGTGGCCGCCGTGGGCAAGGTTCATGCCCAGGATCCGGTCGCCCGGCTTGAGCACCGCAAAGTAGGCCGCCATGTTGGCCTGGGCACCCGAGTGGGGCTGGACGTTGACGTGATCTGCGCCGGGGAAGAGGGCGAGGGCGCGCTGGCGGGTCAGGTCCTCCACCACGTCCACGTGCTCGCAGCCGCCGTAGTAGCGCTTGCCGGGCAGGCCCTCGGCGTACTTGTTCGTCAGCCAGCTGCCCTGCGCCTCGTTGACGGCGGCATAGGTGTAGTTCTCGCTCGCGATGAGCTCGATCTTGTCCGCCTGGCGATGGCGCTCGGCCTCCATCGCAGCCCACAGGTCAGGATCCACCTCGGCGATGGACGCCCATGCGGTGGACGGGGCGGCGTGGGACACGGCGGAGCCTCCTCGGGGTGACTGGCGCGGAAACGTCGGCTCCCATTCTCCCATGCCCGGAAGGGGTAGGGTCACACATGCGGACCCCTGTGCTCCGACGACCGCGGGATGGGCACCCCGCCGCGGCCGGCGTCACGGGACGGGGTACGCCGCCGTCTCCGGGTGGGCACATCGCAAGGGGTGGAGCCATGCCGAACGACAACCGCTCGTGGCCGATGCGGCGTCTCCTCCAGGCGCGCCGGCGCTCCAGGTTCCAGTTCCTGGTCGGCCAGGTGCGCACGTGGGAAGGGATGCGGGTGCTGGACCTTGGCTGCGGCCACAGCGGCCGCTCCGTGTCCGACTTCGCGCCGTCGAGCTGGACCATCGTCGGGGTGGACTTGTTCCCGGTGTCGAAGGTCAGCCACGACCACCCGGGCTTCACCTACCGGCGGGGCTCGGCGACGGACCTGTCCATCTTCGCCGACGGCGAGTTCGACCTCGTGATCTCGGTGGGCATGCTGGAGCACGTCACCGACCCGGAGGACTTCGCCCGTGCGACCGCGGCAATCCGGCGGATCGGGCGGCAGTGGGCGCTCATCGTCCCCTACCGCTACGCATGGCTGGAGCCGCACTATCACGTGCCGTTCTTCCCGGTGCTCCCGCGACAGGTCCAGCGGGCGCTCATCCGGACGTTCAACCTCCACGGGGACCGGCAGCGCGCCAGCGCCGACCCGAACTTCCCTTCGGGCGGGACCGTCTGGCGGACGAACGCCGAGTACCGCGCCGCCCTGCCGGGATCGCGAACGCGCCTGACGCCCACGCTCGAGACGGTGGTGATCAGCGGCCCCGCGACGTAGAGGGCGACGCGCTACAGCTCGATCGCGTGCCGGATCCGCTCGACCTCGAGCGCCTCCACGATCGCCGCAGCCGGGATGGCGCCCTCGCGCAGGATCGACGGCCACTCGAGCGTGCAGTCCACCACCGTGGAGGCGGGACCGCCCGAGATTGGTCCGCCGTCGAGGACGAGTGCGATCGCGTCCCCCAGGCGCTCGGCGATCTCGCGGGCATCACGCAGGTCGGGCAGGCCGGACACGTTCGCCGAGGTGGTGGGCAGCGGCCCGAGCACGCGGGCGACCGCGCGCGGCGCGTGGTGGTCGGGCACCCGGACGCCGATGGTCGGTGTGCCGGCGGCCAGCACGCGCGGCAGGTTCACGCCGGGCTGGATCGGGAGGACGAGCGTCAGGCCGCCGGGCCAGAACCGCTCGGCCAGCACCCGGGCTGCGGGTGAGCCAACGCCCAACCCCCACGCCTGGTCGATGTCGGCCAGGAGAACGGCGACGGCTTTCTCGGGAGGCCGCTGCTTGGCGGCGAACAGGCGCTCGATCGCATCGGGCAGCGCCATGTCGGCAGCGATCCCGTAGACCGTGTCCGTGGGGACGGCGACGATGCGACCCGCCCGGAGCAGCTCCACCGCCTCGGCGCGGGCGGCGTCGCCATCGGGGAGGATGCGGGCGGATCGGGAGCCGGTCATGCGCGGGGCATCCCGTCGTGGGCCGCCACCCCCGGCCCGTCGCGCAAGGCCCGTGCCTCCTCCTCCAGGCGGGCCGCGTTGCGCCGCGCCTCGGCGGGCGAGGCCAGCACCAGCGCCTCGATCAGGGCTGCGGATCCGTCGTCCGCGACCGGCGGCGCGATGTAGCGCGCGACGGACCGCACCTCGGCCGGTGCCGTGGCCATCGCCGTCCCGTGGCCCGCCGCCACGATCATCTCGTAGTCGTTGAGCGCGTCGCCCATCGTCATCACCTGGCCCATCGGGATGCCCGCGCGCCTCGCCAGCAGCGCGACCGCGTGCCCCTTGGACACACCGGGCGCCACGAATTCCAGGAACCGCGGGTGCGACACGGTGGGCCATGCCCGCCCTGCGAACAGCCGGCGCGCCACCCCGATGAGCTCCATCGGCCGCGGCGGCTCCCCCACCGAAATCACCTTGGACTGGGGCGTGCGGATCGCCGCGATCAGGTCCGGGTAGGTCTCGGCGCGCTTGCCGAAGTAGTTGGAGTAGTCCTCGAAGTGCGGATCGTCGTCCTGGACCAGCACCCGCTCGAGGTGGTTGATGTGCGGCTGGAGGTCGTTCGCCCAGCACCAGGCCAGGGCCTCGCGGACCGTGTCGGCGGCCATCGGCCGGTGGTACAGGAGCCTGCCGACCCGGCCGCGGACGGCGCCCGACGCGAGCATCTGGACGTCCGCCTGCACGTCCGGCGCCGGCATAGCCCGCATGACGGCGCCCTGGTGGCCGACGATCGGTTCCACCAGGCCAAGGCGGGTCGCGAAGACCACCGCGGATCCGGGCGTCCGGCCGGTCGCGAGGCTCACCCGCACGCCGCGCCGGACGGCCTCCCCGATGGCCGCGATGGTCCGCTCGGTCAGGGCGACGTCATGGCCCACGATCGTGCCGTCGATGTCGAGCGCGAGCATCCGGATGGGGAACTCGGGTGCGGGTCGGGTGGCCGGCCGGTGATCGCTCATGCGGGCGACACCGGCGCGTGGCGCTCGATCCGGGCCACGCGCGGGTGCCCCGCGAGGTCGGCGAGGACCTCGCACCGCCAGCCCGGCAGGCGGGCCGCCACCTCCGCGCCGATGGCCTCGCCCTGGTCCGACCCGATCTCGAGGAATGCCACACCATCGGCCGCCAGCCCGCGCGGCAATTGGTCGAGCAGGCGGCGGATGACGTCGAGGCCGTCCGGCCCCCCGTCGAGGGCGCCGCGCGGCTCGAATCCCAGCTCCGGCGCGAGTCCGTCGATCACCCCGGCCGCCACGTAGGGCAGGTTCGCACAGACGACGTCGAACCGGGGGTCGACGCCTTCGGGCAGGTCGACGCCTTCGGGCAGGTCGCCAGCCAGCAGGTCGCCCGCGCGGAAGGCCATCCGGTCTGCAACCCCGTGCCCGACGGCGTTCTCCTTCGCGAGATCCAGCGCGTCGGGCGAGATGTCCATGGCCGTCACCTCGACATACGCGTCCATGCGGCGCCGCCGCAGGGCGACGACCAGCGCGACAGCGATCGCCCCCGACCCGGTGCCCACGTCGGCCACCCGCAGCGGCGGGGTCCCGGCCGGCCGCGGGGCGACGGTCAGGCGGCGCGCGATGTCGGCGACGGCCTCGTCCACGAGCTCCTCGGTCTCGGGGCGCGGGATGAGGGCACGGGCATCCGTGCTGATCGCGAGGCCATGGAACTCGCGGAACCCGCGGATGTAGGCGACGGGCTCGCCGCGCTCCCGGCGCGCGACGTATGCCTCGAAGGCATCAGCGACGCCCAGGGGTACCGGCGCCTCGGGATGGGCGATCACCCCCACGCGGTCCACACCCAGCGCGAACCCGAGCAGCAGCTCCGCGTCCAGGCGGGGCGAGGAGGAGCCGGATGCCGCGAGGCGTGAGGTGGCGTCGGCGACGAGCGCGGCGACGGTCACGGGCATCAGCGGTCCTCGGGGTCAGGAGGCGGCGGGATCCGTCTCCGTCAGGGCGGCGAGGCGGTCGGCCTGGTCGGCCATGACGAGCGCGTCGATGAGCGGGTCCAGCTGGCCCTCGAGGACGCCGGGGACGTTGTGGATGGTCGCCCCGATCCGGTGGTCCGTGACCCGGTTGTCCGGGAAGTTGTAGGTCCGGATCTTCTCGGAGCGGTCGCCGGCCTGGACCATCAGTTTGCGGGCGGCGCTGTCGCGCTCGCGGGCCTTGGACAGCTCCAGGTCGTACAGGCGCGAGCGCAGCACGGACATGGCCTTGGCCTTGTTCTTGTGCTGGCTCTTCTCGTCCTGGATCTCGACCACCAGCCCCGTCGGCAGGTGGGTGATCCGCACGGCGGAGTCGGTGGTGTTGACCGACTGGCCGCCCGGGCCGGAGCTGCGCTTGACGTCGATGCGGAGGTCGCGCTCCTCGTCGATGGAGACCTCGACCTCGTCCGCCTCGGGCATCACGATCACCGTGGCCGTCGAGGTGTGGATGCGGCCGCTGGACTCCGTGGACGGGACGCGCTGGACGCGGTGGACGCCGCCCTCGAACTTGAGGCGGCTGTAGGCGCCGTCCCCGATGACCTCGAGGATGGCCTCCTTGATGCCGCCGATGCCGGTCTCGTTGAGGCTCATGATGTCGGTCTGGAACTTGTGCTCCTGCGCGTAGCGGGAGTACATGCGCAGGAGCTCGGCCGCGAACAGGGCCGCCTCCTCGCCGCCGGCGCCGGCCCGGATCTCCACGATCACGTTGCGGTCGTCGTTGGGATCGCGCGGGATGAGGGCGACCTTGAGGTCGGCGAGGAGCTGCTCCTCGCGGCCCTCCAGCTCCGCGATCTCGTCGCGGGCCATGGCCTTGAGCTCGTCGTCGTGCTCGGAATCGCGCATGTGGCGGGCGCCGTCGAGCTGACTGCGGATCTCGCCCAGCTCCTTCCAGGCCGCAACCACGGGCTCCAGGCGCGCGAGCTCACGGCCGAGGGTGCGAAGCCTGTCCAGGTCGGCGTGGACCTCGGGCGTGGCGAGGAGCGCGGAGACCTCCTCGTACTGGCGGGCCAGGGCCTCGAGCTTGGGGTCGAGGTTGGCGTCAGCCATCGATGGCGGCTTGCGCGGTGGGGGCAGCGGTGGTGTCGGCGGCTGGTGGTGCAGCGTCGGCCGCGGCGGCGGTGGTGTCGGCGGCTGGTGGTGCAGCCGTCGGCCTCGGCGGAGGTGTCGGCCTCGGCGGAGGTGTCGGCCTCGGCATCTCCCGCCTGGCGGGCGGCCGCGAGCTCGCCCGGCTTGGGCATCGCACTGCGCGCGTAGTCCATGCCGCCCTCGGGGACGGGGTCACCGTCGGCCTTGATCGCCTCCTCCAGCGAGACGATCGCGACTTCGATCATGTCGTCGGTGGGCTGCTTCGTGGTGATCTTCTGGACCAGGATCCCCGGCCACATGACCACCTTCACGAGGGGGTTCGACCGGTGGCGGGCGCCCAGGCGGAGGAGCTCGTAGCCGATGCTGGCGATGACCGGGATCAGCAGGATCCGGCTGGCGATCATGAACAACGGGGACTGCCGGCCGACCAGGCTGAAGGCAAGGATCGAGAGCAGGATCACGACCACCAGGAACTCGGTGCCACAGCGCTGGTGGGCCGTGGGGTGGGTGCGGACGTACTCCGGGCGGAGCGGCTCGCCGGCCTCGAGCGTGTGGATCGCCATGTGCTCGGCACCGTGGTACATGAACACGCGCTGGATGTCCGGCGTGCGCCCGATGACCCACAGGTAGCCGATGAAGATCACGATCCGGGTCAGGCCTTCGACGAAGTGCTGCCAGAAGTCGTTCTCGATGGAGCCCGCGGTGAGGGTGGCCACGAGCAGGGGCAGGATGAAGAAGAGCCCGATGCCCAGGACAGCGGTGATGCCGAGCATGAGGGCGACGCTGCCCTTGCCGATCTCGACGCCTTCGTCCTCGGCCTGGATGCCGGCGCTGCGGATCAGCCACCGGGTGCCGATGACCAACTGCTCGTAGAGGATCACCAGGCCACGAACGAACGGCCAGCGGGCTGCCCTGTGGCCGTGGACGGCGCCCGCGTCGAGACGCTCGTGCTCGAAGACGATGTGGCCGTCGGGATGGCGCAGGGCGACCGCGATGGCGTCGCGACCGCGCATCATGACGCCCTCGATGAGCGCCTGACCGCCGTAGTTGAAGCGGGGCATCCGTGGAGTCTACCGGGTGTGGCCGTGGCGGCCCCGGGGCGGCCCCGGGGCGTCCCCAGCAGGTATCCCCGGCAGGTGTCCCGACCAGGCGGCCGCCCGTCGTGGCGACGGGCGCCAACGAGCACCGGCATACTGCGCGAATGCGACTCGAGCTCACCAAGCGCGGCGACTACGCGGTGAGGGCCATGCTTGCGCTCGCGCGTGGCGGCCCCGGCCTGCTTTCGGCGCGCCGCATCTCGGACGCAATGGGGATCCCGGTGCGGTTCCTGCCCCAGGTGCTGACCGATCTCCAGCGGGCGGGGCTCGTTGAGGCGCTACCCGGGCGATCAGGCGGGTACCGGCTCGCGCGGGAGTCATCGTCGATCTCGCTCCTCGAGGTGATCGAGGCGGTCGAGGGGGACTCGCGCCGGCAGGCGTGCGTCCTGCGTGGTGCACCGTGCGGGCTCGACGGGTTCTGCGACGTGCACGACGTGTTCTTCTTCGGCCAGGAGGCGCTGCTGGCGCACCTCGCATCGTCATCGCTGGCGGACCTGGCGGCCCCGCGCGCCACCACCGGCAGCCGCGGGCCTGACCACCGGCAGCCGCGGGCCTGACCACCGGCAGCTGGCGCCCTGCCTCGAACTCCACAGGAACAGACTCCCACATTCGATATGACACTCCGGGCATGGCGGCGGAGAGGCCGCCGGCCGGTGGAGGCCCCGGCGGCAACGCTCCACCCACTCGCCGATGCCCGGAGTGTCATCACCGTCTCGGTGAGGGAGCGTGTGTCGGCATCGGGGCGGCATCACTGCTGATGCCCGGAGTGTCAACGCGGATGGGGGATCGTCGCGGCGCCGTGTGACAGGAGGCGAAGTGGGGCGGGGCGGGCCCCTTGGCCGGCCTGGGGCCAGTTCAGGGACGCTCGTTGCCAGGCTTCGGCACGCGCAGGGCGAGCACCGTGAGGACGACCGTCCCGAGCAGGCCAGCCGCGAACAGGGCCAGACCGGCCCCTGCGAGCGGCGGTGCGCCCAGCGGCCAGCCCACCGCCACGAGCGCGACCCCCGCGTTGAGCGCCACCAGCCGCGTCCGTGACGCACGCCCCAATGTCCGCCGCTGGACTGCGTGGTCGGCGGGGCCGCCCGGGCCGATCGATGGCAGCAGATGCGTCCACGAAGCCATCAGCACCTGGGCCACCCAGCCCAGCACCAGGGGCGCCCCCACCAGGGCCGTCGACCAGGCGCCGGCCGTCGCGCCGTCGGTGATGAGGAGCCACGCGGCGACCGCCGTCCCCACCACGAACCAGCCGACGCCGTTCACCAGGCCGGCCGATGCGAAGCGGTGCCACCCGGCGTCGCTCGTCCAGGCGCCGCGGTCGCGGACGACAGAGGTCGCCTCCACGCCCATCGCGATCGCGCCGACCACACCGAGCAGCCCGCCTGCGGCCGCCACTGCCCCCACCCCAAGCAGCAGGCCCCCGACCACCACCGGCGCGGCGAGCCCCACGGCATACACGGCCACCACCGCCGAGCGGCGCGGCAGGATCCGCGTCCCGAGCACCGTCGGCAGGAAGTGCAGCAGCGTCGCCACGATCACCAGCGACACGAACCCGATGAGGTTGGTCCAGGCGTGCGCGGGCCGCAGGACCACCCATCGCTCCAGGACCGGCCCCCACCCCGCCACCATGAGCGTCGCGAGGAGCGCACCCACGGCCACGTTCAGCAGCGCCATCGTGTACCCGAACGTGACCACCGGTCGCCGCATCATCAGGCCGGCGCGCCCACCGTCCCGCACCGCCAGCGCCGTCGCGCCGATCCCCAGCAGGTACAGCGACCCGCCGAGCGCCGGGAGCAGGGCTACCAGCTCCCCGCCCGCCGCGGGAAGCACCACCCCGCGCAGCGCGACCAGCCCCGCCCCGACAGCCACCAGCGCCACCGCGCCGGCCCGAAGCCGGCGATCCGCCGGATAGCCCGCCGCCAGGGCGCTGACGAAGAACGGCATGACCCCGGCGATCGCGGTGGACGCGCCGCCGGCCAGCGCGAGATGCAGCGGCAGCCACGGCGAGAGGACCGCAGCCCCGAGCGCCGCCGCAACGATCGAGGCGACCGCCAAGACGAGGAAGGTGGCCGCGAGGACGATCGATGCCGTCGCGATCCGCCGGTCGTCGGCGCGGCGCGGGCCGGGGCGATACGGCCCCTGGGGACCGGAAGGCAGGGGCACGGTCCGGAGCGGAACGGCCAGCGGCGCGCGCGCGGGCGGCTCCCGTCGCTGCACGGGCGCCTCCCGTTGCGAAACGGGCTGCGGGCTGGCGGGAGGCTCCGGACCACCTGCCCCACGAGGGGCCGGACGGCCTGCCTGGTTCGGGTCACTTGTCATCATCACAAACGTATACTAAATTAGTGATAGTTACGGTGCCTCAGGGAGCCGCCCGGCGCAAGGACGCCAGCGGTGAAGGCACGGACCGCCCGGACAGCCGGCCGGGAAGCTCGAAAGGATCACATCATGGTTCACAGCCGTCGTCCCCTTGCAGCCGCCGTGCTGCTCGCGCTCGTGACCGCCGCTTGCGGCAACGCCGCCGCCCCCGCCTGGAGCTTCGGGCCCCCGTCCACGCCGAATCCCCCGACGGTCCAGGCGCCCGTCGACCAGCCCGGCAACACCGCCGGCGAGGCCACGACCGCCACAACCGGCAGCATCGCGTTCGAGTCGTTCGACCTCGGCTTCACGCCCGCCGCCATCACCGTCCCGGCCGCAGGCACGTACGAGGTCACCCTCGCCAACACGGGGACCACGACCCACGACATCACCTTCGCCGACGGAACCCAGCTCGTCGCCGAGGCCGGCCAGACCGCCACCAGCCAGGTCACCGTCCCCGACGGCGGTCTGACGTACATCTGCTCGATTCCCGGCCACGAGCAGGCGGGCATGACCGGCGCAATCACCGTCGCGGGTGCCGCCATGCCGGGCATGGAGGAGCCGGCGGCCAGCACCGCGCCGGCCGCCGCGACCAGCCCCGTCGCCGACCCGAACGCCCCCAAGTACACCGTCTACGACCCCAAGGCGCCCAAGCTGCTCGCGGGCACCGTCCACGACGTCGACTTCCCGATCATCGAGAAGGACATCACCGTCGCCGACGGGTTCGTGGTCCACGCGTGGACCTTTGGCGGCACCGTGCCCGGCCCGGCGATCCGGGTGAAGCTCGGCGATACCGTCAACGTCCACCTCCGCAACGACGGCCAGATGAGCCACTCGATCGACTTCCACGCCAGCCAGACCGCGATGAACCACCAGATGGTGGAGATCAAGCCCGGCGCGACGTTCACCTACACCTTCACCGCCGACTACGCGGGCGTCTGGATGTACCACTGCGGGACGGCGCCCGCCCTGCACCACATCGCCAACGGCATGTTCGGCATGGTCATTGTCGAGCCGGAGGGTGGCTTGCCCCCTGTCGACCAGGAGTTCGCCTTCGTCCAGAGTGAGTGGTACCTCGGCGCCCAGGGCCAGCCGGCCGACTACGCCAAGGCCAACCAGACGGCTGCCGCGCCCGACTTCGTGGTCTTCAACGGCGTCGCCAACCAGTACGCCGACAACCCGATCCAGATCGAGCCCGCCAAGAACGTGCGCGTCTTCGTGCTCGACGCCGGGCCGTCCATGGACAGCTCCTACCACGTCGTCGGCACGATCTTCGACAACGTCGTCAAGGAGGGCATCGAGCTGCGGCGCGGCAACGCGGGCGGCTGGGGCGCCCAGGCGGTGGATCTCTCCCCTGCCCAGGGCGCGATCATCGAGTTCACCGCGGCCGAGGACGGCATGTACCCGTTCGTGTCCCACGCGTTCAACCTCGTCGGTCACGGGGCGCTCGGCATCTTCAGCGCCGGCGACGGCGACCCGCTCAACTGACCGCCACCTCCAGGCATCGATGGCGGCCCGGCCGCTGAGGGCGCCGGGCCGCCATCCCCGTCTCAACTCTCCTCCCCTTGCCGACGACCGCCCATCCCTGGGGCGGTCGTCGGCGTATCAGGCAGCGGTCGCCTCCTCTGTCGCGATACGTCATACTCCCGTATGGTGAATGCTCGTGGACACACGCCAGCCCGCGGCAACAGCCACATGAGGGAGGAACGCGCGTTGGCAGGACGGCCGCGGGACGAGGTGCTCCGGGCGGCCCAGCGCGAGCGCATCCTGTCGGCCGCCGAGTCCCTCCTGGTCAGCCACGGTGTCGAGCGAAGCCGTCTGCGGGACGTCGCGGAGGCCGCCGGCGTCTCCGTCGGCACGGTGCAGCACTACTTCGACACCCGTGACCGCCTGATCGAGGACCTCTTCGACTGGTCCGCCGAGCGCCGCCTGCGCACCTGGACCGACGCCGTCCCCGACGAGGGCGACCCGTGGTCGCGCATGGTCGCGCTGCTGAGCGCCTCGCTGCCGGAGCCTGCGCTGTGGCGGAGTCGCATCTGGATCGAGTTCTGCGCCATGGCCCGCGACGACGTGTTGCGCGCGAAGCTCGACGGCTTCTACGACGCCTGGCGCCCGCCGTTCCGCGATGCGATCGAGGCCGGGGTCGAGGCGGGCGTCTTCCACCCGGTGCTCGCGGCGGAGGACATCGTCAACCTGTTCATCATGATCGGCGACGGGGCCTCGGTGGGCATCTCGCTGGGCGCCCCGGACATCGACGCGGACCGCATCCGGGCCCTGCTCCTGGACACCGCGACGGCGCTGCTCAGGCCGGCCGAGGCCGCCTGAGATCCCCTCTTCTATTTGTAATATTGCGGTGTTATGATCCGCGCTCCGGTGGCCTCGCCGCAGGAGCCGGGTACGCAGGAGGAGCCGAACGCGATGCACGACGGGCAGCCCGCCACCGCCCCCGGGACAACCGGAGCCCCCGCCTTCCCGACCCAGGCGCGCGTCGTCGTCATCGGCGGCGGCATCGTCGGCACGAGCGTCCTGTTCCACCTGACGGAGCGCGGCTGGACGGACGTCGTCCTCCTCGAGCGCAAGAAGCTCACCTCCGGCACGACCTGGCATGCCGCCGGCCTCGTCGGGCAGCTCCGCGCCACGTACAACATGACCGCGCTCGCGAGCTACGCGAAGGACCTCTTCCGCGACCTCGAGCGGCGCACCGGCGACTCGACCGGCTTCGTGCAGCACGGGTCAGTGCTGGTCGCCCATACCGAGGGCCGCTGGGACGAGATCCGCCGCGGTGCGTCGATGGCGAAGCTGCAGGGCGTGGACCTGGAGTTCATCACGCCCGAGCGGCTCGGCGAGATGTGGCCCCTGATGGACACCGACGGGGTGGTCGGCGCCGCCTTCATCCCAGGCGACGGCATGGCCAACCCGGTGGACACCACCCTCGCGATGGCCAAGGCCGCGCGCATGGGTGGCGCGCAGGTCTTCGAGAACACGAAGGTGACGCGCATCCTGCGCAAGGACGGCAGGGTCGCGGGCGTCGAGACGGACCGCGGCATCATCGAGTGCGAGTACGTCGTCAGCTGCACCGGCATGTGGGCCCGGGAGCTGGGCGCCCAGGACGACATCGTGGTCCCGCTCCATGCCGCCGAGCACTTCTACCTCGTCACCGAGGAAGTGCCCGGCCTCGCGCCCGACCTGCCGGTCCTGCGCATGCCGGACATCTGCACCTACGCGCGCAACGAGGCCGGCAAGCTGATGGTCGGCTTCTTCGAGCCAGGTGCCAAGCCCTGGGCCACGCACGGGATCCCCGACAACGACGGCTTCATGACCCTGCCCGAGGACTGGGACCACCTCGAGCCCCACATCCTCGCCGCGGCCAAGGCGATCCCTGCCTTCGGCCAGGTGGGCATCCAGCTCTTCTTCAACGGCCCCGAGTCCTTCACCCCCGACGACCGCTACATCCTGGGCGAGGCGCCCCAGCTCCCCGGGTACTTCGTCGCCGCCGGCTTCAACTCGGTCGGCTTCGCGTCGGGACCGGGTGCAGGCAAGGCCGTGGCCGACTGGGTGGTCGACGCGCGGCCGCCGATGGACCTCTGGGAGGTGGACATCCGGCGGTTCATGCCGTTCCAGCGCAGCCGCCGCTACCTCCACGAGCGCACGACCGAGACCCTGGGCCTGCTCTACGAGATGCACTGGCCGTTCCGCCAGGTCGAGACGGCCCGCGGCATCCGCCGCTCGCCGCTCCACGACCGGCTGGCCGCGAAGGGCGCGTGCTTCGGGGAGGTCTACGGCTGGGAGCGCGCGAACTGGTACGCCCCCGACGGTGTGGAGCCGCGCTACGAATACTCGTACGGCCGCCAGAACTGGTTCCCCTACTCGGCCGAGGAGCACCGCGCCGTCCGCGAGGGCGTCACGCTCTTCGACCAGACCTCCTTCGGCAAGATCCAGGTCGCCGGGCGCGATGCCGCGCGGGAACTCAACCGGATCTGCACCGCCGACGTGGACGTGGCGCCCGGGCGCATCGTCTACACCCAGTTCTGCAACGAGTGGGGTGGCGTCGAGGCGGACGTGACGGTCACGCGCCTCGCGGTCGACCGGTTCCTGGTCGTCACCACCGGCACCCAGACCATGCGTGACCTGGACTGGATCGCGAAGCACGTGGACCCCGACGCCCACGTGACCCTGACCGACACGACCTCCGCCGAGGCCGTGATCAGCATCATGGGCCCGCGCTCGCGCGCGCTCCTGCAGTCGATGACGGACGCGGACCTGTCCAACGAGGCCTTCCCGTTCGGGACCGCGCGCGAGATCGACCTCGGCTACGCGTTCGCCCGAGCGGCCCGCACGACCTACGTGGGCGAGCTGGGCTGGGAGCTCTACGCGCCGATGGAGTTCGCCACCCATATCTACGACGCGATCGTCGAGGCGGGCGCGGCCTTCGACCTCCGCCATGCCGGCTACCACGCCCTCAACTCCCTACGGATGGAGAAGGCGTACCGCCACTGGGGTCACGACATGAGCGACGAGGACACGCTCCTCGAGGCCGGTCTCGGCTTCACGGCGGCCTGGGACAAGCCTGGCGGCTTCATCGGCCGCGAGGCCCTGCTGCGCCAGCGCGAGGCGGGCCTCACCAGGCGCCTCGTCGCCTTCGTCCTCGACGACCACGAGCCGCTGATGTACCACAACGAGCCCGTCTGGCGAGACGGCGAGCTCGTGGGCTGGATCACCTCGGCCATGTTCGGCCACACCATCGGGCGCTCCATCGGCCTCGGCTACGTCAAGCGCACCGACGGCGGCCCGGCAACCCCCGAGTGGATCAACGCCGGCCGCTACGAGCTGGAGGTCGCGGGCGAGCGCTTCGGCGCCACCGCGTCGCTGCGAGCGCCCTACGACCCGACCAACGCCCGCATCCGGGCCTGACGACCACGCGAGGGAGGCCGCCATGACGCGAACCGGACGACGGGAACGGCCCCGCAGCGGAGAGACCGCGCCCGTCGCGCCCGCCGGCCTGGTGGGCGGCCGCTACGAGCCCCTGACCCGCCACGAGCTGGAGCTGCTGCACGCCACGGCGCTGCGGCTCGCGGACGAGATCGGCTACGCCGGTGCGACCCCGTCGATGATCGAGGTGATGACCGCGGGTGGCTGCCGCCTCGACGACGACGGCCGCCTGCACATCCCGCGGGCCCTCGCTGGAGGACGTCATCGCCAGGTCGCCGAGCAGCGTGCTGCTGGCCGGCCAGGACCCCCGCCACGATCTGCTGCTCGGCGGCGGGCGTGTGCACCTCGGGACCGCCGGCGCGGCGCCGCTGATGCTGGACTTCGGGACGGACCGGACCCGCCCCTCGACCCTCGCCGATGTCTACGACATCAGCCGCCTCATCGACCGCCTCGACAACATCCACTTCAACTGGCGCACCTCGGTCGCCCGCGACGTGGACGGCTGGGAGGCGATGGACCTCAACACCATGTACGCCCTGCTGGCGGGCTCCACCAAGCACGCCACGGCCTCGTTCGTCAACGACGCCAGCGTGCAGCGCGGCGTTGAGCTCCTCGACGTGGTGGCGGGCGGGGAGCGGGCGCGCCGGGAGCGGCCCATCGCGTCGATCGCGTGCACCTTCGTGGTGCCGCCGATGCGGTTCGCCGCGGACTCCTGCCTCGCGCTCGAGGCGGGCATCCGCGCCGGGGTGCCCGTCAACTTGGTGATCGCGCCCCAGGCCGGGGCGACCGGACCTGTGACGCTCGCGGGCACCGTGGCGCAGGCCGCCGCCGATGGACTCGCGGGCCTCGTCTTCGCCTCGCTCCTGGACCCCGCCTGTGCCGCGCCCATCTCGTTCTTCCCGTTCGTCTCCGACCTGCGCACGGGTGCCATGACCGGCGGCAGCGGCGAGCAGGGCGCGATGGCCGCGGTGTGCGCGCAGCTCCTGCGGTTCTGGGACCTGCCCGGCAGCGTGGCCGCGGGCATGACCGACGCCAAGATCCCCGACGCGCAGGCCGGCGCCGAGAAGGGGCACACCATCACCCTCGCCGCCCAAGCGGGCGCCTCGATGGTGCTCGAGGCGGCCGGCATGCAGGCGAGCCTGATGTCCGTGTCGCTCGAGGCGCTGGTCATCGACAACGACATGCTTGGCTCGGTCATGCGCGGGATCCGCGGCGTGGAGGTGAGCGAGGAGACGCTCGCCTTCGACGTGATCCGCAACGTCGTCGCAGGCGAAGGCCACTTCCTGGGCCAGCCGGACACGCTGGCCCGGATGAAGACGGACTTCGTCTACCCGCAGGTGGGCGACCGCCGACCTCCCACGGCCTGGGAGGAGGATGGCTATCACGACGTGCGCGATCGGGCACGGGAGCGCGTGCGGGACGTCCTCACGACCTACTACCCCGAGCACATTGACGAGACCACGGACCGGCGGCTCCGGGAACAGTTCGACATCCAGCTGCCCCGGTCCGCGATGCGGCCCGGGAACGCCCGCTGGCGCATCTGAGGGAGGCTGATCATGCAGTCACAGGCACGCGTCGTGATCATCGGCGGAGGCGCCATGGGCATCGGCCTCCTCCACGGGCTGGCGCTGGAGGGCTGGACCGACGTCCTGCTCATCGAGAAGGGCGAGCTGACGTCGGGCTCCACCTGGCACGCCGCCGGACAGTGCCCGTCGTTCATCGCGGACTACAGCCTGGCCAAGGTCCACGCCTACTCGAACGACCTGTACGCACGGCTCGAGGCGGAGACGCAGGCCACCGGCTGGCACCAGGCGGGCGGTATCCGCTTCGCCACGAACCAGCTGGAGCTGGACTACTTCAAGAAGGTCGCCGGCGTGTCGGACCTGATGGGGTTCCGGATGCAGGTCATCTCGCCCGAGGAAATCCGGCGGATCAACCCGTACGTCACCACCGAGGGCGTGCTGGCGGGCGCGTGGACGCTCGACGACGGCTACGTCGACCCGTCAGCTCCGCCTGCAACCAGATGGCCAAGCAGGCGAAGGGCCTGGGCGCGTCCATCTCGATCCACACCCGGGTGCTGGGCATCGAGCAGCTGCCCACGGGCGAGTTCCTCGTGCGCACCGACAAGGGCGACGTCACCGCCGAGCACGTCGTGAACGCCGCGGGCTGCTTCGCCGATCGCGTGTCGGCCTGGCTGGGCGTCCAGACGCGCTTCGCGAACATGAAGCACCAGTACGTGGTGACGGGGCCGGTCAAGGAGTTCCTGGAGCGCGACGGCGAGATCCCGGTCATGCGCGACCCGCACTGCTCCTCGTACTACCGCCAGGAGCAGAAGTCGGGCCTGATCGGCATCTACGAGCACGAGGACACCGAGGAGGCCTGGAAGGCGCAGGGCGGCCCGGCCTGGGACTCCACGTTCGAGCTCTTCGAGCCCCAGCTGGACCGGATCCTGCCGTACCTCGAGCGCGTGATGGAGCGCATGCCCATCTTCGCCGAGGCCGGGATCAAGAAGGTCGTGAACGGGGCGATCTCGCACACGCCCGACTCCAACCCGTTGGTGGGACCCGCACCGGGCGTGCGCAACTACTGGCTGGCCACCGGCACGGGCATCGGCATCGCGCAGGGTCCCGGCTGCGGCCGCTTCCTCGCGCAGCAGATGGTCCACGGCGATGCCGAGATCAACATGCTGGGCATGGATCCGCGCCGGTACGGGCCGTTCTGCGACCAGGACTACGCGTCGGCCAAGGCGCACCGCGAGTACTGGGACATGTACCGGCTGGTCCCGCCCGGCGAGGAGCGGCTCGACGGCCGTCCCGCGAAGGCCTCCCCGCTGTACCCGGTGCTGGCGGCCAAGGGCTGCATCTTCGGCGAAGGCTTCGGCTGGGAGCGCCCGAAGTGGTTCCCGCCGGCGGGCGTCACCGAGGAGGAGCCGACGTTCCGCCGGACGAACGCGTTCCCGGTCGTGGCCGAGGAGTGCCGGGCCGTGCGCGAGCGCGTGGGCGTGATGGAGCTGCCGTCGTTCGCGACGTACATGGTGTCGGGTTCTGACGCGTCCGCAGCCCTGGAGCGGGTGTTCGCCAACAGGATGCCGCGCCGTGAGGGCGGCATGGTGCTTGCGCACGCCCTGTCGGACAACGGCCGCTTCCTGACCGAGGCGACCATCACCCGGCTGCCCGGCGACCGGTTCCTGGTGCTGTCGGGCGCCTACGCCCACCTGCAGGACCTGGACATGCTGCGCTTGGCGGTGGCCGACGGCGAGGACGTCACGATCGAGGACCTGACCGAGGCGTACACCACGCTGATCGTGGCCGGGCCGCGGGCCCGGGAGGTCCTGGCCGGGATCACCGACGCCGACCTGTCGAACGAGGCCTTCCCCTGGCTCACCGCCAAGGCCGCCCGTGTGGCCGGGCAGGACGTGATCGCGCTGCGGGTCAACTACGTCGGCGAGCTGGGCTGGGAGCTCCACGTGCCGATGGCCTCGGCGGTCGCGGTGTACGAGGCGGTGTGGGCCGAGGGCGAGCCGTTCGGGATCGCCGACTTCGGCCTGTACGCGATGAACAGCCTGCGCCTTGAGAAGGGGTACGCGGGCTGGGGCGCCGAGCTGACCAACGAGATCACGCCGGTCGAGGCCGGCATGCTCCGGTTCGTCCGCTTCGACCACGACTTCCGCGGCCGGGCGGCCGTGGAGGCGCGGCAGGCGGAGGGCGCAGCGACCCACCTGGTCCTGCTGGCCGTGGACGCATCCGACTACGACCCGCGCGGCGGTGAGCCGGTGTACGCCGGCGATGTCGCGGTGGGCGTGACGACGTCGGGCGGGCACGGGCACGCGACCGGCCGGAGCTACGCCTTCGCGTACGTCGCGACCGGGTCGGAGGCGGCGGGCACGGAGCTCACGGTGGCATTGCTGGGCGACCGCAGGCCGGCCGTGGTCCTGGCCGAGCCGGCGTACGACCCGGCCAACCTCCTCCCGCGCGCCTGAACCGGCGATGCGCATCCTTGTCCTGACCAAGCCCGTCCCGGACACCGCCATTGCGGCGGAGAAGCTGGGCCCTGACAACCGGCTCGACCGGACATCCTCGCCGAACGTCGTCAACGGCAATGACGAGTACGCGCTCGAAGCTGCCCTGCAGCTCGTGGAGGCGCACGGCGGTGAGGTGGCCATCCTGACCATGGCGCCCGGGCATGGGATCGACACCATGCGCAAGGCGCTCGCGATGGGGGCCCAGCGCGGCGTGCTCGTGTGTGACGACGCCCTCGCCGGCGCCGACGTCCCCACGACCATCCGCGTCCTCGCCGCGGCCGTGCGAACGGAGGAGTTCGACCTCCTGCTCGCCGGTCTCGAGACCTCCGACGGCGGGGGCGGTGTGGTGGCGGCGGGGGTGGCCTCGCTGCTCGGCCTGCCGCTGCTGTCGGCCGCGGCGCGCATCGAGCCCGATCCGGCGGCCGGACACGTCCAGGTCCGCCGCCTCTCGGCGAAGGGGTACGACCTTGTCGAAGCCCCGATGCCGGCCGTCGTGACCGGGACCCAGGCGCTCGGCACGCCGCGCTACCCGTCGCTCAAGGGGATCATGGCGGCCCGGACCCGCGAGATCCGGCGCCTGTCCCTGGCCGATCTCGGAGACGGGCTGGCCCCGGCGGACGGCGCCTGGACCAGCTCCGTGGTGGCCGTGGAGCCACCGCCCGCCCGGGCCGCGGGCCGGGTCATCAACCTGCCCGCAGCCGACGCGGCACGTGAGATCGCCGACTTCCTCGCTGACCGGAGGATCATCTGATGCCCCCCGTGATCCTCGCCGTCGCCGAGGTCGCCGACGGCGACCTCACCCGCCTGTCGGCCGAGGCGGCCACGCTCGCCCGGTCACTGGCCGCACAGGCCGGCGCACCGGTGCTCGGCCTCGTGGTCGCGCCGGACCCCACCGTCGCCGCAGCCGAGCTCGCCACGTACCTGCCGCGCGTCGTGGCCGTCCCGGTGCCCGCGCTGGCGGACCAGCTCCCGGCAGCCCACGTGCTCGCCGAGGTGCTGCGGCTCGTGGACGAGGGCGTGACACACGTGATTCTCGGCGCCGGCACCGACAGCCGCGACGTCGCGGGCGCCCTGCTCGCGCGCACGGGCTGGGGCTATCTCGCCAACGCCGACGGAGCCACCTGGGTGGACGGCGCCCCGGAGATCTCCTCCCTGGTGCTCGCGGGCAAGGCCATCGTCCGGAGCACGATCACCGGCCCGTGCGGCGTCATCACCGTACGGCCCACCTCGATCACCGCGCAGCCCGCCGGCACCACCGGGACCGTGGAGGCTCGAGAGCCGGCGGGACCCGTCGGGACGACCGTCGCGGTCCGTGACCGGGTGGCGGAGGCAGGTTCGCAGGTGTCGCTCGAGGACGCCCGCGTCGTGGTCACCGGCGGGCGCGGCGTGGGCAGCGAGGAAGGCTTCCGCGTCGTGGAGGATCTTGCGGACGCCCTTGGCGGCGTGGTGGGCGCCTCACGGGCGGCGGTGGACGCCGGCTGGATCCCGTATGCCCGCCAGGTGGGCCAGACCGGGAAGATGGTGAAGCCGGCCCTGTACGTCGCGCTCGGGGTCTCGGGGGCGATGCAGCACCGCGTGGGCATGCAGCGCTCCGACGCGATCGTGGCCGTGAACAAGGACCCGGAGGCCCCCATGGCCGAGATCGCGGACTTGTTCGTCGTGGGCGACATGTTCGAGGTGGCGCCTGCGCTCGCCGCGGAGCTCCGATCCAGGAAGACCTGAAACGAGGCGGGGTCGGGGGGGTGGTCCGGGCCGCCCCGCCACGCCGCCACGCCTGGGTTCGCGGACGGCCTGCGGTCGGTCACAATGGCGATCCCCGGCCCGGCAGGCGCCGGCAACACCGAACGTGGAGGAGTCGATGGCGCACGTCCAGTCGGTTGACCGGGCGTTCGCCATCCTCGAAGCGCTCGGCGGCGGCCCGCTCGGGGTCAGCGAGATCGCCCGTCGCGTCGGGCTGCCGAAGTCCACCACCGCCCGAATCCTGGCAGCCCTCAAGGACCAGCAGGCCGTGGAGCAGCTCTCGGGCGGGCACTATCACGTCGGACCACGCATGCGGCAGCTCGCGCGGGGCCTGCAACCCGCCCAGCGGCTCGTGTCGATCGCCCGGCCGTTCCTCACGGAGATCGCCGAGGCAACCGGTGAGATCGCCATGCTCGGGCTCCCCGACGGACGCCAGACCCTGTTCATCGACCAGGTCGGAGGGAGCCACGAGATCTCGGTCCGGGACTGGACCGGCTCCCGCATCCCGATGCACCAGACGTCCGGCGGCCAGGTCCTGCTGACCAGCTACAGCGACGCTGAGATGGCCGCCTATCTGTCCGAGCGGCTGGAGGCGGCCACGCTGGCCACGATCACCGACCCGAACGTCCTGCGCTGGCGGCTGCGCGCGATCGTGGAGGCCCGCTACGCGTGGGTGGTCGGCGAAGCGCACGAAGGCCTGACGTCGGTGGCAGCCGGGGTTGCCGACGCGAGCGGGCGGTTCGTGTGCTCCATCGGCCTGCACGGTCCCTCGTTCCGTTTCCCGCCCCCCGGCCGCAGGGACGGGATCGGGCGCCTGGTGGCCGACGCGGCGGGTCGGATGTCGGCCGTGCTGCGGGCGGAGCCCTGACCCCCGGCATCGTCGCCATCGTTCCGCAATCCGGAACGATTTGGCAGCGTTGCAACGGCTCGCCGGAACTCCCATCGCCATTCGTGCAGGGCTTGGCGCGCGGGGACCGGAAATCGCTGCGCTTGCGACGCCCGCATGCTGCCAGAATGCCGCCGTCGCCCGCCTCGTACCCGGTTATGGGAGGCGCGCCTCAGGTCCCCCGCAGGTGAGGAAACGACGATGAGTGAACTGCCGACCCAGGCTCGGGTCGTCATCGTGGGCGCCGGCATCGCCGGGAACGGTCTCGCGTACCACCTGGCCCGCCTCGGCTGGCGGGACATGGTCCAGTTGGACAAGGGTCCGCTGCCCAACCCGGGCGGCTCCACCGGCCACGCCTCGTCCTTCACCTTCCCGGTCGAGTACTCGCGCCAGATGACCGAGTGGTGCCTCGACGGGATCGGGCAGTTCACGGACATGGGCGTGTTCACCCGGTGCGGCGGGATCGAGGTCGCCCGGACCGAGGAGCGGATGCACGAGCTCCGCCGGCGGCTGTCCGCGGCACACGCGTACGGGGTGGACGCCGAGCTGCTCGGCCCGGCCGGCGTCCGGGACCTGATGCCCTTCCTGGACGACACCAAGATCCTCGGCGGGTTCCACGTGCCGATGGTCGGCGTGGTGGACCCGCTCTACGCCGGAACGATCTGGCGCGAGCGGGCCATGGAGATGGGCGCGCTCACGGTCTCGGCCAACACCGAGGTCCTGGGCGTGGACGTGGAGCGTGGCCGGGTCACAGGGATCACCACGACCAAGGGCCACATCGCCGCCGACCTCATCGTCGTCTGCGGCGGCGTCTGGAGCCGCAAGGTGGCCGCGATGGCCGGGGCGGTGATCCCGCTCGTGCCGGCGGTGCACCAGATGATCGACGTGGGCCCGGTGCCCGAGTTCGAGGCGCTCGACAACCCGCTCGCCTTCCCCGTCATCCGGGACATGGACGCCCGGATGTACGAGCGCCAGGCGGGCGGCGACCTCGAGATCGGGTCGTACGCCCACCGCTCGATCCTGGTGCCGGTGGAGGACATCCCGTCCAACGAGCAGGCGCGCCTCACGCCGACCGAGATGCCATTCACCCCCGAGGACTTCGACGAGCACATGGAGAAGGCCCTCGAGCTCTACCCGGCCATCGTCGGCAACGAGAAGGTGGGCATCAAGCACGCGATCAACGGCCTCATCTCGCTGACCGCAGACGGCATGCCGCTCCTCGGCGAGACGCCCGAGGTGAAGGGCCTCTGGTCGTGCGCGGCCATGTGGATCAAGGAGGCCCCGAGCCTCACCCGCATGCTCGCGGAGTGGATGACCGACGGGAAGCCGGAGATGGATCCGGCCAGCGCCAACATCGCGCGCTTCTACGACACCCAGAAGACGCCGCTCCATGTCGAGTCACGGGGCGCGGAGTGGTTCCCCAAGTTCTACGGCATCGTCCATCCCGGCGAGCAGTGGGACACCGACCGCAACGTCCGCCTGGGCGCCGCGCACGCCCAGCACGTGGCCCTGGGCGCGGAGCTCGTCGAGATCTCAGGCTGGGAGCGCCCCAACTGGTACCGGAGCAACGAGAAGCTGCTGGCCGAGTATGGCGACCGGGTCATGGACCGCGAGCACGAGTGGGACAGCCGCTGGTGGAGCCCCATCGCCAACGCCGAGCACCTGGCCCTGCGCGATCGCGTGGGCATGGTCGAGAACCCGGCCTTCGCCGAGTGGGACGTGTCGGGCCCGGGCGCCCTCGCCTGGCTCCAGCACATGGCCGTCGGCCAGGTCGACGTGCCGGTCGGCCGGATGGTCTACACGCAGTTGCTCAACGAGGCCGGTGGGATCAGGGCCGACATCGTCGTGATGCGCCTTGCCTATGACCTCTTCCGCGTGGTGGACGCGGGCTTCGCGGGCAACGCCGACCGCAAGTGGATGACCGACCACCTCCCCGCCGACGGCTCGGTCAACTTCGCCGACGTGACCACATCATGGTCGATGATCGCGGTCTGGGGACCGCGGGCCCGCGACCTCGTCGCGTCGGCCACCACCGACGACGTGTCGGACGCCGCGCTGCCGTGGGGAAGCTGCCTGCCGCTTGACATCGGGTCGGTCAGGGTGATCGCCACCCGGATCTCCTATGCCGGCGAGCTGGGCTGGGAGCTCCACGTCCCCATGGAGCAGGGCGCCCGCCTGTGGGACATCCTCTGGGAGGCGGGACAACCGCACGGGGTGGTTGCGGTGGGCCTCGCGGCCTACGGTGGCAGCCTGCGGGTCGAGAAGGGCTACCGCCTCATGGGCAACGAGCTCGAGCTGGACCGCACCCTGGTCGAAGCCGGCATGGCCCGGCCCAAGGTGAAGGAGGCCGACTTCATCGGCAAGGCCGCGTACCTGGCGCAGCGCGCCGAGGGACCGGCCAGCCTGCTGTGCACGCTCGCGGTGGAGGACACCACCTCGGCCTCGGGCGTCAAGCGCTACATGCTCGGCCGCGAGCCCATATGCAAGCCTGACGGCACCGTGCTCGTCGACCGCAAGGGCCGTCGCTCGTTCGTGACAACGGCCGCCACCGGGGTGTCCGTGGGCAAGCACCTGCTCATGGCCTATCTGCCGATCGAGGAGGCGGTCACGGGCAACACCCTGGCCGTGGAGTACATCGGCGAGCTCTACCCGGTCACCGTCGCCGCCGTCGGGGCGACGGCCGTGTTCGATCCCGAGAACCTGCGGATGCGCGGCTGACCTCCGCCGATCCCCGTGGCCGCCGGCGGCGTTCCGCCGGCGGCCACCCCCCTTCGGGAGCTGCCACGAGGCGACGACGCCGGGAGCGAGACACATGAAGATCACCGCGGTCCGGCTGACGCCGGTCAACATCCCGCTCGACGTGCCGTTCCTGTGGACGGGCGGGCTCTACCCGGGGACGAGCAAGGTCATCGTGGAGGTCGAGACCGACGAGGGCCTGGTGGGCCTGGGCGAGGCACCATCGGACGACCTGCTGCCCACCCTGCGCGGCCTGGCCGAGCGGATCATCGGCTGTGACCCACTCGATATCGCCGATCTCGAGGGACGCTGCGTGCCGCCCTGGCAGATCGTCCAGAACACCGACGGCAACGCCGTCGTGCGCGCATTCGGCGCGCTCGAGATCGCGCTGTGGGACCTGCGCGGCAAGGCGTGGGGCCAGCCGCTCTACCAGTTGCTCGGTGGAGCGGTCCGCAAGGACATCCCCTTCACCGAGTACTTCTCCTTCCGGGCCATGGCCGACGGGACGCCCGCCGAGATGACGCCCGAGGCCGTCGTGGACTACTGCCTCCGGATGCGCGAGGAGCACGGCTCGACGTTCTTCGAGGGCAAGCTCATCCTGGGCGATCCCGACCTCGAGGTCGAGACCGTCCGGCGCATGCGCGAGGCGCTCGGGCCCAAGGCCATGATTCGCCTCGACTCCAACATGCAGTGGTCGCTGACCACCGCGCGGCGGGTTCTGCGCGAGCTCGAGCCATACGACGTCCGCAACTACGAGGACCCGGTCGGCACCTGGGAGGAGATGGCGGCGCTCCGCCAGCACTCCTCGATCCCGTTCTCCAGCCACGTGCCGGACCTGCGCCGCGCGGTCGCGCTCGGCGTGCCGGACACGATCGTCGTGAACTTCGCGGTGCTGGGAGGGATCTCGCGGGCGGTCCGGTTCATCGGCGCCTGCGAGGCCATGGGCGTGGGCTTCTGGTGCTACAGCGGCGATGCCGGGATCTGCACTGCCGCCTACCTGCACATGGTGGCGGCGATGCCCCACATCACGGAGCCCAGCCAGTCGCTGTTCCGATGGCAGGTGGGCGACGTGATCGTCAACGGGCCGTTCCGCCAGACCGACAACGTGATCCGCGTCCCGGAGGGACCGGGCCTCGGGGTTGAGCTGGACCGCGAGGGGATGGCCCGCTGGCACCAGCACTACGTGGAGCACGGGCCGATGAACCACTTCACGGACCCCTGGAGCGACGGCCACTACCGGCGGCTGCCCCTCAACTGAGCGGTCATCCCTCCAGGGGCGGCGGCACGAGGACGAGCTTGCCCACGTGCCGCTTCGCGAGGAACTCGGTCTGGGCGGCGGCGATGTCGGCCAGCGGGAACACCTCCGCGACGAGCGGACGGATCTCGCCACGCTCGATGTAGCCCACGAGGTTCGGGAAGACTGGCTCGTCCCAGGCCGTGCAGCCGATCAGGGTGATGTCGCGCAGGTAGAGCGACCGCGCGTCGAGCATCACCATCGGGCCGCTGATCGCGCCGGCGATGGCATAGCGCCCGCCGGTCAGGAGGGTCTCGATCCGCGCGCCGAGCTGGGACCCGCCGACGGCGTCGACCACGACGTCCACGGACTCGACACCGAGCGCAGCGAGGACGTCGTCGTGGCGGTCGAGGACGTGCTCTGCGCCCAGGGCGAGGATCGCGTCGGCCTTGTCGCGGGCGGCGATGGCGGTGACCCGGGCGCCGCGGCGTCGCGCGAGCTGGACGGCCGCCGACCCCACGCCGCCGCTGGCGCCGGTGACGAGGACATGGTCGCCGGCTGCGACACCCGCCCGGTGGATCATGTTCTCGGCGGTCGCATAGGAGCACGGGATCGAGCCGAGCTCGACGTCCGTCCAGGTGCTCTCCACCGGGAAGACCTCGGACGCGGGCGCCTTCACGAACTGGGCGAAGGCACCGTCGAACTCCGACGCCATCCAGACGTTGCGCAGGGACCCGAAGCCGTCGGGCCGCATGTTGGGCCGGACGAGGATGCGCTTCCCGATCAGGTCCGGGTCCACGCCCTGGCCCAGCTCCACCACCCGACCGCAGCAGTCCGTCCCCTGGATGAAGGGGAACGGCGTCGGGGTGCTCCAACCGCCGTCGGCCTTCTGGACGGCCCAGTGCTCCTCCGCCTCCCAGGCCGCGCCCGTGCCGGTGGTCACCGACGACGAGTACCAGCCGAGACGCGTGTTGATCTCGGTGTTGTTCACGCCGGCAGCGAGCACATGAATAAGGACCTCGCCGGGGCCGGGCACGGGGAGCGCGACATCGCGGTACACGAGGCGGTCAAGGCCCCCGTTGCCGGTGGTGACGACCGCCTTCATGGTCGGTCTGCCCGGCACAGGGTCGAGGCGCTCCGGGCGCACGTCGAGCTGGTGGCGGATCACTTCCTCGATCGCGCCCATGGGTCCTTCTCCGTTGCGGCGTGTGAGAGCGATCATCGCCCACTCCGGGATCGCGTACCGCTCCCGTGGGCGTCCCGAGCGCCGCACCTCGAGACCTGGTCAGCCGGCCCGGCGGAGGCTCCCCGCGACCGACGCTGCCGTCGCGACCACCCAGACCTCCACGGACCTCGCGGCCGACGCGTCCTCGGGATCCGGGAACCGGTAGGACGGCCCGTGGACGTGCACGGCGCCGATCACCTCGCCGGACTCGTCTGCGACGGCTGCGGCGACCGATGTGATCCCCTCGGCCACCTCCCCGCTCGTCCAGGCAAACCCGTCCACGCGTGCGCGCGCGATCCGCTCCCGCAGGGCGCCAGGATCCACGACGGTCGCACCGGTCAGCCGCTCGAGCGGACCCGCCAGGTACCGCTCCACCTGGTCGGGCCGGCGATGCGCGAGGATCACCACACCGGCGGACACGGCGTGCATCGGGAAGCGGGTGCCCGTCCAGTCCCGGATCGAGACCGGGTGCGGGCTGTCCTCCTGGTCCACGTAATGGACCAGGTCCCCATCGGCGATCGACAGGCCGCACGCCTCGCCCGTCGCGGCAGCCAGGGAGACCAGGTGCGGCCGCGCCAGCGCGATCAGCGAACGGGTGGGCTGGACGCCCGCCGCCAGGGACACGAGTCGTTCCCCGATCCGGTAGTCGGTGCCGTCGGTGAGCTGCTCCACCGCGCCCTCGGCGACCAGCGCGTCGAGCAGGCGTGCGACCGTCGACTTCGGCAGGCCGACCCGGTCCGCGATCCCGGTCACGCCGAGCGGCCCATTGCCGAGCGCGCCGAGCACGTCGAATGCCCGCTCGATCGATTGGACTCTTGCCATGGCGCCCCCATTGCTCTACCCTTCAGCAACCATCTGTTCCATCATACGGAATTGTTCCGCATCGTGGAACCCACGAAATGCGCACCGCCCCCCGACGCCGCGGCAACGTCCCACCGCCGGCCGGAATCCAGGCCTTCAAGGAGGAGCCGCCGGATGACCGACGACCAGGAGCTCGACCTCGCCAGCCTGTCCGACGAGGAGCTCGTCGAGCAGATGCACAACGATCTGTACGACGGCCTGGCCGATGAGGTCACCGCGGGCACCAACATCCTCCTCGGCCGCGGCTGGAGCCCCAGCCGGGTCCTCAACGAGGCCCTCGTCGAGGGCATGCGGATCGTCGGCGTGGACTTCCGCGACGGCATCCTGTTCGTCCCCGAGGTTCTGCTCGCCGCCAACGCGATGAAGAAGGGCATGGCGATCCTGCGTCCGCTGCTCGCCGAGACAGGTGCCAAGCCTGTGGGCAAGGTCGTCATCGGTACGGTCAAGGGCGACATCCACGACATCGGCAAGAACCTCGTGGGCATGATGCTCGAGGGCGCGGGCTTCGAGGTCATCGACCTCGGCATCAACACCGACGCCGACAAGTTCCTGGCGGCGCTCGAGGAGCACCAGCCCAACATCCTGGGGATGTCGGCGTTGCTGACCACGACGATGCCGTACATGAAGGTCGTCATCGACACGCTCAAGGAGCGCGGCCTGCGCGACAAGTACATCGTGATGGTCGGCGGCGCGCCCCTCAACGAGGACTTCGCCAACGCCGTCGGCGCCGACGCGTACTGCCGCGACGCCGCGGTGGCCGCCGAGACCGCGACCAGACTCGTCGCCTAGCCCGAACCGCTCCGGGGCCCGGTCGTCACGGCCGGGCCGCTCCGCAACCAGAGGCCGGCGCCGTCCCCGCGCCACCGCTACCGCTCCAGGCCCCAGGAGGCTTCCGCGTTGGCTCACACCATCGTCTCGTCGGCGACCCGCACGGTCGTGATCGGCGACGACCGGCCCTTCGCCATCATCGGCGAGCGCATCAACCCCACGGGCCGCAAGGTCCTGGCCGCGGAGATGGCCGCGGGCGACTTCAGCCGTGTCGAATCGGACGTGCTCGCCCAGGTCGCGGCGGGCGCCCACATGCTCGACGTGAACGCCGGCATCCCGCTCGCCGACGAGCCCGCGATCCTCGCCAGGACGATCCAGCTGGTCCAGTCGCTCACGGACCTGCCGCTATCGATCGACTCGTCGATCGTGGAAGCGCTCGAGGCCGGCCTGGCCGTCTACCAGGGCAAGGCCCTCGTGAACTCCGTGACCGGTGAGGAGGAACGCCTGGAGCGCGTCCTGCCGCTGGTCAAGAAGTACGGCGCGGCCGTCGTGGCCATCTCCAACGACGAGACCGGCATCTCGATGGATCCCGACGTCCGCTACGCCGTCGCGAAGAGGATCGTCGAGCGGGCCGCTGACTACGGCATCCCCAAGGACGACATCGTGGTCGATCCGCTCGTCATGCCGATCGGCGCCGTCTCCACCGCCGGCCGGGGCGTGTTCCGCCTCCTTGCCCGCCTGCGCGACGAGCTGGGCGTCAACACGACCTGTGGCGCATCCAACGTGAGCTTCGGCCTGCCGAACCGCGAGGGCGTCAACGCCGCCTTCCTCTCGATGGCGATCTCGAACGGCCTCACCTCCGCGATCACCAACCCGATCGCCGAGGGCGTCAAGCACGCCGTCATGGCCTCGGACGTGCTGCTGGGCAACGACCAGGACGCGGCCCGCTGGATCCGCCAGTTCCGCGTCGCCCCGCCGGATGGCGAGGACGGCGGCCGCAGGGTCAACCGCCGCCGCCAGGCGGGCTGAGGCAGATCCTGTGACTGAGCAGGGCGGAGACGCGCTGGTCGTCTTCACGCCATCGGGGCGGCGGGGCCGGTTCCCCACGGGCACCATCGTGCTGGATGCAGCGCGCTCGCTGGGCGTGGACATCGACTCGGTCTGTGGCACGCGCGGCATCTGCGGGCGCTGCCAGGTCGTCCAGGCGACAGGCGAGTTCCCCAAGCACGGGATCACGTCTGCGCCCGGAAACCTGTCGGGCTCCGCGGCCAAGGAGCGCGAGTACGCCGAGCGCAAGGGCCTCGCCGAGGGTCGCCGCCTCGCGTGCGCGATCACCGTCGAGGGCGACCTCGTCATCGACGTCCCGGCCGAGAGCCAGGTCCACCGCCAGGTGGTCCGCAAGGCACTCGACCTCCGCCGGTTCGAGGTGGACCCGGTCGTCGTCCTGCGCTACGTCGAGGTGGAGCCGCCGGACATGGCCATCCCCTCGGGCGAGGTGGAGCGCCTGCTGGCGGCCCTGGAGCGCGAGTGGGGCCTGCACGACCTGCGCGTTGACCTCGCGGTCGTCCGCGACCTGCCCGCCGCGCTCCGTGCCGGCTCGTATGCGGTGACGGTGGCGATCCACGACGGACCCGACGGGCGAGCCGTCATTGCCGCCTGGCCGGGGCTGCGTGAGGCGGTCTTCGGGATCGCCGTGGACATCGGCTCCACGACGATCGCGGGGCACATCGCGAACCTCGTCACGGGCGAGGTGCTCGCCTCCGCCGGCGCCATGAACCCCCAGATCCGGTACGGCGAGGACCTCATGAGCCGCGTGTCCTACGCGATGCTCAACGAGGGCGGTGCCGCCGAGATGACGCGCGCCGTCCGGGAGGCGCTCGACGACCTGTTCACGGGCCTGGTCGCCCAGGCGGGCGTGGAGCGGGACGACATCGTCGACCTCGTGCTCGTCGGCAACCCGATCATGCACCACCTGCTGCTGGGGCTGGACCCCGTGCCCCTGGGCGGCGCGCCGTTCGCCCTGGCCACCGATGCTGCCGTGAGGACGACGGCGGCGGCGTTGGACCTCCACCTCCGTCCCGGCGCCCGGGTCTACGTCCTGCCCTGCATCGCGGGCCACGTGGGCGCCGACACCGCGGGCGTGATCCTGTCGGACGAGCCGCAGACCGCCGCGCCAATCCGGCTGATCGTGGATGTCGGCACCAACGCCGAGATCGTGCTGGGCAACCGCGACCGGCTCCTGGCCGCCTCATCGCCCACCGGCCCCGCCTTCGAGGGCGCCCAGATCAGCAGCGGCCAGCGCGCCGCGCCCGGTGCCATCGAGCGGGTGCGCATCGACCCCGTGACCCTGGAGCCCCGGTTCAAGGTCATCGGCTCTGACCGATGGTCCGACCACCCGGGCTTCCGCAAGGTCGTCGCCGACACCGGGATCACCGGCATCTGCGGCTCCGGGATCATCGAGGCGGTCGCCGAGCTCTTCCTGGCCGGCATCCTCACCTCGGACGGGGTGATCGACGGCGGACTGGCGGCGCGCTCGCCGCGCATCGAGGCCTCCGGACGCACCTTCTCCTACCTGCTGTACGACGGCTCGCCCCGGATCCTGGTCACCCAGGACGACGTGCGGGCCATCCAGCTCGCCAAGGCCGCGCTGTACGCCGGCGCGCGGCTCCTCATGGACCACCTGGGCGTGGACGCCGTGGACGAGATCCACCTGGCAGGCGCCTTCGGCTCCCATATCGACACGAAGCACGCGATGGTGCTGGGCCTGGTCCCGGACTGCGACCTCGAGCACGTGAAGTCGATCGGCAATGCGGCCGGCACCGGCGCCCTGATCGCGCTCCTCTCGGGCGCCGCGCGCGCCGAGGTGGAGGCCGTCGTCCGGCGTGTCGAGAAGATCGAGACCGCCGTGGAGCCCCGCTTCCAGGAGCACTTCGTGGAGGCGCTCGCGATCCCGCACAAGAGCGCCCCGGCCACCAACCTCGCCGCCGCCGTGGACCTGCCCGCTCCCCGCTTCGCCGTCGCAGCGGGGCGCGAGGGCGGCCGGCGCCGGCGCCCGCAGTCCGCTGCACCCGCTGCACCCGCCGGGTCCGCGGCAGTTCTGTCCGCCCAGAGTGACGCCAGCCAGAGTGACGCCAGCCAGAGTGACGCCAGCCAGCCCGAAGCCACCGCTGTCCCGGAGGAGTCCCGATGACCGCAGAGCCCACCCATCGCCGGTCCGGCGGACGCGCCGCCCGCCAGGCGGCCCGCGCCCACGCGCACACGCTGGGCGTCCCCTTCCTCGTCCGGAAGCTGGCGCCGTTCGAGGTCATGTCCGAGGAGGGACTCGCCCAGATCGAGGAGAACGCGGACATCCTGCTCGAGCAGGTCGGCCTCGAGTTCCGCGACGATGAGGCCCTGGCCACCTGGCGTGCGGCCGGAGCCGATGTCGAGGGCGAGCGGGTCCGCTTCCCCCGGGGCATGTGCCGCCAGATCATCCAGGCGAGCGCCCCGCGCCAGTTCACCCAGTACGCGCGCAACCCTGCCCGGAATGTGCAGATCGGCGGCGACGCCACGGTCTTCGCGCCGGCGTACGGCTCGCCATTCGTGCGCGATCTCGATGGTGGCCGCCGGTACGGCACCATCGAGGACTTCCGCAACTTCGTGAAGCTCGCCTACAGCAGCCCGCACATGCACCATTCGGGCGGCACCGTCTGCGAGCCGACCGACCTGCCGGTCAACAAGCGCCACTTCGACATGGTCGAGGCCCATCTGCGCTACTCCGACAAGCCGTTCATGGGCTCGGTCACGCATCCCGACCGGGCGCAGGACACCGTCGAAATGGCGCGCATCGTGTTCGGCGCGGACTACCTCGAGGACCATCCGGTCACCCTGTCACTGTGCAACGCGAACTCGCCGATGGTCTGGGACTCGATCATGCTCGGCGCCGCGCGCACCTACGCCAAGGCGAACCAGGCGGTCCTGATCACGCCCTTCATCCTGGCGGGCGCCATGGCCCCGGTCACCGCGGCGGCGACCGTGACGCAGACCCTCGCCGAGGCGCTCGGCGGCATGGCGTACGTCCAGCTCGTCCGGCCGGGCGCCCCGGTCGTCTTCGGGTCGTTCGCATCGTCCATCTCCATGCAGTCGGGTGCGCCCACGTTCGGCACGCCCGAGCCTGCGCTGGTCCTCTACACGATGGCCGCCCTCGCCCGACGCCTCGGCGTCCCCTTCCGTTCCGGCGGCTCCCTCTGCGCCTCCAAGGTCCCCGATGCCCAGGCGGCCTACGAGTCTGCTGCCACGCTCCAGCCGACGGTGCTCGGCGGCGTCAACTTCGTGCTCCATGCGGCGGGCTGGCTCGAGGGCGGCCTGGCGATGGGCTACGAGAAGTTCATCCTCGACGCGGACCAGTGCGGGATGATGGGCGTCTTCGTCAACGGCGTGGACATGTCCGAGAACGGCCAGGCGATGGACACCCTGCTCACCAACGGGCCGGGCAACCACTTCCTGGGGACCGCACACACGCTGGCCAACTTCGAGACCGCGTTCTACCGCTCGGACATCGCGGACAACAACTCGTTCGAGCAGTGGGCCGACGAGGGTTCCCTGGACGCGCCCGCGCGAGCCAACAAGATCTGGAAGAAGATGCTGGCCGAGTACGAGCAGCCCGCGCTCGACGAGGGCGTCTCGGAGGCGCTCGCCGAGTTCATCGCCAGGCGCAAGGCGTCGTTCCCGGACTCGGACGTCTAGACCGATGACGCTGTCCAGGCCGATGACGGCGTCGGAACGGGATGCGGTGCTGGCCCGCCTCACCGAGTTCCCGGCCCGGCTGGCGCGGGTGGCGCACGTCGTGGCTGACGACGATGCCCTCGCCGGCGGGCCGCCCGCCCGCGAGTGGACGGCGCGGGAGAACGTCGCCCACCTGGTCGCAGTCGAGCGTGGCATCTGGCGGGCGCGGCTCGACCAGCTGGCTGGATCAGCGCCCGGCGTGGAACCCGACTGGGGCTGGACTGAGCCCGGGCCGACGGACGATCCGTCTGCCGCGACGCTCGAAGGGGCGCTTGCCCTGTTCGCGCTCGAGCGCGCCGCCACCCTTGCCCGGACCAGCACCTACGACGAGGCTGGCTGGGCTCGGACCGGGATGCACGTGCGGTACGGCCGCCTCGACGTGGCTGCGCTGCTCAGGGTGGCGGCCGATCACGACGACGAGCACATCGTGTCGATGACGGCGAGCCGGCCCGACGCCTGAGACGGCCCGCGCGGCCCGGACATGAGGAACGGCCGCCGGAACCCTGAGGTCGCCGACGGCCGTCGTCCTTGAGCGAGATCAGGCGGGCTTGGCGGCCCCGGCGGATTCGGCAGTCGATGCCTTGGTCAGCCAGCGCTCCTGCATCCGGGCCCCGGCCTTGCGGATCACGCCCGCGACGCCGCCCGGCCAGAAGATCATGACCACGACGAGCAGCACCCCGTAGATCACCAGGTGCAGCCCCGGCAGGTTCGACAGGTTGGTGCGCATCAGCTCCACGGCGATCGTGAGGGGGAACGCGATGATCGCGGGTCCCCATAGGCTCCCGCGCCCGCCGATGTATGCGACCGCTAGGACCTCGACCGTGTGCGAGGTGAGCATGATGTCGGGGGTCAGGATGCCGTAGTAGTGGGCGTAGAACCCGCCCAGGATCCCGGCGAAGAAGCACGACAGCGTGAAGTTGATGACGAGGAACCTGGTGGGGTTGATGCCCGACGCCTTGGCGGCCTGCAGATTCTGGCCGATCGCGCGGAACGCGAGACCGTACTTGGAGCGGATGACCGCGGTGAGGACCAGGATCGTGATGAGCAGCAGGCCGAGCGATCGACGTAGTAGTACGGCAGGTTGTCCGAGCGTATCGAGCAGCAGCGGCACGTTGAGGCCGAGCGAGCCGCGCGTGATGTCGGTCAGGTTGCGGGCAAGGCCCATCAGCGCAAGGCCCACGAACCAGGTCATCACGGCCGCGTAGATACCGCGCAGGCGGAGCACTGAGCATGCCGGTGAGCAGGCCGACGAAGCCCGACGCGACGCCGCCGATGACCATGCCGATCGGCGCGGGATGCCGAGGTTGGCCGCGATCAGGCCCGACATGTAGGCGCCGACGCCCACGAACGCGGCGAAGCCGAAGTTGACGATGTTGATGTAGCCGGCCGTGAAGTCGAAGGCGACGGCCATCGCCGCCATGAACGCCGCGCCAACCAGCCACCGCTGGTAGTCCTGGCCGTTGAACGGCGGAATGAACGGGAGGACCACCGCGAAGAGCAGCAGCAGGATCGACGCGACCTGCGTGTAGCGGCGCGTCCGGGCACGGACCTGGCTGATGACCGCCGGGGAGGCGGAGTCGAAGGTGACCACTACTGCTCCCAAACGCCTTTCACTTCGCTGCCGAAGAGCCCCGAAGGCTTGAACAGCAGGATGAAGATGATGAACACGGTCGGCAGCACGTCCACCCAGCCGAGGCCGACGAACGTCACGGCCAGGGTCTGGAGCAGGGCGACGATGAAGGAGCCGATGATCGCGCCTTGCACGTTGCCGAGCCCCGCGAGGATCACCACGTACCAGGCCAGGTACAACGGCTGGATGCCCACGTCCGGGAAGGACGGGAACATGAACAGCAGGGCCGCCCCCGCCAGCGCCGCAAGCGAGGTGCTCAGGCCCATCGTCAGGACGAAGATCCGGTTGAGGGCGATGCCGGCCATCTGGGCACCCGTCTCGTCCTGCGAGACCGCCCGCATCGCGCGGCCGGTCCGGGTCTTCTGGAGGAACAGGGCGAAGATCGCGATCATCACCATGGCGATCACGAACACCATCGCCCGGTCCACCGAGACCGGCTCGCCGAGGATCTCGATCGGCTTGACGTCCCAGTAGCGGCTGATGCCGCGGAACTCGTTGCCGAAGATCAGGCGGTCGCCGTTGATGAGGATCACCGACACGCCGGCCGTCAACAGGAAGGTGTTCATCACCCACTGCTCACGGCTGCGCTTGCGCAGGGGCCGGAACAGCAGCACCTCGAGCAGCACGCCGCAGCCGAAGCCGACGATGGCAGCCACGACCATGCCCGGGAGCGGCCCGACGATCTGGAGGACGAGCAGGTCGGGGTTCTCGAGGAACGCGTCCCGGATGGGCCCGAACACCGTGAACGCGACGAGCGAGCCGATCATGAAGAACTCGCCATGGGCGAAGTTCGGGATGTTCATCACGCCGAACACGAGCGCCAGCCCGCCGGCCATGAGGGCCCACATGCCGCCTGTGACGAGCGTGTCCACGAGGATGGAGGGCCTGAGGACGGCCGCCAGCAGGAGCACGAGCACCAGGGCGAACATCACGAACCACGTGAACGTGAAGAAGCGCTTCGCGAGAGGAACCTTCTTGAGGTTGGTTGCGGTCGTCATCGGTCGCTCAGATCCCCAGGTAGGCTTCCTGGACGTGGGTGTTCCCGAGCAGCTCCTCGCCCGTCCCCTCAAGGACGATGCGGCCCTGCTCCAGGACATAGGCGCGATCGACGAGCCGGAGCGTGGTGTTCACGTTCTGCTCGACAAGCAGGATCGTCACACCCCGCTGGCTCAGCGCCTTGAGCGCCTCGAACGCGGTCAGCGTGGCCATGGGCGCGAGGCCCAGGGACGGCTCGTCCACCAGCAGCATCGAGGGTGTCGGCATCAGCCCGCGTCCGATGGCGAGCATCTTGCGTTCGCCGCCGCTGAGGGTGCCCGCGAGCTGGTCACGCCGCTCGAGGAGCCGCGGGAACAACTCGAACACGAGGTCGATGGTGGACTTCATCTTGGCCTTGTCGCGGATCGTGTAGCCGCCGACGAGGAGGTTCTCGTAGACCGACATCGCGGGGAACAGGTTCAGGCTCTCGGAGACGTACCCGAGGCCGACCGTGCTCACCTTGTGGGCAGGCACGCCCACGAGCGACTGGCCCCGGAAGTCGATGGAGCCTGAGATGGGCTTGACGAAGCCCGCAATGGTGCGGAGCGTGGTCGACTTGCCCGCGCCGTTCGGGCCCAGGAGGGCCACGAACTCGCCCTCTTCGACATGTAGGTCAACGCCCCACAGGACCTGCAAGAGGTCGTAGCCAGCTTCGACGCCGGTGAGTTGGAGCACCCTTTCCTCCGGATGTCTGCGATCCGCCGCGGCGGGATTGCGGTCCGATACCCCTCAGAGCATGTAATGAGTGCCGAGGTAGGCCTCGCGCACCCGCTCGTCCTGGGCGACCGAGGTCGCCTCGCCGTAGGCGATGAGCTCGCCGTACTGGAGCACCGCAAGGCGCCCGCAGAGGTCGAGGATCAGCCGCATCACGTGCTCGACCATGACGATCGTCGTGCCGTCGTCGCGGATGCGGCGGAGCAGGGCGGCGATGTTCACGAGCTCACTCGGCGTCAGGCCTGCGGCGAACTCGTCGAGGAACAGCAGCTTGGGCTTGCTGGCCAGCGCGCGGGCCAGGTCGAGACGCTTGAGCTCGAGTGCGCTCAGGTGCGACGCGATCGTGGCAAGCGGCCGGGTGAAGTCGACGTACTCGAGCATCTCCGCGGCCCGGGCGTTCACATCGTGGTTGCGGATGTGGGGGTCGCCGAACGTCGCGGAGACCACGACGTTCTCGCGGACGGTGAGGTCCGGGAACGGCCGCGGGATCTGGAAGGTCCGGCCCACGCCAAGCCGGCACATCTTGTCGGCCGTGAGGCCCGTGGTGTCTTGGCCGTCGAGGCGGACGGTGCCGCCGTTGGGCTTGGTGGCCCCCGCGAGACAGTTGAGCAGCGTCGACTTGCCGGCCCCGTTGGGACCGATCAGGCCGAAGATCTCACCCTCCTCGACGGAGAAGGTGACGTTGTTGACGGCGGTCAGGCCACCGAACCGCTTGGTGACCTCGTTGAGCTCAAGGAGCGCCATACGCCTCTTCGCCAGATTGCCTGGGGGCCGGCTGCGCCGGCCCCCAGGGCTCCCGTGTCAGGGGATTGGGGTTGAAGGTCAGGGCTTCTGCTGGATGCCGCCGGTCGCGACTTCCTCCGGCCAGACCACGGTGGCGTTGCCATCCATGTACTGGAGAGCCGGGAAGATGTAGTGGCCCTTGCCCACGATCGGATCGGGGATGGTCTCCTCCGAGTAATCGTAGTTCGACATGATGATGCCGTCGGTGTACGTCAGCTTGCCGGTCCAGAGCTGCTCCGTGGCCACCTTGTAGAGGGACGCGCTGGAGATCTCGCAGGAGTCGGCCAGCGCCTGCTGAGCGACCTTGATGAAGTAGTTGGCGAAGTCGTAGGAAAGGCCGGACGCGGACGGGCTCGGCTTGCTGCCGTACTTGGCCTCGTAGTCGGCGGCGAACTTCTTCGCGGCGTCGGAAGCGAACTGCGGGATCTGGTCCACGACGTAGTTGGACGCGGAGCCGCTGAGCTTGTACCAGTCACCGATCCAGCCGAGGCCGTCGGCGACGACCAGGGACTTGACGCCGGAGTCGTCGAGAGCCTTGAGGAAGGATGCGATCGAGGCCGGGATCGTGGTGGTGCCGGCGATCAGCGGGATGTTGTCGTTCTTGTAGCGGGAGACGATGGCCGAGAAGTCGGTCTGCGTCGTCGGGAAGTAGTCCTCACTCGCGACGGTCCAGCCGACGGCCGTGAGCTGGTCCTTGAGACCCTGGCCGAAGGAGCGGCCCCAGTCGGTGTCCTCACCGTAGATGGCGACCTTCTTCTCGCCCGGGGAGAAGTTGCCCGCCGTGATGGCGTCCTCGATGGCCTGGACGTAGCCGATGGTCAGCTTCGCGGGATCCGGCCAGCCCTTGACCGTCCAGTAGCCGTACTTCTCCTTGTCGCTGTTGAACTTCTCGTTGACGACGCCGGTGGCGCCCATCGCGAAGAAGTGCGGGACCTTGTACTTCGCGGTGACTTCCATCTGGGCCACTGCGACGGAGCTGTGCCAGCCACCCAGGCCGGCGACGATCTTCTGGCCCACGACCGCCTGCTCGTAGGCGGCGGCGCCCTTGGCCGGGTCGGACTGGTCGTCGATGTAGACGGGCTCGATGGTGTACGGCCCGATCTTGGAGCCGATGGCCTCGAAGGCCATCGCGGTGGAGTTCTTGATCTCCTCGCCCGTGAGGGCGTTGGGGCCGGTGAACGGGCCGGAGACCCCGATCTTGATGGTGGTCGGCGCGACATCGGAGCACGCCGTGCCGGATCGGTGCTCGCGCCATCGCTGGCGGCGGGCGCCTCCGTGGCCGCGGGCGCCTCAGTGGCGGGGGCGGCGGTTGCCGGGGCCGTGGTTGCAGCCGAGCCGCCGCACGCGCTCACCACGAGCGCCGCAGCGGCCAGAAGGCCTGCGATCCGATACTTCGTCCCAGTCTAAATCACGTGAGTTCTCCTCCTCCAACAGAACCTTGACAGAGCGCCTGATGGTGTCGGCAGTACCTCGCTACGCTTCGGCCCTCCATGGGGAGGGTGCTCACCACGATGCCGTGCGACGGGACCCGCCGGCCGGGGGGACGCTCCCGGTCGGGCTGGCGGTCTCGGCGGATCGCACGGCTGCCAAGTGCTAGGACCCGCGTACCCGCCGGATCTCGGCCGAGATGGCCGGGAGCACGGCATGGAGGTCACCGATGACGGCGTAGTCCGCGTCACCCATGATCGGTGCCTCGGGGTCCTTGTTGATGGCGATGATCTTCTTGGATGCCTTGCAGCCGGCCATGTGCTGGGTTGCCCCGCTGATGCCGGCGGCGATGTAGAGATCGGGCGCGATCTTGGTGCCCGTCTGGCCCACCTGGGCCGTGTGGGACCGCCAGCCGGCGATCGTCACGGCACGGGAGCAGCCGACGGCGGCGCCCAGGAGGCCTGCCAGCTCGTCGACCGGGCCGAAGCCCGCCTCGGAGCCGACGCCACGGCCACCCGACACCACGATCTTCGCCTCGGCAAGCGAGACACCGGACGCGGCTGGCGCCGTGCGGTCGACGACCCGGACCACGAGGTCCGCATCGTCGAGGGCCGGTGCAAATGTCGTCACGGCAGCGGAGCCGCCGGTTTCGACGGCCGCCAGCGTGTGCGGGGCGGACGTCAGGATCGGGCGGTCACCGTGGATCACGGCGTCCTCCGAGAGGGAGCCGCCCCAGCGGATGCGCCGGACGGCGAGCGGCGTGCCCGGCGTCGCCGCGCTGCAGTTGGCCGCGAAGGGCCGGTCAGAGCGGGCGGCCACACGGGCCAGGATCGTGTTGCCGGCCTCGGTGCCGGGACCCACGATCGCGTCCACGCCGAGCTGGTCGGCGAGGTCCGCGATGACGCGGGCTCGAGCGTCGGGCGCCATGACGGCAAGACCCGCCTGCTCTGCGACGTGGACGGCGGTTGCGCCCCAGGCGCCCAGCGTCGCCGCTGCGGCGGCATCACCGATGACCACCGCGTTGACAGGGCCGCCGGCGGCGACCTGCGCGCCGAGGGCCAGGGCCTGCAGCGCGACCTCGTCGGGCGCGCCGTCGGTGGTGGAGACGTAGACGAGGACGGCGGCCATCTAGAGCACCCCCAGGCTGGCCAACAGCTCGACGACGGCGGGGGCGGCCTCGGGACCGCTGCCCAGGACCTCGGCCTGCGAGGACGTCTGCGGCGGGACCACGAGCTTGACCATCTCCAGGCGCGCGCCGGGCCGTGCGGGCTCGGAGCCGGCGACCGGCTTGCTCTTGGCGCGGATCCGGCCGGGCACCGAGGGGTACCGCGGCAGGTTCAGGCCTTCGAGGACACCCACGACCGCCGGCATCGGCACCTCGTAGACGTCGCGCGCACCCGCCGACTCCTGCTCCAGGCGGACGCTGCCACCGTTGGCCGCAAGGGCCTTGATGCCGGTCACGACCGGCCGGCCCAGCGCGTAGCCGACACGCACCGCGACCTGGTAGTCACCGGTGTCGCCAGCCTCGTTGCCCATGAGCACGAGGTCGAACGGGCCGCTCGCGGCCTCGTCGGCGCGTATCGCATCCACGATCGCGCCGGCGGTGGCCTGCGGGTCCCACTCCTCGCCGTCGGTGACGACGTGGATGGCCCGGCCGATCCCGATCGCCATGGCGTCGCGGAGCTGCTCGAGGGCCTCGGCGGGGCCGAGGGTGAAGACCACCGACTCCCCGCCATTCGCCTCGACCAGGCGCACCGCCTCCTCGACCGCGCACTCCTCGTGCGGGCCGATGGCGTAGCCCAGGTACTTGACGTCGATCGCACGCTCATCGTCGGTCAGCGTGATGCGTCCGGCGACGGCCGGGACGCGCTTGATGCAGACGAGAACCTTCATCCGATCAGGCCCGGATGCGATCGTTCTCGGGGTCGAACAGCGGGACGGAACCCACGCGCGCCACCGTGACCGGGTAGAGGTCGCCGAAGTACTGGACGAAGAGCTTCGTGCCCTCGACGGCCTGGGCCGGCGGCAGGTACGCCATGAGCAGGTGCTTGCCCAGCGAGGGGCCGGCACCGGCGGAGTTGGCGTAGGACCGGCGTCCCTTGCTGTCCACGATCGGTGAGCCGTCCTCGAGGACGATCGGCTGGCGGCCGAGCATGACCCGGCGCTCGCCCGTCCGCGGGCTGGTGTGGTCGTCGACGGTCAGCGTGCAGCAGACTGCCGCGCGCTCCTTGCCCATGGCCGCCTCGACGGCCGCGCGGCCGATGAAGTCCTGGACCTTGAGCCTGGGCGTCGTCATGTCCGCTTCGAACATGTCGTAGTCGTTGTCGAGCTCGGCGCCGTACGCGCGGTAGCCCTTCTCGAGGCGGCCGGTGGTGCCGTAGACACCCATGCCGCAAGGGGTGATGCCGAACTCCTGTCCGGCCTCCCAGATCTCGTCCCACAGGCGTTGGCCCTGCTCCATCGGGACGTAGAGCTCCCAGCCCAGGTCGCCGACGTAGCTGATGCGCGACGCCAGGACGAGCTGGCTGCCCATCTCGATGGTCTTGCAGGTGCTGAACTTGAACGCCTCCTTGGACAGGTCGGCGCGGGTCAGCTTCTGCGCGATCTTGCGGGCGTTGGGACCCCACAGGCCGATCGTCGTGTAGGCGGTGGTCAGGTCGATGATCGTGGCGTTCTCGGCCAGGTTGTCCCCGAACCACTTCAGGTCGGCCATGCCGTGGGCGCCGCCGGTGACCACGCGGAAGTGGTTCCTGGCGAGGCGCATCACGGTGAGGTCGGACTTGAAGCCGCCCGTGACGGAGAGGACCGGGGTGTAGACCACGCGGCCGACCGCGACGTCCATCTGGCGGACGCAGACCTTCTGGACCGAGTCCAGGGCACCCGGGCCCTGGATGTCGAAGATGGCGAAGGCGGAGAGGTCGAAGATGCCGGCCGACTCGCGCATGGCGAGGTGCTCGGCGTTGATGATCGGGCTCCACCAGCGGGCGTCCCACTCGTTGGGGCGGTCCAGGACGCCGTACTTCTCAACGAGGGGCGCGTTGCACTTGTACCACTGGGCCCGCTCCCAGCCGACGACCTCGAAGAACTCCGCGTCGTGGGCCTTCTGCCACTCGTACATCGGGGTCTTGCGGATGCCGCGGTCGGACTGGTACTGCTCGGCCGGGTGGACGATGCCGTAGGTCTTCGGGAACGCCTCGAAGGAGCGCGCCTTGGTGTGCTGGCGCGTCTTCTGGTGGGCGTGGAAGCGGCTGATGTCGCTCTGGTTGCAGTCGATCTCCGGCTGGCCGTGGGTCATCCACTCGGCGATGGCCTTGCCGACCGCCGGGCCTTCCTTGACCCAGACCGCGCAGGCGGACCAGAGGTTCTTGACCTCGGGGGTCTCGCCCAGGATCGGCATGCCGTCGGGCGTGAGGGAGATCAGGCCGTTGATGGCGTACTTCTGGCCGACCTTCTCGTCGCCCAGGATCTCGGGGAACAGCTCGAGGGCATCCTCGAGCTGCGGGTCGAAGTCATCCTGGGTGAACGGGAACTCGGTCGGGGAGAGCGCCGCCTGCTCGTTCGACGGAATCGTCTCCGGGTCGTGGAGGATGGAGCGGTGGGCGTAGGAGCCCACCTCGAAGCCGATGCCGTCCTGGCGCTCGTACATGAGCACGTCCATGTCGCGCACGATCGGGTACTCGATCGCCTTGGTGGACTGCTCGAAGAGCGGCACGGGGCCGTAGTCGGCCATCTGGTGGACCACGGGGATGAGGGGGATGTACGCGCCGGCCATCTCGGCCAGGAGCGGAGCCCAGACGCCCACCGCGATGATCACGTACTCGGCCTCGATGGTGCCGCGCGTCGTGGTCACGCTCCGGATCTGGCCGTCCACCACGCCCATCGCGGTGACTTCGGTGTTCGCGAAGCTCGTGAGCGCACCCATCTCCTCGGCCTTCTCACGGCAGAGGGTGCCGAACTGGAGCGAGTCGCAGACGCCGGTCTCGGGCGTGTAGAACCCGCCGACCAGGATCTCCTCGTTGATGAACGGGACGAGCTTCTTGATCTCGGCCGGGCTCACGAGGTACGCGTCGATGCCCCAGTTCTTGGCCGAGTCCACCTTGCGGCGGATCTCCTCGAGGCGGGTCTGCGTGCGCGCAACCTCAAGGCCGCCGCACGTCGTGTAGACGCCCCAGTCCTTGTACTGGCGGGCGCTCTCGAGCGTCAGCTCCGCCATCTCCTTGTTGTGGTCGGCGAGGTACAGGAAGTTCGATGCGTGGCCGGTGGAGCCGCCCGGGTTGGGGAGCGGGCCCTTGTCCACCAGGACGATGTCCTTCCAGCCGAGGCGCGCGAGGTGGTAGGCGATGCTGTTGCCGACGATGCCGGCGCCGATGATCACGACCTTGGCGCTGGTCGGGAAGTCAGCCATTCGAGCTTCTGCTCCTATCGCGGGTGCGGGTACGTGTCGGCGACGACTGGTGGCGTTGCGGGTAGGCGCCGAACCCTACCCGCCCCGGGTCCTATCGGCCACACGGCCGGAGTGTCGAAATACAGGTCCATTGGTCACATCAAGCCCGCCGTGGCGGGGGCGCAACGTCGCACGTGGGGCTGACCGCGGGAGGCTAACTGTTGACAATCGTCATGTCAACACGCAATCTGACCGCCAGCCGAGTCCCTGTCGGCACTTAATTGCAACATGGGGGGATCGTGGGGCGCATGGCAGCGTTCACGCACAAGCAGCTGTGGGAGTCGATCGCCGACGAGATCCGCGAGCAGATTCTCGACGGCCGCTACGCCGCCGGATCACGTCTCGTGGAGACCGATCTCGCCGAGCGCTTCGGCGTCTCGCGCGGCCCCATCCGGGACGCGCTCACGGAGCTCGCTCGAGAAGGGCTCGTAGAGGATCTCCCGCGGCGCGGAACCTTCGTCGCCTCGCTCTCGGAGAAGGACCTTGCCGAGGTCTACGTGCTCCGTCGGGCCATCGAGGAGGCGGCGGTTCGTGCGGCCGTCGCACGGGCCACAGACGACGAGATCGCCGAGATGTATGTGCGCCTCGCCGAGACCGAGGCGGCCTATGGGCGCGACGACCTGCCCGCGGCGTGGGACGCGGACATGCTGTTCCATCGCAGCTACTGCAGCATGTCGGACAACCGGCGCCTGGTGGACCTGTTCGACGGGCTCGCATCGCAGACGGTCCTGCTGATGCGGACGGCCCTCGCAACGCATGCCACGCTCGCCTGGACGCCCCCGGTCGACCTGCACCGCCGGATCGCGGACGCGATCGGGGCGCGCGACGCGGAGGCGGCCGCCCATGCGGTCGGGGAGCACTACCAGTACACCCAGGACCGGCTCGTCGCGAACGGGTAGGCGGCCAGCGGGGTCGTCGGCCTCGACGCAGCCGTGGCCGCCGCAGTCATGGTCGCCGCGATCGCGCCAGTTGGTCCCTCAGACGATCCCGTCCGCCCTGAGGCGCGAGATCTCGTCGTCCTCGTAGCCGGCCTCGGCCAGGATGGCGTCCGTGTGCTCGCCCAGGAGCGGCGGTGCGGTCCGGATCGACGCCGGCGTGGCCGACAGGGTGAACGGGATGCCGGCCTGGCGGACCACCCCGAGCACCGGGTGCTCCACGTCCACCGCCATGCCGAGCGCGACCGCCTGGGGCATCGCGAACGCCTCGGCGATGTCGTTGATGGCGCCGCACGGGATCTCGGCCGCGTCGAGGCTGTCCAGCCAGGCGTCCGTGGGCCGGGTGCTGAAGCGGGCGGCAAGGAGCGCCCTGAGCTCGACCCGGTTGGCCACCCGTGCGCCGTTGGCCGCGAACCTCGGGTCGTCGCGCAGGTTGGGCCGGTCGAGCAGGTCGCACAGGCGGGCCCACTGCCGCTCGCTGCCCACCGCGAGCGCGATCTCGCCATCGGCCGTGGCGAAGGTCTCGTACGGAACGATGTTGGGGTGCGCGTTGCCCATCCGTCCGGGCGCGGCGTCCGATACGAACGCGTTCTGGGCCTGGTTCACCAGCACCGCCAGCGTGGAGGCGAGCAGGTTGACGTCGATCCGCTGGCCGCCATGGCCCTCGCCCGCCCCGGGGACCCGCCCGCGCTCGCGCGCGAGGAGGCCCGCCAGCACGGTCACCGTCCCGAAGAGGCCGGTCACGACATCGCTGATGGCCACGCCCACCTTGGTCGGCGCGCCGCCCTGCGCATCGCGCGCGCCCGTGATCGACATGAGGCCGCCCTGGGCCTGGATCACGAAGTCGTAGCCGGGCTTCTGTGCGTCGGGCCCCACCGTGCCGTACCCGCTGATCGCGAGGTGGACCAGGTCCGGGTTGATCGCCTCGAGAACGTCGTCCCCGAAGCCGAGGCGCTCGAGCCCGCCGGCCCGGAAGTTCTCCACGAAGACGTCCGCATCGGCGAGGAGGTGGGTGAGCACCTCGCGCCCGCTGGCGGTCTTGAGGTCGAGGCGGATGGAGCGCTTGTTGCGGTTCACCGCCTGGAAGTAGGCCGCGGTCCTCGTGCCGGCCGCCTCGTCGCCCACCCATGGCGGGCCCCAGCCACGGGTGCCGTCTCCCTCGGGCGGCTCCACCTTGACCACGTCCGCGCCCAGGTCCGCGAGGAGCATCGTGCAGTACGGTCCGGCGAGCACGGCCGAGCAGTCGATCACGCGGATGCCGGCAAGGGGGCCGTCGCTGGCGGGAGTCTCCATGCCGGTGATGGTACGGCCGCGGCCTCCGTGCCGGATCCCTGGGCGGTCCACCCTGCCGGGACCTGACGCCGCCCGATGCCACCCCCTCCCGCCTGGCGCCACGCCACCCTCTCCCGCCTGGCGGGCCTTACGTACAGGATTCCGCGCATCTCTCCCGGCCAGCGGGCAGAGCGGCGTGACATCGGATCGAACGGGGCCATTCCTGCCGCCCAGCGGGCTGCCTGCGCGAGATGTCGCACATAGGACCCGCTGTGCGGGAGTGGGCCTGCCTCAGCGCGAGGGCCCGCTGCGCGCGAGGCGGAGCTCTGCCTCAGCCCTCGGCCGCTTCTTTCGGCTCGTCGGGGATCGTGATGTCCACGACCTGTGCGTCCGTCGCCCTGACCAGGTCCGCAGGCGCAAGATGCACGTTCACACCGCGCGCGCCCCCGCCGATCGCGACGACCTCCCAGGCCATCACGGTCTCGTCGGCGATGACAGGCCACGGTCGCCGCGCGCCGAATGGGGTGATCGCGCCGCGGACGTAGCCGGTCTCGGCCTTGGCCTCCTCCTCGGTGGGAAGGGTCAGGCGGTTGGTGCCCAGGAGCTGGCGCAGCTTCGGCCAGTTGAAGCGGCGGCCGCCGGGCACGAGCACGAAGAAGAAGTCGTCGGTGCCGCGCCGGACGAGGATCGAGCGCAGGAGCGACCCCACCGGGATGCCCTGGAACGAGGCGCTCTCCTCGGCGCTGCGGGCGATCTCGGTGCGGACGACCCGGAAGGCGACACCCGCGGCCTCGAGCGCCGCGATGGCGGGGGTCACCGGGATCGCCGGGGCGGGCGGCACGTCCGGGGTCACCGGGATCGCCGGGGCGGGCGGCACGTCCGGGGTCACCGGGATCGCCGGGGCGGGCGGCACGTCCGGGGTCACCGGGATCGCCGGGGCGGGCGGCACGTCCGGGGTCACCGGGATCGCCGGGGCGGGCGGCACGTCCGGGGTCACCGGGATCGCCGGGGTGGGCGGCACGTCCGGGGTCACCGGGATCGCCGGGGCGGGCGGCACGTCCGGGGTCACCGGGATCGCCGGGGTCTCCGGGGCGGTGGGCTGGTCGGTCATCGGGGCAGCCTACACTCGGGAGGCCCCAGCCGCTCTCCGAGGTCACCCGCATGCGCAGGACTCCGCTCATCGTCGCCGCCGGGACAGCCGCCGGGGTCGCCACCGTCGCGGTGCTGCTCCATCGCCGGGGCCCCGGTGTCGCGCGCGACACGCCCGAGGGCATCCTCATCGCCGACGCAGGCGCGTACGACCGGATCGCGGGCTTCCTGCTCGGCTCCTTCTACGCGGGGGTCGCGCGCGACATCGCCTCGACCGCGCCCGCCGGCGCCCGGGTCCTGGACATCGGATGCGGCCCGGGCCACCTGGCGGCCGACCTGGCCAGGCGCAGCCTCGACGTGACCGCCATCGACCTCGATCCGCGGATGGTCGGGCAGGCCCGACTCCGGCTCGGTCCGGATGCCGACGTGCGCGTCGCCGACGTGGCCGCGCTCCCCTTCGACGACGCCAGCTTCGACGTCGTGGTGAGCACGCTGTCGATGCACCACTGGGCCGACAAGGGAGCCGGTCTCGCAGAGGTGGCGCGGGTGCTGCGCCCGGGCGGGACGGCCCTGATCTACGACCTGGGCGGTGCCTTTGTCCCGCTCCACGGTGGTGGGTACCACCCGGTCGACCACGTCGAGGGATCCGCGCTGGAGATCGTGGACGAGCGCCCATGGCGGTGGCCCGGCCCGATCGCCCTCGCCCACCGGATCGAGGCTCGACGGCCGTCCTGACCGGGGCAGCAGCGTGGCGCGGACTCGCCGCCGGGCGCGGACTCGCCGCCGGGCGCGGACTCGCCGCCGGGCGCGGACTCGCCGCCGGGCGCGGACTCGCCGCCGGGCGCGGACTCCGCTGCGAGTCAGGAGAGCCCTGACCGTGCGGCGCGCGTACGGCAAAGTCGACGTTGCGTGTACTGGTCGTGCGGGAGGCGGCCCTGGGTGACTCCGGGTGGGGTCACGCGTCTCGTGGCGGATCTGGCGCGCTCAGCCCCAGCGGCGCTCCTGGTAATCGAGGACCTCGTCGGTCAGCAGCCGGCGCGTCGCGTTGCCCACGCGAACATGGAAGTCGGCCGTGTGCGCGCCACCGGTGACGCCCACGAACACCGGCCGATCCGGCGGCGCAAGATCGATTCGGCACACGTCCAGACCTTCCATCACCACGAATCACACGCCCATGTCGGCGGTGACACTGCGTCCCAGGCGCGCCCGCGGCTTGCAGGCAGGACCACCCGCCACAGCGCGGCGAGCATCGCCCCGTCCGCGAGGACGATCAGGATGACGACGGACGGGGGCAGCAGCGACATCCCCAGAAGGTGCCATCACCGGTCCTAGGCCGCCGGACAGTAGGATGCATCCATGAGCGAGACGTCCCCGACCCTGCCGAGCGTGCCGACGCCGCACGTGCCCACCCTGATGACCACCCATGCCCACCCGGACGACGAGGTCATCGGCACGGGCGGTCTCATGGCGAAGGCTGTCAAGCAGGGCCGCCGGGTGGTCCTGGTCACCTGCACCCGCGGCGAGATGGGCGACATCGTCGTCGCGGAGCTGGACACGCCCGACAACCACCGTCGCCTGGGCGAGCTGCGCGCCGTGGAGCTGGAGCGCGCGATGGAGGCGTTGGGCGTCACCGAGTGGGAGAACCTCGGCTACAGGGACTCCGACATGATGGGCCGCCCGGGGAACCACGACCCGCGCACCTTCTGGCGGGCGGACCTGGACGAGGCGATCGGGCGCCTGGTCTGGATGGTGCGCAGGTACCAGCCAGACGTGATGACCACCTACAACGCCTTCGGCGGATACGGGCATCCCGATCACATCCGCACGCACCTCGTCGCGGTGGGTGCCTTCGCGCGCGCGGGCGATCCGGCCTGGTATCCGGAGCAGATCGCGCCCGAGCACGGCGGGACCGGCGCGCCGAGCGAGGAGGGCGGGCTTGCGCCGTGGTCGCCGGCGAAGCTCTACGAGCAGGCGATCCCCGCGTCCGTGCGCCAGGCGATCCAGGAGCGCATGGATGCCATCGGCGAGCGCTCGTTCTGGTCACCCCCGCCCGACGCGACGCCGGAGCAGCTCGCCGAGTTCGAGGCGTTCGCCGCGAAGATGCTCGTCCCCGACGAGACGGTGACGGCCTGGGTGGACGTGTCCGACGAGCTGGAGCAGCGCTGGCAGGCGTTCCGCGCGCACGTGACGCAGATCAGCGACGAGAACCCCTTCGTGCGCTTCGGCCCCGATGCCTGGCGCGACTTCTGGTTCCAGGAGGCGTTCGTCCGCCGCGAGACGCGCGTGGACGCGCCCGCGCACGAATCCGACCTCTTCGAAGGGATCCTCAGCCGCGAACCGGGCCCCTACGGCTGGGGCTGACCCGCGGCTGGGGCTGACCCGCGGCACGGCACCGGTACGGTGGCTCCGGGCGCAGCGGATCGCGCGAGCCAAGCAATACTTGCGCCCAAGGATGTCGTGCCGTTGCTCACGGCACACGCGAACGGCGTGATCGCGGGGTGAGCCTGGGCGAACCTTGTCGACCCAATGCCCGATGAGCATCGGGGCGACATGGGGCTGGCGATCTATTGCCGCGCGCGCACAGGGGACGGGGACAAGCAGCGCACCCGGCTGGGGCTGACCCGCGGCTGGGGCTGACCCGCGGCTCCGGCGCCGGAGCCCCTACCAGTCCAAGTGGCCCTTCGACGAGCGCCAGAACTGGTCCATCACGAACTTTCCGCCCATGGTCGCCGGATCCATGACGTTCGGCTGGGCCTTGCCCATGATCAGGTGCGGGCGGATGCGGATCTGGCGCAGTTCGGTGCCCTGCAGCGTGAGCTCGAGCGTGAGCCCCTCCATCGTGTACTCGGACCAGGACTGGTCGAACACGAAGTTGCCCAGCGCGTACCAGATCGGCTTGCCCTTGTAGACCTCCATCCCCTCCACCCAGTGGGGGTGGTTGCCGATCACCATGTCGGCGCCGGCGTCGATGGCTGCCCGGCCCATGTCCACCTGGTACTGGGACGGCTTCTCGCGGTACTCGATGCCCCAGTGGGGGAACACGATCACGAGGTCGGCGCCGGCTGCGCGGGCCGCGGCGATGTCCTTGGCCAGCGCCTTGGTGGACAGCCGTGACGTGCCCGGCGAGGTGGCCGTGGAGCGGTAGTAGCCCGCGATCGAGTCGTAGCCCAGGATCCCAACGGTCACGCCGCCCGCCTTGAGCAGCGTCGCCTTGTGGGCCTGCTTGGTATTGGCACCCGCGCCGCCATGGGCGAGGCCGTACTTGTCGAGGTTCTTGATCGTCTGGAGGATCCCGCTGTCGCCCGAGTCGCCCATGTGGTTGTTGGCCAGCGACACCCAGTCGAGCCCGGCATCCACGAGGCCCGCGATGTGCTTCGGGTTGGCCGAGAACATCATCCCTTTGCCGTGGAAGCGCCAGTCGTCCGGCGCCGGGTTCTCGAAGTTGGCGATCGAGAGGTCGGCCTCGGACAGGAGCTCGCGCACGATGCCGGCGTTGCCGGTCTTCTTCGTGTACGGCAGGTCCCAGCCCATGGGCGAGCAGTCCTTGCAGCGGCCGGTGATGTTCACGGTGCCGCCGTCGAACGGGAAATCGTCGCCGCGTGCGGCATCGTTGATGGCAAGCGACACGCCACGGTCCAGCAGGATGTCGCCGCCCGCCACCAGCGTCCAGGCCTGGCCGGGGTCGTAGGCCGTGGCCGCGCCCTCCGGCGCCTCGAGGCGGGCCGTCAGCGGCCACTTCGCGAGGCTCTTGATGCGCCCGTTGCCGAACAGGCTCTTGTTGCCCCACGCGAGCGCGCGCACCGACGGATCCACCTGGTCGGCGCGCAGGAAGCCCAGCCAGCCGCGATTGGCCGACAGGTGCTGCTGCAGCGCACGCGGTGACTTGACGGTGGCCAAGCGGGAGCCGAACGACGAGCGGTCGAGCCCGAGGGCGGCCAGGATCGGCCCGGCGTCGGCCTTGAGCAGGACGAGGCCCTTGTAGGCACCGGTGCCGGCAGCGATGGCTTCGACATCGGCCGCCTTCACGGTCGTACGCGCCGAGCGGAAGTTGGTGACGGGGACGACCGGGACGTCGGCCTCGACGAGGACCGCGGGTACGGCACTCTCTCCGGGGGTCGGCTCCTCCGCAGCGGGCTCCTCCGCAGGCGGCGCCGTGGCCTCGCCGGTCCCAGGGTCCGCCGACGCCACCTCCCCGGTCGCCGGGGAGGTGACCCCACCGACGGCACTCGCGCCGGGCGACGCCGACCCCGCCGCAGCCGCCGGATCGGACGCGCGGCCCACCACGCCCGACCCGAACCCGATGCCGACGACCAGGAGCAGGGCGATGATCCCGATGGCCGGCAGGAACCAGCTCGACGACCCGCGCGAGCCGCCGGAACGCGCGGAGCCCGGTCGGCGGGGTCGCGGGGCAGGCGAGCCACCACGGGACACGGGATCGGGACTCGGGGGCGTCACTGGCCCACCCGGCGGGTGGCTGCCCACCGGGTGGGCTCCACTGCGCGGGTGTTGCGTGCGCGGATCGAATCCTGGATCTCGGACGCTCATGTGGGCGCAGAGTGTAACCCGGGGGCAGAAAGACGCCCCGTCCGGGCGGGCGGACGGGGCGTGCGAGGAATCGAGTGGATGGCGGACCCGACCGGATTCGAACCGGCGATCTCCAGCGTGACAGGCTGGCATGTTGGGCCGCTACACCACGGGTCCGCGGCCGACGGCGGATGATAGCAGGGGTCCGGACCTCACGCCAACGGGATGACCAGCGTTCGATTCGGCGGCCCTATACTCCGCCGCAGCCGGATCCTTCCCAGATTCCGCCACTCGATCCACGGCCGGCCGCCTGCCGGACCCTCACCGAGGTTCTCCGATGACCCTCTCCGCGACGCCCGAGGCCCGCGCCCGCGCGGGCCAGCGATGGCGGCTCCTGCGCGAGCGAGTCCAGTCCGTCAGCCCGCAGGCGCTCACGCGCGGCCTGATCGGACTCGGCGTCCTGGGCGTGTCGACCTGGCTTGCCATCGCCTCGTGGCCGGCGCTCGCGCCGTTCGTGGCGGGCGCCGTCCTCGCGTACGCGGTCCTGCCCCTGGCCAACCGCCTCGACGCGTTCATGCCCCGCGTGTTTGCCGCGCTGCTCGCCGAGCTGGTGGCGGTGGCGATCCTCGTGGGCGTCGTCGCCGTGGTCCTGCCGCCCCTGATCACGGGCGTCACCTCCGTCGTCAACGGCCTGCCGAGCCCGGAGCGGCTCGAGGCCTGGGCGGCCCAGATCCAGCAGCAGCTGGGCACGATGCCGGAGCCCATGCGCACCATCGTGCTGAACCTGCTGACCGAGGTCTCCGCCAACATCCAGGTCGTCCTCCAGGGCTTCGTCGACCAGGCGGCGCAGATCGTCACCAACCAGATCCTGGGCGTCGTGGGGACCCTGTCCACCCTGCTCGGACTGCTCGTCATCCCGGCCTGGATCCTGACCATGGTGGCCGACGAGCGCACCATCAAGCAGCGGGGCGCCAAGCTCTTCGCGCCGGCAATCCGCAAGGACGTCTGGGCCCTGTTCCGGATCGTCGACCGGGCACTCGCCACGTTCCTCCGGGTCCGCCTCCTGCTGGCGATCATCGCCGGGTTCCTGATCTACGTGGGCCTCGCCGCAGCCCATGAGCTGGGCATCGGCGAGTTCCGGTTCGGCGTTGCCGCCGCCGTCCTCCTGGGTGCGCTGCAGCTCATCCCGGAGCTCGGCTTCTTCATCGGCTTCTTCCCGCTCCTCCTCGCCCTGCCGATCGGCGGACCCGAGGTGTTCGTCGCATCCGTGATCGTCTACGTGGTCTCCGTGAAGCTCGCGTCCTCCGTCGTGGAGACGCGGATGTCGCGCGGCGTGCTCGATGTCCACCCGGGGCTGCTGATCCCGGCCATCGTGGTGCTGAGCCAGTTCGGGGTCGTGTGGCTGCTGGCCGCCGCGCCGATCGTGGCCATCGGACGCGACCTGATCCGCTACGCGAACGGCCGCCTGGGAGATCCTGCGGCCCCCGCGGGCGTGCTGCCGGGTGACCGGCGCAGGGCCAGCACGTCGACGATCGCCAAGGCGACGCCCTCGGTCTACCGGAAGCCGAGCGTGCCGGCGATGACCGCGACCCTCCCGCCGTCGCGCCTGCCCGGGTCCGCGGGGTCCCCTGTCGCAGCGAGAGCCGTCGCGACCCCTGCGGCCGCGTCGAACGCAGGTCGAACCACCACAGCCGCAGCCATGGCCGCCGGGTCCGCCCCGGCCGGCGCACGGCCCATGCCCGCCACCTACGCCGCCCGCGCCGCGGCCACCCAGAGGAGCACCCAGCCGTGAGCGACGATCCCGCCCGGATCTCGGACAGCACGAACGAGGCCGCCGCCTCCGTTGCGGCGCGAGTCGCCGCGGCTCCATACGTGCAGCTGACGGAAGCCGAGGCCGGTCCACTTGAGGCTGGCGAGGCCATCGAGCGCGCCGATGAGTTCGGACGCATTCCGGTGGTGGTCCGGGTCCGGCGTCAGGCACCGGTGAACCCGACGCTGATCCTGATCGCCATCGCGATCGTGGCCTCTGGCCTGTTCGTGCCGCTCGCCACGGCCATCAGGGCGGTCATCGTGATCGCGGGCGCCGCACTGGTGTTCGCCGGGATCATGTCCCGCCTCATCATCCGCATCCCGCCGGGCACCGTCGGCCTGATCATCAAGGGCGGCCGCCACTCCCGGGTACTCGACGAGGGCGTGCGCTGGGTCAACCCGCTCGTCGCCCTCTCGCATATCGTGACCACGCGCGAGATCGCGTTCGACGTGCCCGTGACCGAGGTTCGCTCTTCGGACGGGATCGGGATCACCATCGACTCGCTGCTGACGATCAAGATCGCGGACCCCGTGAAGTTCGTGTACTCGATCACCGCCGGCGACGCCGACCAGTACATCCAGGCGGCGTGCCAGGACGCGGTACGGATGCTCGTCCGCGGCATCGATGCGCTCGCCACACTGGACCTCGGGGCCATTCATGCGGAGCGCATGAAGGAGGTCGTCGCGCCCAAGCTCGATCCGTACGGCGTGCATATCTCCGGCGTGGCGATCACGCGGGTGAGCCTGCCCGCGGCCGTGACCGAGTCCCTCGAGGCACGCCGCCTCGCGACGCTCCAGCTGGCGGCCCAGTCCGAGAACTACGAGCTGGACAAGCGGCGCCTCGCCGATGCAGCCGCGCTCATCGCGCAAGAGGCGCAGAGCCATCGGCGCGCCGTGGAGCTCGAGGCCGAGAACGAGGCCATCCGCCTCGCCGGGCTCGAGGAGCGGCTCGCCGCCAACCCGCATGCGGCGCGCTACGACCTCGAGCTGCAGCGCCTGCGTGTCGCCCAGGAGCTCGCTGGGAACGCACGGGCCGTGGTCAATCTCGGCGGGCCGGACCTGCTCGGCGGCCTGATCGCGGCACGCGAGGTGGCCGAGGCCGTGGATCCGGCCGGAGCACCGGCGGCACCGGCTGGCACGGCGGCGGCACCGGCTGGCACGGCGGCGGCGGACACGGGCTCGGGCGCGGCGACGGGCACGGCCTGAGGTCCGCACCGATCGACCACCGCGGCCATGGCGCGCTAGAGTCAGCACGATGACCGATCCCGGAGCGTCCGAGCCCGTCCCTGCGTCCGAGCCCGTCCCTGCGTCCGAGCCCGTCCCTGCGTCCGAGCCCGTCCCTGCGTCCGAGCCCGTCCCTGCGTCCGAGCCCGTCCCTGCGTCACCCCCGGTGAAGCCTGCGCCCACGCCTGCGCCCACGCCCGGGGGCGTGGCGGCCCTGCGCGTCCCGCCCGGACCGCTCACGGCGGTGGCGGGTCTTGTCCTCGTCCTGCTGGCGGCGCTGCTCCTGCGCGAGGTCGCCTCGCTGATCGTGCCGGTGATCTTCGGCCTGTTCCTGGCCCTGCTCACCTATCCTGCGATTCCTGCGCTCCAGAGGCGCGGCATCAAGCACGCGGGTGCGCTGGCGATCACCCTGATCGCCGTGCTCGTGGTCCTCCTCGTGACCGCTGGCGTGATCGCGCTGTCGGTAGGCGAACTGGTCATCCAGATCCCCAAGTACCAGAACACGGTCGCCACCGAGATCGAGCGGATCACGGCCATCCTCGCCACGTTTGGGATCGTCGTCGAGCTGGAGGCCATCCTCTCGGTCATCTCGCCCGAGCAGATCGCCGGTTTCGTGCGGCCGGTGGCCTCGGCGGTGTCAGGCGGCGGCATCGCCATCCTCATCCTGGCGCTCACGATGGTCTACGCCCTCGCGGGCGGCAACTCCATGGGGGATCGGGCGATGGTCGCCTTCGGCATCCACCACGATCTGCTGACGGGCGTGAAGCAGTTCGGCATCGACCTGCGCCACTACCTCGTCGTGCGCGCGAAGCTGGGCCTCTTCGCGGCCGTCGCGATCTTCGTGGTGCTGGTGGTGCTGAGCGTGCCGCTGCCGCTGCTCTGGGCGTTCCTCGTCTTCCTGGCGTCGTTCATCCCCAACGTCGGCTCGATCATCGCAATGGTGCCCACCCTGGTGCTCGCGTTCCTCGACGGCGGGCTGGTCACCGCGGGGATCGTCCTGGTCGCCTACCTCGTGATCAACATGATCCAGGACCAGTTCCTGCAGCCGATCGTGATGGGCTCGGAGCTCAACCTCTCTCCGCTGGTGGTGTTCATCGCCGTGGTTGTCTGGGCCTGGATCCTGGGCGCGGCCGGCGCGCTCCTGGCCGTGCCGCTCACCGTGGGCCTGCTCGCGCTGATGGAGCACTACCCGGCCTCGAGGCCGTACGCCGCGCTGCTCCGCAACAAGGTGGAGCCCGTGCCGGGCGACGAGCCGGCTTCGGTCGCCGATCACTTCACTGCGCCCGGCGACAAGGGGTAGGCGCGCGGGCAAGGGGTAGGCGCGCGGGCAAGGGGTCGCCCCGCCGGACACCGCCCGGAACACCGCCCGGACATGAAGAAGCCCCCGGACATGAAGAAGCCCGGGAGCCGGATGGGCGTCCGGTCCCGGGCCTCGTGCGCTTGAGACCTAGTAGCGGTACGAGTCCTTCGAGTACTCGAACTGGGTCGTGCCGAAGTCCGGCACCTTGAGCTGGGCGATCATCCCGGCGCCCGCGATGACGGCCCAGACGATCAGGTAGAACCAGCTCGACGTGATCTCCTTGCCCACCATGACCCAGCGGATCTGGTCGGACGGGATGGCACCCGTCAGGACGAACCAGCCGGCGAGGATCGCGGCGGCACCGCCGAGGCCCGAGAGCACGATGACGAGCACCCGGGGCACGTTGAGGACCAGCACGCCGATGCCGAACACGGCACCCACGACCAGGCCGAGCACCAATGCGATCAGCCCGGTCTCGCTGCCGATGATGCCCCACGCGGCCTGGCCTAGCGCGAAGCCCACCGATGCGCCGAGCAGCGCCACCGCGAAGTACCACCACATCCACGAGAGCACGGCGAACACGAGCGCCAGCACGAAGCCGACCGCCCACGACGTGACGGTCGCGAACGTGCCATCGCCGAAGATCGCGGTCACGACCTCGGTGCCCACGTTGAAGCCGACGAGCAGGCCCCAGAACGGGAGCAGCAACAGGAAGAAGCGCCAGCCCGCAAACGCGAAAGCAGCACCGATGAGCATCGCGACAATCGCGATAACCAGGGTCATCCCACACCTCCGTGACGCGGCGCATCCGCGCCGCCGACGTGGATTGTAAGGACCTGTGACGTTGCAGGACCGGCCCAGCGCGCAGGCGAGGCCTCGACGGGGGGCTGACCCGGGGCCTGACGCGGCGGCCCACGGGACGTGTCGGCCCGCATGACGTGTCGGCCCACGTGTGGGGCGTTGCGGCCCGCGCTGAGCGTGCGCTGCGCTCGTAACTCGAGGTTTGCCACCCGGCTCGTGCGTGGAGGTTCGCGAAAAGCCCCCCACCTGGGCCGAACGTCGGCAGTCTCACGACCCGCGGAGCCTCCGTGTGCACGCCCGCGCTATGCTCGCCCGGCTATGACCCCCGTGATCGACCTGCGCTCCGACACCGTCACCCACCCCACGCCCGCCATGCGCCGCGCGATGGCCGAGGCCCGCGTCGGCGACGACGTCTTCAGCGACGACCCCACCGTCAACGAGTTGGAAGCCCGCGCCGCGTCCCTGCTCGGCAAGGAGGCGGGCCTCTTCGTCGCGAGCGGCACCATGGGCAACCTCGTGAGCCTCATGGCCCACCTGCCGCGCGGCCACGAGGCGATCGCCGGCGAGACCACCCACACCGTCATGGATGAGGCCGGCGGTCACGCGGTCGTCGTGGGCGCCACGATCCGCGCGCTGCCCGAGCGTCCCGACGGCACCATGGACCCGGCCCGGATCCGTGCCGCCTTCCGCGACCCGACGGACTATCACGAGCCCATCACCAGCCTCATCGTCCTGGAGAACACCCACGCCCACACCGGCGGCCGTCCACTCCCGCTCGAATACGTCGAGGAGGTGGCGCGCATCGCCCAGGACGGTGGCATCCCGCTGCACATGGACGGCGCACGGTTCTTCAACGCCGCGGTCGCGCTCGGAGTGACCCCGGTGCAGCTTGCCGCGCCTGCCGACACCGTCACGTTCTGCCTGTCCAAGGGCCTCGCCGCGCCCATCGGCTCCGTCGTCGTGGGTCCGGCCGCGTTCATCGACCGCGCCCGGCGCGCCCGCAAGCTCGTCGGCGGCGGCATGCGCCAGGTGGGCGTCCTCGCGGCCGCCGGTCTGGTGGCCTTGAGCGACGGGCCCGACGGCATGATCGACCGCCTGGCGGAGGACCATGTCAACGCCCGACGCCTCGCGGAGGGCCTCGCGCAGCTCGACGGCATCGGCTCCCCCGGCGGCATCGCCCAGCCCGACGGCGACCGCCTCGATCCCGGGCGCGCCGTCACCAACTTCGTCCTGTTCCGCGTTCACCGGGACCGGTCAGCCTTCCTTGCGGCCCTCGAGGCACGCGGTGTGCTCATGGTCCCCTACGCGAACGGCTCCATCCGTGCCGTGACCCATTACGGAGTCGCCGCGACCGACGTGGACCGCGTGGTGGACGTCGTGGCCGAGGCGCTCCAGACGACGGCACCCGGCGCGACGGCGACCGCAACCGTGCCCGTCGGGACCACCGCATCCGCGCACGACGGGACAGCCTGAGTGCTCCCCACCGCGCAGTACCAGCTCCCGCGCCCGGCGGCCGCACCGGACGAGGGCCCGCTCGACACAACCCTCTTCGACCTGGTCGAGACCCGCGTCCGGCGCCTGGTCCACACCAACCCGGTGGAGGCGAGCATCCTGGGTATCCACACCGAGGACCACCGGCTGGGCGATGGCTCCCGCGAGGCCATCCTCGAGGAGATCGCCGAGGAGAAGGCGCACCTCGCCGCCATCGAGGCGCTCCCTTCCGATGGCCTGTCCGCCGAGGCCCGCTTCGAGCGCGACCTCGAGGTCCACAATCTGCGCCTGCGCCTCTTCGAGATCGACGAGGTCCGCCGCTGGGAGCGGATGGGCACGGCGGCAGGCGAGGTGGGCGACGCCGTCTACCTGCTGTTCGCGCGCGGCGCCGCGCCCCTGGGCGAGCGGCTTGCGCGTATCGCCGACCGCCTCGAGCAGGTACCGCGCTTCCTCCAGGAGGCACGCAGCCGGGCCGTCGGGCCACAGGTCGCAACGTGGCAGCGCGTCGAACGGCGCTATGCCGTGGACATGCCCGGCCTCTTCGCCGAGGTGTCGACCGCCGGTGCCGGCGTCCTCGACGAGCGCGAGGCCATCCGCCTGGACCGGGCCGTCGCGAAGGCGAACGGCGCACTCGATGCCTACGTCACCTGGCTCGACGGGACCCTCGCCTCCTCCACCGACGACTGGGCGCTGGGCCGCGACCCCTACGACGAGCTCGTCCGCCGCCGGTCGTTCGGGGACCTGGACGCGGACGCGATCCTCGCGATCGGCTGGGACCAGCTGCGGACCAGCCTGGACGCGCGCCGCGAGGCCGCCCGAGAGCTCGACCCGGACCGGGACACCCTGGCCGTCATCGACCGCCTCAAGGATGACCGTCCCGCCACCTTCGACGACGCGCTCGAGGGCTACCGGGACGCGATGCGGCGCGCTCGCGCCCACATCCTGGAGCGGGACCTCGCCAGCATCCCACCCGACGAGGTTCTCGAGGTCATCGAGACCCCGGAGTACCTGCGCAGCGTCATGCCGTTCGCGGCGTACTTCAACCCAGCCCGCTTCGACGCGGACCAGCGCGGCCTCTACGTCGTCACGCCGGCCGTGGACAACGACCCCAACGCCATGCGCGAGCACTACTGGGCGTCCATCTCCAACACCAGCATCCACGAGGCCTACCCGGGCCACCACCTCCAGCTGGCGGTCGCAGCGAAGCACCCGTCACTCACCCGGATGCTCACCGAGGCCCCCGAGTTCGTCGAGGGCTGGGGCATGTACACCGAGCAGATGATGCGCGAGGAGGGCTTCGACACGGGTCCCGCATTCCGCGTGGCCATGTGGACCGACGTCGTCTGGCGGGCCTGCCGGATCATCCTGGACATCCGGATGCACCGCGGCGAGCTCTCCGAGGCCGAGGCCGTGGACTTCATGGTGGAGCACACCGCCTTCGAGCAGGCGAACGCCCGGGCCGAGGTCCGCCGGTACACCTACACACCCGGCTACCAGTTGAGCTACCTCCTGGGCAAGGTCCTGATCCTGGGCCTCCGCGAGGAGGAGCGGCGGCGGCGCGGCGCGGCGTTCAGCCTCAAGGCCTTCCACGACACGCTGCTCGTGAACGGCTCCCTGCCGATCTCGTTCCATGCCCGCCTCCTGCGGGAGGGCGTCTGACCCGGTGGATATCATCCCGGCGATCGACGTCAAGAGCGGGCGCTCGCGGCTCGTGTACTGGCCGGGCGCCGCGTCCGGCACCGGTGCGCCCACCGATCGTCCTGACCGGATCGCAGAGCAGCTGGTCGCCCAGGGGGCGCGGATCATCCACCTCGTGGACTTCGACGGTGCGACCCGCGGCGCACCCGCGGCGCTCGAGGTGATCGGCGCGGTGGCGGCGAAGGTCGCGGTGCCGCTGCAGGTCGCCGGCGGCCTGGGTGATGCCGACCACATCCGGCTCGCGTTCGCCGCGGGAGCGACGCGCGTGGTGCTCTCCACGGCGATCGTCGAACGCCCCGACGACCTGCGGGCCTGCGTCGGCGTGGCGGGTGACTGGCTGGCCGTCGGGCTCGATCCACGCCCCGAGCGGATCGCCGCCTACCCCTGGAAACGGACGATTCCGCCGACCCTCGATACCCTTGTGGAGGAGCTGGTCGCCGCGGGCGTCCACCGCGTGGTGCTGAGCCACGGTGGAGCCGCCCCCGACACCGGTCTCCTGGACTCGCTCACCCGCCGCCACGACGTGGACGTCCTCGTCGCGGGCGGAGTCAACGACCTGGCCGGCATCCGCCGGCTGCGCGATGCCGGCGTGGCCGGCTGCATCCTCGGAGAGGCCATCCTCTCAGGGGCCATCGACCTTCCCGCCGCCCTGGAGGCCGCAACCGCATGAACCGCCGTGCTCTGACCCGGGTCCTGGCCGCCGTCGCCGTCCCACTGCTGCTCGCCGCCTGCACCGGCGGAGGTGGCACCGGCGCCGCCTCGCCGCTGCCGACCATCCCCTCGCTCGCGCCGGAGACGCCGACGCCCGCGCCCACCCACCCGGGACCCACCTATCCGCCGGGCTGCCCGGAGGCCCAGCCCGACGCGCTCGCCGCCGGGGAGACCCGGACCGTCACGCTCGACACCGACAAGGGCAAGATCGTCATCAAGGTCGAGGCCGACCTCTCGCCCATCGCCGCCGGCAACTTCGTGGCGCTCGCGGACTGCGGCTTCTACGACAACGTCATCTTCCACCGCGTCGTGCCGGGCTTCGTCATCCAGGGCGGTGACGGCCAGTTCGGCCGCGCCCCGGACTGGATCCCCGGGATGGCCGGCACCGGCGGCCCGGGCTACACCATCGAGGACGAGCCCGTGACTGCCAAGTACGGCCGCGGCACCGTCGCCTGGGCCAGGACCAGCGCCCCCAACAGCGTCGGCTCCCAGTTCTTCATCGTCACCGACGATGCCGCCCGCCAGGCGCTCGAGAGCTACAACACGTACCAGATCTTCGGTGAGGTCATCGAGGGCATGGACGTCGCGGACGCCATCACGGAGGCCGCGGCCGGCGTCGAGCAGCCGGAGAACCCGGTGGTCATCAAGAAGGCCACCGTCACCAACCCCTAGCCGTCCCCAACCTGCAGACGCCAGCCGAACGAGGAGCTGTCAATGACCCGCGTGATCATCGCCACCGACGCCGGCACGATGGAGGCCGACCTCTTCACCGAGGGCGCCCCCCTTGCCGCCGCCAACTTCGTGAAGCTCGCCAAGGCCGGCTTCTACGACGGCGTCATCTTCCACCGCGTCATCCCGGGCTTCATGGTCCAGGGCGGCGACGGCGAGTTCGGCAAGAAGGCGTCCCTCAACACGTCCCGCGTTGGCACCGGCGGCCCGGGCTACAAGTTCAACGACGAGCCCTTCAAGGGCAACTACACCCGCGGCACGCTCGCCATGGCGAACGCCGGCCCGAACACCAACGGGTCGCAGTTCTTCATCATGCACGCGGACTATGCGCTGCCGAAGAACTACACGATCTTCGGCCAGGTCACCAAGGGCCTCGACGTCGTGGACGCCATCGCCAGCCAGCCGCGGAACAGCCGCGACCTCCCCAACGACCCCATCGCGATGACCACCGTGACCGTCGTCGAGGACGAGCCGGCGGAGGCCTGATCCCGGCCCTGAATCATCCCGACTCCCGATCGCAACGAGAGTGTTAAGGGATATTCACCAAAGGTGCAGAGAAAAGCCTTCCCTAATCCGGACTGAATCGGTAGGATATCGATGCTGCCAGTCAGCCAATGCGCTGCCCCAGCATCAGGATCATGGGTAGGTTGGGTTAGGGTAGTCGGTTCAGCCGACGAGATAGATGATCCTGGCGCGTGGCAGAAGGTCTGCTCGGGAGAGTGGGCCCTTCACCGGGACAGCAACGAGGCGGCTCCTTCGGGAGCCGCCTCGGACGTTAAGGCGGTGCGGCCCGGTGGGACCTGGCGCCGGTGGGACCTGGCGCCGGTGGGACCTGGCGCGAACCCGCGGGGAGTTGGGGCTTGCGCCCGCGCCCCGGATCGCCACAATACCCAGCAACCCGTCGTCGCGTCCCGACCTGGCCATCCTCGCCCGCCTCGTCCATGAAGGGTCCCCTATGCCGTCCCACCTCCGCGTGCGTCCGTCGACACGGGCCTCCGCCGCGCTCCTCGCGGGCCTCGTCCTGCTCGGTGCCGTCGGCGTCGCGCCGGCCGCCGCGTCAGCCCCCATCGGGAAGACGTTCACGGTCAACAGCACCGCGGACGCGCCGGACGCGGACCCGGCCAACGGGACCTGCGCGACTTCCGGGGGCAAGTGCACCCTTCGAGCAGCGATCATGCAGGCCAATCACACCGCGGCGACGGACACGATCAAGCTGCCGAAGGGCGTCTTCAAGCTGACGCGCATCGGTGGCGACGACACCGCGTTGAGGGGCGACCTGGACATCACCGCCTCGCTCACGATCGCCGGGGCGGGGGCCGGGACCACCATCGTGGACGGGAACGGACCAGTCACCGGGGATCGCGTCTTCCACGTCCTGCAGACGGCCAACGTCGTCATCTTCACCGGGTTGACCGTGCGCAACGGCGGCCCCGTGACCGTCGGAGCGTCCAAGGGTGGCGGGATCTTCGCCTACGGGCCGAGCCCCACCGCCCTGTACGTGACCGTCAGGAAGTCCGTCATCGAGGGCAGCCACGCGCTGACCGGCGCCGGGATCCAGGCCGAGTCGGCCACGCTGATCATCGATGCGTCCACGATTCGCAACAACGCCACCGGGGCGGCCGGGATCGGGGGCGGCGTGTTCGTGAAGGATGACGCGGCCCTCACGGTCCGGGACAGCCGGCTCTCAGGCAACACTGCCGGGTTCGGCGGGGCGCTCGCAATCGAGGGGGTCTCGGACGCTGACGTCCTGCGCAGCACCCTGGACGGCAACACCGCCGAGAACGGAGGCGGCGTGTACATCGAGAGCAGCGCCTCCTGGCCGACCAGCTACCTGACCGTCACCGACAGCACGATCCGCGACAACACCGCGAGCCAGGATGGTGGCGGGATCTACACCCGCTCCAAGATCGCGGTCGTGAGGACGACGCTCCGCACGAATCACGCCACCCAGGGTGGTGGTGGCGGCATCGCAGTCCGGCCGAATCCGACCAGCTCGCTGGACATCAGGGACAGCACGATCAGCGGCAACACGGCCGTCTTCGGCGGAGGCATCGAGGCGCAGGGCGCTCCCGGTGCGGCGGCCGCCCACCAGATCGTCAACAGCACGATCAGCAACAATCGGGTCAACGGCGACGGCGGCGGCGTCTCCGCGTATTCCGGCGTCCAACTGTCGTTCTACAACAGCACCATCGCCGGGAACGTGATGTACCGCAAGATCGGCCAGGGCGGCCTGCTCCGCGGCGGCGGCATCTTCACGGCGGCCTCGACCGTCCACCTCCGCAACACCATCGTCGCGGACAACATCTACACGAACGGCCTCACCACCACGACCGCCGATGACTGCTTCACGTACGACCAGTCGGTCGACTCGCTTGGGTGGAACCTGATCGAGTCGACGGCCAACTGCCTGATCAGCGGCACGACGTACGGCAACATCACCGGCACGGATCCCAAGCTCGCACCGCTTGAGGGGGATGGCGGCCGCACGGAGACCCGGGCACTCCTGCCGCACAGCCCAGCGATCGACGCGGGCGAGCAGCCCGCCTGCCGTGACGGGTACGGGGCGACCCTGGCGGCCGACCAGCGCGGCGTGCAGCGGCCGCAGGGCGCGGGCTGTGACATCGGCGCCTCCGAGCTCGCGAGCGAGGTCGGTCGCGCATCGGCCGGCGGCGATGACGGCTGGGTGCTGGAGTCGGGCGAGACCACGAACTCGGGCGGCACGCTCGACCGGACTGCGACCACCATCCGCGTCGGCGACAACGCCAGGCGCCGCCAGTACCGTTCGCTCCTGCACTTCGATACGACGCTGCCAGCGGGCGCCGTCGTCATTCGCGCGACCCTCCTGCTCAAGAAGCAGGGCCAGGCCGGCACCGCCATCGATCTGTTCTCCAAGCTCAAAGGGCTGCTCGTGGACACGCGCCGTCCAAGCTTCGGGACCACCGGCCTGACGCTCGGCGACTTTCGGGCGGCCGGTTCACCGAGCGTCGCGAAGGTGAGCGCCACCGGCGCAGCCGGCTGGCACTCGGCCGCGATCGGACCCGGATACATCAACGCGACGGGCACCACGCAGTTCCGTCTCCGGTTCGCGCTCGGCGACAACAACGACGGCACGGCGAACTACCTGCGGTTCTGGAGCGGCAACGCCGCGACGCTCGACCGGCCCCAGCTGCTGATCAAGTACTACGTGCCACTCCACCCCTGATCTGAGGGCTGCGGCGGACCTGTATAGAGCCGGGCCCTTGCCACGAGTGGCTGGTAGACTGGCGGCTCGCGACGTCACGCGTCGCCCCGCGCGCCTGTAGCTCAGTGGATAGAGCGTCGGCCTCCGGAGCCGAAGGTCGCAGGTTCGAATCCTGTCGGGCGCGCCAAAGCCATACTTTTCCGCGGGCGCCCTCTGCCGGGCAGCACCGGAACCTCGACCTCCTGAGGCATCGCAGCCGCCAGTCCGTGCGCGTACGCCTCGTCCGTGAGGAAGATCGAGATGAACTCGTCACCGCGGACGACGATCTCCCGGTAGATGGTCCGAAGCAGTGACGCCCTGCTCTGCGGGCGCGCGCTCGCCCAGCTGATCGCGAACTGGCGGATGTACGCGATAGCTGCGGCTTCGGTCACGGCCGATCCGACTCTCGGTCGCGGTGCGGCCGCGGCCTCCTCCTTGAGACGGCGCATGCCGACGATGAGCTCGCGCTCGCCGATCTCCCCCGCGGCGAAGGCCTCTCCCAACCGGCGGCGCCGGCGCTCGAGGCGCTCGAGGTCGACCGGGGCCGGGGGCTGAGCCATCTCGCCCAGCGATTGGACGACCTCGCCCATCGTGGGCGCGTCGAGCCGCATACCCGCGACCTGGGCCTCGATCGGTGCCAGCCAAGTCTGGGTGTCCCACAGCTTCTTGGTCACGCCTTCGGGGCACGGCTGGTCCGAGTGGAGGCGCCGGTGTCGTCCGCGCATCACACCTGATGCCCGGATCGTCGAGCCGCAGGCACAGCGAAGCAAGCCACGCAGCAGGTCCGGGCGGTCCGGTATGCGAGGACCTCCCCCGCGCGATCGTGCGGCCATCAGTTCCTGCACGCGCGACCAGAGCAGATCGTCCACCGGAGGGTGGCCACGCCACGGGGCCTCGGTTCGGTCACCCTTGCGCTGGACCCAGCCGTTGTAGATCGGGTTCTTGAGGATGTCGTTGACCGTGCGGTCGTTCATCTCGCGCGAGCGTGCGAGTTCCTCGATCGACACGTCGCCAGCGGCGTAGCCCATGAACAGCCCGACGGCCTCCTCGATGGACTCCGGGTCGACCTCGAGGGTCCGGGGGCGCTCGCTCGTCCGCCGGAAGCCGAGCGGCGCGAAGCCGCCCGGATCCGAGAGGCGCCGGTACTTGGCCGCATAGCCCTCGCGGATCCGCTTGCCCAGTCGCCGGCTGTAGGCCTCGGCCTCTACCGTCTCGCGGGCCCAGGCCTCCCACTCGTCCTCGTCGGAGGACAGCACGCGTTCGTCGCAGAACAGGATCGACGCTCCGGCCGCGTGGAGGTCGTGCTGGGCATTCACGGCGGTGCGCAGGTTGCGGGCGAAGCGGGACACGTAGCCGACCAGCAGGACGTCGTAGTCGCGGCCCGCCCGCGCCACCATCTCCTGGAACTGCGCCGTGGACCCGACGGTCCGACCGGAGTGGGCGACCTGCCACTCGATACCGGTGTCGACGAGATCCCAGCGCAGGACGGCACGGTCCTGCTGGTCGCGCTGCGCCTCGGGGCCGTAGTTGTCGTACTGCCCCCGGGTCGACTCCCGGATCCAGCGCGCGGCTCGAAGCCCTCGAAGGTCTTCGAGGGCTCTAGGCAGCCGGGGGGTCGTCGCGTTCGCCATCAGGTGTGGGTGTCATGTCTGGGGCAGGGAGTGTAGTTCCGGCGTCCGCGGATTCCGAGCCGATCGTGTTCAATGCATCGGCCTCCATCGCGTCACGGATCACCATCGCCAGGGCGTGGATCAGCGCGGACCGCGGCGGCGGCGCAGACGAGTGCGGCAGTCCGGCCACGGGCAGCGAGACCCGGCGGTAGCCGGGTCGCTCGATCAACGCGACCCTGTGGGCGGGTGCGGCTGACCAGCGCCGCTCAGCTTGCGATTCGGTTGGCAGCGGGCGACACGATCTTGCACGGACACACCTCGAGCTCCTCGGTCAGCCCCAATGGGGCGCCCAGCCGCACCAAGAGCGCTGGCGACCTGTGCACAGGATCGACGCTCAAGCTGTCACCAGCAACCGAGGAGTGTACGTGATCGTGTACGCCTTGGGGCCTGTTCACAGGACGACATTGAGGTCGGAGGGGCATGAGGTCTTGACCCCCGGGAACCTACCTCATCGACCTGCTGCGGCTGTTCCGGGTCGACCTCGCCTCGACGCTGCGAGTCAGGCCTTCGGCTTTGTGGCCTTCGGCTTCTTCGGGGTCTTTGCCTTCTTGTCCATGGCTTCTCCTCTCAGACGCACCACGATCGTCGCGGCATGATCGGCGATGGTCGCCGACGTGCATCTTGCGCCCGACAACCCGTCGTCGCGCCAGCATCGGCGGCCCATCGTTCGCCCTGGACCGACAGGCGTCCGAAGCCGAGGCCGAACTGCGCGCCGAGGGGTTGATGAGCCAGGTACTGCGGATGACCCGGCGCATCGGCTGCAGAACGGGGGCGTACGACCGTCAGGGAGTGTAGAAGTCCGTCACCAAGCGCGTTCTGGAACCGGAACGCCACACGCCGATGCCAATGAGCTTGTAGACGGGATTCTTGATGTTCCGCCAGTGCCCGCCGTTCGTCGGCTTCTCGGACTGGTAGAAGCGGTGCGTCGCGAGGACGGCCTTCTTGGCACTCGCGTACCCATCCCGGCACCCGATGTTCTCGGCCCACCGATAGCTGGTGTAGCCGGCCTTGCGCAGGCGCGCAGCAGGATCGCCGTGGACGCAGCGGTTCCCCACAGCAAGGTACTTGGCCCAGCCTCGCGAAACGTTCGAGATGCCGGCGCTCAGCTTGAGCGGCGCGACGTACTTCGAGTACTTGCCGGATCCGTAGTCCTTGCAGGTCCCGTCGGTGCGTACCCATCCGCCGGTGCGTGTGCAGTTGACCAGCCCGAGGTAGTAGGTCTCGGCTCCGTACCACGGGGGATCAGCCGCCGAGGTGACGGCTGGCGCAGCTGCGGACGCAGCGAACGCCATGATCGACGCAACGAGGGCAGCGCCTACGATCCCCGATAGCCGCGTGCTGATAGACGCCGGATGGGCGCTGGAAGAGGTGAACCGCACAGCCGTTCCTTTCGTCTGGATGAGGGTGGGACGTCCGTGCCAGCGAGCAAGCGCGGACCCCTTGAGGCTCGCGGAGTCACCTGAGTCCCGGGTGAGTGGGGCATGAGAACTCCGGACCACGAACCGGCTGCGGGGAACCCCGCGGCGACACCGCACGGCCACGGCGGCCCAGGTTCGGGCGGCGGCTGGCGCTTCTCAGGCCGGCGTCAGCCCCCGCTCATCCGCCCTTCAGGTGGTGCCTCGACCCTCTCGTCATGGACATCGTGGGGCGTCTCGTTCATCGGCCTGCTCGCATCCGGCTCAGGGCCGTCGCGCAGCGTGTCAGCACGGACAACCCGCAGGCGAGGTTCGTCGAGTCCTCGGGCCTGCAGGTCTTCGAGGTCCTGGTCGCGAACGGCTACCATCCTTCGGTGGTCGAGGCTCGCGCGGGCGTGCCGATCCGGCTCGTCTTCCTCCGACGCGACCGGCAGGACTGCTCCGATCGCGTGGTGTTCTCCGAGCCCCGCCTTGTCCGCCACCTGGCTCCACAGTCGGACACCATCGTGGATCTGCCTGCGGCCGCGGCCGGGGAGATCCGCTTCACGTGCGGTAGGGGGCAGTATCGCGGTCGCCTGATCCGTCGGACTCATCCACCGCGACGCCGCTTGCCCCCGACCGCCGCGGATGTGCCCATATGGGCGCCGTTGCTGGTCATGTGGCTTGGAGTTGCCAGTGCCCTGGTGGCGGACGATCCCGTCCTGATGACCTTCACGGTGTCAGCTGGTGCGAGTCTCGCAATCGCGCTCGCGATCCTTCGTGCCAGTTCCCGCGCGTTCGCCCCTCGTGATGACGGCGAGGTCTCGGAGTGGGCCGTGCCGTCGATCTCCGCCCGAGCGCCCGCGAGCTCCGAACCCTGACGCCAAACCCTGGGTGCTCTGTCCGGACACGTCGCCAGATCACCTGATCACCCCGCAACTGGAGGTTGCCGCATGGCCGCGCACACCGACCACACCGACCACACCGTGGGCCGCACCGGCCGCCGTCCCCGCTGGGTTCTGCCCGCGCTCTTGCTCGCGGTGGGAGCTGGCGTCCTTCTCTACCTCGGCGTCGTCACGCCCTCGTCGCTCCTGTCGATCGGACTCTTCGGCGGCATGATCGGAATGCACCTGTTCGGGCACGGCATGCACGGAGGTCATGCCGGATCATCCCCGGACGCCCGCGAGACGGAGTCGGGGGTGGCGCAGGATCCGACCGCCGCCACGAGCCCGGATGACCAGCGGCGTGGCGGCTGCCATTGATCGGCCACCGGCTGCACTGACCGCAGTCTTGCCCGCGTCAGCGCCAAACGGCGTCAGCAACCCAGGTGCGTCTCAGGTTCGCTCCTGTACCGGAGATGCGGCCTCCACTCATCTACAACTCATGCTGTTCTCAGGTCCAGGGGCGCATGATGCGCTCAGTTCTCTTGGGCGGTGGCGTCCCTCGGCTTCCAGCGGCGCGATAATTGCGCCACCGGCCCGCCACCCGGCCGAGGACCATCCACTGGAGGCGGCGGCTCCATGGCCGATCCCACGCGCATCCTGGTCGTCGATGACGACCCCAAGATCAGGACCGTGGTCCGCCGGGGTCTGGCCTATGAGGGCTATCGAGTCATCGAGGCGACTTCCGGTGAGGATGGGCTAGAGAAGGCCCGGGAGCACCTGCCGGAACTTGTGATCCTCGACGTGATGATGCCGGGCATCGACGGTCTCGAGGTCACCCGCCGGCTTCGTGCTGGAGGGGACCAGGTGGCCATCCTGATGCTTACGGCCCGCGACGAGGTGAAGGACCGCGTCGAAGGCCTCGAGAACGGGGCCGACGACTACCTGGTCAAGCCGTTCAACTTCGAGGAGCTGCTCGCGCGCGTCCACGCGCTGCTCCGGCGGCGGACGTCGCCGTCCGGGGAGGTGCTCCGCTTTGCTGACCTCGAGTTTGATGTGGATGCCCGGGAAGCGCGCCGCGGCCCGCGACGGATCGACCTCACGACCACCGAGTACAACCTCCTCCTGCTGTTCATGCGCCACCCGCGCAAGGTGCTCACCCGCGACGTGATCATGGACCACGTGTGGTCGTACGACTTCGAGGGCGAATTGAACGTGCTGGAGGTCTACGTCCGGTACCTGCGGGGCAAGCTCGAGGCGGATGGCGAGCCGCGCCTGATCCACACGATCCGCGGCGCGGGCTACGTGCTCAAGGACGCGTGAGCCGCCTGCCTGCGCGGAGCATCCGGCTCCGGCTCGCGCTGCTCTACACGGGCCTGCTGGTCGCGGCGCTCGCGGTGTTCGGGGGCGGCGTATACCTCGTGATGGGCCGCGAGCTCGAGGCGTCATTCGACAATTCGCTCGTCGCGAACGCCGAGCACGCCGCCGGGGCGCTGGCCCAGGACGTTGACGCTGCAGGCCGCCTGGCGCCAAGCGAGCGGCTCGTGTCGCAGCTCGCCTCCACGGGAGGCCGTGTCCTCGTGCTCGATGCCTCGGGCCGCGAGATCGCCGACTCGGCGCCCGTCGGGGAGGCCGGTCTGCCGGTATCACCCGATGACATCGCGACCGCCGACCGGCACGAGCACCGCATCCACGAGCAGCCGGTGACCGGCGATACGCTGCGGATGACCGTCCAGGCCGTGAGTACGGCGAATAGCACCACCATCGGATACGTGGTGTGGGCGGACAGCACCCGGCCCCTGCGATCGCTGCTCGACACGGTGCGGCTCGCGCTCGTCGTCGGTGGGGCTGCCGTTGCCCTCCTCGCGCTCGTCGCGGGCTTGCTGCTCGCCCGCCGCGCCCTCACCCCCGTCGCCGACGTTACCGAGACGGCGCGGGCGATCGCCCTCTCGGGCGACTTCGGCGCACGCGTCGTAGGTCCCGATACACCCGATGAGGTCGGGGAGCTCGTGCTGGCATTCAACGAAATGCTGGAGGCACTGGAGGAGAGCCACCTCGCGCTCCAGCGATTCCTCGGCGATGCGTCGCACCAGCTCAGGACGCCGCTGACGGTGATCCGAGCGAACCTCGATCTGGCCACGCGACCGGGCATCGACCCGGTAGATCGGGCTGCCATCCTCGGCGATGCCCGGGAGGAGGCAGAGCGGATGGGCCGCCTCATCGCCGACCTCCTCTCACTCGCCCGCGCCGAGTCCGGCGACCGGCTCGTGTTCGGGCCGGTGGAGCTCGATGCGCTCCTCGTCGACTGCGTCCGGCGCCAGCGGCAGGCCTCGACGCACGTGCGGATGTCCGTTGCGGCGGTCGAGCCGGTGGTCGTCGAAGGCGACGCAGACCGCCTCCGTGAGCTCTTCGGGATCATCCTGGACAACGCGGCGCGCTATACACCAGCCGGCGGCTCCGTCACCGCACGCCTGGTGGCCCGCGACGCCTCGGCAGTGGTGATCGTCGATGATTCCGGCATCGGGATTGATGACGAGGATGCTGCGCATCTCTTCGAGCGCCTCTATCGCGGCCGTCGGGCACGCCAGATCCGACCGTCGGGCACGGGGCTCGGGCTCGCGATCGCGCACTGGATCGTCGAGGCACATGGCGCCACGATCTCCCTGTCACCACGGCCTGAGGGCGGAACCCGGGCGACGATCGCCATCCCGGCCCGCCGGGTCTGAGGGCAGGCTCGGCCCACTTCTCACCGGCCGCTCACCTGGCTCTCACGCACCTGGCCAAGCATCGGGGCATGGACCGCGTCGCGCTTGTCAGGATCCTCACGTGAGGCTCTGGATGCGGTGGGGTCCACCAGACAGGTCACGCCACCCAGTCATGACTCACCCAAGGAGCAAGCCGATGCACACACCCGACCTCGCGCACGACACATCCGCCCTCGTAACCGATCCCGTCTGCGGAATGCGGGTAGACCCCGCGGCGGCATCCAGGGTGGTCTACGACGGCCTCGCATACTGGTTCTGCGACCCGGCCTGCGAGTCCATGTTTCGCGACGATCCTGTGCGCTGGTCGGCATCAGAGCCGGTTGCCCACAACCACGCCGTCGGCAGCGGCGGCCATGATGCATAGGGCGTCGTCCGACGCATGGGCGGGCCGGCACCGGTGAGCAGCAAACGCCGAGCCGCAGGCCGCGCGCGGCCCTCCGCCAACCGCCCGACGGCGGCGCCCGCGCTCCCAGCGGCCGGCCGCGCTGGACCGCATGGGGCTGAAGCCCGATCGCTGGGCCCGAGTGCCGCCGGTGGGCAGCCCCCGCTCGGGGTGCCAGAGGCCACGCCGGTCGTGCCCGGACACGACGAGTCCCTGCCCGCGGAACCGGCGGCCCTGGTGGTTTCGCACAGGTTCGAGCCCGGACCGTCAGGAGGCACACCCTACACGGCGACCATCCGGCTCACGGGACGCCGCCTGGGCGTGGTCGGGAGACTGACGCCGGCGGATGGGTTCATGCGTACCGAGATGATCGCCGGCGTGGTCCCGGGCGGCCGGCCGATGTCCACCACATCATGGATCTACGGGATCGCGCAGGGCGAGTGGGACGTGACGGCAGAGGTCGTTGGCCCCGAGCGCGCTCACGCGGCGAACCCTCTTGCGCTCCCCGCCGTCGGATGGTCCTGGCGCCGCTGGGCGATGGTCGGAGTTGGCGGACCCGCAACGACCCGATGGGCGGTCACGGCCCCGCTGGCCGCCGCGCCCGGCGTGGTCGCCGGCAGCTTCCTCGTGGCTGCCGCCGTCGCCATCGTGGGGTCATTGCTCGTGCAGCCCTTGTTCCTGGCACACCACGGCGTCCCCGTCGGGCCCGCGATCGCGGCGTCTGTGCTCGCGCTCGCGATCGGGATGGCCGGCGCCAAGGCGTGGTACATGGCCCTCAGGGGCCCCAGCGTCGCGACGCTGCGGGAGGGCTGGTCGGTCGACGGCTTCCTCGTGACGGCGCCCGTTGTCGCTGTCGTCCTGGCACTCCTCCTCGCGGTCCCGGTGGCGGGATACCTCGATGCCGTCGCGCCGGCGCTCTTCCTGGCCATCGCCGTCGGGCGCATCGGCTGCTTCCTCACGGGTTGCTGCGCAGGCCGGATCACGACGGGCGCAGGAATCTGGTCGTCGGACCGTCGGGTAGGCGCTCGGCGGATCCCGGCCCAGCTCATCGAGTCCGCCGTCGGTCTCGGGCTCGCCGCGCTCACAGCCACCCTGGTCATGACGCGCATGGGGCAGGGGACCGGCCTCGTGTTCGTCGGGTCCGTCCTCGCCTACGTGATCGCGCGGCAGGCCCTGCTACGCCTGCGCGCCGAGACGCGCACCTTCTCCTGGCGACGCTCCTCGCGGGGCTCACCCGCGTGACGGGTGCAGGCGCCGCACGTGATCCGTCAGATGCACCACTCCGAGTAGGGCACGGCGCACGAGGCGCTGGGCGCGGCGTGGGAGGCATCGCCGTTGCAGCAGTCGCGCGAGACGCCCTCGGGGGCGTGGTCGGCGTCCAGCACGAACCGCGAGTAGCAGCCCGCGCATCGGAAGCGCAGCGTGCGGCCGTGGAAGATGGCCGTCACCCCGCTCCCGGCCGCAACATGGGAGCCGCACGTCGCGCAGGCGGCCGACGGCTGCCCGGCAGAGTCGATGACTGCGAGTTCGGTCAGGTGCATGTTCGAAGGTCTCCGGTCTTGTGCCAGATGTCTCCGGCGCGAGAAGCCTGGCGTCCTTCGCTGAGCGTTGCATGAACGAGGCATGAGCACTGCATCGAGCCCGCCGAGGTCCGTCCGCTGGCTCACGGCGGCGTCGGTCCCAATCGTGATCGCCGGCCTGAGCCTCGCGCTGCTCTTCAATTCCCTGTGGGTGCTCCCTGCCCAACGGCGTGCAGACGTGCCCGCGATCACAGCGTGGCCTGCAGCGGAAGTTGCGCGGATCACCGAGTCCCTCATTGCCGACGTCACGCTCGGGCCTCCCGATTTCGCAGTGTCGTCCGGGGGCCAGATCGTGCTCGACGCAGCTGAGCGTGGTCACATGCGCGACGTGTACTTGGTCATCCGTGCGTTCGCCGCGCTGGTGGCCGTGGCGGCGATGACGCTGGCCATCCTTGCTGTCCGCTACCGGCGAGAGGCCTGGTGGTGGCGCCGCCTGGGCCAAGCGGCGATCGGCGCCGCCATTGTGGCGATCGTGGCCGGGGTCGTCTTCGCCCTGTTCTTCGACCAGGCCTGGCTGGCGTTCCACCTCGTCTTCTTCCCCGAGGGGAACTTCACGTTCGACGCCCGTGTGGAACGCCTCACACAGCTCTTCCCGGTCGCCTTCTGGACGGAGTCGGTGATGGCCGTCTTCGGCCTCGGCCTGCTTCTCGCCGGGTTGGTCTGGACAGTCGCCCGTCTGATCGCACGGCGGCTCGCGACGGCCTAGCAGAAGTCTCATGGTGGGCTCAGGCTCTCCTCAGCCGCGACGATGACGCTTGTACATGCCTCACCCTGGAGGCGTCGGCGGCGGGGCGTACTGCGGATCGCAGTGTCACCCCGCTGACCTGGACGACGGCGGCCCGCTCCCCCCGGGCCAGCGTCGAAACGGCCTCTTGCACAGGCCGACCAGTGGGCGGGACCGCTGCCAACGGATCCCGCCCACTGGGCCCACCGAGCTCGACTCGCGCAAATGCTCACCGGCGCCTCATTGATGGCTCACCGGGGATTCAGCCGGCCGGCGTCCACTGGACTGGCACTCGTACCGCACTTGCACTCGTACCGCACTGGCGTACTGAATGGAGACTCCCCTACCGATGCCGCGAAACCTTCTGTCCGAGCGGGCACGGTGACCATGCATCGAGGCAGGACGCCGGCATTGGGGACGTCAGCCGCCGCGCATGGTCGCGTGGAGCTCGTTCTTGCGCCGGCGGTGATCGCGGCGGCGATGTTCGCTGCCGTCTACCTCCCCGCACACCCTGCGTCCTCTGCGAGTGAGGCGGTGCTTGCCGTGGTCGCCAGCGCGTACGTCATCGCCATGTCGCTGGTTCTACCCCGAGTCCTGCGAGCCGTGGTGCTGCATGCTCGTCCCGTGACGGCTGCGGAGGTGCTCCGCGGGCCGCGCGATGCCAGCAGTCATGCCTCACCGGTGCGCCGGCTGGCGGCACTCGGGGCGGGCGGCGCCGTGTCCGCCTTGCTGGCCGGAATCGCCCTGAGTGCCGCGTCGTCCACCGTCCCGGGCAGCTACCAGCATGCGATCGGCTCGCTGGCCGTTCTCGCAAACGCCGCACTCCTGCTTGCGACGCTCCTCCCGTTGCCTGGACTCAGCGCGTGGGATGGGGCGGCCGCGCTCGGCGCGCTGTGGTGCCCGGACGCGTCGCACCTCCCGGCGCACACGGCCCACGCGGCGACCGCCGTGGCGCTCGTGCTCGGTGGCGTGCTCGCCCTGCTGTCGCTGGCGCTTGGCACCCCGATGCTCTCGGTGATTGGGGTGGCGACTGTGATCGTTGTCTGGTCTCGTGCCGAGGCGACCTTGCGACTTGACCACGCGGCTCGGTTCCTTCGGAGTCACACCGCTGCGGACCTCGCGGCACCGGTCACTGCCGTTCGGCGAGTGGATGACCGCATCGCCGACCTAACGCCCGCGGCACGAACGTGTCCGTCACTCGTGATCGACGGGGGCGCCCTCTTCGTCGGCGTCATCGGCCTGCACCAGTTCAAGGCAGCAGTAGGCGCGGACACCCGTTGTGGCGACGTCATGGTCCCGGCCCGCGCGGTGCCGATCGTTCAAGGCAACACCCCGGCGTCCGACCTCGCGCGCGCCCTGGAGGACGTCGGGGTGGTGCTCGTCCGCGGCGACAGTCGTTATGGCGCGATCGACGCGGACGATGTCCGCAGGAGGATTCGCGCCTCTGCGGACACCGCCGTCATCCACCGGAAGCACTGACGACGTCGTTGCCGGGGATCCGTCCAGCACGCGCCCGCACCGGCACCGCACCGATCTCCTCGCGCCCCGCGGGCCCGAGGAGGCGTTGTGACGCGGTCCACACCCTCACGTACCGGGGACATGCGTCACCTCCCCGCGGCCGCGCCAGCGCAGGCCCTGCGCCATGGGCGCGCGCTCGAGCTCGAGGCTCCCGTGAGCATCCCTCGGCGTCGGGCGACACTGCATGCTGCCCTGGGCCGCTGCCGGCCGCAGCAAGCCAAGCATGACCTCGGCCGCCGGTCATGGACCGCCCGGTGGAATGGTGGAATGCCCGCCGAGCGCCTCATTGAGCGGGGCGTGAGCAGTCGTCGAGCCTTCCGGCCACGATCCGCCACGCCGCCCGCATACGCGGCACAAGGCCGGTCACGGGGCGGTTCGCCAGTGGACTTGATCGAGGAAGGCCTCCACAGATCGCGCATGGTCAGGTCACCCGACAGGAGCCAGTTGTCGAGCTGGCCACCTGGCGATCGCTAGACCGTGACCAGGATGGCAAACCCAAGTGCCAGTACCACGAGCGCCAGCAGCAGCTTCGTCCCGCTTGCATGCGCCAAGTGCCACCGGTTGAGACGGCGGATCAGGCCGGGTCGGCTCGCAAGGAGGAGCAGGCCCATCAGGGGCGTGATGTACGCGAGGTTGTAAAGGGCGAGGCCTGCGAGGCCGGCCCCAACGCTGCCTGCGGTGCCGAGCAGCGCAACCACTCCCAGATACACCGCGCCACTGCACGGAACCGTGCACAGGCCAATGAGAACGCCGCCGCCAAACAGGGCGACTGGCGAGCTCGTCCGTGCCCAAAGTCGCATTCGCCCGTGCAGGGCGTGCGGCGCCGCGAGCTGCAGCGGCGCGTCCGGGAGGAGCACGTCCCTAAGCATCCAGGTCCCCATTGCGATCGAGATCAGCGCTGCGACACGGCTCGGGAGATGGTTGCCGCCGAAGTCCGCGAAGGACGCGACCGCCCCGAGCAGGCCAAGCCCTAGCAGGAAGTACGTCACCAGCACGCCCGCGACGAAGAAGGCCCCGAGCCCGAGCACGGTCCGGCTTGCGGTACGAGCGCTCATGCTGGCACTCCCGCCACCTGCGACCGACTCCCGTGCAGCGAGCCCCAGCGCGAACGTGGCAAACAGGATCAGCACGCCGAAGGCGCAAGGGTTGAAGCCGTCGAGGAACCCGGCGCTGACAATGGCGGGGACCGTGAGACCTGTGATCGAGCTGTGCTCCGCGCCGGACGGCATAGGCGCGATGACCGTCACGAGGACCGCCGCCCCGCCAATGGCGGCACCCAGGGCGAGTGCGAGCGACCGGCGGGACGGCATGACGGCGCGGGCCGTGGTCATCAGGCGGTGACAGTCAAACGACCCTGCATCGAGGGATTCTCCTTGCCCCCGCAGCAGATGTCGCAATAGAAGGCGTATGTGCCCGGTTCGGAGGGAACCGTGAATTCGAAGACCTGGCTGCTCTGGGGGGCAACCTTCCAGTCAATGCCGAGCTTCTCGATGGCGAGTTCGTGCCAGCCCCCGCCGTCACTGTGGAATGGGGTGTCCGTGGACGCGAACTCGACTCGCACAGTCGACCCGGCCTTCGCCTGCATGACAGGCGGGTCGAATCCACCCATGCTCGCGCTCACCTGGATCGCGGTCACGTCAGTCGCCGTACCGGGCAGGAGGCGCGTGACAACGAGTCCGACCGCGGCGAGGCCAACGACGACTGCGATCGCTGTGAAGATGACCTGACGGATCGATTTCGGCAGGCGGAGTGCCGGACGAGTCGCGCGCGGATGGTCCGATCCCTTCGCGCTGATCCGATGTCGGGTCACGAATTGGTCCTTTCTGAGGGCGGCAGCTGACCGGCAGGCCATGGCGCAATGCCGGGCGACTTGGCCGATCTGTGGAATGCCGTGCGCAACACGTGAACCACCCGTTCCGGATCGGGTGTCCACTCCTCGCGCCCTGCCAGCTCTAGCTCCACCATGCGCAGGAGCAGCGCATCGAAGGAGCCGCGGGTGGCAAGGAGCTGCTGGGCAACATCCTCGAAGCGAGCGCCGGATCGCACCATCTGTGCGACGTTGGCTGCCTGCCCTGCCGCTCGGAGCGCATGGGCAAGCACGGCGGTTTGATTCCTTGAACTGGTTGCTGTCCTTGAACTGGTTGCTGTCATTGCGGAAGGATCGGACCTTCTCGTGAGCCGCCACTGAGGCCTCGCTGAGCGGGTCCTGAGAAGCCGCCATCGCCACAAGCGCGTCGTGCTCGATCACGCGAGGAGGGCTGGATCCCCGGGGCAGGGATGACGCGGAAGGTTCATAGCAGGTGATCCGACCGCTCGGGTCGATCCGTAGCGTGCCAGCGCAGACACGAGGTCTTCGCCCCGAGAGCACGGCCCCGAGAGCACGCCGGTCCGGCGAGCACACGACGTCAACGTCTCGGCCGGCGATCAGCGTCGTGGGCCATCCGGAGAACTGGCAGACGAGCGCGGCTGGCGGAGCCCTCCGCCAGCCGCGCTGCCCTCAGGAAATGCCTATCCGACGACGGCTCGCGCCACCGTTGACCGGCGCACGACCTCGACGTCTTCCAGCCGGGCGTCAAGGCCCGCGGTCTTGCCCGCGGCGGTGAACGCGACGACGAGGGACAGAATCCCATAGATGAACTGCTGGTTCACGATGCCGAACTGGAAGTTCCACGCGGCGACCCAGAAGAGGAGCATCATCACCGCACCGAGAACGCCCGCGAGGCGCGTCGCCACGCCGAGCACAAGCATCACGCCGATCGCGATCTCGCCGAAGACGACCAGGAAGTTGACCAGGCCGAGCAGCTCCGGGTTCGCGGCGAGCCCGAGCCAGACGCCCTGCGTCGGATTGTGGACCATGGTTTCGGTATGGCCGACCATGTTTGGCACGGTGCCTGCCGTCGCGAACTTGAGGAAGCCTGCGGCCGACCAGGGCGCTGCGTCACCCGCAAAGTTGAGCCACTTCTCGATGCCTGCCCACAGGAAACCGACGCCGAGCACGATCCGTAGCGTCGCGAGGCCTCGGGCACGAGCGCGTGAGCTTCCGTCCATCCGATTCACCTTTCCGCCGCGGGGTACTCCGGGCCCGCGCATCCGCGCTGCTCGGTCACGGCGACCAGCATGCTGCGCGCCGCGCCTGAAGCGCACGTGAGCATCCGGTGAGACTGCGTAGGCCAGAGCCCCGTTCGCTACCAGACGATCTGTCGTGACACTGGCGGAGATCGGGTCATCCGCTGCGCGGCAGACCTTCCGGGCCCGTCGTGCGCCGCGTGCGGTCAGCCGCAAGCTCCGGTTCCGGCCACGAGACGTCTCCCGCGTCCGCGGCCTCAGCGGTGACCGCTCCGGCGTGGGAGGTCCAGCGGGTCATCGCGCCCGTGCGGGCGCCGGCCGAGCGGCCCGGCGCCAGGAGAAGGGACGGGCCTCCGCACGCAGCCGCAACAGGCCCTGTCGGCTCGCGACGTAGGCCGCGATCGTGATCACGAAAACAAGACCTGTTCCGCCGAGGAGCCCGCCAAAGATCAGCAGTGCCGCCAGCGACGCCAGGGCCAGGCCGGTCGCCGACTCGAGCAACTGGGCCGGGACACGACGTGCGCCCACCCGGCGATCGGACGACCAGACCCCCCACCCCGCCGTCGGACGTCCGGCGCAGCAGCCGGTCAGGAAGCAGCCCACGCGCCCGATCGCCACGGCGAGGAAGATGCCCGGTGCCACACCATCGAGATACGCCCCAATGTCGAGGCCCTGTGCCGCCGCCAGAAGCACCGCCGTGACTGGGGCCGCCACCAGGAAGCCGTCGACGGACCAGCCCTCCCGGAGGGTCTGTCTCGAGGGGCCCTTGAGGACCATGTACCAGGCCTTGGCTCCCGCGAGCCCGACGATCAGCCCCAGCACGGACGCAACGAGCGCCGCACCAGCATCGACGCCCAGCGCCGTGAGGAAGATCGGCTGGGAGAGGATCGCGCCAACAATCGCGACGACGGCGAGCAGGGTGAAGCTGCCGGGGAGGACGGCCGGCGATGAGGCGAACGGCGCCAGGAGCGCCCACCGTGTCTGGATCGCCTCTCGCTCCGCGGACCGGACCGACCAGTGCCGCCAGGACCACGATGCCTGGGGCAGGTGGAGGTCCGGCGTTGCGGCCCGGGCGCGTTCAGGGCCAATCAGATCGGCAGTGACATCCCACTCCCCCGCATTGACGCCGTAGATCCACGACGAGGTGCTGACGCGGCCGGAGCCAGGGACCACGCCCGATACCGTCACGTCCCGGGCGAAGAGGTCCCGGTTCGACGGCCGCCCGACGACATTGCGCCGCCTCCCAGTCAGCCGGATGTGCGCGGCGTAGGGCGGGCCACCTGCCGGCCCGGACTCGAACCAATGCGAGACCACGATGCCCGCCTGGTCGGGAGCCTCGGAGCCGGGAGCCTCGGAGCCGGGAGCCTCGGAGCCGGGAGCCTCGGAGCCGGGAGCCTCGGAGCCGGGAGCCTCGGAGGACACTGTGTCATGTGCTGACTCCGGCGCCGACCCGGGCGTCGGGGATGAAGCGCGGCGCGGCTGCTCGCCGGCGTGCCCGGTCCGTCGCCCGTCTCGGGCTCTATTGGCCGACGCCCGCCTACGCTCGGTGCGCGATCGCTGGCCCACGGGTGCTCCCCTTTTGTGATGTCCTGGGTCGGGCGCGTGTGGCCGGGTGTGTCCGGCGGAAGCTCAGTGGCTGTGCGAGTGCGTGAAGCCGGGCTCGTCCCCGGCGCCAACCCATCGCCCGGGCTCGTCGCGGAACGTCTCGGCACACGCCGGATCACAGAACCGGTAGGTCGTCCCGCGGTACTCGACGACGACCGCGGTGTCGTCGGCAATGCGCATTCCGCAGACCGGATCGGTGGCCTGCGGCTTGGCGTGATGCTCATGCACGATCAATGTCTCCTTCGTTGTGCCACGCGTCCAGACTCGTGGCGGCGTCCAAATGCGGCCTGCTGGCTGGTCTTGCTCGTCGAGGACGGGACGCCCCGGCCGATAGCGCCCGTCGGCGATCGCACGGGCCACAAAGATCACGGCGACGTGGGCCGGGTCGACCTCGAAGTACGCCGTCCCGGTTGCCGGGTTGACGTGACTCCGCATCCCAGCTCCCGGACCGGGATCCGCAGGTGGTGCCTTCGGTTCATGCGGTGACTCTTACCGGCGAGGCTGAGCGCCGGCTGAGGACGGCATGAGACATGGGTCGGGTTACGAGGAAACGCCCAAGGCCATGGCACAGAGCGCCGACACGGGGTTCGCGATGGTGGCCGCGGACATGGTCCGGCGGCCGCTGACATTGGGGCGGAAGACCTCGCACGTCAGGCGGACGTGGTGGTCGACCCATTGGCACCACGTGACCGGCGGGCTGAAGCTGGGTCAGCCGGTCTCGGCGGCGATGGCCGTGAGGAGGAGCGCCGTGGCACCCGCGAAGGTCATCGCCTTGATGACGACGTCTAGCCGGGAAAAGGCGGCACTTCGATCCGGCGCATCGGCGATCGCGAGCTTCCTGGCGATGAGGCCATCGGCATACAGGCCGAGTCCCAATACCACGGCCACCAGCACATGCTTGAGCGCGAGGATGGTGGCCCAGCTTGAGCCCACGACGCTGCCTGCACCGCCGTATCTGGCGTCCGACACCGTCAGGTAGACACCGGTCGCCAGGAACGCGACGAGGGCAAACACGAGGCCGGGGAGCGCGCGTCGCTCGAATGCTGCGGTCAGGTCGCAGGCCTTGGAGTTCTCCAAGTCACGCCGGAGGACCGGCAACACCACCAACCCCATGACGCCGACGAAGCCGAGCAGCACGACGGTGGCGACGAGGTGAAGCCACGATGCGCCGATCTGTAAGAGGTCCATGATCTCCCAACGGTGGCTGGTCTGCGGCCGGCGCTGCAAGAGCCCGTTGCCCGAACGGCGCGCCGCCCACGCGACGGTGGGCGATCCACCTTAGGCATTGCTGAGGCGAACCTGAGTGCTACGCGGACTGTGGGCGCCAGTCCGACGCGAGGGCCGCGGAGTTGAGCAACTCTCATGATTCGCTCAGGTATGCCTCAGCGGGTCACGCGACGCTCGCGGCATGGACATCAGGCGCGGACTTCGGATCCCGGTGTACGACCTCGGCTGTGGTGGAGCGGGCGCGTCGACGATCGAGCGGCAGCTCGCCGCGACCGACGGAGTCGTCAGCGTGTACGTGAACCCCGCCACAGAGACGGCCTATGTCGAGTACGACCCAGCGGAGACCGACGCGTGGACGCTGGCGCGGGTCATCGAGAAGGTTGGGTATCGAGTCGGCCGTCCAGTCAAGCCGTGAGCCGTGCCCGGCGCCCGCCGCAACCTGCTCCGCGTTGACCGGCGACAACCAGGCCACCACCGCTCGGATCGAGGCCGAGGTCGGCCTCGATCCAGTGCTCGCGGAGGTGCCGCCCGGCCAGACCGCCAAGGTGAAGGAGCTGCATGCGACCCGCCAGTGCCTTGTCGCGCGCAACCGTCCGGAACCTGCGCCAGAACCTCCGCTGAGCAGTCGGCCACAACACGGTCGCGTTCCCGATCGCGACAGGCCCGGGCAGCAGATCTTGAGCCGATCTTGAGACGGTCGAGCGGCCAGCCTGAGCCTCGAGGTCCATCGTTCACATCGAGCCCCAAGCGGGGCGAACGAGAAGGAGACACGAAGATGATGGGATACGGAGCCGGACTCGGGTTCGGCATGGGAGGCTGGCTGGGCATGCTCGGCGGGGCACTCCTCCTGGTCGGGTTGATCGTCCTGGTCGCCTGGGCGATCGGCAAGGTCGGCCAGTCGCAGCACGCTCCCCACGGGCAGGCCCCGCGGCCCGCAGGCGATGACGCCCTCGAGGTACTGCGGGTCCGATTTGCCCGCGGCGAGATGACCGCGGACGAGTACCTCGCGGCGAAACAGACTCTCGAGGCCGGGCGATGAACGGCCGGCTGGGGCTCCTGGGTGCCGGGCTCGTGCTCGGCGGCGCCCTCCTGATCGGGACGGGCACCGTGGCCGACGGAGGTGCCGGCATCGCCGGCATGATGGGCGGCGCCGGCACCGGCGGGATGATGGGCGGCTATGGCAGCGCTGCGGCCACCGCACCCGGACCCGGCGAGGCCGGGTTCGTCGCCGGCACGGTCGCTGCCCCCCGGGTCGTCCGCGTGGTCGCCGGCCCCGGCTACACGTTCTCGCCGTCGTCAATCACGGTGGCGAAGGGCGAGACGGTGACCTTCGAGGTCACCTCGATGGGCGGCCTCGTCCACGAGTTCATGGTGGGTCCGGCCGACGCCGTCGCGGCCGACGCGGAGGGCACGCCCGAGGTCGCGGACATCGGGATGATGCAGACGAAGTCGGTCACCTTCACCTTCGACGGCAGCGGACCCTACGCCTTCGCCTGCCACGTGGCCGGCCACTACGAGGCCGGGATGCGGGGCACGATCACCGTCGTGGGCTGACTGGGCCTACGATCTCCGCCATGACCTCCTCCGACCGTCCGGCGCGCGTGCTCGTCGTCGACGACGAGCCGCCGATCCGCGCGGTCGTCCGGGGCTTCCTCGAGCGCGAGGGCATGACGGTGGCGGAGGCCGCCGACGGCCCAGCCGCTGTCGAGGCGGTGCGCGCGTTCGGGCCCGACGTCGTCGTCCTCGACATCATGCTCCCGGGGTTCGACGGGCTCGAGGTGCTCCTCCGGGTCCGCGCCTTCGCCGACCCGCTGGTCATCTTCCTCACCGCGCGGACCGAGGAGACCGACCGGATCGTCGGCCTCAAGGTGGGCGGCGACGACTACCTCACGAAGCCCTTCTCCCCGGGCGAGCTCGTGGCCCGGGTCCAGGCGCTCCTGCGTCGGCGGCGTCCCGCGCCCCCGCCCGAGCGCGACGGGCTCCTCCGCGCCGTCGACCTCGAGGTCGACCCGGCGCGCCACGAGGTCAGCGTCGGGGGCGCTCCCGTGGACCTCACGACCCTCGAGTTCGCGATCCTCGTCGCGCTCGCCCGCGACCCCGGCGTCGTGCTGACCCGGGCGCAGCTCATCGAGGCCGCCTGGGGGCTCGACTTCGCGGGCGACGACCACGTGCTCGAGGTCCATGTCGCCAACCTCCGCCGCAAGCTGGGAGACGAGCCCGGCAGCCCGCACTTCGTCGAGACGATCCGGGGCGTCGGCTACCGGCTCCGGGCAGCGGACCGGTGAGCACACCGGACTTCGGCCGGCTGCGCTGGCGACTGCTCGCCGCGAACCTCGCCGTGGCCACCGCAGGGGTCGCCGCCGTCGTGGCCGCGGTGTGGCTGGCAGCCCCGCGCGCATTCGAGGATGCGATGGGGATGCGGGGCTCTGGGGGGATGATGAGCGGCGGCACGGGAATGATGAGCGGCGGGATGATGGACCCGGTCCTGCGCTCCGCCTTCGGCGACGCTGTGGGCACGGCGCTCCTCCTCGGCTTTGCCGCCGCCGTCGTCGTCGCAGTGATCGTCTCCCTGCTCCTCGCGACTCGGATCGCGCGGCCGATCGACGACCTCGCGGCCGCAAGCAAGCGCGTGGCCCGCGGCGACTACTCCGAGCCCGTCCCCGCAGCCGCGGGCGAGCTCGGCGAGCTCGCAGGTGCCTTCAACGGCATGGCCGCGAGCCTCGCCGCCAACGAGCAGCGGCGCCGGGACCTGATCGGCGACGTCGCCCATGAGCTGCGGACGCCGATCGCCTCGGTGCGAGGCTACGTGGCCGGGCTCGAGGCCGGTATCTTCGCGCCGGGACCCGAGACTTGGCGCGTCCTGGACGAGCAGACGGCGCGCCTGGAGCATCTCGTCGACGACCTCGCCATCCTTTGGCGCGCGGAGTCTTCAGAGCTGTACCTTGAGCCGGTTGCGCTCGATGCCGCAACGGAGCTCGCAGCCGTGGCGAGACGCCTGAGGCCGGCCGCCGCGGCACGCGAGAGTGCCATCATCGTCGACGCCCCGCCAGGTCTGGTGTTCCGTGCCGATCGCGCCCGAACGGCGCAGGTACTCGACAACCTCGTCGCAAACGCGGTCACCCACGGGCGGGAAGGCGGCCGAATCCGGCTGATCGCCTCACCAGGCGCCGGCTTCGTCCGCCTTACCGTGGCGGACGATGGTCCAGGAATGACGCTCGACCAGCTCGCCCATGCGTTCGAGCGCTTCTACCGCGCCGACCCGTCACGATCCCGCGCCGCCGGCGGGAGCGGACTAGGGCTCGCGATCAGTCGCACCCTCGTGGAGGCGATGCACGGGTCAATTGAGGCGGCCAGCGAGGGCCCGGAACGTGGAACCGTCATGGCTGTGCTCTTGCCGATCGCAGGCGGATAGGACGAATGGTCCCGCACGCTTGCGCGCGGCTTGCCTGCCCGCCTGGCTGAGGTCGGGAATGCTCACGGCGAAGAGCCTGTAGCCGATTGAGCCACCTCCGACCGAGCGAGCTCATCTGCCCTCTCTGTGCGAGGGCTCCAGGACGAAGCGTTCTTCGACGGACTTCGCGCCCAGACTCATGGACGACGCCCGGACGGGACAGATGGCACCCAGCCGCCGGCGCCGCCGGCCGCATCGTGCTGGCAGGGATCCTGTCACCAGCCACCTAGACGGCGGCCGAGGATGGGTTGTTCAGGTCCAATCCGCAGGGATACCCCGCCGGTTGCGCGCTGCTTGGCGCCCACTTCCGTGATCGCCGAGCCCAACGAGGTGCATAGGGCCCACGGTGCTGACCCGGAGAATGCTCCGGCGTGCAACCGCGTCATATGCATCATCTCCACTCGTCTCCTCGTGACCGGTCTGGGACAAGGTGCCGGGTCGCCTGCGTTACGTGCAGGAGGGCGAAGGCCATGGGCGCAACAAGGAGGCCCACAAGGAGGCCAGCATGGGCTGAGCCTGCCCACACGGCAACGGCCGTGAGGCTCGCCAGACCGGCCGCGGTGGCAACGCCGACCGACGCGGCCGCTCGACGCGCCCAGATCTGGCGACGGGTCGGCGCGGACACGACGCGGATCCGTCCCCGATAGCGGCCCATCCCGCACGTGAACCGCACGTCTCGGTCCAGGGCCGGCAAATCAACAACCGTCTCACCGTCTGCGGCGAGGTGCCGCTCAAGCCGCGGGGCGGAGAAGACCACGCGGGCTTCACAGGACTCGTCGCCTTCACGCCGGAAGACAAGCCGCACGGGCACGCCTGCGCTCACGGTGAGGGAGCTCGGGTGGTAGCCCGCTGACACGTGCACCGCGCGCACCTGGATCGGTCCGGCTTCCGGCCCGGTCTGGAGGGTCGGACGGTCGCTGTGCGCAGATTGACCTGGGAGGAGTGCAGCGGTCGTAACCATGTCACGAGTACACCCTGCCCACCTGAGCCCCGGGTGAGCGCCATGTGGCGATGGGGTGAGAACCGTTTGTCCCTGATGGTCTCATCGGCTCCTCACCTGGCACTCAGGTCCGGGGCAGACACTCCGAGTCGAAGGGCAGCGTCGCTGCGCGTGCCCGCAAGTATCCGCACGGAGCTCTAGAGGTTGACCCACACATCCCGACCCATCCGCGCTGTCGCGATCGCTGGCGGTGTGCTCGTGCTCGTTCTAGGCCTCGCCCTCGCCGGCATCGTCTCACCGCTCGTCGCTGCCACCGCGTCGTCTACGCCGGCTCCCCTGCAGCCGCAGGCATTCCTCCCGCTGGAGCTCCCGTCCCGTGCGGCAGCCACCTCGGTACCGGCCAGTCCTCCCCGTCGACCTGCTGGCATGTCGCCGAATCCTCGCGCAACGCAACCGCCTCCCTCATCTGCTCCAGCCAGAGTCAGAGCAGGTGCGTCTCCCGCGGTCAAGCCCGCCGCGAGCACCGGGTCCCCTGTCAGCGGGCAACGCGCCGAGGGGCCCAGTCAGGAGCAACCGCCTGTCCGGACCGCCGCCTCGCGGCGGAGATCGGCCGCATCCATGGACCACCGGTGGCCGCTGCCGGTCCGCGGCCTGCTCACCACGAGGTTCTCGGCGCGTCATCCCGGTATCGACATCGCTGCCCCCGCAGGCACCCCGGTGCGTTCCATTGCGGCCGGCCGGGTCGTATGGGCGGGGTGGAAGAGGAACGGTGGAGGCTATGTCGTCGTGATCAGGCATCCCGGCGGCATGACCTCCACCTACAACCACAACCGGGAAGTGCGCGTCCGCCGCGGCCGACGGGTGTCGGCAGGACAGCGGATCGCCTCGGTCGGATCGACCGGTCTCTCCACGGGACCTCATCTCGACCTGCGCGTCACGATGGACGGAAGGTTGGTCAACCCACTGCGCCTGCGCTGACCCTGGCTGAGGCCGGGCGCCACGTGAGGGCCGTCGGCGGCGGTGGCGGCAGGCGGACGAGCGGGGTCGCGCCCGCAGTGACGCGACCCCGCCCGCTGCGTGTCAGGCGAGCGACGCGATCCTCAGCTCGAGTTTGGCCGGTGTTGCATTGACCACGATGTCCAGGACGGGGCAATGGGCGTTGACGTGGTCACGCAGCCGCTCGAGATCGCCGATCGAGGCCGGGCTGTCGAGCTCGACCGTGCCGCGGATCTCCCGGAACCCGGGTCGTACCGACGCATCCACCCCGAAGAACCCGCGCAGGTCGACGTCGCCCTCGAGGGTGACCCGGACGTGGTCCAGCGGGATGCCCAGGTGATCAGCGTGAAGGCGATACGTGATCTCCTGGCACGAAGCCAAGGCGAGAAGAGCGTATTCGACGGGGTTGGGCGCCGTGTCGGTGCCACCCAGGGCAGGCGGCTCGTCCACGGCAAGCTCGAAGTCACGGATCCGGGCGGCACTCCGGAGGCCTGCGACCTGGTGGCTCTCGACTCGGAACGTGGCGAGAGAGACGGAGGGCGGGGCGCCGGCGAGGGCCTCGCGAGTGGCTGCGACGACGGGGGCGAAGGCGAAGTCGGTCATGACGGGCAAACTCCCGGGAGCTGATGCGGATGCGTGGAGGAGGTCCAGGCCCGGCGCGCTGGCCGGTGGAGCGGGGCGTCGGCGGCCACCCGTCGTGTGTGCTCGAGAAACAGCAAAGCCGCAGTCCGGTGTGTGGACTGCGGCCCCGGGACCTCGATCCGGGTCCCCTACGCTGGTCGTCTGACTAGCGGGAACAACCTCGGACCCCATCCTCGACACGACGGGACCGCCGGCGCATCAGCATCATCCCCATGGAGGAGGTCGAGGTGGTCATGGCCGCGACAGTACCGCCCGCCCGCTGCGACTGCAAGGAGCGGTTCGGTTGCGGCGGTGCGGAAAGCAGGCGTCAGTCGAGCCCGGCGGTCCGCAGGTCCGGCCGGCCGCGGGCATAGCGCAGCGGGCCTTCGAGCTGGCGCCGCGGGAGCTCGGCCTGGTTCTCATCCACCACCGCGACTCCGCCCGCCGTCGCGACGAGGGCAAACCCGTCGCGAGCGATCGCCTGCTCCAGGTCATGCGAGCGCGCTGCCCCGGGCGTCACCGAGAACAGGCTGACCGGGACCATGATGTCGCGCGCCCGGATGCCCGGGTCCGCCAGCGCGGCGCGGAACTGCCGTCGGCCGATGGCTCCGAGCAGGCTACCGTCGTCGTCCACCACCAGCACGGTGAGGCGGGCGTGCGCTGGCCTCGAGGCCACGAGCGTCTCGCCGAGGACCACCGTCGTGAGCGCCGGGCTCACGTCGTGAGTAAGGTGCAGCGGCGCACGGGCTCGGCCATGGTGCCTTTGAGCCTCGCCGGGCTGGATCCACGGCGCACGCGCCGCGTCTCCACGTCCTTCGGTAGCCTGGGCCATGGGTGATCTCCACTGCGTGTCGAGGGTGAGGTCATTCCACCCGAGGCAGGTGAGGACCAGATGAGCCGTTCGTGAAGTAATGCTGATAGGTGGACCACTGTGTTCCACCGCGCCCATATCGGCACCCGGATCGGCAGCTGGACAGGTGACGCCCTCGCCTTCGGGGAGGAGGCGAGGGCGTCATCGGGCAGGCAGCGGGACAGGCGACGCATGGCGTCCCGAGCCAGTCAGTGGACCCTGTGCCCGGGGTCGCAGATCCGGTTCCGCCTGTCATCGCCGTGCCTTCACGAAAGGGGGTGGCGAGTTCCACAGTGTCCGCGGAAGATGAGCGGCACGTGAGCGCACGCTAAGACATTCGTGCGGCGTGTTGCACGCTGACGGGCCGCGATCGGCGTTCGCCTAAGGCCGTGGCACAGTCAGTGCTCGTGCGGACGCCGAGGTCGGAAGCCCGTCCCGTCCACCGCGCGCACCGCGTCCCGTAGATCGCGCTTCCCTGGAGCGAGCTCCAGGGGCACCGTCTCCGTGGCCGGGATTGGCGCCGACGTCGGGACGCCGTCGCCGTATGAGCGCCCGACCCAACTGCTGGGCATCGGCGCTCCAATAGCCGAGGTCGAAGATCGACACCTGGGCTTGTCGCTCCGACGCCATCAGCTTGAGGATCGGGAGTCAAGGCGAGTCTGCCCTGATGTGGCCCTGAACCTCAGAACGTGGTGGCGCCCGCCGGCGCTGGCGTTGTGAGGCGGTGACACGCGTGCCTGGAGGCAGCGAGGCGGCGCGCGATGACGACGATGGCGATGGCGTTGAGCGCCAGTCCAAGCGCGAGGAGCGGCGTCTTGAACGCGTCGAGGAACACCGCCGCCGCGGAGAGGCCAAGGAGGGGCAGCAGATCCACGAGATGGTGGGCGCAGCAGGCGAGCATCGCCGCCGTGCTCATGCCCGTGCTGGTCGTGGTGAGCGCTGCGTCGCCGTGATGTTGCGCGCCTACCGATCTCAGCTCGGCGAGCAGTGCGAGTTGGATACCGAAGCCGAGGGCGAGCGGCAGGACGAACATCCAGTCCATGCCGAGTTGCTCGACCGCGTGGTCCGCGCCCTGGGCGATCGTGATGATGCCGAGGTAGAGCCCCAGCAGCGCTGCAGCGCCGACCGCGCCCACGGCGCCTGCGCGAGGTCTATGGCGCGCGACTCAGGAGTGCCCCCGGGCCTTCGACATCAACGTCACCACCCGTGAACCTGGCCTTGAAGGCATCCGGCGAACGTCGTCCGTCGATGCGACCTATGGCCAGCGCATGGTGGTGACCCCGTCGAACTTCGCTGGCTCCAGCGTGATCGGCGTCGCGTTGCTGAACGTGTTCGGCTCGAACGCCGACCATGCGGCGTACGTGTTCACCGACGTCGGCTACAAACAGACCGCCAAGACGATGGGCGAAGCGGCCTCCCATGAAGCGGGCCACACGTTCGGTTTGAGCCACGATGGCGGGCCGGCAAGCCCCAGCTACTACGACGGTCATGGCGCCTGGGCGCCCATCATGGGCCGTCCGATCGATCCCGCCCGACCCGTGAGCCAATGGTCGCGTGCGGGAGTATTGGGGTGCCAACAACTTCGAGGACGATCTGGCGATCATCGCAGACGGGCACTTCGCTCCCAACGGCGACCGTTTGACGCCTGGAGTCGGGTATCGCCCCGACGATCACGGCAACACCGCGTCGGCGCCGACGGTCGTGGCGAGCAACGTCGTGGCATCGGGCAACATCGAACGCACCGGCGACCGCGACGTCTTCGCCGTCGACGTCACGAACGGCACGCTGTCGTTGCAGCTGCGCCCGCCGACGGGGCAGGCGAACTGGTCGAACCTGGCCGCGTCGCTCACGATCCGCAACAGCGTCGGTGCGGTCGTTGCGTCGGGCGGGCCAGGCGTGCCTTCCGGCTGGGCGGTCGACCTGGCGCCGTCGGTACCGACGGGGAGGTACACGATCGAGGTGGCGCCGGTGGGCTGGCTCACCGCGTCCACCGGGTTCACGACCTACGGGTCGCTCGGTGCCTACGAGCTGGCGATCAGCGCCCCGCAAGGTATCGCAGGATTGGCGCCCGGGACCTCGGCGTTCACCCCGGTCACACCGACGAGGCTCGTCGACACTCGAAATGGCGTCGGTGCCCCGAGCAGAGTCGGTGGCGGACGTCAGGTGGTCGTGCAGGTCGCCGACGGGGTCGGGGTTCCCGGCGACGCGACCGCCGCGGTGGTCAACGTCGCAGCTGTCAACCCGTGGGGGCCGGGGTTCGTCACGGTCTACCCGTGCTCGGAAAGCGTGCCCAACACCTCCACGCTCAACTTCGTGGCCGGCCAGACGGTGGCGAACACCACCGTCGCTGCGTTGTCGTCGGCGGGGCAACTGTGTGTGTGGACGTATTCAGAGACAGACATCCTCGTCGACATCACTGGCTGGCTGAGCCCGAGCGGGACGTCACGATTGACGCCGATCGGGCCGACACGGGTTACCGACACCCGGTCGGGCGTCGGTGGGGTGAGGCTCCGTGCCGGTCAGACCCTGGCGGTCGATTTCAACGGGGTTGTGCCGGGCGGGTCGACTGCGGTCGCCGTCAACGTCACGGCGGTCAACGCAGCGGCGCCCGGATTCCTCACGGTCTTCCCGTGCAGTGGAGCACCGCCGAACACCTCGACGGTGAACTACGTCGCCAACGAGGCGCGACCGAACAACACGATCGTCGGGTTGTCCGCCGGCCGGATCTGCATCTTCAGCGACGCCGCCACCGACGTGCTCGTCGATCTGCTCGGATCGTTCGGCGCCGGCGGCCTGGCCTATCAGCCCACGCCGCCGGTGCGAGTGCTCGACACCAGACGGTCCGGAACGCTCGGTGCCGGCGCGGCGGTCGCCTACAGCGTGAGCGCAGCCAGCCTCGGCGCGCAGGTGCCGGGCGCCGCCTACGTCAACGTCACGGCCGCCAACCACGTTGCGCGCCGGCTATGTGACGACCTACGACTGTGTGACCCGCCGCGACACTTCCACGTTGAACCAGCAAGTCGGTCAGGCGACGGCGAACGGGGCGATCGTGCCGCTGTCGGCGTTTCAGTCGTGCGGCTGGACGTACGGTGGCGGGGATCTGATCATCGACCTCAATGGTTGGTGGGTGCCCTGAGGGTGCTGCGGACTACCGTTGACTCACGATGGAGCACCACCCGAAGTTCGAACACAGCCGCTTCGTCGGCGACAAACGCACCCAGTTGGTCTACGACCTCGATTCCTGGGACGACCCGGCGACCATCGACGAGATCGTCACCGCAGGCGTGGGACTCAGCTTCGGCCCGGACACGCTCGCCGAAGCTCGCAACCGTGGGTACACGCTCGCCGAGCCGGGCATGCGTCGCCGCCACCGCAAGCCGCGGGCCTGACCGGGCCGGATCTGGAGGTGTGACATGCCGGGGATGAACGAGCGGTTCGTCTCGAACGGCCTGGAGCTCGCGTGTCACATCGCCATCCCGTCGGGAGCGATCGAGCGCGGCCCGGCGGTGATCCTGTGTCACGGGTTCCCGATCGCCTCGCTCGACGCGCAGCGCGCCGGCGGCACGTTTCCCCAGCTGATGGATCGCACCGCCCACGAACTCGGCTGCGTTGCGATGACGTTCAACTTCCGAGGGTGCGGCAACAGCGAGGGTGACTTCTCGTTGCAGGGGTGGGTCGACGATCTGCGCAACGCGATCTCGCACGTGCTCACCGTGCACGAGCCGACCGGCGTGATCCTGCTGGGCACAAACACGGGCGGATCGATTGCGATCTGCGTGGCGGCCGATGATCCACGCGTGTCGGCGGCGGGCCTGTTGAGCCCTCGGGCCGACTTCGACGACTGGGCGGAGCATCCTCGACGCTTCCTCGAACACGCCCGCGACATCGCGCGCGATTCATCACCGCGACTTCCCGCCGTCGGTGGAGGAGTGGACTCGCGAGTTCCGGCGGTTCAGGCCGGTGGCGTCGGCGCGCCGATTCGCTCCGCGCCCGCTGCTGGTGATGCACGGCGAGGAGGACGACAGCGTGCCGGTCTCCGATGCCGCGCCAGTTGGTGAACGCCCACGGCAGCGCCGAGCTGAGCCTGTTCGAAGGTGCCGGGCACCGGCTTCGGCACGACCCGCGCGCAGTGGCGGTGTTGCTCGGCTGGCTCGACAGGATCCGATCGACGCACGTGCACCCGAGCGTGGAACGAGTGTGACGGCACCCGTCGACGCAACAGCCTCGGAACCCACTCGACGATCGTTTCCTGTCGACGCCCGAGACGTTGTGGTGCTCGGTGGCACCGTCGTGTTGTGGTTCACCGTGATGGCGCTGGCCGCACGCTCAGTCGGGCTGTCGGTGTGGTCGACGTCTACGTGGGGCCGATGGGACAGCGGTCTGTACCTGTGGATCGCGAAGAATGGTTACATCTTCGAGCGTTGCGTCGACGTCGCGAATCGTGGCCCGGAGGACTGGTGCGGGAACTCGGGCTGGTTCCCGGCGTATCCGTGGATGATGCGGTTCGGGTCGTGGCTCGAAGTAGAGCTACCAGCAGTTCGGACGAATCGTGTCGTTCGTGGCGATGGTCGGCGCGTGGACGGCGCTGTGGTTCGGTTTCCTGCGGCGACGCCCGTTGGTTGTCGGCGCATTGGGCATGGTGATCGCCGCGACGTTCCCGGCGAGCGTGTACTACGGGGCGATCTTCCCGGTCTCGTCGATGCTGCTCGCCGTGTTGCTTGCGCTCTGGTGCCTCGACCGGCGTCGCTGGTTACTCGCGGGAATTTTGCGGCGCGGTGGCCGCGACGACGTACACCTCGGGCTTCCTCGTCGGGTCGATCGCGTTGGTGCCGCTGCTGGCACCGTCGGTCGGCGACCTGCGTGCCCGGGTGCGTGCGACGCTTGCGGTCGGTGGTCCGGTGGCGCTCGCCTACGTGGCCGTGATGGCCAACTTCCAGCGAGAGGTCGGCGCGTGGAACGCCTCATTCGAGACTCAGTCCAGCTACAACCTGTCGCCCACGTCGCCGATCACCACGATCCGCCGCCAGCTCGCCACGATGGGCAACGATGCGCTCCCCGGAGCGATCGGTGCCCAGACCGCACTTGTGCTGGCGATGGTGGTGGCTGCCACATGGGTGGTCGTGCGATATCGCGACGACCTGTCGTTCGGCGAATGGGGCACCGCCAGCATGTGCGGATTCCTCTGGCTCATCCCACTCACGCTCGGCAGCGATCTGTCGCTGTATCGCGCCGAGTCGTTGCTGCTGCCGATCGTGATCCTGCTCGTGCGGCTGCGGCCACCGGTGCTTGCCGTGCTCGCCGTCGTGTGCGTGCCCGTCGCGTACAAGA
>CAVVJT010000007.1:0-1335169 GCA_963748625.1 uncultured Chloroflexia bacterium | reverse complement strand
TCATCATGGACGGACCGTTTGCGTCGATTACCGCGCTCACCACGGGATTAAACGAACAGAAGCCCGCCGGTGACGGTGGAGTGATCGACATCCGGGTCGATCGGTTGCAGATCCTCAATGACGCGGCGATCTCAGCCAACACCTTCGGCGACGGCAAGGGAGGCAACATCAATATCACGGCGGATGCGGTGGTGTTGGATGGCGCGACCTTTCAGCCGGACAGCTTTCCCGGGATCACGGCGGCGAGCCAGCCCTCTTTCTTCGGGGGTGACGCGGAGGCCGCGGCGGCGACATCACCATTGAGGCCGGCTCCCTGACTCTCCGCAACGCCATGGTCATTTCCACCACCACGGGAACCCGTGGCGACGGCGGCAGCATCAACATTCGCGCCGGCTCCATCGATCTCGAAAGCCGGGCTTCGATTCAGTCCGCCTCACTGGAATCCGGTCGCGCCGGGACGATCTCCCTCGAATCCGCGCGGAACCTGCAATTGACGGGCGAAAGCACGGTCAGCACCTCCGCACCGGAGAGCAGCGGCGGCGACCTGCGGGTGCAAGCCGGGAACGAGATTCGCCTCGAGCACAGCAGCATCAGCGCCCAGGCGGGCCCGGGCGGGGGAGGCAACATCACCTTGCTGGCGCCGGCGCTCATCTACCTGTTTCACGGGACGCTCACCGCCCAGGCGGCGGGCGACGGCGGTAACCTGACCATCGACCCGGTTTTCTTCATCCTGAACCACAGCGCCCTGATCTCAAAGTCCACGACCGCCAACGGCGGTAACATCACCATTTTGTCGGATTACTTCTTTCAGTCGGCCAGCCTCATCGACGCCTCCGCACCCTTCGGATTGCCTGGAACCGTCAGCGTCTCCGCCCCCGAAGTGGACCTGAGCGGCAGCCTGGTCGGGTTGCCCAGCACTCTGCTCGGTGTTGAAACCCAGTTGCGTCCGGATTGCGCGGTTCGGGTGACCGACGATTTCAGCAGTTTCGTCGTGCTGGGCCGCGGCGGGCTGCCGCTGCAGCCGGGCGGGTTCGTGCCCAGCGGATTGCGACCTTTACCGGATGAATAGCAATTGGGCTTGGCGCGGTCTCCGGTCTGCTGGCGGCGCGCCTGCGGGTGTGGTTGGCGACGGTGCTTTTGTCCGCCACGCTCTCCGCGCAGGTTCTCCCGCCGCCACCGGTTCCTCCCGATCAGGGGCAACGGTTGATCTCGGAACCGTCGCTGTTCGTGCGCGCCTACCAGTTCGAGGGCAACCGCGCTTTCTCGGATGCGGAATTGGCGACGGTAACCCAGCCATTCACCAACCGGGAGCTGAGCTTTGGGGAAATTGAGGAGGCCCGACGCGCCGTCACGCTGCACTACGTCAACCACGGCTACCTCAATTCGGGCGCGTTGATTCCGGACCAGGATCCCGTGGACGGCGTCGTGCTGATTCGAATTGTCGAGGGTGAGCTGTCGGGAATCGAGTTGAGCGGCAACCGATGGCTGAGCGATGCCTATCTCAAGAGTCGATTGCGACGGTGGTCCCAGCCGCCGCTCAACCTGATTGAACTCCAGGAAGGACTGCAACTGCTCCGACAAAACCCGAATGTGGGCCAGATCAACGCGGAATTGCAGCCCGGCAGCGCGCCCGGTGAGAGCCTGCTCGAAGTCCGGGTGAAGGATCTCCAGCCTTTTCGGCTCGGTCTGCAGTTCGACAATCAGCGGCCACCCAGCGTGGGCGCGGAGCAGATCTGGCTCCTGGCTTCCGATCTGAACCTGACGGGGAACAGCGATCCGCTCGAGCTGAAATACGGCATCGCCAACGCCGGCGCGGATGGGCTGGAATGGTCGGGCGTCGATAATCTGGAAGGCAGCTATCGGCTGCCCTTGACGCCCTACGATACGACCCTCGGATTGCACGGCAGCCGACTCAACACCAGCATCGTGGAAGACCCGTTCCTTCCACTCGCCATCGAGAGCCTCACCAGCAGCTACGGCGTCGTCGTGCGTCAACCCCTGCTGCAATCCGCCAACCACGAAATGGCGCTGTCGCTCGGATTCGATCATCGCCAAAACGAGACCGAACTGCTCGGAGAACCCTTCAACGTTTCCCCGGGCGCGGTCGACGGTGAAATGATCGTCTCCGTCCTTCGGTTCTCCCAGGAATGGCTGGCGCGCGGCCAAAACCACGTGCTGGCCCTACGCTCCACTTTCAACTTTGGACTCGATGCGTTCGACGCCACCGACAACGGGATCCCGGGCGATCCCGACGCCGGGTTCTTCTCGTGGTTGGGTCAGGGTCAATACATCCAGCGGCTTTTCAACACCCAGAATCAACTGGTCTTGCGCGTCACCGGCCAATGGGCGGACGAACCACTGCTCGCGCTCGAGCAAATCAGCGTCGGCGGCTTCGAAACCGTCCGTGGTTACCTCGAGAATCAGTTGGTGCGCGACCGCGGCATCGCCAGTTCCGTCGAGTTTCGAATGCCGGTGTGGTTCGACAAGTCCGGGGCCGGCGTCGTTTACCTGGCGCCGTTTTTCGACTTCGGCGCCGCCTGGGGTGCTGAGACCTCACCCAGCCCGACGTCCATCTACAGCACCGGAGTGGGGCTGTTGCTCTCCCCGGGCAAACACTTCTCCGCGCAAATCTATTGGGGTTATCGGCTCCGGGACCTGGAAATTCCGGACGAAACCGGTCTGCAGGGCTATGGCGTAGGTCTGCGCCTCAACTTCATGGCTTTCTGACCACGCCCGGGATCAAAGGCTCGAGGCCGACTTCAAGCCCACTTGTTCCAGCAGATCCGCCCGGGCCGCCTTCAGGCCCGCATCGTCCGGGTGGGATTCAATCTGATCCGACAACGCCGCCAGGGCATCGTACCAAACGCCCGCTTCCGCGTAGACGCCGGGGAGACTCGAGGGCGTGGCCTGGCGAACCCGCTCCTTCAATGCATCCGCGGGTTCGACCCGCTGGATAACGCCGCTGGCCACCAAATCCGTCGAGCGATTCTCCGGATCCGTGATCAGTGCCACCACCCACTGATACTCCACCCCCGGCACCAGTTTGGCGCCGTGTTCGGACAGCTTGAGCCTCTGGATCCCCGCCTTCGCCGAGCGTTCAATCATCACCTGCACCAGCGGTTTCACCTTGTTCTCCTGCAGCAAAGTCAGCTCGAACCTCGCGTCCGCCGGTTTGGATTGATACCAGAAAAGCGACGGCTGCTCCTGCGTGGTTATCCCAATATCGTCCGGCGCCAGCACGTCCAGCGTGATCGCCGAGTCGCCACTCCCCCGCGATCCTCCAGTCAGTCGCACGGAAGGCGCCCCGGTCGACGGTGGACGGAACTTCACCTTGACGGGAGGATTCGTCGTCGCGCGGGTGAGCGCATTGGTGAGCGCGCGGTTGGTGCGCATTCGTGGATGCTGCCGGCTTCAGTGGCTCCTGGGCCAGAGTCCCGCCCGCGAAGAAAAGAAAAAGCGAAAGCACGGGGGCAAGCCGAAGCAGCCTCCGGCAGCGGATCAAGCTGGTGGTCATGGGTTGTTCTACGTTTGGGTTCGTCCTAAGCACCGTGCCGGCATCGTGAACAGGCACCAGCCTCTTTTCAAGATTATTCTGATGAATACCAAACATTCGCCATGCTCACTCCACAGCACCCGGTTTCAGGTTGAACCGCCCGATCCCTTTCGGCATGCTCACAACGCGTGAGTAATGCAAATGGCGGTCAGTAAAGACATGAATGCCCAATCCCGCGGACTGACACGATGAAACCGAGGCACACCGAGCCTGGAATCCCCTGGGGTCGGGGAGCCATTCCGGGGGTGATGCTGTTGCTCCTGGCACTGGTGGGGACTCCCAGGGAAGGGATGGCGGATGCCGCCGACCTGGTGACCCTGGGAGAGCACGCGTTTCATCGGGGCGCTTTCAGCCAGGCGGCCGCCAACTGGGAACAAGCCGTGCCGCTATTTCGCGCGTCAATCGGACGCTGGTTGGCGAGATCCGCACCACCGTTTCCCTCGCCGCCGCTTACCAGGCGATGGGCCAACACCGACGCGCTGTGGGCATGCTCGAAGCCGCGCTCATCCGGGCCGAGCAAACCGGGGAGACGGCCTGGATCCAACTGGTCAAAGCCAAACTGGGCGGTGCCTTGATCATGACGCAGGATCCGGAACGGGCGGCCCTGCTCCTGCACGAAGCGTTGGAAGGGGCGCGGGCCGGAAAGGATCAGGAGGCGGAAGCGGAGGTCCTGAACGACCTGGGCAACCTCTTTGCTACCCAACAAAACCATGCGGAAGCGTTAGCCGCCTATTTGGCCAGCGTCGGACTGGCTCAAGCCACCGGCAATGCCTGGCTCACGGCTCAGGCCCTCTGCAACGCCGCTGCCGCCGCGTCGCGCGCCGGTGACCCGGACCAGGCTCGTGACCTCAACGCCCAGGCATTGCTCGAGCTCGACCGGCTCGACGATTCGCACGGCAAGGCGTTCCTCTTTCTCACGGCCGGCCAGACTGACCGCGAGATTCTATCCCATGAATCCGCGCCCGTCGAACCGCTCCTCCAGCGGGCTCGACGTTCTTTTGAACGGGCTCTGGACCTGGGCGAGCGGCTGGAGGATCGCGCGATCGAAACCTACGCGCTGGGGTATCTGGCGCAGCTTTACGATCAGGACGGGCAACCCGAGGCCGCCATGGCGCTGGCCCAACGGGCGGCGTTTGTCGCCCAGCAGGCGCAAATGCCCGAAGCGCTGTATCGCTGGGAGTGGCAGATGGGCCGGCTGCTGGCAGGCGCGGGGTGACACGGAATCCGCGGTGGCGGCCTATCGGCGGGCGGTCCAGGCGCTGGGACCCATCCGCAACGATCTCTCGCTCGGCTACGGCAACGCCAGCGTGCGCCGCTCCTTCCGCGAATCCGAGGGACCGCTCTTCTTCGAACTCGCGGACTTGCTGCTGCGGCTCGCCGGGTCCGCCTCCGATCCCCAGGCCGAGCAACGACTGCTCCTCGAAGCTCGGGATACCGTGGAGTATCTGAAGGCGGTCGAGCTCGAGGATTATTTTTGCGACGACTGCGTGGATGTCCAACGGGCCAAAACGCGGGCCATCGAGGCCGTGGACCAGAGTACGGCGGTGGTTTATTTCATCCCGCTCCCCGCGCGCACCGAGGTGCTGGTGGGCCTGACCTCCGGCTTGAAGCGATTCACGCTGGATCTGGGCGCCGAGGCGCTCACGGCGGAAGTGAACCAGTTTCGCCGCAACCTCGAAACCCGCACCACCTACGCCTACCTCGAGCAGGCGCAACGGCTCTACGATTGGCTCATCCGACCGATCCGCGGATTGCTGCTCGAACACCGCATTGAAACCCTGGTCTTCGTCCCGGACGGCGCGCTCCGCACGATCCCCTTTGCCAGCCTTCATGATGGCGAGCGGTTTCTCATCCAGGAACTGGCGGTGGCGGTGGCGCCCGGGCTCTCGCTGGTTGAACCGCAAACCCTCGAGCGCGGCAAAGCGCGTTTGCTGCTGAATGGGCTCTCGAAGTCGGTGCAGGGTTTCCCCGCGTTGAACTTCGTCACCCGGGAGTTGGATGGCCTGCGATCGCTGTTCCCCAGCGAAACCCTGTACAACGAAGCCTTCACCCTCGAAGCGCTCAGGCGCCAACTACTGGAAGAGCAATACTCCATCATCCACGTCGCCTCGCACGGCCAATTCGATCGCGACGTGCGCAAGACTTTCGTGCTGACCTACGACACCAAACTGACCTTGAACGACCTCGAAGCGCTCATTCGCCCGAGTCAGTACCGGGGTCGGCCGCTGGAACTCCTGGTCTTGAGCGCCTGCCAGACGGCCGCCGGCGATGACCGGGCCGCCCTGGGTCTGGCGGGCGTGGCGGTCAAAGCCGGGGCCCGGAGCGCTCTGGCCACACTCTGGTTTGTGAATGACCAATCCACCTCGGCGCTGGTCACCGAGGTTCTACGATCAATTGCGGCGGTCACCCTCCGTTTCCAAGGCGCGGGCGCTGCAGTTGGCGCAGATCTCCTTGCTGGGCGATCGCCGGTATCGCCACCCCTGCTACTGGTCGCCCTACCTCATCATTGGGAACTGGCTCTAGGGTCCTTGAAACTCGAAATGCGATGTAGTCAGGTCAAACTTGCCAACCATCCCGAAATCCGAATCTCGAAATCCGAAACAAACCCGAAATCTCGAATGAGCCAAAATCTCGAAACCCCGGGCGTTTCGAGATTTGCCCATTTGAGATTTCGGGTTTGTTTCGGATTTCGAGATTCGGATTTCGGATTTGGTCCGAGGCCCTGCCGCACTAGGTCCTATGAGTTCAGCTCCCAACGTTCTTAACCGGTGGTCGCGGTGGAAACCCTCCTCCCGGGTCATGGGTTTGCTGATTGTTTTGTTCGTCTTTGGCTGCACCTTCACCACCCGGCACCTGGGTTGGCTCCAGTTCCTCGAGTTCAAGACCTACGACTTTTTCCTCCGGCAACAACCAAGGCCGGGAACCAGCCATCCGCTCGTCCTCGTCGAAATGACCGAGGCCGACATCCAGAGCGCCACCCTGGATTATCCGCTGACGGACCGGAAACTCGCCGAGCTGCTGAGTATCCTGGCGGCGGCGCAACCGGCGGCCATTGGGCTGGACATGTGGCGCGATATACCGGTTCCGAAAAGTGGGGAATCCCTCGAGGAACTCAACCAGGTGCTGCTGGCCCACCCCAATATCATCGGCATCTTCACCCTCGACGGCATTGGACCCCCGCCCGCCCTGGCTGCCGATCATGAGCGGATCGCGTTCAACGATAACTTCCCCCCCGATCTCGGAGTGGATCACACCATCCCCAAAGTGCGCCGGAGCCTGTTGTTTGCGGATTCAGACTCCGGCGAGCAGCTTTTATGCGCTGCCGTTTCCGCCTGGCGATGCTCTACCTGGAGGGCAAGGGTATCGAACCGGGACTGGACCCGAAGGATGAGCGAACCTTGCTCTGGGGCAAGGCCCGGCTGCGAGGCTTCCAGCCCAACGATGGCGCCTACGTCAGGGCGGATGCCTTTGGGTGGCAGATGCTCCTCGACTTCAAGTGTCCGGAGGAATTCATCTCCTACTCGGTGAACGAAGTGCTCTCCGGCCAGGCGCCGCCGGATACCTTCCGGGGCAAGATCGTTCTCGTCGGCATCAATGCCTCCAGCGTCTCCGACGAACGGGTGACGCCCATCCGCCGCGATCATCGGGGCATTCGCATGCAGGCGTTGACGATCCACCAACTGCTGCGGCACGTGCTCGCGGGGGATCGACCCCTGCGTAGCTGGAGTGATGGAATCGAAGACGGCTGGATCCTGTTGTGGTGTTTTGCGGGAGGCGCCATCGGATACTGGGCGAGATCGATTTTCCGACTGGTGCCCACCCTTATGGCCGGTCTGCTGGGCCTTGCCGGCAATCGCGTGGGGCGCGTTTGCGGCCGGGTGGTGGATCCCGCTCGCGTCGCCTGCCATCGCCTTGATCTGCGCGACGGGCATGGTGGTTTCCTACGTCTCGTCTCAGGAACGCCAGATGCGGGCCATCCTGATGAAACTTTACTCGCGCCACGTCTCCAAGGAGATCGCGGAGTCCATCTGGGCCAATCGCGATTCCTTTCTCGAAGGCCACCGGCCGCTGGCCCAGAAACTCACCGTCACCGTGCTCTTCACCGATTTGAAAGGGCTTTAGCACCTTGTCCGAGAAGATGGAGGCGGCCCGCCTGTATGCGTGGCTCAACGGATACCTCGGGGCCATGGCTCAGGTCATCCAGGAGCATGGGGGCGTGCTGAAACAGTTCACCGGCGACGGCATCCTGGCGCTGTTCGGCGTCCCCGTGCCGCATACCACCCGCGGCCAACAGGCCGGCGATGCCGCCACCGCCGTCAGGTGCGCCCTCGCCATGGGCCGGCGCCTGGTCGATATCGAGCCATGAATGGCGCCAGGCCGGATTGCCGGCGGTGAGCATGCGCGCGGGGATCTACACGGGCGAAGTCGCCGCCGGTAGCATCGGCAGCGATGATCGGTTCGAATACGCTGTCGTCGGCGATGTCGTCAACACCGCTTCACGCCTGGAAAGCTACGACAAAGCGCTGGCCGATCCGGACTCGCTCCCCAACCGCTGCCGCATCCTCATCGGCGCGCCAACGCATGAACTGCTCGATCACGCCTTTCAAACCCGCGAAATCGGCCTGCTCGAAGTCAAAGGTAAGGTCACCAAAGTGGCCGTCTACCAAGTGCTGGGCGATCGCGCGAACAAATAGCCCAGGCCAAACCCTCCCGCGTGCAACCGCACCACTGCGCCCAACAACAGCGCGGCGGACTCTTTCAAGGCTTCGGCGCTTTGCCCGATGTCGAAACCCCTTTCCGGTCGGTCGGTCGTGTGGCATGTTATGCGCCGCAAAGTTGGCAACGAAATTGCCCTTGCCACAGTCGATGAAACGGAACCACAACAAAATCCGCCGATCGCCCGGCTCCGACTTGGTGATGTGGCGGGACCCGCTTTGGCGGCCATTCGCAGCCTCACCGTCCTGACCATGCCTTTCCCTCTAGCCCATCCGGCGGTGGTGTTGCCGTTGTGGAAGATCCGGTGGCTGAGTCTATCGGCCCTGATGCTGGGCTGCCTCACGCCGGACGTGAGCTACGCGCTCCCCGGCCGCGGGTGGACCGGCCTGGCCCATTCGTTCCCGGGCACCATCTGGTTTTGTCTGCCGGTGGGACTTCTCGCCTATATTTTGTTTCGCGCGATTGGCGAGCCCCTGGCCACCCGGTTGCCCGCGCCGCATCGAGAGGTGCTGATGCCGCTTTGCCGGGGCGCGAATATTCCTGGTTTGCCATTGCCATCTCGGTCTGGATCGGCGCGTGCAGCCACGTCCTCCTGGATGCCCTGACCCATGAATCACAAATGCTGGTGCCGCATCTCGTCGGCATGCGCAACGAGATCGCCGCCATCGAACGCGTGGGGATTCGGTTCTCGCGTTTGCTTTGGTTCGCCCTTTCGGGTGCCGGCCTGGTGGCCCTGGTCATGACTTACGCCTGGCTGATCCGAAAGCGGACCGGACGCTGGTCCTGGTTCGATCGCAACGGAATCGGCGCGTTACGCCGCCTGGATCGCTTTCGTCCTGGTTCCGCTCCTGGTCATCACTTTCGGGACCGGGAACTCGGTCCGCCACTGGCCCTGGCGGCACCGGATCCAGCATTTCGTTCACGATACGATGGCTATGTATCTCGTGGTTCTCGCTGGCCTAATCCTCATGCTCGGGATCCTGTTGCGCCTGCGCCAGCTTGTCCGGCACCGTCCTGTTCCACCAGAATAGTGCTGCTTTCCCGCGCGGTTTTGGCTAGGGAACCCCCGTGCGCATCTGCGTCGTCTTCAACCCGGCCGCTCGAGGCGACAAAGCCCGCCGTTTCCGAAAGCAACTCACGGAGTTGGGCGCCAGTTGCGTGCTCACGCCCCACCACCTGCGCCGGCGACGGCCGCCGACTCGCCGCGGAAGCGGTCCGGGATGGCGCCGGCACCGTCGTCGCCGCCGGAGGCGATGGCACGATCAACGAAGTGCTCAATGGCATTGCGGATGTGCCCGGCGGACTCGATCAAACCCGGCTCGGCGTGCTGCCCTTGGGAACCGCCAATGTCTTTGCGCGCGAGCTTCGGCTGCCGCTGCCATGGCGTCGGGCGTGGCGCGCCATTCAGGCGGGATCTGAACGGACGGTCGATCTGGTCCGGGTTACGTTACGTTGCGGGAGGAGAAACTCACCGCCGACTTTTCGTGCAAGTGGCCGGCGCGGGACTCGATGCCCGCGCCACCGAGGTGGTCGATTGGCATTGGAAAAAACGGGTGAGCTACCTCGCCTATATCACGGCCGGTCTGCGCGCCCTGCGCGAACCCCAGGTCCCCATCACCGTCCAAACCGACGAGCGAACCGTGGCCGGTGAACTCGTGCTGATGGGCAACGGCAGGCTCTATGGCGGGCCTTTCGCCCTCTTTCCTTCCGCCTCGATGGCCGATGGCCGGCTCAACGTGCGCGTCTTTCCCCAGGCCAACCTCCGCCTTGCCCTCGCTTGTCTCGTTGGCATTTGCACCGGTCGCATCGGACACGTGGGTCGTTCGCTCGACCTGACGACCACCCGGTTGCGGCTCTCCGCGGCTTCCCGTGTTCCCCTCCAAATCGACGGGGAATTTGTCGGCGAGCTACCCGCCGAGTTCGAATTCGAACCCCGCCGCTTGCGGGTTATCGGACCGCCTCGGTGATCTGCGCTTTACACGCAGATGTCACGGGAAGAATGGGTCAGGTTGACTTGAGGTGCGTCTAATGTTTCATCACTTTCACGATGAAGACTGACACGGCGACCATTACCAGCCAGGGCCAGTTGACGGTACCCAAGCGTTGGCGCGAACGCGCGGGCGTACTGCGCGGCGGCCCCGTCCGCCTCACCTGGCTGGAAGATGAGGAAGGTAGCCTCAAGATCTCTCCGTTGCCTCGCCCGGAGCGGGCCAACTCTGGGCTGGGTCGATCCCTGCTTGGGATGCCGAAGGGTCTGCCGCCGGTACCCAAACATCACCTGCCTTTCAAATGAACTGGCTGCTCGACACGGACGTCGCGTCGCAGGCCTCGAAACCGCGGCCGGATGCGAATCCGCGTCCGGTTCATCCCCGGGCGTGGTTGAACTGTTGGTGGATCTGGCCCGGCTCCAGCCACGGCGGTCTCGCGCGAACGCCCGGAGCCACGGCCCGAGTCGTAGCCCCCGCGCGCGGGACCGCTGCACCAACCGCGGTCCACCTCTTGGTTGGCGACACGATGCTCGATGGAGCGGGTGACAAGGCTGGTTCTGGTTTCGCGATCGGTGGCGGGGACGCGAGATTCTTCCGGCTGAAGAAGACTTGAGCGAGCAAGAAAACCGTGACGGTTCAACCAAGTCGGGCGGCGGCATGGTGGGCGGGCTTTCGCTCGCGGATGACACGCACCGCAGTTTCGCGGGTTTCCTCGAGGGTTACCACGGTGCCGTAGACGAAGGTGTGGCGGCGCGCCATGCGGATCAGGCAGCGCCAACCTTCGCCCTGCCAACAAACCCCGGCCACGATCACGTTGGCATCAAACACGACGCGCATGCCTGAGCTTTTGGCGAACTTCCTTCTGGGTTTTCAGGACGCCCGCGATTTCATCCTCGCTCGGCCCGGCGGGCGCACCCGGTGTGGTGGACTGGAGCAGGGCCAGGTCGGCCTCGATCTCGCGCTTCATCCGGTCCCGGAGGAGGTCGCGGAAGAACTCGCTGGCGTTACCGAAGTCACGGGCCACCGTACTCCGGACGTATTCGGCCTGCTCGGGCGTCAGGGAGATGTTCATGGTGCCCATCTTCATGCCCACAACGTATCGGCTGGAAATATCTATTGTCAATCATTGGCCGAGGTTCCCGGATGGAGGAGAGCTCGCAGTGAGACCCACGCGCTGGCGCAGGCGCCCGGCCCGCCGGGTAGCTCGACCTGCAAACCCAGTTCGACCTCGAAACCGCCGCCGACCAACTCGAAGCCCGCAGCGCGCATGGTGAAACCTTGCACCCTCCGTCCCGTGGCTGAACTCGTTCCGGGCTGATGCGGCAATTCGTATTGGCGACGTCGTGCCCGCCTGAAAGAAGAATCCTAAAAGCTCAGCAGACACTGCCAGATGAAAACATTCCCGAGGGCGTCATTGGCTTCCCACACCCGCCGAACCAGGTCGACGTCGCCGGTGATCTCCGGCAGTTCTTTCTGTTTCTCCGCCCAGGGCACGCAAACGCCGGGCGCCCGACAGGGTCGGCCGCGGATTGGCCAATCCGGGACGCTGCAGATCGGCTGGCGTCGGTTGCGGACCACGCGTCTGATCCGGGGACGTGACCTGGTAACCGCTGCCGTCGTACACCGCCCAGTTCACGGGCGACCTGGGTCATGATCGCGCAGGTTCTCCGGCGAAGTATCGTTCTGCATGATGGCGCCGGCGTCCATGATGTAGCCGCCGTCGCAGGCGACCTCGCGGATCACGCGCTCGCAAAACGCGCGGACTTCGTCGGTGCTGCCGTAGCTGAGCAGGACATTCGGCACGCCGCCGCTCAGGGCGAACTTGTCGTGCAGCCGCCGATGCGCCTCGAAGATATCATCGCGGTCGCAGTGATAGACGATGCTGCGATCAGGCAGTTCACGGAAGGCGTCGTAGTGATGATGCCCATTTGCCTTCGGCGTAAAACAGGGTTTGGTGCCCATGCTTGTAGAACTCTTCGATGATGGGCTTGAGCGTGGGCCAGTAATGGGAGGCGAACTGGCGGGGATTGACGAATGGCACGCAACCGCGATGCATCCAGAACCCGATCGGCACCTGTTTTGCCGGATCGGCGGTGGTCAGGCCGACATGACACAGGTGGGGCATGAGCGCTTCACAGGCTTTGAGCACCTTGTCCGGCTGGGTGTGCATGTCCATGGTCAGGCCCACATAACCGCGCAGTTTGTCCGCGAGAATGTCGAACGGGGCCTTGAAGATGCCGGCAATGGCGGACGCGGTGCCGCATTCGGTGCGCAGCCGCTGGATCTGCGGACCGAACGCGTAGAAGTACTGGAGCATGGCCATCCCGCCTTTCACGAAGGCGAGGTTGTTGCGGAACGTGCACGGGCCGCCCATGGGCGCGGCGTCGGCGCACACCCGCGGGAACCAGACCTCGTAAAGAAAACCGGTCGGATCGTCGATCAACGCGTCGTATTCGTCCTCGCGCATCCAGGCCTGGCCTTCCGGCGGTTCGATGTAATTGAAACCGACATCGGCGGGAATTCCGATGCCCGGCACGCCGTAGTAGCGGAGCCCCATCGCCTGGGTGAGCCCGGTCCAGACATAAACCATGTTCGGCACGACCGCGTCCCAGTCGTAGTCCTTGGCGCAACGGACCGCGGCCTCGAACGCCTTATGGTAATCGTGCGCGACTTCCTGGGACGTGTAGCCGGCGTAGCGGGCGGTGAACTCCGCCACAAAAGGCCGCACCGGCACGCAGTCCGGTTTCTCATTGCGCATGGCGGCGACGTAACGGCTGAGGCGCTGCTGGTAAAGTTGTTCGTTGTTCATGGCTTCATTCCGACGCGCGTGCTGACCACTGCCCGGGACGGACCCGTTTCCGCCTGATTTTCCCCGGGAGACGCGCCTTGCATATCATTTCGCGAATGGCGGAGCAACCGGATTGATGAGGCGATGTGATGCGCCGGTGGGTCGGACCGCGATTGCCCGGATGGGCGCTACCAGCAGTTCGTGGCAAGCCGAGTCCCATTGCCTGCGTCTTTGAGGGAACGCCATTCCGCCGCGCTTCCCAACCCGGTAGGGAACCGCTCCTGCGGGTCCCCATCATTCGCTGTGAAACTCATCCAAGGCGCCCCTTTGCTGATCCCTGTCCGCAATCACATTCCAGGGAGCGCGCGGAGCGCGTCCCTACCTCCCATAGGGTGGCTTCGCGGTCGGAGCGAGTCGCTATTGGGACGCTTCAAACACATAATGCCCTGAGCCAACCTCAAACCACACCGCGTCCGGCTCCGTTCGCAACCGGCGGACGCCGACCGACTCGGCCGCCGGTCGGCCGCTTTCACGGACCTGTCCGGAGTCGGACGTTGGAACCCGGACGGTGGCGGTCGAGTTGGGCGGCAGGTTGATTTCCAGCACGAACTGATCCGGCGCCAGCTTCCAGTAGGTCGAGATGGGACCGCGGATCGAGCGATGCTCCGCCCGAGCCCAGGTCACTCCGCCACCCGGGTGTGGCGCAATGACCACGCGGCGGTAGCCGGGTTGAGTCTCATCCGGTTGAATGCCGGCGACGTGGCGCCAGAGCCATTCGCCGACCGCGCCGAGCGCCCAATGGTTGAAGGAGTTCATCCCGGCATCCTGAAATCCACGCCCGCGCACGTAGCCGTCCCAGCGTTCCCAGATGGTGGTGGCGCCGTTCTCGATCATGTAGCCCCAGGAGGGGAAGGTGCGGTTGGTGGCGAGTTGCCAGGCGAGGGTGTGCTGACCCCCCCGCGTGAGCTCGAGCATCAACCGATGGGTGGACTGGATGCCGGTCGAGAGATGACCCTGGTAACGACGAATCCCCGCGACGAGATGCCTCACCGCGCGCGGCCGCTGCTCCTCCGGCAGCAGGTCGAAGTTCAGGGCCAGCGCATAGCCAGCCTGGGTGTCTCCCACAATGCGACCGTCTCGGTCGACAAAGGCCCGGTTGAAAGCCTCTCGGATCTCCCGCGCCCGCTCCGCGTAGGTTGCCGACTTCGGCCTCACGACCGAGCACGCGGGCCATGCGCGAAACCAGCTCGGTCGAATGCGCGAAAAACGCGGTGGCCAGGACTTCGTTGGTAACGGAGGCGCCCTGGGCGGGCCAGTCCGTTTGTTTGATCCAATCCCCGTTGAGCCAGTCGTTGTAATCGTTGTGCCGGCTCTTGCGCCAAAGGAGATCCGGGTTCTGCCCCTGGACATAATCCACCCAGCGGCGCGCGGCCTCGAACTGCTCCCCGAGCAGTCGCACGTCACCGTAGTTCACGTAAGCGTGCCACGGAACGATGACGCCGGCGTCCGCCCAGGCGGGCGCGCCGGAAAACATCAGGTTCGGGTTGCCGGGATGTGGCGCGAAATCGGGGAACCGGCCGTCGTCGGCCTGGTCATCGCGAACGTCGCGGAGCCATTTGGTGAAGAAGGCGGCGAGGTTCAAGTTGAACATGGCGGTCTGGCCGAACACCTGGATATCGCCCATCCACCCAAAGCGCTCGTCCCGTTGCGGGCAATCATTGGGTGAACTCATCAGGTTGCCCCGCTGCGTCCAGACAATGTTCCGCATCAGTTGATTCAGCATTGGCTCCGAGCATTCGAACGTGCCCGTGTCCGGCGCCGACGAATGGAACACGCGTCCCAACACCGCGTCGGCTGACGGTGCCGCTGCCAGGCCGCTCACCTCGACATACCGAAACCCTTGATAGGTGAAGTGCGGTTCGAAATGGAACGGACCGTCTTGTCGTGGAATGTAACGGTTGACCTGCGGTGCCGCCCGCAGGTTCGCGGTGTAAAGCATGCCATCTTCCTCGAGCATTTCGGCGTGCCGGATCGTCACCGGCACACCCGCACGGCCTTCACCGCTCAGTCGACACCACCCCACCATATTCTGCCCCAGATCGAATACGTAGACACCTGGTTTGGGCTCGGTGACCAATCGTGGTTTGAGCTCGAGCACGACCCGGATCGGCTCGTTGGGTTGCCAGACCAACCTCGGGTTGAGTCCTAATTCCCCCTCCAGCGCCACACTCTTGGAGGGGCGAGCTCCCGCGAGTCCGGCGACTTCCGCGTCCGGTTCCGCCATCGGCCTCGTGGTAACTCGGCCCTCCAGCGCCACACTCTTGGAGGGGCGAGCTACTGCGAGCCCGACCACCCGCACCGGGTGCCAATCGTTCGAGGAATCGCCACCCATGTCCCATCCCGGTCGTTCCTTGCGCGCGTCATACACTTCGCCGTCGTAGATCCCTGAGGATCGGATCGGCCCGTCCGTGGTGCTCTCCCAGGACTGGTCGGTGACGATCGTTCGTCGGCTCCCGTCGACTTGCTCGATCTCAAGTTGTAGCAGAAAGGCTGGCTGCGGTCCGTAGGCCCCGCGGCCCACCAGCATGAGTCTCCCGGCATACCATCCTTCGCCGACCATGGCGGCCAGGCGTGTTCTCGCCGTCGCGCAAGAGCCCGGTGACATCCTGGCTCTGCACCTGCACCCGCTTCCGATAATTGGTCCACTCCGGGGCCAGGAGTTGATCTCCAACGCGCCGGCCATTGATGCGCAATTCGTAAAGACCCAGCGCGGTGGCATACACCGTGGCCCGTCGGATTGGCGTAGTTACCTCGAAAGCGCGCCGCAGCAGGGTGGCCGGCAGCGCGCCTTCGCCCGGCGGCGGGTTGACCGTCGTCAGCACGTCATCGGTCAGATGCGTCAACGACCAACCGCCGCTCTCGATCGTATCCAGCGCCGTCGCCTTGGCCCCCGGCGAAACCGGTTGTCCCCCGGACAGCACCTGCAGTTCGGCCAGGGCGAAGGCGAAGTTCGTGCCATCGCGCCGGGGCAGTTGCGTCACCCGCAATCGGACGAACTGGGCACGCGTGGCGGTGAACGGGTAACTGGGTGCGTTGGTGCCCGGGTTAGGCACGTCCGCGCCGGTGTGATCGATCACGATTCGGCCATCCGCGAAGTCCGGTTGATCCGCCAGCTCCACCTGGAATCGCAGGGGAAAGAGAAATCCCGGAGTGTCGGGTTGCCAGTCGAAGGGCCGGGCCGGGAACAGCCGGATGCCATCGATGAATCGCGGCGCGCCGAGATCCACGACCGCCCATTTCTCCGTATCGGCCGAACCCGCGATTTGACTATGGTAACCGTTGGCCGCACGCGCGACCCGCACGATCGCGTTGGTTCCCGCATCCGCAATCCAGTGCGCGTGCCAATCCGACGCGTCCAGCAATCCCATCGTCCATGCCGCCGGTGGGCTCCAGGCCGACACTTGATCCTGCGCATCCCAAACGCGAACCTTCCAGTGACACCGCATCCGGCTCGCGAGGGCTTTCCCGCCGTATTCGACCTGCACCGACTCGTCCGAGGCCACTTTGCCACTGTCCCACAAGTCGACCCGGTCGGGCTCGAGTCGATCCGCGCTCGACGCCACCAGAACCTGGTAGGCCGTCTGACGTTGACCGCGTTCCTCGGCTGTGAGCGTCCAGCCAAGGCGTGGATGCCGAACGTCCATGCCTGCGGGGTCGACCCGGTATTCGCAACGGAGTTCGTGGACCGCAACGGTGGCCGACCGCGCGGTCATCACCCATGCCGACGCGAGCAGGCACCAGCCGACCGTAAGCAGCTTCATGCCCGCGAGCATGCGCCGGCCCGCGTCCATCGACAAGCCCGCGTCCGGACGTCCGCGCCTCTTCCCCGTAGGGTCAGATCTCAGTATTTGACATTTGCCACGTGTTCGAGACTGAACGTCGCTTGCCTCGATCAGGAGTCACAGCCGGGACTCTGAAATGTAAAATATTGAGATCTGACCGCAAAGAACTCGACGGGATGTCAGGGAACGCGCGGCAGCGCGTCCCTACCGGATTGGAAAGCGCGGCTCGGACGGGGCTTCGCGGGTAGGACGCATACCTTGACAGAGCGTTGTATGGATGCGCTTGATCATCCCTCGCTCAGCACGCGTCCGGCGCGTCCCTGCCCCCAATCGGAGTTCCACGGTCCCATGGTCCCGTGGTCCCATGGTCTCATGGTCCCTTCTCCCCAGGATTCCCGGTTGTCAGTTCGCCGGACCTGAGGCAGATTGCCCGCGCTGAAAGGGTTCGAAAGACGACTTATGTATCAGGCTGGGCAAGTTCGACTATTCATCAAACCGTATTGCGGTTGGTGTTCGCAGGCCATGGATTGGCTGGATCAACGGAAGATCGCCTACCAGGTGCTCGATGTGATCCGCGATTCACGGGCCTACGACGAAATGTACCGTCTCTCGGGACAAACGCTCGCCCCGGTGATCGACGTGGATGGGAGGGTCCTGGCCGATTTCGGGTCCCGCGAACTGGCTAACTTCTGGCGCAGCCTCGATTCCGAGGATTGAGGCGTTACTGGCATCAACCTGCCGCTCATGCCACCGACACCCACCACGATCGCTCCCGGCCGTCCGCGTTTGCCGGATTGGCTCCGGATGCCGCTGCCCACTTCCGATTCTTACGCGCAGACCCGCACCCTGCTCGACTCGCTGAAGCTGCACACCGTCTGCGAGAGCGCCCGTTGTCCGAATCATTGGGAGTGTTGGAGCAAAGGCACGGCAACCTTCATGATCGCCGGGGATCGCTGCACCCGGGCCTGCGGCTTTTGCGCGGTCACCACCGCCAAACCGCTGCCCCTGGACGAGGACGAACCACGACGAGTGGCCGAGGCCACGCGCCGAATGCGGTTGAAACATGTGGTGATCACGGCGGTGGCGCGCGACGACCTGGCCGATGGCGGCGCCGCGCATTTCGGACGGTCGATCGAGGCCGTGCGCCAGGCTTGTCCGGGCATCGTGATCGAGGTGTTGACGCCGGATTTTGGGGACGGCGACGACGCGATCGCGGCCGTCCTGGCCGCCCGGCCGGACATCTTCAATCACAACCTCGAAACCGTCCGGCGCCTGACGCCGACGGTGCGGCATCGGGCAACCTACGACCGCTCGCTCAGTGTATTGGCCAAGGTCAAGCTGCGCGCCCCCGCGCGGACCTTTACGAAATCCGGATTGATGCTCGGCCTGGGCGAACACCGCGAAGAAGTGCTGACCGCCATGGGGGACTTGCGGGGAAGCGGGTGCGATATTCTCACGTTAGGCCAATACCTGCAGCCCACGCCCAGGCATTTGCCGGTGGTCGAGTTTGTCCCGCCGTCGCGCTTCGACGAATACGCGGCGGCGGCGCGGGAGATGGGTTTTGTCCATGTGGCGAGCGGCCCGAAGGTGCGAAGTTCGTATCACGCGGATGACTTCCAGAAACCGGAATGATCCCGAACCCGCGTGGCGCGTCCGGGCTCGGCGGAGCTTCACCCTCCCGGTTTGCGGGCGCTGCTGAGACTCATGATCCCCCCGAGGATGTTCGTGGTCTCCGGATCCGTCCAGCCGGCGCGGGTCAGCAGTCCGCCGAGCCCGGCCTGGGCCGGGTATTGTTCGAGTGAATCGAGGATGTAACGGTAGCTCTCGGCATCGCCGCAAAAGAGTCTTGCCGAAAAGTGGGACCACGAGCCGCAAGTAAGCGAAGTAAAGGGCCCGCCATGCCGCCGCGGCGGGCTTCCCGAAATCCAGGACCAGCAGTCTGCCCCCGGGCCGCGTGACGCGATGGAACTCGCGCAAAGCCAGGTCCAGATCCGCGAGGTTGCGCAAACCATACGCGATGGTGACCACGTCCACCGTGGCTTCCCGAACCGGCAGCCGCAGCGCGTCGCCGCGGGCGAAAGCGAGGGCCGCCGGGTCGTCGCGCGTTCCGCCAGCCGCCGCCTTCCTGCGGGTGGCTCCGGCCAGCATCGGCGCGCTGAAATCCACCGCTAACACCCGGGCACCGGCGCGGTTCAAGGCGAACGCGATGTCCCCGGTGCCGCAGCAGACGTCGAGCGCGGTTTGGCCCGGGGCGATCGCGGCGCGGCGCACCAGTTGCCGTTTCCAGCGCCGATGCAATCCGAGGCTCTGCAGGTCGTTGATCAGGTCGTAGCGGGGCGCTATGGCATTGAACAACGCTTCGACGCGGGAGGCGCGCTGTTCGCCCAGTTGGAAATAGCGGTTGGCCATGCGCGACGTGCTGGCCGTGAATGTGCCCGCGGGTCGGGGACATTCCAACAGGAAAACGCCGCACGAAAACGCCGCGCCCCGGCTTCAACCGGACCTGGATCATCCCAATCATCGAGCTGCGGTTCGTCCTCGGGCTTAAGCAATCCGACCCGTGGCGATTGCAGTCCATCACTATGAGTTCTGATCTGGGCGGATCCTCAGGCAATTTAAGGTCGTTATGAAAGCGACCTTGGAGAGGAAACCTTCAGAGTCGATTCAACTGCAGCCCTGGGAGCAGCTGTTGGAGGAAACGTGCGCCGAACCGATCGCCATGCCTCCGGCCGTAACGTCAAGTCCCGTGATGGTGGCACCCAAGAACAACCGGCGCCGGCGATACGGATTGGCGCGGACGCTTTACCGCGCGGGCGGCGGGGCTGGAACGATGGCGGCGCCATTTCACGTGCGGGCGTGACAAGGCCGACGGTGGGGTTTATAGAAGCGGCGTCCCCATGAGCCTCATGCGAAATCTGTCTCCGGGAAATTGTCGGTGGCTGGCAGGGTGGTTGGCCTTCTGGATTGCCCTGGGGTTGATCGACGGCGTGCAGATGTACGCGGGTTTGGAGCTGGAAGGGCGGGCGGTGGACTGGTTTGCGGTTTTGCGACGCGGGATCGAGAGCAATCTGCTGTGGGCCGCGGTGGGACTGGGAGTATTAGGTTTTGCCGAGCGATTTCCCTTTGAGCGTGGGCGGCTGGGCCGATGCCTGAGCGTTCACGCGGCGGGATGTGTGGTCACCTTCGCCATTTACAGCGTGGTTTACTCGGCGTGGTTGCATGGTCAGCCGTCCTTAAAGGATGGATCGACCTTTGTGTTTGGGGAGGCACTGCGCAAGATGATGGTGCTTTACCCGTTCAACCACGCGGTGATGTATGCCTTGATCGTGCTCGCCTATCACGCCTGGCTGTACAACCGGCGCCTGCGCGAACGCGACCGATTCGAGGCCGAGCTGGAGGCCAAGCTGACGCGCGCCCGGCTGGACGCCCTGCGGATGCAGGTGAACCCGCACTTCCTCTTTAACGCGCTGAACACGATCGCGGCTCTGGTGCACGAACAGCCGGAAGCCGCGGACCGGATGATCACCCAGTTGGGCGAGTTGCTGCGGGTGAGCCTCGATAACACCGATGCCCAGGAGATCCCCCTCGAACGTGAGCTGGGCATCGTCGAGCGCTACCTCGAACTCGAGCGCGCCCGCTTCGGCGAACGCTTGCAAGTGCAGGTTCAGGCGGACCGACGGTGTGACCCAGGCGCTGGTTCCTTCGTTGATCTTGCAGCCGCTGGTCGAGAACGCCGTCCGGCACGGGGTCGAGGCACGCGATGCCGGGGCGGAGATCTACGTGACCGCACGCCGACTGGGCAGCGACCTGGAGCTGACCGTGCGGGACAACGGCCCGGGGTTGCCCCAAGCCGACCAGGGCCGGATGCGGGAGGGAATCGGGCTTACCAATACCCGGTCGCGGCTCGCGCATCTTTACGGCGCGCAGCAACGTCTCGACCTGGCTCCGGCCCCAGGCGGTGGACTCGAGGTCCGGTTGAGGATCCCTTACCACCTCCAGACTGGCGAAACGAATCGACCATGAATGCGCCCGAATCCATCCGAGCCCTCCTGGTCGATGACGAGGCGCCGGCGCGCTCCCGGTTTCGGCACCTGCTCCAGCAGGAACCCGATGTGCGCATCGTGGGCGAGTGCGGCAGCGGCCAGGAAGCCATTGTCCTGCTCCAGCGCGGGTCGGTCGACGTGGTGTTCCTGGACATCCAGATGCCGCGCGTGAATGGCTTCGAGGTCTGCGCCAACGTGGGCCTGGAAAACCTGCCGCTCGTCATCTTCGTTACCGCCTACGATCAATACGCCCTGAAGGCCTTCGAAGTTCATGCGGTCGATTACCTGCTTAAACCGGTGGCCATCGACCGTCTGCACCTCACGCTCCAGCATATCCGCGCGCGATTGGGCGAGCCGAAGCACGGACTGCCCGATCCCCGCATCACCGCCCTGTTGACCGAGCTCCGGTCGTCCGCCCAAGGCCAGGAGCGTCTGGGATTCAAGATCGATGGCAAGGTGATCCTGCTGTGCCACGGCCGATATCGATTGGCTCGAGGCGGACGGGAACTACGTGCAGGTGCATGCGGGCAGTAAGTCGCACATGGTGCGAGAGACCCTCAGCGCGCTGGAAGCCCAGTTGCCCTCCCGGCAGTTCATGCGGATTAGCCGGTCGGTGGTCGTGAATCTGGACGCCGTGCTGGAGCTCGAGCCGCTCTTCTACGGCGATTACGCGGTCCGGCTCAAAAATGGGGCGCGCCTGACGTTGAGCCGCAGTCACCGTGATTGCGTCGAACGGTTGCTGACGCGCGGTGGCGGCACCCGCCCTCGCGCGCAAGAAAAAAAGGAGCTTTGACGACCGAAAAAAACATGCGGTCCCACTGTTTTCGATTTGGCGCACCACTGCGGGAAGGCGTAGTGTCCCTGCCCATACCCCGGCTATTCGGGGAGGGACGGTGGATGAAGCGGGATGGCCATTTCGTCAAATACTGCAGCCCGACCCGGCAAAGGTCTGGCGGGCGACGCGCGCGAGCTGGCGCAAAGGCTGGGTTCTCCCGAGGACCTGGAGGGGTTGGGCTCCGCCCTGGTTGTACCGGGGTCGGCGGCGGTGATTGACCTGGGATCGCTGCGCGGATTTCTCTCGACCTATGTGGAGGCGGTGTTGATTCCGGTGGAATTGCCCCTGGTCTTCCAGGGGTTTACCCACGCGTCCCGTGGCGCCCTCTCGGAGTTGATCGCCCTGGATAAGGCGCATGTCCCCAGCGGTGTCGCCGGAGCAACTCGCGGAATCGAGCCAAAAAGTCGGCCGCACCCATCTGCGCCGGATGCGACCATTGCGCGGCGAACGCCGGGTTCAACGGTACTGGCGGGCGGTGCAACGCGGCGAGGCGCATGGCTGGCACACGATCGTCTTTGGCCTGGTCCTGGCCGTATATGGCATGCCCTTGCGCCAGGGCCTGCTCAGCTTCGGAGGCCAGACGGTTCGCGGCTTCATTCATTCCGCGCGTAGCCGGCTGACCTTGGACACCGCCGGATGTCAGGAGCTCGAGACTGAATTGAGTCTCCTGCTGCCTCCCGCGGTCGAGCGTCTGTTGGCCGACTCGAGCGGCGCGCGGTTGCGGCTGGTTTGACCGGGGCCGGGGGTTCCCTCGCGTGCGACCGCGAGTCCGCGGTTCGTCCGTGGCCGCCGCTTCGGGTGCCTTGACGGTGTCCCGACCCTCCATTACGGTCTTCACTCATGAACAGCTGGGGTTGGCGCATGGCCGTGATTTCGGCCGTGCTCTTTCTATTTCCTTCCGAGTGTCCGGCGCCGCTGGTTTTCCGGCCAGGCGAGGGTTGGACCTACGAAACACCTGGCACGGAAGGCAAATGGACGCGGACACGCGCCAAAGACCAATTGGACCTGGCGGAAACCGCGTTTGCGGAGAAGCAATACGACCTGGCGCTCAAAGCCGCACAGCGGACGGTTAAAGTCTGGCCCTTGTCGGATTACGCGCCTCGGGCGCAGTATTTGGCGGCACGTTCCCTCGAGGCCAAGGGCAAAGAGGAGAAAGCCTTCAAGGCGTACCAGACGCTGCTCGAACAATACCCCAAAGTGGAGATGTACCAGGAGGTGCTCGAACGGCAGTACCAGATCGCCAACCATTACCTCGCCGGGAAATGGTTCAAGCTGTGGGGCGTCATCCCCGCATTCCCGTCGATGGAGCGGACCGTGAAAATGTACACGTCGGTGATCGAAAACGGCCCGTACAGCCCCATCGCGCCGCAGGCACAGCTCAACATCGGCGCCGCGCGCGAAAATCAATCCTCGTTCTTCAACAAGACGGATCCTTTCCGGGAGGCGGTCACGGCGTATACCACGGCGGCGGACCGGTACTTCGACAACCGCGACGGTGGCCGCCGAAGCCCTGTTCAAGGCCGGGCGTGCCTACTTCAAGCAGGCGAAGAAAGCGGATTACGATCAAAGCGTGGCGGCCCAGGCGATTGCGACCTTCACCGATTTCCTGGCGCTCTATCCCACTGATCCGCGAACGGCCGAAGCCCAGGCCATGATCTGCCGAACTCAAAACCGAGCAGGCCCGCGGCTCCTTCGTCACCGCACGCTATTACGAAAAGAAAAAACGCTGGAACGGCGCCCTCATCTACTACAACGAAGTGCTGGTCAAGGATCCCAATTCACCTTACGCGCAAGAAGCCAAACTCAAGATCGAAGAGATCCGCAGCCGACACACCCAGCAGACCGCCCAACGTTAGCGGACTCGAACCCGCGCCCGCCATGTCTCTGACCGCGAACAGCCGTTGGTTTCATAGCCTTCGCCCAAACCGACGGCGAGGGTGCCCCGGCGTCGGCTCGCGATTTCGGCACGAGCCTGCCCTTTGGAGCGGCTTGGTCCTCGTCCTGTTGTGGGTCACGGGTTGTCGCGGGTATCGCCTCGGCCCGACCAACCCGGAGTTGACCGCGGGACGATCCATCCAGGTGCGGTATTTCGAGAACCGCACGATCGAACCGGGCTTGCCCGAGGCCCTGAGTCATGCCTTGCGCCAGGAACTGCAGCGCGACGGTTCCTACCGCCTCCGCACCACCGGCGACAGCGATGTGCACGTCGGCGGCGTGATCACCCGTTTTGAACGCCGCCCGCTCGCCTTTCAACCCACCGACGTGATCACGGTGACGGACTATGAACTCCGCCTCACCGTCCAACTAACCGCCGTGGATCGCACTCAGCGGTCGGACGCTCGTCGACCGTCCACTGACCGGGCGAACCAGCATCCGCGTCGGCAATGATCTCCCGAGCGCCGAACGCCAGGCCCTGCCCCTGCTCGCCGAGGACTGGGCCCGGCAGGCCGCCGCCGCGCTCACCGAAGGCAGTTGGTGAAATGAGACAGTTCTTCCGATCGCGCCCTCGCCGACGCCGATCCTGGTGCTTGAATGCCGGCTTCCTCTATGGCGCGCTGTCCGGAATGGCTTTCGTCACCATCAAGCTCTTCAAGTACTCCGGCGGCGGCACCCGGCGGGACGTGCCCTGGGCGATCCTGATCGTCCTGCTCACCGGCCTCGCGGGCAGCTTTCTCTGGCAACTGGGCCGGGTGTTGCTCGGTCCGCCACCGAAACGGCACGGTGATTCACCCGGCAATTGTCAAATATTGAGATCTGACCCCAAAGAAAAAGTGTGAATACACCCGGATTTCGTTGCGGCGTGGTGGAAGGGTTCTATGGGCGGCCGTGGTCCGCGGAACAACGCCACCGGTTGTTCGGCTGGATGCGGCAATGGGGCATGAACCGGTATCTGTACGCGCCCAAAGACGATCTCAAACACCGGGCCTGCTGGCGGCAACTCTATGATCCCACGGAAATCCAGGAGTTGACTCGCCTCATCCGGGAAGCGCGACGACACGGCGTCACTTTCATCTACGGAATCGGCCCCGGGCTGGACCTGCGCTTCGCCTCGGACGCGGACGCGGACGCCCTGCAAGCCAGGCTCCGCCAATTGCGCTCGGCCGGTTGCCGCGGTTTCGCGCTGTTGTTTGACGATCTCCCGCTGAGGTTGAGTTCGGCTGACGCAAGGAAGTTCCAAACTCCCGCCTGCGCCCAGGCCGAGGTGGCCAATCATTTGCATCGCACGGTCGCGCGCGGTGACGAATTGCTCTTTTGTCCCACCGTTTACTGCGGGCGAATGGCGGGCGGGGCGGTGTCCGAGTCCGAGTACCTCAAGGAACTGGGGACACGCCTGGATGAATCGATCGACATACTCTGGACCGGTCCGGAAATCATCTCCGAAGAGATCACCGTTGCCGGAATCCGGGAGCTGCGCAAGGTCCTTCGGCGCAAGCCCATCCTCTGGGATAACCTGCACGCCAACGATTACGATCTGCGCCGGATTTACTGCGGCCCTTACTCTGGCCGATCCCCGGCCCTCAGGAAGGAAGTGGCCGGGATCCTGACCAATCCGAACTGCGAGTTCGAGGCCAACTATGTCCCCATCCATACCCTCGCGGCTTACGCGCGGGCACGCGGACCCTGGCAACCGCGGCAGGCTTATCTGGATGCGCTGCGGGAGTGGCTCAGACAATGGAATACCCATGGCAAACGGAAGATCACTCTGGCCGACCTCGAGTTGCTGGGGGACTGCCTGTATTTGCCGCACCGCCATGGAGATCGGGCGCGGCGTTGGCTCGAGGATTTCCAGAGGCTGCTCGAGCAACCTCCGGCACATTGGAGCCGGGTTGAACCTCGGTTCCTGAAGGGCTGCGAGCAACTCGAGGCCCTGTACGAAACGATGACCACGCTGGCTGACCGCGAGCTCTTGCACACCTTTTACCGGTTCATTTGGGAATTGAAGGAGGAAGCCATGCTGTTGCGGCGATTCGTGGCCTGGCGAAAATCGGGTCCGCCTCCATCGGCCATGTTCGTCTCGGGCGAACATCGACCCCGCATCTACCGGGGCGGACTGATGGCGGAACTGCAGCGCCTGCTGCCGATGGATCCTCAGGGCGCATTCAACCGGTAGGGACGCGACCGGACCGCGGCTGTGTCGCAGATCAGCCGCAGCGACGTACGCCCTGTCCAGAGTGACCGAACACTCCGAGCGTAATGAGGTGCGCATCTCCCACCGCAACCGCGTACCGGTTCCACCACGAATGTCAGGGACCCGCGGGAGCGGCTTCCCTCCCCATCAGGTGCGAACGCGCTGCCGCGCGTGCTGACTGGCCCTTGAGCAAACACATCCATGCAATGCGCCATGCTCTGCGTCCTTCCCGCGAAGCCCCATCCAACGGCGCTTTCCAACCCGGTAGGGACGCGCTCCTGCGCGTTCCCTGAAATCCCTCTGTGAATGTCCCTCCGCAAAACGAATCTCAGGATTCAGCGGTGTCCTCGCCCTCGCCCGGCCGCACCATTGACCCCTCGAATCGATAACCACCCCGATGCACCGTGCGAATCCAGCGCGGTTCCTCCGCGTCATCGCCGAGCTTGGTGCGGAGCGTTGCGATGTGCCGGTCTACGGTCCGGGTCGTGGGGAACGCGGTGTAACCCCAGACCGCATCGAGGAAACGCTCGCGCGAAATCACCTCGCCCGGACGCTCCAGCAACAGCCGCAAGATCTCGAATTCCTTCGCCGTAAGGGCAACCGGCTCCGTCCCGCGCCACGCCTGGCGTTGCGCAAAGTCGATTCGAATATTCCCGAAAGCAACGCACCCAAGTGACGCACCATTCCGCGCAGTCCGACGGAGCAACGCCCGCACGCGCGCGAGCAGTTCCTCGCGACTGAACGGTTTGACCAGGTAATCGTCGGCGCCCGCATCAAGTCCGCGCACCCGATCCTCGACCGTGCCTTTGGCCGTGAGCATCAAGACCGGCACCCGCCGCGCCAGGCGACGCAGTTCAGCGCAGACCGCCAGTCCATCGAGCCGCGGCATCATGATGTCGAGCACGATCAGGTCGGGCTTCTCGCGCAACGCCAGCTCGAGCGCCACCGCGCCGTCTTCCGCGAGCAACACGCGATAGCCCTGGCGTTCGAGACAATCGTGGAGCACGGTGCGCATCGGGCGTTCATCCTCGACCACCAGGATCCGGGGCAGCGGTCGATGCTCGTCGTCCGTATGAAGGATGTCCGTCATGACTGGTCCCTTCCCGCCGTCGGCAGTTCCACGATGAACTGGCTGCCGTTTCCCGGCTGGCTTTCGACCCGGACGCTGCCGCCGTGCGCTTCCGCGATGTATTGCACAATGGCCAGGCCCAACCCGATGCCCTGGGTCTCCCGGCGCAACTCGGTGCCGCGCCGATAAAACCGTTGGAAGATCAACCGCTGTTCCGCTTCGGGAATGCCCGGGCCATGGTCACGCACCGTGAGCCGGACCGGCGGCGTGCCGTTAGATTGTGCAGCCGGGATCGACGCGGGTGCGGTTTCAGGATAGGCCAGCGCGACCTCCACCGAAGCCCCGGCCGGGGAATGTTTGATCGCGTTGTCAATCAGGTTAACGAGCACCTGCTGGATCGCGGCGGCATCCAGCACGAGCTCGAACGGCACACCCTCGACCCGGTGTTCGAGCGTGACCTGACGGTCCACCGCATAACTGCGCATGACGTGGATCGTCTCCTCCACGATTCGTCCCAAGTCCGCCGGTTCGAACCGGTATTGTTTGCGGCCCTGCTCGTGCCGCGAGAAATCGAGGACGTTCTCGATCAAGGCCGAGAGCCGGCGGCATTCCTGCAGAATGTAGCCATGATACTCGCCGGCTTTCGCCGGATCAGCCGGGCCGCGGTCCACCAGTTCTTCCGCCATGAGCCGGACCGAGGCGATCGGCGCCCGCATCTCGTGGGATACGCTCGAAACAAAATTGCTCTTCAGTTCGGTCAGCCGTTGTTGCTCGCTGAATCCGCGCCACGCCGCCAGCGCACCGCCAAGCACCGACGCCACCGACACGGCGATCAATGTGCCAAACCACCACGTGCGCTTGCGCTGCCGCGCGTAGAGCAGATCCGGATCGAAAAGCCAGATCGTCGCCGTCAGCTCGAGGCCGTCATCGAGCGGAACCGTGCGGGACGCGAGCCGGGTTTGCGCCGGACCGGACGAAGCCATCTTTCGGCCGCCCACGTCGATCCCGCAGGCGAACTCCGCCGGAAGGGCGACCGCTTCGAGTGCCACGCGCACCTGCCTGCGCAAGGCTTCCTCCGGCCAGGCCAGCCACCAGGTGCCGGTGGCGGATGGCTGGCGCAGAATCAGGAAGTCGCGGCCGTTGAACTTGACCCAGCCGGTGTCGGACCACGGTCGTCCGCGGGCAAATCGAACCACGCCCCACGCAAGAGTTCGAAGAGCCCACGGGCTTGCTGGTGGGCATCCCAGTAATTCGTCCATGCGCGCGCCATGCCGTGCAATCTCATCCATGAGCCGCAGGCGGCGGCGATTGGTTCGACTCGTGCTGATGCCGGCTTGCAGTGCTTGATTCCCGAACTGTCGAACCTACTCGAAGATCGACTCCGAGACCGGACCGGGATCGAGCAGCGCCTGCTCGCAGAGCCATCTCAGATGTTGCTCGGAATCGGCGGAGGGCGTGGACTGGGCATCCATCAGGCGCAGCGCGCGCCATTCCGCCAGGAGGCGCAAGGACAAACCGGACTCGGCTTTGATTTGCCCAAACTTCTGACGGATCTGGTCCAGGTGTTCGGTCGCTGGATCCCGCTGCCCCGCGCGCAAGGCCAACTCGAACAGATGAAAGCGGGCCAGCGCCTCGAAGCGTTCGGGTGGCCGGCGCTCGAGGAATGCTTCGAACTGCAGCCTGGCCACCGCCGGGTCGCCGTTCGCAAAGAGTTCGCGGCGCGCCGTCGTCCACAACTCCAACTGTTCCGGATCGAGCCGGTCGAGTTCAAGCGGTTCGGGCAACGGCCAGTGCGGGGGCTGTGGAAAGACGAGTTGGCCGGTCTCGTCGAACAGCATCGCGATGATCCCATGGATCGCGGCGCCGAGAACCGGATCGTTTTGCGGCGAGAGGATCGGAGGAGCCGGCGGGTCGGGCATCTGCAGATTCAGAGTGAAGCCCGCCGGGAGGATCGACTGGACCAGTTCCTCCGCAATCTTCTCGGCCTGTTCCGCCGCCTGGTGTCGAACCAGCAACCGATCCTGGCGCAACGACACGAACCCGAACGCCGCCATGGCGAGGGCGGGAAGCACGATCAACAAGCCGCGCCAGAGAAAGCGCGGTCGCGACGGTGCGGGCGACGGCATTGGCTTGCGCGTCATCATAGTAGACTGCGTCGGGCCGGAAACTTTGTCTTAAACTTTGTCCTAAACCGCGGTTGGACCCATTCGAGCGACCATCTTACCCACCGTAGCTCAAACGAGGGCATGCGATCCGAAGTCTTGCCACACCCCATCTTTTACCCCAGATCTTTTACCGTTCTCCCCGCGTCGCATCCGGAGCCGGGCTCAGCGATGATTGCATCTGCTTCATGCGATCAACGGCCGTGCGGAACTTGCTCTGCTGGTCCTCCGCTTCCGCTTCTAGCCGCAGAATATCCAACGCCGTTTTTGTCCCATCTTGGGAGTGCGATACGGCCTCGCCCTTCAACCGCTCGATTTCCCGGCGAATTGCCGCGCTGGGTTCAGTCCCCAGCTTTATGTGCGTAACACCAACCTCCTGGCAGACGTCCAATACAGCGCCAATACGACTGAAATCGGTTTCCGGTTCGGCTTGCAACTCAATGATTGTATTGGCCCGCATTTCGTCCGGCATCTGTTGGATGAGCTGGGTCACTCCAGCCAGATCCATCGGCCCGCCATTCACCGTGAGATTGCCGTCTCGATTTATGGCGATCGTGAGGGTTGCCGGTTGAGTTGCGTTGGCCCCCGGCGTGCCCGTGGTCCGCAGTTCGCCCACCAGCCCGTACCGTCGCCTTAGGATCTCATCGAGCTGGGGTGTGACCGACGACGACTCACCCCGTCCCAGTTGCACACTGCCGTCCCCCAGCGCGACGTTCCCATGAATCGGACAACGAAAGAGCACCCGTTGCGGATCGTCTTCCCGGGCCGAGGCCCCGAGATATTGGTAGGTCAGGTGAAGAGCCGGGTCGAATGCATCCCACGATTCTGCCGGTTGATGGCTCGATTCCGAGGGACATACCAACACCTTCGTCTCTGAGATCTCGTTGCTCATCAGACCGATCCTGGACGGAAAGACACCTTCGTGGTCCGTCGCGTAGGCGCGCGCGGCCAAACTGAGCTGCCTGAGATTGCTGACACACGCGGTCCGCTTCGCCTTGTCTCCCATCGCCTCGGGAACCGTGGGGCTCCCCGTCGGCTGCGCGGGTGCCGGTATTCGCCCCGGCACAATCCCGTAACGTTGCATCATGAGTCGTTCGTAATACGCGGGGTGAGCGGGATCGCCGCCACCCGTCGTCCCGATTTCACCTGATTCCCTGGAGGGCGACTTCGGCCGTTGCATCCGCAGTACCATTCCGTCCAGATTGGTCACCTGGTTCAGGGGAATCCAATCAACCTGGTTGGAGGAAACCTCGATCTGCGCCCCCGTGCCGACCCCCGGCGTCCCGCCGCCACTGCTGCCGAAACCACCGCCAGTCGATTCCACGGATTTCGGCTCGTCACTGAACAACAAGCTATGGCTGATCTCCGTCAACCGGACCATGTCGGGAAACTCACGCAGAATCCGCGCGTATTGAACCTTGGCTTCCTCCATTCGGCCGAGCTTGCGGTAGACCTCGCCGAGCCGGAAGATGGCGTTGGCGGCTTCGGCGCGTTGGCGATCGAAGGCCTGGATGGCCTGGCGATACGCGGCGGCGGCGGCGAGGAGATCATTTTCACCTTCCTCGCGGAGCAATCCGGTGGCGTAGGAACCGCCAGCCGCGGGCGGGGCAGGTGCGCCGGGTTGTTGAGCGGTGACGCTCGGGGCGGGGGCACCTCCCCCAAAGCCCTGGGGCTGCGCGGCGACCAGGGTCACCAGAACCCCGGCGATGGACAGCATTGTTTTCATGGCTGGTAAGGTCCTGTTCATGGGTGGCAGAATCCCAAAACGCTCCGCACGAGTTGTTACCGCTTTGTAACTTCCGTGTCGAATTCCGTGCACGATGACGTGGACCGAACGAAAAGCGGCGTAATCAACGGCGCGGCACCGCCGCCACAAACTCGAGCACGCCGAATTTCTCCGGCGTGTGAAAGGTCGCGCTCAGGGTCGGGTTCCAGGTGAGAAACGCGTTATGGGCGCGGTCACACCGGAAGAGGTTCAGTCGCCAACGCGTTCCCGCTTGCGGACCGGTGAGGCTGAGGGCGGACATGGGAATGCGCATGACGCAGCGCCAGACCTTGGCCGGCTCGTCGAGGTCGACGGCGGACTCGAAGCCGCTTTGCCATTCGAAATCCCGGTCGGGCAGGCGCAACCGCAGGTCGAGCCGTTCGTTGGTGGGGGCCACCTGGTATTCCGTGTAATGGCGGAGGTCTGACGGGTCGGCGTTAATGAAGGCTTCGACCACATCACGATCCCACAGGCTCTCTCCCGGTTTGTCGCCGAAACGTTTCCCTGCCGTCAGCGGCGGTTCGAACACGGTCAACGTGGTGTATGGCGCGATGAACCCCAGGTAGAGGTAACGCTCCGACCATAGGGCGCGGACGCTCGTCGACAACGCGGGTCGCGCCCTTCCGTCCTGCGTGGCGCATTCGATCCAAACCGGCTCGGCGGATTGCCATTCGGGTTCGGTCATGGCGCCGGCAGGCGCGAAATCCCGCTCGATCCGGGCTGCGCGGAACGTCGGCAAGGGCAGGGACCGGGCGAGCAACTGTCGCGCGTTATCGAAATAGATCTTGCGCAGAACAGTGGCGGGGAGGCCGATGCCGCTGATGGTCCAGTCGCCCTGGATGGGGGTCATATGGGGCCAGTCGCGGTCGTTGGTTTCGAGCCAGCGCCAGTGTTTATCAAAGAACACTTGGGCATCGTCGTCCGTGGGCGGCGGTTCATTGCCGCTCGAACCCAGGATCAGGCGGTCGTAGACCATGAAATCGGTGCCGAACAGGATCCGGTCCTGATGCTTCATGAACAGGCGGCGCACCGCCGCGGGATCGTGCCGGCCGATCTCGGGGATCCGGGCGGCAAGATCGGCCATCAGGTTGGGATAACGGTCGAGCGACGCTTCCACCCACTCGAGGTCCTCCGCGTTATTCGCGAAATGGACAGAGACGAAGGTGGTCTTCGGATGGCGCTCGATGACCCGGTTCAAGGCCTGCAGTAGATCCAGCCGCGCCGGATGAACCGCGGGATCGCCAAACCACCAGTTCTTATGATCCCGGAGCTCGTTCCAGCGTTCATTGGATTCGTCGTAGGGTTCCCAGAACGCCTTCGGATCCGCCACATGAATGGAAACCGGCAGATTCAGTTCGCCGCAGCGCGCCCACACGGGATCAAGCTTCGGATCGTCCACCCGGATCAACTGACCGGCCCCGTCGCGCAATGATAAGCCGAGTCGCTTGAATTCCTTCAGGCCCGCCGCCCCGAGGCGATGTCCCTCCTCGATCTGTCGCACTGCGCGTTGCGACCAATCCGGCGTGTCCCAGCCTTCATAATCCAGCGTCAGGTAATGGAGAAAGCGCCCGGGGTGCAGGCGATCCGTCAGGGCTTTGCCGCGTTCGAACTCGGAAGGGGCGCCGTCGCTCGCGCGAGTGACCGTGCCGCTGCCGAGGTTGACGGCCAGGCCGATGCCGGCGCGGTCCATGATCCTGACCGCGCGTTCCACGTGCTCGGGCGAAAGGTTGACGTGTTGGTGCAGATCGATCAATCGATGACCCGCGCGCCAGGCGTCGGCTTGTGCCTGCGCCACGTCGACCGCGTCGGCGCCGTGGGTCAGCTCCACCATGGAGATCATCAGCATTGCAGGCATCATCAGTCGTGGCAGGTTCGGCATAAAAAGCGCGTGGATATGCGTCGTTCCGAGGACACATCCTGCACCCCCATGGCGTCCTTCGGCAAGAGTTGTCCCGCCCGAGGGGTCAGATCCGTTTATTCGCAAATGGAGCTGGCGAAGCTCGGGGGCGCAATCCGGCATTGCATTGTTCCTCGTTTCGGTTTAGGCAGCTGGCATGCCCAACCGCCAGCCCGAGTCCGCCGCCAAGGCGAAGAAAGCGACACCGGAAAAGGAATCCGCCACCAGCCGGTGGATTTCGTATCGGCCGGAAATCAAGGTCCTGGACTGCACCATCCGCGACGGCGGCCTGATGAACAACCACCAGTTCGACGACGGCATCGTCAGGGCCGTCTACGACGCCTGCGTGGCCGCCGGCATCGACTACATGGAGATCGGCTACAAGGCCTCCCGCAAGAGACATCATCGGCCGGGCGAGTACGGCGCCTGGAAATACTGCGCACGAGGACGACATCCGCCGCATCGTGGGCGACAACCCGACCGGACCTGAAGACTGGCGGTCATGGCCGACGCCGAGACGATGCGATTACCGCGAGGACATCCTGCCCAAGAAGGAGAGCGTCGTCGACCTGATCCGCGTGGCCTGCTACATCCACCAGATCCCGCATCGCGCTGGACATGGTCAAGGACGCCCACGACAAGGGCTACGAGACCACCGTCAACCTGATGGCCGTCTCGACGGTGCCAGAGCGCGAACTGGACGAGGCCCTGGCCCTGCTCGCGAAGTCGGAGACCAAGGCCATCTACCTGGTGGACAGCTTCGGCGCGCTTCTACAGCGAGCAGATCCGCTACCTCGGTCAAGAAATACCTGCAGCTACTGCAAGCCCGCCGGCAAGGAGGTCGGCATCCACGCGCACAACAACCTGCAGCTCGCCTTCGCCAACACCATCGAGGCCATCGTGCTGGGCGCGAACATGGTCGACGCCACCATGGCCGGCCTCGGCCGCGGCGCGGGCAACTGCCCCATGGAACTGCTCATCGGCTTTCTGCACAACCCGAAGTACCAGCTGCGCCCGGTGCTGCGCTGCGTCCAGAACCACATCGAGCCGATGCGCGCCAAACTCGGCTGGGGCTTCGACCTGCCCTACCTGATCACCGGCCTGCTCAACCAGCACCCGCGCACCGCCATCAAGTTCAATGACCTGCGTGACCTTGACCGCCTGGGAAGGCAGCTCCTGGCCGACTACGCCGGGCGTGACTTCCTCGACGGGTTCCCGACGCTGGAGCGCCTCCAGGCCGAGCCCAAGGGCTCGCCGCTGGCGCGGCGGCTCGACGCGCAGCTGGTCCGGGTGCTGCAGGACCCCGATGCTGGCGGAGCCTACTTCGCGCCGCCGGGGATCCTCGACTGGGAGACGGTGGCCGCGTTCCGCTTTGGCGGCGAGGCGAGCACCATCCGGCGCGAGGAGGCGAGCCTCGACGACTACCGGCTGCTCCGTCCGGACCCCACTCTCGACGACCTCATGGCCGACGACCTGCGTGTGGTCGACCGCAACTCCATGCGTGCGCTCGACCGCTGGCCGATCTACCGCTGGCTGGTCTGGGAGTTGCAGGACGGCGACGACGCGTACGTGCTCTCCGAGGGCCGTTGGTTCAAGGTCAGCGGCGAGTACCTGGCAAGCGTCGACTCCGCGGCGCGGCGAGTACGGCCGCCGACGCTGGCCATTCCCACGCCCGCACGGGTCGCGATGCCCGAGGACCTCTACAACGCGGACCTTGCCGCGGCGCTCGGCGGTGTGCTGCTCGACAAGAAGCTGGCCCAGGTGGGGACAGAGCGCGGCCGCTTCGAGCTCTGTGATGTCTTCGTGGCGCCGGACAAGCTGATCCATGTCAAGCGGGGCATCGGCTCCCAGGAGCTCTCGTACCTGTTCACGCAGGGTGTGACCTCGGCTGAGGGCTTGCGCCACGAGGTGAAGGTCCGCGAGCGGTTCCGGGACCTGGTCCAGGCGGACGCTCCGTATCTCGGGGCGGTGATCGATGCCAGTGCGAAGCCCGCTCCCGGGGCCCTCGAGGTTGTCTACGTCATCGTGGATGCCGCACACGGGCGCGTGCCGCACGACATTCCGTTCTTCGCCCGGGCGTCGCTCGCTCGCGCTGTTCGCGACCTTGACGAACTCGACTTCCGCTTATCGGCGGTCGGCGTTCCGGATCGACCCTGAGCACCGGTTGGGTACGTCGGCCCACTTGACGACGAGATCGCCTCAGGGCACCGTCGCCACCGGTGGCGGCACCGTCTCCAGTCCCAAGTAGAACGTCGAGGTCATCGCGGCGGTCGCGAACTCCGTCAGGCGTGCCGCCGGGATCGCGACGACCACGGAGGCGAGCTTCGGCGGGATCGTGCTCGTCGTGTCCTCCGGGTCGCCCGCGGCGAGGTCCCGGCCGTCGTCCGTCCGCAGGGCGAGGATCGTCAGGCCCTGGCCGAGGGCGACGGTGGACGGGGCATCCCCCGTTGATGTCACGCCCGCCTGCCTGACGTCGTTCGGCACCGCGATCACGTCCACGTGGGAGCCGGCCGTCAGCGCACCGCCGACCGCCTGCTCGGCGGTCACCGGGAGCGCGAATGCCACCTCGCCCGGTGCCAGCGGCGCCCCGAACCCGAACGCCTGCGAGCCCGGGATGGCCTCGAGCGCCCGGGTGTCGACATCCTGCCCCGCGAGGATCGGCAGCGAGGCGTGCTGCCCGACGACGGCATCGAGCGACCGAGCGGCGTTCGGCGGCACCCCGAGCGGGCTGACCCGCACGAGCTCGACCATGTCGGCCGTGACCTGGGTCGAGCACGGGGATGTCGACGGTGGCGCGGACGACCTCGGTCCGGGGCTGGGCGAGCCAGTAGGCGCCCGGCGGCGACGAGGCTCGCGATGACGAAGATGGCGAGGTAGACGGTCCGGCGGACACGCATGGGCATCCCCTCCTTACTGGGCAGCCGCGGAGTAGACGACGGTCACCGAGACCTCGCCCGCCACGCGGGTGGTCCGGACGGTGCCGTCGTCGTAGGTGGTCTCGAGGATGAGCTCGAGGCGGACCGGGTAGGACCTGGTCCCGGGCAGCGGCGTGTTCCACTGGATCCGGATCGGCGCGGCGGCCCGGTACGTGCCCGGTGCGCGTCGCGTCCGGGGCGTCGTTGGTGCCCCGGATGTAGCGGTACCGGACGAGGCGCGTCCGGCCCTGCGCCGATGACCACGCCGCCCGAGCGCATGAACCCCTCGCGCTCGATGACCGCGCGCACGAACAGGTCGCACGGCAGCCCGCGCGGCCACCAGATCTCGGTGAGTCCGTCGGGGTCGGCCGCGGCGGTGGTGCCGTCGGGCAGGGTCCCTGACGGGCTCGCCGCCGCCGTCGCGACCGGGGTGACGTACTCGACCGGCAGGCCCGACACACCCGAGGCCGCGTTGGTGATGTCGAGGCTCCATCCCGACGGTGGACTCGTACGGCGTGCCATTGGGGGCGAAGAACGCGGCGTAGGCGCGACCCGGTGACCCGCGCGGTGACCGTGACCGTGAACGTGCCCGCGCCGTACGCGTGCGTGGTCGAGAGGTGGTTGCGGGCTCGTCGATGACGGGGCGATCGTGCTGGTCGTGCCGTCGCCGAAGTCCACGGTCCAGCGCCGGATCCGCACCGACCCGGGCACGATCGGACGCGCGGATGTGGTTCCCGACGGCGCCGAGCCAGCCGCTGGTGAGCGCGGCCGTGATCGTGCGGGTCCTGCCGGCGGGCGCGGTCTCCGGGATCGACCGCGACGCCGAGGTCGAGGCTCAGCACGCCCGACGTTGACGGGCGGACGCCGATCCCGGGCGTGGTCCGGCTCGTGAGCACCATCGTCGGGCTCAGTGGATTGACGGTGCTGCCCGTGCACGTGATGGACCTTGACCGACCACTGGTCTCGCACGGGATCCGTGAGGATCGTCGCCCGATGGTCCCAGACCGAGTAGTAGCGCGATGCACGACCGCGTGCCCGGGCGTGCCCAGCGGCCCTGCGCCTGGACGCCCACGTAGGCCCGGCCGCCACCCGCCTCCCACGTGTCGACGGTGACGCGCAACACCGGAGTCGAAGGCTGACGCGTTTCCGGCGAGCGCGATCGCGAGGACCGCGCCCAGGACGACAGCGATCCCCGAGGCGCTTCACCGCGCCGCCTCGAACGCGTCGACCAGCCATCGGCCATCGGCCTGGACGAGCTGCACGGTGACCCTGCTCGGGGGCAGGACCTGCGGCGACTCGAGCGGCGAGGCGTCCGCGAGCCTGATGTCGTAGCCGCCCTCGGTGAGGTCGAAGACGACGATCGCGGTGCTGCCCTCGATCGTAGTCGTGAGGTCCCCGAACTCCTGGACGGTCACGATCGACGCCTTCTCTGCGGCCGTCTGGCCCTCGAGGAAGCCCGCGACGGTGAGGTAGGCCGACGACTTCGGGCCCCGTGGTGAGGGCCTCGATCGGCGCCGGATCCCCGGTGCGGCGGGCGTCGGCGAAGGCCTGGTGAAGAACGCGCCGACCGCGGCTTCGGGTGTCGATCCAGGGTCGGACGGGGTGGCCGCGGGCGAGGCCGTCAACGCGACCGGAGACGACGGGGTGGGTTTGGCACCCGGGGTGCCGAGCTGGCCGAGGAGCAGGATCCCGCCGACGACGAGCAGGCCGATGGCGATGGCGGCGCCGGCGAGGACCGGGAGGGACAGGCGTGGCTGGGTCGGCATGGCGTCAGCTCCTCGCGGCGGCCGAGCCCGTGAGCTCGAGGTCCACCCTGGTCCGGAGGCCCGCGACGGCCAGCACCGGCACGGTCGACCGGGACGACCACGCGGATGCTCACGGTCGGGGCGGTCACCGGCAGCCCCGTGATCGGGTCGACGGTGCCCACCCGGTTCGTCACCGCGACCTGCGCGGCACCGGCGACGGCCTCCGGCGTGACGAGCAGCTGGTCGCCGAGCACCGCCACGTTGACCGCGAGGTACTGGCGGGCGAGCCCGTCGGCCTTGTCGCGGACGAGGACGGGGCGTCCGCCGCTCGCGAGTGCGCCGAGATCGATCGCCTGGGTGGCCGTGAGCGCCGCCATGTCCAGCTGCGCACGCAGGCGCGAGCGCAGCATCTCGACGCTGCCGATCGCGAGCACGAATGCGACGACGAGCATCAGCGTGGGGAACAGCAGCACGGCGTACACCGCGACCTGCCCGCGCTCCCCGTCCCGTGACCAGGCCATCAGTGGGTCACCTCGCTGCGGGTCACGAACTCCGCCGCGAGCGGCAGCGTCCAGGTGCCCAGGAACGGGACGGCTGCCCTGCTCGTGGCCGTCAGCCGCACCCGGATCGGCTGTCCCCAGCCCGCCGAGGCCGGCGTCACCGAGACCCCGACCGTGCCCGGGTCGAGCCCGCCGTCCGCAAGCTCGGCCCGGATGCGGCTCCGGACCGACGGCCCATCGGCGCCGATGACCGCGGCCTGGCGGGCACCGGCGGCAGCGGCCGCGTCGAGCACGATCCGGGTGTGGGCGAGATGCCCGAGGATCACGGTCGCCGCGAGCACCGGGACAAGGACGAGCGGCACGACGAGCACCGCCTCCACGACGGTCGACCCGGCCTCACCGCGCCGCCGCCGCCGGGCAGCGGCCGCCAGTGGCCCGCTCACGTGCCGGCCAGCAGGCGGATGAGATCGCCGATCTTGTCGGCGAGCCCGTTGTTCCAGGCGAGGATCGCGGCACTGAGCACGACGAGGACGATCGCCGCGGCGATGATGTACTCGAGGGTCGTCACGCCGCGCTCGTCGCGCAGCACGGCCGCCAACGTTCGCGAGGCCCTCCGGGCTCGGGGGTGCTTGATGGTCATGGTCCACCTCCTCGTGGCTAGATTCGACCCAGGGTCGAGATGAACAGGGGAGCGACGACAAGCAGCACGAACTCGGGCAGGTAGATCCCGGCGAGGATCGCCGCGAGCTTCGGCTGAACCGACGAGGCGGCACCGGCAAGCCGGTTGCGCTCGGTATCGCGGAGGGATCGCTCGTGCTCGGCGAGGGTCTCGTTGATGCCCTTGCCGAGGCGGCGGGACTGGGACAGGGCTGCCGCGAGCTCGTCGAGCTCCTCGAGCTCTGCCGCCATCGCGATGTCGCGGAGCGCCCCGAAGAGGTCGGTGCCCGTGCCATAGGCGGCGACGGCACTCCGGATCTGGCGCGCAAGCAGGTTCTGCCCGCCCGACGCGTCGTGCAGCGCGTCCGCCACATCGGCGACGGCGTGCTCGAGGCCGTGCTTCGCCGCGAGTGGTCGCACGAGGGCGAGGAAGTCGGGCAGCTCCCGCGCGAGCTGGGCCGTGCGCGCCTTGCCGCGCGACGCGAGGTACTCGGTCGGGAACAGGTACCCGACGAAGGCGACCGGCAGCGCGACCAGCAGGGCGACGGGCACCAGCGGGCTCAGCGCGGCACCCACGGCAAGGATCCCTGCGGCGAGCACGAGCTTGGCCGCGTACACCTCGGCCGGCGTGATGACCGCGGGGTCGAAGCCCGCGCGGATGAGGTCGCGCTCGCTCACCTGCGAGGCGAAGGCCGGGGCCCGGGCGGCGAGGCGGACCGCGACCGGCGCGACGATGCGCTCCCAGAGCGGCACCTCCGCGCTGACCAGGCGCTCGTACTGGTGGCGGGGGATCGCGACCGCGCGGATCGCGTCGAGCCGGCGCGGGACGAGCAGGGACGAGCCCAGCACTGCCACGCATAGCGAGAACACGGCGATCGCGACCGCGATCGTGCCGACCAGCTCCATCCCTAGGCCTCCAGCCGCGTGATGCGCCACGAGAGCGCGATGCCGGTGACCTCGAGAAGTGCGGCGGCGGGCAGCAGCACGTACCGCCCGAGCGGCGTGCCGAGGACCGGGGCGATGAGCTCGCCGTTCGCGAGGAGCAGGTACAGGAACATGCCCGGGATGACGATCGCGAGGATCGTCGCCTGGAGCCGGAGGCCCTTGCTCTCGGCGACCGCCGCCTTCGCGATCGAGGCGTTGGCCCGCGCCGCGTCGCCCAGCGAGCCCAGCACCTGCGCGGCGGCCGACACGGGCTGGTGCGTGCGCGCGAGCGTGATGAGCGCGTCGTACACGAGCGCGAGGTTCCGGCCCGCCTGCCGGCGGCGAACCTCGACGAGCGCGTCCGCCGGGGCCTCGGCGGCGTAGTAGCGCGAGAGGATCTCCTCGAAGTCGGCCTTCACCCAGCGGTGGCGCGCCGCCTCGGCAGCCGCGGCGTAGAGGTCCGGGTAGGTGCCGCCCGAGGCCGCGCGGTTGACCATGGCACGCAGCACCCGGGGAGCGTCGTCGGCCGCCGCCCGCGCCTCCGATGACACGAGGTACCGCACGTACCAGCGCGGCACGAGGGCGCCCACGATGAGCCCGAGGACCGCCATCGGCACGGACATGAGCAGCCCGAGCCACGCGAGCACCAGCGGCGAGGCGATCTCGAGCGCGAGGTACGTGCGCGGAGCCACGTCGAGGCGTGCCTGCTCGAGGAGCGAACGCGCCTTGCCCACCCGCTCCGCCTGGAGGACCCGGACTCTGGTCCGCAGCGACGACGCCGGCTGCACCCGGGCGGGCGCGAGCGCGAGGATCAGCGCCATGACGGCGACTCCGGCGGCGAGCGCGCCGATCAGCTCCACTGGTCGCCCTCCAGCTCGAGGCGCGCGAGGAGGCGCGGCGACGGCGTCCACGCAGCTGCGGCGGTGAACCGGATCTCGTCCGAGCCTGGGACCGCCTCAGCCCGGAACACGTCGGTCATCCGGTACCCGCCGGCCTCGGTCAGGCCGTCCACCGCGGTGAGCTGGCGGACGATGCGGCGCCCCGAGCGGAGACGGCGCAGCACGACGACCAGGTCGAACACGCGCGCGATGTAGCCGCGCAGGTCGGTCACCGTGAGGTCCCGCATGGTCTGGCGGGCGAGCAGCTCGAGGCGGAAGAGCGCGTCCTCGGCGCTGCTCGCGTGGATGGTCGTGGCCGATCCGTCGTGCCCCGTGTGGAGCGCCTGGAGCGTGTAGAACGCCTCCTTCGGCAGCCGGATCTCGCCCACGATCAGGCGGTCCGGGCGCATCCGGAGGGCGTTCGCCACGAGGTCGCCGACGTCGAGCAGCCGGGTGTCCGCCTCGCCGACCGCGAGGTCGTGCGGATGCAGCGTCTCGAGGCAGAACCGGTCGGGGTTCTCGAGCGCGAGCTCGGCTGTGTCCTCGACGACGCCGATCCGCTCCGTCTGGTCGAACAGGTCCGTGACCGTGCGCAGGAAGGTCGTCTTGCCGGCGCCCGTCTCGCCTGCGACAAGGATGTTCGCGCGCGCACGCACGAGGCGGGTGACGACGTCCGCCATCGCGGCGTCGAGCCCGCCCTCCTCGATCCAGCTGCGCCCGTGCCTTCCGCCCGGGTACAGGTCGAGGCGGAGGCGGTTGAACTTGCGGATCGAGAGGTAGGGCCCGCCCACCGGCGGGATGACCGCGTTCACGCGTGACCCGTCCGGCATCCGGGCGTCCACGACCGGGTGCGCCACCGAGAGCTCGCGCCCGGCGAGCGCGGCGATGCGCTCGGAGATCTCGACGACCTCGCGCGCGGAGCCGAGCGTCACCGGCGTCTGCTCGAGGCGGCCCGAGCGCTCGACGAAGATCTCATTCGGCCCGTTGACGAGGATGTCGCCGACCAGCGGGTCGTCGACGAGCGGCTGCAGGGGACCCAGGCCGCACACGGCTGCCTCGACCGCGGCGACGAGTGCGGGGGTCGGCGCAAGTTCGAGCTCGGGTTCGGCGAGGATGTCGCCGATCGTGCGACGGAGCCTCGACTCCTGCTCCGGCGTGCGCCCGAACGGGTTGAGGTCCTCGGGCGACAGGCGCGCCACGAGCTGGCGGCGGACGGTCCCGAGTGTCGCGGCGGGAATCGGCGCGCCATCGAAGCCGGTACGGACGCCCATCGTCATCGGGTGCCTCCAGGGGTGGGGATCGTGGCGCGGACGACGCCGAGCACGGAGCGCCGGCGGGAGGACTGCGGCTCCGTATCCGCGAGGAGCGGCCAGGCGGCGCGCGCCACCCGCACGAGGTCGGCCCGCAGGTGCGGGGCGGTCACCCACGCGGGCTCACCCCGGTCCGCGGCCGTCGTGAACAGGGGATCGGGCCGGATGCAGCCCGTGACCGGGACGTCTGCCTCGCGCGCGAGCCTGCGGATCTCGGTGTCGTCGTCGGCGCCGCTCGCGACGAGCGTGAGCTTGCGGCCCATGCCCTGGGCGCGCGTGACCGTGGCCAGACGGAAGACGTCCGGCAGGGATTCGAGCGTCGGGCGCACGACGCCCAGGACCAGGTCCGCCTGGTCGATGAACTCGCGGTGCCCCTCCTCGAGGAGACTCCCGAGGTCGACGACGAGCAGGTGGTACCCCGCGCGCTGCGCCCCCTCGACGAGCTCGCCCGCCTCGGCCGCGCCGAACAGCCCGAGAGCCGCGTCGCCGCCCGCGCCGTCGTGCTCGCCCAACTCCGGGTGCGGCGGCAGGGTCAGGACGTCGGCACCCCAGCGCGTCGCCACCGCGAGGTCGGCGATGGCACCCGGATCGCGCCACAGGCGGTGGCCGCGGGCGCGCGCGAGCGCGGCAGGCGCGAGTCCCAGGCGGAGGCCGACAGCACCCGCGAGCCGCGCCGCATCGAGTACGAGGACGCGCACGGCCATGTCCACGCCATCGAGCCCGCGGATGCGGGCGCCCGAGGCGACGAGCGTCGCGATCTCGGCCGCGAGCGTCGTCCGGCCGGTGCCACCCGCGAACCCCGCGACCGCGACCACGCGCATGGTCGGCAGGGCATGCGGCACGACCCACGGGCGGTCGAGCGGGTCCCCCGCGACCTCCCGTTCCTCCACCTCGGGCTCCCGGTCGTCGGCCTCGACGACCTTGAGCCGCACGGCACGCTCCCCCATCGGCGTCTGCGCCTCCCCCGGCAGATCCGTGACGATGGCGGGAGGGTCCCCCCGGCCCTCCAGGGCGGCAATCGGGTCGATCGCCCGATCCCCGTCCACCGCGGCATCGACCGCGACAGTCCGATCCTGGACCTCGCCACTTATCTCCGGCTTATATGGGACGTTGCTGGCGCTCATCTCGAGGGTCCGTGGACCCCTCAGGTACCGGATCCAGCGGATGAGCCAGCGGTAGGCGGGCTCGCCCCGGACCGGGAGGATGGCCGACAGCAGGACCGGGCCCGCGAGCAGCACCGTGAGCACGACCTGGAGCGCGACCCAGACAGGGATCAGCTGGATGACGGCGCCGATCCCCACGGCGATCCCGCACACCAGCAGCTGCGGTGCCGTCAGGCCGAATGCGAGCGGCTCCTCGCGGACCGCGTTCTCGGGCACGTCGACGAGCTTGCCCATCAGATGTACGGCAGCACGCGGACGAGGCGCACCACGTTCTCCTTGTCCAGGATCTGGGGGCCAGCGAGCGCGAGCGGGATCAGGACCAGCGGGAGGCCGAGCATCATCGCGGCGGCTCCCGCAGCCAGGCCGAGCAGGATGTTCATGTCCTGCACCGTCGCGGGCGCCCCCGACGGGCCGACGTACGGCGCTGCCGTCAGGCTGAACACGACGAACGTGATCGCCCAGGCGAAGCGCATGGCAAGCACGACGAGCAGGACCTTGAACCAGAGCCTGGTCACGCGCTCGGTCGCCGGGATCGCGTACGCCGCGAGGCACAGCGGCCCCACGATCACGAGGAGCTTCTCGAGGCCCGTCAGGAACCAGTTGAGCATCGCGAGGCAGGTGGTCAGGACGCCCGCGAGCAGGCCCGCAGAGATCCACGCCCCGCTGTTCCAGTTGTCAGGGCCCTGGGGCACGCGGGGGTCGAAGCCGCCCTGCTGGAGCACGGCGAACACGCCGCCAGTGGACGGCCAGCCCGCGGGCCCGCCGACCGCCGAGGCCGGCAGCGCCACGCGCACCATCGCTTCATCCAGGGCCGCAACGAACGCCGTGATCACCGAGACAAGGAAGATGCCCAGGATCGCGAGCGCCGCCCCGACGACGAAGCGCGGCGCGACCGAGCGGGCCTCGTAGGCGGTGGCGCCCGAGGTGCTGCTGACCATGATCAGGTAGCCGAGGATCAGGCCGCCGAAGGTGAGGATCGGGATCGTGATCAGCACCATCGGCCCGTACAGGGCGCGCGTGACGCTGTCGGTGAGGGGGTCGACCGGCGTGAGCAGCTGGCCTCGAAGGTTGTCGAGCGCGGCGCGGTTCGCGTCCCGCACCCGGTCCGAGTACCAGACCGTGAGGTCGCGGATCGGGTCGCCCAGGATCGGGATGTCCCCGACCGGCGGCCCCGAGATCGACGGCGCGGCTGGCGATGGCGAGGTGTCGGGGTGCGCCGGGGTCGCCTCGGCCACGAGGGCGAGCCCGAGGCCCAGGAGCGTCAGCAGGACGAGCGCGAGGCCCGCACGCGGGAGACGCCAGGGGGTGCGCGCGCCCGATTCGGGAGTTCGGAGGGTAGGGGGAACCAGGCCCCCGGTCGTCAGCATGGGTCTGGTGGGTCAGAAGGGCTTGTCGATGAGCCCGTAGGCGACGGCGATCGCGGTGATCGTCGTCACGATCACGGACGCCAGGATCATCCAGACGAGGCCGTGGATTCCGTTCTGGATCCGTCTCGCCGCGCGGTGCTCCGCGTCCTGGTTCGCGCCTGCGAGCGTCTTCTCGATCCCGCCCCACACGATCACCGCCCCGCAGACCGCGATCCCGAGGCCGATGGCGATCGCCACCAGCGTCGCGATCATCTTGGTCACCGGCGCGAGCGCCTCCCGGGCGCCGGCCGGCACCGAGGCGGCGAGGCTCGGCGAGGCCCCGACGAGCCAGAGCAGTCCCACGGCGCCGAGGATCGCGAGTGTCCGTGGAATGCGCGGCAGATGCGGCATGGTGCGGGTCCCCCGTTGCATGGCCAGCCCTACCCGGCGGCCGCGATGTCGGATGCCGCGGGTCGCGCGGCGAAGTCGTGTACGAACGCGCTCACAGCCTGGTCGTCGGCAGTGGCGAGGTCCAGGCCGGCGGAGCGGAACCAGCCGACCGTGCGGTCGAGCGCGCGCAGGCGGTCAAACTCGCGCGGCGCCACGAGGGTCACCGCAAAGCGGCCGCCCGAGACGATCGTCATGGTCCGCCCGGCCGTGATCTCGTCGAGCATCCCGGCGAAGCCCGTCCGCGCATCCGTGACGCCCATCGTCCGCAGCGGCGCCAGGATGTCCCGCGGCAGCTCGGCCAGGCGGCGCACGTCGGCTGCCTTCGGCCGCACCTCGCGGCGCACCAGGCGGGCGAGCTCTGCGGTGTCCCGCGCGAGCTCCGGGTACAGCTCCAGGCCGTGGAGGGCGGCGAGGCCGCGCTCGATCTGCTGCCAGCGCTGCGCCTCGTCGAACGCGAGCATCACCGCGGTCGGCTGGCCGTCGCGCAGGACGACGAGCGCCTCGCCCGCCTCCACGCGTGCCACCACCGCGCGGATGTTCGCGCGGACCTCGCGCATCCCCAGCGCCTGGATCATTCCGCCGGCTGTCACAGGAGGTCGTCCTCTTCGTACTCGAGTTCAAGGTCGCGCGGGACCGGTGCGAGCACCGCGGCCCCGTCGCCGTACCAGGTGAGCATGAGGGGTCGGCGGTGGGACACGATGACCGCGCGGCGCAGGTTGCGGCGGAAGGTGGTCACGGAGATGCGCCGGTGGGTCTCACCCTCGGCGAGCGGCCGGAGGATGGCGACCGGGCGCCCGTGCCGCACGAGGACGATCGTCTCGCCACGCACCACGCGCAGGAGCGCCTCGTTGACGCCCCGCCGAAGAGTCCGGATGCCAATCACGTTCTGCATGCCGGGAATCTGCGCCGACTGTGGACGTCCGTCAAGATGAATTGTGTACGTTTCCTTGCGGATAAGGCTCGCCTACGTATGCCATCATCGTGGGTGAGACTGAGCGAGCTGCGGGTCGTGGTGATCCGCGACCTGACGGTCACTCAGTGTTAGTAGGTGGGGATATGCGGGCTTTGGTACCGGTCGATGCAGGGGCCGCGAATCGTCGCCGTCTGCTGCGGGAACTTGGGGCGCGTCGGGGCAGTCACGTCGTCACCTACGTGCTCAGTGACCGGCAGGGCGCGCAGGCGCAGGTCGCCGAGGACGCCGTCCGTCCGCTGTACGACCACCTGCGCACCGTGGGCCAGTGCGAGGCGGTTGACCTCTTCCTGTACTCCACCGGCGGACTCACGGACGTCCCGTGGCGGATGGTCACCATGATCCGAGAGTACGCGAAGAGGTTCTCGGTGATCGTGCCGTACAAAGCGATGAGCGCAGCGACCATGATCGCTATCGGGGCTGACGAGATAGTCATGGGGCCGAAGGGCGAACTTGGCCCAATCGATCCGCAACTCGGCATTCAACGTGGCCGGGAAGGCGAGACGCCAGTCCAGGATCAGGTCGCGGTAGAGGACATCATGTCCTACCTCCGATTGATCCGGGAGCGTGTCGGCCTCTCGGACCAGGCGGCCCTCGCCGCTCCATTCGCAGCCCTTGCCCAGCGCGTCGACCCGGTGATCCTCGGTCAGATCAATCGCGCGCACTCGCATATCCGAGATGTCGCCAGGAAACTCCTCACGTCGCGCGCCGAGGGCGAGCGGCTTGAAGAGCAGACGATTGCATCCGTGATCGAGATGCTTGCGGAGAAGACCTATCAGCACGGGCACGCAATCGGCCGCCGTGAGGCCGAGGCGATCGGCCTGAAGATCGTTCGGCCCGACGACGAGACCGAGACAATTGTCTGGTCGCTGCTGGAGGCTTACGAGGAGCTGTGTTCTACTCGCGAGCCGCTCGACCCTCTGGCCCTTCTCGGGGACGGCGATGAGGCGAGGGCCGACGTGATCCTTGGGGCAATCGAGTCCGTCAACATGGCACACAGGATCGGTGGGCAGATGACTGTCTCGCGAACCCGGTCCATGCCGTCGCTGAATCTCAATCTGCAGCTGAGCTTGAACCTCCCGCCCGGACTGGACCCAGCGTCGATCCCGGCTCAGACTGGCGAGATTCTTCAGGCGCTACTAGGCCAGGCTCAGCAGGCAATCCCGGGTCTCGTGAACGAGGAGATCCGAAAACAAGCGCCAACGAGCGGCATCGTGGGGCGCGTCAATAGTCAGGGCTGGTCTGCCGTCGAGGGCTGGTCCGGAATCTAGCCCTGTCGGATTGCCCGCACGGCCGGCCGCACCAAATGTGTCTTCAACGTCACCTCAGGGAGGCGGCGGATCATCTCGGGGGAGTCCTTGACGGGAGCCATCGGACTCTCGGTGATCCGTAGTTCACTCCGGCCGAACGGAAGGATCGACACCCGCGTCGTCGCTGTGATCGGACGATGTTCCGTGGACATCCGATGTGTGTCCCCTGGTGCGCCGGGATGGGGCTCAGCGCTCAGAGCCATGGCCAGACTCCCTAGCGGACCGCATCGTGCCACATCGAACCAAGGAGGTCCATACACAGGATCCCCCAATTTGGCGCGTCGCCTGGCATACGAGTTCCCCGGACCGCGATCTGTACCTCGAGTGTCGGCCGTACCGCGACTCGAGCCTATCTTCGGTCTATGTCGCGCCAAGTTAGAGCCATGTCATAGAGGAAGCGTCTGCTGGTCCACGGGCTCGTAGTAGGCCCATCGCCTCGCTCCGCGCATCACTAACTGGCCGCGTGCCTCGAGCGCGAGGAGGAGCTGCGTCGCGTCGCGGGCCGATATCTGGAGCATCTCCCTGACCGCCTTGTTGTCCACACGGCCGAACTCGATGGCATGTTGAAGCACTAGGCGCCGCTGCGTCTCCTTCGCGAGCCCGCGCTCGCGCGTATACGCACCCTCCGCGCCGAGGCTCGCCTGGGCTTGGGCGCTGAGCACGTACTTGGTGCCCGGCCCGGCGCCAAATCGGACGACAAGCTCGCCCAGCAAACTCGTGAGGATGTCCTGCGCATCGCGCTCCGGTCGCTGCATTACCCTCGCGAGAACCGCCCGATCTGATGGTCCCATGCGCCGCAGGTGCGAGAGGACAAGGAGGTCTTCGACGCGCCATCGCCTTCCTGCCTGCTCCTCGTTGAACACCATGCGTGCGAACGACTCGTCGAACTCGCGTGCATCAAGACGCAGCCGGACGGAGTTGCGGTCGGCTTCATACGTCGGAGGAACCTTGCCGAACTTGAGCTGATCCTCGAAGATGCGATCCACGCCGAGGCCAGAGCGCTCCATGACGCGGACGCGATCCAGCAGCTCGCAGAGCAGGCGATTCCGATGTACGGGAGCGTGCTGGATGACGCTGTCGGGGTCAATACCCTCCGGGAAGCCTCCGGGATTCTCGATCTCGAGCGAAACGGACGTCTGGCGGATGACGATGTCGCCGGGAAGCGTGTAGTGCCGGTGCGCCACTGCATTGATGATCGCTTCGCGCAGGACCCGCTCTGGGTAGTCCGGGAGTTCCAGGTCGCGAGGACCCACGCGCAGTGTGCGGGACTTGCCAGCGGCCGAAATCTCCAGACTCAGCTGCTCGAGGAGCCGCAGGATCGGCTGGGAGGAAACCACGCGACGCTCGTAGTCCGTTGTTCCCTCGGGCGAGCGAACGTAGACCACTTGGTGCTGAGGGATGACCGCTCGGATTTCCTCCTCGCGACCGAAGATGAGGAGTCCGGCAACAGTTACGGCATCCGTCCGGCCGCGAACCTTCGCGGTGGCCCCGATCGCGGCAAGCAGGGCCGGCATCTCCAGTCGGCGCAGTCCTTCTCCGGCCTCGTCCGACGGCAGCAGCCGGCGAAACCTCTCGACCTCGACAAGATCGATCCCGTCCAGATCGACAGGCGTTACGGCCGACGAGACATCCAGCGCACGCGTGTCGATCTGGCGAACCACAAGCCGGTCTGGCGTCATCGGCAGACAGTCGGCACCGACGCGCTGCGTGTACGAGCCTCTCGTGGTGGACACGAGGACCGGCGAGTGCTCGACCCAGGCGCCGATGACCTTCTTGGCATCGACGAGGAGTTCCTGGACCTCCACAAGCTGGGACGGCGACGTCCCGTTGAACACGCCCTTGCGGAGCGCCTGCGGATCGCGCAGGTTGGTGCCCTCGATCGCCCCGTCGTCGCCAACGCCCCAGAGGACGAGGCCGCCGTCACCGTTCGCAAAGCACACGACAGCATCGACGATGTCAGCGATGGAGGCGCGCTCGCCCTTGAACTCGACAAGGTCGTTCTCGCCCGCGCGGATCAGCCGCCGAAGTCGGGCGGCGGTCAGAGTTCCGGGAGTCGGTAGCTTCTGGGCCATCTATCTTCAGTCTATGACGCAGGTGGCATTGCGGCAAAGATAGACACCGAGCGACCCTTCGGGGGCGTCCGCTGGCTAGTCGCCGAACCGCGCTGTTTCCACGACCTTACCGATCCAGATCGCGAGTTCGCCTGCCTCAACGGCCAGGAATTCCTCCCAGGTGGTCTCCTTCGAGATCTGATTGGGCCGAGATGCCTGCGGGTACTCGGGTACTCGGAAGCGGCCCACTACTAGGCCGGGCGAGCTTAGGGTGAAGGATCCACCAAGCGGTGCCGTGACCTCCTCATGGAAGGACATCGATCGAAAGGTGAACGTCTGTCCGTCGAACTCGATCTTGCAGCCGAGAGCCTCGCCGGCCGCTGCGCTCCCGCAGCGGCGCAACTCCCGGATGAGCGAGGCCTCGATCTCGCCAACGAGGGTTGCGAACGGCGCCAGGAGGTGGGCTCCTGCCAGCCGCTCGACGCGAGCTCGATATCGGCGCACCTCATCGAACAGATCGTCCAGCCTGCCAGGATTCGAGCTGAACCCAACCCGAAAGTCTCCGTAGCCAACCGGCAAGATGTGGTCGGCGACTTCTGCCTGGTCCAAGATCGACTCGATCTCGAGGAGGTCGCCTGATGCCTCAGCGCGCCTGAGGAGCTCGGCAGCCGCCTCAAGCTCCCACGCCATGGAGCCGAACTCGCGCTGGATTCGGGCCAGTGCCCTGTCGAGCCGATCCTCGTCTACATGGAGCGGGTGGAGATACTCAGGCTTGAGGCGCCCCCGCTCCGGGAATGAGGCGCCGAGGAACGCCGCGTACCGGTCGCGATCGACCGTCCGCAGAGCCTGTTCCATGCGCTCAAGGGCCACGCGGGAGTCCGTGACCACGAACTCCTGACTCTCCAAGACCGCTCGCATCCCGATCCGGATCCGGTCCGGTGGAGGGGTCTTCGGCGCAGAGCACCGCGCTATCTGCTCGCCGTCGAGCAGGAAGAGTTGAGCGCTCCTTCCTGTCCCAGTTGAGATCACCAAGAAGAACAGCTTGCTGGGGAGGCCGAGCCGGTCGAAGACGTAGGCTTTGGGGATGTAGATAGGCGTTCGATCGTTCTGAACGAATTTCACCTGCACCCGACCGAGGCGAACGCGTGCATTCGGGTCACGTTCGGCTGGTTCTCGGGCCTGGATGAGGAAGTCAGCGCCATCAAGGTCGATGGATCGCGTGTGCACCCAGAAGCGTTCCAGCAGGAAGGCGCGAACACGAGCCTCCCCGAGCACTCCGTGCTCCTGCGCCAAGAGATGGGGCGGCGTGCTCACCATGACCCTCCGCCGGCGCTGTTCCTGCGCTCGCTAGGTGACTCGCCACTGGCCCCAGAAGGGCGCTCAGCTAGTCGCGCGAACTCGGTGCTCATGCAGGCCTCAACCGACGTTGGCACGTGCCCGCTCGAAGACCCGGGCCAAGTAGTGGTTCATCACCGCGGTCTGGAAGTCCGGGTCGTCCACGACGCGCTTGAAGATGTCCTCGTTGTCGTCCATCCGGCCCACGATGCTCTTCAGGAACTGGGGCTGGAACACGAGGCGGAAGTTCTCGATCGGGTTGGCCTGCGCCTGGGCGACCAGGTGGTCGTCGGCCATCCAGGTCTCCTCGAGCTGGTCGAAGAAGAGCTGGTCCGCGGTGCCCAGCACGGTGCCGAAGCGCTCGTTGAGGACCTCGATGATCGTGGACAGGTGCGCCTTCTCCTCGGCGACCTGCCTGCCCTGCCCTGAGTACAGCGACTCGATCGGGCCGTAGCCGCCGTCGGGGGTGATCGAGCCCTCCGAGGTCTTCTCGATGCGCAGGTGCGTGAGCTGCACCTCGGCACCGAGGTCGAGCACCCCGCCGCCGTCGGACGGCAGCTCCGCCGCGAGAGCGCGTGAGGCAAGGTAGACCGCCTCGAGGCCGACGTCGCCGAACTCGACCACCTGGCTGAGGAACGCGTAGGCGCGCACGTAGGCGTCGAGCGCATCGCGGACCTCGTGCTGGTCCGCGGGCTCCATGGCCTTGAACCGCTCGACGGGTGCCGCCAGCAGCGCGTAGATCGTGCCGTGGTCGCCCGCCTTGACGGTGCGGTCCGCGATGAGTGCCGCGATCGCCTTCGCCTCGGTCATGTCGATGACCTGGAGCCCGAGGAGCCGGTCCGCCATGTCGTGGAGGGTGTTGGGGTCGGTGGGGACCGCGACCGTCGCCTCGCACCAGGGCTCGAAGGCCTCGGTGATCGCCTCCGCCTCGTTGCGGAAGTCGAGGACGAACGTGTCGGTCTTGTCGGGGTGGATCCGATTGAGCCGCGACAGGGTCTGGACGGCGTTGAGGCCGGTGAGCACCTTGTCCACGAACATCGTGTGCAGGAGCGGCTGGTCGTAGCCGGTCTGGAACTTCTCGGCGACCACGAGCACGCCGTAGTCGGGGCCGGCGAACGTCTCGGCGGTCTGGCTCTCGGGGACGCCGTTCATGGACGCCTCGGTCCAGTCGAGCCCGCCGTCGCCGACGGTGCCCGAGAAGGCGACCAGCGCCTTCGTGTCCGCGTACCCCTTCGACGCGATGTAGGTGTCGATCGCCTGCTTGTAGCGGACGGCGTGGAGGCGCGAGGACGTCACGACCATCGCCTTGCCCTTCCCGCCGATCTTGTGGCGGGTGTGGTCGCGGGAGTGCTCGACGACGAGCTCGGCCTTCTGGGCGAGGTTGTGCGGGTGGAGCGAGGCCCAGCGCGCGATCGAGACCTTCGCGCGCCGGCTGTCGTACTCGGGGTCCGTCTCGACCGCCTTGCCCACCTTCCAGTACACGGCGTACGTCGTGTAGTTGGCGAGCACGTCGAGGATGAAGCCCTCCTCGATCGCCTGGCGCATCGAGTAGAGGTGGAAGGGGGCGTAGTTGCCGTCGGCGTCGGTGCGCCCGAACAGCTCGAGGGTGCGGGCCTTGGGGGTCGCGGTGAAGGCGAAGAAGCTCATGTTGGGCTGGCGGCCGCGCGCGGCGACCGAGGCTGCGAGCGCGTCCTGCGGGTCGGCCGGGGCGTCCTTCGCGTCAGCGACCTCCGCGGCGGCGAGCGCGGCCTCCGCCGACGCGGACCCGAGCGCCTCACGCAGGCCCTTGGCGGCCTCGCCGGTCTGGGAGGAGTGCGCCTCGTCGACGATGACAGCGAACCGCCGCTTCCCGAGCTCTGCGACCTTGTCGAGGATGAACGGGAACTTCTGGAGCGTCGTGATGACGATCCGGCCCTGCTCGCCCTTGAGCATGTCCGCGAGCTGGCCCGAGTCCTGGTCGATCCGGGCGACGACGCCCGTCGCGTGCTCGAACTGGTAGATCGTCTCCTGGAGCTGGCGGTCGAGGATCACCCGGTCAGTGATGACGACCACCTTGTCGAACACGGGCCTGTCATCGGCGCCGTGGAGGCTCATCAGGCGGTGCGCGAGCCAGGCGATCGTGTTGCTCTTGCCCGAGCCCGCGGAGTGCTGGACGAGGTAGCTGTGGCCCGGACCCTCGGCGCGCGCCGTGGCCTCCAGCCGGCGGACGGCGTCCCACTGGTGGTAGCGGGGGAAGATGACCGTGCCCGCGCGCAGCTTCGCCTGCTTGGTGGCGCCTTCGCCCGGGATGACGTGGATGAAGCGGGCGAGGATGTCGAGCCAGGCGTCGCGCGCCCAGAGCTCCTCCCACAGGTACCGGGTGCGGTGCCCCGTCGGGTCGGGCGGGTTGCCCCGTCCGCCGGCGTTGCCCCGGTTGAAGGGCAGGAACCGGGTCTTGGGCCCATCCAGCCGCGTCGTCATCTCGACGGTGTCGGGGTCGACCGCGAAGTGGACGAGGGCATTGCGGAAGGTCCGGTTCGCGGGGTTGCGGTCGGTCCGGTACTGGTGCTTCGCGTGCTCGACGGTCTGGTGGGTGAGTGGGTTCTTGAGCTCGGCCGTGGCGACCGGGATGCCGTTGACGAACAGGGCGAGATCGAGGGTCTTGGTGCCGGCGGGCTCGTACGGGCAGCTGGCGGGTGACGGTGAGCCGGTTGGCCTCGTACAGGTGCGTGAGCTCGGGGGTCAGGCCGTGCGCCGGCCGGAAGTACGCGAGGCGCACCTCGATCCCGTGGTCGTTGACGCCGTGGCGCAGGACGTCGACCGTGCCGCGCTCGTCGATCTGCTTCGCGAGGCGGTCTGCGAACTGGGCCCGTGCACCGGCCTCGCCGCCGTGGACGGCCACCAGGCGCTCCCATGCCTTGGGTTGCGTCTCGGCAAGGAACACGAACAGCTCGGCGGTGTCGAGCGCGCGAGCGCGGTCGAAGTCGGCCGCCCACTCGGCCCTGGTGCCCCACTTGCAAACACTGTACCCACCGGCCTCGACGAGCGACGCCGTGATGGCGTCCTCGAACCCGCGCTCGTCTGCCTTCACGCGGCGACTCCTGGGATGTCGAGCTGGCCTGTCACGGCGGCGGTGATGAGCGCCTGGCGGCGCTCGAGGAGGAGGTCGACGGCACGTGTCAAGAGCGAGATCAGTCGCTCCTGCTCCACGCTGAGCTCATCAAGGGCGTGGATAATTCGGCGCTGTTCGTGGACGGGCGGAACCAAGCTCCTCAGAGCGAGGAATGCATCTGGATAGATCCGCAATCGCGACGTCCACACGCCAGACGAATAGCGTGTCATCTCAGCCACGTAGGCCCTGGACCGGGCGAGAGCGTCGAAGTACTGCGGCAGCACCGCATGTCCGAAGAAGCGATATACCGCATAAGCAGGACTCACGATCCCGGCATAGGCCGACACGCCAAGGGCTCCCATCCAAGCCCACATCGTGTTCACGACGAGATCCGTCGGCTCAACGAGCTTGTATCCAGCGTTGCTCTCCGCGAGAAACATGGTGACGTCCTTCTCCGACCGGGGAGTCACTCCCGTCAGATGTGACACCGAGAGGAGCTCCTCGAGGCCAGTGCTGGACAACTGTGCGACCTCCCGGAGGAAGATCTTGTTCCGAAGCATGGACCAGCCAGCGGGAGCGGGCCCCAATGGGCCGTCTGGGTCGTTGAGCACCTCCCGCGGGGTGCGCCCCAGTACCAGCGACTCGCGAACGGTCTGAACTCGATCGATGGAGAGCGCGATCCGCATGCGCTCGGCCGTGACTAGACCGTCGAGGCGCGTGGTCTCAGCGTCCAAGTACGCAACGACATTCCGTTGCGTTGCGAGAGAAGGCAGCGCAAGGCGGAAGTCTCGGATGTAGTCGTCGGGCACCCGCCGCTGTCCCGCAACCCCGTACATCGCTGCCTCGCCATCACGCAGGAAGTGTCGTGAAGACAGCGAGTACAGAAGGTACTTGGGGTCGATCTCGCCTCCCGGGCGAACCACGTGCAACTCGGTGGTTCCAGCTCCGGCAGGCCCCAACAGCCCGATAGCGACCGCGGTTCGATCGGCCTGGAATGTGGGAGTGATCTTGGGAACCAAGATGTCGCCGGGCTCGAATCGAGTGAACCCGGTTACAACCTCGCTCTTCAGGCGAGTTCTTGATGTATCCAGTCGGCCGCCGGGCCATACCGCTTCCAGAGGCAGGAACGTGACAGCGCGGTCTGCCTCGAGCCTGTCGAAGGCGGGAGATGGTGGATTGACGCGAGCCACGTGACGAAGTCGCACCCACCTCACGTCGTGACCTCGCGTAGGAGTCGCTGGATCTCCTCCTCGAGTGCGCGGATCTCGGCGTCGATCTCCTCGAGGGGGCGAGGCGGCATGTAGCGGTAGAACTGGCGGGTGAGCGCGATCTCGTAGCCGACCTTCGTCTTGGCGTGATCCACCCAGGCATCTGGCACGTACGGGTGGACCTCTGCCGTCACGTAGGCGTCGACGGCATCCCGATACGAACGGGATGCCAGCCGTTCGGTCGGGTCGGCGTCGAACGCCTCGACCGGGCACGGCAGCTGCACGTTCTCGTTGTCACGGAGGCTCGCATCAGCCTTCGGCGTGCCCTTGCGGTCGGTGATGATCGGCGCCTCATTGTCCGGTCGGGTGATCACCTGCCACATGACATCGGCAGCCTCACCGGAGAACATCTCGATCATCTCGGTTGCCGTCGCGACCTCGCCGCGGTCGGAGGTCTCGATACCGTTGATCGTGTGCAGCGCCATCAGCAGGGTCTGCTGGTCGTGCCAGTTGAGCTCCGCCCACCCGGGTGCCTGCGTCGCGACAGTCCTGAAGTCGGCCGGCACGGAGTAGCGCTTGCGCAGCGGCCGCTCGACCGTGATCCGCTGGAAGCCGAAGGCCTCGTTGGGCAGGATCTTGACGCGCTCGCCCTCGGTGAAGTCGCCGTAGAGGCGCGCGATCTCGCCGATCTGGTCGTCGCTGATCGCCTTGCGCTTCTCGCCCAGGGACTTGCGCATCTTGGTGAAGAGCTCGCGCGCGTCCACCAGCTGGACAAGGCCCCGGCGCTCGGGGCGCTTGCGGTTGGTGACGATCCAGAAGTAGGTGCTGATGCCGGTGTTGTAGAAGAGCTGGTCGGGCAGGGCGACGATGCCCTCGAGCCAGTCGTTCTCGATGATCCAGCGCCGGATCTCGCTCTCGCCGCTGCCCGCGCCGCCGGTGAACAGCGGCGAGCCGTTGAAGACGATGGCCAGGCGGCCACCGCCCTCGGCCGGTGCCTTCAGCTTGCTGATCATGTGCTGGAGGAACAGGAACGAGCCGTCGTTGATGCGCGGGAGTGCCGGCGCCGAAGCGGCCCTTGAAGCCGAGCTTGTCGGCCTCGTCGCGGACCTCGCGCTCGACCTTCTTCCACTCCACCCCGAACGGCGGATTGGCGAGGCAGTAGTCGAAGCGCTCGCCCTTGAAGCTGGTCCTCGCTGAAGCTGTTGCCGAGGCGGATGTTCCGCGCCGTCCTGGCCCTTGAGCATCATGTCCGAGCGGCCGACGGCGTACGTCTCGGCGTTGAGCTCCTGGCCGTACGCCTCGAGGTGGGCGCCCGGGTTGAGCGCATGCAGGTGGTCGGCCGCCACCGAGAGCATGCCGCCCGTGCCGCACGCGGGGTCGAGCAGGGTGCGCACGATGCCCGGGGTGCGCAGGGCCTCGTCGTCCTCGATGAACAGGAGGTCCACCATCAGGCGGATGACCTCGCGCGGCGTGAAGTGCTCGCCCGCGGTCTCGTTGGAGAGCTCGGAGAAGCGGCGGACGAGCTCCTCGTAGAGGTAGCCCATCTCGGTGTTGCTGACGGTGTCCGGGTGGAGGTCGACCTCGGTCACCTTGCGACAGCACGAGGTACAGGATCTTGGCCCGGTCGAGCCGCCCGATCTGGGCGTCGAAGTCGAACTTCTCGATGACGTCGCGGGTGTCGGGGTCGAAGCCCGCGATCCAGGCGCGCAGGTTGCCGGCGACCTGGGCCGGGTCGGCGAGGATCGTCCGCAGGGTGAGGCGGCTCGTGTTGTAGACATCGAGCCCGGTGATCGCGCGGAGCAGGACGCCGACGTTCTCGACCGATCGCGGTCTCCAGGCGCTTCTGGACCTGGGCCTTGGTGGGCTCGAGCACGCAGTCGAGCCGGCGCAGCACGACGAGCGGCAGGATGACGCGGCCGTACTCGGACTGCTTGTAGTCACCGCGGAGCAGGTCGGCGATCGACCAGATCAGCCCTGCGTGGTTGTTGAGTCCTGAGTCCCCCAAGCGTCCGCTCCTCCCGATGTCACGCGTTATCGCAGGGTAGCGCTCACGCCCACACCGAGGGGTCGCATCTACACTTGCAGCGAGATGGTCACAGACCCGCAAGCTACACGTCTTGACGCGATCATCGTTCGACGCTGGCTCATCGCCGTGTCGCTGGCGTCCTCCTCTAGCGAGCTCGCCACCAGCCTGTCTCCAGTGAGCGCGGGCGCGGCACTCGTCTCGGCCGATACCGCAGCAGAGGCCATCCTGGGCATCCTTGCCGATCAGGTCGGCGAACCGGTCAAGGCCAAGGCGCACCACGAAGACTTGCTGGCACTGGCGACCAGGATGTCCGCCTCGGCCGGTACCCCGATCCCAAGCACCCTGGCCCGCGTCATCCGCCTTACACACACGCGGCGGAACGGTGTCGTCCACAACGGCGATGACGCCACTCAACGCGACGTCGAAGAGGCCCAGCTGGCAGTCTCCGGGCTCCTGGAGATCCTGAGCCGAGCGCTGCCGGCCCTGTCGGTGCTTCCCAGCGGAGCAGGCCTCCTCCGCGCCGTCGCGTCCCAGGTCGACGCGCCGGACCTCGCCGCCAAGATGATCGAAGCAGAGGGGTGCATGTCGGATGGAAAGCTCTCCGAGGCGAGGGAAGCCGCCTCGATCGCGCTAGGGATAATGCTCGGGCGAGTGACTCCCCGCTTGCAGGACCCTCGACCAGCCTCATACCGGCCCCCATACCGCGGGGCCGGGACGGGATCGACGGACCATCGGGCGATCGTCGCCAACGATCGCGCACTCGCCGAGCAGTTCGACGTGACGGGCCGTCGCCTGAAGGTCCTGTCGGCATGGGTCACGCCAATCGCCCTCGGACTACCACCGGCCGACTTTGCTCGGCTGACCGACACCCTCGGAGAAGCTACCCGCTCGATCGGCGGGAGATGGCAGGTGTCGCCTGAGGTCGCGACTCCCGTCGCGATTGATCTGTCCTGGGCTCTCGCCACCCTCGCCCGCGTCGTGTTCCGACTGTGGGAGATCGGATCACTTCGTCCGGGTGATGCCCAAGCGGCCGCCTTGGCGCAGGCGCGTGCTGAGTAGCGGCGTCAGGGCTGATTGTTCAGCGATCAACTCGCTCACGTCGTGATGCACCACGCGACGGCGGCGGTCGTGTTCGGCGTCGTCAGCTTCGGGACGTGCTCATGACGCTCGGCGGGATCGTTGGCGTCTTGGCGCTTGCCGGGGCGTTCGCGGCCGCTGCGGTCCGCAGGCGTGACGCCCTATGGGCGGTCTTCGCAGGGCTCCTAGTGCTGCTCGTCCCCGTGACGATCGCGAGGTCCGGCCTCGACTCGACGTTCATCACGGACGCCGACGACGTGGCCATCATCGTCGGCGCGTTTCTCATCGCCGGCGCGGTGACGTTCGGGCTGGGTCTCCCGAAGTCGCTGGAGGATCGCCTGCTTCTCGGCGACAGGCTGCCGGCGTGGACATTCGATGAGGCCATCATCCTGGCGCGTCAGCCCTTCATTGCTGCCGCCTGGGGCAGTGAAGAGTCCGCTGCCGGCAAGGCTCGCTGGCGCCATACGGTAACGGCCCCAGCGCCCAGTAGCGCCTGGGCCTCGCTTGCAGATGGGCTCGCGGAAGGTGATGTCGAGTGGGCGGACCGCCAGCGATCCGGGGCTGTGGCCGATGACTGGCAGCCCTGGCAGGAACGAGTCGCCCTACTCGCCGCCAACTGGGACACCCTCCGAGGGCCGGCTGCTGAGCGCCGGAAGAAGCGCGCAGCGATCGTCCGAGGCGGATTCTGGGTTGGGGTCGTCGCGGCAGCAGCGTGCATCGTGATCGGCATCGGCGGTGTCGCGACAGGCATCACGAGTCTGCCGCCGGGAGGTCGCGCAGCGGTCGTCCCGATCCACCCGCCGGGCAGGACCGTCTACCTCGCCCCGCTCGGTGGGCTTGCCGCAGCGGACCTGCAGGACCTGGCCGACTTCTACAAGGTCCGGTACGACCTCGATGTCGCTATCCTCCCGCCCGCTCCCGTCCCGGCGAGCCTGGTGGACCCGGTGCGCCGCCAGATGGCTGCCGAAGACCTGATCGGGCTGCTGCCATCCCTCTATCTGGAAGCCGCCGACCCGAACAGCGTCGTCATCGGCGTGCTGCCCGGGGACATCTACATCCGAGGCATCCCCGAGTGGCGGTGGGCGTTCAGCAATCGCGCCGCAGGCCATCTCTCCGTGGTGTCCACCGCGCGAATGAACGCGAAAGGTCCCTTCGGCGCCAGCATCGCGGCGAGCCGCCTCCGGAAGATGGTGACGCGGAACATCGGCGTGCTGTATTTCGGCCTCCCGCTGTCGGACGATCCGCGAAGCGTCCTGCACTCGGAGATCCTGAGCGTCGCCGACCTGGATCGACTCGCGGAGGACTACTGACGCCCGGCGGGTCAACGCCCCTTCGCCCAGCCCGCTACTCGTCCGCCTGGGCCCTGGGCTCGTCCAAGGGACCGCACATCGGGCAAACGTTGGCCTCGGCGACCATCTGGGCCTCGGCGTCCGGGTCGGTCCGCAGACGCCGAGCTCGCATGAAGAGGTAGCCGTCGAGGGTCATCGTCCCGTGGGCGAGCGAAGCTGATGAGCCTGCCTCGACGTCGATCCCACGCGCCGTCAACGCATCGTAGAGGGCGGTCGCCCACCCAAGGCCTTGACGGTCCGGCGCGATGGCGACGTCGAGCGACACCGGGTGACCAGCCGGCATGCGCATCACCTTCGCGCCACCCACCACGCGACCTTCGGCATCCCGGATGACCCAGTATGGGTAGTCCTCCTCCATGACTCCCACAGGCCCGCTCCCAAACTGGAGCAGATCCAGGTATAGGGGCCGGTCGCCGTCATACCGGAGCAGTCGAGCAGCGACGACCTCCGGGATGGGGGCGTGCTGGCGCACTTGCTCAGGCAGCCGAGGGCCGGTAATCGAACGTCGCCACTTCACAACGCAAGGTTGCCATGCTGCCCTCCACGCGATCGACCGGCGGGCAGGCGGCAGGAGGGCATCGTCACCGTCACCACGATGAACAGCCGCGGAATCGCCGTTACATCGACCCCCACTGGCTCCACAATCGAGGGTATGGCGGCGGTCGAGCGCGTGAGTTTCTGTGCCGTTTGCGATGTGGTCGTGACGTGGAGGCTGTGGCGCGACTGGGATCGGCACCTCAACTCCCAGGCGCACAGGGAGTGCGTGATCGCACCCCGGGCGATCTCGCCGGATCGGATCCGGCCAATCGATCCGGAGGGCCGTCACTTCGGCCTCGCGCACGGCGAGAGCGGTGTCTTCCGGCGTCCGGACAACGTATGGGTGGGGATCGCGAACCTTGGGGGAGGCGCGTCACTCCGCGTGGAGGCCCGCCAGGTCGGCATCGCTATCGAGAGGCTCGTCCGCCAGTTGCCTGAGGACGCTCCGTCCCCGAAGCGGATCTGCCTGAGGTGCGCCCTGCTCATCGACCCCGTCGCGATGAGCTACCACGTCTCGCGGCCAGAACATCGCGAGTTGGACGACCCTTGGGCACAGCCACCGCCGTCCGCACCGGCTGAGCCGCAAGCGAAGTCAAGGGAGGGCCCTGAAGTGGTGGCGCCAGCAGAAGAGCGCTTCGCCGTAGGTATGGAGCCACTGCTGATCTCGGTCGCCGACGCCTCCCGAGTGCTCGGGCTCTCCACCTCCACCGTCGGGTCGCTTGCTGCTGCGGGCACGATCCCGAGCCTGCGCATCGGCAAGCGGGTCCTCCTGCCCGTCAAAGCGCTTGAGGAGTGGATCGAGGGGCGGCTCGCCGAGGACGCTGACAGGTATCACGCTGCATGGAGCGGCATTCGCGCATACGCGGCTGCCATCCCTGCTCAGAAGAAGCGACGCGGCTACCCTGACCGCAGGTGGTGACCGGACCTCAGACCCGAGACCTTGGCACCGACCGGCAACGGGCTCTCGGCCTGGAGCTCTGAGCGATACGCAACGTTCCCGGCCGCTGGGGGGATAGCGGTCGGGACCGAGGCGAGGCTAGCGCCCTACTGGGATTACCCGCGGCAGGAAGGCGCGAACTGGACCGCAAGCCGGCCAGCGGGGTTCTCGCTGTATCTCGCACACCTCGGCACGCATCGCGGTTGTCCATCGGCGAAGCGCCTGCCACCGTCTGTGCGATGACGACCACTCAATCGCGATCCACTCTCCTGACCCACAGGGCGACGGGCCGCGCTCGCCACAAGGCTGCGCGCGCGATTGAAGGCAAGGTGCCGCGCCTCGGAAGTCGCTCGAGTGGGGGGCCGTTGGTCAGTCAGGGCTGCGACCGGTCTTGAGCATCGCGAAGCCCGCACACAGGAGTGCCGCGCTCCGTGGGATCCATCACGAGGATGATCACCACGGGCGCGGCGCAATCGGGACCTTCACGAAAATAGTGGCATCTGCAGGTTCGACTCCTGTCGGGCGCGCCAAACCACCCCGCCTCTCCCCTCGGTCTCGTGTGCTCTCTTACCGTCCCGGCTCTGTAGCCCGTTGGCGTCCAGCAGTGGCGACCATCCCTGGCCCGGGCACCTGCTCTTCGGTTGCCTCCCTACTCCCTGTGCTTGACTTCCCTGCCGGTGTCACCCGACGTGAGACACGATGCGCTGCGGGGAATGTCCGAGCAAGCGAGTTGTGTGTCGTTGTGGGCGACAAGGCCCGTATCGCCGAGGCGGGACTCTGGGACTGGCCGCTGGTCGTCGCGGACGAGCGTGATCGCGGGCGCATTGCGCAGTCTTCAGACGACTGAGGCGAGCCGGGCGCTCCCCTGATCCGAGGCGTGGTCGTCGTGGCGTCAGTCCTCGTCCTCCTCGCCCGACAGCGGCAGGTCCCGCCCGGCGGCATCGTCGGCTGCCATCGCGTCATGGATCACGGCCGCAGGGGCGGCGATGAGCCGGTCGCTGCCGCCCGGAGTGGCAGGCTGGTCGCCCGTCGGCGGGTCGGCCTCGATGCGGTCTTCCTGCATCTGTCGCTCCTCGTGCGGACCGACGGGCAGCCGCTGGGGTGCGGTGCCATGCAGGCCTCGATCACGATGCGCGAAGGGCACCGCGTCGGCGGCGAACGGGCAGGTCCCGCTCCCGCCATCTCGCAGGGGTCCCGTCGTCAAGACCGTTCATTAGGGAGATCGCTGCTAACGGATTCGCGCAGATTTGTTCATTACGAGCCCGATGCCTCCGGCTGGCCCGCCTTGCCGACCGGTTGTCGCACCTCCGCGGCCAGCGCAAGCCCGCGCGAACGTGGGCCCGCAACCCCCTGTCAACACTGCAAGGCAACCCCCCGTTGGATCTGCAAGCCGATCCCTTGGGATTGACGCAACGGCGGCTGGCCTCGACAATGGGCACGTGACGACCCCTGATCCGCCCCTCCACGAGTACCGGCAGCGGGTGATAGACGCCCAGCTCCACGAGACACTCGGAGCGGCTGGAGCCGTCGTCATCGAGGGACCCCGGGCCTGCGGGAAGACGGAGACCGCCCGCCAGGCGGCGACCAGCGAGATCCGCATGGACACGCCCGCCGCCCAACAGGCGTTCGCCGTCGACCCAGCCCTCGTGCTCGCCGGCGCGACGCCGCGCCTCATCGACGAGTGGCAGGAGGTGCCGGACCTCTGGAACCTGGTGCGCCACGAGGTCGACGATCGCCGGGCGCCGGGCCAGTTCGTGCTCACCGGCTCGTCGGTGCCCCGGGACGACGCGCGGCGGCATTCGGGTGCGGGCCGCTTCATCCGCCTCCGGATGCGCCCGATGGCACTCGTGGAGAGTGGCCACTCGACGAGGTCGGTCTCGCTGGCACGGGTGCTCGCAGGCGAGCCGGTGAGCGCGCCGGATCCCGGGCTCCGGGTCGGCGACCTCGCGGAGCGGCTGGTGGTCGGCGGATGGCCGGGCAACCTGGGCCTGACTCCGGCGCAGGCCTCCCTCCTCAACGAGGGCTATCTCGAGGATGTCTGCCGGCTCGACGTGCCGCGTGTCGATGGTGTGCGGCGGGATCCCGCGGGCGTGCGTGCGCTCCTGACCTCGCTGGCCCGCAACACGGCCTGCCCTGTGAGCGCGGAGGGCCTCGCGGCAGACACCGGCGCCGACCGCTCGATGAAGGTGGAGACCGCCCGTGCCTACCTCGGGGCGCTCGACCGCCTGCTGCTGACCGATGACCTCCCCGCATGGAGCCCCAGCCTGCGGAGCAGGACCCGCCTGCGAGCCTCGCCCGTCCGCCACCTGGCCGACCCGTCACTAGCGGTGGCGGCCCTCGGGGCTGGCCCAGACGCCCTGCTGGCCGACCTCAACCTGATGGGCCTGCTGTTCGAATCCCTGGTCGTACGCGACCTGCGGGTCCTCGCCGGGCCGCTCAGGGGCCGGATCTACCACTACCGGGACGCTGCGGGCCTCGAGGCGGACGCCGTGATCGAGCTGCCCGGCGGCGACTGGGCCGCCTTCGAGGTCAAGCTCGGGTCCCACGCCTCCGTCGTCGATCCCGCGGCAGCAGGCCTCTTGCGCCTGCGCGACCGGGTGGCAGGGCGGCCGCCGGTTGCGCTCGTCGTCATCACGGGGACTGGGTACTCGTTCACACGGCCCGACGGCGTCCTCCAGGTGGCGGTCGGCGCCCTAGGAGCCTGATCCGGGAGGGTCGTCATCGCCTGGGTCTGGTCCGGTCACCACGGCCGCGGCGCGATCGGGACCCGCACGATAATGGTGGCATCTGCAGGTTCGAATCCTGTCGGGCGCGCCAAACCGCCCCGCCCTTGCCGAGGTGTGCTCGCCTGTCTCCCGTGCCTGGGCTCCGTCGCCCCGACGTGGAGTGAACCAGCCCCGCTCCGGGCTCCCGCCCTTGCCGTCGCCTCCCTTCTCGGACTGCTCGACTGCCCCGTTGAGGGTGGACCCGAAGTGGGACACGATGCGCCGCGGGAGGTGCCCGCGCAAGCGGGTTGTGCGACCCGGCCGGCAGCCGCCATGCCGGGCGACCGTGACCGTGACGACGCCAGCGGTCGTCTCCACCGTGCCGGGCGCTGCCGCAGCCCGGCGATCCCGGGCGCGGTCGGCGCACCCCCGTCGAGACGTTCGGCCTGTTGTTCCTCATGCGCGCCTTCGCGGACGGGTGTACGGCCATGACGGGAACCGAGGCTGTCGCGAACGGCGTTCCCGTGTTCAGGCCCCCCGAGTGGCGGAACGCGCGAACGACCATGTTCATCGTGACGATCCTGCTCGCCAGCCTCTTCCTTGGCACGTCGTTTCTCGCTCAGGTCACGGGGGCGATGCCCGCGATGAGCGGCGAGTCCGTTCTGTCACAGATCGGGCGCTCCGTCTACGGCCCAGGACCCCTGTGGTACGTCCTTCGGTTCGCCACGATGGGCATCCTGATCCTCGCCGCGCAGACGAGCTTCGCCGATTTCCCTCGCGTTGCGTCGCTCCTCGCCCGGGACGGGTACATGCCACACCAGTTCGCCTTCCGTGGGGAGCGTCTGGCGTTCAACGCCGGGATCCTGGTCCTTGCGGCCGTATCGATCCTGCTCGTTGTCGCGTTCAACGCGCAGGTCGAGGCGCTCATCCCGCTGTACGCGATCGGCGTATTCACGGCATTCACGCTCTCGCAGTCAGGCATGGTGCGCCACTGGTTCACACAGCACGGACCGGGCTGGCCGCCGCAGCGCCACGTTGAACGGGGTGGGAGCCATCGCCACCGGCCTCGTGGTCGTCACCTTCGTGATCGCCAAATTCGGCGCTTGGCGCCTGGATCGTCATCGTGGTCATTCCGGTCCTGTCGCGCTCATGCTCTTCATCCATCGCGCGTACGGGCTCGAGGCGGCGGCCCTGACGGTCCGGACACGGGGCGTGATCGCGCCACCTGGGGGCGAGCTGGTGATCGTCGCCGCGCTGGACTTCACGCGTGCTCTGGTGCAGGCCATCGGCGTTGGGCAGACGATGGCAAGCAGCGTGCAGGTGGTTCATGTGACGTCGGACAGGGCCGAGGGTGAGCGGTTCCGGCAACTGGTGGCCCGGCACGAGCCTGCGGCGACCGTGATCATCATTGACTCGCCCCACCGGGCACTCGTCAATCCGTTCGTACGCTACGTCGAGACGCAGCAAGCCGAGCGCCCCGCAGAGGTCATCGTCGTTCTCATTCCGGAATACGTACCCCGGCACTGGTGGGAGCGCATGCTCTACAACCAGAACGCGCATCGCCTCCGGGAGGCGCTCATCGGACGCCCGGAACTCATCGTGCTCCAGGTGCCATATCGGCGAGTCGGCCGGTCCGACGGTCGCACATAGCCGCGGTCCGATCCCTGGGCGGCACGGTCCCAGCGACGACGGTTCGCGCCCGATTCGGATCTTCGCGCCCGATCCGGATCGCGGCCGGCAGTGCGATGAGGCCGTCGAGCCGCGTAGCGCCGCCGGCCGCCCAGTGCCATCGTCGCTACGAGGCGGGACGTGCATTGACATCACCGGAGGGCCGTGACGCTTGTCATGGCATCAGCGGGACGCGTCTCACGGCGGAAACGAGACGAGCGCGACTTCCGACCGACTGCGGGCCGCCGTACGTTGGCGAGACCAGAAAGGAGCACCGCGATGGGTCAGGTATCTACCGCGTACGAATTGGGTTCGTCGGGGAGTTCGGTCCTGGTGGACCACATGGTGATCCGGAAGCCGAGGGCTCCCATGGCTCGCCACCTGCCGCCTTGCTCGGCGAGGGCGCTCGCGATGTGGCCGAGGCTTGACCGCGCCCGTCTGCTCAGGACCAAGGGCGACCCGGCTCGCATCGCCGTCCTGGTCACGCCGCGGACCGTCTACTCGACTGAGCATGTGATCGCGATGCTCACCAGGGATCGGGAGCCACGATGATGATCGGATCCACGGACGCTGCCGACCGGATGGCCACGGCGGTCGACCTGCTCGCCAGGCTCGTCGGCGCCCTCGAGCTGCGTGAGGAGTCAGATCCAGACAGCCCGCCGTGGGCGGCCGAGCGGGAGATCCGGCGGCTGGAGCACGAGATCGTGGTATGCCTGCACAACGAGGCGCGGCTCTCGATCTACGACGCGCCGGATGCGGCTCCGGGGGCGACGGATCGACAACCGCGAACACCGGCCATGACCCGCGCTCAGGGTCCCCTCGACTGATGAGGATCGCGGTCGCGGCCGATCACGCAGGATTCCCACTGAAGGAACCCGTTCTCGAGTGGGTCCGTCTGGCAGGCCACGAGGCTGTGGACTTCGGGACCGGCACGCGGGAACCCGTGGACTATCCCGACGTGATCGCACCCGCCGCACGGGCGGTGGCGATGGGCGAGTGCGACCTGGCGATCGTTCTTGGTGGCAGCGGGACGGGCGAGGCCATCGTCGCCAACAAGATCCGCGGTATCAGGTGCGTTGAGGCCGCCGACCCGGTGACGGCCAGGCTCGGCCGCGAACACAATGACGCCAACGTTCTCGCGATGGGTGAGCGGATCGTCGGCCACGCCGTGGCGCGGGCGTGCGTCGAAGCATTTCTCACGGCGAGCTTCGAGGGCGGCCGGCACGCAGTCCGCGTGGCCAAGATCGCGTCACTTGAAGCCAGCGCCCAGATGGCGTCGCAGCGCCTCGCTTCCGACACTGCCCATTGAACAGCTCGACTCCGTCAGTCACCACCGTTGCCCGCTGCCCGGGGTCGTCCGGCGAGTTCATGGATAGTGCGACGGAGCGAACGCCAACAGGTCGCTGATCGCCCTCCCTGCGGACTATCGTCGGCCAGCCACCCGCCGAGACCCGTGAGTGCCTGGAAGTCGGTGTCGATCATCTCGTCGCCCGGCACCATCGACGTGCCGGCAGGATCTGCATCGTCGTCCCTCTGCCATGGTGCCCTCACGAGACCGCGGCGTCATGCGTGTCCACCCCGGTCGACCGCGCGCCGGCTTCCCTCCGGAAGATGCCACCGGGCTGCCAGGGCGTGCCGATGAGCGGCAGCAGCCACCGGTCGAGCCCGATCCAGCCCGCGTTGCGCCAGGCAAGCACGATGAAGATGGCCAGGACGGCCAGGATCGGGTTGGTGGACACGGCACCGGCGAGCAGGTAGTTGGCGTTCATGACGATGCCGAAGAAGGCGGCGATGCCGGTGAGCGCACCCACGATGAGCGCGAGGCCCACGAGCAGCTCCCCGTAGGCCACCAGGTGCGCGAAGAGCGCCGTGTTGGGCAGCACCCAGCCCTTCAGGAGGTCGGCGTACCAGCCCTGGACAGCGGGGTGCGCGCCGGTGGCCTCGCCGATGGCTCCGTTGACGAAGCCGGTCAGGGCACTGCCGGCCTGGGGGCCAGTCCATGCCGGGCTGGTGACCTTTCCCCAGCCCGCCGTGAGCCACTCGTAGCCGAGGTAGACCCGGACGATCAGCCAGAGCCATGCCGCCCGGCCGTCAGAGAAGAGGAAGCGGGCGAGTGCGGGTTCCTGGAAGTCGGCCGGCGAGCGGCGAGCCTGGACGGTTGCGGCAGTCATGACACGAATCCTTCGAGGTGGTGGTGCGGACGGCGCTCGCGACGGTGGGGAAGGTCCGCGCCTGACTCCATCACCGTATGGCCGCGCAAATGCGCCCGGAAGTCACGGCCGTCTGGATTCGGCCATGAGGGGTGTCTCGATACGACGGTGACAGGCGTCACGGGGTCCGTCCGCCATGCTCGCCAGCCATGCCGCGCCGGCCGCGATCGGTGCTTACCGGAGCCAGAACAGGCTCCCGAGCAGGATCGCGAGCACGCCGAGGGTGATTGCCGCATACAGGCGGTCACGCTCCAGCACAAACGCGACGACCGACGCCATGACTCGCACCACCGGGGTCGCGATCAGGACCAGGAGCCCCATCTGGGCGATCGCAATCGGTCGCAGCTCCAGCACGGCCGCCACGACGGCGGAGAAGTCGGACGCGGACGACGTGGCGGCGGGCAGGCCGCGAAGCGAACCGTCCCAGCCAACGGCGAGGGAGGCGACAAGGGCGACCGTCATGAGGACCGCGCTCGTGACGACCCCGACGATGAGGACCCCACTGACGAGCACGCGGAATCGATCCGGTGTCACAACCCGACTCCGAGGCCGCGAGCCAGCGTCTCGAGGCCGATCACGACGAGGACCGGGAGGAAGATGAGGCGAACCCGCCGGTTCGACAGCCTCGGCAGGAGTCGGGCTCCGAGCGTGGCCCCGGCCAGGACGCCGAGGGCGACCGGAACGGCGATCGTCGGATCGACGTCCCCTCGACCCAGGTAGATCCCGGCCGATGCCGCCGCCGTCACGCCGATCATGAAGTTGCTCGTCGCCGAGCTGACCTTCATCGGCAGGCGCATCGCGCCGTCCATGGCCAGGACCTTGAGCGCCCCCGAGCCGATCCCGAGAAGGCCGGATACGAGCCCTGCGAAGCCCATGAGGACGAACCCGAGGGGGACGCGCTGGGCGCTGTAGTGGACCTCGCGCTCGAGCTGCACATCCGGGTAGCTGCCCCACAGCCGGAGACGGAGGGCGGCGCCCGACGGCGCGACGTCCGGGGCGAGCTCCTCACCGAGGCGGAGAGCCTGTTGGCCAGCCGAACCGAGCAGGACGATCCCCAGCAGGACCAGCAGCAGCGATGGCGCGACCACGGCCGCGAGCAGCGCTCCGGCGATCGCGCCGCTCGTCGTTGCCAGCTCGAGGAACATACCGATATGCATGTCTGTCATCCGGTCCCGGACATAGGCCGCTGCCGCACCCGAGCTCGTCGCGATGACGCTGACGATGCTCGCACCGATCGCGAGCCGAACGTCGACCCCGAACAAGATCGTCAGTGCCGGCACGACGATGATCCCGCCGCCAACACCGGCCAGCGCTCCGATCAGGCCCGCAACGATGCTGACCACGAAGATTCCGAGCTCGGCGGTTGGGGCCAGCAGGGGCGGCAGCCCGATGGCGATCACGCGGATCGGGCTGCGGTCGCTTGTCGCCTCGGCGCAGGACCCGGCAACCAGGTCGCAGCGACGGCGCCAAGAATGGACAGGCCATGACCGGCGAACAGCAGGCCGATGGTGGCGCGCAGGACCAGCAATCCCAGGTCGACTTCCATCTTGTTCACGTCACCCTGGGGCCGGGACGTTGGCTGCCTCCACATCGATAGGAGCCTACCTACGCTCCGGCACCGGAAGAAGTCACGGCCGTCGCAATGCCCTGGTGACATCTCCATGGGTCGCGGACATGACCGATGTCACGCGCCGGGCTGCCCCGGATCAGCAGGCGACGATGGCGTCACCGGACGTCGGGGCCGATCCGCGAGGGCCTCGAGGATCGAGCGTTCGAGATCGAGGATCCGATGCTCCAGGACCTCGACATGGGCCAGGATCGCAGCGTTGCCCTCGAGCAGTCGCTCGTTCTGGGCGTCCTCGATATCCGCCTCCGAGGCCGCGTGCTCGAGCGTCATCCGGTCGCGCGCCGCTGCCCGGTTGCTGGCGAGAAGGATCAGAGGCGCGGCATACGCGGCTTCGGTCGAGAACGCCAGGTTCAGGAGAATGAACGGGTACGGGTCGAAGTGGAACCAGAGATAGGCATTCCCGACGATCCAGATCAGGACGATGACCGTCTGGACGGCCATGAACCGCCAGCTGCCGAGCAACCCCACGGCGCGGTCGGCGACCCGCTCGGGCAGCGGCGCCGCGTCGACGAGCAGGCGGTTGACCGGATGCCGACTCGCGCCATCCCCGGACCGCGTATCCCAGCCCGGAACCGCTCCCTGTGTCAGCCTGGCGCCAGGCCGCCCCGCGGCGGTCATCGATCCTCTCGCGCAGGTTCGAGCCAACCCTTCTGTTCGGCGATCCGCGCCGCTTCCGCCCGGTTGTGTGCCTCGACCTTCTGGATCGCCGCGGACAGGTGGTTCCGCACGGTCCCCTCGGACAGGAACAGGCGGTCTGCGATCTCGGCGATCGTCGCGACCTCGCGCGACACATCGAGGACCTCCCGCTCGCGCTCGGTGAGCGGGTTGCCTCCCTCGCTCAGCGCCGTCACGGCAAGGGTCGGGTCGACGGTCCGCTTGCCCTCGGTCGCGCGCCTGATCGCGGTCGCCAGCGTGCTCGCGGGGGCGTCCTTGAGGACGTAGCCGATCGCGCCCGCCTCCATCGCCCGTCGCAGGTAACCGGGCCGACCGAACGTCGTGAGGATGATGACCCGGACGTCGGGAAGACGATCGCGCAATACGGCTGCCACCGAGAGGCCGTCGGCGCCGGGCAGCTCGATGTCCAAGAGGGCGACGTCCGGACGGACTCGTTCCGCAGCCGCGACGATCTCGTCGCCCCGGGCGACCTCGGCGACCACCTCGATGTCGCCTTCGAGGGTAAGCAGCGCGGTGAGCGCACCGCGGACCAGCGATTGGTCCTCGGCCAGCAGGACACGGATCACGCTCGACCTCCCCTGGAGAACCCGGACGCCGCGGAAGCCTGACCTGGCCGCTGGACGTCTCGATCCTCGTCTCCACCTGCCTCCGTCGTGTCACGCTCGTCGGCGGTCGGCGACGGGGCACGCGGGCCGGCCCGGTCGGGTATGACAGCCTCCAGTCGGTAGCCTCTGCCCGGGACCGGCCCTGCCTCCAGACGTCCGCCGGCCGCCCGGAGGCGTTCCTGGAGCCCGGACAACCCGCTTCCCGGCCGTCCCGCCAGCCCCGACCCATGTCGGTCGTGGCCCCGACCGTCGTCGATGATCTCGAGTCGCACTTGACCGGCCACGGCCTTGATCCGGATCGTGCAATGCACGCCGTTACTGTGACGGATGACGTTGGTGATGCCTTCGCGTACCACCCACCCAAGCAATGCCTCGGTTGCCGGGTCATGCACGTCGGTCGTCTGGTGCACCTCCATCACGATCCCGGCTGCGGAGAGCGCCATCCGGGCGCCGGCAAGCTCAGTTTCCAGCGTGATGAGTCGGTACCCGGCCACGGTCTCCCGGATGTCACGCAGCGAGCCACGTGCGACGCTCTCGATGTCCTGCAGCTCGGCCGCCGCCCGGTCGGGACGGACCTCGACGAGCCGGCGTGCTAGCTCGGACTTGAGCGCGATGACCGACAGGCTGTGACCGATCAGGTCATGAACGTCGCGGGCGATCCGTGCCCGCTCGTCGGCGGCCGCGAGACGCGCGACCTCGGCTTGGGCCAGGGTCAGTTCGCGGGCCGTCCGGTCAAGCCGACCGAAGCTGACCACGACAAGCCCCGAGATGACCACGGCGAAGGCCGATTCGACGATGCCGACCGGGGCCCCCGTTGCGACGACCCGTGCCAGCGTGGCCAGCACGGTGGTCAGCACGATCGCCGCGATGGCGCGCTGCCACGGAATGATCGCGCCGGCAACCACCGCGACGGCGACGAACAGGATGGTCCAGTTCGCGTCGCGCCCGATGAGCGCAACCGCGAAGGCCAGGGATCCGAGGACCGCCGCCGCGAGGCTCGGCCGCCCCCCGGCCCGGCGCACGAAGGCGATGGGGCCGGCCCAGAAGTAGACGCCGATGAACGCGACGAGGCTGCCCACTGCGACGTACTCGTATGGGCCCGTCGTCGGTTCCTGGGCGAGCGCCAGGGCGGGCCGGATCATGAAGGCCACCAGCCCGACCCCGACACCGAGCGCGAGCCAGCCCGGGATCGGATCTGGCCGACTCGGAGCTCGGAGGAGCCCCTCGTCCCGCAGGGCCACTGCGTCCCTCGACTGGGATCTGCGCGAGATCCGTCGCATGTCAGCGACGTTCGGGGTCTTCCGCCATCTCGGATCGACAACCAGATCGACCTGAACGCGACGAACGCGGTGGACTCGCGATTGCCCGAGGTTGGATGCCGTGCTGCGTTCGCCTGGTGGTCATGGACGTCGACCAAGAACGAGGGCGGTGGTGCGCCTATCGTACGCGCGACAGCCGGGAGGGACTCTTCCATCCCAGCGTCGATCCTGATGGACACGGCCCAGGACGTCTGCGGATCGGAACGGCAGCGGCGTCGGCGCAGTCCACGCGGGACGCCGAGCCACGACCAGGACAACGAACTGCCTGTCGACGCTGGCGACGACTTCGTGCACGAGCGTAGCAATGAAAGTCTCGATCGCACTGGATGCATGCCGCCCCGACGGAGTGGCCCAGACACCGTAGCCGCGCTTCGCGGCCCGCAGAAAGTCACACACGTCGGGAACTCCCCATGACGGATGTCAGGGCACCTGGATACGGCCTGAGGACCGGCGTCCCGCGTCGTGACATCGGTCACGACCGACGACCCGAGGATCGTCATTGGGCGATCGCGACGACCGTGACTTCTCGGGTGGATCCCCGCCCCCTAGCGTCTGGCACACGAGCATGCGACGCCCGAACCAGGGCAGCGCGCCCCTCGTGACCCAGCGGAAGGCCAAGGCATGGATGGATACTCCCCCGGTTCGGGCGGGCGGGGCCTGGCTGAGCTCGAGGACCCGGCCCTCGAGCTCAGCCAGCGCGCGAAGATGCAGATCCTCTTCGCGGTCATGCTCGGCCTCTTCCTGGGAGCGCTCGACCAGACGATCGTCGGCCCGGCACTTCCGACCATCGCGACCCAGCTGGGTGGCAGCGAGTACTACGTCTGGGTCGTCACGGCCTATCTGCTGACGAGCACCATCAGCATCCCGTTCTGGGGCAAGCTGTCCGACATCCACGGTCGAAAGCCGGTCTTCATGATCGGGATCGTCATCTTCCTGATCGGCTCGGCGCTATCGGGCCTGAGCCAGACCATGGGGATGCTCATCCTCTTCCGGGGCATCCAGGGCATCGGTGCCGGGTCCTTGTTCCCGGTCGCCCTCGCGATCATCGGCGACTTGTTCAGTCCGCAGGAGCGGGGCAAGTACCAGGGGCTGTTCGGTGCCGTCTTCGGCATCGCGTTCATCGTCGGACCGCTGATCGGAGGCTTCCTGACCGAGAATGTCAGCTGGCACTGGATCTTCTTCGTGAACGTCCCGATCGGCCTCGTCGCGCTGTACGTCATATCCCGGCTGCTGCCCACGGTCAGGACGCCTCGCGCGACCAGGAACCTCGACATCCTCGGCGGCGCCATGTTCACGGTGGCAATCACGCTGCTCCTGCTGGGCCTCACCAACAAGGGCCTGCCGGACGCGACGACGCACCAGCTCAACACCTGGAGTGACCCATCCGTCGGCGGTCTGATCCTGGCCAGCATCGGCGGCCTCGTCCTGTTCATCCTCGTGGAGGCCCGGGCGAGCGAACCGATCGTTCCGCTCAGCCTGTTCCGAATTCGGACGTACTCGAGCTCAATGGTGGCGGCCTTCTTCGGGAGCTTCGCCTTCTTCGGGGCCATCGTGTTCCTGCCCCGATGGTTCCAGTTCGTCCACGGCTTCTCGCCGACCTACTCCGGTCTGGCGCTGCTGCCCCTCATGGTTGGGCTCATCTCGAGTTCGATCGCCTCCGGATACCTCGTGTCGCGGACCGGCCGGTACCGGTGGCTGCTCGTGAGCTCCCTCCTGGTCATGGGTGTCGCAACCGCCCTGATGACGCAACTCACGGCCAGCACGCCGCTCCTTGTCCTCTCCATGTGGATGCTGCTGGCCGGCCTTGGCGTCGGGCCGTCGTTCGCCGTGTTCACGATCGTCGTCCAGAATGCCGTGCCGTTCCATCTCCTCGGGGTCGCCACGGCCAACCTCACCTTCTTCCGCCAGATCGGCGCCTCCGTCGCGCTGGCCGTCGCAGGGACAGTCTTTGGGACGACGTTCCTCGACCAGTTGGGGCCGCAGATCGGCGATGCCCGCGTACCCCAGGCGGTTGTGGCCGGCATCGGACGGGCGACAGCTGCCGGCCAGCTCGACTTCAACAACCTGACCGGCGTCGGAAATCTCGGGGCGGCGATCATGGCAGCCCTGCCGGCGCCTGCGCAGGCGACCATCGCACCGTACGTCAACGGCGTCGTGACGGGGATCGAGGAGGCGTTCAGCCTGGCCGTCGCGCAGACATTCTGGATCGGCGTGGCGGCTGCGATCATCGCGGCGTTCGCCGCGGCGGCGATGCACGAGACCGCGCTTCGCACATCGACCGGCCCAGCTGCTCCCGCGCGGGGCGTCTCCGCGCCGACACGGACTGCCGACCGCGTCGGGAGCCGATGAAGACATCGGTCGTCGACTCCTCCCAGGTTCGTGAGCCGGGCCGATGGCGTTCGGGACGCGCATGCGATAGTCAGCGGCATGCGTGAGCTGCTCCACCTGAGTTGACCGACGCCGTGCCACTCCTACAGAAGCGCCCAGAGCTCGGCCCAGACCTGCTCCGCGGCACCCTCGCTCGGAGCATCGCTGCCAAGCATGCCGGCGACGATCGGCGGCGGATCTGCCCTGCGGAACCGCATCAGCCCGCCGACGTACGCGTCGCCGATGGCGTCGGGCGTGAGCTGGGCGATGTCGGCCGCCCATCCCCCGAGCGTGATGAAGTCGATGTCGAGGCCGTTGACGAGGCCGGCAATTCCTCGCCCGAGACTCGCGGCGACCCGGGTCAGGGCCTCATGCGCCACTCCATCGCCCTGGCGAGCGCGCTCGACGACCCGGCGGGCGTAGCTGACGGCGTCGGCTGGGAGCGGTTCGCTGAGCGCCCGGGCCAGCGGCAGCGCTCCGACTGTGGTCGTCCAGCAGCCCACGGCCCCGCACGGGCACGCCGCAGTCGGCTCGCCGAAGGGCATATGTCCGAACTCGCCCCCCAAACCGCGAGCCCCGGGGACCACGACACCGCGGTGGGTGAGCGCTCCTCCCAGGCCGGCGTCGAGATACAGGTGCAGGTGCAGCTCAGCAGACGTAGCGGCCCCTCGTACGGCTTCGCCAAGCGCGGCGAGTGTCGCGTCGTTGCCTACGACGAAGACGTGGTTGGGCCCCGATCCCGAGGACTCCCGCGGCGCGACCGGGCTGAGGTCCAGCGAGCGCAAGCTGAGGAGCGGCGCGTCGACCAGCACGCTCCCACGCACGACGCCCGGGAGCGCAAGCCCGGTGCCCCGAACTCGGCCAGGGTACCTGGCGGCCAGGGCTCTGGCCGCTGCGCCCAGCTCCCGCACGAGGCGAGCCCCGTCCACGACGCCGTGCTTGTGGCTTTCCGTTGCGATCACCGCCCCGCCCAACTGGTTGACGCTCAGCGTCCACGACTCGTGCGACACGACGCCGACAAGCACGAGCGGGCCGTCGGCATGCGGCACGAGCTTCCGAGTCGGCCGCCCGCGCATACCCGAATGGTCTCCCGGCTCATCATCCAGTAGCCGCGCCTCGCTCAGGTTGCGGACCAATCCGGTGATGGTGCCGCTGCTGGCGGATAGCGCGGTCGCGGCCTGTGCGCGGGTGACGCCAGGGCGCGCGTGGACGAGCTGCAGCAGCTCGAGTTCCCGTGCGGAGCGCATCGCTGGATGGTCCTCTTGTATTTTGCTTGCTGCGCAAGTATATTACGCGATGGCTCCCACCGTGCCGGCGCACCGGTTGTCGGAGTCGACCAACGCAGGCAACCGTCGCACGCCTCGCGTTCCCGTGCAGCGACGAAGACAGGAGTCGAAATGGCAACGCGGCGAGTGCTGTTGGCGGGCGAGACCTGGACGGTGACGCGCATCCACACCAAGGGGTTCGACGTCGTCGAGCTCGGCGGGTATGAGGACTTCTCAGTCTTCTTCCGCGACGCAATGCGCGAGGATCCAGACGTCCAGATCACCCACATCCCGAACCACCTTGTGGCCACCACGTTCCCCACCACGGTGGAGGAGCTCCGGCAGTACGACGTGGTCATCATCAGCGACTGCGGCCGCAACAACCTGACCATGTACCCGAACATGTTTGTCGTGCCCATGGGCCCGGACCGGGTGCAGGTGATCGCCGACTATGTGCGCCAGGGAGGCGCGCTCGCGATGGCCGGCGGCTGGCTCAGCTTCCAGGGGTACCAGGCCAAGGCGAGCTACCACGGCAGCGCCATCGAGGCCATCCTCCCGGTCGAGATCTCGCCGTTCGACGACCGCGTCGAGACCACGCAGGGGGCGCCCGTGCGCGTCATCAAGGGCGACCACGAGGTGCTCTCGGGGATCCCGGCCGAGTGGCCGCAGTTTCTGGGTTACCAGCGCGTCGTCGCCAAGGAGGGCAGTGATGTCCTGGCCGTCATCGGCGACGGCGATCCCCTTGTTGCCGTGTGGAACGTCGGCGAAGGGCGCGCTATGGCCTTCACGAGCGACCTCGCCCCCCACTGGGGGACCGACTTCGTGAAGTGGGACCACTACGCAGCCTTCTGGAGTCAGGCGATCCGCTGGCTGGCGCAGTCCTCGGAGGCCTCGCGCTCGTAGCAACCGGCCGGTCGTTGAAGTAGATGCCGTCGAGCATCACAACACACACCGGTTGTGTGACGTCGCCCAATCCATTCACCTCCGCCATCGGACGTTGCCCTCACGGCGGGGTGGAGGTCGCTTGAACGTGGGTCCGGGCTGGGCGGACGGGCAGGGTCGGGCGGGGATCAGGTCGAAAGCCTCTAGGCATCACGTCCTGGCTCTGCGAGCGTGCGGCTGCACACGCGGGATGCTCTGACGCGCGGCCCATGCTCCGGCCGCCGGGACCGCGCCGAGCAACTGGCGAGACCGACCCGCTCGCGCATGGAGGGCAGCGCGATGGGCCTGCGCAGGTCGTTCTGGCTCCCGTTCTTCGGGGTGCCACACGGTCCACTCGGATCGGCCGGTGCGCGACTGATGCCGAAGATGGTCGGGCCGCTCTATCCGATGCTTGCGGCCGAGCTCCGCCTCCAGCCCGACGACGATCTTCTCGATATCGGGTGCGGGTCCGCGAGGCTGCTCGCGGATCAGGCGGCGCACGTCCGCCACGTCGCCGGCCTGGATGCGTCGGAGATCCAGGTCGGGATGGCCCGGAAGCGGCTGGCCGACCGCATTGCAGCAGGGACGGCCGAGATCGTCCTGGGCAATGCCATGACGCTGCCGTGGGAGGACGGCCGCTTCAGCGTCGCGTCATCACTCAACTGCCTGAAGTTCGTCCCGGATCCCGCCAAGGCGCTACGGGAGATGCGGCGGGTGCTGCGGCCCGGCGGTCGGCTGGTGATCACCATCGACAAGCAGGTCGACAAGTGGGGCCGGTCGGGCAAGGTCGATGCATTCGGCCAGTGGCAGTGGAGCGTGGATGCGATGCGGCGGATGATGGAAGAGGCGGGCTTCACCGACGTCTCCGTCGTCGACATGCCGACCCGGCTGGGCCTCCAGTTCGTTCGTGGCGCGGTGCGGACAGCGCCGGTGGAGGAGCCGGTCGCCGCGACACCCGTGCTCGCGGGCGTGGGGGCGGGGTGAGGACCCATGCGTCTCGCCCCATCGCTGCATCGGCTCGGTGAGGAGACCGTCGGCTGCTACCTCGTGGAGGAGGCCGGGGCCGTCACCATCATCGACGCGGGCGTGCCCGCCTACTACGCGGACCTGACGGCCGAGCTGGCGGCCATGGGCCGCACGATCGACGACGTCCAGGCGCTCGTGCTGACCCACGGCCACGACGACCACCGCGGGTTCGCCGAGCGACTGCGCGCCGAGCACGCGGTGCCCGTCAGCATCCACCAGGTCGACGCTGCCCTCGCGCGCGGCGAGGCCAGGAACCCAAGCGCCGGCATGGGCGAGTACCGGGTCGGTTCCCTGCTGCGCTACATGCTGTGGCTCATGCGCCACGGCGGGATGCGCACCAAGGCGCTGACGACGGTCGGCACCTTCGACCCGGGCGCCACGCTGGACGTGCCGGGTGCGCTTCGTGTCATCCCCACGCCGGGTCACACGCCAGGCAGCGTCACCTTCCACGCGCCGGGGCATGACGCCCTCTTCGTGGGCGATGCGCTGGCGACGGACGCGTTGATCAATGGGCGACGCGGTCCGCAGGTCTGTCCGTTCGCCGCCGACCCCGACGATGCGCTGGCATCACTCGCGAACGTCGAGCATTTCGAGGCGCACTGGCTGCTGCCCGGGCATGGGAGCCCCTGGACCAATGGCGTCGCGGCCGCCGTGGCCGCCGCACGGGCCGTCGGCATCGGGCACCTCGCGAGACCGAAACGATGATGGCGGTCGGACCACGGCCACCGGGCGTCGCCGCCTGCGAGGGCTCGTGATGGACCCGTCGACGAATCCAGGCGGCATGCACGTGCACGAGTCCGGCAACCCGGGCGCGCCGGCGATCGTGTTCATCCATGGGGCCGGCCAGAGCGGCCGGGAGTGGCGCGGGCACATGGCGAGGCTCGGAGGTTTCCACTGCCTGGCCCCCGATCTCCCCGGCCACGGGCGCAGCAACCGGCTGCCGCCAGCGTCGAAGGATCAGATCGCGGACCTGCTGGCCCAGCTCATCGAGGCGCGCGTGCCAGCGGGCCGAGCGAGCGTCGTCGGGCTGTCCTGGGGCGGCGTCCTCCTCCACGCCCTGCTGGACAGCCACCCTGAACGCGTCGAGCGGGCCATCATCGATGGCTCGCCACCGTTTGACGCGCCGCGCGTCGGCCGTGGACTCATGCGCCTGTTCATGATGGCGCTGGCGCCCTTCATCCACACCCGTCCGGTCATGGCCATGTTCCGTGAGACGCACGACCCGGCGGACCTGGGCGCCGTGTCACGCAAGGCGTTCGGGCGGGCGCTTGCGGAGTGCTTCACGACGTTTGCGGCCACCGGCGCCCCGTGCCCGACCCTCCTCGTTGCCGGCGAGAAGGAGAGCATGGTCCGGCCGTCCAACGCGGCGCTTGCCGCCCTCATGCCGCACGCGACCGCGATGTTCGCCCCAGACCTGGACCACTGCTGGCAGCGAAGGTCACCGGACCTGCACATCCGCATGGTCGAGGCGTGGGCCACCGGACAGGACCTGCCGGGCGGGCTCCGACGCGAGTCCCCTCCCTCTCCGGCAACGGTGAAGCGCCTGCGCCGCCCGGGTGCGGCAACGGTCTGACCCGCACGACCACCGCCCGCTCGAGCACCGTCAACGGCGCTCGCGAGAGTCCTCACCGCGGCCGAGGCGCGATCGGGACCCTCGTCGTCTGTCTCCGGGAGCGGTGTCAACGTTCTAGGCGCCCATGTGCACCCTCTCCACGGACGCGATCGGCCGCTCGCACAGGACGGAGAACACCCGGGACGCCGCCATGGGCCAGCTACGGCGTGCCTTGCGCGTCCACGCGACAATGACCCATGCCTGTCCGCACCGTCGTCGAACATGGACCCAAGGGCAAGCGGTCGGTCGCCTTCAGCCTCGACTGGCCGGGGTGGAGCCGCGGCGCAAAGACCGGCGACCTCGCCCTTGCGGCACTCGAGGCCTATCGCGAGCGGTACCGTCCCGTGGCGAGCCTGGCCGGGATGGCGCGCGAGTTCGCCGCTGCCGGACCCCTCGTGGTCGTGGAGGACAAGGTCGGCACGGGCTCGGTCGACTTCTGGGGCATCTCCTTCTCCCCGTCGTCCACGGAGCAGGGACCGATGGAGGATGCCGAGCTCGAGCGCGGCATCACCATCCTCCAGGCCTCCTGGGCGTTCTTCGACGCCGTCGCGGCGCGGGTCTCGCCGGTGATGCGCAAGGGCCCCCGGGGGGGAGGTCGCGACCGCGACCGGATCATCCGGCACACCATCCGCACGGAGAGCGAGGACTTCGCGAAGCAGGTCGGGATCCGGATCGCCGAGGAGGCCGCGCTCACGCCTGACGGGCTGCGCCAGCACCGAGAGGGCTACGTCGCGGCAATGCGCGCGTACAACGCCGGCGAGGTTGCGAAGCGCACGCGGTCCTGGACGCTGCCGTACCTGATCCGGCACTCGGCGTTCCACACGCTCGACCATGCGTGGGAGATGGAGGACAAGGACCTCTCTGGCGCGGACGAAGCCTGACGACGGCTCGACGCGCTGCCCTCATGCGTCTGCGATGTTGATCGCTCGCACACGAGGGACTTGAGTTGGGAAGCTGCCCTCATGCCCGCCGGGACACCCTGCGCGCGGACGCTGTCGCGGGCCTCGTGCTCGGGGTGCGGCCAGCGCGGTGGGCCAGCGCGGTAGCCCAGCCCGGGGCTCGCTCCGTGCCGCCCACACTCCGGCGCAGCAGCCCCTTCGCGATGCCTAGGCCCTTGAGCGCACGAACACGCGCCAGGCATCCGTCGCCCACAGCGCCCAGGCGACGAGCAGTGGCTGAAAGAACAGCCGCAACAAGCGGGCGCTGTCCGTCGACAGCCCGAAGGCATCGACGCCGTTCACATACTGGCTGATGTGGAGGAGATCGGCCAGATCGCCCTCTTCGCGGGCCTCCTGCTCGTGGTCCGAGGGACCCCGGCGTTCCTCTATGGGCGGCACCTGTCCAGTCGAGGCACCGCGGCCGTCGGTCTCATGCAGGCCACCAACCTGTCCTTCGTCGTGGTTGCCGTTGCCGTCGGGCAGCGACTCGGCCTGATCACGCCCCTCACCGGATCGGCGCTCGTCCTCGCCGGTCTGGTCTCAGCGATCGCGTTTCCTGCGCTCGCCCACATGTTGCTGGAAACGGAGACGGCCGCACAGGATGGCGCCTGGCGAGGCCGGGCCCCACGACGGGCCCAATGCCCCTAGGCAAGGACGACGGGGCCCTGCAAGAGTCGGTGACCCATGAGAGCAGTCGTGTGCACGGACTACGGACCGCCGGATGTCCTCCAGCTCCGCGACGTGCCGAAACCCGTCCCGAAGGACGACGAGGTGCTGGTCCGGATTCGCGCCACGACGGTCAGCACGGCCGATTGCGAGCTGCGGCGGTTCGACTTCGCCCCCTGGATCTGGGTGCCCATGCGATTGGGGTTCGGCATCCGCAGACCGAGACGACGCGTGCTCGGGCAGGAGCTTGCCGGTGACGTCGAGGCGGTGGGCAGGAAGGTCGGGTCGCTCAAGCAGGGCGACCGGGTCTTCGCGGCGACGGGCATCCCCCTGGGAGCCTACGCGGAGTACATCTGCCTGCGCGAGAACCCCCCGACCGGGGCGATCGCGACCATGCCGACGAACCTGGGCTACGCGGAGGCTGCGGCCATTCCCTACGGGGGAGGCGAGGCCATGTCGTTCCTGCGGAAGGCGGACGTCCGGAGCGGACAGCGGGTCCTGGTCAACGGTGCGGGAGGGAGCTTCGGCACCTTCGCGGTCCAGCTCGCCAAGCTCCTCGGGGCGCACGTGACCGCGGTGGACAGCGCACCGAAGCTGGAGATGCTGCGCACGATCGGCGCGGATCGCGTCATCGACTACGCCCGGGAGGATGTCACTGGCGGTCCCGAGACCTTCGACGTCATCTTCGACATCGTGCGCGGCACACCGTCCGCCCGCATGGTGGGGTTGCTGACCGCGAACGGATGGCTGCTGATGGCCAATCCGGGCTTCCTGCAGATCGTCCGCGGCAGGTGGGCGGCCAGGCGAAGCGGGAAGCGGGTGTCGTTCATTCCAACGCGCTCGACGGGCGAGGACCTCGCCTACCTGCGCGGCCTGATCGAGGCGGGGCGCCTGCGCCCGGTCGTCGACCGGAGCTTCCCGCTCGAGAAGATCGTCGAGGCGCACAGGTACGCTGAAACGGGCCAGAAGCTGGGGACCATCGTCGTCGTGATCGGGGGAACGCCATGAGACAGCCGAGGCCTTCCGCTACCTCGACCAGGGTCACGCTCGAGGCAAGGTCGTCATCGTCGTGACGGACGGTGCGTGAAGCGGGCCCGGGCGACGTCAAAGGTGGGCTGGACGGGCGCAAGGCCCGGCGCGACGAGCCAGCCCTCCGCACGCCCCCGCTAGATCAGGGGCGAGTCGCCGGATTGTCCGGGTCGAGGGATCCGAGCTCGCGCCGGTGCTCTGCAACGAACGCCGGCGCCTGGGAGCGGCGTTCCAGGTTCAGCTTCGCGAGGATCGAGCTGACGTAGTTCTTGACCGTCTTGTCCGAGAGGAAGACCTGCGCTGCGATCTCCTTGTTGGTGCTCCCCGCAGCCAGCAGGGGCAGGATCCTCCGCTCCTGCGCCGTCAGCTGGTGCGTGACGTCCGCGTACCCGCCGGTGGCGATCAGGCGGATGTGCTCCATCACCGCACCGGTCACGCCCGGGTCGAGCAGCGACTCGCCCTGGCCGGCAACGATGAGCGCCCGGACGAGCTCGCTCGCGCGCGACTGCTTGAGGACGTAGCCCGATGCGCCCGCGACGATGGCGGCGAGGACGTCCTCATCCTCTGGCGAGCTCGTGAGGAAGACGACGCGCGTGCCCGGAAGCTCGGCACGGATGAGACGGCAGGCATCGATCCCCGAGCCATCGGGCAGGCTGACGTCCATCAGGACAAGGTCGGGCTCGAACCGGCGCGCCTCGGCGAGCGCCTCGGCCACGGTGCCCGCCTGCGCGACCACCTGGAACTGGGTGCGCCGGGCCAGCAGGGCGACCAGCCCCTGGCGGACGATGTCATGGTCGTCGACCACGAGCACGCGAAGCGGGCGGGCCACGCTGCGGTTGGCCGCGTCAGGCAGCGGGTCTCCGCCCGGCACCTCCGGCCGGATATCCGGCTCGACCGTGCGAGCAGGACTGGGGTTGAGAGGCATGGGACGCCTTCCGTTGCCGCCCGTGCAGTCTCGAGGATCGAGGCGTCGGCACCAGGACCGGACAGAGTCCAAGGATGCGCCCCCGGGCGCTGAAGCACAACAGGCCTGCAAGGGAACCGGCTCCGTGGAACCTGCGAGGCCTGGTCGAGACGGGACAGCTCCGCCCGGTCAGCGGCAGGCGGATCAGCCGCCGGCCGACACCCACCCCCACGCGTACCAGGCGATCAGCGCGTTGAAGACGAAGCTCACCAGGATCAGGACGTTGTCGTACCAGCCCGGGTAGGGCAGGCCGACCAGGTTGAACACGACCACGATCACGGTCACCACGAGGCTGACCCAGCCGATCAGCGGGAATGGGAGGACCAGGCTCAGGACGATCATCACGATCGGCACGAGCATGATCAACGCCGCGAGGAGCCACATCGCCTGGGTCGCGGGCTTGCCGGCCATCTCGCCGGGCACCGCGTGGCCGGCCATGAGGCGCAGCACGTCGCCCAGCAGGTAGGTGAGCATGATCGCCACCCACAGGCCGGCGAGGACGATCCGGGTGTCCACTGTTGTCGCCGTCATCGCGCGCCTCCTCCCGCTCACGAGCCCAGGTCTTCGGCGGCGACACGGACCACCACCTTGCCGCGCGGGTGACCCGTCTCCACGTGGCGCATCGCCGCGGCTGTCTCCTCGAGCGGGTACACCGTGTCGATGACCGGCCGCAGTGACCCGTCCGCCACCATGGCCGTGAGCACCTCGAGGTCTTCGCGCTTGGGGTTGGAGAACGGCCGCCGCAGGTGCTGCGGCACGAACGGGTCCTGGAGGACCGGCATGGCAAGGCGCACGAGGAACGTGAGTCCGCCCGCACCGGTGCCGCTGTTGCACACCAGCGTGCCGTCAGTCACAAGGATTCGGCGCATCGCCCCCAACGGGTGGTTCTCCACGTTGTCGAGGATCACGTCGTACAGGTCGCCGCACGTGGTGACGTCTGCCTGGGTGTAGTCGATGACGTCGGACGCGCCAAGCTCCCGCACGAGCGCCGCGCCGCCCGGGCCGCACACCGCGGTCACCTCGGCGCCGAGCGCCCGCGCGATCTGGACGGCGAACACGCCGACCCCGCCCGACGCCCCGTTGACCAGCACCCGCTGGCCCGCCTTGACACCGCCCGCATCCCGAATGCCGTGGAGGGCCGCTGACGCCGAGGTCGGGAGGGCGGCAGCCTGCTCGAAGGTGAGCGTCGAGGGCTTCGGAGCCAGCGTGCTCTCAGCTGCCAGCGCAAGGTCCGCGCAGGCGCCGGCCGACGGCCAGCTGCACAGGCCGAACACCTCATCGCCCGGGGCGAATCGGGTGACCTCCGGGCCGACTTCCTCGACGATGCCCGCGAGATCGAGCCCGGGGACTCCAAGCTTCGGGCGGCGCAGACCGGTCGTGAGTCGGACGAGGAAGGGCGCCCCGCGCATCGCGAACACGTCACCGATGTGGACGCTCGCCGCCACGACGCGGACGAGCACCTCCTGTGCTCCGACGGCGGGCCGCTCGACCTCTCGAAGCTCCAGCCCCTCCGGCCCGCCGTACCGCTCCCCGACGATCGCCCGCACGTGTCCGTCTCCCCGGGCCGCGCCGTCCGCGCCGCCCCTGATGGTTCGCTTATGACATAAGCGTATGCCATAAGCGTATGACATAAGCTACCATGGTGTCAACAGACCTGCGAAGGAGACCGATGGCCAGCCGAAGACCTCACGACCGCGAGCCCCTGACCCGCGACCGGATCCTCCGCGCCGCGCTGGAGCTGGCCGACGAGCAGGGGGCCGGCGCGCTGACCATGCAGGCGATCGGCCGCCGGCTGGGCGTCGAGGCGATGTCCCTCTACCGCCACGTGCGCAACAAGGACGACATCCTCGACGGCCTCGTTGATCTCGCCTTCGAGGAGATCGAGCTGCCCGAGGACCGCTCGGACTGGCGGGCGGCCATTCGCGCGCGATCCATCTCGGCACGGGCCATGCTGCGACGCCATCCCTGGGCGATCACGCTGCTGGAGTCGCGGATGGCGCCCGGTCCCGCGAACCTGCGCAGCCACGACGAGACGCTCACGGTCCTGGTGGGGGCCGGCTTCTCGGCGGCCACGGCCACCCGTGCCTACAACCTGCTCGACAGCTACGTCCTGGGCTTCGCGCTCCAGGAGGTCAATCTGCCCTTCACGAACGCCGACGAGCTGGCGGTGATGGGTCCGGAGCTGCTCGCCCAGGTCCCGGCCGACCAGTACCCGACGTTCGCCAAGGTGTCCCGGGAGCTGATGGCGTCCGGATTCGACTACTTCGCCGAGTTCGAGTACGGGCTGGACATCATCCTCGACGGCATCGAGCGGATGCGGGTGGCGCAGGCACGCTAGTGTCCCGTCCCGGCGGACCAGGCGCTGGACGTGGTCAGCCGGCGCGGCGGCGGCGCTCGTGGACGGCGTCGTGGAGCTCGGCGGTCGTCTGTCCGCGGCGCGCCGGCATGCCCTGCAGCGCGGCCGGCAGGATGACCGGGACGGGAGCGACGTCCGCTCCCTCGTGGTCGTGGCCGTTGTCGTGGTCGTGGTCGTGAGCAGCGACAGCGTCCTGCGGGCGCGCATGGTCGTGGACCGGATCGCCGATCGCATGCTCGTGGACGTCGGGCTCCCATGGGACGCCGTTGGCGAAGACTTCGCCGAAGACCTCCACCAGCTCCGGGTCGAACTGGACGCCGGCCTGGCGGCGTAGCTCGGCGAGGGCCGCCTCGTGGCTGATGGCGGCGCGATACGGGCGCCCGGCGATCATGGCCTCATAGGCGTCCACGATCGACACGATCCGGGCGCCGATAGGGATCTCGCCGCCCGCGAGTCCATGGGGGTAGCCGCGCCCGTCATACCACTCGTGGTGGTGCAGGACGATGGTCGCGGCATCGCGGAGCGCGCCCGCCTGCTCCAGGACCACCTGGCCGATCTTGGGATGCTCGGCCACCACGCGCCACTCCGACTCGGCGAGGTCGCCGGGCTTGGACAGGATCTCCTCGGGGATGGCGAGCTTGCCCAGGTCGTGGAGAAGGGATGCCGTCCGGATGCGGTCCAGCTCGCCTGCCGGCAGGGCGATCGCCCGGGCGACAGCGACGGAGGCCTCGGCGATCAGCGTTGACGGCTTGCCAGCCCAGCTGGGTTTGGCAGCGAGGGTGCTCAGAAGCGCGTCCTGGGCGGCGGCCAGCGCTTCGCGCCCCACGTCGAGCGCACGGTTCCGGGCCTCGGGTGCGATCGGTGCGCGGCGCACGGTATCGAGGTCGCCGGTCTCGCGGAAGACGTAGACCTGGTCCCGCCCGAGCGCCTTCGCAGAGTAGAGGGCTGCGTCGGCGTCGCGGACGAGGGCATCGGGACGGAGGACGTCGCCCATACCACCGGCCACCCCAGCCGACAGGGTCACGCAGATCGTCTCGCCGTCCGGCAGGTGCACTGGGGCTCCGGCGACCATGCGGCGCAGCTTCTCCGCCACCGCGGCGGCCGCGTCGGCATCGGTCTCCGGCAGCACGATCAGGAACTCCTCGCCGCCATAGCGGCCCGCGGTGTCCGTCGTCCGCACGCTGCCCGCGAGGAGTGCACCGACATGCCGAAGGACCTTGTCGCCCGCAGCATGTCCGTGGGCGTCGTTGAGGCGCTTGAAGTGGTCGAGGTCCGCGAGGATCACCGAGAACGGGCGGCGGTAGCGCGCGGCGCGGGCGATCTCGTCGTCCACGAGGCTGAGGATCGCCTGGCGGTTGGCCACGCCCGTGAGCGGGTCCACGGTGGCCTGCACCCAGGTGAGCGCGACGCGATCAGCCAGCGTCTCGACGGACCGGCGGAGGCGGGGGTCCCGCAGGCGGCCGGCGTCCACACCCACGAGCGACGCCTCGTCCTGGGCGGAGGCCAGGTGCTCGAGCAGGCGCGCCATGCGCCGGTTCTGGCGGCCCGCAACAAGGAGGGCGAAGCCGGCGGTGCCGGCGAGGGCGCCAGCGAGCGCCGCGAGCAGCAGTGCGAGGGCGAATGCGGTGTTGACGGTCACGGTACTCACGTCGATGGTGCGCTCCCCCGGTGGACGCACCTGTACCCCGGACGGTAGGCAGCCCGGAATGGGTCGCCTATGAACCGAAGGTCCCGGCGCCCCTCGCGGTGCCGCACGGCGTTTCCTTCGCGCACCGCACGGGCGGGACCAAGGTCATGGCCCGATAGTCCCCCGTGGGTCCGGGGGACCTCGAGGTCAGCCGGTCACGAGGCCGCGCGCAAGCTCCCGATCCGTCGCGTCAGCCAGGCGCCATGCCCAGCCGGCCCCGTCGTCAGCCTCGTCGCCCAACGCCCAGACAGCCGCGGCCAGGTCGTCACCGGCCTCCGCGGCCACCAGGTACTCCAGGCGGAACCGCCGCGGAACGCGGGCCAGGGTGTCCGTCCCGTCGGGACCCGACGCACGGACCGCCTCCTCGAGATAGTCGAGGTAGACCGTGTTGTTCACATGCCCCATCGGATCGATGTCACGCGCCTGCACGGCGGAGCGGAGCACGCGTGGCATGCCCGGGCGTGACGGGCAGGGACACGCGCCCGGGCTCGAAGCTGCCGGGCGGGACCGCGAAGGCGGCCGGGAAGTCCTCCGGCACCCGTCCGGGCATCCCGCGGGCCAGGTCGAGCATGACGAAGTCCGTGTGGGCCCAGAACGCCGGCGTCCCATCCTCGAACCGGGCCTCAGTGCGGCGGCGAGACCAGACCCGCCGGAACCCGACCACCGCCGTCGAGACCTGCACGGTCACACCCGACGGGATCGGCGCGACGACAGCCAGCTCAGCGGCGCGGACGACCCACGCGAGACCCTTCGCGTCGTACCACTCGCGGCTGAAGCCCAGGGCTTCGGAGTGGATCCAGGCGACGTCCTGGGCGTAGCGCAGGAGCGAGGCGGATCGGGCCATGCCGTCCGGGCCACACTCGTCGAAGCGGACCCGGTAGGGCACGGTGATTCCGCCGACTGGCCTGTCGCCAGTTCCCGGTCCTTCGCCGACACCGCCAGACCGGTCGCCCACGTCCGGGCTCACGCGAGCTTGCGCCCGGCGAGCCGGTCGAGCCCCTCGAGGGCGATGAGCTTGAGGCCCTCCAGCCCCACCGGGCCCTTCTCACGCACCAGCCGCACCTCGCAGGAACGGCGTGCGTCGAAGACCACCAGGCCCACGAGGAGCCGGCCGCCCTCCTCGACCGCACCGCGGCGCGCGTCGTCGAGCTGGTGGATCACATCGGCCTTGATGCCCCGCGCGCCCCACTTGCAGTCCCATGCCTCCGCGGCGCCCTCGCGCTCAACGGTCACGTCGTACGGGTGGATCTCCGTCGGGCGCCCGTCGAAGAGGACGCGGCGCTCGCGCCGGACGGGACCGGTGCGCACAGCCAGGAGGCGCTCCGTGACTGCCTCGACGAGCGCGCCGCGGAACTGGGAGCGGACCTGGTCGCCCCGGTCGGCCACCTCCAGCGAGACGGCGAGGACGGCCTCCGAACGGTCGCGAACCGGGTCACCGGGCGCGGGTGCGGCAGGGCCGAAGAGCGTGGGGAACATCGTGCGCCAGGCGTCCGGATCCAGGCTCTCGCCGTTCATCACGGCCCGGGCGAGCAGGCGCTGCGTTGTCGTGGCGTCGGTCAGCAGGCCGGCTGCGCGCGCGACCAGCGGATCAGCCTGGATGTGGGCGTAGACGACCGCGCGGCCATCGGGCTTGGCGTCCTGGAAACGCATCAGGCGGCCTCGCCCAGAGCGGCCAGGGTCACCTGCGGCAGGGTGGACAGCCAGTCGATGGCCCTGTGCGGATCGGTGATCGCGCCCGCCTCGGCGACGAGGGCGTCGATGGCCGCATCAACGCCCGCAGGTGCCTCCTCGGCTCCGCGCGCCTCGATGACCGCGGTCAGGCGCGCCTTCCACACCGTTCCGAGGTCGGTGACGTACTGCCACTCGTCCTCGACCGGCTCAGCGATCGTGGCGAGCGTGTCGAAGCCCGCCAGGGCGCGGGTGATGCAATCGGCGACGGAGGTGGTCATCGGGCCCAGCGTACGGCACGCCGGGCGGCCGGCGTCGGATACGGGCGCAGACGACGCGGCGCGGGTGCGGTGCGGCGCAGATGCGGGCTACGCGGCTCGGGTGCGGTGCGGCGCAGATGCGGGCTACGCGGCTCGGGTGCGGTGCGGCGCAGATGCGGCTACGCGGCTCGGGCGGCGGCGCCAGGCGGGTGCGGCCGCGGCGAGCGCCCGGGACGGCATCGTGCGGCGGCCTGACGCCAGCCTGGCCTCGGCATCGCGTGCGATCCGGTGCAGCGTTCGGCGGCCACCCTCATCCCAGCGCGTCGCATAGGTGCGGTGGGCGCGCAGGCGCAGGTCGTAGGCAGCGGTCCGATCACCGGCCGCCTCGAGGCGGGCCAGCGCGTCGAGCACCTTGCGGTACAGATCGGGGAGCTCGTCGGCAGGGTTGCGGTCCATCCCCCGCAGCGTGCCCTGCGGCTGCACCGCGCGGAATGGGAGGGTGGTACCGGGTCGAGGCGCTGGGAGTACCGGCCACCCGGCGGCAGGCGGGCACGCGCGGGCGCCCGCCATGGACCTGCCGGCCGTCAGTCGCCCCGGTGTGCGCCGATCTCGATGCGGAACCCGGGCGCCATGCCGCGGGCCGGCTCCCAGCGGGTGATCACGCGCTCCACGATGCCCGCGGGCGGCCCTGCCTCCAGCCGCTCCAGGAGGGCATCGAGGTCGGCGCGGGGCCCTTCGGCGATGACATGCACCGACCCGTCGGCCATGTTGGCCACCTGGCCGCTGAGGCCCAGGTATTCCGCCTCACGGAGCGCGAAGACCCGGTAGCCCACCCCCTGGACGCGCCCGCGGACCGTGGCGTCCAGGCGCTCCACGCTCACGCGGCCCGCGCTCCCGACACCCACCGGAGGAGGAGCACGTCAAGCACCAGCTCCGGGCTGGCGTTGCCGGCCACGAGCTCGTCGGCGCGGATCAGGCGGGCGATGAACGGCGTCGTGCCGTCGGGTCCGAAGCGGCGCGCGACCGCCTCGAGCTCCTCGAGCATGCCCACCTGGCGCACCGACAGCGTGGCACCGCGCTGGACCATCGCCAGGTCCCGCGCGAGGTCCCGCCACACGGTGAGAAGCAGCGTCAGCGCCCGACGGCGGTCGGCGGCGGTCGCCTTCCTGCCCGACGTGCCGGCGTCATCCTCGTCAGCCGGCTCCACATCGCCACCAGCGGCAGCTGGCGCGGCCGCCGCGGGGACGCCGGCCCCCCTACCGCGGCCTTTGCCCCTGCCCCGCGGCGCGTCGGCCATGGGTGCGGCGGGCAGCTCGAGCCTGCGGGCCAGGTCCATCGCTCCAGCGAGCAGGCCCTTGGCAGCGAGCAGGCCATCGGAACGGCGTTGCCCGAGCAGATCCAGGATGGTCCGTGCAATCTCCAGGCGGATCCGCTCGGCCTCCGGATCACGGGCATAGGCGACGGCAAGGCCTGGGCGGCCTCCGGCGAGGCGCGCCAGGCGCGCGGAGGTCGGCGCGTCGGCCAAGCCCCGCCCGGAGATGAGCTGCTCGATCTCGCGGGACCCCACGCTCCCGAGGCGGATCCGGGCCGAGCGCGAGCGGATGGTGGGCAGCATCTGCTCCTCGTCGTCGGTGAGGAGCAGGATCGTGGTGGAGGCCGGTGGCTCCTCGAGCGTCTTGAGGAAGGCCGATTGGGCCGTCTCGAACATGCGGTGGGCGTCACGGATGATCGCCACCCGCTCGCCGCCCTCGACGGGCAGGAGCGCAAGATCGCCGATCAGGCGGCGGACGGTGCCCGGATCGGGGTTCAGCGGCTCGCCGATCCTGATCTGGTTGCCGTCACCCGACGGCGCGATGAGATGGAGGTCCGGGTGGTTGCCATGCTCGACCATCCGGCACGTCCGGCAGGATCGGCACGGACGTTCCCCGCCGGAGGCTCCGGTGCACAGGAGCCCCGCGGCGAGGTCCATCGCCAGCGACATCTTGCCCACGGACGCTGGCCCCACCAGGAGCACGGCGTGCGGCACGTGGGACCCGAGCATGGCGTGGACGGCCGCCACCGCGGCCGGCTGGCCGACGGTCAGGAAGCCGTCCACGTCAGATCGTCCCCGATGCGGAGGGTCAGCCCTCGGCGGCCGGGGCGGCCTTGCGGGTCGTCCGGCGCTTCGGCGCGGCCGCGGCGGGTGCCTCGGCAGCGGTCTCGGCGGGGACCACCGGGGCCTGGGCCTCGGCGGCCGGGGCGGCCTTGCGGGTCGTCCGGCGCTTCGGCGCGGCCGCGGCGGGTGCCTCGGCAGCGGTCTCGGCGGGGACCACCGGGGCCTGGGCCTCGGCGGCCGGGGCGGCCTTGCGGGTCGTCCGGCGCTTCGGCGCGGCCGCGGCGGGTGCCTCGGCAGCGGTCTCGGCGGGGACCACCGGGGCCTGGGCCTCGGCGGCCGGGGCGGCCTTGCGGGTCGTCCGGCGCTTCGGCGCGGCCGCGGCGGGTGCCTCGGCAGCGGTCTCGGCGGGGACCACCGGGGCCTGGGCCTCGGCGGCCGGGGCGGCCTTGCGGGTCGTCCGGCGCTTCGGCGCGGCCGCGGCGGGTGCCTCGGCAGCGGTCCCGGCGGCAGGAGCGGGCCGGCGCGTGCGCTCCGGGGCCTTGGTGCTCATCTGCGCAAGGAGCATCGCCTCGAGCTCCGGCGGAACCTCGCTCCACTCAGCGCCACCGCTGGGTCGCGGAGCGCGGTCAGGTCGTTCCTGCCGATCGCTGCGCGGTCGCGGTGCGGCTCCGCTGCGGCCACCCTGCGGGGTGCCACCACGGCCGCCCTGCGGGCCATCACCACGGCCGCCCTGCGGGCCGCCACGGTTGGGCTCGCCGTACCGGCTGGTGGTGGTGCCACTGCCGCGCGCGCCGCCGTAGCGCTCGCGCTCGATGGCCGCCGCGTACGCGCCACCGCGCCCGCCGCGCCCACCGCGATTGCCGCCCTGGCCACCGCGATTGCCCTGGCCACCCTGACCACGCCGGCGCTCCGCCAGCAGGTACTCCGGGATCTCGGGCTCTTCGAGGTCCTCCTCGTCGTCAAGCGGCGCAGTGCTTGCAGCCGGCCGCGCGGCCGGCGTGCCGATCTGGCGATCCCAGACCGACCCGAACGGCGTGGACCGGGGTGCCCGCGGAGCCGCCAGCGCCTCGATGTCGTCGAACGGCGTGGGCAGCTCACCCGAAGGCGTGCGGCTCGGGCTGCCACGACCACCGCGGTCGGTGCGGGCCGGGCGCGCCTTGGCCGCCTGGGGCTCGGCGTCCTCGGAGGCCTCGTCCTGGGCGACAGCCTCGTCCTCGTCCTCCTCCTCGTCCGCCTCGTCGGCGGCAGCGGCGACGGCGCTCTCGTCGCCCTCGACGACCTCACCCTCGGCACCGGCCTCGAGCTCCCCCTCGTCCCGCCGGCCACGACCCCGGCCGCGACCACCGCGGCGGCGGCGGCGGCGGCGCTGGGCGTCACCCTCGCCCTCGAGCTCGCCCTCGACACCCTCGGTGCCCTCCGCGGCGGTCTCGTCGAGCTCCTCGACCTCGTCGATCTCATCGACAGCAGCCGACGTGGCGCGCGACAGCTTCTCGCCCGGCAGGGCGACGAGGCGGCCGCCGGCCGTCCCGACCGGCGCGACCGGGGTGACCTCCTCGCGCTCCTCGGAGCGTGTGGTCCGCCCGCGACCGCGGGTCCGCGTCTCACGCGACTCCTCGCGGTCCTCACCCCGACCCCGGCCACGGCCACGGCCACGGCCACGGCCGGTGCCCTCGGTCATCTTGTCGGGGACCTCGGTCATCGACAGGTCCTCGTCGTCGTCCGAGACACGGCGCCCGGAGCGCGACGAACCCTTGTCCACCTTGGCGATGTGGGAGATGTCGGTGAACAGGTCCGCGACCTCCATGAGGTCGGATGACGTGTTGCCGCGGAAGCTGATGACCTCGACGCGGACGCCCATCTCCTGGACGGCGCGGATCGCGGGCGCGAAGTCCCCGTCACCCGACACGACCACGGCCACATCCAGGTTGCGGGCCGTCTTCATCATGTCGACGACGAGCTCGATGTCGAGGTTCGCCTTGACCTTGCCGTCGCCGTACTTGCGGATGTCCTTGCTGACCACCTTGTACTGGTGGCGGGCGAGGAACTGGTGGAAGTTGCGCTGGTTCTCGTTGTCCGGGTCGAGCCCGGTATAGGCATACGCACGGACGAAATCACGTCCGGCGGTGGCCGACTTCAGCAGCGTGACGTAGTCGATATCCACACCGGCCGCTTTGGCCGCGTAGAAGATGTTCGCCACGTCCACGAAGACGGCGACGTTCTTCCCCACGATGACTCCTCTGTGGTGGCGATCCGGATCACTGCCCGGCCGCCCCTGGGGGCGCTAGAGCCGGCGGGCCGTGCCTGCCGCCGGAAGGGGCCGCCGGAGCACAGGCCCGGCGGCGCCGAACCCTGCGCGCTGCATGCGCGCGAGGTCGGCAGGGTTGGAGGGCTGCGCGATCTCGACCGTGGTGCAACCCTTGTTGCCCGCGGACCGGACCAGCTCCTCCATGAGGGCATCCGTCACGCGATCCTGATCATGGTCGGGGGCGACGACCATGAAGTCGATCGTCCCGACGTAGCCGCCGGCGGTCACGGACGGGCGCAGGACGAGCAGGGCTCCCCCCGCGACCTCGCGCCGCGACTCGGCGACGAACAGGCTCGCGTTCGGCAAGTAGACAAGCTGCCGGAGCAGGTCCGCGGCATCGAGCGTTCCGTGACCTGCCCCGGACATCGCGGCGCGGCCGATGGCGGCCAGGCGATCGATATCCGTGATGCGAGCCGGACGGATCTGGTACTCCACGCCGTGGTTTCGACCTCGTGCAGCATGCGGTCGGACGCGGGTCCCACGACGAGTTGCCGTTCGAGTGGGGCGGCTCCGCGCCAGCCGCGTGACTGGGGCGTCCGGGAGGCGAGCGACACGAGGCTCAGACCAGCCGTCCCGAACGAGAGTGGCAAAGGGGATGAATGCAAACGACAACCTTGCATCCCCGACGCCAGTGTCTATGATACGGCATCGCTCCGCGGCGTCTGCCACGGGGCGTATGGGTCCCCCGTCCCGGGTCGCAGTCACCGCCGCGCCGAGCGTCCCCTCGGCCACAACAGGGACTCGGCCTGGTGCCCGGGCTACGGAAGCCATCGGGTTGAGGCGGGGGGAATTGGAGGAGGCGTTCATGAAGTTCGCTCGTGTAGGCGTGGCCGTAGCGGCCGCGGCCATCGTCGTCGGTGCGTGCGGTGGCGGGTCCACCGGCGCAGGCGGCGACAAGGTCCTCAAGGTGGGCATCACCCTGCCGCTGTCCGGCTCCGCGCTGGCCAGTGCGGGACCGGCCCGTGATGGCGCGCTCCTTGCGATCAAGGAAGCCAGCATCCCCGGCTACAAGATCGAGACCGTGGTCCTCGACCACGCGGTCAACGGTGTCCATGACCCCCAGCAGGGCGCCAAGGACATGCAGACCCTTATTGCGGAGGATGCGGTCGTCGGCGTCGTCGGCCCGTTCAACTCGTCCGTGGCCAAGGTGCAGATCCCGATCTCCAACGAGGCCGGCCTGTTCCAGTGCTCGCCCGCGAACACCAACCCGGACCTCACCAAGGGTGATGCCGGCAAGGAGCTGCGCGCGAAGAACCCGGACAAGATCAACTACGTCCGCGTCGCCACCACGGACGACATCCAGGGTCCGGCCGTCGCGCAGTACGGCGTGAACACGCTCGGCCTCAAGTCGGTCGCGATCATCGACGACACCGAGACCTACGGCAAGGGCCTCGCTGACGCGTTCGAAGCCGAGTGGAAGAAGCTCGGCGGGACCGTCGTCGGCCGCGAGGGCGCGCCGAAGGGCACCACGGACTACACCGCGATCCTGACCAAGTTCGCTGCCGAGAACCCTGATTCCGTCTTCTACGGCGGCGTCACGGCGACCGGTGGCGGCCTCGTCCGCAAGCAGATGGAGCAGGCGGGTCTCGACCCGGCCAAGGTTGCGTACCTCGGCGGCGACGGCATCCAGGACGGCCCGGGCACCGCGGAGAACGCGGGCTCGTTCATCAGCATCGCCGGCGCGGCTGCCGCCAACAGCGCCAGCTCCGTCGCCGCGATCGCCGAGTACCCCGGCAAGGAAGACTTCAACAAGCGCTACAAGGCCGCCTACGGCGTGGACGCCGGTGCGTACTCCGCTTCCGGCTACGCCTGCGCGCAGATCGTGCTCGACGCCATCAAGGCCGCCGCCGCCAAGGGTGACGTCACCCGCGAGGCGGTCCGCGTTGCCGGCACCGACACCAACACCACGTTCAACACCGTCCTCGGCCCCGTCAAGTTCGACGCGGTCGGCGACACCAGCCAGAAGATCATCTCCCTCTACACCGTCGACCTCACGGCCGCCGACGGCGCGGGCGACTGGGTCTTCGACGTCCAGGTCGACTACAAGTAGGCCTGGCCACCCGGACGTAGTCCTGTAGGAGCCGGGGAGCCTCTCGAGGCTCCCCGGCTCCTTTCCTCTCCGGTCACCCCTTCCGTCCCGAAGCCCCCATCCAAGCGGAGGACCTGATGACGGCACTCCCCGCGACCAGCGACGCCGGGCGCGCGCGTGTGCCCTCGGCAGGCAAGGCGGTCAGGCTCTTCCTGGTCGCCCTGGTCCTGTTCGGGATCGCCATGCTCGCCATTGCGAATCTCGGCATCGAGCAGTCCATCGAGCAGGGCATCAATGCGATGACGCGCGGCGCGATCTACGCGCTGATCGCCCTGGGCTACACGATGGTCTACGGCATCATCGAGCTGATCAACTTCGCCCACGGCGACATGTTCATGGTGGGCGCGTTCGTGAGCCTCACCTTCCTCGGCACGATCCTGGGCCTGGAGGGACCGATCTACGACATCCCCCTCCTGATCGTGATGCTGGCGGCGACCTTCGTGATCACGATGGGCGTGATGGGCCTCGTCGGCGTGGTGATCGAGCGGTTCGCCTACAAGCCGCTGCGGAATGCTCCGCGCCTTGCGCCCCTCATCACCGCCATCGGCGTGTCGTTCATCCTGCAGAACATCGTCCAGCTGCGGTACGGCCCGTACCAGACCAACTCGCCGCAGATCTTCCCGACCACCTGGGTGATCACCGTGGGCAACGTGGACATCCCGGTGCTGAGCCTGTTCATCATCGCCACCTCGATCGGCCTGATGATCGCCCTGCAGCTGTTCATCGGACGCACCCGGCTCGGCCGCGCGATGCGCTCCACCGCTGCCGACCGCGATGCCGCCGCCCTGATGGGCGTGAACATCAACCGGACCATCGCGATCACGTTCCTGATCGGGTCGGCCCTCGCGGGCGCCGCGGGTGTGGTCAACGGCCTGCAGTACGGCGTCGCCCGCTTCGATGACGGCTTCCAGGCCGGCCTCAAGGCCTTCACGGCCGCGGTCCTGGGCGGCATCGGGAACACCGTCGGCGCGGCCCTCGGCGGCTTCATCATCGGCTTCATCGAGGTCGGCGCGACCGCCATGGGCTACACCCGCTGGGGCCCGGCGATCGTGTTCGGCACCCTCGTGATCGTGCTCGTCTTCCGCCCGGCAGGCCTGCTCGGCCAGCAGCTCGGTGAGCGCGCATGAGCATCGCAGAGATCCCCGTCGCCAAGCCGCAGCGCTTCGGCGGCCTGCGGACCCGCGCGTCGCGCCACCGCTCGTGGTCGATCCTGTTCGGCATGGCGCTGGTGGGCGCGCTCCTTCCGCTGCTGGCATACACCCCGATCCTCCAGCTCGCCCAGCCCACCAATGCCTGGATCGACGGCTACACCAACGCCGGCGTCTTCGTGCTGCTGGCCCTGGGCCTGAACCTGGTCGTGGGCGTCGCGGGCCTGCTCGACCTCGGCTACGCCGCGTTCTTCGCGATCGGCGCGTACGCCTATGCCTACGTCGCCTCGCCGTTCGGCAACGGCATCATCGGCGTCCCGATCATCGAGACCCTTGGTCAGGAAGGCGCGGGCTACCTGTTCTGGCCGATGCTGATCGGCGGCGCCCTGGTGGCGGCGACCTTCGGCATCCTCCTCGGCGCACCGACCCTGCGGCTCCGCGGCGACTACCTCGCCATCGTGACCCTGGGCTTCGGCGAGATCGTGCCGATCGTGTTCCTCAACGCGGACGCCGTCACCAACGGCACCAATGGCATCGGCGGCCTGGTCCGCCCGTCGCTCCCGATCATCGGCAGCTTCTCGGGCGTCAACCCGTGGCCGTACTACCTGACGATGCTGGCGATCGTCGCCGTGGTGATGATGCTCTGCTACCGCCTGGTGGAGAGCCGCCTCGGGCGTGCCTGGGAGGCCATCCGTGAGGACGAGCTCGCCGCGGCCGCCAACGGCATCAACACCGTCACCACCAAGCTGCTCGCCTTCGCGCTCGGCGCGTCCACCGCGGGCATCGCCGGCGTGTTCAACGCAAGCAAGCTCGTCACCGTCTCGCCCGACCAGTTCACGTTCATCGTGTCATTCACGGTGCTCGCGATGGTCGTCCTGGGCGGCATGGGCAACTTCTGGGGCGTGGCCGTGGGAGCGTTCGTGATCTACACGATCAACAACGTGCTCCTCAAGTCCCTCAACCAGTTCTTCGACGCCACCAAGATCCCGTTCCTCCAGGACGTTGACTTCATCCAGCTCCAGTTCCTGCTCTACGGCCTGGCGCTGGTGGCGATGATGCTGTTGCGACCGGAAGGTCTCTTCCCCAACAGTCGCCGCAAGCGCGAACTGCATACCACCGTCACCGAGCCCGGTCAGGACGAGATGACGACGGCCGAGGGAACCACCGAGGAGGGCCAGCGGTGAGCGACGTGCTTGGCAACGAGCCGATCCTGGTCGCCGACAAGGTCACCCGGCGCTTCGGCGGCCTGGTCGCGGTCAACAAGGTGGACTTCACCATCCCCGAGCATTCGATCGTGAGTCTCATCGGCCCCAACGGCGCCGGCAAGACCACGTTCTTCAACGTCCTCCTGGGCGTCATCGACCCGTCCGAGGGCGAGGTCGCCTTCCTCGGCCGGCGGATGATCGCGCGCCCCGAGCGCCTGGCATACGAGTCGCTCGTGTGGACGATGCCCGCCGTGGTCCTGGGCGTCCTCGCCGCAGCCCTGGGCTGGACCGGGCTCCTGATCGATCGCCCCCTCGCGGTCGCCGGCTTCGGCGTGCTGTTCGTCCTGATCGGCTCGCTGCTGCTGGGCATCGTCCGGCCGGTCTGGTACCAGAAGCGGCTGGAGCGGGTCGGCATCTTCCGTTCCGCCCGGCCCAACGACATGGTCGAGGTGGGCATCGGGCGGACGTTCCAGAACATCCGCCTGTTCAAGAACATGACGGCGATCGAGAACGTCCTCGTGGGCATGCATCCCCGGCTCAAGAGCAACCTGCTCTCGGCCATGGGCAACCGCAAGTCCATGCAGCACGAGGAGGCAGCGGCGCTCCAGCGCGCCGACGATCTCCTCACCCTGGTGGGTCTCAAGGGCATGGGCAACGAGGCCGCGCGCAACCTTCCCTACGGCGACCAGCGCCGCCTGGAGATCGCGCGGGCGCTCGGGTCCGACCCGAGGCTGCTGCTCCTCGACGAGCCGGCGGCGGGCATGAACCCCAAGGAGACGCAGGACCTCATCCGGCTGATCGTCAAGCTCCGTGATGAGCTGGGCCTCACGATCCTCCTCATCGAGCACGACATGAAGGTCGTCATGGGCATCAGCGACCGCATCACGGTCCTGGACCACGGCGAGAAGATCGCCGAGGGCACGCCCGAGGAGGTCCGCAGGGACCCGCGCGTCATCGAGGCCTACCTGGGAGCGCCCGCCGCATGACCGCCCCGACTGCACCCGCGCCGGCGGGGACTGACGTCCTCCTCCGGCTCCACGACGTCAACAGCTACTACGGTGCCATCCACGCGCTGCGCGGCATCACCCTCGATGTCCGCCAGGGCGAGATCGTCACCCTGATCGGCGCCAACGGCGCTGGCAAGACCACGACGCTGCGGACCGTCTCCGGCCTCCTCCACCCCCGCACGGGAACCGTGGAGCTGGCGGGCAAGGACATCAGCCACGTCGCGGCGCACGAGCTCGTGACGCGGGGTGTCGCGCACGCGCCCGAGGGCCGACGGATCTTCTCGCGCCTCACCGTGTACGAGAACCTGCTCATGGGCGGGTTCACGCGCAGCAAGGCTGAGAACGAGGAGCAGGTCGCGCACGTCTACGAGCTCTTCCCGCGCCTCCAGGAACGCCACCTCCAGAAGGGCGGCACGCTGTCGGGCGGCGAGCAGCAGATGCTCGCCATCGGCCGCGCGCTGATGACCCGGCCGTCCATCCTCCTGCTGGACGAGCCGTCGCTTGGCCTGGCGCCGATCCTGGTCCAGCAGATCTTCTCGATCATCCGCGAGATCAACTCCCGCGGCATGACGATCCTCCTCGTGGAGCAGAACGCCCTCCAGGCGCTCTCGATCGCCAACCGCGGCTACGTGCTGCAGACCGGTGAGGTGGTCCTCTCCGGCCCGTCCAGTGACCTGATGGTCAACGAGACGGTCCGCAAGGCCTACCTCGGGGAGGACTGACCCCGGCGGGGAGCACCTCGCCAGGGACACGATCGTGGCCGCCGGACAGGGAGGCGAGCCGCACGGGCAGGAGCACGACGAGCGCGTCGTGCTCCCCGCAACCGAGCGCCTCGGGCGCAAGGGACCGGGACCCGTGCTGGTCTTCCTCCTCGTTGCGGCGGCCTTTCTCGTTGGCGTCGTCCGGCCTTGGGACTGGCTGGCGCCGGGAGGCGGGATGCCCGAGCCGCAGGCCGGACCCACCCAGGGGATTGCGGGTGATGCGGGAGCCACCCGGCCGGCCGCGAGCGGTGCCGCGACCACGAGGCCAACCACACCGGCATGGGCGGTCGCCGAGTCCACCTGCGCCTACCCGCGGACATGGCGCCTCGCCACGGTCCAGGACTGGGGCGGCCGGACAGCCCGCGTCTGGTCGGCCGCCGACGCGGTGATCGCCTCCGGTCCCGGCGATCCGGCCATCCCCTTCGTCTCGGTCGTCACCTCGACGGTGACGGCGCTCGGGTGGTGCGCTCCCGTGACCGGATCGGAACGGCCACCGCTGGCCACCGTGGGAACCCTGTACCGCATCGGACCCGACGGGCCGCGCGCCATCGCGTTCGACCGCCTGGAGCCCGCGGCGCCCGATGCCCTCGGCGAGCTCTGGCTCCCGATTCCACAATCCGTGGGGCGACGCCCGCCGTGGGCCCCCGGCCGCTACGTGATCCGGCTAGTGGCTCCCGGTGGCTCCTTCGAGCGCTATCTCGGCATCGAGGTGGTCAGGTCGCATCGGGATGCGGAGACGGACGGAGGGGAGCCGCCCACAACGACGCCGTGACCGTGGCCCCCGGGCTGACGAGGCGGCCGGAGGCGGTGCCGAGGCGGCCATCAGGCGGCCGGAGGCAGGGCCGAGGCGGTGCTCACGGGCCAGCCACACCCGGCAGTCGCAGCGCTGGGTGAGCACCACGTGCGCAGCTCGGGCGCTGGAAGGGGCTGCTGGGAGCATTCCCTGCGCGTCAGCCGCTCACACCGCGCCAGGAGCGCACAGGGTGACTGGCCGGTGCGCGCCAAGGAGCGCACAGTGTGACCGGCCGCTGCGCGCCGGCGAAAGCCCTGCACGTGGGCGGGCCTCTCAGTGAGGACGCGCCTCCCGCCCGATGTCGTACGCGGCGCGGCACATGATGATCGCGCCCACCAGGGAGATCCAGAACCCGTACGCCCGATCAGGGAGCAGGCCCTGCGGGGCTGCCAGCGCGACCGGAAGCCATACCGTGACCCCGAGCAGCGCGGCGACCGCGAGGATGCCGAAGACAAGGCCGCGGTCCAGCCCGGAGGGACGGGGGCCCATCGCAAACGGCAGGATCACCAGGGCCAGGGTCGCGAGACCCGCCAGGAACGCGATCACGCCCGGCAGGTAGTCCACCGAGCGGAACGATTGCGGCGGCAGGCCACCATCGCCGCCCACGGTGAACCACGGCAGCAGGCAGCCCACGATCAGCACGAGCGCCCCGATCGCGGCGAGCCGCCGCCCATGACCCAGCGAGCGGCGGTGCATCAGTCGGCGGCCCCGTAGACCTCGGGACGCAGCACGCCCACGAAGCGCAGGTTCCGGTAGAGCTCGCCGTAGTCGAGGCCGTAGCCGACCACGAACTGGTCCGGGATCTCGAAGCCCTGGTAGTCCACCGGGATTTCGACGAGGCGGCGGGCCGGCTTGTCGAGCAGGGTGCAGATCTTCAGCGAGTTGGGGTTCTTGCCCTTCAGGTACCGGACGAGGTAGTTGAGGGTGAGCCCGGTGTCGATGATGTCCTCGACCAGGAGCACGTCCTCACCGTCGATGCTCTTGGACAGGTCCTTGATGATCCGGACCAGGCCTGACGACTCGGTGGCGGTCCCTCCGTACGAGCTGACCTCCATCAGGTCGATCCGGAGGGGCAGCGGGATCTGGCGCATCAGGTCCGCCATGAACGGCAGCGAGCCCTTGAGCACGCTCACGAGCGTCAGGGTGCGGCCGGCGTAGTCCTGCGCGATCTGGGCGCCCAACTCCTGGACGCGCTTGGCGATGGCCTCCTCGCTGAGGAGGACGTCACCGATGTCGGCGAGCATGTCGGGTGATGAGCTCATGACGGGACTGGTACTGCCTCCGGAGGGACGGGGTGCAGGTCGATGATCGCCTGTCCGGCGCCGGAGCGCACGGCGACCGGGCTCATATGCCGGCCCCATCCGCCGAAGCGGGGGCGAGGGTCAGCGCCGCGGCCTCGCGGCGACGGCGACGTCCACGACGACGGCCGCGCCCCTGCCCGGCAGGCATGTGCGGGGTGCCGGGCTCCCCGTCGACCTGGTGGACGGTGTCCACGGCCGGGATGGCGGGACCGGCGGCGATCACGGCAGCAGCCACCACGGCGTCGGCGGCAGCCACCACGGCGTCGGCGGCCGGGACCGGCCCGGCGGCGGCCGGGCTCGGCCCGAGCGCGAGCGCCACGAGCTCCGCGGCATGCTCGCCCGCCTCGGTGACGATCATGTCCGCCGGGCGCGGCGGCGTCGCCTGGCCGACGGTCCCCGAGAGCTCGTCGTGCAGCGCGAGCCGGCCGAACTTGAGCAGCAGCATGCGGAAGTCGCGCGCATAGAAGAGCTTGATGCGGATATCCGGGTAGAGCTCGCGCAGGCGGCGCAGCTTGCGGTTCTTCTTGCGGACCAGCTTCTGCTTGAGCGTGGTCAGCTCCACGTACAGGTCCATGTCCGGCAGGTAGAAGTCGGGGGAGAAGCTCTCCACCACCTCCCCGGCCAGGCTCCAGCCGATCGGGAAGGTGTCCGGCTCGTACTCCCAGCGGACCTGGTAGTAGTCAAGGATCCGGGCGAGCTCGGCCTCGCTCGCGTGGGCGAAGGCGGGGCGTGCCAGCACCGGTGCGGCGCTCACGCGGCACCCGGCCGGGAGTCGCCTGCCCATTCGTGGCGTGCCCGGAATCCGAGGTGGTTCATCGACCCTGAGTCTACCGAAGGATGGCCTCCCGGACACCCCGGCGACCGCCCCGGAATCGGATACCCCCATGGGGTATCATCGGGACATGCCTGAAACGCCCTCCCGGCCCGCTTCCGCGCATGACGGCGCCCATGCGGGCCACGGTGCGAATGCCTCGTTCCGCCACAGCTACAGCAAGGACAAGGCGCAGCTCGTCCGGCGCCTGAGCCGGATCGAGGGCCAGGTCCGCGGCATCGCGCGGATGATCGAGCGCGAGGAGTACTGCGTGGACATCCTCCAGCAGACCGCGGCGCTCCGTGCGGCGATCGATGCGGTGTCGATCATGATCCTCGAGGACCACGTCCAGGGCTGCGTGCGCACGGCCGCCGAGCGAGGCGAGGCCGACAGGTACGTGGACGAGGTGGTGGACGTGGTCCGCCGGACCCTGGGTCGACCGGTGCGGGGAACCAAGAACACCGGCTGACGCGGCCGGCCTGATGTAGCCAATCCCTGCTCACCCCACGCGCTGGGACTTGACCCGCTCGCGTGCATCCATCGCGCACACCGGGCGCCCACGTCGTTGGATGCTCGAACGTTGCGCAGTCTGTGCCTTTGGCCCACCCGGATGGCCCACATCCTGCGGGCTGGCCGAGCAATCGACGACGGGACCGCACGGTGTGCCGGAACGGCGCTCACAGCGGCGGCCTGGCGACCGCGGCTTGGCGGCCCGGGTGACCGGCGCCCGGTTATCCACAGCGATCGTCCACCGGGGCGCGAATCGTGGACAACTCCCCTTGACGCCTCCGGTGTGCGAGCCTAAATTCCGCACTCCGCACGCAGCACGCGCGCATCGGGAAGCACCATCCGCGAGGGGTCACGGGGAAACCCGGACCGGAACCGACCGGGTGGTGCACAACCGGGTCGACGCCGGCCGTCGTGCATGAACGACGCCGGGAGCGGCTCCCGGACGGTTCCGAGTGCCTACCCAGAGGAGGGTGCCCCTGGACCGGCCGAGAGGTCCGCTCCCGACGCGCGTTCTGGACCTGCCCCAGCTCCCCGACGCGTACGACGAGATCGTCGACGCCGGTCTTCGCGCGCTCGGCGCGGAGCTGGATCCGGGCGCCCGCGCGACCATCGACGCCCACGTCCGGTTCCTCCTCGCCTGGACGGACGCGATCAACCTCACCGCGATCCGGGAGCCGGCCGATGTCGCCCGGCTGCACGTCCTCGACAGCCTTTCCGCCCTCCCGCTCCTGCGGACACGGGGCGTGAGCCGGCTGCTCGACATCGGCTCGGGCGGGGGCTTCCCAGGCCTTCCCCTGGCCGTCGCGCTGGGCTCGGACCGGGCGCTCCTGGTGGACTCGGTGGGCAAGAAGGTGCGGTTCCTCCAGACCGTGATCGAGGCGACCGGCCTCGAGCGGCGCGTGGCCGCCGAGACGGTCCGCTCCGAGGTCCTCGCGCGAGACCGGCGCGACCGGGGTGCCTGGCCCGTCGTCACCGCGCGGGCAGTGTCCTCGCTGGCGGAGCTCGTGGAGATCGCCCTGCCCCTCGTCGCCCCAGGCGGCGTCCTCGTCGCCTGGAAGCGGGCGCCCGTGGACGACGAGATCGCCGCGGCAGAAGGCGCGCTCCGGGCGCTGGCGGCGGGACCGGTGGAGGTGGTGCCCGTCACGATCCCCGGCCTCGAGGCCCACCGGTTGATCGTGGTGCCACGCGGCGGGCCCGTCGATGCCCGGTTCCCGCGCGATCCGGCCGAGCGCAAGCGCCACCCGCTGTAGGACCGCCGACGGCATCCGCGAGACGCTTGACCCTCCACGGGGCGCGCCGCCGCGCTACCCTGCCGGAATGCGTGTCGCGGTCTTCTCCGACATCCACGCGAACCTCGTGGCGCTCGACGCCGTCCTCGCCGAGGTCCCGTCCGTGGATGAGGTCTGGCAGTTGGGCGACGTCGTGGGCTACGGTCCCGATCCCGACGGTGTGGTCGCCCGGCTGCGCGAGATCGGTGCGATCGGGGTGCGGGGCAACCATGACGCCGCCGCGATCGGCGGCCGCGAGATCGACTACTTCAACGTGGATGCACGCAATGCCATGATCTGGACGCGCGAGCACATCGGGGACGAGACGAAGGCCTGGCTGACCGCCTTGCCCGAACGACTCGAACGCGAGGGGTTCACGCTCGTCCACGGCAGCCCGCGCGATCCGATCTGGGAGTACGTCACGTCCACACCTGTCGCCCGGGCCGGGATGGCGGCCATGGACACGCCGCACGGCCTGCACGGCCACACACATCTCCCGATCGCCTACATCGAGGAGGACGGGCGCCTCGAGACGATGAGCCCCGGGTCGGGCTCCAAGGTCGGGTTCGACGAGGGCCGCCGGGTGCTCCTCAACCCGGGCAGCGTCGGCCAGCCGCGGGATGGCATCCCGACCGCGTCATGGATGCTGCTCGACACGGAGGCCGGGGAGGCCACATGGCGTCGCACGTCCTACGACATCGCGGCGGTCCAGGCACGCATGAGCGGCCTCGAGCTGCCGGAGCGCCTGGTGGCGCGCCTGGCGTACGGACTGTGAGCCGATGATCGGAGGCAGGCGTCCAGTCCAGGGTCGCAAGCCCGGCGACAAGCGCGTCCGCGTGGAGCGCCACCACTCGCCCTACTTCCGCTACACCGGGCCGGGCCAGCTCACGGCCAAGGCCGCCGCCAACGCCCCCACCACCTCCACCGGCCGCTTCACGATGCGGCTCAAGCACACGCTGCTGGGACGGCCGCTGGCCAACGAGGAGGAGCTCGGGGAGCGCCTGTCCAAGAAGAAGGCCCTCGCGATCTTCAGCTCGGACGCGATCTCATCCTCGGCGTACGCAACCGAGGAGATCCTGCTGGCATTCATCGCCGCGGGGGTCGGCGGGGCCGCGTTCTTCTTCTCGATCGAGGTGGCGATCGCGATCGCGATCCTGCTCGCGATCGTCGCCTTCAGCTACCGCCAGGTCTGCTACGCCTACCCCACGGGCGGCGGCTCCTACTCGGTGTCAAAGGCGAACTTCGGCCGCATGGCATCGCTCATCGCCGCGTCCGCGCTGCTGATCGACTACACCCTCACGGTGGCGGTCTCCACCTCGTCCGCGGTGGAGCAGATCGCGTCGGCCGTGCCTGCGCTCTACGACTGGAAGGTCGTGATCGGCGTGACCGCGATCGGCCTGATCACGCTGGGCAACCTGCGCGGCCTGCGGGAGGCGGGGAACATCTTCGCGATCCCCACCTACCTGTTCCTGGGCTCAGCCTTCCTGATGATCGGCATGGGCACCTTCCGCATCCTGTTCATGGGCGACACGGGCCCGGCCCCGTCGGAAGAGGTCATCGCGGCCATGAGCCAGACCGCCACCGACGTCACGTTCCTGATCCTGATCCGGGCCTTCGCGTCGGGCGCCGTCGCCCTCACCGGCACCGAGGCGATCGCGACAGGAGTGCCCGCGTTCCAGCCGCCCGAGTCCCGCAACGCCGCTCGGACGCTGATGGCGATGGCCGCCATCCTCGCCGCCCTGTTCATCGGGATCACGTTCCTGGCCTCGAGCTTCCACATCCTGCCGTCGCACGGCCAGACGGTCATCGCCCAGATCGCCAACCACGTCTACGGCGACACGATCGGCTTCTACCTGTTCCAGGCGTTCACCGCGCTGCTGCTGTTCCTGGCCGCCAACACCTCCTTCGCCGCGTTCCCGCGCCTGGCCGCCGTCCTCGCCGAGGACGGCTTCGTGCCCCGCCAGTTCGCGTTCCGCGGCGACCGGCTCGCCTACTCCACCGGCATCATCCTGCTGGGCACCGTGGCCGCCCTCGTGGTCATCGCCGGCGGCGGCTCCACCCACGCCCTGATCCCGCTGTATGCGGTGGGCGTGTTCATCGACTTCACGATCGCGCAGTCCGGCATGGTCAAGCACTGGCTGACCACCAAGGACCAGGGCTGGAAATACCGGCTGACGATCAACGCGATCGGCGCCTTCCTCACGCTCGTCATCGCAATCGTCGTGACGTCCGTCAAGTTCACGTCCGGCGCGTGGCTGGTGGTGGTGCTGATCCCCACCCTGATCGGCGGGATGCTGTTCATCCGGCGCCAGTACGACGCCCAGTCCATCGAGCTGGAGGTGGACGACGAACTGGTGTTCGACCGGCCCCATCGAGAGCAGCGAGTCGTCATTCCGGTGAACGGGATCAACCGCTCGGTCGTGCAGGCGGTCATGTTCGGCAAGTCGCTCGCAAGTGACCCGTCACTGCTGCAGGCGGTCTTCGTCACCACCGAGATCGAGGAGGCTGACAAGCTCCGCGAGCGCTGGGAGCGCCAGCTGCCGGGCGTGCCACTGGTGGTGGTGGAGTCTCCCTATCGCGCGCTCGTGGGCCCGGTGATCACGTACCTCGACGTCCTCGAGCGGGCATGGCCGCCCGACAGGGAGGCCCCGACCACGATCGTGGTGCTGCCCGAATACGTGGCGCGTCGCTGGTGGGACCGGGTGCTCTACAACCAGACGGCGAAGCGCCTGAAGGCATCGCTCGTCGGACGGGAGCACACCGTCATCGCGGACGTGCCGTACCGGCGGAGCGAGCAGCATGAGCCTGCCGTGGCCGTCGCGGGCAGTGGGATGGGGCCGAATGGCGGGACTCCGGCGGGCGGTCCAGGCACCGGGTCCCGTGGAGATCGGGACCAGTAGCCCTGCGGAGTCGACCGAACCGTAGGGGTGGTCATCACGACCCGGTGGTATCGTGACCCGTCGCGACGACACGTCCGGGAGCGCCCCAGAGGCCCGGGTCGTCGCCTGATCCTGGAGGCTCCTGAGCATCGTGGCCGACTCGTCGGCACCGCAATTCCGGCGTGCTGTCGTAGCACTGTCCGGTGGCCGGACGGACCGGCCGATCGTGGCACTCGCCGCGGACCTCGCCCGCCAGGGCCATGCCGAGCTCGTCGGTGTGCACGTGGTGGAGATCGACTGGACGCATCCCCTGGATGCGGACATTGCCGGCCATGACGAGCAGGCGCAGCGGGTCCTCGACATTGCCGAGACAACCGCTGAGGCATCCAAGTACCAGCTCGAGACCGTCCTGCTGCAGGCGCGTGACGTCGGCGCAGCGATCGTGGACGAGGCGACCGAGCGGGGGGCGGACCTCATCATCTGCGGCCTGCCGTTCCGCCGCCGTTTCGGCGGCGAGTTCGCCGTGGGCCGGACCATCCCGTACATCCTGAAGAACGCCCCCTGCGGCGTCTGGGTCGTCCGCGAGGCGATGCCCGAGGAGCAAGCATGAAAGCCGTCATCGTCGGCTGTGGTCGCGTCGGGGCCGGCTTGGCCGACGACCTGGACCGGGCCGGCTGGCAGGTCCTGATCCTTGACCTCTCCGCGTCCGCCTTCGACCGGCTGCCGGCGGCCTTCGGCGGCACCGCGCTACGTGGCGACGGTACCGACGAGGACACCCTGCGTCGAGCTGGTGCGACGGACGCCGACCTGTTCCTCACGGCCACCGAGGGCGACAACCGCAACGTCATGGCCGCACAGCTGGGCCAGGAGGCGCTGGGCGCGAAGCGTGTCATCGCCAAGATCAACGATCCGGTCCGCGCCGAGGCCTACGCCCACCTGGGCGTCGCCGCCCTGTGCCGGACGAACCTGATGATGTCGGCCGTCCTGGGCTTCCTCGGCCAGGCGACGGGCGACCGGCCGGGCATCTACCCGCCGACGGCCCACGCCCACGACGGCGACTCGGAGGAGTAGACCCATGTTCGTGCTTGTCGTCGGCGGCGGGAAGGTGGGCTACTACCTGACCAAGGAGCTGATCGCATCGGGCCACGAGGTGGCCCTCATGGAGAAGGACCGCAGGCGGGCGGAGCAGATCGCTGACGAGATCGGGTCGGTGGTCATCGGCCAGGACGGCTGCGAGGGCAAGTACCTCCAGGAGGCCGGGGCCAACCGCGCGGACATCGTGGCCGCGGTCACCGGCGATGACGAGGACAACCTCGTCATCTGCCAGATGGCGAAGCACCACTTCGACGTTCCCCGGACGATCGCCCGCGTCAACAACCCCAAGAACGAGCAGCTGTTCCGGCACCTGGGCGTGGACGAGATCATCTCGCCCACCCGGATGATCCTGGGCTCCATCGAGCAGGACATCCCGGTGCACGAGCTGCTGCACCTCGCGGCCCTGGGCGTGGGCGAGCTCGAGATCATCGAGGCGCACCTGCAGCCGGGTTCGCCGGCCATCGGCAAGCTCGCGCTGGACATCCCGGTGCCCGCGGGCTGCTCGATGTTCGGTGTCATCCGCAACGGCGAGCCGCGTCCCCTGACCGGGAACGTGGTGCTTGCCGAGGGCGACAAGGTGATCGCGATCGGGCGGCCCGACTGCGAGGCGGAGCTGCGCTTGCAGCTCATCGGAGAGCCCGTCGAGATCTAGCCTCGATCGCTCGCGCGTCGTGGGCGGGGTCCGGGGCGCCTCCGGGGTCCGGGGGCTGGGCCAGTGGGCTGGGCCCGGGGGCTGGAACGTCGCCCTTGGGACCCCTGACTCCGGCTCGAGTCAAGGATCGACGCCTTGTGCACGAACCGTGCAGCGACCTCGATGTAGTTGCACGCTCGCCGCACGGACCGTGCCATGGTGACTCCCAGCGGAGTCGGCGGAAGCTGCGCGGGCTTTCCTGCGCGGGCCACGGGCGGGGTGCGGACAGGATCTCAACCTGCTCCAGGCGCAGAAGACTTGACAATGTCATTGTCATGGTTCTATCGTTCGCGAAGGCAACCCTCAACCCAATCCCACCCGTGCCGGCGGCGTCCCCGCCGGCAGGATGCAGGAGGATCGACCCGATGACGATGACCCGTCGCCCGTCGCCCTTCAGCGAGCTCGTGACGCTTCGCCAGGCGATGGACCGCCTCTTCGATGACACCGTGTTCCGGCCGTACGCGGCCTACGGGAGCGCCGGCGACGCGCGCATCCCGCTCGATGTCCGAACCACCAAGGACGCCCTCCTCGTGACCGCCTCCCTCCCGGGCTTCAAGCCCGAGGACGTGGACATCACCGTGGAGAACGGCACCCTCACCATCCGTGCCGAGGACCGCTCGGAGGAGACGGATGAGCGGGCCGGCTGGGTCGTCCGGGAGATCAGCCGCGGTTCCGTGATGCGGACCGTGACCCTGCCGACCGGCCTGGAGCCGGACAAGACCGAGGCGACGTTCGAGAACGGCGTCCTGCGCCTGCGCCTGCCGAGGGCAGAGCAGGTGAAGCCGCGCCAGATCCGGATCCAGCCCGTGAGCACCGGCGAGGCGAAGACCCTCGAGTCCACGGCGCCCGCCACCGCAACCCCCTCTGCCTGACATGTCGGCTGCGCGCCGGCCTGACCGGGACCCCACTCGACCCGTCTACGTCATCAGCGTGGCCGCGACCCTCGTGTCCGCCCACCCGAGGACGTTGCGGATCTACGAGGACGAGGGCCTGGTCTGTCCGGCACGCACACCCACCAACATCCGCCTCTACTCGGAGGAGGACATCCGCCGGATCCTGTGGATCCGGCACCTCACCCGTGACCGCGGCGTGAACCTCGCCGGGGTTCGCACCCTGTTCGAGCTCGAGGAACGCCTTGGCAAAAGGATCCTCGAGGCCCTCTACGACGAAGGGACCCGTGACAGGGGGGAGGACCAGCCCAGCGGCGCAGGCCGTGCGGCGGGTCGAACCCCTGCCCCCCCGGGTCCCAGGCCGGACGACGGTTCGGACCAGACCCCGTAGCGTCCCCATCCACCCAGCTCACACCGAACCGTCCGCCGGCCCCAGGGTCGGCCCACCACCAGGGAGAACCCGAATGGCGAAGCGAACGCCGAAGACAACCGAAGAGCAGGCGCCCGAACCCGCGGAGCTCCGTGAGCTGCCGCTGGTCGCCCTCCGCGAGACCGTCATCTTCCCCGAGATGATCGTGCCGCTCCAGGTGGGCCGCGAGAAGAGCGTCGCCGCGCTCAACGCGGCCACCGAGTCCGGCGGTCCGATCGCCCTCGTGACCCAGCGCACGGCCGAGCAGGAGGACATCAACGACCCTTCCGAGCTCTACAGCGTGGGCACGATCGCCAAGATCGCCCAGGTGGTGCAGCTCCAGGACGGCACGGTCCGCGCCATCGTCCAGGGCCAGGGCCGCATCCGCATCCACGGCTTCAGCCACACCCAGCCGTATCTGCGGGCGCTGGTCGAGGAGGTCCCGGACACCACGCCGGAGGGCGTTGAGGCCCAGGCGCTGATCCGCAGCGTCCAGGCCCAGATCGAGCAGTACGTCGCCAACGGTGCGCCCGTGCCGCCCGAGGCTGCCGTCGCCGCCCGCAACATCACCGAGCCCGGCCTCCTCGCCGACATGGTGGCCTACAGCCCGGACATGTCCACCGAGCAGCGCCAGGAGCTCCTCGAGACGTTCGATGTCGAGCAGCGCCTCAAGCTCGTGTCGGGCTTCCTCGCCCGCCAGATCGAGATCCTCGAGCTGAAGGGGAAGATCCAGAGCGAGGTCAAGTCCGAGATGGACAAGACCCAGCGCGAGTACATCCTCCGCGAGCAGCTCAAGGCCATCCAGCGCGAGCTGGGCGAGGACGACCCGCAGCAGGCCGAGATCAACGAGCTGCGCGAGAAGGTGGAGCAGTCCGGCATGCCCGAGGAGGTCCGCGCGCGGGCCACCAAGGAGATCGACCGGATGAGCCGGATCCCGTCCGCCTCGCCCGAGGTCGGCGTGATCCGGACCTACGTGGACTGGCTTGTCAGCCTGCCCTGGACCACCTCCACGGACGATCGCCTGGACATCAGGGAGGCGGCGGTGATCCTCGACGAGGATCACTACGGCCTGGAGAAGGTCAAGGAGCGCATCCTCGAGTACCTCGCGGTGCGCAGCCTGGCGGACACCATCCGCTCGCCAATCCTGCTGTTCGTGGGCCCTCCGGGCGTCGGCAAGACGAGTCTCGGCAAGAGCATCGCGCGGGCGATGGGCCGCAAGTTCACCCGCATGAGCCTGGGCGGCATCCACGACGAGGCCGAGATCCGCGGCCACCGGCGCACCTACATCGGCGCGCTGCCCGGACGGATCATCCAGAGCATCAAGACGGCCGGCACCAACAACCCCGTGTTCATGCTCGACGAGGTCGACAAGATCGGCATGGACTTCCGGGGCGACCCGAGCTCCGCGCTGCTCGAGGTGCTGGACCCGGAGCAGAACTTCAGCTTCCAGGACAACTACCTCGAGGTCCCCTTCGACCTCCGCAAGGTCCTGTTCGTCGCCACCGCCAATCTCCTGGATCCGATCCCGGCAGCCCTGCGCGACCGGATGGAGGTCATCGCCCTGCCGGGCTACACCCAGCAGGAGAAGGCGCAGATCGCGCGTCGGTTCCTGGTCCCCAAGCAGATGGAGAACCACGGTCTCACGGCCAAGCACGTCGAGATCACGGACGAGGTGCTCACGGAGCTCGTCCAGGCCTACACCCACGAGGCTGGTGTCCGGAACCTCGAGCGCGAGCTCGCCAGCGTCATGCGCAAGGTCGCGCGCTCCGTGGCCGAGGGTCGCAAGCGCAAGACCATCGTGGATGTCAAGAAGCTCGAGCAGTACCTCGGCCCGCCGCGCTACGAGTACGGCGAGCTGGAGTCCGAGGACCAGACTGGGTCGGCGATCGGCCTGGTCGTAACCGAGGTCGGCGGCGACGTCGTGGCCATCGAGGTCACCCTGATGGAGGGCAAGGAGGACTTCATCCTCACCGGCCAGCTGGGTGACGTCATGCGCGAGTCGGCGCGTGCGGCCTTGTCCTGGATCCGGTCCCACGCGAGTGAGCTCGGCATCGCCCGCGACGTGTTCGAGAAGCACACCCTCCACATCCACGTCCCGGCCGGCGCCACCCCCAAGGATGGGCCGTCGGCTGGGGTGACGATGGCCACCGCGATGGTCTCGGCGCTCACCGGCATCCCGGTCCGGAAGGACGTCGCGATGACGGGTGAGATCACCCTGCGCGGTCGCGTCCTGCCGATCGGCGGCCTCAAGTCCAAGATTCTCGCCGCCCACCTCGCGGGCGCGGGCATGGTGATCCTGCCCAAGAAGAACGAGAAGGACCTGCGGGACATCCCCGAGGAAATCCGCAAGCAGGTCAAGCTCGTCCTGGCCGAGAGCATGGACCAGGTCCTCGAGGCGGCGCTCCGGCGTCGCCCCAAGCCCCTCAAGGCCGTCCCGCCGACGATCGTCGAGGGTGGAGGCGACCTCCCCAAGCCTGAGCCCGAGTCGCGGGTGAGACGCACCACCTTCCCTCCGGCCGACCAGCCGCAGGTCGTGGTGGAGAGCCACTAGGGGCAACCCGGGTCCCGTGGGGGAGCCGGTCCGGACGACGGGCCGGTCCCTCCAGGGGTTGGGGGACTGAGGATGGAGTACCGCGACTACTACGCGATCCTCGGAGTGCCGAGGTCGGCCAGTCAGGCCGACATCAAGAAGGCGTTCCGCAAGCTCGCGCGCGAGCACCATCCGGACCGGAACCCCGGCGACAAGTCCGCCGAGAAGCGGTTCAAGGACCTCAACGAGGCGAATGCCGTCCTGTCCGATCCGGACAAGCGCAAGCAGTACGACGCCCTGGGCGCGAACTGGGACCAGTACCAGCGCACAGGCGGTGGACGGGGCGGCGCCGATCCCTTCGGACCGGGCGGTCCGTTTGCGGGCTTCGGCGGGTTCGGGGCGGCGGGTGGCACCGGCGGCGGACCCGGAGGCTCCCGCTTCGAGTACCGGACGTCGGGGGGCGGGGTCGGCGGCGATCCTGACTTCTCGGACTTCTTCCGCATGTTCTTCGACGGCGCCGCGACCGGCGCGGCCGGCGCGGCGACCGGATCGCGCCCGGCCACAGGGGGGCGCACATCGCGCCGCTCGGCATCGTTCTCCGACATCCTCGGGGGCATGGGCCGGAACGCGGGCTCGTCCGGGAGCGACAGCGACGGCTCGACCGGCCGTCAGCACCAGTCCCGGCGCGCCAAGGGTGAGGTCGAGGCCCCCGCCGACCTCTCGCTTGAGGAGGCGTTCCACGGCACCAGCCGCGTGGTCGACGTCGAAGGCAAGCGCTTCGAGGTCCAGATCCCACGCGGAGCGGACACCGGCACCCGCATCCGCCTGTCCGGCAAAGGGCCGGGCGGCAGGGACGTCGTGGTCAGCGTGCGCGTGCGCCCGCACGACGTGTTCACGCGCCGGGGCGCGGACTTGGAGCGCGAGCTCCCGGTCACGCTGCGCGAGGCGCTTCTGGGGGGCGAGGTCCCCGTCGCCACGCTCAAGGGCCGCCTGCTCCTGACGATCCCGGCCGGGACACAGGGCGGCAAGACCATCCGCCTCAAGGGGCAGGGCATGCCCCGCTTCAAGGCGGAGGGCACCGGCGACCTGTACGTGAAGGTCCGCGTCGTGCTCCCCGCCCCCCTCGACGATCCGGCGAAGGAGGCGGCGACCGCCTTCCTTGACCTGGTCGCCCAGCCCGATCCACGCGCGGCCGGCTGAGCCTGCCGCATCGCACCCTATACCCGAGACCTGACCATGCAACTCGATCGCTTCACCGAGAAGGCCCAGGAGGCCATCGTCAACGCCCAGTCGCTCGCGGAGCGGATGCAGAGCCCCACGCTCGACGCGGAGCACCTGCTCGCTGCCCTCGTCGAGCCCGACGACGGCATCCCCGCCGAGACGCTCCGGCGCCTGGGCGTGGACCTGGCCGCGTTCCGTGGCGAGCTCGCCGCCACCCTCACGCGCCGGGCCCGCATCCAGGGCGGCAACCTCGCGCTGGATCCGCGCGCCAAGCGCATCATCGACCGCGCCCAGGAGGAGGCTCGCCGCCTCGGCGACGAGTACACCTCCACCGAGCACCTGCTCATCGGCGCGGCCGAGGTGGGCGGCGACACCCAGAAGCTGCTCGAGCGGCACGGCGCGGGCAAGGAGCAGATCCTCACCGCGCTCCAGGGTGTCCGCGGCGGCCAGCGCGTGACCACCGCCACCCCCGAGAGCACCTACCAGGCGCTCGAGAAGTACGGTCGCGACCTCACCACCGAGGCGCGCGCCGGCAAGCTGGACCCGGTGATCGGGCGGGACGAGGAGATCCGGCGCGTCATCCAGGTCCTGAGCCGGCGCACCAAGAACAACCCCGTGCTGATTGGCGAGCCCGGCGTCGGCAAGACCGCCATCGCCGAAGGCCTCGCCCAGCGCATCGTGCGTGGCGACGTCCCCGAGACCCTGAAGGACAAGAAGGTCGTCTCGCTGGACCTCGGCGCGCTCATCGCGGGCGCCAAGTTCCGCGGCGAGTTCGAGGAGCGTCTCAAGGCCGTCCTCAAGGAGATCAAGGACGCCGAGGGGCGGGTGATCCTGTTCATCGACGAGCTCCACACCGTCGTGGGGGCCGGCGCGGCCGAAGGCGCGATGGACGCGTCCAACCTGCTCAAGCCGATGCTCGCGCGCGGGGAGCTCCACACCATCGGCGCGACCACGCTCGACGAGTACCGCAAGCACATCGAGAAGGACGCGGCGCTCGAGCGGCGCTTCCAGCCGGTGATGGTGGACCAGCCGACGGTCGAGGAGACCATCTCGATCCTGCGCGGCCTCCGCGAGCGGTACGAGGTGCACCACGGCGTCCGGATCACGGACTCCGCGCTGGTGGCGGCGGCCACGCTGTCCAACCGCTACATCACCGAGCGCTTCCTGCCGGACAAGGCGATCGACCTGGTGGACGAGGCCGCGAGCCGGCTCCGGATGGAGATCGATTCCATGCCGGTGGCGCTCGACGAGCTGGAGCGCCGGCGGATCCAGCTGGAGATCGAGCGCGAGGCGCTGCGCAAGGAGACCGACGACGCGTCGAAGGCGCGCCTCGACGCCCTGGAGCGCGAGCTCGCCGAGCTGGCCGAGGAGGCCGGCGGCATGAAGCAGCGCTGGGAGGCGGAGAAGTCCGCGATCGGTGCGCTGCGCGAGACCAAGTCCGAGATCGAACAGCTAGCTGTCCGCATCGAGCAGGCCGAGCGCGAGGCGGACTACGGCACCGCCGCCGAGCTCAAGTACGGCAAGGCCCGCGAGCTGGCCGATCGCCAGGCGACCCAGGAAGCGGCCATCGCCGCGCTCCAGGGTCCCGGTGCGCTGCTCAAGGAGGAGGTCTCGGCCGACGACATCGCCGAGATCGTGGGCGCCTGGACGGGCATCCCGGTCACCCGCCTGATGGAGGGCGAGCTGGAGAAGCTCGTCCACATGGAGGAGCGGCTCCACGCCCGGGTCATCGGCCAGGACGAGGCCATCGAGGCCGTGTCCGACGCCGTCCGACGCGCGCGCGCCGGACTCAAGGACCCGCGCCGGCCCATCGGGTCGTTCCTGTTCCTCGGGCCCACCGGCGTCGGCAAGACCGAGCTCGCGCGGGCGCTGGCCCAGTTCCTGTTCGACGACGAGCAGGCGATGGTGCGCATCGACATGTCCGAGTACATGGAGAAGTTCGCGGTCTCCCGTCTGGTCGGGGCGCCTCCGGGCTACGTCGGCTACGAGGAGGGCGGCCAGCTGACCGAGGCCGTCCGGCGGCGGCCATACCAGGTGATCCTGCTCGACGAGATCGAGAAGGCGCACCCGGACGTGTTCAACGTCCTGCTCCAGGTCCTCGACGACGGCCGCCTGACCGACTCGCAGGGGCGGACGGTGGACTTCAAGAACACCGTCGTGATCATGACCTCCAACATCGGATCGCAGCAGATCATGGCCTTCGCCGGCCGCCCCGGCGGCGAGGACTACGCGTCGATGAAGCGCCGGGTCACCGACGACCTGCGTGGCGCCTTCCGTCCGGAGTTCCTCAACCGGATCGACGAGGTCATCGTGTTCCACGCGCTGACCGACGCGGAGCTCGTCGCGATCGTGGACCTGCTCCTGGCCGACCTGCAGGGTCGGGTCGCGGCCAACGGGCTCGCCCTCGAGGTGACCCCGGCGGCCCGGGCGCTGATCGTGCGGGAAGGCACGGATGCCGCCTTCGGCGCGCGGCCGCTCAAGCGGACGATCCAGCGGCTGGTGGAGAACCCCTTCGCGAGGGCGCTCCTCGGCGGGACGTTCAAGGCGGGCGACCTGGTGCTGGCGGACGCGGACCCGGTGGCGGGGGCACTGGTGTTCTCGAGCGCGTCGTCCACGGTGGTCGCGGATGCGGGCATCCGGCGGGACGCTCGGACGGCCGGCGCGGGCGGTGAGGAGGACCGGCCCTCGGCGTTCGACCTGCCCCCGCTCGAGGAGGCAACGACGCCCAAGCGCGACGGTGGCGACCTCGTCAACTAGGATCAGGGGTTGTGACGCCGGAATAGGGCTTGTTGCGCCGGATCGATCTGGCTATTCTAGCCAGATGACGACTGCGACGATCACCGAGGTCAAGAACGGGCTCTCCGCGCTGATCGACCGGGTGAAGGCCGGCGAGACGATCGTGATCCTGGACCGCGGCGTGCCCGTGGCCCGGCTGGAGCCGGTGACCGCGCTGACGGATCCCGAGGGCCACCTGCGCCGCCTGGAGCGCATGGGCCTGCTCAAGCGGGGTTCGGGCAAGCTTCCGCCCGGCTTCCTGAAGCTGCCTCCGATCCCGGCCTCGGGAGTCTCGGTGGTCGATGCGCTTCTCGAAGAGCGCCGGAGCGGCCGGTGAGGTTCTGGGACAGCTCCGCGATCGTTCCCCTGCTGACCGGCCAGCCGGCCAGCGAGGCCGCACTTCAGCTCATGGCAACGGACGAGGCTGTAGCGGCGTGGTGGGGAACGGAGACGGAGTGCGTCTCGGCCATCTCGCGGCTGGAACGGTCAGGATCGCTGACGAGCATTGAAGTGACCGCCGCGCTGGCCCGTTTGGACACACTCGCCTCGTCGTGGCAGGAGGTACAACCGGCGCCCACGGTGCGTCGATCAGCGAACAGGTTGCTGCGCGTCCACCAACTGCGCGCCGGCGATGCACTCCAGCTCGCCGCGGCGACTCTGATGGCCGACGCAAATCCCGCGACCGTGCCCTTCGTCACCTGCGATGTTCGCCTCGCTGAGGCCGCGCGGCGCGAGGGATTCAGCGTCATCGTGCCCGGCGCCACCGGCTGACGGTCGGCCCTGATGCGGTTCGACGAGGCCGTCCGGCGGCTGAAGATACTGCCTGATCCCCTGCCCGACGCCCCCGAGGCGCTGATCCCGGTCTTCGCCGAGACCGGCGCCCCACGGCCGCGGCCCTCCTGGGGCGAGGCTGACGCATCGGCCCGGCCGGCCGCGGTCCTCGTTCTGATCTACCCGGACGCCGACGGGGTTGCGCGCCTCGTCCTCACCGAGCGCGCCGATCGGGGCGGCCACCACTCGGGCGAGGTCTCGTTCCCGGGCGGCCGCGCCGAGCCCGATGACGCGGACATCGTGGCCACCTCGCTTCGCGAGGCGGCCGAGGAGGTGGGCCTTGACCCCGCGCAGGCGGGAGTGCGGGTGCTCGGCACGCTGTCGATCCAATGGGTTCCCGTGTCCAACTTCGCCGTCACACCAGTGGTCGCGGTGGCGGAGCGGCGTCCGATGATGGCAGCCCAGGTGAGCGAGGTGGCGGCGATCCTTGAGCCGCCGGTCGCGGCATTCCTCCCGGACGCGCCGCTGGTGCAGGTACGGCGCGTGATCCGGGGCTGGGACCTGACGTACGCCGCGTACCCGGTGGACGGGCTCAACGTGTGGGGCATGACGGCCCGCGTGCTCGGCGGGCTCGGGGCGTGGCTCGGTCGCGACGGGGCGCAGGCACCGGAGGCGTAGGCGGCGGGGCGCATGGCCGCCCCAGACGAGGAGGCCGGGCCATGGCCCAGGACCCGCTGCACACGAGGTGACAGCCCGTCATCTGGCGTCAATGGGCGGTCGTAGACTGGTGCCAATCCGTACGCAAGGGATCGACCCGTGACCCTCCAGCCCTCGACCCTGGCGACCGCCGTCACCATCGGCGCCGACGCCACGCCCCTCTCGAGCAGCGACCTCGCCAGGATCGACGCCTACTGGCGCGCGGCCAACTACCTCTCGGTAGGGCAGATCTACCTGCTCGACAACCCACTCCTGCGCGAGCCGCTGCTGCCGGAACACGTGAAGCCGCGCCTCCTGGGCCACTGGGGCACCACGCCGGGCCTGAACTTCATCTACGCCCACATGAACCGGGTCATCCGGAACTGGGACCTCGATGCCATCTACATCATCGGGCCCGGGCACGGCGGTCCCGGGATCGTGGCCAACGCGTACCTCGAGGGCACCTACAGCGAGGTCTACCCGAGCATCACCCGCGATGCCGAGGGTCTGCGCAAGCTCTTCCGCCAGTTCTCGTTCCCGGGCGGCATCCCGAGCCACGTGGCGCCCGAGACCCCCGGCTCCATCCACGAAGGCGGCGAGCTGGGCTATGCGCTCTCGCACGCGTACGGCGCAGCGTTCGACAACCCGGACCTCGTCGTGTGCGCGGTCGTGGGCGACGGCGAGGCCGAGACGGGACCCCTGGCCACCAGCTGGCATTCGAACAAGTTCATCGATCCCGCTCGCGACGGCGCCGTCCTGCCGATCCTCCATCTCAACGGCTACAAGATCGCGAACCCCACGGTGCTCGCGCGGATCCCGAAGGAGGAGTTGGCAGCGCTCATGGAGGGCTACGGCTACAAGCCGTACTTCGTCGAGGGCGACGATCCTGCGCGTGTCCACCAGCAGATGGCGGCGACCCTGGACACCGTGGTCACCGAGATCCACGCGATCCAGAAGGCGGCCCGCGAGGACGGCGTCGTGGAGCGTCCGGCTTGGCCGATGATCGTGCTGCGGACGCCCAAGGGCTGGACCGGCCCCAAGGAGATCGACGGCAAGCCGGTCGAGGGCAACTGGCGCTCGCACCAGGTGCCGATGAGCGAGGTCCGGAAGAACGCCCGGAACCGGGACATCCTCGAGACCTGGATGCGCAGCTACAAGCCCGAGGAGCTGTTCGACGCGGACGGCGCCCTGCTCCCCGAGCTCGCGGACCTGCCGCCCAAGAGCTACCGGCGGATGAGCGCCAACCCGCACGCCAACGGCGGCATCCTCCTGCGCGACCTCGCCCTGCCCGACTTCCGCTCGTATGCGGTGGATGTCCCTGCGCCCGGCGTGACCATCGCCGAGGCGACCCGCGTGATGGGCACCTGGCTGCGCGACGTGATGGCCAGGAACATGGAGACCTTCCGGGTCTTCGGGCCGGACGAGACCGCGTCGAACCGGCTGGGCGCCGTGCTGGAGGTGACCGACCGCACCTGGATGGCGGAGCTGGTCCCCACCGACGAGGGCCTCTCCCCGGACGGCCGGGTGATGGAGATGCTGTCCGAGCACCAGTGCCAGGGCTGGCTCGAGGGCTACCTGCTCACCGGCCGGCACGGCGTCTTCAACTGCTACGAAGCCTTCATCCACATCGTCGACTCGATGTTCAACCAGCATGCGAAGTGGCTCAAGGTGACCCGCGACATCCCGTGGCGCCAGCCCATCGCATCGCTCAACTACCTGCTCAGCTCACTCGTGTGGCGCCAGGACCACAACGGGTTCAGCCACCAGGATCCGGGCTTCATCGACCATGTCGTCAACAAGAAGTCCGACGTGATCCGCGTCTACCTGCCGCCCGACGCGAACACGCTCCTCTCGGTGGCCGATCACTGCCTCCGCAGCCGGAACTACGTGAACGTCATCGTGGCCGGCAAGCAGCCCGCGCCCAACTGGCTCTCGATGGACCAGGCGATCCTCCACTGCACGCGGGGAATCGGCATCTGGGACTGGGCGAGCAGCGACCAGGGCGGCGAGCCCGATGTCGTGATCGCGTCCGCTGGTGACATCCCCACGCTCGAGGCACTCGCGGCCGTGGACCTCCTGCGGCGACACCTGCCCGACGTCAAGGTCCGCTTCATCAACGTCGTGGACCTGATGCGCCTCCAGCCGGCATCCGAGCATCCGCACGGGCTCTCGGACGCCGAGTTCGACTCGCTGTTCACCACCGACAAGCCCGTCGTCTTCGCCTATCACGGCTATCCGTGGCTCATCCACCGGCTCACCTACCGGCGGACGAACCACCCCAACATCCATGTGCGCGGCTACAAGGAGGAGGGCACCACCTCCACCCCGTTCGACATGGTCATGCTCAACGACCTCGACCGGTACCACCTCGTGATCGATGTGATCGACCGCGTCCCGGGTCTCGGACCCCGGGCCGGCCATGTCCGCCAGCTGATGGTGGACAAGCGGATCGAGGCGCGCGCGTACACGCGGCTCGAGGGCGAGGACTCGCCCGAGATCGCGGACTGGCGATGGCCGGGCTGACCTCCTCGCTGGGGCCGATCCTCGTCGTCAACGCGGGGTCGAGCAGCCTCAAGCTGCGTGTCCTCGACGACCAGGACGGCGTTGTCGCGAGCGTGGACCTGGCAGCCCCGGCGGGCCGGCTCGATACCGCGGCGCTGACCGATGCGCTGCGCGGGTTCGGCAGCATCGCCGCCGTCGGGCACCGGATCGTCCACGGCGGGACGACCTACTCGGGACCGGTGATCGTGGACGGCCGGGTCGAGGACCGGTTGCGGGCGCTGATCGACCTTGCGCCGCTCCACCAGCCGAAGTCCCTCGCGGCGCTCGCGGCCGTGAGCGAGGCGCTCCCGGGCGTGCCTGCGGTCGCCTGCTTCGACACCGCCTTCCATGCGTCGATGCCGGCCGCCGCAACCACGTACGCGCTGCCGGCCGAGTGGCGCACGCGGTGGGACCTCCGCCGCTACGGCTTCCACGGACTCTCGCATGCCTATGCCTCGCGCCGGGCGGCGGAGATGGTCGGGCGGCCGGTGGAGGACCTGCGGATCGTCAGCTGCCACCTCGGCGCCGGCGCGTCGCTCGCGGCGGTGGCGGGCGGCCGCTCCGTGGACACCACCATGGGCTTCACGCCCCTCGAGGGGCTCGTCATGGCGACCCGGTCGGGGACGGTGGACCCCGGCCTCGTCATCTGGCTGCTGGAGCACGTGCGGATGCCACCGGCGGAGCTCGCGTCCACGTTGGAACACCGCTCGGGCCTGCTGGGACTGGCCGGCGTGGCCGACATGCGCAGCGTGCTCGACGCCGCCGATGCCGGCGACACCACGGCCGTCCTGGCGCGCGACGTCTACGTCCATCGGCTGCGTGGCTCGATCGCCTCGATGACGGCCGCGATGGGCGGACTCGACGTGCTCCTGTTCACGGGCGGGGTCGGGGAGAACTCGGCCGCGATCCGGGAGCTTGCAGCGCGCGAGTTGGGCTACCTGGGCGTCGGGCTGGACATGGCAGCGAACGCCGCCGCTGTCCCGGATGCCGCCATCGGGCGGGAGGATGCCCCGGTCCGGTCGCTGGTCATCCGGGCCCGCGAGGACCTCGAGATCGCGCACGAAGTGCGGGCGATCCTGGGCGCCGGCTGACAGATCGGAGCGGGCCTAGAGGGGTTCGCCGTCCTCGCCACCGGACCGGTGCGCCGTCGGATCGGCCGGCCGCGGCCGCAGCGCCCCTTCACCGCGACCAGCGCGAGAAGGTGGCACCACCACGGCCACCGCTGCCCCTTCGACCACCGGCGGCAACGCCAGCGTCGGCCCGGGAAGCTCCACGACGATCGCCCGCATCTGTGTCCCCTCGGTCCACGCGGCATGGAGCACGTCAGGCGGCCACAGCACGGCGTCCCCGGCCTGGATCCGCGCCCGCTCATCGCCGACGCCTACCCAGCCGCCACCCTCGATCACCACGAACCACGCGTGGTTCGGGTTCGTGTGGGGCGTGATGCGCGCGTTGCGGCCGAAGGCGAGCTCGGCGACGACGCCGTACGGGCCGCTCTCGATGACCTGCCCCTCGATCCCCACCGTTCCCGGCGGACCGTCAGGACGCCGGTGCCCGACCCCGAACCGCCGGATCTCGATCGGCATCGGGGACGCTCCGGCCTCTAGCGGCGGCGGCGCCGGCGCGATGACTTGGCGCGGATCGTGCTCTCCGGGTGGCTGAACTTGTCGCGCGAGTAGTAGCGCGCCTTGGCCAGCTGCCGCTCGTATGCGGCGAAGTAGGGCGGGAACCGGAAGAACCGGATCCAGACCATCGTCCCCAGGCCCACGATCAGCGTCGCCAGCACGAGGATGAAATCGAATCGGAAGATCCAGGCGGTGATCAAGAGGCTGTACGTGATCACACCGGTCCACAGCAGCCACTCGTACATCTGCACGTAGATGACGTGCCGGTGGAGCTGGCGGGTGCGGACGTTGTACACCACCACCGTCACGATGAGCATCGCGATGCTCGCCACGAGGATGGGCATGTACAGGTCCGGGAAGTTCAAGCCGTCGAAGGACTGGAAGAGATACTCCCAGGGGAGCAGGTTCACGCGCGTGGTTCTCCACAACCGCCGGAGGTCCCGGCCTCGCTGATGGGCGAGCCGAGTATGCCACGAGGGCGGGGTATACTCGCCGCCACAACGCGCCCGCCCGCGCGACGGCCCCAGGGACCCGCTCTCGAACCCCCGGCCGACGCACGGTGCGAGCCTGAGCGAGCCGCCCGAGGAGGACCTGCGCAGGTGCGTGCGCTGCTGTCGGTCGCCAACCGCGATGGGATTTCCGCTTTCGCCCGTGAGCTGCTGGCGCTGGGCGTCGAGCTGTATGCGACCGACGGCACCCGCGAGCATCTTGCTGCCGACGGGATCGACGTGGCCTCCGTCTCGGATCTGACCGAGGTCCCGCCGCTGGTCGGAGGCCAGGTCCGCACCTTCCACCCCGCCATCTACGCGGGCATCCTCGCCCGCCGCGACCGGCCCGAGCAGCTCGAGCAGCTCGCTGAGCACGGCATCGGCCTGATCGACCTGGTCGTGGTCAATGTGAAGCCGTTCGCGCCGGAGGTCGGCAGGCGCCACATCGGCATCGACGAGGCCATCGAGCTCATCGATGTCGCCGGAGCCGCGCTCCTGGGCTCCGCCGCCCGCAATGCCGCCGGCGTGGTCGCGATCGCCTCGCCCACCCGCTACGGCCCGGTGCTCGAGGAGCTCAAGACCCTCGGCCAGGTCAGCGCCGACACCCGCTACCGCCTCGCTGCGGACGCCTTCAGCACGGTCGCCGCCTACCACGCGGAGATCGCGGCCTACCTCAACCAGATCTCGAACAACATCTATCCGCAGCGCATGGCCATCGTCCTCGAGAAGGTGGCGGACCTGCCGTACGGCGAGAACCCTCACCAGCGCGCCGCCTTCTACCGCGAGACCACCCATCGCACGGGCGGCCTGGCCGACGCGGAGCAGCTGCACGGTGAGGCGCCCACCTTCAACAACCTGCTGGACCTCGATGCCGCCTTCCAGATCGCGCGCGACTACATGGCGCCCACGGTCGTGGTCACCAAGCACACCGATCCTGTGGGCATCGCCTCCGCGGAAGAGCTGGTCGAGGCCTACCGGCGCGCGCTGGAGACGGACCCCGTGTCATCGTTCGGCGGGATCATCGGCGTGAACCGGGAGGTCGACGGCGCCACCGCCCGCGAGATCGCGGCCAACTCCTTCGAGGCCGTCATCGCCCCGGGCTTCAGCCAGTCGGCGCTGGGCATCCTGCGTGCCAAGCCCGGCCTGGAGCTGCTGTCGGTGCCGGCCGACCCCACCTCCGGCATGCGCGACTACGGCATCGCGAACCTGGACTTCAAGCGCGTTGGCGGCGGGCTCCTGGTCGAGGGCCTCGATGCCGTCGATCTCGACCGCGGCCAGCTCCAGGTGGTGACCCGTCGCCACCCCACGCTGGGCGAGCTCACGGACCTCCTGTTCGCCTGGCGCGCCGTGCGCCACGTGCGGTCGAACGCCATCGTGCTGGCCCGGAATGCGGCGACCGTGGGCATCGGGGCGGCGCAGGCGTCGCGGAACGTGTCCGTGGACATCGCCCTCCGGCGGGCGGGCGACCGCGCGAAGCTGTCGGTGATGGCGTCCGACGCCTACTTCCCATTCCCTGACGGCATCCAGGTGGCCGCCAACGCCGGGGTCACCGCGATCATCCAGCCCGGCGGCTCCATCCGCGACGAGATGGCGATCGAGGTCGCCGACCGGCACCACCTCGCCATGGTCTTCACCGGCCGGCGGCACTTCCGGCACTGATCCCCGGCTCTTGCGGGGCTGATCCCCGGCTCTTGCGGGGCTGAGCTCCCGGGGCCGCTCCACGATCCTGCCGGGCGCGGAGCCCGGACCACCGACGGAGGCACCGATGGAACAGTTCCTCGCCCTCGAGATGGTCCGCGTGACCGAGGCGGCCGCGATCGCATCCGCCCGCTTCATGGGCCGCGGCATGCGCGACGAGGCCGACCAGGCCGCGACCGAGGCGATGCGCCGCACGATGGACGAGGCGGATATCGCCGGCACCATCGTCATCGGTGAGGGGGAGCGGGACGAGGCGCCGATGCTCTACATCGGCGAGGAGGTCGGCCGGCTCGAGCGCCACGAGGTCGCCCAAGCGGTGGACATCGCCGTGGATCCGCTCGAGGGGACGAACCTGGTCGCCACGGGCCAGGCCGGCGCGCTCACCGTGCTGGCGGCGTCCGAGCGGGGCGGGCTCACGCATGCGCCCGACACCTACCTCGAGAAGCTGGCGGTCGGACCGGTGGCTGCCGGGTGCGTGGACATCACCCTGCCACCGGCCGAGAACTGCCAGCGGATCGCGGAGGCGCTGCGCCGCAAGGTCTCCGACATCACGGTGGTCATCCTTGACCGGCCGCGCCATGCAGATCTCATCGCCGAGGTCCGCGGAACAGGCGCCCGGATCAAGCTCATCTCCGACGGCGACGTGTCGGCAGCGATCTCGTGCGCGGTCCAGGGCACCGGCGTCCACGCGGTGATGGGGATCGGCGGCGCGCCAGAAGGCGTCATCACGGCGGCGGCGCTGCGCTGCCTCGGCGGAGAGATCCAGGCCCGGTTCCGGTTCCGCAGCGAGGAGGAGCGGGAGCGCGCGCGGTCGTCGAAGATGCTGGGCCACGCCGATGAGACCAAGGTCTACCGGACGGAGGACCTCGCGTCGGGGGACAACTTGGTGTTCGCGGCCACCGGGGTGACCGGTGGCGACCTGCTCCAGCCGGTGCGCTTCTTCGGCGGCGGCGCGCGAACCCACTCGCTGGTCATGGCCTACCAGGCGAAGCAGGTCCGGTTCGTGGACACGGTCCACATGTTCGACCGGGACCGGCCGCCGGCTGTTCGGCTCTAGGCAGCCGGGCGGCTCGTCAACCGGGCCGGGGACGGGAAACGCCCGGCCGTGGGGCCGGGCGTTCTCGAGATGTCTGCGGCGGTGGTCCGCCGAGCCGTCACATCTTGGGGAGGATGACCCGGTCGATGACGTGGATGACGCCGTTCGACGCGTCGATGTCGGTGGCAATGATGTTCGCGTTGCGGCCGTTCACGTCGGTCAGGACGCCACCCATCTGGAACACGAAGCCCCGGTTCAGCGTGCGGATGCGGCTCGAGTCGAGAACGTCCTCGGCCATCCGCTCGCCACGGGCGACGTGGTAGGTCAGGACCTTGTTGAGCAGGGCCTGGTTGCCGAGCACCTCGCCGGCGGTGAGGTCGAGCTCGTTGAGCAGCGAGACGAAGGCCGCGTCCGTCGGGGCGAAGACGGTGTACTGGCCCTTGCTGTCGAGCGCCTTGATGATGGACGGATCGGCAGCCTTGAGCGCGGCGATGAGGATGGAGAACTCGCCGGTCTCGGCGTTGGCCGCGAGGGCGACGTCCACGATGCTGTTGTCCGTGGGCGGCGCTGCGGCGACAGGCGCAGCGATGATGCCGATGGCGAGCGAGGCGCCGGTGAGGGCAGCGAAGAGACGGTGGCGCATTGGTGGTTTCTCCAGGTCGACGGGGGTGGGTGCAGCCCGCCACCGGACGGTGGCGTTCGCGAGTGGCCAAAGTGGCTCGTGCCCGACACCTGACGTCTTGGTGTCGTCCTTTCTTCGCGCCAACCGCACCCGCGGATGGATGGCGGACGCGATCCCAACGAATTGATCGCAGTAGCGCGCACTGTCAGTGGGTTGGCGTGGCACAGGGCCCGTGGACGGGGATCGTGATCTTCCGCTAGAGCGACTGGGTGTCGGCCTCGCCCGTCACCGCTGGCCGCCAGCCCTCGCCGTCCCAGGAGGCGATCGGCCGGGCAGCGTCGGCCCCCTCAACGGAGCGCTGCCGGGCCGCCGCGGTCGCCACGGTCTCGCCCCAGCCTGGCGGCACCAGCCCGGGCGCCAGGTCCGCCAGCGGCGCCAGCACGAACAGGCGCCGCTGCGCCTCGACGTGCGGCACGACCAGCGGCATCGCCGCCTTGGCGGGATCCTCGGACCGGCCCGCCTCCGGCCGCGGAACGTTGACCCGGTGCCGCCCGAAGACCAGCAGGTCCAGGTCGACCTCGCGCGGCCCCCAGCGCTCGCGCTGCTGACGGCCGAACTCCCGCTCCAGGCCCTTGAGCGCGACCAGGAGCGCCGATGCCCCGGCCTCCGGCGACTGGCCGGCCGGCACGTCCAGCGCGACGCACGCATTCCGGAACTCCGGCTGGTCGAGCACACCCACGGGATCGGTCGCATAGAGCCGGGAGACGCCGCGGAGACGGCAGCCGGGGAGCCCGCGCCAGCGCGTGGACCGCCGCCGCAAGCGTCGCGACCGGGTCGCCAACGTTCGCCCCCAGGCCGATGTACGCCCGCACCCGCGCCACAGTCCGCCGCCTCCTGATCGCTAGACTCGGGGTCCGATGCCCGCGCCCGTCACCGTCCTGATCCTCGCCCCCCTGCCCGACCCTGCGGCCGGCCCGCTCGAGCGCCTGCTCGACGACGCCCGCGCCGCCCTTGCAGCGCACCACCGGGCGGGGTTCCTGGCCGCAGGTGCGGCCGAGGTCGTGATCCGGCGGGAGCCGCCCGACGATACCCCATTCGGTGCCCGCCTCCGCCGCCTGGCCGACGAGCTGCGACCCGCCGGGCTGGTGGTGCTGGGGGCGGGTTCGATGCCACTCGCGAACGCCTCGGACCTGCGCGCGTTCGTGGAGGCGGCCGCGGCCGGGGAGCCCGGCGCACTCGCGAACCACCGCTACAGCGCGGACTGCACCGCGATCGCGTGCGCCGCCGACGCTCTGCGCAACCTGCCGGCGGACCTCACCTCCGACAACGCCCTCCCGCGTTGGCTGGCCGAGGTCGCCGGTGTTCCAGTCCGCGATCTCCGAGCCCGGCGCCGTCTCGCCGCCGACATCGACAGCCCGGTCGATGCCCTGGTCCTGGCGGGCGCGCCGTCCGCCCCGCCGCTTCCCGCACCTGCCGATGCCGATGCCGAACCGGTCCGAACCCGCCTGGCCGCCCTGCGTGCCGTTGCCACCGATCCCGGCGCGGAACTGCTGGTCGCCGGACGCCTGGCTTCGAGCGACCTGCGCTGGGTGGAGACCCACACCCGCTCCCGGACGCGCGCCCTGGTCGAGGAGCGCGGCCTGAAGACGGCGGCAGCCGGCGCGCTGGTCGGGAGGCCGAACCGCCGCCCGGCCCGATCCGTCCTGGGCTTGCTCCTCGATCGCGACGGGCCCGGCAGCCTCGGTGCCCTGGCCGCCTCCCTGTCGGACGGTGCCGTCGTGGATTCGCGCGTCCTGCTCGCCCACCGTCTCGGCGCCGACGAGCGCGGCTGGCCTCCCGCGGAGGACCGCTTCGCATCGGACCTCCTCCTGTTCGACCGCGTCCGCGATCCCTGGCTCGCCGAGCTCACGGCATCGGCCGCAGCGGCACCCGTCCCGGTCCTGCTGGGCGGACATGGCCTGGTGGGCCCGGGCATCCGGTGGGTCCTGCGCGGAGGCCGCGGATGAGCGACCCGCGGATGAGCGACCCGACGCAGCCGTTGGCCGTCCCCGGCTATCGCCGCGAACCCCTCCCTGACCCATCGTCCGTCGGCCAGGACCACGAGCTCGCCTCGGCGATCCGCGACGAGATCACCGCGCGCGGACCCATCACCTTCGCCCGTTTCATGGAACGTGCCCTGTACGAGCCTGGTCACGGCTACTACCGCCAGGCCGAGGCCGGTCCGGGCATGGCCGGGGCCGACTTCCTGACGGCACCCGAGGCGCACCCGATCTTCGGCGCCGCGATCGGCCGCCTGCTCGAGCAGGCGTGGGAGACGACTGGCCGGCCCGCGCAGTTCACGGTGACCGAGCCTGGGTCGGGGAACGGCGCCCTGGCGGCAGGGCTGTTGGGCGGCCTGCAGGACCTCGGGTCACCGCTGTTCGAAGCGATCCGCTACCGGCCGATGGAGGTGGAGCCCGCGCGTGTCGATGCGCTCCGGGGCCGTCTCGCTGCCGTCGGCCTCGCAGAGCTACTGGTCGATGGGCCCCCGCTCACGGGCGAGACCGGCGCCGTCGTGGCCAACGAGGTGCTCGATGCCCTCCCGGTCCACCGGGTCGTCGGCCGTCCCGACGGCCTGCGCGAGCTCCTGGTCACCGTGGATGACGATGGTGCGTTCGGCTGGCTCGAGGCCGATCCGACCACCCCGGCCCTGGCTGCCCGTCTCGCGGCCGAGGATGTGCACCTCGCCGACGGCCAGATCACGGAGGTCTGCCTCGGGGTCGACACGTGGCTTGCCGGCGCAACCGCCCACCTCGAGCGGGGGATCGTCGTCCTGGTGGACTACGCCCTGGAACCCGAGGACCTGCACAGCCCCGCCCGGTCCGACGGCACGCTGCGCGTCTTCGCCCGCCATGCCGTGGGCGGGGATCCGTTCGGGCATATCGGCCGCCAGGACCTCACTGCCACCGTGGACCTGGCCTCGGTTCGCTCGGCCGCAGCCGCCGCCGGCCTCGACCCGCTCGGGGAGACCACCCAGGCCGAGCTCCTCGCGCGCGCGGGCACCTCCGATCTCGTGAACGCCTACCTGGGGCGTCCGAGCGCCTCGCTCCAGGATGCGCTCGACCTGCGCTCGGCCCTCGCCCGCCTCCTCGACCCGCGCGGCATGGGCGGCTTCCGGGTCCTGGCCTTCGGCCGCGGCCTGCCGCCCGGCACCAGGCTCCCGGCGCTGGAGCGAGTGACCGCACCGGGTCGCTGAACCGGGCCAGCCCCCGGCGACCAACCGGGAGTGCCCGGGCGTGAGACGGCCGCGTGAGACCGCCGCGCGAATTGCCCGCACGCGGGCCTGCTCGACAGGCGATCATCGCCCCATGCGACTCCACCCCAATCCGCCGCGCATGGTCACCGTGATCGCGGCCGTGGCGCTTGCGCTCATCGGTGTGGCCCTCGCCTGGCCGGTCGAGCCCGCGCTCGGCCTGCTGGCACCGGTCACGGACACGTTCCGGAGCTTCGGGCTCGCCATGGACCAGACGACGGGCTTCCTCTGCCTGCTCGGCTCGTCCGGCCTGCTGGTCGCGGGCTCCCTGCTGCCGGGGATCTAGACGATGGGCAAGCGCACCAACTTCGCGCCCACCGCCCGAACGGTCATCGTGGCCCTGGTGCTGATGGTGGTCGGGCTGCTCGGGGCGACCGGCACGGTCCTGCCGATGCAGGCCGGCGTGATCGCGTTCGTGGCGGCCATCGTGCTGCTGCTCGTCGGGATGGTCGTGCCGCAGATCTGAGTGGCGATCGAGCCGGCGCCGGTCACGACCGCGTGCCACCCGGAGGGCGCCACCGGCCCCCACGTTGAGAGCCGGATGGGCCGCCATGACTGGGCCGGAAGGTGATTCCTCCAGCACCTGCCTTGCTAGAATGTCCGCGCCGTGCCTCGCCCAGTGAGGTCCGGTGCACACGCAACAAACCATCACACCTCGAACGCGGACCGCGCAGTGCACACGCGGTCCCATTCGACCTCGAGGATCACGTGACCGGGATCTGGTATGTCGTCGGGTTCGCCATCGCCGGCACCCTGTTCGTCTTCGGCACGATCGGCCTGGCCTGGCTGATCTCCCACCGCACCCGCGGTGACGAGCACAAGGGCTACCCCTACGAGTCGGGCATCGACACCTACGGCGACACCCACGCCCGGTTCGGCATCAGCTTCTACATCTACGCGCTGATGTTCGTGGCCTTCGACATCGAGGTCGTGTTCATCTACCTCTGGGCCCTGGTCTTCCAGGACCTGTTGCTGGGCGGCCTCGTGAGCATGCTGATCTTCGTCGGCGTCCTCCTGCTCGGCCTCGCCTATGCCTGGCGCAAGGGAGTGCTGTCGTGGCGCTGAACCCCGAAGGTCCCGAGGCCGCTGCCGCGGCGGGTGATGCCTCACCCATTGGCGCTGACCAGCCCGGGAGCCTGCCCGGCGCGCTGGTCTCGGCACAGCCGTCCGGCGTGGCGGCCCCGCTGATCGTGCCGAACTCCCTCTGGGCCTCGAACAACCCCGCCGCCTACCCGGCCCCCGCGCCCTACTACCACCTCGCGGCCCTCGAGGGCACGGACGGCCAGGTGTCCGACACCGCGCGCTGGGGCCAGCTCGAGGTGATCCCCACCAAGGCCGACTACATCGTCGACCTGATCCGGATGAACAGCCTCTGGCCGCTGCTGTCGGGCCTCGCCTGCTGCGCGTTCGAGATGATGTCCAGCGCCACGTCCAAGAACGACATGGACCGCTGGGGCATGTTCCCGTTCCGCGCCAGCCCCCGCCAGGCGGACGTGCTGATCGTCGCGGGCACGCTCACCACCAAGATGGCCGGTCCGCTCGTCCGCCTGTGGGAGCAGATGCCGGAGCCCAAGTGGTGCGTGGCGATGGGTGACTGCACCTGCTCGGGCGGCCGCTACAAGCGCTCGTACGCCACGGTTGAGGGCATCGACCGCCTGATGCCGGTGGACGTGTACGTCCCCGGGTGCCCGCCGCGTCCCGAGGGTCTCATCTACGGGATGATGAAGCTGGGCCAGCTCGTGAAGGAGCGGCGCGGCCACTGGGACGAGCACCGCGTCGGCCCCACCGTGCCGAAGGACGTCTAGCCGTGGACCGTCAGCTGCGCAAGCGCCTCGAGGCACGGTTCGCGGACAGGCTCGTGGGACCCGTCCGCCAGCGGCACGACCAGACCGAGATCCGCGTCGGCCCGGCGGACGTCATCGAGGTCCTGACCGCGCTCCACGACGAGCCGGACTTCGCCTTCGTCATGCTGGCGGACCTTGCCGGCGTGGACACCGGCGAGCACATGAACGTGACCTACCACGTCTGGGCGGCCACGACGCCGGACTGGCTGCGCGTGATCTGCGAACCGCTCCCGCGTGACAACCCGCGCGTACCCACGCTGACCGGCCTGTGGCCCGGTGCCGAGTGGATGGAGCGCGAGACGTACGACATGTTCGGGATCGTCTTCGAGGGGAACCGGGACCTGCGGCGCATCTACATGCCGCCGGACTACGTCAGCTTTCCGCTCCGCAAGGACTTCTATCTCCCCGACGACGCCGCCCGCTCCCCCGGCGCCGGCGTGCGCCAGATGGAGCGGTCCCACGTGCCCGTCCAGGCGACGGAGCGTGTCGTGCGCCGCACGGTGAAGGCCTGACCATGACGACCTCCCAGGCCCGCCCGGGCCAGCACCCCTCCCTGGACGACCCGCGGATCATGCTCGACGACCAGATCGGGCAGTTCGAGTCCATCCCGCCGTATCCGCCGCGCACCGAGCGCGAGGCCGAGTTCTACTCCGTGGCCGACGGCGAGATGCTCATCAACATGGGTCCGCACCACCCGTCCACGCACGGCGTGCTGCGCGTCGTCCTCAAGATCAACGGCGAGCAGGTCGTGGACCTGGACCCGGTCCTCGGATACCTCCACCGGGGCGTGGAGAAGATCGCCGAGAACTCGGACTACCACCACGTCATCACCCAGATGGACCCGCTCGAGTACGTGAGCTCGCTGTTCTGCGAGTGGGCGCCGGTGATGGCGTTCGAGCAGCTGCTCGACGTCGAGGTCCCCAGGCGCGCCGAGTACATCCGCGTGCTGACCGGCGAGCTGCTGCGCATCTCGAGCCACGGCCTCTTCCAGGGGTTCATGGCGCTCGACCTCGGCGGCCTCACGCCCATCCTCTACGCGTTCATCGAGCGCGACGAGATCGTGGAGATGCTGGCCTCCATCACCGGCCAGCGGATGCTGTTCAACTACTTCCGCATCGGCGGCGTGAACGGCGACGTCAACCACGAGTTCATGTCCCGCCTGGGCGACTGGATGAGCCGCGCGCTGACCCAGATCGAGGCCAACGCCGGCCTGCTCAACGAGAACGAGATCTTCGTCCGCCGCATGCGCGACATCGGCCGGGTGGACCCCGACCTCGCGTTCCGGATGGGTGTCACCGGCCCCAACCTGCGGGCCGCCGGGGTCAAGTTCGACCTCCGCCGCGACCATCCCTACTCCGTGTACCCGGAGCTCGAGTTCGACATCCCCGTCCGCGGCACCGGCCCGGAGGGCGGTGACTCCCTGGACCGCTACCTGCTGCGCCTCGACGAGATCAAGCAGAGCCTGCGGATCATCGACCAGTGCCTCCACAACATGCCCGATGGACCCGTCATGGCACGCCTGCCCCGGCTGGTCCGGCCGCGGCCCGGGCGCGCCTGGGCGGCTGTCGAAGGCCCGCGCGGCCTGTTCGGAACCTACGCCATCTCCGACGGCACCGACCAGCCGTTCCGGCTCAAGATCCACGACCCGTCGTTTGTGAACCTGCAGCTGGTCGGCCTGCTGGTGAAGGGCAACCTGATCGCGGACACGATGGCAGTGATGTCATCGCTCGACCCGATCATGGGCGGCATCGACAAGTAGGCCGGACGATGACGACACTCACCCGCACCTGGAACAACATGACGGTCCTCGGCAAGATCGTCATCCCGCTGCTGGTCCTAGTCCTGGTGGTCGGGCCGCTCCTGGCGATCTTCGCGCTGACAGTCCTGGGCCCGTGGCTGGCGGACGTGCTCAGCTCGAACATGGGGATCGTCCGGTTCCTGGTCGCCATCACCGGCGTCCTGCTGTTCAGCATCCCGGCCGCGTTCCTCATCATCTACATGGAGCTGAAGGTCATCGCCTTCATGAACCTCCGCGTGGGCCCGGACCGGGTCGGCCCCAAGGGCGCCGCCCACTCCGTGGTCGCAGGTCTCAAGGTGCTGACCAAGGAGGACTTCACCCCCGGCAACGCCGACGTGCTCGTGTTCACGTGGGCGCCCGTCCTCGTGTTCCTGACCGCGGTGATGACGTTCCTGGTCATCCCGTTCGGCCCGGGCCTCGTCGGCCAGGACCTCAACATCGGCGTGCTCTACCTGTTCGCGGTGGGCGGCATGACGGTGGTGGGCCTGCTGCTCGCCGGCTGGTCGTCAAGCAACAAGTACTCGCTGCTGGGCGGCCTGCGCTCCGCGGCGCAGATGGTCTCGTACGAGATCCCGCTGACCCTCTCGGTCGTGGGCCTGATCCTGCTCGCGGGCTCGTTGTCGGTCTACGAGCTGGCCAACCAGCAGGCGGGCTGGTTCACCGACTGGTTCGTCTTCCGCCAGCCGCTGGGCGCGCTGATCTTCTTCATCGCCTCCATCGCGGAGGCCAACCGGACGCCGTTCGACCTCACCGAGGCGGACTCGGAGATCGTCGCCGGCTTCGCCACCGAGTACTCGGGCATGCGGTTCGGCTTCCTGTTCTTCGCCGAGTACGTGAACGTGTTCATCGTGTCGGCGCTGCTGACGACCTTCTTCTTCGGGGCCTGGAACGCGCCGGTCGACCTCAACGCCACCCTCGCGTGGATCAACTCCTGGGCCGGCACCAGCCTCCAGCCGATCACCATCAGCCTCGACCCGGGCAGCCTGGGCATGGGCCTGCTGGTGCTCCTGCTGGTCGTGCCGGTGGTCCTGACGCTGCTGTTCGCCCTGCCGTACTACCTCGCCAAGCGCGGCGCTCCCGCCTGGAAGGCGCTGGTGGCGGGCTTCCTGCTGTTCAACGTGGTGGCGATCGGCGCAGCGTTCCTGTTCGCGTTCATCAGCTGGGACTGGGTCGCGGGCATGCTCTGGTTCTTCATCAAGAGCTTCGCCTTCGTCTTCGTCTTCGTCTGGATGCGCGCCACGTTCCCGCGCGTGCGGATCGACCACCTCATGGGCTTCGCCTGGAAGTGGCTCCTGCCCGCTGCTCTGCTCAACCTGTTCCTCACGGCCACGGCGATCATCGTGGTCAAGACCATCCAGGGTGGCTGACCGATGAACACGATCCCCGGCATCGGTCTCGTCCGCGGCATGAGCCTGACGCTGCGCCGCTTCTTCCAGCCGAAGGCGACCATCAAGTGGCCCGAGGAGAAGGCGGACGTCGCGCCCAAGTTCCGCGGCCGCCTGCAGCTCCTGTACGACGAGTACGGCTCGCTCAAGTGCGAGACCTGCTTCCAGTGCGCCCAGGCCTGTCCGATCGAGTGCATCGACATGGGCGGCGTGGACACCAAGGGCCGGTTCCACGTCCACTGGGGCGCATCCGAGACCTACGGCGAGCGCCGCGAGGAGTCCGCGCTGCGCCGCTCCGGCCGCCCGGTTGCCGACATGGCGTACACCCGCTTCGACGGCATCGACATCGCCCCGCTCGACGCGATCCTCGAGGCCCATGACTGGGACCCCAAGGAGATGCTCGCGATCCTCGACGAGACGCAGGCCGAGTACGGCTACCTGCCGGTGGCCGCGCTCAAGCACATCTCCCGCGCCACGGGCGCCTGGTACGCGATGATCTACGGCACCGCGACCTACTACCGGCACCTCCGCTTCGAGCCGCCGGCCGTCGCGACCGCACCCGCGGCCGGCACCGCGCAGGTCGTGGCCGAGGACCGCTTCCGCTCGGCGCTCGACGCGTCGCTCGGCTACGGGGGCAAGGCGAGCTGATGACCACCTTCCTCCCCGCCAAGGCCGGCACGCCCGCGGTCCTCACCGGCCGCATGGAGACGCTCAAGGCCAACCCGGCCGACCTGGACGCCGCCGTCAAGGCGGGCGCGTTCGAGGGCCTGCGCAAGGCCGTCCGCGATGGCGGCACCACCACGATGGCGACCATCCGGGCCGCCGGGCTGCGCGGCCGCGGCGGCGCCGGCTACCCCGCCGCCGACAAGTGGCGCGCGGTCGCCGAGTCCGGCCCCGTCCAGCGCTACGTGGTCGCCAACGGCTACGGCGCCGACCCGTCGGTCCGCATCGACCAGGCGCTGCTCACCGCCGACCCGTACCTCGTCATCGAGGGCCTCGTGATCGCGGCCTACGCCGTCGGCGCCACGGAGGCGATCCTCGTCGTCCGCGGCGAGGACGCGGGGCTTGTGGCCATGCTCGAGGGCGCGGTCCAGGCGGCCGAGGAGGCGAACCTCCTGGGCGAGGACATCCTGGGTTCCGGGCACACGGTCAACGTGACGGTCCGCGGCCTCCAGGGGGCCTACATGCTGGGCGAGGAGACGGTCCTGCTCAAGGCCCTCGAGGGCAAGCGCGGCCAGCCCGAGCAGAAGCCGCCCTACCCCACCGAGCGCGGCCTGTTCGACAAGCCCACCCTTGTCCACAACATCCTCACGCTCGCCGCGGTCCCCTGGATCGTGCGGCTGGGCGGTGAGGCGTACTCGGCCATCGGCATCCCTGGCTCGCCGGGCACCACGCTCGTCGCGGTCCGTGGCCCGCAGGGCGGCGGCATCGTCGAGGTGGCCCTGGGCACCCCGCTACGTGACCTCGTGGCCGCTGCCGGGCGGCACCGGCGGGCGCCCGCTCAAGGCGGTCCTGGTCGGCGGCTCCACGGGCGGGCTCCTCCCGGCCGACCTCCTGGACACCCCCTACGACTACGCCTCGCTCGAGGCCGCCGGCGCGCACGTCGGCTCCGGCTCCGTGGTGATCGCGGACGACCGGGCCTGTGTCGTCGACCTCGCCCGGCTCCTGACCCGCTTCTCCGCCGACAACGCCTGCGGGAAGAGCATCCCGTGCCGCATCGGCCTGCGCCGTCTCTCGGAGATCGGCGACCGGATCGCGGCGGGCACCCCGCGCGCCAACGACGCGGTCCTGCTCGAGGACCTCGCCCACGACATCTCGGCCTCCGCGCTCTGCGACCACGAGCGCAAGGCCACCCTGGCGTTCACCAGCGCCATGCGCCACTTCCGCTCCGAGCTCGACGACCACCTTGTTCGCTCCACCTGCCCGGCCGGCGTCTGTACGCCGATCGCGATGGGCGCCGGTGCGACGGCAGCAGGAGCCCGCTGATGGCCGACCTCATCGTTCGTCCCCAGGACGTCCCCGCGACCCGCAACAAGGAGGTCCGGCCCGACCAGCCGGCCACCCTGGACACCATCACGCCGCAGCGAGGACTCCCTCGCGGAGCGGTTCATCACCACGCAGAGCCCGCAGCGGCCCCAGAGCACGCCGCGCATCCGCCTCGAGGTGGACGGCCGCCTGATCGAGGGCTTCGAGGGCCAGACGATCCTCGAGGTCTGCCGTGACAACGGCATCGAGATCCCCACCCTCTGCTACGAGCCCAAGCTGCCGGGCTTCGGTGCCTGCCGGATGTGCGTGGTCGAGGTGGAGGGCGAGGACCAGCCGCCGATCTCCTGCTCGCGCCTGGCCGAGCCCGAGATGAAGGTCCAGACCCAGACCGACGAGCTGCGCCGGATCCGCAAGACCAACCTCGAGCTGATCTTCTCGGACCACAACGCGTACTGCCTGCCGCCCTGCCAGAACAAGTGCCCCAGCCACATCGACATCCCGGGCTTCCTCAAGGCGAACGCCGAGGCGAACTGGCGCGAGTCGGTGCGGATCTTCAAGCGCACCATCCCGTTCCCCAGCGTGCTCGGCCGCGTCTGTCCCGCCCCGTGCGAGGAGCACTGCCGGCGCGACGAGGTCGACGAGGCGATCGCGATCCGCGACAGCCACCGGTACGCCGGCGACCAGGTCCTGCGCGCCATGCACGACGAGAACGTCGATCCCCCGCTCCCCTTCGAGAAGCAGGCCCCGTCCGGCCGCCGCGCCGCCGTCATCGGCTCCGGACCCGCCGGCATGTCGGCCGCCTTCTACCTCCTGCTCTCGGGCCACGAAGTGACCGTCTTCGAGCGTGACCCTGCGCCGGGCGGCATGCTCCGGTACGGCATCCCGCAGTACCGCCTGCCCAAGGTCGAGGTCCTCGAGGCTGAGTACGAGTCCGTCACCCGCCTCGGTGGGAAGATGCGCTGCAACCAGGAGCTGGGCAAGGACTTCACGGTCGAGGACCTGCAGCACCAGGGCTTCGACGCGGTCGTGGTCGCCATCGGCTGCTACGACACGAACAAGCTCGGCATCCCGGGCGAGGACGCGGACGGCGTCATCGACGCCCTCGACTACCTGCGCACCGCCACCCTGGGCCTCCCGTACCCGGGCCATGACAAGGCCCGCGTCGTGGTGGTCGGCGGTGGCTTCTCCGCGATGGACACCGTGCGCACCTCCATCCGCCAGGGCAGCCCCGAGGTCACGCTGGTCTACCGGCGCGACATGAAGGACATGCCGGCGGCCTCCGAGGTCCACGAGGCGCTCGATGAGGGCGTCGTCGCCATCTTCCAGGCCGGCCCCACCCGCGTGATCGTGGGCGAGAGCGGCAAGGTGGAGGGCATCGAGTTCATCCGGATGCAGCTGGGCGAGCCCGACGCGTCCGGTCGCCGCCGCCCCGAGCCCGCCGCCGGCACCGAGTTCACCATCCCCTGCGACCGCGTCATGCTCGCGATCGGCCAGGGCCCCGACCTGCGCTGGCTCGGCAACGGGTCCGGCGGGATCGCGGCCACGAAGAACCGCCGGCTCCAGGCCGACGCGGTCACCTTCGAGACCGGCCGCCCCGGCGTCTTCGGCGCCGGCGACGTGCGAATCGGCGCCGCGACCGTGGTCCAGGCCATCGCCGAGGGTCGGCGTGCCGCCTACGCGGTGGACGCCTACCTCAAGGGCAACGACCTCGCCGCCATCCGGACCCGCCAGACGCTGGCCGAGCCGCAGCCGGAGTTCCTCTCGATCGTGCCGTTCACCGGCGAGCCGAAGGAGCCGCGCTACCGCCTCAAGGCCCTGGACCTCGAAGAGGTCAAGACCACGTACGTCGAGTACGAGATTCCGTACACCCGCGACGAGGCCATCAAGGAGTCCACCCGCTGCCTGCAGTGCACCTGCGAGGCGATTGGCTTCTGCGACCTGCGCCGCCTGGGCATCGAGTACGGGACCACGCTCAAGTCCCTGGAGAAGGGCTACCACCAGGGCGCCGGGTACCGCTCGGTCACCGAGAACCGCTTCACCGGCGTCAACCACGACTACGTCCGCGACGACTCCCACGCCTTCATCCTCCGCGAGCCCTCGCGCTGCATCGACTGCGGCCGCTGCGCCAACGTCTGCGCAGAGGTGGTGGGCGCCGCCTGCTACGACTTCATGCGGATCGGCTTCGACACCCTGGTGACGACGCCGCTCGACATGAGCCTCAACGACACGCCGTGCGTGTCCTGCGGCCGCTGTGCCGAGACGTGCCCCACGGGGGCGCTGATGCCCAAGCCCCGGGTGCTGCAGAAGTACGACGTCGACGAGAGCCGCTGCATCCTGTGCGGCATCTGCGTCGACGCCTGCCCGTACGACGCCGTCCGCGATTCGGACCAGTTCGAGCTTGCCCACGTCAGCCGCGAGGAGCCGATGATCGACCTGCTCGCCCTGGCCTCGGTGGAGCGCGAGACAGAGATGAGCTACATCCGCCGCGAGCGCGACTGGGCCGAGCGTGCCCGGGCCGAGGGTCGAACCATCGACCAGGCCCGGCTGCTCCCCGTCCTGCCTGCCTCGCTCGGGAACGGCAATGGCCACGACTCCGGCAACGGGTCGAGCCACGCCCACGAACGCTGAGAGGGACGCGTGACGCTGCCGGAGACGATCCCGCTGCTGGGGTTCGCTTGGGATGACCTCCTGTTCATGACCTTGGCGGCCATCATGGTCGGCTCGGCCATCCTGGTTGTCGCCATGCGCGACATCATCCGCTGCGGCCTGGCGATGATCATCTGCTTCGCCGCGCTGGCCGGGCTCTACGTGCTGGCGGGGGCCCCCGTGGTGGCCGCGACGCAGGTGCTCGTCTACATCGGCGCCATCAGCGTGCTGGTCCTGTTCGCGATCATGCTGACCCAGTCCAAGGCCGGCCCCAGGGAGCTGGTCTTCCAGACCCAGTGGTTCCCGGCCGCGATCGCATCCGCGGTGCTCGCGATCCTCATCGCGGTGGTGGTCGCCTCCACCGAGTGGCCGGAGTCCGGCGCCCGGATCTGGACGAACACCGTGGAGCTCGCGACCCGCCTCTTCGACGGCTACGTCCTCCCGTTCGAGGTCGTGAGCGTCCTGCTCCTCTCGGCCGTGATCGGCGGGATCTTCATCGCCAAGCGCGAGAAGGGGGGCACCGACTGATGCTCTCCTTCCTCGACGGGATCAGCCAGAGCCTCGACGCGTACCTGGTCCTCGCGGGCCTCCTGTTCGCGATCGGCACCTTCGGCTTCCTGGCGCGGCGCAACGCGATCAGCATGCTGATGTCGATCGAGCTGATGCTCAACGCCGTCAACCTCGCGATCATCGCCTTCGGCGCCTTCAGCCTGTCGCTGAACGTGGACGCCTCGGTCATCGCCCTCGTCGTGATGGCGGCCGCAGCCGCCGAGGCGACGGTGGGCCTGGCCATCGTGATCGCGATCTACCGCAACAAGAAGACGCCGCTCGTCGACGAGTACGACGCGATGCGGCAGTAGGCGGGGATCGAGATGCACTTCCTCCCGAGCCTCATCCTCGCCTCCACGGAGACCGCCGTCGAAGGCGGCGCATCCGCCGATCCCGGCATCTACGGGATCCTGATCCCGCTCATCGCGCTGCTGCCGATCCTCGGCTTCGCCTTCACCGCGCTGTTCGGGCGCCGGCTGCAGGCGAAGTGGGGGCGCGGCGCGGCTGAGGCCGTCCCGGTCCTGGTCGTGATCGCCGTGTGGCTGATCACGATGGCCGTGGTCTGGCCCGCCCTGAACCACATGGAGCCCTTCGGCGAGCAGGGTCTCGACGTGATGCTCTGGACATGGATCCCGGCGGGCTCGTTCCAGGTCGAGCTCGGCTTCCATGTCGACGCCCTCACCGCCGCCCTCCTGATCGTGGTCACCACGATCGGCATGCTCGTGCACATCTACTCGGTCGGGTACATGGCGCACGACAAGGCGGCCTGGCGCTTCTTCGCCTACCTGAACCTGTTCATGTTCTCGATGCTCGTGCTCACCCTGGCCAACAACTGGGTGCTGGTCTTCGCGGGCTGGGAGCTGGTGGGCCTGTCGAGCTACTCCCTGATCGGGTTCTGGTACCACAAGCGGTCTGCGGCCCTTGCCGCGAAGAAAGCCTTCATCGTCAACCGCGTCGGTGACGTCGGGTTCGCGCTTGGGATCATGGCGATCTTCGTGAACACCGGCACGCTGAACATCCAGGACAGCATCAAGCTCATGACCGAGACGGGCGCGGAGAACGTGGTGCCGCTCACGATCGTGGCGCTGCTGGTCTTCGCGGGCGCGATGGGCAAGTCGGCCCAGTTCCCGCTCCACGTCTGGCTGCCGGACGCGATGGAGGGTCCCACCCCGGTCTCTGCCCTGATCCACGCCGCAACGATGGTCAACGCGGGCGTCTATCTCGTCGCCCGCTCCAACCTGCTGTTCGCCCACGCGCAGGACGCCATGGTGGTGGTGGCCGCGATCGGCATCTTCACCGCGATCCTCGCTGCGTCGATCGCCTTCACCCAGACGGACATCAAGCGCGTGCTCGCGTACTCCACGCTGTCCCAGCTGGGCCTGATGTTCTCCGGGCTCGGCGTGGGCGCGTTCATCCCGGCGATCTTCCACCTGATGACCCATGGCTTCTTCAAGGGCCTGCTGTTCCTCGGGTCCGGCTCCGTGATCCACGCGGTCCACGACGAGCAGGACATGAACCGGATGGGCGGCCTGTGGAGGAAGATCCCGATCACCCACTGGACGATGCTGATCGGCACGATCGCGATCGCCGGCATCCCGCCCTTCGCGGGCTTCTTCTCGAAGGACGAGATCCTGGGCGAGGCGTTCAAGTTCGGCTTCCAGTGGGTCTGGGCCATCGGCGTGACGGTCGCGGTCATGACCGCGTTCTACATGTGGCGCCTCATGGGCAAGACCTTCTACGGCGAGTCCCGCGTGGATCCGGCGGTCGAACCGCACATCCATGAGAGCAGCAAGTGGATGACCGTCCCGCTGATCCTGCTCGCCATCCCCTCGATGCTCCTGGGCCTGGTCCTCGGCGGCGCGCTGTTCCTGGGCCAGGAGAGCACGATCGTCGGCTGGCTCGAGCCGGTGTTCCACGAGGCCGAGGAGTACCTCCACGGCACGCCCGAGGCGTTCGCGCTGATGGGCATCGACGGCGTTCTCGTGCTGATCTCGGTCGCCGCGGCGGCCCTCGGCATCTCCGTCGGCATCTACCTGTTCGGCATCTTCAAGCGGCCAGTGAAGCAGGCGAAGGTCGACGCGATCGTGGCCCGCAACAGCGGCACCCGCTTCCTCTACCGCGCCTCCCTCAACAAGTGGTGGTTCGACGAGCTCAATGACCTGCTCTTCATCCGGATCGGCGGCCGCGTCGCCGCGTTCCTCTGGTGGTTCGACCGCGCGATCGTGGACGGCACCGTCAACGGCGTGGGCAGCGTGACCAGGGACGCAGGCGGAGGCTTGCGGAGGATCCAGACGGGGCGGGTGCAGAACTACGCCCTGGGCATCGCGGTCGGCCTGATCGTGATGGCGGTCTCCTTCCTGTGGATCGTGGGGCAGCCCCGATGAGCGCGCTGACCTCGCTCCCGCTCGTGACCCTCGTCACGTTCCTGCCGCTCCTGGGCGCGCTCGTTGTCGCGTTCACGCCCTCGAGCCGGCCCAACGCAGCGCGCTACACGGCCCTCGGCTTCGCGCTGGCGGCCTGGGTCGCCTCGCTCCTGATGCTCGCCGCCTTCGTGGCGGGCACACCCGGCTACCAGTTCATGGAGAGCATCCCGTGGATCCCGATGTTCGGGATCAACTACGCCGTGGGCGTTGACGGGCTGTCGATCGTGCTCGTCGTCCTGACGACGACCCTCACCTGGATCAGCATCCTTGCGTCGTTCGGTCCCATCCAGAACCGGGTCAAGGAGTACATGGTCTCCTTCCTGGTCCTCGAGGTGGGCATGATCGGCGTGTTCGTCGCCCTGGACCTGTTCCTGTTCTACATCTTCTGGGAGCTGGTCCTGGTCCCGATGTACCTGCTCATCGGCATCTGGGGCGGCAAGAACCGCATCTACGCCACGATCAAGTTCGTCCTGTACACCCTCGTCGGCTCGCTGCTGATGCTGGTCGCGATCCTGGCCTGCGCCTACACCTACCAGGCGACGACGGGGACCTGGGACGGCGCCTTCAGCGTCACCAACCTGACCTCGTTCGCACAGACCGGCGCCTTCGGCGGCACCTTCGGCCTGGTCGCCTTCGGCGCGTTCTTCCTCGCCTTCGCGATCAAGGTCCCGATGTTCCCGTTCCACACCTGGCTGCCCGACGCCCACGTCGAGGCGCCCACGGCGGGCTCGGTGATCCTGGCCGGTGTCCTGCTCAAGCTGGGCGGCTACGGCTTCATCCGCTTCGCGCTGCCGCTGTTCCCCGAGGCCGCCCACAGCTGGGCGCCGGTCATCATCGTCCTCTCGCTGATCGGCATCATCTACGGCGCGATCGTGGCACTGGTCCAGCCGGACCTCAAGAAGCTGGTCGCCTACTCGTCCGTGTCCCACATGGGCTTCGTGACGCTGGGCATCTTCGTCTTCACGGAACAGGGCCTCCAGGGCGCGATCCTGCAGATGGTCAACCACGGTCTCATCACCGGCGCCCTGTTCCTCCTCGTGGGCGTGATCTACGAGCGCACGCATGACCGCACCATCGCCAAGATGGGTGGCCTCGGGTCGAAGACCCCAGTGTTCGCCGCGGCGTTCGGGTTCTTCGTCTTCGCCTCGGTCGGCCTGCCGGGCCTGTCCGGGTTCGTCGGCGAGTTCCTGACCCTGGTCGGCACCTTCGAGGCCAACCAGTTGGCGGCTCTGATTGCCACCTTCGTGATGATCTTCGCCGCGGGCTACCTGCTCTGGATGTTCCAGCGCGTGGCATTCGGCGAACTATCGGACTTCCTCAAGGGCTTGGGGTCCCACCTCACCGACATGCGGCCGGTCGAGGCGTTGACCCTGGTCCCGCTCGGAGCCCTCGTCGTGATCTTCGGCCTCTGGCCGGGTCTCATCCTGGACTTGATCCAAGGCTCGGTCGAGACGACGCTCGAATTCGTCCAACAGGCCGCCCCCGTCGCCCAGTCCCTGTGGCGGTAGGAGGACCACGGTGAGCTTCTCCGACGTCATCGTCATCGCGCCCTTCATCGCGGCGGTCCTCGTCGCGGCGGCGGTCCTGATCGTCGACTTCATCTTCCCGGGCCGCAAGGTCCCGGCGCTGCTGACCACGTTCCTGGGCCTGGGGCTGACCGCGGCCCTGACCCTGATGGTCGGCGCAGACGGCGCCACTTCCACGGCCTTCAACGGGGTCTACATCGTCGACCCGCTGACGACCTTCCTGGACATCCTGTTCATCGCGATCGTCGCGCTCACGATGATGTTCGCGCCGGACTACCTCGAGGCACGGGGCCTGCCGGTGCCCGAGTTCGCTGCGATTCTCGCGTTCGCAATGTCGGGCGCGATGCTCATCGCGGCATCCGCGGACCTGCTGGTGCTGTTCCTGGGCCTCGAGCTCATGGTCCTGCCGGGCTACATCCTCGCGGGGTACCACAAGACCGACGGCTACAGCACCGAGGGTGCGATCAAGTACTTCCTCCTGGGCTCCTTCTCGTCCGCGATCTTCCTGTTCGGCCTCGCGTTCGTCTGGGGTCTCACGGGCACCACGAGCATCTCGGGCGTCGCGGCCGTCATGACCCAGATGGCCAGCGGCGCCGTCGCCATGACACCGGGCCTGGGCCTCGGGCTTGCCTTCCTGATGACGGGTGTCGCGTTCAAGATCGCGGCCGTCCCGTTCCACTACTGGACGCCCGACGCGTACCAGGGCTCCCCGACGCCGGTCACCGGCTACCTGTCGGTCGGCCCGAAGGTGGGTGCCTTCGCCCTGATCCTCCGCCTGTTCGGCGAGGCCCTCGGGCCGCTCTCCGCCGACTACTGGAGTGCCGTCGTCATGGTGCTCGCGGTCCTCACGATGACCCTGGGCAACCTGGTCGCGCTCACGCAGGACAACGTCAAGCGCATGCTGGCGTACTCGTCCATCGCGCACACCGGCTACATGCTCGTGGGCCTGGCGGCGTTCGCACAGGGCGAGATCCTGGGCCTGGAGGGGCTGCTGTTCTACGGCGCGGCGTACGCGTTCATGAACCTGGGCGCCTTCGCGGTCATCGCGGCCATCCAGCGCCGCCAGGGTGTGACCTCCAACCTCTCGACGTTCGCCGGCCTCATCCGCCGCGAGCCCAAGCTCGCGATCCTGATGACCTTGTTCCTGCTGAGCCTCACCGGCATCCCGCCGACGGCCGGCTTCTTCGGCAAGTTCTACGTGATCCTGGCCGCGGTCAACGCCGGCGGCTGGATGACCGTCCTCGCCGTGGTGACGATGCTCAATGCCGCGGTTGCCGCGTTCTACTACCTTCGTGTCGTGGTCTACATGTGGATGCGCGACGCGGAGGGCGAACCGGTGGTCATGCGCCACGGTCGGCTGGTCTGGGCCGGCCTGACGGTTGCCACGGTGCTCACGATCGTGTTCGGCCTCTTCCCGGAGATCCTCCTCACGATCGTCGGGACCGCCGCCGCGGCGATCAGCTAGGCGGCACGCACGGGGACCGCCGTGATCCGGCGGTCCGCCTCGCGCACAGATGGACGCCGCGCCTGTCCTGGCAGCCCTCGCGACCGGAGCCCTGTTCGGGCTGTCTGCCGGGCTGTCACCGGGACCGCTCCTGGCGCTCGTGATCACCCAGACGCTGCGCCACGGACCCGTCGAAGGCGCCCGCATCGCGATGGCCCCCCTGCTGACCGACGTGCCGATCGTGGCCGCCTGCACGCTGCTGGTGGGCGTGCTGGCGGGGTCCGACGTTGCACTTGGCGTCATCGCCCTGGTGGGCGCCCTGGTCGTTGCGTGGCTCGCCTGGGACACGTGGCGTGCCCGGCCGCCTGGTGCCCCAGCCACGCAGGCGGCGCCGGTCACGCAGGCGGCGCCGGCCAGCGCGGCCCAGCGCAGGCGGCGCCGCTCACACAGGCGGCGCCGGTCACGCAGGCGGCGCCGGTCACGCAGGCGGCGCCGGCCGAGGACACGGGCGGCACGCCTAGGACTCCCGGCACTCCCACCCCGCGCTCCTGGACCCGTGGGGCGGTCGTGAACGCCCTCAGCCCGCACCCGTGGCTGTTCTGGATCGCCGTCGGCTCCCCGACCATGCTGGCGGCCTTCGCCGTGGGTGGACTCCCGGCAGCGGTGGCGTTCCTGGCCGGCTTCTACACCTGCCTGGTGGGATCGAAGGTGGTGGTCGCTGCAGCCACGGGACGCGCCCGGGGACGGATCAGCGGCCGAGGCTACACCAGGGTCATGCGCGCACTTGCGCTGCTCCTCGCCGTGTTCGCCGTTGGACTCGTCAACGAGGGGATCGGCCTGCTCCTGGGCGCCTGATCGCCCCAGGCGGGAAGGACGGGCGCGTCGCAGAACCCTGGGCGACGGGTCCTCCAGCGCGCCGTTACGGCGTGACCTCCACGCCCGGCATGATCGCCTGCAGGCCGACGGTCATCAGGTCCGGGCCCAGGCCGCCCAGCGCCCACTCGCGCACGATCCCGTCCGCGTCGATCCAGAAGTGGACCGGGAGCGCAGCCGCGCCCCACGCGCCCTGGGTGGAGCCATCGGCGTCGAGGGCCGCCGGCAGGTAGACGTTGAGCTCGTCAAGAAACGCCTTGACGGCAGCCTCGTCCTCTCCGACGTCCACCAGCAGGGTCACGAGCCCCTCGTCCTCGTAGCGGGCGGCGTACCCCTGCATGAGCGGCAGTTCATCGCGGCAGGGCAGGCACCACGTGGCCATGAAGTTCACCCACACGGGCTTGCCGCGCAGGGAGGCGAGATCAACGGTGCCGCCACCCACGGCCGGCAGCTGCAGCGGTGGTGCGGGTTGGCCGATGTTGAACGCTCCAGCCGCCGATGGCGAGGCGGACGCTCCAGCCGCCGATGGCGAGGCAGACGGAGCCGCCGACTGAGCTGCCGGCGACTGGCTGGCAGGGACCATGCTCGGACCGGGTGTGGTCCCTGGGCCCGGAGCGTCAGGCGGCATGGTCACCGGAACGACAGACGGGGCGGCTGGGAGCACCGGTGACGCAGCCGGCCCCGGCACCAGCGCGATGGCGCCGGCAACCAGCATCCCACCCGCGACGACCCCCGCCACGAGACCCAATGTGACTGCGAGCTTCCCACCCATCGTGCGGGAGCGTACCAGCACCAACGGGGGATCGGCGTCATTCGCCCACCTCGACTAGCATGCAGGCGTCATGAGGAAGCTTGCGTCCGCCTTCGGCACCCGCATCGTGCCCGCGCTGCTGACGGCGGCCGGTGTCGTGCTGATCACCGCGGGCCTGCTCTCGTACGCGAACCCGAGCCAGGCCGGCACCCGGCCCGAGCAGTCGGACGTGATCGTCACGATGGAGCCGGCCGGGGAGTCGCCCACGCCGGAGATCGCCCTCGCCTCGCCCACCGACGAGCCCTCGACTGCGGTCTCGCCCGACCCCACCGCCGCAGTCCCGGCTTCGCCGGATGCATCGCCGGACGTATCGCCGTCGACCTCGCCGTCGACGGAGCCGACCACAAAGCCCAAGCCAACGGCCACCCCGAAGCTGGGCAACGGGCACGCGACGCGCGTAGTCGTCCCGGCGCTCAACATCGACATTCCCGTGATCCCGGGCAACAACGGCTACCCGCTGTGCAACGTCGCGATGTACATGGACAACCTGGGCAAGCCCCTCAGGGACCTCGGGCGGCCCGGCCGGGCCGGCGCCACCTACATCTACTCGCACGCCCGTGACGGCATGTTCGGCCCCATCTACCGGCTGGCGATCGAGAAGGGCACGCCGCGCAAGATGCTGGGGATGGTGGTGCAGGTCTACACCGACGACGCGAAGGTCTACCTCTACGAGATCCGCGAGGTCCGCCTCCACCAGACGTCGCTCGACGATGCCGTCAGCGCGACAAGGCAGGAGCTCTGGCTCCAGACCTCGGAGGGCCCGAAGGGGACACCCGGCAAGACCCAGGTCCGGGCCCTGCCGATCTCGGTGGACGACGCCGGCTACAAGGAATCGCACCCCAAGCCGAAGCCGGTCGCCTGCGGCTGAGGCTCAGTCCGCGCGCAACCCCCGACCTCGGCGTCCGGCGTCCGGCGTCGCGCCGGCGTGGCGGATGCGTTTCAGGCAATAGACCCGGCTCGCGATGTCGTGGCATTGCCCGGTGGACACCAAGACGACCGTCCTGGCCCCGTTGGCGCCCCCAGTATGGCCTTCGTAGTGCTTGGGGGGCATCAGCGCGACAGTCCGGTACCGGAGTATTGCTGCTCGCGCACGAGGACCCGGCGATCGCCTCGCCGCGCCGGGCTGCCTAGATCCAGTCGATCCGGCGCAGGACGAACGCGGTCAGCGAGGCACCCCCGACGATGAAGCCCGCGATCACCCAGAACCCCGCGCCCTCGCCGCTCCCCAGGGCCAGCGCCGCCTCGCTCATGCCGAAGATCCCCGCCACCGCCCCGATACCCGCCAGGATCACCGTGACCCCGGTCAACCGCTTCATGATCGTGGACAGGTTGTTGTTGATCGTGGACAGGTAGACCTCGAGCGTTCCACTCACGAGCTCGCGGTCGTTGTCGAGCTCATCGGTCACACGGATGAGGTGGTCGTAGACGTCGCGGAAGTAGATGAGGTGGTCGTCTGCGACCAGCCCCTGGTCGCGGTTGGTGAGCTGGTTGAAGACCTCGCGTGCCGGCGTGATCGCCCGGCGCAGCCCGATCAGCTCGCGCTTGAGCGCGAACAGCCGCTCGAGCGTCCAGGTCGTCGGCTTGCGGACCACGTCGTCCTGGAGCGCATCGATCTCGTCCTCGATCCGGTCGAGCACCGGGAAGTAGGCGTCCACGATGCCGTCAGACAGGGCGTACAGGAGGAAGTCCACGCCCCGCTTGAGGTGGGGAGCGGCACCTCCGCGCAGCTGGGGCAGGGCGAACGGGTCCCAGCCCGGCTCATGGACCGTGAGCAGCGAGCGGTGGTTCAGCACGATGTCGATCTCGATCTCCGCCACCTCGCCCTCGAACAGGATCGCGAACAGGACCACGTGCAGCGTCCCGTCGATCTCCTCGATCTTCGCGCGCTGGTTGCGCTCCGCGATGTCCTCGATGATCAGCGGGTGGAGCGTGAGCAGCTCGGCGATGTCGTGCACCGCGACGTGGGCGGGCGCCGTGACATCGACCCAGACCCGGGCCTCGGGATCGGCGAGCGCCGCCGCAAGCCCGGACCTGCCCGCGATCTCGCGATGCCCGGACGGGGTCCACGCCACGCCCCGGATGCGCGGCCACACGAGGTGGTCGTCAGGCGTCGGCTGGCTGGGGTGCGGTGTCGGCTGGCTGGGGTGCGGCGTCGGCTGGCTGGGGTGCGGCGTCGGCTGGCTGGGGTGCGGCGTCGGCTGGCTGGGATCCGGCATCGGCCTTGGGGGCTCCCGTTGGCACCGGGTCGCTCCCGGCGTCGCCGAGCATACGCTTCCGGCGGTCGAGCAACAGCGCGGGCGGGATGGCCACGGCGGTCACGACGGCCGCCACCATGAAGATGCCGACCATGATCCGGGCCGCCTCGCCTGCCGCCCACTGCTCGAGCGCCTCGACCACCTGGCCGTCCTTGAGCGGACGGTCGGTGAGGCTGTCCGGAACGAACTGCTTGTACGCGTCCGGTGACGCGTAGACCTGGTCGTAGAGGCGGTCGATGGTCGTGGATCCGTAGGCGGTCAGGATCGCGAGGCCGACGGCCATCCCGACCATGCGTGCCACGGTGACCGTGGATGACGCGATGCCGTAGGCGCTCGGGGCCACCGCCTCGACCGCGGCGGTGGATCGGGGCGTGACGGTGATGCCGAAGCCGAAGCCGAAGACCGCCAGCGCCAGCGCTGCCTGCTCCACCGACGTGGCGGGCGTCCAGCCGGCCATCCACCACAGGGCGGCGACCGACGCGACCAGACCCGCGAGCGTCACCAGGCGCAGTGAGAGCACGCGGACCGCGAACCCCGACACCAGGGCGCCGACGGCCGTCGCGCCGGCCAGCGCACCCAGGGCGATGCGCTGCTCGTCCGGTCCGCCGTACAGGACGCGGTCCACGAAGACCGCCGCCCCCACGATCGCGGTCGCGAGCCCGTATCCCGTGAGCAGCGACACCAGCGCTGCCGACGAGAACGGCAGCGAGCGGAACAGGCGCGGGTCCAGGAATGGGTCAGGGACACGCAACCCGCGCCCGATCGTGACCACGAGCCCCACGACGGCCACCCCGGCAAGCACCAGCGACACCGTCTGCGGATCGAGCCCGCCGTCCGGGCCGGCACGGCTGCCCAGGAGCGTGAGTGCCCCGAGCATGCCCACCAGGAACGCCGAGAACAGCAGCGCGCCGACGACATCGACGCGACCCTGCCGCCGTGGTGTCTCCCAGTCCGAGCTGGCGGCCCACGCGATCACCAGCGCGACGATCCCGACTGGCACGTTGACGTAGAACACCCAGCGCCAGGCGGGGGCGAGGAGCGCAGCGAGCGGGGTGCCCGGGTCCGCACCGATGCGCGAGAGGGCAGCCGCCGGGTTGAGCGCGCCCAGGATCGCGGCCCCCAGGAACGGACCCGCCGCCATGCCCAGGAAGGTCAGCGAGGCGATGACGCCCAGGGCCCGCGGCCGCGCGGCGCCGGGGAAGAGGTGGGACGCTGCCGACGTGGCCACGGGTACCAGGGCGCCACCGCCCACCGCCTGGACAAGGCGGGCCACGATGAGCTGCTCGAGTGACTGGGCGGCGCCTGCCAGCAGCGAGCCCGCGGTGAAGATGACCAGCGCCGCCAGGAACAGCCGGCGGTTGCCCCACAGGTCGGCGAGACGGCCGGCAAGGGGCATCGTCACGACATAGACCAGCAGGTAGCCGTTGATGATCCAGGACGCCTCGCGCAGGCGGGTCCAGTCCGCGAGGTCCGTCACGATGGCCGGCAGCGCGACGGCCGTGATCATCAGCTCCAGGCCGGCCAGGAACACCCCGGTCCCCAGGACGCCGAGCAGGACGAGCGAGTCACGCCGCGAGAGTCGATCCACCGCGCGAGTGTAGGGCGCATCCACCGCGAGCCGTTCCAGAGGCGGGAGAGCCATTCACGACAAGCGCGTCAGAGGGGGTTGACAGGTCCACGCCGCGCGCCTAGCATCAACGACCGTTGATATAAACCGTCGTTGATGAGTACCACGGCGGTGTCGACGCTCCCGGAGGAACCGGTCGTTCGATGTCCCCCACACCCGCACGGATCCGGAGCACGCTCGCCGCAGCCGTCGTCCAGCCCGACGACCTGCGCGAGCTGCGACGTGTCCACAAGGTGCTGGCCGACGTCAACCGGCTGCGGATCATCCGGGTGCTTGCGGATCATCCGGCCACGGTCACCGAGCTCGTCGACCAGGTCGGCCTTTCGCAGCCCCTCGTCTCCTGGCATCTCTCTAAACTGCGTGAGGTCGGGCTGGTCTCCGCGCGACGGAACGGCCGGGAGACGATCCATTCCCTCGAGACGGAGGCCTTCACGATGTTCGCCACCCGGCAGGCACGGGCGCTAGGGCTGGAACCGAGCGGCCGGGGAACGGCGGAGGACGCATCGTGAGCGGCTCGTTCGTCTCGCCCGACATGCGGGCCAAGGTCCGCGCCCTGGCAGAGCCCATCGGACGGCTGTTCGTCCGCCTGGGCCTCTCCCCCAACGCGATCACGATCATCGGCTTCGGCATCGCCGTCGTGGCTGCCGTCGTCGCAGGCTTGCAGGCCTGGCTTCCGGCCGGCCTGCTGATCATCTTCGGCGGCATCTTCGACATGTTCGACGGGATGGTCGCCCGCGCCACCAACTCCACCTCCAAAGCCGGCGCCTTCATGGACTCCACCTTCGACCGGTGGGGCGAGGGCGTCGTGTACATCGGCCTCACGGCCGGGTGCCTCTTCGCCGGCTACGACATCGGCGCGATCCTGTCGGCCGCAGCGATGTCGATGGCCTTCATGGTCAGCTACACCCGCGCCCGTGCTGAGAGCCTGGGGTTCGCCCCGGGTACCGGCATGGCCGCCGTGGGCCTCGCCCCCCGCGAGGTCCGTCTCGTGATCCTCACCATCGGCGTCTGCCTCGCCGGCGTGAACATCGGCATCCTCGGGTTCACCCTCGGCCTGATCGCGGTGCTCGCCGCGATCACCACCGTGCAGCGCGTCGTCGTGACCCTCAAGCAGGCGGCCCAGCAACAGGGCTGATCCTGCCCTCGCGGAGTACCCATGAGCACGACCGATCGCGCCCCCGGCAAGGGGCGCAAGGTTCGCGTTGCCGTCGTCGGCGTCGGCAACTGCGCCAGCAGCCTCATCCAGGGCCGCTACTACTACGAGAACGCCAAGCCCACCGACTCGGTGCCGGGCCTGATGCACGTCCAGCTCGGCGAGTACCACATCTCGGACATCGACTTCGTTGCGGCCTTCGACGTCGACAAGACCAAGGTCGGCCGTGACCTGTCCGAGGCCATCTACGCCGGCCAGAACAACACCATCAAGTTCATGGACGTGCCCCACATGGGCGTGACCGTGGATCGCGGCATGACCCACGACGGTCTGGGCAAGTACCTGTCCCAGGTGATCGAGCCCGCGCCCGGCCCCACGGCCGACGTGATCGGCATCCTGCGCGACCGCAAGGTGGACGTGATGGTCTCCTACCTGCCCGGTCGGCAGCGAGGAGGCGACCAAGTGGTACGCCGAGCAGGCGATCCAGGCGGGCGTCGGCTTCGTGAACGCGATCCCCGTGTTCATCGGCCGTGAGCCGTACTGGCAGCGCCGCTTCGCCGCCGCCGGCCTGCCGGTCATCGGTGACGACATCAAGAGCCAGGTGGGCGCGACCATCACGCACCGCGTGATGACCCGCCTGTTCATGGACCGCGGCGTGCGCCTCGACCGCACGTACCAGCTCAACTTCGGCGGCAACACGGACTTCATGAACATGCTCGAGCGCGAGCGCCTGGAGTCCAAGAAGATCTCCAAGACCAACGCTGTCACCTCCATGCTCGACTACGACATGGACCCGGACAACGTCCATGTCGGCCCGTCGGACTACGTGCCGTGGCTCAAGGACCGCAAGTACTGCCACATCGTCATGGAGGGCACCACCTTCGGCGACGTGCCGCTCAAGGCCGAGCTCAAGCTCGAGGTCTGGGACAGCCCCAACAGCGCGGGCGTCATCATCGACGCCATCCGGTGCCTCAAGATCGGGCTTGATCGCGGCCTGTCGGGTACCCTCGTGGCACCCTCGTCCTACTTCATGAAGAGTCCGCCGCTCCAGGTCCACGACGACGTGGCCCGCGAGCGGGTCGAGGCCTTCATCCGGGGCGAGGACAACGAGACGCTCACCGGCACCGAGGAGTCCCGCAAGGACGCCAAGGCGCTGGCCACCGAAGCAGGGAGCCGGGCAACCGCCACCGAGTGACCCAGAAGCGCAAGCTCGAGGCGCCCCACCGGCGCCTCGAGGACACCCCTCCGCGGATCGTCGAGAAGACGGCGGTCGTCGGCTATCGCACGACGGCTGCCGTCCTGCGGTTCGTGCCGCCCGCCATCTCGCGGGCGGCGATCGCGGGCGTGTCGCAGCTCTCGTATCTCGCCTGGCCGGCGAAGCGGCGCTTCTCCAGCGCCAACTTCGCGCACGTCCTGCACCTGCCGCCGAACCACCCGCGCGTGCACCGGCTGGCCCTGCGCGCCTACAAGGCGTACGCGTCCTACATCGTGGAGCTCATGCGCCTGCCGTCTCGACCGGAGTCGGAGCGGGCCGCAGCGCTCGTCGGCACTGGTATGGACGAGATCCTGGACACTTGGGCATCCAGCGGGCGCCCGGTGATCGTGGTCGCCGGGCACATCGGCAACAACGAGGCCGTGGCCGCCGCCATCGCGCACCGCGGCGTACCGGCCAACGTGGTCGCGGACGACTCGGCCTACCCGGAGATCTTCGAGATCCTGCGCGAGGAGCGCGAGTCCTTCGGCGTCCACGTCATCCCCTGGCGGAACCTGCGCGAGCTGTTCACTGTGCTGCGCAGGAAGGAGATCGTGGCCCTCGTGGTTGACTGGGGCTACCGGCCCGACGGGATTCCAGTGAAGGTCTTCGACGCCTGGACGACCCTGCCGGCCGGTCCGGCCACGCTTGCCGCCAAGACGGGGGCCCTGATCGCACCGCTCGCGATCCGCCGCACGCCCGAGGGCAAGTTCCACGTCGTGAGCCACGGCATGTTCAGCGTGGACGCGAGCGACCCGGCGACGCTCCAGCGTGCCACGCAGCGCATCGCGGACTTCCTGGAGATGGCGGTCCGGGCGGCGCCGGAGCAGTGGTACAGCTTCAAGCCGATCTGGCCGGACGATCCGGCCGAAGCAGCCGAGCTCGAGCGGCGCGCGGCGGCGATGCTGGAGGGCGTAGCGCTGTCTGCCGCTTCTGCGCCCGAGGGCGCCGGGGGCGCGGCGCGACCGGCCGCTGCTGCGTCCGAGGGCGCCGGGGGCGGGGGCGGCGCATCGACGTGAGCGTCGCGGCGGGCTCTGACGGGACGGGTTCACCGCTCGCGGGCCGCGCACCCGGGCGCTCGTTCCGCGCGATGCTCCTGTTGGGCGGCGCCCGCGTGCTCGCAGCACTCCCGGAGGCGCCGCTGGTGGCGGCGGCCGAGTCCGTCGGCGAGCTCTGGTACCGCATCGCGCCGGACAAGGCTGCCCAGGCGCGTGCCAACCTGCGGCGCGTGTGCGAGGGCCTCGCCGCCCAGGGGCGGGGACCTGCCCGCGCCCGGCGCGCTGCCACGGACCCCGAGGCGCTCGAGCGGCTGGTCAGGGCCTGCTTCCGTCATGCGACCCGCTACTACCTCGAGGTGGCGCGAACTGGCGCGTACGACGCAGCCTCCAGCCTCGCGAGGATGGACGTGGAGACGCCCGACGACGTCCGCGAGGCGCTCCAGTCCGGGCGGCCGATCGTGATCATCGGAATGCACTTCGGGGCCATCGAGATGCCGGTCGTGTACATCTCCCAGCAGCTCGGACACCACGTGACGGCGCCCATGGAGACCGTCGCCGACCCGGCGCTCCAGCGGTGGTTCGTCGAGAGCCGCAGTCGGGTGGGCGTGAACGTCATCCCGCTCAAGGACGCCCGCCGTCCCCTGATCCGTGCGCTCAAGGAGGGCCGGTCGATCGGCATGGTCGGCGATCGTGATCTCACGGGGACGGGCATGCCGATGCCGTTCTTCGGCCACGACGCCCCCATGTCGCCGGCGCCCGCCCTGCTCGCCATCGAAGGGGGTGCGCCGGTCTACGTCGGCAGCGCGCGACGCCTCAAGCACGGCCGGTACGGCGGCAAGCTCTGGCTGGTGCCCACCCCGGTCGAGGGGACGCGCCGGGAGCGCGTCATGGAGCTGACGCGGAGGATCACCGAGGAGTTCGAGACGATCCTCGCCGATGCGCCCGAGCAGTGGTGGGGTGCCTTCCACCCGATCTGGCCCGACCTGGTCGTGGGTTCCGCGGGCGAGGCCGGCCCCAGCGATGAGGCCGGTTCCAGGCGGGAGGCCGAGTGAGCGAGCACCTCGACCCGACCGTCCGCCGGGGCCGCGCCGACCTGCACATCCACACCTGGGCTTCGGACGGGACGGCGCCGGTCCAGGCCGTGCTCGACCACGTGGAGGCCGAGGGTGTCCTGGACGTGATCGCGATCGCCGACCACGAGCGGGTGGACTCCGGCCTGGCCGCCCGCCAGATGGCGCAGGACCAGGGCCTGCGGGTCCAGGTGATCGTGGGCGAGGAGGTCAGCACCCGTGGCGGACACCTGCTCGCCCTCTTCCTGGAGCGGCCGGTCCCGTCCATGAAGAGCCTGCGCTGGTCGATCGAGGCCATCCACGACCAGGGTGGCCTCGCCATCCCCGCCCACCCGCTCGTGCCGTTCCCCATGTGCGCGCAGGGAAGCGCGATCCGGCGCCTCCTGAACGACGACAATCCTTCCGTGCACCCCGACGCGCTCGAGACCTGGAATCCCACGGCGCTGGGCAAGTACCGCCACGATGCGGTTGTCCGGTTCGCCGATGAGGTGGGCCTGCCCGCCGTCGGCAACAGCGACGCGCACGCGCTCGCTGCGATCGGCAGCGTGCTGGACGACGTTCCCGGGGCGCACGCCCGGACGATGTGCGGGCCGCCATCACCGCTGGCACCACGACCAGCCACGGCGGCTTCCACGGGTCGTTCGAGCAGCTCGGGGTCTACGGCGGGCAGTTGGCGAAGTACGCCCGGGGCTGGCGGGCCACGGCGACCGGGTTCGTCCGGCGCGACAGCACCGGCCGGGATCTCGGCTATCCCGGGGGCATGCAGCGCCCGGCCGTGTTCGACCGCGACCTGGCCCGCCGCCTGCACGACGAGCGCCTGCACGACGAGTCGGCCGGGTGAAGATCGGGCTGGTCTCCCCGTACGTCTACCCGCTCCCCGGCGGGGTGACCCAGCACGTCCGGTTCCTCTACGAGAACCTGCGCCTCCGCGGCCACGACGTCCGGATCATCTCGTCGTCGCACGGCCTCCAGCGCTCATCCGAGGGCGACGTCATCCGGCTCGGCAAGGGCTTCTCGATGCCGGCCAACGGCTCGGTCGGGACGATCACCCTGTCGCCGCGCTACATCTCCCAGGCCCGTGCCCTCCTCGATGAGGAGCGCTTCGACGTCCTCCACTTCCACGAGCCCTTCGTGCCGTTCCTCTCGCTCGTCGTGCTCCAGGAGAGCCAGTCGGTCAACATCGGCACGTTCCATGCGTATGGCGGCTGGTCACCGGCGTACGAGTTCGGCAAATGGGCGATGCGCCGCTACGCGGAGCGCCTGCACGGCCGCATCGCGGTGAGCGCGGCGGCCCGCCATTTCATCGACCGCTACTTCCCCGGTGACTACAAGGTCATCCCCAACGGCGTGGACCCCACCCGGTTCCAGCGCGCCGTGCCGTTGACCCGCTGGCAGGACGGAACACGGAACATCCTGTTCGTCGGCCGCTTCGAGCCCCGCAAGGGCGTGCTGGACCTGCTCAAGGGGTATCGGCACCCTGCGCAAGTCGGGCGTGCGAGGACGTCGCGCCTCCTGCTCGTGGGCGGCGGCCCCCAGGAGCGCGAGGCGCGTCGCTACGTCGCCACCCGCCGCCTCCAGGGCGTGCACTTCCTGGGCCGCGTGTCGGATGACGAGCGCAACCAGCTCTTCCGCACCTGCGACGTCTACGTGACCCCCGCCACGGGACGCGAGTCGTTCGGCATCGTGCTGCTCGAGGCGATGGCAGCCGGAGCGCCCGATCGTGGCGTCCGACATCCACGGCTACAAGGGCGTCGTCCGGCGCGGCCGCGAGGCGCTGCTGGTCCCGCCGAAGGACAGCGACGCGATCGCCGAGGCGATCGGCACGCTGCTGCGCGACAAGGCGATGGCGGAGCGGATGCGGCAGAACGGCATCGTGCGCGCCGAGGAGTTCTCCTGGCCGCGCGTGACCGCCAAGGTGGACGACTACTACGGCTTCGTCATCCGGAGGCTTGCGGCGGCTGGCCAGCTGCCGCCGCACTTCCACGCACCGGTGCCGCCGTCGCCGCGCGTCGGCCAGCCGCTGCCGCTGCCGTTGAGCCTGGAGCCAACCCGCACCCACGCCAGCGAGGGCGACGCCCTCGGCCCTACGCCGCTCCGGGCCTCGCCCACGGGCCCGCCATCGCGCTCGCCGCCCGCACCGCCGCCCGCGCCGTCGCCTGTTACGGGCCCGTCCTCGCCTGGGCCATCGTCAACCGGCTCGGCCAGCGCCTGGCGCCACGCCCACGCCGAGTAGGCCACCACCGCGGCCGCCACCACCAGCACGACCAGCAGGATCGCGAACCGCGGATCCGCGAACGAGATCGCGCCGCTCCGGTCGATCGTGTTCACGTTGAACTGGAAGGCGTACAGGTAGGTCGGCAGCAGGCCCTGGTAGGCGTTGACCACCGCGGACGGCAGCGGCAGGGCCGAGATGTTCGGGTAGAGCACCGCGAACCAGATCACCGCGGTCGCCACGAGGCCCGCCACGAACCGCCGTGCATCGCGTGCCGTCGCGACCTGGATGGCCACCAGCCCAAGCGGGATGGCCGCGATCAGCGCGATGACCTCCGGGATCACGCCGTTGAAGGAGAACAGCGGCTCCTCATCCGGCAGCGCCCGCGAGATGAGCAGCGCCACCACGCCGATCGCCGCGGTCAGCAGCAGCGGCGCCAGGTCCCGCGCGGACAGGGCACGATCACCCACCCGCGGCCGCCCGAGGTCGTAGAGCAGCTTGACCATCACGATCACGCGTGACCGCGATGACCACCACGAGGCCGGCCGTTGCCGGCGTCACCACCAGGTTGCCCGGGTTCCCGTTGCAGGCCTGGGAGCCCGCATTGACCGACTCCACGCCGGCGATGGAGCACAGCGGGTAGCGCAGCACCCACATGATCACCGGCCCCATCAACGCGACGTTGCCGCGGCCACCCGGGCCAGCAGCCACGTGCGGCGTGATGCCCCGTGCCAGACCTCGGCCACGAAGTAGGCGAGGGCCATCATCACGAACGGCAGGCTCGTGTAGTAGTGGTACTGGAACGCGGCCCGGTCGATCCGTGCCCACGACACCCACTGGGCCAGGAACGCCACCACGATCAGCGCCAGCGCGACGCTGCGGCGCCGGTACGCCTGGAACGCCACGAAGACCATCGCAGGGATGCTCATCCACCACAGGACGATGCTGCCCGCGTCGTAGATCGCGGCCGCCGTGCCACCCGCGAAGCTGCCCTGGTAGAACCAGACCGGCTTGAGGTTCGCCGGCCACGCCCACCACGGCGAGGAGGCGGCGTGCGCTGCGGTGAGGTTGTTGTGGTAGCGGTACATCTCGCCGGTCAGCTCGACCAGCGTCTGGCCGGTGTGGCCAACGGGCCAGCCCTCGACGAGCTGGTGGTTGTCGATGAACGCCCACGGGAGGTAGAGGGCCACGTAGACGACGATCGGCAGCACCAGCAGCGAGGCTGCGAGCCAGACCACGGGAAAGCCCAGGCCCCAGCCCATGCGCAGCCAGCCCTCGGGCGCGGGGGTGGCGGGTGGTGGCCCTCCGGGCCGGTCGTGGTTCGGCGCGAACGGACCGACGCCGAACCGCGCGGCTAGCGCAAATGCCCCGTAGGCCACGAGCCCCAGCACCACCAGGCCGAAGCCCAGCAGCAGTGGCGTGAGCGCAAATGGGCCGATCGCGAACGAGCTGTCGGCCTTGCCGAGCGCGATGGAGGTCAGGGCGACCAGGATGCCGACGGCCGCGGGTCCCACGAACGCGAAGCGCGCCTCGTCGTCGGACCAGGCGACCGGCCGGTAGACGGTGAGCGCCACCGTGGCCAGGGTCAGGCCGATCATGATCAGCACGAAGGGCAGGTTGCCGGCGCCGTCGGTCCCCTCGGGCACGGCGAGCGCCATCCAGCCCAGGACCGCGGTGACGGCCACCATCCCGGCGATCAGGATCAGCCGGCCCAGCGCGGACCGCATCAGGTACAGGATCCCCAGCGCACCGATCGCGTATGCCGCCACCCACTTCGAGGCCAACGCCAGGCCCAGCATCACACCGATCGCCGGCAGCACGGCCCAGAAGGCCCAGCGTGGCCGCTCTGGGGTGACGTAGAGCCAGGCGAAGCCCAGGTACGCGGCCAGGATGAAGAAGCCCGTGTAGACGTCGTTCATGGCGATGCGGCTCTGGACGAAGAACATCCCGTCCACGAGCACGAACAGCCCGGCGAGGAGGGCCACGTCGCGGCGCCGGAAGAGCACCCGGGTGAGCAGGTAGATCACCGCCGCGGTGAGCGCCCCGAAGATGACGCCGGGCACGCGCCAGGCGAACACGTACTGCGCGATGTCCAGGCTCGCGGCCTGGCCATCGGCCGAGAAGGCCAGCAGGGCACCGCGCGTGGAGCTGGGGAACTGCGCGTTGTGGTCGAGCGCCACCGCCGTCGGGGTGAAGGGCAGGTCGTGATCGGCGAAGACGCTCTTGCCGTGCGGCTCCACGACGTAGACCACCAGCCCGTCGCCCTCGGGGGCCTCGCCCTGCACGTGGACCATCTCGGCCGCCGCGTCGAAGATCACGCGTGACCCGGGGCCCGGCAGTTCGAACGTGCTCGTGGTGACGGGACCGTCGGCGGCCGAGTCCCCGGTCACGGCGATGACCGCGACCTGCGGCGTGCCGTCGGCCGCGGTGGTGGTCGCATACAGCTGGGTCCCATCGTCCACGCCGTCCACCAGCGCGAGACCCTTGGCCGGCCCGTCGAGATCGACGGTGCCGGTGATGCCGCCCGAGACCGCCACCATCGTGATGCCCTCGGCCCCGGCGACCGCCACGGTGCCCACCGGCCCGATCTCCACGCCGGTCAGGCGGCCCTCCTCGATCGCGGCCTGGAGCGCGGTACGACCGTCGTCGGACAGCACGGCGTCCAGCACCAGCATCTCGACGTCGGTGCGGGTGAGCTGCGCCTCAATGTCCGCCATCACGCCACCCAACGCGGCCACGAGCTCGGCGGCGGCGGTCGATGGATCCGTGACCTCGGACGGGCGCACGATGATCCCGTCGATGCCGCTCACCGGGACCAGGTCGGCGGCACCCTCCACCACCGTGGACCCGGTCACCTCGCTCGTGCCCAGGTCCACCACCGCCACCATGTCGCCGGCGATCAGCGCCGCTGCATGCTCGCCGTCGGCGAAGGGCGCCAGGCGGTGGACGGCGGCATCCAGCGTGGCAACAGGGAACAGCTCCGCAGGCGGCACGGCCGGGTCACCGGTCGCCCCATCGAGCTGCGTCGTGTCCAGCGTCAGGACGGACCCGCCGTCGGTGCCCACCATGAGCTCCAGTGTGGCGTCATCGAACGCCACCGCCGAGGCGCCCGGCAGCTCGAACTGCCAGGCGAGCGCGCGGGTCTCGAGGTCGTAGGCGACCAGCTGGGATCCAGTGGCCACCCAGACGCGGTCGCCGGAGCGGGCGCCGGACCCCGTGGGATCGTCGCGGCGAGGCTCCACGACCGCGTCGCGGACGTTGACCCCCAGGCTGGACGAGGACGCCACGTCGTGACCGGAGAAGGCGGCGATGCCGCCCGCCATCACGTACTTCGCGAGGTGCGGGTGGGTCCACTCGTAGATGTTGTGGGAGATCCCGTAGCGCCAGAACTGGAGGAACTCGGTGGCGGTCCGGGCGTGGTAGACCTCGTCGAAATGCATCCGGGCGGGCTCGGCCAGGCGGTAGCCGCGCAGGAGCAGCGTGGCCACCACGAAGAGCACGACGAGGAACACGTCGAGCCTGTCGATCCGGCCGTGCCGCTCCCGGTCCAGCTCGGCCGAGCGGTCCGGGCGGATCGGCGTCTCACCAAGGCGCGCGCGGAACCAGGCGATCGGCCCGAGCACCGTCCAGGAGGGCCGGTCGTACCAGGCCGGGACGAGGGCCGGAGGCTCCGCCCGCCCTGCCGCGCGAGCGCCCGGTGCGGTTGCCGCCACGGCGGTCGCCTGCCACGGGCAGCCGCCGCCACGGGCGAGCCCGCCACGGGCACCCCCGCCACGGTCGAGCCCGCCGTCACCGTCACACCCTCGGGCAGCGCATGCGGGACCGGCGCGCGCGCCGCGTCCTCTGCCGCGTCGAGCACCCGCTCCTCGATCCCGCCCGTCGCCAGCTCGGCCGCGAGCGTCCGACGGGCCTTCGGCCGCAGCTGTGCCAGCGCCCACAGGAACGCCGCCGTGTGGAGCACGGCCACCACCGTCACGCCGAATGGCGAGCGGATCCACTCCCCGATGCCCAGCCAGTCCGACACGTTGGGGTTCATGTCGCCGTAGAGCGTGGTCAGGACCACGTACATGTTCAGGAACGTCGCGATCGACGCCACGAGGTACGCCACCCGCCAGCGCCAGGAGAAGGCGATGAGGATTCCGGCCATCCCGAACAAGGGGAACAGGTACCGCTCGTGGACCCTGGTGGGGACGGCGAAGAACGCGAAGGCGATGACGCAGGTGCCAACCAGGATCGTGAGCCGGTCGGGCCGGCGCGCCACGGCGATGGCCACCAGCCCCGCGACCGCCAGCAGCAGGATGGCGCCCACGGTGGCGGCGGCCAGCGGTCCGATCTGGCCCCAGACCGTCGCATCAGGAGCCGCCGAGTCGAACAGCCAGCCACCGCCCGTGGCCATGCTCACCCCGTCCACGGGAAACAGTGCCCAGATGTTGTAGGCGTTGACCGTGAGGTACGGGTAGACCCCGGCGGTGGACAGGATCAGCCGCAGCAGCGAGGAGTCCAGGAACGGGGCCGTGGTGGTCGGGACCAGGACCGTCAGGCCGAACGGGAGGGCCAGCAGGACAGCGGTCACGAAGCCGGCCACGCCGGTGGTCAGGATGCGCACCCAGCCGGTGAGGTTCCGCTCCCACGCGAAGCCCCTGATCCGAGGTGCGATCTCGTCGCCCCAGGCGCCCTTCGGCCACAGCGAGCGCCGGATCACCACCAGCGCCACGATCGGGATCAGGATCGCCAGCTGCGGCTTGGTGATCGCGGCCATCACGGCGAACACGGCGGACCGCTCGCTCCGGCCGCGCCACAGCTCGCGGATCGCCAGCAGCAGGAACACCGTGCCGAAGCTGTCCACCTGGCCCCAGATGACCGAGTCGAACCAGGTCACGGGATTGAACAGGACGATCGCCGCCGCGATCACCGCGCGCTTGCGGGTGACGCCCAGCTCCAGCGCCATCGACCACACGAGGTAGCCCATCACGATGTCGGTGAGGATCGCGGGGATCTTGATGAGGTCGCCCACGCCGCCGAACAGCTGGCCGACGAGCCCGACGAGCCACAAGGCGTAGAGGTAGCCCGGGGTGTAGTCCGCGTACGATGCGTTCGCGTAGAAGCCCCACGGACCATGGGTTGCCAGGGTGTCCGCCCAATAGCGGAACAGGTTCAAGTCCGTGTCGAACCCGGAGCCTCGCAGGCCCGGGATGCCATATGCCAGAATCAGCCGGAACAGCAGGCCGATCGCGAGGACGGCCACGATGTCACGGCCGAGGCCTCGCCGGGGGGCTTCGTCCGAAATCGTCTCCCGGTCGGGCACACCCGAACCCAGAGCGGTCACGGGAGCCTCCTACGCAGCGTTGAAGGTGCCGCCGAGTATAGCCGAGGGGTCCCCCTCACCCGCCCCGACCTCCTCCGTGGACGCCACGCCCGGCGCGCGCGCCAGCGCGTGGGTGATCGGCGTGCTTATCGCGCTCGCCGCGCTGGGCGCCTACTGGCTCTCGAACCCCGAGCACTGGAACTCCTACAACCACTTCGTGTGGCAGGCCGACGCCTTCCTGCAGGGACGAGGCTGGATCCCGTATCCCGTCGAAGGCGTCGACGGCCAGCCCGGCAACAGCTACTTCAACGACGTCTTCCCCGTGCTCGACGCCGACGGCAACCAGACGGGCCGCGCCCTCCTTCCGTTCCCTCCGCTGCCCGCGATCGTGCTGCTGCCGTTCGTGGCGATCTGGGGCCTCACCGCCGACCAGGAGGCCGTCGCGATCGCCCTGGGCGGCCTCGGCGTGGTGGCCACCTGGTGGATGCTGGGCGGGCTCCGCATCCGGACAGCGGTCCGGGCGCTGACGACGGTCATCTTCGCCACCGGCACGGTGTGGTGGTGGGCCAGCGCCGTGGGCAGCACCTGGTACCTCGCCCACCTGGTGGCGGTGAACCTGGGGCTCCTGGCGGTGGGCATCGCGCTGCGCCACGATCCGCTCGCGGCCGACGAGGATCCATGGGACGAGGACGACCGCGATGCCGAACGGATGGAAGCGGCCGGTGTCCCCGACTCGAGGCTGCAGCGCCTTCGTGCCCGGGCCTGGCCCCTGGACCGCTCGCAGGTGCTGGTCGGCTTCCTGCTGGGCCTGGGCGTCACCGCGCGCCTGCCGCTGATCTTCGCCGCGCCGTTCTTCATCTTCGTGGGTGGTGGCGGCTCGCGGACCAGGCGCCTCGTCTCAGCGGGCGTGGGCGGCTTCGTCCCGGTGGCCGCCCTGCTGCTCTACACGTACGCCACCACCGGCTCGGTCATGCACCCGGGCTACGAGTACCAGTACCAGCTCGAGGCCAACGGGTACGGGACGCTGGGCTACAACCCGGACTGGTCCGTGGAGGACCTGCGCTACATCCCCCAGAACATCGCGATCATGTTCGGCGCCCTGCCGGTCATCCTGCCCGACATCAAGCCGAACACGCTCGGTTTCGGGGACACGGTCTACCTGTGCACGGCGCCCGGGGCGACCCGCTCCCTGTTCGACATCGACTGCCCGTGGGCGATGCCGATCGACATCGGGACCAGCATCCTGCTCTCAGCGCCGGGCCTGCTGCTCGCGGTCTTCGCGTTCATGCAGCGGGGGTTCGCGCGGCTCGCGGTCGGCAGCGGGGGTGCGGTCCTGATCATCGCCTTGTTCAATCTCGCGCATTTCTCGCAGGGCTGGGTCCAGTGGGGCTATCGCTTCTCGCTGGACTTCATCCCCTTCCTGCTGCCGATGGTCGCACTGGGGGCGGCGCGCGTGGACGGCCGGCCCCGCATCCTCGCGTGGATCCTGGTGGTGGCGGGCATCCTCATCAATGCCTGGGGCGTGATCTGGGGCCAGATCCTTGGCTGGTAGGGCGGTGGTGGCGACACACGTCGTCGCGGGACGCCATACGATCGGAGCTGTCCGCAACGCGCTCACGCCATCCCGCCCCACGGGCCGCCTGGAGACCACCCGATGACCGATCCCGCCGCCGACGCTCCGGCCCCGGCCCGGGTCGCCCGGCTGTCCTACTTCTTCCCGGCCCACAACGAGGAGGCCAACATCGAGGCGCTCGTGGCCGAGGCGCTCGAGGCGCTGCCCGCCATCGCGGAGACGTTCGAGATCATCGCGGTGAACGACGGGTCGAAGGACCGCACGGGCGAGATCGCGGACCGCCTGGCGGCCGCGCACCCTGACATCGTGCGGGTCGTCCACCACAACCCGAACCGAGGCTACGGGGGCGCCCTGCGATCCGGCTTCGAGACCTCGCGCTACGAGCTGCTGGCCTTCACCGACGGCGACCTGCAGTTCAGGATCGCGGACCTTGCCCGGCTCACAGCCCGCCTGGCGGAGGCGGACCACCCCGACGTCGTCGTCGGCTACCGGATCAAGCGCGCAGACCCCTTCATCCGCATCGCGTACGCCCGCACGTACAAGCTGGCGAACCGGATCTTCTACGGCCTCAAGGTCCGCGACGTGGACTGTGCCGCCAAGCTGTTCCGCCGCGAGGCGCTCGAGGGTGTGCGCGTGGAATCCGGCGGCGCGTTCTTCTCCGCCGAGCTCCTGATCAAGACCCTGCAGCGTGGGCGGACGATCGCGGAGGTCGGCGTCCCGCACTACGCGCGGACCGCGGGCTCGCCCACGGGCGCCAAGCCGTCGGTCATCTGGCGGGCGGTCAAGGACTTCTGGATGACGCGCCTGCGCCTCTGGGCGAACCACGAGCTGGCGATGCGCCGCGGCCGGCCGATCCTGGGCGAGTAGAGCGTCCCGGGCGGACGCGTCCCGCGCTGCGTCCAGGACCGGCGGCCGTGCGGCGGCCGTGCGGCGCCCGGTGCCTCGTCGTTTGACTCGCCAGTTGACTCAACCCGGAGTCACCGGGGAATGCTCCGAGCGGCAGGTGTGCAGCCAGGTCGAGTTCGCGGCACGTCCCGTGCACGGAGGACCGCTCCCTGACTCCCAGCGGGTTCAAGGGCCCGTCGGGGCCCCGGAGCGCGAACCCGGCCCCGGAACGCCGGCCGGGCGCAGGCCTTCAGGATCCGCGCTGGTCGCCCTCGATCTCGAGCGAGTTCACGAAGTCGCGGAACACGGTCAGCTTCGTGGGATCGAGGCGCTCGCCGGTCGCCTCGAGCGACCCCGCCGCAAGACGTGCCCGGCGTGCGTCGCGCTCACCCCGGGCGGTCGCCGCCGCCTCGTCGTCCCCATCGCCCGCATCGTCGCCCTCCGCGTCATCGTCGGGGTCGGGCAGGGCCGCGGCAAGGTCCAGGACGCCTGAGGCAGCGTAGATCGGGCACTCCACCCGGACGGCCAGCGCGATCGCGTCTGACGGGCGGGCATCCACCTCGTGGGCGCCGTCACCACCTTCGAGCACCAGGGTGGCGTGGAACGTGTCGTCAGCGAGGGTGGTGATCACGACCCGGTCGAGGTGCACCCCAAGCTCCGCCAGCGTGGCCAGGAACAGGTCGTGTGTGAGGGGCCGCTCGGTCGCGATGCCCTGGAGCTTCATCGCGATCGCCTGGGCCTCCCACTGCCCGATCCAGACGGGCAGGATCCGCCCGAGGCCGACCTCCTTGAGCAGGAGCACGTGGCGCCCGGTCCGCATGTGGACCCGGACGCTCTCAACCACCATCTCGATGTCGTGCGCGCGGTTGCCAGCCATGCCTGGATTATCCCACCTTCCGCGCCAACCGCCGGAGGATGCGGATGGGCAGCGCCATCAGCATTCCCGCGGCGAACCCGCCGATGTGGGCCCAGACCGCGACCCCGCCGGTCGCCACGTCGGTGGCGTTGAGGGCGGCGACCCCGTCGATGAGCTGCAGCACGAACCAGAAGGTCAGCACCAGCACCGATGGCACGGCGATGAGCTGGTAGAAGAACCCGAGGAACACGAGGGACTGGATCCGTGCCCGCGGATACAGGACGAGGTATGCGCCCAGGACCGCGGAGATCGCACCCGACGCCCCGATCGCGGGGATGTCGGACGCTGGATCGGCCAACGCGTGGCCGACGGCGGCCACGATGCCGCCCACCGCGTAAAGGACCGCAAATGGGACATGCCCGATCCCGTCCTCGAGCCGGTTCGCGAAGATCCACAGGTAGAGCATGTTCCCCAGCAGGTGGAGCCAGCCGCCGTGGAGGAACATCGACGAGACGATGTGGAGCACGGGCGGGCTGAGCCAGTCACCGGCCGCGACCGCGGCCCAGAAGTCGGCCGGGATGAAGCCCCACGCGTAGAGGAACTCCTCGAGCGCGATTTCGCCGCCGGTCGCCTCGACGGCGAGCTCCGCACCGAACGCCAGCGTGCAGAGGGCGACGATCGCCAGCGTGACGTACGGGGTGCGTCGCGGAGGGACGGCGTCACGGAGGGGGATCACGGGCGCCCCGCCGCCGTCACGGCTTGGGCGTCTTCTTCGGCTTCTTGGTGGGTTTGGGGGTGGCCGCGGGCTCAGCGGTCGCGCTGGGCGACGGTGCGGCAGTTGGCGTGGGCCCGGCGGCCTCCATCAGCACAGCGCTGTGGAGCCCGGTGCTGTCGATCCACCACATCGTCGCGGGGGCCTCGGCGTCAGCGCCCGGCATGATGACCATGCCCTGGAGGTCGTCCCAGCCCGGGTCGTCCCCGACGAGGTGGTACTGCGACATGTAGTCGCCGGTCGCCTTGGAGAACGCGACGACGCGGGCGTTGACGCGATCGTAGGCGTAGATGGGCCCGTCGCGCCGGCTGGACTCGTTGCCCGGCTTGTCGGGCGAGGCAAGGAGCGTGTAGTAGGAGTCGGGGCGGACCTGGGTGTCCTCGGGCGGCTCGGCATCCCAGGAGTTGGCCGGGATGACGCGCGCCACCTCCCCGTCCTCAGCGACGTAGATGTCGCCGTCGAGCATGAGGTCCGTGATCCCGTCCACAGGGCGGTTGGTTGGCAGGCGGCCCGTGGGCTTGACCGGGTAGCCGGAGCCATCGTTGGCGGGCGAGAGGACCATGATGTTCTGCTCGGACGCGTCCACGACGTAGAGCTTGTAGAAGGCGGCGTCGAAGTTGGCGACGAACGTGTCGATCGCCTTGATGTCGTTGCCCCACGACGCGGAGTCCGCCACGTTGATCTTCATGAGGGACCCCCGGCCCTTGTTCAACGCCGGTCGCCACCGCCACAGCTGGTTCTTGCTGTCGAGGACCAGGACGTCCGGGCCACCGGTGGTGATGAAGGCGGGGTCGGCCACACGGCCTCCCGTCGCCTTGTCACCGCTCGCGAGAATGGGGGCAGCCGTGCGCTTGGCGAGGTCGATCCGCCAGACCGTCTTGTTGGCGGTGTCGAGCACATACGGGGCGCCGTCGGAGCCCCGGACCAGGCCGGCCAGCTGGACGGGCTTCTCGGCCGGGAAGGTGAACAGCGGCTCGGTGGCCACCGGGACGACGCCGTAGAGGCGGTCGAGGCCTTCGAGGACGGTCGCACGGAGCTCGTCCACCTGGTCGGACGGGTAGCCGGCCTGCTGGGCCTCGTCGAGCTTGGCGTAGGCGAGGGTGAGCAGCTCGAGCGCCCTGCTCGGGTCGTTCGCGATGAGGTCGATCCCCGGGCCGCTCACCCCGCCGGCGGCCTCCTCGGCCTCGGTGAAGGCGACCTCCGCCGCGTTGAGCGACTCGATCGCACCGGGGGTTGTGCCCTGGCCACCGAAGGCGTAGATGGACAGGACGAGGGCGCCCGCGATGCCGATGAACGCCAGCAACGCCACGGCGGCGCGGCGCTGGGTCTCCATGCGGCTGGTGGCCGCGGTGACCTTGGGTGACGCCGACCTGCGCCGGGGCAGCATGTCCTGGATCTTCCCGACCACGCGCTCCACCGAGCTTCCGGCGCTGGCCTTCGCCTTGCCGGCCGTGGCCGTGACGGCGGCGGCGCCGGCCGTGACACCGTCTGCCAGGGGGATCGGGGACTTGTCGGGGGCGCCCGCCAGGGGCTCTGCGGGGCGGACCGGCACCAGGGTCTTCTGTTTGAAGGTCGCCCCAACCTCGGCTGCCTCGAAGGCGAAGGCGCCGTCTGACCCTGCGCCGCCGGCCGCGGTGAACCGGGCGTGGATGTGCTCGATCGCCGACTGCGGGTGGAGGGTGACCAGCGCGTCCTTGAGGGCGTCCGTGCCGATCCGGCCCACGACGTTGCGCGCGACCAGGCACAACGAATCGCCCACGTTGAGCTCGCCGCGCCAGACCTCAGGCTCGAGGCCCTCGGACGGCATGCCCCGTTCGCCGTTCGGATCAGGAAGGGTCGACAGGCGTGCCTGGCGGATGAGATAGGCCTCGGCCGGGCCGACGGTGGCGACGTACAGCTCGCGCCCGCGCACCACCGCGACCGCAACCCCGATGGGTCCCGCCCCGTCGCTCTGGTGGCCCAGGCTGAACTTGTCGCGCTGGTGGGCGACCCGCTTGTTGGCGGTGGCGAGCACCTTGGTCAGGCACTGGCGGATGCCGGCCGACTCATCGTAGTAGTACTCATTGCGGATGGTGTCCGCGACCATCCGGGTCGCCTCGCGCGCCTTCGCAGTCGTCACCTTGGAGGTGACGAGCAGGTACAGGTTGCCCTTCGTGCGGCCCACGGAACCAACGGACGGCTCGACGACCACGATCGTGTCAGGCGAGTCGGGGAGCCGGTCCTGCTCGGTGACAGCACCGAGCTTCAGCTGGAGACGGACGGCCAAGACGGATGCCTCATGCGGTGACCGACGCGCGCCGAGGTGCTGGCGTGACGCGCGATGCCCGCCGGGAGACGGAGTAGCGGGACGTGGATTATACGGGTGGCCGCTGCAGCCCGCGATCAACCCCTGACTCGCCCGTGAGGCGCAGGAACCGGACGCGCGCACCACCCGGTGCGCGCCCGAAGGCTTCAAGCAGCTCGGTGGCGCGCATCCGCAGCTCGGACGCGACGATGGGCTCGTCAGCAGCCACCACGATCGCGTCGTCGTCGAGACGGACAAGCCGGCAGGCGCCTGCGGCAGGAGGGACCCGCTCGGCGATCAACGCATCCCAGGTGGTGACGGCCCGGGCGAGCCGCAGCTCCCGTTCCAGCCCCAGGGCCCGTGCCGCCTCGGGCAGGAGATCGCCTATCCGGTCGGGACGGCGGCGGCGGCCGGGCGCCTCGGGATCGCGGGAGCGTTCGCGGCCGGTCATGGGTGCTCGTCGCGGGTGACACAGGCCAACCCGTCGTCGCTCGTCGTGACGGCCCAGGCCGTGCCCACCGAGCGCAGTGCCGGGTCGATGTCCTCGAGCGTCGTGGTGGTCACGAAGGCCTGCGGCAGCTCCGAGATCCGGCGCACGAGGTGGGTCCGTCGCTCCGGGTCGAGCTCGGAGAACACATCGTCGAGCAGGAGGAGCGGCGGCCGGCCATCCATGGCGGTGAGGAGGTCCACCTCGGCGAGCTTGAAGGCGAGGATCGCCGTGCGCTGCTGGCCTCGGCTCGCAAACGTCGCCAGTGACCGGCCCCCCATCTCGAAGACGATGTCGTCGCGATGCGGGCCGACCAGGGTGGTGCCGTTCCAGACCTCCTTGTCGGCGGTCTCGGCCAGGCGCCGGGCGAGCGCGTCGCGGATGGACTCGCCGTGGTGCTGCGGGGCATTGGTCGTGTACTCGACGTGCAGCGCGGCGTCGGCGGCCTCGTCGGGTGCGATCTCCGCATGTGCGGCGGCGAGTGGCCCCGCGAGGTCGCGCAGGAGGCGCATCCGCTCCTCACGAACGGCCGTGCCGGCCTCCAGCAGCGTCTGGTCCCAGAAGCGGAGTTCCGCGCGCGTCGCCTGCTCCTCGCGGATCGCCCGCAGGAGCCCGTTGCGCTGCTGGAGCGCCCGCCCGTACGTGCCCAGGTCGCGGGTGTAGTGCGCCGATCGCTCGCCCGCGAGACGGTCCAGGGCCTCCCGCCGCAGGGAGGGCGACCCCGAGACCAGCAGCATGTCCTCGGGGGCGAACATCACCGTCCGCAGGACGCCGTGGAGCGCGCCCGCCCGCCGCGGGACGCCGTTCACGCGGATCCGCTTGCGGGCGCCGCCACTGGCCGTGCGCACGAGCGCCACCTCGATCGCGTCGCGCTGGTCCGGCAGCACATCCCTCCGGCCGACCCTCGCCTCGACCCGCGCCAGCTCCTGGCCCCACCGGACGATCTCGCCCTCGGCGCTCGTGCGGTGACTGCGGCCCCACGCGAGCAGGACGATCGCCTCGAGCAGGCTGGTCTTGCCGGCCGCATTGGCGCCCCAGACCAGCTGCGGGCCCTGCTCGAAGACGGCGTCGAGCGCCGCGTAGCCCCGGAGGTCGCGGACCGCGAGACCTCGCAGGATCGGGGTGTCGGGCCCGTCCAGAGGGAGGAGCAGCGGGTTCGTCAGGAGGTCGTCCGGACGGGCATCACGACGTGGATGTAGTCCCCGTCGCCCACCGGCCGGAAGACGCCCGGCGAGAGGGGCCCGTTGAGCTCGAGTGAGAAGCGGTCCGCCGGCACGTTGCCCAGCACGTCGTTGAGGTAGCGGGCATTGAACGCGATCGTGGTCGCGTCCCCCTCCACCGTCGCTTCGACCTCTCCGGTGTAGTCGCCAACCTCGGCCGTCGCCGTGACCGTGATGCCGGCCCCGTCGCCACCCACCTGGATCTTGACGATGTTCGCGGATGACGAGGCGATCAGCGCCGCCGGCCGCACCGCCCGCAGGAGCTCCTCGCGATCGAACTCCGCGCGCGTCGCATGGCTGGCGGGGATGACCTGCTGGTAGTTCGGGAACTGGCCGTCGATCAGGCGGCTGACCAGGTCGATGCCGTCGAGGTGGAAGAGGGCCTGGTTGCGGGCCTGGGCGAGGACGAGCTCCACGGGATCGTCGGTGTCCGACATGATCCGGCTCAGCTCGCTGAGGGCTCGGGCCGGGATCACCACGGACACGGCCTCCACCGGGTCGATGATGTCGATGGTGCGCACGGCGATCCGGTAGTTGTCGGCCGCGGCCAGCGTCAGGCGGCTGCCGTCGAACTTGGCGAGGACGCCGGTCAGGATCGGGCGGGCCTCGTCGCTTGCGGCCGCGAAGACCGTCTCCGCGAGCGCCTTCTTGAGGACCTTCTGGCTGACGCGCGTCGTCGGCCGCTCGCCGGCGGTCTGGATCGTCGGGAAGTCCTCGGCGTCGATGCCCTTCACGTGGGTCGCGAAACGGCCGGCGCGGATGTGCAGCGTGTCGGGGCCCTGGAGCTCGAGGTCCACCTTCTCGGACGCGGGCAGGCTGCTGACGAGGTCGGTGAGGAGCCGGGCGGGGACCGTGGTGGCGCCGTCGACCTCGATCTTGCCGGGCACCCAGTACGTGATGCCGATCTCGAGGTTGGTCGCGGTCAGCTTGAGGCCCGCATCCTCGGTGCGAAGGAGGACGTTGGCCAGCACGGGCAGGGTGCTGCGACTGGAGACGGCTCGCGAGACGACCGAGAGGCCGCGCGCCAGGTTCTCCTGCATGACCGAGAGCTTCACGTCGGGTTGGTCTCCATCTGGGGTGGACGGTTCGTCGGGACGGCTGGTGTCGTGCGGGTCCCGGGCCCGGACGATCGCGCGGTGCCCCACGCTGTTGGTTCTCTGTGGGAGGTACCTATCTTCTCATTCCGTCATCACCGTCATATTGCCGTGGATTGCGTGGATCGTCGCGCTTGATCGTGCGGGAAACCGGTGTGGGCGACCGCCATCCCTCCGTGGACGAACGGGGACAACCCGGGGATGGGCCGGGGACGAAAGCGTGGATGGATCGGGGGTGCCGGGAGCAGTGTCCACCATGAGGCTCAACCAGGGCTCATCCGCCAACGATTCCACCCCCGGAGGCGGGCGCGATCCATCCACGGTCGGGCCCGGCTTGTCCACCGGATTCGGCGGTCTCTCCACGGGCACGGTGCCGGAGCGCATGGCCGCCGTGCCGTCTTGGGCCGCCCTGACCCCACCGGGAGTCACCAGCGAACCCGTCCAACTCCTCTCGTGCAGCCATCCCCGGGTTGTCTGTACACCCGCCGCACACCCCTGGCTCCCTTGACCCCCAGCCGAGTCTTCACCCGCCGGCGCGCCACCTCCCAGTCCGGGGACTGTCTGCCACACCAAGTGGCTCATGGCGTGCCGCACGGCCCGGCGAGAGGCGTCTGGCTCGGGACGGCCCGGGATCGCCCGGCGGCATCTGCAAGGCGCAGAAGGGGCGCGGGTGAACGCCAAACCGGATACCAGACCCGGATGACGAAGCACGGAGGGCGCGACCCGGCACTGCCGCCGGGTGCAGCATCACTCGGTGTAGATGAGCTCCCGGACGGCGGCGACCTCGCGGCGCAGCTCGTCGTTGACCTGCATCTCCCGGTTGATCTTGTCGCAGGCGTGCAGCACCGTCGAGTGGTCCCGACCGCCCAGCTCCGCGCCGATGCGGAGCAGCGAGACGTCCGTCTCCTCGCGCATCAGGAACATCGCGATCTGGCGCGGCATCACGATCGTCCTCTCGCGCTTCTGGCCGCGCAGGGCATCGAGGCCCACGCCGTAGTACTCGGACACCGTCTGCGCGATGCGTTCCGGGGTGACCTGCCGCTTCTTGGGGTTGTAGAGGACGTTCGAGAGGACCGCCTGGGCCAGCTCGATGGTGACCGGGCTCGCGTTCATGTTCGCGTAGGCCATGATCCGGTTGAGGGCGCCCTCGAGCTCCCGGATGTTGGAGACCACCTTGCGGGCAATGAACTCGACCACGTCCGCCCCGATCGGGGTCGCCTGGTCCTCTGCCTTGGCGCGCAGGATCGCGATCCGGGTCTCGAGGTCGGGCGCCGTCAGGTCTGCGATGAGGCCCCACTCGAAGCGCGACCGGAGCCGCTCCTCCAGGGTGAGGATCGCCTTCGGCGGCCGGTCCGAGGAGAGGACGATCTGCTTGCCGTCCTCGTGGATCGCGTTGAACGTGTGGAAGAACTCCTCCTGCGTCCGCTCCTTGTCCGCGATGAACTGGATGTCATCGATGAGCAGGATGTCGATCCGGCGGTATCGGGCCCGGAACTCGTCGATCCGGCCCTGCTGGATGGAGGTGATGAACTCGTTGGTGAACTTCTCGGACGTCGCGTAGACCACTCGCTTGCGCGGGAACTTGGCCGCGACCGCGTTGCCGATGGCGTGCATCAGGTGGGTCTTGCCGAGGCCCACGCCGCCGTAGAGGAACAGCGGGTTGTAGGCGTGGCCGGGCCGCTCGGCGACCGATAGCGACGCCGCGTGCGCGAGGCGGTTGGCCGACCCGACGATGAAGTTGGAGAAGGTGTACCGCGCATTGAGGTACGTGGCGCCGGCGGCGGGGCCCTCGGGCGCGCCGACCCGCGTGGGCTCCAGGCGCACGGGCTGGGCAGCGACAGCCGCCGCCTGCTCCTGGGCATCCGTGGCTGCCGCCACGATGAACTCGACCTGGACGCTGTAGCCGACGACGCGGGCCAGCGTCTGGGAGATCAGGGAGCGGTAGCGGGTCTCGAGCCAGTCCTTGGCGAACCCGTTGGGAACGGCGATCTTGAACCGCTGGTCATCCACCTCGACCAGATGGGTGTCACGAAGCCAGGTCTCATAGTTGGCGGGCGATAGGGAAACCTGCAGCTCCCCAAGGGCCGCGCGCCAGACCTGCTTCGCGTCCATTCGTTCGATCGGGTCCTGATCTAATCGGGTTCTCGATGGGTACGGCCGACCGCGGACCTGGTTCCAGGGGAACCGCGAGACGGGCGTGTTGCCGACGCCTTGCCGAGCCGTTTCGTGTCCCCCGACGGGGGTTCCCGGCGGTCCCGGCGCCTCAGGGCCGCCGAACAATACACCCCGGCTGACCGGCCCTGCAAGGCGAATCCGATATACCCCCAGGGGGTATTACGAAGGAGCCAGGGACAGCGTCCCGCGGGGTGGCCCAAGCCTCTCTGGCGGGTGCGGCGCCCAGCGCTGGAGCGCCGCAGCCTGACAGGCGGCGCACGTGCCCTCGCGCGCGAGGTTTGACACCCCTGTGAAGGCGGCCATATGATCCGGCCGACGAACACGCGCCGTCGCGCTCTCGGGCGCCCGGCGCGTTGCGTGCCTCTAGGGGTCGGAGTTCCCGGGTCCCAAGGCTGATGGAGAGGATCACGGACAGTCCCGATGGGCAAGCCGACGTTTCAGCCCAAGAAGCGCCACCGCGCGAAGGAACACGGGTTTCGCGCCCGTATGAAGACCACGGGCGGTCGCCGCATTCTCGCAGCGCGCCGCATCAAGGGCCGGCAGAAGCTGACCATCTGACCGGCGAGCGCAGTCACAACCCGCTGCGGCTCGTCATGCTCTCCCGCCCAGGCGATTTCGCCAGGCTGGCGGAGGGCGGCATCGCGAGAAGCCACCCCCTGCTGGTCGGACGTTTCGTCCGGACAGACCTTGACCAGACCCGGTTCGGGCTGGCGACCGGCAAGCGGCTCGGAGGAGCCGTGGTCCGGAACCGAGCCCGGCGCCGGATCCGTGAGGTGCTCAGGGTGATGGCGCCCTCGTTCCAGCCAGGCTGGGACGTCCTCATCATCGCCCGGCCGGCGCTTGTCGAAGCCGACCAGGACGCACTGGCTGGCGCAATCCGACGGATCCTCCGTTCGGGAGGTGTGCTCGGAGGCTCGAGCGAAACGTGAAGGGGATCGGCGTCTGGATCGGGGTGAGGCTCATCCGCCTCTACCGCCTCGTGTTCGCGTTCGTCCCGTCATCGTGCCGCTTCGAGCCGTCGTGCAGCCGCTACACCGAGCAGGCGATCCAGAAATACGGCCTGTTGCGCGGCAGCTGGATGGGAGCCAAGCGCATCGGCCGGTGCCACCCCTGGAACCCGGGCGGCTACGACCCGGTTCCGTGAATGGATAGAAGACGCGCGTGACGACCCGCCTCAAGGAAACCCTGGTCCGGCTGGCGCCCCTGCTGTTCGTGCTGGTGATCGCGCTGGTCGTCTCGGCCTGCGGCCAGGCCCTCGCGCCCGGCGCCACGCAGCCACCGGCGCCCACCCCCACCCCGCAGCTGCCGCTGGCCCCGGCGACCCCAGGCGCCAACCCGATCGACACGATCGCGTGGCTGTTCACGCCGGTCTTCCAGACGCTGTTCATCGTCCTGGTGGGCTTCGACACGTTGACCGGGAACATCGCGATCGCGATCATCCTGCTGACCGTCGTCATCAAGCTGCTGACCACGCCCATCACGACCAAGCAGCTGGTGTCCACGCGCAGGACGCAGCTGCTCCTGCCCGAGGTGAAGGCCATCCAGGCCAAGTACAAGGGCGACCGGGTCAAGTCGCAGCAGGCGGTGTCGGAGTTCTACAAGCAGCGCGGCATCAACCAGGCCGGCGGCTGCCTCCCCGCCCTGCTCACGATGGGCCTCCTGATCCCGATGTACTCGGTCATCAGCCAGGGCCTGAGCAACTACGACATCACGCCGATGCTGCAGGTCTTCGGCATCAACTTCGCCGAGATCTTCGGCATCACGTGCGATGCGGCGCCCATCTACAACGCCGCCGGACACGTGATCAACCCATGCCTCGACCCGTGGGCCTTCGGCATCAACTGGAGCATCCCGGAGCCGCAGACCACGGGCCTCTCGATCCTCGGGTTCGGGATCAGCATCCTCGCGATCATGTCGGCGCTCGTGCAGCTGGTCGCTTCGCGCCAGGCGCTCGCGCCGCTTGATCCCCGCACCGCGGATGACCCCAACGTCAAGGTGCAGCGGCAGATGGCCTACTTCCTGCCCTTCATCTCGCTGATCTACGGCGGCATGCTGCCGGCCGGCCTCTTCCTCTACTGGATCTTCTCGTCCGTGATCCAGGTCTTCCAGCAGTTCCTGGTGGTGGGCTTCGGCGGGACCTTCCCGCTGTTCGGCTGGTACCCCAGGCGCGCGGCGGAGTACCGGCCGCGCTACCACGTCACCATGCCGGAGCCCAAGTTCACGGACTCCAGCGATGCCAAGAGCGCGGCGGAGCGCTCAGCAGCCCTCGACCGGGACCTCTCGGCCCAGGGGACCATCAGACCCAATCGAAGCAAGCAGAACGCCCGACGAGGGAGACGCCGCTGACATGAGCGAATACCAGGAATTCACCGGGAAGTCCGTCGAAGAGGCCATCAAGGTCGCCTGCGACAGCTTCTCCGTCGGCCTTGCCGACCTCGATTTCGAGATCCTCACCCCAGGCAGCCGCGGCGTCCTGGGCATGGGCGCCGAGCCCGCGCGGATCGTGGCTGCACCCCGCAGCGCCCTCGGCGGTGCCGCACCCAAGCGTGAGGCCGCCGAGTCGAAGCCACTGCCCGCCCCGCCTCCGCGCGAGGACCGGCCGCGACGCGAGTACGGCGACCGGGATCGTGGCGGTGACCGCGGCCAGGGTGGCTACGGCGACCGCCCCCCGCGCCGGGACGACCGTGGGGGCTACGGCGACCGGCCCGCGCGTGATGACCGCCCCCCGCGCCGTGATGACCGCCCCCCGCGCGGCGATGACCGGCCCCCGCGCCGTGATGACCGCGCCCGCCCCGGCGCCCGCCCGGCGCCCGGCGGCTCGGAACTCTCCGCTGCCGAAGTCGCCGCCGTCGCGACGGCTCGCGGCTCACTCGCCATGGAGCGCGCCGAGCTCGAGGCCGCCGAGGCGACACCCGAGGCACTCGCCGCGGGCAAGGAGATCCTTGAGACCCTGATGGGCCACCTCGGGTTCGAGGGTGTGCTCGTCGAGATCCGCGAGGGCGAGACAAGCCGCCTCAACGTCGTTGGCGAGGGCGCGGACCGCGAGGCCCTCGGTGCCCTCATCGGGCGCAAGGGCGAGCGGCTGTCGGCGCTCCAGCACCTCGTGAACCTGATGCTGTCGCGCCACACCGGCCAGTGGACCCGGGTCCTGGTGGACGTCGAGGACTACCGTGGCCGCCGCGAGCGCCAGCTCGTGGACCTCGCAACCCGCGCGGGCGACCGCGTCGTCGAGACGGGCAAGATGCTCCAGCTCGAGCCGATGCCGGCCCTCGAGCGCCGCTGGATCCACCTCGCCCTCCGCGACAACCCCGGTGTCGCCACACAGTCCATCGGCGAGGAGCCGAACCGGCGCGTGGTGCTGCTGCCCCGCAACCAATAGCGTCCCCTCCGCCGGGCGTCACAGCAGAGGGCCCCCCGGGGCCCTCTGGCCCTGATCGGGCTGTCCTGTTACGATCCCGGCCCGTCGCACCCGAGATTTCGTCACAATGACCACCGAAAACGTCCCCTCGCCCTCGTCCTCCCACAGGGGCTCGCGTCTCGCCCTCAAGTTCGCCATCGCGTTCCTGGTGGGCATCGTGCTCGTGGTCGGTGTCGGCAGTGCCGGCCTGTATGCCTACGGGCAGCAGTACGACGGCCGCATCCTTCCCGGCGTGAAGGTGGACGACACGGATCTCTCCGGCCTCACGCCGGACCAGGCGAGGCAGGCGATCGAGGCGGCCTATGCCGGTTTCGGCTCCGGCTCCATCACGCTCACCGGCCCCGACGGTCCCCTGGTCGTGGGTTACGCAGAGATCGGCCGCCGCGTCGACACGGACGCGGTGCTGGCCGCCGCCCTGGCCGCCGGGCGCAAGGGCCACCCCGTCGCCGACCTGATCGGCGTCCCCCAGACCGTCATCCGCGGCGTCTCCGTCGGTCCCGCCGTCACCTACGTCTCCACCTCGCTCGAAGCCGCGGTCGCGGCTGCGGCCAGGACCGTGGAACGGCCGGCGGTCAACGCGACCCTGGCGATCAAGAAGGACGGGAGCTACAAGACGACGCCGTCGGTCGAGGGACGCGTGGTCGACACCGCCGCCCTGCTGGCGGCCATCGATGCCGAGGTGGCCAGGCTCGAGGCCCCCGCTGAGCTCGAGTTCGACATCCCGTTCGCGACCACAACGCCGACGATCGAGACCGCGGACGTCGAGGAGGTGGTCGCCACCGCCGACCGCATGAGCGCGGACCTGGTGCTCACCCGCGGTGAGAAGACCTACACCATCCCCGGCGAGAAGATCCGGAGACTCATCACGTTCATGCCCACGGGCGACGGCGTGGTGCCGGTGGTGGACGAGGACGGCATCGACCCGCTCATGAAGCCCATCGCGAAGGCGGTCAACCAGACAGCCGCCGACGCCGGCCTCACGCTCCAGGGCAGTCGCGTCGTCGTGACCTCCAAGGCGCGCGATGGCCGCAAGCTCGATGTCGGGCGCACGCGCCAGGTCGTCCTGGACGAGCTCATGGCGCGCCAGTCGGGCATCAGCAGCACGGCCGAGCTCGCCCTGGCGATCAAGGCGACCGACCCGAAGATCACCACCGAGCAGGCCGAGGCCTGGGCGCCCAAGATGCGTGCGCTCAAGAGTGGCAAGTGGACCACCATGTTCCACATCTACGTCAAGAACGGCTACGGCGCCAACATCTGGGTCCCGGCCAAGCTCATCAACGGCTATGTCGTCGCCCCGGGTGAGAAGTTCAGCTTCTGGGGCGCCGTCGGCGAGGTCTCCTATGAGCGTGGGTTCAAGGCCGGCAACGCGATCATCAACGGCCGTAGCGACCCGCTCGGCGCGATCGGCGGCGGCATCTGCTCCTGCTCCACCACGCTGTTCAACGCGGCGCTGCGGGCGGGCTACAAGATGGGCGCACGACGCAACCACTACTACTACATCGACCGCTACCCGGTGGGCCTCGACGCAACCGTGTTCAAGTCCGGGGGAGGGTCGGTCCAGGACATGACCTGGACGAACGACACGAAGTACCCGGTCCTCATCCGCGGCATCAACACCCGGAAGGGAAGCCTCGGCTACGTGACCTTCCAGCTCTATAGCGTGCCGAACGGCCGAACAGTCCAGATCAGTGCCCCCACCATCCGCAACCGGACGCAGGCGGGCGACACGGTCGACTACACGAGCAGCCTCAAGCCCGGTGCCAGCATGCGCGTCGAGTACCCCGTCAACGGGCTCGACGTGTGGCGCACGATCCGGGTCTACGAGCGCGGCAAGCTCCTGCGCGAGAAGACGTACTTCACCCGCTACAAGGCGGTTGACGGCGTCGTGCTGATCGGCAAGGCCAGCGCTCCGCGATCCCCGTACGTCATCCCCTGACGCGACCGGACGCCTCGTGGACCGCCTGATGCGGTCGTGACCGCCGAGCTCTTCCTGCGCGGCCTCGTCATCGGCTTCGCGATCGCGTTCGCCCTGGGGCCCATCGGGCTCATCGTCATCCGGCGGACCATCGACCGGGGCTGGTTCTACGGCTTTGTCTCAGGGACCGGCGTCGCCGCGGCCGACGCCACCTACGGCGCGATCGCGGCCTTCGGCCTCACAGCGGTCATCGGGCTTCTCGTTGGGATCGACCGGCCGCTGGGCATCGCGGGCGGCGCGATCCTCGTGTTCCTCGCGGTGCGCTCCCTGCGCGACGCCCTTCGGGGCGGATCCGGAGCTGAGTCCAGCATCGACGCGGCCACCGGCAGCCCGGCAGGCTCGAAGGTCGGAAGCCCTGCGGGCGGCTTCGCATCGATGTACGCCCTCACCCTCACCAATCCAGCCACGATCCTCTCGTTCGCCGCCCTGTTCGCGAGCATCGGGGCCGGGACGGGCGGCGCGGGCGGCGCGCTCGCCGTGGTGGCTGGCGTGTTCACCGGGTCGATCGCGTGGTGGGCGCTGCTGACGGGGCTGGTCGCAGGCCTCCGGGCACGGCTGACGCCCCGCATCGTGCGCGGCCTCAACATCGTGTCGGCGGTGTTGATCGGCGGGTTCGGTGTGCTCGCGATCGGCTTCGGGATCCTGGGCTAGGTACGATCCACCCGTGCCTCACGACCGATCCCTCCCCGCCGCCGCCGTCTTCGACTGGGACGGCACCCTGGTCGACACGATGGCGATGATCTACCGCGCCAACGTCGCCGCCCTCTCGCACTACGGCATCACCATGAGCCCGGAGTGGTTTCGTGAGCAGTACACGCCGGACTGGCGCAAGGGCTACCGCGACCTGGGCATCCCCGAGCACCTCTGGGACGAGATGGCGGGCCGATGGGCGCTGGAGATGTCGCGCATGCGGCCGCGGGCGATGCCATGGGCCCGCGGGGCGCTCCGCCGCCTGCGCCGCAACGGCGTCCGGATCGGGCTGGTCACCGCGTCCACGCGTGGGGTCGTGGAGCCGAACCTTTCAAGGCTGAACATGCACGACGTGTTTGAGACGGCGTTCTTCGCGGACACGGTCGAGCATTCCAAGCCGCATCCGGAAGGCCTTCTGCGGGCGCTGGACGAGCTGGGCGTCGCGGCGCGGGACACCGTGTACGTGGGCGACACGCTCGTCGACATGGAGATGGCGGTGGCAGCCGGGGCGCGGTTCGCGGCCGTGAGCGGGACGATGGAGGCGGCCAGGTTCCACGAGGCAGGCGTGGACCGGGTGTGGAGCGACGTCGGGGCGTGGGCGGACGACCTGCTCGGCGCACCGGAACCTCGCCGGCGGCGCGCGGCGCCCCCGGCCTGAGATCCGAGGCGGCCCCCGAGCTGGGGTGCGAGATGCCCGAGACCTGAGGCCCGAACGCCTCGCCAACCGGTCCAGAGGACCCGCGCGCACGAGCCACCACCACCCGTAGCATCGGGGGATGCGCACCATCCTCGCCCCGCTCAATGCGCTCGCCGAGCGCGTCCTCCTCCCGCTGACCCTGGCTGGGCTCGTGCTGGGCCTGATCGCCATGGCCGCCGGCCAGGACGCGCTGGCGTACTGGGTGTGGACGATCCCAGCGGCGATCGTGGGCGTGTGGCTCCTGGGCAACATCATCGCGGACCTCCTCAAGAAGGAGGCCGGCGTGGACGTGATCGCGGTGCTGGCGATCGGCGGTGCGCTCGCCCTGGGTGAGGCGCTCACCGCAGCGGTGATCGCGGTGATGCTCGCCACGGGTGACTGGCTCGAGCGGTACGCCGAGGGGCGCGCGCATCGCGAGCTCTCGGCCCTGATCTCGCGCGCGCCGCGGGTCGTGCACCGCCACGAGGACGGTGGCATCGTGGACCGGCCCGTGGGCGAGGTGGCCGTTGGCGACCGGATCCTTGTCAAGCCGGGCGAGGTGGTGCCCGTGGACGGCTCCCTGGTGGGGACCCCGTCCACCCTCGACGAGTCAGCCCTGACCGGCGAGTCACGCCTGATGACCCGCGAGGCCGGCGACCCCGTCAACTCCGGCACCGTGAACGCCGGCCCGCCCTTCGACCTGGTTGCGACGGCCACCGCGGAGCACTCGACCTATGCCGGCATCGTGCGCCTGGTCGAGGAGGCCCAGTCCTCGAAGGCGCCGTTCGTCCGCCTCGCCGACCGGTATGCCCTTCTCTTCGTGCCGCTCGCGCTCGGCATCGCGGGCTTCGCCTGGATCGTGTCCGGGGATCCCGTGCGCGCCCTGTCCGTGCTCGTGGTGGCGACGCCGTGTCCCCTGCTCCTCGCTGCGCCGATCGCGATCGTGGCGGGCATCAGCCGCTCGGCGAAGCGCGGGATCATCGTCAAGGGTGGGGGCGCGCTCGAGGCCATCGCCCGCGCCCGGGTGCTCCTGTTCGACAAGACCGGCACGCTCACCGCCGGTCGCCCGCACCTGGCCGACGTGGTCGCGGCACCCGACAGCACGGCCGAGGAGGTCCTGCGCCTCGCCGCATCCCTGGAGCAGGTCTCACCGCACGTCCTCGCCGCCTCCATCGTCAGCGGTGCCCGTGAGCGCTCCGTGGCCCTGGCACTCCCCGATGGTGCGGAGGAGGTCCCGGGCGCGGGCATCACCGGCCGTGTGGACGGGCGTGCGGTGCTGGTGGGCACGGTCGACTTCGCAACCGGCGGCGCCGGCCTGCCGCCGTGGGCCCGTGATGTGCGGCGCCGGGTCAATCTCGAGGGGGCGACCGGCGTCTACGTCGGAGCGGATGGCGTGCTCGTGGGCGCCCTGGTCCTCGACGACCCGATCCGCCCCGAGACGCCGCGCGTGATCCGCGCGCTACGCCGGGCAGGGATCCGGCGCATCGTCATGGTCACCGGCGATCACTACGGCGTGGCGGACATGGTGGCCGCCGCCATCGGCGTGGATGCGGTCCTGGCCGAGCGCACGCCCGCGGACAAGGTCGATGCGGTGGCCGAGGAGAAGGCCGAGGCCGAGGGCACGCTGGTCATGGTTGGCGACGGCATCAACGACGCCCCCGCCCTGGCGACAGCCGACGTCGGCGTGGCCATGGGTGCCCGCGGCGCGACCGCGAGCTCCGAGGCCGCGGACATCGTGATCACCGTGGACCGCCTCGACCGGCTGCCGGAGGCCATCCGCATCGCCCGGCGTTCACGGACGATCGCGCTCCAGAGCGTCATCGTCGGCATGGGCCTGTCGATCGTGGCGATGCTGGTCGCGACAACGGGGGTCCTGCCGCCCGTCTACGGCGCGATCATCCAGGAGGTGATCGACGTCATCGTCATCCTCAACGCGCTGCGGGCGCTGGGCGGCGGTCTCGAGAAGCAGGTGAAGGTGCCCGGCTGGACCGAGCTGTCCGCGCGCCTGCGCGAGGAGCACCGCGACCTCGCCCCGTCCATCGCGCGCATCCGTCCGCTGGCCGACCGGCTGGGCACGATCCCGCCCGCGGACGCGAAGGTCGAGCTGGAGAAGACGCGCACCTTCCTGCTCGAGGTCCTCATCCCGCACGAGGAGCAGGAGGACCGCGAGGTCTACCCGTACCTGAGCCACGTCGTGGGCAACGACGACGTCACCGCTGCACTCCACCGCACCCACACCGAGATCTTCCACCTGATCCGGTTCGTTGACCGGCTGGTCAAGGAGATCCCCGAGGAGGGTCCCGGCGTGGAGGACCTGACCGACCTCCGGCGCGTCCTCTACGGCCTCGATGCCATCCTGCGCCTGCACATGGCCCAGGAGGAGGAGCTCTACCTGGCGCTCGGCGACGAGCACCCCGCGGCGGCCGAGATCGTGGCCCGGGCGGCCTGACCACGCGCGTCCGCCCCGTCCCACGCGCCGCGTCAGACCGGGCAGGCGCCTCCGTTCGCGCGCAGCCGCATCCGCCAGACCGCCGTCACCATCAGCAGGCCCAGTGATGCCGCGCCGATGATCGGCTGCAGCGGCGCCCAGATCGACATCGCGCCCGACGCGCCAAGCAGCACCAGCGCGACCTTGTTGCACACCGGACACCCGATGGCGAGGAAGGCGGCGAAGCCCGCCATGCCGCCCAGGCGCGTCGACCGTCGGTCGAGGGTGGCAGCGTCGACGTCACCGGTAGGAAGCGCGATGACCAGGGGCATAGCCGCGGTGGTCGGTGCGGACCCTGCCGGAACGATGTAGGTGGCCATCACCAGGCCCATCAGCGGCGCCGAGAGCAGCCAGACCCAGTAGGCAAAGGGCTCCGGCGCGACCGAACGACCGAAGACCGGGTTGGGGATGATGGCGCTCACGAGCCCGAACGCCAGACCCGACACCACGGTCAGCAGGACGGCCCAGGCAAGCAGCCGCCGATCGGCCATCGCTGCAAGACAGGCCTTCATGCCTGCACCGCCTGTGCGTCGGGTCGCGCGCGATCGAGGTCGAGATTGGTTGTCATGGCAGGCAGCCTACCTCGTACTTGCGTTGTTGCGCAAGTGGTAGAGCGATGGACGGACGCAACATCCCGGGCGGCCCGAGCGTCTGGGTGCGCAGCCGTTTGGGCTATCGTGTCGGCGCGCCACGCGCCATCACAGGCACTACCACGAAGGGCCGAGGGGGATGGACAGCCAGCAGCCGCGCCACCGCTTCGAGGAACCCGACCTGGTGTACGACCCGCCCAAGCAGCGCGGCCCGCGGGACCTCTCGATGTTCAAGGACCTGGGCATCGTCCTGTTCCTGGTGGCCGCTGCCGTCGCGGGTCTCGTGACCTGGAATGCCGTGGGGCAGGTGACCAGCGTCGCCTTCGCGCGCCCCACCGCGACGGCCTCGTCGCCGACGACGGCCACGCCTGCGCCGTCTCCCTCGATCGCTCCAGGGGGTGCGATCGTCATCCCATCACCGTCACCCACGCCGGCCGCAAGCCCATCCCCCACGCCCACCCCAAAGCCCAAGCCCAAGCCGGTGACGGTGAAGGTGGTCGCAAAGCCCAAGGCGGTGTTCGTCTCGGAGGCCGAGAAGACCTGGTGCGCTGCCGCGGCCGTCCAGATCGTGCTCAATGCCAACGGCGATCGACCGGACACCACGTACGATCGCCAGGCGCGCATCCACCGGCTCCAGGTGGCCGCCACCTCGCGGTCCGACAGCCGCAACGGCGGAGCGGGACCGGAGGGCATGGTCGCCACGCTCAACCGGCTGGGCGGCGTGGACTACGAGCTGCGGAGCTACCCGTCGCGCAGTGCCGCGCTGCTCGCCGCGGCGAAGGCCATCGCGCGGACCGACCGGCCGGCGATCCTCCTCGCGTGGCGCGGTGCCCACGCCTGGGTCATGTCCGGCTACAAGGCCACCGCGGACCCGCTCGTCTTCAAGAACGCCGTGGTCAAGGGCGCCTACATCCTGGACCCGTGGTATCCGCGGGTCTCCTCGATCTGGGGTCGCTCCGATGGCCCGGGCGTCTACCAGGACGCAGGCGAGATGCGCCGCAACTTCCTGCCGTGGCGCCGCCCGGAGGGCCGGTATCCGTCCCGTGACGGGCGGTTCCTGGTGATCATCCCGACCAGCGGGTAGGCGATGCGTCCCGGTGACCCGCTCAAGGCGCGATGGTGACGGGGCCCGCGGCGACCACCTCGTCGATGGCGGTGTCCACCACGACCAGCGTGTAGGCCCCGGGCGTGAGCGTGCAGGCGGCGGTTGCCGTGACGTCCACGCCGGCGGCCGGGATCACGTAGATCCCGTCCACCCCCCGGTAGCCGTCGAGCAGGTAGCGCCCGACCCGCTCGGACACGACGGCGGACCCGTCGAGGCCGCCCGCCCGCCACTCCACGATGATGGTGTCACCGGCTGCGCGGATCGGTCCGGACCAGGTTGGGCTGCCCTCGTCGCAGCGCCAGGTCAGCGGATTGGCGGTGATCACGGCCGGACCCGTGTCCGCGGGCCGGGCGACGAGGATCGCCAGCGCCACGCCCACCAGGGGGATCCCGGCGAGCACGAGAGGCCGGAGGATCGACGACGCGGGGCGCGCCGCATCCCCGACCGCTGTCTCCGGGGCCGCAGCCGGGCCGACACGGGCGGCCTTGACCAGGTCGCGCGGCATCCGGGCGCCGCACACGCCGCAGAACCCGTCGGTTGCGGGGCGTGGCGAGCCGCACCGGGAGCACCGCCAGCCGGGGGTGGTGGCGAGGTCGTCGAGCGGGGTCACACGGGCAGGGTAGCCCGGCCGGCAGCGATCCGGCGGGCGAGCTGTATAGTTGCCGCTGCAACTACTAGCGCGAATCGGAGCCCGTCGTGAAGGTCGAGATCTGGTCGGACGTCGTCTGCCCCTGGTGCTACATCGGCAAGCGCCGGTTCGAGGCCGCCCTGGCGCGCTTCCCGGGCGCCGCTGACGTCGAAGTGGAGTGGAAGAGCTTCCAGCTCAACCCCGAGCAGCCGAAGGGCTCGGCGGAGGCGCTCGAGACGCACCTGGCCCACAAGATGGGCGCCGATGTCACGCAGGTCCGGGCGATGAACGATCGCGTCGTCGAGCTGGCTGCCGTCGAGGGCCTCGACTACCACTTCGACACCTACAAGGTGATCAACACCTTCGACGCGCACCGCGTCCTCCACCTCGCGAAGTCGCGGGGACTGGGCACCGATGCGCACGAGCGCCTGCTGCACGCGCAGCTCGTCGAAGGCCTGCTGCTGGAGGACACCGACACGCTGGTGCGCGTGATGGCCGAGATCGGCGTGCCCGAGGACGACACGCGTGGCGTGCTCAGCGGTGACGCCTTCACCGCAGCCGTCCGCACCGACCTGCGTGAAGCCGTCGAGCTGGGGATCACCGGGGTCCCGTTCTTCGTCTTCGACCGGACCTACGGCGTGTCGGGCGCGCAGCCGGCCGACACCCTGCTGCAGGTGCTCGAGCAGGTGGCCGGGGAACGGGCTGCCTCAGCAGGCAACGCCACGGAAGGTTGACCGCCCTCCGCTGATCGCCACCGGCGCGGGACGGCCTCAGGCGCGAAGGTCGCGGCGCTCGAATCCGACGGCGGCCAGCGCTGCAAGTGCCAGCGCGAGGACGGCCAGCGCCAGCGCATGGACCGGGTCGAGCCCGTGCGTCAGCGGGTCGTTGCCCAGGTAGAGGTAGTGCAGCGAGAGCGGCCGCCACGGCTCGAGCACGTCGGACAGCGGTGCGAGCGCGTTGACGAAGAAGCCCACCAGGGCCACCCCGAGTCCGATGGCGATCGACAGCATCCGATTGCCGGTCACTGCTCCCACGACGAGCGCCACCCCACCGAGCGCGAGTCCGAGCAGCCACGCGCTGAAGAGCGCTGCAGCGACGCGCTCGAGCGCGAGGTCGATGCCCACGAGCGATGCCGTGAGCGCGAGTGAGAACCAGATGCCCAAGCACAGGACGCCGGCCTGGAGGGCCATCCCCAGCGCCTTCTCGATCACGATTCGCCAGCGCCGGATCGGATGGGCCAGCAGCAGGTCCATGGTCCCCCGCTCCTCTTCACCCGCAGTCGCACCGCCGGCGGCCGTCAGGGTGACCGCCGCCACCAGGAGGGGGATCATGAACGTGAAGAGCTCGATGTTCAGGTAGCCCGCAGCAGTGCTCAGGTCCGCACCCTCAGGTGCGAACATCGCCCGCAGCTCCGCGGGCATGCGCTCAAGCATCTGCGCCATCTCCTCCACCGCCCCGAGGGACGGGTACAGCGAGAGATAGAACCCGGCGAGCAGCCCCGCGACGACGGTCCAGATCAGGGTGACGCGCCACAGGTCGTGGACCATCTTCCCGATCACGCTACGCAGCATCGCGATCGTCCTCCCCGTAGTAGGCGAGGAAGGCTCCTTCAAGCGATGGCTCCTCGCTCGTCAGGAGGCGCGCACCGAGATCGGCCGCACGGCGGATTACAGCGTGCATATCACCAACCACCATGCACTGGACGCGAGTCCCGTCGATCCGGACATCGCGCACGCCGTCCAGGCCCGTGAAGGCGTCATCCTGCGGCGGCGCCGGGAGCTCGATGTCGATCGTGCGGACCGCGCGCGCCCGCAGGTCCGCGACCCGCTCGACCGCGACCAGCCTCCCTGATCGCAGGATCGCGACGCGATCGCACACGCGCTGCACCTCGGGCAGGACGTGGGACGACAGGAAGACCGTGCGCCCGGCGTCGCGCGCCCCGCGCACGATCTCGTAGAACACCTGCTGGACGAGGGGGTCCAGGCCGTTGGTGGGCTCGTCGAGGATCAGGAGCTCCGGGTCGTGCATGAACGCCTGGATCAGGCCAAGCTTCTGGCGGTTCCCGCTGGACAGGGTACGGATCTCGCGGCTCAGGTCGCAATCGAGCCGGTCGGCGACCTCCCTGACGCGCACGTCGGAGACGCCTCCACGCAGTCCCGCGAAGTAGGTGAGGAGCTCACGTCCGCTGAGGCTCATGTACAGGCGCAGGTCGCCGGGCAGGTAGCCGACACGGCGGCGGATCGCGACCGAATCGCGGCGGCAGTCCATGCCGAGGACGCGGGCACGCCCGCTCGTCGGACGGATGAGGTCGAGCAGGAGCCGGATGGTCGTGGTCTTGCCGGCTCCGTTCGGGCCAAGGTAGCCGAACACCTCCCCGGGTTCGACGATGAGGTCGAGATCGGAGATACCCCGATCGCCCCCGTACCGCTTGGTGAGGCGCTCGGCCTCGATCACAGGACCGGCCATGGCAGGCATCCACAACGCGGGCGAGCGACGGCGGGCACCGTCGCGTCAAGCGCACCGTACAGACCCGGCCCGTCGGCCGGAAGGGCCGATCGTCGGACTGACGGAGCCGGTTCGCCCGGAGCGGCGCTCCGGAGACCTCCCGCGCCTAGCTCACCGACACCCCGATGAGCAGGCCAACGCCGTAGGTCACGGCCGCCGCGATGCCGCCGAGCAGCACCTGGCGGATGGCGCCGTACCAGAGCGGGCGCCGCGTGAGCTTGGCAATGCCGGCGCCCAGGAGGGCGAGCGCGAGCAGGCTGGCCACGAGGCTCGCGTAGAACGCCTCGGAGCCCGAGGCGAGCAGGTACGGCACGAGTGGGATGAAGGCTCCGGCAGTGAACGCGATGAACGATCCGACGGCAGCGGCCATCGGGGAGCCGATGGAGCGGGAGTCGAGGCCGACCTCCTCGAAGATCAGCAGCCGTACGGCCTGCTCGGGCTCCTCGAAGACAACCTCCACGAAGCGCCGGGCCTCCTCCTCGGACAGGCCGCGCTCGCGGTAGATGCGCTCCAGGATCGCCCGCTCCTGCTCCGGCGCCTCGCGGAGCTGCTTGTGCTGGAAGGCGATCTGGTAGTCGAGCAGCTCCCGCTGGCTCTGGACCGAGATGTACTCACCCACGCCCATGCTGAAGGCGCCGGCGAGCAGGCCCGCGACGCCGGCGAGGACGATCACGCCGGGCTCCGGGTTCGCGCCCGCCACGCCCATCACGAGGGCGAGGTTGGACACCAGCCCGTCGTTTGCCCCGAAGACGACCGGGCGCAGCACGCTCGTGCCCTTGGTCTCGTGCGGCTCGGTGGCGGGCGGCAGCGAGCTGAGGTCGACGGCGACGTTACGCATGGGTGCGGCTCACGCTAGGTACGGGGATGGCGCTGGGCATGCGGGGTCTCTCCGTTGGTGGTCGACCGGAAGGAAGGCCCGCCTGGGGACAGGTCGGCGGTGCCGACGCAACCGGTGTCGCTACCCTACTGGGGGTGCGGCCCGCCGTTGAGCGTCAATGGTCACCAATTGTGGACCCGTTGCGCGTTGCCAGCGCCGGGGTTACGGGCCCCAGTACCCGGCCCCCATGTCACGGCAGCCAGGGAGGTTTGGGGTCGAATTCCCGGCAGGCGGCCCCTCGCCGGAGCGGCCCACAGAAGGCCCGTCATCACGTGCCGGAGGACGGGTTGGTGGAGATGGGGGAGAGTCGAACTCCCCGTCCAGAACCCTTCGCCTGGATCCACTACGAGCGTGTCCGATGATTTTCGTCAACCGGCGGACGCCCATCGGCAGGCTTCCGTCCGGTCCATTCCCGTGTCCCTAGATCGGGCTTGGCTCCCGGCTACGTGACCTCACCGGGGTTGCACCTTCGCTGAGTGACACTTCCACGGCCCGCGAAGGGGAGGCCGCTTCCATGCTCACCTTACCGCCTAAGCGGCGAGGGCGAGAGCAGGCTGCTTGTTGGCAGTTACTTCTGTTTGCCGCCTGTTTAACGAGGCCTGACGGCACCTCGGCTCGCGTCTCCAAGCAGCCAAGCCCTGTCGAAACCACGCATCCCCACAGGACCGAACCGCTGTTCGGGACGCGAATGCTAGCACCATGGTCGATGGGGTGCAGGGCGGGGCTTGGGCGCGAGCGCGGGGCCGAGCTGGGCGGTGACGTGCGTGGAAACCAACGAAAGGGCACAAGCACGGGTCCCTGGTGCCCGTTTGCGGGGATCCGTTGCCGGGGCTGCAACAGTGGCCCGCATACAGGCCGGTTCGGCGCCCTGATGCGGGGATCCGTTGACATGGAGACGGCGGAGCACCGGTCATGCCGATGGACGCGGCCGGTCGCTGCAGTCCTGCACCGAAGTTCACGAGGCACGGGGGGCGGCGCACGTACGCTGCGCCAACCGGGCGCGAGGGGCCCGAGTCCCACCCACCCCCCACCTTGGTGACTCCGATGCCCGACGAGATCGCGCCCGACGCGCTCCAGGTCCCCGCCGACCCCATCCACCCGTCCGACGTCCCAGCGCTCGATCGGCGCCTGCTCGCCGAGCTCGAGCCCGAGGCCGGCCGCCTCCTGGACCGGCACCTCAAGGTGACGCAGGAGTGGTTCCCCCACGAGTACATCCCCTACCGGCTGGGGCGTGACTTCGACAAGGAGCCCTGGACCCCGGACCAGCCGCGGCTCACCGGCGTTGCGCAGACGGCGTTCGAGATCGGCCTCCTGACCGAGGACAACCTGCCCAGCTATCACCGCCTGATCCACGGGATGTTCGGCAAGGGCGATGGCGCATGGCTCAACTGGGTTGGCCGCTGGACCGCCGAGGAGGGCCGGCACGCGATCGTCCTGCGGGACTACCTCGTGGTCACCCGGAACTTCGACCCGACGCTCCTGGAGCGAGGCCGCATGGCGCAGCTCCAGCAGGGCTACGACCGGAACAACCCCGACACGCTCCACGGCCTCGCGTACGTGGCGTTCCAGGAGCTTGCCACCCGGATCTCGCACCGCAACACCGGGCGCTACTCGGATGACCCGGTGGCGGACAAGATCATGGTCCGGATCGCGGCCGACGAGAACCTGCACATGGTGTTCTACCGCGACATCCTCAAGGCGGCCCTGCTGATCGAGCCGTCCGCGGCGGTCCGGGCGATCGTGGACGAGGTCCTCGGGTTCGAGATGCCAGGCGCCGGGATCCAGAACTTCATGCGCAAGGCGGCCGACATCGCGAAGGCCGGCATCTACGACCTGCGGGTCCACCGCGACGAGGTGCTCATGCCGGTGTTGAAGCACTGGGGCATCTTCGAGCTGACCGGGCTCGATGCCGCCGCCGAAGAGGCCCGCCAGCGGCTGGCCGACCACCTGGACAAGCTCGACGCAGCTGCGAAGCGGTTCGAAGAGCGGCTGGCCCGATCATCGGTGACGAGGCTGAACCCAGCCTGATGTAGCGGGCGGCGCCGGCGGCCCAGAAGGCGCCGGCGGTCGAACGACCTCCGCGGCTGACGTCGCCAGCCAGCCCGACCAACCTCGGGGGCGCGCAGGGATCGGCCGTGCCATGCTCTGTTGCGCGATGCCGATGCCGTCCTGGACCGTTCCGCCCTGCCCCAACGTCGACCCCGATGCCCCGGCGACGATCCTCACGGTGGTCCTGCGGGTCCGGGAGGCCGACGCCCAGCGCCTCGTGCACCAGCTTGGCCACCTCGCGATGAAGCGTCCCGACCTGCACCTCTACCCGACGGCATCCCTCCATGCGACCGTGCTGGATGCGACCGCCACGTCCGTCCAGCGGGCGGACATCGCGGACGAGGTGGCGGACATCGGGCGAGCGGTGCGGCAGGCAGGCGACTGGTCGTCCACCGTGAGCGGTGTCATGGCCACGCGCTGCGCGACGGTTGCCCGCGTCACCCCCGCACCTGCGCTCCGGGCGCTCCGGATCCGGCTGGCCGATGCCTGGGACCTGCGCGAGACGCTGCCCGGACGAGGCCTCACGGGCGACGGCTGGCACGTCACGCTCGCGCGCCACAGCGTGCCCTCCGTGGACGCACGCCAGGCCACGATCCTCGATGGGCGCCTGGCCCGGCTGACGATCGGCTTCTCGCAGATCGAGCTCGTGCTCACGAACAAGGTCATGGCGCAAAGCCGGACGAGGGTGCTTGTCTCGATCCCCCTTCCCGAGGCGCCCTGAGCCATGCGTGATGGCGGGCGGAAGGCTTCGCTTGTGCTCGGTGCGTGGGCGTCGGGCGTGTTCGCGGTGCTCTGGGTTGGGGCCGCCATCGGCCTCGCGGGCGAAGGCGCGCTGTTCGACCAGGCATGGGCGTGGATCGGGGGCCTCGGGCTCGTTGGAGCGGCGGCCGCCTGGATCCTGTTCCTCCCGATCTGCATCGGGCTGTGGCTGACGCAGTCGTCGTTGCCGGTGCCGGCTGCGGTCCTCGTCGTCGCGTTGCTTGTGGCGTGGACGGCGCTGGCGTGGGGCAGGCTGGCCCGCGAGATCCTTCGCCGTCGCTGACGCGCTCCGGCAACGCGGTCGGGGTGTCTACGGCTGGGTGACGCGGCCCAGGAACACGATCGCGCCGCTGTCCACGTCGCGCAGTGCGTACAGGAACGGCTGGTCGGCCAGGAGCACCTTCGGCTCGCCTGGCGCGGCGCCGGCCGCCATCGCCACCGCGGTGGCAGCTGCGGCTTCGGTCCCCTTCTCATCCACGTCGATGTTCGCCTGGTGGACGACCTTGCCGATGTACAGGCGGTCGGCCGTCGTCATACCCGAGAAGTCGGCGGAACCGGGGTCGAAGGCCGCGGGCATGCCCAGGGCAGCAAGGGTGTCACCGAGGTCCAGCGCCGTCTCGACGCTGAACCTGGGCAGCCCGACGCTCACGTCGACGGTGTCCATCGAGGCAGCGATCCGGTCCAGGGCCGCCCCGTCGAGCGTCGCCTCGAACGCCACTAGGTCCTCGGGGACGATCACCAGCATCGCGAGGCCGTCGCCGGCGTAGCCCAGCTGGACGGCCTGCCAGCCGTCGCCCTCGGCGTAGGGGTGATAGCCGCCCCCGTGCATCATCGGGACGGTCGCCTGCGAGCCGTCGAGGCGGGTGAACGGCTCGTCTCGGGTGGCCTCCTCGAAGAACGGCTCGTTCCACGGGGCCTTGAGGTAGATCGCGTTGACGAGCACGAGGCGCGTGGCCTCGTCGATGGTCCCCTCGGCCAGGAGCTCCGGGATGCGGGCCTCGGTCTGGTCGTTGACCCAGGCGTTGATCGCGCCACGCGAGGCCTCCGGGTCGCCGACGAAGTCCACCTGGCGCAGCCCAGCCTCGAAGCGCTCCGCGAGCGCCTCGAGATACACGGTCTCCAATGGGTAGTCGCGCTGGGCGAAGGGGGCGTTGACCGACCGCAGGGTCACCTTGGCCGGCTCCCCCATGGCGTCCTTGAAGGTCGCGGTCTTCGTGTTCAGCGAGGCGTCCAGGGCGGCGACCCAGGCGGCGTTCGCATCGGTGCCGAGGTTGTGCATGACGGCGTCCATCTCGGCGGCCGTGTCGCCCTTCGCCCCGGCGCGCGCCATCGCCAGCGCGAGCGCGATCGAGGCGGGCGAGAAGACGGCGTTTGCGTCGGGGTCGGCAGCGACGATGCGCTTGTACAGGTCGAGCCCGAAGGCGTTGACGGCGGTGCCGGCGGCCGAGGCGTCATCCGATGTGGTGCTCAACCGCGCGACGTCGGCCTTGGCGAGCTCGATGCCGTCGTCGCCTGGGGTGGTTGGCTGCGCGGTCGGCTCCGCCGGGCCCGTGGGCTGCGCGGTCGGCCCCGTCGTCGGGGAGGCAGGCCCCATCGTCGGCGTGGCACCGGAACAGCCGGCCACCAGCGCGGCGGTCAGGATGAGAACGATGGAGCGGCGCATGTGGTTCTCCCGGCGGTGGACGCACCGCCCGGACGGTCGCGGCGCACCCCCGGTTCCCGGGCCCTTCGCTACCATGCCGCAATGCGCATGATCCCGTGGGAGGAGGAGCGCCTCCAACTGTTCGCCGCCGCCGAGCTCGCCCGCCGCCATCGGACAGCCGGGCTTCTGCTCAACCATCCCGAAGCTGTCGCCGTCATCTGCGACGCCATGCTCGAGGCCGCCCGCGCCGGCGCGACGTACGAGCAGGTGGAGGCGGTCGGGCGCTCTGCCGTGGAGCCGCACGAGGTGCTGCCGGGCGTGCGTGCGCTCCTCTCGGAGGTGCGCCTGGAGGTCCTCATGGGTGACGGTGCGCGGTTCATCGTGCTCCTCGACCCGCTCGACCGTGGCCAGCCGGCTGATCCCTTCGGGCCGGGCGCGCTCGTGATGGGCGACGACGGCGACCGTGAGATCAACGTGGGCCGTGACACCCTCGTCCTGGAGGTCACGTCGCGGTCGCAGCGACTTGTCCGCATCTCCTCGCACTACCCGTTCCACCAGGCCAACGACCGGCTCGAGTTCGACCGGGATGCGGCCCGGGGCTTCCGGTTGGACATCCCGTCGGGGGCGTACGTCGGCTGGGATCCCGGCGAGACCAAGACGGTGCGGCTGGTGCGCTACGCAGGGACGATCGGCGCCGGCACCGACGCGGGGGCAGGCGCATGACCCGCATCTCCGGCGCCGAGTACCGGGCCCGCTATGGCCCCACCACCGGAGACCGCATCCGGCTGGGCGACACCGACCTGTGGGTCCGCGTGGCCGAAGACCGATCCTCCCCCGGCGACGAGCCCATCTGGGGCTACGCCAAGAACCTCCGCTCCCGCCAGGCCCAGTGGGACGAGGCGTCGGGCCCGTCCGAGCTGGATGTCCTCCTGTGCGGTGCGCTCGTCATCGACCCCGTCATCGGGGTGGTCAAGGCCGACATCGGCATCAAGGACGGCCGCATCGCGGGCATCGGGCGGTCGGGCAGCCCGGCCATCAGCGACGGCATCGACCTGGTCGTGGGTCCGCACACGAAGTCGTACATGGCGTACGGGCTGATCGCGACACCGGGCGCCGTGGATTCGCACGTCCATACCATCGACCCGGAGCTCCTGGCCCCGGCGCTGGCGGGCGGCGTCACCACCTTCATCACGGCGGGCTTCGAGGAGCCGCCGTTCGCGATGGAGCGAGTCCTGGCCGGCCTCGAGGCCTGGCCGATCAACATCGGCATGCAGGCGGGTGCCCGGGCCGCCGAATCCTCCCACCTCGACGCGATGGTGGAGGTCGGCGCGATCGGCTTCAAGATCCACGAGGACAATGGCGCCTACCCGGACATCATCGACCATGTCCTGCGCTACGCCGACGCCCGCGACGTGTCCGTGAGCCTCCACACCGACGGGCTGCACGAGTCGGCGGAGCTCGAGGACACGGTCGCGGCGATCGCCGGGCGGACGGTCCATGCCTACCACGTGGAGGGGACGGGTGGCGGCCACGTGCCGGACCTGCTGGGACTGGTCCGGGAGCCGTCGATCCTGTGCTCGTCCACGACGCCCACGCTGCCGTTCGGGGTGCACTGCGCGGTGGAGCACGTGCCAATGGTCGTGCTGAACCACGGGCTCTCGTTCGCGGTGCCCGAGGACGTCGCGCTGGTCCGGGAGCGGGTGCTGGAAGCGCGGATGGCGGCCGAGGGGCCCCTGCACGAGCTGGGCGCCATCCAGATCGTCAATTCGGACTCGCAGGGGATGGGGCGTATCGGCGAGACGTTCAGGCGCACGTTCCAGCTGGCCCATGTCATGAAGGCATGGCGCAGGTCCGAGCGGGCGTACGGCGTCCCCGGCCTGCCGGACGATCCCGGCCTGCGCGACCCGGACGACCGCGACGACACGGCGCGCGTGCTGCAGTACCTGGCCAAGATCACCATCGAGCCCGCGATCACGCACGGTGTGGCGGCGCACGTGGGAACGCTCGCGGTGGGGCGCCTCGCCGACATCGTGCTGTGGTCGCCCGCGTTCTTCGGCGTCAAGCCAGAGTGGATCTTCAAGGGCGGGTTCCCGGCCTGGGGCGCGCTGGGCGAGGGCAACTCGACCGTCGAGCGGTCGGAGCCGACCCGCTACCGGGCGGACTGGGGCGGGGTGTCCACGGCGGCGCCGAAGTCGGCGGTGATGTTCGTGGCGTCGGGGGTGGATCGCGAGGCGCTGGCGCGGTGGCTTGGGACGCGGCGGGAGCTGGTGGTGGCCGAAGGGATGCGCGGGGTCACGCGGTCGTCGCTGGTCGCGAACCGGGCGGTGGCGCCGGTGGACATCGACCTGCGGACGGGCGCGGTGTCCCTGGGCGGGCGGGCGCTGGCGGCAGAGGCCGTGAGCGAGGTGCCGCTGAGCCGCCGGTACCTGCTGCGGTAGGCCTCGTCATGGGCTTGTCGCCGACCGACCTGTTCCCGGTGCTCGGGCTTCGGATCACCGCGGGGCCGCTGGAGCTGCGCGGCATCGCGGATGACGACATCGCGGCGCTGGTCGGTCTCGCGTTGGCCGGGATCCACCCGCCGGAGCGGATGCCGTTCGCGGTGCCCTGGACGGACGCCCCCGCCGACGAGCTGCCGCTGCGGTTCGCGCAGTACCACTGGGGAAACCGCGCGTCGTTCTCCCGGGAGCGCTGGACGCTGGACTTCGTCGTGCGCTGGGAGGGCGTCGTCGTTGGGACACAGGGGTTCTTCACGCGCGACTACCTGGTCACGCGGACCGGGGAGACCGGCTCGTGGCTGGGAGCTGCGCACCAGGGCCACGGAATCGGGACCGCGATGCGCCAGGCGATCTGCGCGTTCCTGTTCGACCACCTCGGCGCGGAGGTCGTGCACTCTGGCGCGTTCCTGGACAACCCGGCCTCGCTCGCGGTGAGCCGGAAGGTGGGCTACGTGGACAACGGGCGTATTCGCATGGTCCGGCGTGGCGAGCTCGCCGAGAACCAGCAGCTGGTGCTGACGCCTGACGGTCTCGTCCGCGGCGAGCCGATCTCGGTCGATGGGCTCGGCCCGGTGCGGAGGCTTATCGGCCTCGACGGGTAGGCCTCGACGGGTAGGCCTCGACGGGTAGGCCTCGACGGGTAGGGGCTCCGTCGCGTCGCATGGGCGCTGCGTCCATGAACCCTCGGCGCCGACCCGCCGGTTGCCTCCTGGCGGCGGATTCCGGGACGCGCCGTCCACGAATCGGCCGGCACGGGGCCTGACGGCTATCCGAGCGCAGCCCGAACCGCGGATCCATGGACTCCGCGTCCATCCGGGGGTCTCGGTCGCGAGCCGCGCCACTGTGGAGGTCGCTACCAGATGTCGCCGACGGTGAAGCCTTCGGGGAACGGGTCGGTCGGGTCCACCACGTACGAGCTGAGCGCATAGATCCAGCCCGTTCCGGTGATCTCGGGCACGACGGCGGCGTACTGGCCGACGCGCGTCTCCTCGAGGAGGCGGCCCGTGAACACCGAGCCGATGATGCTCTCGTGGCGGAAGTCCTCACCGACCTTGAGCTCGCCCTTCGCGTGCAGGACGGCCATCTTGGCGCAGGTGCCCGTGCCGCACGGGGACCGGTCCAGGACGCCGGTCCAGGTCGAAGGGTTGTCCCATGCGAAGGCGCGGGTGGACACCGTGGTGGCATTGCGCCACGAGTTGCGCGGGTCGTGCGGCGGGCCGCTCACCTGGCCGATGGTGATGCCGGCGAACCCGGGCTGGTCCGGGTGGACGACCGGGAGCTGCTCGGCGGCGGCGGCCTTGATCATCTCGGTGATGCGGGTGATGTCGGCGCCCTCGTCGGGCGTGATGCGGAAGCCGAGGGCCTCCGCGTCCGCGATGACGTGGAACATGCCCCCGTAGGCGACATCCACCGTGACCGTGCCCAGGTTCGGTACCTCGACGACGGCATCGAGGTGGGTGGCGAAGGCCGGCACGTTGCGGAACGTGACCCCGGTGACCTTGCCGTTCTCGCAGGTCGCCCGGATGCGGATGAGGCCGGCCGGCGCCTCGAGCGTGATGTCGGTCACGGGCTCGGTCATCGGCAGCATGCCCGTCTCGAGCAGCGCAGTGGCGACGCAGATCGTGTTCGACCCGGACATCCCCGGGTATTCGACGTGCTCCATGATCACGTAGCCGGCGTCGGCATCGGGGTGGGTCGGCGGGAGGATGACGTTGGCGCAGAGGGCCGGATAGCCGCGCGGCTCGTTGAGCATCATCTTGCGGAGCGTGTCGGCGTGGTGCTCGAGGTGCTGCGCCTTCTCGAACATGGTGGCTCCCGGAACGTCCAGGACACCGCCGACCACGACCCGGCCGGGCTCGCCGCCCGCGTGCACATCGACCGCCTGGATCATCCGCGCGAGCCGCATCGTGTGAAGGCCTCCTCGGCTGCCTAGCGCCGCCGGGCGTCCGCGACCTGGCGTGCCATGTCCCGCTTGGCGTCCCGTTCGGCGATCTCGCGGCGGCGGTCCCACGTCTGCTTGCCTTTGGCCAGCCCGAGGTTCATCTTCGCCCTGCCGCGGTCGTTGATATAGAGCGCGAGGGGCACGATCGTGAGGCCCTTCGCCTTCGTCTTGCCCAACAGCTCGTCGATCTCGTGCCGGTGGAGGAGCAGCTTCCGCGCGCGCTTGGGCTCGTGGTTGAAGCGGAGGTCCGTCGATTCCCACGGAGCGATGTGCAGGCCGATGATCCAGGCCTCGTCGCGCTCGATCCGCGCGTACGCATCGGCCAGGCTCACCTTGTGGGCGCGGACACTCTTGATCTCGGTGCCGCGCAGCACGATACCCGCCTCGAAGGTGTCCTCGATGCTGTAGTCGTGGCGGGCTCTTCGGTTCTGGGCGATGGTCTCGCCCATGGCGGCGTCTCCTCGGGTGAGCGTGTGGGGGGTCAGTTTCGCATGGAGGTCCGGGTTCCGGGTCCGAGGCACTGATGCAGGCACTCCGGGCCCGCATCGCTGGTCGCGGGCACCCCGGGTCCCGGGCACCCCGGGTCCCGGACGCACGAACGCCGGCCCATCGCTGGACCGGCGTCCGATTGCTACCGACCACCCGGCCGGATCGTCTCTAGGCGACGATCTCCGCCGAGGTGGTGCAGCAACTACTACTGTCGATCACTGCACATCACCTCCTTTCGTCTGCGCGAACCCTACCCGACGATGTGCGAGGTTGGCAAGCCCGCAGTTTGTGCGCTGGCTCAAGCTCAGGCGGCGGCGCGCAGGGCCGAACCGGCGGGCTCGCCGAAGCCCAGCACGTCGAGCGCCTTCTCGAGCACCGGGTCGTCGCCCGGCTTCGCGGGCACCTCGTCCACGATCACGTCGGGGGTGATGCCCGCCTTGTGGATCCAGGTCTTGTCGGGCGTCAGCCACTTGGCGACGGTGAGCCGGAAGCCGCCGCTGTCCTCCTCGAGCTGGGTCCACTGCTGGACCGTGCCCTTTCCGAAGGTCTTCGTGCCCACCAGCTTCGCGCGGCCGCGGTCCTGCAGCGCGCCCGCAACGATCTCCGACGCCGACGCCGACCCCCCGTCGACCAGCACGACCAGCGGAATGGCCGTGTCCGTGGCGCTGCCGCCGGGTTCCGCGACCGTCTCTTGGAGGTTCCCGTCGGCGTCCTCCTCCCAGAAGACCGTGCCGTCGGCCAGGAACTGGCTGGCGATCGAGCGGGCGGCGGTCACGAACCCTCCCGGGTTGCCGCGCAGGTCGAGGATCAGCGCCTCCTTACCGTCCTTGACGTCCTCGCCCGCGACGCGCGCCAGCTCGTCTGCCGCATGGTCCGAGAAGCCCGACAGGCGGATGTAGCCGACCTTCCCGTCGGCGAGGTCCCTGCTCTCCACCTCGGGCGAGATGATCACGGCCCGCACGATCTCGATGTCGACTGGGGCGGCGCCGTCGCGCTCGATCGCAAGCACGACCGCGGTGTCCTTCGGCCCGCGCACCTTCGAGCGCGCCTCGTCGAGCGTCTGGCCGGCAACCGGGGTGCCGTCGATGGCAATCACGATGTCGCCGGGCTCGAGACCGGCCTTGTCGGCGGGCGAGTCCTTGATCGGCGCGACGATGACCATGCGGCAGTCCGGCCCAAGATCGGTGCAGCCGGCGCTGGCTCCCGTGGCGTCCACGGTGCCGATGGTGGCGCCGATCCCCTCGAACTCGCCGGAGATGTCGCGCAGCGTCGCCTTGAACTCGTCGGACGTGAGGTACATGGAGTACGGGTCTTCGAGCGCGCCGATCATCCCCTTGATCGAGCCCTCGATCAGCTTCTTCCGGTCGACCTCGCTGCCCGGCGTAGCGTTCCGTGACGGCTCGCCACGTGTCCCAGAACGGCTGGAAGGCCTCGGCCTCGTCCACGGGGGTGCCGGGCGTCAGCGCGGCGTGGCGGCCCATCGTCCAGCCGGAGAAGAACAGCGCGGTGCCCGCGAGTACGGCCAGCAGGGACACGGCGATGATCGCCGGGACGCGACTGCGGGACTTCGGCTGGGCGACCACGGTGGGTTCGACCACATCCGTCGCGACCGGGTTAGGATCGACCACGGCCGGCTCGACCGCCTCGTCGAAGGACGGCACGGTCGCGTCGGTGGTCGGCGGCAGGTCGGTCATGGGTCGCCAGCGTACCGCGGGGACGCGGATCGGGTGCGCGAGGCCTCTCGGGTGCGCGAGACCCCAGGGTGCGCGAGACCCCAGCCGTCAGCCCTGCTCGATCGCGAGGAGCGTGCGCTTGCGATCGAGACCGCCCGCGAAGCCGGTCAAGGTGCCGTCAGAGCCGACCACGCGGTGGCACGGGACGATGATCGAGATCGGGTTGCGACCCACCGCTGCACCCGACCGCACGCGCCGCCCCCGGGCGGCCGACCCGCAGCGCGAGCTCGCCGTACGTGGTGGTCGCTCCACACGGGATCAGCCGCAGCTGCTCCCAGACCGCCAGCTGGAATGCCGTCCCGTGGGGGGCGAGCGCCAGGTCGAACGTGCGGCGGGCTCCGGCGAAGTACTCGTCCAACTGGCGACCGACGGCGGCGAAGGCAGCGTTGTCGCGGACCCAGGCCTCGGAGACCGACGGACCGCGCTTGTGGCCCTCCATGTACAGGCCGGACAGGGCGATCCCATCGCCGACGGGCTCGCCCACCAGCAGCAGGTCGCCGATGGGGCTCGGGTGCAGGGTATAGACGGTCACGATCGGGACTCCTCGAGGGACGGGCCAGCCAGTGATGCCCAGAGGTGATGGGTTGCGTAGGACCGCCAGGGCGCCCAACGTGCCCCGTGGGCGGCGAGTGCGCCCGGGTCATCGGGCAGGCCAAGGCGGACGGCGGCCTTGCGCACGCCGAGATCGCCGGTGAGCAGCACATCGGGATCACCGAGTGCCCGCAGGCTGATGTAGCCCGCCGTCCACGGTCCGATGCCGCTGATCGCCTGGAGCTCCGCGCGCGCCGCCTCCCGGTCCGCCCCGAGCCCCAGGTCCAGCCGCCCGCCGGCGATCGCCGCCGACAGGGTGCGGATCGTGCGCCGGCGGGCCACCGGGACCGGCAGGTCGGCATCGTCCGCCTCGGCGAGCGTGGCGGCGTCAGGAAACAGGTGCGTGACGCCACCGGCCGCGCCCGGGATCGACGTGACGCGGCCGGCCGCGCCCGGGATCGGCGTGCCCAGCCGTTCCGCGATCCGGCCCGCGATGCGCGTCGCCGCAGCGACCGACACCTGCTGGCCCGCGATGGCGCGAATCGCCAGCTCCAGGCCGTCCACCGCGCCGGGCGCCCGCCGTCCGGGGGCCGCTGCGACCAGCGCGCCGAGCACCGGGTCAGTCCCCAGGCTCTCCGCCACCGAGACCGGGTCGGCATCGAGATCCAGGAGGCGCCGGACACGGGCCACGGCGGGCGCGAGGTCGCGCGGATCGGCGAGTGCCAGCGTGCAGAGCACGACGCCGTCCCCGTCACGCACCTCGGCGAGGCCCGCGCCGTGCGGCAGGCGGAGGCTGCGCCGGTAGACGCCGTCCACGACCTCCTCCACCCCGGGGATCGAGCGCGGACCGAGGAACGCGAGCAGCGATGCGAAGTCGAACGGCTCACGCCGGGCGAGGCGGAGGGTGAGGCGTGTCGGACGGGGGCCGTGATCGCCCGACACGGTGTCCGCACCTGGGCCGTGATTGCCCGGCACGGCGTCCGCGCCTCGGCCGCTGTCCGCGCCCGGACCGCTGTTCGCACCGGGCCGGTGTCCGCACCTGGGCCGGGTGCGCGATGCCACCAGCCAGCGTGCCCCGCCTGCGCCCCCGCTCGCGCAGCTCCGTGGGCGTGGCGTCGTGGATCGCGCGGATGGTGTCGTTGAACTGGCGCAGGGACGCGAACCCGGCCGCGAACGCCACCTCGGTGACGGACAGATCGGTTGTCTCCAGCAGCAGGCGCGCGACACCGGCGCGCTGGGCGCGGGCAAGCGCCAGCGGCGGTGCGCCCAGGTCCGCTTGGAGGATCCGGCGCAACTGCCGCTCCCCGTAGCCCAGCCGGTGGGCCAGGCCCGGAACACCCTCGCGCTCCACCAGCCCCTCGTCGATCAGGTGCATCGCGCGCCCTGCGACATCGCCACGCAGGTCCCACTCGGGCGAGCCCGGTGCAGCACCCGGCAGGCAGCGCTTGCAGGCGCGGAAACCCGCTCCCTGAGCGGCGGCCGCGGTGGGATAGAAGCGCACCCGGTCCGCCCTCGGCGTCGTCGCGGGGCAGCTCGGCCGGCAGTAGATGCGGGTGGAGGTGACGGCCGTGTAGAAGTACCCGTCGAACCGGCGGTCGCGGCTGGCGACGGCCCGGTAGCGGCGTTCGAAGAGCACCCCGTCGGCGGTGGCGGTCGTGGTCATAGCCCGAGGATGCCAGCCCGCGGGAACGCGCGCTAGCGGTTTTCGGACATGGCGGCGGGCGGCCCCGAGGCTCGTGGTGCACGGCCCCCCGGCCCTGCACCGGCCCCTGGTGCGCGCTCACCGTGCGAACGCGCGGGTGTCGTGCGAATCCTGCGCGCCCACCGTGCCGGAACATGGGGTCTCGGACCCGAGAGGCGCGCTGGCCGTACAGAATCGACAGGGCACGCGCCGGTTGGCGCGCTCAGGGCGCACGGCCCCGCGGTCCCGTACGGCCTCGCCCCGGCCGCCGGCGATCCCGGCCACCCGCCCGGCTGCACCCGGTCTGTCAGCGGATCAGGTAGGTCCGCACGGACACCCACGACCCGAGCACTCCCAGCCCCAGCCCCGTCCCCAGCACCAGCGCGGCCACGTCGCGACTCACCGTGCCCAGCTGCAGCGGCAGCACGTTGAAGAACCCGACCATCGCCTGGGAGAGCGGGTCGGCCGCCAGCGCCAGCAGGCCCAGCGTGATCAACGCGCCCGACAGGCCCACCAGGGCGCCCTCGAACACGAACGGCCAGCGGATGAACGCGTCCGACGCGCCCACGAGGCGCATGATCTCGATCTCCTCCGCCCGTGCGACGACCGCCAGGCGGATCGTGTTGACGATGATGAACAGCACGATCACACCCACGATCAGGACCATCACGGCCCCCGCCGTGCGCACGAACGTGGTGACTGTGACCACCCGGTTCACGAGCGCCTCGATGTTGAGCACGTTGCGCACGATCGGGTCGTCGTCGAGCGCGGTCACCACGGTGTCGAGGTCCGTGGGCGCCGTCAACTTGACGTTGATCGAGGCGTAGAGCGGGTTCGACTCGAGGTACTTGGTCAGGTCCTCGCGGCCCTGCGCCTCCTGCGCCTGGCGGAACGACTCGAGCGCCTGATCGCGGCTCACGAACTCCACCGATGCCGTCTCGGGCATGCCGTCGACCCGGGCGATCAGCGTGTCCACCTGGTCCGTCGTGGCCGTGTTCTCGATGTAGGCGACCACCTGCACCTTCTGCTCCACGAACGCGAGCGACGCCAGCAGCACGTTCTGGAGGATGAAGAAGCCCGCGAGCAGCAGCAGCATCAGCACCATCGTGAGCGTCGCCGCGAGGCTCATCAACGCATTGCGCCAGAACCCCTGCCAGGCCCGCTTGAACGAGAAGAGGACGAACACGAGCATCGGCTAGTCCTCGCGGTGGTAGGCGGCGCCGGTCTCGTCACGGATGACCCGGCCGTCCTCGAGCGCCACCACGCGCTTGCGCAGTGCTGTGACCACCTCGGCGTCGTGGGTCCCCATGAGGATCGTGACGCCCAGCTCGTTGATGCGCAGCAGCAGCTGGATGATCTCCCAGCTGATCACCGGGTCCAGGTTGCCGGTGGGCTCGTCCGCGATGATGATCCGGGGGTCGTGGACGAGCGCTCGAGCGATCGCGGTGCGCTGCTGCTCGCCGCCCGACAGCTGGGTGGGGATCTGGTCGGCCTGGCCGGTGAGGCCCACGAGCGCGAGCACGCGTTCCACGGCAGGCCGGATCTCGCGCCGCGGCGTGCCCGTGACCTCCAGCGCGAAGGCGACGTTCTCGTAGACCGACTTGCGCGGGAGCAGCTTGAAGTCCTGGAAGACGATGCCGATCTTGCGTCGGATCTTGGGCACCTGGCGGCGGCGGATCCGGGCGAGGTCGTAGCCGTCGATGACCACGTCTCCGCGCGTGGCCAGCTCGTCGCGGATCAGCAGCTTCAACAGGGTGGACTTGCCGGCACCCGACGGGCCCACCAGGAACACGAAGTCGCCCTCGGGCACCACGAGGTCCACGTCCTTGAGCGCGACCTTGCCGTTGGGGTATCTCTTGGTGACGTCGTGCAGCACCACAACCGAGGCGTCCCTGCCCGTCACCGCGCCACGTCGCGTGAGGCGCCGGAGCAGCGAGGGACTCGCCTGCCGTTCGGGTGCGGGGGATGCCTGCTGGCTCGGGGTCGCCACGTTCCCCCGAGGCTAGCATCGCGTGCCGCATCGTGCCCGCCCGCCGATGGGCGGGTGGGTCGTGCTCCCGCCCATCGTTCGGGGCCTGTGGCTGCTACACCAGGGCCAGCGAGATGGGCACGTAGCGCTCGAAGGGGTGGTCGGCGCGTGACCAGCACACGAGGCCCGGGAACCCCTCCAGGCGAAGCCCGGCTGCGAGCAGGGCGCGCATCGCCCGGTCGGCGGTGCCCGGAACCCACATCGCGACGGTCCCGAACGTCGGGGTGTCCCGGATCGCGACGCCGCAGAGCGCCGGCTGGAGCTCCGGGTCCAACGCTGCCAGCGGACCCAGGCGCCCGCCCCCCGAGCCGTACACGTAGCCCAGGGCCCGCCCGCCCGCGCGCTCCCGGACCAGGAACCCGGCGCGGCCTTCCTGGCGCAGGTGCCAGTGATCGGGCGGATGGGCCGCGCCGATCAACTCGCGGTCCACGGTGGCCACCGTCTCCTCCAGCCGCCGCTCGCCGTCAGGCCCGTCGAGTGCCAGGTGCTCGAACGGGACGGCTTCCAGCGACGAGGGCAGCGCTGGCAGCGCCGACCACCGGCGCACCTCGCCGACCACGCGCCAGACAGGTACGCGCGGCGGCATGCCGCGCCGGGCGTAGAGCCCGTTCGAGCGCGGCTGGGCGGCGTCGGTGCACATGCCCCAGGTGTGGAAGCCCGTGTCGAACGGCTGGTCCGGCGATGGCACCGCAGGCCCGCCCGGATCCACGTCCCGGCCCGCCTGCGCCCGGTCCATCAGCGCCTCGCCCACCCCACGCCCCTGCAGACCGGGCCGCACGAAGAGCATCGCAAGGAACCACAGCCCCTCGCGGACGGTGGCGGACGAGAACCCGGCGAACGCCCCGCCAGTGTCCAGTGCCACCCAGAACCGGTCAGGGTCCGTTGCCATCGTGTGGGCCAGCAGCCGCTTCAGCGGCCCCAGCTCGTCGGAGAGGGCCGGCTGCCCGAGCGGGACCAGGTAGTCCTCGATCGCGTCCTTCCAGAGAAGCGCGCATGCATTCACGTCGTCCAGCGTGCCGGGCCGGTAGCGGACGGGGTTGCGCGCGTGCCCGCCGCCGAACGGCGGGATGGGGCCGTCAGGCCCGGCCGGCTCAGTCGTCGTCGCCGACCTCGGCGGCGGGCCGGCCGGTCGCGAGACGGTCGAGCTCGGCCTGCATGAAGGGATCGAGGTCGCCATCGAGGACTGCGCCCGTGTTGGATGTCTCGTGGGCCGAGCGAAGGTCCTTGACCATCTGGTACGGGTGCAGGACGTAGGAGCGGATCTGGTTGCCCCAGCCGGCCGTCACATGCTCGCCGCGCAGCTTGCGCAGCTCCTCCTCGCGCTTCTCCAGCTCCAGCTCCAGGAGGCGGGACTTGAGGACCCGGATCGCGATCTCACGGTTCTGGGTTGCGGAACGCTCGTTCTGGCACGCGACCACGATGCCGGTGGGGATGTGCGTCAGGCGGATCGCGGACTCCGTCTTCTGGACATGCTGGCCGCCCGCGCCCGATGAGCGGAACGTGTCCACGCGGATCTCGTCCCAGTTGAGCTCGATCGCCACGTCGTCGTCCGCCTCGGGCATCACCTCGAGCAGCGCGAACGTGGTCTGGCGGCGGTTCTGGGCGTCGTACGGGGAGATGCGGACCAGCCGGTGGACGCCGCGCTCCACGCGCAGCCAGCCGTACGCGAAGCGCCCGGTGACCTGGATCGTGGCGCTCTTGATGCCCGCCTGCTCGCCCGGCTGCCAGTCGATGACCTCGGCCTTGAAGCGGTGGCGCTCGCACCAGCGCAGGTACATGCGTTCGAGCATCTCGGCCCAGTCGGTGGCCTCGGTGCCGCCGGCACCCGCACTGATCGAGATCACCGCGTTCTTGCTGTCGTAGTCACCTGAGAACAGCAGCAGCGTGCGCTCGCGTGCGAAGTCCACGGCCAGGGCATCAGCCTCGCGGGCGACCTCGGCCTCGGTCTCGGGGTCCGGGCTGTCCTCGAGCAGCATGAGCAGCTCCTCAAGGTCGGCGACCCGCTTCTGCAGCCCGGTCCAGAGCTCGATCTCGTCGCGGAGGCCCTGGGCCTCGCGGACGACCTTCTGCGCGGAGCGCTGGTCGTTCCAGAAACCGGGCTCGAGCGCGCGCTCGTCGAGAGCGGCGACGCGTTGTTCCTTGGCGGCTAAGTCAAAGACGCCCCGAGGTCGCCCGGATCCGCTCGGCGAGGTCCTTCAGGGAAGCGGCATCCACTAGGAGCGCACCTGGAGGTCCTGGAGCAGGATCGGACGGAGCTCGATCAGCCGAAGGGCGGTCTTGCTCCGGGCGACGACGGGGTTCACGCAAGGACAATACGCGTTGTGGGTGCAGACACCGCAGTTGCCATCGCAGTCCAACGAGGACGCGTAGCTGCAATTGCGGCAGTCACGTTCGCAAGCGATGAGATCCACGAACTGGGCTTCCTCAGCCTGCTTCACAGTCCCTCTCTCCTGGCCTTTCGCTGTCGGACGTGTGACGGTGCGGGACGTTGCGGCGCCGGACGCTGGGCTGGAGTGGTATACCGGCGACGCGGGTCCCTGGAGCGAAAGACTGAAGGCGAGTATAGGGGCCGATTCCCAGCATTCCAAGAGGGCAGGAAGGCCTTAGGCCCCCTATTTCGCGCGAATCTTGCGGCTTCGGCGTCCCGCGGGCCAAAGTGGGCCGAGTGGGCCGCACCGCAGGTGGGGGCAGGTCGGCGGGATGTCGCACCAGCCGGCCGACGAGATCGAAGCGACGGTCAGATGGTCCGGGACGCTCGCAGCACCCCGATGGCCGCTGCGTCGAGCCCGACGATCTCGGTGAGCACCCGGTCCGTATCGGCACCGACGCTCGGTGGCGGTCTGCGGATCGACCCCGGCGTGCCATCGAGCTTCATCGGGATCCCAGTGAGGACAGCGGTGCCGACGGGCGTCCCGGCCATCTCCACGAACATGTCCCGGGCGCGCAGTTGCGGTGAGGTGATCACGTCGGCCATGTCCGCGACGCCTGAGCAGGGAACGCCTGCTGCGGCGAGCATCTCCTCGATCTCGAGCTTCGTGCGGAGAATGGTCCACGCGCCCACCTCCGCCTCCAGCACATCGACGTTGGCGAGGCGAGCGGCGATCGTTGCGAAGCGCGGGTCGGCGGCCAGCGCCTCGCGGCCGATGGCCGTGCACAGCCTGGGAAACAGCGAGTCCGTGCCCGCGTGGAGGTACACGTGTCCGTCGGCGGCCTTGAAGACGTTGGCGGGCGCGGAGTAGGGGTCTCGCGAGCCCATCCTCGCCGGCTGCTCGCCCAGCATCGCATACGCCATCGGCCGCGTCCCAAGCACGGACACGAGCGCGTCGAGCGAGGCCACGTCCACGCGCTGCCCGACGCCTGTGGACGCCCGCGCAAGGAGCGCGACCAGGGTCCCGATCGCACCGTAGAGGCCGGCCACGTGGTCTGCGATGTACGTGCCCGCAAGCATCGGGGGTCGGCCGGGCTCCCCGGTCAGGCTCATGAGCCCCGATGCTGCCTGCGCGATCGGGTCGAACAGCGCGCGATCGGCGAGGGGTCCGGTCTGACCGAAGCCCGACAGCGACGTGAGCACGAGCCGTGGGTACGCGTCATGCAGCCGGACCCAGCCGAAACCCATCGCGTCAAGCGTCCCCGGCCGGTAGTTCTCGACCAGGACGTCCGCCCAGGCAACGAGCCGCTCGAGGATCCGTGCCGCGTCCCGGTGCCGCGTATCGAGCGTCACCGACGACTTGTTGCGGTTGTACGCCATCGGATACAGGCTCTCGCCGTCCAGGAACGGGCCCTGGAAGCGGGCATCCTCGCCGCCGGGCCGCTCCACCTTGATCACCTCCGCGCCCATGTCGCCGAGGATCTGGGCGCAGATCGGCCCTGCGATGAAGCGGCTGAGGTCCAGCACGCGGACCCCGTCGAGCGCTCCAGTCACAGGATGTCCCCGCCGGCGCAGTCCCACCGTCCGAGGTCGAACAGGATCGGCGGGGCGTCCGGCTGCAGCCGGCGCGTGATCAAGTGGTACGGGTTCCGGCTGCGTGGCAGTGCGATGACCGGGCCCATCGCGGCGAGCGCCTGCCGGAGCGGCGAGCGCGGAGCAAGGAGCATGTGCACGAGGGTGGTGCGGCGCGCCCTGAGGCTGGCTGCGAACGAGCCCAGGAGCATCGCCGGATCGTCGCCGTGCACCGCGAGCAGCGAGACCGCTGGGACGCCCCGGAGACGCGTCTCGCGGAACACCACGAGCCCATCGATGACCCCGTCGAGTTCGTGCGTGGCAAAGGCGTACTGACGGAACGGGTGCTCCGCGTAGCGGTGACGCAACGATTCGGGGGTGGTGGCGTAACGGACGAAGCCGTCGTTGGCGGCGCCGAAGCTGACGGGTCCGGCTGGCCAGGACGTGCTGACTGTGAGCGGCTCCGGATACCGCGGGCGAACCAGGGGCACCGCGAGCGACACCATCGGCCCCAACACCTCGTACCCGTAGTGCCGACTCGCCTTGGTGACGGCGAGGCCGCCCGCACTGGAGAAGCCCACCCCCGCCACGCATCCCCGTGAGGTGAGCGACTCGTGCACCGGCGCCGCGACCTTGTCCAGGAGTCCCCGGCCGCGGAACTCGGCATCCACGGCCATGTTCAGCCCCATCGCGCCGGGCAGCGGCATCTCGAACCCGGGGACCTCGAGATGCAGCAGGCGGGCGTTGTACTGGGCGACGAGCCGCTCGCCGTCCCAGGCCCCCATGGTCACGAGCTCGAAGCCGGCGTGGAACCAGCGGAGCAGTGCCTCCATCTGGGTCGGCGAGCGATCGAAGCAGACCGCGAGCAGACGTGCCCACGGTGCGACGTCCGCCACCGTGAGGGGCCGCACCTCGATCACGAGCCGAGTATGCGCGGCGGAGGCGTCGCTCCGTGCGGGTCGCGCGCAGGCCCCGGCTACCGGCTCCCGCGTCTCACCGGTCCGAGCGTCCGCACCGCGCGTGCCGCAGCCCGGCCTGCCGCGTACCGCCAGGGTCGCTCGACGCGCTCGTGCGCACCCGCCAGCGCGACCCACGCAGCCCCCAACGAGCGCTTGTGCTCGTACAGTCCGTAGGTGGACTCGCCCGGAGTGGGGATCCGGCGGGCCCCCGCGATGTCGACGCCGCCGAGGTCCATCTCGGCACGGCCCTCGGCGATGGCGAGTTGGATCGCGCGCCATCGGAGCAGGTGCATCGTGCCCGGGCGATCGCGTCGCCGGTCCGCGCGATCGGCGGCATGCTGGGTCGAGAGCCGTGCGCCGTGGCGGTACAACGTGAGCCCCCCGAGCACCTCGCCGGCCGGCCCGCCATCGCGCGCCTCGAGATGCACCAGGTGTCCCGCTTCCAGGGCCCGATGCCACCAGGCCAGGTACTCGCCCGGGCCGGGGAAGTCGAACCCGCGGCGCTGCCCGGTCGCGATCATCAGTGCGTGGAACTGTTCCAGCGCGTTGCCCGAGCCCGAGGCGGGACGGACAAAGCCATCCCGATCCTGGAGCGTCGTGTCATGACGCACGACGACCACGCCCTCGCGCTCCGCTTGCCGGATGCGCTGACGGGTCGCCTTGGTGACCCCACCGAAGGCGGCGCCCTCGTCAACCCCGGTCAGGCGCAGCGCCAGCCTGTGACGCGACGGCTGGATCTCCGGGATACCGCGGAACCCACTGTTCAGGAGGATGCGCCCATAGGCCTCGTTGCCCTCAGCCACCTCGGGATCCGCCGCGAGCACGTCGAGGCCCTCGGCCGCCAGCAGCGACGTGACTGCGGCGAGCGCCTCGCCTACCGCTCGTCCGGCGCCGTCGGCGGCCGGCGCCCCCGCATACGACCACGGCACGATCGGTCCTACCGGACCCCTGGGGATGTATCCGGAGCCACCTGGCAGGCCCGGCCAGGGTCGAACGAGCACGAGCGCGCGCGCATCCCCCATGGCCATGAACCGCGGGCGCCAGCCGTTGGCCGCGCGATGGTCCGCCCACGCCCGGGACTGGTAGACGTGGCCACCCGGCGCATCAACCGCGTGGGCGTCCCAGTCCGCCAACTCGTCGCCCCGGAGCTCCCGCACCTTCGCCGCTGCCACCACGGTCCGACGATAGTGCGGCGCCACCCGCTCCGCAACGCGAGATGGACCACTGACCCAGGGGTGGGCGCGGTCCCCGAGCCTGTCAGCGGCCGGACTGCTCCACGGACGGCGCGCCACCCGTCACGAAGTACACCGCGAGCGCGCCCAGCTCATGGATGGTCGCTTCCAGCGTGCGCATCGGGTCATCCCAGACGGGGGACGTGGTCGTAGGCGATCCGTAGGCGTCGATGCCCAGGTCGTCCGCGATGCGCAGGACGCGCAGCATGTGCGTCGGATCCGACACGAAGACCGCAGACGTCATCCCGCGCTCCCCCAGGAGGTCGTTGACCGCACGGAGAGAGGTCAGGGTGTTGTGCGCCGTGTCCTCGCCGAAGATGGCCGTGGCCGGCACACCGTGCTCGATCGCGTAGGCACGAGCCACGGCAGCCTCGGTGGTGCGATCGCCGGCGAGCTTGCCGCCTGTCACCACGAACGCATCGGCGATCCCGGTGTGCCAGAGCTGTACCGCGTGCTCCAGGCGCGCCTCGAAGACAGGCGAGGGACGCCCGTCGTACTGGGCCGCCCCGAGCACCACGATGGCATCCACGGGGCGCTGCTCGTCCGTGGTGCCCTGGTGCCAGATGCGCAGCGTCGCCGCTCCAGCGGCGAGGACGACCAGCAGGCCGCCGATGACTGCGATGCGCATGAGATCCCGCCCGACGCTGCGGCTGGTCAGGCCCCGTGACACTTCTTGTACTTCTGCCCCGACCCGCACCAGCACGCCTCGTTCCGCCCGATGCGGGCTCCGGACGGCGTGTAGCCGGGCCGGGCCGAGGAGCCGGTCACCGCCGCATCGCCCGGCGTCTCGCGGGCGCCCTTCATCGGGTCGGCCGGGAGGCCGCGAACGGCGGCGTCGGGGTTGGCCGCAGGCTGGCGCATCGCCGCCTGTCCCGGAGCGAGCGGGCCCCGGGGAGCGGCCGCACCGGCCGTCATCCCTGCCGCGAGCGCCGACGCAGCCGCAGCGCCTGCGGCTGTGCCGTTCGTGCCATCTGCCGCGCCGCCTGCGGATCCCGCATCCGTCCAGGACGCGACGCCTGCCGGCGTGGACCCGTCGTGCGCGGGCCCGTCATGCACGGTGCCGTCGGGATGGACGTGCTGCTGGCCGGGCGCGCCACCCGTGCCGGGCCTTGCCGGCTGGCCCGGACCCGGGAGCGGCATGGTCTGCGGCTCGACGCGAACCGTCACGCGGAAGATCGTCGTCGCCACCTGGTGGCGGATGAGGTCGCTCAGCTCCTCGTAGAGGCGGAAGGCCTCCTTGCGGAACTCGTTGAGCGGGTCCTGCTGCGCATAGCCGCGCAGGCCGATGCCGCGCCGCATGTCGTCGAGCTCGGTGAGGTGCTCCACCCAGAGCGAGTCGATCGTGCGCAGCAGCACGAACCGCTCCACCTGGCCCCAGACCTCGTCGCCGTGCCGCGTCTGGCGCTCCTCGAGGGCGCCGTCCACCAGCCCGCGCAGGTGCTCGATGAGCAGCTCCCGGGACCCGGCCGCCTCGTCGAGGTCCTCCTCCGAGGAGCCTTCGCCCTCGATGCCCATCGCGCGCAACGCGACGCTGAGACCCTCGAGGTTCCACTCGCTCGGCGACAGGCTGGAGAGGTACGTGTCGCCCATCGCCTCGACCTCCTGGTCGAGGAAGTCGCGCACGGTGTCCGTCAGGTCCTCGTTGCGCAGGACCTTGTCGCGCTCGGAGTAGATGGTCTCGCGCTGCTTGTTGATGACGTCGTCGAACTCGACCACCCGCTTGCGGATGTCGAAGTTGAAGCCCTCGACGCGGGTCTGGGCGCTCTCGATCGTCTTGCTGACCAGCTTGGACTCGATGGGCGTGTCGTCCTCGAGGCCCATGCGGTCCATGAGGCCGGCGACCCGCTCGGACGCGAACCGCTTCATCAGGTCGTCGTCGAGCGAGAGGTAGAAGCGCGAAGAGCCCGGATCGCCCTGGCGCGCGGCACGTCCGCGGAGCTGGTTGTCGATCCGGCGGCTCTCGTGGCGCTCGGTGCCGATGATGTGCAGGCCGCCGGCGGCGACCACCCGCTCGTGGTCCTGGTCGGTGATCAGGCGTGCCTCGGCCAGCGCCGCGTCGTAGGTCTCCTTGTCCACCTCGGCCGGGTTGAGACCGCGCTTGTGGAGGATCTCCGACGCGAGGCCCGCGGGATCGCCGCCGAGCTTGATGTCCGTGCCGCGGCCGGCCATGTTCGTCGCGATCGTCACGGCGCCCGAGTGGCCCGCCTGGGCGACGACGCCCGCCTCCTTCTCGTGGAACTTGGCGTTGAGGGTGTCGTGCTTGATGCCGCGCCGCTTGAGAAGCGTGGACAGGACCTCGGACTTCTCGACTGAGACCGTACCCACCAGGACCGGACGGCCCGCCGTGGTCATCTCCTCGATCTCGTCGATGAGGGCGTTGAACTTGCCCGCCTCGTTCTTGAAGACGAGATCCGGGTAGTCGTCGCGGATCATCGGGCGGTGGGTGGGGATCGCCACCACCTCGAGGTTGTAGATCTTGTGGAACTCCTCGGCCTCGGTCATCGCCGTGCCGGTCATGCCGGCGAGCTTGTCGTAGAGACGGAAGTAGTTCTGGAAGGTGATCGTGGCCAGGGTCCGGGACTCGCGCTGGACGCGCAGGCCCTCCTTGGCCTCGATGGCCTGGTGCAGGCCCTCGCTCCAGCGGCGGCCCGGCATCTTGCGGCCGGTGAACTCGTCCACGATGACGATCTCGCCGTCCTCCACGATGTAGTCACGGTCGCGCTTGTAGAGCGCGTGCGCCTTCAGGGCGGAGTCGAAGTGGCGGGCAAGCCGCGGGTCGGCGTCGTAGAGGTTGGGGATGCCCAGGAGCTGCTCGATCTTGTCGATGCCCTCCTCGGTGGGGCTGACGGCCTTGTCCTTGAGGTCGAGGAAGTAGTCGCCGCCCTCCTCGGCACCCTCGGGGCGCTCCTTGAGGCGCGGCACAAGGCGCGCGAACGTGAAGTACAGGTCCGCCGACTCCTCGGCCTGGCCGGAGATGATGAGCGGCGTCCGCGCCTCGTCGATGAGGATGTTGTCAACCTCATCCACGATCGCGTACGCCCGCTGGCGCTGGACCCGCTGCTCCATGGTGTCGACCATGTTGTCGCGCAGGTAGTCGAAGCCGAACTCGTTGTTCGTGCCGTAGGTGATGTCGGCCGCGTACGCCTCGCGACGCGTGACCGGCCGCAGGTTCATCAGCCGCTCGTCGGTGGTTGGGTGGCCGGGCTCGAACAGGTACGAGGTGTCGTGCGTGATCACGCCGACCGACAGGCCCAGGAAGTGGAAGACGGGACCCATCCACTGGGCGTCGCGGCGGGCAAGGTAGTCGTTCACGGTGACCACGTGCGCGCCGCGGCCGGCGAGGCCGTTGAGCAGTGCGGCGAGCGTCGGGATGAGGGTCTTGCCCTCGCCCGTCCGCATCTCGGCGATCCGGCCCTGGTGCAGCGCGAGGGCGCCCATGAGCTGGACGTCGTACTGGCGCATGCCCAGCGTGCGCTTCATGGCCTCACGGCCGGCAGCGAAGACCTCGGGGACGACGTCGTCGAGGGCCTTGCCCAAGCGCTCGTTCTGGCGCTTGCGGCGGGCCTTTGCGAGATCGCGGCGACGCTCGGCGTCCGGGTGCTCGAGCTCGTCCTCGGACGGCTCCTCCTCGGCGGCCGCCTCGAGGACGTCCGCCTTGATGACATCGATCCGCTCGCGGATCTCGAGGTCCGTGAGGGCCTCGTACTCCGCCTCGAGCTCGTTGGTCTCGTCGATCAGCGGCTGGATACGGGTCAGCTCGCGGTCGTTGGTGTCGAAGAATTGGGAAAGGAAGCGCATGGCCGGGTGAGTATAGGGTCAGGCGCCCTCGGACCCCGTGCACGCGGGTCCGGCGCTACTTCTCGGCGCCCTCCGCGCCGTCGGCCGGCACGTCGAGGATCGCCGGCTCGACCGCGGGCATCGCCTGGTCGACCATGATCTTGCCGCCACCCCAGAAGCCGGGGCTGACCAGCGTCCCGTTGGGGAACAGCATCGAGGCGAGGGCGGCCAGGACGAAGACGACCACACAGCCCGCCCCCAGCACGCCGCCCACCACCGCCGCATCGCGCATCAGGACTCGGCCTCCACGGGTGCGGGAACGGGGACCGCGGGCTCACATGAAGACGTCGTTGGTCCAGACGTTGCCGCCCATGACCATCGGCACGGGATTGCCCCAGCCCCCGTTCCAGCCCATGGGCACGAGGGAGCCCTGCGGGAAGAGGACGGAGACGGCGAGCGCGAGCGCGAAGACGACGGCGGTGCCACCGCCGAGGACGCCGGTGCAGATCAGCGCTCGGGTCATGGTGCCCTCCGGACGCCGGAGCGGCAGCCGCGGTTCCCTAGGAGGCGAAGCTCCACAGGTTGACCGTGTAGCCGGCCACGATGATCACGAAGGTGAGGATCCCCAGCACCAGCCAGAAGGCGACCGCACGGCCGGTCGAGGTGGGGTTCATCTCGGAGTTGGCCATCTCGGGCAGGCGGCCGCCCTTGAGCGCCTTGCCCCAGCGCGGGTTCCGCAGCTGGTCGCGATAGTCCGTGTCGGCGTCGCCCTGGGTCGGCTTGGCGCCCGGGGCCTGCTGCAGGGTCATGGATCTCCGTTCTGGGCGGGCCCTAGGCGCCCGCCGGCGTGGTCAGCGGTGATGGTACGTCGTCCTCGGCCTCGCGCGAGGGGCCTTGCAGCCCGTCCTCCCAGAGGAGCATCTCCTGCGTGAACGAGACCTCCGATGAGAAGAGGGCGCCCACGGACTCGCCGCGGTGGATGCGCTTGATGGCCTCGCCGATGAGCGGTGCGACGGACAGGACCTTGATCCGCGGGATGTGCTTGTGGGCAGGCAGCGGGATGGTGTCCGTGACCACGACCTCCTCGAGGTTGGAGCTCGTGATGCGGTCGATGGCCGGATCGGACAGGACACCGTGGGTGGCGCAGGCGTGGATGTCGAGGGCACCGGCCTTCTCGAGCGCCCGGGAGATCTCGATCAGGGTGCCGGCAGTGTCGATCTCGTCGTCGATGATGATGACCCGGCGGTCCTTCACCTCACCGATGACGTTGATGACCTCGGCGCGGTCAAGGTTGCCATGGCGGCGCTTCTCCACGATCGCGAGCGGTGCGTCGAGCAGTTCCGCGAAGGCGCGGGCGCGTTTGGCGAAGCCGAGGTCCGTGACGACCACCGCGTCCCCGAGGCCCTTCTCGATGAAGTAGCGGCTGAGCATGTGCACAGCCGTCAGCTCGTCCACCGGGATGTTGAAGAAGCCCTGGATCTGGCCCTGGTGGAGGTCCATCGTCAGCATCCGGTCGGCGCCGGCCACGGTGATCATGTCTGCGATGAGCCGTGCGGTGATCGGGACGCGGGGCTGGTCCTTCTTGTCCGAGCGGCCGTAGGCGTAGTACGGCACCACGGCCGTGATCCGCCCGGCGGACGCCCGCTTGAAGGCGTCGATCATGATCAGGAGCTCCATGATCGACTGGTTGACCGGCCGGCTGGTGGGCTGGACGAGGAAGATGTCCTTCTCGCGGACGTTGTCCAGGATCCGCACGAAGATGTTCTCGTTCGCGAACTCGAACACCTCGGCCCGCCCCGGCTCGGAGCCAAGCCAGTGCGCGATCTTGCGCGCAAGCTCGGGGTTGGCGTTGCCGTGGTAGATCTCGTACTGGTCCGCGAGCATCCCGGCCTCCCTCGCACCGAAGGCGGTCATTCCGAGCGTCCCGTCCCGCCGTCCTGCGACCCGCCGTCGGTCGGCGCGGGGTCGTCATTGTCGCCCATGGCACCCCGGTCCGCCAGCCCCAACTGGAAGGCAGCGATGGCCGCCACGGTGTCGCCATCGGAGAGGCGCATGACGATCACGCCACGCGCGCCCGACGAGTAGCGGTTGACGCTCTTGACATCGGTGCGGATCACCTGGCCGCCGGCCGAGATGAGCACCAGCTCCTCGTCGGTCTCCTTGACCTGCTGGACAGCCGCCACGAGGCCGGTCTTGCGCCCTTCGAGGGCGATCAGGCGGACGCCCTGCCCGCCGCGGTGCTTCACGCGGAACTCGGAGAGCGGGACCCGCTTGCCATACCCGGTCTCCGTCAGCACGAGGAGATCGGACTCGGGCTCCACGACGCTCATCGACACGACCGCGTCACCCTGGCGGGCAAGCCGGATGCCGATCACGCCGGCCGCGTCGCGGCCCATCGGCCGGACCTCGTCCTCGTGGAACCGGGCGAGCATGCCCTGGTTGGTGGCGATGATCACGTCGTCCTCACCGGCCGAGACCGAGACCCACGCGAGCTCGTCGGCGTCCGCGATGGTGATCGCACGGATGCCGGTGGAGCGGACGCGCTCGAACTGCTCGAGCGGGGTCTTCTTGATGATGCCGCGCCGGGTGGCGAGCACCAGGAAGTGGCCGGGCTCGAAGTTGGGCAGGCAGATCGTGGCCACCGGCACCTCGCCGGACTCCACCTGGACGCCCGGGAGGTTGATGATCGCCATGCCCTTGGCCTGGCGGCTGGCGTCGGGGATGGAGTGGACCTTGGCGCTGAACACGCGACCGCGGTTGGTGAAGAACAGCGCCCAGTCGTGGGTGTTCGCGGCAAGGAGGTGCTCGACGGCGTCCTCCTCGCGGGTCACGTGGCCGATGATCCCCTTGCCGCCCCGATGCTGGCGGCGGTAGGTGGCGACCGGCTGGCGCTTGATGTAGCCGCGCCGGCTGATCGTGACGACGACGTCCTCGTCGGCGATCAGGTCCTCGTCGGTCATCTCGCGGCTGGAGTCGTCCACCACCCTGGTGCGGCGCTCGCCCGCGTACTTCTTCTTGAGGAACTCGAGCTCGTCCCTGATGATCGCGAGCACCCGGGCCGGGTTGGCCAGGATGTCCTCGAGCTCGGCGATGAGCTGGATGACCGAGAGGTACTCGTCCTCGATCTTCTGGCGCTCGAGGGCGGCCAGGCGGGCGAGGCGCAGGTCCAGGATCGCGTCGGCCTGGAGCTCGGAGAGACCGAAGGTGTCCATGAGGCCGGTGCGCGCGGTGGGCGTGTCCGCCGAGGCCCGGATGAGCGCGATCACCGCATCGAGGTTGTCGAGCGCGATCTTGAGGCCTTCGAGGATGTGGGCCCGGGCGCGCGCCTTCTCGAGGTCGAACTGCGTCCGGCGGGTCACGATCTCGCGCCGGTGGTCGGTGTAGTGGCTGATGACGCCCTTGAGCGGCAGGGTCTGCGGCTGGCCGTCCACCAGCGCCAGCAGGTTGAGGTTGAAGGTCGTCTGGAGCGCCGTGTGCTTGAACAGGTTGTTCAGCACCTTGTGCGGGTTGGCGTCCCGCTTGATCTCGATGTAGATCCGCATGCCGTCGCGGTCGGACTCGTCGCGGAGGTCGCTGATGCCCTCCATCTTCTTGTCCTTGACGAGGTCCGCGATCTTCTCGAGCAGCGTCGCCTTGTTCACCTGGTAGGGGAGCTCGGTGACGATGATCGCGGTCCGGTCGAGGCGGGTCTCCTCGAAGGCGACCTGCGCCCGCATCACGACCCGGCCGTGGCCGTGGGCGTACATCTCGCGGATCGCGTCCACGGTCTCCTGCTCGCCGGTCAGCGAGTTGCGACGGGTCTCGTACCGGAAGATCGAGGCGCCGGTGGGGAAGTCCGGACCCCTGACGATCCTGCACAGGTCGTCATTGGTGATGGTCGGGTCTTCGATGTAGGCGATCGTGGCGTCCACCACCTCGCCCAGGTGGTGCGGCGGGATGTTGGTGGCCATGCCGACCGCGATCCCCGACGAGCCGTTGATCAGCAGGTTCGGCAGCTTGGCCGGCAGGACCGTCGGCTCCTTGTGGGTGCCGTCGTAGTTGTCGACATAGTCGACCGTGTTCTTGTCGATGTCGGCGAGCATCTCGGCCGAGATCGCCGTGAGGCGGGCCTCGGTGTAGCGCATGGCAGCGGCCGAGTCGCCGTCGATGGAGCCGAAGTTGCCCTGGCCGTCCACCAGCGGGTAGCGCAGCGAGAAGTCCTGGGCCAGGCGCACCAGCGCGTCGTACAGCGCGACGTCACCGTGCGGGTGGTACTTGCCCATGACCTCGCCGACGATGGCGGCGCACTTGCGGTAGGAGCTGGTGGCGGACAACCCCATCTCGCCCATCGTGTAGAGGATCCGCCGGTGCACGGGCTTGAGGCCGTCGCGCACGTCCGGCAGCGCGCGAGCGACGATGACGCTCATCGCATAGTCGAGGTACGAGACGCGCATCTCGTCCTCGATGCGGATGGCTCGAACGTCGCCCATGTCGTCGGTCACGTGGTGGCTCTCCTACCGGTGAAGGTCAGGCGGGTGGTGAGGATCGGTCGATGGTGGTCCGCTCGGCCGGCGGGACCGCGAGGCCGAGGTGGAGGAAGTCGTGCGCGGCCGTGGCGGCGCGGGAGGTGTTCCGGGCGCCGGGGATGCGGCGGAGGCCGGCAACGGCGAGAAGGAGGTCCGCGCGGGCCGGCGCCGGCAGCTTGGTGGACCCGTCGCGGATGACCCAGGCTCGGGCGCCGTCAGCCTTCGTGCGCGCGATGTCCGCCTCCCGGCGCAGGAACGCCTCGGCGGCATCGGGTGCGATGGCCGACATCGAGCGCAGGGCCCAGGCCAGCGCCTTCTGGACGTCGGGCTCGGGGTCGCCGATGAGCTGGCCGACGATCTCGAGGCCGTGGCGGGCGACATCACGCGTGCGGCCGGCCTCGCGGTTCACGGTCGGGATCGTTGCGACCGTGGAGCCGGCCAGGCGGCGCTCCCAGCGCGACGGGGAGTAGACGAGCTGCTCGAGCTCCGCCCAGCGGTAGGGCTCGGCGAGGACCCCGCGTCCGGCCACGTGGGCCAGGTTGTCCACGGTGATCCAGTCCGCGGCGCGACGGCTCTCCGCGCGGACAAGCTGCCAGGTGATCTCGGGCTCTGCCCCGATCGTGCGCTCGAGCAGGTCGAAGGCGAGCCAGTGGAGCTCCAGGAGGGGGTCCCTGAGCATCGCCTGGGCGACCCCGATCAGGGTGGAGGGGCGATCGCGGCGGGTCGCCGAGCGGAGGCCTCGCGAGACCTGTGCGAGGAGCGGCTGGCGGACGCCGGCGATCAGCCCGATGCCCGGCGCCACGCGCCGCTGGCCTTCGAGGTACGCAGGATCGGCGAGGAGCGAGAGGCCCGTCCGGAGCTCGGCCACCAGCTCCGCCGGGCTGCCGACGAGATCGCCTGCCCGGCGCCCGAGGGCGAGCGCATCGGCGGATCGCTCCGCGACGAGTGCGCGGGCGCGCTCCGTGGTGGGGCTCACGGTCGCGCTGCTCATCCGGCCAGTGCCCCCATGTCGGGCGTGGCGGTCGCAGCGAACCCGTAGCGCTCCTTGAGCTGCCGCTTCATGGCGTCCGGGGCGGCCACGAAGGTGCCGGTCGCCTGGGCGAGCACGGTGCCCTGGGCGTCGTAGAGCGCCGCCTCGGCCTCCACGATGCGGCGCCGACGGCCGGTGACCCTCCCCTCCCCTCGGATCGGGGCGCCGATCGGGACGGGCTTCTTGAACTCCACCTGCATACGCGCGGTCACGCCCCACAGGTCGTGCTCCACGAGTGCCCAGGCCATGATCTCGTCGAGCAGCGTGCAGATGATCCCGCCGTGGGCGATCCCGTCCCAGCCCTGGAAGCGGTCCTCCAGCGTGATCTCGATCCAGCACCGGTCGTCTCCAGCGTGCAGCACGAGATGCAGCCCGTGGGTGTTGAGCGACCCACAGGCGAAGCAGTTGTGCGGCTCGATCCGCACCGGCTCGCCGCCGATGCGCACGTCGGAGACCAGCGGCTCAGATGTCAAGGTTGCGCACCTTGCGGGCCTCGGTCTTGATGAAGTCCTTGCGCGGTTCCACGCGCTCGCCCATGAGCATCGTGAAGATGCCGTCGGCGGTGGACGCGTCCTCCACCTCGACCTTGAGCAGCGTCCGCGTCTCCGGGTTCATCGTGGTGTCCCAGAGCTGGTCGGCGTTCATCTCGCCGAGGCCCTTGAAGCGCTGCACGCTCAGGTTCTTGACGTTGAACTCCTTGACGATCCGGTCGCGGTCCTTCTCGGACCCGGCGTACTTGGTCACCTTGCCGGTGGAGACGCGGTACAGCGGCGGCTGCGCGATGTACAGGTAGCCGTTCTCGATGACCTCCGGCATGTGCCGGTAGAAGAACGTCAGCAGCAGGGTGCGGATGTGGGCGCCGTCCACGTCGGCGTCGGTCATGATGATGATCCGGTGGTACCGGAGCTTCGCGACGTCGAAGGTGTCCCCGATGCCGCCTCCGAGGGCGATGATCAGCGGCTTGACGTTGTCGGAGCTCAGGATCCGGTCCAGGCGCGCCTTCTCCACGTTGAGGATCTTGCCGCGCAGCGGCAGGATCGCCTGGAACCGCCGGTCGCGTCCCTGCTTGGCGGAGCCGCCGGCGGAGTCGCCCTCGACGATGTAGACCTCACTCTTGGCGGGATCCCGCTCCTGGCAGTCGGCCAGCTTGCCGGGCAGGGACATGCCGTCGAGCGCACCCTTGCGGATCACGAGGTCGCGCGCCTTGCGAGCGGCGTCCCGGGCCCTGGCGGACATCAGGCACTTCTCGATGATCCGCCGGCCGTCCGCCGGATTCTCCTCGAGGTGCTGCGCGATCGCCTCGGCAAGGGCACCTTCGACCTGGCCCGCGACCTCGGCGTTGCCGAGCTTGGCCTTGGTCTGGCCCTCAAACTGGGGATCGGTCAGCTTGACGCTGACCACGGCGGTGAGGCCCTCGCGGACATCGTCGCCCGAGAGGTTCCCGTCCGACTCCTTCAGCACGCCGGCGCGCTTCGCCCAATCGTTGAGCGAGCGGGTCAGCGCCCGGCGGAATCCCGTGATGTGGGTGCCGCCATCGACCGTGTTGATGTTGTTGGCGAAGGCGAGGACATTCTCGGTGTAGGTGTCGTTGTACTGGAGCGCCACCTCGACAGTGGTGGAGCCATCCTTGCGCTCGCAGTAGATCGGGCGGTTGTGGAGTGCCTCCTTGTTCCGGTTCAGATGCCGGACGAAGGAGACCAGTCCGCCCTCGAAGTAGAAGGAGCGCTCGCGATCGATCCGCTCGTCGCGGAGCGTGATCCAGACGCCCTTGGTCAGGTACGCGGACTCGCGCAGGCGCTGGGAGATGGTCTCGAACGAGTAGTCCGTGGTGTCGAACATCTCCGCATCGGCCTGGAAGACGGTCCGGGTGCCCTTGCGGGTGCCCTGGGGGCCGATCTTCTCGACCTTGGTGATGGGCTTGCCTCGCTCGTACTCCTGGGTCCAGACCCCGCCGTCACGAGCGGTCTCCACGCGCAGCCAGGAGGACAGGGCGTTCACGACCGACACGCCAACGCCGTGGAGGCCGCCGGACACCTTGTAGCCGCCGCCGCCGAACTTGCCGCCGGCGTGGAGCACGGTGTGGACGACCTCGAGGGCGTCCTTACCGGTGGAGTGCCTGCCCACGGGCACGCCGCGGCCGTCATCCTCGACCTCGAGCTTGCCGTCCTCGCGGATCGTGACGGTGACGGTCGTCGCATAGCCGGCCATCGCCTCATCGATCGAGTTGTCGACGACCTCCCACACCAGGTGGTGCAAGCCGCGCACGTCGGTCGAGCCGATATACATGCCGGGGCGGCGTCGGACGGCCTCGAGGCCCTCGAGGACCTGGATGCTCGACGCGCCATAGTCCGACCCGGGGGCCGGCTTCGACTTCTTGCCGCCGGCAGCACGACCGTTGGGTTCGGCCGGGACCTGCTTGTCGCCGACGTCCGTCACGCATTCCCTCCAGTAAGTCGCTCGTACAGGCGGCCGAGCTCCTCGTCGCTGTAGTACTCGATCACGATTCGGCCACCCTTGCGCGACCGGCTGAGGCTCACCTTGGTGCCGAGCCGCTGGCGGAGGTCCTCCTCAACGCGCTCGAGGTCTGGGTCGAGGCGGCGTGGTGCCGGCACCGCGGGCGCGGCCTTGGGCTCTCGCAGCCTGCGGACCAGCTCCTCCGTCTGGCGGACCGACAGGCCCTGTGCAATGACGGTCCGGAGCACGTGAGGCTGGCCGTCGAGCGGGAGTCCGCCGAGCGCCCTGCCGTGTCCTTCGGTGATGCGGGTCTCCGTGATCGCGGCCTGGACGTCATGGTGCAGGTCCAGCAGGCGGAGCGTGTTGGCGACCGTCGCGCGGGCCTTGCCCACGCGCGTGGCGACCCGCTCCTGGGTCAGGCCGAACTCGTCGATGAGCTGGCGGTAGGCCAGGGCCTCATCGATGGCGTCGAGGTCGGCCCGCTGGACATTCTCGACAAGGGCCACCTCCAGCTGGTCGAGATCCGCCAGCTGTTTGACCAGGGCAGGGATCCGCTCGAGCCCGGCGAGGCGCGAAGCCCGCACGCGACGCTCGCCCGCGATCAGCTGGTAGCCGTCCACGATCTCGCTGACCAGGACGGGCTGCAGGACCCCGTGTTCGCGGATGCTGGCGGCAAGCTCCGCGAGGCCGGCATCGTCGATGTGGTGGCGCGGCTGGTACGGGTTGGGGGCGATCCGGTCGAGGGGAACGTCAAGCACGGCTGATCCGGCGGTGCCGGCGGGCCGCTGCGGGATGAGCGACGAGAGGCCTCGCCCCAGAGCCGACGGGACGCGATCGGGTTTGACGGTCACGCGGCGGCTCCCGCAGCTGCGGTTGCTGGCACTGCCGCTGCTGCTGCATCGCGGCGTGCGCGCAGTTCATGGGCGAGGGCCTCATACGCCTCGGCGCCCTTGGAATCCGGCCGGTAGAGGGCGATCGGCTTGCCGTGGCTTGGCGCCTCGGACAGGCGCACGCTGCGCGGGACGATCGTGTCGAAGACGGCGTCGGCGAGGTGGCTGCGCACCTCGTTGGCGACTTCTGCCGAGAGCCTGGTGCGCGCGTCGTACATCGTCAGCACCACGCCCGAGATCCCGAGCTCCGGGTTGAGGTGATCGCGCACCAGGTTGACCGTCGCGAGCAGCTGGCTCAGGCCTTCAAGCGCGTAGTACTCGCACTGCAGCGGGATCAGCACGGCGTCCGTACCGGTGAGGGCGTTGACCGTGAGCAGGCCGAGCGACGGCGGGCAGTCGACGATGATCCAGTCCCACGCCTCGCGCTCGGCAGCGATCGCCCGGGCGAGGCGCCGCTCGCGCCCCTCCTCGTTCACCAGCTCCACCTCGGCACCGGCGAGCGCGATCGAGGATGGCACGATGCGGAGGCCGTCCACGGCGGTGGGAATGTGCAGCTCCGCGAGGGCCCGACCGCCTACGAGCGCGTCGTAGATCGAGCCGGTGACGGCGGCCTTGTCGATGCCGAAGCCGCTCGTCGCATTGCCCTGGGGATCGAGGTCGATGACCAGGACGCTGTCACCGAGGAGAGCCAGATAGGTTGCGAGATTGACCACAGTGGTGGTCTTCCCGACGCCGCCCTTCTGATTGCTGCAGGCGATCGTCTGGCCCACTCAGCCTCCCGTTCCAATCGTGATCATGAAGGGCAATTCTAGCATTGGAGGCCCTTTCCCCGACCCAGCAGAGCGTGTCCGCATGGCGGGCGCCATGATCGCGCCTGCCGCGTATCGGTGACTTACGGGGGCTGTGGAGAACCGTGCGCCGAGGCCCATCGGGCCGATGGTTCGTATCGCGACACTGGAGTGTTGCACGTGAAACACCAGACCCAGCAGTCGCCGCCTGGGCCTCGAGTCGGCCGATGTTGCACGTGAAACAACCGGAGATCAGGCCCGCGCGGCGACCCGGTAGCCGATCCACGCGGATAGGTGGGAGTCCTCCTGTGCGGTGAGTTGGACCGGGCGCATGGACCCTGCCCGCACGGCTTCCCGCGCGCGACCACTAGGCGGCGATTGCCCGTTCTGGAGGCCCGTGGGATACTTCGGGCTGCGTTTGCTGTCACCCGTCGTCGCGGTCGCCTAGGGCTTGGGCCCGACCGTCGGCTCGTCAGCCGAGGATCGTTCGCTCACATGCATCACATCATCGCCGCGGCGTTCGCCGTGGTGGCCGCGCTCGCCGAGTTCACGGTCGTCCCATATCTGCAGATCGGTGACGCGACGCTTGATGCGGTGCTCGTCATCGGTGTGATCTGGACCATCGCGGGTGGTCTCGAAGTCGGCTTGACGTTCGCCTTCGTCGGCGGCATCGCGCTCGACATCCTCGGGCAACGCCCCCTTGGCTCGTCGGCCTTCGCGTTGCTCGTCGCCGTCGGTATCGCATCCCTGATCGGTGGGGCGCTCACCAGGATCCGCATCATCGCCCCGATCGCCGCCACCGCTGTCGCAAGTCCGGTCTACCAGTTGCTCCTGCTGTTCGCCACCACGCTGCTGACCACGGCGCCCCTCTCAGAGGCGGCGCTCTCAACCGTGCTGCCCTCGACCGTATACGACACGATCGTGGCGGCGATCCTCGGACCGTTCGTCATTGCGATCGTGGTGCGCCGCCATGCCCAGGAGCGGATGGACTGGTGAACGGCACATACCTGGGCTCGAAGCCTGATCGCGACCGCCGGCCCCTGCGCTTCGTCGCCTTCGGCGTCATCACCATCGTTGTCTTCGGCCTGCTCACGCTCCGCCTCGCCTACCTCCAGATCAACAACGGCCAGAGCCTGGCCGCGCAGGCGGAGGAGCAGCGGACCGCGGAGGAGGCCGTCCCGGCTCCGCGCGGCCTGATCTACGACCGGAAGGGCCGCCCGCTCGTCACCAACGTGGCGACCTTCGCGGTGAAGATCACGCCCTCGGAGCTGCCGTACAGCCGCCGGGACGAGGTGGCCCAGCGCCTGGGCGGCCTGCTCGGGCTGGACCCGGCCGAGATCCTGACCACCATCGACGCTGCGCCCGGCTCCCGGTTCGACCCGGTGCGGATTGCGCAGGACGTGGAGGAGGGGACGGCCCGCCTCGTCGCCGAGTCGTCGGACGCCCTGCCCGGCGTCCACATCGCCGTCGAGACCCGGCGCGAGTACCCGGACGGCGCGCTCATGTCGCACATCCTCGGGTACACGGGCCCCATTGATGCGGCCGGATACGCGCGGCTCAAGGCCAGCGGCTATCTCGCGGACGACCTGATCGGCAAGTCCGGTGTCGAGGCCACCTTCGAAGAAGAGCTTCGCGGCACCTATGGCATCGAGCTGGTCGAACGGGACGCGACCGGCAAGGACGTCCAGGTCCTGCAGTCGCTCCAGCAGTCCGTCCCCGGTGCGTCCCTCACGCTGACTATCGATCGCACGATCCAGAAGGAGGCCACCCAGGCCCTCAAGTGGGGCATGAAGGCGGCCGGCCTGAAGCGCGGCGTGTTCATCGTCATGAACCCGCAGACCGGCGAGGTGCTTGCCCTCGTCAGCCTGCCCACGTACGACAACAACCTGTTCGCGAAGGGCATCTCGAACCGCGACTTCCAGAAGCTCGTCAACGACAAGAACAAGCCCCTGACCAACCACGCGGTCCAGGCCCACTACCCGCCCGGCTCCACGTACAAGCTGGTCGCCGGCACCGGCGGCCTCCAGGACAAGAAGATCACCGCCAGCACCCTGATCCGCACGAGGGGCTATCTCACCCTGGCAGGCGCGCGCTACTACGACTGGAACCGGCGCGGCTTCGGCCTGTGCGACATGAACTGCGGATTCGGGCACTCGTCGGACACGTACTTCTTCCAGGTTGCCGGCATGCTGGGCGCCGACCGCCTCGCCTACTGGGGGCGGATGTACGGCTTCGGCAAGCCCACCGGCATCGACCTGACTGGGGAGGTCCCGGGCATCGTCCCTTCCAACCAGTGGAAGATCGACGCGCTCGGCCAGCCCATGTTCGCGGGCGAGGTCTACCAGGCCGGCATCGGCCAGGGGTATGACGTCGTCACCCCGATCCAGCTGATCAACGCGTACGCCGCGCTCGCGAACGGCGGCAAGCTGTACCGCCCGCAGGTGGTGCGTGAGGTCATCGGCCCGGACGGGACGGTGATCAAGAAGTTCAAGCCGGAGCTCATCCGCAAGATGCCCGTGTCGCAGAAGACGCTGCGCTCGATGCGGCTGGCGGGCCGGTCCACGGTGACCCTGCGCCACACCTACAACCTGGTGGACATGCCCGTGAAGGTGGCCGGCAAGTCAGGCACCGCGGAGTTCGGCGAGCGCGACAAGAAGGGCCGTCTGCCCTACCACTCCTGGTTCGTCGGCTTCGTGGGCAAGGATCCCTACAAGGCGGACTTCGCGAAGACCGACTCGGAGCTGGTGTTCCTCGCGTTCGCGTACGACTCCCGCACCAAGGGCAACGCTGGAACAGAGATCGCCAAGGCGTTCCTCCAGCTGCACTATCACATCAAGAAGGACTACCTGAACCGCAACCTCCTCGATCGCGGCAACTTCTACCAGAGCAACTAGGGGTCATCGTCGAATGCGCGTGATGCGGGCCGAGCCCGGGCGCTTCGCCGGCGCGACTGCGAAGTCCGTCGGTGCGGTGTGGCGCGCCTACGACCTCCAGCTCACGACGTACGCCGCCCTGCTGGGCGCCATCGGCCTGGTGATGGCGTACACGAACAGCGTCGAGGCGGGCCAGTCGGTCCTGTCCGAGGGCACCGTCTTCTCACGCGCCCTCATGTGGGCGGCCCTCGCGATCGTGGTCTTCATCGCCATGACGGCCTTCGACTACCGCTGGCTCAAGACGCTCGCATGGCCGATCTACTTCGTGAACCTCGGGTTGCTCGTGCTCACGCTGGCCATCGGCGACGGGGTGGGAGGTTCCGCCCGCTGGGTCAGGCTGGGGCCGCTCACGTTCCAGTTCTCCGAGCTCGCGAAGATCCTGATGATCATCGTTCTCGCGACGTACCTCGGGAACCGGGAGGGCCGGCTGGACTCCATCGTGGCGATCCTGGGCGCGTGCCTGCTGATGGGCCCGCCGTTGGTGCTCGTGATGCTGCAGCCCGACCTCGGCACATCCCTGGTGCTCGCCTCGATCCTGGCGGGCATGCTCTTCATGTCCGGCGCCAGCCTGCGCTGGCTGCTGCTGATGGTGGCGGCCGGCGTGGCGGCCGTCCCCATCGCCTGGACCTACGTCCTCCGTGACTACCAGAAGGAGCGCCTGACGTCGTTCCTGAACCCGTGCACCGATGTCCAGGGCTCCTGCTGGCAGGTGTACCAGAGCCAGCTCACCGTGGGCTCCGGTGGCCCGTTCGGCGTGGGCCTCACCAACGGCCAGCATGTCCGCGGGGAGTTCCTGCCGGTCGCCGAGTCCGACTTCGTGTTCGCCGTCCTTGCCCAGGAGCTCGGGTTCATCGGCGCGCTCCTGGTGTTCGTCCTGTTCGTGGCCTTGATCTGGCGCATCCTCGCGAGCGCGTGGCGCTCGCGTGACCCGTTCGGGACGCTGTTCGGGGCGGGTCTCGCGTCCGCCCTTCTGTTCCAGGTGTTCGTGAATGTCGGGATGGTGATCGGGATCATGCCGGTCACCGGTATCCCGCTCCCGTTCATCAGCAACGGTGGCGCGTCCCTGGTGACCATCGCGATCGGCCTCGGGGTCATGCAGAGCGTCAACATCCGGCAGGGAAAGGCGGAGTGGTAGCGGGCCCCCGCCGGCTGGCGCTCCTGCTTGGAGCGTTCGCCGCATTCGTGGTCGCACCGAACGTGCTCGCATCAGCCGGGGTGCCTGTTCCGGAGCTGCTGTCCGGCTTCGGAGCCGGCGGAGCCGAGGGCATCACCGAGGCGATGGCCGGCCTGTTCATCCTCCTGCTCGGCGCGAAGCTGGGCGAGGAGGTCGCCCGCCGACTCGGGCAGCCCGGCGTGGTGGGTGAGCTGCTGGGTGGCTTCCTCGTGGGACCGTATGCGCTGGGCCTGGTCATCCCGGGGGAGACGGCACAGGTCATGGCCGAGCTGGGCGTGGTCGTGCTGCTGTTCACGGTTGGGCTGGAAGTCAAGACCGACGACCTGCTCAAGGTGGGCAAGGCGGCGCTGCTGACCGCGGTGATCGGGGCGCTGCTGCCGCTCGCGGGCGGTTTCGGCCTCACCGTGGCCCTGGGCTACGACTCGATGGCCGCCGTGTTCATGGGTCTCGCGCTCGCCGCCACCAGCATCGGCATCACGAGCCGCGTCCTGCGTGACATGGGCGTGCTCGACCGGAAGTTCGCCAGGGTGGTGATCGGGGCGGCCCTGGTGGACGACATCCTGGCCCTCGTCCTGATCGGGCTCGCAACGGGCGCCGCCGAGGGCAGCGTGTCGGTGATGACGCTGGTCGTGGGCGTTGCGGGCGTCGGGCTGGTGCTGCTCGGCTTTGTGATCGCCCGCAGGGCACGGGGCCTGCCGCGCAGCGTGTTCACCTGGCCGCTGTTCGCCGACACGCCGCTTGTGCCCGCGTTCATGATCATGCTGGCCATTGCGCTGCTCGCGGCCCTCATCGGCCTTGCGGCGATCATCGGTGCCTTCGTGGCCGGCCTGATCGTCGCCGAGACGGAGGCAGCGCACGAGCTGGAGCAGGAGTTCAAGCCGCTCGCCTCCATCTTCACACCGTTCTTCTTCGCGGTGACGGGGGCCCAGCTGGACCTCTCGGTCATGCTCAACCCGGAGGTGGCGCTGTTCGCGATTGCCCTGGCGCTGGTCGGCGTGGTGACCAAGGCGGTCGGCGGCATCGTCGGCGCCGCGAGCCTCGGGCGCTGGGGATCGGTCACCGTCGGCTTCGGCATGGTGCCCCGCGGTGAGGTGGGCATCGTGGTCGCGAACCTGGCCCTGGCAACCGGCGTGGTGGACGCGACGCTGTTCGCCGAGATGCTCGTTGCGGTTGTCCTCACGACGGTGGCCGCGCCGTATCTCCTGGCGTGGGCGGTGCCCCGGGCCGCTGCCGCTGATGCAGCGGCCGCAGACCCCGAGGCGGCACCCGCAGCCTGAGGTGGCGGGCGCACGATCGTCCCGCGAGCCGAGGTGCGCGATGCGCTCGACCCGGCAGAGCTCCCTAGCGGCGGCGGAAGAGGCCGTGCCGCGGGTCGGCCTTGTCCGCGTCCGCGACGCGACGCCCGTGCGCTCGCAGCAGGACGTCGATCTCGGGCGCGTAGGGCCGTCCAATCGGCATGCGGTCGAGCCACTCGATGTACTCGAGATCCGTCCGCGCCACCTCTCCCAGGGTCCAGCCGCTGTAGCGCCCGAAGGTCAGGATGCTGCCCGACGGGCTCCCGGGCGGCGGGCCGGCTGCGCCATGGCCATCGCGCGTGCCCATGGACGACGCGTCGTAGCGGTACCCCTCGGTGGAGCGTCCTGACGTCCAGCTCGTGGACATCCGCTCGCCGAAGGTGGAGCCCGGATCCGCCATGCCGGGGAACGGCCAGCTGGCCGCCGCCCCGGTCTGTCGATCCGGCGTGCCGGGCGGCAGGGTCCCGCCGGGTGCCGCGTGGGCGGTTCGGGGGGCTGCGGGCTTCGGCGGCGTGCCCGGCCTCGCGTGCGTGCGGCCCTCGTCGGCGACGACCCGGGCCGAGGTGGCCTGTGCGCGAACCCGTGCCCGATCGATGGCTGCTCGCCGAACCGGGTCACGCAGGACGTCGCGGGCAAGGTTGATCTGGACCATGCGCGCCTGCGCCTCGGGACCCGGGGCGACGTCAGGGTGGAACTGCTTCGCGAGGCGCTTGTAGGCGGCCTCGATCACGTCGGCCTCAGCCGAAGGATCAACCTGGAGCACCTTGTACGGGTCCGGGACGCTCACGGGCGGCTCACGTGGCGGAGATCCCCTCCGGGAAAGGGCGCTGGGCGTGTCGTCGCGCGGCCAGTTGAGGGCGGACTGCGAGGCGGTGCGCGACGGCTGGCGCCATCGGCGGCAGACTAGCACGCGTGCAGCAGCCTTCCGACCACCCGATCGAGCCGGTTGACACCCCCCCTCCGGTACTGCGTGACGCTGTCCAGCGATGGCGGCTCGTGCTTGCCCGCGCGGCGGTGGGAGGCGACGGGCAGCGGGAGCAGCAGGCGATGTGGGAGGCCTCGCTCGTTGCCAGCGGACTGCCGCTCGCGGGCCTGGACGCCCCCAAGCCGAGGCCCAGGTACCAGCCGGCGGCGCCACTGAGCGGATCGATCCCGGGCGAGGCGGAGCTCGTTGACGTGTGGCTGGTCGAGCGCCTGCCCGTGTGGCGCGTGCGCGAGGCGCTGGCGGCCAACATGCCGTCCGGGCACCGGCTCCTGGACCTGCACGACGTGTGGCTGGGCGAGGCATCGCTCCCGGGTCGGGTGGTGGCGTCGGTCTACCGGGCCCGGGTTGACGCCCCCGTGGACGAGCTCGAACCCGTGTGCGAGCGGCTCCTTGCGGCGTCGTCGCTTCCGCGCGAGCGCCAGAAGGGTGAGCGTCTCGTCGGCTACGATCTCCGGCCCTTCATCGACGGACTCTCGGTGACGATCGCCGACGCAGGTGCGAGCGTCGTCGGGATGACGCTCCGCCACGACCCGGAGAAGGGTGTGGGACGGCCGGAGGAGATGCTGGCGGCCCTCGCTGCGGGGCTGGGCCGGGATGTCACGGCCTCGGACATCGTCCGGGAGGCCCTCGTCCTGGCAGATCCCGTGACGCCGACCCCGCCGCCACGGCGAGGTCCGCGACCTCCGAGGCGCTGAGCGCCCGGGCTGCGCTCAACAGCACGGCCACCACGCGCCGGCGGGAGCGTTGACGGTCCTCGCGCATCCGTCCTACACTCCCCTTTCGCGCCCGCGATGGCCGTCGGCGCTTCACCATGTCAAAGTCGCGGTCGCCCCGCGGCCGCTATCGCTCTTCCGAGGACCCATGTACGCAGTCATCGAGACCGGCGGGAAGCAGTACCGCGTCGAGGTCGGCACCCAGCTCGAGGTTGAGCTGCTTGACGTGGAGGCCGGCCAGTCCATCACGCTGGACCGGGTGCTCCTCGTTGTCGACGGGGACACTGCCGCCGTCGGCAAGCCCATCGTGGACGGCGCAACTGTCCAGGCCGACGTCGTCGGCGCCATTCGTGGTGACAAGGTCATCGCGTTCAAGTACCGCCCCAAGGCCCGTCGCCGGGTCAAGAAGGGCCACCGCCAGGAGCTGACGGTCCTGCGCATCGCCGACATCACGTTCGGTGGCAAGAGCGCGGCCGAGGACAAGGCGGAGAAGGCACCCAAGCAGGCTGACGACCGCAAGGCGATCGAAGAGGCCGCCGCCCGCCAGGCTGCGCAGGACGCTGCTCTCGCCGCGTCGCTCAAGGTCGCCGCTCCGGCGGAGGCCGAGGCGCCCGCCGAGGAAGCCACCGAAGAGGCCCCGGCCCCGAAGAAGTCCCGCGCCAAGGCCGCTCCCGCCGAGGCCCCTGAGGCCGAAGCTGTCGCCGAGGCCACCGAGGCCACCGAGGCCGCCGAGGCCGACGCCCCCGAGGCCGACGCTTCCCCCGCGGATGAGTCGGCCGCCGAGACCGAGACAACCGAGGCGGCGCCGAAGAAGCGCACGACTCGCGCGAAGAAGGACGAGTAAGCGATGGCGCACAAGAAAGCGGGCTCGAGCTCGAAGAACGGCCGCGACTCCGTTGGCCAGCGACTTGGCACCAAGTGCGGCGACGGCCAGCTCGTGCCGGCAGGGTCGATCATCGTCCGGCAGCGCGGCATGACCTTCAAGGCCGGCGAGAACGTCGGCCTTGGCAAGGACTACACGATCTACGCGAAGATCACCGGTAGGGTGCGCTTCGAGCACGAGACCAAGTCCAAGAAGCGGGTCCGGATCATCCCGGTTGTGACCGAGCCGGTCGCGGCCGAGGCCTAGACCGCACCCGACAGCGGCGGCCACCGGCGGGCACGGACCCGTTCGGACGGCGTCGAAGGAGCACCTGTGAAGCCGAAAACACACCCTCGTTACAGCCAGGCCAAGGTCCACTGCGGTTCCTGCGGCACGGAGTTCGAGGTTGGATCAACCCGCGATGAGCTGCGGATCGACGTCTGCAGCAACTGCCATCCGTTCTACACGGGCAAGCAGAACATCATCGACACCGCCGGCCAGGTCGAGCGCTTCCAGCGCCGCCTCGAGCGCCAGGCCCGCGCCTGACCAGCCGCCGGGCATGCCCCGGCCGGCCACGCGATCGCAGACGGCGCCCGCAAGGGCGCCGTTCGTGATTCCGGGCGACTGGTCACGCCGGACATGAAACGGCCCCGCCGTTTGGCGGGGCCGTCGTGCGTCCGGACGCCGGATGGACGCCCGGGCGGGTCTACTTGAACTTGAAGTTCGCCAGGGCGGCGGTGCTGCCGTCCTTCAGGCCGAGCTGGAGCTGCCAGCACTTGCCCGCCATGGTCTTGGCCGTCTTCCAGTTGTACTGGTAGCGGTTCGTCGTGGCGTCGTACTGGAGCCCGCTCGTCGTGGCCGTCGACACTTCCTCGATGACGTCGAGCGTGGCGTTCGCCTGGCACGCGACGGTCACGGCCCTGGGGTAGCCGGGCTGGAAGATCGCCAGGCCCCGGTTGCCCCCCAGGCTGAACTTGACGGGGATCGTCTGTCCCGCCGTCGCCGTGTTCAGCGTCGGCAGGTTGTCCACCGGGGCGAAGAACCCGGTGAACGGCCACGGCACGATGGTGAATGCGGCGCTGGCCGCGTTGCCGGTGTGGTTGGATCCGCCCAGGTAGGTGGCCTGTGCGATGTAGGAGCCCGCGGCGGTCGGAGCCGTGGTCGTCGATGGATAGACCGTCGAGCCCGTGCCCGAGTAGGTCACGGTCAGGGGCACGTTGAGACCGCCGACCCCCGACGCGACGGCTGTGGCGCCGTGCGGCTGGCCGTCGAACGGGAACGGCGAGGTGCCGTTGAGGGTCAGCGTCACCGTCGAGGCAGCCCTGCCGACGACGTAGTCGACGGAGGCCTCGCTGGCGACGTAGCCGCCGCTGGCGGCGTAGGTTGCGGTCGCCCGGTAGCTGCCGGCATCGGTCGGAGCGGTGGCCGTCGGGCCGTAGACGTTGCCGGCGAAGGTCGTACCCGTATAGGTTGGGCTGAGGGTCGTGTCGAGTCCCGGGCCGGTGACGCCAGCGGTCGCCCCGAACGGGGAACTGTCGTACACGTACGGCTGCGGCGACCGCACCAGCGTGACGGTCGTCACGGTCGCGGCCGTCATCGTCACGGTCACCTCCTGCGCCGCCGCTCCGTAGGTCGCGTCGGTCAGGTCGACCGTGCCGCCGCCGGGGACGTTGACCACGGACCCGAAGCGGGCTTCGACCCCGTACGACCCGACGGTCCCCGAAGGCAGGTTGAGGGTTGCCTTGCCGGTGAAGTCGGTCGTCCGCAACGCGAGGGTCGTCGACCCTCCCGGCGCGGTGACGAGGAAGGCGACCGTCCGCTGGAGCAGCGGCGTGCCGCCGCTCGAGAGGGTGGCGCTGACGGTGGTGCCGGCGGCGTAATCCACCGGGTTCTGTCCGGCGGTGACTGCCAGGCTGCTCGCCGCCTTCCCGATGCTGAACGGCTGGCCCGGCGCCGAGGCCGCGCCATACGTGTCGTCACCGCCGAACGAGGCGCTCACCTGGGTCGCACCCGGCAGCGAGCTCAGCGGCACGTTGACCGTTGTGCGCCCGTTCGCGTCCGTCGTGCCCGAGGCGGTTGTGCCGCCGATGGTGACGAAGACGGTCCGGCCGCCGACATCGGTCGTGCCCGAGGTCAGCCGCACGGTGACAGGCCTCGTCTCGCCGAAGGTGCCCGAGGTGGGCGGATCGACGAGCTCGAGGGTCGCCGCCGACGGGGCCGCAGCCGCCTGGCCGAAGTACGCCCCGAGGTTGTCGCTGAGCGACACCATGCCGAGGCCGTTCGCGGCCTGGATCACGTACTGGATGTTCGCGGGGCTGTTCAGCAGCCGGCCGCGCCAGATCCGTGAGTCTTCCGTCGTTCCGCAGGCGGCCGGCAGCGGGGCCACGCACTGGGCGAGGTCGAGCGGTGCCCACGTCCCGGTCCCGGTGGTCCAGGTCACCCAGACGGTGTGGACCGCGGCCTTTGGATCACCCACGACCTCCGCGGAGAAGATGAGATCGCTGCCGTCGGGGACGGCCTCGACGCTGACGATGGTCGGTGCCTCGGAGAGGGCAGCCGTGGTGAGGTTGTTGCTGTAGAACAGCTTCAGCTCCAGGCCCGTGTACTTGCGCTCGATGCCCTTGCCCGGGTTGGCAGGGTCGGCCCGGTACTGGACGGGCGTCGTGAGCAGGTTGGTGCCACCCGATCCGCCGAGCGCCCCGAAGTAGTTCGGCGTCCACGGTCGCATCGGGAAGAAGACGGGCGAGACGAAGGGTGCGTGCACCCCGCGCAGCTCGGTCGTGGGGGCACCCGTGAGCGGCGTGACCGCGGAGGTGTCCGTGTAGCTGCCGCCCCGGAAGCCGATCCCCCGCAGGACATAGCCGCTGGTCGTCGAGGTGACGTTGCGGACGAGCAGCGGGAGCGTCGGTTCCGCGGGGTTGGTGGTCACGGCGCCACCCGGGCCCTCGTACCACGACGCGGTCGTGGTGTCGGCCGGGTTGGTGTACGGGGCGTTCACGAGGTCGAGGGTCTTGCGGGGGCCCAGGTTCGGGGTGATCAGGAGCGGCGCCGTGGCGAGGCCCAGCGTCGAGGCGGGACCGCTCGTGACCGGAGCCGGCGCGATCCCCGTGCCGGCTCCCGGGGTCCCGGTCCGCTGGCCGTCCATGTCCACGCCCCACATCGGCAGACCGAACAGGGTCGCCTCGAGGAGCGCCTTCTCGTGGATTCCCCGGATGTCGGGGGTCGTGGACAGATATGTGAGCTTGGCATTGCGGAGCGCCTCGCCGATGGAGACCGCGGTGCCGATGGTGCCGGTCCGCAGCTCACGGGCGAAGTCACGGTAGAGCCGCTCGCTGTACTCGAGGAAGTCGGTGTCCCCGTACTGGTAGCCGGTCCCGGCGAGCAGGATCGCGCGCTTCTGCGAGAACGCCTGCGCCCAGTCGAGCGGGAGCGACGCGCCCGGAAGCGCCTCGGCGTCGAGCAGGTTGTACCCGGAGTGGCAGCCGGCGCTGAACACGATCGTGTTGACCAGGTTCGCGCTCGACGCTGCAAGCTCGGTGGTGATGACGCTGGTGCTGAAGTCGGCCGCCAGCGCGCTGTTGGCCGAGAAGTGCCCGGCCAGGTACACGAGGTCGTGCCGGCCGCCCGTCAGCAGCTTGGCCCGCAACTGGTCCGCGGTCCACGACTGCGGATCACTGGGTGAGACGCCGTTGGGCGTGATGAGGGTGTCGTCGGGTGCCGTGCCCGTGCCGGCGGCGAGCTCGTCGCGGACGCCCTTGGCGGCGTCCTCCAGGAAGTCGTAACCCGTGACGAGCGACGTCTCCGGGGTGATCGTGCCGTTGGCCGTCACGTAGGCGTCCAGCAGCGCCGCGATCTCGGACGGGGTCTCCACCAGCCGGCCGACGGCCAGGCCCGGGACGGGGAAGCTGTTGATCCGGAGCGAGACCGACACGCCGGAGCCGTAGGCGTCCTGGCTGAGGACGTAGTCCCTGCGGAGGCTCGCCTCGGAGATCGAGTCGCTCTTCACCGGCGGGAAGTAGCCGGACTCCTGGCCCAGGAGGCTCTGGTCGGGGTAGCGGAAGAACGGGATGACGGTGTCGCCGCCGAGGATGGTCACGTAGCGCAGGCCGGGGTTGTTCGCCCGGTACGAGTCCACGATCCCCTTGATCTCCTCCGCGAGGAGGTTGACGGCGAACGGGCAGGCCGGATGCGCTGCGACCTGGGCCTTGAGCTCGCCGACGCGAACGTCGCCCGCGACATCCACGAGAGCATCCACGGGGATGCCGGCGACCTCCCTGCTCGCGATGAAGTCGTCGAGCGACGCGCGGAGCGATGCGGGGTTGCCCGCGTCGCCGAGCTGCAGGATCGAGGAGTCGGTGAGGATGACCGACTGGACACCAGCCGAAGGCGCGTCGGCGCGCGGCGTGAGCGTGGTGTCGGTGACACCGTCGCACGTGCTGGCCGACTTCTCGATCTCGACCGTGAACAGGCCGTCCAGGTCGAAGGCGCCGGAGCGGCCGGAGACCCGGATGTAGACGTCGCCCGTGTTGTTCCACGAGTTCACGACGACCGACTCGTCGCCCGGCCCGGCCTGGGCCGACACGCCGATCAGGCTCCGTGTCTGGGCGGACGAGAAGGCGCGCGCGACGTCCTCCTCACTGAACACGCTCGGGCTGAACACGCTGGGGCTGAACACGCTCGGGGCTGAACACCGAGGGGCTGAACACGCTCGGGCTGAACACCGAGGGGCTGAACACGCTCGGGCTGAACACCGAGGGGCTGAACACGCTCGGGCTGAACACCGAGGGGCTGAACACGCTCGGGCTGAACACCGAGGGGCTGAACACCGACGGCGCGTAGGCGTCGGGGCTGAACACGCTCGGGCTGAACACGCTCGGGCTGAACACGCTCGGGCTGAACACCGAGGGCGCGAACTCTGCCGAGAGCCTGGTCAGGTCGGTGGTGTCCTCGGGCGCCAGCTGGGCGGCGAACTCCTTCGCGATGTCCTTGAACACCGCGAGGTCGTAGTCCGCCGGCAGGTTCTTGAGGCGCACCGTGACGCGCTGGTCGGGCACGACCGGGATCCGGTACCAGCGAGCCTTGCCGCGGACGTCGATGACGTCCTGCGTGCTCACCGATGCGGAGTTGCCCAGGGCCAGGGCCTTGGGCCAGTAGTCGTTGTCGGCGCTGGTGCGGACGCAGCTGGAGACATCCGTCGTGGCAGGGCTCGTGACATGCACCGCCACGAACCTGCCGGACGGGAGGCCGGACTGGCCGGCCACCTTGAAGTAGCCTTCAGCGTCGGTCGTGACCGAGGCCGAGCCGATCACGGGTGCGGGATCCTGCAGCACGCCGCCCACGCAGGCCGCGCTGGCGTGGATCTCGAGGTCGAGGTGCTGGTTCGCCGCGCCGGCCACGAGGCCGTACACGTCGGCGGTGTTCGGCGCCGTGGTGACCGACGCGAACAGGACTGGCGTGGCGAGCGTGGGCTCCGGGGGTGCGTTCAGGTAGCGCAGCTGCAGGTAGGCCTGGCCGGGCGGCGTCTCCCACACGAAGAACGACGTCGCGGGGTCCGGCGTCCGCCAGCCGCAGAAGCCGTTGGCGGTGATGTCCACCGTCTGGTCCGCACCCGAGAAGATCGCGCCGCCGTAGAACTCGGAGCCGGTGCCCAGCGGGACCCAGGCGTCGTCCACCGCGAACGGCGTGCCCCAGAGGTCCACGTTGGCGGCGCCGTCGCCCCACTCCCCGCTGTTGCAGGCCATGGCCACGCCGTACGGCATGGACGCCACGGTCTGTGGGCCGCCCTGGTCGGGATGGGTCAGGCTGCCGGTCGAGGTGGCGAACGTGAGGTCGCCGATGTCCACCCGGAGGGTCGCCGGGTCGAAGCGGAGCTTCGTGAAGCTGGTGACGACGTCGGTGCCCTGCGAATCGCCCGCGTCGTAGGAGGCGAAGTTGTACCCCTGGCCGATCCGCTCCACGTTGAGGTCCAGGTAGTCGCGCGGCGTGTCGTTCATGCCGTCGCAGTACACGGAGAACTGCTGGCCATCGATCGGGTGGATGACGTACCGGCCGTCGGACGTCGTGTCGTACAGCGTTTGCGCGTTGGAGCAGCTCGTCGGGACCTGGGTGCCCAGGATGAGCTGTCCCTTGAGGGTGTCGTTGCTGTCGCCGTTGGTGCCGGTCAGCTCGAAGCCGTAGACGTCGCCGGCCTGGACCGCGAACGTGGCGCTGCCGGTGTAGTCGAAGCCGGCGGACGGCGTCGTGCAGCACGACTGCGGCCCGGCATCGACAAGCACCTCGCTGGACACCTCGGTGTCGCCGTCCCGGATCACGACGGCACGCAGGCCGACGGTCACCCCCGCGAAGGCGTGGAAGCCGGTGTAGCGCCATGGAACGGTGATGGACCCTGGCGAGCCCGCGGTGGTGAAGAACGTCCACTCGCCGGACTCCCCGCCGCCGTCGGCCACATTGGGAAGTGGGTCGAGGCGGTCGTAGGTGAACTGCGCCGGACCGGCGGCACCGTTGCCGGCGGCCATGAACGTGCCGGCGGTCGTGGCGCTCTTGAAGGCCGACCACGAGCCTGGGGCAGGGAGCGCGTCCGTGACCTCGAAGCAGGGGCCGAATTCCGACGTCTCACCGGTGGTCTCGTTGGTGGCCGTCGCAGTCAGGAAGGTGCCGTTGAACACCGGGACGTCGAATCCGATCGGCCCTGGGGCCTGTCCGACGGCCACCTTGAGCAGCTGGGCGCCCTCACCATGCTCGCTCGCGTCGCATGTGGTGTTGCTGAACAACTCGATGCGGTAGGTGGCGCCCGGCGCGGAGTCCAGGGTCCCAGCGACATTGGTGGGGCTGGTGGAGGTGATGACCGGGAAGTTCTGGAGCCCGTTGGCCCCGGTGTCCACGTCGCCGGCGTCGTTCGCCGTGACGCCACTGTTGCCGAGGTCGATGCCGAGGGCGCCGTTGTCGTGAATCGAGTTGCCCAGGATGCTGTTGCCGGTCGATGGGTCGAGGACCAGGACTCCCGCCCCGGTGTTGTTGGCGATCACGTTGCCGGCGCCGGCCGCGGACCCGCCGACGGTGGCGCTCGTGCCGGGATTGAGGGTGACGCCCGCGCCCCCGTTGCCGAGCGGCGTGGTGCCGTCGGCGGCGACGCCGACCAGGTTGCCCTGGATCAGCGCGTTCGAGGACGACCCCAGGATGATCGCGCTCCCGTTGCCGGAGATGAGATTGCCGGCTCCAGCGGCGGTCCCGCCGATCGTGATGGCGTCGTCGGTGCCGTTGAGAAGGATGGCCTGCGAGCCGTTGGCGATCGCGGCCGTGCCAGCCGCGTTCGTGCCCACGCGGTTCCCCTGGAACACATTGCCCTGGAGGGTCGTGCCGACGAAGTGCACGCCCCGGCCGTTGCCGGAGATGAGGTTCCGGTCCGCCGCGGTGGTCCCGCCGATCGTGTTGTCCGGGGAGCGGACCTCGAGGCCGTAGTTCTGGTTGCCGATCGCCGCGGTGCCGGCGGCGTTGGTCCCGATGCGGTTGCCCTTGATGGTGTTGTTGGCCGCATTCGCGTCGCCCAGCCAGATGCCGAATCCGGCCGAGCAGCAGCCGCCGGTGCCCGCCGGGGCGCCGTTGCCGGAGGCCACGTTGCCCAGGATGGTGTTGCCGTTGGCGCCCAAGAGGGTGAGCCCGTAGCCGCCGTTGCCCAGGTCGGCCGCGCCGTCCGTGCCGAGGTAGTTGCCTTCGACCGTCACGCCGGAGACGCCGTTGAGCATGATGCCGCTGTCCGGGAAGCGCACGACCTGGAGGCCGGTGATCGTGGAGCCGCCGGCGCCCCCGTTCAGGGTCAGGCCGTTCTCGTTCAGGCTCCCGACGACGTCCGCGATGAGGGTGCCGTCAAGCCGGATCGCGGGATTGCCACCGATCGACCCGTCGATCGTGACGCTGCCGGTGATGGCGGGGAGCGGCGTCGCCGGCTGGATGACGAGGGGGTAGGGTCCCTCGAATCCGAACGAGATGACATCGGAGCCGGGGCTCGCGTTGGCGTCGAGGATCGCCTGGCGCAGCGTGCCCGCGCCGCTGTCATCGGTCGAGACCACCATGTACTCGGCCGCGCGCGCCGGCGCCGGCGCGATGGACAGCACGCTCGTGGCCGCCATGACCGCGGCAGCGCCCAGCGACGCGGCCCGCTTCGCGATCCGTGGTCTGCCGCGGCTCGGCGTGCTGCCGGAATGGGTCGGACCGAAGCGGACGGGACGGAAGCGCATCGTGAACCTCGAGTGACGGAGGTGCTCGAGTCCAGGGCACGGGGACGCGAGTGGCCGTGACACTACGCGTTCTTGGAGGTCACGGCAACGGGTAATGTGACGTTTGGGCCATTTTCAGTATGCCGAATGGCCTATAACGTGATGGTACCCGGTGCGTCGAGGCACAGCTCCAATGCCACCTTGACCGCCGCCCCGGTGTCGAGCCTCCGGCCGCGCAGCACCGCAGCATTGGCACGCTCGGTGCCAATCACAGACATTGCCTGCGCGAGATGGCCGTTCAGCTCCTCTTCCAGGGCCGCGCCCCGAGGCGAGTTGATCCCTGTCCGCATCGTCTCCGCGGCCCCCAGCAGCTCGAACGCACGCTCGGCAGCACCGAGCCGGGCTCCGAGGATCGCAGTGTCCTCCAGGAGGAAGGCCAGGGCCCACCGGTCGTCGTAGGCCTGGTAGGCGCGCAGGCTCTGCGCGTAGCTCGCCCGGGCAGCCGCGAGGTCGCCCAGACCGCGTGCCGCGTTGCCCAGGTTGTTGTGGCCGATCGCCACCATCCAGGCGTCGCCGACCTCCCGGTTGAGGCGCATGGACTCCTCGAAGCACGCGCGCGCCTCGGCAAACCTCCGCTCATGGAGCGCAATCATCCCCAGGTTGTTCTGCGACACGCCGATCGCCCAGCGGTCACCCAGTTCCGTGCGCACCGCGAGGGCGCGCTCGTTGAACGTGCGGGCCGCCGCGTAGTCGCCGGAGTACTCGGCAACCACGCCCAGGTTCGAGTAGAGCGCGGCCTCACCGGAGCGATCCCCGAGCCGGTGGCGGATCGGCAGCGACTCGAGGTAGCGCCCGCGCGCCGCCGCGTAGTCGCCGCGCTGCGCCGCGAGCGTGCCGGCGAGGTGCAGCACCTGCCCGAGGCCGTCGTCTGCACCGACCCCCTCGAAGCCTGCCCGCGCTGCCGCCAGGCGTTCACCGGCCTCGTCGTACCGGCCCTGCTTGCGCGCGGCCTCGGCCAGGGCGGTGTCGCACCAGGCAACGCGGCCGGTGTCCGCCAGACCGACCGCCGTGGCTCGTGCCTCACCCACGATCTCCTCGGAGCGCACCCAGGCGCCTGTCAGCTCCAGGACCTTCGCGAGCTTCAGTTGCGCGTCCACCTGCTCGGCGTCCTCGAGGAGGGGGATCAGCCGGTCGTAGTACGCGATCGCGGCCTGGTTCGCGTAGGACGCCTGCGCCGCCTCGGCCGCGAGGCGGAGGTACAGGCGCTTCTTGTCCTCCCGGTCACTCCGCCAGTAGTGGTGCTCCAGGAGCGGCACCCAGCGGTCGAGGTCCTGCGCCTCCCGCCGCTCCAGGTAGGCCCCCACCCTCCCGTGGAGGTCCGCTCGGAGCGCGAACGGCAGGCTCTCGTAGGCCACCTCCTGGGTGACCACGTGCTTGAACATCCAGGCCTGCTCCTCGGCCCGATCGAGCGAGACCAGGTCGAGCGAGCGGAGGGCCTCGAGGTCGCCCACCACTGTCTCGAGCGAGCCCAGCTCCTCGTACGCGCCTGGCAGCACCGGCGCCTCGAAGACCCGGCCGACAACGCTGGCCACCTTCATGGTGCGGCGAGGGCTCTCGGCCGCGGCGTCGATCCGCGAGAGCACGAGGCTGTGGAGGCTGTCGGGGACGCTGACGGTCGCTGCCGAGGCGGGATCGGCGAGGTCCACGCCCCGGGCGACGAGGTAGGAGAGCAGTTCCTCGGCGTAGAACGGGTTGCCTTCGGCACGGCTGGCGACGAGCGTCACCAGGTCGTCGCTGACGACCGCATCGGCGCCGGCGAGCTGGCTGGCCTTGGCGCGGGCGAGGACTGCGATGCTGCCGGCATCCATCAGGTCCAGCTCGAGCTCGGTGAAACCTGGCTCGTCCGCGACCCCTAGGCCACCGCCGGGCTCCGTTGCCGGACGGTAGGCGAGCACGAACAGGACCGGGAGCTGGCTCGCCGCCCGGATGAGCCCGTGCAGCAGGTCGCGGGACAGCTCGTCGATCCAGTGGCAGTCCTCGAGGACTGCCACGAACGGAGCCTCGGCCGCGCGAGCGCGCAGGACGTCTCCGAGCAGCTCCTCGAGCGAGGCCTTCCGCAGCTTGGCGTCGAAGCTGCGCGTCAGGTCGGTGTCGGGGATGGGCAGCCCCACGACGTCGGCAAGGAGCGGAGCACGGGCGACAAGGCCCGGGCTGACGGCTGCCAGCTGCCCTTCGAGGGTTGCGATCTGCGCCTCGACCGGTTCGTCCTCGAGGCCGAACAGGCGGCGCCAGATCTCCCGCCACACGAAGTACGGCGTCCTGGTGCCGTACGCCTGGCATTCCCCGAAGACGACCATGTGGCCGCCGCGGCGCGCGTTGCGCACGAACTCCGCCACCAGGCGGGACTTGCCCATCCCGGCCTCAGCGGCGATCCCGACGACGGCGCCGCGACCCGCCAGGGCGCCCGCGTGGGCGTGGTCGAGGACCTCGAGCTCCGCCAGCCGGCCGACAAGGTCCAACTCGAACCGGGTCTTGCGGCGCGAGGCACCCTCCAGCGAGCCGGTCAGCGACCACGCCTGCACGGCCTCTGCCTTGCCCTTGAGGCGGAGGGGCTCCAGGCGCTGCCAGATGAAGGCCTCCCCGGCATCCTGACGGACGGTGTCGGCAACGTAGATCGATCCCGGCGGGGCCTTGGTCATCAGGCGTGCGGCGAGGTTGACCGCGTCACCCATGCACACGAAGGTGCGACGCATGGCATGCCCGTACGAGCCGCTCCGGAGCCGGCCGTGCGCCACGCCGACCGTGATGTCCCGGACGGCCGTGGAGCGGTCGAGGTCGCGCAGCTCGAGCGCCGCCGCAGCCGCGCGCGCGGCGTCGTCCTCGTGGGCTCGCGGCGAGCCGAACACGCCATACAGGTAGGCGCCCTTGTCGCCGAGGGTCAGCTGCAGGACGTTGCCCCCGTAGCCGTGCATCACCCGCTGGGCCGCGCGAACGAAGTCGTCGAGCTTGGCCACCGCATCCTCGGCGCCGTCGTAGTCGATACCGGAGAAGCGGAGGAAGATCGGGATCGCCGGGCGCAGCTCGGCGAGGAACTCGCCACGCCCGGTGCGCATCCGCTCGTACACCGCCGGCAGCAGCCACTGGCTGACGACGTCGTCCGGCAGCGGGTCCGGCTCGTCGCTCGGCACGACCGGCACGTCGCCCCGCAGATCGCCCCGCAGGTCGAGCAGGACCCGTAGCGTGCGCTCGGTGTCGGGATCCTCGCGCGATGCGCCCAGGACCAGGCGTGGCCCGATCGCCGCCACGACGGACTGGTCGAGCACGATCTCGCCCTTCTCGGCGTGGTGCTCGGCGGCGGCCAGCGTGTCGAGCAGGCGTCCGGCGAGGACGTCGATCAACTGGATGTCCGGGTCGCCCACGACGAACCTGCGGGCGCTGCCCACCGCGACCGCAACCTTCATCGCGAGCTGCACGATGGTCCCGCCGGGCGTGGTGATGGTGCCGGTGCGGGCGATGGCCTCCTGCATGCCCATCGCCGCCGCGCACGCGCGCGAGCCGTCGTCGCCGTCGATCCAGCAGGTGATCGCATCGCCGGCGAAAGAGATGACGTTGCCGTCGTAGGCATCGAGCTCGGCGATCACGGCGTGGAACACGCGCCCGATGTTGGCGACCAGCTCCTCCGCGCCCCGCTGTGGCCCGAGCTCGCCGGCCAGCGCCTCCGTGAGCGGGGTGAAGCCGCTGATGTCGGCGAAGAGGGCCGCGCCCTGGACGCGGTCAGGCAGGTTCCGGCCGGCATGCAGCGCCCGTCGCCGGTCGCGCGCGATATAGGCGTCGGGACGGTCCCGCGCCACCTCGGGCTCCGGGTGCTGCGAGCCGGCCGCACGTGCGGCGGCCGGCAGGTCCGTGTCGCTCATGGATTCCGGAGGATCCGGTGCCCTCCCCCTTGGACGGTGGTGTGGTGCGGGCATTGTGGCGGTTCTGCGCGTTCACGTTGCCGTGGCGCGACGTCGACACCTGTCGCGTGCTGGAGCGCAACGGTCCGGGGACCCGTCGCGGCGGGACTGGGGCGTGGATCGCGCGATCCACGACAGCCGGCGTCGCGGCGTCCGCGGCGTCCTCCGGTCACGTGCGCCTACAGCTCCCGGCGGCGGAGCGACGCGATGGCGCCCGCCGCACACGCCACGACCAGGACCACGGTCCCAGCCACGGCGGTCGCCAGGTTGCCGACCTCGACTGCTCCGTCGTTGCCCGCGGCGAGGAGCGATGCCGGGAGGGCGAGGCCGGTTGGCAGGACGTGGTCCAGCGCCGGCAGCACCGCGAGCAGGCTCAGCACGATGAGCGCCACGAAGCCGAGGCCGGCCGCCGCGGTGGTGGATCCAGTCACCGTCGAGGCGAGGAACGTGATGGATGCCCATGCCAGGAGCGCCAGCCAGGCGAGCACGGCGAAGGCGAGCCAGCCCCCGATCGAGGCCGGCTCGAACAGGATCGCGGTATAGATCCAGGCCACGGCCACGCCGAGCACGGTGCACACCAGCAGCACCACCGCGAGGGCGACCAGCTTGGCCAGCAGGAACGCCGGCCGCGTCACGGGCTGCGCCAGGATGAGCGCCGCCGTGCCCTTGTCGAGCTCGCCTGCGACCGATCCCATCGCGAGTGCGATTGCAGCGAGGGCACCAAGCTGGCCCAGGTTCTTCTGGAGCTGCTCCACCACGGTGGCGATCGTGGGGTCGGGGAGGGCCATCGGCAGCTGGCCCGCGAGCGCCACCTCCAGGATCTCATTGAGGTAGCGCGCGGTCAGCGGCGAGAGGATGCCCACGATCACGAAGAGGATGGCCACCACCGGCAGGCGCCGCGTGCGCCATGCCTCGCGCAGCTCCTTGCCCAGCAGGACGCGCAGGCCGGTCATGCCGCCGCCTCCCGGTCATCGCCGGTCAGGCGCAGGAACACGTCCTCGAGGGTCGGGCGTGCGCGCGCCACCGAGACCACCGGCACCCCGGCGGCGGAGATCGCCGGCAGGAGCTCCCGGGCGGCCACGGCCGGGTCGGCCACGGCGACCGTGAGCACGCCGTGCTCCACGGCGGCTGCCGTGACCCACGGTGTTGTGCGGAGGGTGGCGGCGAGCTGCTCCAGCGCAGCCCCCTCGCCGGACTCCGCCTCCACGCGGTAGACGGGGAGGGCGTAGCGATCCAGGAGCTCGGCCAGCGGTCCCTCCACCACGAGGCGGCCATGGTCGAGGATGGCGATCCGGTCGCAGATCCGCTCGACGTCGGCGAGGACGTGGGAGGAGAAGAGGACGGTGGTCTCGCCGCGCAGCGAGGCGATCATCTCCAGGACGTCTCGTCGCCCCTCCGGATCGAGGGCGCTCGCCGGCTCATCGAGGATCACGATGGGCGGCCGATGCACGAGCGCCCCCGCGATCCCCAGGCGCTGGCGCATCCCGCCCGAGTAGGTGCCCGTCCTCCGGTCGGCCGCGGCGCCGAGGTCCACGCGTGCGAGGGCGCCGGCGACGGCGTCCGCGAGGGCGTCCCCGGCCAGCCCGTGCATGCGGCCCAGCAGGGCCACCTGCTCGCGGCCGGTCATCCAGCCGTAGGCGCGCGGGTCCTGCTCGAGGAAGCCGAGGTGCCGGCGTACGGCCAGCGGATCATCGTCGACAGCGGTGCCGTCCACCACCGCGCGCCCTCCCGTCGGCCGGGTGAGGCCGGCGATGATGCGCAGGGTGGTCGTCTTGCCGGCGCCGTTCGGTCCGAGCAGACCGAACACGGAGCCCTTCGGGACGATGAGATCGAGTGCGTCGAGGGCCAGGACGCCGCCGCCGCCGTAGCGCTTCGTGAGCCCGGTGATCGCGATGGCCGCCGGCCCGGCGGGTGGGGACGCGGCGGGTGGGGACGCGGCGGGTGGGGACGCGGCGGGCGTGGATGCGCCGGGCTGGGCCCACGTGGGTGTGGGTGTCGTGCCGGCAGGCGGCGGCACCGTGCCGGCAGGCGGCGGATCGTGGGGGCTGCCCCAACCGGGCTGCCCCTGGGCTGGAGGATCGTCGGCAGGGCGGTCCACCCGGCCCGCGAGCAGGTAGACGAGCGGCCCGATGCCGTTGAGGAACAGGATCACCACGGCCCAGGCGGCCTTCGAGCCACCCCGCACGTACCGACCCTCCTTGAGCAGGTCGTAGATGGCGTAGACGAGGAGGCCCAGCTCCAGCAGGACGAGCGGGACGATCAACAGCAGAAGCGCGGGATCGAATCCGTCGGGCAGGTTCACAAGACGCTCCCGTTCGTGTGCTTGTCCGGATCGGTCTTCCAGACCTGGTAGGAGTAGACGAAGCCGACCACGAGGATGGCCCCGATGAACACGAGCATCGCGACGAGCACGATCTCGGGCCGACCGAACAGGGACAGCAGCACCAGGCCCAGGCCGCCCAGGAAGAAGAGGCGCCCCATCAGCCGGTGCGTCTTGTCCCAGGCGAGGTCGCTGGTGAGCGTCCAGGGTGTGCGCACGCCGAACATGTAGTTCGCGCGCACCGTGCCCATCTGGTTGCCGATGACCATGAACAGCACGCCAACCCCGACACCCATGAGGAACGCCATCGGCACGTCGCGGCCCGTGGCCGCCAGCACGACGCCGATCTCCACCAGCGTCATCAGCGCGATCACCGCGATCCCCAGCTGGCGGTACGCGCGTGCCGAGCGCTGCAGGTTCTCCCGGCGCGGCTCGAAGCGGGGCAGCACGCCGAACAGCGCGGTGAGGCCGATCGACACGACCGGTGCGAGCAGGAACGAGAGCCAGGCGGGTCCCCACGCGTCCACCTCGCCGTTCACGCCCCAATGCATGGGCACGGTCCCGGTGAAGCCGACCTGGACGAACCCCCATGCGGCGAGGGCGAGCTGCGCGACGATGCCAACTGCAGCAACGATGTAGAAGGTGCGCAGGTTCATGCTGGGCGCTCCGTGGGATCCACCCCGAGCATGTCCATGAGCGCCATGAGGGCCTCCTGGAGCACGGTTTGATTGAGCCGGTAGGTGAGGGTCGAGCCCGCGCGCTCGGCCTGGATGAGGCCCGCCTCGCGCAGGACGGCGAAGTGGCCGGACATCGTGGGCCACGCGAGCTCGAACTGGGACGCGAGCTCGCCCGCGGTCATCGGGCGCTCCCGGAGGAGCGCGAGGATGCGCCGGCGGGTGGGGTCCGCGAGGGCCTTGTAGACGCGGTTCGTCACCATCTCCTATTTCGGCATTCGACGAATTAGGTCGATGCCAAAATACACCTGGCCGTCAAGGGGCGCGCGCTGCGCGGGTTCGGGCCGTGTATCCCGCGCTGGTAGACTCCGCTGTGCCGCGATGCCCCTGCCGCGGATCCCCTGCAGTCCCCCCGGAGGAGCACGATGACCGACGACCGCGAGCGCTGGGCCCTGATTCTCGGCGCCTCCTCGGGCATGGGTGAGGCGACGGCCCTGACGCTGGCGGCCGCCGGCTACAACATCTGCGGCGTCCACCTCGACTTCCGCGCGGCCCTGGCCCATGTCGCGGAGATCAAGGAGCGCATCGAGACGCTCGGCGTCCAGGCGCTGTACCTCAACATGAACGCCGCCGACGACGAGAAGCGCACGTCGGCCCTGACCTCGCTGGCAGAGCGTTTCGAGGCCTCCCGCGCAGCCGGGCGCGAGCCGTATGTCCGCGTGGTCATGCACTCGCTCGCGTTCGGGTCGCTTGTGCCGTTCCTGGCCGAGGACCCCAAGGGCTGCGTGGACCGCAAGAAGATGGAGATGACCCAGGACGTCATGGCGAACAGCCTCGTCTACTGGGTCCAGGACCTCTGGCGCGGCGGGTTCCTCCAGCAGGGCTCCAAGATCTACGCGATGACGTCCGAGGGCTCAAGCCGCGTCGTGCCGAGCTACGGTGTCGTGAGCTCGGCCAAGGCCGCGCTCGAGTCCCACACGCGCCAGCTCGCGATGGAGCTGGCCCGGCTGGGCACCGGCATCACGGCCAACACGATCCGCGCGGGCGTCACGCTGACGCCGGCGCTCATGAAGATCCCCGAGAAGGACGCCATCATCGAGGCCGCCACGCGGCGGAACCCCACCGGTCGGATGACGACGCCCCAGGACGTCGCCAGCGCGATCCTCACGCTCTCGGGTGAGGGCACCGGCTTCATCAACGGCGAGGTCATCGGCGTCGACGGTGGCGAGTTCATCACCGGCTCCTAGACGGAGCCGGTACCAGGGAAAGGATTGAGGGACGGTCAGGTGAGCGGTCGAGTCCTGGTCGTCGGGTCCGTCAACATCGACCTGGTGGTGCAGACCGAGCGTCTGCCCCAGCCGGGCGAGACGGTGCTGGGCGGGACATTCACACGGTTCCACGGCGGCAAGGGCGGCAACCAGGCGGTGGCTGCCGCGCGCCTCGGCGTCCCGGTCATGCTTGTCGCGGCGCTGGGTGATGACGAGTTCGCCATGGATGCGCGGCAGGCGCTCGCCCGCGAGGGGATCGGCACCGATGTCCTCGTGACGCTTGATCACACGGCGACGGGCGTCGCCCTGATCCTGGTGGACGCCAAGGCCGAGAATCAGATCGCGGTCGCCCCGGGCGCCAACGCGGGCCTTACCGCCGCCCACGTGCGCGACGCACTCGGCCGGCTCAATCCGCACACCGGCGACGCCGTCATCGTCACCCACGAGATCTCCACGGACGCCGCTCGTGAGGCGCTCCGCATCGGCCGCCAGGGCGGGGCCTGGACGATCCTCAATCCGGCGCCGGCCGGCGGCCTGGACCGCTCGGTCATCGGCCTGGCCGATGTCGTCGTCCCCAACCGCGGTGAGCTGGCCCTCCTCGTGACGGAGGACGCGAAGCGCGCCGGGAGGCCCACGCCGGCCACGGACGATCCGATCAAATCCGCACGCCTCCTGCTCGAGGCGACGGCGGACGGCCCGGGTGCCGCCAGGGCGATCTTCGTGACCCTCGGAGCCTCGGGTGCCGCGCTCGTCCAGCGGGACGGTCCCGTCATCGACATCAAGGCGCCGAAGGTCAAGGCGATCGACGCGACGGGTGCGGGCGACGCGCTCAACGGTGCCCTTGCCGCGGCGCTCGCCGGTGGCCTGGACCTCGAGTCGGCAGCGCGGCGCGCCGTCGTGGCGGCCAGCATCAGCGTGACGCGGGCCGGGGCGCGCGAGGGCTATCCGACGCTCGATGAGCTTGCGATCGCCTTGGGCGAGACACCGCCCTCCCAGCTGCGCGCAGAGGCCGAGGCGGCCGCGGCGGCGGAGCGCCAGCACCCCAGCTGACCCGGCGATGGTCTGACCGGCGCGGGCTTGGCGGCCCAGGGCTGCACCAGTTCGCCCTAGCCGAGACGGTCCTCGGCCGCCCAGAGCGTGCGGATGCGGGCCTCGGGGGTCATCCCGAGGCGCCCGCGATCATCGACCCACCAAGCGGCAAGCCCGCGGGCGCGCGCCTCGTCCGCAATCCGGTCCCGTCCGAGCACGAACAGCGCCTTGCTCCAGATCTCCGCCCATGCGGCGTCGGACCGGGCGACCGTCACGGCGACCAAACCCGTCCGGGCCGGCTCGCGCGTGGCAGGATCGACGAGGTGGTGAACGGGCCGTCCGTCGGGTCCCAGCCAGTTGCGCACGCGGACCGATGAGGTGGCCACCGCGCCATCGGGCAGGTCGAGCACCACCAGCGGCGGCGCCTCCGCACCGGGATCGGCGACCGGGTCCTCGACCCCGACGCGCCAGCCCTCCTGGAGGGGTGTGCCGGCCGCGACGATGTCACCGCCCGCCTCGAGCAGCATGCCCGCTTCGTCGGGCAGATACGGCCGTGCGGCGGCTGCGGCCCAGCGCAACGCCAGCCCCTTGCCGATCCCGCCCATGTCGAGCGGCACCGGTGGGACATGCGCGCGGCTGGTCCGTTCCTCGATAGGGACGGCGAGCTCGGCGCTGGACGCCGTCCCGAGGTCAGCCCCCTGCTCGCCGATGCGCTCGAGGGCGCCCAGGATGCTCGCGTCGAACCGGTTGCCGGTGACGCGGCTGGCGCGATCTGCGGTGGCCAGCGCGATCCGCGTGCGCCGCGACACGGGGACCACCGCACCGGTGCCGGCAAGGCGGTTGAGCAGGGTCAGCTCCGAGTCATCGCGGAAGCGGGACAGGGCGCGGTCCACGGCGTCGAACTCCGCGCGCACCGCGTCCCAGGCTCGGGCGGCCGCCTCGCTGATCTCCGGCCCGGGCACGGCGCCGGCGTGGTCTCGCACGCTGAGCCGGAGCGTGGACCCGAGCGCGCGCGCGGAGAAGGCGACGATCCTGTCCGGGCCGTCGCCTTGGGGGCTTGCGGCCCGAGGATCCGTGATGACGGGATCAGCCTCCGGAGGCGCCTGACGTGGCATTGGTCGACGGCGCCGAGCCGCCACGTGACGAGCGGGAGCTGCCGGCGATCGCGCCGCGCATGCTGACGCTCGGCAGCTTGATCCGGGCGGGCAGCGCCGCCGCCGAGCCCTGGACCTCGGCCACGAGCGTGGCGAGCGAGTCCAGGCGTGCCTGGTAGTCGGTCACCGTCGCCCCGACCGCGCCGTAGTCGGCAGCGAGCGCCCGCGCCTGGGCGTCGGCCCGGAGCAGGACGCGCTCGAGCTCATCGTTGGCCGCTCGGAGCTGCGTGACCTCATCCACGTACGGCGCGCGCGCAGCGCTCACCTGGGCATCCGTCTCGGACTGCATGACCGCGACCCCGGCCAGCGTGACCGCGTAGACGGCGGCGGAGGCGCCGAGCAGGATCCCGGCGCGTGCCGGCATGGTCAGGATGGCCTCGTTGCGGCGGACGGCGGGTCGCGCCACCCCACCGGCAGCCGGCCGCGTCCCTGCGGCGACACCCGGCGCCACCACACCCGGCGCGGCGACCCCGGCTGCGGTCGTTGCCCTGGTCCCGACGGAGACCTGGGGGAGGGCGCGCTCAGTCATCGTCCTCCTCCCCATCGTCGTCATCGGCCGGGGGCCGCGTCGAAGTCCCGGAGCCCGCGCTCCGCGCGCCACCCTGGCGGTTGAGCTCCGCTTGCCGTGCGGCCGCGCGGTTGAGCTCGGTCAAGCGCCGTTGCGCTGCCTTGAGCTGGCGCTGGAGGGTCTTGAGCTTCGCGGCGGAGCTCTCGAGCTGTGCCTGGAGGACCGTCGCCTGCTCCTGGTCGGTTGCCATGGACCCGTTCGCGGCGATGAGTGCGACCTTGAGGTCCGAGATCTGCGCGGCAACGTCGTCGATCTGGCCCGAGAGCTCATCCGTACGCCCGGTCTCGGCGGTGAAGTCGTCCTCGATGGTGCTCATGCCCACAGGGGCGGTGTCGAGCGGCGCCGACGCCTTGCGCCAGTCAGCCGCCACCTGCACCGTGCTCACGCCCACGACGAGCACCGCCGCAGTCGTCACGAGGACGGCGCCGCGCCGCGCCCACCTGGTCACTAGTTCTCGGTTCATCACGACTCCTCCGGGGACGACGCCGGCCGGGACCGGGCGAGGGCGAGGGGCGCATCGCCCGCAGGCGACGAACGCTGGGGGCGGACCTTTGAGGTCCACCAGCGGTGCGTGCCGAGCGCAAGGATCAGCAGGCCCGTGGCGAGGTAGAGCGGGGTCAGGGCGCCCCCATCGGTGCCCGCGAGGATCGCGTGGACCCAGCTGAGCAGGAAGGCGACGGCGGCAAATCGGTGGATCCTGAGCCACCAGCCTGATGGCAGGAGGCGCGCCCACTTCGCGGTCACCGCGGTGATGACCAGGGCGTACATCGCCACCGAACCGACGGCGATCGCGGGCGGGCGGTAGGTGCCGCTGCCCGGGACGAACACGCCGATCCAGCCGACGCCCGCGAACTCGTCCACCGCGAGCAGGACGATGTGGAGCGCAAGGAATGCGCCCAGGAAGACCGTGACCAGCTCGTGCCACGGGAGGATCTGCCTGGTCTTGCGCCACGCGGACGTGTTGCGCGGATGGCTCAACACGAGTCCAAGGGCCACCTCGAAGGCGAGGAGCAGGTACGCGGTGACACCGAGCGCCCGCGCGGCGATCCACGGCCGCACCTCGGCGGTGCGGGGATCGGATGCGGGGACGACCTGGTCGGTGATGGCGAGCGCCACGAGCGTGACGATGGCGCCGAGGGCGACCAGGAGGGTGGGGCTCAGGCGCATGCCGGCCTGTCCGCGGATCGCGGCGAGGGGCTGCAGAGGGAATGGGGACGCAGGGCGTGGGTCATGGCAACTCCCGGAAGTGTGTGGCGAGACTCCGAGGCGCCCAAGCGCCCGAAGGTTTCACCTGCCGGGCAGTCGATGGTCCTGGCGGGAGCGTGGGACCGGGGTACCGCGTGCCCTGGCCGCACTCCCGGGCCATGTGGCCTACCTGCCCGAGAGCGCCTCCACGATGCGGTCCACGTTGGAGCGCATGATCGCGCCATACGTGTCCAGGGGGGCGTCACCCAATGTGTCCGTGTACAGGTCGCTCACGACCACGGCATCCGTCTCGGCCGCGATCGCCTGGGCCAGCTCGTCGTTGAACTGGACCTCGGCCAGGATCGCGCTGATCCCCTTGTCGTCGATCGCGGCGACGAGGTCCGCGATCTGGCCCGCGCTCGGATCCTGGCCCGGTGCCTCCACGATCGTGCCGTCGATCACCAGCCCGTAGGCGCGGGCGAAGTACGGGAAGGCATCGTGGAAGGAGATGACGAGCCGGTCGGCCTCCGGGATGGCGCCCAGGCGCTCCCGGATCTCCGTGTCCAGTGTCGCAAGCTCAGCGCCATAGGCCGCTGCCCGCTCCTGGTAGCCCGCGGCGGCGTCAGGATCGGCAGCCGACAGGGCCGCGGCGATGCGCCCGACGTAGGCCTTCGCGTAGGCCACGTCGAGCCAGAGGTGCGGGTTGACCTCCTCGCCGTGATCGGGATCGCCGCCGAGGTAGTCCACGCCGTCGAGGTCCTCCCCGAGGACCACGACAGGGGCGGTCGCGCCCGCATCCGCCACGAGCGCGGCGAGCCAGTCGTCCAGGCCCAGGCCGTTGCGGACGATCAGGTCCGCCTCCACCACGCGTCGGATGTCGCTGGGCGTCGGGTCGAAGGTGTGGACCTCGCCGCCCTTGGGCACGAGGCTGGAGACCTCGACGCGGTCGCCGCCCACCTGGGCGACGAGGTCGGCGAAGACGGTGGTGGTGGCGACGACCTTGACGGGCGCGCCCCCGGCCGCCGGCGTCGGCGCGCTGCCCCCGCAGGCTCCGACGAGCGCGGCCAGCAGGACTGCCATCGCGATGGCGGTTCCCGCGCCCCGGCGGGTGATGGACGAGCCGGTCATGTTCGCTCCCTGGAGGCGCTCACCCTGCAGGGGGCACAGACGCCGAACAGCTCAAGCCGATGCGCCGTGACGGCGAAGTCCGCGCGTGCGCCGATGCGTTCGAGCACCTCGGCCAGGCCCGGGTCGTCCACGTCGAGCGCCCGTCCGCACGACGTGCAGATCAGGTGGTGGTGATGGGTGGTGTCGCAGGCCACGTAGGCGTGGCCGCCATCGGGCATGTCGATCCGCTCGACGAGCCCGAGACCAGCGAACAGGTCGAGGGCCCGGAAGACCGTCGCCCTGCCCAGCCGCGGGTACGCGTCTCGCGCTTCCTCGACCAGGTCGGCCGCGGTGAAGTGGCCGTCATGCGCGGCGACCAGCTGTGCCACGGCGCGGCGCGGTTCGGTGACCCGCTCGCCCGCCCGGCCGAGCGCATCGAGCATGTGGTCGCCCGCGTGCTCGGTGGCTTGGCGCACGTGGTGGTGCGTCGGGCTCATGCCGCGCCTTCCGCGCCTTCCGCGGCCTCCAAGGCCTCAAGGGCCTCCCGCTCCGACCGGTTCGCGACGCCATGCCCGCCCCGCCGCGCGAGGAGCCCGCGGGGCCCGAACAGGAGCGCAAGGACGAACATCGAGGTCTGGACCAGGACGATCGTGGCACCGCTGGCGACGTCCAGCCAGTACGACGCATACAGGCCGATGATCGAGCTGGTGATGCCCACGACGGCAGCCACGAGCATGGTCCGGACGAAGCGCACGGTGAGCAGCTGGGCGGTGGCCGCCGGCGTGATCAGCATCGCCACCACCAGGATGATGCCCACGGCCTGGAGGCTCACCACGATGGTCACGGCGACCAGGGCGAGGAACAGGTACTCGAGGCGGTCCACGTTGATGCCGGAGGCGGCGGCCCCCAGCGGATCGAACGTGGCGTAGAGCAGCTCTTTCCAGAGGATCCCGATCACCACGATGACGCCGGATCCCAGGACCAGCAGGGCCACGAGGTCCGCCGTGCCGATGGCGAGGACATTGCCGAAGAGGAAGCTGAACAGGTCGGCGACGTAGCCGTCGATGGCGCTGAACAGGAAGACGCCGAGCGCGAACGTGCCTGCGAAGAGCACGCCGATGGCGGTGTCCTGGCGGATGCCGCCACGCTTGGTGACCACCCCGATCGCGAGGGCGGTGAGGACCGCGGCCACTGCCGCCCCGATGTAGTAGGGGAAGCCGAGCATGTAGGCCACGACCACACCCGGGAAGCCCGCGTGCGCGATGGCGTCGCCGATGAAGGCGATCCCGCGCAGGACCACGTAGGTGCCGACGATGGCGCACACGATGCCGACCATGGCCGATGCCAGCAGCGCTCGCTGCATGATCGGCGAGGCAAGAGGTTCCAGCAGGATGTCCATCACTTCTGGCCCTGCTCGTGGAAGTGCCGCTCGCCGGGCGCGGCATCGTCGTGGTGGTGCGCGTCGTCGAGCAGGACGGTCTGGCCCTCCAGCATGAGCAGGTGCCCACCGTAGGCCGCCGCGAGGACGTTCGCGTCGAGCACGATGTTCGACGGGCCGTAGGCAACCACGGTGCGGTTCACCGCGAGCACCTGCTGGAAGCGGCCCGCGGCACAGGCGAGGTCATGCGTGGTGGCAACGACGGTCTTGCCCCGCGCGGCCTGCCCCTCCAGGATGTCCATGAGGAGCTCCTGGGTGGTGGGATCGATGCCGGTGACCGGCTCGTCGAGGAGGAACAGGTCGGGCTCAGCCGCGAGCGCCCTGGCGAGGAAGACCCGCCGGCGCTGGCCACCCGAGAGGCGCCCGATCTGGGTGCGCAGGTGGTGGGCCATGCCGACCATCTCGAGCGCATCCACGACAGCGCGGCGGTCGTCGCGACCGGGACGGCGGACCGGCCCGAGGCGCGGGAACCGGCCCATCATCACGACGTCCTCGACGGTCACCGGGAACTGCCAGTCCACGAGCTCCGCCTGGGGGACGTAGGCAACCCGCCGGGCCTCGCGGCCCGCGGGGGCTCCCAGGATCTGGATCCGTCCCGTCCACGGCGTCACGAGCCCGGCCATGAGTTTGAGCAGGGTGCTCTTGCCGGCCCCGTTGGGTCCCACCACCGCGAGCAGGCTGCCGGGCTCGACGGCGATCGACACGTGCTCCAGGGCGACACGGTCGCCGTACCCCGCCGAGACGTCGCTCAGCCAGACATCCGCGTGCGCGAGGGCGTGCGCGGCATCGAGCGGGCTGTCGTGGCTGTGCCCATGATCGTGGGCTCCGGCGACGGGGGCAGCGGACGGGTGCGCTCCGGCCGCGCTGCCCGATGATCCGGATGGGGATGGCTCGATGGGTTCCATATGAGACACGGTATCATGTAGAAGGCCTGAATGCACGTCGTAGAGGGCTTGAATACATGCCTCGCGGCCTGACCGGCGGGTTTGCCGCACAATGTCGCCTTCGGCTCTGCCGTCACGCTGAACGCCACCAACCCGCCCATTCGTGGCACCACCATCCGGAGGCCTCCCCTGAGCGCCAGCAAGAACACTCCCACGACGACCCGCAGAGAGCGCCGCGCCGCCGAGCGCCAGAACCGGTTCGAGGCCGACCGCGCGGCGCGCAAGTCGGGCCAGTCGGGCTCCGGCGGCGGCTCGTCCTGGATCAACACCAGGACCATGACCATCGTGGGCGTGGTGGTGGGCGTGCTCATCGTCGGCTTCGTCGCCGTCAACCAGCTGGGCGGCAAGGTGACGGGCACGCTCAAGGATCCGGGCTTCAGCTACCCCGCAGAGCTGGTGAGCGGCACCACGCTCGGCCAGGACGGCGCGCCCGTGGTCATGGAGGTGTACGGCGACTACCAGTGCCCGGTGTGCGCCAGGAACGCGCTCGACGTGCTGCCCTCGCTCGTCAACAAGTACGTGGCCACGGGCCAGATGCAGGTGCTGAGCCACGACATCAACCTGCTCGGCCGCGGTGGCGACGAGTCCCTCACGCCGGCCCTCGGCGCGTTCTGCGCCAACGAACAGGGCAAGTACTACGACTACAGCCACTGGGTCTTCAACAACCAGGACGGCGAGAACACCGGCGGCTTCCGCAAGGAGCGCGTGATCCAGATCGGTGTCGCCGCGGGCCTTGACGAGGCGGCGCTCACGAGCTGCATCGACGGCCAGCCGGCCCTCGACTCCGTGAACGCCATCACGGATGTCGCCATGACCCAGCTGGGCATCAACTCGACGCCCACCATCTATCTCAACGGCACGCAGTACGTCGGGCTCAAGTCCGCGGCGGAGTGGTCCGCGCTGATCGACGCCGCGCTGGCCGAGAGCAGCGCGCCGGCGAGCACCCAGCCCTGACGGCGGACCCCGTCGCCGCTCGCGCACCGATCGGGCGGGTCCACAGGGGTCCGCTCGGCCTGCTCCTGGTGCTTGTCACGCTGGCGGGGGCCGCGATCGCCGGCTACCTGACGGCCGTGCGCCTGCTCGGTACGAACGCCGTCTGCGGTCCTTCCCACGGCTGCGATCTCGTGGCCGCGTCGGAGTACGCCGAGATCCTCGGGATTCCTGTTGCCGTGTACGGCCTCGCCGGCTCCGTGCTGCTGGTGGCGCTTGCGGTGGTCTGGTGGCTGCGGACGGACCGCCGGGCGCTGCTGGTCGCCTACCTGCTGCTCCTGCTCGGCACGGGCTTCGTCGCGTATCTCACGTTCCTGGAGCTGTTCGTGATCGAGGCGATCTGCGCCTGGTGCGTGGGCTACGCGGTCACGGTTGTCGTGGCCCTGGTGGTCGCAGGACTCGCCCTGCGGCGCAGCTCCGTGCAGCCCGAGTCCGGCTGAGAGGATCGAGCAGCTCGCGTCAGCGGGTCGCCGGGGCGTATCCCGTCGCCGGAGCGTATCCCGTCGCCGGAGCGTATCCCGTCGCCGGAGCGTATCCCGTCGCCGGGGCGTATCCCGTCAGCTCCACGTACCCGCGCCCCGTCAGCGGCTGACCATCTCGCGTCCCCGTCACCGCTTGCGAGCCCTCCCAGTACACGACGCCGGTGGTGGCACGCGTGTCGAGCTCCTGGTCCAGGACGGTGGGCATGACGTCGAGGTCCAGGCCCAGGGACGGGATCTCCACCCGCCAGCCGGACGGGTAGGTCGCGCCGGTCGCCGGGCTGGTCCACTCGTCGAGAATCGCGACGTCGAAGTCGCCCGCGCCCAGGTGCGTCGTCGCTCCCGCCGCATCCACCGCCGTCCCGTACACCAGCGGGTAGGACCCGTCGGCTGCGCGTACCAGGGAGAGCGTCACGTCCGTGCCGTCCTCGAGGTTGATGGCGAACCAGTCCCAGCCGCCTGCGCCGACGGAGATGAAGTCGCCCCACTGGTGGTCGAACCAGGCGTCGCCCGTCACCGCGAACTCGCGGTCGCCCAGGGTCACGGTGCCAACGGCGTCCATCGCCGTCCGCGAGTAGTAGTACGAGCCCCCGGCCGCCCCGAAGTCGATCCAGCCGTCCTGGTCATGGAGGACGGCGGGCTTGACGGCGTCGAGGCGCAGGTCGAGACCCAGCGTCGCGAGGGGGTCGCCCAGGACGTCCGCCCCGGATGCCAGCGCGCGCAGGGCGTCCTGCCCGCCGACGCCGGCCATCGTCCACGGGTCACCCGGTGGACGCAGGGGATCAGCGGGGTCGAAGCCGCTGATGGCGAAGTCGAACGCGGGGCCGTCCCCGGAGCTGCCACCGGTGCCGGCGGCGCCCGGACCGGCGGGCGAGCGGTCCACCTGCGGGCCGATCTCGGCGCGCTGGGCGTAGTGGAAGCGATCGCCGTCCTCGTCGGTGACGGCGAGGTGGCTGGCCCACGTGACGGGGAAGCTGCCGCGCTCGGCCCGGAACACCACGTACTCGAAGCCGAAACGGGCGCCGTCGTCGGAGACGAGGTGTCCCGTGTAGTACCACCACTCGGTGAGGCGGTCGTGCGGGGCGTCGTCGCGTGGGAGGACCACGGGTTGCGGGTCGGCGGGCCGCGGGGTGGGCTCGGGGGCGGCCGTGGGCGCGGGCCGGGCCGCCGGCGGGTTGGCGAGGACCGGTCCGCTGCAGGCGCCGACGACGGTGGCGGCCAGGAGCGCGAGTGCAAGTAGACGACCGCTCATCTGACCGCGGCCTCCACTTCCGCCTCAGTCTTGGGCAGGACGCCCGCCAGCGCCCGGTCCAGGCGGCGCGGCACCCACCAGTTCCACTTCCCGAGCAGGCGCATGGTGGCCGGCACCAGGAGCGCGCGCACGATGGTGGCGTCCAGGGCGACGGCGATCGCCACGCCCAGCCCCAGGGCCTTGATGAGCACGATGTCGGCAAAGGCGAAGGACCCGGCCACGACGACGACGATGAGCGCGGCGGAGCTCACGATCCGGCCCGACCGCTCGAGGCCGCGCGCCACCGCCTCGGTGTTGTCGCCCGTCTTGTCCCAGGCCTCCTTCATGCGTGAGAGCAGGAAGACCTCGTAGTCCATGGACAGGCCGAAGAGGACGCAGAACAGGATCACCGGCTGCGTGGTCTCGACGAACCCGAGTGGTTGGAAGTCGAGCAGGGCCGAGAGGTTCCCCTCCTGGAAGATCCAGACGAGCGCGCCGAAGCTGGCCACGATCGAGAGGGTGTTCATCACCAGCGCCTTGACCGGCAGCACGACGGAGCGCAGCAGCACGAACAGCACGATGAACGTGGTGATCACGATGAAGGCCGCCGTGCGCGGGAAGTCGGACCAGACGCGGCTCACCACGTCGTCCACGTCGGCAGCGCCGCCGCCCACCAGGACCTCCATGCCTGCGGGTGGCGCGAGCGGACTCGCCGGATCGCGCATCTCGCGCACGAGGGCGCGCGCCGCATCGTTGTTGGGGCCGTACGGCGTGGTGATGGTGAAGGCCGTCAGGTCGTCCTTGGCCAGCTGGCCAAGTGTTGCGGCCACGAAGCGGTCCGGGGGTCCTGACTGCGCGCCGTACAGCAGCTGGTACTGCTCGAGGGTGAGACGCTCGTCGATGTCCACGAGGCTGCTGACGCGGCTGATGCGCGGGTCGGCCGCCAGGCGACGCGAGTAGTCGTGGAGCTTCGCCAGGTTCGCCGGGTCGGTGACGTCCCCCTGCGTGCGGATCGCCAGCACCATCGGGGCGAACTCGCCCTCACCGAACTCGCGGGCGAGCGTGTCGTACGCCTCGCGGGACGGGACGTCGGCCGGCAGGATCGTGGCGTCCGGAGCGTTGAAGCGGACGTTCAGGAACGGGAGGCCAAGGACGAGGAGGATCGCGAGCGTGGGCACGAGCACCGCTACCGGGTGGCGCATCACCCGCCGGGCGAGCCGCGCCCAGGGGCCGTCGGCGCCCGGCTCGACGGTGACCTTGCGCACGGACCAGGCGTCCACGCGGGTGCCCAGGATCGCGAGGATGGCGGGCAGCAACGTGAGCGCCGCGGCCACGGTGAGCCCCACCACGAGCGCGCCCGCGATGCCCACGGAGCGCAGGATCATGAACTCGAAGAGGACCAGGCCCAGGAGGCCGAGCAGGACGGTGAGGCCGGAGAAGAACACGGCGCGTCCGGCTGTCGCGACGGTCACGCGGACCGCCTCCGCCACGCGGTCGGGACCCTCGCGGTGGGCCAGCTCCTCGCGGAATCGGCTGGTCATGAGCAGCGAGTAGTCCACGCCCAGGCCAAGGCCGAGGAGCGTGGCCAGGTTGAGCACGAAGATGCTCATCGGCATGAGGCTGGCCACGATGAAGATTCCCGCGAGCGCGACGAGGACGGACGCCCCGCCGACCGCCAGCGGCACACCGGCCGCCACGAGGCTGCCGAACACGAGGACCAGGGCCAGGGCCGCGAGCGGGAGCGAGATGATCTCGCTGCGGCGCAAGTCGTCCTCCGTCACCTTCTGGACGTCGCCGTAGAAGGCGGGGCCGCCGGCGATGCTCACCTTCAGACCGGGCACCTCACGCAGCGCGGCGGCCACGGGCGGGATCGCGTCGGGTGAGTCGTCGGGCGGCAGGTCGAGGAAGACGATGTCGTACGCGGTGCGCCCGTCCGCGCTCACCTGGCGCGGACTCAGGACGTGGCTCAGCACGCGGGTGACGTGGGGGGCCGCGGCGACGTCCTGGGTGGCTTCCCTTACGGCGGCGATCCAGGCCGGGGTGCCGGCCGTCAGGCTGTCCGACTGGTAGACCAGCACGAACGCCGACGGCTCCACGCCCAGCTCTGCCTGCAGGAGCGCCTTGGCCCGGGCGGACTCGAGGTCGTCGAGGATGAAGCCGCCCGCGGACAGCGCCCCCGGCGCACGGGGCGCAAGGGGAAGGGCGAGGAGGATGAGGACGGCCCATGCCCCGACGATCCACCACCGACGGCGGACCGTGAAGCGGCCCAGACGATCGAACGACATGCGTGGAGGGTTCGGACCTCGGGCTGCGGCGGATGGTTCGGGCGGGTTCCTGCCCGGGGGCGGCGCGCGTTCCCTCAGGCTAACGTGCGCTTGCTGAGTAGCATGTTAGAACCGTTCGGCGGATTGTGGGTTTCCGCGCCCTGCACGGTCTGCTAGCATCCTGTGGCCCCGGCGTTTCCGGGTGTCTTGCGTTCGCCATCCCGGCCCCGAGGGACTCCCGTGCCGATCTTCACCGTCTGGTTCCAGGACTTCCCGAACAACCTCTTCATCCTGCTCGCGGCGGCGTTCGTGGCTGGAGTGTTCGTGTACACCTTCCTGCGGTCCGCGATGGTCGCCGAGGGCGGCCGGCACGGCTGGACGCGCCGGATGACCGGCCCCAGCAGCAAGATGCTGTTCACGATCCTGTTCATCGCCTGGGCGATCTTCTTCGGCACCGTGCTGCAGATGGTCCCGCACGAGGGGGCGAACTCCCCCTACGGCGGCATCGGCCTGATCGCCATGTTCAGCGGCTTCTTCGTGATGATGGGCCTGATCTGGAGCGTGGTCGGGGAGTAGCCCCGGGTCCCGCCCAACCCGAAGCCCGGCCTGCGCCGGGCTTCCTGATTCCTGCGCCGGGCTTCCTGATTCCCCCCGGCCCCCGCCGGGCCCGGGCCCGCGCGGCTTCGGGAGGGTGGCACCGGATACGGCAGGCCCAACGGCTCGTGGCGCACCGGGCCCGTGGCGTCCAGACTCGACAGCCTGCGGGCGCTGCCCGCCACGTGGGGGAGGAACCCGTGCACCAGCTCCGTCTCGTCTTGGCCACGGCCATGGCCATCGCGCTGTTCCTGGGGGCGGCGCCGCCTCCGGCCCGAGCGGCTCTGCCGACCACGCCGACCGTGGACCACGACAAGGACGCCACCGCCCGGTCGATGACCCTGATCTTCTACGCGATCCCCAATCCGGGCGGCACCCGGACCGTGGTGATCTCGTGCGACAACGGGACGACGTCGAGCGATCCGTACGCCTTCGCGTCGCGAGTCGACGTGAGCCTGGACCTGCCCGGTTGTGAGGGGTACGGCCGCAAGCTTGTCGCGGTGCGGGTGCTCGCGGATGACGTCGACATCTTCCTGGGCTACATCCACGCCGCCATCAGCCCCGAGCTCACGCTCGGAACGCCGGAGCCGGCGATCACGGGCCATCGGTTCACGTTCGTGCCGACGTTCCCCGCGGACTACCAGCTGCCCGCCGGCAGCGTGTGCCGCTACGAGTTCCGCTGGGGCAATGACTTCTCCCTCGACACGAACGACTACGACGAGACCTTCGGCGCGCTCGGCTTCGACGCCAACGCCCGGAACGGGAGCTGCCCCATCTGGTCGTTCACCCTGCCGTGGGTGCCCTACCGCCAGTACGAGCTCTTCCTAGGCGCGGACGCCTCCGACGGCCAGTACGACGCCTACGTCAGGTTCCACGCGGCCGAGGACGGTACCGGGCGTCTGATCAAGGAGTCGAACCTGCCCATCGTGCAGGTGCTCCCGTCCACGTACACCCCGATCGTCGGGGAGGCGATCACGTATACGCGGCATCTCATCGGCGGCGCGTCCGCGGGCTCGTCCAGCACCTGGAACGCCTGGCAGGGCAGGGACCCCGATCTCAACCACTGGACGCAGGACGGCGGGGCGAGCTTCACCATCCGGCCTTGGGAGACCGGCAACGTGACCGTCTCCTGGCAGCGCGGTGGTGAGAAGCTCTTCTACGCGATGTACGACCCGCCGGTCCGCCGGCGGGACACCTATCGGCCGACGACGACCAAGCCCGTCGCGCGTATCTCGCCGGCGGCCGTCGGCGGTTCCACCGTGCCCGTGACGCTCACCTGGGACGGCAGCGATCGTGGCTGGGGCATCGCGAAGTACCAGCTCGAGCGCTCGACCGACGGGGGCGCCTGGAAACGGGTGCTCGCCCGCAAGACGAAGACCTTCGCCACCTCCCTGGCGCCCGGGCACGCCTACCGGTTCCGCGTCCGGGCGATCGACAAGTACGGCAACCGGGGCGACTGGGATATCGGCCCGTCGTTCCGGCCCGCGGTGGTGGAGGACGGGTCGGCCGCGATCGGCTACTCGGGTGACTGGGCGGCAACCGCCGACACGACCGCGCGCGGCGGCAGCATCCACGAGGCATCCGGGGCGGCGTCGAGGGCCGTCATCACCTTCACCGGCCGCGACATCGCCTGGCTTGCCGAGCGCGGGCCGGGGCACGGAGCGGCGAAGGTGTACGTTGACGGCGCCCTGGCGGCGACCGTGGATCTCAACGCGGCGACCGATGCGCCCGCGCGGGTCGTGTTCCGACGCCACTGGGCGGTGAAGGATGCCCACACGGTGCGCATCGTGGTCAGCGGGACCGCGGGCCGCCCGATCGTGGGCGTGGACGGGTTCGCGCTGCTGCGCTGATGGAGCGGACCGGGAATCGAAACGCCGGCGGTGCGTGACCGCCGGCGTCCGGTGTCTGCCGTCGAGGGCTGACGATCAGGGCAGCTGCGAGAGGACGTCCTCCGCGGTGGCCTGGTCGACCAGCAGGAGCATGTAGAGCGTGTCGCCAGTCGGGTAGACGATCACCCCGAACGGAGTGGACAGGTCGCCGAAGACCTTCTTGCCGCCGACCGTGATCGACTTCGACAGGTCGAAGTCGGAGGCCATATCCGCTGCCCACGTCTCGGCGGGGACGCCCTCGATCTGCATCGCGTAGATCATCGCGCTGAGCGACGCGCTGCTGTCGGCCGGGGTGGCGATGGCGAGGTTGAAGTCGTTGAGGGTCTTGCCGTTGTCCTTGAGGATCTTGCCGAGGTCCTCGTCACTGAGGCCGGCAGCCGCACCGAACATGCCGAACTGGTCGCCGTCGAAACCCATGCGCTGCATGGTCACGCCCTTGATCTTCTCGGGCAGGGTCGCGGCGAGCCCGGTGACTGCCGACGGGTCCTCGGTGACCTCCTCGCCCGGCTCCTCGGTCTCCTCGGCGGGCATCCCGGTCGGCTCGGGAGCCTCGGTTGCCTCGGTTGCCTCACCGCCCGCATCCTGGGTCGCAGCCGGGGCCTCCGTGGCGTCCGTGCCGCCATTCGAGCCGGTCGATCCTGATCCGCCACAGGCGGCGAGGATGAGGGTCAGGCCCAGGGCGCCGGCGAGCAGGCGTCGGTTGTCGATCATGGAATGTGTCCTTTCCGTACGTGCGCCGCCGTCGCCTCGAAGCGGATCCCCCGGCGGAGGACCGCACTCTACGGCGTCGAAGGTCCTGTCCGCCATCGGTCAAATGCGCCATGCTGCACACCATGGACGCACTGGGCGCCAGCCGCTATGATCGCGCTCCATTCAGAGTGCATAGGATTTATGCGTTGACCCTCGTCGGGCCTTGACCCGGTACGGCGGCCAAGCGGGAGGTTCGGCAGGTGGTAGAGCAGGCTGAAGGAACCGGCGGGCAGACGGCGGTGGAGCCGGTCTGGGTGAACCCGCGCGACCCCGCCAAGCGCCTGGGTCCCGATGGCAAGCCGGCGGTCAGCCGTCGCGCGTCGATCTGGGCGGACGTGCCGGACGAGAAGTGGAACGACTGGCGCTGGCAGCTCTCGAACCGCGTCAATGATCTCGCGGACTTCGAGAAGGTCCTCAACCTGACCGACGAGGAGCGTGAGGGCCTCTCCGCCCCGGACAAGTTCCGGGTGGACATCACGCCGTACTTCCTCTCGCTCATCGATCCCGACGATCCCACCGACCCGATCCGCCGCCAGACGATTCCGTTGGGCCGTGAGCTCCAGGCGTTCACCGGGATGATGGAGGACTCGCTCGCCGAGGACCGCCACTCGCCGGTGCCCGGCCTCGTGCACCGCTACCCGGACCGCGTCCTCATGCTGATCACCACCCAGTGCGCGGTCTACTGCCGGTACTGCACGCGGTCGCGGATCGTGGGCGACCCGTCCCAGAACTTCAACCGCAAGGAGCACGAGGCCCAGCTCGAATACATCCGCAACAACCCGCAGATCCGCGACGTGCTGATCAGCGGCGGCGATGGCCTCACCCTGGCTCCGAAGCTGCTCGAGTCCGCCCTGCGCGGCCTGCGCGACATCCCGCACGTCGAGATCGTGCGCATCGGGTCCCGCGTGCCGGTGTTCATGCCCCAGCGCATCGACGACGAGTTGTGCGAGATGCTCGCGAAGTACCACCCGCTGTGGCTGAACATCCACGTCAACCATCCCAACGAGATCACGCCCGAGCTGTCGCGGGCATGCGACAAGCTCGCGCGCGCGGGCATCCCGCTGGGCAACCAGTCCGTGCTCCTGGCCGGGGTCAACGACTGCGTGCACACCCAGCGCGAGCTGGTGCAGCGGCTGGTGGAGAACCGGGTCCGCCCGTACTACCTCTACCAGTGCGACCTCGTCGAAGGCGCCGGGCACTTCCGGACGCCGGTGGGCAAGGGGCTCGAGATCATCGAGGGCCTGCGCGGGCACACGTCCGGGTACGCGGTGCCGCAGTACATCGTCGATGCGCCCGGCGGCGGTGGGAAGATCCCGGTCATGCCCAACTACCTCGTGTCGTACTCCGACCACAAGGTGATCCTGCGCAACTACGAGGGCTACATCACCACGTACGAGGAGCCGACCGACTACGTGGCGCACGACCCTCGCGGCTGCCAGTACTGCCAGAACCCGCGCCCGGAGCCGGGCCAGGAGGGCATCACCGGCCTGCTCGACGGCAAGCGGATGTGGATCGAGCCCGCGGGATTCGCGGAGACGCACACCCGCGGCTCCACCGATGGACACCGGCTCCAGGATCCGTCGAAGTGGGTGCCGCTGGGCGTGGGGGCGATCGCCGGCCAGGCGGTCGAGTCGCCCAAGCAGCTGCCGGTGGTCGAGGAGCCGTAGGCGCGCTCCTGGTTCCTGCTGACACACGCGCCCCCCGGTGGTTCGCCGCCGGGGGGGCAGGCTCGTTGTCCGGCGGCAGGCTCGTTGTCCGGCGGAGGCCCCGGGCGGGCATCGAACGCCCCGGGGGGCGGGCCTCCCGCCTGGCGGGCCTTGCGCGCATCATTCCGCGCAGGCGTCCCGTCCAGCGGGCGGACAGGGCCGGAATCCGCGCACGCGAGGGCGATCCTCCCTCGCAGCGGGCGATCTGCGCGGAATCCAGTACACAGTGCCCGGTGGGCGGGATGCGGACCGGCGCCCGGCGTCCTGGTTGCCGGTCCCTGCCCGGCAGGACCGAGCGCTTTCCGGGTCGGGAGGCCACCGCGCATGTCCAAACCTGACCGGCCCGTCACCCCACCGCTGGCGGGCGACAACGTCGCAACTGTCATGATGTCGTCATGAGCGAGGCCGACGAGTTCAACGACGGCGTTGAGCCGGGGCCGGACGTGTCCGCGGAGCCGCTGAAGAAGCGTCGCAAGGAGTCGCTGGGGCAGAGCATCGGCGGCGTGCTGTTCGGGTTCGAGCAGCAGGTGCTCCGGACGATGCCGCCGTCGCAGGAGCTGGTGCACCATGCCCGGCCGGACGCCCCGATGCCCGCCGGGGACGGGTCGCTCATCCACATCTCGATGCCCGGAGTGTCATTGCCAGACGAAATGGCCGATGCCGGTGCCGATGCCACAGCCGACGCTGACGCGGCAGCCCGTGCCGACCCGGAATCCGGTGCTGACGCGGAAGCCCGTGCCGGGCCCGGGGCCGACCCGGCCGACCGCTAGCCGGTCTCCGATCCGCCGTCCTCGACGCGGATCCCCAGGTGGGCCGCCAGCAGCGGGCCCATCTCCACCAGCTGGCTCGCCGAGACGGTCGCACCGCGCAGCGAGCCCACGCCCCGGATGGTCTGCAGCCGGGCACCGGACAGGTCAACGTCGGCCAGGAGCGCCGCCTCGACGTCGAGCACGCCCACCCGGCACCCGCTGAACATGACGTTGCGCAGCCGGGCATCGCCGAGATCCAATTCGCCGATCGCGCAGTCCTCGAACACGACATCGTCCAGCCTGGCTCCCGCGAGCACCAGGAAGTCGATCTTCCCGCCGCGGATCCGGACTGACGACCACTCGGCCCGGACGGCCGTGAGCGCGCCGATCCGCGGGCTGTCGAGGATCACGTCCCGCCAGGTCGTCCCGGCCATGTCGATGCCCGATGCGCCCACCTCGACCAGCAGGCATTCGATCAGGTGCCCGTCGGCGAAGGTCGCGTCGTCCAGGCGGCAGCGCCCGATGCAGCAGGCGCTGAAGGTCGCACCGGCCGCCCCCGCGAACGCGAGGTCGCGGTCGACAAAGGACATGCCGTCGTAGTCACCGGAGGGCTCGAGGTCGCCGGCAAACGGGGTGAGCTCCGGCAGGTCGAGATCGCGGGGAGGCTCGGGCCGCCGTTTCGCCGCGCGCGCCATCGCTCCTCCGGGTCGTGGGCCGGACGTCCGAGCGTCCGCATGGGCGGATCGTAGCCCGCGCGATTGCCGGTAGCATCGAGCCATGACCACCGAACCCGGCGCGCCCGGCCGCCGCCCTGCCCCTGCCGGGATGCCCACCGACCTTCCGAACCCGCCCGTCATCGCCGAATCGGGCGACCCGTTCGCCGCCGCGCGCGTGATCGACGCTGTCGCGCGGATGGAGCGCGGCCGCCCCGTGCGCGTAGACGACCTCGTGGACCGGCTGAACGCGGCCTACGTGGACTGGCTGTTCTCGCGGCGGGTCGTCGTGGACGTGCTGGTTGCGCTCCAGTCGAACTGGATGTCGGACTACCGAAACTCGTCGGGGATCGTGCTTGCCGATGGCGCGCGCGGACCCGAGGTCACGCTCGAGGACTCGTCGCGCGTGGACCCGTGGATCGTCCAGCAGGCGCAACGCGAGGTCCGGGCCTGCCGGGAGGCGCTCGACGAGTTCGCGAGGCGCGACCGCCCCTTCGGCGGGGGCTGAGGCTCCGACCCCGATGCCGGCGCGGAGTCCCCGGACTACACCCGTGCCGGAGACCGCGCTCTACGCGCCGGTCAAGGCGCTGCTGGAGTCCCAGGGGTACGAGGTCAAGGGCGAGGTCCGGGGCTGTGACCTGGTGGCCGTCCGCGGCGACGAGCCACCGGTGATCGTGGAGCTCAAGCGGACGTTCGGTCTGGGCGTCGTCTACCAGGCGCTGGACCGGTTCGCCATGACCGATGCCGTGTACGTGGCGGTGGGGGCTTGGCCGGCGCAGGAGGCGGAGGCCCGGCGGCTGTGCCGGCGGCTGGGCCTGGGCCTCATCGTGGTAACAGGGCAGCATGCTGACGTGGTAGTTGACCCGGTGCCCTACCAGCCGCGGCGGGACCGGAAGCGGACGACCAGGCTGCTGGGCGAGCACCGCCGGCGGGTTGGCGACCCCACCACCGGCGGCTCGACGCGTCAGCCGATCATGACCGCCTACCGCCAGGCGGCGATCCGGATCGCGCGAGCGCTGGCGGAGGCCGGCGGCGAGGCCCGGGTCCGCGACGTCCGGGCCGCCGCCGAGGCTCCCAATGCGGGACCGATCCTCCGCGACGACGTCTACGGCTGGTTCGAGCGAGTGGACCGGGGCGTCTACCGGCTCACTCCAAAAGGGCAGGCTGCCCTCGAAGGCTGACCGGCCACCCGGGGGCGAACGCGACTGGTCAGCGCCAGACGGCGGCAAGCGTCCCCGCGAACGGGCCGACCGGCGCTGACCCGTCGAGCGGCACCAGGGTCACCATGCTGTCGTCGCCCTCGATCGCCGCGGCCCAATCGGTGATACCGGTGATGGCGAAGCTGTCGCCCTGCAGCCCGTCGGCGGGCGCGCTGCCGATCGTGCGCACCGTGAGCGCATCCCCACCCTCGTCCCGGACCACCTTGAGATCGCCATCGTCCAGGACGAGCAACGCCGACCCATCGGGGAGCCAGGCGGTCGCCTGCTCCAGGAACGGGTACGGAAGCCGCGAGCCGTCGGGCCGGCGCCACTCCGCCGGGCACGTGTCGAACCCGCAGTGCACGACGATCGCGCCGTCGGCTCCTGCCCACCGCTCCGCCCCGAGGTCCAGGTACGGCGGCGCACCTGCGTCGCGCTCCACCATGGTCCCGTCCCAGCGGATCGTCATCGAGACCGGGTCCTCGTCCTTCGTGGCGAGGATGCCGGAGCCGTCGCCCTCCACGACGTAGTGCCCGGGGAACCACGGCCAGGGCGGCGCGTCGGGGAGGACGAGGTCCACCGGCGTGCCCAGCCCATGGTCCGGGATCCGGCGCGCGACCTCAAGCCAATCGCCGTCGAGGCGCGCCTGTATCGTGAAGAGCAGGGCCCCGTCGGGCAGCCACAACGGCGCCGAGCCGGGGATCGCGCCCGACCTGCCGCCGTTCCCGAACAGGTCCACGGTCATGGTCGCGTTGTCGGTCAAGATCGCGTTGTCGTCGCGCGCTTCGATGGCGCTGATCCCGAGGGCCACCCAGCCATCGGCCGAGATCCGGATCTCCGCGGGGTCCTGGGGCTCCCAGCCTGCCGGGACCGGGAGGTCGAAGCTGCCGCTGACGACCGGTCTGCCCTGGCGTGCCACCGTGAGGACGAGGATCCACGCCCCGGCCGCCTCCTCCTCGATGGCCGCGATCGTCATCGCGCCGGGCTGGGCCATGAGGGCGGGCGACACCTGGTCCTCGGCGAAGGTCTCGCGGGGCGATGGCTCGCTCACTACTGGCGAGGGGCTCGACGACGGCGTCGGTGAGGGCTGCGACGAGGGGCTCTCCACGGCAGGCAGGTCGACCCGGACGATGTCCTGGGCCCGGTACTGGCCGATGACGGTGGGGTTCATGCCCCAGCCGGCGCTGGAGCACTGGTCCATGCGGCTGCACGCCCCGGTGACGACCTTCTGCTCGAAGCGGACGAGGAACGGGCCCTCGACGATGCCGCTGGCGCCCGGTGAAGGCGCAGGCTCAAGCACCGCGACCGCACCCTGGCCGCTGCCGTCACTCGCCGGTGGGAAGGTGTCGCTCAGGAGTGGTCCGAGCCCGTCGCAGGGCTGCTTGGCTCCACTGCAGGCATCGACCAGGTAGCCGTCCACGGGCAGGATGTCGAACGGGCTCGACGCGTTGGGGTAGCCGCGCCGGTCCACGAGCGCCTCCTGCACGGATACCGGGTTGTGCAGGACGCCCGCCAGGTAGCCGAGGAGCTCCAGGCGGCCATCGCCGGGCCGGACAAGGAACGGGCCGTCCCACCAGTCGTAGACGCCTGGAACCGGGGTGCTCGTAGGGGACACGAGGGCCGACTCGACCGGCCCGTTCCAGTCCACTGGGATCCCCGGGAGGCCGGTGAACGAGTAGGGAGGTGGACACCGGTCGACCGCGCAGACGGCTCCCGGCTCGAGACTGCCATTCACGAGGACGATCTGCCCGTCCAGGGTGCCGTCGGCCACGGCCAGCGCGAACGCTGCCCCCTCCAGCCGCTCGACGGTCTCCCCGAGCTCAGCCTCCAGGGATGCCGACGGGCCAGGGGAACCCGGAGGCGACGAGGTCGCGGCCGGATCCTCGGTCGGGCGCCCGCCCAGCACCGCGATCACCAGCACCGCCGCCGCGATCGCCACCCCCCAGCCGGCCCACCCGCTCATCGATCCGGCACGGTCGCCGATCGGCAGGAAGCCCAGGATCCCGCCCGGCCGTCGCTCGTGCAGGTCGGCGCGGACGCGCGACCGGACGGTGTCGGCCGCGCCCGCTGCCATGCGGCCGGCGCGGGCCTCGAGCATCGCATCCAGGGCATCGTCGGAGACGGCGAATCGCTCGCCATCGGGCGTGATGGGCTCGCCGGCAGGTGTGGAGCGCCCGTCGCCGGACGTCATCGGCCGCCCTCCCGCTCCAGCGCCTGGTCGAGCGAACGGCGCGCGGCGAACAGGCGCGACTTGGCCGTTCCCACCGGGACCTTGAGCACGGCGGCGATCTCGGCCAGCGGCCGCCCGTCGAGGTGGTGGAGCACCAGGATCGTGCGCTCGTCCACGGTCAGGCGCTCGAACGCGCGCTCCAGTGCGTCGCGCTGGCCGATGCCGGTCACGTGGGCGTCGAGGGAGGATGGCTCGTCGGCAGTTGCGGCCACCTGGTCGGCGGGGATCTCGCGCACGCGCTGGCGGACGACGCCCCGGAGGCCGCGCTTGCAGCGGTTGACGAGGATCCGGGTGAGCCAGGCGTCGAAGGCGGCGGGGTCGCGGAGCGAGGCCAGCTCCCGCCAGGCGATGACGAGCGAGTCCTGGACAGCGTCAAGCGCCTCGTCCTCCCGCCCCAGGATCGCCATCGCCGTGCGCGTCATCGGTCCGACCCGAGCCTCCACGAGGGCCTCGAATGCGGCGGCATCACCCTTCCGGGCCCGTTCGATCCGTACCGGGTCCACTGGTGCCGCCATCAGCCCTCCTGCTTCGAAGGAGTCACGCGGGGCCGCCGGGGTTCACGCGGGCCGCGATTCGGGCCGTGCCACGGCTCAGAGCATGCCGGGGTTCGGCAGGAGGCGCAGCGGATCGATGAGCGCCGGGTCCGACGCCAGGAACTGGTCGTGATCGATGATCCGGAACCCGGCCTCGAGCAGGACCGGGACCAACGGGTTCGGCCCGAAGATGCAGGTCTGGACGGGTCCGCCTCGCGCCGCGCGCGCGATGCCCGCGATCGCGGGGGCAACGGGATCTGCTCCTGGGCGGACCAGCAGCCGGTCCACCGCCCTGGCCATCGTGATCTGCTTCGCCCTGGCGTACCCGAACGCGACGGCGCCCTCGCCGTCCTCCGCAACGAAGGTGTCGGCGCCGCCCTGCGAGGCCCAGAACTCGTGGTCTGCGGCGCGGTGGGCCCCCGTCCATGCGAGCTCGAGTTCCCAGCATTCGGCCGGCGTCGCCGTTCGCACCCGGATCGCGGAGAGCGAGTCCGGCAGGCGCGCCGGCAGACCCTCCATGTAGAGATTGACCCACAGCGGGGTCATGCCGGCCCGGATGTAGAGCGGCATGGCGCGCGGGTCATCGGACGACAGGGTGACGCGGACCCGCGCATCCCCGTAGAGCGCGGCCAGCAGGGGACGCCCAACCCCTTGCCCCGTGTGCTCCGGCAGCACGTACAGGTCGCCCAGCATGTGGGCACGCCCGGTGTCCACCATCGACCCGAATGCCACGGCCCGTCCGGCCACATCGCTCAGCAGCACGACGTGGTTGGTCACCAGGTGCCGCAGGTACGGCCCGACGACGTCCACGCAGCCGGGCGCCACCGGCCCGTCGTCACCGCTGCGCGGCGAGGATGGCCCGCAGGGCTGGGACGTCCTCGAGCGTTGCGCGGCGGATCTGGGGGGCCGGGACCGGGCGCGGATCGACCACGGCCGATCAGGCTCCCGGCCGAGCCGGTCGCCCGTACGCCGCCATGATCGAGAGCAGTCGGCCATGGTCCAGCTCGTGCGCGGTGATCCCGTCGCGGCCCACCATGGTCCGCCCTGCCAGCAGCGCGTTGACGACCGCCGCCTCGGCTGCCTCCACGGTGGCCTGGAACAGGGGCGAGAGCGCCTTGTCCGGCACGAACCGCACATCGATGAGCTTGCGCGCGTCCTGCTCCCAGGCCGACGCCGACAGCCCGCGGTTGCCGGTGGAGAACGCGATGAAGATGTCGCCGGACCCGTTCGACGCGATCGAGCCCATCCGCGCCAGGCCGAGCGAGACCCGCTGGGCGATGCGCTCGCACTGGTGGGCGAGCAGCGGTGCATCGGTGGCCACGACGACGATGATGGAGCCCCCGTTGGGCCCGGTCCGCGCGGACATCTGCGGGGCAGCGTCGGTGGTGCCGGCGCCGTCGATCGCCTCCTCCTGCGCCCACGGACTCGGCAGCTCGGACAGCGGGATCGCCTCGCCAACCGGCACGCCGTCGATGCGCAGCAGCTCGCGTGAGCCGTAGTTCGCCTGGACCAGCGCGCCCACCGTCCACCCGCCGTCGCCATCGGGAAGCCGTCGGGACGCCGTGCCGATGCCGCCCTTGAACTCGTGGCAGATCATCCCGGTGCCGCCGCCCACGCCACCCTCGGCGACCGGCCCTCGTGCGGCAGCCGCCAGCGCGGCATCGACATGGACAGGTTGCACGTGAAACCCGTTGATGTCGTTGAGCGCGCCGTCATACGTCTCGCCCACGACCGGCAGCGACCAGAACGTGCCCTTGCCCGCGTGGGCGCGCGCCGCGTGCGCGACCAGCGCATCCCGCACGACGCCCACCGAGTGGGTGTTGGTGATCCCGATGACACCGCCGAGCAGCCCTGACTCACGAACCCATTCGAGGCCCGTGAGCTCGCCATTGCCATTCAGGCGGTGGGCGCCCGCGAAGACGGGCTCGGTGAAGACGGCATCCTCGTGCGGGACGACCACCGTGACGCCCGTGCGGACCGGTCCCTGCCCGACGACGAGCGGCCCGTCGCCCGAGATGAGCGTCGTGTGGCCGACCAGGACCCCCGGAACGTCGGTGATGGCGTCGTGCTCCCCGGGGGCCATCCGGCCGATCCGCAGGCCGAGTTCGCGAGCGCGCACGGGTTCCTCCATGCATTCGAGGTGGGCCGCTTCCCTGCAGCACGCCTATCATCGCCGGGTGCCCCCGACTCCGGACGCCAGTCTCGCCCACCGAAGCAGCCCTGCGCCAGCAGGCGTCGCGGTCCCGTCGCGTCTCCTGCGGCTGCCGGAGCTCGACGGCGTGGCCCCGATGGATGCCGCCGAGGCCTTCCGCGACCTGCCGGGACTCGCGCTGCTCGAGAGCGCCAGGCCCGGGCGTACTGGTCGGTGGAGCTTCCTGACCGCCGACCCGGTTGCCGTGCTGGACGCACCGTCGGAGGGGCCGGACCCGTTCGCGGAAGCCCGTGTGCTCCTGGGCAGGCTGGGATCTGGCCCGGCTCCGGACGAGCAGGCGATCGAGACTGGTCGTGAGCTCGCCGCCACGCCGCCTTTTGCCGGCGGCCTCGTGGGCTATCTCTCCTACGATCTGGGCCGCCGCCTCGAGGTCCTGCCGACGCTCGCCCGTGTGGACCAGCACCTGCCGGTGATGCGGCTGGCGCTCCATGACTGGGCGATCGCCTGGGACCGGCGGACTGCCACCGCATGGCTCGCCGTCCGCACACTCGATGGTGACGCCGCCGCCGCCCGCCGCCGCGAGGCGTCCATCGCCGCCCGGGTCCGCGGGTACCTCGACGGCCGCCTGCCCGATCCCAGCCCCGTGCCGCGCTTCGCCGACCCACGCGAGGGCGTGATCCCGACCACCTTCGTCTCGGCCACGCCGAAAGCCGCCTGGATCGATGGTGTCGAGCGAGTGCGTGCCGCCATCGGACGCGGCGAGATCTACCAGGCCAACCTGACGCGCCGCCTGGAGGCCCCCTACCGCGGGGACCCGTGGCACATCTTCCGGCGCCTCCGCACGGGCGACCCTGCGCTGTTCGCTGCCTACCTGGACATCGGGCCGTCCCCCGCCACGGGCGCACCGCGGGCGCTACTCTCCGCCTCCCCGGAGCCGTTCCTCGCGGTCGACACCGACGGCACCGTCTCCACCGACCCGATCAAGGGCACCCGGCCCCGTGGCCGCAGCGCCGCCGAGGACCGCGCGCTCCTGCGCGAGCTGCTCGCGTCGCGCAAGGACCAGGCCGAGAACGTGATGATCGTGGACGTCCTGCGCAACGATCTCGGGCGCGTCTGCGTGCCGGGATCCGTGCGGGTGCCCAGGCTGCTCCGCCCCGAGCGGACCGCGACCGTCCAGCACCTGGTGACCACCGTGTCGGGCCGCCTTGCCCCTGGTCGGGACGCGTTCGACCTGCTGGCCGCCTCCTTCCCGGGCGGTTCGATCACCGGTGCGCCGAAGATCCGCGCGATGGAGATCATCGAGGGGCTCGAACCCGTGCGCCGTGGACCCTACTGCGGCTCGATGCTGTGGCTGGGACCGGATGGACGGCTGGGCTCGTCGATCCTGATCCGGACCTTCGTGGCCGACGGCGAGCGCCTCACGCTGCACGTTGGCGGCGGCATCACCTACCGCAGCGACCCGGAGGGCGAGTGGGACGAGACGGTGGCGAAGGCCCGGGGACCGCTGGGCTCGATCGGCGCAGCCGAGGTGGCCCGGTGATCGGCGACGCCGAGGTGGACCGATGAGCGGCGCAGCCGAGGTGGCCCGGTGATCGGCCCGGCGCCGCGGTTCGTTTGGGTTGACGGGTCCCTGGTGCCGGCCGAGGGCGCCCACCTCTCCGTCTTCGACCGGGGCTTCCAGCTGGGCGACGGCATCTTCGAGACGCTGCGCGCCAAGGCCGGCCGCTGCACGGAGCTCGCGGAGCACGTCGCGCGTCTCCGGCGGTCGGCGGTCGGCCTGGGGATCGATCTGCCCGACGACGTGGGGGCGCGGGTCGGTCTGGGGATCGGTGCGCTCCTCACGGCCGAGGGGCTCGACGGCCCGGAGGGCGACGCGTCCGTCCGGATCACCGCGTCCCGCGGCGTGTGGATGTCGCGCGGGCTCCTGCCGCCGCTGTCCGAGCACCTTGAGCCCACGATCGTCATCCAGGCCTGGCCCGTGACCCCGCCCCCGGCGGACCACCTGGCGCGCGGCCTGTCCGTGGTCGCATCGGCCGTGCGGCGCGATCCAGGCAATCCGATCGTCTCGCTCAAGACGACCTCGCGCGCTGACTACGTCTACGCTCGCCTGGAGGCCCGCCGCGCCGGCGCCGAGGACGCCGTCTTCCTCACCGTGAGCGGCCACCTGTCCGAGGCCACCACCGCCAACATCTTCCTGGTACGCCCGGCTGCCGATGGTGTCATCGAGCTTGCGACCCCCTCGCTGGACTGCGCGATCCTGCCCGGCACCACCCGATCCTGGCTGCTCCGCTGGGGAGCATCGGTGGGCCTGCGCCCGGTCGAGGGGTGGCTGACGCCCGATGAGCTGGCGGTCGCATCAGAGGCGTTCATGTGCTCGTCGGTTGCCGGCGTTCTGCCGATCACGCGCTTCAACGGCCATCCGATCGGTGAGGGCGTGCCCGGTCCGTGGACGCTGCGCGCGCGCGCGGACCGCGAGGCGATCTTCGGCGCGTAGGCGGGGGCCTACGGGGCGCCCAGCCAGGCGGGTCGGCCTGCGGCGAGGTCGACGTCCGTCCAGTAGCGCTCGAGTTCCTCGGTCAGTGGGCGGACGCCGTTCTCGCCCGCCTCGATCAGCACGGTCACGTCCGGCCCGGTGTCGGACCTCGGGATCACCTGGGCGGTCGGCAGGAGACTCAGGCATTGCTCCCGAGTGGCCTGACACACCGAGACGATCGGCTCGTTGAGCGAGTAGAAGCTGATGATCGGCGTGTCGTTGCCCGAGCTCAGGCCCGCGTCGACGAGGTTGGGCGGGGACGTCGTCGGCAGGCGCCAGCTGGTGTCCGCCGGCAGGTCACGGGCGAGGGGCAGGGGCGGCAAGCTGCCACCTGGTGCCGCGCATCCAGCCACAACAGCCAGTGTCGCTGCGACCAGCGCCAGGACGGAGATCCCACGACACGCCCGGCCCGCCACCGGTTCCCGGCGGACCCCGACGCCCGTTGAACCCGCAGTCAACGGGCCGGCAAGCGACACCCGCATCGGCGTCTGGCGGATCGTCATGGACAAGGTGGGCTACCGGCCCGACATGGTGCTCTCTCGGCTGCCGACCCGGACTGATCCAGTCCGGGTCGATCCGGCCCGGCAGCCCTGCGGGCCCGGCGGCGATGCCACTGGGTGCCGGCAGCAACGGCGAGCGCCGTGCTCCCGACCGCGAGAGTGATCCCAACCTCGCGCGGCACGGAGATCAGCAGGAGGCTCCACAGGGACACGCCGACCATCAGGCGGACGACTTCGCCGACGATCTTCCAGGGCGACTCGGCGGCCAGCTTCGGGTCGGGACGCGGACCGCGGACGATCGTGTAGCCGAGAGCGAGCGTCCCGAACGCCACGATCGCGACGATCTCGAGCGAAGACACGATCGGCTTCCCCACTCCTTCGGACGCTCCCTCGATCTTCGTCGTGCGCTCGATGGGATGCAACCTGCCATCCGTCATCAACCCCTCGAGTCAAGCCAAGCGGTGCGCGGGTGTCGACTCCTCACCAACAGCCGGCAACACGTCCTGTGGGGCGGTTGCCCAAGCAGCCGGCCCGTCAGCCGCAGCGCGGCTCAGGTCGGCTGGCGCGCCCCGCCTGCCACCAGCTCCAGCACCCGTCGGGCGGCGCCGGGCTTGCCCAGCGCCTTCGCGTTGCGGCGCAGCTCCTCGAGCGTGTCCGGCTCCGAGATCAGGCGCGAGACGCGGTACGCCAGCGACGACACGTCGTCCGCCTGGAGCGCCGCCCCGTGCTCCAGCAGGAAACGGGCGTTGCGCTCCTCCTGCCCGGGGATCGGCGAGACCACGATCATCGGCAGGCCCATCGCCAGGCACTCGGACGTGGTCAACCCGCCCGACTTGGTGACCGCCACGTCCGATGCCGCCATGAGCCGCTCGATCGTGGTGGTGAACCCGCTCGCGACAAGTCGCCCGCCCGAGCGCGCCGCACGCCGCTGCAGCCGCCCGAGCAATCGCTCGTTGCGTCCGGCCAGCGCGATCAGCTGGAGCCGCTCGTCGAGCGCGAGGAGCCGGTCCACCATCCCCTCGATGCCAGTGGTGCCTGCGGCCCCCGCGATCAGCAGGACCGTCGGTCGGGTGGGATCGAGCCCCACCTCCGCGGCGCACACCTCTCGCGAGAGGTCCTGACCGAACGCCGGCACGACCGGGATGCCCGTGATGTGGACGTTCGCGGCGGGGATGCCTCGCTCCGCCATCCTCCAGGCGACCTCGTCGTCGGCTGCCAGATAGCCCGCCATGTGCTCGTGCACCCAGCTCGCGTGAAGGTCGAAGTCGGTCACCTGCACCCATACCGGCGCATCGAACGAGCCCTTGGCGATCTTGCGCGACAGCAGCTGGGCGGGCAGGAAGTGCGTGCAGATCACGGCGTCCGGCGCGATGGACCGCAGGCACGCGTCGAACTTGCGCGTGTTGAGCCGCTCGATCGCCTCGCGCATGCGGGTGAACGCGGAGTCCACGTCGGCCGTGTCCGTGCGGGCGTAGAGGTAGCCCCAGAAGGCCGGGCTGGTCTCGATGACCTTGATGTAACCGTCGGTGTACGTCTTGCGGAACGGGGCGGGGACGAGGCTCATGACGTCCACATGCACGGCCTCGACACCGGGCATTCGGGCGGCGGCCGCCTCGAGCGCGTGCGCGGCGCGGACATGGCCGGCGCCTGCCGACACGCTGAAGATGGCGATACGGGTCATGCCCGACAGGCTAGTCCGAGGAGGGGTCCTCGCGGCGCTCCGTCGCGCGGGCTCCGTCGCGCGGGGCTCCGTCGCGCGGGGCTCCGTCGCGCGGCCCGGTGGCGCAAGCGATGGCGCCCGAATCCCGGCAGCGGATGCGTCGACCACCTGGGCGAGGCGCTTGGCCCGGGTCTCGGGGCGCTTGGCGGTCATGATCGAGGCGGTCGCGGCACGCCGGTATGTCATGGACTGGGCTGCGAAGAAGTCCCAGCCGCCTGCATCGCGGATGGCGGCGATCGCGGCCTCGTCCATCGCACCCTCGCGCTCGTACAGGTAGATGGCCGTGCGGTCCTCACGCCGGACGGCAAAGGCGGCCTCGCCCGCGGGCAGCATCCGGCCTTCTGCCCGCAGGGCCTCCACCCGCCCGACGTTGCGAGTGCTCCAGATCGACCCCTTCCTCCGGGGCGTGATGCGGATGCACGAGCCGTCGTCGACGCCCATGCGGACGCCGTCGATCCAGCCCACGCAGAGGACCTCGTCCACCACCTGCTCCCAGGTGACAGACGGCATGCCCGATGCCTTGCGGCGCATGCCCACCCAGAGCTCCGTCTCGGTCTCGTGGTTGGCGACCAGCCACGCGCGAAGCTCCGCGGGCGAGGCGAACCAGGCGATGCGGTGCGGTTCGAGGCGGACCATGGCTGCGCAGCCTACCTCCCTTCGCCGCCGCTGCCCATGGACGGAGCGCCTGTGAAACGTCGGTGCGGGGGCCCGGTGCGCGGTCCAGGGGCGCAATCATGGACGGAGCGTCTGCGAGACTCGTCCCAACAGTCGCTGAAGCGCGCCCGACGCGACCCGTAGCGGCCCTAAGCGACGATTCATGGGCGCCGCGTCCATGGCAGGTACGCCCGGGACCCTCGCCCCGGTGCGCGCGGCGCGCGACATGCCGCGCACGGCCCTCATCCCGACACCGGTCTAGACTGGCCGCGTGACCCGTGACGAGCTGATCCTGCGCACCCGCCAGCTGATCGCCGAGGGCGAGCGCCTCGGCGCCGACCCCTCGCTGACCGCCCTCCAGACCTGGCTCCAGCTGTCCGACGACCTCCTCGCGACGGCCTGGGGATCCATGGACCGGTACCACCTCGCCTGGCTGATGGTCGGCAAGCCGAAGGGCATCGTCCGCGGCAGACCGATGACCGACGACGAGGAGGCGGTGTACGTTCGCGAGGTCGCCGGCCAGAAGACGGCCGCGCTGCGGATGAGCCTCGACGCCGTCGAGCGCCAGCACATGCCGTTCAAGGGCGAGACCGGCGGGGTGGGCGCGGGCCAGGGGATGGGCGAGGTCCCGGCTCCATCCGCGATCGCTCCGGCGGCGACGCTGGCATCCGCAACGCACCGCGCCATCCCCCTTGACCCTGAGCTCCAGGCCCGCCTCGACGAGGCCCGCCGCACCGCCGCCGACCACGCCGCGCACGGCGAGCGTCGCGCGCCAAACCCGGAGCGCCTCCAGCGGTGAGGCCGCCGGATGCCACCGCCCGGATGGCGACCGGGATCAGCGCGCCCTGAACGCCGCCACCGCCGGACCGAGCGCGAGTGCGAGCACGGGGAGCACGACGCCGTACCGCGCCACGACGTAGTCGAGCGGTCCGAGCGCGCCCTCCAGCACCGTGATCGACACGATCCAGTCCAGGAGCATGCCGCCCACGACCACCCAGCCGCCCAGAAGCGCAGCCACGCCCATCCGCATCCTCGATTCGGGCACGGCGGTGCCGCGGCCATACCAGACGAGCGACAGCGCGATCAGCCAGCCGGCGAACGCGGCGACCACCAGGAGTGCCGGGTCGAGCCCGGCCATCGCGAGCAGGAGCCAGGCGAGGACGGCGACATCGGCGACGACGACGGCGCCCGCGATGGAGCGCCGGCGGCGGGCGCGAGCGCGGGCTTCGACGACCGAAGGGGCTGGATTCGGGCGGTTGGTCATGGGGACAGATGCTACGCGCGGGCGCACGAACGCGGTAGACTTCCCGCTCGTGAGCCATCCGTCGCTTGGTCTTCCGCCGCGCAGCCTCCAGGCCGGGTTCCCGGACGCCGCCGCTCGTCTCCGGACGCACCGCGCAGCGCTCGCCGCCCGTGCGCTCGAGGTGGCTGTGGACGCCGATCCCACGATCCGCACCCGGTTCGACGACGTCGCCCTGCGGGGCCTGCTCAAGGACGCGCAGGTGCACGTCGATCGCCTGGCCCTCTGCGTGGCCGGCAGCGACAGCCACTGGCTGAAGGAGTTCGCCGATCAGGCCGCGCCGGTCTTCCGCCGCCGCGAGGTGCCGATGGACGATGTCTGCCGCATCCTCGAGGGCCTGCGCACGGCCGCACGTGGCGTCCTCTCGGATGACGAGATGGTTCCCGCGGATGCCGCGCTCGATGAGGCCGTGAAGGTCTACGCCTGGTACCGGCGCCTGTCGGGCGACGCTCGCAAGAAGAACCCCATCGTCGAAAAGCTCTACCGGGGCATCTAGCGATGACGATCAAGTGGGTCAAGGAAGACCCGCTCGTGATGAACGGCGAGCCCTTCTGCTATGGCTCCCGTCTCACGGTGCGCCAGGTGCTGGAGCTCCGTGCGAACGGCTACACCGTGACGGACCTGCTCAAGGACCACCCGGAGCTCAAGCTCATGGGTATCGCGAGTGCCTTTGCGTTCGCCGCCGAGCACAAGGACCGCTACGCGGACTTCTTCGACGCCGACGGCTCCCTGACTGGCCCGGGCATGACCGAGGCCGAGCTGGACACGCTCCCGCCGAGCCTCCGCATCGCCGGCGTCACGGTCAAGGCCGCCGTCCCGGCCTGACGGGGGCACCCGGGCAGTTCCTCGGCACACTGGCGGCGCTTAGCGGCAGCCTCCACGGGCGGTTCGCGGCCGCCTGCACGGGGCGGTTCGCCGCTCCGACGCGACTCCGCTGGGAGTCACCAGCGGAGTCGTTGTGCACATGACGTCCACGAACCTCGACGTTGGTGGATGCGCCATGCGGGAGCCGTGCCTGGGTGACCCGGGGCGGAGTCGGGAGAAGACCCGAGGGGAGAGCCGGCGCTACGCCCTTGCGGCCAGCGCCGCTGGAGCCTCGTGCGGACCGATCACGAGCACCTCGCCGGCGGCAACCTCGGCCCCGCCCGGGCCCAGCACGGCGAACCGGTGGCTGATCGTGAGCCCGCCCGATGCCAGCGTGGAGCCCACCGAGCAGTACTTGGTCGCGGACAGCTCGACCGCCCGCCGGACCGCCTCGGGATCGACCGCCTCGCCCGTCACGACGTGCGTCACGGTGAACTGCGTGAAGCTGTTCGGATGCTCCTCGATCTGGATGCCCTCGACGCGGATCTCGTAGCCGCTGACGGCCTGGCGCTTCTTGCGCAGGATGGAGATCACGTCCATGCCGGTGCAGCCGGCCAGGGCCACCCCCACGAGCTCCGCGGGCCGGGCGCCGGTGTCGCCCTCGCCGTTGTCCATGACGATGGTGTGCCCGGAGCCGACGCGCGCCTCGAAGCGCATGTCGCCCCCGGCGAGCGTGACGGTTGCGTGCTTGATGGCCATGGCTGGGCTCCGTTCAGGCGCGGGTGGACGTGGGGGCAGGGTGGGCGGCGCAGGGAGCAGGGCAGGCGGCGCCGGGGGCTCCGCTCAGGCGCTGGTGGACGTGGCGGCAGCGACCGCCTCGACGACCCGGACCAGGCGTGCCCGGACATCGGCGCCGACGGCATCGACCTCGGGCATCCCGACCAGGGCGAGGACCTTCGCCGGATCCATGATCTCGAGGATCACGGCGTCCCCGTCGGCCCGCAGGACGACGTTGCAGGGCAGGAGGGCGCCGATCGAAGGGTCCGCCGTCACGGCGCTGTGGGCGAAGGGTGGGTTGCAGGCGCCCAGGATCAGGTACGGGGCCATCTCCACGCCCAGCTTCGCGCGCAGCGTCGCGGCCATATCGATCTCCGTCAGGACGCCGAAGCCCTCGGCCTTGAGGGCGTCCGTCGTGGTCGCGCGGACCGTGGCGATGTCGCCGCTGACGCGGACTCCAAGCGTGTAGCGATCCTGGAACATCTGTGTCTCCGTGGTACGTGAAGGCGTCCATCTTGGGGCCTGATTGCGCATTTGCGCAAATGCGCGAATAGAGCCGCCCCACGGTGTGGCGATTTCCGACCTTGGTGGTAGGATTTCGCAACCATGACTGATACGCAGCCAGCCGACCAGCCCGCCGCCCCCGCCGATGCCGCCTTCGAGGCGCAGCGTCGCGCCACCGAGCTCGCCATCCTCGACGCCCTCCGCGCCGTGGTTGACCCGGAGATCGGCATGAACGTGGTGGAGCTGGCGCTCATCCGGCAGATCATCCTTGGGCCTGACTCCACCGAGGTCAAGATGATCCTGACCACGCCCTTCTGCCCGTACGCCGGCGCGATGATCTCGCAGGTGAAGGAGCAGGCAGAGACCGTCGTGGACCACCCGGTCAAGGTGACCCTGCTCGCCGAGCGCTGGGATCCCCGCGACGCCGGCCTGATGTGGTGAGCCCGGAACTCCCAACCGCCCGATGACCGACAACCGCCTCGACTACGACTCTGCCGTCGCCACCGGACGCGGCGACGATGGCACCACCGCGCTGCTCTTCGGCGGCGACCGGGTGAACAAGGACGACCTGCGCACCGAGGCGTACGGCGCCGTCGATGAGGCCGTCGCGGCCCTTGGCATCGCCCGTGCGGAGCTCTCGGTGATGGCCCAGGACGACGTCCTGGACGCCAACCCGAGGCTCCACCGCCTCAACGAGCTGGTCCTGCGCATCCAGCGCGAGCTCTTCGTGGTGGGCGCGGAGCTCGCCACCAACCCCGAGGCCAGGTACAAGTCCCGTGACGACGTCACGCGCGTGTCGCAGGCCATGGTGGACGGCATGGACGACATGCTCCAGGAGGTGGAGGCGCAGATCACGCTCCCCCAGGAGTTCGTGGTCCCCGGTGAGACCCGCCTGTCCGCCGGCCTCGAGATGGGACGGACCATCCTCCGGCGCGCGGAGCGGCGGGCCGTCACCCTCTCACGCAATGACCCGGGCCTGGCCGACAGCCGGCTCCTGCCCTATCTCAACCGGCTGGCCGACCTGCTCTGGGTGCTTGCCCGCTTCGCCGAGCAGGCCGAAGCCCACCAGGCCACCGCCGCGCGCCCCGATCGACGACAGCGCCCCAACCCCTGAACCTGACGAGCTGACACACTGACCTTCTCGAGGAGGAACCGATGACCGGAACCCCCTATACCCCCGCCCAACTCGGCATCCGCCCCGCGCCGGCGCTCGTCCAGAGCATGCTCGTGGGTGCCTTCGGCTGGATGTTCGCCGGCCTCCTCCTCTCCGCCGGGACGGCCTGGCTGGTTGCCACCAGCGAGCAGCTCCTGACGCTGGTCGCCGAGTGGTGGCTGCTGGTCGTCATCGTCCAGCTCGCCCTCGGCATCGGCATCCAGGTCGCGATCCGCAAGGCGCCCGCGTCGCTGTCGCTGCTGATGTTCTTCATCTTCGCGGCGAGCATGGGCCTCACCCTGGGCGTGGTCATCTGGACGTTCCTCCAGACGCCGGACGGCATGACCGCGGTCGTGTCCGCGTTCGTCTCGTCCTCGGCGATGTTCGGAGCCGCGGCGTTCTTCGGGGCCGTCACCAAGCGTGACCTCTCGAAGGTCGGGATGATCGCGATCATGGCCCTCATCGGGATCCTGGTCGCGTCGCTGATCAACTGGTTCCTCAAGTCCGAGATCCTGTACTGGGTCATCTCGTACGCGGGCGTCCTGATCTTCACCGCCCTCACCGCCTACGACGTCCAGCGGATCGCCCGTGGCGACTTCGTGGCCATGACGCGTGACGCCAACCGCGCAGCGATCCTGGCGGCGCTGCACCTGTACCTGAACTTCATCAACCTGTTCATGTTCATGCTGCGCATCTTCGGCGGCAGCCGGAACTAGGCTTCGGACAGACGACGGCCGGGTCGCAAGACCCGGCCGTTTGTGATTCCTGCCGCCTGTCGACCGGTCTGCGCGCGACGGGCGCTCAGCCCCCTCCGAGCACCAGCTGCGCGCCGTCGGCCTCCGCGAGGAGCGCCTCCAGCATCGGGGCCGGCAGCGGCCGTGAGAACCAGTAGCCCTGGCCACGGTCGCAGGCAAGGCGCTGGAGCGTCGCGAGCTGGCTGGGCGTCTCGATCCCCTCCGCCACCACGTCGATGCCCAGACCGTGCGCGAGCGAGATCACCGCCTGGACGATGGGCATGTCGGCCGGGTCCGAGCCCAGGCCCATCACGAACGAGCGGTCCACCTTGATCGTGTCGAGCGGCAGGCGCCGCAGGTAGGCGAGCGACGAGTAGCCCGTTCCGAAGTCGTCGAGCACCAGGTGGACGCCCAGTGCACGCAGCCCGCGCAGCCGCTCGATCGACGCCTCGGTCTGGTCCATCACCACGCTCTCGGTGATCTCGAGCTCGAGGTCCTCGGGCCGCAGGCCGGCATGGTCCAGGATCGCGGCCACGTTGCCGATGAGGTCGGCCTCGGCGAACTGGCGGGCTGAGAGGTTCACGCTCACCTGCAGGCGCGCGGCGGCCGGGAAGCGACGCTGCCACTCCCGCAGCTGGTGGCACGCGGACTCCAGGACCCAGCGCCCGATGGGCAGGATGAGTCCCGTCTCCTCGGCGAGCGGGATGAACGAGAGGGGGGCAACCAGCCCTCGTGTCGGGTGGTTCCAGCGCAGGAGGGCCTCGACGCCGACGACGGATCCGGTCGTGAGGTCCACCAGTGGCTGGTAGTGGAGGCACAGCTCGGACCGCTCGATGGCACGGCGCAGGTCGTGTTCCATGCCGGCGCGCTCCAGGGTCTGGGTCCGCATCTCCGGATCGAAGACGACGACCTTGCGGACCGGGTCCGCCTTGGCCCGGTGCAACGCGATCTCCGCCTCCTTGAGCAGGTCGGCCGGGTGGGCATCCTCCGCCAGGCCCACCGCGATGCCGATGCTGGCACCGATGGTGACCTCCTCGCCGTCGAGATCGAACGGCTCGCCCAGGGCAGCCTGGATGCGCGCCGCGACGCGCTCCGCCTCACGCACGCTGCGGACGGTGCCCAGCAGGATCCCGAACTCGTCTGAGCCCAGCCGCGCGACGGTGTCGGTGGAGCGTGCCGCCGCAACCAGGCGCCTGCCTGTCTCGGTGAGGAGCAGGTCGCCGGCCGCGTGACCCAGGCTCTCGTTGACCACCTTGAACCGGTCCAGGTCGAGCAGGACGAGCGCGATCCGGCTGCTGACCGCCGCGCGCCGCGGCTCATCGTCGCGCCCGGCGGCGTCGAGCTCCTCCGCGAGGCGGTTGAGCAGGAGCGTCCGGTTGGGAAGTCCGGTCACCTGGTCGTGGAGGGCGATGTGGGCGCGATAGCGGACCTCGGTCTGCGCCCGTTCGAACAGCCGCGCGTTGTCGAGCGCCACGGACGCCAGCTGGCTGAAGCGCGCGAGCGCCTCTACCTCGCGCTCGGAGAACAGGCGCGAGGCGTCACCGGAGGCGAGGCCGATGCAGCCGAGCACCTCGTCACCCGAGGTGAGCGGCACCGCGCACACGGCCCCGAACCGCTCGCCGGACAGGTCCGGTGCACGCCCGGGGTAGTCGGCATAGTCGTCCACCACCACCGGTGCACCCGTGTTCACGACGGTCCAGCCGATCCCGGTGCCCCGTGGTAGCCGGTAGCCCTCGTAGTCCGCGAACTCGCCGATACCCACCCGGGCCACCAGCGCGAGGTCGTCCGGTCCGGGCGCTCCGGTCTGCTCCGGCCCTTCGAGCAGGTAGAGGAACCCGTGCTCCACGCCGACCAGGCTGGCCGCACGCTCGACGATCTCGGTGAGGAGCTCCCGCGGCTCGAGGCGCTCGAGCAGCTTGAGCGTGGTCTGGTCCACGGCCGCAAGGTACAGGTCGCGCGTGGGATCCACGGATGGGAGGCGTGTCCGATCCGGTGGCTTGGCGAGGTAGAGCGCACGGTCGGCGGCGCCCACGAGGCCGTCCTTGTCGGTGGCCTGGTCCGGGTAGCAGGCCACGCCCACGCTCACCGTGACGACCGGGCCGATGGCCGCGGTGATCCGGGCGACCGCGGCCCGGATGCGCTCGGCGACGTCGCGCGCGGCCCCGATCCCCGCGTCCGGGAGCAGGATCGCGAACTCATCGCCTCCATACCGGTAGACACGGTCCTGGGAGCGGACCATGTCGGCCATGACCGCCGCGATCCGGCCCAGCAGGGCGTCACCTGCCGGATGGCCGTGCGCGTCGTTGTAGGCCTTGAAGTCGTCCAGGTCCAGCATCAGCAGCGCGAACGGAGCGCCCAGCCCGATGAGCGCGCCAACCTCGCGCTGGAAGGCCCCGTGGTTGCGCACCCCGGTCAGGGCGTCGTGCTCGGCCCGAGTCACCACCTCGCCGTGGGTTTCGGCATTGCGCAGCGCGATCGAGGCCTGGGCGGCGAAGAGCTGGACCAGTTCGAACTCGTCGCGGCTGAAGTGGGCCTCAGGACCACCCATGCGGGCCATGTTGAGCGTGCCCACCACGTCGCCCGCGATGAGGAGCGGGCACACGATCATGGACTCCGGCTCCTCGGGCGTGCCCGGGATCGTCTCGGCACGGGGGTCCAGGTGGGCGTCGTTCGCCAGCACGGCCTCCCCGTTGCGGATCACCCATCCCGTGATGCCCACGTCGAGCGGGCTCTCGTGGGAGAGGATCTCCTCGGCGAAACGGTCGCGCGCCACCACGGCCCGGCGCACCCACGCCGCGCGGTCCACGCGGTAGATGGTGAGCGAGTCGTAGGCCACCACGGAGCGCAGCGAGTCCGCGATCAGCTCCAGGATGCCCGCAGGATCCAGCGTCGCGAGCAGGCGCTCGCTGACCTCCAGGAGCCGGCGCTGGCTCTCGAGCCGGTGGTGCAGCTGCTCCTGCTGGCGGCTCACCCGTCCGAACGCCTCGGCGTTGGCGAGGGCCTGGGCCGCGTAGCCCGCGAAGATCTCGAGCGTGCGCTGGTCGTCCTCGCCGTACTGCGCACGGCCTGTCTTCGAGACGACGATGATCCCCAGCACGCGCGACTCGTAGGACATCGGGACCAGGAGCATCGACTCCGCGGTGCGGGCGCCGCCCACCTGGCGTCCCCGTGCGTCGTTGTTGGCGTCCTCGATCCGGAGCGTCTGGTTGTGGAGCGCCACCCACCCGGTGAGGCCTTCGCCGATCCGCAGCCGGAGATCCTCCTCGGACGGGGTCCCAATGTCCATGAACTCGCCCTGGAACGCGATGGGCTCGCAGGTCTGGGTGACGTGGTCGACGCGGTACACCCGGATCGTGTCGTGGGCGATGAGCCGGTCGGCCTCGGCCACGATCGCCGCCCCGATGCCCTCCGTGTCCTGGATCCGGTTGAGCCGCAGGCTCAGCTCCTGGATCGCGCGCAGCCGGGCGGCACCCTCACGGACCGAGCCGTGGAGGCGGGCGTTGGAGACCGCGATCGCCATCTGCGCCCCGAACGCCGAGCAGAGCTCCAGCTCGTCGGGGCTCCAGTCGTAGGCGACCCGGTGATAGAGCGCCAGCAGGCCGACCGCTTCGTCGCGGAACACGAGCGGCACGAAGGCGACCGTGCGGAACCCCTGGTGCGCGTAGATGTCTCCGAACTGCGCGGCATGCTCGGGATCGTCGAGGACCACTGGCCGCTGCTCGCCGATCGCGAGCAGCCCCACCACCGGCTGGTCGCGCCGCACCGCGGCAACCGCCTCGATGATCTCCGGATCCAGGTTCCGAGCCGCCGCCAGGCGGAGCGGATGGTCATCCTGCTCGAGCAGCCAGAGCCCGGCCACGTCGGCGCCGAACAGCTCCTGCGCCGAGTCGAGGACGTCGTGGAGCACTTCCTCGAGCTCAAGGTTCGCGGAGGCCTCGGCGACAAGGCGACGCAGCGCTGCGACGCGCGCTTCCTCGAGCGGCGCGGGCAGCGCACGGATCGCGGGTCTGGAGCGCCGAAGTCGGCGATCGCTCCGATCGTGCGCGAGGGCCATGGTGGACGTGCGGACCCCAACGACCCCCGGGTGCCGGATGAGTACAGTCCCGGGTACGGGGTGTCAGAACGCACCGTACGCGCTGCGGGGTACCCCTCCAATGGCGCGGAGGTACCAGCCGGTGGCCGTACCCACCCTGTCGTCCGATACGTGCCGCGCGCACATGGTCCCGCGCCATGCGGCCCCCGTGACGGGTGACGAGCGAACCGGCCTCGGTCCCATCCGGCCCTCACGCCCGACGCCGCCGCCCACGACGCTGACCCGGTCCGCCCGTGACGCCGGCCCCGTCCGCCCAAGCGGCCGGGGAGGCGCGGAAAGGGGAGTACGTGAAGGTTCTTGTCAGTGCCGCCTCACGCCATGGGGCGACGGTCGAGGTGGCGGCCTCGATCGGGGCGACGCTCCAGGCCGCCGGCCACGAGGTCCATGTCATGGCGCCGGTCGACATCGAGAGCATCGCGGGCTTCGATGCGGCGGTGATCGGCAGTGCCGTCTACGTGGGCAAGTGGCTCGACGCCGCCCGCGACGTCCTGGAGCGCTGCAAGCCGGAGCTGCGCGCGATCCCCGTCTGGCTCTTCGCGAGTGGGCCCATCGGCGACCCGCCCAAGCCCGTGGAGGAGTCGGTGGAGGCGGCCCGCCTCGTGGAGCTCGTCCATGCGCGCGAGCATCGGACGTTCCCAGGCGCGCTCGACAAGCACAAGCTGGGCTTCGGTGAGCGGGCGATCATCGCTGCCGTCCACACTCCCGAGGGGGACTACCGCCCATGGGCGGAGATCGAGGCCTGGTCCCTGTCGATCGCGGCGGCGCTGACCACGGAGCGGGTTCGCTAGGAAGCGCCGCATCGCGCACGGAACGGGCGCGGGGTCCCACGCCCCGCGGCATGGCCGCCTCCCGCCGCGTGGCCGCCTCCCGCCTCCCGCCGCGTGGCCGCCTCCCGCCGCGTGGCCGCCTCCCGCCGCGTGGAACTCAACGAAACCCCGCAAACAGACGCCGCGTCGACCCAGATGCGGCCGATTGTCGCCTGAGCGTCCGCAGGAACCCGCAAACGGGCGCTTCGCGCACCGTGCCAGGCCCCGACGTGCGTCCTTGTTGACTACCACGCACCCGGGTGGCCGGCCCGGGCGCACCGAACCGCGCGCGGACGATGGCCCCGGGCTGTTGCCCGGGGCCATGGGTTCCTAGAGGAGCGATCGCGAGTCAGCCGCCCGTGGTCTCGATGATCGCGCCGAAGTGCATCGCCTGGCCGTCCTTCGGGGTCTCGCCGCACAGGGTCATGAAGCGGTTGGCGTTCAGCTGTCGGGCGACGAGCGGAAGGCCGTCCTTTACCTGTTCCGGATACACGATCTGGGTTCCGGCCCCGTCCAGCCAGGGCGGGATGTCGGACCCCTTCGGATGGTCCTTCACCCAGGCATCGAAGTCCGCCTGCGTGATGCCGTCGTCGACCTTGGCGAGGAGGAACCCGGCGCCATCCCGCCCGCCTGCCTCGGCCTCGGGCGTGTTGGTCAGCGTCACGGTGAGGCGCGCGCCGCGCGGCACGACGGTCGGTCCGGCGTAGGTGCAGGTGGTCCCGTCCCAGGTCATCGTGGCAGCCGCCTCGGGCTGCTGGGTCGCGGTCGGCGCGACGGTGGCCGCCGGAGCGTCGGCAGGCGTCTCGGCGGGGGCCCCAACCGTCGCGACCGGAGCTGCCGTCGTGCTGTCGGACGCCGAGCCACCTGCGCAGGCGGCGGTCGCGAGCGCCATGGCCGCGACCAGGATGGTGATGCGCTTCATGTGACCCTGCCTTCCGTCCCTTGCGCGGGGCCGTGTGCCCCGCTGGTGGGACGGACTCTCGGCGGTGGCGGTTAGGGCCCGGCTAGCCACCGGCAAGTCACTCACCGCCATCGAGGGCGACGCGGGCCCATGCCTGGCGGATCCCGCCGGCGAACAGGGTGTACGTCTCGACGGGCGATCCCAGGTAGGTCTCCAGGCCCTGTGCGAGCGCCTCGCTGACCGGCGCCGGTGCGATGTCCTGGAGACGTACCCGGAATGTGTCGTTTCGCACGGCGGCCGCCAGCAGGTCTCGTTCGGGCGCCGGCCCGTCCGCGCCTCCGGGCCGCCAGAGGCCCGCCGCGGCCAGCACGCTGTCGAGGTCCGCGCCTGCCGCTGGATCCAGCAGGTGGCGGAGCAGCGAGCGGACCTCCGGCCGGTCGTGCAGGACCACGACGATGTACGCCCGACCGCGGACCGGCCCGGCCGTGTCCGGGGCGGTGCCGGGCACCGGGACCGCCGTGAGCCCGGTGTTGCTGCCGGCGGGCCATTCGAGGCGGTCCTGCCCGCCTCCCGGGTGGTAGAGGCAGCGGGATGGCGAGGCGAACATCGGCCATGCAGCCCATTCGGGTGGCGTGAGCGCCGCACTCTCGAGCCCTCCGAGCACGAGCGAGGGGTCGGCGACCTCGAGAACCCTCGCGAAGGCCGGGCCGCCTCGCTCCATCGCGATCGACTCCGGATCGCTCGCCCACGCGTCGTAGGTGGCGACGCCCCCGAGGTCAAGCAGGCCGTCCTCGAACACGCCGACAATGTCGCTGGCGCCGGCCGAATCCCCCGCGAGCCCGAGGCACCAGCCGGCGCGTCCAGCCGAGGCCGCGTCTCGCGCGTTGGCCGTCACCGCCCCCCAGGTGCGAGGCGACATCACCCCCGGCTCCTCGCTGCTGGCCGTCCACAGCAGGCTCTCGTCAGTGAGCGCGAGCGGCACGCCACGGAGCCGTCCGCCTGCGGCGGGCCACGACCCGCCGTCGCCGACGCGCATCAGGCCGTCGAGGTACGCACTGCCCGCGACCGCCGGCGACGTGCCGGCCCCGAGCGTGGAGAGGTCGACGAGCAGCCCGTCCGCGGCCAGGCCGGCCATTGTCCGAGGCGCGGCCACGATCGCGATGTCCGGCTCGGGACCGCGCGCGAGGCGGTCGGCCAGCACGGATCCTGTGGCATCGTCGGTGCTCGTGCGCACGGTGATCCCGGTCCCCGCTAGCAGCGACGACAGCGCGTCCGTCGCATCCATCGGGAGCTGCGAGACGACGTCCACCGTCGTGCCCTCGAGCCCTCCGGTCCCGAGCGCAGACGCGGGCGCCGTGGACCCGTCACGCAGGATCCCGAGCACGGGACCACCTCCGGTCGACCGCGCCGGGGGCAGGGGACAGGACTCCTGGTGCAGGTAGGTGCGGCACTCGCTGGCGCCGAGCGGCTCGAGCCCCTCGGCGGCCGCCATGGCCATCAGCTCCTCGGGCAGGAGCAGCGGGACGCCCGTCGGTCCGTCCGGCCCCATCCGGACGGCCGTGCCCTGGGTGTCGGGAGGGTAGGCCACGTGGAGCGCTTGGAGCGACCAGTGGAGTGCGTCGTAGGCCTCGGCAGTCACGTAGCCGAGATCGGCGGTGGCGTCGGCCGCATGCCACGCGAGCACGAGCGCGAGCCGGGGGTCCGAGCCCAGCGTGCCGACCGCTGCCGCCGCTCGCTCCCGGGCCACTGCAACCCGCGCCTCCTCGGTCGCCGTCGTGCCTTGCCGGTACAGGGCGATCGACAGGCTGGAGGCGGCCAGGATGCCGGCGGCGAGCACCGCAGCCAGGGCCCGCATCCGCGTCGACGCGCGCCGCTCGAGGCGACGCTCGCGTTCCGCTCGGGCACGCTCCGCCTCCTCGGCCGCCCGGCGGTCGGCCAGGCTCGCGTCCAGCAGGGCCCGCTCGTGCGGGTCGAGGCGCAGGCTCGTCGTTGACGCCCAGGCCCCGAACAGGTCGAGGCGGGAGCCGGTCAGGAGGAAGCCGGCATCTCGTCCGGCAGCCTCCCACTCCGCGGTCGCGTCGGCCAGGCGCCGCCGCATGGCGAGGTCGTCACGCGCCTCGCGGATCCAGCCCGCACAGCGCGGCCAGTTCGTGAGGAGCGCGCCATGGGCGATGGAGACGACCGCATCGCCCGAGGTCGCATCCACGTCGATCCCCAGCAGACGCCGTCGTGCCAGCACCTCGAGGACGCGGTCGAGGGAGCCGGCGTCGTCGGCCAAGGGGTCGAGGTCGGCCCGTGAGCGCCGGCGCACGGCCGGCTCTCCCGTGTCGGTGATGGCGACGAGGTGCAGGAACAGGTGGCGGGCAATCTCGCGGTCGCCGCGATCGAGCGCGGCCCAGGCATCCTCGGCCCTGGCTGCGAGCGCGCCCGCCACGCCGCCCGACGCGACGTAGGCGGCACGCGTGAGCCGGTCGCCATCGCGCCGCTCGAACAGCTCGGTGAGCGCGACCTGCAGCAGGGGGAGCGCGGCGGGCTGTGAGCCCACGTCCGCCGCGATCGCATGGGGCAGGCCCGGCTCCACCATCAGCCCGACCCGCTCCGCCGGCCGGCTCACCGCTCGCTCCAGGTCGTGCCGCGACAGCGGGGCCACGATCTCCGTGCCCGTCCGTACCCGCTCCGCGAGGCCCGGGACCGCGAGCGGGAGGTCGATCCGATCGGCCCGCAGCGTCACGATCGCGACCAGCGGCGGTCCCTCGGCGGCCAGCGCGTCCTCGAGCGCGTGCAGGAACGCGGTCGTCCCTGCGTCTCCGGCCACGGACGGGAGCTCGTCGAGCTGGTCCACCACCAGCAACCCCATCGGCGCTGCCTCCGAGCGCAGTCGCTCGACGGCAGCGGCCAGGTCCTGCCGCGGATGCGGCCCTGGCACCAGGACCTCGACCGACGCTCCGGCGAGCGCCGGGACGACGCCTCGACGAACGGCCGAGAGGAGCCCAGCCAGGGCGACACTCGATTTGCCGCTGCCACTGGGCCCGATGAGCATGAGCAGCCGCGAGCCGCGGGCCAGCTGGCCCAGCCGCTCGACGAGCGCGTCGACCATGGTCTCGCGGCCGAAGAAATCGGGCGCATCCGCCTCGCCGAACGGGCGCAGCCCCTTGTACGGATTGCGGATCGCACGGTCGGGCTGGACTCCCGCGTGGTCGAGGCGGGCGTCCTGCTGGAGGATCCACGTCTCCAGGCGGCGGAGCTCCGGCCCGGGATCGACCCCGAGCTCGTCCGCGAGCGTGGTGCGCCCGTCGGCGAGGACGCGCAGGGCCTCGGCCTGGCGCCCGGTCCGGTAGAGGGCGGTCACCAGCGTCGCCCGGGGATGCTCGCGCAGCGGGTTGGTGGCGACGTGCGCTGCGAGCGCTTCTGCCACCTCATCCTGGCGGCCGAGCGCCAGGGCAGCGTCGAAGGCGTCCTCCTGCGCCCGGAGACGGAGCTCGTCGAGGCGCGTGGCCTCTGTCTGGGCGAACGGGAAGTCCGCGACCTGCACGTAGGCGGGTCCGTCCCACTCGCCCAGAGCGGCGCGGAGCCGGTCCGCCGCGGTGGCCGGATCGCTGGCGAGCAGCGCGTGTCCCTCGGCCGCGAGCCGCTCGAAGCGCGTGGCATCGACGGAATCCGGATCCACCCGGAGCAGGTAGCCGCCCTCCACGGTGAGGATGGGACCGCGCCCGTTGCCACCGGCCGCCGCCTCGCCACGGGCCGCCACCTCGCGCCCGTTGCCGCGGGCCGCCGCCTCGCCACCCCGATCAGGCGCGAGCGCGTCGCGCAAGCGGGACACGTGGAAGCCGACGGTCTTCGCGCCGCTCGACGGCGGCTCGTCGCCCCAGAGATCCTCGAGGATGCGATCCGTCCTGACCGTGCGGTTCGCGTGCACCAGGAGGAGGGCGAGCAAGGACAGTTGGTGACCCGCCGCTACCGGGCAGCGCGTTCCGTCTTGGGACGCCTCGATCCGGCCCAGGACTCGGAACTCCATCGCCTCACCCCTCCCCGGCGCTGGCGATCCTAGGCGTCCGCAGCCGATGGGGCCACGGCCATTCGGACCGTCTCGCTTGGTGACCTGTGCAGTTCGTGCCTGGATGGCGTGCGCGGCCAGCGTGCGCGGATGGTGTGCCCGGATGGCGTGCGCACGCTACGCGCGCATCGGTCGCCGACGGGTCTCCGGCCGGTCTCGGTCTGCTATCGCGCACGCGGTCGAGTGCTCGTTGACGCACTCCCGCGGGCGGGTCTAGACTCATATCCGACGAAAGTGGTCGGATTTCTCCGGCGCGGCACCCGGCAACCCCCGAGCGATCGACACGAACGGCTCGGACGCTGTCCAAGTGCCGCGGGCGTCCCCCTGGGGAACCTCCGACCACGGAGGACCCGACCCTGAGCAATCGACCGAGCTACCACGGAACCGGCGCCGTCGCCTTCTCAACGAAGGGCGAGTACGGCGTGCGCCTGATGGTCCAGCTCGGACGACGCTACGGGGCCGGTCCCGCCTCCCTCGCCGAGATCGCGGCTGACGAGGACCTGCCGCGTGCCTACCTGGAGCAGCTCGTCACGAGCCTCCGGGACGCAGGCCTCGTCACCTCGACCCGCGGTGCCCGCGGGGGCTACGAGCTCACCTCGTCGCCATCCGACATCCGGATGAGCGAGGTGCTGCGCGCCCTCGAAGGCCCGATCGCGCCGATGATCTGCGCCTCGGACGAGCCCGGCCACGCCGAGTGCGCCCGCTCGGCGCGGTGCACGACGCACACCCTCTGGGTCCGCGTCCGCGATGCCATCGCCGGCACCCTCGAATCGATCACCCTCGCGGACCTCGTCCCGGTCCCGCACATCACCCTCGACCCGCGGATCCCGGCCACGTCCCCGGCCGGTACCGCGGCGGGGGACCCAACCCTGTCAATTGAACCCTCGCTCACAGGAGCCGTTTCGTGACCGACGCCAACGACCGGGAGCTGGTGATCCGCGACCTGCGGGTCGCCCCGGCGGCCAAGCCCGACCTCGAGATCCTCAAGGGGATCAACCTCACGATCCGCAAGGGTGAGACCCACGCGATCATGGGCCCCAACGGCTCGGGCAAGACCACCCTCTCCTACGCCCTCATGGGCCACCCGGCGCATACGTGTCCTGGGCGGCGAGGTCCGCTGGAAGGGCTACGACCTGCTCGACCTGTCGGCCGACAAGCGCGCCCGCCTCGGCCTGTTCCTGGCCTTCCAGTACCCGACCGCCATCCCGGGTCTGTCCGTCGCCTCCTTCGTCCGGAGCGCGCTCAATGCGAAGCTCCAGGGCATCGACAAGGATCCCAACGTGGATCCCACCGACGCCATCAAGGGCGGCGTCTCCATGCTCGAGTTCCGCAAGCGGATGCGGGCGAAGATGGCGCTGCTCAAGATGGACGACGCCTTTGCGGCCCGCTACGTCAACGACGGCTTCAGCGGCGGCGAGAAGAAGCGCCTCGAGATGCTCCAGATGGCGATGCTGGAGCCGGAGTTCGCGATCCTCGACGAGACGGACTCGGGCCTCGACATCGACGCGCTGCGCATCGTGGCCGAGGGCGTCAACGCCCAGCTGAACCCGGACATGGGCGTGCTGCTGATCACGCACTACCAGCGGCTGCTCAACTACATCACCCCCGACGTCGTCCACGTCCTGGCCGCCGGCCGGATCGTGACGTCGGGCGGCAAGGACCTGGCCCTGCGCCTCGAGGAGGAGGGCTACGGCCCGATCCTGCGCGAGAACGGCACGGACCTCGGCGTCCCCGACGAGGCGCTCACGGTCCCGCTCGAGCCCGAGGCCGCCGGCGCCGGCCGGTAGCAGGCACCACGGCAGCCGCGAAGGACCGAGGGACCCACCGATGACCACCGAGCTGCAGCGCGCCCGCACCCCGCTCGATCCGGCCTCGCTCAAGGCGGACTTCCCGATCCTGGACCAGGAGGTCTTCGGGCACCCGCTGGTGTACCTCGACTCCGCCGCGACCTCGCAGAAGCCCCTGGCGGTGATCGAGGCGATGGACGCCTACTACCGCCACGACAACGCGAACGTCCACCGCGGGATCTACCAGCTCAGCGAGCGCGCGACCGCCGCGTACGAGGGTGCCCGGGAGAAGGTCGCGCGCCTGATCGGAGCGCCCGACCCGAGCACGATCATCTGGACCCGGAACGCGACCGAGGCGATCAACCTGGTCGCGTACTCCTGGGGGCGCCGCCACATCGAGCGGGGCGACGCGATCATCCTGACCGAGATGGAGCACCACGCGAACCTGGTGCCCTGGCAGATCCTCGCCCAGGAGAAGGACGGGGACCTCGAGTTCATCCCGATCACCGACGACGGGCTGCTGCGCCTCGACGTCTACGAGGTGCTGCTGCGCCTCCGGCCCAAGCTGGTCGCGTTCACCCACGTGTCGAACACGCTGGGCACGATCAACCCGGTCAAGGAGATGACGCGCATGGCCCACGAGGCCGGCGCGCTCGTGCTGGTCGACGGCGCCCAGGCGGTGCCGCACCTGCCGGTGGACGTGGTCGACATCGGCTGCGACTTCTACGTGTTCTCGCGGCCACAAGGCGCTCGCGCCCACCGGCTCCGGCGTCGCTGTGGGGTCGCCGCGAGCTGCTCGAGGCCATGCCGCCGTTCATGGGCGGCGGCGACATGATCCGCGAGGTCCACCTGCGCCGGTCCGAGTGGAACGAGCATCCCCTGGAAGTTCGAGGCCGGCACGCCGGACATCAGCGCCCAGATCGGCCTCGGTGCGGCCGCGGACTACCTCCTCGAGCTGGGGATGGACCGGCTGGCCGCCCACGAGCAGGAGCTGGTCGCGTACGCGCTCGAGATGCTCCCGCGCGAGGTCCCCGGGATCGAGCTCTACGGGCCGCCCGCCGACCAGCGCGGCGGCGTCATCCCGTTCAACCTGCCCGGCATCCACCCGCACGACGTCGCCCAGGTGCTCGACCGCTTCGGCGTCGCGATCCGGGCCGGCCACCACTGCACGATGCCGCTCCACGAGCGCCTCGACCTCGCCGCCACGGCCCGGGCCTCGTTCCAGGTCTACACGACGAAGGCCGACATCGACGCGCTGGCGGCCGCCCTGCGCGAGGTCCAGAAGCTCTTCGGCTAGCCGATCCGGTCCGCCCGCGCGCCCGCGACGGGCCACAATGGCGCCATGAAGACAGTACCGAGACCGTCGATGTCGTGGTCGTGGGTGGCGGCACGGCCGGGCACATCGCCGCCCTCCAGGCGGCCCGTGCCGGCGTGATCACGTCGGTCATCGAGGCGGGGTCGATGCTCGGCGGCACCATGACCGCGGGCGGCGTGTAGATGCCCAACCACTTCTTCACGCCGCGCGGGCCGGTGGTCCAGGGGATCCCCTGGGAGCTGTACGTGAAGTCCAAGGAGATCGAGGGCCTCCCGGTCCCCGACTACCGCCAGCGCCGACCCGTGGAGACGCCCGGCTACTACAGCTACATCAACGTCCCGGTCTACGCGTCGATCGCCGAGGCCGAGGCGGTCGGCGCGGGCGTCGTCCTCCACTACCACGAGTTCGTCGCCGAGGTCAGCGCCGACGGCGACTGGTGGGAGGTCGTGTCCCTCGGCCGCGGCGTGCGGCGCGTGACCCGCTGCCGGGAGATCATCGACTGCCCGGCGATTCCGACGTCGTGCGCATCCTCGGACTCGCGGTGACCCGGTCGACGGTGTCCCAGCCCGGCACGCTCCAGTACCAGATCAAGGGCATCGAGCACGAGCAGCTCTGGAAGTCCGAGGTCCAGGCGCTGTACGAGGAGGCGCTGGCCGCCGGCCGGCTCCGGAAGGGCGACTGGGCGTACGCCAACATGGAGCCGTTCCTGTACTACCTGCAGCACGGCGGGCACAACGCCACCCACGTCTACGACGCGGACACCTCGGACGCGGACGGGCAGACGAAAGCCGACATCGAAGGCCGCGAGCGGATGCTGCGCATGTTCCGGTTCGTGCGCGAGTGCATCCCGGGCGCGAGCGCGCGTACCTCGCCTACATGGCGCCGTACGCGCTGGCCCGCGAGACGTACCACACCGTCGGCGAGTACACCGTGGTCAGCGACGACTTCGTGCAGGCGACCGACTTCGCGGACAAGGTCGTGCAACGCCTTCAACTACATCGACCTGCACAGCCAGGCGATCGGCTGCGAGGTCTCGTTCATCGACGACCCGGACACCATTCCGACGGTCCCGTTCCGGGCCCTGATCCCCAAGGGGTCGCGGCGCCTCACGGTGGCCGGTCGGAACGTGTCCGCGAACCGGATCGCGTTCGCGGGGATCCGGGCCCAGTGCACCTGCATGGCGATGGGCCAGGCGATGGGCGCGGCGGCGGCGCTCGCCGTCCAGCGTGGCGTCGCCTCACGGGACGTGCCCGCCGCCGACATCGTCGCCCTCACCGTGGAGCACGGCGCCGTCCCGCTCTGAGGCCGGCAGCGGCCGCCCTGCCCGATCCGGTGGCCGGCGTCCTGCGCCACGGTCGCCGTTCTGCCCCCGCGCCGCGGTCACTCCGGAGCCAGCTCCGCCGGGAAGCCTGGCGCACGCAGGTCGGTGCCGACCGCCTCCTCGAGCATCTTGACCACCAACGGCGACTGCGCGCTCCCGCCGTAGGTCGCCCGGGCGCGGGCGAAGATCTGCTCGGTGACGCTCGCAAGCTCGAGCGGCACGCCGAACTCGCGACCCATCATGTGCGCGAGGTGCAGGTCCTTGCGGGCGAGGTCCATCGTGAAGTTGATGTTGTAGCTGCCGTTGAGGATCAGCTGGCCCTCGGTCTCGTGGACGAAGCTGTTGCCCGAGCTCGCCTTGATGACCTCCCACGCAAGGCCGAGATCGACGCCGCCGCGCTTGGCCAGCATGAGGGCCTCGCCGTCCGCCACGAGGTGGATGAACGCGAGCATGTTGGTGATGACCTTGATCACCGACGCCTGCCCGAGCGCGCCGATGTAGAAGATCTTCCCGCCCATCGCCTCGAACGCAGGGAGGTGCGCCTGGAAGACCGCCTCGTCACCGCCGACGAGCACGCGTGATCATCCCGGCCGCCGCGCGGTGGACGCCGCCGGTCACCGGGGCCTCGAGGGTGGCGATGCCCCGCTCCGCCGCGACCGCCGCCAGGCGCTGCAGCTCGTGCAGGTCGTTGGTGCTCATGTCGATCCAGGTGCCGCCGGGCGCGAGCCCCTCGAGGATGCCCGACGGCCCCGCGACCACCTGCGTGACGATCTCCGGCGAAGGCAGGCAGGTGATGACGGTGTCGGATGCACGGGCCACGTCGGCCGCGGATGCGGCGCCGGCCGCCCCGACGGCGACAAGGTCCGCCACGGCGGCCTCGTTCGTCGTCGAAGACGGTCACCTGGAACCCGGCCTGCACCAGGCTCGTGGCGAGGTGGCGTCCCAGGCTGCCCAGCCCGACGAACCCGATCCGCATGGTCATCTGTACGTGGTCCTCTCAGCTCGGTTCTTGATGATCCGGCATCGCCGGCCGCCTGCCTGCGTTCATGCACCCGTTATCGACTCCCAGGGACGCGGCCCGCAACTCACTCACGGCCCTGGGCTCTCCTGCGCTGGAACCTCGCGATGACCTCCTCGAGGAAGATGAAGAACACCGTCCGGGTCTTCTCGTGCGGTTTCAGGGTGTCGGGCTGCGTGTGACGGGTCAGGACGAAGTACCGCTCGCAGATGTCCAGCAGCAGCGGATTGAACTCCTCCGAGACCACCACAACATCGGCGCCCTTGGCGCTGGCCTCCTGGGCGAGGCTTCCGAAGGAACGGTACTGGCCGGTCGCTGTGAAGATGACGAGCAGGCTTGCCTGTTCCAGCAGACTCCGCGCCGAATTCCTCGTCCGGGGCGGTGGTGACGAAGGCGGTGGAGCTGAAGCGCAGCTTGTACTCGAAGTACTGGGCGCAGATCAGGGAGGGTCCATAGCCGAACAGGATGATCCGCTCGTGCTCCTCGATGAGGCTCGCGAACTCCTCGACCGCCGCGATGTCGAACTCCTCGATGACCCGCTTGAGGCGCTCGAGCTCGTCCAGGGCCGGCTCACGCGGCTGCTCGCCCGCATAGAGGACCCGGAGGAAGTGCTTGTAGCCGCTGAACCCGGCCTTCCGGATGGCCTTTGACACCTGCGAGATTGAGCAGCCGCAGATCTCCGCAGCCTCCGCGATCCGGAACGGCGGGTGTTGCCGTGCATGGGCCACGAGTTCGTCGACGATCCTGCGATCGAGGGGGGTCAGCCGCGTCGTGTCTATGTTGAACATCGTGCGCGCTCTCACGGAAAATTCTCTAGGATAGACGTAGCATATGGCAATCGAGCGAAAATTTTCTGCTGGTTTGGGTCGATGCGACGGGACCTGCAGGGTCAGGCGGGCCACTCGCCATGCCCGGCCACTGACACCCCAACTGGAGTTCGATGGGAGCAGACGCCATGGACAGGAACACGGTTCTCGGGCTGGTGTCTGGGGTGCTGCCGGCCAGTCAGATCAACACGGCCCCCGATGACCTCTACGACGCCTCGGCGGATCGCTACAAGAAGTACGCGAAGGCCAGGAAGGTCCTCGACGTGCCGATGCCCGTGGCGATCGTCTACCCCAGGACGACGGCGGACGTGGCACGGCTGCTGGCCATGTGCAACGAGCATGGCATCAACGTCATTCCGCGAGCCGGGAAGACCGCCACGGAGGGCGGGCTGGAGAACTGGAAAGACACCACGCTGGTCGTGGACGCCCGGGATCTCAATCGGATCGTCAAGATCGACGAGTACAACATGCAGGCCACGGTCGAGGCGGGCGTCACCCTGCAGGCGCTGGAGGATGAGCTCAACAAGCGAGGCCTGACCACGGGGCACTCGCCCCAGTCCAAGCCGGTCGCCAAGTTCGGCGGCCTGGTCGCCACCCGCAGCATCGGCCAGTTCTCAACGCTGTATGGCGGCATCGAGGACATGGTCGTCGGCCTGGAGTGCGTGTTCCCGGACGGCCACGTGTCGCGGATCAAGAACGTGCCCCGCCGCTCTGGCGGCCCCGACATCCGCCACATCGCGATCGGCAACGAAGGTGCCCTCTGCTACATCACCGAGGTGACCGTCAAGCTCTTCCGGCACTTCCCCGAGAACAACGCCTTCTTCGGCTACCTCATCAAGGATGTGGCAAGCGGGATCAAGGTGCTTCGAGAGGTCATGGTCAACGGGTACCGGCCCTCCGTCGCCCGCGTCTACTCCGAGGAGGATGCTCGGCAGCACTTCTACCACTTCCACAAGGGCAAGTGCGTCCTCCTGTTCATGGCCGAAGGGAACAAGGGCATCGTGGAGGCCACCTCCGCCGGCATCGAGGAGGCGGTCGAGAGGTTCCGCGACGGCATCCTCGAGCAGGTGGACAGCAGCCTGATCGCCTCCTGGTTCGCGAACCTCAACTGGTCCCAGAAGGACATCGACGACGAGTTCCAGGGGATGATCGAGGGCGATTCCCATGCCGGGTTCACCACGGAGGTCTCGGCCGATTGGGAAACGGTCCCAGTCCTGTACGACAGCGTCATCAGCCGCGTGCGGGCCGAGTTCCCGAGGGCTCACGACCTGACGATGCTGGGTGGCCACTCCTCGCACAGCTACATCAACGGCACGAACATGTACTTCGTCTACAACTACGCGATCAACTGCGCACCCGAGGATGAGATGCGGGTGTACCACCACCCGATCCAGCGGATCATCGTCGAGGAGACCCTCAAGCTCGGCGGTTCCATGTGCCACCACCATGGCATCGGGAAGTTCCGGAACGAGTGGACCAGGGAGGAGCACGGGTCGGCCTACTACATGCTCGAGAAGCTGAAGGAGGCGTTCGACCCCAACGGGATCATGAACTTCGGCACCATCTTCTACCAGGAAGAGGGCGCCCGGTTCCAGAAGTGACCCTCGCCGGTGCGTGCGACGCGGCTGCACCCTCGCTGATGCGACCCGCGGTGGCGGCACGAGCGTCGTCCGGGTCGCCGGCTTCGCCGGCAACGCCTCGCCGGTCGGGATCGGGCTCGTGAGAATCCTGTGCCTGGTGAAGCTGGTGCCCGATGTGGACCAGCTCCGGTATGACCGCGAACGGAACGTCCTCGTCCGCGAGCATGTGCGCCTGATGCCCAACCCCGAGGACGCGACCGCCACGGTCGCGGCGCTCGAGCTTCGGCGAGTCGCAGGTGTCGAGCACATCGAGACCTTGAGCATGGCTCCTCGGGGGGCGCTGCCGCACCTCGAGGATCTCGTCCGCCGCGGGGTCGACCGGGCCACGCTGATCACCGATCCGCGCCTTGCCGGGAGCGACACCTGGGCGACGAGCAGGGTGCTGGCGCACTACCTCGCCACGCAGGACTTCGACTGCGTGTTCTGTGGCACCCGCACGCTCGACAGCGGCACGGGCCAGGTGCCGGCCCAGGTCGCCGAGTCCCTGGGGCTCCCGCTCATGGTCGGCGTCAGCTCCGTCGTCGACCTCGACCTCCGCGAGCACCGGGCGGTGGTGGATGTCGATGCGGAGGCGGCGCTGATGCGCTTCTCCATCGCGCTTCCCGCGGTGCTCGGGTTCCAGTACGACCCTCGACGCAAGCTGCCCCCCATCCGGTACGAGGACCTGGACCGGGACGTGTCAGGTCAGGTTGCGGTGCTCGGGGCCGGCGACCTCGGTCTGGACGAGGCGGACCTGGGCCTCCGCGGCTCGCTCACCCAGATCCGCAGGCTTGACGCGGACGCCCTCGAGGCCAAGGACCCGCTGCGGCTCCGCGCGGACCCGGAGGGCGTCTCCCAGGTGGTCCGCTGGCTGGAGCAGAAGGGGTTCCTCCAGCCGTGAAGCGGATGCTCGTGTACATCGACGAGGATGCGGTCGAGGACTCGATCGGCCTGCTGGCGGTCGGCCGGCTGCTGTTCGGCGACCGGGGCTTCCGTTCCTACGCGCTCGCTGTCGGCGCGCGACTCGGAGACGCTGCCGGCCGGTTCGACCAGGTGTTCCGGGCAAAGCGGCGGACCCGTCCCGAACTACTGCACGGCCACGCTTGCGCGCTGCATCGAGGACCTGCACCAGACGTTTGGCTTTGATGCGATCGTGGTGCCGGGCACCCACTGGGGCCGGATGATCGCGCCCCGCGCGGCCATGCGACTGCGTGCCGGACTGGTCGCGGATGTCACGGGCGTCAGCGCTGACGGCGACGGCATCTCGATGGTCCGGCCGGCGTTCAGCGGACGCGCGCTGGCCACGATCGTCGGCCGCGGGGGTGGACCCGCGATGATGACCGTGCGGCCCAGGGTGTTCAGCGATCAGGACCCGGTCGCGAAGACCGCGGAGGTCGTCGACATCGACGTGCAGGGCAGCACATGCGACGTCCGCCTGATCGAGCGCAGGGATCGGTCGCCGCTCCACGACATCCGCGACAGCGCCGTCCTCGTCTCCGGTGGCGGTGGCGCCATCGGGGACTTCGACCTTCTCCGACGCCTCGCCACGGCGCTCAACGGCATGGTTGCCGCCAGTCGCAAGGCCGTGGACTCGGGCGCTGCTCCACGGGAGATCCAGGTCGGCCAATCGGGGAGGACGGTGCGTCCCCGGCTGTACGTCGCCATCGGCATCTCGGGATCGTCCGCGCACGTCGCGGGGATGCGGAACGCCGAGTACGTCATCTCGGTCAACCAGGACCGGGACGCCCCGATCTGCAGCATCTCGGACATCGTCGTCGAGGGGGACGGCCGGGCGTTTGTCGAAGCGCTTCTCGACCGGATTGAAGCCTCCACCACGCAGCATCCTGGAGATCGATGATGAACGTCACGGACTTCTCGCTGGGCACCTTCTCCCTCAAGGGCAGGAATGCGCTCGTGACCGGAGGCAACAGCGGCCTCGGGCAGGCGTTCTCCGTGGCCCTTGCCAGAGGCGGGGCCAATGTCCTCGCCATCAGCCTGGTCGAGGAGGACGGCGAGACGAAGCAGTTGGTCGAGGACTGCGGCGTCCAGTACCGGCATCTGTACGGGGACATCACGGCTGATGGCGAGCCCAAGCGGGCCGTCGACGCCTGTGTGGCCGCTTGGGGCAGCATCGACATCCTCGTCAACTGCGCCGGCATCTCGATCAACATCGAGGACGTCACCAAGTTCACGCGCACGGAGTGGGACAAGATGGTGGCCGTCAACCTGACTGCCGCCTTCGAGATGTCCCACGAGGCCTGCAAGCACATGATCAAGCAGCAGCGCGGCAAGATCATCAACATCGCCTCGCTGTACTCGTTCCTTGGCGGGCAGTGGTCTCCGGCCTATGCCGCCACCAAGCACGGGATCGTCGGGTTGACCAAGGCACTGTGCGATGAGCTGGCGCAGTTCAACGTCCAGGTCAATGCCATCGCTCCCGGCTACTTCGCCACCAGGCTGACGGAGAAGACGCGCAGTGACCCGCAGCGCAATGCCACGATCCTCGCGCACATTCCCGCGAATCGCTGGGGCGACACCGCTGATCTCATGGGCGCGTGCGTCTTCCTGGCCAGTGATGCCTCGAACTACGTGAACGGCATCGTCCTGACCGTCGACGGCGGCTACCTGATGCGCTGAGCCCAGCTTGGCGACGCAGTCTCAACCTCCAACCACCTGAATCCAAGGCACAGGAAGGCCGCGATGACAAGCAAGCGGGATGTGTACTTCCTCGGTGTCGACAGCGGCACCCAGAGCACCAAAGTCTCGATGATCAACCAGAGGGGGGAGGTCCTCCTCAGCGCGAGCCAGCCCCTGAAGCCCATGCTGTCTCGGCAGCCGGGCTGGGTCGAGCATCCCGACGACGATCTGTGGGACAGCACCAAGGCAGCGCTCCAGGAACTCATGGCCTCGTTCACCGGGGACGTGTCTGACATCAAGGGGATCGGCCTGTGCTCGATCCGCTGCTGCCGGGTGTTCCTCAGGAACAACGGCTCGCTCGCCGCGCCGGTCATGAGCTGGATGGACGTGCGGGCGTACGTGCCGTTCGAGGATGATCCGGCTATCGGCTACACCGGGTCGACCTCGGGCTACCTGACGTTCCGGCTCACCGGCGAGCTGAAGGACACGATCGCCAACTCCTACCAGTACCAGTTCCCGACCGACATGGACACCTGGAGCTGGTCCGAGGATCCGGAGGTCCTTTCGGCATTCAGGATTCCCAGGGCCAAGCTTCTGGACATGGGCCTGCCCGGGGACATCCTCGGGCACGTATCCGCCGCGGCGGCGCGAGAGACGGGGCTGCCGGAAGGCATCCCCGTGGTCGCTACCGCCAACGACAAGGCCGTGGAGGCCCTCGGGTCAGGGCTGATCGAGCCTCGCGTTGCCCTGCTGTCCCTGGGCACCTACATCACGTCGATGGTCGCGGGCGATCGCAATCTGCCCGATACCGACAGCTTCTTCACCAACCTGTCCAGCATCCCGTTCCGGTACCTGTATGAGAGCACGGGCATTCGGGGCGGCATGTGGCATATCTCCTGGTTCAAGAGCCTCTTCGGCGAGGACCTTGAGCGGCGCGCGCTCGAGACGGGTCGCCGTGCCGAGGAGTTGCTCGAGGAGGAGGCTGCCCAGGTGCCCGCCGGCTCCGATGGCCTCCTGACCGTTCCCGACTGGCTTGCCCCGGCGACCCAGCTGCACAAGAAGGGCGTCATGATCGGCTTCGATCAGCGGCACACGCGGGGCCACATGTACCGGTCGATCATGGAAGCGATCGCGATGCGCATGAAGAACAACCTGGACGCCATGAACCGGGACATCGGGGTCGTCCAGGACAAGCTGATCGTCTGTGGCGGGGGATCGAACAGCCCCCTGTTCATGCAGATCGTGGCCGATGTGTTCGGCATCAGGACCGTGCGCAACGAGGTCAACGGAGCTGCGGCCCTGGGGGCGGCCATCAGCGTGGCCGTGGCCACGGGGACCTATGCCGACTTCGCCGAGGCCGTCGGCGCCATGGTCCACCAGCAGGTCGAGTACACCCCTGACCCGGACAACCACAGGGTCTACACGACCATCAACGAGGGGGCGTACCGGGAGCTTGCGACCATGCTCGAGGGAACTTTGGGGCAGATGCACCGTGCAGTGGAGGCAGCCAGCCGGTAGGGCGAGGTAGGGCACTCGTGAAGATCACATCGATCACCATCACGCACCACAGCCTGACGCTCGATCCTCCGTACGCGGCGTCGTTCGACTCTCGACCGAAGACAAGCCACCCCATGTCATTGGTGCGGGTGACGACCGACGAGGGCATCACGGGCATTGGAGCCGGGTACACGATGCGCGGCTTCGAGGGGCACGAGGGACTGTTCGTCGGCCAGGACCCGCTCGCGCTCGAGCGCCACTACCGAGTCCTTGACAACCTCAACTTCTACTTCGGTCGTCCCTGGCCGGTCGACATCGCCCTCTGGGACCTGGCGGGCAAGATCACCGGGCAGCCCGTCTGGAAGATGCTTGGCGGCCTGAGCGATCGCTGCACTGCCTACGCGTCGACGGGCTCCCTCCGCACTGCCGACGAGACGGTGGAACTGGCCGAGTTCTACATCTCACGCGGGTTCAAGGCCATGAAGATCCGCTTCGGGCGTCATGACTGGCGGGACGACGTTGCGGTGGTCGAAGCGGTGCGCCGTCGCGTCGGGGATCGTCTCGAGCTCATGGTCGACTGCAACCAGGGCTGGCGCATGCCGTGGGACATCCAGCTGCCGTGGCAGTTGAAGGACGCGCTCGTCGTGGCCAGGGCCCTGGAGGACCTCGGCGTCTACTGGATGGAGGAGCCGCTCCATCGCGGTGACATCGAGGGGATGGCGGCGCTGCGGCAGAGCACCGATCTCCGCATCGCGGGTGGCGAGGGCAACCTCGAGGTCTACGAGTTCCAGAACCTCATCCAGCGTCGCTGCCTCGATGTCCTGCAGCCCGACGTCACCTGGTGCGGCGGCATCTCGGGCCTGCGCCGCGTCGCCATCATGGCGCAGGAGAACCACCTCATGTTCACGCCGCATGCGTGGACGATCGGCATCGGCACACTGGCCAACATCCACCTGGCGGCTGGTCTCGCCGGCTCACCCTATGTCGAGTTCCCGTACGATCCGCCGGGCTGGACCCTCGAGCGCCGGGACTATCCGATGACGAGGCCGGTCGACATCGATGCGGACGGCGTGATCGTGCTCGACGAACGGCCGGGGCTCGGCTTCGAACTCGACGAGGACCGCCTGGCGCACACCCTGGTCCAGGCCTCGGGCGAACGGGCCCTCCGGTCAGGCGCCGTCGTGCCCCTCCCCAGGTGGCCGGGCCGACGGCTCGCCCCGCGCCGCGAGACGCGCCTCCAGCAAGCTGACGAGGCGCTCGAAGGCGGCGTACTTCTGGGGCGTGCCGGTCCGCTCGCGCTCACCGCGGACGATGTCCGCGCAGGCGTCCCACGCCTCGAAGATCGAGGAGGTGAGCAGCTCATCGAGCAGGGACAGGCTCGCCACACCACGGTGGTGCAGGATGCCCATCGTGTCGTAGAAGGTGGCCACCTGGTCGAACGCGACCCAGTCATCCTCCGTGGCCTCGGCCTGGAACGCGGCGTGGTCCCGGCGAGGGCCAGGTCTGCACCCGCCAGTAGGCCCGCGCCAGCGGCTCGGACAGGAGCGGCTCGTACAGGCGCAGCACGGTGTCCTCGCGCCGCTGGAGGTACTGCAGCCGCAGCTGGATGACGGCGATGACGATCCAGCCGATGAGCGCGAGGCTGCCCAGCGCCGACAGGGTCGCGGCCAGGTCGTCCATCGAGGTGCGTGTCCGGTCAGTCCAGGCGGACGCCCTGGCGGGCGAGCTCCGCGCGGACCTTGGCGATCGGCACGTCCTCGGACGCGACGCCCTCGCGGATCGAGACTGCCGCGCCCACGCCGGCGCCCTGGCCGCTCACCGTGCAGCACATCATCGAGCGCACCGCGGCGTGGCTGATCTTGTCGCCGCCGATGCTGCGGCCCGCGACCAGCAGGTTCGACACACCCTTGGGGACGAGCGCGCCGTACGGCACGTGGAAGTAGCGCCCGGTCGTCGGCAGGATCAGCACGCCGTAGCCGTCGATGAACTCCGGGAAGATCCCGATCGAGTCCTCGAACCGGGCCTGGCCCCGCACGTCGTCCTCGGTGAGGTTGTAGCGCGCGTCGATCTTGCGCGTGTCCCGCACGCCCAGGGTCATCCCGAAGTTGCGCAGCGTCGCGTCCTCGCAGCCGGGCTGGAACCGGCGGAGCGCCTCGATCGCGTGCATCGCCTGCCTGCGGCCCTCGATCTCGGCGCGGCACAGCTCGTCCGCGCTGGTCGCGTCCACCCCGTCGATGTGGACCAGGTTGAGGTAGGTGAGGTCGCCGGTGTCGTGCATGGCGCCGTAGGTGCCGGCCATCGTGACGAGGTCGGACGGGATGAGGCCGGCCTCCACGGCCTTGCTGAACGGCTTGCGCAGGAACGGCGAGAAGAGGCTGTCCTCCTTGCCGTCGGTCTGGTGTTCCAGGCGGAGTTGCCGGACCAGTCGCTGTAGGTTGGCGCGTCGGCCGCGATGCCCTCGAGGTAGCGCCGCTTGTTCACGCCGGTCATCGAGAACAGGACCGAGACCGACAGCCGCTCCTCGGGCGGCGCCATGCGGACCGCGGCGCCGGAGCGCGCAGCGACGTCCGCGTCGCCGGTCGCGTCCACGACGCGCTTGGCGAGGATGGCCTCGCGGCCGGACTTGCTCTCGGTGATCACGCCGCGCAGGACGCCGTCCTCGATGATCGGGGCGACGAACATGCGGTGGAGCATCGGGTGGATCCCGTTCTCCTCGACCAGGGTGTCAGCGACGACCTTGAACCGGTCCGCGTCGAGGGCCTGGCTGGTCGACTGGGACTCGTCCGTGGTGGCGCCTGCCGCCCGGGCGCGCGCCTCGATCTCGGCGCCCACGCCGACGCTGTCCACGGTCTCCTTGCGCCGGTACCAGGCGAAGGTCTCGACGCCGACCGCGGTGATGTTGCCGCCGAAGCAGCCGTGCCGCTCGACCAGGGTCGTCCGGGCGCCGGCCCGCGCCGCGCCAAGCGCCGCACCAAGACCACCGGGGCCGCTGCCCACGACCAGGACGTCCGTCTCGTGGATGACGTCGATGGTGCGGGCGGGCTCGGTGATGTGGCGGATCAAGGAAGGGTCCACGAGGAGACATCGGTGAAGCAACCTTGGGCGACGACGACGACAGTGCGGCGCGGAGCGAGAACGACTAGTTGGCGACGACGAACACTGGCGCGGCGCCACGGCCAGGTCGACCGCGATGCCGGGGTAGAGCCCCACGGAATCGGACGCGGACATCTGGGCAACCACGAGCGTCTCGTCGGGCAGCGCCACCTGGGCGCGGCACAGCGAGCCCAGGAAGCTGACCGCAAGGACCCGGCCTGTGCCGTTCTCCGTCGGGGTGACCCGGACGTTCTCCGGCCGGACGAGCGCGTGGACGTCGCCGCGATCGCTGGAGCCGGGGAGCAGCGCGATGCGTCGGCCCAGCACCTCCACGTCGGTGCCGTCGGTGCGTGCCGGGATGCGGTTGGTGAGCCCCACGAACTCGGCCACGAACCGGGTCTGCGGCCGGTCGTACAGCTCGGCCGGCGGAGCGATCTGCTCCAGGCGACCAGCCGACATGACGCCCACGCGGTCGCCCATGGCCAGCGCCTCCTCCTGGTCGTGGGTCACGAACAGGGTGGTGATGCCGACCATGATCTGGATCCGTCGAATCTCCTCGCGGAGCTGGCGCCGGACCTTGGCGTCGAGCGCGGACAACGGCTCGTCGAGGAGCAGCACGCTCGGCTCGATGGCCAGGGCGCGCGCGAGCGCCACCCGCTGCTGCTGGCCGCCCGACATCTGGTGCGGGTAGCGATTGGCCTGCACGGCGAGGCCGACCAGGTCGAGCGTCTCCTCGGCCTTCTTGTTGCGCGCCTTCTTGTCCATGCCTCGAAGCCGGAGGCCATACGCGACGTTGTCGCGCGCGGTCATGTTGGGGAACAGGCTGTAGGCCTGGAAGACGATCCCCATGTTGCGCTTGTTCGTCGGGACGCCGGTGATGTCCTTGCCGCCGACGAGGATCCGGCCCGCATCGAGCTCGTCGAGGCCGCCCAGCGCACGCAGCGCGGTGGTCTTGCCGCACCCGACGGCCCGAGCAGGGCGATCAGCTCGCCCGGCGCGATGTCGATGGACAGCCCGTCGAGCGCGTGGACCGGGCCGTACCAGCGGTGCAGCTGGTCGAAGACGACGGCAACGCCATGGCTGCCGGCGGTGGGGTCAGAGGTCGTGGCGGTCATGCAACGGGCTCCTCGACGACTCGTTGGGTGCGACTTCCGGCCCCTGGGGCGAACCGGGAAATGGCGAACAGCAGGACGAATGCGAAGAACAGGGCGGCCAGTGAGACCGCAACCGCCACGTAGGCGTCACGCTTGCCCAGCAGGTAGATGACCACCTGGACGGTGTTGAACGAGAGCAGCGACGAGATCGTGAACTCGCCGAGCACCAGGGCGATGGCGAGCACCGAGGCGGAGAGGACGCCAGCCGCGGATGTTCGGCACGATGACCTGGAAGATCGCTCGAGGCCAGCCGGCACCCAGGCTTCGCGCCGCGTCGGCGAGCGTCGCCGTGTCCAGCCCGCGCAGGCCGGAGTCGATGGCGCGGTACGAGTACGGCAGCACCAGGATGATGTTGATCAGGGCGAGCGTGAGCGGTGATGCGCCAACGGCGCCGAGGTTCTGGCCGAGCCAGCGGTAGATGGGCGCGATGCCCACCACGATCACGATCGCCGGGATCGCCAGCGGCAGCAGGCACAGGAACTCGACGACTCGCCGCATCCGGGGCACGCGGACCACGGTCCAGACCATCGTCGGGACGAGCAGCAGGAGCATCCCGAACACCGTCAGCGCGCGCGATCTGCAGCGTCGACGATGATGCTCTCGACGAGGTTCGGATAGCTCAGGATCGATGCGAAGGCCTCGAGGGTGCGTCCGAAGGTCCCGGTGGCCTTGTCGTAGTTCCCGCGCGTCGCGAACTCGAGTGACGCGAACAGCGGGCCGATCAGGTAGCCCACGCACGAGGATGAGGACCAGGTAGCGCACGATCGCTGGCGACGCGATGTCCGGCGGCGCCTGCCGCCCCTCGGTGGCTTGGCCAGGAGCGCGCCGCCCTCGGGGGCGGCAGCGCCCATCTGGGTGTTGACCGACGCCGCTCACTTGACCCACCTCGAGGCGCGCCGCTGGATGTAGGCGTACAGCAGCATCACCACCGACGACGACGATGATCATGCCCAGCGCGAGTGCCTTGCCCACGTTCTCCTGGCCAAGCACGACCTCGCTCGTCATCTGGCACGAGATCTGCTGGGTGATGAGCCCGCACCCCTGGCTGATCAGGGCCTGCGCGGTGGCGTAGGCGGCGAAGGCGTTGGTGAAGAGCAGCAGCAGGGCGCCCAGGAAGCTCGGGGTGAGGATCGGGCCGCCAACGTGCCGCCAGAACGACCAGGGACTGCCGCCAAGGCTGGCCGAGGCGTCGTACCACTCCTGGCGCAGGCTGTCCATGGAGGGCAGGAACACGATCAGCATCAGCGGGATCTGGAAGAAGGAGTAGAGCAGGATCAGGCCGGTCATGGAGTACACCCACGACATGTCCAGCTTGACGTTGAAGGATGTCGTTGAGGAGCAGCGTCAGCATGCCCTCGTAGCCGATGGTCGCCAGGAAGGCGAACGTCAGCATGACGCCACCGAACTGCGCCAGGACGCCTGAGACCGAGACGATCAGCACGGCGCTGGGTGCCGTTCGGGTTCGCCGCGCGCGACGGCCCACGCCAGCAGGCCGCCGACGACGGCCCCGAGCAGTGCGGTGACTGGCCGAGAGCTGGATCGACTTGACGAAGGAGTCGACGAACGAGGGCGTCGATGAAGACCGCACGGAAGTTGTCGAGCGTGAGCTGGCCCTCGGTGGTCGTCAACGCGCCGACCAGGACCACCACCGTCGGGAAGATCAGGAACAGCCCGAGGTATGCGTGGAACGGGACGAGGGCGACGTAGTTCCCGGCCCTCCTGCGGAGGCTGCGGCCGGCCCCGCCGAGGCGGGGCCGGCCGCGGGCAGCTCCGAGGGGGCGGGCACGCCGACCGTGGATACGGTCATGCGGGCACCTCCGCGCTCAGACGGGATCCGTGGCTAGCTGGATGCGTGATGAAGTTCCAGCCGCTGGTCGGGTCGGTCAGGAGCACCTTGGCCGCGTCGATCTGCTCCGCGGTCAGCTGCACCGGCGCGGTCGCCGGCGCGCCGAGCGCGGCGACGGCCTCCTGGTCAGCCGTTCCGGCCGCCTGCATCGCAGCAAGGCGGACGGGCGTCGCGAAGCCCTTGAGCCAGGTGTTCTGGCCGGCGTCCGAGAAGAGGTACTCGACCCAGCAGCGGGCGGCGGCCGGGTGGGCGGCGTCCTTGTTGATCGTCGCCATGTAGAACGAGGAGACCGGGGGCGCGTCCGCGGGGACGACGACCTTCCAGTCCACGCCCGTCTTGGACTGGGAGCCGATCTGGGAGGCGTTGTTGTACAGCCAGTCGATGACGATCGGGGTCTGGCCCGAGGTGATCGTGGCCGGGGTCGGGTCCACGGGCAGGAAGTTGCCGCCTCGGAGAGCTGCTTGAAGAAGTCGACGCCGGGCTGCGATGTTGTCAGCGGAGCCGCCGTTGGCCAGCGAGGCCATCATGACGCCGTTGAAGCCGCGCGGACGCCTTGGGTGGGTCGCCGTTGAGGGCGATCATGCCCTTGTACTTGGGGTCCAGCAGGTCGGGCGACCGTCGTGAGCGTCTCGACCTTGCGGGTGTCGTAGCCGATCGACATGTAGCCGGTGTAGTCGTTGATCCAGGGCCTGCGGCGTCCTTGAGGTTGTCCGGGATGTCCGCCCACGTCGCCGACTGGTACGGCGCGAACATGTCGAGGTTGGCCTGGGCGACGACCGGTGCCCAGGTCGAACGACGTCGGGCTGCGGCCGGTGCCCTGTCGCTGCTTGGCCGTGGTGATCTCGTGGCTGGCTGTCGCGTCCGGCTGGTCGGTGATGATCTTGATGCCGTACTTCGTCGTGAAGTCGTCCATGATCTGGCCCCGTAGTTGGCCCAGTCCGGCGGCAGGGCGATCGTCGTTGAGCGTGCCCTCGTCCTTGCCGGCCTCCAGACGCTTGTCGATGCCACCCAGGTCCGCGGCGGACGTGGCGGTCTCGCCTTGTCGGAACCGCCGCTGCCACCACCGCATGCGGCGACGACGATCGCGATCGATGCCAGGGCGACAGCCACCCTGGATACGGAGTTGCGCACTGTGCTCCTCCCGGGGCGGCGGCGCGCATGTCGTCGGGCCGCTCCCCTAGTCCTGATGTCGGTCACGCATCCGCCGGCACGCGGCATGGATCGCTGACCGGGAATAGGGCCAGTCTAACGGGAGCCGATACCTCCGGTATACCAGAACGCATCGTTGTCGCAACCGTCACAGCCTGGAGATGACGGGCGGGCCGATTCCTCAGACCTGCTCAGGTGGTCGCATGCGGACACGCGGCGTTACACTCGGCGGACCCATGGACGACCTGTACCGCGACTACATCCTCGAGCACTACCGGCACCCCCACAACTTCGGGGTGCTGGAGATGCCCACCGCGTCGTTCGAGGGGTCCAATCCCCTCTGCGGCGACCGGATCACGATGCAACTGACCGTCGAGGACGGCGTCGTGACGGACGTTGGCTTCACGGGCCGCGGCTGCGCCATCAGCCAGGCCTCCGCGAGCCTCCTGACCGACGAGGTCAAGGGCAAGCCGGTTGGCGACGTGGCGGCGTTCGCCGCGACGGACCTGCTCGAGCTGCTCGGGATCGAGATCAGCCCGGCGCGCCTCAAGTGCGCGATGCTCTCGTTCGACTCGCTCCAGCACCTGCTCGACGAGGTCGGCGCGAAGCCCCTGGCGAAGGAGGCAGGCTGACGATCCGCGAGGTATCGCCCGCCGAGGCCGATGCCCTGCGCGCCACAGGCGCGCTGCTCGTCGATGTCCGCGAGGACAACGAGTGGGCCGTGGAGCGGATCCCCGGCGCCGTCCTGGTGCCGAAGAGCCGGCTCGAGACGGAGATCGGCGCCGCGGTGGCGGATCCGGCGCAGCCGCTCGTGCTGTACTGCCGGTCCGGCGTGCGTTCGTTGTTCGCGGCACAGGCCCTTGGAGCGATTGGCTATGCCGATGTCGTCTCGATGGCCGGCGGCATCGAGCAGTGGCGCGCCGAGGGCCGACCGGTCGAGGTGCCGGCGAGCCCTCTGACCGACGCCCAGCGCCGGCGCTACAGCCGCCACCTGCTGATCCCCGAGGTGGGTGCCGATGGCCAGGCCCGCCTGCTCGCCTCCAAGGTGCTCCTCGTGGGCGCAGGGGGCCTCGGGTCACCGGCCGCCCTCTACCTCGCTGCCGCCGGGGTGGGCACCCTCGCCCTCATCGACTTCGACGTGGTCGATGTCTCGAACCTGCAGCGCCAGGTGCTCCACACGACCGACCGCGTCGGCCTCAAGAAGGTGGAGTCGGCCAGGACGACCATCACGGCCCTGAACCCTGACGTGACGGTGGTGGCAATCGACGAGATGCTCGTTTCGGCGAACGTCGAGCGCGTCATCGCGGGGTTCGACGTCATCCTCGACGGGACCGACAGCTTCGAGACGCGCTACCTGCTCAACGACGCCGCTGTCGCGGCTGGCATCCCGGTCGTCCACGCATCGGTCTACCGGTTCGAGGGCCAGCTCTCGGTCTTCGTCCCGTACGAGGGGCCCTGCTACCGCTGCCTGTACCCGTCGCCGCCTCCCCCGGAGCTCGCGCCCGCCTGCAACGTGGCGGGCGTCCTGGGGGTCGTGCCCGGGATCATGGGCCTGCTCCAGGCCAACGAGGTCCTCAAGCTCCTCCTTGGCGCCGGCAGTCCGATGACCGGCCGCCTGCTGCTCTTCGACGCCCTCGAGACCGAGTTCACCGAGCTGCGGCTGCGGCGTGACCCCACGTGCCCTGTCTGCTCCGATGCGGCGCGGGCCGCGCGTGAGGCCGGGGCCCCGCTGCCGATCCCGGGCATGCCGGCGGCCTCAGGCCCGACGACGGTGCCGGGCGACCCCGCGGTCGGGCTGGTCACCCTCGCGAACCCGTTCGAGGGACCGCGCTGAGCGGCCATCCGGGACCTGCGCTGGCGCAGCTGCCGCGGTCGATCGCCGCGGCTATCGAGCGGCATGCCCGCGACGAGGTCCCCAACGAGGCCTGCGGGTTGATCGTCGGATCTGCGGACCCGGTGCTCGGCGGACGGGCACTCCGCTACGTCCCGTGCCGCAACGAGCTCGCCTCGCCCACGCGCTACCGCATCGCGCCCGAGGACGTCCTCCGGGTGGCCCACGCCACCGACATCTCTGGCGAGACCGTCTGGGGCATCGTCCACTCCCACGTCCGGACGCCGGCTGAGCCGTCCCGGCTGGACATCGACGGGGCGACGTGGCCGTCCGCGCTGTACCTGCTCATCTCCCTGGAGATACCTGGGCTGCGAGCCTGGCGCCTCGTCAACGGAGAGCGCCACGAGGTTCCCCTCGAACTGGTTGACGGGTGAGCGCGACCCCCGGACGGGGCCGCCTGCTCTGGATGCTGGCTGGGGTGCTCGCCCTCGTGGGCGGCACGCTCCTCGGCTGGAACGGCGACCTCCTCACGGCGCTGGTGAGCCCGCCGGCGATCGTGCGGGCAGCGCTCGTGGGCCTGTCGGTCGTCGCGGGCCTCTGGTGCCTCCGGCGCGCGATCGTGCGGATCGAGAGCAGCCGCGCCACACCCTCCGGTGACCTCACGACCCGCGACCTCGCATCGCTCGTGCGCGGCGTGCGCTTCGTGTTCCTCGCGGTTGCCGCTTTCGCGGCTGCTGCGGGCTGGCTCATGGGGCATCCGCTGCCGCTGATCGTCGCGCTGGTGATCGCCGGCGTCGACATCCTCGAGACAACGTTCCTGCTCATCGTCGTGTCGCTGCGCCGGGAGCCGTAAGCCCCGCTCCACGCTCGCTGCCGGCTGGCGCTGTCGGGGCCGCTACCGGCGGCGGCCCACAGGGGCCGGGCGTCGCCTCAGGCGCCGTCCGGTCGGGCGGCTGCAATGGGCCGTTCGGCCGATACGCCGTCCAGCGCAGCGGAGGAGGATGGCAGCGATCGGAGGTTCCCGATGCGCATCCTGCTCGCCGTCGATGGATCGGTCTCAAGCGACCGCGCCGTCAAGCTCGTCGCCTCGTTCCAGCTCCCGCCGGACTCCCTGGTCCGCGTGATCTCCATCCAGGAGCCCTACACTGACGCGCTCGCCATGACGTGGGCGGCGATGGGGGAGGCCGGATCCAACATCGAGACCGAGGAGGAGGTGGACGCCCGCAAGCACCGCGAGGCCGTCGCCCAGGCCGAAGCCATCCTGCTGCGGGACGGGCTCACCGTCGAGGGCTTCCTCATCCACGGCCGACCGGCCAGCTCCATCGTGGACGAGGCCACGGCGATGGGCGCCGACCTTCTCGTTGTCGGCAGCCGGGGCCACGGGACCATCGCCACCATGGTGCTCGGTTCGACCGCGTCCGAGGTGGTGGATCACGCGCCGTGCCCGGTGCTTGTCGCACGTGCCGAGCACCTGGGTCCCGTGGTGTTCGCAGATGACGGCTCCCACTCCGCCCGAACCGCGGAGGCCGTGTTCACCGCGTGGCCGGTCTTTCAATCAGAGCATCTGACCGTCGTCACCGTCGCCGAGATCGCCGTGCCGGTTGCCGCCGGCTTCACGCCAGGCATGTACGACCAGGCCTTCGAGTCCTACGCCAGGTCCGCCGACGAGGTGCGCCAGGAGACCCAGAAGGAGGCGGCGGGGGAGGCCCATCGCCTGGTTGACGCGGGCTTCGCGGCTGACGCGATCACGCTCGAGGGCGATCCCGCGTCGGAGATCGTCAGGTACGCCGTGGAGCAGGGCGTGGGCACCATCGTCATGGGAACCCGCGGCCACACCGGACTCGCCCGGCTGATCCTCGGCAGCGTGGCGCGCAATGTGCTCCTGCACGCCGGGTGCTCGGTGCTCGTCGTGCGGGATCGCAAGGACCGCTAGGCGCGCTCGGCGGCCAGCCCGCCCACCCGTTCGATCAGGCGCGCCAGGAAGGCCTCAGCGCCACCGTCAACAGCCACGTCCACGTTGGGGCGACGGCCCCAGATCCCGCGACGGTCCGCGATCGTCATCCCGTCCGCCGCGCCGCCCGCCGTGTCCACGTCGACGGCGTACGGTTCCGTCCTGACGAGCGCCGCGTCAAGCGCCGCTGCCACGACGAACGGGTCGTGGATGAAGGCGCCGTAGAAGCCGTCGTACCGCTCGTGGAACTCGAAGTACCAGCGGAGCGCGTCGTCGATGAAGCCGACGATCCGGTTGTCACCGGAGCCGGGCGTCGTGCCCGCCCGGGCCGCGAGCGCCAGCAGGTCATCGGGCATGATCCGTGCCCGCTCCGTCACGTCGAGGCCCATGACCAGCGCTCGCGGCGTCGCCGGATCGTCGTCCACCGCGCGCTGCCAGGCGGCGAAGCACTCGTGCGCAGCCTCCGGATCGCAGTGGACGTTCCACTCCGTCGTGGGCGTGGTGTTGCCGGGAACCGTGAAGGCGCCGCCCATCGCCACCCACCGGCGCAGCAGGCGTGGCAGCGCGGGTTCGGCGCGCAACGCGAGCGCGAGGTTCGTGAGCGGGCCGAGGGTGACCAGCACGAGCTCCCCTGGGCGACGGCGGGCTTCCTCCACGATGACGTCCGGTCCGAAGCGTCCCGAGGCCGGGCGCGCAGGATCGGCAAGGATGGCGTGCCCCGTCCCGCGCGGACCGTGCGTCTCCGGGGTGATCTCCAGCGCCCGCACCAGTGGCACGCGCCGCCCGATCGCCACCTCCACGTCGCCACGGCCCGCCATCTCCAGCACCCCGAGCGTGTTCCGAGCGACGTCGCCGGCCTCGACGTTGCCTGACAGGCACGTGACCGCCACGAGCTCGGCCTCCGGGCTGGCCGCTGCGTAGAGCAGGGCCAGGGCGTCGTCGATGCCCGTGTCGACGTCGAGGACGAGGGCCGTGCGCCCGGTGGCAGGCATCGTTCAGGCCGGCAGGGTCTGCATGACGGCCCGCTCCGCGAGGCCCAGGGGAAGCGCCCCGGACGAGGCGATCGCGTCATGGAAGTCGCGGACGATCCCGACCGGGACGTCACGAGCGGACGTGCCGGCGAAGCCACGCGCCGCGAGGTAGCGATCGCGGATCGCGAGGATCTCCAGGCACCCCGTCAGGTACGAGGAGGCCTGGGTGGGCCACCAGCAGTACCGGCCCACCTCCGCGCGGGCCACGGGGTCCGGCAAGGCGGCCTTCTCCATCATGAACGTCACCGCGGTCTCGTAGTCCATCTCGCCCAGGTGGAGCGAGGTGTCCACGATGATCCGGGCGGCGCGGAAGATGGTTGCCGAGAGGTGCTGCAGCTCGTGGAGCGGGGTCTCGAAGAAGCCGCGCTCGCGCATGACGCGCTCGGCGTAGAGGGCCCAGCCCTCGCTGAAGTAGGGCGTCGAGTAGACCTTGCGCACGTTGCTCGGGTTGCCCTTGCGCATCACCAGGTGCCAGTGGTGGCCCGGGTAGGCCTCGTGGACGGAGGTGGTGGGGATGGAGCCGTACGAGTTGTTGGAGAGGCGCCCCTGGATCTCCTCCTCCGGGGCGCCGTCGGGGGCGAACGGGACGAAGAAGTGGCCCTTCCAGCTCTGCGAGAAGGCGGGGGGCGACATGTATGAGGCCACGCCGAGGACCGGCCGCTGGAACACAGGCGACGGCACGACCGCGCACGTCTCACCGGGCGGGAGGGTCACCAGCCCCGTGTCCGCGAGGAACCCGCGGGCCTTCGCCGTCCACTCCGTGTAGGCCTCGAGCATCGCGGCCTCCGTGGGCGGGTGGTTGGCGTCGTCCTCGCGGATCACCGTGACGTAGTCCGGGTTGCCGGTGGCGTCTCTCGCGAGCGCCGCCATCTCGGCGTCGAGGCGGTCGAACTCGCGCTGGCCGCGCTCGCGCAGGGAGCGGGCGTCATCGCCGAGGACCTCGCGCTCACGCAGGATCCGCGAGTACCCCTCCTCGCCCAGCTGCCAGCTGCCATGGGCCTGTCCGAGGAGCGTCTCGAGGTGGCTGACGAACCGTTCGAGGTGCGGCGCGGCTGCCGCACCGGCCCCGCGCAGCGCCTCGCGCTTCGCCGGGTCCTGGACGTCCTGCCACACGAGGTCGCGCACGTAGCGCACGGACGCCCGGGCGGCGCCGAGGCCGCGCTCAACGATGAGCGGGTGGGCGAGCGCCGGGTCCAGGTTGGCGATACCGGCGTCCACCACGGACTCCACCCGGCCCAGCCGTGCCACGCACGCGTCCACCAGGTCCGCCTCGGGACGGAGGCGGTGGAGGAACAGGGTGAACAGGCCGCCGGTGACCGGCCCCGTGTACACGACGGGGTCCCGCTTCCAGGCCTGGAACGGGGCCAGGATCCCGCGGCCTGTGAGCACCGCGCGGGCGAGGTCACGGTCGATCGTCTCGTCGGGCGTGAGGCCCTCATCCCCGATCCCGTCCAGCCGGGCCAGCAGGTCTGCCGCATAGGCGTCGCGGGCCGCGAAGGCATCGGCCGAGAGGTCGTCCAGCCGCTCGTCGAAGTCGGTCAGGCCGAAGCCCGATGCGGCCACGGGTGACGCGGCGAAGTCCCTCGCAAGCAGGTCGTCAAGGGTCTCGGACAGCTGGGTCACGTGCGTGCTCTCCCGCCCGTCAAGGGGCCTTCCTGTCCACGGCCCGGCAGCGGTCGCGCAGCGGGCACAGGTCGTGCTTGGGGTTCTGGGCGTGGCAGAGCTCGCGCCCGTGGTGGATCAGCAGCACGTGCCCGGCGTACATCTGGTCAGGCTCCAGGATGCCCAGGTACAGGTCGTGGGCCTGGTCCGCTGTCGCCTTCTCGGGGATCAGGCCGATGCGCTTGCTCACCCGCTCCACGTGGCGGTCCACCGCCATCAGCGGCATGCCGAAGCAGAACGCGAGCACGATCGACGCGGTCTTCTTCCCGACGCCGTCGATGGAGGTCAGCCAGTCGCGGGCGTCGAGGGCGGGCATGTCGCCCAGGAACTCGAGGCTGTAGTCACCGCGCTGCTCGCGGATGTGCCGCAGGGTCGCCTGGAGGCGAGGCGCCTTCTGGGGTGCGAGGCCGCCGGGCCGGATCACGTCGACGAGCTCGGGCAGGGGTGCGTTCTCCACGTGCGACCAGTCCGGCGGCGGTGCGTCGCCCAACCCGCCCCCGCCCCAGCCGATGTCGGGGCGGTGGATCTCAGGGGCGTTGTCGGAGGCGTAGGCGGCACGCAGGGCCTCGTACGCCTTCTCGGCGTTCACGTCGGCCGTGTTCTGGGTGAGGATCGTGAGGATCAACTCGCTGGTGGGGTCCAGGCGCGACTTGTGCCAGGTCTGCTCCCCGTACTGGCGGGTGAGGCCGTCCAGCACGAAGGACTGGAGGCCGGGCCGGTAGCGCCGCAGGTATCCGGCCCACTGCTGCGCCGGGTCAGCGGGCTTGCGGGTGCGCTTGGCCGGCTTCCTCTTGGTGGCGGGCTTCTTCGGCGCGGGCTTCTCGGTCGCCGGCTTGGCGGTCACCACAGGATCTCGACCTCGTAGCGGTGGAGGATGGTGTCGGCTGTCAGGATCGGGATCGATTCTGCCCGGGCCTGGGCGACGAGGAAGCGATCCCAAGGATCACCGTGAATCGGCGGAAGCGACGCCGCCGCGAGCGCGTGGGCGATCGTCAACGGCAGCTCGGTTACTCCGAAGGCACGCATGCGCAACGTGAACCACCGCGCGGGTTCTTCCGGGAGCTCGAGACGGCCCTTCGCGACCTTGAGGGCGACTTCCGCGGCCGCCACCGAGCTCAGGACCAGCTCGGTCGACTGGTCATTGATCAGCGCGCGGGCCCGAGGGGAGAGTCGAGGGTTGTCCGCGGCCGCCCAGAGGAACGTGTGCGTGTCGAGCAGGAGCCTCACTCGCCGTCCGGCTCCGGGAAGATCGACTTCTCCATCCACTCCTCGAACTCGGGAAGGGGATCATCGAAGTCGTCGTGGATGATGATCTTCCCCTTGTCGATCCCGATCGGCCGCCCGAGGGGTGTCTTGGGCTCGATCGCGACAAGCATCGCGACCGGGACACCGGCACGCGCAATGGTGATCCGCTCGCCCTTCTCTGCCCGTTCGACCAGCCGCGAGAAGTGCGTCTTGGCCTCGTGGATGTTGACGACGGTGTCCATGGCAGCCATGGTGGACTAACCGGTGGACTAGGTCAAGCCTGCGACTCTTCGAAGTCGGCGACGGGCGCATCGACGTCATCGCCGATCACGACGCGATCGCTCCCCGGCTGGCGCCGCGCCAGGCGCTCTCCGCAGGCGACGACGGGCGCGGTACCCGCCGCAATCGCCGCCTCGAGGGTCACGGGGGTCTCGTGCACCGGGACCGCCTCGGCCTCGGCCTGGGCCAGGGCCTCGAACCCCTCTGGCGTGACGCCGCCGCCCACGCCGATGCAGCGCACGCCGGCTGCCTGGGCACGACGAGCGACGCCCATCGCAGTCTTGCCGAACGCGGTCTGGCCGTCGATCCGCCCTTCGCCGGTGATGACGAGGTCCGCGCGGGAGAGGGCCTTGTCGAAGCCGGCCTCGGCCATCACGAGATCGATGCCGGGGACAAGCTCCAGGGACGCGAACCGGTCGCGCAGGCACAGCAGGCTGAAGCCCAGGCCGCCCGCGGCGCCCGTGCCCGGGGTCTCGCGCTCGCGGCGGCCGGCTGCTGCCTCCAGGGCGTCGGCATACCGCGTGAGGCGCGCGTCGAGGAGGGCGACGGTCGCCCGGTCGGCGCCCTTCTGGGGTCCGTAGACCGCGGCCGCACCGCGCTCGCCGAGGAGCGGGTTGGTCACATCTGACGCGATCCGCAGGTGGACACCAGCCAAGCGCGGGTCGAGTCCGGCCAGGTCAACGCCGCCCAGCTCCTCGCGCACCTGGGCGCCCAGCGCGCGCAGCATGCCCGCCCCGCCATCCGTGGTCGCGGAGCCGCCGATGCCCAGCGCGATCTCGCGGATCCCAGCGTCCAGCACAGCGCGGAGGACCTCGCCCGTGCCGAGCGTCGTGGCGGCGACCGGGTCGCGTTCATCGGGGTCCACCAGCGAGAGCCCGCTGGCCTGCGCCATCTCCACGAATGCCGCCCGCCCATCGTCCCTCGCGAGCCAGCGTGCCGTGCACGGGCGGCCCAGCGGGTCGTGGGCCCGTGCCTCGCGCCACGTCCAGCCGCCGGCTGCGTGCACCGCCACCAGCGTGCCCTCGCCGCCGTCGGCCAGGGGCGCCAGCGCCACCTCGTCGTCCGGACGCGCCCGGCGCCAGCCCTCAGCAAGCGCCTCGGCGACCTGGACCGAGGTGAGCGTCCCCTTGAAGGAGTCCGGGGCGATCAGGACACGCATCACGTGCGGCTCCGACGGCTGGGAGCCCGCGCCGCGTCCGGGGCGCCCGGCGCCGCGTCCGGGGCACCGGAAGCCCCGATTCCGTGCCTCGACCGCCGTCTCGTGGCTTCGGGAGCCCCAAAACGACGCCGCGTCGGGCCTGCGGCCGCCGTTTCGTGGCTTCGGGAGCCCCATTCGGACGGCGCACCGTCGAAATCGGGGCTTGGGAAGCCCCGCCCGCACGTGCCTGCCGTGGGACCCACGCCGCCGGGCTCCACGCCCCTAGTCCGCCGCGTCGCCGGCGTCCCGGGCCGCCCGCCGCTCCAGGTACTCAGGGATGCGGATCATCGGCGGCCGCTCGTGGTCGGCGACCTCCTGCACCTCGAGCGAGAGCCGGCCCTTGCCCGAGCGCGGCAACTTCATGGTGTGGCCCAGCTCCGCGAACAGCCGCGCGCGCCGCCGCTCCTCGAGCCGCTTCATCACGGCCTGCAGGATCACGAACGACATCCGCGAGAGTCCTTCGAGCTCCTGGTTGCGGTGTACGCGCCGCTCCAGGTCCACCTGGCCGAGCCCGCCCAGGCCGGCCTTGTCGAGGACATCGATCAGGTGCCCGATCTCCACGGCGTACCCGGTGAAGAACGGGATCTGCTCGAGCAGCGACCGCCGGCCGGCGTATTCGCCCGAGAGCGGCTGGATCAGGCCCGACAGCTCCGGGAAGAACAGGTTGATCAGCGGCCGTGCGACCAGCTCCGTGACCCGGCCGCCGCCGCCCTCCTTCAGGACGCCGCCCTCCACGATAGGGCGCTGGTAGTAGCCCTTCACGTACTTGAGACGCGGCTCCACCAGCAGCGGGCCGAGCGTGCCGTAGACCATGCGGTGGTGCCAGTTGCGGACGTCCGTGTCGGCCCAGACGATGATGTCGCCCGATGTCTCGTACAGGGACTTCCAGAGCGCCTCGCCCTTGCCGCGGTACGAGCCGTAGCGGGCGAGGACGTCCGGGTGCTGGACGACGCGGGCGCCCTCGGACTCGGCGATCTCGCGGGTGTCGTCCTCGGACGCGGAATCGATCACGAGGATCTCGTCGAGGAGCGGGTAGCGCTCCTGCATCTCCTTCACCGCGCGCCGGACGATGGGCCCGATCGTCTCCGACTCGTTGAGCGTTGGCAGCACCAGGCTCACCGTGATGCCCTGCTTCTGCTTGAGCGCCACGAGACGGCCGAGGTCCGCGAACTCGGAGTGGTGGAAGTTGGCCTCGGCGAACCAGCGGTCCACCTTGGCCGGGACCGCGCGGGACTCCTCGGCGGCGCGGTCGGCGGCGGCCAGGGTCTCGGCGCGGCCGGCGAGCTGCTCGAAGGTCTGGCGGCTGATCGGGTCACGGGTCTTGACCACGATGACCGTTGGCTTGGCACGCTGGGCGATCGCCTCCGGCAGGGCGCCGAACAGCGTGCCGCCGGGCTCGCCTGGCGGGGCCGAGGCGCCCATGACCACGAGGTCCGCGTTCTCAGCCTCGCGCAGGATGGCGTTGCGCACGTTGGCCGCCTCGCGCAGGAGCGGCTCGGCCTTCGCCGTGACGAACTGCCGCACGAAGGCGGCCAGCGCTCGCTCGGCTTGGGCCCGGACGGCCTCGGTGACGCCCGCGGGCACCAGGTGCATCACCACCACGGTGGCGTCGTGGCGGTGGGCCAGCGCATCCGCGAAGCGCAGGGCCAGCTCGGCGTGGGGGCCACCGCGGACGGGGACGAGGATGCGGCGGATGTCCCGGGCGCCCCGCTGCTTGACCACCGCGATGTCGCAGGGCGACTCGCGCACGACCTCGTCGATCGTGGGCGAGATGGTCGGCCCGCTGGGGTCCCGGTGCGGGCCGGACTTGCCGCCCCAGCCGAAGATCAGGAGATCGGCATCCTGTTCCGCCGCCGCCTCCACGATGCCGGCCGCGGCATGCCGCCCGATGCGGACCAGGGGATGGATGACCGTCCCCTCGGGGACGTAGTCCATCACCTTCTGGAGGAGCCGCCGGGCCTGCCGGGCACGCGTCGCGCCCTCCGAGAGCGGCATGCCCTCGGGAACCTCGACGATGCCCAGGGCGGTCAGCTCGCCGGTGCGCTCGTCCATGAGGGACGCGCCGATCCGGATCAGCTCCTCGGCGGTGAGCGGGTTCGCGACCGGAATGACCACGCGGGACGGAAGCGGTTCACCGCTCATGCGCCTGCCTCCCAGCGCTCCACCAGGTAGGCCTTGTCGAGCTCGAACTGCCGGGCCTGGCGCTCCACCCGCTCCTCGGCGTCGGCGGTCGTCAGGTGCCGGTTCTCGATCACGAAGCTGCCCACCCGGCCAAAGTAGATCGGCACGAGGGCCGCGACCATCGCGCCTGTCTCCAGGTCGCCCTTGCGGACGGCGAGGACCAGGTCGTAGACCACGCGGGCCCAGAGGTCGTCGGGGAAGTGGAAGCCCGCAAGCGCTTCTGCCATCGTGGCGGTGTCGGGATGGCGGTCGTCGCTCTCGCTGCCGATGCCCAGCCTGGTCGAGGCCGTCTCGCTCATCGTGCCTGCGTCTGCAGCGAGGGCGAGCACCCGCTCCACGTTCGCTGGGGCCAGCATCCGCCGCCACGTGTCCGCCAGGGTGAGCGAGCCTGCATGGAACTGCTCCAGCAGGCGGATCGCGTTCACCTCGAGCGGCGGCGGGTCGATGATCCGCTCGAAGCCGTACGCGGGGACGTCGTGGGAGCCGCGCACGCCCAGCCAGCTGTCGGGATGGGCCACGGCCAGCCGGAGGATCGTGGACACGACCTGGCGGAACATCGGCCCCAGGTCGGAGCCGGGATCCTTGGGATCGTGGACCTTCGCCCCCAGGCGTGCCTGGCAGACGGCGAAGCCGCCGGTGAGCGCGGACGTGGTCATCCAGATGTCGATGCCGAACTTGCTGATCTCCGGCGTCCAGTCATCCAGCTCCAGGTAGTGGCGGACGAGATCGCCCGACACGCCGAAGTCTCCGCCGATGGGCTGGCGGATCCGGTGCCCGTACAGGGCGCGCGTCAGCGGATAGGTGACCGTGTTGGTGATGGTCCCGTCGTACTTGTAGCGCGAGTACAGCGGGGCGACGTAGTCGTACCCGCCCTTGAGGATGGGCCCGGCCAGCAGCTCGATCCACTCCGGCACGATGCTGCGCAGGTCCGAGTCCACCACCACCAGCGCCTGGACGTCGAGCGCGGCCGCGATCTCGAAGATCGCCCGCAGGGCGGCACCCTTGCCACCGGTCCCCTCGATCTCGGGGTAGGTGATCGTCACCCGGTCGAGCTTGTTGGTGGGCCGGACCAGCAGGATCGACTCCACGTACTCGGGCGGCTCGGTCTCGATGACGACGCGCTGGGTGCCGTCAGACGACCCGGCGTCGGAGTTCACCAGGACCGGCTTGAGGTCCGGGAAGTACTGGACGAGGCCGGCATGGGCGGCCCTGACCACGTAGCCGATGGTGGCCGCGTTCTTGAAGCTGGGGATCCCGACCATGATGTCGGCACGCCCCAGGCGCGTGATCTGCTCGCGGATCTCGGGGGACAGCGTCGAGGGAGGCATCCGCCCCACCCTACCACTCCCGCGCGACCCCGGGCGTGGGCGCCAGCCCCGACGGCGTCGCGCGCCGAACGCCTACTTTGCCGTGACCGGTCCGTTCGAGGGACCCTGCGGACCATCCGGCGGCCGGGTCACGGCCCAGTCCGGGTTCTCCTCGCCTGCCGCATACCGGCTGTTGGCCGCCCGGTACGAGATCTCGGCGAATCCCAGCTGGCCCCAGGTGACGAGCGTCAGCATGGCAGTGGCCTTCACGGTCGGCGAGACCCGCACCAGCTCCGAGGCGACAAGCGCACCCTCCAGCAGGCGCCGTCGCTCGAGCAGGGGAACGTCGTCAAGCGGCGTGCCGTCCAGCCACAGCAGGTCCGTGGCGACGAACGCGTGAGGCACCCCGTCCTCGATCGCCTCGAGCACGGTTCGGGCGACCTCCGCCTCCCGGTTCGCATAGTCGCGTGCCTTGACGTAGGGGTCGTCCCGCACGCTCTTGAAGAGCCCGCGTGGAACCAGGAGCGGCGGCCGCTCAACCTTGGCCATCGGGGCACCGGCACCCGTGCCGTCTCCGAGCGCCTTGGTGGTGAGATGGCCCTCGACGACCGCGTCCACGGCGGTGAACCCTTCGACGAGCGCTGCAAGGATCAGCGGAGGCGCAGGCAGCTCCTCCCCGGCGCGGTAGAGCGCTGCCTCGTCGATCGTGATCGCCGCCACCACGCGCACGCCACCCCAGGCCGGCTCCACCAGGGGATCCACGATGTCCTTCGCGGCACGGCGGCCGGGCCGCTGGGGCTCCCAGGCTGCCGCGATCTCGCGGGCGGTCGGTTCGATTGCCATGGTCGCATGCTACCGCGCTCCACGCGGGACCGTCCGATCGGAACCTTCCCCGGCCCGTATGATCCGGCCGAGGCGGGGATCCAGGCACACCACGAGGCGACAGCACATGACGGCAGTCCCGGCGACGGCGGTCCCGCAGCGTGATCCGAACCTGCGCCGCGTTGCAGTCGGCTCGTGGGCCCTCTATGACTTCGCGAACACGATCTGGTCCTACGCCGTCTTCTCCTGGGCGGTCGGGCTGTATCTCGTCGCCAGGCTGGGCGACCAGGGCGGCAACTCCGCACTGACGCTCGCGGTCGCGATCTCCGTCCTCGTCAACGCGGCCGTCTCCCCGTGGCTGGGTGCGCTATCCGACCGCTTCGGGCGGCGCCTGCCGTTCCTGTTCGGCTTCACCCTGCTGGCCTGCATCCCCGCGATGGCCATCCCGTTCGTGGACGTCACCATGGGCGTGCTCCTCTTCTGCGTGGCCAACTTCGGCTACCAGTCGGCGCTGATCTACTACGACGCCACGCTCAAACTGGTGAGCATGCCGGAGAACCGGGGATGGGTCTCGGGCCTCGGCAGCGCCGTCGGCTACATGGGCACCGTGCTGATCGCGCTCACGATCGTGATCACGGGCATGGCTCCCGAGCAGGCGTTCCTGTTGGCCCCGGTCCTGTTCATGGTGTTCGCCATCCCCATCTTCCTGGTGATCCGCGAGCCCGCCGCGGGCGGGAGCCACGACCGGGCGATGTCCGCCGCCTGGCGGGCCACCTGGGACACCGTGCGCTCGCTGGACCGCTACCCGGGCCTGGGCCGCTTCCTGCTGGCCCGCTTCTTCTACACCGACGCGCTCAACACGAGCATCACGATCATGACCGTATTCGCCGTCCGCGCCATCGGGTTCACCGAGACGGAATCGTCGATGGTGTTCCTGGGCCTTACGCTGGCAGCGATCGCCGCCGGCTTCATGTGGGGCAAGCTGACCGACCGCTGGGGGCCCAAGCAGACCCTGTTCATCGTGCTGTGCATGTGGGCGGTCGCCCTGGCGGTCGGCGCGATCTTCCTGGACAAGATCATCTTCCTGGCCGCGGGCATCGCGATCGGGGCGGGGTTCTCCGGGATGCAGGTGGCGGACCGCGTGCTCATGTACCGGCTCTCGCCCCCTGAGCGGCTCGGCGAGTTCTACGGCCTCTACGGCCTTGTGGGCAAGGGATCCCAGGTGCTCGGTTCGCTGTTCTGGTCCCTGACCTTCCTGCTGTTCTTCAACACCCTCGGGGTCGCCACGTACCAGCTCGGGATCGTCACCCTGCTCATCTCGATGCTGATCGGCCTGGTGCTGGTGCGGGGCGTGCCGGAGCAGCGCGAGGGCTGACGCCCTGCCGTCTCACCTCCCGCCCCCGGCAAGGTGCGGGTGAGGCAATCCCCGCGCCGATGGAGGACGAACCACCGGGTCCCGGAGGCCAAGGCGACTGGCAGGGTGGTGCGTTGCCGCACACAACTGCGAAACGTTATGCGGTATGCAAACTTCGCATGATTTGATCGCCTGAGCGATCGGACTCGGTGACGCTCCCAGCGCCCGGTCGCCACATCTGTGCCAGCTCTTCCGGGGGAAACGGTTTGCTGCTCAAGATTGGCCGACTGCTTCGTGCTGCCCGCGGCCAGACACTCGTCGAGTTCGCGCTCGTCATCCCCGTCTTCCTGATGGTCCTGATGGGGGTGCTCGAGTTCGCATTCATGTTCAACGCCGTCCTCTCGGCTGACTACGCCACGCGCGATGGAGCGCTCCTCGCGGCGGAGGCCGGTGACTCGCCCGGTGGCGATTGCGCGGTCCTCAAGGCGGTCGATGCCGACTTCGGCCCTCCGGCCGGTCGGACGATGATCCAGACCGTCGAGATCTTCGAATCCAACGCCGCGGGCAGCCAGATCGGCGGTTCCACGATCTACGCCCGCACGGGCTCCTACTCCTGCACCCTGCCAGACGGCACGTCGATCACGCTCCCGTACAGCCGCACGGCCAACGGCTACCCGATGGCCAACCGCTGCAACATCCTTGTCGGTTGCGGCGGCCAGCCACTCGATTTCGTCGGCGTCCGGGTCACGTACCACCACTCCTGGAAGACGCCGCTGGGCGGCACCTTTGGGACGCTCCTGACGGTCATCAAGTCCAACTCGATGCGCATGGAGCCGATCCTGTGAGATGCGCGTGGGTGCGGCGGACCGGTGAACGCGGCCAGAGTCTGGTCGAGTTCACGATGGTGGTGCCGGTCTTCATCATGATCCTGTTCGGCATCCTGGAGTTCGGCCTCGCCTTCGACCACGGGCTGACGCTGAACTACGCCACGCGCGAGGGGGCGCGCATGGGATCCGCGCTTTCGGACGGATCGACGCTTGTGTCGCCCGCAACCTGCGGTGACGTCGACAAGTACGTCATCTCGGCGGTGGAGCGCGTCCTCACGTCGGAGGGGTCGCCGGTGCGGGACCACCTGGGTGACATCTCCTCGATCGTCATCTACAAGGCCAACAGCGCCGGCAACCCGATCGGGTCCAACACCAACACATGGACACCCGGGAGCGGACCCACCGTTGACGGCCGGGCGCTGCACTTCGCCGCCCCGGCCAGCAACGGCTGGGCGACCTGCTCCCGGAGCAACGCGACCACCGCGCCCGACAGCATCGGCGTCCGCATCACCTACACGTACAACTTCAGCACCCCACTGGGCAACGTCCTGCGGCTGGTCGGAGGGTCGGGGAGCGGCAGCCTGCAGATCAACGACAAGACGGTCATGGCCCTCAACCCCCTCAGCCAGTAGGGCGAACCAACCATGCGCAACACGTTCCCACGAAGGTCGTCCGGACACGGGTTCCGCCGCACGCGGAGCCGGGGTCAGGTCGTCGTGGTCTTCGCAGCAGCGATCGTTGTCCTCATCGCTCTCTGCGGGGTAGTCATCGATGTCGCCTGGTACTGGACCGGCAACCTGCGGATGCAGCGTGCAGCCGATGCAGCGGCCCTTGCCGGCGTTGTCTGGCTCCCCGGCAACCCGTCCCAGGCCATCACCGTCGCCAGGGCCGAGGCGTCGAAGAACGGCTACGCCCACGGCACGGGGGGCGTCGTGGTGACCCCGAGCGTCGACCCGCACAACGATCGCCGCCTGAATGTGTCGATCAGCGGCACCGTGGGCACGTTCTTCAGCGGGGTCGTCGGCGTGAATTCGTGGCCCGCTCAGCGGACAGCCAAGGCCGACTACGTGCTCCCGGTTCCGATGGGCAGTCCCGACAACTACTACGGCGTCGGGTATCTCGTGAAGCCTGAGACGACGACCACCACCAATACGACGCACAGCACAGGCGACACCGGGTGGGACGTCGCGACCGGCACTGCGCCGAGCGGCGGGCAGTGGAGCCAGTCCGCGACCGGCTCCGGCCGCACCATCACCACGATGCTGAACCAGAACAACAACGAGTACGCGCAGGAGACCACCAACGGCCACCAGCAGCAGTGGGCCAACTTCGGCCTGCTGTCCGGCGGGTCCGCGATCCCCAGCCCCGGCGGCAACCAGGTGCTCACGATCACGGGCATCGAGGTCCGGCTGCAGGATGCCTTCGTGTCGGCGTCGTGCCCGGGCTCCACGATCGGCGTCGACCTGTCGTGGAACGGCGGCGGAAGCTGGTCCACGCGCGTGACGACGCCAAGCCTGGGCACCAGCACGACGAATGGCGACTACACACTGCCTACCACCAACCTTGCGGCGTGGGGTTCACGCACGTGGGCCCGAAACGACTTCTCGGACGCGAGCTTCCGTGTCCGGTTCACGGCGAACAAGGGGTGCGGATCGTCGAGCACGTCGCTCAACGTTGACATGCTCGAGGTTCGTGTCTCGTGGGACCTGGCCACCACCACGACCACAACCACGACGGTGCTGATCGACGACGCCCCGGTCCCGCCCCCGCCCGGCCAGGCAGCCATCACCCGCCCCCAGAAGTTCTGGGGCGCGATGCAGAGCCAGGGCGCTCCCAACATCCAGGGCGACGCGTTCATGACGAAGTATTCGACCCGCAAGTCGGTCACCAACGCTGTCGGCGGGACGGACCCGGACACGTACTACGACTACAACGACTACTACAACTACGCCGTCGAGATCCCCGCCGGGGGCGGGGGCACGGTCTGGGTGTACGACCCCGGGTTCTGCGACGGCACGTCCAGCGCCGGCACCGGCGAGTACTGGACCGTGGGTGGAAGCAACGGCGCCTCGAGCCGCAACCCGATCAGCGCGTACTTCGACCTGTTGAACACGCACCAGACGATGCTCGACACCTCGGATGACACGCTCGTCGCGTCCACGGGCAACACCTACCGGCGCCTGTCATACGAGGACCATGTGATCTTCGGCGCCAAGAGCCAGTCCACCAATGTGGCGGGTGATTGTTCGTCACAGAGCTGGCACTTCGGATGGGTCCAGCTGGCGACCGGGCTGGCGGCCGGGACCTACCGGCTGCACACCTACTCGACGGACAAGAGCGCGCTCAACGACCAGGACGATGCAACCGCACTCAACTCGTTCGCGCTCTACGCCTCGGCGTCGGGAGGAACGCCTCGGGTCTACGGCATCGGTGCGATGGAAGCCTACGTGCGCCTCCCTGCCAATCAGGCGAGCGAGTTCTACCTCGCCCAGATCGACGCCGTCCACGCCGGCAAGACGATGGTGATCAACCTCTGGGACCCGGGCGACACAGGGAACCTCTCGGCCTCGTTGGAGATCCTCAAGCCCACAGGGTCGGGCTTCACCCCGGTGCAGTTCGACTACGACGGGACCCCAGCCAACGCCAGCGCCAGCAACTGCAACAGCAACAACGCGTCGAACGTCTGGGCCGTGACCACCAATACCGGCGGGACCAGCCTGTTCAACGGGTGCTGGCTCACGCTCGAGATCCAGATCCCCACCTCCTACACAGCGCCGAACGACCCCGCCTCCGGTGAGGATGGCTGGTGGAAGATCCGCTACACGATGGGCAACCAGAGCGGGAGCGGGGCCACCGACCTCACGACCTGGAAGGTCGACATCCGGGGCAACCCCGTTCACCTCGTGGCTCCGTGAACGGGGTGGGAGACGGTCGACCCGGGCCTCGAAGAGGGCAGGGCGCGATGTGGGCGGTGGTCGCCATCACCATCGCCGGCACGGTGTTCGCGGCGATCGTCGTCCTGTGGATGTACTGGCTCGCCGACGCGATGGTCAGCTGAGGGGGGTCGATCGCCGCCCGCTTGAGCCCCGACAGTCGGCATAGCCCTCGGGGTGCGTCCGCCGCCACGCCCAGGCTGAGCCGAGCATCTCGTCGAGTGTGGAGCGGCGGGGCGTCCAGCCGAGGGTGTGGCGGGCCCGCTCATTGGACGCGACGAGCACCGGGGGGTCGCCGGCGCGGCGCGGTCCCACCGTGTGCGGGATCTCCCGGCCGGTGATCCGGGTTGCCGCGATGAGGACGTCCTTGACCGAGAACCCGCTCGAGGTGCCCAAGTTGCAGATCAGCGGCTGATCGGGAGCGTCCTCGCGCCCGGTCGCCTCAAGGGCGGCGACATGCGCATCGGCGAGATCGGCCACGTGGATGTAGTCGCGGATGGGCGTGCCGTCGGGCGTCGGGTAGTCCTCGCCGAACAGCGTCAGGTGTGGCCCGCCCTCGGCCGCACGCAGGACGTTCGGGATGAGGTGGGTCTCCGGGCGGTGGACCTCGCCGAGGCGCACGGTGGCGCCTGCGACGTTGAAGTACCGCAGGATCACCGATTTGAGGCCGTACGCACCGCCATACCAGTGGAGCGCGCCTTCGAACGTCCGCTTCGTCTCGCCGTAGGTGTTGATCGGGCGGAGGGGCGCGTCCTCCGGGATGGGGGTCGCGTCGGGGACGCCGTACACGGCTGCTGTCGAACTGAAGACGATCCGTCCCACGCCGGCCTCGCGCGCGGCCTCCAGCAGGGCGATCCCACCGGCCACGTTGTCGCGGTAGTACTTCGCCGGGTTCTCGACACTCTCGCCGACGAGGCTGCGGGCGGCGCAGTGCAGGATGGCGTCGATACGCTCGGCCTCGAGCAGGGCTCGCGTCGCCGCCTGGTCCCCGTAGGAGCCGCGGATGAGCAGGGCGTCGGGATGCGTGGCCGCCTCATGGCCCGTGCTCAGGTCGTCAAGCACCACCACGTCGTGGCCGGCGTCAAGGATCGCCTCGACGGACACCCCGCCGACATACCCGGCCCCGCCGGTGACGAGCACGCGCATCAGCTGCGCCTCCACGGGCGGTTGTGGTCCAGGAGCCAGCCGATGATGCCCTTGCGGGGCTTGAGTTCCGGCTGCGGCCCGGCCTCCGGCTGCGGCCCGGCCTCCGGCTGCGGCCCGGCCTCCGGCTGCGGCCCGGCCTCCGGCTGCGGCCCGGCCTCCGGCTGCGGCCCGGCCTCCGGCTGCGGCCCGGCCTCCGGCTGCGGCCCGGCCTCCGGCTGCGGCCCGGCCTCCGGCTGCGGCCCGGCCTCCGGCTGCGGCCCGGCCTCCGGCTGCGGCCCGGCCTCCGGCTGCGGCCCGGCCTCCGGCTGCGGCCCGGCCTCCGGCTGCGGCCCGGCCTCCGGCTGCGGCCCGGCCTCCGGCTGCGGCCCGGCCTCCGGCTGCGGCCCGGCCTCCGGCTGCGGCCCGGCCTCCGGCTGCGGCCCGGCCTCCGGCTGCGGCCCGGCCTCCGGCTGCGGCCCGGCCTCCGGCTGCGGCCCGGCCTCCGGCTGCGGCCCGGCCTCCGGCTGCGGCCCGGCCTCCGGCTGCGGCCCGGCCTCCGGCTGCGGCCCGGCCTCCGGCTGCGGCTCCGGCATGGACGCATCGTCCATGAATCCCGGGTTCGCGATGGTCCCAGGGGCTTCGTCCCCCGGTTCTGCAGACTGTCCGTCCACGTTTGCGCCACCTGTGGCCTTCTGGGGGCTCTCGCTGCCTGCCAGAGGAGGGTCAACGGCAGGATTCACAGACTCCGCGTCTATGTTGACCAGCTCGCCCTCCGGCTCGACCACGGCCTTCGGCTCGACCACGGCCTCCGGCTCGACCACGGCCTCCGGCTCGACCACGGCCTCCGGCTCGACCACGGCCTCCGGCTCGACCACGGCCTCCGGCTCGACCACGGCCTCCGGCTCGACCACGGCCTCCGGCTCGACCACGGCCTCCGGCTCGACCACGGCCTCCGGCTCGACCACGGCCTCCGGCTCGACCACGGCCTCCGGCTCGACCACGGCCTCCGGCTCGACCACAGACTCCGCGTCCATGTTGACCAGCTCGCCCTCCGGCTCGACCACGGCCTCCGGCTCGACCACGGCCTCCGGCTCAGCCCGCGCGCCGCCGCCATTGCGGCCAGCGACTCGCCGCGATACGCGTGCACCTCGTCCAGGCGCGCCGCCAGACGCTGGGCCGCCACGTTCTCCGGGTCGATCTCGAGCGCGGCTCGTGCCTGCGTCCACGCGAGGACATCGTCGCCGCGCTCGAGCGCCACGCGCGCAAGCCCCACCACGGCGATCGAGTTGCGCGGGTCGGCGGCATACGCCTGGAGGTACATCCGCTCCGCCTGGTCCACGAGGCCCAGGGTCAAGGCGCGCTCGGCCGCCAGCAGGAGCTCGATCATCGGTTGGTGGCCTCTTCCATGTCTGCAAGCATGCCCTGTGCGAGCAGCAGTAGCGTCGCCCGCTCGTTGCAGCCCGGATCCTCCAGGACCCGGTCAACGAGCGCGTCGATCAGGTGGCCCAGCCGTGGCCCCGGGACCAGCCCGAGCTCCCCAATGAGGTCGCTGCCGTCGATCGCGAGCGCATACCGGTCGAGCACCGCGGCCGCGGCCAGCTCCGCCTCCACCCGCGCCCGGAATGCCGCGAGCGACGGCTCGTCGGGGTCCTGGCCACTGCCGATGTCGTCAGCACGCCGGAGCGCGAACAGCGCGTCGAGCCGGGCCGCCCCGATCCGCTTGATGAAGCGCCGGATGGCGGGGTCCCCGAACTCGGGGTCCGCCACGAACATGTGGTGGCGGACCAGGTGGACGACCTCATCGGTAGCCGCCCGGGGATAGCGCAGCCTGCGCAGGAGGGTGGCGGCGAGCGTGGCACCCGCGACGTCGTGGTGGTGGAAGTGACCGTCTGCCAGGGTGGAGGGCTTGCCGATGTCGTGCAGCAGGGCGGCCAGCCGCACGACGGGCCGGTTCGCCGGTGCGGCATCGACCGCCCGCAGCGTGTGATCCCAGAGATCCTCGCCGGGCACCTTGTTCTGCGGCACGCCCCGCTGGGCGGCGAGGTCCGGCGCCAGCACCGCGAGCAGCCCGGTGTCGAGCGCCAGCCGGAGCCCGATGGATGGTCGGGGCGCCGCCAGCAGCTTCTCCAGCTCCATGCCGATGCGCTCGCCCGACAGGTGCTCAGCCAGTCCGGCATTGGCACGGATGGCGTCGAGGGTGGCCGGCTCCACCTCGAACTCCAGCGTCGCGGCGAGGCGCACCGCCCGGACCATCCGCAGCGCATCCTCCCGGAAGCGGGCATCGGGATCACCGACTGCCCGCAGCATCCGCAGGCCGACATCCCCGACGCCGTCGAACGGGTCGACCAGGTGGTCGGCCGACTCGCCTGGTTGCCACCCGTAGGCGATCGCGTTGACGGTGAAGTCGCGCCGCGCCAGGTCGGCCCCCACGTCATCCCCGAACTCGATGCGATGCGGCCGCCGGAAGTCCGCGTAGTCGTGCTCGGAGCGGAAGGTCGTGATCTCGAACACGTCGTCGTCGCGTCGCACCGCCACGGTCCCGAAGCGGTTCTCGTACACCGCGCCGGGCAGCAGCGCGACCAGCTCATCGGGGCGGGCGGAGGTGGTCAGGTCCCAGTCCGCGACACGGCGGCCCAGCAGCACGTCCCGCGTGCATCCGCCCACGACGTAGGTGGCATGTCCTGCGCCGGTCAGCCGTGCCGAGATGTCGCGCACGGCGGGCGGAATGGCCGCCTCCAGGCGCGCGACGGCGTCAGGCATCGCGCCGGGATCTGCCACGGCTCAGTTCCGGCCGAGGAACAGGTAATCGCGCCAGGACTCGTTGCGCTCGTTCTCAAGGTACGGGGAGAACAGCGAGTAGAGGTCGCTGCGCGGCTCGAACGGCTGGCGGGCGAGATGCATCCGCGCCTCTTCCGGCGTGCGTCCGCCCTTGCGGTGGTTGCAGGGCTTGCACGCGGCCACCAGGTTCTCCCACGTGTGGCCGCCCCCGCGATGGCGGGGCAGGACGTGGTCGAGCGTGAGGTCGGACCCCATGTGGCCGCAGTACTGGCACGTGTGCCGGTCCCGCGCGAACACCTCGCGCCGCGTCAGCTTCACGCGGGGACGCGGTCGGCGCACCTGGTGCTGGAGTCGGATGACTGACGGCGCCCGGTAGACGGCGCGGACGGTGCGGATGTCCGCGTGGTCGTACACGATGACCTCCGCCCGCGAACCGAAGACGAGCCGGAACGCGCGTGGCAGGTTCGTCACGTTGAGCGGCTCGTAGTTCTGGTTGAGGACGAGCACGACGCCGTCAAGGGGCCGACTCGTACCAGGGCCGTCGGGCGAGCCCTGCAGGCCACTGCTCGGGCTGCTGACGGCCGGGTGCGCGAACCTGGAGCGAGCGTGCGTCTCGGTCAGAGACTCCGATCTGCCGCGATCAGACCAGCGGCGGGTCCATCTCCCGCTCGATGCGGGCGATCTCGATCTCGATCCGGCCGACGTCATGCGACGCCGCCTCCCACTCGGGGCTGCCGCCGTCGGCCGCGATGCGGCGCTGGCGGGCCTCGGCGTGCTGGACCATCAGCTCCTCGCGGGTCGTGCCGAGGACGAGATCGGGGGAATGGTGGTCGGACATGGTTCCTCCGTGCGTTAGCCGAAGGGTAGCGCGGCTCGCGTTCGACGACACTACGGCGGCGCTCGGCTTCGGTGCGGCGGCTGGGTCAGGCCTCCGGCTGGATGTTGTGGTTGATCCGCAGCAGGTTCGTGGGGTCGTACCGGCGCTTCACCGAGGCGAGGCGCGCAAGCTTCCCAGGGCCGTACACGGCGAGGGCCTTGGCCCGTGCGTCGCCGCCCTCCTCGCGGCCCATGAAGTTCACGTACTGGCGATCCATCGCGAGCGGCCGGACCGCGTCCGAGAAGCCCTTCACCCAGGCGGTGTTGGCTGCGTCATCCTCGGCATCGCTCCAGAAGCCGTAGATGTTCAGCCACAGGTGCGCCGAGCGGTCGGGGAACGCGGTCGCATCCTCGGGCACGCGGGCGAAGGCCGCGCCCATCAGGTGCAGGTCCACGGCGGTGCCGACCCGGGCCTGGGCCCCGCAGCCCTCCTCGATCGCATCGAGCACCGCGTCGTCATCGTCCGCGAACCAGGCGTTGCGCCAGTACGCCCGGACACCCTTGGCCATGGCGGTGTCAAAGGACGACTGGAACGTCACCCACGGCGTCGGGTCGGTCACGGCGACGTCGGGCGGGCACGCGTCCACGATGCGCTGCACCACCGCCCGGCCCACCGCGTGATCGTGCCCCGCCCAGGCGTAGCCGGCGAACATCAGGGGGCGGTCACCAAGATCCCAGTCCGGGGGCGGAACCATGAAGGTGACGATCGGCGTGAGCTCGTCGGGGAGCGTCGCCGTCCACGTCCGCCAGGCGCGCAGCGCCTCGCCCCAGCGCGGGCGCTCGTAGACCAGCGTGCCGGCGAACGCCTCGGGGCCGTGGGGGTAGGCCCGGAGCGTGAACGACGTGACCACCCCGAAGTTGCCTCCGCCGCCGCGCAGGGCCCAGAAGAGGTCGGGATGGGACGTCGCGTCGGCGCGGACCGGGCTGCCGTCGGGCAGGATCACGTCGGCCGCCAGGAGGTTGTCGATGGTCAGCCCGTACCGGCGTGTCAGCCAGCCGACCCCACCCCCCAGCGTGAAGCCCGCGATCCCCGTGCCCGAGACCACGCCGATCGGCACGGCCAGGCCGTGCGCCGCCGTGGCGGCGTCCACGTCGTGCAGCGTGGCACCCGCCTCCACGTGGACCTGGCCGGCGGGCGCGTCCACCTCGACCCGGTTGCGGCCTCCCATGTCGAGCACGATGCCGCCGTCCACCGTGCCGTTGCCGGCCACGTTGTGACCGCCGCCACGGACCGCGAGCGGCAGCCCGGTCGAGCGCGCCAGGGCGAGGGCGGCGACCACGTCGCCATCATCCGCCGCCCGCACGATCACCGCTGGGTGCTTGTCGATCATCCCGTTCCAGACCTGGCGTGCCTCGTCGTAGGCAGGGTCGGCCGGGGTGATCACCTCCCCGGTGACGCCGGCACGGAGCGAGGCGAGGCCGGCGGGGGACAGGACGTCGGGGGCGGGGCGCATGGGCTGGATCCTCGTGGGGTCCGCGGGAACGGCGGACCGTGGCTGGTAGTGTCCACGCTGGCCTGCCAGACGGGAAGCCCCGGAATCGACGCAACCGGACACGAGGGCGGCCGAGCCCGCGATCCGTTGCTCGCCATCCGGATCCGGCGGCGAAGCTCCGGCTCGCCCGAGGCCTATCCGGGCCGCACCACCAGCACCGCGAGCCCCACGAGCACGAGCGCCACGTGGACGCCGATGAGCGCCCAGCGACCGGGCGCCACGGGATCATCCAAGGCAGGCGGCACCGGCAGGACGCGGTACCAGGTCCAGAGCCCCAGGGTGCCGCCGAGCAGGACGCCGGCCGTGATCAGCAGCCAGCCCACCTGCGTCCCGCTCGCACCCTGGGCCCAGCCGAGGGACAGCGCGAGCAGCGCAAGAGACACGAGCGTCGCCGGAACGACCAGCAGGTAGCGCGCCATCGGCCGCGCCAGGCTCCACGCGAGGACGGATGGCATCAGCACCCAGCCCGCCACCAGCAGCCCGGTGATGAACCACGACGCGCCGCCGAGCGCTGCGAGCACCGCGATGGCACCCAGCGCGACGAGGCTCACCACCGTGAGGCGCTGGACCCGTCGCTGCATCCTCGGGTCGGCGGTGAGCTCCAGCGGAACGGACCGCCCTGCGCCGGGATGGATCACCTCGCGGCTCCCGGGTGCCGCCGCAGGAACACGAGGAACGCGACGAGGAACGCGAGGTCGGCGATGGCCCACGGGATGAAGAACACGCTCGGGATCAGCCCGAGGACGATGTACCAGGCCGCCAGCCCCGTGTAGCCGGCCTTGTAGATCACGCCGACCCAGACGATCGCCCGGTTGGCGATCGCATCCCACCAGGCGAACAGGTAGCTGGCACCCTGGACGGCCACGAAGACGGCGGCGAGCTGGATGTACGCGACGTGGGGCGGCCCGGCCATGCCGATGGCGTCGAGGACGGCCTCGCCTGCCACCATGAAGGCGATCCCCAGGGCGATGTCGTACACCGCCGCGACGAGGAACAGGAGGCGCCACCCGGTGGCGACGCCGTGGGCGCTCGATCCGGTCATGCGTGCACCTCCACCCGAACCTCGCGCCGGTGCGCCCGGCGCTGGGCCCAGAAGCGATCCCTCCGGGCGTCCCGCTCCTCGACCGTGTACAGGCGCCGGGCCAGGCCGAGCAGCCCTGCCTGCAGCTCATCGGCCGTCATCCGCTGTGGCCGGAAGTTCACGTCGAACAGACTGCAGCGGTCCCACGCGGTCGGCTCCAGCAGCCGGCCCTCCTGGAGGAGTCGCTCGTAGAGCGGGGTCCCCGGGAACGGGGTCATGACGGTGATCTGCACATCGAACTGGCCGCTGGCGGCGACGAACGCCTCGACGGCGTCGAACACGTCCGGTCCGTCGCCGTCGAGCCCGAGGACGAAGCAGCCGTTGACCGCGATGCCGTGGCCCTGGATCACCCGGATGTCCTCGAGGTAGTCCGGCTGGCGCCCGAGCTTCCAGTTCCGGCGCTGCTCGATGCCGTCCACCCCGGAGCTCGTCGGGCTCTCGAGGCCGATCAGCAGCTCCCGGCAGCCAGACTCCCGCATGAGCTCGAGCAGCTCGGGGTCGTCGGCGATCGAGATGTCGGACTCGCTGAACCAGTGGACCCGCTCCGGGATGAGCGCCCGGAGGAGCTCCTTGCTGTGGCGGCGGCTCACGAAGCTGTTGTCGTCGGCGAACTCGATGAACGGGTGCGGCCACAGCTGCTTGATGGCGCGCACCTCGGCCAGCACGCGCTCCACGGGCTTCGTCTTGTACAGCGGGGTCAGCCGCATCGAGGCGGCACAGAACTCGCAGCGCCACGGGCAGCCCCGCTGGGTCTGGACCGTCAGCCGGTTGTAGCGGTCGATGTCGAGCAGGTCGAAGCGCGGCATCGGCGAGTCTGCCAGGTCGAACTCACGGCCCTCCGGCGCGTAGATGTGCGACAGGCGCCCGTGCTGGAGATCGCGCATCACGTCGGGCCAGCCCAACTCGCCTTCGCCGAGCACGACGGCATCGGCATGCTCCAGCGCCTCGTGGCGCAGGGCCGACACGTGGAGGCCCCCCAGGACGACCTTCGCGCCGGCGGCACGGAACCGGTCGGCGAGGGTGTAGGCATCCCGGATCTGTGCCGAGTACGAGGAGATCGCGGCGACGTCGCACGGCGGAAGCTCCGCGAGCGCCGCGATGTCCGGGACCTCGTGGTAGGTCACGTCAACGTCGTCGGGGGTCATCCCGGCCAGGGTGAGGAGGCCGAGGCTGGGCAGCGAGGCGATCACCTCGCTGCGCTCCACGAAGCCTGGGAGCGTGAGGCCCACCTCCATCAGGGCCGGGTTGGAGGAGCGGACGCCGCTGATGGCAACGAAGGCGACCTGCATCGCACACCGTCCTTGCTCGCCGGGACCTCCCCGGCCCGTGATGCCGGTCGATCGTCCTGCACCACGCATGCGACGCCAAGAGCCATCGGGAGTGACATCGCGCGCCAGGAATGGTCGGGCGTCCGCGCCCCGCCGACCGGCGGACCGGCCTCAGCCCGGGCGCTGCTCCAGGCGGACGGGCATCCCCGGCGCCACCGGTCCCTCGCCGAGCACCCGCGCATACCACCGCGCCTCGCCCGGGTGCGCCTTCCCGCTGATCCGTGCGATCCGCCGGCCGCTGAACCAGTGGGCGATGGTCTGGCACGGCGCCGCCTGTGTCGTGAGCTCGAGCCGTACCGCGTCCGACCCCGTCCCGATGGTGCAGCCGGTCGCCGGGTCCGAGCGCCGCCCAGTCGATCCCGAGGAGCACCAGGTTCTCGCCGTACGCGCCGGGGAACGCCTGGTGGCCGTCGTCGCGGACCCGTTCGATCGCCTCCTGGGCGTACAGGCAGACGGCCTGGTCGGGGCCGCCGTGCACGGGCTCGGGCTCGGCGTGGTGGTCCCCGTCAAGGCCGAGCTGACCGACGCGTGCCCCATCCACGGCCTTCTTCGGCACCCCACCGTGGTTGCGGTTGCACGGTGACGACGATGCCCGACGCGCCCGGATCGAGCGTGCGCCGGGCCGCCCACATCACCTCCGACTCGTAGGGAAGCTCGACCGACGCGCGGCCCGCCGTGTCCGGATGACTCGCGAGCAGGGCGGCCACCTGGTCTCGGAGCGCTGCCCGGGCCTCCGCCGGCGCCGCTGCCACGAAGCTCACCGAGCCGACCCGCGCGAGCACGTCATCGGGCGTCATGACCTGCGTGTGCGGGATCACCACGGATGTCCACGGCGCGAACAGGCCCACCGTCGCGAGGTCACCGCGCCACCGGCCTCCGCGGGCCCGCGGCGAATCGCCCGCGAGCCCGTGGATCAGCCGCCCGAGCTCGGCCACCCAGGGCACCGACTCGTCGCGGAAGTTCCAGGCGAGAGCGAGCGTGCCGCCTGGCCGCAGTACCCGGTGGATCTCCGAGAGCGCACGGACCGGGTCGAACCAGTGGAATGCCTGGGCCACGACAACGGCGTCGACCGAGCCGCCCGGGAGGGGGATCGCCTCGGCGGTGCCGTCGAGCAGCTCGACCTCGGGCGCCAGCCGCGCGCAGGTGCTCGCGCATCCCTGGCGACGGGCTCGAGCGCCAGGATGCGGACCCCGGTCGTGACCAGGAGGCGGGTGAGCTTTCCCGTGCCAGCGCCGAGCTCCAGGACGACGCGTCCCGGCCGCAGTCCGAGGTGCTCCGTGAGCGCGGCTACGACAGCCGACGGATAGGTCGGCCGGGCTCGCTCGTAGGCATCGGCGCCGGCGTCGAACCCGTGCGCCGCGACCGGGTGGACGGTGGGCTCGGTCATTCCACGACGATACTCCCGCGTCCTCGTGGCCATGGGCTGAAACCATTGCCGGCGGCGGCGCCTCCTTCGCGCCGCGATCGCCTCCCGGCCTGGGCCCGGTGCCCAGGTGGTGACCGCCGGGGAACCTGGTGCCCGCCCCACGCCTCCCCGGGCTGGTCAGACGGCGGCCGGACCCTCGACCGCGTCCACGATCCCCACGATCACCGTCCGCAGCGGCCCGCCGCCCGTCTCGCCGATGACCTGGCGCGCGGATCCGCCCTCGTCGAGGATGAGCACCGTCTCGCCCGCGCCCGCGCCCACGGTGTCCATCGCGATCAGGTAGCCGCCGCTCACGGACCCGTCGGGGTCCAGCAGGTCAACTAGCAGCAGCGTCCGCCCCTCGAAGATCGGCGCCTTCACGGTGGACACGACGGTGCCCACCACCCGCCCGAGCTTCACGGCTGGGCTCCCCGCCCCGACGCGGGCCCGTACGTGTCCTCCACCGCGTCCACGATCCCCACGATCGCGTGGTCCACCGGCACGAACCGGTTGGGCATCGCCTCCGCCGCCTCGCGCGCGGCCACGATGTAGACGAGCTGCCCGGGTCCGGCCGTGTCGAGCGCGTCCGCGGCCACGACCGGCTGTCCGTTCGGGGCCAGGTCCCGCGTCAGCGGCTGGACGATGAGCAGGCGGATGCCCTCCATGTTGTCGGCCTTGATGGTGGCGACCACGGTGCCGGTCACGCGCGCGAGCTGCATCTGCCTAGGCCTCCCCGCCTGCGGGTCCGCGCCCCATGCGCTCGCCGAAGCGCGGTGCTGCCTCGAGCTCCGAGCGCATCTCGCGGTGGAGCTGGGCGATGACCCGGCCGATCGGGTTCCGGCCGCCCGGGACGGAACCAGCGAGCCCGTCGGCGACCCGGTCGAGCGCCACGGCCACCGCCGCCTCCACGTCCGCCACGGACCCGTCGAACAGCAGGTAGCCCTTGCCGCCGATCCCGTCGCCGAGCCTGCAGCTCCAGCAGTTCGACCTGCGCGCCCTTGAGGCCAGCATCAGCCGCCTCGACGATCGCGGCGATCGTCGCCGTCTCCACGATGCCGAGCGCCTCGCCGGCACCCGTCCGTCGGCCACCGCGGAGCGCCGCGACGACCTGGTCGTGCACGTTGGGCAGGAGCACCGTGTCCACGAGGCATGGCTCGCCGACGGCCAGGCCCGCCGCATAGGCCTCCTCGACGTCCGCCACGGAGCCCGCGACCAGGACCAGGTACTTGCCCGGGTGGATGGTCCCTGCCCTCACCACGTCCACTGGCGAGCGCTTGACCATCGCGTCCCCGGCTTCGATGCCGATGGCGATGGACGCGAGCTCCGCACGACGGCGATCGCGGACGCCCAGGCGGCTCCACGTCGGCCATCGCTACACGATCCGCAGCGCGCCAACGACGGTGATCCGCCGCTCGCGCGAGAACGTCCGGGGTCTGGTCATCCCGTCGCCGGACGGGGAGGCGATAGACACGGTGGCGAAGCCCTCGCCGCCCTCGCCCAGGCCCGTGAAGTTCGGCCCGTTGGTCACGAAGATCGAGCAGTTCATCGCGCGCGCCATGCGCGTGATCGTCTCCACGTTGGTGGAGTGGATGGACGCCGTGTGGCGGAAGCCGTGCTCGGAGCGGACGGCGAGGTCGATGGCCGCGTCCACGGTCTGGACCCTGACCACGGGCAGCACCGGCATCATCTGCTCGGTCCAGACCAGCGGATGGTCCACGGACACCTCGGCCACCAGGATCCTCGGCTCCACCGACGGCCGGACCCCGATCTCCGCGAGGATGCGGGAGGCATCCCGCCCCACCCAGGCGGTGTTGATGTGCGCGGGCTTGCCCGGGACCAGGGTGTCGTCGGTGAAGATCACGCGCTCCAGGCGGTGCAGCTCGTGCTCGGCGAGGACATACGCGCCGTTACGGGCCATTGAGCGCACGAGCCGGTCCGCGACGGACGCGACGCAGATCACCGTCTTCTCGTCCGTGCAGACGATGTTGTTGTCGAACGACGCGCCCTTCACGATGTCGGCGCCGGCCTTGTCCACGTCGGCCGTGTCGTCCACCACGCAGGGCGGGTTGCCGGGACCCGCGGTGATGGCGCGCTTGTCGGTCTTGAGGGCCTCGCGGACCACGCCCGGGCCGCCGGTCACGAGCAGGACGCGGACGTCCGGGTGGGCCATCAGCGCGCGAGCGCTCTCGATCGTCGGCTCCGCCACCGACGTGATGAAGTTGGCCGGGCCGCCCGCCCCCACGATGGCGCGATGGATGAGGCGGACCGTGGCGTTGGATACGCGCCGTGCCGATGGGTGCGCGTTGAACACCACCGCGTTGCCGGCCGAGATGATCGAGATCGCGTTGTTGATCACCGTGGCCGCGGGGTTCGTCACGGGCGAGATGGACCCGACCACGCCGAACGGCGCCCACTCGGTGAGCATCATCCCGTTGGCGCCGGAGACCGCGAGCACTTCGAGATCCTCCGGGCCCGGCGTCTTGGCCGCGACCAGGCGGTTCTTCGTCGTCTTGTCATCGACGCGCCCGAGGCCGGTCTCCTCCACGGCGAGGCGGGCGAGTTGCTCCGCCTGGTCGAGGGCCGCGGCGCGGACCGCAGCGATCACCGCCTTGCGCAGGTCCGGATCGAGGCGGTGCGACCGGAACGCCGAAGCGGCCGCGGCGACCGCCTGGTCGAGGGTCGCGAACACCCCGTCGCCCAGGCCGGAGCCGGCAGGCGCGTCGAGCTCCGCCCGCACGGCGGCCTGGCGTGCGAGCTGCGGACCCGGCTCGCCGTAGCGACGGCGGACCCGCTCGATGACGTCCTGGACTTCACGCTCGTCGTACACGGCTACTTGCGGTAGACCTCCGAGCCGCCGACTTCCCACGTGTCCACGATCGCCATGATCACGGCATCGCAGGGCCGGTCCTTCGTCGTCTCCGTCTGGCGGGCGGACGAGCCCGAGGCATACAGGACGACCTCGCCCACCCCCGCGCCCACGGCATCGGTGGCCACGACGTACCCACCGGTCGGCTTGTTGTCCACGCCCAGCTGCTGCACGACGAGCAGCCGCCACCCCTCCATGAGGGGCTCCTTGCGGCTCGCCACGACGGTGCCGGCGACGCGTCCGAGAAGCATTGGTGTCTCCTGGCCGGTCCCGGGGGCGGGGATCACCCGCCCCCGATGAGGGTCCTGACCGGTTCCGGCCTTAGCCGAGCTCGGCCTTCGCCTCGTCCATGCGGCCCAGCGGCAGCACGAGGTCCACGTTGGCGTGCGGGCGGGCGATCACGTGGGTCGCCACGACCTCGCCCACCTTGGCCGCGGAGCGGGAACCGGCCTCCACGGCCGCCTTGACCGCAGCGACGTCGCCGCGCACGACGGCGGTCACGTACCCGCCGCCCGTCTTCTCGTAGCCGACCAGGTCAACCTTGGCGGCCTTGACCATCGCGTCGGCCGCCTCGACCACCGCGGCGAACCCGCGGGCCTCGATCATGCCCAGTGCGTCTGCCATCGTTCGGACCCTCTCCGTTCCTTGGTGCTTGTCGCGCCGGCCGAGTGGTCAGCGCGTGGTTCGTCGTTGGTTATGCCTTCGCGTCGCGGCCGTCGAGGCCCTCGATCGCGGCCACGGCCGCGCGCCAGCCGACGTCGATGTCGGCCTCCTCGCCGCCGAGGTACACGCGGCCCATGGAGCCGAACGAGCGGACCTCGAGGATGTTGATGGCAGCGGCCTTCTCGGCCTCGTTGGCGGCCAGCGGCGCGTACGCGGCGGGTTCCATCTCGAGGACGTAGAGGGACTGCCCGCCAATGATCATGTGCCCGTGCCGGGTGCGGTTGATCAGCTGGGCCTGGTGGTCGTCGATGTTGCGGATGATCTGGCTTGACAGGATCTTCGGCTTGATCCGGTCGGATTCGGTCAAGCCCAGCTCCGCCAGGATCGCGGAGCCGGCGGCCCGGACCTCCGCCTGCGACGGGCTGTGGATCTCGAGCAGGCCGAAGAACCGCTCGATGATCTGCATGCCTGGCTTCACGCTGGTGGACTTGAGCGCGATGTCGGTCAGGCGGTTGATCTCGATGCCCGGCGAGACTTCGATGTACAGCGAGGCGTCGCCCGGCAGCGGCAGGAAGCCCTGCGCCACGGTGCCCAGGAACGCGGCGTACTGGGCCTGGAGGCTGTCCAGGAAGCAGTAGGCCCGCAGGTCAATAGTTGCCACTGGCAGCTCCCTCTCCACTGACGATCTTCACGCCGGCCGACGCGCCGATCCGGGTGGCCCCGGCGGCGATCATCTCCTCGACATCGGCCTTGGTCCGGATCCCGCCCGCGGCCTTGACGCCGATCCGCGGCCCGACCGCCTCGCGCATCAGCGCGACGTCGAACACGGTGGCGCCGCCGCTGGCGTACCCGGTGCTGGTCTTCACGAAATCCGCCTTCGCCTCCTTGGCGAGACGGCAGGCGATGACCTTCTCCGCGTCGGTCAGGAGCGCGGTCTCGATGATGACCTTGTTGATGGCGCCGCTCTCGTGGCAGGCGTCGCTGACCGCCGCGACGTCGGCGCGGACGAGGTCGCTGAGGCCGGACTTCAGCGCGCCGATGTTGATGACCATGTCGATCTCCCGCGCGCCGTCGCGGATGACCCGGCGGGCCTCGTGGGCCTTGATCTCCGACAGGGTTGCGCCGAACGGGAAGCCGATGACCGAGGCGACCGCGACGCCGGTGCCCTTGAGGCGGCCGGCCGCGCGCGACACCCAGACCGGGTTGATGCAGACGCTTGCGAAGCTGTGGCGCACGGCCTCGTCGCACAGCTTGTCGATGTCGGCAGCGGTGGCGTCAGGCTTGAGCAGGGTGTGGTCGATGTACTGGGCGAGGCCCTGGGGGACACTGCCCGCCTCGCCGCTGTAGCCGATGCGGCTGGCGCCCGTGCCGACCATCTCCTGGACCTTGGGCGCACAGCGCGCCGCGCAGCCGCCGGTGCAGGTGGCGCAGTTGCCGGTGGCGGACCCGTCCCCGCCGGGCCCTGGCCCGAACGAGGTCGCCGCGAGCGAGGCCATCACCTGGCGCGTGATCGCCTCGATGAGCTGGGCGCGGTCGTCGGGCGGGGCGGTCATCGCTTGGGGTCCTCGGTGACGGTTCGATACTGCTGTTCGATCTGGGTGATCTTGGCCACGCGCTTGCCGTGGCGTTCGGCGCCCCACGGGGTGGTGAGAAAGACGTCTGCGACCTCGAGAGCCATGCCCTCGCCGATCATGCGCGCGCCCAGGGTCAGCACGTTGGCGTAGTTGTGCTCACGGGCGTTTCGGGCCATCGACGTGTCGTGGGCGTTGGCGGCGCGCACGCCGGGCACCTTGTTGGCGGCCATGGCGCTGCCGATCCCGGCCCCGTCGATGACGATGCCGGCGTCGCAGGCGCCCGACGCGACCAGGCGGGCGACGACGTGGGCGAAGTCCGGGTAGTCCACGGCGTCGGCGCTGTTCGTGCCGCAATCGGTCACGCCGAAGCCCTTGGCGCCCAGGTGCTTGGCGAGGACGGCTTTGAGGGCGAAGCCGCCGTGGTCCGCGCCGATGGCAACGGTCCGCGGAGCGGACGGGTTGGTGCCGGCCGACAGCGAGGGAGCGGTGCTGGGCGCAGGCACAGGCGTCGCTGCCGCTGTCGATGTGTTCGCTTCCACGGCTTCGAGTGCCCGCTCCACCAGCTGGCGGATCACGGCCTCGTCGGGGAGTCGTCGCGGCTCAGCCATTGGCCAGCACCCACTCGGCCGTCGCGTCATCGCAGGCGAGCGCATTGAGCGCACCAGCGCGGATGGCGGCGAGCGCGATAGGCCCGCGTCCCATACCGGCCGCCACGCCCAGGCGGAGCGGCTTGGCGCGCAGGTCGTCGAGGGACAGGCCCACGGTGCGCCTGTCCAGCTTCGGCCAGGCGATCTCCCCGTCCTCGCGCAGGAACCGCCCGATCACGTCGCCGACGGCGCCCCGCGAGCGCAGCTTGTCCTGCTCCTCCTCGGACACGAAGCCCGACGCGAGGTGGGGGCTGTCCGGTGCGGGAATGCCGAGGCCGAACACGGCGGTCGGGGCCCGGCGTGCCGCGTCGATGGTCTCGCGGATCGCGGGATCCTCCAGCAGCGCGTCCCGCAGGGCCGGCGTGCCCACGATCGCGGGCGCGTTGAGGAGACGGAACTCCGCGCCACTCGTTGCGGCGAACCGCTCCAGGATCTCGTTTGCACGGGTGGGCTGGGCGGAACGCGAGGAGGCGCCGTTGAGCTGGACGATCTCGTCTGCCTGGGTCCAGGCCGGCGTGAGCGCACGGGCGACGGCGAGCATCGTGCGGCCCCAGGAGACGGCGATGGTCCCGTGCGGCGCACGCTCGGCAAGGAGCTCCGCAGCGAGATCCGCGACCGCGTCCCGGGCGAGGTCATCGGCGGCCGCCCCGGCGGCGATCGCGGGCACATCTGCCACGACGGCAGCCACCAGCCCGAACCGCTCGGTCAACCGGTCCTCCAGCTCCACGAGGCGGGCGGCCGGATGGACGATCTCGATGCGCACGATCTGCTCGTCGATGGCGCGATCCAGCATACGGCCCACCTTGAACCGGCTCAGGCCGAGCCGCTGCCCGATCTGCTCCTGGCTCAGGTGCAGCCGGTAGTACATCTGCGCGATCCGGACCATGAGCCGGACATCGCCTGCACTCCGTCGCCGTACTGCGAGCACCGCTTCTCCCGTGGACTGCTCAAGTGAGCATTACCAACGCTCATCTGTGCACATCACTGCGAGCGTACCACCGGGACTCGCCGTGTCAAGGTGCCTCACGGAGCCGTGTCAACGGCCGTGCAGACTCCACGGTGCTATCGATGGGCGGAACGCGCTCGATTCCCGTCGCTATCCGCGCGCCCAGCACGACCCGTGCTGGAATGAGGCCCAGGACCGCCCTTCGGCGCCGGATTCCGCCCGGACTGCGTGCCGATAGCACCACCCGTGCTGCTGGCACACTGGAGCCCTGCTCTGTCATGCCATGCCCGGAGACTCACGTGCCCAACCGCCTCACCCGTGCGTTCAACTCCATCGGTGGCTCCCTCATGGTCCGGAGCGGCCGGGTGGGCATGCTCACGTCCACGGGCGCGAAGACCGGGCTGCGCCGCACCGCACCGCTTGGTTACGTGCTGCGGGCGGACGGGACCGTGCTGATCGGGTCGGGGTCGAAGGAGAACCGCGGCTGGACCGCGAACCTCAAGGCCAACCCGGCCTGCGCGTTCCGGATCAAGAGCGACGAGCGGCGCTACCGCGCGCGCCTGATCGCGGAGGCCGACCGGCCAGCAGCGCTCGCGGAGCTCAAGGCGAAGATGGGCTCCATCGCAGAACGCTCCGACTGGGGCGATCTCTTCGTGCTCGAACCGGAGGCCTGACCGGGCCCACCGGTCAGTCGCAGGTCGTGCCCTTCGCCGGCATCGCGAGGTTGACCAGGTAGTCGGCCACCGCTGCGTCGATGCACGCGTCGCCGCGGAAGAGGCTGCCGTGATCCTTGCTCGCCCTCGTCAGGAGGGTGGCGTCGGCCAACTCCCGTTCGAGCGCCTCGGCCCAGGCATGCGGCGTGAGCATGTCCTCGGTCCCGGACAGGATGAGGATGGGCGGCGCTCCTGCAGCGCGCACCGGCTGGACATCGCGCGCGGCGGCCTGGGGCCAGTCCACGCACCCGGCCTCAAGCACCGCCCACACGGCGTAGTCCGGGGCGCTCGATCGGAGCTCATCGGCCAGGCGGGCGTACTCGGCCGGCTCGGACGGTGCCGCCAGGTCAGGGCAGAGGACGGAGAGACCGTACTCGCCGAGGTGGGGGCTGCTCTCAGGACTTGCCCAACCGGCGATCGTCGCCGTGTCCCCGTCCCGTGCCGCAGCGAGTGCATCGGCCACCTCCTCGGCCGGGTGGTCCTGGAGAGCCAGGAACAGCCCATCGGCGACGTCGTAGGCGGTGAGCGCGCCCGGTGTCCGGATCAGCGACTCCAGCAGCGTGTCGAGTGCCGCGCGTGGGTCGCCGTCCGAATGGAACGCGCATGACGGCGTATCGGCGCACCACGCGAGGAACCCGTCGAGGCCGGCCTGCGCCGCCTTGGCCTTGTCCCGCGTGAACGCCAGCTGGCCGAGGGCGGGATCCAAGGGCGCGTCGAGCACCAGCGCCCGCACCCGGTCTGGATGTGCGTCGGCATATAGCGCGCCAGCGAGCGTTCCCCATGACTGGCCCGTGATCGACAGCTGCTGCTCTCCCAGCGCCAGCCGGATCCGCTCGATGTCCTGGATCGTGCTGCCAGTGTCCAGGTAGGGGAGGATGCCCTGGCTGCCCTGCTCACAGGCGTCCCGGACGATCGGCGTCCATGCCTGGACGTCGGCGACATCCAGGTCCGCCGGATCAGCAGGCGTGAGTGACGCGAGCTGTGTCTGCGCCTCGGCGCCGATCGCGCAGTCCACCCGGGGGCTGCCCGTGCCGGCCGGGGTTCCCCGAGGGTCGAAGGAGACGAGGTCGAACCGCTCGAGGATTCCCGCTGGAAGGCCCAGGTTGAGCGCTCGCTGGACGTAGTCCGTGCCCGCCCCGCCGGGACCGCCCGCGATGAACAGCAGCGTGCCGATCCGGTTCGCCGGGTCGGAGGCTACGCGCCTCGCGAGCGGGATGACGATTTGTCGTCCGCTGGGATCCGCGTAGTCGAGCGGGACCTCGAGGACGCCAAGCTCGAGCCCGAGGCCGCTGCGCACCCAGCGGATCCCCGCATCGGCGGCGGACGTCGGCCGGGCCGTCGGTGCCGGGGTCGACACGTCCGGCGTCGTGGCGGGCGTGGAGCCGGCCGGCTCCGCCGTTGTCGTCGTCACCGTCGCCGTCACGGGGCTTGTTGGCGTGGGCGTACCGCATGCCACCAGGACCAGGGCGAGCGCGCCAGTCGCGAACGCGAACCGATGGATGGTCAGCATGACTGCTCTCTCCGCTCTGCCCTGCGCTGCTGTCCTGTCTCTTACCCTCAGAGGGATGCCTGGCGCGCGAGCTCCTTGCGCACGATCGCGAGCGCGCGGCCGGCCGGGTCGTCCTCGCCGGCACGGATGATCCCCGTCGCGTGCGAGTGCGGTGACACCGCGTTCCGCAGGCGTTCGGCCATGCCCGGCGCATGGGGTGGATCGTCTCGGACCCAGATCTCGATCTGCCATGGCACATAGGACGGCGAGTCCACGAACGTGCCGATGTTCCCGGTGGCCTCCGGATCCACCCACCAGCGCCACGTGCGCCCGTCGTGCACCAGGACCACGTGCCCGTCGGCCTCGACACGGATGGAGCGGCCCTCGGGCAACGCCGCCACGAAGTCCCGCAACGCAGCCACGATCGTCGCCTGGACGATCGCCCGTGTGGCTTCCCAGTCCGGCTGCGCTCTCGACACGTCCATGACCCCTGCGGATACGGCCGATCGCTGTGACGCAGGCTGCGCCTCGCGCGTTACATCCGCAACGCCCGAACGTCACATGCGCGGACACCGCCTCGAGGAGCCGCGATGCACTTCCCTCCGACCACCGGGAAACCGGGCCACGCCCTCTCCATCGATCCGGCCAGCCCGCACGCCTTCAAGGCGCCACCCGACGAGTGGGCGCTGATCGCGACCACCGGCACCGATGCCGGGACGGGCGTCTACCACGTCCGCGTCGCGCAACCGCGCCAGGGCCACCCGCCCCGCTGTCGCGTCCTGGGCTGCGCGAGGCCCGTGGACGACCCCATCCACGACGACCGCTAGTCCGTCGTCAGTTCGACCCGTCAGCCGAGCGCTGCGTAGACCGCCAGCAGGACCTCGTCGATCGCCTCGCGCCCGCCGCCCCACTTCCCCGTGAGGTAGACGAACACCAGGTCGTGCGCGGGATCGATCCAGAGCCGCGTCCCAGACACCCCGCCGTGCCCGAACGCCGATGCCGACGCCGGTGACACAACCCCTCGCTTCCCCCAGCCCAGCGCGTAGTGCTCGTCGGTCAGCCGGTCCTCCATGCGGCCCAGGCCGCCCACCGTGACCTCGCGGGTCATCAGGTCCACCACCGACCGCCCCAGCACCCGCATCCCGTCGAGCTCGCCGCCACGCAGCATCGCCCGCCCGAAGCGCAGCAGGTCCGACGCCGTCGAGAACAGCCCGCCGCCTGCCAGCCGTGGGGCCGCGTACCCCGCGACCGCCTGCTCGGCGGTGACGCCCGGCGGCAGCGCCCGGACCGTCCCATCCCAGCCGCCGAACTCGACCGGGGCCCGACGCTCCCCCGATGCCGCCATGTCGAAGGACGTGTCCACCATGCCGAGCGGGTCGAGGATCTCCTCGCGCAGGAGCGTGTCGAACGGCCGGTCCAACGCCCGCTCGATGGCGAGCGCGAGCAGGTCGAAGGAGAAGGTCGTGTAGAGGAAGCGGCTCCCCGGCGCCCAGCCCTGGCCCTTGGCGATGGTCTCCGTGACGACCTCCGTGCGGCCGCCGCCCCGCATCACCAGGTCGACCAGGTCGATGTCGGACAGGCCGGTCGTGTGGCGTCAGCACGTGCCAGGCCGTGAACGGCGCGAGGCCCGCCGCGGGCAGCTCGGGGAGCCAGCGGTCCAGCGGGACGGTGAGCGGGAACCGCCCCGTGGAGGCCAGCCTCATGACCAGCGACGCGGTGATGGGCTTCGTGATCGACGCCAGCAGGCAGACCGCGCTGGTGCCGATGCGCAGGCCCTCTGCCGCCGACACAGCTTCGAGCCGGACCAGGCCGTCCGCGCAGGCGATGCCGAGGACCACGAAAGGGACGTCGCCGTGCTCCACCTGGCGGCGCGCGATGTCGAAGGGCGCGTCCAGCGCGCCATGCTCGAAGCGGGGTGCCATGCGGGAACTCTACCGGGCGCGGTACCGTCGGGACGCCATGCCGAACGCGAAGCCGCTCCTCCTGCTCGTCGCCATGCTCGTGCTTGCCGCATGTGGCGGCCCGGCACCGACGCCCTCGGCGACAGGCGGCCCAGCGCCGACACCCGTCGCACCCGAGCCCACAGCCGTCCCGGGCTCCAGCACCGAAGCGCAGGCCGGTGTCCTCGTCACGTACGAGACGCGCGGCGGGGAGTGTCCCGGTGGCCCCTGCGGGATGAAGGCCGTGATCAGCCGGGATGGCACGGTGGAGACCTCGGACGGGATGTCGACGCGGCTCGACGACCAGGCGATCGCGCGACTTGTCGACGCCATCGAGCAGGCCGACTGGGAGGCGATCCTCGGGACTCCATTCACCGGGGAGTGTCCCGTCAACGTTGACGGGCAGGAGCAGATCTACACGTTCACCGTGCAGGGCGAGGCGGTGACCGTGGCGTCGTGCACGGTCGAGGTGGATTCCACCGCGGACCCCTTCCTGACCGTCCAGCTCATCCTCTTCGGCGCTCCCCAGTGACCGGTTGCGGACGGGAAATCTGCTAACCGGCGGGTACAGGTTTCATCCCCGGGCGTTACGATCCGCACGTGACCGACGCCGCCCCACTGCCCGCACCGGACGCGCCGCTGCGCGTGCCCTCGCCCATCGCGGAGGAGATCCGCCTCCGGCTGGCGAACGACTGGGGCGAGCTCGGGGCCGCCTGGGGTGTCGCCCCGGCCATCGCCCGCGTCCACGCCTACCTCATGGCCCGCGCCGAACCGCTCACGGAGCGCGAGGTCCGCGAGGCCCTCAACCTCTCCCACCGCGCCGCCAGCCTCGCCCTCGCCGAAGCCGAATCCTGGGGCCTCGTGGAGCGCGTGGCCGAGCCGCGGCGCGTCGGACGTCGTGGTCCCGCCGGCACCGCCTATCTCGCGGTTGGCGATCACTGGCGCTGGTTCGGGCGCGTCGTCGCCGAGCGGAAGATGCGCGAGGGCGACCCCATCGTCGAAGTCCTCGAGCGCACGCTGGCCGACACATCCGTCGCGCTGGCCCGGAGCCCGGGCGACGCGGACCTGCTCCGGCTGCGCGACTGGCTCTCGACGTTCCTGATCTTCGTCCAGTTGTTCGACCGCGCCGTGGGCCTCGTCTCGCGCCTGGAGCCGACCGAGCTGGAGCGGGCCGTGCGCCTCTTGGGCGACGTCCCCGACGACACGATCCTGCGCCTGGTCACGCTGCTCGACGGCCTCCCCGACGAGGACGTGCTGGGCCTGGTCGAGGCATTGAGCCGGCTTTCCCCGACGACGGCGCGCCGCGCGACGCAGCTGATGTCGGGGGTCGTGAAGACGCTGGTCCGCTGAGACACCCGGCCGGAACGCAGGTTCACGATGCGGGCGTGGGTCCCGCAAAGGCTCGACGAATGGCAACGTGGCGACGACGCATGACGCGGCGTGACTGGACCAAAGGCCTGGCTGTATCTCTGCCCATGCTGGTGACAATGGCTCTCGCGGTCGGAGCCTGCGCGCGGCCGCCGATGCTCCCGATGTGTGAGGCGGCTGCCTACGGGCGGATCGGCAACTCGCAGCTCGGGCGATGCGATCGACGCCCTGAGTGGAGGTGACGCCGCCGCGGTCGCGGACCTCCTGAAGGCTGCGGATGTCAACCTGGCCGCTGCCGAGTCCCGCCTCGCTGAGGTGAAACGCAACCCCGGGGACTACGGCGCGTACCTCGCGCAGTTCGAGGAGGCGATCGCGCTGAGCCGCGGCGTGCAGGTGACACTCGGCGCTGGGGCGAACGACGGGACCGACGTGCGAGCGCAACTGGCGCAGGCACAGGCGGCGCTCATGGAGACCGGACCGGCAGCCGGGTGCGCCGATCTCTCCGTCCCGGGCCCTGTCAAGAGTCAGTAGCACGTCTGTGCTACTGTCCGCCACATGGCACGCGCGATCACCCTTCGCCGCGTCGGCGGGTCCGTCGGCACGACACTTCCCAAGGAGATGGTGGACCGGCTCGACCTTGCGCCCGGGGACCGGGTGCTGGCGATCGAGACCGAGCAGGGCATCCTGCTGACGCCCTACACGGAGGATCTTGACGCGGACCTCGCGGCCGCGCGGGACGCCGCCAAGCGCTATCGCCCCGCGCTGCGTGAGCTCGCCCGTTGACGATGGCTGAGCCGAGGTGGCTCGGGCGTCTCGTCGTGGATGAGATCCACTTCCGCCAGGTCCGGGAGCACGGCGGGGCCCATGGCCTTCGTGATGAGAACGCGCTCGAGGCAGCCCTCGCACGGCCGCGCCAGCGGTGGCATTACGAGCCGGACTCGTCACTTGCCCGACTTGCCGCCTCGTACGCCCACGGCGTCGTTCGCGACCATCCGTACGTGGACGGCAACAAGCGCGTCGCTCTCGTGGTCATGGTCGCCTTCCTCGCCCGAAACGGCGTAGAGCTCACGGCCAGCAACCAGGAGGCGCTCATAACGGTGCTTGCGCTCGCGGCGGGCGACCTCGACGAGGGTGCGCTCACCGCGTGGATCGAGGGCCGCTCGCGCATCCTGTAGCACTCGCGCGATGGTCCCACGGACCGGGTGCGCGCGCGCCCGTGCGATAATCCGGCCGTGACGTCGGACCGAACCGGTTCGAACGGGCCAGCGCCCCGCGGCCAGCCTGGACGGCCGACCACTCACGCGTCTCCGGAGAGCCCCACGACCATGACCGAAACATCCACCTGGGCCACCAAGAAGGGCCTCGCCCAGATGCTCAAGGGCGGCGTCATCATGGACGTCGTCACCCCCGAGCAGGCCGTCATCGCCGAAGAGGCGGGCGCCGTCGCCGTCATGGCGCTCGAGCGCGTCCCGTCCGACATCCGCGCCTCCGGCGGCGTGGCGCGCATGTCCGACCCCTCGATGATCGAGGGGATCATGGCGGCGGTCAGCATCCCGGTCATGGCCAAGGCGCGCATCGGCCACTTCGTCGAGGCGCAGGTGCTCGAGGCCCTGGGAGTCGACTACATCGACGAGTCCGAGGTCCTCACCCCCGCGGACGAGCGCAACCACATCGACAAGCACGCCTTCAAGGTCCCGTTCGTGTGCGGCTGCCGGAACCTCGGCGAGGCCCTGCGCCGGATCAACGAGGGCGCGGCGATGATGCGCACGAAGGGCGAGGCCGGCACCGGCAACGTCGTCGAGGCGGTCCACCAGCTGCGCGACGTCCTGGCCGAGATCCGCCGGCTCCAGCACTTGCGCGAGGACGAGCTCTTCGTCGCGGCCAAGGAGCTGCAGGCCCCCTACGAGCTGGTCAAGCAGGTCGCCGCCGAGGGGAAGCTCCCGGTCGTGAACTTCGTCGCGGGCGGCATCAGCACCCCCGCGGACGCCGCGCTGGTGATGCAGCTGGGCGCCGAGGGCGTCTTCGTGGGCTCCGGCATCTTCAAGGCCGAGGATCCCGCCCGCATGGCGAACGCCATCGTCCAGGCCACGACGCACTTCGCGGACGCCAAGATCATCGCGGAGGTCTCCAAGGGCCTCGGCGCGCCGATGCGCGGCATCGAGATGGCGGCGATCCCGGAGGCCGAGCGGCTCGCGAGCCGCGGCTGGTAGTCGGAGCGGCCGGCCCCGTGACGGGTCTGGCAGCACGATGAGGATCGGTGTCCTGGCCCTCCAGGGGGCCTTCGCAGAGCATGTGACCACCCTGCGCGCCATCGGCGTGGAGGCGGTCGAGGTGCGTCTGCCCAAGGACCTCGAGGACGTCGATGGCCTGATCCTGCCCGGTGGCGAGAGCACGGCCATGCGTCGGCTCATCGACCGCTGGGGCATGCGCCAGCCCATCCTGGACCTGGCCGCGACCGGCGCCCCGCTCTTCGGTACCTGCGCCGGGATGATCGTCCTGGCCAGGGAGATCGCGGGGGGCGAGGAGCCCATCCTGCCCCTGCTGGACGTCACCGTGGAGCGCAACGCCTTCGGGCGCCAGCTCGACTCGTTCGAGACGGACCTGATCGTGCCCCTGCTGGGCGACACGCCCGTGCACGCGGTGTTCATCCGCGCCCCTATCATCGAGCGCGTGGGACCCGGGGTGGATGTGCTGGCCAGGCTTGACGACGGGCGCATTGTCGCCGTCCGGGAGCGCAACGTGATCGCGATCTCGTTCCACCCGGAGCTCGCGGGTGAGACGCGCTTCCACCGCCTCGTGGCCATGCTGGCCGCCGAGCACGTCGACCCCGGTGAGGGCGTCGGGCGGCGGCGGCACCCGGTGCGCCGCGACCGGATGGACGGGTAGGGCGCCGTGGCGAGGAGCACGGGCAAGGTCCGGGCAGCGCGGCTGACAGACCTGTCCGCGCTCGGCGAGCTGTCGCGGCTCGCCCAGGGTGCCGGGGAGGGGACCCGGAGCCTCGGGCTGCCGGTGAGCGGCCGGCCGATCGGCGTCTTCTCGCTGTTCCGCCTGCCCCTGGGCGCGTTCACCCCGCACGACGTGATGTACGTGTATGAGCGCGACGGCCACATCGCTGGCCTCCTGCGCGTGGAGCGCGACACCTCGCGTGATGAGTGGACCGTGGTGGAGCTCGACGCCGTGGGCGACATGGACGCGGGCGACGTCCGCTACCGCCTCGTCCAGCACCTCCAGCGCGACGGCGCGAAGCGGGGCGCGGCCCGGTTCCACGTGGCCTGCGCCGACGCGGACGACAACGTGGAGCTCTTCATGCAGTCGGGCTTCGTCCGCTACGGCGATGAGCACGTGCTCGCCCGACCGGGATCGGTCCCGCTGCCGGCGCCCCTGTCCGAGCAGGACGCTGCCGCTGCCGGCATCCGCGAGGCCGAGCCCCGCGATGCGCTCGCGGTGTCCCGCCTGTACGCCTCGGTCACGCCGCGCCCGGTCCAGCGCCTTGAGGCCGTCCGGCTGCCGGACTGGGAGCGCCAGGGCCGTGACCAGCGCGTGCCGCGGTCATCCCTCGCGCCGATCCTGCGCTTCGCGGACGTCTTCGCATATGTCCTCGCGGCGCCGGGCGGCGGTCCGGACGGCACCCAGCTCGACGCGTTCGTCCAGGTGGGCGTGTCGAAGGAGGACCAGCCGCACTACCTCAAGATCCTCGCCCGGCCGGAGGCGGACATCGTGCCGCTGATCCGGTTCGCCCTAGGCGAGATCGCCGCACGCGCGGACGCTTCGACGGCGCATCGCCAGGGTGTCCTTGCCCCCGTGCGAACCTATGAGTCGCCGGTGGACCGCCGGCTGGAGGAGGAGGGCTTCGACTCGATTGCCACGGTCACGCTCCTGATGAAGGAAACCCTCGTCCGGGTCGCCGAGCCGAGCCTCGTGCCGGCAGGCGTCCGATGACGAGCGCACGGAGGCCAGCCACGGTGGGTTCGCAGGACCGGCAGCGGGCGGCAACGGACGATCTCGGCGTGCTCCTGGCGGCCCTGCCGCCGGAGCTGGTGCAGGCGATCGACGCCTTGCCTGACCGGGAGTCGCTGATCGAGGTGGTCATGGACCTCGGACGGCCGCCCGAGGCGCGCTACCCGGGCTCGGAGGTCATGCTCCTTGAGCGGGAGATCACCGAACGGGACATCGCCCACGTGGTCGATCACATCGGCGCGTTCGGCGATGACAACCGGGCGGGCATCGAGCGCACGCTGCACCGCATCTCCGCGATCCGCAACCGGACCGGGAAGATCGTGGGCCTCACGCTGCGCATCGGACGCTCCGTGTTCGGGACGATCGAGATCATCGCGGACTTCGTGGAGAGCGGGAAGTCGATCCTCATCATGGGCCGGCCCGGCATCGGCAAGACCACGATGCTGCGCGAGGCCGCCCGCGTGCTCGCCGACGAGCAGCGCAAGCGCGTGGTCGTGGTCGACACCTCCAATGAGATCGCAGGCGATGGCGACATTCCGCACCCGGCGATCGGCAAGGCGCGCCGGATGCAGGTCCGCACGCCGTCGCTGCAGCACGAGGTGATGATCGAGGCGGTCGAGAACCACATGCCCGAGGTCATCGTCATCGACGAGATCGGGACGGAGCTCGAGGCGCAGGCCGCCCGCACGATCGCCGAGCGCGGGGTGCAGCTGATCGGCACGGCGCACGGCAACAACCTCGACAACCTGATGCTCAACCCCACGCTGTCCGATCTCATCGGCGGGATCCAGAGCGTGACGCTCGGTGACGACGAGGCGCGCCGCCGGCGCAGCCAGAAGAGCGTCCTGGAGCGCAAGCAGCCGCCCACGTTCGACGTGATCGTGGAGATCCAGGACCGCGAGAAGGTCCTCGTCCACGCCGACGTGTCGGCCACCGTTGACGCGATGCTCCTGGGCGATCCCGTGACGCCGGAGCTGCGCTGGCGCGACGAGGAGGGTGTGCACCGCTCCCAGTCCCGGCCCAGGCCCACCGCGCGCGACGGTGTCGGGCCGGGCGGCGACCGGTTCAGCGGCTTGACCGGCGCGGGTGTCGGCGCCTGGGGACGCGACCCCGGCTGGCGCGGTGCGTCGACCTATCGGACCGGCGGCTACGCGGGCGAGGATCGCGGACCCGCAGCCCGACCCGGCTATCGTCCGGGCCAGACGGGCGGATGGCGGGCCGGCCGTCCCGAGCGGGGCCACGAGCGCGGTGACCGCGGCTCGCGCAGCCCGGAGGGTGACCGACCGGCACCGCTGAGCGTGATGCCGGGCGAGCGGTTCGCTGCTGCGCCGGGCGCGCGGCTCGCGGCCCCGGGCGGGCGGCCTTCCACCCCGCCGGGCGGGGCCTTCATCGCCGGCGACATCGCCGACCGGGGGCCGCTGGAGCGGGCCGAGGGGTCGGTGGCGGGTGCTCCAGTGCCCGATGTCCGGGCCCGCGATGCTCGGGAGCTCGCCCGCCAGCAGGCCTGGCGCGCCGAGGCCACGCGTGCGTTGAACTCGCTGCAGGAGGATGAGGGGACCCGGCCCGTCAACGCCGACCAGCTGCTTGCGGCCGAGGAGGAGCGGATCGCGCGCATGGTGCCCGGCGAGACCGTCCCGTCCTGGGACGACGAGGACGGGGATGAAGACGAGGACGGCGCCGACGCGGACGGTGGCTTCGGTGCGGCGGCACGGATGGTGGAGACAGGCCTGCTGCCGACGCTCCGCGTGTTCCCCCACGGCATCAGCCGGCGCCGCCTGGAGCAGGCGATCAAGGACCTGCAACTGCCGGTGATCATCGCCCGCGAGCCCGACGAGGCGGACGTGGCGATGACCCTCCGCTCCGAGTACCGCCAGAAGCCGCCGGCGCTGCGGGATGTCGAGGACCGCGGTATCCCGATCTACGTGCTCAAGGCGAACACCATCGCGCAGATGCAGGCGTCGCTCACGTCCGTGTTCGCCCTCGAGGTGGACCCGCGCGAGGCGGCGTTCCGGGAGACCGAGGAGGCGATCGCGCTGGTGCTCAAGCAGCAGGAGGCGGTGGAGCTGGCGCCGCAGAACGCCTACATCCGTCGCCTGCAGCACCAGATGGCCGAGCGCGCGAACCTGCTGTCGCGGTCCCGCGGACGGGAACCCTACCGGCGCGTTCGGCTCTACCCGGATGCCGCCCGGACAGCCTGGCGGTAGGAGCGCCTGGTCGGACGGGTCGGCCAGCCCGAGCGCCACAGCACGGGCGATGCTGTCGGCCGCCGGAACCGCACCCCGGAGGGGTCTCGAGTCTGCTGCCAGCACCGCGAGTGCTGCGGGCGGCATTGGAGCCGGGAGTGCGGGGCACGTCGAGGGCCGTTGCGCCGGAATAGCATGGGTGGTGCTGGCATTCGGCTTGGAGCCGATCCCGGCATGGAGTCTCACCGGAGGTTGGCATGACCCTCAGGATTGGCGAGATCGTCATCGACTGTGCAGAACACGGCGCGGTGGTGGACTTCTGGGTGGAGGCCCTTGGCGAATACACGCGGCACGACGAGAACGAGCAGTACGTGGCCATCGTGCCCAACGAGAAGGCGATCGGCCGGCCGGTGATCCTGTTCCAGAAGGTCCCCGAGTCCAAGGTGGTGAAGAACCGCGTGCACCTTGACCTGCGGGGCGAGTCCATGGCGGCCGAGGTGGAGCGGCTCACGGCCCTCGGCGCCATCTTTGTCGCGGAGCGGAGCCTCGGTGAAGACCTGCAGTGGACCGTGATGCAGGATCCCGAGGGCAACGAGTTCTGCGTCTCGGGCGGCTGACATGACGGCGCCGCCCTTCCGGCGCCCGTTCGCGCGGCTCGAGGCGCTCGCGCGGGGACGCGGAGGCCTGCTGCTCGTCGGGGGGTGGGGGTTCGCGGAGGCGGTGTTCCTGCCGATCGTCCCCGACGTGGCGCTCGGCCTGCTGGCGCTCGTGGTGCCGCGGCGCCTGCCCGCTCTGTTCGGCGCGGTCGTCGTGGGGGCGCTGGCGGGATCGGCCGTCATGTACTCGCTGAGCCTGGCCGCCCCGGACGCGGTCGCGGCCGCACTCCTCGCCCTGCCCGCCATCCCCCAGTCGATGCTGACGAACGCCCAGGCGGCGGTCGCCGACGGAGGACTCCTGTCGATGACGCTCCAGCCGCCGGGCACCCCGCTCAAGGTCTACACGTGGGCGTGGGCGGTCGATGCCAACGGGCCTGTCGGGCTGGCGGGCGCCATCGTCGTGAACCGGATCGCGCGAATCCTGCCCGGGGCAATCGGCCTGGCCGTCCTGGGACATGTCGCGCCCGGCTTCCTGCGTCGCCACAACCGGCTGGTGCTCGCCGCCTACGCGGCCTTCTACATGGTTGCCTACGCGGTCTACTGGAGCTGACCTACAGCTCGCGGACTGTCGCCTCCAGGCGCGCGGTGAACTCCCGCGCCCCCTCGCCGGGCCGGACGTGAAGCGGCTCCCCGATGCGGACCTCCACCTGGGCGCGGTGCGGAATGCGGGCACCCTTGGGCAGCACATCGCGGATGCCGACGATCCGGATCGGCAGCACCGGTCGACCTGTGCGCCGGGCCAGGAGCCCGGTACCGGGCATGAAGGCGTTGATATCGCCGGTCTTCGTGCGCGTCCCCTCGGGGAAGACGAGGACATGCCACCCCGCATCCAGCAGGGCCTCTGCCGCCCCGATGGACTCCGCCCCGCCCTTCCCGGTCCGGTTGAACGCGAACGCCCCCAGCCAGGCGGCCAGGAACCAGCGGACGGGGCTCGCCTTGAAGTAGTCGGCGGCTGCGGCTGCGGCGAGCTTGCGCCGATGGTGCGTGCCAAGGGCGAGGCGGATGGCCGAGAAGTCGAAGTGGCTGGCGTGGTTGGGGCAGATCAGCACGGCGCCGTCGAGTGCGGCCAGGTGCTCGCGACCGGTGACCTTGGGGCCGCGCATGAGGATGCGCAGGAACGGGCCCACGAGCCGTGCGGTCACCTCCCGCAGGAGGATGCCGCCACGCGAGAACTGCCAGCCCTCGGGCATCTGCGCGGCCATCAGCCGGCGCCCCAGAGCCGCGCGATCCAGTAGCCGAGTGCGACCGTCACGAGCAGGGAATCCATCCGGTCGAGAATGCCACCGAACCCCGGCAGCCAGCGGCCCGCATCCTTCACGCCGGCCTCGCGCTTGGCGGCACTCTCGAGGAGGTCGCCCCAGAGCGCGCCGCCGGCCACGAGGGGGATGAGCGCGAGGAAGAACGGCCAGCCGAAGACGGGCACGATGGACGGGATGAACAGCGCGAGGCCCAGTGCGGCGCCGAGCACGTTGCCCACGACGCCTTCGCGGGTCTTGTTGGGCGACAGGCGCGGCGCGAGCGGATGACGGCCGAACGTCCGCCCGACCACGAACGCGCCGACGTCGGAGAGGGCGCACGCCACCGCAAGCGCGAGCACCAGCGCGATCCCCGCGTCTCCATGCTCCACGCCCAGGGCGACGCCGTGGACCAGCAGCACGCTCACGATGACCACGCCGACGCACGCCATCCCCAGGTCCCGGATCGCGCGGCCGGTGTCGGCCCGGATGACCGGCCACACGACGCCCACCAGCACCAGGCCGCCCACGAGCCAGTCCGCCGCGGCGGCCCCCCGCCCTGCGACTGCAGCCATGATCAGGATGTTGGCCAGCACCGTGGCGACGCGATGGTGGAGCGGCAGCTCGAACAGGCGACCCCATTCCACCACGCCGATGGCCCCGAAGATTCCGAACAGGACCGCGATCCCGACCACGCCGACCCGCGCTGCGACGACCAGCACCACCGCGAGCGCGGCGTACGAGCCCGCCCGCGCGAGCGCGGTGCGCGGCGTCAGGCCGGTGGTCCGTCCCCGCCGCAGGAGGGCGTAGACCGCTGCCCCCGCCAGGCCGAGGGCCGGACCGACCAGGAGGACCAGCGTCGCCCAGTCGAGCGGCGCGATCTGCGGCATCCCGGGTGCCCCGGCTACGGCAGGCGGCGGATCGCGACGACGATCCGCTCGAGCAGGGTCAGCGCCGTGCCGACGAGCAGCAGCGGCCCGAAGACGGCCCATGTCCGAGTGTCGTCCGGGCCCAGGAAGAACGCGATCACGCAGCAGGCGCACAGGAGGGCCATGCGCCCGGGCTTGGAGAGGATCCCCCGGTAGATCCGCTCGCCGCCCGCGGCCTTGGCAGTGATCCCCACGTACGACGCCATGACACCGGTCATGACGCCCAGCAGGACGACGTGTGGCATGGCACCCGGCAGCCACGCGACGGGCGCGAGGAAGGCGATGTCGGCCAAGCGGTCGCCCACCTCGTTGTAGAGCTCGCCGCGGGCGTGGATCCGGCCTGTCCGGCGGGCCATGTTGCCGTCCACGAGGTTGAGCAGGATGCGCACACCTGCGAGGAGTGGCACGACGAGCAGCAGCGCCGGCACCGCGGGCGAGGCGAGCAGGCAGGCCCCGGCGAGGATCGCGACCGGGACCGCAGCGAGCGTCACCTGGTCGGGCGTGACCCCCGCACGGGCGAGGCGGTCCACCAGCGGGATCAGCCGTGCGTTGATCGCGCCCTTGGTCGCGTACAGGTTCATCGCCCGCTCCTCGACTCCACCGGTGCGCCGATCCTGCGTGACCGTTTCACGCGCGTCAACGGCCGGAGCGCCTGACCCGGGCTCCCACCCGACCTCGGGGCGCGGAGATCAGCGTCCGCTGCCCGAGGAATGGTAGAAGTCAACCCCGGCGGGCGATCACCGTGCGGGCCGCGTGGAACCCGCCCATGCCGTGGACGCCGCCACCGGGAGGCGTGGACGAGGAGCACAGGAACACCGACGGGTTCGGCGTCGTGTAGGGGTTCCAGCGCACGACGGGCCGGAACAGGAGCTGGCGCCAGTCGCCAATGCCGCCGTTGATGTCGCCGCCGACGTAGTTCGCGTCCCATGCCTCCATCGCCGTCGTGTTCTTCGTGGCGCGGGCGAGCACGAGGTCCCCGAAGCCGGGCGCGAACCGCTCCACCTGCGCCTCGATCGCGGCGGTCATGTCCCGGGTCGAGCCGTTGGGCACGTGGCAGTAGGCCCACGCGACGTGCTTCCCCTCGGGGGCGCGGGACGGGTCGGCGATCGTCGGTTGAACGAGGAGGACGTACGGCCTGGTCGCGTGGCGGCCGCGCCCGACAGCGTCCTCGGATGCTGCGATCTCGCGGTAGGAGCCACCGAGGTGGACGGTCGCGGCGCGCAGCGTGGAGGGGTCACGCCACGGGATAGGGCCGTCCAGCGCCCAGTCGACCTTGAACACGCCGGGGCCGTAGCGGAACCTCTCCAGCTGGCGGCGGTACCCGTGTGGAAGCAGGTCACCGGCCATCGCGAGGACCTGGCGCGGCGTGACGTCGAGCAGGTACGCCCGCGCCGGGGGGACTGCCGAGAGCGTGTCCACGCGGTGGCCGGCGACGAATTCCACGCCGAGCCCCCGTGCCTCCGCCTCGAGCGCGGCCGCGATCGCACCGCTCCCGCCCTTCGCTACTGGCCACCCCACGGCATGGGCGAGCATGCCCAGCACCAGGCCGAAGGAGGCGCTCAGCGGCTGTCCGAGCCTGAGCATCGAGTGGGCCCCCAGTCCGGCGAACAGCGCCCGCGCCGCGGGCTCGCGAAACGCCATCCGCGCAAGCGACGTGGCGGGCAGCAGCGCTGGCACGCCGAACCGGGCGAGGAGCAGCGGGTGCCGTGGCGGGCGGACGACCGGGGCGAGGATGGCCGGGACAAGCCGCTCCCACTCGCGGACGTACGGGCCGAACAGCCGGCGCCAGGCATCGGCGTCGTTGCCCAACGCGTCGTCGACGGCGCCGAGATCCCGCTCCAGCACGACGCTCCGACCGGGTGCCAGCGCATGGGCGACCGGCGCGTCCGGCTGGACCCACGCCAGCCCGTGGCGAGCCAGGTCAAGGGATCGCAGGAACGGTGACGCGAGGCCCAGCGGGTGGACGGACGCGCAGACATCGTGGACGAACCCGGGCAGCGTGAGCTCTGCTGACCGCGTCCCCCCGCCGATCGTGTCGGCCGCCTCGTAGACGCGGACGGACCACCCTGCCCGCGCCAGCTCGATGGCGGCGGCGATCCCGTTCGGGCCCGCGCCGACGATGACGGCGTCGACAGCCGGCCGGACCGTCGAGCGGATCACTCCCCGCGGATGACCTCGAGGCCGCGCTCGTGGGCCAGCTGGAGCACCCACCCCGCGGCCCCCATCGCCGGGTCGCTCTCGAGTTCGGGTGCCTCGTCCCCGTCATCGGCCCGACCGGTCCCGCCCAGCAGGCGCAGCGTCCCGCCGTCGGCCGCAAGGCGGTCCAGGATGCGCTCGAGATCCTCGCCGCCCACCGCCACGAACCGTGACCCGGTATCCACCGAGACCGAGCCGTCCGGCTCCGCGTACAGCGTGAGATCCGCGGTCGTGCGGTCGCTGATGCCCATCGCCGCCTCCAGTCTCCGCCCGCCTACTCGGCGGCCGTCGCGCCGGTGAACGAGAACGACGAGAGCCGGACGGCCGGCACCAGCGTCCCGCCCATGAAGCCGCGCAGGCAGCGCCGTTCCCGGCTGATCGCCTCCACGTTCGCGAGGGCGTCGAGGTAGGACATCGTGAACCGCAGGTTCCGCACCGGCCCCACGATCCGCCCGTCCTCCACGAGGAACGTGCCGTCACGGGTCATGCCCGTGATGATCACGCGCTTGGAGTGGACAGGGTTCGTGTAGTGGAAGCGCGTCACAAGCAGGCCCCGGTCCAGCCCGCCGATCAGCTCCTCGCGTGTTGCATCGCCCGCCGCCATCGACATGTTGGTGGGGAAGGGGCCGTACGTGTTCGGTGCGGGAAGCCCGTGACCGGTGGAGCGCCGCCCCTCGCGGGCAGCGGTGGCCGCGTCGTAGGCAAGGTCGCGGCAGACGCCCGCGTCGAGCAGGGTGAGACGCTGCTTCGGCACGCCCTCGGCATCGAAGGCCGCCGGCAGGCCATCGGGATCGCGCCCGTCGTCGGTGAGGCTGACCAGCGACGAGGCCACGCGCTTGCCTGCCTCCCAGAAGGAGCGGTCCTCCTGCACGGCGAGGGCGGAGAAGCCCAGGTAGGCGAGCATGTCGGTCAGGTCGACCATGGCGTAGTGGTCCAGCACGACCGGGTAGTCGCCCGGCGGCAGGTCCACCGGGTTAGCCGAGGTGCGCGCGAGCTCGGCGGCCTCCCGCCCGATGGCGGCGGCGTCAATGCGGGTGGCGTCGACGTGGCAGGCTTCCGCATACCCGGTCCCGTTGTCCGGGCCCATGGCCACGGTCAGCAGCTGGGAGGCGGTCCGGCGCTCGGCGGCGCGGATGCCCCGGGAGTTGGCGACGGCCATGGCCTCGGTGTCGGTCGAGAAGGAGCCGAAGGCCGTGACGCCCGCGGCATCGGCAGCGGCGATGACGGCCCGGGCACCCTCGGCGCGGAGCTCAGGCGTGACGGTTGCGGTGCCCTCCGCCCAGGCGGCGGGTAGGGGCGCCGGAGCATCGGCCGACGGCAGGCCTCCCCAGTCGGGCAGCTCCTCGACGTTGCGCGCGATGAGCCCGGCACGCTCGACGAGGGCCCGCAGGCCATCCGCATCCATGCGGCCGCTGCTGGCGACGCCCACGCGCTTGCCGATGACATAGCGCAGGTTGACGAAGACCTCGGCCGAGGCGACGTTCTGGTGGATCTCGCTGTTGGCGAACCTTGTCAGCGCCGACTCGCCGGCGACTACGAGCGCCTCGGCCTCGGTGGCGCCCGCGGCCTGCGCCTGCCGCACCACGTCCTCCGCCAGCCGGAGGGCCTCTTGCGGATCGCCGCCGATCCCGTGCCTGCTGCTCATGCGACCACCCCCACGCGCACGTTGCGGAACCGGGCGCCGGACACGCCGTGCCCGACATGTCCTCCCTGTGACGGCTCGCCCTTGCCGCAGTTGGGTGTCGCCCACATCGACCAGGAGGAGGCGTCGCCCACGGCATCCATCGAGCGCCACAGCTCGTAGGTGATCCCGGTGTAGGTGCCGTTGCGGAACAGGCGGCCGGGTTTGCCGCCCTTGATCTCACGGCAGATCTCGGTGGAGAACTGGAAGTTGAGGCGGCGGTCGTCGATGGACCAGGAGCGGTTGGTCTCGAACAGGAGGCCGTCGTCCGTGTCGGCGATGATCTGGTCGAAGGTCATGCCGGGCTTGGGCAGCAGGTTGACGTTGGTCATGCGGATCAGCGGGATGCGGTTCCAGCCGTCGGCGCGCATGGCCCCGCCGGACCGGCGGCCGATCCTGGGCGCGGTCTCGCGCGACGACAGGTAGCCGGTGAACATGCCCTCCTTGACCAGGGGGACCTGCTGGGCGACCACGCCCTCGTCGTCCCAGCCGAAGGTGCCCAGGCCGCCCGGGACGGTGGCGTCGGCGACGATGTCCACCAGGTCCGAGCCGTAGCGGAAGGTGTCGAGCATGTCCGGCAGCAGGAAGCTGGTGCCGGCGTAGCTGGCCTCGGTGCCGAACGCGCGATCGAGCTCGGTGGGGTGGCCGCAGCTCTCGTGGACCTGCATGTACAGCTGCGACGGGTGGAGCACGATGGTCCGGGTGCCGGCGGGGAGGGGCGGGGCGCTCAGCAGCTCGACCGCCTCCGACGCGACGCGCTCCGCGTTGTCCTCGAGGTGCAGGCCCTCGATGAACTCCCAGCCTGCGCTGGCCCACAGGCCGCCGTTGTCCGGGTAGGAGCGGCGCTGGTGCTCGTCGCCTTCGACCGCGTTGGCCTCCAGGCCCGCGCCGATGTGCGTGATGACCTGCTCCGTGTACGAGCCGTCGCTGGCCGCGAAGGTCTTCTCCTCGCGCTGGGCGCTGTAGACGGTCTCGGTCCAGGCGATGCCACTGACGGCGTTCATGGCGCGGTCGGCGGCGAGCAGATGCGCGATCTTGCGGTCCAGGGGGACGGTGAACGGATCGATCCCGACCGGCCCTTCGAAGCGGCCGTGCGCGGGCGGGCGGTCGTCAAGGATGACCGGTCGCCGGATCGCCGTGGCGCTCGCCTTCGCGATGCGGACGGCCTCGCCGGCGATGCGGTCGGCCTCCGCGGGCGAGAGGTGGTGGCTCGAGGCGAAGCCCCACGCGCCGTCCACGATCACGCGGACGCCGAAGCCCTCGGTCTCGCCGCCGGCGACGCCTTCGACGCGGGCGGACTTGATGGTGATCGACTCCTCGAGGCGCCGGACGACCCGCACATCCGCGTAGGTCGCGCCCAGCGCGGTTGCCGTGTCGAGGGCACGGCTGGTGAGATCGCGCATCGAGGCCGAGGGTACACCGGGTGCCCGGTTGCGCTGATATGGGGCGGGTGCCCTATCGGGCTCATGCCGGCTCCGGGGCGGTGGCCATGGCCGTGACGCTGCTGGGGGCCCAACGGCCCCCTTGGGCACCTCCGATCGGCCCTGTAGAGACCCGTGGCGCGCGCGGAGAGTACGCCAATCCGACGACCATCGGCTCCTGCGTCCACGATGGGTCGCACAGCCGAGCAGCGCCGCCGGGCGGTTCGGACACCGGCCAGGGACCGGTGTTCCCAGCTCAGGGCCTGGAGGAGAGGAACCATGGGCGATCCCGGTGGGCTCGGCATGAGCCCGCTGCCTGGACTTGGCGCGACGCCACCGCCGGTCCCCGAACGGTCGGACAACTGGCTGATGGACGCGCTCGTGGAGCGTGGCATCAGCCGCCGCCGGTTCCTCGGCTTCGCGTCTGCGATGACCGCGCTGCTCGCCCTGCCGCAGGCGATGACGCCCAAGATCGTTCATGCGCTGGAGACCAAGCCGAAGCCGATCGTCTGCTGGCTGGAGTTCCAGGACTGCGCGGGCAACAGCGAGTCGATGCTCCGCAGCTCGCATCCCACGGTCGCCGACGTGGTCCTCGACGTCGTGTCGTGGGAGTACCACGAGACGATCATGGCGGCCGCCGGCCACCAGGCCGAGGAGAACCTCGTCGCGATCCGTGACGGCCAGATCCCGTACGTCCTGATCGTCGAGGGCTCCATCCCCACCGCCGACAACGGCGTCTACTGCACGATCGGCGGCAGGAGCGCCGTCCAGATCCTCCAGGAGATGGCGGCCAACGCGGCACTCGTGATCGCGGTGGGCGCATGCGCCTGGGATGGCGGCTTCCCGCGTCTCGGTCCCACGGGCGCCGTGGGTGTCGGCGACATCATCGGCAACAAGCCCCTGGTCAACCTCGGCGGCTGTCCCCACAACGTGGCCAACACCGCTGCAGTCCTGGTCCACTACCTCACCTTCGGCACGGCCCCTGCGCTCGACTCCTTCAACCGGCCCCTCTTCGCGTACGGCCACCTCATCCATGACCAGTGCGAGCGGCGCTCCCACTTCGACGCCGGGCGCTACGTGGAGCAGTGGGGCGACAGCGGGCACCTCAACGGCTGGTGTCTCTACAAGATGGGCTGCAAGGGACCGCAGACCCAGTTCAACTGCCCGATCGTCCGCTGGAACGACGGCACCAACTGGCCGATCGGCGCGGGTCACGGCTGTATCGGCTGCGCCGGCCCGCGGTTCTGGGAGCGGATGAGCCCGTTCTACGGGCGGCTGCCGGACGTGAAGATGTTCGGCGTGGACATCGACGCGCAAACCATCGGCGTCGCCGCGATCGGCTTCGTCGCGGCCGCGACCGCGGTCCATGCGGGCGGCGTGGCGATCCGGCGCAATCGCGAGAAGAAGGCCGGGGCCGCAGCCCGAGCGATGGTGGCCCCGGACGGCACCGTCGTCCCCGAGACCACGTCCGATCCCGCTGCGCCGTCCGACGGCGCGGACCAGAACTAGGAGCGGACGATGGCCGATCGGATCGTCATCGATCCCGTCACACGGATCGAGGGGCACCTGCGCATCGAGGCCCAGGTCGAGAACGGCGCGGTCAAGACCGCCTACTCGTCGGGGACCATGTTCCGCGGGCTCGAGCTCATCCTCCAGGGCCGCGACCCGCGCGAGGCGTGGATCTGGGCCCAGCGGATCTGCGGCGTCTGCACCACGGTGCACGCGAACACGTCCGTCACCGCGGTCGAGGCCGCGCTGGGCATCGAGGTTCCGCCCAACGCACAGCTGATCCGGAACCTGATCTCCGGCGCGCAGTACATCCAGGACCACGTCATCCACTTCTACCACCTGCACGCGCTCGACTGGGTGGACGTGACCGGTGCGCTCAAGGCCGATCCCGCCGCCACGTCCAAGCTCGCGCAATCCCTCTCGGACTGGCCGCTCTCATCGGAGACGTACTTCCGGGGCGTCAAGGCGCGCGTCGAGAAGCTGGTCGCCTCCGGGCAGCTCTCGCTGTTCACCAACGGCTACTGGGGTCATCCGGCGTACAAGCTGCCGCCCGAGGCAGATCTCATGGCGGTCGCCCACTACCTCGAGGCCCTCACCTGGCAGCGGGAGGTCATCAAGGTCCACGCCGTGCTGGGCGGCAAGAACCCGCATCTGCAGACCTATCTCGTGGGCGGCATGGCTGCCGCGGTGGACGGCAACTCGCCCAACGTCATCAACTGGGAGCGGCTGACCTTCCTCCAGGCCCGCATCGCCGAGATGCGCACATTCGTGGAGCAGGTCTACATCCCCGATGTCAAGGCGGTCGCGTCCTTCTACCCCGAGTGGTGGGGCTACGGCGCCGGCCACAAGAACTACCTCGCCTACGGCGGCATGCAGAACGGCCTCCGCGACGACGAGCGCCAGTTCACCTTCCCGCGGGGCATCGTGCTCGACGGCGACATCGGGACGCTGCACCCGCTCGACCAGACCAAGATCACCGAGCAGATCGCGCACTCCTACTACGACTACGGCGCCGGCAAGGACGCCGCACTGCACCCGTACGACGGCGAGACGAAGCCGAACTACACGGGACCGCAGCCGCCGTACGACATGCTCGACATCGAGGATTCGTACTCCTGGCTCAAGGCGCCGCGCTACGACGGCAAGGTGATGGAGGTGGGCCCGCTGGCCCGGCTGCTCGTCGCCTACGCGGCCGGCAACCAGGACGTCCAGGCGCTGGTCAACGGCGCCCTGACCGAGCTCAAGCTCCAGCCGTCAGCCCTGTTCTCGACGCTCGGCCGTGTCGCGGCCCGGGCGCTGGAGAGCGCGTACCTCCTCAACTGGATGGACACGTGGCTCGCGGCCCTCACCTCGAACATGGAGAGCGGGGACCTGCGCATCGCCGACACGTCGAAGTGGGAGCCGTCCACGTGGCCGGCTGAGGCCGAGGGCTGGGGCTTCCACGAGGCACCGCGTGGCGCCCTGGGCCACTGGGTGCGGATCAAGGACCAGAAGATCGTCAACTACCAGGCGGTGGTGCCGTCCACCTGGAATGCCGGCCCGCGCGACGCGCAGGGCCAGACGGGCCCGTACGAGGCGTCGCTGGAAGGCACGCCGGTCGCGGACCCGGAGAAGCCGCTCGAGCTCCTCCGGACGATCCACTCGTTCGACCCGTGCCTCGCGTGCGCGGTCCACGTGGTGGATGCCTCGGGCAAGGAGCGGGTGCGCGTGGAGGTGCGGTGATGGCGGTCCAGCAGGTCTCCGCTCCGCCCATCGTCGTGGATGACGAGGCGGTCCTGGGCTGCAGCCCGATCTACGTCTGGGAGCTGCCCGTCCGCCTCACGCACTGGGCGATCGTCACCTCGATCGTCGCCCTCGCCATCACCGGGTTCTACATCCACGCCCCGTTCCTCGTGCCCAGCAAGCCCATCGAGGCATCCTCCCAGATGGCCACGGTGCGCTTCTGGCACGAGATCTTCGCGATCCTGTTCACGCTCTCGGTGGGGTTCCGGTTCTACTGGGGCTTCGTGGGCAACAGCTTCGCGAGCTGGCGGCAGATCATCCCCCACCGGCGTGACCAGTTCCGCTGGATGAAGGAGATGGGGAAGTACTACACCTTCCGCCGTCGCCATCCCGCCCCGTACGCCGGCCACAACCATCTCGCGGGCCTCGCCTACAGCGTGGTCTCGGTGGGGCTCTTCGCCCAGATCCTGACCGGCCTGCTGCTCTTCGGCTGGATCATGCAGGACGGGATCGTCCACGCCATCTTCGGCTGGGGCAACTCCCTGCCCGGGGGCATCCAGGGCGTCCGCATCGTCCACTACATCGTCACGTTCCTGTTCCTGGCCTTCGCGATCCACCACGTCTACTCGGCGATCCTGGTGGACATCGAGGAGCGGACTGGCGTCATGAGCTCCATCTTCTCGGGCTACAAGAACATCCGGCCTGCGGCATCCCTCGAAGCCCTTGGCTTCCTCGGCGACAGCCCGGAAGAGGAGGCCCGGACCCAGCGCTACCTCGATTCCGGGACTGCCGCCGACCGCAAGGCCGAGGCCAAGATCCTCGAGGCGACCCGCGAGGGCGTGGAGGCTGACGAGATTGCATGAGGCAGGGCTGCTGGCCGCCGCCGTCGCCGAGGCGCTGGCGGCCGGTCCGCCCTCGGAGCCACAGGGCCCCGGTGACCCCGGGGTCCAGGACCTCGAAGGCCCCGCCATCCCTGTAGGGGTGACCGTCCGGGTCCACGACCCGATGCACGTCGCTCCAGAGTCGGCGTACCTCTACGCGGAGGTCTCCCTGCGCGAACGGGGCCTTGCCGGTGTGCCGATCACCGTCGTCGCGGATCCCGTCGTCTGCGCGATGTGCGACGCTTCCAACGACGTCCGCGCCGACCATCCGTTCTGCACCGAGTGCGGCTTCCCCCTGCCCGACCGGGCCGGCCATGCCGTCGAGGTCACCGTGGACTGGGGGCCGGCCACCGTGGGCAGCGGACCGGCCAGGGTGGAGTCGCGTCCCTCCGCCGCGGAGAGCGCCGTATGAGCGGCGCCTACGCGATCCTGGGTCTGGGCAACCGGATCGAATCCGACGAGGCGCTTGGCGCGCTCGTGGTGGAACGGTTCACCGCCGAGCCCGCCCTCCTCGCCGGTCTGCCGGACCCGGCGGCCGTGGACCTGATCGACGGGGGGACGGTGGGGCTCGCATTGATCCCCCACCTGACCGATCTCGAGGGGCTCGTGGTGGTGGACGTGATCAACGCCGGCGCCGAGCCGGGCACGCTGATCGACCTGGACGGCTCGGCGCTCATGCGCAAGGAGCAGCAGGTGATGTCCGTCCACGACCTGGGGGCGGGCGAGCTGCTTGGGGCCCTCTACCTGATGGATGCCTGGCCGCGCCGCGTGCGCGTGATCGGCCTGGAGCCCAAGACGATCAAGTTGGGCCTGGAGCTCACGCCCGAGGTGGCGGCCGGGATGCCCGGGCTCATCGATGCGGTGGTCGCCCACCTCGACGCGTGGCAGCGCGAGGACGCGGCGGCGAGCGTCGCGACGACGGCGGGCTGATCGCGTCCCGGCCGATACACTCGGCGGGTGACCACCCCTGCGCGCGGCGTCTTCATCACCCTCGAGGGTCCTGACGGGTCCGGCAAGTCCAGCCTGCTGCCGCGCGTCGCTGCCGTCCTGGCGGATCGCGGGTTTGACGTGGTGATGACGCGCGAGCCAGGCAGCACGCCGCTCGGCGAGCGGATCCGCAGCCTGGTGCTGGACACGGAGCCCAGGATCGACCGGACGGGCCGCGCCGATGCGCTGCTGTTCGCTGCCGCCCGTGCCCAGCATGTGGAGGAGCTCATCGAGCCCGCCCTCGCGCGTGGGGCCGTCGTGGTGTGCGATCGCTACGCGGATTCGTCGCTGGCGTACCAGGGGGTGGGCTCAGGCGTGCCGATGGATGAGCTGCGCGCGGTCCAGCACTTTGCGACCGGAGGCCTCGTTCCGGACCTGACGATCCTGCTCGACCTCCCCGTCGAGGTGGGCCTGCGCCGCAAGTCCGACGAGATCACCCGCTTCGAGGCCTACCAGGACACCGCGTACCACGAGCGGGTGCGGCAGGCCTTCCTGGCGTTCGCCGCAGCGGAGCCGGAGCGGTACGCCATCGTGGACGCGACGCTGCCGCCCGACGAGGTCCTCGAGGCTGCGGTCGCGACGCTCGGACGGCTCGACGGGCGCTTGCCCCGCGGCTGACGGGCACCGCCTCACGGCTGACGGGCCCCGCGACTCAGTCGGCCGTCGGGCCCCACCGCCTCACGGCTGACGGGCCCCGCGACTCAGTCGGCCGTGGAGGCCTCCGCGATCGCGGCCTGGCCATTGATCGTCGAAACCGCGGCGCGGGCCGCGGCGATCAGGGCCTCCGCGTCCAGACCATCGGCGGGGTAGCGCGCCACGCCGGCACTGACGCTGACGCTGGTGCCTTCGACGGGATCGAGCTTGGCAACACCCTCGAGCACGCGCCGCGCAACCGTCACGCCTGCGGGCCCGGGCGCGATCACGACGAACTCATCGCCGCCCGTCCGGCCGATCGTGTCCACGAGCCGGACGCTCACGGCGAGCGTCGCTGCCACCTGGCGCAGCACGTGGTCGCCTGCCCTGGCGCCGGACGCCGCGTTGAGCTCGCGGAAGTTGTCCACGTCGAACACCGCCACCGAGACCTCGCCGCCTTGGCGCTCGGCCCGGGCGACCTCGAGGTCCAGCACGCGGGCCACGGTGCGGCCGTTGGCCAGGCCGGTGAGCGGATCGGTCAGGGCAACCCGCTCCAGCCACTCCGCGCGCTCGGTGGCCATGGACGAGGTCCGGAACATGGCGATCGCCGCCGCGACGAGGTCGGCGAGCGCGACGAGGAGCGTCTCCTCGGCCGTGTCGACCACGTGCTCGCCGGTCCAGCCCAGCGTCAGCACGCCGACGCAGGCCTCGACGGAACCGCCGGCCGCCACGACCAGCGGCAGGTCTGCCCCGGTCATCGTGGTGCCGTCGGACGTTGTGCCACGCCGTCCGAGCGATCCCGAACGGTCCAGGGCCGCGTGATGGACGGGATGGTCGGGATTGCCGGTGACCTCGACCTCGAAACCTGCGACGGCGTCATCGGCGATGCCCAGGGTGAGCAGCAGCTCCAGGCTGTTGCGATCCGGGTCCTGGGCGAAGACAGCGGCCGTGGTCGCGCCGGTCGCGGCGACACCAGCCTCCACGATGACGGCCAGCGCGGTATCGAGATCGGTGGCGCGGGCGAGAGCGGCCGCGCCTGCCGAGAGCACGCTCAGGGAGCCGGCTCCGGCACCCAGGGAGTCCGTCACGAGTTCCTCCGCGTGAAGGTCAGGGTGCTGGAACCCCTCCGTGGGCTGCGGTGGCCCCACCCGACCGTCGAGTCCGCATGCTACACCCGCGACCCGAGTGGTACGCCTGCCGTGTGGGGATGGCGATCACCGGGTCGGGGGGTGGTCTATGCTGCGGTCCGTGAAGCTCGTCGTCGCCATCGTGCACAACGAAGACGCGCAGACGCTCGTGGACGCGCTCCTCGCGCGGGACTTCCGAGCGACACGTCTCCACTCGTCCGGGGGCTTCCTCAAGCAGTCCAACGCCACGGTCATGCTGGGCGTCGAGGACGATGAGGTCGACGAGGTCCTGGGGATCGTGCGCGAGAACTGCCACTCGCGGACGCAGATCGTGAACCCCATGCCGCCGATCATGGAGCCGGGCGAGTTCTTCATGCCCTACCCGCTCGAGGTGGAGGTGGGCGGTGCCACGGTCTTCGTGGTGCCGGTGGAGCGGTTCGAGCGGCTCTGACCACGATCCGGACGTGGGGTCCCGTCCGACCTGCTCTGGCCACGATCCAAACGTGGGGTCCCGTCCGACAGGGCCCGATCCGCCCGCCCGATCGAGGCCGCCGTCAGGTCCGCCGACCGGGCCCGATCCGCCAGCCCGCCGCCGGGCTGCCCGCCCGATGCGCCCGGTCCGCGCGGCCAACCGGGGCTGGACGCGGAGTCTGTGAATCCTCGTTGGTGACCCGGTGGTTGACCGGCATGGCGCGGATTCGACGCCGAACGGCACACATCGTGGACGTGGCGTCCACGAACCAGCACCTCAGGTGGTCAGGACAGCCCCCGCTGCCGTCGTTTCATGGACGCGGCGTCCATCCGCGGAACACGTCGCCCCAGCGGAACGCGGACCGCCGCGCGCGGCTACCCTGCAGCCATGCATCCCCGCATCGACGCGCTCGAGACTGCCGCCCCGGACATCGTGCATGCCTGGCGCGGCGTCGACGAGGGGGCGTTCCTGGCCGTCCGGCGCGAGGTTCGACGGCGCGCCGGGGACGGGAGCGCGGAGCGGGTGGCGCGGCAACTCGGTGCGGTTGCGGACGCCATTGCCTCCGCGGTCGCTGTCCTGCCGGGCCGCGCCTTCGCGATGCCGGGCGGTGAGGCGGAGTGGAATGTCGCCCAGGCGATCGGCCATGCGTGCGACGCCCGTGCCGGCCTCGCGATGGCCGGCGCGCTGGCCGCGACGGGACGCTGGCCGGCCGAAGCCCCCGCGGTTGTACCGGGTGTGCCCGGCGCGGCCGACGCCGGGCCGGAGCAGCTACTCCGCCGGATTGCCGTGAGCTCCCGGATCGTGGCGAGAGCCGCCCGGTCCATCGTCGGCCATGAGTCGGATCCCTGTCCGCTGGAGCACCCGCTGGTCGGGAGGATGCGCTGCGGGGAGTGGCTGCTGTTCGCTGGCGTCCATGACCTGATGCACCTGGAGCAGCTCGAACGCCTCGAACAGGCGCTGGAGGACGACAGCCGATGAGCCTGCGGCCCGATCTGATTGAATGCTGGATCTTCCGGGTGGCCGCGCCCGCCTCCGACGCCGACATCCGCCCCGACACCGACCGCCTGGAGATCCTGCTGATCCGGAGGGCGCCGCACCGGATCTTCCCGGGGCTCTGGCAGTGCGTCACGGGCGGGATCGAGCCCGGTGAGCGTGTGCCCGCCGCCGCGATGCGCGAGGTGGCGGAGGAGACCGGCCTGGGCCCGGCCGAGATCGAGGCCTGGTACGACCTGGACCAGGTGGCCCCGTTCTACGACGAGGGCACGGACGCGGTGGTGGTGTCAGCGATCTTCGCCGCCCGGGTGCGCCCCGACGCCGAGCCGCGCCCCTCGTGGGAGCACGACGGCCTGCGCTGGGTCCCGGCCGCCGACGCCCCGCGCCTGGCCATCTGGCCGTCATATGCGGAGTCCATGCGGCGCCTGCGCGAGCAGCTCCTGGACCCGGAGCTGGCCCGCTGGTTCCTCTTGGACGCGGACGGGTCACGCGTCGCACGCCGCCCCACCGCCTGATCGCGGAGCCCTCAGTACTTCTGCGGCACGAACGTCTGCTCTTCCATCGGCGGGCGGACATAGCCGCGATCCGGCTCCCTCGGCGGCAGCACGATCGGATCGGGCGTGAGGTCCCCGTACGGGATGAGCGAGAGCAGGTGGCTGATCACGTTCAGCCGCGCCCGCTTCTTGTCATCGCCCTGGACCACGTACCACGGGGCCTGCTTGATGTCCGTGTGGCGGAACATCTCGTCCTTGGCGATCGAGTACTCGACCCACTTCGTCCGGGACATCAGGTCCATGGGGCTGAGCTTCCAGCGCTTGGTCGGATCCTCGATGCGGGCCTGGAACCGGCGCTCCTGCTCCTGGTCGGACACGCTGAACCAGTACTTGATCAGGATGATCCCGGACCGCACGAGCATCCGCTCGAACTCTGGACAGGAGCGGTAGAACTCCTCGACCTCGTCATGCGACGCGAAGCCCATCACCCGCTCGACGCCGGCGCGGTTGTACCAGCTGCGGTCCAGCAGCACGATCTCGCCGGCGGCCGGGAGGTGCGCCGCGTAGCGCTGGAAGTACCACTGCGTGCGCTCGCGCTCGGTGGGGGCGGGGAGGGCGACCACGCGCGCGACACGCGGGTTGAGGCCCATGGTGATCGTCTTGATGGAGCCGCCCTTGCCGGCGGCATCGCGCCCCTCGAAGAGCACGACCACCTTGAGGCCCTTGGCCTTGACCCACTCCTGCAGCTTCGAGAGCTCCAACTGCAGCTTCGAGAGCTCCTCCAGGTAGGTCTTGGCCTTGATCTTCACCGCCCGCTCGGGCGGTTCTGCAAGATCCAGCTCGGCTGCCTTGCCCGCCTTTGCCCTGTCCTTGGCCATCGTGGCCCCCTCGTGACGTCTGGTGCCCATGGGCTGGGCGCGACTTCCCTCCAGTATGGGGGTCGGCGGTGAGGCGGGTAGACTGTGATCCTGCGACGGAGGAGTGGAATTGCGGGTGAGGGCGACACGATGACCGAGACCCTGGCGAACCGGCGGGTCTTCCGCTCCAAGGTGGACGCCATCCGGCCCACGTACGGCTTCGAGGACGTCAGCCTCGCCCCCGGCACCGACACTGTCGATCCCGCCGATGTGGTGCTCGCCCAGGACTTCTGCGGTATCGCGCTGGCCGTTCCGGTCCTCGCCGCGGCCATGGACGCCGTCGCCGATGTGCGCCTGTCCGGCGAGCTGGCCCGCCTCGGCGGCCTGTCCGTCCTCAACCTCGAGGGCGTCCAGTTCCGCTACGACGATCCGTCGGAGATCCTGGACCGGATCATCGCCGCGCCCGACGGCGAGGTGCAGGACATCCTCGCCGACGCCTACAAGGCGCCGATCCGTGAGGAGCTGATCGCCCGTCGCATCGCCGAGCTCCATGCCGCGGGCTCCAGGGCCGCGTTCTCGGCGACGCCCGGCGTCGCCCAGCGTTTCGGCCAGCTGTGCGCCGAGGCCGGCGCGGACCTGTTCCTCGTCCAGAGCCAGGTCAGCTCGGCCCGTCATATCGCGTCCGGCTACGAGCCACTCTCCCTCGCGGAGTTCACCCGCCGCATGCCCATCCCTGTCGCGGTGGGCAACACCACCAACGCCGAAGCTGCCTTCGCGCTGATGGAGCAGGGTGCGGCGGCGATCTTCGTGGGTGTGGGTCCGGGTGCCGCATGCACCACGCGCGAGGTGCTGGGCATCGGCATCCCGCAGGTCACCGCCATCGCCGACGTCACCGCTGCCCGCGACGCCTACCTCGCCGAGACCGGCCACTACGTCCCCGTGGTCGCCGACGGAGGCATGAAGCGGGGCGGTGACATCGCGAAGGCGATCGCCGCCGGCGCCGACACCGTCATGCTCGGCTCGCCCCTCGCCCGTGCGGTCGAAGCCCCGGGCAAGGGCACCAACTGGGGCATGGCCGCCCCGTCGCCCGTGCTCCCGCGCGGCACGCGGATCAAGGTGGGCACCGCTGGCACGCTCGACCAGATCCTCAACGGCCCCTCCCACGTCACGGACGGCACCCAGAACCTGATGGGTGCGCTGCGCCAGTCGATGGCCGCCTTGGGCGCGAGGACGATCGTCGAGATGCACGACGTCGAGATCGTCTACGCCCCGTCCGTGGTCACCGAGGGCAAGAGCTGGCAGCTGCGCGGGAAGTAGGCCGCGCGGACAGCGTCGGCCGCGCCGAGCAGAAACGCGCTCCGCACCCCTCGCGTCCCATCCCCGAGGTGCGGTGATGTGGACGTCGATGGCATCCCTGGTTTCGGTGGGAGTTCCGGCAATCCTGGCGGTCGTGCTGGCTGCCTGCGCATCACCGGCTCCTCCGGGCAGCGCTGGTCCGACCGTCCCGTCGGCCGCCCCATCCGAGGCGTCCGGAGCCGCCCCATCGACGCCGACCCTGGCACCCGTCGTTCCCGTGGACCCGACCCCGATCGCGACCTCGCCCGCCTCGACGGCGGCCACCCGGACGGGGGCACTGGTGTTCACGCTGCACTGGACGGACGACGTGCTGGCCGTGGGGACCGCGACCGTGGTGCGGGACGACGGCCTGGTCGTGTGGAACGACGGCGCAGGAGTGCAGCAGCTGCGTGTCGGGGCCGATGGAATCGCCTGGATGCGCGAGCAGCTCGATGCGACGGGACTCCTCGAGGCTCCCGCTGAGTACTGGGCGACGGTCCGTCCCGGCGCCGAGCCGCCCGGTCGCGGCGTCACCGGCTACGCCTTCACCATCCCGCGCGCCGGCGGCATCGTCCGGGTGGGCACGGGCAGCCCGGGCGACTACGACCCCGCCTTCTGGATCGTGCCGCCGGAGATGGACCTCCTCGGCACCCTCGCAGCGAGAATCCGCGACGCCGGCACCTGGATCCCGCCCGAACTCGTCGTGGAGTCGGCGCAGCCGTACAGCCCGGCGGAGTACCTGCTCCACGTCACGCTCCGTCGCGGCCCGGACGGCCCACGCAGCCAGGATGCTGACATCGCGGACGTCGCATGGCCGTTCGCGGGCGGCCTAGAGGGCGTCGGGACCGTGGTACCGGACGAGGAGAAGGGCCAGACCAAGCGGTGCGCCGTAATCACACGCGCCACGGCCGAGGCGATGGTGGCAGCGGAGCAGGCCGCGGGCGTCGAGTTCCCCCACGACCTGACGGCACTGAGCCAGGCGCCGACCCTCCGTTGGGCGGCCGGCAGGCAGGGGACCGCGACGATCGCCCTGCAGCAGCTCCTGCCCGACCAGCACTCCTGCGACGCATTCGCCGGCTAGGACCGGCCGTGCAGGCGGGCCTCTGCGGACGCGTGCGACGACTTCGGCCCCCGCCGAGGGCGGGGGCCGAAGTGCGTGCGCTGCCCGTCGGCGCGGGCGCGGTGCCTACTTGAGAACGCCGTACGTGACGGTCACGCGCCCGTACTGCACTGCCGTCCGGTTGCCGGCGATGGCATACATCCGAACGGTCGTTCCATGGCGGTTCCGGGTGACTGAGCCGGTCACCGACTTCCACGACCAGCTCGAAGGGAAGGTCGCGTAGGGGTTTGTGCACTGCCAGTTCCACGCCGTGGCACTCGGGCAGACCGAGTAGTCGTGCGGCCCGAACACGCCGCGTGGCGAACCCGACTTCCCGTACACGGCGAAGACGACTTTCTTGTAGACGGTCGCCGACGGCAGCGAGAACTTCCAGCCGATCCAGCCCTTTGACGGGCTGCCGGCGGAGCGGTCCGACACGGTCTTCTTGTACGTCTTCGTGTACGAGTACAGCCGCTTGGCCGATAGCTTCACCGAAGTTGTGAACGTCTTCGTGGCACCGTGGGCGTCGGTCACCGTCTGGCGGACGGTGTAGGTGCCCGCTGGGAGCATGGCGCCGGTGCTGGTCCGGCCATTCCAGGGCACCGACCAGGCGCCGGTGCCGAGCGGGACGGAGGCGCTCTTGACGGTCTTGCTGGAGCTGTTCACCACCTTGACGGCAACGCTCGCCGGCTCGGCGCGCGTGCCGCGCAGACTGGTCGTGTCCTTGTAGCCGTCCTTGTACGGATAGAAGGTGGGGTTGCTGGCGGCGAGGCCGGTGGCCTCCACGACATTGGCGACGATGTTGATGATCCAGGCTGACGACGGCGCGGACGATGCGTAGTCGGTGCCCGTGGCGTTGAAGACCGCGGTGATGTCGTGCTCGCCCAGGCTCCATGTCCCGGTGTCGAGCGATGTCGAGGACTCGAAGGCGGGGTTGTACGAGGCCTTCGTCACACCATCGACCTTGATGTCGAACGTCCCGGTCGGCGCGGTTCCCAGCGTGCCGCTGACGCCGCTGTCGGTCACGCTCGCGCTGACCTGGATCGTGTCGTGTGCCTGGGCGGTGAGGCCGGAGCTGTCACGCGGGCCGGTGACCGACATGATCGTCGCGATCGTGGGCCGCGGCCCGACGACGAACACGAGCGTGGTGCTCTGAGACGCCTCGAAGCTGGCGTCGCCGCTGTACCGCGCGACGATGCTGTAGGTGCCCTCGGCGAAGTCGGTAGGGATCGGCAGGCCCGAGTGGGAGCCCGTGCCGTCAGTCTGCACCGGCATCGTGCCCAGGGACACGAGCCCGTCGAAGAACTCGACCGTGCCGCCGGTGACGGTGGGCGTGATGCTGACCGGGATGATCGTCGTCCGGCCGACGGGCTTGGGGTTGAGGTCCGGTTGCGAAATCGAGGTGGTGGTCGGGGTCAGCGCGGTTGCCTGAGCTGGCGCGACCCCCACGGTCCCTCCGATAGCCACGGCGAACGCCACCGCCAGCACCAGCGCACGGGGCGCACTCGGGAAACGGGTACCTCGCATGCAGACGTCCCTCCTTGGTACGGCCCTGTTCGCTGGACGCTAGGCGCGCGACTTGAGGGCAGCAAGGCCGATTCGGCCTGAAGACGCCGTTCGCCGCTGACCGTGACCTTGCGGTTGAGGGCTGCCGCGGTCAGGCCAGCCCGAGCCGGCGCAGCGTGTCGTCTCCGCCCGGCAGGTGCCCGGCCTCGGCGAAGCGGCGGAGGTGCTCGCCTGACCGGGACTCGACCGAGGTGGCCCGTGCAAACGCGTCGCGCGCCTCCGCGTCGCGAGGCAGCCCGTGGAACCCGTGCCCAGGTTCGGTGAAGGACTGGGTGGCGACCGCACCGACGCCGGCCTCAACCCACGGCACCCACGCGTCCACGCCGAACCAGCGGGTCTGGACCGCGACGCCGAGGTCGCCGGTCGCACGGTCGAGTGCACCGATCGAGTACGTCAACGGGAACCTCCCTGGGGTCGCCTGCCGGTAGACTCTGCGCACACGATCGCACGACAGCACGGGAGAGGTCGTTGACCGAGTCGGACGAGCAGCAGCAGGCGGTGCCGGACCCGGCACGCGACCGCGGCAAGACGGTCCACGGAGAGGCCGCGAACGCGGGCCACCGCGTGCTGGCGCCCGATGACGCGGAGGTCGAGGCCTACCTCGAGGTCGCCCTCGATGCGCCGCCGCCGGATCGCTCGCCCACCGACCCGCCAGCTGCGGCCGTCGTGCCCGAGCCCGGCGTCGTCGCCGTCCTGGACTTCGGCTCCCAGTTCGCCCAGCTGATCGCCCGCCGCGTGCGCGAGCTCAACGTCTACTCCGAGCTGCTGCCCCACGACACGCCTCTGGCAGAGCTGGAGCGCCGCGGCGTGCGGGCCGTGATCCTGTCGGGCGGCCCCAAGTCCGTCTACGACGAGGGCGCCCCCAAGCCGGACGGGTCGATCTGGAGCGGGCGCCTGCCTGTCCTGGGCATCTGCTACGGCGCGCAGCTCATGGCCCTCGAGCTGGGCGGCGACGTCCAGCCGTCGAGCAAGCGCGAGTACGGCCCGGCGACCGTCCTGATCACCCAGGAGGACGGCCTGTTCGCCGGCATCGACCGCGAGCAGCCCGTCTGGATGAGCCATGGCGACTCGATCACGCGGCTGCCGGAGGGCTTCCGGGCGACGGCGCAGACGGACTCCACGCCATACGCCGGTCTGGCCGCGCCGGAGCGCAACCTCTACGGGATCCAGTTCCACCCCGAGGTCGTCCACACGCCGCGCGGTCGGGATGTGTTGCGCAACTTCGTCACCGGCATTGCGCACATCGCACCCGCCTGGACACCTGCCAACTTCATCGACACCACCGTTGCCGAGATCCGCGAGCGCGTGGATCGCCATGCGGCCGCGACCGGCTCGACCGGCCAGGTGATCTGCGCGCTCTCGGGCGGCGTGGACTCCGCGGTCGCTGCGGCCCTCGTCCATCGCGCGGTCGGTGACCGCCTCACCTGCATCTACGTGGACCACGGGCTGATGCGCAAGAAGGAGTCGGAGCTCCTGCGCGTCACCTTCGAGGCCAATCTCGGCATGCGGCTCGTGATGGTGGACGCCCGCGAGCGGTTCCTGGCCCGGCTCGCCGGTGTCACGGACCCGGAGCAGAAGCGCCGGATCATCGGCGACGAGTTCATCCGGGTCTTCGAGGAGGAGGCGGCCAGGATCGGCCAGATCGACTTCCTCACCCAGGGCACGCTCTACCCGGACGTCATCGAGAGCACGACGCCCGAGACCAAGACTGCCCAGAAGATCAAGACGCACCACAACGTTGGCGGGCTGCCGGCGGACCTGCGCTTCCAGCTGATCGAGCCGCTGCGCTACCTGTTCAAGGACGAGGTGCGCAACGTCGGCATGGCGATGGGCCTGCCCGAGGCGATGGTCCAGCGCCAGCCGTTCCCCGGGCCGGGTCTCGCGATCCGGATCCTGGGCGAGGTCACCGCCGAGCGCCTGGACACCCTGCGCGACGCGGACTGGATCGTGATCGACGAGATCAAGGCCGCAGGCCTGTACCGCAGCGTGTGGCAGTCGTTCGCGATCCTCACGCCGGTCCGCTCGGTGGGGGTCATGGGTGACGGGCGCACCTACGCCAACGTGGTTGCGATCCGCGCCGTGACGTCCGAGGACGGGATGACGGCAGACTGGGCGAAGCTCCCGTACGACGTGCTGGGCAAGATCTCGTCACGGATCGTCAACGAGGTCCCCGGGGTCAACCGGGTCGTGTACGACATCAGCAGCAAGCCGCCCGCCACTATCGAATGGGAGTGAGCGACTAGGCCATTCGGGGGAGTAGCCACGTTGCACCGGGGGTTCACAATCCAGATATGACCGACCCGATGAGCGGCCCTGCGCCGCGTTGCCCGTGGTGCTCGGCTGCCCTGCCGGTGCCCGGCGCCGAACGATGCCCGTCCTGCGACGCTCAACTGGTGAGCACACCTGGGACCGATGCGGACATCAAGGGTGTGACCACGCTCGATGCCGAGGCGATTCTGCGCGCCCGCTCCGCGGTCGCCCGGCCCCGCAGCCGGTTCCTGTCCCTGATCACCGGCGACGAGGCGGATGCGGCGTCGGCTCGCGAGCATCAGGCGTCGCTTGCCCAGCCGTCCAACGAGGTCAAGCGGGAGATGCTGCGCCTGGAGACGGAGGCGCGGCTCGCGGCGGAGGAGGCGGAGCGGGCTGCCCTGCGGGCGGACGCGATGTCCCAGCTCGGGATCCACGTGGACGACCTGCCGGCTGCGGAGGCGGCGCGACTTGCCGGTCACGATCCCGTGGTTGGGTCCGAGGCGCCCGAGGCGGCCGACGAAGCACTTGATGCCGCCGAGGCGCCCGAGGCTGCCAGTCGCGACCACGCGATCGGGGACGACGGAGTCCCGGTCGAGGGACAGTGGCCTGCCGAGCTCCATCCGGCCGATGCGCCGCCCACCGGGGAGATTCCATCCCCACGGGGATAGGAAGGACGATCAATCCCCGTGGAGATGATCTCGGGGCCGAGCGTGCAGGGCTGGCGCACTGAAGGTCGGACTTCGGGCGCGACCGCCGCACGCCGTCGGCCGATTCCATCCCCACGCGGATCGGCAGGGCGATTCCATCCTTGCAGGGATGGATTTCCGGCCGACCAGGATGGACCTCAGGCCGAGGGGGGACGAGGGCGGCCGAGCGGCAGCCGGTATCCTCGCTCGCGTGCCTGAACGACTGCCGCATCCCGGTCCCGGCTACCTCAAGCCGTACGAGCTTACCGTCGGGGGGCGCCGCCTCGGGGCCGGCATGGCCCGCCCCCAGGATGGCCCGGACGACTGGTGGCTGGGCGTCCTGTGGATCACCGACGACGAGGGCGTCATCTCCTTCCGCGAGGTCGGCCCGGCTGCCGGCCCGCCGCCGGAGCCACCACTGATGCGGCTTGGCCCCGCCTTCGCGGGTGCGCTCTCGGGGCTGGTCCGGGAGGAGGACGGCCGCCTCTGCGTGCGGCTCACCCCGCTCTACCCGCCGGAGGACCAGGCACGCCCCTGGCGGTGCCCGCTCGTGATCCGGGCGGCCTTCAAGTGGGAGCCGGCCCTGGCCGCGACGATGACCTCGAACAAGCTCGCTGAGCAGGTGCTTGCGGGGTTCGCCAGCGCGGTCGCAAGCCTCCATCGGCCCTGAGTCCGGTTCTCGCCTAGACTTGCGGGGATGGGCGACCTGTTCGACGAGTTCCTACGCGAGCTCGACCGCCGCCGTGCGCAGGCCGAGGGGCGAGCGCCGCGCGATGATGATTCCCCCTCTTCCGACGATGATGCGGACAGCGAGGACGCTGGCGAGGAGCGTGACGACGAGCCCACGCCGATCCGGCCGCGGGGCCGCCGGGCGGGCGACGGCGGAAGCGGCGATGGCGGTGACGCAGGTGGCGGCGGGTCGCGCCGTCCCGGTCGGGGCAGCGGAGGTGGCATGACGCCGCCCTCGCGCAAGACCATGGTCCGGCAGGGCGCCATCGTGGCCGTGGTTGCCGCCATCGTGCTGTTCTTCCTGCTCGCCGGCACCATCGTGGACATCTGGACCGATGCCATCTGGTACGGCACCATCGGCTTCGATTCGGTCTTCTGGACACGGATCGGCGTCCAGGTGGGCCTGTTCGCAGCCACGCTCCTGGTCGCCCTGCTGTTCCTCTGGCTCAACCTCTGGCTGGCCGGACGACTCGTCCCGCCGGCCGATCCCGACAAGCCCGGCCGCCTCAAGGAGTGGGCCGCGCGCTGGACCGAGACGCAGCGCCAGGCCGAGCGCCAGGCGCGCACGGCGGGCGGCTTCCCGGGCGGCCCCTCGGGCCGCGGCCCGTCCATGGAGTCGATCTCGGTCAACCCTGACGACATCCCCGACCTCGTCCCGGTGGGCAAGTGGCTGATCGCCGGGATGGCCGTGGTCATCGCGCTCGGCGTCGCCGGCACCGTGTCGGGCACGTGGGAGACGCTCCTGCTGTGGGTCAACCGTGTGCCCTTCTCGCCCACGGAGGCCGTCACCGATCCCGTCTTCGGCCAGGACATCAGCTTCTTCCTGTTCGACCTGCCCTTCCTGCGCTTCGCCCAGGCGACGGCGAACGGCCTCCTGCTCGCGGCCCTCGCCGTGGCAGGTGCGCGCTACTTCCTCCAGACCAGCCGCGGAGGCGAGGTCTTCGTCACCCGCGTCCGCGTGCACCTCGCCATCCTCGCGGGCCTGTACCTGCTCACGGTCGCGGTGGGCTACCAGCTCGACAAGTGGGAGCTGGTCTACAGCACCCAGGGTGTTGCGGTCGGCGTGTCCTACACCGACGCCAACGCCCGCTTCATGGCCTACGACGTGCTCATGGTGCTCTCGGCCCTGGCCGCGGCCCTGCTCGTGGGCGGCGCGTTCACCCGCTGGATGTGGCCGCTGGGCGCCGTGATGATCATCTGGTTCTCGGCGTCGATCGTGCTGGGCCGGGTGTACCCGGAAGCCATCCAGCGCCTCACCGTGGACCCCAACACCTACGCCCAGGAACAGACGTACATCGCCAACAACATCGCGATGACCCAACTCGGTTTTGGATTGGACGACTGGGTGTCGCGGGACTACGGCGGGACCGCGCCCCTCACCGAGGAGGCGTTGCGGTCCGAGGCAGACACGTTCACCAACGCCCGCCTGTGGGACTACCGTCCGCTGCAGGTCACGCTCGACCAGCTCCAGACGGTCCGCCAGTACTACGACTTCAATGACGTGGACACCGACCGCTACTACGTGAACGGTGATCTGCGCCAGGTGATGCTCTCGGGTCGCGAGATGGCGATCGAGAAGAACCAGCAGGCCACGGGCTGGGTCAACCAGCGGATCATCTACACGCACGGCATTGGCATGGCGATGGTCCCGGTCAACGAGGTCACCCAGGAGGGCCAGCCCAACCTCTGGATCAAGGACCTGCCGCCGCTGTCCACCAATGGCGCGCCCGAGATCAAGCAGCCGCGCATCTACTTCGGCGAGGTGGACGACCGCTACGTCGTGGTCCGCGCCCGCCAGGCCGAGTTCGACTACCCGCGCACGCAGGGCACCACCACGGTGGACGAGACCACCCGCTGGTCCGGCACCAACGGCGTCCCGCTTGACACCACCCTGTCGCGGCTCCTCTTCGCCGCGCGGTTCAAAGACCTGGACATGCTCATCTCGGACCAGATCACGGCCGAGAGCCAGCTGCTGTTCCACCGCACGCTCCACGAGCGGCTCGACCGGATTGCGCCGTTCCTGCGCTACGACAAGGATCCGTACCTCGTCATCGACGCCGAGGGCAGTCTCGTCTACGTCCAGGACGCCTACACGATCAGCAGTGACTTCCCCAACGCCAACTGGTTCAGTGGCTGGGACCTCGGAGAGGGCTCCGGGCTGGCCGGCGAGACGTTCAACTACATCCGCAACAGCGTCAAGATCACGATGAACGCCTACGACGGCAGCATGCGGCTGTTCATTGCGGATCCGTCCGACCCGCTGATCCGCGCCTGGAGCGGTGTCTTCCCGGGCGTGTTCGAGCCGATCGAAGACCTGCCCGATGGCTTGGCGGCCCACCTGCGCACGCCCGAGGAGCAGTTCAACGTCCAGACCCGGATGTTCGGCTCCTACCACGTCACGCAGCCGCTGACGTTCTTCAACAACACCGACCTGTGGACGGTCCCCGAAGCGCAGACCAACGAGCAGAGCCTCCCCTCCGAGGCGTACTACGTGGTGATGCGCATGCCGGAGGAGCCGAAGGCGGAGTTCCTGCTGCTCCAGCCGATGATCGCCAAGGCCCGCCCGAACATGATCGCGTGGGTTGCCGCCCGCAATGATGGCCCGAATCTCGGCCAGGTCGTGGCATACCGCTTCCCGACCGACACCACCATCTTCGGACCGGCCCAGATCGAGGCCCGCATCGACCAGGACCCGTCGATCTCCGCCCAGATCTCACTCTGGAACCAGTCCGGATCGCAGGTCATCCGCGGCAACCTGATCGTGGTCCCGGTGGGTGACTCGCTGCTCTACCTGCAACCGGTGTACCTGCAGTCCACGTCGGCGGCGTTCCCGGAGTTCCAGAAGATCGTGGTGGCCAGCCCCACCACAATCGTCTGGGGCGACACCCTGGGCGAGTCGCTCACCAAGCTCCTCGCGCTCCAGGGGGAGGGCAACGGCACGCCCACTCCGACGCCGACACCCGGCCCCACCGCGACACCCGGACCCACCGCGCAGCCCACCACGGCCCCGCCCGGTGGCCTGCCCACCGATGTTGACGGCCTCATCGCATACGCGAACGAGCACTACGAGCTGGCGCAGCAGGCCCTCCGCGCGGGCGACCTTGCCCGCTACGAGGCGGAGCTGGACCTTGTGGGTGCGGCGCTCACCCGCCTGACCGAGCTGACGGCCTCCCCCGGGGCTTCGGCGACACCGTGACCGGGGCTTCGGCGACACCGTGACCGGGGCCGCCGCGCGGCGGCTCCCCATCGGCGAGGCATGGGCGACGGCGATCGTCGCCACGCTCGTGCGTCCGCTCGCGTGGGCCCTGGGCCTGCTCGGCTTCCTCGCCGGCGGCGGCCTCGTGGTGGTCGGCTGGCCGATCCTCGTGCTGCCCACGCCCACGGGCATCCAGACCATGCTCGGAGCGCCGTTGACGACCCTCGTGTTCGGCGTGCCAACGATGGGCCTGGTCCTGCTGGCGGCCATCGGGACGCTCGGCGGGTTCGCGCTGGTGACCGGTGCCGTGATCCTGGGCGCATGGGCGGAGCGGTACGGGATCGGCGTGACGCTCGAGGCCGCTGCCGACGAGGGCGCGCTCGAGGCGATCTCGCTCGAGGGGGCGCCCGGAACCCTCCGCGTGACGGTGATCCGACTGCTTGCCCTGGGTCCGGTGGTCGTGGTGATGGCCCTCTCGGCACAGCACGTGTACGACGTGGTCTATCGCGAGCTCGTCCTCCCCGACGACCTGCTGACGCCGCTGCCGGTCCGGATCGTCGGGGCGATGCCATTCCACCTGGCCGCACTGCTGCTCGTGTGGCTGCTCGCGGATGCCGCGGCGGCGATGGGCGTGCGGCGCCTCGTGCTGGAGCGCCGGAGCGTGGGTGCGGCGTGGGTCCTTGGCTGGTACGAGGTCGTCCGCCGGCCGCTCAGGGTGCTCGGGACGGCGATCGGCGGCCAGTTGCTGGTGGCGTTCCTGCTTGGGCCGTCGCTGGTGGCGGCGGCGATCGGCTGGACCCGGGTACGCGACATCCTGGTCGAGGAGCGTGGGCCGCTCATCGCGATTGCTGCTGTGCTGGTCTGGGTGGCCATCTGGCTGGGCAGTCTCGTGCTTGCATCCGTGGCCACGGGCGTGAGGGCGTCCGCCTGGACGATGATCGCGGTGCCGCGTGAGGTGCAGGGATCCGGCGACGGCCCCCGTACCGGCCCTTGAACAGGGACGTCACGTCGGCGCCCTCCCGGTCGTCACCCGCTGACGTGAGCACGACGGCAGGGGCGCGACGTGCCCTCCTGTTACACTCCCGGACGCGCCGACGGCGCCTTCCGCCCCTTCCCGGAGGCCGCACACTCCCGCATGGACGAGATCCTCAATACGATCGGCGAGACGATCGGCGGCTTCTTCGCCAGCCCGATCGTCCAGTTCGCAATCCAGTCGATTGCCGTCTACTTCGTGATCCTGTGGCTCGCGGCCGCCTACTGGGCCTTCCGCGACATGCAGCTCCGGTCCGAGAACCCGATCCTCCCGTACCTGGCGGCGGCGCTCATCGTGCTGTTCACGCCGGTCCTGTTCGTGTTCGGGATCATCGTGTATCGGATCGTGCGCCCGCACGAGAAGATCGGCGAGGTCTACGAGCGCAACCTCGCGGAGGAGGCGCTCCTCGCCGAGGTCGAGCAGATCAGGACGTGCCCGGCATGCCACAGGCGGATCCACGACGAGTGGATCATCTGCCCCTCCTGCCGGACCCGCCTCAACCGTGTGTGCGCCAACTGCGGGCGTCTCGTGGGCCTCGACTGGTCGCTCTGCGCATGGTGCGGCAAGGACTTCGAGCGCGTTGACCTCGCCGCCTACGAGGCGATCCCCGGCGGGCGCGAGCAGCCGTCCGTCCAGTCGCGGATCGCCGCACGGGCTCGCGGGACATCGGGCCCGCGCTCGGCCTCGAGTGGCTCGGGCCAGACCCCGGAGCCTTGACCGACCGACCCGGGGAGCATCCGAGGACTCGCTGACCGGGCGTCCGGTGGACGACCTCCAGCCCGACGCGCCCCCGGCCTCGCCTGCCGACGACCCGGCGCCCGCCGCGCTCGACACGCGGGATGCGCCCGACACGCGCGACGCGCCCGATACGCGCGACAAGCCCGACGCGCCCCCGGCCTCGCCTGCCACGCCGGGCATCTTCTCGCTCGAGGGCCGACGCGTCCCCGGCCTCTACCTCGTCGCCTGGCTGCTCACGCTGATCGGCGGTGGCGCGGTCTTCGTCTCCATCGGTGCGGCCGGCTCGGGATCGGGTGCCGCGCGCTGGCTGTTCCTGCTCGGCATCGTCGCGCTCTCGCTGGGCCTCATGGCCGCCACCGGGTCCCAGGCGGTGGAGCGGTCGAGCCGGACCGATCTCGCCTACAGGGGACCGTCGCCGGTCCTGGCATTCGTCACGATCGTGGTGATCACGCTGCTGCTGACGGTCGTGGTGCTGGCCCCCCTCTCGGCGATCGGCCTGGATGCGTCGGCGCCGGCGGCCACCACGCTGTCGCTCGCGATCACCGCCCTGGTCTACGTCTTCGTCATCCGCACCTTCGTGGTGTCCCAGGGGGCGCTGACCTGGCGTGACATGGGCCTCGGCCAGCCGGCGGCCGCCGCCCTGCGCGAGCTCGCGGTGGGCGCGGTCCTCGCGGTCCCGGTGCTCGTGATGACGATCGCGCTGAGCCTCGTGCTGAGCGTGTTCCTCACCCCGCCGCCGTCACCGCTGCCGCCGTCGGTGGACGCCGGCGGCCTGCTGCTGAACCTTGCCGCCGCGGCGATCCTGGCGCCCCTGGGCGAGGAGCTGTTCTTCCGCGGCTTCACCACGACGGCATGGGCGCGGGCGTACGGCGCCCGACCCGCGATCATCCGGGGTGCCGTGTTCTTCGCGTTCGCCCACGTGGTGACGCTGTTCGATGCGTCCTTCGCAGAGGGGATCCAGCGCGCGCTCTTCTCGTTCGTGGCGCTCCTGCCGGTGGCGGTGGTGCTGGGCTGGGTCTTCCTGGCGCGCCGGTCGCTGTGGGCGCCGATCGGCCTGCACGCCGCGTTCAACGGGCTCCAGGTGCTGCTGGCCTACGCGGCCGCGTCCTCGCTGCAGTAGGGCCGGCTCGCCGTGGACGCGGCCAAAGTTGGCGCGAAGTCCGGTGTGAGCCGGCCATAAGCGGGCATCCGTAGTCTTCGTCGTGTCCTCAGGGTCCGGACGGCGGGGGGAATCGGCGGGCTTCCGTCGTCCGGGCCCGGGGACACCAGACCATTCCGCCGCCCACCCGAGGCGCGGCTATGACAACCGACGACCTGTTTCCCGAGCGGCCCTCGCACCCTCGGGCCTCGCGCTCCGTGCGGGACCTCCCGGCCGCGGAGCGCCCCCGGGAGCGTCTGGCCTTGCGCGGTCCCTCCGGCCTGTCGGCAGCCGAGCTGATCGCCGTCGTCTGGGGCACCGGCGCCAATGGGCGCAGCGCGATGGACCTGGCCGAGGAGGCGCTCACCCGCCATGCGTCCGTGGCGGCGCTCGCGCGGGCGTCCGACGTGGAGCTGACCGCGATCCCTGGTGTCGGCGAGGCGAAGGCGGCCAGGCTTGCCGCCGCGTTCGAGCTGGGTCGCCGCTCCGTCGCGGACTGGCCGTCCGGCCAGTGGGTCATCCGTTCCCCGCGCGACGTCGCGGACCGCCTCATGGTGGAGATGGGCCGTCTCGAGCGCGAGGAGCTGCGCGTGCTGGCGCTCAATGCCAAGAACGTCGTGCGACGCGTGTCCACCTGCTACGCCGGCAATGTCTCCGCGTCGCTCGTGCGCGTCGGGGAGCTGTTCCGGGACGCCGTCCGCCTGGACGCGAGCGGAGTCGTCCTCGTCCACAACCACCCGTCGGGCGACCCGACGCCATCGCCGGACGACCTCCACCTCACCGCGGAGGCGATCGCTGCCGGCCGCCTGCTCGACATCGACGTGCTCGATCACGTGGTCATCGGCCACGACGCGTGGGTGTCGCTGCGGGATCGCGGCGTCAGCTTCGACCGGCCGGGCGACCGGCGACGGGCGGCGTAGGCAGCCGGGACCGGTGGCCCTGCGGTGCTCCGGCCGACGTCCCACTCCTGGACAGGCCACCGCGAGCGTCGGCACCCTGCTTCGCCATGGTCCGCCGTATCAGCCTTCGCCCAAGACCTGCTCCATGAACGCGTTCACCCAGTCCCGGTAGGCGTCCGGACACGTGTTGATGACCTTCCCGTGCCCCGCTCCCTCGCAGGCGTGCATCTCGACCGGCACCCCGGCAGCGAGGGCCGCGTCGTTCAGCACCTGGGCGTTCAGCGCCGGGACGTCCGTGGTGTCCTGCGTCCCGTAGCTGATCGCCAGTGGCCGGTCGCCAAGGTCGCCGATCGCGTCGAGCGGGTCCGCATCCCCGAGCCAGACGCCCGTCCGGACCCAGAAGGCCGCCATCCCGATCGGCACGGTGACCGCGACCGGTTGGCCAAGCGGATCGGCGCCGAACTTCTGCTCCAGCGCGTTGCGCAGGCGCGCATGCGCCGACTCGAGCACGAGACCGGCGATGCGGGGATCGGTCCGAGCCAGCTTGGCGGCAGCCGCAGCGCCCCCGGAGTCCCCGACGATCGCGATCTTCGACGGGGCCTTGGTGCGTTCGAGCCAGTCCACCATCGCGCGGACGTCCTCGACCTCGCGAACGCCGAAGGACATCCAGTCGCCGCCGCTCCGGCCCTGGGACCGGGTGTCGACGAGGAGCAGGTTCCAGTCGTCGTGGAGCGGGACGGCATAGCGCAATGCGTCGGACTTGGAGACACCCCAGCCATGCACGATGACGATGGTCGGCGCTGTTGCGTCATCGCCATCGCCCGAGGGGATGTACCAGCCCGCGAGGCGCACCCCGTCCGACGAGACGACGTCGTCGCGGGCGGTTCCGGCGCCGTGGTTCGGGCAGTCCGTGAGCCAGTCCGGGTTGTCCAGGGGGAGGCGCTGGTCGAGCGCGATGTCGTAGTTGACGGCCTCGTACGCCCAGCCCTGCTCGGCCGGTGTCGGGCAGCCGTGCTTCTCCGCGTCGCCGTACATGAGCGTGGTCGAGGCGATGTAGCCGATCGCCGATGCCCAGGCAACGCCGGCAACGACCACGACACCGACCACCAGCACAAGGATCCATCGACGGCGCGAGCGCCGATGCGGGGAACTTTGGGGAGTGGTTCTCGCTGTGTCTGACATCATTCCCTCCGGAGCTCACCGGCCATCCGCATGGCGCCGTCTTCAGGGCACGACCTCGAGCACGGCCACGGCGTCGAGGGGGATGGAGTCGTTTGCCCTTGGCTCCAGGTTCACGATGCCGTCAGCCAGGAAGAGGTACTTCCCGACTGAGAGCTCGCCAAGCTCGCTCGCGTTCCCCAGCTCGCCGCCGCTGCGGAAGCCGGACGCGATGGAGACGTCGGCCAGGTCGCCGTGGAGGACGGCGTCGAGGCGCACGTCCGTGAGCCCGCCCAGCCGAGGTTGGCCGCCCTCGCCGCTCTCGGCGTCGCTCCCGCTGATGAACACCAGCTCGGAGCCGTCCGTGTCCACGGTGATGTAGACCATGCCCGCATGGACGGTCGCAGGTTCGATCCGCACCGAGTCACGGGTGACCGTCGCGTGGACGGTCTGCGCGCCCGACGGGATGACGAGTGCGCGCTCGCAGCCGACGATGCCTGCGGCGATCAGCAGGCCGCCTCCGACGCAGGCGAGGAGCCGCCGCCATCGAGTGACCACCTGGTCGCCGCCTTTCCCAATGGGACGCGCCTGTCGACCCGCAACTCCGTCGCCGATCCCGATGGTCCCGCTCGGGCCGGCCTGTCGCCAGAGCTGTGCGTCATGTCCTTCGCCAGTGATCTGCGCGGGACCGGGTGCCCCACCCCAGCATGAGACGCCGGGCCACCACAATCGTTGCGGACGACTGACGGCCGGCCGCCCCGTCAGCCCCAGGGGTCGATCTGCCCGGCGCCGGCCAGGCGCAGCAGCTCGTTGAGCTCAGCGATGTGCGAGACATCGTGGGCGAACACCCGCTCCAGGCAGAAGCCGCGGGTGTGGACGCGGTCCTCGCCCCACTCGGGGTGCGCGATCTCGGCCGCGAGGTCCTCGACCGTCCAGTGGTCCAGGCACCACTCGACGATGGCGAAGGTGGCGTCGAGCGCGGTCGCCAGGTCGGCGGCGGAGAGGACGTGCTCGAGGTCGTCGTCACCCGGGCAGTTGTTGCCCGCATCCGGGAAGGGAGAGGTCGCGGCGCCCGGCGCGTCCGCGAAGTCGCACAGCCAGAAGACGCGCTGGCAGGCGAGGTGGCCGATCGTCGCCCAGGTCGGCCAGCGGTCCTCCGACGGCTGGAAGGCGAGCTGGTCCGCGGTGAGGCCGGCGACGGCGTCGCGCAGGCGGCGGTTGTAGAGGGGCCAGGACGGGTAGGCGGCGCGGATGGTCGGGTCGCTCATGGGTGAAGGGTACGCGGCGCTCCAATCGTCTGGCCTGGCGCTCGCTTCGACTGGTGTGGCGCTCGGCCTCCCGCCCAGCGGGCGCTGTCTGCAGAATCCTGTGCAGATCTGCCGCCACGCGGGCGGAGGCACCCGGATTGCGCCGAATCCGGCCTTGGCTGCCCGCTGGGCGGGAGGACTGCGCGAAGTTGTGCACGCAGGGCCCGCCTGGCGGGAGGATGGCCGCGGAGAACGCCGCTGACGCAGGGCCCGCCTGGCGGGAGGATGGCCGCGGAGAACGCCGCTGACGCAGGGCCCGCCTGGCGGGAGGATGGCCGCGGAGAACGCCGCTGACGCAGGGCCCGCCTGGCGGGAGGATGGCCGCGGAGAACGCCGCTGACGCAGGGCCCGCCTGGCGGGAGGATGGCCGCGGAGAACGCCGCTGGCGCAACTCCGGGCGCGCGGAGACGCTACTGGCGGATACTGGCCCACGACGGAGCGCGACAGGCACCGGCCAGGCATCGACACGAGAGGGCAACCCATGGCGGACACGGCGGACGTCATCGTCATCGGCGCGGGGGTCCAGGGCTCCAGCCTGGCCTTCCACCTCGCCTCGCGTGGCGTCAAGGTCGCGCTGGTGGAGCGATCATCGTTCGCTGCCGGCGCCACTGGCCGCAGCTCCGGCCTGGTCCGCGTCTACTACGACCTCCTCGCTGAAGCGAGGCTCGCCTGGGCCTCCCAGCAGTGGTTCTTCAACTGGTCCGATCGCGTCGGCTACGAGTGCGGCTTCCGCCGGACCGGCTTCGTCTGGATCGAGGCCGGTGACCGCCTCGACCGCGTGACCGCCAACAGCGCCTCGCACCGCGCCATTGGCGTGGACTCCCGCGTGCTCGCCGCCGACGAGATCCGGCACCTCTACCCCGGCCTGGAGATCGGCGACGAGGTGGCTGCCTACGAGCCGGATTCGGGCTATGCCGACCCGTACCTCACCTGCAGCGCGTTCGTCAGCGCGGCCAAGGACAAGGGTGCGCGCCTGTGGCAGAACGCCGAGGTCACCGCGATCACGACCGCTGGCGGGCGGGTCACAGGCGTGAAGACGACCAAGGGCGACATCGACGCCCCCGTCATCGTCAATGCCGCGGGCGGCTGGGCGGGCCGCGTCGGTGCCCTCGCGGGCATGGACCTCCCGATCACGGTCTGGCGCCACGACACCGGCGTGCTGGGCGTGCCGGCGTCCGTGCCGGGCGTGGTCCCGGTCGTGATCGACATCGCCAACGGGATGTACTTCCGACCCGAGGGCGACGATATGGTCCTCGTGGGCCTCGAGGACGACGACCAGATGGGCGGCTCACCCGATGCCGACACGGCCGCCGCCGCACCCACGTTCCCGGAGCGCGCCACCGAGCGGATCATCCGCCGCGTGCCCGGGCTCATCGACGGTGATTGGCGCTTCGACCACAGCGGTCAGGATGGCCTCACGCCCGACCAGCGCGCGATCCTCGGGCCGGCCGGCGCGGCGGGACCGGACGGCTTCTACCTCGATTGCGGCCACAGTGGGACGGGCTTCAAGACGGCGCCAGCGATCGGCCTGGGCATGAGCGAGCTGATCCTCGACGGTGCGGCGACGAGCGTGGACATCTCCCCGTTCCGTTTCGAGCGGTTCGCCGAGGGCGCCCCGCTCATGGGGGAGCACGGCGAGCAGGTCCACTGGCGCTGATGGTGCGACCGGCCCGTGGGCCGGGAGCCATCGCCTAGCGCAGACCCTCGATCCGCTCGTCGTCGAACGGTGCGGGCTCATCGGGGTTGTAGCGGTGGACGCCGGTGCCCGCGCGCTTGGCGTGGAACATCGCCTGGTCCGCGCGCTTCCGCACGGCCGCCACGGACGGGACGCCTCCCCACGACTCCATGACTAGCACCCCCACCGACACGCCCACCGTGATCGGCCCGACGCTGGTGGCGATCGGCTCGCAGACGGCGTCGTGCACCTCCTGGGCGCGCCGCACGGCGGTCACCGGATCCAGCAGGCCCGGCAGGAAGAGCGCGAACTCGTCACCGCCCAGCCGGCCCGCGATGTCGTTGGTCCGGCGGGCCTGGCCCTTGAGGCGGACCCCGATCTCGCGCAAGACCTCGTCGCCCACGGCGTGGCCGTAGCTGTCGTTCACCCGCTTGAACAGGTCGAGGTCCAGCATGAGCATCGTCGCGCCCGGAGTCATGCCGCGGCGCATCCGCCCCAGGCCCGTCTCGAGGCGACGGTCGAACCCCTCGGCGATCTGGAGTCCGGTCAGCGCGTCGGGCGTGGGCATCGGGTGGTTGTCCCAGATCGCGAGCACGAATGCGCCGATCAGCGCGGGTGTCCACCAGCCCACCTGCACGAAGGCGAGGGCGAGCACGAGGGTGAGGCCGATCTCCAGGGCGGTGACCCGGCCCAGCATGCCCAGGAGCGCCTCGAGGAAGGCGTGCCTGGTGAGCCCGTCGCGCAGGAGCACGGTGACCGCGCCCATCGCCGTGGCCACGATCGCCAGCACAAGCGCGCCCGCGCCCGCCGCGACGAACGTGGCGGCATCCCAGGGGCCGGCGGCAACCGCCTCACCGCCGATGCCCAGCGCCTCCGCCACGACACCGGTCACGATTCCCCCGAGGACCGCGGCGATGGCGAGCACGGCGTGGTTCGCGAGGATGCCGTACCAGGGCTGCGACTCCAGCTCCCGGCGCTCGATGGTGGACAGGAATGCGACCCACGCTCCGGCGGTGGGGCCGCCCAGGATCATGGCCGCGCCGATGAACGGCATGTGGAAGGTGATGTGGCCGCCGTCAGGCGTGCGCAGCACGCGCACCGATCCGAGCAGGCCGAACATCAGCCACAGCAGCAGCCCGCCCGTGGGGCCGGCGAGCGTGGTGCCAGGCAGGCCGGGATCGATCGCCGTGCCCAGAGGGACCATCGCGGTGCTCACGGTGAGCATGCCCAGACCCAGGATGATCGAGGCCCCTGTGTAGGCGAGCAGGGGGTTGCGGCGCGTGGCGACGGCGCCGGACACGGGACCCGGGACGGAGCCACCGTGGCCGCCGAGGCGCACGAGCGCCGCCCACCAGCGCCGTTGGGCTGACAGCGGGCTCCCCACGGGGAGCTCGCCGGGTATGCCGCGACCACGCGATGGATGCGACGAAGACAGGACCAGGACGTCCATCAGGGCACTCACCTGTGCACGACCATTCGTCCGGACGGGGGACCGGTCCGGGTTGTCGCCTTCGGCCGGACCTCCCGCGCTCCCCCTAGGTCACAGCCGGTGTGGGGTCGGTTGCGCGCGAGGCCCGGGCGTTCGCGACAGCTGCGTGGGCCCGTCTGCCGTGCCCGCACGGCCCGCGGGGCTGTCGTCCCTCCCAGGTCCGTCTCCGCAGGGGACTGGCCGCGGTTCGGGACCGGGACCATAGTCCTCCCGACGTCGGGCGGCCCGTACTCCATCAGGAGTACTCCTGACGTAGCCCATCGGTACGGGGTTGTCCGCCGCCGGCCACCTGGAGGGACAACCCCGAGAGTGCAGGGGCGCCTCAAGGGTGCCCCGCTGGACGGCCGGTATACTGCACAGGCGCACCCGTCCTCTTCACGGGTCTGCCTCCCCGACACCAATTCGATCTCGGCCCGCCGGGCCAGCCGAGCGCCGGTCGCTCCGTCGGCTCCCGGCGTCGCAACAAGGAACCGTCCGCCCTCATGTTCGACCGACTCCTCGGCCTCTTCTCCCGCGACATCGGGATCGATCTCGGCACCGCGAACACGCTCGTGCACGTGCGCGATCGCGGCATCGTGATCAGCGAGCCGTCGGTGGTCGCGATCGACGCAAAGACCAAGCGCGTCCTCGCCATCGGGGCCGAAGCGAAGCGCATGGTCGGCCGCACGCCCGCATCGATCATCGCGGTCCGTCCGCTCCGCGACGGCGTCATCAGCGACTTCGACGTCACGGAACAGATGATCAAGTACTTCGTGAACAAGGTGCACGACCGGGTGGGCCTGATCCCGCGGCCCCGGATGCTGCTGGGCATCCCGTCGGGCGTCACCGAGGTCGAGAAGCGCGCAGTCCGTGACGCCGCCCTCAACGCGGGCGCCCGCTGGGCCCGCCTCATCGAGGAACCGATGGCCGCAGCGATCGGCGCCGGGCTGCCCGTGTCGGAGCCTTCCGGCTCGCTGATCGTGGACATCGGCGGCGGCACCACCGAGGTGGCGGTCATCTCGCTGGGCGGCATCGTCGTGTCCCGGTCCATCCGGATCGGCGGCGACGAGATGGACCAGGACATCGTCAACTACGCCCGCCGCGAGTACAACCTGTTCCTCGGCGAGCGCACGGCCGAGGACATCAAGATCGCCATCGGGTCCGCGTACCCCGGCGAATGGGACGCCCAGCGGGTCACCCTCCGCGGACGGGATCTGCTCACCGGCCTGCCCCGCTCTGTCGAGGTCGGTGCCGACCAGATCCGCGAGGCGATCGAGGTCTCGGTGGCCATGATCGTGGACACCATCAAGGACACGATCGAGGAGACGCCCCCGGAGCTGGTGGCGGACATCATGGACCAGGGCATCGTCATCGCCGGTGGCGGCGCCCTGCTCGCAGGCCTCGACCGCCGCGTTGCCGAGGCGACCCAGATGCCAGTCCACGTCGCCGACGACCCGCTGACCTGCGTGGCGCGCGGGACGGGCGTCGTGCTCCAGCAGTTGACGAACCCGTCGATGGAGCGCGTCCTCGTGACCGACACCTACAGCCGTCCCCTCCGCTAGGGGCCTGCCCCCGCGGCCGGGCCCCGCCCGCCGCCGGCACCCGGAGCCAGCGCCGTGAACGCGATCGTCAGCAGCAAGCAGGGCCGTCGGCGGGGAATCACGTTCGCGATCCTCATCGCGATCACGCTGCTGCTCATGGCGTTCTCCGCCAACCCCTACGTCCAGGACCTGCAGCGGGGCCTGTCGTATGCGCTGCGTCCGTTCCAGGGTGCGCTGGCGTCGGTGGCCTACGGGGTGGACGGCGTCTTCGCCGCCATCGGCGAGATCGACCAGCTGCGCTCGGAGAACGCCGCCCTGCGGGATGAGAACGAGCGCCTCGGGAACGAGAACGCCCGGCTGGAGGGGCTGCGGTCGGAGAACGACGAGATGTCGGCGCTCCTCCAGCTCCAGTCCGGCTTCGACCACGAGACGGTGGCGGTCCGCGTCATCGGTCGCGAGCTGCTGGAGAACCGGCGGATCGTGACCGTGGACAAGGGCACCGAGGACGGTATCGAGCTCAACGACACCGTGGTGGTCAAGGGCGGCGCGCTGGCCGGCCGGGTCACCGACGTCGGTCCCACGTTCGCCAAGGTGACGCTGGTCAGCGATGCCTCCTCCACCGTCGTGGGGCAGCTCGTGGACTCCCGGGCCCAGGGCGAGATCGTGGGCCAGGCGGGCGGCGTGCTCGTGATGCGCAACATCGACTCGGCCGTGGAGATCGCGATCGACGAGGAGGTGTTCACCGCGGGCATCTCGGTCGATGGCGGCATCCGTTCGCCGTACCCGAAGGGGCTCATCGTGGGCTCCGTGGTGGACGTCGAGCGGGATGCGAACGCTGTTGTCCAGACAGCATTCCTCGCACCGGCCGCGAACCTCGACTCGTTCGAGCTTGCGCTGGTGATCACCGACTACGTGGGCGGGCTGCCGCCCATCGAGGAACAGGCCGTCCCGTGCGGCACGGAGGGAACAGTGCCCGAGGGCGAGGTGCCCTGCTACACGCCCGAGCCCACGCCCAAGGTGAAGCCGACCGCGAAGCCGTAAGGGGCCCGCGCCCGGCCCCCCGCGCCCGCGGCCCCCTCGCGCCCGCGGCCCACCTCGCGCCCGCGGCCCACCTCGCGCCCGCGGCCCACCTCGCGCCCGCGGCCCCCTCGCGCCCGCGGCCCCACCTCGCGCCCGCGGCCCACCTCGCGCCCGCGGCCCACCTCGCGCCCGCGGCCCACCTCGCGCCCGCGCCTCGCGCCCGCGGCCCACCTCGCGCCCGCGGCCCACCTCGCGCCCGCGGCCCACCTCGCGCCCGCGGGCCCTGTCGGTGGCCCGTGGCTCCTGCGGCGGCCCGCCCGGCGGGCCTCACGTGAGGGATCCTGCGCAATCTGCCCGCACAGCGGCACAAACCCCTCGGATCCAGTGGCCGCAGGGTCGTTCGTGCCTGCCAGCGGGCAGCCTGCGCGCAATCCTGCCCACAACGCCCGCCCAGCGGTTGTCGACAGGCGTGTAAGCGGGCGGTGAGCGACGGCGGCCATCATCGTGTCGTGTCTGTGCGCAGAGGTCCGGTCGAGCTCGGTGACGAGGACGCTCGTCGCGTCATATCGGGCATGGCCGACGAGCTGCACAACACCCGGATCGCGCTTGGCATCAGTCAGCCGGCTGTCGCTCGTGCCGCTGGGATTTCGTCGTCGCAGCTGAGTCGCCTCGAACGCGGGGAGAACGCTGACCCCTCGTTGTGCGCGGTGGCCAGATCTGCTCGGGCGCTCGGGCTGTCACTGTCCGTGCGGCTGTTCCCGGAGGGGAGTCCCATTCGCGACGCCGGCCAGCAGCGGCTCATCGAGCGGCTCGGGATCCTTCCCGCCGCGCCGCTGCAGGTGGCACGCGAGGTCGGGCTGCCCATGCCCGGTGACCTTCGAGCGTGGGATGCCACCATCTCCGACCTCGCAGAGCTGGCGTTCGTTGACGCAGAGAGTCGCCTCGGCGACGTCCAGGCCCTCGAGCGCCGGTTGCAGCTCAAGCTGCGGGACGACCGCCGCGGGAAGATCGTCATCCTTGCCGTAGCCCGCTCCCGCCACAACGAGGAGGTGCTCAGTCACGAGCGCGAGGCCCTGCGCCTGCTCCTGCCGCTGGACGGTCCGGCAATTGCGAAGGCGCTGCGATCCGGAAGGTTGCCACCGGTGAGCGGCCTGATCGTGCTCTGACGCTGGCCCGTCACGAATGTGCGGGATACGTTCAGGACGGCATAGGATTGGTCGTCATCACGAAGGGGGAGCGCGTCTGTGTCCCGGCTCACTCGTATTGCGCTGGCAGTAGTCATTGCAGCGGGGCTCGCGGCCTGTGCGAATGGCCCCACGCGACACGATGCCGGCGGGGGCCCGCTCTCCACGAATGCACAGGGGCGGGGCGACCAGACGCTCGCGCTCGATCCCGTCAACGCCGGCAAGACCTACACGGTGGCGGTCCGCCTGTGCCTTGCCGCGGGCGACGAGGTGGTCATCGATGACGTGCGGCCCGATCACACGATCGGGACGCACGACGACTGGGAGTTCCTCGGCGCGAGCGTCCGGTATGTCCCGGAGGGCGACGACCAGGCATTCCTCGGGAGGGAGGGCTTCCCTCCTGTCGGCATCGCCGGCGACATCGTTCCGGTCACCGGAGCGAGGATGACGACGCGGTGCGATTTCCCTGAGTACGCGGACCGTGCGGAGGTTCTCCTCGGCTTCCGTACCTCGCCGTCGAGCCAGGGTGGGGGTTGGGACTCCGTCGCCGTGTCGTATTCGCAGGAGGACCGGCACTACACGCTGGTGGTCCATGACACGTGGGTCCTGTGCGGTCCGGCCGCGAAGGTCGTGCCGGAGTGCGAGTCCTATCTCGCCGGCTGAGCGCGTTGTGAGGATCAGAAGAGATCTCGGGGTCGCAGTGGCGCGAGCGGGATGATCTCCTCGGGTTCAAGGGCGGCAGGGCCTCGGCAAGGACGTCGCCGAGTGCCCGCCCTTGTATCCCGCGCATTCGTGATAGGGACGCTGGGACGGCGGTAGCGATGGTGTGGCGGCGCGGAGCCAGGCCATGAGCCGCCGCCCTGTGGCCTGTGGTCCGCCCGAGGACCCCGCCGCCCGGCAGCCCGCCTGCCGCCGGCCGGGCACTGTGCGCAGGATGCTGCACGCCTGGCCCGCCCAGCGGCACAAATCCCTCGAATTTCGGCGCGGAACGGTCGTCCGTGCCTGCCAGCGGGCGGGTTGAGCGGGATCCTGCACGCAAGGCCCGCCGAGCGGGAGGGCGCCTGGGTGCCAGCAGCCGACGCCGCATCCGTGGCCGACGCCGCATCCGTGGCCGACGCCGCATCCGTGGCCGACGCCGCATCCGTGGCCGACGCCGCATCCGTGGCCGACGCCGCATCCGTGGCCGACGCCGCATCCGTGGCCGACGCCGCATCCGTGGCCGACGCCGCATCCGTGGCTCCGCACCCCTGCTACCCTTCCGCGCCATGAAGGGCCTCGTGCTGGCAGGCGGTACGGCAACGCGCCTCTACCCGCTGACCATCGTCACCAACAAGCACCTCCTGCCGATCTACGACCGGCCGATGATCTACTACCCGCTGGACACCCTGGCGGGCATGGGGATCCGCGAGGTCATGGTCATCGTCGGCGGCAAGAGCGTCGGCGACATCGTCGAGCTGCTCGGCGACGGACGGCACTTCGGTCTCGATCTCACCTACCGGTACCAGCGTGGCGCGCTGGGCATCGCGCACGCGATCGGTCTCGCGCGGGACTTCATCGGCGACGACAGCTTCTGCGTGGTCCTGGGCGACAACATCCTCCGCGGCGATCCGCTCGCCTCACTCGCGCGCCAGTTCGAGGACGGCCAGCACGGTGCCGGCACCCTGCTCTACCGCGTTCCCGATCCGGAACGCTTCGGGGTCGCGGAGTTCGATGCGGCAGGTCGTGTGGCCGGCTTCGAGGAGAAGCCCAAGGTGCCCAAGAGCGACCTGATCCCCATCGGTGTCTACTTCCTCCGCCCGGACGCATTCGACGTGATCGAGGGCCTGGCGCCGTCGGGACGTGGGGAGTTCGAGATCACGGACGTCCTCAACCACTACATCCCCGGCGGCCGCCTGTTCGCGCCCGTCTACGAAGGGCACTGGGCCGACGCCGGCACTGTCCCCAGCCTCCTGCGCGCCGCAGAGATGGCCGAGATCGACGACGCGGCTGGCCGCCTGCCGAGGCCGGTCGAGCGCCCGCGGGATCCCGCGTGAGCCTGGCCGACCACACCGCGGGCCTGGCCGACCACATCGGCGGCGGCGCCAACCTTCTGGTCACCGGCGGCGCCGGGTTCATCGGCTCGGAGCTGGTCCGCCGGATCCTGGCCCGCCGCGACGGGACCCGGATCACGGTCCTCGACAAGCTCACGTACGCGGGCAACCGCGCGAACCTCGCGGAGGTCGAGCAGGACGCGGAACAGGCCGCCCGCTTCACCTTCGTGCACGGCGACATCGCGGACCCGGAGATCGTGGGGCCGCTGGTCGCCGAGGCCGATGCCGTCGTCAACGTGGCCGCCGAGACCCACGTGGACCGCTCGATCCTCGACCCGGAGGCCTTCTTGCGCACCGGCGTCATCGGCGTCCACGTGCTGCTCGAGGCCATCCGCGCGGAGGCCGACCGGGCCGCTCGCGGCGAGCGCCAGGCAAGGCCCGCCCCTCGCTTCCTGCAGGTCTCCACGGACGAGGTCTACGGCGACATCCCCGCCGGGCACTCCGTCGAGACCGACCCCTTCGCACCGCGCAGCCCGTACGCCGCCGCCAAGGCCAGCTCGGAGCTGCTGGTGCGCGCGTACCACGTCACCTACGGCCTCGACGTCGTCACCACGCGCGGCTCCAACACGTATGGCCCGTACCAGCATCCCGAGAAGCTCATCCCGCTGTTCACGACCAACGCGCTCGCGGGCGAGCACCTGCCCATGTACGGCGACGGCATGCAGGTCCGCGACTGGCTCCACGTGACCGACCATGCCGCCGGCATCGAGTTCGTGCTGCGCCACGGTGAGGCCGGTGAGGCGTACAACGTGGCCGGTGCGCGGCTGCTGCCGAACCGGGAGGTGATCGACCGCCTGCTGGCCGCCACCGGACGCGACTGGTCGCTCGTGCGCTCCGTGCCGGACCGGCCTGGCCACGATCGCCGTTATGCGATGGACGGCGCGAAGCTTGCGGCGCTGGGCTGGACCCCGCAGGTGGACTTCGAGGAGGGCCTGCCCGCGACGGTCGCGTGGTACCGGGCACACGCGGACTGGGTCGAGGGCGCCAAGCGGGGCGACTGGGACAGCTACTACGCACGGCAGTACGCGGACCGGCTCGCCCGCGGGCAGGCGGTCACCGCGGTCACCGCGATCGACAGGGCGGACGACACGCCCGGCGCCGGGGCCTGACCGGGTGCGGGTCGCGGTCATCGGCGTCATCGGCCGCCTTGGCCGCGCGCTCGTCGAAGCGCTGGAGGACGCCCCGTTCACGGGCACGCGCGGCCCCATCGGCTGGGACCAGCCGGAGTTCGAGCTCGACGCGGTCACCGCGGCATCCGCCGGTGCGCTGTTCGACCGCGAGCGGCCCGAGGTCGTGATCCTGACGGCGGCCTGGACCGACGTGGACGGCTGCGCGAAGGATCCGGCGTTGGCCATGCGGCGCAACGGCACCGCGGTGGGGGAGGTGGCCCGCGCCACCGCCTCCCGGGGCATCGACCTCGTCGTCATCTCCACCAACGAGGTCTTCGATGGGACCCGGACCGACGGCCTGGGCTATGCCCCGGACGATGAGCGCCGCCCGATCAACGCCTATGGCGCCGCCAAGGCGGAGGCCGAGCGTCTCGCGATCGCGGCCTACGAGGCGGACGGGGCCCGCGGCAGGCTGGGCATCGTGCGCACGTCGTGGCTGTACGGCCCGCCCGGCAACGACTTCCCCGAGAAGATCGCCCGCGCCGCGCTCCGTGCCCGCGAGGCCCGTGAGTCGCTGCGCGCCGTCGCGGACGAGACCGGCGTGCCCACGTACACCCCCGATCTTGCTGAGGCGATCGTGGAGCTGGTCGGATCGGACGCGGTCGCCGGGGACGGCGAGCGCTGGCGGATCCACCATCTCGTGAACGGGGGCCGGGCGACCAGGGCCGACTGGGCACGGGAGGTCCTGCGAGCCACGGGCATCGGCGTGGAGGTCGTGGACGTCCCGGGCAGCACCTGGCAGCGCGCGTCCACGCCACCGGCGTGGGCCGTGCTGGAGCCCACCCCGCTGCCGTCGGGCGAGCCGATGCGCCCGTGGCAGGAGGCGTTCGCCGACGCAGCACCCGCCCTCCTGCGGTCGCTTCAGGCCCGCTGACGAACCGCCGGGCGCACCGCCCGTGCACCACCCGCGCGCCACCCGGCCCGGGCCCGAACCACGCGGCACCATACCTGACCCACCTCCTCCGCCATCGGGGTGGTCCCTCTGTCCGTCGCCCACCCGGACCATCCCGCGATGGCACCGCGTCACACGCGCGCCGACAGTGGAACCACACACCTGTCGTGGAGCCAACCCCCATTGCGCAAGGTCCTCGTCGCGCTCGTCGCCATCCTCGTCGCCGGCCTCGGCTCCGTGGCTCCCGCGTCCGCCCCGACCGCGTTTGCCGCAGCGAACCCCAAGGTTGCGATCATCGTTGGCGCCACCCACTCGACGACCGATCGCTATCGCTCCAACGCTGACCAGCTCTACGCCGCAGCCCGCCGCTACACCACCAACGTCGTGAAGGTCTACAGCCCCAACGCGACATGGTCGAAGGTGAAGAGCGCGGTCGCCGGCGCCTCGGTCATCGTCTACCTGGGCCACGGCAACGGATGGCCGAGCCCCTACACCTTCGACCCCAACTACACGACCAAGGACGGCTTCGGGCTCAACTACGACGTCAACGGGAACGGCAAGCTCTCCGATGACGAGGTCAAGTACTACGGCGAGCCCTCCATCCGGGATCTCGATCCGGCGCCCAATGCGGTCGTGCTGCTGTTCCATCTCTGCTACGCCTCGGGCAATTCCGAGCCCGGCCGGGCCGAGCCGAGCCTGTCGACCGCGAAGCAGCGCGTGGACAACTACGCCGCCGCGTTCCTCAAGGCTGGCGCCCGCGCAGTCATCGCCAACGGCCACAGCCACGACGACTACTACATCGACGCGCTGTTCACCACGCGCCAGTCCATCTCCGACTACTGGCAGAACGCGCCCGACGCCCACGACAACGTGTCCATCTACGCCTCGGAGCGCAATCCGGGCTTCCAGTTCGCGATGGACCCCGAGCGACCCGGCTCCTACTACCGGTCGCTCACCGGCCGGATGAGCCTCACCACCACCGACGTGACCGGCGCCGCCTACGCAGACACCTCGCGCGCCCCGGCCTCGATCACCGTCCCCGGCAACGCCAGCCCCAGCGCGGACGGCACCCCCGTCTATGACTCGGCCGCCAGCCTGGTCGCCGGCGCCGGCCCGGTTGCGACCCTGGCCACGACCGACAGGATCCGCGTCGACTGGCGGGACCCGCAGCCGGCGCCCGACGGCAGCCCCATCTACGGCATCCATACCGACACGGGCGTCGAGGGCGTCATGGCCGGCTCCTCGCTCACGCCGCGCGATGGCACGGCGCCGCGCCTCTGGGAGATCGAGGACGGAGCGGGCATCTTCTCGCCCAACGGTGACGACTCCGGCGACAGCTACACCGTCCGCCTGCAGGTGTCGGAAGACGTGGACTGGACGCTGCGCATCCTGGATCGCAACGGGAGCGAGCGAGCGGAGGCGTCGGGCACGGGCGACCGCCCCGAACTCACGTGGGCGCCCGCACACGCCGCGAACGGCACGTACCGCTGGGTGCTGGAGGCCTCCGACGCCTGGGGCAACGGACCGCTGGAGGACAGCGGGGAGCTCACCGTGGACACGGAGGCGCCGGAGCTCCACCTCCCCGCTGCCTCCGGGACGGTTCCCGTGATCACGCCTGACGGCGACGGCGTCACGGACGGGATCTCCTTCACGGCCGATGCCAGCGAGCGTGGGCGCCTGGTCGCCACCGTCCTCGCTGGTGACGAGGAGGTCGCAAGCGCGTCGGCCGCCATCGGATCGGACGGAGCGACCGTCCGCTGGAGCGGCCGGACCGACGGCTCGTGGGCACCCGACGGTGCGTACACGATCGAGCTGCGCGCGGTGGACGACGCCGGCAACCGCAGCGCACCCGTGACCCGCCCGGTCACGGTCTACGGCGCCCTCGGCTATGTCCGCTCGTCGGCCCAGGTCTTCTTCCCGCAGGACGGCGACAGGCTCGGCGCCACCGTGTCGCTGGGCTTCACGCTCGCCTCGCCCGCGACAGTGGACTGGACGATCCGCAACGCGTCCGGCGTCGTGGTCCGGACCCTGCGCTCCTCCGAGGCCTTGGAGGCCGGCTCACAGGCCGTCGCTTGGAACGGTCGTAACGATGCCGGGGCGCTGGTTCCGCGCGGCACGTACCGCTCGGTCGTGTCGGCGGGCAACGGGTCCGTGACGGTGTCCCAGTCGGCCCTGGTCACTGCGGATGCCTTCCGGATCTCCAGCTCGGACGCCACGCCAGCACGCGGCCAGAGGATCACGGTCACGGCTGTCAGCGCGGAGAGCCTGGACGGAGCGCCCCGCCTGAGGGTCTACCAGCCCGGCATCGGCTCGTGGAGCGTGGCGATGAGGAAGACCGACACGCGTGTCTACAAGGCCACCATCACACTCAAGAAGAGCTCGACGGGCACCGTGCGCCTGCGGGTCTCGGCGGACGACAGCACGGGCGCCGCACAGTCGTCGAACCTGTACCTGGCCCTCCACTAGACGATCCAAGAACGTCAGTGTCGGCACGGCCCACCGCACCGTCGGTGGCTCCCGTCCCCGTGCGGATGATCTCGGGCTGGGCGGCAACTGCCCCATCAGACCCCACCAGTCCGCACCGTACTAGTCCCCACTGGGACCAAGGTAGGGATGGGATTCCTGACCGATGGGCGTAGTCTGACCGTCCTGTCGAGATCCGGCCCCGCCCGACCATGGGCCGCCCGACAGGTTCCGAGCCCCAGTTCGTGAGGCCGGGATACAAGGTGAGGATGATCGTGGCTCGTCTCCCAAGGGCACATGGGAGCTGGCGCACCGTCGGTAGCGCTGTCTTCGTCGCGCTGTTCGCAGCGTCCGTCCTGCCTGTTCAGCAGGCCCCCGCCGCCCCCCATCGCGCTCCCACCGCCCCGGTCGCCGCTGATCGCGCCGCTGGGCATCGGGCTGTGGCCGCGCCACCACCCGCCCCGGTCGAGGTGGTCGTCACGGATCCTGCCGCCGTCGTCGTCCCCGCACGTTCGATCCCTGAGCAGACGACCGCGATCCCCGACACCGCCGACCCCTCCACGGCCTACGAGCAGGCCATGGCCCACGCCGCCGACGACATCGACTTCACCCCGGGCGGTCGCGTCACCGTGGGCTTCACGCCCCGAGCGGACGATGACTGGCCGGTTGGCGGCAGAGCGCCGTCCGCCCTCCCCGCCGGCCGCGTCACCGGACGTGACATGGCCGCAGCCCGCCAGGGCAGCATCTGGTCCGAGCCGGGCGCGGGAGCCACGGTGACCAGCCCCACCCTCGACGCCAGCCCTGACGGCTCCACCCTCGACGCCATCCCCGATGCGCCTGTCGACGCGCCGGCGGACACGGGCCCCGACACCCCTGCCACAGCCGATGGCGCGTCCTGGACTGTCGCTGGATCCCCCGCTGGCACCGGCGCGGCCGATCCGGCCGCGGCCTCGGGCCTCCGGCGCCAGGTGTTCGGCTTCCTCCCGTACTGGGAGCTGAACAACGCATCGAGCAAGCTCAACTACGACGTGCTCTCCACCATCGCCTACTTCTCCGTGGGTGCCAATGCAGCCGGCAACCTGCGCAAGAAGGACGCCGACGGCTCCGCCACGACGGGCTGGGGCGGCTGGACCAGCAGCAGCATGACCCGCGTCATCAACCAGGCCCATGCCCGGGGCACGCGTGTCGTGCTCACCATCAGCGTCTTCGCCTGGACATCCAAGCAGGCATCCGTCCAGCGTGAGCTCCTCGGTTCGCGGGCCGCGCGCGCGAACCTTGCGAAGCAGGCCGCCGCCGCCGTGCGTGACCGCGGCGCGGACGGCATCAACCTGGACTTCGAACCGCTCGCCTCAGGGTACGAGAGCGAGTTCATCGCCCTGCTCAAGGCCATCCGCAGCGAGCTTGGCAGGATCAAGGGCGGCTACCAGCTCACCTACGACACCACCGGCTACATCGGCAACTACCCGCTCGAGGCGTCCGTCGGATCCGGCGCCGCCGATGCGATCTTCGTGATGGGCTATGACTACCGGACCAGCGGGTCCGGCTCGTCGGGCTCCGTCGACCCGCTGTCGGGCCGCAGCTACGACCTCACGGACACCGTTCGCGCCTACACCTCCCGCGTTGCCCCCAGCAAGGTCATCCTCGGCCTCCCGTGGTACGGCCGCGCCTGGTCCACCACCACCGACGAGCCGCGCGCCGAGAACCGCAGCGGCGCCAAGTACGGCTACAGCACCGCCGTCAACTACGAGTCGCTGGCACCGCTCGTCACGAAGTACGGCCGTCGCTGGGATGGCGTCGAACAGAGCCCCTACATCGCCTACAAGCGCGAGAACTGCACGAACACCTACGGCTGCGTGACCGGGTGGCGCCAGGTCTGGTACGACGACGCCCAGTCCACGAGGCTGCGCCTGGCGATGGTGAACGACTACGGCCTGCGGGGTGCCGGCATGTGGGCGCTGGGCTACGACGGTGGCCACGCGGAGCTCTACCGCGCCTTTGCCGAGTCCTTCCTGGTGGACAAGTCCGCGCCCCAGGCCGGCATCCGCTCGACGGCGGGCGTCCAGGATGACGAGGGGTTCGTGGTGACGTGGGCCGGCAAGGACGTCAGCGCCATCGCGACCTATGACGTGCAGGTCTCGGTTGACGGCGGCGCCTGGGCCAACTGGCTGTCGGCCACGAAGGCGACCTCCGAGGTCTACCTTGGCAAGGACGGGCACGGCTATGCCTTCCGCGTCCGGGCCCGCGATACCAAGGGCAACACGGGCACCTACACGACGCCCCAGGTCTGGACCGCCAACCCCCAGCTCGAGGCCGGCGGCTTCGGGCGGGTGGTGAAGGACGGTCTCGCCTACCGCTCCGGGCCGGGCACTGAGACCGTGCGCCTCGGCTCGCTGCCCGAGGGCACGATCGTGGCCGTGACCCGCGGACCCGTGGCCGAGGACGGTTTCACCTGGTTCGAGGTGACCCAGCCGATCCGGGAATGGTCGCCCGTCTCCTTCGTGGAACGCGGCGTGTGGATCGCCGCTGCGGGGGGCGGGGCCGCATTCGTCAAGCCGTACCGATCGCCGGCGACCACGCGCGTCGACGCCCGGATCAAGGAGCTGGACTTCGGTCCGGCCGGCACCGCTGGAACGGGGACGGGAGCCGACGCCGTTGCTGTGCGGACCTTCTCGCCGGGCAAGGACGGCAGCGAGGACGGCCTGCGGATCCGCTGGACCAGCGCGGTGGCCTTCGAGAGCCTGGACCTGAAGGTGTTCAGGGCCAACGGCGAGCTGATGGGCACCGTCGACGTGCCCGCGACCGGTACTGGCGCGCGCGGCTTCACCTGGAATGGACGGGTCGGCGGCAGCCGCGTGCCGGACGGCCGGTACCAGCTCCAGCTCGTCGGCAGGGCCGGCGGCACCATGTCCACGGCGCCGTCCGCCCGACCGGTGACCGCGGCCCAACTGGCGCTGTATGCCGTGACGGTGGATACGGTCGCCCCGACGTTCTCGGCGGCCTCGGCGTCGACCTCCCTCATCTCGCCCAACGGGGACGGCACGCTCGACACGGCGAGGCTCGCGCTGGCGGCGACCGGCGGTGCCACACGATGGACCGTCACGATCGCCGCCGCGTCCGGGACGGTCGTGCGGACGGTGGCCGGGGGTGGCTCCACCGCCGCGGTGACGTGGGCCGGCACGAACGACGCCGGTGCCCGCGTGGCCGACGGCCGCTACACGGCCACCCTCGCGGCATTCGATGCGGCCGGCAACCGGGTTGCGAAGGCCTACACCATCGCCGTGGACACCACGGCCCCGACGATCGCGCCGACCGTCTCGCCCGGTGTCTTCGCCCCCAACGGTGACGGGGCGCTGGATACCGCGACGCTGGCCTGGTCGAGCACCGAGAAGGCGACAGGCGTCGCGCGCATCTACAAGGGCACCACGATCGTCCGCTCCTGGGCCGTGGACGGCCTGACCAGCTGGTCAGGGAATTGGAATGGACGGACCCGGTCGGGGGCGGCGGTCGCCGATGGGCGCTACACGTTCAAGGTCGCTGTGCGCGATGCGGCCGGCAACCGGCGCACCGTCACGGCTCCGGTCACCGTGGACCGGACGGCGAGCACGCTCCGGTGGTCGGGCAGCTTCCACCCCCAGGATGGCGATGCACTCCTCGCCAAGTCGCAGCTGAGTTGGAGGCTCTCGCGCGCCGCGACCACGAAGCTGCGCCTCTACGACGCTCGCGGCGCGCTCGTGCGTACCGTGTGGACCGGCAAGGACCAGCGCGCGGGCGACCGGCGGTGGACCTGGGACGGCCGTCTTGCGGACGGCGCATGGGCGCCGCAGGGCGTCTACACCGCCCGCCTCACGGTCACCTCGACCATCGGCACCGTGGAGCTCGCCCGTTCCGTGCGAGCCGCGGCCTTCGCGATCTCGCCGTCGGCGGCCACCGTCAAGGCGGGCCAGACGCTCACCGTCACCATCCGCAGCGTGGAGCCCCTCGCGGGCCGGCCGGTGGTCCGGTTCGCCCAGCCCGGCCGGAACGCGGTGACGGTCACCGCGACCAAGCTTGCCAGCGGCGCCTACCGGGCGACCTTCACCATCCGCACGGGACCCGCCGGCACGGCGACCGTCAAGGTGACGGGCAAGGACACGGCGGGGAACCCGAACAGCACCACGACCACGGTCGCCGTCGCGTCCTGACGACGCAGTCGGCCCGGACCCGTCCGCGTACACTCACCCGGACATGACCGATGCTGTCCTGCCTGCCGAACCCACCTCCGCGCCCGTCGATGGGCCGTCCGACTCGTCGGCGGTGAGGACCGGCGTCTGGGTCGTGCTGCCCACCTACAACGAGTGCGAGAACATCCGCGAGATCTCCGCCGCGATCCTGGCAGCCCTGCCGGGCGCGACGCTGCTCGTGGTGGACGACGGGTCCCCGGACGGGACCGGCGTCATCGCCGACGAGCTCGCCAGGATCGATGCCCGGATCCGCGTGCACCACCGAGCGGCGAAGCAGGGCCTCGGCCGGGCGTACCTCGACGGGTTCGGCGTGGCGCTCGGCGCGGGCGCCTCGGTCGTGATCCAGATGGACGCGGACTGGTCGCACGATCCCGCGGTCCTGCCCGACCTCGTGCGGCCCATCGCTGATGACCGCGCGGATCTCGTGATCGGCTCGCGGTACACGAAGGGCGGCGGGGTGGTGGACTGGGGGATCGGCCGCCGGCTCGTCTCGCGTGGCGGCTCCACCTTCGCCCGGATCGTGCTGGGCCTTGCGCCCCATGACCTGACGGGCGGCTTCAAGGCCTGGCGGGCGAGCACGCTCGCGGCGGTGCCGTTCACTGGCGTGCGCGCGGGTGGCTACGTCTTCCAGATCGAGATGACGTACCGCGCCTCGCGCTTCGGCGCGCGCGTGACCGAGGTGCCGATCATCTTCCGCGACCGCCGGCTCGGCCAGTCCAAGATGAGTCGCCGGATCATCGTGGAGGCGCTGTTCGTGGTGGTCGGCCTGCGCCTGGACGAGCTCCGCGGGCGCGGCCCGAAGCGGAAGCCGACAACGACCGGGCGCTGACCCTCGCGCCGGCATGGGCGCCGGTCCTCGCGCCGGCCGCGGCGCTGACCCTCACGCCGGCCTGGGCGCTGGCCTCGCGCCGGCATGGGCGCCGAGTTTCACGCGGGCCGGCGTGCCCGGCCCACGGCCCGCCCCCGGCCCGCGAGACGCCCGCGGGCTTGGTCGCCTACGGCTGGGTGCTCGGTGCCGGCGTTGCCTCGGGCATCTTGCCCTTCGTGAAGCTCAGCGCCGTGGAGCGCGGGATCACCTGGATGAACGTCTGCCCCGCCGTCAGCACGACCGGGTTGCCGGCCGCATCGAAGAAGCGCGTGTGCGCCGTGAAATCGGCCTTCTTCCAGGTGCCCTTGACCACCTTGCCGTTGCTGAAGAACCAGGCCTTGCCCGTGCCCGTGACCTGGCCGTCAAGGCGCCCCTTCTTGTCGCCGGTCGGGACGAACTGGACCTGCATCACGACGACGTTCTTGGGGGCGATGCGGGTGTCGTTGGCGGCGTCGACCTGCTTGCCCTCCGCGGTCACGGTCCGCCGGTAGGTGTTCGACTTGCGGTCGTACTTGTACTGGATCTTGTTGGCCGGATAGGGAACGGTGATCGTGCCGCCCACCGGTCGCGCCTCCAGTGGCGCGTCGGGCCCGAAGCTCCAGACGGGCTTGGGAGCCTCGGCATACGGGTCGCCGCCAACGGCCTTGGCCAGCTTGCGCAGGTTCTTCGCGTCGGTGTAGACGTTGTGCGGGGAGGACCGGCGGCTGATCCGCCAGAGGTACTTGCCGCCCCACCGGTTGTAGTCGGCGTTGTACACCGCCTTGCCCCGGCCCTTGCCGGTGGCCAGGTAGGCCATCGCCTGGGGCGACCCGCCCACATGGGTGTAGACCGAGCGCCACTCCGACGCCCAGGCGATGTAGTACAGGCGCGACGAGCGGACGGGCCCCACCGCTGATGGGTTACCAGCCTGGAACAGGGCCATGTAGCGCGGGATGCCGCCTTCAGCCGGAGCGTGCCAGACCACGCTGGCGCTGCTGAGGCCTGACTGGGGCCTGGCTGCCCACAGGTCATCGATCATCACCGCGATCACGCGCCGTTTGGCGACCTTCTCGCTGACCGGCAGCCCGGTGAGCGCCTCGGCGTAGGTGACGGGGGTGGGCGCCGGGGTGGCAGAGGGAGCGACGGATGGCGATGCTGCCGCGCTCGGCGTCGGGGCGCCGGACGGCTCACCGCTCTCCCCGGGTGCGGTGGTGGACGGCGCCCCGTTCGACGGGGACTCCGTGGCCGGCACCGGGGTCACCGGTCCGGGCGTCGCCGTGCCGACCGCCGCCGTCTGACCGCCCTGGTCCTGCACGAGGAAGCCGACAGCGATCCCGGCTCCAACGCCAAGGACGAGGACGAGCACGGCCAGGGCCGCAGTCACATTCCGGCTCATCGGTGGCGCATCCTCCCGGCGGTCCGCAGATCCGCCATGGCTCGTGTCCCCCGGCAGCCGGGCTGACGCAACGGCCGTCGGCCGGGTGACGCCCGGTCAGGTCCGGCCGCAGGATAGCCCCTTGGGGCGCGGGATGCCCATGCGCGGCGTGGGCGCCGGCCCGGAGCAGGCCCCGCGCCGTGCTGTAGGCTCCCCGGAGAAGCCATCGTGTCGGTCCTTGCGGCCGACCCGTACCCGACGAGGACCACCATGACCGACGAGACGCCCGCACGCCGCACGCGCACCCGCTCCGACGAGGCGCTCGATGGCGCACCTGACGTTGCTGGTGCCGGAAGTGCGTCCGCCGCAGCCGGCGCTGGCTCGTCCGCAGGAGCCGGGGTCGACGCGTCCGCAGGTGTCGACGCCATCGCCGAAGCCGAGGCTGCGGAGGCGGCGGCGGTCGCGGAGGCGGTCGCCGAGGTGGCTGCACTCGGCGGGTCCCCGGCCGCACCCGCCGGGCCGCTGCTCCTGGAGGGGCCGCAGGGGCGCCTCGCTGCCAGCAGCATCCGGGTCGAGCGCGGTGGCATCGAAGAGGCCACGGCGGAGAGGGTCGAGGTCCGGATGGGCGGCATCGGCCGCCTCCAGGCCGACGACGTCTTCGTCCAATGGGGCGGTATCGGCGCCGGGCGAGCTGACACGATGTCCGTGGAGTTCGGCAGCGTCGGTGCCGCGATGGCACGTGAGCTGCGCGTCAGCCAGGGCATCGCGTCGAACGTGGTGGCCAAGGACGCGACGCTCGAGCAGGGCTTCGTCCGCACGATGATCGCCCAGAACATCAGCATCAACCGGCCGAGCGCCGTGCTGGTCATGGTGGCGCTCAAGGTCACGGGCGATGTCCGTCCCCTCCTTGACTGGCGGGGCGGGCTTGCCCTGGGGGTCGCAATCGGCCTCGTCACCGGGGCGTTCAAGCTGCTCCGCGATCGTCGCGGATAGCCCCTTCACGCGACCGCGCCGCTTGGGGTTCCAGCCGGCGCCGGCAGGCCTACGGGCGGCGCTTCACCTGGAACACGCCCTGGGCCTGCTTCTGGGCACGACGCTCGGCGGAGCGCTCGATGTGGACGCCGACCACTTCCTCGGGCGTGCCCATCATGAAGATGCGCCCGTGCTCGATGAGCATTGCGCGGTTGCAGTACTCGGTCACCCAGTTCATGTCGTGGGTCACCAGCACGATCGCCTTGGCCTCCTTGACCAGCTCGCCGACGCGCTCCTTGGACTTGGCGCGGAACGCGGCATCACCCGTGGACAGGACCTCGTCGAGCAGCAGGATGTCGGGCTCCACCGACGTGGCGATCGCAAACCCGAGACGCGCCCGCATGCCCGACGAGTACGTCTTGATCGGCGCGTCGATGAACTCGCCCAGGTCGGCGTAGTCAACGATCCCGGGCAGCTTCTCCTCGACCACCTTGTGGTCGATCCCCATGAACGCGCCCGCGAGGCGGATGTTGTCCGTGCCGGAAAGGTCCTGGTCGAAGCCCACCCCGAGCGTCAGCAGGCTGGAGACGTGCCCGTCCACCAGCACGTCGCCCTCGGACGGCGTGATGATTCCGGCCAGCACCTGGAGCAGCGTGCTCTTGCCGGCGCCGTTGGGCCCCACCACGCCGAGCGAGTCGCCGTGGTTGACGGTGAAGCCCACCTCGCGCAGGGCCCAGAACCAGTTGTCACCGGTCCGCTTGACCCGGCGGATCATGGTCTGGCGCAGCGTCGCCTTCCGCGTCAGACGCAGGTTGTACTTGACGCCAACGTTCTCGGCGTGGATGGCGATCTTGCTGGCGGCGGCGGACTCGGTGCTCACAGGACCTTCGCGAAGGCGGGCTCGACGCGCTTGAACAGCAGGATGGCGCCGGCGAGCATGAAGACCGAGATGACCCCGACGGCAAGCAGCCCGACCCAGTCAGGCGCGATGCCGTAGTAGATGAGGTTCCGGTAGGAGCCCAAGATGTGGGTCCACGGGTTCACCTGGTACCAGACCCGGACGACCTCGCTCTTGTTGCTCAGCTCGGCCACCTGGTCGAGGCCGTACAGGGTCGGGGAGAGGAAGAACCAGAAGCGCATGACGTGGCGCATCACGTTGCCGACGTCGCGGTAGAACACGTTCAGCGCGGCCACCGCGATCGCGAATGCCGAGGTGAAGAGCAGCTGGACGATCGCGACGAGCGGGATCAGCAGCAGCCAGAGGCTCAGGTGGCCCGGGAAGAAGAGGACCATCATCGCGACGAGCGGGACCAGGCCGAATCCGAAGCTGACGATCCCGCCCAGGGACGCCGAGACTGGCAGCACGAGCTTCGGGAAGTAGATCTGCTTGATCAGCCGTTCCTGGCTGACGACCGAGGTCACCCCGTCCTTGACCGTGGAGTCGAACCACTTCCAGGGGAGGATCGCCGCGAAGATGAAGAGCGGGTAGTCCTCGATGCCGCCACCGCGCCCGATGATGGTCACGAGGAGCGAGTACACGGCCATCTGGAGGACCGGATCGATGATCCACCACAGGTTGCCCAGCAACGTGTCGGCACCGGTCTTGCGCAGGTCCGCCCGCACGAGGTACGCGACGAGGCGCTTCCGCGACAGCGTCTCGGTGATCCCGACCTTGATGAGGCCGATCGGTCCCGGCCGCTTCGCGGAGGACCTGAACTGGGCCGGGACCTCGGATCTGGCAGTCATCGGGCCGGAGGGTAGCATGCGGCTCGCCCCGAGTGGCCCGATGCGGCCCTCGCACGCGCATGCGGTACCATCCGCGGCGCGTCCGCAACCGCGCCGACCGGCTGCCATCTCCTGCCGGGAAGGCTCCCTCACGAACGAAGGATCCACACGTCCATGACCTCTCGCCCCAAGCAGGGCGCCACCCGGTCCCGCTCCTGGGATGATCGGGACCGGCGGTCCGCGCTGCTCAACATCGGCTTCGGACTCACCATCGTGGCCGCGCTCCTGCTGCTGCTCGTGGCCTGGGGAGCCTCGTGGTACAACGACCACCTCGCCTCGGTGGCCACCGTGAACGGGCAGACCATCACCAAGGACGCGTACGCGAAGCAGGTTGCGGTCAACACGTTCCGCGCCGACTACCAGACCCGCCGGCTCCGGACCCTCCTGGCCGCCAACCAGATCCGGCCCACGGATGCCGACACGCGCCAGGCGATCATCGAGCAGCGGCTCCAGCAGATCGACACCATCTCGCTCGAGCAGCTCATCGACGGCACCATCCAGGCCGAGCTCGCCACGAAGCAGGGCGTGACCATCACCGAGGATGATGTCACCGGGCGCGTCACCGAAGAGGCCACCATCCCCGAGCTGCGGCATGCGTGGATGATCGCCGTGACGCCGGAGCTCGAATCCGGCAAGAGCCTGCCCACCGACGAGGCGAAGACTGCCGCGAGGGCCAAGGCTGCGAAGGCGCTCGCGGACCTGAAGGCTGGTGGCGATTGGGACGCCATCGCCAAGGAGGTCTCCACCGACGCATCCGCCGCCCAGGCAGGTGACATCGGGTTCATCGATGATGCCAGCTCGCTCGACACGGCCTTCCGGGCGGCGCTCCTCGCTGCGGCCAAGGACGCCCCGACCGAGGTGGTCGAGGGTGCTGACGGCACCTTCCGCATCGGCCGGGTCACCGAGATCCTCGACCCCGTGGTGGACGCGACCCTGGAGCAGCAGGTCAAGGACGCGGGCATCGACATCAACGACTTCCGCGCCGCGCTCCGCCGCGATCTCACCCGCGACCGGCTCGAGGAGTCCGTGCTCGCCCCATACCTCGCCGAGGGGCCGCAGCGCGACGTCCAGCAGATCCTCCTCGCCGAGGGCCAGAGCGAGTCCGGGGATGGCGCCATCCGCGTCCGCCACATCCTCTACTCGCCCAACGGCGATCCCAACGCCGCCAGCACCATTGCCCAGGACGATCCGGCATGGGCCGCCGCCGAGACCAAGGCCAAGGCGACCTATGAGAAGCTCAAGGCCGACCCGACCCTGTTCGACTCGATCGCGCGCGCCGAGAGCGATGAGGGCGCTGCCGTCTCGACCGGCGGCAAGCTGCCGTACTTCTCCACCGAGGACGCCATCGACCCGGCGTTCTGGGCGGCGATCTCGGCCGAGGGCCTGCAGCCCGGCCAGCTCCTTGAGCCGGTCAGGTCCGCCTTCGGGTACCACGTGATCCAGGTCCAGCGCTTCCCGCCGGACGTGGAGTTCGCGGCCAAGCTCAAGAGCGACATTGCCGCCGGCACTGTCACCTTCGAGGATGCCGCGCGCGACAACTCCGACTTGGGGGACGCCGCGCAGGGCGGGCGCCTGGGATGGGTGGCCAAGGGCCAGTTGGGCAGGACGCTCGAGGACGCGATCTTCGCGGCGCCGCTTGGTCAGGTCGCCGACCCGGTCACGGTGGACGGTGAGGGGATCTACCTCGTTCGCGTCAACGCGGAGGAGACCCGGGCCCCCGACGAGGACCAGGAGGCCGAGCTGCGGAGCACCGTCTTCGGGGACTGGTACACCACCGAACGGGACGCCTTCGAGGTGACGCGCGATCCGGCCATCACCGGCGCCACCAGCTGACGCCGGCGGATCGGGGCAGGCGATGCTCGACGCGCTCCTTGCCGAGGCACGCCTGCGCTGGGCCTTCGACCCGGGTCGGGGGCTGGCCATCGTCGTCAGCGAGCGCCTGACTGCCACCCCGCTCGAACCCGCCGTGCCGACGCTCGTCGTGCCGGCGGCCAGGCTCCGGTTGGCGGCGCCGGACGGCTCCGTCGAGCCGCTGCCCGGTCGCCACGGCCCGGGTGGCTCCGAGCCGATCGCCCTCCTCCGCCGCCTGTACCCGGCCGACCACCCGGTCGGCCGGATCGGCATTCCCGAGGGGACGACCATCGGTGAGCTCGTCCGCGAGGACCTCACCGGACCGCTGTACCTGGGGCCTGTTGATCCCGTGGCGGACGTGGCGTCGCCGTGGGGCATGCCGTGGATCTCCGCCCGCCTCCGCGCCCCGGGTGGCTGCCCGTGGGATCGCGAGCAGACCCACGAGTCGCTCCGCAACCACCTGCTCGAGGAGGCCTACGAGGTCTATGACGCCCTCGGCGCCGAGGCCACCCCGGAGCTTGCCGGCGAGCTCGGCGACCTGCTGCTGCAGATCGTCCTCCACGCCCAGCTGGCGGCCGAGGCGGGCGTCTTCGACATGACCGACGTGTGGGCCGCCATCGCGTCGAAGATCGTCCGTCGCCATCCCCACGTGTTCGGCGAGAGCGAGGCGCGCACCGCGTCGGACGTGAACCGCCAGTGGGAGCGGATCAAGCAGGGCGAGCGGGCGGCCGCGGGCCAGGGCGCCGACGGCGACTTCAAGAGCGCGCTCGACGGCATCAGCCGCTCGCTGCCTGCGCTCGCCGCCAGCCAGGAGATGCAGGAGCGGGCGGCGAACCTTGGCTATGACTGGCCCTCGATCGACGGCGTGCTGGACAAGGTGCGCGAGGAGGTTGGCGAGCTCGTCGAGGCGGAGTCCGACGCCCACCGGGCCGAGGAGCTGGGCGACCTGCTGTTCGTGCTGGTGAACGTCGGTCGCAAGACCGGGATCGAGGTGGAGGCCGCCCTGCGCGGCGCCAACGACAAGTTCCGCCGGCGGTTCCGGCACGTGGAGCTGGGGGCCGCCGCGCGCGGCACGGCCCTGCGCGACATGACCTTCGAAGAGCTGGACGCGCTCTGGGATGCCGCCAAGGCAGACGAGCGCAGGGAGACGAACGCATGAGCATCGGCAATCGGCCGCCCGCAAGCGGCGGCACCGGCGGCATCGGCAATCGCGGCCACGTGCGCGCGGACGGGCGTGGCCCGGGCGACCTGCGCCCGATCGAGATCACCCTCGGCGTCCAGAAGTGGGCCGAGGGCTCCTGCATGATCCGGTTTGGCGACACGCAGGTCCTGTGCGCGGCCACCATCGAGGACCGCGTCCCGCCGCACCTTCGCGGCAAGGGCACCGGCTGGGTCACAGGCACGTACGAGATGCTGCCGCGGGCAACCGCGGAGCGTTCGGAGCGTGAGTCGGCCAAGGGCAAGATCGGCGGGCGGACCCACGAGATCCAGCGCCTCGTCGGGCGGTCGCTGCGGGGCGTGGTGGACATGTCCCGCCTGGGCGAGCGCACGATCACCGTGGACTGCGACGTCATCCAGGCCGATGGCGGCACCCGGACCGCGTCCATCACCGGCGGCTACGTCGCGCTGGCGGCCGCGATGATCACCTACGGGATGGACCGCCACCTCACCGGGCACGTGGCGGCCGTGAGCGTGGGGATCATCGACGGCCTCAACATGCTGGACCTCGACTACTCGGAGGACTCCCGAGCCGAGGTGGACTTCAATGTCGTGGGCACCGACGCCGGCGCCTACGTGGAGCTCCAGGGCACGGCGGAGGGCAAGCCCTTCTCCCGAGCCCAGCTCGACGGCCTGCTCGACCTTGCGAACGATGGTCTCAAGACGCTGTTCGAGGCGCAGACCGCTGCCCTCGCCAAGGTGCGCAGGTAGTGATCGAAGGGCCGCTCGTGGGCGACGCCCGGCGGCTGCTCGTCGCGACCCGCTCCCAGCACAAGCTGCGGGAGCTGCGCGAGCTGCTTGCCCTCGGCGACAACGTGGAGCTCATCGGTCCGGACGACCTGGGCATCGAGGGCGAGCCCGACGAGACCGGCAGCACCTTCGAGACCAACGCCCGCATCAAGGCGCGCTACTACGCCTCCCGGAGCGGCCTGCCCACGCTGGCCGACGACTCCGGACTTGAGGTGGACGCGCTCGACGGCGGCCCCGGGGTCTACACGCGCCGCTTCGCCGGGCCGGACGCGACCGACGCGGACAACAACGCCCGGCTCCTCCGGGAGCTGGACGGGCTGCCGGCGGCCGAGCGCGGGGCGCGCTACGTGTGCGTGCTGGCGCTGGCCCTCCCCGGTGAGGCGGGGCCGCGCGGTGGCCAGCGCCTCCTCGTGCGACGGGGCACCTGCCGCGGCCGCATCGCGACCGGACTCCGCGGCGATGGCGGGTTTGGCTACGACCCGCTGTTCGAGCCGCACCAGGAGCCGCCGGGTGGGCGCACCCTGGGCCAGTGGACGGCCGCCGAGAAGCACGCGATCTCGCACCGGGCCCGGGCCGCCGCCCGGATGGCGCCCGTCCTGCGCTCGCTCGGCTACGATTGACCGACCTCCGCATCCCAGCCACCAGCTCGAGGACCACCATGGCCGACCACCGCCCCGTCGCCCCCAACGAGGACCCCGTCTGCGGCATGACCCCGGACCCGGACGCCGCCCGCGCCAAGGGCCTGGTCACCGAGTACGAGGGCCGCGAGTACGTGTTCTGCGGCAAGGGCTGCCTGCTCGAGTTCAAGGACGACCCGGAGCAGTTCCTGGCCGCGGGCTACCAGCCCGCCATGTGACCCGGCCGGCCGGTCAGCGCGTGACGGACGTCAGGCGTCCTGCGCCCGATCGGCCGCCACCAGCTTGCGCAGCGCCGCGAGCTCCTCACGCAGGCCGGCCAGCTCGACCGCGACGGCATCCGATGCCGAGGCTGTGGCCTTCGCCGCCTGGTCAGCCCTGTCCGCATCGGCCGCATCTGCGGCCGCCTCCGCCGCGATGTCCTCGGGCGTCTTCTCCTTCGGCGGTGGCACGAGCATCGAGGCCAGGATCGACGCCAGCGCGCCGATGATGCCCACGCCCGAGAACATCACGAACGTGGCGATCAGGCGGCCCGGCCCGGTCACCGGGTAGTAGTCGCCGTAGCCCACCGTGGTGATGGTGACCAGTCCCCACCAGAGCGCGTCCTGGCCGGTGAGGATCTTCGCATCCGGCGACTGGCTCTCCACCTGGAGCATCAGCACGCTGGCCGTGCTGAGCACCAGCCCGGCGGCCATCAGCGTGATGAAGACCGCGTACTCGCTGCGGTTCTCGAGCACGTCCTTGATGAGCGCGGTCCGGTTGCTGCCGCGCAACAGCTTGGCGACGCGGGCGAGGCGGCTGAGCCGGGCCAGGCGGAGCAGGCCACCGAACTGGAAGATGCCCAGCGACGGGATGGACCCGAGCAGGTCGAGCCAGCCACGCTCGTTGATGAAGTACTGGCGGGTGGGCTTGGTGCGGATCATGTTCATGGCGAAGTCGCCCAGGAACACGAAGCAGATCGCATTGTCGTAGAAGCGCAGCAGCGTGATGGTGTGCTCGTCGAGGGGCAGCAGCAGCAGGCCCATGACCACCAGCGAGGCCAACGTCAGGACCAGGATGAAGATGTTGTACGCGTTGCCGTGCTGGACGGACTGGACAGGCGTGGTCGCCATCGGGCCTCTCCCTGCTCACTCCCGGCTTGGGCGCCGCTATCCTACGTGGTCGCGAAGGCCCGCTGCGGACGGCCGCGACCACCCGCCGCCATGCTGCCCTGCCCCGGCCGCACGGCACCGGCCGTCTGCTACTTGATGACGATCCTGCCCGCCATCTGGTCCACGACCTGCTCGTTGGTGGTGATGTCCGGGTTGCCCTCCGCCCCGGTCGTCTGGATCACGACCACGCCATCCGTGCCGCGATCCACGTAGTAGGCATACCGGTACGTGCCCGCCGGGTAGGAGCCGGTCCCGTTTGCCGTGCCTGACACCTTCATGCCGGGCAGGCCACTGACCGTGACCGCGGCCTTCGTGACGCCCGTCCAGGTCCGGGTGTCGGTCGCTGCCATCAGCGCCTCGTCATAGGTGACCGCGTTGCTGGCGACCACGTACACCGATGCGATCGGGATGCCCGTGTTCGGGTCGATGACGATGGGCGCCGGGTCGAACGCCATGCACTGGTACTCGGGGACATCCGAGACCGTGAACCAGGCGCCGGGATAGGTCACGGTGATCGTGCCGTCGGCGCTGGCGCAGGTCGCCGTCGCGGGCGGGGCAGCGGTTGGCGCGGGGGTCGCCGTCGGCTTGGGCGTGGCGGCGGGTGTCGCCGTCGGCTTGGGCGTGGGCTTCGGCGTGGGCGACGGGCTGGGCGTGGGCTTGGCCGTGGGCTTCGGCGTGGCGGTCGCGACCGGCGTCGGCTCCGCGCTGGGCTCACCACTGGCTTCAGCACTGGCGTCCGGGGACTCCGGGGCCGCGATGAAGTCCGACGCGACGAACTCCAGCGTTCCGCCGCCGTCGAGCCTGAGCGTGAGGCGGGCGTTCGTGGCATCGAACCCCACGGTGTTGGACAGCGCGATGAGGTAGAGCTGGGCGATCGAGCCCTCGGGGCAGGCCATCATGGTGGACGGCCCGAGCATGATCTCGAGTCCCTCGCGACGTGTCGTCGTGTACGAGCCGGCCACCTGGTTGCAGTCCGCTTGACCAGTCCACCGCCCGGCCGGAGCGAACTGGATCGTGTACTGCAGGCGCTCGGCGGGCGGGATCACGCCCTGGAAGGCGGGCAGGGTGGAGGTCGTGGCGGTCAGGGCCCAGACCGGGCCACGCAGGGCCTGCTCGGCAGGAGAGGCGCAGGCGCCCAGGCCCGTGGCGACGAGGGTGAACGCCAGCACGGCGATCAGTGTCCGGAAGCTGGCGAAGGTGGTTCTGGCTCGAGTCGGCACCCGGGTACTCCTGGAGCAGGCGGCATGTCACGGGCGGCAGGACCGCCTTGGCGAAAGCGTGCCCGATGGCGCCAGGGGCGGCATCGTCCATCGCGGATGAGCGGCCCGAGGCCTCGTCGGGCTACGCTACTGGCCTGCCGATCGCTGCACCGGCGGCCGCGGCGCCGCCCAGGAGGTCCGGATGTTTCGACACCACGAGGATCGCGGGGAGTCCGCGGGTCCGAACGTCTACCAGATGCGCCAGCAGATGTTCTCCATCGGCGACGACTACTGGATCGAGAACGGCGCGGGCCAGCGCGCCTTCCACATCGACGGCAAGGCGCTCCGGATCAGGAAGACCCTGGTGCTCCAGGCTCCCAACGGCCAGGAGCTCTACGCGATCAAGGAGAAGCTGGTCACCGTCCGGGACGTGATGACCATCGAGCGCGGGGACGCGACGGTGGCCACGGTCAAGAAGGCGCTGATCTCCCCGCTCCGCGAGCGCTACGACGTGGAGTTCGAGCGGGGCGGCAAGTGGAAGGTCCAGGGCAATATCGTGGACCACCAGTACGAGATCGAGTCAGACTCGGGCAAGATCGCCGAGGTCGGCAAGAAGTGGTTCCGCGTGCGCGACACGTACGGCGTGAAGGTCGCTCCCGGCCAGGACGACGCGCTGATCCTCGCGGTCGTGGTGATCGTGGACTCGATGGCGCACCCGGCGCGCTGACGCCGGCACAGGTCAGGCGCCGGGCGACGCAAGCTCGGCCGGGACCGGCAGGCCGACGGCCTCGAGCATGAGCGGCAGTGAGAGCTGCAGCTCGCGATCCCAGTACTCCCAGGAGTGGGTGCCGTCGCCGTAGTCGTCCACCGTGACCGGGACGCCGGCGTTGCGCAGCTCCTCCACGAACAGGTCGCTGCCGCCCCCGCACCACTTCTCGAGCGGGCTGCCCGCGATCCGATCCGGGGGATCAAGCGGGCCGGGCTCGCCGTTCCCGTACGACACGAAGACCACCTTCGTGCCGCGGAGGAGCGGGGCCATCTCGGCGAGCGTCATGTCGACCAGCTCGTGTCCCTCGCTGATGATCTCATCGATCTGGGCGACCGTCTCCGGATCGGCGTCCTCGAGGTAGCTGTCGATGAGGCCCTTCATGTCGAGGGCGCCGCTGTATGACGCCACTGCCTGGTACAGGCCCGGGTTCTTGGCGGCGAGGGCGATCGCCCCGTAGCCGCCCAGCGACAGGCCCGCGAGCGCGCGGACGTCGCTCGCCCGCCAGTTGCGCTCCATGAGCTGCGTGAGCTCCGTCGCGTGGAACGGCATCCAGGCTGCACGGCCTGCGGGTCCGCTCCCCTGGGTGTTCGACTCGCCCGCGAACGATGATGCGGCCGCGGGCATCACCACCAGCAGGTCCGTCGGCCCCGTGGTCCCCTCAACGGCGGACTTCTCAGTCCAGTCGGAGTACTCGCCATCGGCCCCGTGGAGCAGGTAGAGCGCCGGGAACGTGGCTGCAGGGTCGCTCTCGAACGAGGCCGGCAGCAGCAGGCGCACCTGGACCGTCCCGACCGACGGCGACTCGATCGTCAGGTCGCGCATCCGCTCGGAGAGGGTCTCCTCCTTGACGATCCGCGCGCCGTCATCCGCGGGCGTGCCGATCGTTGGCAGGTCGCTCAGGGACCACGGGGTGGACGCGGCCGGTGATGCCGGTGACGCGGAGGGGGTGATGGCCCCCGCGCCGCACCCGACGAGCGCCAGCGAGGCGAGGATGATCAGGGGGGCCGCGAGCCAGTTGCGGAGCGCAGTGGTGCGGGGTGCGGGCATGGATCGTGCTCCGTCAGCGGGCGATGGCTCCCTGGCCGCGGCGCCTTGTTCGGGTCGCAGGGGCACGATGCTACCGCGCGATGCTCGAATCCACTGGGAACAGGCCGGCACACGGCCTGCGCATCGGTCAGGGGCGACCCGGAGCGGGAGTCGCGGGTCGCCCCAGTGCCTCGTGGACTCAGTCGGCGCGGACCGCGCGCACGATCGTCTTGGCGAGGAGCTTGTGGCCGGCCGCGGACGGGTGATCGTCGCAGCCGGAGCCGGATGCCAGCGGGATCAGGAGACCTGCCGCGCAGGAGCTGCCACCGTGCGACGCGGTTGCTGCTGCGAAGGCAGCGAAACCGTCAGCGACGATGCCATTCCAGGCCAGCGTACGGTCGACGACGACCTGGTTGGCGGCCGCGATCGCCATCGTCGTCAACTGGTCGGTGTAGTTCGGCGAGTAGACCGTGAGGGCGACAACCTTGTGCTTGTAGCCGGCGTCGACCCGGATGTGGTGGTAGATCGTGTCCATGTTCGCCGACAGCGTCGCGAGCACGCCGGGCAGGCCTCCCTGGAAGCAGCTCATCGGGTCGGTCTGCTGCATGCAGTGATCACGGAGAGCGCCAACGTCGTTGGCCCCCATGTCGATCGTGATCAGCCGGGTCTTCGGGTGGGATGCCAGGAACGCGTCGACGAAGTCGAGCTGTGAGGTGTTGTACGCCACGTGGAGCGGTGCCCCGAGGCCGAAGCGCCAGGCCCCGCAGCCGTGGTCGGGCCCTTCGAGATCGATGAAGTGGCTGCTCGTCTCCCCCGGGCAGGAGGCATTGGTCACCTTGTCGCGGAGCATGTCCGCGGTCATCCCGGCGTAGTTCACGTACCCCGCCGGTTTGGCCGGGTCCCCGTACGGGTTGTAGCCGAAGGCGAGCGAGTCGCCCAGGGCCAGGTATTCGATGGGACGGCTCGAGGCTGCCGCCGCGCCAGGCGCGGCGAGTGCGACCAGCAGCCCGGTCACGGTGAAGAGAACGGCGAGACGCCGCACGTGAACCTCCTGGGACGCCCCCTGGTGCGCGGGTCGGTCTCGCCAGTGGCTCGGCGCGGTCCCGGCGGCCGGGATCTGGACCGCGCGTCGGAGCCTCCCACAACACCCTGTGCGACGCGAGAGCCTGCGCGGCGTGACCGTCAGCCGACAGAGTCGATGGTCACGATGTGGCGCCGGGCGCGATGCCCGCCCCAGTCACGGGCCAGGGTCGTCCTGCCCGCACCATCGGCGGGCTCAGGGTGCTGGACTGCCGTGAGGCTCTGAGGCTGACTCGGGTGTCGGCTGGGACGGCAGCTCGGCCGGTGGCGCTGACGGCGACTCCACGGCCGCAGCCGAGGGCGACTCGGATGCGGCCGGCTCGGGGCTTGGCGACTCCGTGGCTGACGCCGACGGTGAGTCCGAGGGCGAGTCCGAGGGCGACGATGTCGGCGTGGGCGTGGGCGTGGGCGTGGGCGTGGGCGTGGGCGTGGGCGAGGGTCGGCGGTTCGATCGGGCCCGGCAGCGTGACCCGGATCCGGGCCCCGAAGGAAGCTGACCGCCCGTCCCGCCCGTCGCCGTACGCGAAGTACAGCGTCCGGCCATCGGCGAGCAGCACCGCCCGATCGCGCAGGCCCGGGCCGTTGTACGTGGCGATGACCGGCCCGATCCGCCAGCGGCTCCGGTTCACGGGGCGAGGCCCGTCCCACGTCGCGCCGCCGTCGAAGCTCACGGCAACCGCATTGCCGGCGGTCCGGGCCGGACCCGACGCGTCGACCGTGTGGAACAGGACCGCGATGAAGCCGCCTCCCACGACCAGCTCGGGGCGCATCGACCGCTGCTCCCGGCCCTTGGCCTCGGGTGCCTGCGGGAGGTGGCGCACCCGCCACGTCCGGCCCCGGTCGTCGCTGGTGACGATCCGGATGCGGCCGGAGCTCGCGACCGCGAAGTAGATCCGTCCGGCTTCGTCCACCGCAAGCCCGGTCGCCCAGCACGGCTCGGCGAGGCCGACATTCACGCCCCGCATGCCGGGCGTCCAGCCGAGGTTCCACGCGTTCTCCGGCAGCACGGTCGCGAGCACGTTGGGCCCGCGGGTCAGGGTGCGCCTCGCCCGGTCGTAGGACAGCCGGCTGACCCCGAACGCGATCCGCCCGATGTTGGTGTAGCCGCCCTTGTAGAAGGGTGCCGAGTAGCGCCACGTCTGCATGTCGAGCTGGTAGCCCGCCACGTAGGCGGACCCGTCCGGGGCCGTCGTGAGCCGGTAGCTGATCCGCCATGCGTCGGGATAGCCGCGTGGCGCGGCGAGCTTGGGGATCTCCACCTCGGAGAAGGTCCTGCCGTAGTCGCCCGAGGCGACCACGCGCATGCCGGTCCCGCGGAGCCGGTCCTTGGGCCAGTTGTACGCGAGGTACAGGACCCCGTAGTTAGGGCTGGCCGGGTTCGTGTCCACGACCAGGTCCTCGTAGCCGCCGAACCAGCCGCGGGTGTGGTCGGCCGTGAACCCGAGCCGCCAGGTCCGTCCCTCGTTGTCGCTGTAGCTCACCGAGAAGTGGTAGTCGAGGGGATCGCCCGTCATCGCGGCGTAGTAGAGGCGCGCCGTACCGGCTCGCGGCCCGGGGCCCCACGCGACCATCGGATGGCTGCCGCCACCGCGCGGGCGGGTCGCCGTGGTACGCCAGGTCCGGCCGCCGTCGCGGCTGATGCGGATCACCGGGTGGCTGTGCTCGCCGCCGACCGGGTAGGTCACGGCCAGGCGGGATGGATCGAACGGGTGGGCAGCGACGATGGGCTCGCGGCTGCGATCGGCCAGGCTCGTCGGACGCGGGCTCACCCGGTACTCGCCCTGTGTCGCCCAGCCACCGGTCCCGGTATCTGCGCCGAGCACGCGGGCCTGCCGGTCGTCCGCGCCCGGCGTGGCCTGGATCACGCCTGCGAACAGGACCGCGATCAGCAGCGTGGCGACCCGGCGCATCGGCACCTCCCCTCCGTGGTGCGGGCCACGCGTGGGTGCAGCCCTGTGTGCTGATCGTCGCGGGCAGGCGATCGGCGGTCAACCAGTCGAAGGTCCCGCGTGCCGGGGCGGTTTGGCCGTGTTCAGCATGCCGGATGCACCCGCCGGCCGTCCGCCTACCGCGTCGCCTCGTTGACCGCCAGCCGCAGCTCGGCCGTCGTCGGCAGCCCCTCGCCGAAGATCCTGGCCACACTGCCGTCCGGCGTCACCACGAGCATGCCGGGCTCTCCCATGGATCCGGCTGGCCCGCGCGCCAGCGGTTCCCACCGGCCCCAGGAGTCCTCGCTGACGACGAGACTGACGTCGGCGTCGGTGAGCCCCTCCGCGGCAAGGAGCCGGGTCCACGTCTCGAGCGTCTCGGCCGTGGCCTCAGACCCGGCGAGCACCACGAACGCCAGGTCGGCTCCGAGCTCCCGGCGAGCGGCGGCGATCGTGGCAACGCCCTTGGCGTTCTCCGCGTCGCCCCGGTTGATCTCGCGCTGGACCGGGACTCCGATGGTGACGACCACGGGTCGCCCGGCCAGCTTGGCCAGGTCGAAGGCCTCACCGGTCAGGCGGCCGTCGCGGACTCGCTGCCCGTACAAGGCCGTGGCCGGCTCGCCAACGGTGAACACGCCATCCCACGGAGGCGGGACGGGGATGGGCTGCCCGGCCAAGAACGCGTCGAGCACGGCTGTGAGCGAGGTCACGGTGTGCGGATCGACCACCGCCCGTACGGTGCCGTCAGGGTCGAACAAGGTCAGTCCGGGCCAGTAGTCCCAGCGCGGCCAGCCGCTTCCATCATCGCGCACCAGCGGAATGCCAGCCTCCCTGGCCGCCGCCGCATCTTCACCGGAGAGGCCGCGTCCCACGATGACGACCGCACGAAGCGCGTCACCGCGTGCCGCCACGGCATCGACGAAGTCCTCGAAGCGGAGACATCCATCGCCGGTGCAGTCGTCCAGCCTGAGCACCGCTGCTGGCTGCCCGATCAGGGAGTCCGAGGACCAGGTGTCCCCCTCCAGCGTAGGGAGGGTGATGGCCGCCGGCCGGAGGCCGGGTCTCAGGCTCGTCGTGAAGTCAACGTCGAGCATCGCGAACTGGGAGGCGTCCGGTGCCGTACCGGTCTCCAACGCCAGCGCCTCCGCCAGGACTTCGCCGCCCCGCTCGCGCTTCACGATGAGGCCGCTTTCGAGATCGACCCAGTACCTGTCCGCCCCGCAGGAGACGAGCCGGGCATCGCGTTGTGCCACTTCCTCGATCGGGCCGAGCGACCACGCGTCGCAGGTCACGGTCCTGCCCGCGTCGGGGTTGTCTGCCGCACCCACGTTGATCCAGTTGAGCCACAGTGGAGTGGCCAGCGGCGCGTTCGCTGGGCGCCCGAGGAGGGGACCGTCGATGAGCCTCCACTCTGCGTCGTCCCAGGTGCCATGCCCGTCGGGCGTGAGCAGCTCGAAGCCACCCACGTACTGGCCCCCCAGGGGTCCCGGCCGACCGACGACGCCGCCGTACCGGCACTCCTGGCGGAAGCCGGTGCCGTCGTACAGGTAGCGCCAGTAGATGGTGCGCCGATCACCCAGGTCGTCGAGGGCCCCACACGCTGAGTACCAGTTGGTGCGGTACTCATCGAGCGGGCCCAGCCCGGTCACCAGCATGAGCGGCGGAGGGTTGAGGTGGGCGGCGATCGATGCCGCCACGACTTCCTCGGCGGACATGTCGACCGTGATCCGGGGACCGTCGATCGTTGGCGTCGTCCGCCAGGTCCGCAGGAGGATGCTGCCCGCGGCTGCGACCGTGGCGACCAGGGCGACGAGCAGCAGGGCTGCGGCGACGAGGACCAGCGCAGGGGGCGAGGAGGTCCGTCGTCCGGCGATCGCCCCGAACACGGCGTCATCGACCCGTCGCGAGGGCAGCGGCATGGTCCGCGGCCGCAACGCGAGGGCGTCGGCGCGCATGGCCGCCGCAGCGCGGGCACAGGACGGGCAGGTCACCAGGTGCGTGTCGAGGGCAGCCGCGTCGGCGGCGGTCAGGCCGAAGTCGATGCCGCCGGCCGCGAGGCGAAGTGCACGATCGTGTTCCCGGTGGTCCAAGCGGCTCATTGCTGGACTCCCGCGGCTTCGATGATGCGTCGGAGCTCGATTCGTGACCGGTAGAGCATCGTGCGGGTCGCCGTGTCGGACTTGCCGATCGAGACGGCGATCTCGTGGCCGCTGAGCCCGTGCGCTGCAAGCAGGAGCGCCGCCCGCGCGTCCGGCCGAAGCCGGCCGAGAGCGGCGTGCAGCTCCTCGTCCCGTTCCCGGTCGAGGAGCTCGGCGTCGGGAAGCTGCGGCTCGCCTCGGTCCGGCAGCCTCGGCAGCAGTCGGAGCCAGCTCGTCACCCGCCGCCCACGGGAGATCGCGACGTTGGCCGCCACCCGGTACAGCCAGGGCCGGACCTTGTCCGGCATCCGGCCCGCGCGGGCCTCGTGGATGAGGCGGATGAAGGTGTCCTGGAGGACATCCTCCGCGATCTCGCGGTCGCGGGTCATGGGGAGCAGGAAGGCGAGGATCTCGCCGCGATAGGTCAGGTACAACTCGCCCAGCTCCGCCTCGTCAACGGCAACGTGGCGGTGCAGCGGCTCCGCAATGGGAGCTGCCTGCTCCGGCACGGTCGGCTCGGACAGCCTGTTCATGCTGCTAAGACGAACCCGGCGACCGTTTGTCACACAGGCCGGTGCAGTTGGACTCGGTCCCCGCGGTCACATCTGTCTGACCGGCTCGTGCGTCACGGGAATGCGTACAGCTTGTGCCTGATGATCTTGCCGTCCTTGAGCTGCATGACCCCGAGCGCCGTGTTCGAGGCGGTATTGTCGGTGCCGTAGCGCACGATCGACACGATCGTGTCGCCGTGCCTGACTGGCGCTGCCACGACTTCGACGACGAATTGGTAGTTGGTGAGGTAGTTGGAAGCCTTCGCCTGGATGGCTTCAAGCCCTGTGCTCGTCTCACCTGCGACGTTGTCCATGAAGACCGCGTCCGCCGCGTACACGGCGGCGATCTTCGCCGGGTCGTACGTGCCGCTCCAGGCGGCTGCGGCCTGGTCGGAGAATGCCTGGTCAGCGCTGGATGCGGCCGGCTGCCGGGTCCCAGCGAAGTAGCCGATGAGGCCCGCGCCGAGCGCGACGGCGAGGACGATCGCCCCGAGTCCGAGCCACCCGAGGTGGAGCTGTGAGGTCCCCTTGACGGGGATAGCCGCTTGGGCCATGTCCGCACCTCCGGGACGCCAGGCGGGCCGGTCTCGCCAGTGGCTCGGCGCGGTCGGGGCGGCCGGTGCAGGTGACCGCGTGTCGGAGCCTCCCACCGATCCGTGATCGTAGTCACCGCCGGCGACCGCGACGAGAGGCATTCGTACCGTTCAGGTGCCGCGGATGGCGAACTCCAGTAACGAAGGTGGCGCCCCGTCGTCCTATCGTGTGGCAGGCTGCTGCATGCGGCCCAGTCGACCCGTCGTCGCCCGGTCCCGAACCGGGCCACCAGCAAGGCAGACCGACCACGCGTCCCGTGTGAGGTAGCCCGAGATGCGGATGTCGAAGGTCTCGGAATGGATTGCCGGCGGCTTGGCCGGGTGCCCCGGGATCGTCCATGTCACAGCACCTGGCGATCCGCCGACCCCGGCCTCGACACGGCGGGGCAGGCGCGTGAACACGGCGCGGCGGGGCAGGCGCGTGAGGTCGGCGCACTCCACGACGAAGCCCCCGGACCGGCCCCGCAGCCGGTGGGTGACCGCGGCAGCAGTCGTCCTGGTCGTCTCTGGCGGGATGGGGATCGTCTATGCGCCGTTCCTGACGGGCGGCGCCGTGTGGAGGTTCCTCGGCTTCGGCATCTCATCGCACACCATCGTCGGGGTGCTGAGCATCGCGACGGGGATCGGCGTCCACCGTCTGTATGGCTGGGCCCGTATCGCCGCGGTCCTCCTGTCGGCATACGGGCTGCTGTTCCTGCACCTATCCGCCCTCGCGGCGGCCATAGCGAACGGTGCCTGGTACGCCATCGACTGGCTGGGCATCGTCGGCACCGTGGTCGTCCTGTTCGCCGTCCTGCGACGCTGGCCCCCGGCGCCGGCGGGAGCTGACTGACCATGGCCGCCCAATCACCCCTCGCCATCGCCGCCCCCGGCGTGACCGCCCCGTCGTCCTCGCGCGCCATCCCGCGCCGGAGCGTCGCGAGCTGGGTGCTCTACGACCTCGCCAACACCTGCTTCAGCCTGGGGGTCGTCACGCTCTACTTCCCGACACTGGTCCGGGACGTGTTCGGGTACACAAAGCCTGGCCAGGTCGATGGTGTCACCGGCTCGCTTGCAGCGCTGGCGGCGGCCATCGTGTTCGTGATGGCCCCCGTGCTGGGCGCGATCAGCGACCAGGCCGCTCGCAGGCTCCCGTTCCTCGCGGTCTCCACCGTCCTGTGTGTCGCCGCGACGTTCCTCCTCGTCCAGGCCTCCGAGGCTCTCTCGTTCCTGCTGTTCGTGGTCGCGGTCGTCTGCTTCCAGGCAGGCCTGGTCTTCTACGACTCACTCCTGCCGGAGGTCAGCACCGACGAGAACCGCGGACGCATCGGCGGCATCGGTGTCGGGGTGGGCTATGTGGGCTCTCTCCTGGCGTACATCATCGGCATGGTGCTCCTGCCCAAGGCGCCGGGGCTCGACGACTTCGCTGCCGTATTCCGCGGCATCGCCCTCGGCTTCCTGGTATTCGCGGTCCCGGCCTTCCTGTTCGTCGGAGAACGGCCCCGAGTGGTGCCTCCGCTCACCTGGCGGGTGGCGCCCATGGCCTTCTCGCAGTTGGCCGCCACGGCGCGCCACGCACGCCGCTATCGGGGACTCCTCCCGTTCCTGCTCGGGCGCATGCTCTACGCCGATGCCGCCAACACCCTCATCGTCATGGTGGTGGTGTACGCGACCACGTCACTCCACATGGCGCTCAGTGACGCAGGGCTGGTGGTGATCATCAGCATCGTCGTGGCGATCCCGGCCGGCCTCCTGTGGGGCCGGGTCGTTGACCGGGTGGGCCCCAAGCGGACCCTCGACGGCGTGCTGGTCCTCTGGATGGCGATCTTCGCGCTGGTCGCGGCAATCCCGGTCTTCGCCCTTCCGTACGAGCTGATCTATCCCGCGGGCGCGGCGTTGGGCGCCGCACTGGCGGGGCTCTGGGCATCGGACCGGCCGCTGATGGCCCGGCTTGCCCCGCCGCGCTACTACGGCCAGTTCTTCGGGCTGTACTCGATGGTGGGCCGGTTCGGGGCGATCGTCGGGCCCGCGATGTGGGCGATCACCGTGCACACGTTGGGCTGGGGACAACCGGCGGGCGTGGTGTTCCTGCTGCTGTGGGTGGTCATCGCGTTCGTGGTCCTGCGCCGCGTGGACGACGAGCCGCGCACCTGGGCGCCCGAGGACCTGCCCGACTATGCCGACAGCGGGGTCTGACGAAGGCTCGGCCTGCCGGCCCTCGTCACTCCGGGGCCAGCTCAGCGGGGAAGCCGGATGCGCAGGTCTGTGCCCACGGCCTCCTCGAGCGGCTTGGCGACCATCGGGGACTGCGCGCCGCGTCAGCCACATGCCGGTCCCGGGCCCTTGACTCCACCCCGAGTCAGGAGCGGGTCCCTCGTGCGGGGCACGTGTCGTCTACCCCGGGTTGGGTGCACGGGTCGTGCACGTCGGGGCGTTGGGTGACTCCCACCCGAGTCGGAGCTTGGTGTAGGGCCTAGGCGCCCCCGTTGGGGCGTGGCGCATTGTTGGCTCGCCGGCGTGGCGCCGGGAACCCTGTCGGAGCCGGCGACCGCTGCAACAGGGGCACGCTGCCCGGCGTCTCCCATGGGCCTGACGCCTCTTTCCCTTTCCAGTTACCCGGACCCACAGTGACCGTGGCGGACGTCAGGGACGACAGTTCGACATGTGATCCGCTGCACGACATCGTGCCGCCAGGAGCCTGGAGGACGACCATGCGCGCTCCGTTGGTCGCGGCGAATGCTGGGGAGGCGCGCCTGACGCACCTGCTCGTTGTGCTGCTCGCGGGTGCCATCGCGACCATGGCGCTGGCGGCATGCGGCGGTGCGGCACCAACCACGGCGACCGGCGGCGGTGAGACGATGGCGACCGTCGAGCTGTCCGCAGTTCCGAACGTCGAGCCGACCGCGGTGCCCACTCCGTTGGCGTCGGTGGCGCCGACCCTGGTGGCAACCAGTGGGCCGGCCGCCAGCCAGACGCCGGATCAGATCACCTGGGACGTCCGTCTGGGGCCCCACCGGGTCAGTGACCTGGTCTCCACCGGGGACCTCCTGGTGGCCGTGGGGACCGCAGGGATGACCGTCGAGGCCGGCGACATCGCCGGGATTTGGACATCGCCCGATGGGCGCTCGTGGGAACCGGCGGAGGTGACCCGGCCGGCGGGCGTCATCGCAGCGGTGGCCGCCGGGCCCGGCCGGCTGGTCGCGGTGGGGAGCGTGGAGGACGGCGTGAGCCGGCCCGCTGCCTGGACGTCCGTGGACGGCCGGACGTGGCAGGCACTCCCGGCCTCGGCGTTCGCCGGTTCCGCCGGACGCGAACCCGGAGCGCTTGACGACATCGCCGCCGGGCCTGGAGGGTTCGTCGTCGTGGGCTCGGAGGTAGGGCGACGCGGCAGCCGGGCAGCGGCCTGGCATTCGGCCGACGGGTTGACCTGGACGCGCAGCCAGGCGGACATGGGCGGCGACTCGGCAGGATCCGTGGTCCCGTTCGGCTCCGGCTATGTCGCCTCCGGCTGGGCGCCGGGCGAGGACGGGGATGCACGGGCGCTCTTCTGGACATCGGCGGATGGCCGGACGTGGACGGCCGCTCCCGATACGAAGGACCTCCACGATGTCGGGTCGTCGCCGGTGCTGGCCGCTGCCGGGCAGCACCTTGTCGCGTTCGGGGGGAGGTCGCACGCGTTTGCGGGCACCGAGCCCAGTGTATGGACCTCGCAGGACGGCGTCACCTGGCAACGCCAGGACTCGAGTGGGGTCGTGGCGCCGCTGCCGAGTGCGTCCCCGCCGACGTCGGGCGAGCCCGCGATGACGACACTGCGCATCGGCGGGCTGATCGGCACCGATCGAGGCTTCGTCGCCGCCGGCGGGTCGTTCGACCTTGGATCCGCCGCCAACGCCCCGGGACTGCCCACGGCCCGTCGAGTGGTGTGGACGTCACCGACCGGAGCCACCTGGGCGATCGCCGCCGAGATTCCCGATGCGCTGGCTGGCCCCGGATCCGCACCCCCGAGCGTCGGCCCGATCGTCGTTCATCAGGGTCAGTTGCTCATGTTCGGGACACAGCAGGACGTCGCCGGGTCAGCGGGCCTCTGGGCGACCGACTTCCAGGCGATCCTGGACCAGGGCCGGTAGTCAACCGATGGGCGCCGCCGCCCCGGCGCCGCCGCCCGAGGCGACCAGTTCATCTGCCGACGATGGTCGACCGTCAGGCCGCCTCACTGTCCCGCGCGATCGCGAGAAGCATGGTCGTTGACGTGTGCCCACCGGACTCGATCGCCGTCGCGTAGACCGTCCCGTCTGCGCCCGCCACCACGACAGCCCAGATGGGGACATCGCCGTCGTCGCAACTGCCGCTCGTCGCCCCCGACGGCAGCGTCCGCCTCCTGTGCCACACGGACCTGGCCGCCGGACTCGCGGCGGTGGTCGTCCTCGGTGTGTCGGTGGGCTTGACCGTGCTCGGGCCCGAGATCACGAAGGCCTGTCCCGCGCCCGCCATCCGATCGGTGGGTCCCGAATGGAGCATGTCGGGGTCCCTGGCCGGTGGACTCAATGGCCCCGGGGCGATCTGGGGTTCCCAGGTGACCTGGGAGCGGGTCGCCACGCCGTCCGCGCCGCGGCGCAGGCTGGATGTGTCCCTCGTGAGCGCACTTGACGGCGAGTGGGGCCACCACGCGAGCACCCGCGGGAGGAGCGCCCGGGTCGCCGGATCGGACTGGCCCGAGCCGGGGTCGCTCTCGGTCTGGTGGGACGACGGCGGCCTCGGGTGCATGATCCACGGGGTGACGCTGAGCGGCCCGGGCGTGACGGAGGCCGAGCTGCTGACGGCGGCCGACGCCCTCCGTTGACGAGCCGGTGGCGGCGCCGCCGCTCAGCCCGACGGGGCAGTTGGCGCCGGCTGGGGCCCCGTGTCTGGGCCGGGTGGGAGGACCAGCAGCGTCACCGTCACCACGATCAAGCCGCCCAGCAGGCTCAACAGCACCCGGCGGGCCCATATCGGCGAGAGGACGGCCTTGACGACCCGGGTCACGCCACTGGCCAGGAGGAGCGCCCCGGCGGCGTACACGGCCATCAGGAGGTACGAGGCGCCGATCCAGAAGGCGTTGCCGGCCGTCGTGGAAGAGTGGCTCAAGCTCAGCGGTATGACTGGCATCAGGGCGATGAGCGCCCCGACCCACGCTGCGAGGAGCCCTCGCCAGTCGGATCGGATCATGACGGCCGCGAGCGAGCACGTTGCCAGCCAGCCTATGCGGGCGAAGGAGAGCTGCATTCCGTACCCGGAGTTGTCCCCGCGCAGGCCGACCCCGATCAGGACGCTGGCGACGCCGAGCGCCCCGAGCAGGCCGGCCGCGGCGATCCGAGCCCAGCCATGGGACGATCCATTCGCGAGCGGTTCGGTCGTCTCCACCGGGATGACCCCTTCTGTGTCCAGGTGGGACGCCATCCACGGATCGGCCTTACGAGTGACGTTGTGATGGCTCGACTGGCGACACGTTGACGCGCGAGCCCGCGACCTGTTGCAGCGGACCTCCCGCCACGCGTCACCTTGGGCGGCTACCGGGCCGCAAGCGAGAGGCATTTCGGCTCAGATCACGCAACCTGTCAGCTGGCTGGGCCCGGAAGCCGCTCAGTCGCCAGGGATGGGCCCCAGCCGCCAGATGGCGACCCGCCCGGTTGCGCCCGCCTGGGCGGCGAGCCCCAGGACTGATGAACCGTCGTCCACGAGGACCGGCATCCGCCCCGTCGGCAGCATCGAGTCCGGTCGCTCCACCCAGACCCGGCCGTCCACGGAGGTGTACACGGCGGGGTCGAGGTAGACCGGTGGACCTTCCATGGGGCAGATCATCTCGTCGCCCTCCCCCTCGCAGGCGCTGGGCGGTTCCGGGGTGTAGCCGGTGGCGATCCAGCCGGCGGGCGTGCGGAGGAGGGAGTCGATGCCAGCCCGCGGGAAGTTGATCCGCTCCCAGGTCTCGAGATCCTCCGAGAACAGGAGCCGGGCCTTCCCTGTAGTTGTCGGGGCCAGCACCACCAGCCATCGCTGGTCGGCGGCCACGGGCTCGAAGACTCCGGCCCCAACATACGACGACGGGAGGGTGCGGATCGTCCGCCACTGGACACCATCGGAGGACGCGATCAGCGCCTCCCCCGCGTCCCGCGACCGGAAGCTCAGGCGGGTGCCATCGTCGTCGACCGCGGCGACACCCTGTCCCCACTGGTCCTTGATGACCCCCGTCTGCTGCCAGGTCACCAAGTCCGCGCTCTGCCAGACGGACGCCCCGGCCTCCTCGAGCGGCCCGGCATGCGTCTCCCAGCCGCCGGGTACCCGCCATGGCCCCAACGCCGACCCGGTGGAGGTCCCGTCCGACGCCAGCAACGGCACCGAGCGGGTCCAGGTGTACCCATCGCCGGTGGACAGGGCGATGACCTCACGCCGGTTGCAGCCGTCCTCGACCGCGGGGTCCGGGGCTGCCTGGGACGCCACGAGCACAAACGTCGTTCCGTCGCTGGAGACGGACTCACTCTCCATCTCCAGGCCCGGAGCCCATCCTTCACAGGCGCGGACCGGGGCCCGGTGCAGGGTCTGGGTCCATGTATCAAGGTCGAGGGAGGCCCACGTCGCCAGTACCCACTGGCCCTCGTCGCGGGCCGCGTCGTCGGGATAGGCATGCCCCCATGCCACGTAAGCGCTGCCGACGCGGGCCAGCCCGAGAAACTCGCCGTCACCGACGTCGAGCCGCCCCGCCTTCGTCCACGTGAGCGGTTCCGCAGGGGAGTCGGCCGGCGACGGTGGCGCAGCAGGCTCCGACGACGCTGGGCCGGCCGTGGCTGATGGCGTGGTCGACCCGACGGCGGTCGACCCGACGGCCGTCGGGTCGACGTCGGTCGCCGCCGCATCCGTCCTCAGTCCTGCGGGCGATGTGTCGCCAGGTGCTGGCGTGGCACCCGATGCGACCGGCTCGCCCGCCGAGCAGGCCCCGAGGAGCACCAGCGCGATGACGCCGCCCAGCAGATGCATCGTGGACATTTCAGGTACCTCTGATCGGCCAGATCGTCGGGTGGGATGTGATCAATGACCAGTGCTATTGGGACCTCACAGTGTCGGAGGCAGTGGAGGGTTGGCGCTCCCTGCGCTCATGGGCCGAAGGTCAGGCGCTCCGGCGCCGTGAGCGAGCCGCCCAGGAGCAGCACGTCGCCATCGGCAAGGACGACCGCGATCGCACTGCCGCCCGGCTCGCGCAGGTTCGGCCCCCTGGACCAGGTGTCGGTCGCCGGGTCATACATCTCGGTCAGCTTGACCGGCGTCTCGTCGTCTCCGGTGTCCGATGCTCGCACCCGCACGCCGCCCGCAGCCAGGATCCGCCCGTCGGGCAGGAGCGCCAAGGCGATCGCCTCGCGCGGCGTCCGGCGTCGCAGCGGCCGGCGAGGAATGGGGAAGGGCAGGCACCGCGGTCGGCGCAGCAGGGCTCGGGGAGCGGTTCGCAAGGGAAGTCTGGCCCACCGTCCCGGCCGGGGCGATGGCGATCGCCGTCGGAGTGAGGCTCGCGTCGGTCGGCGGACTGGATGTGCATCCCACGAGGAGCATCCAGGGGACGATCAGCAGCGTGCGACGCATGGCTGAACTCCAGCATTCGGACGCCGCGCCTGTGACGCTCGCACCGGTGATGGCGTGACGGCTGGATCAGTGCTGGTCTGGCGAGGCCACTCGTCTGCCCGCCTGTCGGGATGGGACGGGCGAGTCGACCTGGGTGGGCGGTCAGCGCTCCCGTCGGACCGAGGAACGCCCCGTGACCAACGCCTCTGGCGCAGGTGCTCCCGCCCGGCGCACGGTCCTCAGCGGCGAGGGCGTTCGTCTGGTGTGGCTGCGGCAGTGGTGCCCATGAGGGAAAGGCTGGGGAAGTTCGGATTGCACCCCGGATTGACCGAACCTCGATGCCCGCCGGTGCATCAATGGTGTGATGGCCAGAGACGCCGATCCCGCACTATCCCGCCCGGTGGCGCCTGAGAGCCCCATGGAGCCTCTCGCCTCCGCTCGCGCGCAGGTGGTGTCGGCCGATGCCGCGCTCGTGCGGCGCGCGGCCCGTGGGGATGCTGTGGCGTTCGAACGCCTGGTCACGGTCAGGGCGGACCGGGCCTTCCGGATCGCCCAGGCGATCCTCGCCAACGAGGCGGATGCCTATGACGCCACCCAGGAGGCGTTCGTGTCGGCGTGGCGCGAGCTGCCCCGCCTCCGCGATCCCGAGAGCTTCGATGCGTGGCTCAGGCGCATCCTCGTCAACGTCTGTCGCGCCCAGCTTCGGCACCGCGGGCGCGTGCGCGAGATCAGCCTTGAGGCGGCATCCGACCGGGGCGATCCAGACGGGGACTTCCCGGACAGCGTGAGTGACACGGACGTCCTCGCCCGCGCGTTCGCGCGGCTCGATGTCGACAAGCGCTCGATCCTCGTCCTCCACCACTTCGACCACGAGCCCGTGGCCGTGATCGCGACCACGCTTGGGATCCCGGTGGGTACAGCGAAGTCGCGTCTGCACGATGCGCGCCTCGCTCTCCAGCGGGCGCTCGCCATCGAAGGGGAGGCGCTTCGATGAGCCGCCAGATGCCGTTCGAGCTGACCGACGTGCTCATCGAGCGGATGCTTGAGCAGCAGGCCGGCGCAGGCGCACCCATGGGTCTCGTGCTTGACATCGTCGCGGCCGTCGAGGCGACGCCCCAGCGTCGCGCAGGTGTTCTGCCCCGCGTCGCCTGGCCAATCGGGTTCGGGCGTCGCCAGGTGTGGCTCCTTGTGGCCGTCGGGCTGCTCGCCGCGCTGCTGGTCGGAGGCGCGCTTGTCGGGTCGCTGCTGCTCCGCCGGCCCGCGCTGGGTGGCGGCGGTCCGCTCATCGTGTACCAGGCCCACGGGACGTACGCGGACGTGTTCACGCTCGACATCGCGACCGGTCAGCGAGCCCAGCTGGGAAGCGTCCAGATCACCGCGCCGATCGGCGGCCAGCGGATCGCCTGGGGAGCCGACGGCCGACACGCATTCGTGTTCGGAGATGGCAGCCGGCTGAGCGCGGTCATCGACCTTGCGACCGGTCAGACCTCCCCCGTGAACCTGTCGCTGGACGGGCAGCGGGACGAGGCATCTCCAGCGGGCGACCGGGTGGCCCGGCTGGTGGGGGATGCGGAGCAGGGGACGAGCCTGTCCGTGGTGGACATGGCCGGAGCGGAGCTTGTGAACATCCCGCTCCCGGCCGGCCTGGTGTCAGAGGACATCGCGTGGGCCCCCGACGGGTCGTCCGTCGCGCTGGCCGGGGAAGGGCAGCTCCTGCTGGTCCCGCTGGATGGGAGCCCCATCCGGCAGCTCGCCGCGCGCACCGCGGGGAACATCGGCTCCGTGCGCTTCTCGCCCGACGGGTCGACCCTCGCGTACTCCGTCCTCGAATGCAGCGAAGAGTGCAGCGGCGGGATCTCGACCGTGCGGGTGGCCGACGGGCTCGTCACGCAGTTGACGACATCGGGTCCGGACGAGGTGTTGACCTGGTCGCCGGACGGCGGCCGGATCGCATTCCAGCGCGGTGGCGGCGAGGGCGGGATCTACGTCATCGATCTCGACGGCGGCAACCTGACCCGGCTGACCGGGTCTCCCGGCACGGAGCTCGGGGATCGTGACCGCGACCCGATATGGTCCCCGGACGGGACGTTGGTCGCCTTCACGCGTGACGTCTCCGACACCAGCCTCGGTGACCTGTGGGTGGTCCCCAGCGAGGGCGGCGAGGCCGTCCCGCTCGTGGACAACGCCGTGGCGGACTGGGGACCGGCATCGGCCCTGGTGCCGCCCGCAACCCTCGTGCCGCCCCCGACCTCTTCACCTGCCGCATCGGCAGTCGCGCAGGCCTCGCCGTTCCGGCCAGCACCGGCATCGGCTGCTCCGCTTGCATCCAGCGTCCCGACGTCGTCGCCGGCGCCGCGCTGGATCGGGGCCGCTCGGCGGCGGTCCGCTCCTGGTCTGGCGCCTCGACGGGTTGTCCGGGGCGGACGCGAAGACCGAGACGGTGTACACGATCGACGTCGGGACCGGCCTGGAGACGAAGCTGGGCACCCTCCCGGTCACCGAGTCCACGTGCTGCCCCATGAGCGTCCAATGGTCGGCCGACCGCAAGCACGCCTTCCTTTCGGCGCTCTACCTCCAGGCGATCGTCGACCTCGACACCGGCACGCTGGATCGAGTCAAGCCACCTCCGGCCGGCCAGTTCAAGGAGGCGATCTCGCGGCAGGGCGATCGCATCGCCAGGGTGGACGAGGTGACCGGCACCGCCCCTACGGTCGTCGTCTCCGACCTCGACGGGAAGGTGCTCTCACGGCTCAAGGTGCCCGGCGTGCGGGCGATCTACGAGCTCTCCTGGTCTCCTGACGGCACGGCGCTCGCGGCGAATGGCGTGCGCCCGAGCAAGAAGGACCCGGAGCTGTGGCTGTCACGCGTTCTCGTCGTCCCGGTGGACGGGTCGCCGCCCCGGGAGATCGCCGACCAGGAGGCCAACGTGGGTGCCCCTCCGACAACGGCGACGGAGCGCTGGTACACGGGCTATAACGGCCCGGCATGGTCACCGGATGGCAAGACGATCGCCCTGGCGGAACGTGTCTGCGTGCATGACATGCTGCCAAGCGAGCCCGACAACACCTCCGACAATCGCCTTCCGGCGACATGCACCGGGAGGTTGCTGGCCATCGATGTCGCAAGCGGCGAGCGGACGGAGCTCACCAGTGACCTCGTGCCAGCCCGCCCGAGCTGGTCCCCCGACGGGCTTCGGCTGGCCTTCAGCCAGGCGAGCGCCGACGGCAGCGACCCTGCCATCTACGTCGTCGATCGGGACGGCGCGAACCTGACGCGGCTCACCGACGGCGATGGGCCCGCCGACTGGTCGCCGGACGGGACCTGGCTCGAGTTCAACCGCTGGAACTGGGAGCTGGAACGGGGCACGGACCACGCCGAGGTGTGGGTGGTCCCGGTCGGCGGCGGCGAGGCGCTGCGCATCGCAGGGCCTGCCGCGGCAGCCTGGTCGGTCGGTAGTCCGATCGAATGATCCCGGTGGAGCTTCGCGCGAGGCCGGCAGCAGCCGGTACGGCGGTCAATCGATGGGGGACATGAGATGACGGCGAGTCAGGCATTCGAAACGGCGGCGACATCATGGTCAGCCGCGCCAGCCGCTGAGTGCGTGTGGATCGGCCAGGTCTATGTGGCGTACGCACACGAGCTCGAGGCGTACGTCACGCACCGCTTCGGTGGGCACGTGAACCCGGAGGACGTGGTCCACGAGGCGTTCGCGCGGCTGGTCCGCGAGACGTCGGCGGGCCGAGCGCCCCTCGCCGTCCGTCCGTGGCTCTATCGCGTCGTCCACAACCTGGTGGTCAGCGAGTTGCGCCGTCCGGTCCGGTTCGCGTCCGACGAGCGCGCCTCGCCGGCCTGGGAGGCCGGCTCGACCTCGGCTGAGATGGAAGCCGAGGCCTCGTCGCTCAGCCCCGAGCTGCGCCAGGCCCTGGCTGCGCTATCAGGCGCCGCCCGGATGAGCATCCTGATGGCTGCGGAGGGCTATAGCGGACGCGAGATCGCCGCGACGATGGGACGATCGCAACTCGCATGCCGGGCACTCCTGTGCCGCACGCGTCACACGATGCGCGAGACCCTCGGGGGGTCCCGCCTCGTCGCGGGCGGGGGCCCCGAGCGTCCACTGGCAGCGTAGGTGCCACCCGGTCGACCCCGCCGACTTCTCGACCCCGGGCAACATCGGTCCCCGGCCACCCGTCTCACGGGGCGTATGGAGAGCAACGGACAGTCGCCGGCGGACTGGTGCCGACCGGCAGGACGGGGCAGCATGTCCAAGGCAAGGGCGATCCTGATCATGGCCCTCGGCGTCATGCTCGCAGCTTGCGGTCCCGGGACAGCCCCGGACGGCCAGGTCGCCAGCCCCTCCCCGCAGGCGACACCAACCAGATCCCCCGAGCTGGCGGCGACAACCTCGCCCCCATCGGGCGGCTCCGGCACCTGGGTGGCGGCGGGCGCGCTCAACGACCACCGCGTTGGGACCCAGCTCGTACGCCTTGGCACGGGCGAGGTGCTTGCGGTTGGCGACGATCTCCTGTGCGAGATCGAGAACGCGGAGACTGGCACCGCCGAGCTCTGGGGCCCGGATACGGCGGCTTGGCGCATGGCCGCCCCCCTGCCCGCCCAGCGCAACGGGATCATGCTGGTAGCGGCCGCGGACGGGGACGCCCTCATCACTGGCGGAGCGAGCTCGGAATACGTAGCCAAGTCGAGCACGGTCGTGTTCGACCACCGGACGCAGGAGTGGTCGCGGTCAGGCTTGCTCAACACCGCACGGATGGCCTTCGCGGCCGCCGCGCTGCCCGATGGCCGAGTCCTGGTGGCGGGTGGCCTGCTCATCGACGTCTCCCGGGAGGGGGGCGCCCTCAGCTCCGCTGAGATCTGGGACCCGGACACCGGCGGATGGGCGGCGATCGACTGGATGTCGAGCCCGCGCCTGGGCGCGGTGGCGGTGACCCTGTCGGACGGCCGGGTTCTCGTCGCGGGCGGAGTGCCGGAGTGGGGCGGCGATGACCCGCTCGTCTCGGTCGAGATCTATGACCCGAGCGACAACCACTGGTCCCCCGCCGGGACGCTCTCTGCCCCGCGGAGCAGGTTCTCGATGATCGCCATTCCCGACGGCGGTGCGCTGGTCGTCGGCGGTGAGACCTCCCAGCCCACGTCGATCGTCGAGCGATTCGACCCGTCGACGGGAACCTGGGCGCCGACGGACGACTTCGATGCGTCGGGCCGACGCCCGGCGATGGCGGTCCTGGCAGACGGACGGGTGCTCGCTGTCGCAGGGGCACGCACGGCCATCTACGACCCCGAAGCCCGGATCTGGACCGAGTCCGAGCCGATCCCCGATCAACGCAACGATGCGACGGCGGTGCTGCTCGAGGACGGTTCCGTGCTGGTTGCCGGGGGCTGGCAGGTATGGGTGCCGGACACGCCCGGCTGCCCGACGCCCATTCCCGACACGTGGCGCTTCGTTCCGGCGACTGCACCGCAATAGGTGTGCCCGTCAACCGGGTCGAGACGTTCTCCCGCGCTTGCCGCCCGGGGTGCGATGCCGACGCCGACCTGGAGAACGGGCCACTCGGTCGACCTGCGGTGCAGCCCAGGCACCGGCCTGTTGGGGGTTCCAGCGATCACTCGATGTGCGTGACGACGAACTGCGGTCGGCACCACTCGGGCTCCGGCTGACTCAGATCCTCGATGAAGCTGACAAACTCACACTCCCTGGCAGCGGGGTGGTCGAAGATGCCGGTCAGCTCTGCGACATCGCCGATCGGCACTTGGATCGCCGAGATCGAGGCTGGGTCGACGGTGAGCCGAAGCTGCCTGTCCAGCTCGCATGGGTCAGTTCCGGGTTCGCCGAGCACGATCGGGACGAGATCCTCAGCGCCTGGATCGTAGAACCCGTTGAACATCTCCGGCTCGTACATGGCATCGGGCATGTCGACGCCGCACCCCTCCAGCTGCGCCCGCACCGTGATCGGAACGCCGCTGAAGCAGGCAAGCCGGACGCCGGACGTGAGTGCATCGAGCTCGGTCACCGTGATCGGCGCGGGCGGGCACGTTGGGGCTGCCCCCAACGGCTTGATCCACGGCTTGCCAGCTTCGCTTGCTGCGGCGACCCAGCCGGTGTCCTCGAACCTGGCTGAGAGAGGCATGACCTCGTACCAGTCGTACCCACTCGCGCGTACCGGACCACCGATGACGAAGACCTGCTCACGACGCCCCAGGTACGGCTTGTAGACGGAGGAGCGTTTGCCGATCCTTGGCTCGCTCCGGATCACCAGGTTGTTGGTCACCACGACCGCGACCAGGTCCGGGCCGAGCGTCCGCGGCGCGGCCGTGACCGCGGCAGCGGGGGTTGGCGTGGCCACGGTGGTTGACGTGGCCACGGGGGTTGACGTGGCCACGGGGGTTGACGTGGCCACGGGGGCCAGAGAGGGCGTGGCAGGAGGCGGCGGCGTCACGGTGGTCGGCGAGGACGAGCCCTGCGATGGGGTTGGGCTGGCCCGCACCGACTTGGTCGGCTGTGCCTCGCCGCTGCACGCCACGAGGACCAGGCCCAGGATCGCCACCAGCGTCGCCAGACGACCAGCCATGCCGAACTCCACCGATACCTGGACCACAGGTGGCGCGACCCGGCACGCCGCCGGTCCTGCGCCGGGACGACAACGTTCCAAGCGGCGGCACGACCGTGATCGCTGCGCCACGCCGTCGCCAGTGCCGATCCGCTCGTGGCCGCGGGGTCCAAAGGACGCCGCAGCACGCGCGGTGAGGCTGATGTCATCCCGGCCTGGCGGCGCTCACCAGGCGAGGTCGTCCCATGCGCCCTTGATGAGGAGGCCGTCGATGACGACCTTCTTGCCGGAGGAGACGACTGTCACGTTCACCGTGACGCGCGTCGGTGCGTAGTCGTCGTTGAATGGCGCGACGCGGATGACCTTGCGGTCCACGCGCGTCGCGGAGTACAGGTTGATCCGCTTGCTGCGGTAGGGACCCAGGGTCACCCTGACCACGCCACAGGTGGGGCAGGTGGTGGCCACCAGGTACAGGCCGGACCACTGCCGGACGCCACCGAGCGAGAGCCTCGCCCCAGTGCGCGACGCCCGCAGGCCGGTGCCCCTGTAGTACGCGGTTCCCGTGATCTTCGTCCAGCCCGTCGACCTCGCGAGCGCCCGGTCGTCGACCGGCGTACGTACGCAGCGTTCGCCAGACCAGCGGGACTGCACGCCGTCCACGTCGCGCGCACGGGCCGAGTGACAGACCGTCGACCCGGCGGGCACATTGCGCGCAGCGGTCGTGGCAGCGGTCGCGGTCTGCCAGGCCACCCAGTCGCCGAAGGATCCGTTCCATGGCGCCACGCGATAGCGGACGTCATACGACGTGATGGGCGCCAGCCCTGACGCGGACCAGGTCACCCTTGTCGTCTTCGCCACCGTGTACGGTGCGAGAGCACCGACGGTGGTGGTGGGTGTCGGATTGGCTTGGCCGTCACGGTTCTGGCCCCAGCAGGCCACCGTCTCGGCGGCGAAAGCGCAGGTGTGCCGTCCGCCCGCAGAGATGCCGGTGAACGTGCCGGAGGGAGCGAGCAGTTCGCCATATTCGGCGTCACCCCAGCAGGCGATCGTGCCGTCGCCCCGGATGGCGCAACTATGGCTCGAGCCGGTCGTAACGGCCTTGAACGTCCCGTCCGGAGCGGTGGCTTGGCCGACCTCATTGTCGCCCCAGCACTCCAGGTGGCCGTCATCAGCGATCGCACACGCGTGTCCCCTGCTGACGTCCACAGTGGTGAACACTCCGCCCGGTGCGTCGACCGCCACCGGGCCCTCGCCCCAGCAGATGAGCTCGCCATCCGTGCGCACGGCGCATGCCGCCAAGCCGTCTGTGGCGAGCGAGGCGAATTGCCCGGGAGGCAGCTCGTCCTCTCCACCGCCGCACCAGAGGCTGTTGTCCGTCCGGATCCCGCACAGGTCGTCCATCGAGGTGAACACGAGGCGTTTGAACGTGCCCGCCGGCGCCGCGGGTGGGTCGTCCCAGCTCCACGCGCTGTCACCGCCCCAGCAGACGGCGGCCCCGTCGTTGCGCACGCCGCAGCTGAGCGTGCCGCCAGCCGCGACAGAGGTGAACAGTCCCGCCGGCGCTTCAGACTGCTTGTCCGAGTTGTTGCCCCAGCAGGCAAGCCCACCATCGACCGTGACCGCACACGTATGGCCGTCGCCTGCGCTGATGTCCGTCGCCCCGCGTGTGACCGATGCGCTGACCGGCTGCGGCGGATTGTCGGCATCCGCCCACGCCGGACCGAGCTCCAGCGGGCTGACGAGCAAGCCATCAACCTGCACCTGCCCGCTGGACGATGTGACCGTGACGGTGACATCAACCCTTCCATCGACGTCCTCGTAGAAGGCAGGCAGGAAGCGTGTCGTCGTGACCGGCGACCGCAGGCTCAGCGATCTGGACCCGTGGCCGGCGACTGCCACCTTGACGGAGCCGCAGGTTGGGCAGGTGGTGGCCAGCAAGACCACCCAGCCGGCCCGGACGTCGTTGAGCTTCAGCGTGGCACCCTGCCTGGTGGTGCGCAGCCCGGTCGACCGGAACAGGGCCGGGTCGGAGACCGAGTCCCACCCCGCTGAGCGCACGAGGGCGCGGTCATCGACTGGCGTGGTCGTGCAGCCGGTCTCGCCGAGATTCCAGCCCTGGTTCGTCCACCACGAGATCGCACCGCTGGCGTCGTGCGCACGCACAGCGAAGCAGTAGGTGTAGCCGGGCGACGTGGCGAAGGCGGCACTCGTCTGGGTGGTGCCCGTCAGCCAGGTCGTCCAGGCTCCGAACCCGCCCGTAGCGGACGCGCGCCGATACCTGACGTCATACGAGGTGACCGCGCTCAAGGCGGGACGAGCCGCCCACTCGACGGTTGTCATCGCTGTCGAACGCCAGGGGGCCGGCCCGATCATCGTGGGCGTGGGCGCTGGCACGACCTGCGTTGCGTAGTTGTTGCCCCAGCAGGTCATGGCAGTGCCGGCCAGCGCGCATGCGTGCCAGAAGCCGGTGGACACGGAGTCGAAGGACCCTGCCGGCACGAGGGCGAGCCCGTTGGTGCCTGCGTCTGGCTCGTCGCCCCAGCAGAAGAGCGTGCGGTCCGCGCGGACGGCACAGCGCCCGTCGATGTCGAGGTAGCTGCCGCTCGCCGAGTACTCTCCCTCCCAGTCCCAGCACCTAGCGGAGCCGTCGTCGTGGATGCCGCAGAGTGGTTCCGGGCCGCCGAGAGCCACGAATTTGCCGCTCAGCGACGGGCGGGGGCTCCCTTCGGGGTCGCCGCCCCAGCACGTGACCGATCCGTCTACGAGCAGGCCACAGCTCCAGAAGTCACCCGTCACCAGGTCGGTGTATTCACCATCAGGCGCTTGGGTCTCTCCGTACCAATTCGTGCCCCAGCAGGTGACCGACCCATCGGACCGGATAGCGCAACTGTGGTAGGGCCCGGTCTCGACCTGCTTGAACGTCCCACCAGGGGCTGGCGCCCCGCCGTCGTCCTCGATGTCCCAGCACGTCATCGCGCCGTCCGTGCGGATCGCGCAGGCACTGGTCGCCGACATGCTGATCGACTCGAATGTCCCTGCCGGAGGATCCGGGACAAGGAGCATGTCGCCCCAGCAGCGCAGAGTCCCGTCTCCCAGGATGGCGCATGTCTGGAGCCCGCCTGCCTCCACGGCCTTCACGGGCGTCGTTGGAGCGGCGGTCGAGGCAGTGGCGCGACCGGCGCCGGGGCCGGGACCGCCCGCCGAGGGCGATGCGGACGCCAGGACTGCGACGACGAGTGCCACCAGGACCCGTCGACCGGTGCGGTGCGCGATGCGTGCCATCCTCGACTCCCCTCGGGACGCACGGGCGCGGGGCTGCCTCGGGTGCCTCCGCGCGTTCGGGCGGGATGTCCGCATGCCGGTAGCCGATGCATCCCTCCCATCGTCACCTTAGGTGACTCGCCCTTGTCCGGCCAAGGTGCAAACGGACTGGGAGCGGCTCAAACCCGCGCCCGCGAGACCCCCTCCACTCCCTCTGCACTGCGGAGGAGGGCCTCGCTGACCACCCTGGCGATCCAGCCCGACGGGACGGTGCGCTTCCGGGTGACGCTCATCGGCCCGTGGCGCACAGCTCCCACTGCGCGGGGCGACCCATCGTGGGCTCGGTGCCGGCCCCACGGCAAGCGGTTTGGGCTCTTGGTCCAGTGCTGGGCGGGCTGGTGCGTCCCGCGGTCGAGTCACCATTGCAGCCACATCGAGACTCGCCCCGGCACGTGTATCGTCTTGGCGCGGTCTGGGCGGGAAGGCACGACCGAATGCAGGGAGCCAGCTGGTGGGCACATCCAAGCCGATCCACGAGTCCACTCCCGATCAGGCGCCCGATAGCAGCTTCGTGCTGGGTGAGCTCCACCACCTCGTGCCCGGCAATGCGGGCCGCATGCTCGACACCCGGCGAACTCCCGTGGCGATCCGGGCAGTCGACGTGGATCTGGGCACCTTCGAGGTCGAGGTGCTGGCGTTCGAGGATCGCGGCGCTCGCTGGCTGATCGAGGCGGAGCGGGTCTGCCATTTCCAATTCGAGCTTGATGCCCGGCGCGCAGATGCCGCGACGCTGACCGCTTTCGCCGCGGCGGTCGACCGGTTCAGCCGTTCACTCGCCATCCCGGTGGACCCCCGGGCTCGGGCCCGGACGCAGGCCCGTCTTCGGGAGGAGGAACGCGCAGCTGCGGTCATCCTTGGCGACGCACCGCTCCGCATCGACGTCAACGGACGCGTCGGCGACGCCTTCGTCCAGCGCCTCCTCGCCGACCACATGGCCGCCCGTGCGATGACCGACATGGAGAGGATGTTCGCCGAGCGGTATGTCAGCAATCCGTCATCGGGCGAGATGGTCAAGGGCCACGAGATCGTGATCGCCCGGCTGGGGCTTGTCCCGTACCGCGGCAAGGTCGTGCGGGACCCGGACCTCTTCGCCGGTGCGTGGAGCGAGGAGCGGCGCGCCGATCATGTCGTCGCCCGCCTTGGCTTCGTGCGAGCGATGCTTCGAGCCGCTGGGCAGGACCGGCTCTGGTTGTATCGGGGTCTGACCAGCGAGGGCCCGCTTCGCGTCCCGCCACCGCGGACCTTCGTGTCAGCGACGTTCGATCGGGCCGTGGCCGAGAGCATCGCCGATCGAGGTCCCGCCACGGTCGTGTCGGTGCTGATCGGCCAGCTCATCCCAGCCGATCGCGTGTTCATGACGTTCATCGAGACGGCCCAGCTCAATCGCACCTACCAGGAGGCCGAGGCAATCCTCTTGGCGGCCCGGCGCAACCGGGCGTTCTGAAAGAAGGGCCGCGCGGCCGCGGCACGGCATCCGGATCGTGCGACGGGAGCACGGCAGGCAAGGCTTCGAGTCGTCGCTCACGAAGCACATGCGCTTCCTGAGCGTGAAACCTGTCGGGGCGTGGCGCAACGGTGGCGCACGTGCGTTGGGAGCCTCGCGGAGCTGAGCGGTCTACCCTCGGCCCCTTCAGGCACGAACCGCCGAGCGGTGAAGGCGCCGATCATTGAGGGCTACGCGAGCGGGCCGGGCGCGTGGTCCACTCCCCAGGAGGTCGTTCTCGACGCGAGGGCTGTCGTGGCCACGAAGCAGGCTGCGCCGACGAGGATCACCGTCGGCAACACCGAGCTGCACCGTCCCTACTGATCCAGGCGCCAGACGCGCGTAGCGCCGCTGCCGTCGTTCCACTCGACCGCCAGCGTCCCAGCGGGCCCATCGGCGATTGCCACGAGCGGGCCCGGGGTGACGACATCCACCCAGCGCAGACCGTCGGCGCTCATGTGCAGGTCGATCACGACCTCGCCGTCCGCTGGGCAGTCTGGAGGCCCCGCGCTCGGCGCAGGGCCCGCGCCAAGGCCTTCCCAGCACGGCTCGCTCGACAGCAGGAAGACTCCACGTGGGGCCTGCGTGATGCCGTCGATGAACGCGTACGGAGTGGAGACCGAGGACCAGTGGACAAGGTCGCGCGAGGCGGCGAACGTCAACTGGGTCTCCGTCTCGCTGACCACGATCCACGGGTCTCCGGCGGCCGCCGGTGGCACCACGGCACCCACCCCGCCGCGCACGGGCGCGTCGATGACCCGCCACGCCTGTCCATCGGTCGACGCGACGAGGGTCTCCTTCCTTCCGGTCTTGCGATGGCGGATGCCGACTCGGGTGCCGTCAGGCGCCACAGCGCTGAGATCGACGGGCAGGGCCCGGGCGCTCTGCCACGTCAGGCCGTCGATCGAGATCCAGCGAGCGAAGTCGTCGGTCTTGTGCAGGTAGACACTCGCCTCCCAGCCGTCCGGCACTGCCCACACCTCGCGCATGTCGCCAGAGCCCCTCGACAGCTCCACCGCCGGGGACTGCTCCCACGTGACGCCATCGGACGTGATCCACGAGGCTGGCGTCGGTGAACCCCCTACGCAGTCGTCGAGCTGGTATCCGACGAGCATGACCTCGTGGCCGTCGGTTGCTCCTGCCCACACGATGCTGGCGATGAGAGCGGTCGAGTCCGGGTCGTCACAGATCGCGCGTTGTGGCTCGATCACCTCCCAGCTCATGCCGTCCGGTGAGAACCACACCCTGTAGCCCACGTAGACATAGCCTTTGTCGAAGCCGATGAGCTGCCCTTCATCCTCCGAGGGAAGCTGCCCGATCGCGTCCCAGTGCAGGAGCGTCGGGTTGAGCTCCCGTCCTGCGGAAGTGGAGGCGTCCAGCCACAAGCGCTCGACCGTGACGAGGCTGCCCATAAGACCCTGCCCGCCGAGCACGAGGACCGTCGCGTCTCGAAGGGTGACCGCAGCGCCACCGGCGCGCGGCTCGAGCAGGGCGGGGCCCGTTGACCAGCTGTCCGTGCCTGGATCGTAGATCTCCGATGATGCGAGGATCGGCGGCGGCCCGCCGTCTGTGGTCCGCTGCATGCCGCCCGCGACGAGCACGCGTCCGTCGGCGAGCATCGCCACCTGCGCGCTCTCGCGCGGTTCCGCCATCGGCGCCAGATTCGTCCATTTCGCCCGGGCTGGGTCGAACACCCTGACGGTGGCCAGGGTGTTCGGGTGACCCACCAGCTCGCCGCCGCCGTTGCCGCCGACGGCGAGGACCCTGCCGTCGGGGAGCGTGACGAGCGCCGGCTGCACCTGCAGCTTCGGAACGGGGACCGTCTTCCAGGTGTCGAAGAACGCGTCGTAGTAGCGGGCCGCCGGCTGCATCGAGTCAGCAACATGGGCATCGCGCTCCCAGCCGAGGGCCAGCGCACCGTGGTTGCCCGCCCGCACGAGGGCGTCGACGGCGACGACATGGCCGGACAGCGTCCGGCGGGTGGTCCATGCCTTCCCGCGGGGGCCGAGGAGCTCGCTCGTGGTCGTGACCGGGCGGCTGTCCGTCTGGTCCACGACGAGGACGTGACCATTGCCCAGGACCACGGCCTCGGGCGACATCCTCGCGACCTTCATCAGTGGCCCCGCCTCCCAGCTGGTCGTCGTCGTGGCGAGGACCTTCGTGCTGGAGAATGCCTGCCCATCGCTGTTGGTCCCCCCAATCACGAGCGCCGTCCCATCCGGGCGTACCACCGTGGCCGCGCCAGCTCGCGGCTTGTTCAGGCTCTCGGCCGGGCGCCAGGTGTCAGTCGCAGGGTCGTACACGTCCACGAGCTCGCTCCCTGGCGCAGCAAGGTCGCTGGACGGATCGTCGTCGACCACAAGGACGGTGCCGTCGCCCATGAGCACCGCATCAAACCCGGTTCGCTCGCGCGGCATGGGCGCGGCCTGGTTCCAGCCGGGCTTCGGTGTGGGGGCCGGCGAGCTGGTCGGCGTTGGCGCGGGCAGCCCCGATGTCACTGCCGGCTCGATCGTGGCCGGTGGCTCGACGGGCGGAGTGGGCTTCACCGGGGTTCCGTCGGCACAGCCAGCCGCGAGCAGGGCCGCGATCAGGCTGAACAACCACCAGGCCGAAGTCCTGATGCACCACCGGCTGGCCATGCCGTTCATCCCGCACTCCTCGGGACGCTGGGTTGCCGGCTGAGACCGGTCGCCCTGCGGCCGAGCCCGGCTCGCGGGCTTCGACTCCAGTCTCGCCGCCGTTGCTGAAACGATCGGCCGCATCCAGGTGTTGCGCGAGAGCACTCGGGCTCATGGAATGGCGCTGCGCGCTCCGGCACGGCCAGATCGGCCGGCGCACGCCGACGAGGAAGCGCTGTAGCTTCGGCACATCGGACTCGAGCCGGAAGCACATGCGCTTCCTGAGCACGAAATCAGTCGGGGCGTGGCGCAACGGTGGCGCACGTGCTTTGGGAGTCCCCGGGGCCTATGCGGTGCAGGGTCGGGGGTCATGAGCGTGGCGAGCCGAGCGGCGTAGGCACCGACTATTCGGGGCTACGGGAGCACGACAGACAGCCGTGTTGCCGGCAGCGCTGACGGGTGGGCTTGGCGTCACTTGCCGACGAGCGTCGACCGCCAGACCACCTCGCTGTCCGGCGCGATCGCGAGAAGCGTGGTCGTCGACGTGCGGGCGCCGGACTCGATCGCCGTCGCGTAGACCGTCCCGTCGGTGCCGGCCACCACCACATCCCAGCGCCCGGCCGGGTTCGTGAGCGTCACCGGCCAGCCGTCAACGACCCGCCCATCCGGCCCGACCGCGACGACCTGCCCGCCGCTCGTCCGATCAGCCGGCCCCAGGAGGACCAGGAGCACCTCACCGGGTCCGAGGGCTGGCACGGTCCGCCACACGCCGCATCCTGTCTCGCCCTGCCCGCACTCGCCCTGCTCCTCGATAGGCGCACCGGCCCGCCACGGCCACCCGTCGCGGACCATGCCGTCCGGTCCGAGCGCGTGGACGACGACGTTGTCGCGGGTGTTGACGCCCGGGACCCACGCGGATCCGCCGGGCCCGAGCGTGGGCCTGAGCGGTGCGTACCCGCCCGCAAACGTGGCCGCGGAGATTCCAGCCACGGGCAGATCCAACCCGACGGACAGCGTCCCGCTGGGGGTGAGCGCGACGAGCTTCTGGCTTGGGGCGAGCGCGTCCGCATCCTTGGCCCTCGCCGAGGCAGTCGCGTAGTAGCGCCCATCCGGCCCGGTGACGACGGCCGAGACGATTCCGGGCACCGAGACCGGCCAGCCCGGCAGTGCGCCGTCAAACCCAAACGCCAGGATGTCGGTTGCCGGTTCGGGGCCTTCGTCACGGACCCATCTGAGGAACGCGACCCCATCGGCGGCCAGGTTCGGCGCCCCATCTATCCTCAGGTTCGGCGCGTAGTTCCCCAGATCGACCGGCGCAACCGCCTGACCCTGCTCGAGCTGCCCGGCCGCGCTGATCCGCAGGATCCGATACTCGACCTCCAGCACGTTCCCCTCAGCGTCGGTGGTCAGCGAAGATGTCGCAATGACCAGCGTGTCGTCGATCAGCCGGGCGTCGACCGGGTCAGACGGCAGCATGACCGGCCATCCGGGGGACGCTGCGCCGGCGGCGTCGAACGAGAGCGCGAACACGGCTGATGTCGCATCCGGGGGTGCCGTCCAGCACAGGAGGCGGACGCTGCCGTCCGGGGCGACAACCGGCAGCTGCGACGCCGGCGATGCCGGGATGCCGGCCCACTCGCTGCCGGCCCACATGCTGCAGTCCACATCCTGGATCTCCTGCGGCCAGCCCGGGGCGGGCTCGCCGTCCTTGGTGAGAAGCGCGAGGACCGCTCGGCCCGACTCACTGGAGAGGTTGGGCAGGTCGTTCACAAGGACCCAGACGCCGCCGGCCGCGGCCGGTGCGAGCGAGACGGAGCCCGATGGCAGCGGCAACGAGGCCGGAGTGACCACGGGCCTGTTCACCGGCGGGGCCGACGGCGCGAGGGAGACCGACGGCATGACCGAGGCCGACGGCACCGGGCCGGGCGTCTCCGTCGCGACGGGCGTCTCCGTCGGTACCGGGGGCACGACCGAGAGGTCGTCGTCCTGGCTCCGCCGTAGCAGCTCCGCCCCGGCGACGAGCGAGCCGAGGGCCAGCAGGGCAAGCAGGGCGGCGACGAGCACCAGCCGGAGCGGGTGCCGGACGGTCGCCGGGTGCATGGCCGCGGCGAGGATCTCGGCCCCGCGGCGCTCCGGCAGGACGGCGGGCGGCAGGTCCCCGAAGGCGATGGCGTCGGCCCGGAAGCCGTGGGCCGAGCGGGCGCAGGCCGGGCACGAGGCGAGGTGCGCCTCGAGGCGGCCGCGATCGCCGGACGAGAGCGGGTAGTCGACCGCGATGGCGGCGAGCTGCAGGAACGTGTCGTGGGACGTCATCGGACGGCCTCCGCCCCTTCGAGCCGGCCACGGACCTGGACGCGGGTCCGGCAGAGCAGGGTCCGGGTTGCGGCATCGGAGCGCCCGATCGCGGCGGCGATCTCGGCACCGGTGAAGCCCTCGGCCGACAGCAGGAGCGCGGCCCGGGCATCGGGCGCCAGGTCCGCGAGGGCCGCGAGGAGGCCGGCCCGGCCCTCGCGACCGAGGTAGCTCGCCTCCGGGGTGAAGGTCGTCGTGAGTGGCGCGGAGGTGCTGCGGATCCTGACGATCCCCCGGAAGGCGGCCGAGAGGCGCCGCCCGCGGCTGACCGCGAGGTTGGCGCTCACGCGGTAGAGCCAGGCCCGGGTGTTGTCCGGCGCCCGGCCGGCCCGGATCTCGGTGGTCAGGCGCAGGTACGCCTCCTGGAGGAGATCCTCGGCAGCTTCCGGGCTGCGGGTGGTCCGGACGAGAAACGCGAAGACCTCCGCGTGGTGGGCGGTCCACGCGGCCACGACGGCCGCATCCGCCTGCGCGGCGCGGTGGGCGCCTGCGGCATCGACCGCCTCGAGGGGAGAGATCACGGGATCCACGGCGATGAGACGCCACGGCCCTCCCGGTGTTTCAGGCCAGAGGCGAGGTGCCCGAGCCGCTGGGGCCTATGCGGTGTAGGGTCGGCCCCTCCAAGCACGAACCGCCACTTCGACGCTCGGTGTGGGAGCCGGCGTGGGGGCCGTGGTAGCCGTTGTGGCAGTCGCCGGTGTCGTGACCGCCGCCGAGGGGAGGCTCGCTGAAATCCGGGGTTGCCGAAGCTGGAGTCGGACTCGCGGGGGCGGCGCACCCGGCCAGCAGGGCCAGACAGGCCAGGGCGACCAGCAGCCGAACGGGCGAGCTGCGCGCCTTCATCCCTTCTCTCCTTCGGGACGCTCTCACGGTCGATGGCGGTTCCGCCAACGTCAGGGCAGGGCCGCGACGATCCCGTCGATGAGCGGGGTGCCGTCGGTGAAGACGTAGAACAGGACATCGTCCTTGACGTACAGGTCGAAGCCCATCCCCCGGGTCTCCCGGATTCTCTGGACCTCCTTCCCGCCGACGATGGCGGACCTCGCGTCGATGGCGGTGTAGGGGTCTGCCAGGAGCCTGGCCAACTCCGTCGCCTCGACGCCCTTCACCTGGAACGCGATGGCGAAGGTGTCCGCCCGCGACCGATCGATCGGGGTCGCGACGGCGATGCTCAGGTCGGTGAGTCCCTTCCCGTGGTCACCCAGGAACGGGTTCAGCTCGTCGGACCCGAGCGGCACCGACCCCCAACCGCCCTTGCCGAGGCGGGTCGAGAGAGGCCGGCCGGCCACGCTCGTCTTCGTGAACGTCACGCCGTCCACGTTCGAAGGGAGCAGCGCCTCGAGCTCCGGGGCCCAGCCCGGCCGAGGTGACACGGCCATACCCACCTCGTCGTCGGTCGGTGGGTTCACCACCTCACGCCCTTCGAGCAGGACTGTCCACTGGCCGGTCGCCGGGTCGAACGCCCAGATGCCGTTGCCGCCGCCGAGGCCGACGAGCCGTCCGTTCACGGAGTCGTACATGTCCATTGACCACTCGGCTGAGGGGCCCAACTCGCCGAACTCGACCGATCCCTGACGGGCATCGATCCCGTTCAGGTTCTCCCAGCGATCCGCGGTCGCATCGTAAGCGGCCAGGCCGCCATGGCCGGAGACGAGGGTCCGCTGTTCCGCTTCGTCGTAGACCATCACCGGGGGATACTCTGCCATCCCCCATACGCCCACGATCTGCGGCGTGTCGGCGCCGGCCCTCGACCAGGCGCCGGTGCGGAGGTCGAAGGTCCACGTCTCGTCCCGGCGTCCCGTCGATTGATAGACGCCGAACGCGATCAACCTGTCCGCTGACGCGTCGTAGGCGAAGCCCACACCGCGATCCCAGGAGGCCGGCGGGCTGTCCTGGCGGATCGGCGTCCACGTGTCGGTGGCGACGTCGTAGGTCCAGAGCCGCGGCGGACGGGCTCTGTAGTCGGGTCCCGCGGCGAACTCCGCTGCCGCGGTGACGACCAGGCCCGTGACCGGGTCGTAGGCCCAGGACGCCGCCAGGTCGGAAGCCGTCGGGTCGAACGGAGGGACGGAGCCCTTCAGCGTCCAGGTGTCGGCCCCGAGGTCGTAGGCCCACACCTCCCGGGCGGTGACCAGGATCGTCACGTCGGAGTCGACGTCGTAGACGAGCCCATGGCTTGAGCTGGGCGGCTCCCGGTCCGGGTGCATACGCGTCCAGGTGTTCGTGCACACGTCGAACGTCCACGTCTGGGTGCCAGTGACCTCGTCGCCCGTGAGGATGTCCGCGAGAGTCACGAGTCTGCCGGCCCGGCGGTCGAACGCCATCGCCGAGAGTGTTGCCGGTTCATGGGCCGGCCGGGCCTGGTCGATCGGGCCGGGCTCGTCGGGCGTCGATCCGGTCGGACATTCGAACACCTGGCCGACGGGCGTCACGACGGCCGGGAGCCTTCGCAGCATCGGCGAGCCGACGAGATTCATGCCGCCGAGCATCGCGGCGAGCAGGGCCGCTAGCAGGAGCAGGGCCCAGGCGCGGCGCGGGACGGCCACCAGACCCCAGCGACCGATCGCGGTTCGCCCGTGGGGGTACGCAGTGGCGAAGTGCCGGGCGAGCTCCGTCGGACGGATCTGCGTCGGCGCGTCCTCCGCGTAGGCGCGGAGAGCCACGGCGAGGTCGAGCTCGAAGCGATCGCGATCAGCCATCGCGGAGCTCCTTCCTGAGGCGCTCGACGGCCCGTGAGAGCCGCGTGCGGGCGGTCGACGACGACGTGCCGACGGCCGCGCCGAGCTCGTCCGAGCTGAGGTCGACGAGGTAGTGCATGGCGAGCAGGGTGCGGTCGTCGGGCGAGAGGTGCGCCAGCGCCCGGCGGAGGTCGAGGCGCTCGATACCGTCCGACGGGTCGCCGCGGGGATCGCCGGCCGCCTCGACATCGATCTCGATGACCGGACCGCGGCGCCGGCGGACGATCTGGCGGGCCTCGTTGGCGGTCACCGAGAGGAGCCATGGGCGGACCCGATCTGGATCCCGCAGCGAGTGGAGCTTGCGCCAGGCGACGAGCCAGGCCGCCTGGACCGCGTCCTCGGCCAGGTCCCTGTCGCCACAGGCGACAAACGCGACCCGGGCCATGTCGGCGTGATAGGTCGCCACCAACTGGGCGAAGGCCGCCTCGTCGCCGGCCCCCGCGAGCTCGACCGTGGTGACGACCCTCTGACCGCCCATCACCTGACCGTTCATGCCCTATAGATGCGTCCGGGAGCAGATCTGCTACACGGTGTCGCCGGGAACGCCCTTCCGGTGCGGCCGATCGGTGGCTCAGCGGGGTCCAGCGGCCCTTGGTATGGGCCACGCATCGATGTGTCTTGCTGGCGGCAACGATGATCGTGACGCGCCGGAGTGTCGAGAGGCGAAGGGCCCCGGACCGGCGACCACGCCGGGCCCAGGCTGCCCTCCCGCAGGCACGCATCGTGCGCTGGGAGCACGGCAGGCAAGGCTTGTGGGCGCCGCTCGCGAAGCGCAGGCGCTTCTGCGCACGAAATCAGTCGGGGCGTGGCGCAACGGTGGCGCACGTGCGCTTTGGGGGTCCCGGGGGCGTAAGCGTTGTAGGATCGGTGGTCCTGAGCGTGGATCCCCGAGCGGTGTAGGCACCGACTATTTGGGGCTACGCGAGCACGGGTCGACGGCGACTACTGGTCGGCGGTCATCGCCTCTGGATCGAGGTGATCACGAACTCGGCGCGACATTGCAGGACGGCTTGGTCGTCGGTGATCGGTACGGTCTCCCCTTCGGAGACGCCGTGGCACGATCTCGCAGCCCTGTGGTCGAAGATCCCGGTCACCTTGACTGGGATCCACTCCTTCGGCAGATTGCCCGGGTGGAATCGCGACGTGTCCACCTTCGGCGCGATGACGGCGGGGACCGGCTCGTTCGCGCCGAAGTCGCTGGCGTTACGAGCTCTCCGGTCGGCGATCCACATGTAGTCGTTGCCGGCGCAGGTGTCGCCAAGCCAGCGAGGCTCGATGGTCCACCCCTCGGACATCCCGCACGTCTCGTAGGTGCCCAGCCATGCCTCGAAGGTGAGCCGTCGCCCTGTGAAGCACGCCAGGCCAACGCTGCTCGGCAGGTCAGCCAGGTCCGACACGGTCCTGGGCGGCTCTGGGCAGAGGTGCTGACCGCCGACGAGCCACGGTTCGCCCTCGATGCTGGCCGCAGCGACCCATCCGAACGTCTCGTCCCGGTCGTGTGCCGGGTCGTACGGGATGTAGACCTGGTACCAGGCGTAGCACGATGCCGAGACCGGCCCCGCCACCACGTACACCACGTCGCGGCGCATGAGCCTCCGGTGCAGCACCTTCGAGTCTGCCGCGAGCCCGGGCTGTGACCGCACGCGAAGGCTGTCGGTCATCACGGCGGCGAGGCTGTCCACCTTCGGGCGGACCCGGGTGCCTGCGACCGCGGCTGGCGAGACTGCAGGGCATGGTGTCGTCACGGGCGATGATGAGGGTGCCATCGATGGCCCGGTCGTCGGCGCGGTCGACGGCCTGAGGGAGGGCTCCTGTGACTGGCCACCGGACCCGAACATACCCGGCGACGCGATCCTGGGGTTCAGGATCGACGGATCAGGAGCCGCCGCCTCCCGGCCAGCCGGTCCACATCCGATGAGGATCGCCGTCATGACGAGAAGATGGAGGTGTCGCCGCATGACCCCTGCCTTCCGCGGACGCGTGCATATGACGACGCAGGAGCCGGCCCTGTTGCAGCACCCGGGAGCGCCGCGCGGCAGGCTAGCCTTGTGGGGCTCGTGCGGAAGCACTTGCGCTTCCTGAGCGTGGAATCTGTCGGGGCGTGGCGCAACGGTGGCGCACGTGCTTTGGGAGCCGCTGGGGCCTATGCGGGGTAGGGTCGGCCCCTCCAAGCACGAACTGCTGAGCGGCGTAGGCACCGAGTATTAGGGGCTTCGCGAGCACAATCACGGACAACAACTCGGTCACCTCCTAGGCGACGTGCTCCATGGCCGCCGCCTCCCGCGGCCGCGTTGACACGTGCATCTGGTGCCCGGAGCATCCCTTCGAGCCTGTGTTCAGGAGGTTGCCGCGCCGGCCGATGCCGCCGACTTGGGACGATCGGCTCTGGCCTGCGGTGATCGACCCCCACAAGACTCGCGGCATGCCCGTCTGCGTCGACTGCGAGCGGTGGAGCCCTGGCACGTTCAGGACATGCCCGGACTGCTCGGGCACGCTCACGCGTGAGCCCAGCTGGGCGACCGCCGACGCAGCCCTGTGGCGGCTCGACTACGAGGCGAAGTGGTGGCACCGACGCGCCCGGGCGGCAGAAGGCACCGAGGCTTACCAGGACGCGGCCTGGGCTCGTGTCGCGGAGTACCGGCGGGACTACAACGCCCTTCGCCTCCGGCTGCTGCCGGTGCTCGAGGCCCAGGATGCACAGCGGCGCGAGCTGTACGCTGCCGCCGCTCGCGCGGCTGGGGTCACCTATCTGGAGTACATGGCGAACCTCAAGCGGCAGCGGAGCGATCGGGTGCGGAGGTACTCCGACCTTGAACGCTCGCGGGGCCCCAGGGGCGATCTGATCCCGATGGAGGAGTACGAGCGCCAGATGCGGGACGGCGATCAACTGCGGGTTGAGGCCGAAGCGCTGGCGCTGGGTCTCAGCGTTCGGGACTTCGAGGCGCTTCAGCGACGCGAGAGCCGGGCGTTGAGGCGGCTCTACGGATCGGAAGGCAGGATTGTGGACAGGGAGCACGCAGGCTGCCTCACCTGGTTCCGCCCGATGGCCGTCATCTCGCTGGTGGTCGCGGTCGGCCTCGTTCCGGCTGTCGTGCTGCTTCTCGTCGGACGCTCTCCGTAGGCGGTTGCCGACGGGGCGGTATCGGCGTGACTCCTGCGCCGTCTGCCCGGTGGCCCAACGAGCAAGCGGTGTAGCCTAGTTCCCTGTCGGGGCGTGGCGCAACGGTGGCGCACGTGCTTTGGGAGTCCAAGGGTGCGAACGACATCGCATAGATCGGATCGTAGACTCGCAGGCGGTCGGCCTCGGCCTGGATGCGGTCGCGGTCGGGAATGCTGATCCGGCGTGTAAACCGCGCGGAGCGGACCTCGAGGGCCGTGCCATCACGGCACAGAGTGATGGTCTCGCCCATCCGGAAGCCGGTGTCCGCAGACGCCATCTCCCAGCGCCCCAGGTCCAGCACGACTGGTGGCAGCAACTGCTCGTCGGCGGCCGACTCGGGCTCGAACTGAGGTTCTGGCGTCGGTGGGAACTCATAGCGGCAGAACCGGCAGATCCTGGCTTCGGCCTTCACCTCCTCGGCGCAGTCCGGGCACCGCTTCGAGGCATTGCTTCTTGGTGCCCCGGACGTGCTCGCCCTCGCCGGCGGTGGTGTGCGTGCCAGGTCGAGCGACCCGAACGTGGCAGTTGATCTCGCGACGGTCTGCGGCGGTTCGCCTGACGGTGAGAAGCCGAGCACGAGCAAGGCGACAAGAGAGAACAGGAAGCCTAGGACGAACCAGGTCGTTCCGTCGCGGCCCTTCTCGCCCGCCAACCAGGCACATAGGGCGCCCCAGATGCACCCCCAGAACACCGTCAGGATCAGAAACTCCATCGGCTGCCCTCTGCTCGACGCCCCTCGCCGCACCGGGGGTGCGCGGTCAACTGCCACCGGTAGCGTAACGAACGGCTGTGGCCGGTTGTTGGAGGTTCGCGGGCCTATGCGCGATAGGACGGCCTTCCAAGCACGATCGCCTGAAATCCGCCCGCGTCGCCGCTTCCTGGAAGGAGATGGGACATCTCGAACCCGCCGCCTGCTGTCGACGGCGATCGTCTGGCGTGCGGGTCTGGTGCTGAGCCACATTGCCTGTCGTCCGAAGAAGTCCCTCGGGACCTTCACGGCACGGCCGCTGACAATGGTGACGCGCTCATCCGAGGGCACAGCCGGGCCCGCGCCACAGGCCGGGCAGTCACCACCCTCGACGATGTGGACGAGCTGACCGCAGGCCCTGCAGTCGGTCTCGATCAGGTCGCCCTTCACCGCCTGGTCTCGTCGAGCCGGTCAACAGGGCTGAGCTTCCGGGCCGCAGAGATGGCCCGCTCGGCCCGGGTGGATGCCGCGTAGCGGGACACCATCTCGCGGCTCTTCCAGCCGACGACCGCCATGAGGTCGGTCTCCTGGATGCCGGCGGCCAGCATCGAGTGGGCGTAGGCATGGCGGAACAGGTGCGGATGCAGGCGCAGCGTGAGCCCGGCCTCGTTGCCCCGGTCGCGGATCAGGTCCCCCAAGCCTGACTCTCGCAGGACCCCACGCCGGCCAAGCCACAGCTCGGGGCGAGCAGCGTCGGGGTGCTTGCTGCGAGCGCGCAGGTAGCGGTCGATCGAGCGCACCGTCTTGGCCCCCACGGGCACCATCCTGGTGCGGCTCCCCTTGCCGGTGACCCTGAGGAGGCCCTGATCGAGATCCACGTCCTCGAGCTTCAGCCCGAGCAGCTCGCCGCGCCGGACCCCGGTGTCGATGAACGCGCGGAGGATGGCGTCGTCGCGGCGGCCGACAAAGGTCTTGTCCCGCTCGCAGACCTCGAGCAGGCGGGTGAAGTCCGTCTCCCGGAGGACGGGCGGGGGCTCCTCGGTGAGCCTGGGGGGCTTCATCCGCGCCATGGGGCTATCGGAGATCTCACCTTCGTCCACCAGCCACGCGAAGAACGTCTTCAGCCCCCGAAACCTGTTGTGGGCCGTATTCGGCTTGAACTTGCCCAGCAGGTGGGTGATGAAGGCCTCGACATGCTCGCGCCGGATCGCAGCGACCGCTCTCGGCATCGCCTGCGCCTCGAGGAACTTGTCGAGCTGGCCAACCGCCGCAGAGTAGGTGGAGAGGGTGGCCGGGCTCATCCGTTGGGCGGCGAGATGCCGCCGCCATGACGCAAGCAACGGGACGAGGTCCGGGAGGGCCGTATGATGGGGCTCGCTGGACGGCGATGTGACCACGCCAACTCCGGTCGCTAGATGGGTTCCCGCAGGACCAGCATATGCGATTGGAGCGGTGTAGGCCCAGCCGCGAGGCCGAAATCAGGAAGCACATGCGCTTCCTGAGCACGAAACCTGTCGGGGCGTGGCGCAACGGTGGCGCACGTGCTTTGGGAGCACGAGGCTGTGGGTTCGAATCCCACCGCCCCGACCACTTCTACCTCATCGCGCTCCAGATCTCTGCGCGCCCCCCACCTGGGAGCCGAATCGGCGGGTTCTGAGCGTGGTCCGGGCACGGAAGTCGAGGTTTGCTGCGCAGGTCGTGCGGGCGATCGCGCGAAACGGCCCCCACGTGGGGCGAGATGCCGAGCAGGCCGCGAACTCGGACCGGGGCGAGATGCCGAGCAGGCCGCGAACTCGGACCGGGGCGCGGTGCCGAGCAGGCCGCGAACTCGGACCGGGGCGCGGTGCCGAGCAGGCCGCGGAGCCCGACCGGGGCGCGGTGCCGAGCAGGCCGCGGAGCCCGTCCGGGGCGCGGTGCCGAGCAGGCCGCGGAGCCCGACCGGGGCGCGGTGCCGAGCAGGACCCCGGTCACCGGCGTCGGACCGGGCCGCGATGCCGGCTTCGGCGGGGCGCCGGCGAGCCCGGCCTCGAACGGGTGGCTATAGTCGGGTCCACCGGCGCCGTCGTGCCACGGCCCAGCTGAGGCAGCTGCGAGGTCGCCGGCCCTGGAGGACCCGCGACCCATGGATCTGGCGACGACGGCCGGACCGAACGAGCCAGGCACGGACGCGCCGGCGCCCCACGACAGGACCGCCGCCGCGGCCGTGGCCACAGCCGGCCGCCGGGCGTGGGACGACCTTCGCCGCTCGGTCGCCAAGGCCGTGGTGGGCGCGGACGAGCCGCTCCGCATGCTGATGACGGCGCTCCTCGCCGACGGGCACGTGCTGCTCGAGGACGTGCCCGGCACCGGCAAGACGCTGCTGGCCCGCGCGGTCGCTCGCAGCCTGGACCTGACGATGACCCGCATCCAGGGCACGCCCGACCTGCTGCCGTCGGACGTGACCGGCTCCAGCCTCTTCGAGCCGGGTGGCCTGCGCTTCGTGCCAGGCCCCGTGTTCACCAACGTGCTGCTGGTGGATGAGGTCAACCGCGCGACGCCGCGCACGCAGTCGGCGCTGCTCGAGGCGATGCAGGAGCGCCAGGTCTCGATCGAGGGCACCACGCACCGCCTGCCGGACCCGTTCCTGGTGATCGCGACGCAGAACCCGGTGGAGTTCGAGGGGACGTTCGCGCTGCCCCAGGCCCAGCTGGACCGCTTCCTCCTGCGCACCCGCGTGGGCTACCCCGACGGCGACGGGGAGCGAGCCATCGCCCGCCGCCACCACGACACCGCGGAGCCGCTCGATGCCATCGAGCCGGTGCTGGAGCGTGACCGCCTGCTCGAGCTCCGCGACCTCGTGCGCGGGGTGCATGTCGCCGACGAGGTGGAGGCCTACCTGGTCGCCATCGTGCGGGCGACGCGATCCCATCCCGACCTCGCGCTTGGTGCCAGCCCGCGGGCGTCGGTCGCGCTGTACCGGGTCGCGCAGGCCTGGGCCGTGCTCGAGGGCCGCGCGTTCGTCACCCCGGACGACGTGAAGGCGGTGGCCCCGGGGGTCCTGGTGCACCGGCTGGTCGTCGACCTTGACCGAAGCCTCCACGGCGCGACGGCCGAGGGGGCCCTGGGCTCGATCCTGGCGACGCTCCCGGTACCCCCGTTGTCCCCGGTTTCAACCGTGTCCCAGCTCAACGGCAGCTGACGATGGCGGCGCGCGTCGCGGGGTCGATCGCGCTCATCCTGGTCGGGAGCCTGCTGGACGTCCCGATCGTGCTCCTGCTGGGCGTCGTGGTGCTCCTGCTCGACGTGGTCAACGCCGCGTGGGGGCGCAACGGCCTGCGCGCCATCAGGTACCGCCGTGAGCTGGCTGCCCGGCGCACGCCCTTCGGTGAGGCGATCCCCCTGGAGGTGGAGGTCTGGAACCGGGGCGGCCTGCCGTTTGCCTGGGTCCGCGCCGACGACGAGGCGGGCGAGGGCGTCGTGGTCGCGGAGCGCGAGCTCGATCCGGGCGCCGAGCCGGACCAGAGCGTCCTGCGCAACGCCTGGACGCTGCGGCCATGGGAGCGCGTCCGGCGCCGCTTCCACGTCGGAGCCGAGCGGCGCGGGGTGTTCGCGCTGGGACCCGTGACGCTGTCGGCCGGCGATCCCTTCGCGCGGCGCGTGGCCGAGGAGACGCGCGCCGACATCGACACGTTCCTGGTCTGGCCCCGCACGATCCCCACCACGGAGCTGGAGCCGCCCGACCGCTGGGGCGACCGCGAGCGCGCCAGCGGCGGCCTGGCCGAGGATCCGAGCCGGTTCGCGGGCGTCCGGCCGTATGCTCCTGGCGACCCGCTGCGCCGGATCCACGCCCGGGCGAGCGCGCGGATCGACCGGCCGGTCACCAAGCGGTTCGAGCCGTCCCGTGACCGGGAGGTGCTGCTCGCGCTCGACGTGCAGACGGGGGAGGGCGCCGCCTGGGAGGCGGGCTGGGGCGATGACGACACGGAGCAGTTGTACGTGGTCGCCGCGTCCATCACCCGGACACTCGCCCTGCGGCGCGTTGCCTTCGGGATCCTCGCCGCGGGCTACACGGGTGCCGAGACCAGGATCGCGTCGGTGCCGGTCTCGTCGGCCCCGGGCCAGGCCGAGCGGGTGCTGGACCTGCTCGCGCGCCTGTCCGCCCACGCGTCGATGCCGTTCGAGCGGCTGATCCTGACGGCCTGCCGCACGGTCCGCCCCGGGACGACGGTGCTGGTGCTCACCGCGCGGGACCCGCGCCCGTTCCTGCCCGCGCTGCGCCGGCTGCGCTCGTCGGGAGCGGATGTGGTCCTGGTGGCCTGCGGCCGGCATGCGGCGCGGGATGCGGCTGTCGCGCGTGCGGCGGGGTTCGCTGCGCGGACGGCTTTGATGGACGGCCACTGGCGGAAAGCGGGGCACCTGGTGATCGCGCGATGACCGACCCTGAACGCCCGATGACCGACCCTGAACGCCCGATGACCGACCCTGAACGCCCGATGACCGACCGACCGGGGCCCGATCGCCCGATGCCGGACGCTGACCGCCCGATGCGCGACCGGCTGGGGCGCGGCCTCGTGTCATGGCTTCCGGTCGGCCTGGCCCTTTTGGCGGAGGCGGCCTGGCTCGCCGTCGTCGGCGGGCTGTTGCAGGCCATCGTGCTCCAGCCGCCGTCCCCCTCGATCGGCGGGCTGGTGCTGGCTGCGGTGGCCGGGCTGGTCTCGGCGCGCCGCCTCGGGCCGCGGCTCGGCGACCGGTGGCCGGGGTTGGCCGTGGCACTGGCCACGATGTGCGGCATGGCTGGCTGGCTCGCGGCGCCGGAGGTCCGCGCCATCCTTGCGGCCGACGGGTTCGCTGGAATCCTGCCGGCACTCGCGGTGCACCCGGGCGGCTGGCTGCTGTGGCCGGCGTTCGTCCGTGGGATGGCCTACGCCCGCGTCCCGCTCGAACCGCACCGCGTGGCGACGCTCCTGGCGGCTGGCGTGCCGCTGATCGCGGTCTGCGCGGTGTTGGGCGGGATGATCGGCGAGCCGACGGGGTCCGCGTACCTGGACGCGGTCAGGACCGATGCCGTCGTGTTCCTCGCGTCGGCGATCCCGTCGCTCGCCCTGGCCCGCCTGGCAGCGATGGCGCCCGGTGCCTCGCTCGACTGGCGGCGCAACCCGCTCTGGCTGGCCCTCGTGATGGTGCTGCTCGTCGTGGCCATCGGTGCGGCCCTGCTCCTCGCCACGTTCGCTGGCAAGGCGATCTCCACGGCCGTGGCGGCGGTCCTCGTCCCGCTGCTCGTGGTCGGCTTCATCGTGGGCTTCGACCGGCGCAGCCTGCGCATCCTGGCCGTGAGCATCCTCGCCGCGGGCGTGATCGGCGTGCTGCTCGGGCTCTTCGAGGACCCGGCCCGCCAGGGTGCCGCGATCGGCAGCGTCGTGCCCTCCACGCCGCAGGAGGCGGCGGCCCAGACCGGACTGGCGATCGGCGTGCTGGTGGTCGTCCTTGCGGCGGCCGTGATCCTCGTGGCGGCGCTCGCCAAGCTGTGGCTCAGCCGGCCCTCACCGCGGCCCCCGGGCGAGGACGAGGTCCGCGAGATCGCCCACGACGGCGAGGTGACGCACACGCGCAGGAAGCCGCGCCGGCGATTCGGGCGCCGACGGACCCCGGTGGACGCAGTGACCGCGTACCAGGCGCTGCTCGAGGATCTCGAGGGCCGGCCCATTGTGGCCAGGGAATTGGGGGAGACACCCGTGGAGCACGCGCGCCGGCTCCGTGGTGCCGGGGCGGGATCGCTGGAGCTGGAGCTGCTGGCGGCCGACTACGGCCTCGCACGGTTCGGGGGCGTGGAGCTGTCGGCGGCTGAGCACCGTCGGGCACTTGCACGCGCCGCGTTGCTGCGACGGAGCCTCGGTGCGGTCGCCCGGGCGGCAGGACGGACCGCCGCGGCGGACGCCGACGGCCACGCAGCGGCAGGCTCGGCGGGCCGCACCGCTCCGGTCGGTCCGGTCGTGCGGGGCAGCGGCCGCTCGGGCGGAGCCGGCGCGGACATGCCGGACTTCGACCAGCCGGGTGTGGCCGCCACGCTGCTCAACCGGATCCGTCGCGGCCCGTAATGTCTCGGACCGCCAATGCCTGGCGGAGATCCCGCCGGGCTGCGGCGCCCCGGTGGCGCCCCTTCCGCGCCCCGGCGGCGTCCCTTCCGCGCCCCGGCGGCGTCCCTTCCGCGCCCCGGCGGCGTCCCTTCCGCGCCCCGGCGGCGTCCCTTCCGCGCCCCGGCGGCGCCCCGGCGGGGCGGCGAGGACGTCCCGGCAGGCCGTCAGGCCACGGCGGACGCGAAGGTGCTCGTGACCGTGATCACCGGCGGGTGCTCGAAGTGCTTCTTCACTGCGCACTGGTCGGCGGCCCGAACGACGGCATCGGCGTACTTGGCCGGGAAGCCCTCCGGCAGCTCGATCGTGAGCCGGACGTCGTCCACCATGCCGGTGGCGGGGTTCGCGCCGACATGCTGCACGAGGCGGATGCCATCGGTGGGAATTCCGCGCTGGCGGCAGAAGCCCAGCACGTAGATGCCGGCACATGTCCCGATCGTCGAGAGGAAGGTCAGGAACGGCGTCGGGGCCAAGCTCTGGCCGCCTCCGGACGGCGGCTGGTCCGTCGGCACCGTGAACGGCCCGAAGTGGGCGTCCACGCGGGCGCCGCCGGGGAAGTCGATCACCATCTCCATCGGGAGGGTCTCCTGGATCGGTCGCGACCGGAGGCCGGCCGCGGTGCGGGGATGTCATGTGCGTACTTGGCTAGTTGCGCAAGTACGCAAGTAGTGTATACCCTTGTGCCCACCCGCGCTACCGTCGTGGTTCACGTTGTCCGTCGCCTGCCTATGAAGGTTCTGCCATGAGCACGTATCGGGTCCTCGCCTGGCGCGAGATCCCCACCCAGGTCGAGGTCACCGCTGATGACGGCATGGTCGCCAAGCGCCCGATGCCCCGCTGGTTCATGCAGGAGATCAGCCGGATCACCATGCGCGAGGGCCTGGCGGGCACGGACGACTACTTGGACGAGTTCGCGTGGACGGCACCCGTCGAACGTGCGGGCGCGGCGGAGGAGATCGTGGAGGCCGTGATCGCCGAGGAGGCCGCGAAGCTTGGGCGCAAGCCCGACGGCCATCCGCTCGACGGCATGTCCCGCGGGCGCACAGGGAGCGGGGAGAGCTGAGGCGAGCGGGGAGGGCTGAGGCTGCGCCGGGCTGCGGACTTGCGGTCAGGCGCGATCGCTGGGATGCTCTGCCCGCGCGGCCGTCGTGGGCGTCCCCCGACGGCCGCGCCCTGTATCGCCCGATAGCCTCCTGCTCGGGCTGGCGGCGGCCCGAGAGCAAGGCACATGCCCACGATGTCGCGTTTCTATATCGAAGGACGCATGGACCGCGAGCCGTCCGGGCGGCAGACTCCCATTACGGCGGGTGTCGGAGGGGACGCCCGGCACCCGCCCGTTCTTCTTGACAGCCTCGGTCTTCGCCGGGGCTTTCGTGTTTAAGGGGCCGGGTGGTGACGGCGAGCCCTGGGTGATGGCGGGCAAGCCGCACGGTCAGGCGGGCCCCATGGTCAGGCGGACAGTCCTGCGTAGCTGGTCAGGCAGGACGCCTGGTCCGCCACGACCTGGTCGCGGAGGCGCTTGCGGGCACGGCAGAGTCGAGTCCGCAGCGCGACCTGGCTGATCCCTGCCTGGTCGGCGAGCTCTGGGCCATCCCCGCCCATGCCGGCGGCGACGAGCAGCCCGCGGTCGCTCTCCGACAGGAGGCTCAGCGCCCGCGTGAGGTGCTCCATCCGTTCCTGGGCCAGCACCACCGTCTCCGCAGACGCCGCCTCGAAGGCGGGCTCGGTCGGGACGTGGCGCTCGACCACGCGCGCGTGCCGGACGTTGCTCACGAGCAGGTTGGTGGCCGCGTGGAACAGCCAGGCACGCGGGTTCTCGATGATGACGCCCCGCCGCAGCTCGCGCATGAGGCGCAGGTACGCCTCGTGCAGGAGCTCCTCGGCGAGGTCCTCGTCGCGGCTGCGGGCGACCAGCCAGCGACGGATCGGCTCGCGGTGCTCCAGGTACGCCTGGGTCAGGATGTCATCCGGGTCCTCGGCGCGAGGCGTCAGGGCGACGGGCTGGAGGGTGGAGAGCTGTTGCAGGTCGTACACGGTGCACTCCTCGGTGGTGGTGTCGAGGTGACCGTCGGCCTAAGTAGGGGTGGTGGACATCAGGCAGGTGCCCAGTCCGCGCGGTCGCGCGTGTCCCGAATCGCGGCCTGCCCATCCCGAATCGTGGCGATACCCGGCCTAGTGGCACCTTGCGCCCGCCCGCACGATCGGGGCACGATCCACCAATGAGCGCCGTGGTGGGCCGGACGGAGGAGGTCGCGTCGCTGGCCCGCGCGCTCGAGGCTGCACGGGGAGGACGCCTGGGTCTCGTCCTCGTGACAGGCGAGGCGGGCATCGGCAAGACCCACCTGGTGCGGGCCGTGGCCGACGACGCAGCGACGGCGGGCTTCAGGGTGCTCATCGGGGCGTGCCTGGAGCTAGGCTCCACGGTCGCCTACCTGCCATTCGCCGAGATGCTCCGTGATGCGGTGCGCGGCCTGTCCGACCAGGAGCGGGCCGCCCTCCTCGGTCCGGGCGGTGACGTCGTGGAACCCCTGCTCGGGTTCGACCGACCGGGGCGGGCGCAGGGTTCGGCGCGGGTGCAGGGTCCCGGGCCGTCCGACCTGGCGCCATCCCCCGCCGGTCTGGCCCCTTCCCCCGCCGGCGAGGCTTCCGCCGAGGTTGCCCGCCTGCAGTTGTTCGAGTCGCTGCTGCGCATGACCGAGCGGATGGCCGCGCGGACCCCGCTGCTCGTGGTCCTCGAGGACATCCAGTGGGCCGATCGCGCGTCCCTGGACCTCGTCACGTTCCTTGTGCGCAACCTCCGCGACGCCCGCATCCTGCTGGTCATGACCGCGCGCACCGGCGGCATGGGCGGCCTGCCGGAGGTGGCGGCAGCCTTCGTCGGCCGGCCTCGACCGGAGCACCCGCGTGGAGCGCCTTGAGCTCGCCCTGTTCGGGCTCGGGGCAACCAGCGCCCAGGTGGCCGCACTCCTCGGCCGGGCGCCAGACCCCGATCTCGTCGCGCGGATCCAGCAGCGGGCCGGGGGCAACCCGCTGTTCGCCTCCGAACTGCTCGCCTGGATCGAGGCCGGGGGTGCCTGGTCCTCCTCGGCCTCGCCCCGGCTGCGGGACCTGGTCGCCTCTCGGATCGCCGGCCTGCCCCGGGAGGCCCACGACGTGCTGCGCCTTGCGTCTGCGGCCGGACGCATGGTGGATGACCAGCTCCTCGTGGATGCGACCGGTCTCGCGGCGCCCCAGGTGCACGCGGGGATCCGAGCCGCGATCGCCGAGGGCCTCCTGGTTCCCGCCCGCACGTCCGGTCGGGACGGATACGCGTTCCGCCACGATCTCGTGCGCGAGGCGGTGGCCGCGGAGCTGCTGCCCGGCGAGCGCGCCCGGCTGCACGAGGCGTTCGCCCTTGCCCTGACGTCGGGCCGGGCGTGGCCCGCCGACCAGGCGGAGCTCGCCTATCACTGGGACGCGGCCGGTGAGCCGGGCCGGGCCCTCCAGGCGCACATCGGCGCTGGGCTGGCAGCACGGGAGGTCTTCGGGTTCGAGACCGCCCAGGAGCACTTCGACCGGGCGCTCGCCCTGTGGCCGGCCGTGCCCGCAGCGGATGACCTCTCGGCGTTCGACCGGGTGGACCTTGCGCAGGCGGCGTCAGGCGCCGCAGCGATGGCCGGCGATCACGCCCACGCGATCGACCTGGAGCGCGGGGTGGTCGCCGAGCTGGGGCTGGAGTCCGGGGACCCGCGCGTCGTGACCGCCCTGGAACGGCTGCGGCGGTCCATGTGGGAATCCGGTGACACGGCCGGCGCCCTGGCCGAGGCCGAACGGGCGGCCGGGATCGTGGACGCCGGCGCCGGCCGGGCGCGAGCCAGCGTGCTTGCCCATCTCGCCGGCCTCTACCTCTACACCGGCGACGTGCGCCGGTCGCGCACCACGGCGATCAGCGCGCTCGAGGTCGCCGGAGCTGCCGGTGCCCGCGAGGAGCAGGCGCTCGCGGGCGGGGTGCTGGGCTGGAGCCTGATGTACGCGGGCCGGGTGGAGGACGCGCTCGGGCTGATCCGGCTCGGGGCGGCCGCAGCGGCAGGCATCGGCGAGGTCCGGGGGCGCGCCCTGGCCGCCGACCACCTGTCGCGCGCACTGGAGATGGCGGGCCTTCTCGACGAGGCCGCTGCGACCGCGCTTGCGGGCGTGGACCTCTGCCGCGCGTCAGGGCTCGGGCGCACCTACGGGGCGCTGCTCGCCGCAGACGCCGCCCGGTGCCTCGTGCCGCTCGGCCGCGTCGGGGAGGCGGCGGCGCAGGTCGAGGCCGGGATGGCGATCGGTCCCGTGGGCCCCGGTCATGTCGCCCTGCACGTCGCCTCCGCACTGGTGGCCCTCGAGCAGGGTCGCGTAGCCGACGCCGAGACGGCGCTTCGGAGCGCTGTCCAGCTCGCCGGTCCGGCACGGGGCCTCGATGCGCTCGGCTGGCTGTCGGTCGCGGAGGTCGGCCTGGCCCTGCGGCGTGGCGGGACCGCCCATGCCCTGGCCACGCTGCGCTCGCTGTCCGACGCCGGAGCCCGCCAGGCATCGTCGGCGCAGCGCGACGGTGCGGGTGTTCCGCTGGTGGTCCTCGGCGCCAGCGTGGGTCCGCTGCTGCATCTCGGGGCACAGGCCGTGGCCGAGGCGGCGGGACTTGCCCGCACGACGGGTGGGTCCGGCGGATCGGCTGGGGTTGACCCGGGTGGCGGTGACCGTGCCCGCCTCGTCCGCATGATGCGCTTCCTGCACGCGCACGAGGAGCTGCGCCGCGCCCAGGCCGTCCATCTCGCACTCGCGGCGGCCGAGCTCGCCCGCGCCGATGACCCGACGGGCGAGGCTGCCGTCGCCGGCTGGCGGGAGGCCCTCGAGGAGGAGGCGCGATGCACTCCACGCCGTCCAGCCGCGCGGGCCTATGCGTGTCTCCGGCTGGCCGAGGCGCTCGTCCTCGCCCCCGGCGGTCGCGCGGAGGCCACGGCCCTGGTCCGCGAGGGTGTGGGTCTTGCCGCTGCCGGGGGCCACGTTGCGCTGGAGGCGGACCTCCGCCTCCTCGCGCGGCGCGCCCGGCTCGCCGTGGACCGTGATCCGGCCGACCCCGCTGCGGGCGCAGTCGCCGGCGACGGGGTCACGACGGCCGGCCAGTCCGTCGCCCCACTCGGCCTCACCGAGCGCGAGGTCGAGGTCCTGCGCCTGGTGGCTGGAGGCCTCACGAACCGCGAGATCGGCGAGCGGCTCTTCATCTCGCCCAAGACGGCGAGCGTCCACGTGTCCGCGATCCTCGGCAAGCTGGGCGTGGACGGGCGCCTGGAGGCCGCACTCGTCGCCCAGCAGCTCGGCCTGGTCGATGGCGATCCGGTCCGTTCCTGAGCGCGCCGGTAGGATGCACCGATGAGCGACACCCGGACCCCAGAGACCGTCATGACCTTCCCCGACATCGACGAGGCGGAGTCCGCACTCGACTGGCTGGGCCTCGAGTTCGCGGAGGGCGAGGGCTGGTTCGAGGGCGAGCTTGACGAGGACCAGGCCGAGCTGCTCGACGAGGCGTACACCGCCCGTGACACGCCGCAGCCCGTCCGTGCTCTCGCCGCCATCCTGCGCGAGCGCTGGCGGGATCCGGCAGCTGCGAACGCCTGGCGCGTGACCTTCAGCGCGTGACCTTCAAGGCGTGACCGTCCACGCCCGCCGTGCCCGGCACCAGCGTTAGGCCGCCTGCCACCCGGCGTTCCCCCGCCATGGGGGCGCCAACGGCGCACGCACGAGGAGATCGACTCCCCGTTTGTCGATCCAGCGATCGACCTACGACGGCGAGCGGCGGATTCGCCCCATGGGTGGAGGACGGAGCCGGCCAGCGGGCGCCGCGGCGACGGGGGCGGCCGGCGGGGGCGCAGCGAACGGGGAGCAGCGAACGGGGAGCCCGTCAGCGATCGGCGAACCGCTCGATCGTGCCCCGGTAGCACGACACCCAGATCGTCCGTGACTTGATGTCGTAGTCGATGCCCACGGGGTGCACGCCCGCCGTCTTGAGCCGCTGGATGACCAGCATGTCCCTGGTGCGGACCTTGGTCACCGTCTGGCTCTCGTAGTTGACGACGTACAGGCTGCGGCCGTCGGGGGCTAGCACGATCGTGCGCGGGTTGCTGCCCGTGTTCGTCCGGTCCACAACCCTGCGCTGCGCGATGTCGATCTTGACCACTCCGCCGCCCTTGTTGAGCGACGCGTAGAGGTAGCGTCCGCTGCGATCGATCACCAGGTGGCGGGGCTCGCCGGGCAGCAGGGGGATGAGGGTGGTGAGCGACCCGGTCCGGAAGCTGTAGCGGAGGATCCGCTGGCCCGACTCGGCCGAGAGGTACACGGTTGCGCCGTCGGCGGTGAAGGCGATGCCCCGGGGGTTGCCGCCCACCACGATGCGCTTCACCTCGCGACCCTTCCGCAGGTCGACCACGGACACGTCGCGGTTGGTCCAGTTGCCGGCCAGCAGCCAGCGGCCATCCGGGCTGACGGCCACGGCCTTGGGGACCGGGCCGACACGGAAGACCCTGGTCTTGCGCAAGGTCGAGGTGCTGATCTCGTAGACGAACGAGCGGTCGATCACGTCGTCAACCCAGCCCGTGTCCCAGCCGGGGTGCGGGAACCCGCGCCCGTACATCGAGTACTGGCTCACGTACATGTGCCTGCCGTCCGGCGCAACAGCGGCCTCGACGGGCGCGCCGTTCACGGGATATGGCCATGCCGGGAAGCCGAAGTTGGCCAGCGTCACCCGGTCGGAGATGGTCTTCACCAGGTCGCCCCTGCGGTTGTACACGGTCATCGTGTGCCGGTACATCATGTTCTGGGCGAAGAACAGGCCGGTCTGCGTGGCGACGATCGACTTGGGGGTGATCGAACCGCGGATCACCTTGAGGCGTGTGAGGCGGAGGCTGTCCGACGGGGGCGCGGTCGGGGTCGGCCGGGGTGTGGGGCTCGCCGTCGGGCTGGGCGAGATGGTCGGGGTTGCGGTTGGCTCCGCCGACGCCGATGCCGAGGGTGACGCGGTGGGCGCAACCGATGCCGATGCCGATGCCGACGGCTCGACCGACACCGACGGCGCCGCTGATGCCGAAGCCGATTCCGACGCCGCGGCGGCGGGCTCGACCGGCGTCGACGCCTCAGCCGCTGCGGACGGCGCGACCGAAGCGGACGGCGCGACCGAAGCGGACGGCTCTACCGATGCCGACGCTGACGGATCCACACCCGGGTCCGCTGCCACAACCCCCAGCGGGCGCACCGCCGCGACCGGTCCGAGCAGGGCAAGCAGGAGGAGGGCCGTCGCAACGGCGACGGCCCGCGGACGAAGCGGCGGACGGTGATCAGGCATCAGGCAATCCGAAGGTGCCGCCCGTATGTCCCGGGTTCCGGCGGCAGGTCCGATTGTGGCCGATCCGGAATGCTGTTGAGTCATGAGATTGGGTGACACAAGCGTCGCGGCGGGTCCGGCACCCCTGGTCGTCCAGTCAGGCGCTCCTGGTCGGCCCGGCGCCGGGCCCGCCTTGGGCCACCTGCAACCCGCCGATCCCCACCACGGGGGCGTCAGGGGCCCATGCACGCAGGGATCGACGCCCCGTTCGTCGCTTCGGGGGTTGATGTACGAGGGCGAGCGGCGGTATCGCCCCATGGGTGGGGGCGACGCCGGACCACGAGCGCTGGCGCGGCGTATCGGAGAGGCTGCCCTCCCGTGCGGCGGGCCGCACGTGCGAGGTATTGCGCAGCCTGCCCGCACAGCGGCAGATTCCCGGCGTTTCGGGCGTTTCGGGCGTTCCGGAGCCCGATCGTGCCGCCCGGCGGGCGGGTTGCGCGGAATCCTGCTCGCAGGGCCCGCTGGGCGGCTGGCCGCGGGGTTCGGGCGCCGCGCCACGAAGAAGCCCCCGGGCGCGAACAAGCCCCGCCCACGACGAAGCCCCGCTCATGAACAAACCCCGCCCATGAACAAGCCCCGGGCACCGCCTGCTCGGCGAGGCCCGGGGCCAGGAGTTGCGATGATCTGCGGGAGGGGCGTTCCTCAGGAGATCGCGAGCCTCGCCCGCAGGTGTCCCTCCTGCTCCTCGATCGCGAAGCCCTCGCTCTCGAGCAGCTCCCGCATCCCGACATTCTCGGGCGCGAGCTCCGAGATGAGGTTGGCGACGCCCTCGCCCCTGGCCACGGCCTCCTGGGCCTGGACGAGCTTGGCGCCGATCCCTTGCCGCTGCCAGCCGTCGGCGACCACCATGGTCAGGTGGCGATCGTCCGAGGCGTGCATGCGGACCTGCCGCGACATCCCGATGATCTCGCCACGCGCACCGTCGTCGCAGCCGTTCTCGACGACCAGCGCGAACTGGCGGTCATAGTCGGCGAAGCAGATGCGGGTCATGCGTGAGTGGTCGATGCGCTCCTCGAGCGGCCGGTTGACGCCGTAGCGGGCGACGACCGTCTCCTCCGAGAGGCCCTTGTGGAAGGCGATGACCGCAGGCTCGTCCTCGGGCCGGATCGGCCGGATGCAGATCGGCCTGCCGTCCTCGGTCTGCGTGCGGAGCTCGTACTGGTACGGGTACGGGCGGATCGCGAGCTTCGGCAGGTCCTTGTCCGCGATCTCGGCCGGGTGGAGCACCACGCGGGCGTCGAGCGCGATCACCCGCTCCGGGGAGGCCAGCAGCGGGTTGATGTCGATCTCGGCGATGCGCGGCTGCTCCGCCACGAGCTCGCTGAAGCGGACAAGGAGCGACGCCATCACCTCGCGGTCCACGGGCTTGCGCCCGCGAACGCCCCGCAGCGCCTCTGAGATCCGGGTCTCGTCGATGAGGTGCAGCGCCAGCGACGTGTTGAGCGGGGGCAGGGCCAGCGCCCGGTCGCGGAACACCTCCACCAGCTGGCCACCCATGCCGAACAGGAGGACGGGGCCGAACTGCGGGTCCACGCTGGACCCGACGATCAGCTCGTAGCCGGTCCAGTTGATCATCGGCTGGACGGTGACGCCCTCGAAGTGCTCGGCGCCGACGCGCTCGCTGACCGCGACCTGGATCTTCTCGAAGGCATCGCGGACGGCGTCCGCGGACTTGAGGTTGAGCGCCACGCCGCCCACGTCGGTCTTGTGCGTGATCGTCCGCGAGAGCAGCTTCACGACCACGGGGTAGCCGATCTGCTCGGCCGCCTCGACGGCCGCATCGGGCGTCACGGCGATCTCGGTGTCCGTGATCGGGATGCCGTAGGCCGCCAGGACCTTCTTGGACTCGTACTCGGTGAGCAGCGTCCGGCCTTCAGCGGTGACCTCCTCGATGATGCGGTCCACTTCCTCGCGGAACTCGCCGCGATCGGTGGCCACGGGGAGGCGCGGGGTCTCGTACAGCGAGCGGAGGCGCTCGTCGTACTTCCAGAGGTAGTTGAACAGCACGCAGGCGCGATCCGGGTAGGGGAAGGTCGGGATGCCCGCCTCGCGCAGGATCTTTGCGCCCTCCTCCACGTCGAGGCCGCCCATCCAGGAGGCCAGGACCGGCTTGCCCTCGATGCTGGCGTACTTCACCAGGGCCCGCGCGGTGGCCGTCGGGTCCGTCATCGCCTGCGGCGTGAGGACCACCAGGAGGCCGTCAGCCTCCGGGTCTGCCGCCGCGACCTCGAGGGCCTTGGCGTAGCGATCCGGCGGGGCGTCGCCGATGATGTCGATCGGGTTGTTGTGGCTCCAGACCGCGGGCAGGACGGCGTTGAGCGCCTCCATCGTCTCGGGGCTGATGTCGGTCAGCTCGCCGCCGCCGCCGATGAGCGCGTCGGTCGCGATGACGCCCGGTCCGCCTGCGTTGGTCACGATCGAGAGCTTCCGGCCGCGAGGCCTCGGCTGCTTGGCCAGGATCTCGGAGATCTGGAACAGCTCGCTGATCGAGTCCACCCGCAGGACGCCCGCGCGCCGGAAGGCGGCATCGAGGACGTCGTCCGAGCCCGTCAGGGAGCCCGTGTGGCTGGCCGCAGCCTTGGCCGCCTGGACGGTCCGGCCGGGCTTGATGATGATGATCGGCTTGGTGAGCGCCACCTCGCGCGCGGCGGACAGGAATGCCCGCGCGTCGCCGATGGTCTCCATGTAGATGACGATCGAGTCCGTGTTCGGGTCGTCGCCCAGGTACTCGATGACGTCGCCCCAGCCCACGTCCAGCATGGAGCCCAGCGACACGATGGAGCTGAAGCCGACGTTCTCCAGGGCCGCCCAGTCCAGGATCGCGGTGAGCAGCGCGCCCGACTGGCTGATGAAGCCGACACGGCCGGGGTTGGCGATGCCGGCGGCGAACGTCGCGTTCAGGCGCCCGACCGGGTTCATGATGCCCAGGCAGTTGGGGCCGACGACGCGGATGCCGTACTTGCGTGCCTGCTCCAGGACCTGACGCTCCAGTTCCGCGCCCTCGGCGCCGACCTCCTTGAAGCCCGCGCTGATGATGATCACGCCCTTGATCCCGGCCTGGCCGCACTCCTCGACGAGGCCGGGGGCGGTCTTGGCCGGCGTCACGATGACCGCGAGGTCCACGGGATCCGGGATGGCGCTGATGGACGAGTAGGCCTTGACGCCCAGGATGGCGGGCCTGGTGGGGTTGACCGGGTAGACGGTCCCGCCGAAGGGCGAGGAGAGCAGGTTCCAGAGGATCGTCCTGCCGACCGAACCCTCCTTCTCGGTGGCGCCGACTACGGCGATCGAGCGCGGATGGAAGATCGCGTTGAGCGGATTGCGGGCATCGGCCAGCACGTCGCTGGTGGGGCTGGACGCCGGGAGATGTGCCGTCATCGGGTTCCTCGATGGGCCCGCCGGAGCTGTGGCGGGCAGGCTGGGACGCGGAAGGCGGATGTGTGCTGCCAAGGTTCGCGCCATTCGCGCGGGCGCGCATGGGCCATCGGGCGCACCGGGTGGCCCATGCGCCTGTCGAACAGGGGGCCAATGGCCGTGCCGTGATGGGCCGACCGGGTCCGCGGGGTATCCGGCGCGAACCGATTATGCTGGGCGGGTCATGACTTCCGACACCGCCAAGACGTCCCCCACGCCGCGCATCCGCGGCATCCATCCCGGCTGGATCCTCGTCGTCCTCGACGTGATCGGCCTGGCGATCGCCCTCTACCTCTCCACCGTGGAGCTCGGGGGCGGCGTGCCGTACTGCGGCCCGCTCCACGGCTGCGAGACAGTGGCGGCCTCCGAGTACGCATGGATCGGGCCGTTCCCGGTCGCCGTGTATGGCGTGATCCTGTCGACGATCCTCCTGGTGCTCGCGCTCGCCTGGGTCAAGACCGACAAGCCTGCCCTGCTCGACGTCCACTACGGGCTGTCGCTCGTGGGCGTGATCTTCGAGATCTACTTCCTGGCGCTGCAGGTGTTCGTGATCAAGGCCGTGTGCATCTGGTGCACGCTCTACGGCATCTCGCTGATCCTGCGGTTCCTCGTCGCCATGGCGATCTGGATTCGCCAGGGGCGGGCGACGGGTCGCTTCTCCAAGTCGTAGCTGGGGCCCTGCGCCGGGCCCCCGCGTGGCAGGTCAGGGCGTGGCCTCGGGCGTTGGACTGGTGGTCGGCCCGGGCGTCGGGGTGATCTCCGGTGTCGGTTCAGGCGTCGGCTCGGGCGTGGGTTTCGGCGTCGCAGTGGGGTCCGGCGTCGGCCCCGTCGTCGGCTCGGGCGTGGGTTTCGGCGTCGCAGTGGGTTCCGGCGTCGGCCCCGTCGTCGGCTCGGGCGTGGTGGTCGGCTCCGGCGAAGCGGTGGGCTCGGGCGTCGCCGTCGGTGCCGGCGTGGCGTGGGGCAGACCGCCGGTCCAGCTGGTCGTCCCGCCATGCTTCCAGAGCCAGTCCCTGGGCGCCAATCCCGAGGCGTGGATCTCGGCCGCGATCCTGCGACCCACGTAGCGGAAGTGCCACGGCTCGTAGGCGTAGCAGGTGCTCCTCGGGCTGTCCGCCTTGGGATAGCTGAGCACGAAGCCGTACCGCCAGCTGTTCCGGCGCAGCCACGCGCCCGCGGCCGTGCTCCCCCAGTCACGGTGGAACCAGGGTTCGCTGCCACCGGGCGTCTTCAGATCCAGGGCGGTTCCCAGCTGGTGCTCCGAGTGGCCCGGACGCGCCGAGGTCAGCAGGGCCTGGCGGAGGCTGCTCTTGCGCACCCACGACCAGAACACGGCCGTCTGCGTGGCGTACGAGCGGTACGCGGAGGTGGCCTCGAAGGGCGCGCCCGCCCGCTTGGCCGCCCGGTACATGGCGCCAAGGTCCGTGATCGCCAACCGCCGCAAGGTGCCGCCGCCGCGGACCCCGACCCGGAGGACGGGCACAAGGTCCGATGGCGCGTAGGAGCGACGCAGCCGCAGCCTCGTATCGAGCACGCTGCGATACCAGTCCGCCGGCTCGCGGTATCGGGTCAGCGTGTCGCCCACGGCGCAGGGCGCCGAGATTCCAGCCTGCGCGGTCGCGCCGGCCTCGCCCGCCATGGGCGCGAGCACGGCGACCACCAGCGCGAGGAGCAGGCGGAGTGCACGTCCGGATCGGTTGGCCCCCATGACGGATACCGTACGCCCTTGCCGTCACGCGGCAATGGGCCGGTGGGACCCCCCTGGAGGGGGACTACCCCGCCATGTCCCTACCGGGCCGGGCCGGCCGCGATCCGGGCCCGCAACGCATCCACCGAGCGGGTCGCCCAGTCCGCCTCGAGCCACCACGTGGCGCCCGCGGCCTCGTGGGCCGCCGTGATCGCCCGCGCCGCAACTGCGTCGTCCGCCGGCGTGACCCCATCCACGATGATGTCGAACGACCCGCCGACCGCCGCCCCTGGACGTTCGCGCCGGACCCACGCCGTGATCTCCTCGAGCACGCCCGGCCCCGCCGGCGCACCGTCTGGACCGGTCGCCTGGACCGCGAGCCCGTCCCAGCGCAGCGCTCGCCGCATCGAGCGCTCATGCGGCCAGGCTCCCACCACCCAGACCGGGATCCTGGGCCGCTGCACCGGGCGCGGCAGCAGCGTCATCGGCCCGAAGCGGTAGTGCTCGCCCTCGAACGCGAACGGGACGCCGGACTGCAGCCCATCGAGGATCGCCAGGGTCTCGTCAAGCCGCTGCGCGCGGATCCGGGCCTCCACGGGCTCGCCCACGTTGCCGAACCCCGCGTCGTCGAGCGCCCCAAGCCCGACCGGCAGCACCAGCCGGCCCCCGGAAAGCACGTCCAGCGTCACCGCCTCCTTGGCCAGCTTCCACGGCCGCCGGCGCGCGGGCGCGAAGACGTAGGCGCCCAGCTGCACCCGATCAGTCTGCGTCGCCATCGCGGCGAGCGTGATCCAGGGGTCGTAGACGTCCTCGTCGCCGATGGCGATGGCGTCGTAGGTGAACACGCCGTCCCAGCCCGCCGCCTCCGCGGCGGCGGCGAGCCCAGCTGCCTCCCGCGGGTTGCCGGTGGTGAGGATGATCCCGTGCCGCATGCCGCCATTCTGGCCGCTCCAGTCGGCGGTCGGGTGCGCTCGCCAGCACGATGCCGGACGGCCCGGTACCTTCGGGACGTTACGCCGGTCGGCCAGCCCGACCGGCCTGCGAGACTGCGCTCACGTCAACCGGCGCGGATCCGGGTCGCAAGCCGACCCGCGACCCGTGCGTCCTCCGGAGGCAGATCGGATGCTCAAGCGAACCGCGGCCGTGCTCATGGCCCTGTGGCTGGGCGTGATGGTCGCCGCCTGCGGCGGCTCCACAGCTCCCAGCGCGGCCGGCGGGCCCATGACCTTCAGGAACGTCTGGGTGCGGTCCGCCGGGTCCGGCGGCATGACCGCCGCCTACTTCGACGTCACCAACGGCCAGACCGTGGAGGACGCTCTCACGGGTGTCACGTCCTCGGTTGCCGGGTCGGCGGGCCTGCACGAGACCGTCGAGGACTCCTCGGGGATGATGGGGATGCAGGAGGTCGCATCCGTGCCGGTTCCGGCCGGCGGGACCGTCACGTTCGCGCCCGGCGGCCTGCACGTGATGCTCATGGACCTCAAGCAGGACCTGACTGCGGGCGGCAGGGTGGATCTCACCATCGCGACCCGGGGCAGCGGCAGCATCGTCCTCAGCGCCGAGATCCGCGACAACTAGGACCCGCACCCGATGACCGGACCCGTCTCATCCTCGCCGCCCACGCCCGACATGCAGCCGCTCGACAAGCGAGCCGTGATTGCGGGCGGCATCGCCATGGTCGTGTTCGGCCTGGTCGCCGTCGCCCTCCTTGCGCTGGTCGGAGGCAATAGCGGGAGTACCGCAGCGAGTGCGGCGCCCGGCGCCTCGGCGTTCGCCTTCGCGGAGGCGAAACCCGCACCCCCCCTGGAGCTCACCGACCAGGATGGCCAGCCCTTCCGCCTGGCCGACCTCGCCGGCCGCCCGGTCCTCCTCTTCTTCGGCTACACGCACTGCCCCGACGTCTGCCCGACCACCGTGGGCAACGTGAACCAGGTCCTCGCCGAGGTCGGGCCTGGCCCGCGCGTGGTGTTCGTGTCCGTGGACCCGGAGCGGGACGACGTTGCGGCGATGGCCAACTACATGCGCTACCTGCCGGATGCCTACTACGGCCTGTCGGGCACGCCCGACGAGATCAGCCGCAACACGGCGGGCTGGGGCGTCAAGTACGCCCGCATCGACCAGGAGTCCGACGGCGGCTACGCGATGGCGCACACGGCCGACCTGTTTCTCGTCGACGCCCAGGGCCGGCTCCGCGCGACGTTCCCCTTCGGCACGCAGGCGGAGCCGATCACGGCCATCATGAAGCAGCTCCTCGCGGAGACGCCGCCGCCCACCGAGCCGCCCGCCACGCCCACCCCTGCGCCCGGCGCGACCGCCACGCCGGTGCCCACCCGAGCACCCACGCCCGCCCCCACGGCGTCCACCGCCGGCGCGACGGCGGCCCCCGCTGCGGACGTCCTGCGCCTCACCGTCGTGTCCACCTCGATCTGGGCCGAGGACTCCACGCCGGTCATCGTGGACATCGGTGACGGGAAGGGCGGGCTGCTCGATGGCTCGGTCCCGGTCACGTTCCAGGTCACCGGTCTGGGGGATGCATCCACCGGTCCGCCGGTCCCGGCGACCGCCATCCTCCCGAAAGGGGAGCGCGTCACCTCGTTCGTGGGCTACGTGCCCATCCCGTCGGCGGGCAGCTGGCAGCTCGTCGTCACCACGGCCGACGGGCGGACCGGACACACCCCGATCGTCGCGCTCGACCCCGGCATCACCGCACGGATCGGCGAGCCGGCGCCCGACGTGGACACGCCCACCAGCGCCGACGTCGGCGGTGACCTCAAGCAGATCACCACGGTCGTGGACGCCCAGATCGACGAGCGCCTGTACGCCACGTCCATCGCGGACGCGCGCAAGGCGGGCCGGCCGTACGTGCTCGTGATCGACTCCAACCGGTTCCGCACCTCGCCCGCCTGCGGTCGTGCGATCACCATGGTCCGCTACCTGCTCGACCGCTGGCCGGATGTGACCTTCGCGCACCTCGAGCCGTTCGAGTACCAGGTGATCACCGACGAGCCCGTCCTGTCGGGGAGCCTCGAGGATCCGCCGCTCAACCGCTGGACCCTGCCCTGGGGCATGGGCGACGAGGTCTGGCCGGCCACCGAGCAGCCGTGGGTGTTCGTGGTGGACGGCCAAGGAACGGTCAAGGCGAAGTACACGGGCGTCACGGGCTCAGCCGACATCGACGTGATCCTGTCGCTGATCACCGGGAACGGGATCGTCACCCCGTAGGCCCGGCCCAGTTCCTCCGGTCGGCTCCACCGGCTCTCGTCAGGAGCCCACGCGTTCCTCGGGCGGGCGCACCGCGCGGAAGCGGCGCCACAGCAGCAGGTCGTACACCACCTTGAGCGCGCCGGAGATCACGAACGGCAGACCGGGCACGGCCGAGGACACCACGAGCGGCGCGGCGACCAGGGGTGAGGCTGCCACGCCGAGACTGCGGGCGATGCCCGTGATCCCTGCCGCCGCCGATCGCTCGTCGGGGTCCACGATCGCCATCGTGTAGGACTGGCGTGTCGGCACGTCCATCTGGCTGATGGCGAAGCGGGCGAGCAGGACGAGGACGGCGAGCTCCAGCGTGGGCATGAACGGCACGAGGCAGAGCAGCACGTTCGACGGCAGGTGGGTGAAGACCATCGTGTTGACCAGGCCGAACCGTGCCGCCAGGGGGGCCGCGGCGAGCGCCGAGACTGCGGCCAGCACGTTGGCCGCCGAACAGGATCCCGCCGATCACGACGGGTCGGCCCCGAACCTGTCCGCGAGCCAGTACGCGATGAAGCCCTGCATGACGAAGCCGCCGGCGAAGGCGTCGAGGGCGAACAGCGCGGAGAGGCTCGGCACGACCCGCTGGCTTCGATGGAGGCCCAGGCGCGCGCGGACGGTCTGGTCGGCCGCCTCCGGGTGCGGGCGACTTCGATGGCCGGCGACAGGCGCCAGAACAGGACGGCGAGGACGGCGCCCACCAGCGCATAGCCCACGATCACCCCGCGGTACACGTCCGCCGGGCCCGTCGTGCTCCGGCTGGCGCGGACGCGATCCCGACCAGCGCTCCGGCCGCCAGCGTGCCGGCCGCGGTGGCCAGGGAGCCCGCGAGCTGGTACCGGGTGAAGAGATGCGTGCGGCGGCGGTCCGGGACGAGCTGGCTCAGCGACGCCTGCTCCACCGCGAGGAACGGGCCGACCTCGTTGCCGCTGGGGCTGATGACGCCGACGGTGGCTGCGACCAGGAGCACGGCGAAGATCGGGTGTCGCGGCGAAGGCGAGCCGCCGGCCACGAGCATCAGGACCGCGCCGAGCGCGAGGACGCGTCGCCTGCCGATGCGGTCCGCGTGCGTGGTGAGCCACAGCGACATCGCCGCATCGCCGAGCAACGTGAGGGCCAGGAGGAGGCCGATCTGCGCCCCGTCGTAGCCGACGGCCGCCAGGTACAGGACGAGCACCACGGCAAGGAGGCCGTAGCCGAACATGCGCACGGTGCGTGCGGCGAACAGGAGCCCGATATCGCGGGTGGCCATCGGTCGCATCGTACGCCGCATCAGCGGCGCATCGGACGCCCGCCCGCCGGTGCTACCGTCGGGGGCATGATCCCGAGACGACCCGGCCGGCCCCTTGGCGTCGGCATCCAGCTGCCCGAGGTGGAGCGCGAGGTCCGCTGGCCCGAGCTCCGCGCGATCGCCCGCACCGCCGAGCAGGCGGGCTTCGACTCCGTCTGGTTCGGCGACCACCTGCTCTACCGGTACGACGCCGGGGAGACCCGCGGTCCGTGGGAGGCCTGGACGACCCTGGCCGGCCTCGCCGAGGCGACGGAGCGCGTGACGCTGGGTCCGCTGGTGGCGGCCACCGCGTTCCACAGTCCGTTCATGCTGGCCAAGCAGGCCGCCACCGTGGACGAGATCTCCGGCGGGCGCCTCGTCCTGGGTCTCGGGGCGGGCTGGAACCCGGTGGAGTTCGCGGCCCTCGGTGCCCCGTTCGATCACCGGATCTCGCGTTTCGAGGAGGCGTTCACGATCGTGCACGAGCTCCTCGCCCATGGCACGATCGACTTCGAGGGCGAGTTCTTCACCGCCCGTGACGCCGAGCTCCTGCCGCGGCCGGCGCGGCCGGGCGGCCCGCCGATCCTCATCGGGTCGTCGGGGCCGCGCATGCTGCGCGCGACGATTCCGTACGTGGCGGCGTGGAACGCGTGGTACGCCGACACGGGCAACTGCGCCGGCCGGGGTCGGCGCCCTGCGCGACGTCGTGGACGGCGCCTGCCTCGATGCGGGCCGCGATCCGTCGATGGTGGAGCGCACGGTCGCGGTGCTGGTGCGGATGCCGGGCGGCACGGGCCGGGTGATGGGCGACACGTCCGAGAAGATGTCGGTTGCGCCGCTCGACGGGCTCGGCGGAGCACCTGGCCGAGGAGCTGCGCGCCTACGCCCGGCAGGGCATCGGGCATGTGCAGCTGGTGGTGGATCCGATCACCGAGGCCTCGGTCGCGGCCCTCGCCCCGGTCCTGGAGCTGCTCGACCGGGGCTGAGCAGTCGAGCACCACCCCGGCTTTCGCGTGTCCCGCCCGTTGGGTTTCCTCGTCGCAGCGGCCGTCCCGCAGTGGTAGCATCCCGGCCCGGCGCCAACTCCTCCAACCCGCGGCGCCCCACGCCGGAGACGCCATGATGCGTCCCGTCGACCTGCGCGCCCCCCGCGTCATCACGTGCGCGCTCTCGCCGATCGCCCCGCGCCGGAGCGCGCGGCGATGACTGACCGCCGGAACCGGATGTACGACATCTCGGAGCTCGACAAGCGGATCATCGAGCACCTCCAGGAGGACGGCCGCCGCCCCTTCACGCAGATCGCCGCGGACCTGGGCGTCTCCGAGGCAGCCGTTCGTGCCCGCACCAACCGCCTGATCGAGCGGGGGATCCTCCAGGTCGTCGGCGTCACCGACCCGCTCAAGCTCGGCTTCCAGCAGTGGGCGATGATCGGGATCCGCTGTGAGGCCAGCCGCCTGATCGAGGTCGCCGAGGCGCTCGCCGCCTTCCCCGAGACTGACTACGTCGTCGTGACGGCGGGCGCCTACGACATCCTGGTGGAGGCAGTCGCGGAGGACAACGAGGCGCTCCTCCAGTTCCTCTCGGAGAAGCTGCGCAAGATTCCGGGCGTCCGCGAGACGGAGACCTTCGTCTACCTGCGGCTCATGAAGCAGTCCTACCAGTGGGGGACGCGCTAGGCGCCTGCGGCCCCGGGCCAGCCGGCCCCTCGCTGAGCGTCCGCCCGGCACGGGTTGGCGCCTCCGTACACCACCATGTCGCAGCGGTGCGTGACCCGGAGCGCCCGGCGTCGTACGATCCGCTCAGGACGCGTCACGGGAGAGGCGTGTCCGCACCCGGGGGTCTCGATCAGGTGGAACTGCAGAACGTCCTGGCGGTGGGGCTTGTCGTGCTGCTCGGCGCGCTTGCCGTCTTCGCCACGTTCGCGCCGCCCGTGGGCCATCGCCTGCACGATCGTGCGCACCCGCTGACGGCACAGGCCGACGCCAGGGCCGAGGCCAACGCCGACGCGAGGGCCGGCACGGACTCCATCACCGAGGGTGACCTGCGGCCCGCCGCGCTCGACCGGGTCCTGCGCGTCGGCACATGGCTCTTCCTGTTCGTCGTCGCCGCGGTCGTGGCGGCCACCAACCTGTGGGCCGATCGCGCGGCACTGATCGTCGTCCTCCTCGCCATCGCCAGCGTCTACGTCTTCATCGTCCATGAGCTGCTGCCCGGCGGTCGGCCCGATCCGCTCGTCCTCACGTCGGAGGGGGTGCTGGGGCTGCTGTTCGCCGGCCTCCTGGTCGGCATGACGGGCGGTGCGCTGAGCCCCTTCACGGCGGTGTTCGCGATGCTTGTCGCCGGTGCGTCGGTCGTGGTGTCGGAGCGGACCACCGTCGTCGTCGCCGCGTCCGCAGGAATCGCGTACCTGGCAGCCGTCGCCATCGGCGGACCCAACCCGCTGACACCCCTCGCGGTCGCGCTGGTCGCGGTCAACCTCGCTGTCGTGTTCCTCGTGGGCTACGTCGGCATGGCGCTGGCCGCGGAGCACCGGCGCGCACGCCACGAGGTCATCCGGCGGGCCACCGAGGACGACCTCACCGGGCTGCGCACGCGGCGGTCGGTGTTCGCGGCGCTCGAGCGCGAGCTGGGCCGGAGCGAGCGGACCGGACGGGCCTTCTGCGTGCTGATGATCGATCTCGACGACCTCAAGGGCATCAACGACCGGCACGGCCATCGGGCGGGAGACGCGGCCCTCCGGACCGCCGGGGAGGTGATCCGGTCCCGTATCCGCAAGATCGACACCGGCGCCCGGTTCGGTGGCGACGAGTTCGTGGTGCTTCTGCCCGAGACCGACCCGACCGGCGGCTGGGTGGTGGCCGAGCAGATCCGGCAGGGCATCGCCGAGGCTTCCCTGGTGCTGGATGGCGCGCCCGTGCCGACGACCGTCTCGGTAGGCATCGTGTCGTATCCGCACGACGGTGTGGCCGTGAACGGGCTGCTGGAGCAGGCGGACGAGGCGATGTACCGCTCGAAGCGCGGCGGGCGTGACCGGGTGTCCGGCGCGCCGCGGGGGGCGGACGCACGCGGTGAGTCGATGCCCTTCCATGTGGGTGGCGCGCTGCCCGCAGGCCGGGGCACCGGGGGTTCGGACGAGCCGGTGTAGCATCCGCCGGTGACCGACGACCGCACCATGGTGGCCGCGGGTCGCGCGGCGCGTCCCGCACGTCCCACCCCCAATCCGCTCGCGCGCATCGCCGATGCGATCTGGGGTCTGCTGACCTCCGTGGACTTCGCGGTCCTCCAGATCATCGCCCTGGCCCTGCTCGCGGTCGTGGGCATGATCCTCAAGCAGCTGCCGGGGTTCGCGTTCCGCTCGGCGACGGACTACGCGAACGAGATGGACAAGCTCCGGGCCTTGTACGAGCCGACGCTCGGGCCGGACATCGTCTCGCTCCTGGAGCGGCTGCAGCTCTTCCAGGTCTTCACGTCGGTCTGGTTCAGCATCGGCGTGGTGGTGCTGATCCTCTCGATCATTGCCTGCACCATCGACCGGACCCCGCGCCTGTGGCGCTCGTCCGCGGAGATCCGCGTGGTCCAGCCCGACCCCTTCTTCGACCCCACGCTGCCGGATCGGGCGCTCATGGCAGGGGTGTCGGCCGACGCGCTGGCCGAGGTGCTCCGGCGGCACCGGTTCGTCGTCCGGAAGGAGACGACCGACGGCGTCACGACCGACGACGGCGCGACCCACGACGGCACGACCCACGACGGCACGACCTACGTCTACGGCGACCGCAACCGCTGGACCAAGCTCGCCACCCTGATCTCCCACCTGGGCCTGATCCTGTTCCTGGTCGCGGCGGCGGTGACCTCGCGGTTCGGGGACGAGCAGGGCCTCGTGGTGGCAGAGGGCGAGACGATGACCGTCCAGGCGATCGGGACGCCGGGCCTGCTGCTGGTGCGCAACCTGGGCTTCGAGGCTCCCGGGTTCGACACGGGCAGGCCGACCGACTTCACCACGGACCTCGAGGTCTACCAGGATGGCGCGCTGCTGGCCCGCAAGCTGATCCGCGTCAACGACCCGCTCGCGGCCGGCGGCTACACGTTCCACCAGAACGGCTTCGGGCCGGCGCCGGTGCTGGTGATCCGCGACGCAGGCGGCGATCCCCTCTGGACCGGCCCGATCCCGATGACCGACCAGGCGGCCGGCTCCCCGTTCGCCGAGTTCGCGGTGCCCGGCCGCGACGTGGTCCTGCAGCTCCTGCTCCAGCGCGACGCCGACGGGGTGGGCGTCCTCCTGGTCCTGCCGTTCCGGGCGTCGGGCGAGGTGAACCCGGACGGATCGCCGGCGGTCGAGGGCCTGGAGCCCGTGGTGCTCGTCCGCGGCGACACCGCCCAGCCCGGCGGGACGGACTTCTCGATCGAATTGCGCGATTTCGGCGAGTTCACGCTGCTCATTGCCAAACGCGATCCGGGGCAGGGGATCGTGTGGACGGCGTTCGGTCTGCTGATCACGGGCCTGCTCATCACGTTCTGGATGCCGCGTCGCCGGGTCTGGGCCCGGGTCACCGCCGACGGGCAGGTCGCGCTGGTCATGCGGACGGACCGCTACGTTGACGTGCAGCGGGAGTTCGGGCGGGTGCTCGAGGACCTGGTGGCGGCCCGGAGGGCCTGAAGCGCCCGCATCGTCCGGACCCTGGCCAGGGCCCCAACTCCCGGCCAGCTCCCGGCCAGCGGGCCGTACAGATCCCGGCCTGCCCTGGCCCCAACTCCCGGCCAGCCCGGGCCAACTCCCGGCCAGCCCGGGCCAGCTCCCGGCCAGCGGGCCGTACGTGCATGATTCCGCACACTCGTCCCGTCCAGCGGGCGACAGAGACCTGTTCAGCGCCGAATCACCCTGCGCGGCCCGGCCAGCGGGACGACTGCGCGCTTCCCTGCACACAAGGCCCGCTGGGCGGCTGGCGCGCCACGCGGCCGCACCCGGCGACCGCACCCGGCGACCGCACCCGGCGACCGCGCCACGCGACCGCGAGCCGCCGACCAGTTCGCGTAGGCTTCCCGCGTGCCCACGCTCCGCGAGCTCCCGGCAGCGATCCTCCCGGCAGCGATCCTCCCGGCAGCGATCTCCGTCGGGGCGGACGCCCCTGCCACTGATGCCACTCCGGGCATCAGCTGGGTGCGCGTCCTGCGGGCCCGGGTCCGGCCCTGGACGACCTGGAGCTCGGCGACCACGTCCTGTCCAACTACGTCGCGGCCAAGCGGCCGGAGTTGGACGATGACCGCGCCCAGGTCACCGGAAGGGAACTCAACCGCTACCTGGATGCCTTCTGACACCAACCCCGCAATCATTCACCCTCGCCCCTTCAGCAGCCCGGCAGGAGACCCATGACCGCACGAGCAACGGCCATCGCAGGCGATCGCGAACCACACCGTCGAATCGACCGAGAACTACCTCGAGGACGGCGGCGCCGACATCTACGGCCAGTACGTCTTCGGTGAGGATGCGCAGCGCCAGTACCTGGCCAAGCCGATCTTCCGCCGGCTGCGCCGTACCGTCGATGGCCAGGAGCCCTTCGATCCGGTCATCGCCGATGCAGTGGCACACGCGGTCAAGGAGTGGGCGATGGCGCACGGCGCCACCCACTACACGCACTGGTTCGTGCCGATGACCGGCGCGACGGCAGAGAAGCACGACTCGTTCCTGAACCCCGCAGGGCGAGGGCCGCACGATCGCCGAGTTCTCCGGCAAGAACCTGCTCCAGGGCGAGCCCGATGCGTCGAGCTTCCCGAGCGGCGGCATCCGCGCCACCTTCGAGGCCCGCGGCTACACCGCGTGGGACGTGACCTCGCCGATCTTCCTCCAGGTGGAGCCCAACGGCGTCACGCTGACCATCCCCACGGCGTACGTCTCCTTCACCGGCGAGGCGCTCGACCACAAGATCCCGCTCCTGCGCTCGCAGGAGGCCCTCGGCAAGCAGGCGCTGCGTGTGCTGCGCTGGTTCGGCAACAGCTCGGCGAACCGGGTGTTCACCAACATCGGCCCCGAGCAGGAGTACTTCCTGGTCGACCGCCGGCTCGCGGAGCAGCGCCCCGACCTCGCTGCTCACGGGCCGCACCCTCTTCGGTGCCCCGTCACCGAAGGGCCAGGAGCTCGAGGACCAGTACTTCGGCTCCATCCGCGAGCGCATCCTCGCGTTCATGATGGATCTCGACCGCGAGCTGTGGCGGCTGGGCATCCCGTCCAAGACCCGCCACAACGAGGTCGCCCCGGCCCAGTTCGAGATGGCGCCCGTATACGAGCCCACCTCGGTCGGGTCGGACCACAACATGATGGTGATGCAGACCATGCGGCGGCTCGCCCCGCAGCACGGCCTGGCCTGGCTGATCCACGAGAAGCCGTTCGCCGGCGTCAACGGGTCGGGCAAGCACAACAACTGGTCGATGTCCACCGACGAGGGCGAGAACCTGCTCGACCCGGGCACCGATCCGCACGCGAACGCGCAGTTCCTCGCGTTCCTGCTCGCGGTCATCCGGGGCGTCAACGTCCACGCCGACATCGTGCGCGCGTCCATCGCCGACGCCGGCCAGGACCACCGCCTCGGTGCGAACGAGGCCCCGCCCGCGATCATGTCGATCTTCCTGGGCTCCCAGCTCGAGGACGTCATCGCGCAGATCGAGCAGGGCGCCGCGTCCGCGTCCAAGAAGGGCGGCCACGTGGAGCTGGGCGCGACCTCGCTGCCCGTCCTGCCGCGTGATGCCACCGACCGCAACCGGACCTCGCCGTTCGCCTTCACCGGCAACAAGTTCGAGTTCCGCGCGGTGGGCTCGTCCGCCCCGATCTACTGGCCGCAGACGGTGCTCAACACCGCCGTCGCGGACTCGCTCAAGACCCTTGCCGATGACCTCGAGAAGCTGTCGGCCGGGGACATGGACGGCCTCGAGGGCATCCTGTCCGCCATCGCCCAGGGCCACAAGCAGGTCCTGTTCGAGGGCAACGGCTACTCCGAGGAGTGGCACGCCGAGGCGGCCCGCCGCGGCCTCCCGAACAACCGCACCACGGTTGACGCGCTGCCCGCGCTGACGACCCAGAAGGCCATCGATCTCTTCGCCTCCTTCGGCGTCCTGTCCGAGCGCGAGCTCACGGCACGCGCGGACATCGCCTGGGAGAAGTACGTCAAGGTCCAGAACATCGAGGCCAACACCACGTTGGACATCGCCAAGACGATGATCCTGCCGGCCGCGGTGTCCTACCTCGGCAGGCTGGCCGCAGCGGGAACGTCCAAGGGCGTCACGCACATCACCGATGCGGTCGTGGGGCTGGTGGACGATCTCGTTGACCGGATCCACGACCTCGAGCATGTCCAGCACAAGGCCCACTCGGCCGACTCGGTGCCGGCCGAGGCCCGCGTCTACGTGGACGAGGTCATCCCGGCCCAGAACGCCGTCCGCGCCGTTGCCGACACGCTCGAGACGCTCGTGCCCGACGAGCTGTGGCCGCTGCCCAAGTACCGGGAGCTGCTCTTCCAGTACTGATCCTCAGCAGGGGGGAACGGAGGCCCGCCGGGCGACCGGCGGGTCTTTCGATTCGAGGGCGGTCAGCGGTCAGCGGTCCGCGTTGTCGCGGCGATCGACCAGCGACCCGAGATCATCGGGGTCGGCGGGATTGCCGACGGGCTCGCCGACGGGCTCGATCGCGGTCGTGGGCGCATCGTCCTGAGGCGGCGGCACCGGGAACACCTGCACGGTCGCCGGGGGCACGGGCGGAACCGGTGGCGGGGGCGGTGCCGTCGGCCCGTCGCCCGGAGCGCCAGCGGGCGGATCACCGGTGCCTTCCTGGCCGCCGTCAGGCGGTGGAGTCGGGCCTGCGCGCAGCCGCAGCCACAGCAGGATGAGCAGGCCCACACCGACCACGCCCAGGAGGAACAGCATCTGCGGCGGGAGATCGACGCCGGCGCCGGGGCCATACGGGCCGGTCGGCGATGGACTCGGCTCGGGGCTGGGTTCAGCGGTCGGCTCCGGGCTCTGCGTGGGCTCTGAGGTCGTGCTCGGCGACGGGCTCGGACTGGGCGACGGACTGGGCGAGGCGGTGGCTTCCGGTTTTGGAGACGGCGTCACGACGGGCGTCGGGTTGGCAGTCGGCGTCGGCTCGGGGTGGGCTCCGGCGTCGGCTCGGGGGTGGGCTCCGGCGTCGGCTCGGGGGTGGCCTCCGGCGTCGGCTCGGGGGTGGGCTCCGGCGTCGGCTCGGGGGTGGGCTCCGGCGTGGGCTCCTCGGTCGGGGCCGACGTCGGCTTCGGCGGCTTCGTGGGCTTCGGCGGCTTGGTCGGCTTCTCCGACGGAAGCTCGAACGACGGCAGCCCGATGGACGGAAGCTCGAACGACGGCAGCTCGAATGACGGCAGCTCGATCTCGCCATTGCAGGCGCCCAGCGCCAGGGAGCTCGCGATCGCGAGTGCGGCGACGCCGGCGAGCCGCGAACGGCGGCCGTGAAGGTCGGACATGGCGGAGGGCTATCCCCTGGTGTCGGCGAGCGGCGGCTGCCGGTCTCTGTGCCGAACGGGTCGGATCGTACTGCCGGTCCCAGATCGACGCCTTCAGCAGGTGAGGTGCCACGACCCGCCGGGGGACCAGCGGGTCGTTGTGGCCGGAGAGGAGTGGTCGGAGAGGAGTGGCGGGAACGCGCCGCGCTCCACCTCCCGGTGAGCCCTGGGCTACCGGCCCGCGGTCCTCTCCGCCGGCGTCCCGGTCGCTGCAGCCGTCAATGACGCACCACGAGCAGCCACGGTCCGGGCAACGTCGGCAGGTGACACCAGCGCGACGACCTCGCCCTCGGCCATCACAAGGAGGTAGTTCCCGGCGGGCTCGCGCCGGGCCGCGCTCGAAGCGGCCGCGCCCGAAGCCGCCGCGCCCGCCGCTCGCTCGAGCGCCGGGAGGAGCGGCTCGTCGCGGTCCACCACCGGCACCGAGGACAGCGGCACCGTGATGTCCCGGACGCGCGCTTCGCGCCGCCGCGCGCCTCGCAGGGCAGAGGCCTCGGCAAGGCCGGCGACGCCAAGCACCTCGCCACCCGCCTCGACGGCGAGGGCGGCGGTCTGGCCCTTTCCCGCCAGGACGGAGTCGGCGAACAGGTCCACGGTGAACCCGGCCGGGACGCGGACGGGCGGCGGCCCAATGACGTCGCGCACGAGGAGCCCGTCGAGCGCGTTCCGGGTCACCTCGTGATCGCGCTCCGCGGCCGCCGCTCCGGTCAGGAACAGGCCGATCACGATCGTCCAGATCCCGCCGAGATCTGCCCCCACGATGAGCTCGACCATGCCGAAGGCAACCAGGCCGAAGCCGAGCAGCCGACCCAGCCGAGTCGCGAGGAGCGAGGCCCGGAGCCGGTCCCGGCCGAGGCGCCACGCGACCGCCCGCACGATGCGGCCCCCGTCGAGCGGGGCGCCGGGCAGCAGGTTGAAGACCGCGAGCACCAGGTTGACGCGCGCGAGCCACGCGGCGGCCTCGGCGATGAGCGGCGCCGCTCCGCCGGCCGCGAGCCCCACGGCCACGCCGGCGAACGCCACGCCGAGCGCACCGCTCACGAGCGGCCCGGAGGCGGCGATCCGGAGATCGTGCCCCGGCGTCGGGGCATTCCCGTCGAGCTTGGCCACGCCCCCGAGGAGCCACAGGGTGATGCCCTCGACGCGGACGCCGGCCCGAACGGCGAAGTACGCGTGGGCGAGCTCGTGCGCGAGGAGGGATGCGAAGAACATGACCGCGACGAGGATGCCGGAGGTCCAGTAGGCGGCCGACGGCTGACCAGGTGCCGCGCCGGGAAGGATGCGGGTCGCGAGGCCCCACGCGAGGAGCCCGCCGATGAAGACCACGCTCCAGTGCACCCCGATGGAGATGCCCCGGAGGCGCCCAAGGCGAAGGCTGTCATTCAGCATGGCAGGTGCTCCGAGCGGGAGGTGGATCCGAGAAGAAATGGGAGGGGCGGTGCCGGCCCCCGGTGCGCCCGTCAGGGTCAGGACCGGGCGGGAGGCGCCGCCCCTCTGGTACAGGGGCCGTCCGCGGACGGCGGCCCTCAGTCGCCGAGACCCTCGAGCAGGTCGCTGAAGAGTGACCGCTTCTTTGACGGTCGCCCGGACGAGCTACGAGGATCGAACCCCCGGCGATCGTCACGGTCGTCGTCGTCGGAGTCCCAGTCCGAGCGGGGCTGCGGCGGATACCCCGCCTGTGGTCCCGGATACCCCGCCTGTGGTCCCGGATACCCCGCCTGTGGTCCCGGATAGCCCGCCTGTGGTCCCGGATAGCCCGCCTGTGGTCCCGGATAGCCCGCCTGTGGTCCCGGATAGCCCGCCTGTGGTCCCGGATAGCCCGCATGCGGCATCGGGTAGCCCGCCGGCGGCACCGGCATGGGCGCAGCATGCCGCGCTCCGGCCGGCACGCCGGGCTGGGGCCCGACCCAGGCGCCGCCCTCGGCATCGACGAGGCGCTCGAGCTCGCCGCGGTCGAGGAAGATCCCGCGGCACTCGCGGCACTGCTCCACGTGGATGCCGCTGCGTTCGTACGAGGCCATCTCGCCTGCGCACTTGGGGCAGCGGAGGGCCATGTTGGAGGTCATCGGTCTGCTCCTTTCGAAGCTGGTTGGTGGAGTGGGGGAGGTCAGAGGACGGAACCGAGCGTCATCGACACGACGACGACGGCGGTGATCAGGACCAGGAGGACGCGGTTCACGCGTGCGGCCGGGCTCATCGGGCTTCCGCTCATGCGGCGCCCTCCGCACCCTCGGCATGCGGCGCGATGGGGGACGCCGCGTCACCGCCGCCGGAGCGACGGGTCGCCCAGAGCGAGGCGCCGATGGACACGGCCAGGATCGCGATGATCACGCCCAGCGACACTGCAACCGGCATCTTGTAGATGTCGGCGACCAGGATCTTGGCGCCGGCGAACACCAGCAGCGCCGCCAGGCCCTGCTTGAGGTACACGAACCGGCCGATCATCCCGGCCAGCAGGAAGTACAGCGCCCGCAGGCCCAGGATCGCGAACAGGTTCGACGAGAGCACGATGAACGGGTCCGTCGTGATCGCGAAGATCGCGGGGATCGAGTCGATCGCGAACATGATGTCTGTCGTCTCGACCACCACCAGGACCGCGAACAGCGGGGTCGCCATCAGCGCGCCCTTGTGGCGGACGAAGAAGCTCTGGCCGTGGTAGTCGGGCGTGATCGGGATCACGCGCCGGACCAGGCGCAGGACGAGGTTCTTCTCAGGGTGCACCGAGTGGCCCGTCGAGCGCCACATCTTGATGCCCGTCAGGAGCAGCAGGATGCCGAACCCGTAGATCAGGAAGTGGAACGACTCCAGCAGCGCGGCCCCGGCGAGGATGAAGATCGCCCGGAACACGATCGCGCCAACGACGCCCCAGAACAGCACGCGGTGCTGGTAGACCGAGGGGACCGCGAAGTACGTGAACAGCATCGCGAACAGGAACACGTTGTCCATCGAGAGCGACTTCTCGATGACGTAGCCGGCGAGGTACTCGCCGCCCGCCGTGGACCCGCGGGTCAGCCAGACGAACCCGCCGAAGGCCAGGCCGAGGGTGATCCAGACCACGCTCCAGGCAGCGGCCTCACGCAACGAGACCTCGTGGGCCTTGCGGTGGAAGACGAACAGGTCGAGCGCGAGCATGCCGACGATGACGGCACCCAGCACGACCAGGGCGATGAGATCAGGTGACAAGTTGACGCGGACCTCCAGGCTGTGCGAACTACAGCCCGATGGTCTTCCCCAGCCGGCACAGTTCGGCCGGCTGGCGACGGCGGATCCACAACCAGTGGATCGTATTGACGCCGACGCGCTTGGAGGGGTACTCCCCTTCGGATGGCGCATATCCTAGCGAATAGGTCGGAATTGCGTCAAGGGGTCGAGGCGATCGAGTGATTTGCGGCGATCGAGTGACGCGAGGCGATCCGTCCGGCCCTGTCGCCGTGTGCTCCTGGCGCGCATTCTGCGCAGGCATCGGCGACCCACGGATCGAGGATTGGGGTGATGGCGGACCGCGGACTCCGGGTCAGCGGGGCAGACGTCCTGATCGTGCTCGTGGCCCTCGGCATTGGCGCGTTCGCCTTCCACCAGGCCACGATCGACATGCGCTACCAGCTGGCGGGTCTCGCCGACCCGTTCCTGGGGCGCCCGGCCCCCGGCTGGTCCATGGGCATCGGGGCTGTGCTGACCCTCGCGGGCGCGCTCGTCATCCTTGTCTACTCCGCCCGCCGCCGTCCCGACGAATCGCCGAACTCGGGGGGCCGCCCTTCGCCGTGGCGCTGGAGCCTGGTCTTCGTCGCGGGCTGGGTCGCCTACTCCGTGGGCGCCGCAACCGTCGCTGCCGGAAGTGGTTCGCCCACCTACGGCGGCACGGTCCGGCTGGCGTTTGGCCCGCCCCTCAGCTCGACTGTGGACGTGCCGGTCAGCTGTCGTCCGGTCGTCGGCGACCCCGACTCGGTGGCAGTCGTCAACCCGCGGGCCAATGGCGTGCCGATGCTCGACCTGCGGAACGTGGCAACGGGCGAGACCTACACCTGGGCCGCCCCAGCACCCGCGCTCGCATCACAGCCTGACCAGCCCCGGCCCTCGTTCGAGCCCCCGAACGTCCCGGAGCGGCCCGCCCCCTACCTGGAGTACACCGCGCCGGACGGGGCCACCCTCGCCGAGCCTCCGCTCTCATTCCTGGGGGTCTATGACTACCGGGTGATGGAGCTCACCGAGACGGGCCTGTCGGGCAGCGCGCGCATCCAGGGCACCCGCTTCGCAGACCCGTATGGCGGCTCCGGACTGACCTACGTCAACCTCGAGATCCCGAACGACCCCTGGCCGCCGACCTTCGAGCTCACGATGCGCTGGACCTGTGTCGCACCTGAGGCCCAGTAGGGTGCCGGTGCCCGGGGCCTAGGCGGGTCGCGCCCGGGGACCAGGCGGGTCGCGTCCGGGGCCTAGGCGGGTCGCGTCCGGGCGCCAAGGTTGGTGCCATCCGGCCGCCCGCTCGATGGTCGAGGCAGCATGCGCTATCATTCCCCGGCCCCTCAGCGGGCACTTTCGGTCGGGGCGTGGCGCAGCTTGGTAGCGCGCATCGTTCGGGACGATGAGGTCGGAGGTTCAAATCCTCTCGCCCCGACCAGATCCAGCTGTCATCCGGTCCAGAGCCCTTCTCGTGGCGAGGAGGGCTCCTTCGTGTCTCGCTGCCGCGCATCGCCAGCCGTCGTCGTGGGATCCGGCCTCGGGTACTCTTCGAGCGAGGAGCCACCGACATGAGCCCGTTTATCGACGACCACCGTGCCGCACTCGAGGATCTGTGCCGACGGTACCGCGTGCACAGCTTGTTCGTGTTCGGGTCGGCCGCCCGAGAGGACTTCGATCCCGAACGGAGCGACGTCGATCTGCTCGTCGAGTTCGAGGCGCTGCCGGTGGGCGGGTACGCGGACGCCTACTTTGGCCTCCGCGAAGCGCTTGAGGCTCTCTTCGGCCGCCAGGTTGACCTCGTGGCCTCCTCGGCCGTCCGCAACCCGTACATCAAGGCCGATATCGAGCGGACAAGGACGCTGCTCTATGCCGCGTGAGGCAAAGGCCTACCTCTATGACATGCGGCAGGCCGCCGCGCTGATCGCGGACTTCACCACCGGCCTGGACTACGACACGTACGCCGCCGATGCGATGGTGCGGTCCGCGGTCGAGCGCCAGTTCGAGGTCATCGGCGAGGCGCTCGGCCAGCTGGCGAAGGTCGACCCGGAGACCGCCGGCCGGATCAGCGACCATCGGCGCATCATCGCGTTCCGCAACATCCTGATCCACGGCTACGCCGGCGTCGACGACATGCTGGTGTGGGATATGGTCGGCACCCGGCTCGGGGACCTGCGTCGCGAGGTGGACGAACTCCTCGCCTCCGGCTGAGCCCAAGTCGATGAGGTAGGTTCTGCGGGGTCAAGCCCTCTCGCCCCGACCAGGCTGACCAATCGAGATTGGCTGGTCCCCAGCCCCGAAGGCCGCGTCCCAACTCTGCGGCGATCGGGTCGGTCCGGCGCCGGGCGGGACCCTCGGGTGCTAGGCCTGGGGAGCAGGTTCCCTATCGGGCTGCGGTCGGAAGCCCACGAGCGAGAGCTGTTCGACTGCCCGCCGACGGGCGGCGGACGTGCCGTCGTAGCGCCAGCCCAGGAGACGGCTCAATACCGCCCGAATGATCGGTGCGATGAGCCGGTTGCGGCGCTCGTAGTCGGCGAAGATCCGTTCTGCCTCGTCTGGCGGGAGGATGCGCCAGGCTGGCGTGAAACGCTGCCGGCCGGTCCGAACCTCGTGGGCCAGCCCGGCCTCGACGTTGTGGAGCCATCCGGTCCTCCGGCCCCAGCCAGCGGCAACGACGGACTCCCGGGTGGCCGGGTTGTATCGCACGACCTCGAGGACCGTCTCGCGGGGCAGCCCCGACTTGCGGCCCGTGTGGACGAGCAGCAGGAACCGGTGGCCCAGGAGGCCACCGAGATGCGCGTGGTAGAGGTGGACGGGCAGCCCCAGGAGTGCGCGAAGCGTTCCGGTCGGCGGGGACGGCTGGCGGATCGGGCGCGGTTCGGTCGGAGGCGACTCGCCCGATGCCGAGGGCGGCTGCGTGGTGGTCATCGCGGGACCCCCTGGTCGATGGCCTGCGTCGAGGCCCGGACGTCCCTGCGGAGGGCACCCGCGAGCCAGGACTCGTAGTCGTCCGAGGACCAGCCGTGGTTCGCCACGAGCTGCTCGTACACCGCCGTGAGCGTCAGGGCATCGAGGAGCGCCTCGACGCGTCGAGGATCGAGCCCGCGATCGAGCTCGCTGAGGCGCTGCGACAGGCGCGCGATTCCGCCGCCCCGCGCCGCCTCCGCAGCCGCGACCTCGGCACGGATGTCTGGATTCGCCGCCGCCGCCTTCATGTTGATCATCACGACATCATGTCCTGCCTCCCAGCGCAGACGGATCGACCGCGCGAACGAGCCCAGGGCCTCGTCAAGGTCCTGGGCCGCGAGGGCGGCGGCGAACGCCTCAGACGCCGCCGGATCGGTCACGACCGACTCGCGCAGGGCGCGCAGGATGTTGGCCTTCGACCCGAAGACCGCGTAGACCGTCTGGACCGCAACGCCGGCCTCGGACGCGATCTCGCGGAGCGTCGTGGCCGCATAGCCGGCATCGCCGAACCGCCGGCGCGCCGCATCAAGGATCCGGCGCGTCGTGACCGCTGCCTGCTCGGCCCGCAGGCTGCCGGCGGGGCTCTTGACGTCTCGCATCTCGATAGAGTACAACACTATGTCATTAGAGCATAACTCTATTGAGCCGTCAGGAGGAGCGTCCCATGAGCGTCGACCAGGAGACCATCGAGCGGAACGTCGCGGCGGTCCGTCGCCTCTTCGACGAAGGCTTCACCCGCGGCAATGCCGACGTCTGCGACGAGCTCGTGGCGTCCGACTCGATCGAGCACCAGCGGGGCCTCAAGGGCGGGGCCGAGGGGACGAAGGAGACCATCCGTACGCTGCATGAGTGGTTCAGCGACTTCGAGCTGACCATCGACGACCTCGTCGCCCAGGGTGACCAGGTCTGGATTCGCGCGACCGGCCGCGGCCTCAACACCGGCAGCATCTTCGGCCGGTCAGCCACCGGCCGGCGAGCGGAGATCACGGTCTTCGACCAGGTGCGCTTGCGGGACGGACGGATCGTCGAGCACTGGGGCGTCCCGGATCAGCTGGGTCTGCTGATGCAGCTCGGCCTGTTCGGCCGTCCCGAACCGGCTCCCGTCGGCGGCTGACAGGCCGCGCCCGGCGTAGGGTGCCGACAGCAGACCCGGCGCATCACGACTGCAGGAGCCGTCACTGGTGATCGAAGGCCAGCGTTGGTTCCAGGCTCGCGACCACCAGCCACCCCTCCGCCCGCCCCCGGTAGATCAGTTGCTCGGTCGTGAGGCCCGACCGGGCCCGCAGATCGGCGAGGTGGCGCTTCGCGGTGCTGGGCCGGACGCCGACCCGCGCGGCCGCATCCGCGACGGAACCGCCGCTGGCGACGAAGGCGGCCAGGACGTCGACCTGCCGTGCCGTCGGCGTCCGTGGGATCGAGCCGCGCAGGTACCCGTCCCTCACGACGCCGGGCTCACTCGGCTGCGCGTGATGAGTCCGAGGATCACCGCGGTGACGGCGAGGATCGCGCCGATCTGATCGGATGCGAGGCTGAGGCCGAACGCGACGACCAGGGCGATGACCGCCTGGACAAGCGCGAGCACCATCGCAGGTTCGCGGCCCCAGATCGAGCCTGGCTGGCTATCCATCACGTGCACGCTCCGTACGCGGCGGCCGCGCGGTCGGCGGCCGCCTTGACCGCCGCGGCCGCGAGCTTCTCGGCAGCGTCGAGCTGCGCCTGGCTGAACGGCGTGAGGTCGGGTGCCGGGCGGATGGTGGTGACCTCGGTCGCCTTCGCGAACATCGCGCGACCCTGGTGGACGCCCTTCGCATCGACGTACTCGACGATGCGGACCGTGCTCGCCGGCTGGCCGAGGTAGGGCATGTCGCGCCCCGGGTCGACCGGATGTTGTCGGGCGAGGGTTCGAGCGCAGACGTCGCGTACAGCCAGGTGCCCGCGGGCACGGTGGCGACCGAGGGCACCTTGGGCACGGGGTAGCTGTTCACGGTCTCCTCCGGAGCGGGCGGCGCTGGTGCGAGGGCGGCGAGGTAGCGGGCCTGCGGGAAGCCCGCCGGGTCGTCCGCCCAGGGCCGCCAGCAGGAGGGCTTGAGCCGTCCCGGCGATGTAGTGGTGGTCGATGAGGTGGTGCGCATCGATCGGGATCGCCCGGAGCTCGCGGGTGATCGCGGCTCTCGGTGCCGGAGCGGAACCGGATCCCGGCGGCCCGAAGCTCGGCGAGGTCGCCGCGCAGCAGCAGGGCATCGAGCGCGATCGAGGCGGCGATCACGGCCTCGGGCACGACGCCCTTGCCGTTGCCTGCCGACCCGATGAGCGAGGTGGAGCTCGCTCTCGCATTCCTCGCCCCCCCGCGGGGGTGACGGCGCGGGCGTACCCGGGGTCGCAACAGGCCGGGGGGCCCGGGAGCCGGTGTGGATCGGACCAGCGCGCCGTCATGCCCCCAAGCGTGCGGGGGCCGGGCCGCAGTGGCTATTCGGCCGTTTGGGCCATGCCCTCTCGGCGCCGGGGGCTCAGTCCAGGCTCTGAGCCAACGGTTCCTCTAGGGGCTAGCACGACGGGAACCGGGGATCCGCCGCCGTGCACCCGGTTCGACGGCGCGCGGGGCTGCTGCAACGCGTCGCCATCGTGCTTGCCTACGGGTGGATCGCCGCTGTGATGTTGCGTTTCGCCCGGGAGGCGACGTGAGGTCCTTGCGCCGGCGCCGATCAACCGCTGCGGCCCCGTCGGGGCGATCTCGAGCAGAAGCGGAGCCGAGAGAGAACAAGGAGCGGCCGGTCGGCGCTACTTCCGACGGCGATCCGAAGGTCAACTCGGGCACGCCTGCCTGAGCAGGCCCTCGGCGCCTTCGGCGAGCGAACGCGCAAGCTGCGCGGCCGGCACGATGTCGTTGACGAGGACGACGGATTCGCCCGCATACATGGCCATGGCATCGATGTGTCCGCTCACGTCTTCCGTTGGCGGCACCCAGGAGCGGCGCGGCACGGGTAGCAACTCCCCGTCGACGCCCTGCATCGTCCCGACCACGCCGACGTCGATCGCTTCCACAGCGTCGATCGCCGAGACGAGGACGCGCGCCCGCGGCGCCGACGCACACAACGGACAGTTGTTGAACGCGTCGGTGATCCGCGTGCTGTTGGCACCCGCTGCGACGACCGCTGCCTTGTAGTCCGCATGCGCTGCTGATTCTTCCGTGGCAATGAATTGAGTGCCCATCCGCACACCCGATGCCCCCACAGCGATAGCGGCAGCGACGCCGCGGGCATCGGCGATACCGCCCGCGGCAAGGACGGGCACATCGACGGCGTCCAGCACTTCGCAGAGCAGCGGCAGCAGCGGGCTGTCGCCGCGGCAGTGCCCGCCGGCCTCGACACCCTGAACGCAGACGATGTCGGCGCCGGCTCGAACCGCCGCGAGCGCCTCCTCCCTCGATCCGACCTGCCAGTTGACCAGCGCTCCACCCCGGTGGGCGATGTCGACGAGATCAGGCCGAGGATCGCTCCAGAAGAAGTCGATGATTCGCGCGCGCGCTGCGCCATCCGCGACGGCGTCGATATCAATGTCGTTGGTGAGGAAGCTGACCGCGAGCACACCATCGGTCTGCTCACGCATCTCGTCCAGGCGTCGCCGAAGGGTCTCCCGCGACATCGCGAGGGTGTTGATCGAGCCGATGCCGCCGGCCTCGGCGACGGCGACCGCGAGCCGCGGCGAGGAGACCGTGCCCATCGGAGCCTGCTGGATGGGCAGTGTGCATCCGACGAGTTCCGTGAGACGCGTCCGAAACATCTGTCCTTGCCTCCCTCCGCACCCCAGTGCCACACAGCACAAAGGCAGCGTAAGCCGCGAGCGTCGCGGGCGCATCTCCGGGGCGCGACTCGATCTGCGGTCGTTTCTGCCGCTCTTGACGTGGCTGTGCATCGCTCGGCGCACGCGCCCGACAGCACCGTGCGATGGCACACGACGGTCATCGAGCCATGGGCTGACGATACCCGGCGGACGCTCGTTAGTCGTCCGTCTGGACCACGCCCTCGGGCTCGGGCAGGCGCGGGGCGAGGATCCACACCAGTTGCGCCGTCGTGGCTGCGCCCACCTTGGACCGCGCATTCGCAGGTGGTGCTTCACGGTCGAGTGCGACAAGCCCAGGCGGTGGGCCGCGGCCTTCTCCGACCCGGCGTCCCCTAGTCGGGCGTCGGCGTGTTCGAGGTCGCCGGGACGCCGGCCAGGATCCGGCGGCGCAACCGGGCGAGGTTCTTGCGAGTCTCTGCGCGACCGACCGCGGGGAAGATCGGGTCCAGCAGATTCAGCGGGAACCGCATGCGGCCCGTCGCGCTGTAGGTGACCCGGCACCGCTCCTCCCCGACAGGGTCAACCGTATAGGTCACGATCGACTCGACGTGAGGACCACCCCGGAGGGCCGCGGTCAGGAAGTGCCCTTCCTCGACGATCCGAACGTCGCCATCGAGGTGCGTGGCCTTGCCTGCGTAGACCCGCCCGGCCGTGAACCGCATCCCGACGAAGAGGGGTCCCTGGTCGATCTGCTTGACGTCCAGGATGCCGTGCTCCCATAGGGGCACCTGCTCGAGAGCGGCGAGGTACGGCCACACGACCGCCGCGGGCCGCTCGATCTCCATGCCCTGGCTGATCTTGAACACTGTCGGGACGCTCCTTCCAATGACCATGCAGGCCGGGCGCCAACTATCGTCCCATCGCGTCAGCTGTGCAATTGACCCATTGCGGCAACCAGGTCGACCAAGTGGACGCGTAATCCCAAGCGAAGATCGCCATAGGCGAAGTACTCGGGGGCCGTGGGTCGGAGCCACGACCGGCCTGCGTGGCCAGCGACGCGTCTCGCGCTGAGGCGGAACTCCCGGCGGCGGAGTCACCACCGCCCACGTCCGATAGTGGAGGTCCAAACCAGGAGCCCAACGACTGCGTCAAGGAGGCTGCTACTCGTCCGCTTCGGCCACACCCTCGGGCTCGGGCAGCCGCGGCGCCAGGATCCACACCGGCTGCGCCGTCGTCTCCGCGCCCACCTTGGACCGCGCGTTCGCCAGGTGGTGCTTCACGGTCGAGGCCGGTTGGGGGCCGGGCGCCGTCCGCCACACGCTGGGGGCCCAGAGGATGGCGGACGGACATGGCCCGAACGAGGTCAGACCAACGAGGTCAGACCAGGGATGCGCACTGACCGATCGCGTGACGGCCGACGACGTTGACGCTGCCGGGGACGAAACCTCCGGATACTCCCGGGGTCAATCCCAAGCAGATGAGGTTCCGCCCGATCGTGTTGCGAACGATGTAGACGCCGGGTGCGCCCGGGTGAACGTCGGTCACCTTCACGCCGATCAACGTCGCGTTCCCACCGATCGTGTTGAAGAGCACGCCGAGCCAATCGGTCGTCTGCCCCCCCACCGTGAGGTTGCGGTCGATCGTGTTGTTCTTGATCGACCAGGGGATCGCCGAGCCTCCCCCGATCAGGGTGACGTTCCCCTCGACCGTAATCCCGTTCAACAGAACGGCAGCGGCGTCGGTTGCCGTGACGTTTCCGTTGACGATGATGGTGGAGTGTCCTTCCGGATCGACGGCACACTCATGTGCCGAGTTTCCGGTGAGCGAGGGCGGCTGGCAGCCCAGGCCGAGCAGCGAGCCCGCAGCCGCGGTGACGTTGCGTCCGACGGTGATCGCCGAGGGCGCGCTTTGCGCGTCTAGTTGGGCACCGGCCCTGACGTTCACGTTCCCGACTACGCTGATCACGGCATCGGCCGGTACGGAGCAGGGGCCCGTGACCGTGATGCTGCGGTAGTTGCCTGACGGGATGTCGCCACCGGTGCACGTGTACGCCTGCGCCGTGCTGGACTCGGCAGCCATCGCCGGTCCAGTTGGGAGCGCCAGCGCCGCCGCAACGGCGAGGGATCCCAAAATCCTGAACCGGATTGCCTTCTCCATGAGCACTGACCCTTTCTCTCGCGGTCCTCTCGCGGGGGCCTAGGCCATGACGACGGGCGAAATCAGGAGTCGACGCATCGCCCTCGCACCTCGCTCGGGGCTCGAGACAGCGAACGGTCCAAATGGACCGTTGAATACAGGTCATTGTACTCTTGCGAGTCTGAGCGTCAACGGACCCTGTACACGGGTCACCAACAGTTGAGCGACTCTTGCCGCCGGTCTCGAGAAGTCACCCGTCAGCGGACTCGGGCTGGCGGCGTCTACAACGGCCCCGCGTCGATCTACGACTGGTTCGCGCGGTCCCGATAGCGCGACCGCGCCTCGAGCTGCCGTCATTCGTCCGTTTGGGCCATGCCCTCCGGCTCGGGCAACCGAGGAGCGAGGATCCACACCAGCTGCGCCGTCGTCGTCGCCCCCACCTTGGACCGCGCATTCGCCAGGTGGTGCTTCACCGTCGAGGGCGACAGGCCGAGGCGGTGGGCGGCGGCCTTCTCCGACCCGGCGACCAGGACGGCCGCGACCACCCCGACCTCGCGGTCGGTGGCGCGCTCGGCGGAGCGGGACGACCGTCGCGTCATGCGCTGCGGACCAGCTCGAGGGGCACCGGCGGCTGCCGCGGCGTGGCGTTGACCATCAGGAAGCTGAGCGATCGCTGAGTTAGGGAGGGGCTATCCCTCTCGCCCCGACCAGTCTCCACACCAGAGCCGGACCACCGCGGTCCGGCTCTTTGTTGCCGGGCAGTGGGCGGGATCATCGGCCATGCCTAATATTATTTTATTTTTATTTTATATAATTAATTTATATATATTATATTATTTATAATATAATTTTTTATATTTATTATTAATAAAAATATATTAATTTTATATTTATTTATAAATTATATATAAAATTTTTATATATAAAATTTAATATTAAAATAATAAATAATATTAATTATTTATTTATAAATAATTTTAAAAATAATAAATTTAACAATTAAAATTTAAAATTATTATATAAATTAATTTATATATATTTTTTTAATTTTTATTTATATATAATTTTATACAATTTAATAATATTTATTATTTATTTTTTTTTTTTATTATTTAATTTTTTATAAATATTTTTTTTTTATTTTATTTTTTGTTTTTTTTTTTTTTTTATTTTTTTTTTTTTTTTTTTTTTTTTTTTTTTTTTTTTTTTTTTTTTTTTTTTTTTTTTTTTTTTTTTTTTACCCAACGGTCACGTCGAGCCGGTCAGGGATGACGGGTGAAGTAGTCAATGCGAAGAGCTTGACCAATTGTTACGTGGTGCGTAACATTCGGTGATGGCAGAGAGTGATCTACTCCACCTTGCCGCCGCCCAGCACGGCTACTTCAGCACCGCGCAGGCCGCCGCCGCCGGGATCAGCCGGCGGGCCCTCGTGGACCGCGCCCGGCGCGGGCTCGTCGAGCGGGTCGCCCACGGCGTCTACCGCCTAGCCGGGACACCCGCGAGCCACCTCGACGGCTTCTACGCGTTCTCGGTCCAGGCGCCGTCCGCCACGTTCAGCCACGACACGGCCCTCGAGCTCTACGGCGTCAGCGATGTCCTGCCGCGCACGGTCCACATCACCGTCCCGCCTGGCTCGGGCCTCAAGCCGCGCCCCGGCTACACGATCCACCGTTCGGCCATCGGCCCTGCCGAGCGCGTGCTGCGCGACGGCGTATGGGTGACGTCGTTCGCCCGGACGCTCGCCGACTGCGCGAAGGGCGGTACCGACCCGGACCAGCTGCTGGCCGCGTTCGCGGAGGGACACGAGCGCGCCCTGCTCACGGCCGACGACATCGCGCGGCTGCGGCGCCTGTACCCGTTCACGACCGCGCGCCCGTGACCGATCCGCGCCTCACCGAGCTCGGCATGAGGCAGGCGCTCCTCGCGCGGATGCGCAACGTCGCCCGAGACGCTGCGGGCGATGAGCCGGTGCGGCGGGTCCACCTCACGGTCGCGATCGACCGGTTCCTCGTGCGCCTGCTCGCGACGACACCGTGGGGGACGTGGGTCCTCAAGGGCGGGTACGCGAACCAGCTGCGGCACCCGGGCGAGGCCCGCTTCACCGAGGACGTGGACCTGCGGATCGACGCCGGCATCGACACGGCAGCCGGGATGATCGCGGCCGCCGTCGGCCACGTCATCGACGACCCCTTCACGTATGAGCTGGCGGGCCCGCCGCGCCTCCTGCCCGGGCCGCCCGGCGGCGGCCTCCGGTTCGTCGTCGTCGCCCGGGTCGCCGGCGCCGAGCTCGTGCGCTTCAAGCTGGACATCAGCTCCCGGGACGCGGTGGCCGGCGCGCTCGAGCGCCACCCGAGCGACCCGCTCGTCGAGCGCCTCGGGTTCGAGCGTGCCTGGTTCCCGGTCTACCCGGTCGCCCAGCAGTTTGCGGAGAAGCTGCACGCCTACACCCTCCCGCGCGACACCGAGAACACCCGGGCGAAGGACCTCGCCGACATGGTCTGGTTCGCGCAACGCCACGCGTTCTCGAGCGATGCGCTCATCGACGCCGCGACGGCCACCTTCGCGCGTCGGGCCTCGCATGCCTGGCCGCCGGCGCTCACGGAGCCACCCGAGGCATGGGCCCGCCCGTACGTGGCACTGCGGAAGGAGATGGCGCTCGACCCTCCGACGACGCGAGAGGCACACGCGGCGCTCATCGCATTCCTCGAGCCCGTGCTCGCGGGCATGATGGGTCTGCGCTGGGACCCGTCCACCCGGATCTGGCAACCGTGATCGGGTCGCTGGCGGCCATCCGGCTCCAAGGGCTCATGGCCTCCCCGTCATGAGCAGCCTCCGGGAGCTCGTCACGCCCAAGGCCCTGCGCCTTCATGCCGGCGATCGCACGTTCGTCCGCGGGCGCGAGTACGCGGACGAGGGCCGCGTGGCCGATCTCGCCGAGGAGGGCGCCGCCATCACCGGGATCGTCGAGGGCACACGCGACTACGGGGTGGTCCTCGCGGCCGGGAGCGACGGCCTGACCGGGACCTGCGACTGCCCGATGGGCGAGACCGGCGCCTTCTGCAAGCACCTGGTCGCCCTCGGCCTCGCGTGGCTTGGCCAGGCGAGGGGCCTCCAGGGCCCGGGTTCCCGATCACGTGCCCGCGCGAGGGCCCGGCCGCCGAGGATCACGACCGAGGACATCCGGAGCCACCTCGCGGCGATGGACCGCGACGCCCTCGTTGACCTGGTCCTCGCGCAGGCCGAGCGGGACGACCTGCTCCGCGAGCGCCTCCTGCTGCTCGTGGCGGCGGCCGAGGCGGATGGCGCCGGTGCCGCGCTGGTCGGCCGGGCGATCGACCAGGCGGTCCGCCTCCCGCGCCACCTCCGCTACGCGGACGTGTACGGCTACGTGTCGGGGATCCACGATGCCATCGACCTTCTCGACGACCTGCTGCGCGCCGGGCAGGCCGACGCCGTGATCGACCTCGCCGAGCACGCCCTCCGGCGTGTCGAAGCCGCGCTGGACCACGTCGACGACTCGGACGGCGGGATGGGCGGCATCCTCGGGCGCGTGGGGGACCTGCACCTGGCCGCGTGCGAGGTGGCACGCCCGGACCCGATCGTGCTTGCCGGCCGCCTCTTCGCCTGGGAGCTCGACGGCCGGTGGGACGTGTTCGCAGGCGCCGCGCAGGTGTATGCCGGTGTCCTCGGCGAGGCGGGCCTCGCGGAGTACCGGCGCCGGGCCGAGGCTGTGTGGGCCGGGGTGCCGGCGCTGGGTCCGGCATCCGGCGGCGGCCAGTCATTCGAGGGCCGGCGCTTCCGGATCACCTCGATCATGGAGTCGCTCGCCCGGGCGACCGGCGACGTCGACGAGCTGCTCGCGGTCAAGGCCCGCGACCTCTCGAGCCCGTACGCGTACCTCGACATCGCCCGGGTGTGCATGGACGCCGGCCGGGACGAGGAGGCGCTGGACTGGGCCGAGCAGGGGACCCGCGCCTTCCCGGACCCGCCGGACGCTCGCCTGCGCGAGTTCCTGGCCGACCGGTACCACGAGCGGGGGCGCCACGACGACGCGATCGCCCTCGCCTGGGCGCCGTTCGAGGTCCGGCCGACCGTCGAGGGCTTCGCCGCGCTCAGGGCCCACGCGAGCCGCGCCGGTGCGTGGCCGGCCTGGCGGACGCGTGCCCTCGACGCCGCTCGCGCGTCCATTGTCGAGGCGCAGCGGGACGCCCGGCCACCCGCGAACCGTTGGGACCTCCCCGCGGATGGCACCGCCCTCGTGCGGATGCTCCTGCTCGAGGGCGACGTGGACAGCGCGTGGCGGGAGGCCGTGACGCTGGGGTGTTCGGAGCCCGCCTGGCGGGAACTGGCACGACGGCGGGAGATCGACCACCCTGCGGACGCGATCCCCATCCACCAGGGCGAGGTGGAGGCCCTCCTGCAGACGATGACCAACGACGGCTACGCGGCGGCGGTCGAGCTGCTGGGACACATCCGGGACCTGATGGACAGAACCGGATCCGGTGACGTGTTTCCGGTGTACCTTGCGGGCGTTCGGGCGGCCCACGCACGCAAGCGCAACTTCATGAGGTTGCTCGATTCAGGGCCCTGGTGACAAGGCCGGGTGGCCGGACCGGCCACGGGCGCCCGCACGGTGTGTTCCACGCCGTGATCACGTGTTGGTACTTGGTCTCGGCGCAAAGCCTCTCGCCCCGTGGATGATCCGCCGCGTTGGCGAGCCCCTCCTGACGGCCGCGTTCGTGGCCATCTTCATCGTGCCGTCAGTGCTCGCGATCCTCACCGCGCTGTAGCTCGGCTAGCCTGGGGATGGCGCTCGCACTGGGGTACCCGGTCGATTCCGATGAGGTCGGTTCCGTCGGGGTTCGGGCCGAGGTGTGTCGGGCTCTTGCTCACCAACGCATCAAGATGCGATGATGCGCTCATGACGAAGGTGCGGACGACCCTTACGATCGATCCCGAGGTGCTGCGTGCGGTGAAGATCCGTGCCGCACGACTCGGCAAGGGCGACAGCGACGTGATCGAGGAGGCGCTCCGCCGGGACCTCGGCCTGGATCTCCTGGACCGCCTGTGGGCAGCCAACGACCTGTCCGAGGACGAGGCGATGGCCCTCGCACTCGAGGCGCAGCACGCTACCCGCACCTGATCTGCGCTGTCGTGCGCGCCGTCCTTGACGTCAACGTCCTGATCTCGGCTGTCCTCTCCCCCCATGGCGCCCCCGGGCGGCTGCTCGTGGCGTGGCGCAACGGTGCCTTCGAGCTCGTCGTCTCGCCGTTGCTCCTCGCCGAGCTGCGGCGAGCCCTCGGCTATCCGAAGCTCGCCCGCCTGGTGCCCCCGGCCGATGTCGACGCGCTCGTCACCCTGCTCGGCAGGACGGCGGAGCTCGTGCTCGATCCGCCCGGCCCGCCGCCCATACGGTCTGGCGATCCCAACGACGATTACCTGGTCGCGCTCGCCACCGCGGCACGCGCGGTCATCGTGTCCGGCGACACCCACATGACCGACCTCGCGGACCGGATCCCCGTGCGCCGGCCCGCTGCGTTCCTCGCGGAGCTCGAGGCAGCGGGCTGAGTCCCGCGTCGCACCAGACGTGCACCGGCAGCCACCATGCCGGGAAGCGCTCTCGCCGCTCGCGGTCCGAGGTCTACAGCGCCGCTCTCCGCGAGTACCTCGCGCGTCACGCGCCCGACGAGGTGACGGTGGGCCTCGACGCGGTCATCGCGGACGTGGGCCAGCCGGATGCGGCTGACTTCGCCGCCCGGTCCGCGCGGCGCACGCTCGAGTCGACGGAGTGGTAATCGCCCGGGGAGAGGTCTGGTTGGCGGACCTCGCCGACCCCGCGGGCTCCGAGCCTGGCTTCCGCCGCCCCGTCGTCGTCGTCCAGGGCGACGCTTTCAACGCGAGCAACCTACGGACCGTTGTCTGTGTGGCCCTCACCAGCAACACGCGGTGGGCCGACGCGCCGAGCAGCGTGCTGCTGCCCGCCCGCGCTACCGGCCTGACGAAGCCGTCGGTCGCGAACGTGTCCCAGATCGTGACCCTGGACAGGGCCGCCTTGACGGAGCGCACCGGGCGCCTGTCCGCCTCGAGCCTCGAGCTCGTCCTGGCCGGCATCGACGTGGTCCTCGGCCGAGGTTGACGCACGCGGGCTGGCGAGCGGACGATTGGTCGCCGGTGCTGGGCGGGATTGGCAGGGTGGGCGCAAGATGCAGGTCGGCGACTATCGCCGTTCATGCCGCGACGAACGTGGTGCGTTTGAGAGGAGATGCCAGAGTGGACAAGAAGGCAAAGACCCCGAAGAAGCCGAAGACCACGAAGCCGAAGGCCTGACTCGCAGCATCGAGGCCAGGGTCATCGCGCGGGCCTCTCCGCCGACGCCGCAGCCCGCGCCGTGCATTGGAGGGGACCCGCCGACGATCCAGGAACGGTCACAGCGCGTCGATGAGGTAGGTTCCGTCGGGTCGATCCCCCTCGCCCCGACCAGATCCCTCCACCACCCGATGGCGCGCGACTACGTCGCCGTGACGAAGCCCACGATCGCGTCGACGAGACCATCGGCAAGCGCGTGGTCGTCGTCCGCGTAGCCAGCGAGGATCTCGCCCTGGCTGATCGCTGACGGCGCCCGCGTCTCCGACTTGTAGACGTGGTTGGCGTTGGCGATCGTCACCCGCGTCCTGTTCGTCACGTCGCTCCCCAGGGCCGCGAAGATCCTGTCCGCATCGGACCCGGGTACCTGGGCATCGTTGGCAGCCGAGACCACGAGGGCGCGACCGCGATAGGCGTGCAGCGCCGCGAGTGGCTCCGCGAGGATCAGCTCGCGCGCGACCTCCTGTTGTCCTCGCGCATGGGTCGCCTGCCACAGGCCCGCGGCCTCGGGGATCGCGGACAGGTCGGGCGCCGGTGCGTCCGGGCTCAGCATGGCTGCGCGGAAGTCCGCGAGCGCGCTGTCCACGACGGCCGCGTCCGCCCCCACCTTGATGCGCATCGCACGGATCTGTTCGATCGCCGTGTCGAGGAGCGATCGCGAGGGCCCGGACAGGCTGATGAGGCCGCCGAAGCGAGGGTCGGCCTGCTTCGCGATTGCCGCGGACGAGGCGTGGATCGATCCCTCGCTGTGGCCGAGGAAGAAGATCGTGCCGCACCGGTCACGATTCGCGAGCTCGTCGAACGCGGCGACAGCCTCGTCGACGTAGTGGGCGAGCGACAGCACATCGAGCATCTTCAGATCCGCGGGCGCCATGCTCCTCGGCATGTTCACGCCGGAGCCCACCTTGTCGAAGCGGATCGATCCGACGCCCCGCGCCTGCAGCGCGAGCGCGAGTTGCGCGCCGCTGCCGTTCTTGCCCGGCAGCAGCGGTGATGTCCAGTCGCGGTCGGTGGGCCCGCTCCCGGCGAAGAACACGACGCACGGTGCGGCGCCATCGCTGGCCGGAAGCGAGAGCGTCGAGGGCAACGTGTAGCCGGACCTCGTGATGACGATGTCCTCGTTCAGCGCGCCGAGTTTCATGCTTGATTCCGCGAGCGAGCGCGGGCGAGAGAGGTCACGTTGCAGGATCCTCCGTCTGCTTGCGGGGAATGCACGATCAGCGGCTGGCGGCGACCAACAGCTCGGCAAGGCGGGTGGGCTGCTCGCCGAAGGGCGAGTGACCCGTGTCGATCTCAACGACATCAGCGCCTACGGATGCGGCCATCGCCCGTTGGGCCTCCGGCGGCACCAGCGTGTCGGCGGTGGTCACGACGTAGGTGCGGCGGCCGGAGGTCGGCAGATCGCCGCTCCACTTCTCGCGCAGGGCGGCGATGCCCTGCGGACGCTGTGTCTGCTCGAGATACAAGCGGGTCGCGTCCTGCCTGGACGGATCGACCGTGGCGACCAGCTGGTCGATGTCCAGGGCACACAGACCAGCGCCGGCACTGGCGACCAATCCGCCGAAGGCTGCGATTCCTGCATCCTGGTCACCGTTCGCGAATGGATCGCGCCCCAGGAAGAGGTCGATCACCGATACGCCCGGCTGCGGAACCCAGGCCGCGACGTACACCACCGACATGCCAACGTGTTCCGCGGCGATGGTCGAAACGGTGAAGCCTCCGAACGAGTGACCGACCAGCACGACGTCGGCCGGGTCATCGGGGAGGACGGCCCGCACGGCAGCGGCGTACTGCTCCAAGGTTGCCCCAGCATCGACGCAGGGCAGGTCGACGGTGATCGCGATGTGGCCGGCCGATTCCAACGGCGCAACCACCGGCTCCATCTCGGCTGGCGAGCCCCAAGCTCCGTGAACGATGACGAACGCCGACATGGCGAAATCCTACGTCGTCCCACTGGCGCTGGGTCGCCTGCGGCGAGAGAATCGGGACACGAGGCCCGGGACAGCGGTCATCTGCGTCGAACCGTCCGACGTCGTGGCCCAGGCGATCGGGGTCCACGCCCGCGGTCTGTCGAACGCCCGGTCGAGGCGGTCAACACGGGGTTCCGCCTCCTCCTACGGCAGTTCGATCGGGCGACAATCCGGCCGATCAGCACTTCCGCACCGGACGGCCGCGCCTTGAGACTCGGAGCCGGGCTCGCGACTCGACCCCGCTTCCCACGCGCTGACCGACCGCCACGGGCGACCGGCGGCGCCTGGCTCGGCCGTCGGCGACCCCGACACGCACGGACGCCGCGAGGAGACGGAGGCGAGCGATGGACGGGATGCCGCGCGTGGGCGGCCCGGGACGTGATGCCCAGGATGGCCTTCGGTGCGAGGGGCCCGATCGATGACGAACGAGGAGCAGTCGCAAGCCGACAGCGACGCTGCCGATCGACGTGTCCAGTCGTTCATGCCGCGCTCGTTCGCGGTTCGCTTCTCGCGATGGGTCTTCAAGGGCGTGGTGGTCGTCGCACTCCTTCTCTCCGCCCTCGTCCTGTCGAACTTGCGACCACCGCCCACACCAACCGAGAACGTCCCGGCTGTACCGGCCCAGCCAGGTGGCGTCCAGCCGGGTGGTGTGCAGCCCGGCGGTAGCCAGACCGGGGGCGCCGCGGCCTCCCCCGTTGAGGCGCCGCCCGGCGGGAGCAGCGTGGCGCAGCCGTCGGCGGAGGCGCAGGGCCCAACCATCGAGGCGTGTGTCGCCTCCGCGGGAGACGTCAAGCTCGAGATCGCCGACGAGGAACGTGAGGAGCTCCGCGCGCAGATGGGCGGCGGTCCCGTCCAGGGGTACCAGCGGTGGGTCCGCTGGAAGCAGGTGTACCGGAGTGCGACGCAGGACCCCATCGTCGTGATCGAGCACTTCACGAGGAACGCGGGGGGCGGTGTCGAGCCCGAGAGCGGCTGGGATTCCGGAGGCGTGCAGACGCCCACCCCGGGCGACGTGGTGCAGCGCGACGCGTGGCGTGGGTTCAAGGTCTCGATGTACGGCGCGGTCGATCCGGCCTGGGACTACGTCGACCGGGTGGCGATCATGCGCGACCGGCCGGAGTGCGTGCCGCTGTGGAAGGACGAGACAGTCCTCGATCGCATCGCTCGCGAAGTCCCCGTGCCCGCGGCGCCCGAGCCAGACTGACCGGCCCCTGCGCGGGGTGAACGCAGGGTTGTACTCCGGGTATGAACTTGTGCTCTCCGGCATCGACGTGGTGCCCGGTCGCGCCTGACGCACGGGCGACCAAGCCGGGCTCCGCTGGGGTTCTGATTGCGAGTGTTGTGCCCGGTCCCGGTGACGACGACGAGCGCCACCGGCAGCCGGTCGGTCCCCCGGTCGGTCCCCCGGTCGCCCGGCGGTCGCACCGAGCCCGGGCGGACACACGGAAACGGGCGGTGGACCTTGGGCCCACCGCCCGCGCGGTGAACGGGGGGCTGGAAGGCGCTAGAAGTTGACCGTCGCGCGGCAGACCTCGCCGGTCGAGGCGTTGACGGCGCGGGCGACGATCGTGTCCGTGCCGGCCCGGTTGGTGATCCGGCGGCTGACGGAGAACGAACCGCTCGGGGCGACGGTGCGGTGGAGGCCGGTGTAGACGCGGATGCCGTCGTCGTAGAGGCGGACAGTCCAGAGCCGGTTGTTGCGGTTCTGGTCCACCTCGAACTCCACCTCGATGCGGCCGTTGTCGAGCTTGGCCTTGATCTTCGAGGTGCTGTTGATCGTGCAGGTGCCGGTGGCGCGCACGCCGTCGCCGCCCTTGGCGAGGGTTGCGGCCGGGGCGGCGAGCGCGCCGATGAGGATCGCGGATGCGATGCCGCTCGTGGCGGCGAGGCGGCCGATGCGGCGGGTGGTGAAGCGGGACATTGGTGGCTCCCTGGCTGGCTGGTGAGCCGGACCGGTCGGGGTCTTCTGCCCCGTGTTGCCGTGTCCGGTGATCTGGTGCACAGCCTCGGGCCGCGGCGCCGATCCGGGAACGGGCCGTGGTCGCGAACGGTTTCGGACCTTGGTCCGATGGCGCGTCAGACCCGTGCCCGTGTCCCGCTCCGATCGCGCCCGCGTACGATGACCGGCGATGACCCCGACCGCATCCTCCAGGAACCCCTCCGCCCCCATCGCACAGACCGAATCCGGACGCCGGAAGCCCCGGCTCTCCCTCGCGGGCCGGTTCCTGGCCGCGAACCTCGTCATCCTTCTTGTCGCCGGCGCGGTGGTCGGCGTCTGGATCGGCAACACGCTCGAACGGAGCATCGTGGACCGCACGGCCGCGGTCACCGCGCTGTACGTCGAGAGCTTCCTCGAGCCCCTCGTGCAGGACTTGGGCGAGGACGGCGTTCTCTCGGACGAGAGCCGGAACGCCATCGACGATCTCCTCACGGATGGCTCCCTCGGCGAGCTGGTCGTCTCGCTGCGGCTCTGGTCGCAGGACGGCACGATCGTCTACGGGTCGATCGACGAGAACGTCGGGCGCACGTACCCCGTCCAGGGCGAGCTTGCCGAGGCATTTCGGGGAGAGGTTGCCGCGGACCTCAGCGACCTCTCGGCCACCGAGAACGGGGTCGAGAGGAAGTACTGGTCCCGCCTGCTCGAGATGTACGTGCCTGTCCGGATGGGCGGCTCGGATGCCATCACGTCTGTTGTCGAGTTCTACCAGCTGCCCGACGCGATCGACCGCGAGGTCCGCGATGCCAGGCTCCTCTCCTGGGGCCTCGTGGCGGCGGTCATCGGCGTCTCGCTGCTGCTCCTGTACGGCATCGTGAAGCAGGGCAGCGACCAGATCGGCCGACAGGAGTCCGCCCTGGAGCGGCAGGTCGTGGAGCTCTCAGGACTCCTTGCGGAGAACTCTGCCCTGTCCGACAAGGTCCGTGCGGCAGCTGACCGGACGATGACGCTGAACGAGCGGGCCCTGCGCCGGATCAGCGCCGACCTGCACGACGGGCCGGGCCAGACCATGTCCCTGGCCCTGATCCGGTTCGATGCCCTCAGGGCGACCACGTCGGAGCCAGGCGGCACGGTGCCGCCGGCGGAGCTGGACGAGGTCGAGACTGCGCTGCGCGATGCACTGCGTGACATGCGCGCGATCGCGGCCGGCCTCCGCATGCCGGAGCTGGCGCCGCTCCCGGTGCGGGAGGTCGTCGAGCGCGCGGTGTCCGACCATAGGCGGCAGACCGGGATGGCAGTGGCCGTGACGATCGCGAGCGTACCGGAGCAGGTCGGGCTGTCCACGAAGATCGCGCTGTTCCGCGCGACGCAGGAGTTGCTGTCGAACGCGTTCCGCCACGGCCACGGCGCCGCGGTCCGGCTGCACCTCGAGGCGGACGGACAATTCCTCCATCTGACGGTCAAGGACGGCGGCCCCGGCTTCGATGTCGCGACGCTCGCGGGCGAGGCGGGTCTGGGCCTGGCCGGGATGCGGGAGCAGGCGGAGCTGCTCGGGGGCGACTTCGAGATCCTGTCCCAGCCGGGCAGCGGGACGGAGACCAGGGTCCGGTGGCCGTTGACCCGGGCCCGCGCGCCATTGGTGCCGGCCGATGGAGGTGACGCGTGACCGACACGATCCGCCTGGTGGTGGCCGACGATCACCCGATGTTCCGGGCCGGCGTTGTGGCATCGCTGGGTGCCACGGACGACCTTGACGTGGTGGCGCAGGCCGGTGACGCAGCCGAGGCGCTGCGGCTCGCCCGTGAGCACCTCCCCGACGTGGTCCTGCTGGATATCGCCATGCCGGGCGGGGGTCTCAACGCCGCCCGCGACATCGCGGTCGCCTGCCCGGCCACGCGGGTGGTGATGCTGACCGTGTCCGAGGACGAGGACGACATCTTGGCGGCGATGAAGGCCGGGGCGTCCGGCTATGTCCTCAAGGGCGCCGGGGCGATGGAGCTGGCGGGCATCATCCGCTCGGTCCACGCCGGCCAGGTGTACGTTGCGCCCGCCCTGGCCTGGGGGCTCCTGCGCGAGATGTCCAAGCCCCGGACGTCGCCCCTGGACGAGCTCACGGTCCGGGAGCGCGAGGTCCTGGAGCTGGTGGCGTCCGGCCTCGGCAACCAGGAGATCGGCGACCGGCTGGGCCTGGCCGAGAAGACCATCAAGCACTACATGACGAACATCCTGGGCAAGCTGCAGGTGCGCAGCCGCGTGGAAGCGGCGCTGCTGGCCGCCCGAGAGGGGATGGGCACGGCCTCCGACCCCGACCGCTGATGGACGCGGTCCTCCCCCCGCCTGCAACTCAGCCTGCGCGCGAACTGGACTGCCGCCACCAGGCTCCCGCCTGAGCCACATGGGAAGGCCACCGGATTGGGATCCGGCGGCCTTCGTGCAGCGGTGAGGGAGCTGGTCCGTGCCGGTTTGCCTTCTCAGTCGTCCAGCTTGATCCGGGTGCTGACGTAGACATCGGCGGTCGCTCCACGGCCGAAGTACAGGCGAACGCCGTCCCCCGAGAGCGACGGACGCGACTCCGGCTCCGCGGTGTTGACGGCCGCGACCGGAACCGGGCTCGACCATCGTCCGGTTGACCGGTCGAGTGTCGCGGTCCAGATGTCCATGTTCCCGCCCCGACTCGACGCGAACACGATCTCGGTCCCGTCACGGCTGACGTTCGGCATCTGGTCCACGGCGGTGCTGTTGAGCTCCGCCACGGCCTCTGGCGTCCCGAACGTTCCGTCGCGGCCCTGGCGGCTTCGGTAGATGTCGTGGTTCCCGCTCGTTCCGGTGCTCGAGAAGTACAGGTATCTCACACCCCGGATGGCGACCAGCGACGGCCCGAACTCACCACCCGAGAAGTTGGGTCCGGTTCCGTCGGAGACGCAGCCGAGGTTCCGTGGCGTCGTCCACGTTCCGCCCCGGCGCTGCCGGGTGATGTACATGTCGCCGACGGGTGGCGTCATCCCCGGAGTCGCGCCACAGGCCGCGCGATCCGAGACGAACAGCAGCCGGCCTCCGCGAAGCGGGGTTGGGCAGAACTCCTGGTCCCCGGTGTTGATCGCGGAGCCGAGGTTCGTCATCGGCCCCCATGCCGAGCGCTTGTTCGGGCGCTCGGCGACCCAGATGTCGTTCTTCCCGAATCCGCCTGCTCGCGTCGAGGCGACGTACAGCTTCCTGCCGTTCGGTGATTCGATCGGGCAGCCGTCGTGGGCGGCCGTGTTCGCCTCGGCCACGGCCGTGGGCGCGCCCCAGGCGGAGTACTCGGTCGGCCCGTCAGCCATGGCCGGGACCACGCTGGCTGCCACGAGGAGGACCGCGCCGACCGTGGACGCCGATGCCCGCAGTCCTCGCAGGCGTGCCCCGCCGGCCTGGGCCGAGCTGTGTCGAGTCATTCCCCTTCTCCTCTGCTGGTGGCGGGGCATCTGTCCCGCGAGTCACGGAGAAGGGTGGGCCTAAGCGTGGTCCGACCGCATCGGCCCAGTCCTTAGGCGACGAGCCCGGTTTGCCTCATTTCCTGGTCGACGCGTCAGCAGGTGTAGAGCGGGGTCCCGTCCGCGAGCTCGGCAACGACGTCCGCCGCGGAGATGATCCGCGCGCCGGCGATCAGGTGCTCGTCGGTGATGCCCCGCGGCTTGGTGCAGGCGCCGCACGCCCAGATCTGCCCGCCGCTGTCCAGCAGCGACGCAATGACCTCGCGGAGCGGCTGCATGCCCTCGTGGTGGATGTCATCCGCGTAACCCTGCGTCGCCAGCCACACGCCATCGATCGTGAGCAGCACGATGGTCTCCTGATCCGCCGATGCGGCGACATTCGCGACGATGAACGGCAGCGTCGCTCGCTCCGGGTCCTCGCGCCCGTGTGTGGCTTGCGCCATGAACCGCGGCATCTGTCTGCTCCTCCAGGACTACTTCCGACGCAGGTAGTAGCGTGTCCGCCCCGGCCCGTCTTCGACAATGGCCACGATGGGATTGCCAGTCAACCTCGACCACGAAGCCAGGCCGCTTCGCGCCGTCGGGTCGTCGGAGATGACCTCCAGGACCTGGCCGGTGCTCAGCTGGCGCATCCGGGATGCGATGAGCGGGGTCAACGTCGAACAGGCCTGCCCGACAAGGTCCATGAGAACGTCCGGTTCCGGGGCGCTTGATGCATCCATCCTGCTCCTCCGTTCGCTCGCGGGTTGCGCGGAGGGTAGACCCCCGTGGCAACCGGCCGCAATGGGGCGATCCCTCGGATTTCTCCGCCGAGGGGTGCCTAGGCCGGCCCATGATGGCGGGGATTTCACTCGCCGAGGACCGCGATAATCGCCCGATGACCGCACGCATCGCGAGCCCCGTGTTCGTCGGACGCGGCGAGGAGCTCCGACGGCTGCAGGCCGTGCTGGAAGGTGCCAGGTCGGGGGTTGTCGGCACGGTCATCGTCGGGGGCGAGGCCGGCGTCGGCAAGACCCGTCTGCTTGCGGAGCTTCGAGCGGGTGCTGAGGCCGCCGGACTCCGCTTCCTCGGGGGTGCTTGTGTTGATCTCGGAGACGGTGCGCGACCGTATGACCCACTCGTCGCTGCGCTGCGTCCATGGTTGAAGGCCCTGCCTTCCGAGGAGTTCAACCGCATCGTCGGGCCCGCCCGATCTGCCGTCCAGCAGCTGATCCCCGACCTCGAGACCGGCAGCGACGGCGAGGCCGTTTCCGACACATTCACGTCCTCCACCCAGTCCACCCTCTACCTCCAGGTGCTCGGCCTGATCGAGCGCATCGCCGCGGACGCGGTCACCGTGATCGTGCTGGAGGACCTGCACTGGTCGGATCGATCGACCCGCGACATGCTGCGGTTCCTGGTGCGGAACCTCACGCACGGTCGCGTGGTGCTGATCGGCACCTATCGCACCGACGAGCTCAATGAGCGCCATCCGTTCCTCACCCTGCTCGCCGAGCTGGGCCGCACTGGACAGGTGGAGCGCATCGAGCTCGTCCCGTTCACGCCGAGCGAGGTCCATGACCAGCTCGCGGGGATCCTCGGCAGTCCCCCAGACCGAGCCCTCGTCACCCGCCTCCACGAGCGCGGCGGAGGCAACGCGTTCTTCACCGAGGAGCTGCTCGCCGTGGAGCAGCGGAGAGAGCACGGGGAGAGCAGCGCCTGGGGCTTACCCTCCGGGAGACCCTGCTGGCGCGAATCGGCGGCCTGTCGACCGCCTCGCGACACATCCTGCGCGTGGTCGCCGTGGCCGGCCAATCCGCGAGGCACGACGTCCTGGCGATCGTCACCCGGATGGAGCCAGCCGAGATGGCCGGGGCACTGCGAGAAGCAATCGATCGCTACCTGCTGCTGGCTGGCGACGATGAGGTCATGCAGTTCCGCCACGGCCTCGTTCGCGAAGCGGTCTACGACGAGCTGCTGCCAGGTGAGCGACTGGCGCTCCATGCGGCGGTGGCCGCGGCAGTCGAAACGGTGCATGCCGGTTCCGACGTCGATGCGGCGGTGGCCTCCGAGCTGGCGCATCACTGGTACGAGGCACGCGACGCGCGCCAGGCGCTGCCGGCCTTGTTGCGCGCCGGTTGGGCGGCGGAGCGGATGTTCGCCTTCGGCAATGCATTTGCGCACTACCACCTCGCCTTGAGCCTGTGGCCCACCTCCACCGAGCCCGTCGGAGGGCTGACGCGCCATGAGCTGACGATGCGTACCGCCGAGGCAGCCGCCCTGTCCGGGGCGTATCGCCCCGCAATCGAGCTGGTGCAGGCAGCGCTCGGCGCCGAGCCCTTCGTCGAGCCGGACCAGTTGCGCACCGGGGCCCTGCTCGAACGGCTCGCCGTCTATCACCTCGGCTCAGGCAATCCCGACGCGGCACAGCCGGTGGCGCTTCGAGCGCTGGACCTTCTGCCGGTCGACCCTCCGTCGGTCGCGCGCGCCCAGGTACTGGGCGTCCTGGCCCAGGCGCTTGGGCTGAAGTGCCATTTCAGTGAGTCGAACCGCATCGCCCAGGAGGCCCTGTCAACCGCCCGGGCGGCTGGCTCGGCCGCAGCGGAGATTCGCGCACTGGGCTGCATCGGGCGCAACGCCGCGGCGGTTGGCGAAGCGGACTCGGGAGTTCGCACCCTGCGCGAGGCGCTGGGCCTGGCGCGCTCCGTGGGGGATGTCACCGGGGCGGCTGAGATCTCCATCGAGCTCGCGCTGGCACTCCACTGGGCGGGAGACCTGGATGAGGCCTGTCACGTGGCCGAGGAGGGGATCGCCGAGAGCGGCCGGTGGGGAGCGGAGGGATACGGGGGCGCTCTGCGAGCGATCAGGGGTGTTTCGGCCTTCCTCCTCGGGCGCTGGCCGGAGGCGGACGACTGGATCTCGGGCGCCCTCGAGCGCGATCCTGTGGGATCGCACGGCGTCCTGGCGCACGGCGCCCAGGCGCTTCTCGACCTGGGACGCGGCCGCTTGGACTCGGCCGCCGAACACCTCGAGATCGTGCTGCTGATGTGCAAGGCATTCACCGCAACCGCCTATGGATGGACCGACCTGTACTCCAGCATCGCCCTGCTGTCGATCGCGCGCGGGCAGCCGTCCGAAGCCATCGACTCCGTGAGGGAGAGCCTGGCGCGCTCGGCCGAGCCGGAGCGCGACGTCCACATGCGCGTGTGCCATCGCCTGGCGATCCGGGCTGCGGCAGACCTCGCCGAGGTGGCTCGTCCACTCGGCGATGCGGCTGGGTTGGACCAGGCGCTCGCGATCGGACGCGAGTTCGCCGAACGGCTCGATCGTCACGCGCAGCTCGTACGCGCATTGCGTGGTGGAGGCGACCCACACCTGGCCCTCGACGCGGCACTGGGCAAGGCCGAGCTGAGCCGGCTCGAGGGTCGCCCGAGCGCTGCCGCGTGGGCCGTCGCGGCGGCCGCGGCTGAACAGCTCCAGCATCCCCACGAGGCTGCCTACAGCCGATTCCGCCAGGCCGAGGCAATCCTGCTCGCACGCGGGTCTCGGCACGCCGCGCAGGCCGCTGCGGAGGAGGCGCACCGGATCGCGTCCGACCTGGGAGCCGTGCCCCTCCAGCGGGAGATCGAACGGCTGGCCGCGCGGTCCCGGCTCGACTTCAAGGCCCGGCCTGTGGCGTCCGAGCGAACCTCGGCCGTTGCGCCTGCCGGCCGTGCAGTCCCATTCCGGCTGACACGGCGCGAGCAGGACGTCCTCGAGCGGCTCACGACCGGGCGCACGAACCGGGAGATCGCCACCGACCTGTTCATCAGCGAGAAGACGGCCAGCGTGCACGTGTCGAACATCAAGTCGAAGTTCGGAGCGAACGGCCGCGCGGAGATCGCAGCGATCGCGGTGCGTCTTGGCCTCGTCCCCGAGACCACGGGCGGATACGGGCTGGAGGGAGCGGCGGCCAGCGCCCCACCCCTGCCAGCGGGTCGATCCACGCCGGCGGGGGCCGCAAAGGCTGAGCAGGACGCGTGACCGATCCCCACGCTGCCGGTGAGACGCGTATCGATCGCTGGCTGACGGCGGTGCGCCTCGCGAAGACCCGCCCTGCCGCGACCGGGCTGTGCGAGGCCGGCCATGTCCGGGTCAACGGGCTGCAGGCGAAGCCGTCGACGAAGGTCCGCGCGGGCGATCGGGTGGAGGCCCGCATCGCGGATCGCGAGCGCGTCGTCGAGGTCGTACGGCCGATCGAGTCGCGTGTCGGCGCCGCCGTCGCCGCGACCTGCTACGTGGACCACAGCCCGCCCGTGGTGCCCGTCGAGGTCCGGCCGGGGATCATGGCCGTCAGAGGCGAGGGCCGCCCGAGCAAGCGTCTGCGGCGCGAGCTCGAGCGCCTCCGCCGGGGCGACACATGAGCATGAGGTCGGGCCGGGGCCAACGCGGCTCGTCGCGCTCCTCCTTGGCTGCGCTCCTCGCGTTGGCCGCGCTCGTCGTGGCGGTCGCGGGCTGCTCGATGCTCCCCGGCGCATCGCCGGCTCCTCGGGGCCAGGCCGAGCGAGAGGCCCTGGTCGCGTCGTTCATTGGGGCGGTGCAGCGGAACGATGCCCAGGCGATCGCCGCCATGACGGACCCTGTGGTGGATCCGACGGACGACATCGCGGCGCTCCTCGCCGCCCACGGCGGTCGCCCCTGGCGGGACGTCCGCGTCGCGTGGGGGCCGGATGAATGGGGCGGCCAGGCAATCGACGTGGTGATCACGGCGATGACCCCCGATGGCCCCGACGCAGTCAGGGTTCCCGTCAGCTGGGACGGGACCCGGGCGACACTCGGCCTCGGGTCGGCCCCCGGGATCGACCCGGGCGCCGCCATCGACAGCCCGACGCCTCCGGGCCCGACGCCTCCGGGCCCTCCGACCCGCCTCCGGACCCGACGCCGGTCGCCGCCTCGCCGCCCGGGTCCTCGCAAGGGTCGCCGCCCGCGACCCTCTTGGTCTCGCGTGCCGCCGGCGGCGCATCCATGGAGGCCAACGTCTCCGGGGTGCTTGGGGATCTCGCCGCAGGGCTGCGTGACCGTGGCTGAGTTCCCGCTGGTCGCGCCGCCCGGCTCAGTGGTCACCGAGGATGGCGTCCAGCTGGCCGGGATCGGGGACGTGGCGTTCGGGCAGCGGATCGCGGCGTCCGGCGGCGTCGTGGAGGTCGACAGATTGCCGGTTGGCCTGCGGCCCGCAGGCTACGAGCAGTGCGAGGCTGTCGAGCTCGCGGTGATCAGCGCGCCGTAGCGTCCAGGCCGGCCGACGTTGCCCGGGCACCCACCGCAGGCGACGTCAGCTGCGCAGCACCTTCTCCAGCGCTCGACCCTTCGCGAGCTCGTCGACCAGCTTGTCGAGCCACCGGATCTGCTGCATCGAGCGGGTCCTCGATCGCCTCGACGCGCACCCCGCAGACGGAGCCCGTGATCAGACCCACATTGGGATTGAGCCGCGCCCCGGCGAAGAAGCCCTCGAAGGTCGTGCCGGCAGCGACGTGCTGGTCCATCTCGGCCTGGTCGTACCCGGTGAGCCAGCGGATCACCGCGTCGAGCTCGTCCTTGGTCCTGCCTTTCCTCTCGACCTTCGCGAGGTACAGCGGGTAGACCGAGGCCAGGGTCATGGTGAAGATCCGGTGGCCGGTCGATCCGGTCCCGGCGTTCATCACAGCGTCACCGCGAACCAGCGGCCCTCCGGGTCCGGGAACGCGAAGTTCCGCATCCCCTGGTGCTCGCCCACCTCGGTCGCCTGCACCCCGCGTCCGACAAGGGTTGCGCGCGCAGCCTCGAGGTCGTCGACGTGGAAGGCGATCGACGGCGTCGCAAGGTCGAGTCCGTCGGGGTTGTCCTTCATCAGCTCGAGCGGCACCAGCTCGAACGCGAACGTCTGGTCGGCGAACCCGACCTGCACGATCGTGAAGGCGCCCGCCTCGGTGCGCCGCTTCTCGACCATGCCGACTTGCTCGACCCAGAATCTGCGGCAGGCCTCCGCGTCGTTCACGTAGAGCACGACGTAGCCGACCTTCATGCGCGACTCCCAGGGTGCGGTGCGAGACGATGTCGCCGGCGCGCCCGACGACCAGCGATCCGCGAGAGCCTACAGCGCCGAGCGGTGGTAGGCCGCGGGCCCGGGGAAATCGCAACATGTTCAGCACGTCCGGCTCTTGCCGGACGGCCGACCGAGCGCCAGCCTCACCATCGAGGAGGCGCGATGCAGGACCCAGCCGATTCAACTGGCTCGACGGGCGTCTCGAAGGTTCCAGGTGTCGTGGCCGTTCGTGATCGCGGCGATCGGCGTCGTCGTCCTGGCCGCCGCACTCTGGACCATCGCCACCATCCTTGTCCTGGCGCTCAGTCGACGGCGCCACCACATGGCCGGCGATGCGAAGCTCTACATCGCGGTCGTGGTCATTCCCCTGGCCCTGCTGGCCCTCCTGCTGCTCGGGGTGGCGTGGGCCATCGTCCGCCGGCGCAGGCGTGCCGGGCGGCTCGCCCTGGTGGCGGTCGCCCTGGCTGGTGTCACCGTGTCGGCTCGGTCGGCGCGCTCGCGCTGCCCGTCCTCCCGCCGGAGACGCTGATCCCGGCCGCCACTCCCCGGGTGCACGTCTCGATGGCGGGCGGCGCGCTCATACTGGACCCGTCCACGGTGAGCTCGGGGCCGGTCTACCTGCTGATCGACGCGTCCGCCGCGGACGTCTCATTCATCGGGCGGGCCTATGCCACCCAGGAGGAGATCGACGCCCACGGTGGCCAGGAGCCCGGTCCGCTCACCGACGCCGAGGTCGACGCCATCGCTCGGGGCGACACCTACCTGACGTTCACCACCGGCGGGCTCGGCGACGTCTCGCAGTGGGATCTCCTGCCCGGCAAGTACGTGGTGGTCACCGACGACCCGGTCACGCTCGCCTCGCAGGGTGGTGGCCGGGCCCCAGCCGGCACGCTCGCGGTGCTCACGGTGGTGGGCGGGGCGTGCGTGATCGCGCGTCGGCGTCGTAGCCCGACTGGACAATCGCCGCATCTCGCTGAACTGGCTCGGTCACCCGTCCTTTCTCCTCCGTCTCTTTTTCGTTCCGCGGTCCGGCGTGCACCTGGGTCTGTCCTCTCTCCGCTACTTTCCATCCCGCCGCTGAGGCGCGGGTCCGACTGCTGGACATCCCAGAGCCAGGAGCCGGTGCCGTCGTATGCGGTGTCCTTCGTCGTCGCGATGCCGACGACCGGCGTCCAGTTGGCCGGTGTCGTCCCCGGGCCGGGTGCAGGCGGCACCGCGCTGCCGTCGGCCGACTGATCCACCCGGCGTTGACGATCTGGATGTCGGGCGTGAACCCCTCGCCGGCCTCCACGAACCATCCGCTGAAGTGGGCGACGAGCCCGGCGTACCCGCCTGTCCCCTCCGCCGTCTGGTGGACGTGGTGCACATTGCCTCCAGAGGCGATGCCACCCGTCCAGTCGCCCACCCAGCTCCCGTCCTGGTTGGAGAGGACGCTCGTGCCCCAGACCTGGGCGCTCATGTCGCTCTGCCGCTGGTCGACGTTGATGACGACCTCCTGCGTGCCGGCGAGGCGCGGGTCGGAGCTGCTCTCGGTCCGATACGTCCACTCGGCGTTGCGCATCTGCACGACGTCGCCGACGGTCTCGCTCGCCTCGCAGCGTGGTGGCCGGGCCCCAGCCGGCACGCTCGCGGCGCTCACGCTGGTGGGCGGCCCCACGACGCCCTGAGGGGGCGAGGCTATCGGGCGCCCCCGCGTCATGCTGCAGGGCCGTGCGTCCCGGCCTCGGGAGAGGGACAGTGGACAGGCTGCGTCGCATCGACCTGGGGGCGATCCTCATCGGGCTGCTGATCCTCGGGGTGGGGATCTACTACCTGCTGGTGAACACGTTCGGCCTCCAGCTGGCAGAGCTGGACTGGGACAAGATCTGGCCGCTGGCGGTGGTCGCCCTCGGGATCGGGATCATCTGGGGCGCGTGGTCAAAGATGACGCCGCGCGGGCACGGGCCGACAGGCTCCTGACAGGGGCGAGGGTCTGTCGCCGGGCCCAGGACTTCGGAGGCTCCCCGCGCGTCGCGAAGAGTGAAGAGATCGCTGCGGCGGCTCCCCATACTTCCTGAGAGGCCCAGACAGGGCCGAACCTCAGGACTGGTTGCGATGGCGAACCTGCAGCGGGATCTCGTGAAGCGAGCCGCCGACGGCGATCAAGAGGCGTTCGAGGCCCTGGTCCGGCTGTCGGCCGGCCGGCTGTTTGCGATCGCCTACCGCGTCCTGCGTGACCACGGCCACGCCGAGGACGCCCTCCAGCAGACGCTGGCCACGATCTGGAACGAGCTCCCCAAGCTCCGCGATCCGGACAGGTTCGAGGCGTGGAGCTACCGGTTGATCGTCCGTGCGACCGTCGCTCAGGCGCGCCACGAACGCCGTGGCGAGCCGGTCGTCCACCTCCTCCCCAACGATGCCGACACCGTCGCCCCGCAGGGGTCCGACGACTTCGACCGGGTTGCCGACCGCGACCAGCTGGAGCGCGGGTTCCGGCGGCTCACGCCGGACCAGCGGGCCGTCCTCGTTCTCGAGTACTACGCCGGCTTGTCGCTCGCGGAAATCGGCGACGTCCTCGGCATCCCGATCGGCACGGCCGGCTCCCGAGTCCACAACGCGTCCCGTGCGCTTCGAGCCGCCCTCGAGGCCGACGATCGAACCGGGAGCCTCAAGGAGCGGACGGCATGAACGCCAACGACCTCGATCGTCGAATCTCCGACTGGATGGGGGATGGGCCGACCGGCGCACCGGAAACGTCCATCGCCGCCGCGCTCCTGCACGCCCACGCGCACCCCCGGCGACGCGACCCCCTTGCAGCCCTGCGGCGCGATCCGATGGGGTCGCCGGGCGGGCTCGGGTTCGGGATGCGCGCGCTGCCGGTCATCGTCGCGCTCGGGCTGCTGCTCATCGCGACGCTGGCCCTGGCATCCGCTGGCGGCCTGTTCGACCAGCGGCCGGTCGTCGTGCCGCCGGTCCAGGCCCCGTCGCCGACCACGGTCCCTACCGGGACTCCGCAGGCCTCGCCGACCGGGACTCCGCAGGCCTCGCCGTCCGCCACGAGCCCATCTCCGGTCAGCATGAGCGTCGACCTGGTCGGGTTCGGGGGCCGCGCCCTGTCGACGATCGAGGTTGTCGATGCGTCCGGCACCCTGGTCGACGCACGAAGCGGCCAGCCGGCCGAGGATCCGTCCGACCCGTCCCCGCAGGTCTCGAACGACCCTGCCGATCCTGCGACCATCGTGCTGACCTGGTACGGGCTGCTCAGCGACACCGATCGCCGCCTCACGATCGCCCCCGACGGCCGGACGATGACCCTCGAGGTGCTGCCGGGCTGTGGCGACCTGGTCCCCTTCAATCGGGTGCTCGTCCTGACATTCAGCGGTCCAGTTCCGGCCGACGAGGTGACGGTCACGATCGTGGCCGAACCCCGAACCTGCGAGTGACCCCGCACCCGTCGGCCAGGCCATGTCACCAGTAGTCAGACCGTGGGCATCGGCGACGCGGCGGTACTCGAGGCCGAGGTCGAGGTCCTGCATCGCGGGGTCGTCGGTGTTGATCGTGATGAGCAGCCCGGCGTCGAGCATCGCCGGCAGCGGGTGCTCGGCCAGGGAGCGATAGCGGTTCGCGATGACCCCCGCCGCTGCTGCCGCGTGGAACGCCGGGGCGAATGGCCGCATGTCCACGCCCAGCTCGGTGGAGTCCGCGCCGACGCCGATCACGCGCTCGGCCCGACCTGCGCGACGCAGCGCCAGCAGCGCCTCGACGAGCTCCATGGCGGCGGCGGGCCCGTAGGCCTTGTCCACCGCGATCAGGAGGCAGCGGACGCCGGTCTCGGCCTCGGCGGCCTCGATGCCCTCCGTGAGTCCCGCGATGATCTCCGCAAGGTCCTGGCCGTCGGCAAGGTGGCGGGCCGGGGTGAAGAACATCTCGCGGTACCGCAGCCCGTGGGCCGATGCGTCCACGAGCGACTCGTACGCCACCCTTGCCCAATCGTCGCGGGTCCGGAGCAGAAGATGTCGAGGAAGGAGTCGAGCGAGTCATAGCGATACAGCTGGGCCGGTTCGTCGACCGGCAGGGTCCGTCCGGCCTTGCGGGCCAGGTCGACGACGGTCGTGGCACCGCACCGTCCCCTCGACATGACAGTGCAGCTCCACCTTGGGGATCCGGTCGGAACATGTCGCGGGCGTCGGGGATCAGACTTGCTCTTGCTCCCACCTGATGGACCCTGGCGGGAGTGTCGGGCTCCCGGCCTCGCATAGTCCCCACGTGGCGGGCGTATGGCGGTTCGATCGCCGTTGACCCGCACCGGCGTAGGCCAGGCGGATTCCCACCCGTCGCCGCGGCGCTCGTTGCCGCCTGCGGGCCGCTGCCTTGCGATCCCGCGGTCCGCACGTCACGATCGGGCCTGCCCCTTCCGTGCCGGGAGACCGACGATGCCCCGCGATCCGCGCTACGACATCCTGTTCGAGCCCGTGACGATCGGGCCGGTCACGGCCCCGAACCGGTTCTACCAGGTGCCCCACTGCACCGGCATGGGCTGGCAGCGTCCTCGCACGCTGGCGGCCATGCGCGGCGTGAAGGCCGAGGGCGGCTGGGGCGTGGTCTGCACGGAGTACACCTCGATCCACCCGGCGTCGGACGACCTGCACTACGTCTCGGCGTCGCTGTGGGACGCCGGCGACGTTCGCGCGCACGCCCTGATGACGGACCTCGTGCACGAGCACGGCGCGCTCGCCGGGGCGGAGCTGTGGTTCGGCGGCGTGCGCACGGCCAATCTCAGCACCCGCCTGACCCCGATGGATGTCGCGGGCTACCCCAACGGGGTCGGCCACCCGTTCCAGACCCGCGCCATGGACAGGCGGGACATCCGCGACCTGCGGCGCTGGCATCGGAATGCGGCCCTGCGCGCCCGCGAGGCCGGCTTCGACATCGTCTACGTCTATGCCACGCACGACTACCTCCTGGCGAACTTCCTGGACCCGCGCACGAACACGCGCACCGACGAGTACGGCGGGTCGCTGGAGAACCGGACGCGGCTGGTCCGCGAACTGATCGAGGAGACCAAGGAGGCCGTCGGCGATCGATGTGCCGTGGCCGTGCGCTTCTCGGCCGATGAGACGATCGGCGAGGACGGCGTCCCGGTCTGGGGTGAGCGCCGCGAGATGCTGGCCCTGATGGCCGAGATGCCCGACCTGTGGGACATCAACATCGCCGACTACTCGTACGAGATGGGCGTGTCGCGCTTCGTGAAGGAGGCGGCCCTCGAGCCGTACATGTCCTGGGTGAAGTCGGTGACCACGAAGCCCGTGGTGACGGTGGGGCGCTTCACGTCGCCGGACACGATGGTCAGCCAGGTGCGTCGTGGGATCACGGACTTCATCGGGGCGGCCCGCCCCTCAATCGCGGATCCCTTCCTGCCGCGGAAGATCGAGGAAGGCCGGTTCGACGACATCCGCGAGTGCATCGGCTGCAACGTCTGCTACTCCGGCGACAGCCTGGCCGTGCCGCTCCGCTGCACCCAGAACCCGACGATGGGCGAGGAGTGGCGCAAGGAGTGGCACCCGGAGCGGATCGCGCGCAAGGGCTCGGACAGCCGCGTCCTCGTGGTGGGCGCGGGGCCGGCTGGGCTCGAGGCCGCCCGAGCGCTGGGGGCGCGCGGGTACGCGGTGACGCTGGCGGAGGCCAGCCGCACGCTTGGCGGGCGCGTGACACGTGAGGCCGCGCTGCCGGGCATGAGCGAGTACATCCGCGTGCGCGACCACCGCGAGCTGCAGCTGGCGAAGATGCCCAACGTCGAGGTCTACCGCCAGAGCGAGGTGACGGTCGATGACGTGCTCGCCTTCGGGGCCGAGCACGTCGCCATCGCCACCGGCGCTCGCTGGCGGACGGATGTCCACGACGGCCACACGTACGTCCCGGTCGCCGTGCCGGGCGTCGAGGTCCTGACCCCCGACGACATCATGGACGGGCGCCTGCCCACGGGCCGTACGGTGCTGTTCGACGGCGATGGCTACTACATGGGCAGCGTGATCGCCGAGCGCATCATCGCGTCAGGCCAGCCGGTGACGCTCGTCACGCCACGTCGACAGCGTGGCCTACTGGGCCGGCATGACGGCCGAGCGCTGGCGCATCCGCACGCACCTGGTGACGCTCGGGGTGGAGATCGTCACCGCGCACCGGATCACGGCCTTCGACGGCAGCGAGGCCACCCTGGCGTGCGAGTACTCCGGCCGCGAGCAGGTGCTGCCCGCGGACATCGCTGGTGGTCGTGGGCCAGCGCGTGCCCGAGGACTCGCTCTACCAGGCGCTGCTGGCCACCGAGCAGGGTGCTGCCGGGACGCTCCCGTTCACGCTGGCTCGCATCGGCGACTGCGAGGCCCCGGCCATCATCGCGGCCGCGGTCTACGCCGGCCACCGCTATGCCCGCGAGCTGGACGACCCGGTGGACGCCGATCTGCCCATGAAGCACGATCGGGTTGACGTCGGGCTGGTCGCCCCCTAGCCGGGCCGCGGACCGCCAATGCCCCGCGGATACCCCTCCGCGCCCGGGGAGGGCCGCAGCCCATTTTGGGGGATGCACCCCGACGGCGTGCACCCCGACGGATTGCACCCCGACGTGGCCGGCTGGGCACAGGACATGACGAAACCGGACCCCTAGACTCGCGATCATGAATGCCACGCCGCAAACCCAAGGCGACCGGCTGGTCGTGTATGTGCCGGACGTCCCAGAGCGAGAGTTCATGGGCGACATCCCCGCGAGCATCGACCTCGTGCCGGTGCCCCTCGAGGACGGACCGATGCCCGACCTCGCTCTCGCGGACCTCGTCATCCCGATGGGGCGCATGCGGGACCCGCTGTTCGAGGCGCTTCGCACGCCCGGACGGCTGCAGGTCATCCAGACCCTGACCGCGGGCGTTGACTGGCTCGAGGGCCGGGTGCCACCGGAGATCACCGTCTGCAATGCGCGCGGCGTCTACGACGTGCCCCTCGCGGAATGGGTGGTCGGCGCCATCCTCGCGATGCAACGTGGCGTCCTGCAGGCGCGCGACGCACAGGCCCAGGGAACGTGGACCCAGTTCGAGGGCGACGAGGTGGCCGGCAAGCGGGTCGTGATCGTCGGGTTCGGATCGATCGGTGGGGCCGTGGCCGACCGGCTCCGTCCATTTGGCGTGGACATCGTCGGCGTGACGCGGACGCCGCGGGACGGCACGCGGGGCATGGCCGAGCTCGATGCCACCCTGGCCGGGGCGGCGATCCTCGTGAACCTGCTGCCGTTGACGCCGCAGACGGCTAGCTGCTTCGACGCCCGGCGCCTCGGGCTGCTCCCGGACGGGGCGCTCCTCGTCAACGCGGGCCGTGGCCGGACGGTGGACACGCCCGCCCTCGTGAGGGAGCTCGAGAGCGGCCGACTCCGCGCAGCGCTCGACGTGACCGATCCCGAACCGCTGCCGGACGGCCATCAGCTCTGGTCGCTGCCCAATGTCCTGGTCAGCCCGCACGTCGCGGGCGACGGCCCCGGCTCCACGCGCCGGGTCTTCGAGCTCGCGGGTGCCCAGGTCAGGCGATTCGCGGCCGACGAGCCGCTTCTGAACGTGGTGGACCGCTACCTGCTCGAGTGATCAGGGAACGGAGGCGCTGGCTCGCATCCTGGTGAGCCGGGGGAGGATGAACGGCGTGGCCCGCTTGTAGCGCAGGTACGAGTCACCGAACCGCTCGGCAAGCTCCGGTTCCTCGAGGCGCTTGAGGTAGGCCAGCAGGCAGGCGCCGAACGCGAGGACGAAGGCGACGCCGGCCGTGGTCCGTGCGGCAACCGCGATGCCCAGGTAGGCCAGGATGGCGCCCAGCGTCATCGGGTTGCGACAGTACCGGAATGGCCCGTCGGTCAGCAGCTCCTGGGTCGGCAGCATCGGCAGCGGCGTTCCACGGCCCCGATCCAGCTGCGCCTGGACCGACCAGATGCCGAGCGTGAACCCGCCGACTGCCAGCAGCCCTCCAATGATCCGCGCGGCCGCGCCTGCCCGGATCGGTTGTCGTCCAAGCGTCCTGTCAAGGCGTGCGCCGGCCCCGGCGACGAGGGCCGGGAGCAGGCCGAGGAAGACGGGGCCGAGCATGAAGACGACCGCGAGCCTTGTGGGGGAGGGGTGTTCCCTGCGTGACCATTGCAGGTAGCGCGACATCGGCATTCCTCCGTGGCTTGCCAAGGATGCTGACCTTGAGCTGCTTGCCTGGCGAGAGGCATCGGTCCCGAAGGCGGAACTGACAGGCCACGCGCGCGTCGGCCATCCAGCGGCCACCTTGCGCCGAGCTCTGGCGATGCCGCCGGGCGGTACCACCGGCCACGCGCCCGGGTACCACCAGGCGATGCTCCGGGGCCATGACGCGGCGCAGGCTGGACCCACCGATCGACCGGGAGGGGATGACCATGTGGATGTCGCGATGCTCGTCTGGCTGGAGGGTCCTGCTCGTTGCGGCCCTGGTGTTCGGGTCGCTGCCCGCGGGATCCACAGCTGTCCGGGCGGCCGAGCCGGACTCGGGTGATCCTGCGCCGTCGCCGGCAGGGGACGAGCGCCCCACCGGACGGCTTGGTGCAGCACCCGTCCTCGACGCCACACCCCACGCCGCCTCCGGTCCGCAAGGGTCGACCCGCGTCCAGGCCACCGAAGCCGTGACGGACGCGATCGACACGTCCAGTCGCGCGGCGGTCACGACCGCCTACAACGAGCTGTACCTCGCAAATCGCGGTGCCGCGCAGGGGTGGACGGGCAGCGTCTCGACCTGCAAGCGCGGGACGGTCAGCGCCGGCTACATCGCCGCCGTCACCGGCATGGTCAACTACTTCCGCAGCATGACCGGCCTGCCCGGCGTGTCGATGGCCTCCTCCCGCAACAGCATCGACCAGGCCGCGGCGCTGATCATGGACGCCAACAACACGCTGACGCATGGGCCGACGTCCGGGATGGACTGCTACACGCAGGACGGCTACGACGGCGCGTCGCACTCCAACCTCTGCCTCGGCTGCATCGGGCCATCCGCGATCGACGCCTACATGTACGACTTCGGATCGGGCAACACGGCCGTCGGCCACCGGCGCTGGATCCTGTACCCGCCCCAGACGGTGCTCGGCACCGGGTCCACCACGCAGGCCGACGCGCTCTACGTGCTCGACACCGCGACCTGGGCCCGGCCCGCCGACGCCCCCACCTGGATCTCGTGGCCGCCCAAGGGGTTCGTGCCGTACACCCAGATCTACCCGCGGTTCTCGCTCAGCCGCCAGGGCGCCGGGTTCGAGGCCGCAACGGTGCGCGTGACGATGGACGGCGCGGCCGTCGCGGCGACCGTCGTCTCGCGGAATGGGGGCTACGGCGATCCGGCGATCGTGTTCGAGGTCAACGTGGGCTCGCTTGGACTCGCCGGTGGCGACCGTGTGTTCGAGGTCACCGTCGAGGGGATCGATGTCGGCGGCTCGTCCGTGGGCCACAGCTGGCAGACGACGTCATTCGTGCCCGGTGTCGCCAGTCCGTCCAGTGTCGCCGCGACCGGCATCTCCGATGCCGCAGTCCGCGTGAACTGGAAGGACGTGATCGGCGAGGACGGCTACCGCATCCGCCGCGACGACGGCTCGCCGACATGGCCAGTCGTCGGGACGGTCGGTGTCAACGGCACCTCCTTCACCGACACCGATGGCCTGGCGCCCGAGACGGGGTACGGCTACAGGGTCTGCGCCTACGCGGGTTCGACGGAGTCGTGCTCTGCGGCAACCACTGGGACAACGCTGCCGCTGGGCGTCGTGCTGCCGGTCACCGTGCTCGTCGACGACCGGGACGCGGGGTTCGACAAGGGCGGGGGTGGCTGGCGGCGGCAGGACGTGGGGTATCGAGACCGGAGCTACTGGACGCCCGTGCGGCTGGCGTCGACGAGGCAGACGGCCTCGTGGACGGCGAATCTGCGTGCCCCAGGGCGATACGCGGTCTGGGTGAGGATCCCCGTCAACCACGCGACCACGCGCAATGCGGTCTACCGCATCTCCACGGTCGATGGCACCAGGACCCGAACGATCAGCCAGCGGGCGCGGGCCGGCACATGGGCGCTGCTCGGCACCTACACCTTCGGCTCCGTCGCACGGGTCCGGGTGTCGGATCGCACGGGCGAGCGCACCTCGACCGGCCGGACCCTCGTCGTCGACGCGCTCAAGTTCGTGCCGGCCGCCCCGTAGCGCCCGCATCCTGCAACATCCGCGGAAACCAGCGGTCCGGGTGGGTATGCTGGCTCCCTCGCGAGGCACGGACCTCGACGGCAGGACGTGAGGCAGCGACATGGCGAACGAGGTCACCGGCCGGATCCTCCACGTGGATCTCACCACCGGCTCCATCGAGGTCGAGGACCAGTCGGAGGCGTTCGTCCGGACGTACTTCGGCGGCTCGGCGATGGGCGTCTACTACATCCTCCGCGACGTCCCGGCGGGCACGGGTGGGCTCGACCCGGCCAACGTCCTCACCTTCATGCTCAGTCCGCTCACCGGCGCGCCGATCGCGGGCCAGAGTCGCATGACGATCAGCGCCCGTTCGCCGCTCGTGGACGGCATCGGCGACAGCCAGGGCGGCGGCTTCTTCCCGGCCGAGCTGCGGTTTGCGGGCTTCACGGGGATCGTGCTCAAAGGCCGCGCGGCGGAGCCCGTGTACCTGTGGATCGAGGACGGCAAGGCCGAGCTCCGGCCGGCCGGCCACCTGTGGGGCAAGACGACTGCCGAGACGACCGACGCACTCAAGGAGGAGCTGGGCGACGCCAAGGTCGAGGTTGCCGCGATCGGGCCCGCCGGTGAGAAGCTGGCCCTCCTGGCCGCGATCATGAACATGGCCAATCGTGCCAACGGCCGGACTGGCATGGGCGCGGTCATGGGTTCCAAGAACCTCAAGGCCGTCGCCGTGCGGGGCCACACCCGGAAGGTGCCGATGGCGGATGGTGCGGCCTTCGGCAAGCTCGCGAAGTTCGCCTCCAACGAGATCCCCAACAACGCGGACGTCCTCGACCTCCGGGTCAACGGCACCCAGGGCGTGCTCGAGTACCAGCACGCAGCGGGCGGCCTGCCGACCTTCAACTACAACGCCGGGCAGTTCGAGCAGTACGAGGAGATCGGCGGCGCCACGATGACCGCCACGATCCTCAAGAACCGCGAGACCTGCTACTCCTGTGCCGTCCGCTGCAAGCGCGCGGTCGAGACCGAGTGGGAGGGCCGGCCCGTCCACGAGCGCCACGGCGGCCCGGAGTACGAGACGGCGTCCACGTTCGGCTCCTACTGCGGCATCGGCGATCTCCCGGCGATCGCCCTCGCCAACCAGATCTGCAACGAGAACGGCCTGGACACGATCGGCACCGGGGCCACGATCGCGTGGGCCATGGACTGCTTCACCGATGGCGTGCTGTCCGAGGCGGAGATCGGCTTCCCGGCCCCGTTCGGGGACGCGAAGGTCATGATCCGGCTGCTCGAGATGATCGTGGCCCGGGAGGGCTTCGGCGACGTCCTCGCCAACGGCTCGCGCAAGGCCGCGGACCTCCTCGGCAAGGGGCACGGCCAGCTGATCACCGCCAAGGGTGCCGAGGCGCCGGCCCACATGCCGCAGGCGAAGCGGACGTTGGGCGTGATCTACGCGGTCAACCCGTTCGGCGCGGACCACCAGTCCTCCGAGCACGACCCCAACATCGAGGAGGGCGCCTCGGACCTGGCGATGGGGCGCCAGGCGCTGCTCGGGTTCACCGAGACACTGCCGTACGACTCGCTGGGCGCGGAGAAGGTGCGCTACGCCCTGCGGACCCAGCAGTTCTACTCGTTCCTCGACTCCGCGGACCTGTGCCAGTTCGTGTGGGGTCCGGCCTGGTCGCTGCTCGGGCCGCAGGAGGCGGTCGACGCCGTGCGGGCCGTCACTGGCTGGACCGACTTCGACATCGACGAGCTGATGGAGATCGGTGAGCGCCGGATCAACCTGATGCGCGCGTTCAACGCGCGCGAGGGCATGGACCGCGAGAACGACAGGCTCCCGGCGAAGTTCTTCCAACCCCTCACCGGCACCGGGCCCACCCGTGGCGTCGCGCTCGACCACGAGGTCATCGAGGGAGCGCTCGACGAGTACTACCGTCTCGCGGGGTGGGACGTCGCCACCGGCAACCCGACCACCGAGACGCTGGAGCGGCTGGGGCTCGCCGGCGTCGTCTGAGCCGCGATCTGCGACGCCCGCGCCGGGACCGCGCATCATGATGTATACGCCATGAGTAGATGTATACTCACGTCATGAAGCGGCTGCAGATCTACATCGACGAGGACCTGGACGACGCGCTCGCCTCGCGGGCGCGTCGGGCACACACGTCCAAGGCGGCCCTCATCCGAGATGCCGTCCGGCGCTCGATCGGCGAGCCGGAACCCCCGGTCGATCCGTTCCGCGACTGGATCGGCGGCAGCGATGCCGAGCCCGCCGACGTCGACGATGTCGTCTACGGCCCGTGAGGTTCGTCGATACCTCCTACTGGGTGGCACTCCGGCTCCGGCGTGACGCCAACCACCCGGACGCGGTCCGTCTCTGGTCGCCTGGCCAGGCGCTCCTGACGACGAACCATGTCGTCGGCGAGACCTGGACATTCCTGCGGCGTCGCGACGGCCACACGTCGGCCGTCGCGTTCATCGATGCGGTCGAGTCCGCGGACTGGCTGACGGTGGTACACGTCGACGAAGGAATCGAGCGCGAGGCACGGGCCTGGCTCCGCCGACACGACGAGCGGGTCTACTCCTTCGTCGATGCGACGAGCTTCGCCGTCATGCACCGCGAGCGTCTCGGGGAGGCACTGGCCTTCGACGGCGACTTCAGTGCAGCGGGTTTCGTCGAGGTCCGACCCTAGAACACGCACCAGGTCTCGCGGCCCCCTCGCGGCCCCCTCGCGGCCCCCTCGCGGCCCCCTATCATGCGTCCATGCCGGCAATACCGGCGACGTCATAAAGGGGAATAAACAATGGGTAATGGGATTCCGGGCGCAGTTCGGCGCGCACTCCTGGTCGGTACCGTCGCGATCCTCGCGGCCTGCTCGGGGGCTGCGGCGACGCCCGCTGCCACCGACGCGCCCGCAGCAACGGCCGCGGCGACGCCCGCCGCAACAGCCGCCCCGTCCCCGGCCGGCTCGACGGACATCATCCTCGCCACCACCACCTCCACCCAGGACTCGGGCCTGCTCGACGTCCTGATCCCGGCCTTCGAGAAGGCGTCGGGCTACACCGTCAAGACCGTGGCCGTGGGCAGCGGCCAGGCGCTCAAGATGGGCGAGGAGGGCAACGCGGACGTGCTGCTCGTCCACTCGCCGGCGGCCGAGAAGACACTGGTCGAGGGTGGCTTCGGGGTGGACCGGACGCTCGTCATGCACAACTCGTTCCTGGTGGTCGGCCCGGCTGCCGATGCTGCCGGGATCAAGGACATGACCTCCGTCCCGGACGCGTTCGCGAAGATCGCCGGGACGCCCGCGACGTTCGTCTCGCGCGGGGACGAATCCGGCACGCACACGAAGGAGCTGGGGTACTGGAAGAAGGCGGGAATCGAGCCCGCGGGTGACTGGTACCTCGAGAGCGGCCAGGGGATGGGTGCCACGCTCCAGATCGCGTCCGAAAAGGAGGGCTACACGCTCACCGACATCGCGACGTGGCTGGCCGTGGGCGACGAGCTCGCGCTCGAGTCGATGGTCACCGACGACCCCTCGCTGCTCAACCCGTACCACGTCATCGTCGTCAACCCCGACAAGTGGCCGAAGGTCAACAGCGACGGCGCGAAGGCGTTCGCCGACTTCCTGCTCTCGGCGGAGACCCAGGCGATGATCGGTGAGTTCGGTGTCGCGGAGTTCGGCCAGCAGCTCTTCGTTCCCGACGGCGGGAAGACGGAAGCCGACCTGACCGCGCCCTGATCGACAGCTTGTCGCGATTCCGGGGCGGTGGCCATGGCTGACGCCCCCTGGCTGGCGGACCTGGTCGAGATCACACTGCTGTCCCTGGCCGTGTCCGGCGCGGCCACGGCCATCAGCCTCCTGATCGGGCTGCCGATCGGGACGTGGCTCGCGCTGTCCTATTTCCGCTCCCGGCGCGTGATCCTGAGTGCCGTCAACACGGGCATGGCGCTGCCACCCGTCGTCGTCGGCCTGTTCGTTGCGATCATGCTCTGGCGCAGCGGCATCCTGGGCGGCCTGGGCCTCATGTACACGCCGGGCGCGATGGTCATCGCCGAGGTGATCATCGCGACCCCGGTCGTGATCGGGCTCACGGTCGCCGGCCTTGGCCAGCTGGACCCGCGCCTCGAGATCCAACTCCTGGGCCTCGGCGCATCGCGCTGGCAGACCATCTGGTGGATGTGGCGGGAGGCCAGGCTCCCGCTGCTCGCGGCGGTGATGGCGGCCTTCGGCAGCGTCATCTCGGAGGTCGGCGCCGCGATGATGGTCGGCGGCAACATCGCGGGCCAGACCCGGGTGCTCACCACCTCCATCGTCCTTCAGACAGGTCGCGGGGAATTTGGGGCCGCCGTGATCCTCGGCCTGGTGCTGCTGGCGCTGGCGTTCATGGTGAACGGGGTGCTCACCTGGGCCCAGCAGCGCGGACCGAAGCGGTAGGGCGCCCATGGCCGATCCGACCCCCGCCATGCCCGAGCCGATCCCCGTCATGCCTGCGGGCGGCACTCCTGGTGGCGCACCGCTCCTCACCGTCCGCGACCTCGTCGTCATCCGCGGCGGGCGGCAGATCCTGGTCGTCGACGAGTTCACGATCCGAGACCGGGAGACCCTCGCCATCGTGGGCCCCAACGGCGCGGGCAAGAGCACCCTCCTGCTCGTCCTCGCCGGCCTGCTCCGCCCCGACCGGGGCATCATCGAGTTCCGTGGCGAGCCCATCGTGCCCACGAAGGATCTCGCCTACCGCCGGCGGATCGGCCTCGTCCTGCCCGCGCCGCTCCTGCTGTCCACGTCGGTCTACGGCAACGTAGCCGCGGGTCTCCGGTTCCGGGGCATCGACAAGGCCGAGACCCGGGAACGCGTGGAGCACTGGCTGGAGCGGCTCGGGGTCCTGCACCTGCGGGACCGTCCGGCCTCCCAGCTCTCCAGCGGCGAGGCGCAGCGGACGAGCCTCGCCCGGTCGCTCGTCCTGGACCCGGATCTGCTGTTCCTCGACGAGCCGTTCGTGGCGCTCGATGCCCGGACCCGGGCCGCACTCCTCGATGATTTCGAGCGGATCGGCGACGAGGCACCGGCCACCCGGATCATCGTGACCCACCATCTCCACGAGGCGGTCCGCCTCGGCGACCGGCTCGCGATCCTGCTCGACGGATCGATCCGCCAGTGCGACACGCCCGCCCGCCTGGAGGCGAACCCGGTCGACGACGAGGTCGCCTCGATCATGTCGGCGGAGGCCCGCGTGCGCGGTCACATCATCGCGTCCGAGGACGGCCTGGTGGTGGTGGACACGGGCGCGGGCTCGCGCCACGACGTGGAGGAGCGCGCGCGCCGCCTGCTCGACGCGGCCCGCGAGGGGGACCCTGCGATCACGCCATCCGATCGGGAGCTACTTACATCAGATTGAGCCGGACTGTTATCATCTACGCATGATCCGGACGCAGATCTCCCTGACCGACGACCAGATGCGACGCCTCCGCCTGGAAGCGCGCAGGCGGCATGTCTCGCTGGCAGCCGTGGTGCGGGATGCGGTGGACCAGGTCGTTCCCGACGAGGATGCCCGGCGACGTGCCCGGATCGACGTGCTGCTGGCCTCGGCCGGCACGGCTGCGTCCGGGACAGGCACGGTTGCCCGGGATCATGACGCCATCCTCGGCGAGGAACCCTGGTGACGCTGTTCGTGGACTCGAGCGGGATCCTCGCGCTCCTGGACCGTGATGATCCGGCGCATGCAGGCGTCAAGGAGGCGTTCACGCGCGGGCGCTTCGAGGCCCTCGCGACCCATGCCTACGTCATCGTCGAGACCCTGGCGGTCGCCCGCCGTCGCTATGGCCCCGCGGTGACGGCCGAGATCATCGACCGGATCATCCCGGCGCTCGATGTCGTGCCGGTCGACGCGGAGCTCCATGCCGTCGCCGTCGCGGCATTCCGGGACGCAGTCGAATCCTCGGTCTCCCTCGTGGATCGGACGAGCTTCGCGTTCATGCGCCGCGAGGCAATCGAGACGGCGATCGCCCTCGATGCCGACTTCCGGACCGCCGGCTTCACGACACTCCCCTGACGGCCGCGGAGGACCTCGACCGGCTCGCCGCGGACGACGAGCTGGGGCACAAGCTCACCGACGCCGCCGCGCGGCCCTCCCGGCGCGTCAAGCGGACGCCGGCCCCGTGATCCGCGTCGGACCGAGCCGTCAGCCCGCCATGTTATCGGGGTGGGGCTTCCTCCATCCCCCCGGGAGATCAGTTGCGGCGGATCGCCAGGCCATCCACCAGCACCTTCTTGCCGGCCGAGGCCTGCACGATCCGGACCTTGCCGGTCCGGACCGAGGTGAACGTGGCGATGGCGATGACCTTCTTCGTGACCGTTGTCGGCGAGGAGAGGTTGACGGTCTTGAGCAGGGTCGAGCCCCAGTAGACCTTGACCTTCCCACAGGTCGAGCACGTCGTCGCGACGAGCGCGATGCGCTTGGCGACGACGTTGGTCCGAGTGAGCGTTGCGCCGGCCGTCCGCGACCGCAGCCACGTCGAGCGGAAGTAGGATGGGCTGGTCCCGGCCGTCCAGTGTGCCGACCGCGTGAGGGAGCGGTCATCGAGCGGCACGGCCGTGCACGAGTCGGCGGTCCACGCGGAGTGGCCGCCGTTGGAGTCGTTGGCGCGCACGCCGAAGCAGTACGTGGACCCGGGCGACGCCGCGAAGATGCCCCACTCGGCGACCGTCCCGGCCTTCCATGTCGCGTAGGCGCCAAAGGAGCCGTTCCACGCGGCCCGCCGATAGCGGACGTCGAAGGAGGTGACCGGCCAGTTGCCGTCGAACCCGTCCCAGTCGAACTCGATCTGCGTGGAGGTCGTCCAGGTCGGCAGCGTGTCGATGACGGCCTTGGGCAGGACGACCCCCGTCGCGGTCGCCGTCGCGGTGACGTCGCTGCCGGCGATGATCGGGGAGGCGCTGAGGCTGCCGCACCAGCCGTACCAGACTCCGTCGATCGCGCTGGGTCCGTCGGTGTTCGAGCCGGCCGGGCACTCGAGCGAGAAGGGTACGGGCGCCTCGAAGCGCACGACCATGTGCGAGTCGACGGGCACGTCGAGCGAGCACGTCGCCGTCGCCTGGCAGGTGGTGAGGAGCGTGTTGTCGAAGCTGTAGATCTGGATGCTTCGCGGAAGGAAGCCCACCGCGTTCGCGGACACCGTCACCGTCCCGGCGACGTCGGCGCCGGAGCGTGGCGCTGGCGCTCCTGTCCATGACGTCGCGGCGGCCTGCGGCAGACCGAGCAGGGCCCCCACCAGGACGACGATCCCCGCCATGGCCAGCGGCCTCGAAGACCATCCCCAGCCCCTCGGCATCTCCGACCTCCCCGTTGGCGACGGCGGGATGCAGGGTCCCGGCTCGTGTACGTCACCCGGCCCGACGCTGCGGTTTGCGAGTGTCCACCGACAGGGCCGTTCGTCGCGTTGCCGCCACGATCCTCGTCCCCCCCGCGGTGCGGACCCCAGCGCGGTCGCCAGCCTCCTCACACGATTTCCCACGGTGCAACGTTCACCGAGCTCACGGTGCCCATGAATACCGGGTCGGTGAAGAAGGCCCTGCTCGCGCGGATCTCGCTCCAGGAGATCGCCGAGGCCGAATGGATCGCCGCGCCGATCCTCTTCCTGGCCTCGGACGAGGCCCGGTACGTGACAGGCAAGGTCCTGTACGTTGACGGTGGCTACGTGATGGACGGCAGCCTGCCGGGCGCCAAGTACTTCGAGTAGGACTACCGCACCTCGAACGACCGCGGCCATCTGATGGACGGTCGCGGTCGGCCCTGTCGACATGGCCCGTGAGGTGGATCAGACGGGTCCACCGGGCGACGACAACCTTCCCGCCGGCGGGGCATCATGTAATCCGGCAGTCCGCCACCTTCCGGCGGGGACAGGCACAGAGGTTCCGATGGGGTTCGGCAGCAACGGGGCGATCCTCCGCATTGATCTGACGGCGGGCACGACCGCCGTCGAGACCTTCGACGAGGCGTTCTATCGCCAGTACCCGGGCGGCAAGGCGCTGGCCGCCTACCACCTGCTGCGCGAGATGCCGGCCGGTGCCGACCCCCTGGGCCCCGACAACGTCCTTGTCCTGGCCACGGGCCTGCTGACCGGCGCGCCGGTCTCCACCGCCACCCGGTTCAACGCGATCGCCCGGTCCCCGCTCACCGGCGGCTTCGGCGAGTCCGAGGCGGGCGGCTACTGGGGCCCCGAGCTCAAGATGGCGGGCTTGGACGCCATCATCCTCACGGGTCGCTCGCCGCACCCGGTCTGGATCTGGATCCGCGACGGCGAGGCGGAGATCCGCGACGCCGCCGCCCTGTGGGGCCAGGATCCGCCGTTCGTCCAGGACGTGATCCGCGCGGAGACCGGTGAGAAGAACGCGCGCGTACTGCAGATCGGCCGCGCGGGCGAGAACCTCGTCCCGTACGCGATGCTCATGAACGACCTGCGCCACTACAACGGGCGCACCGGGATGGGCGCCGTGATGGGCTCCAAGAACGTGCGCGCGATCGCGGTCAAGGGCTCCAGCCGGTACCTGAAGCTCGCCCACGACCCGGCCGCCCTGGGCAAGCTGGGCAAGGGCCTCGCGGATCGCGTGACCGAGCATCCGCAGTCGTGGGACCTCCGCACCAAGGGCACGCCCGGCCTGACCGACGGGCTCAACGCCGCGGGCATCCTGCCGACCCGCAACTTCCGCATGGGCTCGTTCGAGCAGGTCGAGGGGATCGGCTACGCGGCGTTCGAGGCGATCCGCAGCGCGACGCGCACCTGCTACGCCTGCGCTGTCCGCTGCAAGCCCGAGACGGCGTTCGAGGGCCGCTATCGCGTCACGGACACGTACGACGGTCCGGAGTACGAGGCGATCGCGGGCTTCGGCTCCAACTGCGCCATCTTCGACATCCAGCTCGTCGCCAAGGTCAACGAGCTGTGCAACGAGCTGGGCATCGACGTGATCTCCGCGGCCGGTACCACGGCGTTCGTCATGGAGTGCGTGGAGCATGGGCTGCTCGACGTGGAGCGGGACCTGGGCGGTCTCGACCTGCGCTTCGGCAACGGCGAGGCGGTGCTCGAGGCGATCCCGCTGATCGCGGACCGGCGGGGCGCAGGCGCGCTGCTCGCGCTGGGCTCCCGTGCGATCGCGGAGCGTGTGGGCGGCGGATCCGAGGCGTGGGCCATGCAGGTCAAGGGCCTGGAGCTCGCGATGCACGAGCCGCGCGGCAAGGTGGGCGTGGCCCTCGGCTACGCGACCAACGAGGCCGGGGCCGACCACCTCGTCGGCTTCCACGACCCGATCTTCGTGAACCCGGAGTCCGTCGGCTTCAAGGGCGCGATGCCGCTGGGCATCACCGAACCGTCTCCTGCGCGGGACCTGGGCCCCGTCAAGGTGGGCATCTGGTACACGGGTGAGCGCTGGAACAGCGCCGAGAAGGTGCTGGGCCTGTGCTTCTTCGGCCCGGCGCCCCGCTCGTTCATCCAGGTTGACGAGGTGGTGGCGGCGGTGCGTGCCGCGACCGGCTGGGACGTGACGGTGGACGAGCTGCTGGAGATCGGCGAGCGCGCGGTGAACATGGCGCGGATGTTCAACGTGCGCGAGGGCTTCGACCGGCGAGCGGACAAGCTGCCCGAGCGCCTGCATCTCCCGCTCGAGGGCGGCCCGCTGACGGGCGTGTCGATCGACCGTGACGACTTCGAGGCGGCGATCTCGGCGCTCTACACGCTGAAGGGCTGGGACCCGCAGACCGGCGCCCCGACCGCGGCGTGCCTTGAGCGCCTGGGGCTCGCCTGGACGACGGGCGCCACCGTCGGGTGAAGGTCCACCTCTGGGGGGAGCTCGGGTTCTACGGCCCCGGCAGGCGCAGCCGGTTCGAGTTCTCGCTTGAGCGGAGCATGCCCCTCGTCGAGGCGCTCGCGCTGATCGGCGTGCCCGTGGCCGACATCGCGGTGCTTGGCCTCAACGGCGAGGTCGTGCGCGTGGACGAACCCGGTCTGGTCGTGTCCGACACGGACCGGGTCGACTGCTTCCCGCCGACGAGCGGGGGCTGAGAGGTCACGCACACCGCAGCGGCGCAGTTCACCTTCCACAACTGACCCAGCTGCGCTCCCGGTGACCCAGCTGCGCTCCCGGACCCGGATTTCATTCGCCCAAGTGGAAACGGCGAACAAGCCCCCTCCGGATAGGAATCGCCTCCGGCGTGCACAGGCCGGACCCCGACCCCCGACTTCGGGGGCTGAGCCCTGCACGCACCGCCTCGATTTCCATCCCTGCACGGATAGATTCGCCAAACCATCCTTGTGGGATGAGGTTCGCCTCCGGGGTCGGAGGCGTCGGAGACCACGACGGCCACGTCACAAGAACGGGCGCGCCGTTCCCGCAGCTGGAGCGCTGTGGCGACGTCAGCCGTCGAGGCCGCGCAGCACCCACGCCGTGATGTCGGCGCCCGCCGGCAGGTCCGTGTCCGGCGGCACGAAGACCATCGCGTTAGCCCTCGAGAGCGAGCCCAGCATGTAGGAGTCCTGACCGCCGGACGTCCTCGCGAGAAGGCCGTCCGGGCGCTCGGGGTCGGGCACCAGGACGACCCGGTTGATGTTCTGGCGGCCCGACGCCCCGCGCATGGGATCGGCCAGGCGGACGATCCGGACCGGGCGGTCGAAGGCCCTGGTGTGCCCGGCAAGCGTGCGCAGGACCGGCCGCACGAACAGCTCGAACGTGACGAACACGCTGACCGGATTGCCCGGCAGGCCGAACAGGCGGACGGTGCGGTCGCCGACCGAGGCCTTGCCGAAGGCGAACGGCCGCCCCGGCTTGATCGCCACGCGCCACAGCGCGAGGTCGCCCATGGTGCCGAAAGCGGCCTTCACGTGATCGTGGGCGCCCACCGAGACGCCGCCGCTCAGGATCACCACGTCGGCCCAGGCGACCGCCTCGCGCAGCAGGCCCAGCAGGTCCTCGAGGGTGTCGCGCGCGACGCCCAGGCGGCGGACCTCCGCGCCGGCCTCGGAGGCCTGGGCGGCGAGGGTGAACGAGTTGGAGTCGTGGATCTGGCCCGGCCCCAGCGGCTCGCCGGGCGGGACCAGCTCGTCGCCGGTGGAGATGACGGCCACCCGGGGCCGGCGGTGCACCAGGACCGAGGCGTTGCCGGTGGCGGCCAGGAGCGCGATCGCCGCGGCATCGCAGGCGCGTCCGGCGTCGAGCAGGTGGGCACCGGCCTGGACGTCGCTGCCGGGGTGGCGGACATGGTCGCCCGTCCGGACGGCGCTGTAGATCGAGACCCGGTCCGGGATGTCCGACGCACCTGCAGGGGCGTCCGTGTCCTCCACCGGGACCACCGTGTCGGCGCCGTCGGGGAGCATCGCGCCGGTCATGATCCGGATCGCGGTCCCCTCGGTGACGACGCCCTCCGGCGGCCGGCCGGCGGCCACCTCGCCCAGGACCTGGAGCACGACGGGGGTCGCCCGGGAGGCTCCCGCCAGGTCCGCCCCGCGGACCGCGAACCCGTCCATCGCGCTGTTGATCCATGACGGGACCGTCAGCGTGGAGGCGACGGGCGCGGCAAGGCACAGGCCTGCCGCCGCTTCGAGGGCGACGGTCTCCGAGGGAAGTGGGACGACGCCGTCGAGCACGTGGGCCTGCGCCACGTCGAGGGGGATCAGATCCGGGAGGTCGGGCATCGGAGGCTCCTGCCAGGTTCGGTACGCGCGTGCCGGGCTGCCAGCATATCGGCATCCGCCCGGGTGCCGCCGTGATCAGGCCGGGCATCGACCCGGCCATGCCGCGACGCTCCGACACCCTGCGGCGACGTCCGACACCCTGCGGCGACGTCCGACACCCTGCCGCGGCGTTCGCCTGCTCCGTGCGTGGCATCCTGATGCGCGATGACGACCCTGCTCGATCCCATCACGCCGTTCGCCGTCGTGGACCGGGTGCGCCTCGACTGCAACATCGCCCGGCTCCGTGAGCACCTGGACGCCTTGGGAGTGCCGCTGCGGCTGCACGTCAAGACCGCCAAGTCGCTGGACGTGGCGGCACGCGTCTTCCCCAGCGGCCCCGGGCCCATCGCCGTGTCCACGCTGGCCGAGGCCGAGCACTTTGCGGCTGCCGGGTACGCCGACATCGTCTACGCGGTGGGGATCGCGCCGCAGAAGCTGGGCCGCGTCGTCGACCTCCGCCGGCAGGGCGTCGACCTGGCTGTCCTGCTCGACAGCGTGGCCCAGGCCGGCGCGGTTGCCGAGGCGTCGCGCCGGGCCGGGATGCGGATTCCCGCGCTGATCGAGATCGACTGCGACGGCCACCGTGGTGGCATCCCGTCTACCGACCCTTCGCTCGTGGCGATCGGCCGGGCACTCGAGGATGGCGGGGCGGAGCTGCGCGGCGTGCTCGACCATGCCGGCGAGTCGTACTTCGCATCCACCCCCGAGGCCCAAGGGCAGGCGGCCGACACTGAGCGGGGGTCCCTCGCGCTCGCGGCGGAAGCCCTGCGGGCGGCGTCGCTCCCGTGTCCGGTTCTCAGCGCCGGCTCCACGCCGACCGCATTCGCACCCGCCGGCGCCGGCGGAATCACGGAGGTCCGCGCCGGGGTCTTCGTCTTCTTCGACCTTGTCATGGCGGGCATCGGCGTCTGCAGCCTGGACGACCTCGCCCTCTCCGTGGTGGTGACGGTCATCGGCCACCGCCGCGACAAGGGCTGGGTGATGACCGACGGCGGCTGGATGGCGATGTCCCGTGACCGGGGCACGGCACTACAGGCCGTCGACCAGGGCTACGGGCTGGTCACGGACCTGCAGGGCACCCTGCTCTCGAACCTGCGCATGGTCGACGCGACCCAGGAGCACGGCATCCTTGCCATGCGGCCGGGGAGCGAGGCGTCACTCCCGGATCTCCCGGTCGGGACGCGGCTGCGCATCCTGCCGAACCACGCGTGCGCGACGGCCGCCCAGTACCTGGAGTACCAGGTCGTCAGCGGCGCGGATCCAGCCGTGGAGGCAGTCTGGCCGAGCTTCGGGGGCTGGTGAGCGGCCCATCACCTGGCCCAGCGGGTCAGTACTCGCCTTTGATCACGAAGTACGAGCCCCGGATGGTGCCCGCCAGCTTGGACTTCTGGCGCACGAACTTGAACTTCGGCGCCAGCTCGTCTGGGACCTCCATGCCGTCGGAGAGCTTGAAGCCAACGGCGCGCTTGCCCGCGTCCTCGAGCGTGTAGAGGACGTTGATCGAGAGGCCGCTCTCGTAGAAGACGTAGGTCCAGCGGACGCCATCGACCACGAACTCGGTGACCTCGAGGGGGCGCGACGCGATGACCAGGCCCCGCTCCTCGCGCAGGACGCGGGCGACGTACGCGACGGTCTCGGGAGCATCGTCCGCCGGCACCACGGTGAAGTCGTGGTCGTACTTGGTCTTGAAGTAGCGGGCCTCGTTCGCGCGCAGGCCGGCGAGCGCGGGTGCCACCGGGGACGACTCCAGACCGATCGCAGAGACGTTGGCGAAATCCACGAGGTAGGCCACAACCGGCTCCTTGTACCGCGAGGGCGGCGAGGGCGACGGGAATGCCGCCCTCACCGCCGGTTGGTCAGGCGGCGCTCCAGCCCGCGTCGATGTGGACGATTGCGCCGTTCATGAAGCGCGACTCGTCCGAGGCCAGGAAGAGCGCGAGGTTGGCGATGTCGATCGGCTCGCCGAAGCCCGGGGCGAGCGCGCTGTACGCCATCGCGCGGCCCAGTCCGAGCGACGTCGGGTCGAGGGGCGCCACCTTGCCCGCGGTGTTGGCCATGATCCCGGTGTTGACGCCGCCGACGGCCATCGCATTGCAGCGGATCCCGGACTTCGCGTAGGCCCACGCCACGTTCTTCGTGAGGCCCACACAGGCGTGCTTGCTCATCGTGTAGACGACGCCCGCCGCCCCGCCGCCGACGCCCGCCAGCGACGCGGTGTTCACGATGACGCCCTTGCCCTCGGCGAGGAAGTGGGGCAGCGCTGCGTTGATCAGGTAGAGCGGCCCGAAGGCATTCACGGCCATGACCTTGTGCAAGGTCGCCTCGTCGAAGTCGCCGGCGGCGGCCATGTTGTCCATGATCCCCGCGTTGTTGCAGAGGATGTCGATCCGCCCGTACGTGTCGATCGCCGTCTGGATGATCCGCTGGTCATCCTCGCGGTTCGAGACGTCGCCTGCGATGCCCGTGATGGTTCCGCCGGCGGTCGTGACCTCGGCCACCACCTCGTCGAGCGCCGCCTGGTTCCATTCCGCCGCAACGACCTTCGCCCCTTCCTGTGCGAAGAGGTTGGCCATCGCGCGGCCCATACCGGAGCCGGTGCCGGTGATCACGGCCACCTTGTCAGCGAGTCGCATCAGACCCTCCACCATCGTCCAGTCCGCCGGCGGGTGCAGGCCCGGGACACGGCCACCGCCCTCCGGTTGGTGCGGACTCTACGCGCTGGGAGCGCGTTCGTCGTCGCCACATCCTGGATAGTCCCGCCACGCGGGCCGGACGGGTGCCGTGCCCTGGTGATCACCAGCTACGTCCGCTCGAACCTGCTCCTCCCAGACGGCGAGCGGCTGACCGTGGAAACGGACCATCGGGCCTGGAACGAGGACGGCGGCGAGGCCTGGCTGCCGCCGACCTGGTGGCCCGCGCCAGCTGATACGTGCGACCCAGGTCCTCGATCAGTCCGTCGGCCGGAGGCGCTCCAGGCCGTCGAGGAGGAGGTCCAATCCGAACTCGAAGTCGAGCATCTGCGCCCCGGATGCCGCCAGCGACGCCATCGCGACAAGGTTCGGAAAGGTGTCGGCGAAGACGCGAGCTGCCATGTCCTCCGCGACCGCGGGGGCGCTCGACGCGTCGAAGGGAAGTGCGAGCTCCTGCATCGTGAAGCCATACGTGTGGCTGTCGAGCGCCATGAAGGCCCGCGCGACCGTCGGCGTGTCGAAGCCGGCGCCAAGCAGCGTGCCGACCATCGCGTCGAGGTAGCGCAGGCGAGCAGGCCCTGGATTCAACCTCGACTCCAGGACGGAACCCGCCCAAGGATGCCGGCGCAGGGCCTTGTGCGCGGAGATCGCGCTCGTGCGGATGGCATCGCGCCAGGGGAGGTCCGGCGAGGGAACCTCCATCTCCTCCGTGACGAGGTCCGCGATGCCGTCGAGGATGGCCTCCTTGTCCTCCACGTGCTTGTAGAGGGACATCGCCTCGACGCCCAGGGCCTGGCCCACACGACGCATCGAGACGGCCTCGACGCCGCCCTCGTCCGCCATCGCGAGCGCGGCCTGCAGCACGCGCTCCCGGGTCAGCGGTGGCCTCGGGGTCACCACGCGGCGCCGTCGGCAGGTGGCTTCGGCTTAGGCATCGGCATCGGCGGCACCTCGCGGGTGGAATGGGGCTTGACAGGCTTACAGTGTAGTCATAGTCTAGGGCTTACAGTGTAAGCCGATCATCCCGATCCGGCGCAACGATCCTCAGGGAGACATCACCCATGCCGCAGCTCCTCTCCGCCATCGCAGCGGTCGTCGTCACCCTCGCCGTCCTGGGGGGCCTGTTCGTGGTCGGCTGGCGGGCGAAGTCCGGCCTCGTCCTGGGGCCGATCATCGCCATGAGCAAGCGGTTCATGAACCCGCGCCAGATGCGCACCGCGGGGACGCCCGGCGCCTACGCCTCGATCATCCGCCACCGCGGCCGCACGTCCGGGACCGACTACGAGACGCCGGTGGGCGTCGTGACAGACGGTGGTGCATACCTGATCGCGCTGCCCTATGGGACGCGCGCCCAGTGGCTGCGCAACGTGCTGGCCGCAGGTTCGGCCGAGCTGGTCCACGAGGGTGCGACGTTCCGGGTTGAGCGGCCGGAGCTCATCCCGATGGAGACGGTCGCCGAGCATTTCACCCCGAGCGACCAGAGCATGTTCAAGGCGCTGCGCGTGGACCAGTGCCTGCGCCTGCAGGGCGCCGCCGCCTGACGCGGTCGGCTCGACGATGGCGGTGGTCCGCTCGCCGCCGCCGATTCTCATCTTCGCGCCGGGTGGGACCTATTCGGGAGCCAACCGCCATCCGCCCGCGAGGTGCGCGCTACCGGCCCCGAAGGCTCAGCTGGCGCGCCCAGGCTGAGGGGCGAACCACGTCTCGACCGCCATCCGGAGCCAGGCCGACTGCGCGTCGAGCATGCGCCGGCTGACCGGGGCACCCGGTGCGACGACATCGAACCCGTGGTAGCAGCCGGGCACGACCTCGAATGTGACGGGGACACCCGCCGCCCGCAAGCCCTCCACGTACGCGACGACCTCGTCCCGGAACGCCTCCACGGAGCCCACGTAGGTGAACGCGGGCGGGAGCCCGCCGAGATCGGTGGCGCGGGCCGGGGCCGCGTACGGCGGCACGTCGCCAGTCCCGTAGAGGTCGCCCAGGTACACCTTCCACGCGCTGCGGTTGGTCACGGTGTCCCAGACCGGGCCATCGTTGTCCCGCGCAGACTCGGTCGCGCAGCGATCGTCGAGCATCGGGTAGAGCGGCATCTGGAAGGCGATCGCCACCTCGCCGAGGTCGCGTTCGCGCAGAGTGAGCGCCGCGGCCAGCCCGCCACCGGCGCTGTTGCCCGCGACGGCGAGCTGGTCGTCCCGCACGCCAAGGGCCGGAGCGTTGTCGCACAGCCAGCGCAGGGCGAGCGCGCAGTCATCGAGGGCGGCGGGGTAGGGCGCCTCGGGCGCGAGCCGGTAGGCGGGGGCGACGATCACGCCGCCGGTGGCCTCGACGAGTCGGCCGTACGAGGAGCCGTCCTGCTCGGGCGAGCCCAGGACGTAGCCGCCGCCGTGGAGCCAGAGGATGCCGGGCGCGCCGGCCGAGGTCGAGGACCCCGCACCGGCCGCACCTGCCGCGGACGGAAGGCCGCCCGCTGGCCCGGCCGCTCGATAGACCTTGAGCCGCAGCCGCGAGCCATCAGGCCGCTCGACCCACCGCTCCTCGACACGCAGCCCCCGCGGTCCGGGAAGATGTCGTGCCAGCCCCGCAAGCCCCGCCAGCCGGCCGCGCTTCCGCAGGTTCGCTTCGCTGCGGTTCGGCCGTGACAGGAAACGCGCCAGGCGCACGCGGGAGCGCAACGCCGGGTCGATGTCCTCGCTCCTGATCTTCACGCCCCCACCCGCCGTCGCAGGAACTCCCCTGTGATCGAGCCCTCAGCGCGCACCAGGTCCGCCGGCGTCCCCTCGAAGATCACGCGGCCCCCGTCATGCCCACCGCCCGGCCCAAGGTCGATCACCCAGTCCGCCCGCGCGACCACGTCGAGGTTGTGCTCGATCACGATCACGGTCTTCCCGCTCTCCACGAGCCGGTCCAGCATCGCCACCAGGTTGTCCACGTCCTGCATGTGCAGCCCGGTGGTCGGCTCGTCGAGGACGTAGACCTCCGTGTCGCTGCCCATCTCGATCGCGAGCTTGAGCCGCTGCCGCTCGCCGCCCGACAGCGTCTGCAGCTCCTGGCCCAGCGAGATGTAGCCGAGGCCCACGCCCGCCAGCCTGTCCAGCATCACCCGCACCGGCTTCTCGGTGAAGAACGCGCGCGCCTCGTCCACGGACATCGCGAGCACCTCGACGATGTTCCGCTCGCGCAGCCGGTGCTCCAGCACCTCGTCAGAGAAGCGGCGGCCCTCGCAGGTCTCACAGACGCTGGCGATCTCGGCCATGAACCCGAGGTCGGTGTAGATCATCCCGAGGCCGTTGCAGGCCGGGCAGGCACCCTCGGAGTTGGCGCTGAACAGCGAGGCCGGGACCTTGCTGGCTGCCGCGAAGGCCTTGCGGATCGGATCCAGGATGCCGGTGTACGTGGCCGGGTTGGACCGCCGCGAGCCCCTGATCGCGGACTGGTCGATGAACGTGACCGATGGGCTGGTGCGCGGCAGGCAGCCGTGGATGAGCGAGCTCTTACCCGATCCCGCCACTCCCGTGACCGCGACCAGCACGCCCAGCGGGACGTCCACCGAGACATCCTGCAGGTTGTGCAGCCGGGCGTTCCGGATCGGTATCGACCCCGTCGGCGTCCGGGGAGCCGCCTTCAGCGCCTGGCGGACCTCGAGATGCCGGCCTGTGGCGGTATCGGCCGCTGCAAGCTCCGCGACCGTTCCCTCGAACACGATCCGGCCGCCGTCGGGCCCGGCGCCCGGGCCCATGTCAACCACGTGGTCGGCAACGCGGATCACCTCGGCGTCGTGTTCGACCACCAGCACCGTGTTGCCCTTGTCGCGCAGGTCGCACAGCAGCCGGTTCATCCGCTCGACGTCGTGGGCGTGGAGCCCGATGGAGGGCTCGTCAAAGACGTAGGTCACGTCGGTCAGCGACGAGCTCAGGTGGCGGACCATCTTGACGCGCTGCGCCTCGCCGCCCGACAGGGTCCCCGACGGCCGGTCCAGCGACAGGTACCCCAGGCCGATGTTCACGAACGAGTCGAGCGTCTGCTGCAGCCCCGAGACGAGGGGCGCCAGGCCGGGCGTCTCGATGCCGCGCAGCCAGCCAGCGAGGTCGCTGATCTGCATCCCGCAGACGTCGCCGATGTGGAGCCCGTCGATCCTCGACGAGCGCGCCGGCGCCGCCAGGCGGGTGCCGCCGCAGTCCGGGCAGGTCGTGAACGTGACCGCCCGCTCCACGAAGGCCCGGACGTGCGGCTGGAGCGTGTCGAGGTCCTTCGACAGCATCGACTTCTGGATCTTCGGGACCAGGCCCTCGTACGTGACGTTGATCCCGTCGACCTTGATCCTGGTCGGCTCCTTGTAGAGCAGGTCGTCCAGCTGGCGCGCGGTGAAGTCGCGAATGGGCTTGTCGAAGGCGAAGAAGCCGCAGCCGGCGTAGATGCGCCCGTACCAGCCGTCCATGCTGTAGCCCGGGACGCGCAGGGCGCCCTCGGCCAGCGACTTGGTCTCGTCGTAGAGCTGGGAGAGGTCGAAGCCCGACGCGGTGCCCATGCCCTCGCAGCGCGGGCACATGCCGCCGGTGCGGTTGAACGTCGCCTTCTGCGCCTTGGCGGGCCCCGCTCCCTTCTGGATGGTGATCGCCCCAGCGCCATGGACCGACGGCACGTTGAACGAGTACGCCTCCGGGCCGCCGATCCTGGGCTCAGCGACGCGGCTGAAGATGATCCGGAGCATGGCGTTGGCGTCGGTGACGGTGCCGACGGTGGAGCGGGCATTGGCGCCCATGCGCTCCTGGTCCACGACGATGGCGACCGTGAGCCCGTCGAGGGAATCCACGTCCGGTCGGGCAGGCGTGCCCATGAAGCCCTGCAGGAAGGCGGTGTAGGTCTCGTTGATGAGGCGGCGGGATTCGGCGGCGATGGTCTCGAAGACCAGTGACGACTTGCCCGATCCCGACACGCCCGTGAACACCGTGAGGCGGCGCTTGGGGATGTCGAGGCTGACGTGGCGCAGGTTGTTGGCGTGGGCGCCACGGACCTGGATGGCGCCCCAGGCGGCGTGCTCGTCGATGCTGCTCACGGGCGGTACGCTACGGCATCGGGCGCGCGGGTGCGACAGCCGCCGTTCGACAGGAGGGTGGGCCGATGACCGCTGAGGCACGCGAGGACCCGGGCGCCGTGGATGGATGCGCTCCCGACGGCGTCGTGGTCGATGACGACGGCACGGTCCGGCGGACAGGACCTTGCGCCTGCCTGCCCGAGACCGACGCGCTCGCCGGGTGGCTCGAGTGCGCGTCCTGCGGGCTGCCGCAGGCGCCGGGCAAGGACTTCTGCTCGTTCTGCGGCCGACGCTGGGTGACGGCCTCCTGAGCCCGACCGCGGTCGGGATGGACGGCGCCTCAGCCCGGACCGTCGAACCAGCGCAGGACCCGCAGCGCCCGCAACGTGTTCCAGCGGCTCGGGTGGCCGTCGCCCTCCTCCATCGCGAAGTGGATCGCGCCCTTGTGCGTGTTCTCGAGCAGCCACGTGCCATCCGGCTGCTGCCTGGAGCGCAGCATCCCGATCGCCTCCTCCAGGCGAGGGTCAGGGTGCTCGTCGGCGGCGCGGAAGTGCTCCAGGCCCCGTAGCAGGTCGTAGTGCCAGCGGGTGGGGAACGAGAGCTGCAGGAACGCGGGATCGATCACCTCCCCGGTGGACGCCCGCCGGAAGAGGTGGCGCGCCAGCAGGTACTCCTCGCCGCGCCGTCGGGCGGCCGTGACCACCGGGTTGCCGCCGGTACCAGCGCCGCGTGCGCGCTCCCAGGCGAGCAGCCCCTCCAGGACCCGGATCGTCGAGTGGAACGAACCGCGCACTGACCCGTTCTCCGCCTCGCAGTTCCAGCCGCCGTCCGGGAGCTGCTCCACGACCAGCCGGTCCACGACGCCGCCCACGTCCACGCCGAAGACCGCGCCCAGCAGCACGACCATGCCGTTGATGCACGGCTCGACCTCACCCTCGAAGAAGGGCTGGCCGTCGTGCTCCCAGTGCGCCGCCTCGCGGACGCGGTCCACGGCGAGGCTGACGCGCGGATCGCGCGGATCGACCCCCAGGTCAACGAGCATCTGCAGGCTGTAGGCCGTCGCTGTCCACGGCTGCCCGTCCTCGCGGCGCCACGGCAGCGGCTCGCCGTCCTTGCCGGGGAACAGGGCCCCGCCCGCCCAGAGGCCGTCGTCACCCTGGAGGGCGAGGATCCGAGCGCCCCAGCCCTCCGACGCCACGCGGGCGCGCTCGGCGGCCACGACCTGGGCCGGCGCGTCGAGCAGGTCTGCCAGCGTCTGCCAGCGGATCGATGGGTCCGCGTCCAAGAGCCAGTCGGTGATGGTCATCGCGGCAGTGTAGGCCGCTCCGGAGGGGGTTCAGTGCTTGACGCTGCTGAGCCCCATCGCGACGTAGTCCTTGACGCCCGCGTCCGGGATGAACGCCCGGGTGATCGCGATGCCGATGCGCGGCAGATCCGCCTCGTCGCGGTAGGCCATCCACATCGGCTCGAGGCGCGGCTGGAACTTGGCCTTGAACTGGTGCAGCGAGCGGAACCCGTAGAGCGGCTCCATCAGCTCGCTGATCATATCGAGCAGCTGCTCCATCGACCCCTCGGCAGCTGCCGGCCCGGACCGCGCGAGCGGCGCGCCCGAGAGCGAGATGTAGTCGGCACCCTGCTCCTTGAACGCGAGCGCGGACGACGCGATCAGGAACTCCATGGTGGGCCGGAAGCTGCCCTCGAATTCGATCCGGCGCATCACGTCCAGCGTCCAGCCGGCGACCGTGCCGTCAGCCCGGTAGGCGGGCAGCCAGGAGATGACGCCGTGCAGGCGGCCGTCCGCCCCGATGGCGAGGCCGCAGCGGACGTCGGGGTCCATCGCCTCTGGTACGCCGCCCAGCGTGAAGCCCATCTCGGGCAAGGCCTTCTCGCCCAGCCACTCCTCGGAGACGCGGTTCACTTGATCGAGGATCTCGGGCGGCTGGTCCGCCAGCGCCCCCAGCACGAACGAGATGCCCTCCTTGGGCGCCTTGTTGAGTGCCGTGCGCACGTTCTGCCACGACTTGCCCGTAAACGCGAGGTCGGACAGGTCGATGAGATTCTCCTCGGCGATCTGGACGGTCTTCCAGCCCATGACACGCGCGATGGAGGCGATCTCGCCGGTGCACGAGAAGAGGAACGGGATCACGTCGGACGCCTCGCAGCGCTCGACGAAGTCCTCGACAGTCGTGCCGGCGGAGCCCACGGGTCCTGCCGGATCGCCGAGCGCAATGGCCACGCCCGCGTGCTCGCGGAAGCCGATGAAGGACTGACCGTCCGCGGTGACCATGTGGCGGATCCGGGGCCACGTGGTCATCCACGAGATGGACGAGCCGCCGTAGGTCTTGAGCAGACGGCGCGCGGTGTCGTGGTCCTCGATGCTCGCCGAGAGTGACGGGACACCCACGGGCCGCTTGTACGCCCGCCGCGCGATCAGCAGGACGACGAGGTAGGCAGCCGATGCGGCGGCACTCGCGACGGGCTGCGGTATACCCACGATCTCCGCGATGGATCCGGGCCCCGGCGGCAGGCTCCAGGCCAGACCCAGGATGACGCCGGCAACGACGATCGGCTCCACGGCGACGAGCAGCGCGATCCACCAGGCCCACATGCGCCCCCGCCGCAGCCCACGCGCGATGAGCAGCCAGATCACGAGGTTGACCGCAAGCGTCCCGAGTGTCCAGGGGTAGTGGACCGCGTCGCCGAAGGGCGTCGGGCGGTCCGGCACGACATGCACCGCGAGTTGGGCAGCAGCCAGGATCAGGAGGCCGGCCGTGGCGACCAGGCGCAGCTCGCCCTTCGACGGACGTGACGCGACGCGGATGCCCCGCGGTCCTGCAAGCGGCACCGCAAGCACAAGGCCCACGAGCACGCCGACCAGGTGCTCGAGATCGGCGAGCTGCCCGAGCAGTGCGATCGAGAACAGGGCGTAGGCAAGCAGCAGCAGGCGCAGGCGCAGGCGCCAGGGCGGGCGCAGGGTCGCCGTGGCGACCGCCACGCCGGCGAGCATCCCGGCCGAGAACCCGAGATCGAGCTCCGACGCCGCGACACGTGCCCACTCCCAGCCGATGTCCCGGACCAGCACGAGCAGGACGGCGGCCAGCAGGACCGAGGCGACGTGCCCGAGCACCACGACCGCGATCGTCCGCAACGAGCCCAAGCGCCACTCGGTGAAGCCCGCGCCAACGGCAAAGGCCACCAGGCCGACCACGTAGACGAGCGGCGACTCGTACAGGAACGCGCCCGTGACGATCGTGCTCCACCGGCCGATCTCAAGCGACGGCAGGCCGAAGGCGACGTCTCCGAACCAGGGCTGCTCGCCGATGGCGGACCACAGCCCGCCGGTGAGCACGCCGATGACGAGGGTGCTCAGCACGACGACTGTCGTGAACGGCAGGCGGCGCAGGAGCGCCACGGCCTGGCGGAGCCGGAGGCTCGCCTGGCTCGGTTCAGGCGTGTCGGGCGGCGACTGCTCGTCTTCGGCAGGCGCTGCGGTCGTCGTCGTCACAGGTCATCGTTCCCTTCGGTCCATCTGCGAGCCCACAAGGTACCGCGTGACCAAGGGATGCTCGTGGCGGTCGAGCTGCGCACCGAACCCGTCGAGCAGGTGCTCGACGAGATCGCCGCCGCCATCGAGCTGCGCGCAGCGCCAGACAGCATCGCCCGCCACCGCCTGGCGGACGCCTGATCCGCCCGGCTGCCGGGCCCGGATCGGCCTATCCTTTCGGCGCCCGATCTGCTGCCCAGGAGGCCCTTCCGCGCCATGCGCTTCGTCAATGACGTCGTCCCCCAGTACGACCTCACGTACTCGGACGTGTTCATGGTCCCAAGCCTGTCGGACGTGCCGTCCAGGCTGGACGTGGACCTGACCACGCCCGACGGCCTCGGCACGACGATTCCGGTGGTGGTCGCGAACATGACCGCCGTCGCCGGCCGCCGCATGGCCGAGACCGTTGCCCGGCGCGGCGGCCTCACGGTCCTGCCGCAGGACATCCCGCTCGATGTGATCGGGGAGAACCTGCGCTACCAAAAGTCGCGCCACCCGGTCTTCGAGACGGCGATCACGTTGGGCCCCACGGAGACCATCGGGGCCGCGATCAACCTGATCCACAAGCGGGCGCACGGCGTGCTGGTGGTGGTGGATGACGAGCACCGGCCGATCGGCATCTTCGCCGAGCGCGATGCGGTCGGCTTCGACCGGTTCACGCAGCTCCAGAACGTGATGACGCGGGACCTGGTGCTGGTGGACGCGACGGCCGGGCTGGAGGCGATCTTCAACCTGCTCAACGAGCACCGCATCAGCGCGGCCCCGGTGGTGGACGGCGACGGGCGCCTCGTGGGCGTGGTTACTCGCCGCGGCGCGCTGCGCTCCACGATCTACCGGCCTGCCCTCAACGCACGCGGCGAGCTGATGAGCGCTGTCGCCGTGGGCATCAGCGCGAACTCCGCCGAACGCGCGAAGGCGCTGGTCGGCATGGGTGTGGACGTGGTTGTGGTGGACACCGCACATGGCCACCAGGGCCGGATGCTGCGCGCGATCGAGGCAGTGCGCGGCGTCGTGGGTGACCTGCCGCTGGTGGCCGGCAATGTCGCCACCAGGGACGGCGCGCGAGACCTCATCAACGCCGGCGCCGACATCATCAAGGTGGGCATCGGGCCGGGCGCCATGTGCACCACGCGGATGATGACCGGCGTGGGCCGGCCGCAGTTCACCGCGGTCATGGAGTGCGCGGATGAGGCCGCCTCGCAGGGCAAGCACGTCTGGGCCGACGGCGGCGTCCGCTATCCGCGCGACGTGGCGCTCGGCCTGGCGGCGGGCGCGGCGTCCGTGATGTTCGGGTCGTGGCTCGCGGGCACCTATGAGAGCGCCGCCGACACGCTGCGCGACCCGGATGGGCGCCTGTACAAGGAGTCGTTCGGGATGGCGTCCAACCGTGCCGTGCGCAACCGGACGCGGACCGAGACGCCGTTCGAGCGGGCGCGCAAGGAGCTCTTCGAGGAGGGGATCAGCACGTCGCGGATGTACCTGGACACCGAGCGGCCGGGGGTGGAGGACATCCTCGACCAGGTGGTCGCGGGCGTCCGCTCGTCCTGCACGTACGCGGGCGCGTCGACCATCCCGGAGTTCCACGAGCGCGCGACGGTGGGCATCCAGAGCTCCGCGGGCTACGAGGAGGGTCGGCCGGTCCCTGTCTCCTGGTAGCGCGACCCCCTGCCTCCTGAGCCCGGGAATCCATCCCTGCACGGATCGAATTGGCCAACAATCCCCGTGGGGATCAGATCCACCCCGTCCGTGCGGAGGTTGCGTACGGAACCCTAGGTCCAGGGTCCGAGCCCTGCACGGACCGCCCCGATTCCATTCCTCAGCGGATTGTTCGGCGATTCCATCCTTGTGCGGATAGGAATCCGGCCGCAGAGCAGGGCCCGCGGGAATAGGTGGCGCGGAACCCGGAGCCCCGCTGCGGCACGGGTTCTGCGACAGGCTCTCAGCGGATGGAATCCGCCCGCCGCCCTCCCGGCCCGCCGTCAGGTACGGACCACGAACCCGTCGATGGCGACGTACGGGTGTCCTGGCGAGGCGAGCACCCTGATCGTGAGCGTGTGGCGTCCGGAGGTCCTGAAGGTCTTCTTGAAGAGCAGGCGGCGGGCATCGAAGGTCGTGCTCCACATGCTCACCCGGGCGACGGTCTTGCCGTCCACCAGGACGAGCGCCCGTCCGCGGGTGGGCCCGACGGGCCCGATCCACTGGATCGACGTGCCCGTGAAGCTGATGGTCGCGCTGGCCCCGGGCGTGGTGGACCACGCGACGCCGCCGCCCATGTAGCCGCCGCCGGAGGCATCGCCCCAACGTCCGCGGTAGCGGATGGCAGCACCGTCCTCGGACAGGGCCCGGGTCACGTGCCTGGTCTTGGGGGCCGCAGGCCGTTCGGGCTTCGGAGTGGGCCTGGGCGTCGCTGCGGGCGCAGCAGCTGCCTTGGGCCAGGGCGTTGCCGCAGGCGCCTCTGTCGGACCGGGCGTTCGCGTGGAGGTGACCGGCGCCGCGGGATCGAGCGGGACCGCGGGTTCCGCCGTGGCCGCCGGAGTCGGTCTGGGCGTGGCCGACGGCGTGGGCCTGGGCGCGGCCGTTGCGAGGGGAACGGGCGTCGGCGCGATGGTCGGCCTGGGCATGGCCGCCGCGGTCACCGGCTTGGGAGTGTGCACCGGCGCCTCCCACTGGCCGCCCTCCCCGGCGAGCGGGGCCGCCACGCCTGCAGTCTCGAGGGCCAGCGTGCCCAGGCGGTCCCCCGACCGGCGGGTGCCAACCGGCGAGTACATGGCCAGCCAGGCGGGGTCGTCGGTGACACGCAGGTCCGCCGACAGCCAGTTCGCGCGGCGGCCGGTGACCCCGTCGATGTCGGGCACGGCGAAGCGCAGGGACGCTCCCGGGGCGAGGTCCTCGGTCAGCGGGGAGGCGAGCAGGACCACGGGCGCCGGCTGGGCGGGGTCACTGGAGGTGGCCGTGAGGGTCACCAGCGAGCGGACCTCCTGTACTTCCGGGTCGGCCGGGGCGGAGGCGCCCCAGGTCGGCAGGGCCGGGATGGCCTCACGGCCCGTGTTGGTGACGCGGAGGGTGACGCCGGTGCCGTCAGCGTCGGGCTGCAGGTCGTAGGCCACGGCACGATCGGCCCAGACGTGCACGTCCACCTCGGGGATCGCGGGGCGATCCGTCACAGGCAGGGTCCGCCGGCCGGTGTCGAGCATCGTGACGGCGAGGCGGTACGTGCCGGCGGCCCGCGGTGCCTGCACGGCGAGCGTGAGCGTGTTGCCCCGGGAGCGAACCTCTCGCGCGGCAACCGTGACCGGCTTGGGGGCCGGTGCGGCCGCGTCAGGTGAGCTTGCGGCCTCGCTCGCGGCGATGGTGTCGGGGAGTTGATCCAGCGTGACAGGCACCCATGTCGCCTCGAAACCGATGGCGGCAGGGATCGCGTCGCCCCTCCAGGTGATCTCCAGGGTGGTCTTGTCACCTCGATGCACGAACCCGCTCACCGTGGGTGCGCCCATCCTGATCGACCGGCTGCGCAGGGAGCCGAGATGCATCCTGCTCGCGATGCGGCTGACGCTCTCGCCCCAGCGCCCTGACGACGACCAGTACTGCTGCATGCTCCGAAGGGTCGGCTGGCCGCCATACCAGCGCCCACCAGGCGTGAGGTAGGACTCCTTCATGAAGCGGGCGACTGCCTTGATGCCGCCCGCGTACGAGGCGAAGGCCGTCGCGTACCGTCCGGGATCGCGGTCATAGGCGTTGTAGCCGAACAGGTTGCGCTTGCCGCGCGAGATGCTGCTCGTGCCCCAGCCGGACTCGTGCATCGCGGCCGCAAGCAGGAAACGCGCGTTGACGCCGTACTCGCGCTCGGCATCGATGAAGGCCACGCCGAGCTTGGGCAGTGACGTTCGAGCCTCGAGGTAGTCGTCGATCGCCCAGGCCGACACCCCGCTTCGCGACAGCAGGTCGGTGTCGAGCGTGATCGCCCGGCCGACGTGGTAGCGGCGGGCCGACGGGAGCCATGCGCTTGCGTCCGGGGCTGCCGCGGTCAGGAGCACCGCAGCGGCCAGCAACGCGATGAGGATCTGGGGACGGCGGAAGGAGGGCATCGATCACGAGGTGCGGCCGGGGGCGGCATGTGGGCCACGTCGCAGTTCCGGTGCGTCGGGAGGTGCCCCGAGTGCCCCATGAGCCTCGGCCAGGAGGTACCGCGCGTCTACGAGACGAACCTCCCAGTACGTGCGCGGCGATCGGCCTATGGGCCTGTCCCGGCGCGTTCCCGCCGTGCCCGCCATACTCCGAGGACCATGCATCGTCCCGTCCCGGCGATCCTCCTGGTCGCGCTTGTCGTGGGCGCCTGTGCGCCTGCCCCGGAGCCGCCCTCCACTGTGCTGACCGACGCCGTGGCCGCGACCCCACTCGCCGTTGCGGCCTCGCCGCGTGTGTCCCCGGCCCCGGCTCGCACACCGGGCGCCACCCCGGCTGCAACCCCGACGCCGACCCCGACGCCGACCCCGGGCGAGACCCCGACCCCGACGCCGCAACCCCGACCCCGACGCCGACCCCGGGCGAGACCCCGACCCCGGCTGCAACCCCGACCCCGACGCCGACCCCGCGCCCCGTCGACCGCACGGCCGTCAGCCTCGCGCGTCCCGCGGACTTCGTGCGGCAGTACACCTTCGACTGGTGCGTGGGCGCGAGCATCCAGATGACCCGCTCGATCGTCACCGGCGACCGCGAGGAGTCCCGCGCGAGCCAGCGCCGGTACTGGGAGATGGCCCGCGACCGCACCATCGGCAGCCCGTACGGGGGCGCCAATCCGGCCGGCTGGGCCGCGGCGCTCAACGACCTCGACATCGGTCCGTACCGGCTCGTGAGCCTGCCCTCGTTCGACACTGCCCTCACCCGGGCGGCCAAGGCCCTGGCCGAGACCGGACGGCCCGTGGGCCTGGTCATGTGGGCCGGCCGCCACGCCTGGGTGATGACCGGGTACGAGGCGACCGGTGACCCGGTACGCGACAACGAAGCGCGCGTCACGCGCGTGCGCGTCATGGACCCGTTGTATCCCCACGGGTCGCGCTGGGGCCCCAGCCCGGAGCCGAACCAGCTGGTCTCCCGCAAGGCCCTTGCGCGCCAGTTCGTGCTGCGCGACCGCCCGGACTACGACTTCGGGATGGAGCCCGGCTGGCTGCTCGTGCTGCCCGTGTCCTGACCTGCGGGCCGAGCCTGACGTTCACGCCCCGTTGACGCCGCGGCGATGGCTGCAATGGTCTCTGGCAGGTAGCATCCGCCAATCGCACACCGCCCGTCAGTGCTCGTCCGGGAGGACGCGCCAGTCCCCGGCTGGGTCGGGTGCGGAACAGGAGGAGCATCGCCCGTGCGCAATACCCGGAGCAGGGTTCTCACCATTCTTGCGGCCGCGGCCATCGCCGTCGCCGTCGTGCCGGCCGCAACGGCCCAGAGCAAGGCCCCCGACCCCATCAAGGTCCAGCTGCTCGGCATCAATGACTTCCACGGCAACCTGGAGCCCCCGGCCGGGTCCAGTGGCCGGATCGGCACCGTCAACGCCGGCGGCGTCGAGTACCTCGCCACCCACATCAAGGCGCTCGAGGCGCAGAACAAGAACACCGTCGTCGTGTCGGCGGGCGACCTCATCGGCGCCAGTCCGCTCCTGTCGGCACTGTTCCACGATGAGCCGTCGATCGAGGCGATGAACCAGATCGGCCTTGACTTCAACGCCGTGGGCAACCACGAGTTCGACGAGGGCGCGGCCGAGCTGCTGCGCATGCAGAACGGCGGCTGCCACCCGGTGGACGGCTGCCTGGACGGCGACGACTTCGCAGGTGCTGACTTCCAGTTCCTGGCCGCGAACGTCGTCCGCGCTGACAACGGCAAGACCCTGTTCCCGGCCTACAAGATCCGCTCCTTCGGTGGCGCCAAGGTCGCGTTCATCGGCATCGTGCTCGAGGGCACGCCGACCATCGTGACCCCGTCGGGCGTGGCCGGCCTGGAGTTCAAGGACGAGGCCGCGACCGTCAACGCGCTGGTGCCCAAGCTCAAGGCGAAGGGCGTCGAGAGCATCGTGGTCCTCATCCACGAGGGCGGCGCGCAGGTGTCCCCGGCCCCCTACAACGGTTGCGTGGGGATCTCAGGTGCGATCGTGGACATCGTGAACGGCTTCAACCCCGAGGTCGATGCGGTCCTGTCGGGCCACACGCACAACGCCTACAACTGCGAGATCAACGGGATGCTGGTCACCTCGGGCAGCTCGTTCGGGCGCATCGTGAGCAAGGTCGATCTCACCATCAGCCGCGCCACGGGCGAGGTCGTCTCGGCGGCCGCTGAGAACCTGATCGTCACCCGCGACGTCGCCAAGGACGCGGGCGAGACCGCGCTGATCGCCAAGTACAACGCGATCGCGGCGCCCATCGCCAACCGCGTCATCGGCTCCGTCACGGCCAACATCACCCGCGCGACGAACGCGGCGGGCGAGTCGGCCTTGGGCCAGGTCATCGCCGATGGCCAGCTTGACGCCACCTCCGACCCGGCCTTCGGCGGCGCGGTCGTCGCGTTCATGAACCCGGGCGGCATCCGGACGGATCTCACGTACGCGGGCAGCCCGGCGGGCGAGGGCGACGGCAACGTCACCTACGGCGAGATGTTCGCGGTCCAGCCGTTCGGCAACAACCTGGTCACCATCACGATGAAGGGTGCGGACATCAAGCTCGCCCTCGAGCAGCAGTTCAACAACCCGGCCGCTGGCCAGAACCGCATCCTGGCGTCGTCGCGCGGCTTCACGTACAGCTGGAGCCTGTCTGCCCCGGCCGGATCGAAGGTCAGCGGGATCATGCTCAAGGGCGCGCCGCTGGACATGGCCGCGAGCTACCGCGTCACGGTCAACAGCTTCCTCGTGGACGGCGGCGACAACTTCACCGCGTTCAAGCTGGGCACGGACCGCCTCGGCGGCGCCGTGGACACCGACGCGTTCGAGGCCTACTTCAAGGCCTACTCGCCGGTCGCGCCCGGCGCTCTCACCAGGGTCACGCAGGTCCCCTGACCCGCAACTGGTTCTTCGCAAACCAGACGGGGCCGGGCATTTCGCCCGGCCCCGTTTCGATTCTCCGGCCCGGTCTCGGTCGGCCCGGGCCATGGACCGCCTGGGTCAGCCCGGAGCGCCCGCGCGCACCGAGACCAGGACGAACTCCCGTGCGCAGGCAGCCTGCGCCTGAGCCCGAGTTGGCGCGCCCGGCGGACGTGCCGTGCCCTCGATGAGCGAGCGCGCCCGGCACGTCGAGGTATCGGACAGGCGTGCGTAGTGGCCGGTCGCGATGACCCAGCGGTTGCGGGTGGCATGCTCGACGGCCGATCCCGGCCTGATCCGGAGGTGCAGTGCGCCCGGGCCTGACGGGTCGCTCGTCTGGGACAGCATCGGTACGCGCCCCATCGGTTGCGACCACAGCCACGCGGGCACAGGTGTCCACGGGTCAATCCAGCCGCTGACGACGTACGCCGTGTCGAACCAGCCACGCAGCTGGACGCGCCGGGTGCCGAAGCACACGCGGGGCGTCTGGACGAATTGCTCGACCCGGATCGGCCGATCGGTATCGGGGCAGGCTGCGAGCTGGACGGCCGGTGGTTTGGCCACCTGGATCGATAGCACCTGGAGGTGGCGTGGGCAGGTCCAGGTCGGCGGTCCGGGCTCCCACTCGCCTCCAGGCGCGAAGACCCAGCGGCAGAGCTGGTCCTGCTCGACCCGGACGCGTGCGGTGATCCACTCGCCGAGGAGCCGGTCGATGTCGAGGGTCTCGCTGGCCTCCTCGACCTGCAGGGGCGCCCACGCTCCGTCGCGATGCGACGCACGGGTCCCCGGCAGGCGGTCACGCAGGACCGAGGGGAAGAGTGTTGCCGCGTCGCCGTCGAGGGCGTGCACCCGGTCCCACCATCCTGCGACGCGGACCTCGACGCCGATGCAGGCCGGGTCCAGCGCGCCTACGTCGGCAAGCGAGATGGCGATGCCCGGGCCCGGGCACTCGGCTGCGGTCGTCGTTGCGGTTGCCGCCGTCGTCGCCGTCGCCGTTGCCGGAGCGCGTGTCGTGGCCGGCGTCGTGACCGGCAGTGGGGTGTTCTTCGAGGCCGCCGGCGGTCTCGAAGCGGAGGTCAGGTCGCCGGTGACCATGCCGCTCATCGCGACCGGGGCGCACGCAGCGAGCAGGATGATGGTCAGGCCCACGGCGCTCAGGCGCAGGTGTTGGTGATCCGCAATCCTCATGCGACGTCGTCCTCAGCAGGAGGGAGGGCGCAGGTACGACAGGGTGGTCGTCCCCCTCGGCCCTAAGACGCACCGTTGAGAGTCCGCGTTTCGCTGCGAGGCATCCCGCCACCACCGGCCGCGCCGTCGGCGGTGGCCCCCGCTACAGTGGCCCGGTGTTGATCGTCCTGCCGTCGTCGGAGACCAAGGCCGCGGCCCCAGCACGGGGTCGGCCGGTGGCGCTCGAAGCCCTCTCGTTCCCAGAGCTCGGGCAGATGCGCGGACGAGTGCTCGACGCCCTGATCGAGACGTCTGCCAGCCCTGACGCCCTGCACCGGCTGCAGGTCGGCCCGTCGTTCCTCGAGGAGGTCGCCCGGAACACGCTCCTTCGCGAGCTCCCCGCACGGCCCGCGCTCGAGGTCTACGCGGGCACCGTGCACCTTGGCCTCGACTGGGCCTCCATCTCGCCCGAGGCCCGACGCCGTGCGGCGCGTCGCCTGGTCGTGGCATCGTCGCTCTGGGGGCTACTTCGGCCTGCTGACCGGATCCCGCCCTACCGGCTCCACGTCTGCTCGCACCTCGTCGGCCTCGAGCGGCTCGAGCCTGCGTGGCGAACCGTGCTGCCTGGCGTGCTGGGAGAGGCGGCGGGCGCGCGCGGCGTCATCGTCGACCTGCGTTCCGGTGGCTACCAGGCGCTCGGACGGGCGCTGGGCATGGGCGACCGGACGGCAACGATCCAGGCCGACAAGCCAGGCGGCGGCCGGGCTGCTTCAGTGATCACCAAGCGCACCCGAGGTCAGGTCGCGCGATACCTGTTGGAGTCTGGGGCGGACCCGCGCGACCTGTCGGCGCTGGTCGACGTGCTGGCCGACCGCTGGCCGGTGCGCCTGGACCCGCCCAAGGCGGCTGGACACGGCTGGGAGATCACGCTGACGGCAGGCTGACGCGGCCCTCGTCGATCGCGGCCAGGTAGGCCCGGTAGTCAGCCTCGTTGATGTCCGCGTAGGCCTCGGCGAAGTCCGCGATGGCGCCATCGAAGCGGTCGCTGGTGCCCAGGTACGCGGCGATGGCAACGGCGTCACCGGTCACCGCATGGGCGCGGGCAAGGGACCACCCGCAGAGGCCGCCGTAGAAGCCGAGGCCCGGCGCCAGTAGCGTGGTGGTATCCACGGAGCCTTTCATGTCCCACAGCTGGCGCATGTAGAAGGCGCGGCCCGCGGGTCCGGTCGTCCAGCCGAGGAAGATGTCCGAGACCGCCTGCATCATCTGCTGGCCGACAACGACACGCTGGCCGGGGTGCGGGTGCTCGCTCGGCGCGAGATACGGCTCCAGCACCGAGGCCGTCGCCTCCTTCGCCTGCATGATCAGCGGGTCGTTCTCGTCGCGGCCCTCGAGCAGGATGATGTAGCAGCGGGTGCCGACGCTCCCCACGCCGACCACCTTGAGCGCGAAGTCGACGAAGCGATAGCGCTCCAGGAACGCACGCCGGTCCGCGGGCATGGTCGCGCGGTAGTCGATGAATACCTTCTGAAGCACCTCCACCATGCCTTCGGCGTGGATGTGCTCCACCACCGGCGGGTCCTCGAGGATCACCCGGCGGCCGTCGACGACAGCGGTGAGCTTCTCGAAGGCGCGCATCCCGTCGCGCTGGCGGGCTTTCGAGAAGATCGCCTCGAACCGCTCCCGGCGACCCTTGCCGTCCCGGGTGCTGAAGACCCCGGTGGCCTCCGCCGCCTCCCTGATCGACACCTCGGTGAGCGGCGCATACCAGATGTCGAGCAGGCGCCATCCGGCGTAGCGGGCCATCCACTGGCGGTAGTTGCGGACGGTCGCCAGCGTGGCGAGGCGACTCTGGGCAGCCGTGAACCCGTTGGCACGACCCGCGATCACGATGCTTGCGGCGAGGCGCTTGACGTCCCACTCCCATGGCCCGGGCAGCGTCTCATCGAAGTCGTTGGCGTCGAAGACCAGCGTCCGCTCCGGGGATGCATAGAGCCCGAAGTTGGAGAGGTGCGCATCGCCGCTCGCCTGGACGGTGATCCCAGACGACGGGGTGGTCGAGAGGTCGAAGGCCATGACCGCCGGCGTGCCCCGGTAGTAGGCGAATGCGGATGACGCCATGCGCTCGTGGCGCAGCGGGACGAGGGCCGGGAGCCGGTCCTGCTCCTGGGCCGCGAGGATGGCGATCGGGTCCCGGTCGCGGGCGAGGCTCACCCCGGCCTGCGTGCCGCGCGGGACCCGTGTCCGGGCGGCCTTGCCCTCGGCCGCGCGCTCCGTGGGCGCGACCCACGGGCGGGCAGTCCATTGGGGCCCCTGAGGTGGCAGCCCAGCCTGCCAAGCCGCGTCGAACTCCGCGGCGAGCTCCTCGGACGGGATTGCCGCGGACGGCTTGGGATCGGGGATGGTGTCGCTCATGACGCGCATCCTAGCCCCCCGATGGCCGTCCGCGTCAGCCCGGCGGCAGGAACGGAGCGACGAGCCTGACGCGCCTGGCCGTCCGGCCGGTGCGATCCTCGTGGCGATCCGCGCTGCCCAGCACCCCGACGATCGCGCGCGACGCGAGGTAGCGCAGCGGCTCCGGCTCCCAGCGCCGGCTCCGGTGGCCCACCCACGGCATCGTGACCAGCGGCGTCCGCCGATCGTCCACGAGGTCGGCGAGGGTCTGCCCCGCGATCGCTGCGGCAACGACGCCGTGGCCCGCGTAGCCACCCGCCCACCCGAGGCCACTCGCCGGGTCGAAGTGCACCGCCATGCTCCAGTCGCGCGGGACGGCCAGCGTGCCGCCCCAGTGGTGGGTGATGGCGGCGTCTGCTGCTGCCGGGAAGTGGCTGCGCAGCGTGTCCGTGAGGCGGGCTCGGACGCGCGCGTTGCGCTCGTTGCGCTGGTCGATCGGCCGCCGGAGCGGATACGGGGCGCCGCGCCCGCCGATCGCCATCCTGTCGTCCTGCGTGCGCTGGCCATAGAAGAACAGGTGGCGCCGGTCCCTGATGGTCATGCCGCGCGACATGCCGATGGCGTCCCAGGCGGCCGCAGGCAACGGCTCGGTCGCGATCATGAGCGAGGTGAGCGGCAGGTAGGTGCGGCTCTCGCCGGGGAGCAGCGTCGTGTACGCCTCGGTCGCACGGAGGACCACGCCGGCCGACACGGTGCCGCGAGCGGTGCGGACCTGTCCGGGGCCGACCTCGAGCGCCTCCGTGTCCTCGAGGATGCGGACACCGCGTGCCTCCGCCGCCCGTGCCAGGCCGCGCGTCAGGCGGGCTGGATCCAGGCCTGCACAGTGCGGTGTGAAGTAGCCACCGAGGGTGCCCGGGACCCGGGCGAACGCGGCCGTCTCCCCGGGGTCGAGCAGGCGCTCCTCGGGATCGATGAGGCCTTGCCGGGAGGCGGTCGCGTGCCAAGCCCGGAGCCGTCGGAGCTGCGGGGCCGAGGTGGCGACCGTGATCGACCCCTCTTTCGCCCACCCGCACTCGATCCCCTCCGTCGTGACCACCCGCCCGATCACGTCCACTGTCGCATTGGTGAGGCGTGTGGCCGCCTGCACGACCGGCCAGCCGCGGCGCTCCGCGTAGCGGACGGCGCTGCCCGCGAGGCCTGCGCTCGCCCAGCCTCCGTTGCGCCCCGATGCCCCGAACCCGACCGTCGCCCGCTCGAGGACCACGATCGAGCGTGATGGGTCGGCCACGGCCAGGTAGTAGGCGGCCCACAGCCCGGTCATGCCCCCGCCCACGATGACGATGTCCACAGTCGTGTCGCCATCGAGCGAGGGCCGTACCACGCCGATGTCGCCGGCCTGTTCGAGCCAGAGGCTGCGGGTGGCCGCATCGGCGCGACCGCCGATCGTGCTGGACATGCCTGACGCTCCGTTGCGGGTGGCCGACAGGCGCAGCGTAGGGGCGGATCCCCGTGTGCGCCTGCCCGTTGTGCGGGTCGCCGTGCTTTGCTGCCGGCCGACACGGGGCAGTTGCACGCCTGATTGTCGGGTCACCGGTAGCCTTGTGGGTGCCGGAACCGGTCCGGCCTGCAGCGGAGGGTGCGCGACCAGTGGGCTACGACCTGTACTTGTGGCCGGCCGACCGCGCCTTCACGTGGGCCGAGGCCGACGCCGAACGCGAGCGCCGCGATGGCGGCTGGCGGATCGGCCTGGGCCACGACAAGCGGCTCGACCCGTTCCTGGCCGCGCTCCGGCGGCGGTACCCCGGCATCGGCGAGGGCCCCGACGGGCTGCCGGTGGAGCTCGATGTCCACCGTCGCCACCTCTTCCTCGGCATCGGGTGGTCCGTGGTGGAGGAGCTCGTGCCCGTGGTCTCCCAGCTGGCCCACGAGACGGGCCTCGCGGTGGTGGATCCGCAGCGCGAGCTGGTCGGCCTGCCGGCCCCCCTTGCCGCCGAGCCGTTGGGCCCGGAGGGCCTCGACGATCACGTGCGGACGGCCGAGGACATGCTCAGTGCCATCGTCGCCGGCGCGGCCGCTGGATCCTCGTCCGACGAGGACGGCACGGCCCGCGAGGATGCGGCGCACCGGGGTGTCTCACAGCAGCTGCGCTCCATCGGGGCCACGATGATGAGTCCGCTCGGCTTCGAGATCACGCCCGACATCGAGGCCGAGGCCATCGCCAGCCCGGATCGCGTGCCGGTGAGCCTGCAGACGCTGGCCTGGCGCGACGAGCTGGTGGCAGGCCTGCGCAGCCCCAAGTCCCCGGAGCGGCACCGCGCGCTGATCACGCTCGGCGGTTGGGGGCAGGACGACGCGGTGGCGAAGGCGCTGCGTCCCCTGCTGGAGTCGGACGACATCACTGAGGCGGGCCTGGCGGCCATGGCGCTCGCCCACCAGGGTGACATCACCGACCTGCCAGCCCTCCTCAAGCTCGTGCACCGCTTCTCGCCCGACGACGGCGGGACGGTCGAGGCGATGCTGCTGCCGCTCAAGGCAGCCCTGGACCTGGCCGCAACCGAGGGGCCAACGATCGTCGCCGGGGTGAAGGACCGTGCACGGGGCTGGCGTGGGACGCCCTGGGCCAAGCGGCGGACCAGCTGGGACGGCGATGCCGACGACGCGCTGGACGCCCTGCTGGCCGACTGACCGACGCTCCGGGCCTACGCCTCGGGGAGCGGGCCCACGACGGTGATCCAGGGCTTCACCAGCATCTCGAAGGTGGCCTGCGGGATCGACGCCCGGTAGCGCATCCCCGCCCACGCGTTCCAGAGCGCGACCAGGCCCAGCTGCGCCGGCCGGCCGGCCGTCTCGATCACCGCCCCCGCCTCGCGGGCACCCGGGTCGGGACGGCCGAACCAGCCTGCCAGCATCGTGGCGATGCTCTTCGACTCGCCGTATGCGGCCCTGCGCAACTCGCGCCCGGCGAGCACGCCCGCGACCGTGTGCTCGAGATCGACGAAGTCCTTGAACAGCCCGTCAACCTCGCGCATGGGGAGCTTGACGCCGCCGGACCAGGCGATCCCGAAGCCCCGACCTGCGTCCGCAGGGGCGCCCTCGTCGAGCATCTGGGTGACGACCCGTCCGAGCAGCGTGATGTCCGCCGGCGCCAGCCTGGCCACCCAACCCCACACGACATCCGGGCCAACCTCCGCCAGCTGGTCGATGGACATGCCGGCCGACCGGGTGAGGAGCATGGAGGTGGCAGGGACGGCAGCAGGATCGGGCGCTGCACCGGTCTCGGTTCCGGGCGCCAGGGCGTCATCGGATCCGTCGGGTGCGTCGGCCACGGCGCCCTGGTCGGCGCCCTCGAGCTCGCGCGAGCATCCGGCGGGCCGCGTCCGGATCCTCGAGGGCCAGACGCAGGCCCTCGGCCAGCGCCGTCCTGTCGGACTCGCCGGGTTCGAGACCGTCGGGCACGGCAGCCGGGGTCGGCGCGTCAGTGGGGCGGTCGGTGGACATCGGTGGCGGCGTCCTCAGGCGTGAGCGTGATCAGGATCGTGACGCGGATCATGGCTCGCTGGAAGGACGATACCGCGTCGACCGTCGCGGAATCCCCCAGCCAGGGGGTAGATGCGGCTCACCCACGGAGGGCTCGACCTCCAACGTGTCGATCCTGCGGTTGAGCCACGAGGGCGGGCGGCGGATTCGCCCCATGGCTGGGGTCTGGCGGCCCAGCCATGGCGCACAGTCCGCACAATCCGGAGAATCGCCTTGCCACCGGCCTAACGAAGCGACCGCGCCTCGTTATTGGATGGCAGAAGGACCTCGCGGATCAGCATCGTTCCCCCGGCGGTGTGGCACACGCGGGGTCCTTTGATTCCCGGCCACGTTGCGCCCGCGCCGTCGGCCACCCGAGGCAAGCCGGCAGTCACGCCAGGCGGCGCACCATCGGCACGCCGGTGTCCCGGCAGACCGTCGTGAACTCCACCGACGACCCCACCGCCGCAATCGCCACCGGTCGCTCGACGATGGCATAGCCCAGGCGCGGGAACCAGTCGATCGCGGTCTCCGTGAGCAGGTAGAGGTTCCGGATCCCCTCGGCGCGGGCAAGGTCCTCGGCCGCCGCGACGACGGCCCGGCCCACCCCGGCTCCGCGCTGCCCGGGCGCCACCACGACCGATCGCAGGAGCCCGTTGGCACCGTAGCGCTCGATCGCCGCCGCCCCCACCACGCGGCCGCCCGTCGCGTGCGACCACGCCCAGCGACAGGGCCTCCGCGGCGCCATCGAGGGGGAGGCCGGCGGACGCCAGCAGCGCCTCGACGGCCGGGATGTCGGCCGGTGAAGAACGCTCGATCCGCATCACCGGGGCCCCTTCAGCAGCAGCCGCCGCCGCCACAGCAGCCGCCATCCTCGGTCGACGCTTCGGCAAGCGTGATCACCGGAAGCGCCCCCCGCGGCTTCGAAGCCTTGACCATCGCGCTCACCATGCCGTCGGCGACAGCATGCGTCGGCTCGATCGTGATCTCGGTCAGGCCCGCCAGCTCCAGGCCCGTGCGGTACTCCTCGAACGAGAGGGCACCGGCGATGCAACCCGCGAACGAGCCGCGCTCGGCGCGCTCGGCGGGCGTGAGGTGGTCCTCGGCCACGATGTCGGACACGCCCATCCGACCACCCGGCCGCAGCACCCGGGCGATCTCGCGGAAGACGGCGGGCTTGTCGGCCGCGAGGTTGATGACGCAGTTGCTGATGACCACGTCGATGCTGGCCGCCGGGAGCGGGATCGCCTCGATGTGACCCTTGAGGAACTCCACGTTGGTGGCGCCCGCCGCCGCGGCGTTCTGCTGGCGCCAGCGCGAGCATCTCGTCGGTCATGTCCAGTCCGAAGGCGCGGCCGGTGGGGCCGACGCGCTTGGCCGAGAGGAGCACATCGATGCCGCCGCCCGACCCGAGGTCCAGCACGCGCTCACCCTCGCGCAACTCGGCGACCGCGGTGGGGTTGCCGCAGCCGAGCGAGGCGAGGACGGCGGCCTCCGGAAGCTCGGCCTGCTCGAGGGAGGAGTAGAGCCCCGCGCCGATGGACGCCGGATCCTGGGTGCAGCAGCTGCCCGACTGCGCCTCGCGCGCCGCCAGCGCGTAGCGCGCGCGGACCTCCTCGTGGATGGTCTCGGTCGTCACGGTCTGTATCTCCTGCAGTCGGTCGGTGCCGGGCTCGATATCGAAGAATGTCGATGTGGGTGGCACCTTGCCATCGGTATCGATGAATGTCAATATCTTACCCGAGATGAAGCGCATCACCGACCCCGACGCCCTGCTGCTCCAGGGCGCCGCAGACCCCACCCGCCTCGCGATCCTGCGCCAGCTGGCCATGGCCGACGAGGTCTGCGCCTGCGACTTCTCCGCCTGCTGCACCGTCGCCCAGCCGACGGTGTCGCACCATCTCAAGGTCCTGCGCGAGTCCGGCTGGGTCGAGTCCGAGCGGCGGGGGAGCTGGGTCTACTACCGGCTTCGCGCCGACGCGGTCCAGCGGTTCCGGCAGATCGCGGGAGAGTTGGCGCCAGCCCTGGGGGCCCCGGGTGGCCGCGTCATCCCCGTCATCCCCGTCGTCCCCGTCGCGCAGCCTGCGGGCTGACCCCAGCCGAGCCAGCCGGAGATCGTGGCGGCGCTGGAGGTCATGACGCCCGCGCCCCGGCCCCGGGCTCGTTCAGGGTCGTCCGCCTCTCGACGGCCCGCGACGGGTTCCACGGCGTGGTGCACCGCGCACCAACGTCGTGGTCAGCGCCCGGGCTCGGGCCGGTTGCTGTGACGCGGCTGAGAAGTGGCTGGGAGTTGGGCTGGGGGAGGCGGTCCGTCATCAAACGGCAAGAAACGCGGCAGAGGCTGGGGCATGTACCTCGGGGACACCAACGTCTCCGGCACATGACCGAAGGAGCATTCCCTTGCGCACAACCATCCTGGCCGGCGTGGCAGCCGGCACCCTCCTCGTCGGTGCGGCCGGCGCCGTGCTCGTCCAGCCCGCGGGTGTCGATGCCGCCGACCCCACGCCGACGCCCGCCGTGACCGCCACTGCCGCCCCCACCGCTGGCGCTACCAGCACCCCGACGACCGCCCCGACGACCGCCCCGACCGTAACCCCGGATACGACTGGCACCACCGACACCTCCCCGGGCTGCAGCGGCCGGGAGCACGGACCGGGTCTCGACACCGACGACATCGCCGCGGCCGCCAAGGCCCTCGGCATGACCGAGGCCGCCCTCACGACCGAGCTCGAGGCCGGCAAGACGGCCGCCCAGGTTGCCACGGCGAAGGGCGTGGACGTCCAGAAGGTGATCGAAGCGGTCGTGGCCTCCGACACGGCCGAGATCAAGGCCGCCGTCACCGCGGGCACGATGACCCAGGCCCAGGCCGACGAGCGCCTCGCCAACCTCACCCAGCACGTGACCGACGAGGTCAACGGCGTGGCGGATGGTCGCGGCGGCCACCATGGTCCGGGCGGCCTCGACGCGGACGACCTCATGGCTGCCGCCAAGGTCCTCGGCATGACCGAGGCCGCCCTCACCGCGGAGCTCGAGGCCGGCAAGACGGCAGCCCAGGTTGCCACGGCGAAGGGCGTGGACGTCCAGAAGGTGATCGATGCGGTCGTGGCCTCCGACACGGCCGAGATCAAGGCCGCCGTCACCGCGGGCACCATGACGCAGGCCCAGGCCGACGAACGGCTCGCCAATCTCACCCAGCACGTGACCGACGAGGTCAACGGGGTCGCGGGGATGGGCCGGGGTGGCCACGGCGGTCACGGCCCGGGCGGCCCGCACGGCGCCCTCGGCGAGGACGGGCAGGTCCCCGCGGCCAGCCCCACCACCGGCACCGGAACGGGCACCGGCGCCTGATCCGCGGCTTCTGCGCCCGGGGCTGGGACGAGGTCCAGCCCCGGGCCGCTTCGTCGTGCACGCCGCGACCTCGCGGCCCCGAACCCTCCTCGCAGCGTGGCCCGGACGGGGTACGAAGGTCGTCGGGACGGTTTCGAGGCCGTCGCAACCTTGTCCGTGCCGCAACGGATCGTGACCCGCCGGGGGCGGGATTCATCGGCCCCACGTTCCTAGCATCCCCGCACCGGCCCTGCCCCCGTGGTGTGGTCGCGTTGGAGGCAGAGGAGCGGAGGAGCACGACGATGGTGGCCACGACACCCGAAGGGGCGGTGCTCGCCCCCCAACCAAGGACGGTACCGAGTGCCGTGCCGGCCGTGGGCCTGCTGGCCCTGCTGGCGGCGATCATCGTGCTGGCGCTGCCGCAGGCAACGCCAGCCGTGCTCCCCGAGCAGCCGCCCATCGACACCGGCGCGACCGCGTGGATGCTCGTCTCCACGGCGCTCGTCCTGCTGATGGTGCCGGGCCTGGCGATGTTCTACGGCGGCCTCGTCCGCACCAAGAACGTCCTCGGGACGATGATGCACAGCTTCGCCGCCATGGCGATCATCGGCGTCCTGTGGGTGGTGGTCGGCTACTCGCTGGCCTTCGGCCCCAACGCCCTGGGGGGCCTGATCGGCTGGGATCCGGGCCTGGTCCTCCTGCGCAGCATCGACGGAACGGTTGACGCGAACGGCGTGCCCACGCTGGTCTTCGCGATGTTCCAGGGCAAGTTCGCGATCATCACGCCTGCCCTGATCGCCGGTGCCTTCGCCGAGCGGGTCCGCTTCCGCGGCTACGCGGTCTTCATCGCCCTCTGGAGCCTCCTTGTCTACAGCCCCCTGTGCCACTGGGTCTGGGCGGCCGACGGCTGGCTCTTCCAGCTGGGCGCCATCGACTTCGCGGGCGGCACCGTCGTCCACATCTCGGCCGGCATCAGCGCCCTGGTCGCCGCGCTCTACCTCGGCGCTCGCCGCGGCTACCCGCGCACCGCGATGCACCCGTCCAACCTGGTCATGGTCCTGATGGGCGTCGGCCTCCTGTGGGTTGGCTGGTTCGGCTTCAACGCCGGCTCCGTCGCTGACCTCGGGCCTCAAGACCGCCCAGGCGCTCACCGTCACCCAGGTCGCCGCCGCCGCTGGTGCGCTCGCGTGGGTGCTGATCGAGGCCGTGCGCTTCCGCAAGGCGACTGCGCTGGGCGTGGCGTCGGGCATCCTCGCGGGGCTCGTCGTCATCACGCCGGCCGCCGGCGTCGTCCAGCCCGCCGGCGCCATCGCGCTGGGCGCCGTCGCCTCGCTGCTGTGCTACGGCGCGATCCAGTTCAAGAACCGCGTCGGCTACGACGACTCGCTCGACGTCTTCGGCGTCCACGGGGTCGCGGGCCTGGCGGGTGCCCTCCTGCTCGCCTTCTTCATCCGCCCAGGCGAGATCCCGATGGAACGCGTGGCCATCGAGCAGTTCGGCGTCCAGGCGCTGGGCGTCGCGGCCACCCTCGGTTTCACCGCCGTCGCGACCCTCATCATCCTGGTGGTCGTGGACAAGACCGTCGGGATCCGGCTCGGGGCCGCGGGCGAGATGGCCGGCATGGACCACGAGCTGCATGGCGAGCACGGCTACGGCCTGCTCAACCTGAACTAGGGGCTGCCTGACATGAAGCTGATCATCGCGATCATCCAGCCCGACAAGGTCGACGAGGTCCACCAGGCCCTCATGGAGGCCGAGATCACCCGCATCACCGTGAGCCGGGTCACCGGACACGGCCAGGCAGCCGATCCTGAGCTGTACCGCGGCGAGGAGGTCTCGCCCGGGCTGCTGCCCAAGGTCCGCCTGGAGATCGGGGTCAACGAGGCCTTCGTGGAGACGACGGTCGACGCGATCCTCAAAGCCGCGCGCCACGGCGACGGGGAGCTCGGCGACGGGAAGATCTTCATCCTCCCCCTGGAGGACACGATCCGGATCCGGACCGGGGAGCGGGGCGGCACGGCGATCTAGGTCTCCCAGGCGCGGGGTTCGGCCGGGTGCGCCAGACCCCGCCAGACCTCTCCCGCCAGCCTCGCTCATCTCCGCCAGCCTCGCATCTCCCGCCAGACCCCGCCATCTGACTGCAAGTCAACAGAACCCCGCAAGCCCGGGCCTCCAGGTGTCGAATCCGGGCTCCTTGCGGGGTTCTGTTGTCCGCCAGGCAGCGGGCCCCGACAACGAGGGACGGCCAGGGCGGCGCTTGCGCGATTTCGTTGCCCCTGGCGCAAGGCGCACGACGCCGCGCAGGATCTCGCACCCGGCGCGGCGCGCCCGCGTCTCCTGCCCTCGCCCAATTCGCGTGATGCCGGGGCGGCCGCTCGTCGATACTCTCGGGAGATGCATTTCTCGGAGGGAGTACCCGCATGACCGCAGCGAACCCTGCCGCGCCTCCCGGCGCTGCGTCCACCACGACCGCCTGGCATGCGCTGGATCCGGCCGGTGCGCTCGAGGCGCAGGGAGTCACGATCGAGGCCGGGCTGTCGAGCGCCGAGGCCGACGCCCGCCGCGCCAAGGTCGGCCCGAACACCTTCACATCGGCCAAGAAGACGAGCCGCGGCGCGCTCTTCGTGAGCCAGTACCGCGATCCCATGCAGATCGTCCTGCTGATCGCGGGCATCGTGTGCCTGTTCCTGCCCGGCCAGTTCAACACCGGCGTGTTCCTGATCCTGCTGACCCTGTTCAACGCCTGGATGGCGATGAACCAGGAGGGCAAGGCCGAGGCGTCCGCCAACGCGCTCGAGAAGATGATGGTCGTCAAGGCCAAGACCCGCCGCAACGGCGAGCTGGTCGAGGTCCCGATGGACCAGCTGGTCCCGGGCGACATCGTCAACATCGAGGCGGGCGACCTTGTCCCGGCCGACGCGCGGATCCTGACGGCCGCGACCCTCGAGATCGACGAGTCGGCGCTGACCGGCGAGAGCGTGCCCACGCCGAAGCAGGTTGCGGCGGTCGCAGCCGACGCCGCCCTCGGCGACCGGGTCGACCTCGCGTTCATGAACACCCAGGTCACCCGCGGCGCCGGCACCATCCTGGTGATGACCACCGGCATGGCGACCGAGGTCGGCCACATCAGCGGCATGCTCCAGGGCACAGCTGACGAGAAGACCCCGCTCACGACGCAGCTCGACGCCCTGACCAACCAGATCCTGGTCATCGCGGGCATCGCGCTGGGCATCTCCTTCTTCCTCGGGTGGTACCGCGGTGGCGAGATGCAGGACCTGTTCCTGTCCGCCGTCGCGTTCGCCGTCGCGGCCATTCCGACCGCCCTGCCCGCCGTGGTGACCGCGATCCTGTCCAGGGGCTCGCAGACCCTCGCCTCGGTCGGCGCGATCATGAAGCGCCTGCGCTCCACCGAGACGCTGGGCTCCACGTCCGCCATCAACTCCGACAAGACCGGCACCCTCACGCTCAACCAGATGACCGCGATCCAGATGGGGGTCGTGGGCCGGCGCTACACGATCACCGGCTCCGGCTACGAGACCACCGGCCAGATCAACCACGCCGGCGGCCAGCCGGACGTCCCGCTCGAGCCGATCCTCCTCCCGATGGCGCTCTGCGCCGATGCCGAGGTCAAGGACGGCCAGCTCGTGGGCGACCCGACCGAGGGCGCGCTCGTCGTGCTCGCGGCCAAGGGCGGCGTGGATCCGACGCTCACCCGCGAGCGCTACCCGCGCGTGGCGACCCTCCCGTTCGACGCGGCCTACAAGATGATGGCCACGTTCCACCACATGACCGACGCGTCGGGCAAGGACGTGATCCGCGCCTACATCAAGGGCGCTCCGGACCAGCTGCTCGCGCGCGCCGTGACCGCACACGGCCCCGACGGGACCGAGGTGCCGGTCGCCGAGGTGCGGGACGGCTACCTCGCCGAGAACGAGCGCCTGGGCTCCCAGGGCCTGCGCGTCATGGCCACCGGCCAGAAGGACTTCGACCCGGCTACCTTCGACCCCGACGCGGACCTTCTCAAGGCGATCGAGGGGATGCAGCTGCTGGCGATCGTGGGCATCGTGGATCCGCCGCGGCCCGCCGCCAAGCTGGCCATCGCCAACGCGCACGCCGCGGGCATCCAGGTCCGCATGATCACCGGCGACCACGCCGTCACGGCGGAGGCGATCGCCCGCGAGCTGGGCATCACCGGCCGCGCGATCACCGGCGCCGAGTTCGCCGCCATGAGCGACGACGAGGCGGTCAGGCAGATCGACGACATCGGCGTCATCGCCCGCGTGTCGCCCGAGGACAAGGTCCACCTGGTGGACATCCTCAAGAAGAAGGGCCACGTGGTCGCCATGACCGGCGACGGCGTGAACGACGCCCCGGCGCTCAAGGCGGCCGACATCGGCATCGCGATGGGCATCACCGGCACCGAGGTCTCCAAGCAGGCCGCGGTCATGATCCTCACCGACGACAACTTCGCCACGATCATCAAGGCTGTCGAGCTGGGCCGCGCGGTCTACGACAACCTCATGCGGTTCATCCGCTACCAGATGGCCGGCCTGTTCGGCTTCATTGCCACGTTCCTGGGCTCGTCGCTGCTCAACATCCTCGGCGGCATCCCGTTCCTGCCGATGCAGACCATGTGGCTCAACTTCAGCGTCAACCTGTTCCAGGCCATCGGCCTTGGCTACGGCAAGCCGCGCGAGGGGCTGATGGATGAGCGCCCCCGGCCGAAGGCCCAGAGGATCATGCCGCCGCAGCTCATGCGCTGGCTCGTGTTCACGGGCCTCGTGATGGCCGTCGGCACCCTGGGCGTGCTGACCTGGGCGAACGACGCGTTCGGTGACGTGGTCGCACGGACGATGGGCATGACCACCTTCGCGCTGTTCCGCCTGTTCTCGTCGCTCGAGGAGGCGGACGAGGAGCGGTCGCTGTTCGGCGGCGGCATCCTCGCCAACCGGCCGCTGCTGGTGGCCACAGGCCTCTCGGTCGTCTCGATCGTGCTGGCCACCGAGCTCGGCTTCTTCCAGCGGATGCTCGACACCGTCGCCCTCTCCGGCGAGCAGTGGGCCATCTGCATCGTCGTCTCGCTGTCGCTGATCGTGGTCGAAGAGGCCCGCAAGCTCTTCAAGGTCCGCACCTCCGAGCGGCCGGCCTCCGCGTCGACCGTCGCCGTCCCCGCCGCCTGACCGTCAATCACACCGCACCAGCGCAAGAGGACATGATCGTGAGCAAGAAGAAGGACAAGAAGGCCGCCAGGGCGTCCGAAGCGTCCGCCGAGACCCCCGAGGCCGTCGCCGCGACGACCGACGCACCCGACGCACCCGACGCACCCGAGGCCGCCGGCGAGGTCGCCCCCGCCGGTCCCAAGAAGCTCTCAACGAAGCAGTACGAGCGCGAGATGCGCCGCCTCCACGGCGAGCTTGTCGCGCTCCAGGAATGGGTCAAGGCAACCGGTGCCAAGGTCTGCGTCGTCTTCGAGGGCCGCGACACGGCCGGCAAGGGCGGCGTCATCAAGCGCATCACCGAGCGGGTGAGCCCCCGCGTGTTCAGGGTCGTGGCGCTCCCCGCGCCGACCGACCGCGAGAAGTCGCAGATGTACGTCCAGCGCTACATGACGCACTTCCCGGCCGCCGGCGAGGTCGTGATCTTCGATCGCAGCTGGTACAACCGCGCGGGCGTGGAACGGGTCATGGGCTTCGCCACCCCCGAACAGGTGGAGCGGTTCCTCGAGCAAACGCCCGCGGTCGAGAAGGCCATGGTCGACAACGGGATCATCCTGATCAAGTACTGGCTGGAGGTCAGCCCCGACGAGCAGACCCGCCGCCTGGAGGGCCGGATCAACGACCCGCGCAAGGTCTGGAAGCTGACGCCCATGGACGTCAAGTCGTACACCCGCTGGGACGACTACAGCGAGGCGCGCGACGCGATGCTGGCGGCGACCGACACGGCCTGGGCGCCGTGGCACATCGCCAGCACGGACGACAAGGAGCGGGGCCGGTTGAACATCATCAGCCACCTGCTGAGCGTGATCCCCTACACCCCGCTGGAGCAGAAGCCCGTCAAGCTGCCCAAGCGCAAGGTCGCCGTGACCCCCGAGTCGCCGGCCCATCCGCTGCGCCACATCCCCACGCCGTTCTGATCAACCGGGGGCCTCGCCGCCGGCACACGTGCAAACGGAAGCGGGCGCTCCCTCGCGGGGGCGCCCGCCCATTTGTGCCCCAGACCCGTTTCGCCCCATGGCTGGGGGATGGAGGCGTGTCCCCCCGGCGGGGCGGCGAGGACCTCCCGGCAGCCCGTCCCCAACCCGCGGGCGAGCAGTGGATCGGGACGCTAGCCTGGCAGCTGCGCCTCCCGTGCCAGCATTCCGCCCGACAGGACCCGTGCCCGGAGGCCGGCCTGGAGCAGGACCCGGGTCGCGTAGTAGGCGCGCTGCCCGGACCGGCAGATCACGTGGATCTCGCGATCGCGCGGCAGCTCGTCCAGCCGGGCCCGCAGCTGGGCCAGCGGGATGTTGACCGCGCCATCGACGTGCTCCACCGCCAGCTCCGCTGGTGCGCGCACATCGAGCAGGAAGGCATCGCCGCCGGCGCTCCAGTGGGTCACCGGCATGTCGTCGCGCAGGACGTTGGCGGCCACCATGCCGGCGAAGTTCACCGGTGACTTCGCGCTGCCGAACTGGGGGGCATAGGTGAGCTCGGCCTCCTCGAGGTCGTAGACCGTGCCGCCCATCTGGAGCGCCATGGCGAAGACGTCGATCCGCTTGTCGACGCCGTCGAGGCCCACGGCCTGGGCGCCCAGCAGACGCCCGTCGGACTTGCGGAACAGCACCTTCATGGCGAGGAACTGTGCGCCCGGGTAGTAGCCCGCATGCGAGTTGGGGAAGAGGTAGATCTTCTCGTAGTCGGTGTCGCCGGCGCGGCGGAGCGCCTTCTCGCTCGCGCCGGTCCAGCCGGCAGCCCCGCCGAAGAGCCCCACGATCGCCGTGCCCTGCGTGCCGCGGAAGGAGGAGTCCCGCCCTGCGATCACGTCGGCCGCGATCCGGCCCTGGCGGTTCGCCGGTCCCGCGAGCGCCACGAGCGACTGGGCGCCGGTGACGTGGTCCCGGACCTCGACGGCATCACCCACGGCGAAGATGTCGGGCACGTTCGTGCGCTGGTGCTCGTCGACCAGGATGCCGCCGCGCTCGCCGATGGCGATGCCTGCCGTCTTCGCCAGCGTCGTCTCCGGCCGGACGCCGATGCCCATCACGACGATGTCGGCCGGGATCGCCTTGCCGGACGCCGTGAGGACCTCGAGCGAGCCGTGCTCGGCGGGCCGGAAGCCCGTCACGTCCTCGTTCAGCGCCACGTGGACGCCGTTGCGCTCGACGTGGCGCGCCACGTAGCGGGCCATCTCCGGGTCCATCGGCGACATCAGCTGGCCGCCGCGCTGGACGAGGGTCACCGCGAGGCCCAGGTGCACAAGGTTCTCCGCCATCTCCAGGCCGATGAACCCGCCGCCCACCACCACCGCGCGCCGTGCGGGCATGACCGTCTGGTTGCCGGTGTAGGTGTCCAGGCCCGACGGCTCGGCGATGTTGCCCTCGAGCCACTCCTTGATCGCATGGACGTCCGGCACGGTGCGGACGGTGAACACGCCCGGTAGGTCGATGCCCGGCAGGTCCGGCCGGACGGGCGTGGCACCCGGCGAGAGCACCAGCTTGTCGTAGTGCTCGGTCGTGACCTCGCCGGTCTCCGTGTTGCGCAGGTCGATCGTCTTCGCGTCGGGTGAGATCGACATCGCCTCGCAGCGCGTCCGCACCTCCACGTCCAGGCTGGCCTTGAACAGCGCTGCATCCGCAAGGACAAGGCTCGACTCGCGCTTGATCACGCCGCCGACGTAGTAGGGCAGCCCGCAGTTCGCGTACGAGATGTGCGGGCCGCGCTCGACGACGAGGATCTCGGCCTGCTCGTCCAGCCTGCGGAGACGCGCCGCACACGAGGCACCCCCCGCGACGCCGCCGACGATGATGACCTTCATGACGGGTACCTCTCGATGGTCCAGGGTGATTGGAGACTTGACGACCGCTACCGGACGGGCTCCGGGATCCACGGCTCTCGCCAGCCGCCGTTGGCGGCGATGAGGGCATCCGCGGCCTCCGGGCCCCAGGAGCCGGGAGCGTATGACAGGACGGGAGGAGGGTTGTCGATCAGCGGTCCGAAGACCCGCCACGCCTCCTCGATCCCGTCCTGCCGGGCGAAGCGCGCGCTGCCCCCGCGCATCGCGGCCAGCAGCAGCACCTCGTACGGGGTGGCACCCTCGCCGCCCTCGTCGGCGAACGTCATGTCGAGGCCGATCGAGTCCGGCGTGGGGGTGTCCGCACGCTTCGCGTTGAGGATGAGCCTCACCCCGGTGGACGGATCCATCCGGAGGACCAGCTGGTCCGGCTGGTTGTGCTCCGTACGGATCCCGAAGCCCAGGCGGGGGGACTCCTTGAACACGAGCCGCAGCTCGGTCTGCGTGACCGGCAGGCGCTTGCCCGTCCGGATGTGGAAGGGGACGCCTGACCAGCGCCAGTTCTCGATCTCGAGCGTCATGGCCGCGTAGGTCTCGGTGGTGGAGCCTGCGGCCACACCGGTGATCGACTGGTACCCGTCGTACTGGCCGCGCACGTACCTCGCCGGGTCCGCCGTCTTGATGGACTTGAAGACCGTCGTGATCGCCGTTCGCAGCGTCTCCGGGTCGCCCCCGGCCGGTGCCTCCATGGCGGCCATCGCCACGACCTGCATCAGGTGGTTCACGACGACATCGCGCAGGGCGCCGACCGGGTCGTAGAACTTCCCGCGCATCTCGACGCCGAAATCCTCGGCCATCGTGATCTGCACGCACTGCGATGTAGTTGCGGTTCCACACCGGCTCCAGCATCGTGTTCGCGAAGCGCAGGAACAGGATCTCCTCGAGGCCCATCTTCCCCAGGTAGTGGTCCACCCGGTAGATCTGCGACTCGTCCAGGTACTGGTGGAGCTCCGCCGCGAGGGCCTTCGCGGATGCCAGGTCCGTCCCGAACGGCTTCTCGATGATGATCCGGGCACCCGTGGTCAGACCCGCTTCCGACAGCCCGCGCACGACCGTCCCGAACAATGCAGGCGGGATCTCGAGGTAGTGGACCGGGCGAACGGCACCGCGGGTCGCCCGGCGCAGCCGCAGGTACGTGTCGGGATCCTCGAAGTTGCCCGAGAGGTACGAGAGGCGGGCGACCAGGCGCGCGAAGACCGCCTCGTCAAGCGGCTCGCCTGTGGCGATGATCGCCGTCCGTGCATGCTCCACGAGCTGCTCGATCGTCCACGGGCGGGACGCGACGCCGACGACCGGGCAGTCGAGCAGCCCACGCCGCTCGAGACGGTAGAGGGAACGGAACGTCATGACCCGGGCCAGGTCGCCGGTGATGCCGAAGATCACCAGGGCGTCGGCGGTCGTGCCGGGTGGGGTGCGGGCAGGTGATGTCATGGAGGCAGGTCTCCGCGGTGGAGCAACGGGGCAGCGGACGCCGGCTTCCCGCGCAAGTGGACGTTGTGTACGACTCTGCCGGACCGGCGCCGCCGGGACATCACGCGCGATGGGCGATGCCGGGACCCGCCCCGGGTCGTAGGGTCGGCGTGGGGCAACCCGACCGTTCCACCCGCCCTCCGCCGCCGAGTGCCAGGCATGTCCGCGAACCCGCTGCTGTACGAGATCAACACCTCGCCGTGGCTCGACCGGCTGGCGCGGGCGGCTGGGCGGGACCTGACGCTTGGCGACGTCCCGGCGGCGACGTGGGACGAGGTCGCCGCAACCGGCGCCGACATCGTCTGGCTGATGGGCGTATGGCGCCGCAGCCCGGCGGGGACGGCCGATGCGCTGGCGAACCCCGCGACCGTGGCGGGCTTCCGGGAGGCACTGCCGGACCTGGGGGACGCCGACGTGGTGGGCAGTGCCTACTGCATCCGCGAGTACACCGTCGACGACCGCCTCGGTGGACCGGCCGGCCTCGCCCATGCCCGCCGCGCGCTCGCCGAGCGCGGGATCCGGCTGCTCCTCGACTTCGTGCCCAACCATGTCGCGCCCGATCACGCCTGGGCACTGGACCCGCAGGGCCGCTGTATCGAGGGCTCCGCGGAGGACTTCGCCCGCGATCCCGCATCCTTCGTGCGCGTGGGCGAACGCGTGCTCGCCTGCGGGCGGGACCCGTACTTCCCCGCCTGGCACGACGTCGTCCAGGTCGACGCGTTCTCGCCGGCGCTGCGCGAGGCCGCCGCGGCGACACTGATCGGCATCCTCGACCAGTGCGACGGCGTCCGCGCCGACATGGCCATGCTCATGCTCAACGACGTGTTCGCGGGCACGTGGGGCGACCGGGTCGGGCCGACCCCCCAGACTGAGTACTGGACGGACGTTCTCGACGCTGCCCGGGTCGCCCATCCGGACGCGGTCTTCATCGCCGAGGCCTACTGGGACCTCGAGTGGCGGCTCCAGCGGCTGGGTTTCGACGCCTGCTATGACAAGCGCCTCTACGACCGGCTGCGCTCCGGCGACGCGGAGCCGGTGCGGCTCCATCTCTGCGCCGACCTGGACTACCAGCACCACCTGGTCAGGTTCATCGAGAACCACGACGAGCCGCGCGCCGCGTCCGTGTTCACGCCCGAACAGCACCGGGCGGCGGCCGTGGTCTCGCTGACGCAGCCCGGCTGGCGGCTCGTCCACGACGGCCAGCTCGAGGGCCGTCGCGTCCGGCTGCCCGTGTTCCTTGGGCGCTTCCCGCACGAGGCACAGGACCAGGACCTGGCGGCCTGGTACCGGCGCCTGCTCGCGGTGGTCGGCGATCCGGCGCTCCGGGGCGGCAGCTGGTCGCTGTGCCATCGTTCCGGCTGGCCGGGCAACGAACACTGGGCGCAGCTGGTCGCCTGGTCCTGGGAGGCCGCGGACGCTCGTGAGCGCTGGCTGATCGTCGTCAACCTCGGTGACGCGCCCGCCGCGGGCCACGTCGTCGCGCCCGCAGCGTGGACGTCCCTCCGCGGGTCCACCCTCGAGCTCCACGACCCCGTCCATGACACCACCTACCAGCGCGACGCCGACGCCCTGCTCGACGGGCTCTACGTCGAGCTCCCCGCCTGGGGATCACACCTGTTCTCGATCCGTCCTGTCCCGGATGACCAGCGCGAGGAGACCCTGTGAGCCTGCCGCACGACACCGCAGAGCACCGCCGCCTGGCGGAGGCGACGGGCAGGGCTGAGGACGGCCTGTTCGACGCCAACCACTGGTACGAGTGGGGTCCGTACCTCTCGGAGCGTGCCTGGGGCACGGTGCGCGAGGACTACAGCGCCGACGGCAACGCCTGGGCTTCCTTCCCGCACGACCACGCCCGATCCCGCGCCTACCGCTGGAACGAGGACGGCATGGCCGGGATCTCCGACATCCGCCACCAGCTGTGCCTGGCCCTCGCGCTCTGGAACGGCCGGGACCCGATCCTCAAGGAGCGGATGTTCGGCCTCACCGGCCCCGAGGGCAACCACGGCGAGGACGTCAAGGAGTGCTGGTGGTACCTCGAGGGCCTGCCCAGCCATGCCCTGCTCCGGTGGCGCTATCACTATCCGCAGGCGGAGTTCCCGTACGCGGACCTCGTTGCCGAGAACGGCCGCCGCGACCGGCTGCAGCCCGAGTACGAGCTCCAGGACACGGGTGTCTTCGACGACGGCCGCTACTGGATCGTGGAGGTGACGTACGCGAAGGCGTCGCCCACCGAGATCCTGTGCCAGGTGGACATTGTCAATCAGGGTCCGGACGAGGCCACGCTGCATGTCCTGCCCACGCTCTGGTTCCACAACGCGTGGCGCTGGTCGGGCTCCGCGGGGGTCCCGTCGCTCGCGCTGGACGGCGACGCGATCACGGTCCATCACCCGGGCCTCACCGGATACCGCCTGGAAGCGGCACCGCTCCCCGGTGACGGTGGCATGCCCGCTGCGGTGTTCTGCGACAACGAGACGAACGCCGCCCGCCTGTACGGGAGCCCGTCCGTCACGCCGTTCCCCAAGGACGGCATCAACGACCACGTGGTCGCGGGCGCGTCCACGGTGAACCCGGCGATGACGGGCTCGAAGGCCGCTTGGTGGTACCAGGCCACCGTGCCCGGTGGCGGCCGCACGCAGCTGCGGCTCCGGCTGCACCGCGCGTCCGGCGCGCATGAAGGCAGCGGCGGTGGTGCCCTCGCGCCCGCAGCGCCGGCAGTCCCTGCAGCCTGGGCGGGCACCCGCTTCACCGACACCGTCGCGAAGCGCCAGGCCGACGCCGACGAGTTCTACGGTGCGCTGGCCGGCGGCCGCCTGGACGATGAGCGCATGCGCATCCTCCGCCAGGCGTCCGCGGGCCTGATCTGGAGCAAGCAGTTCTATCCGTACAAGGTCGCCGAATGGCTGGACGGTGACCCGGCGATGCCGAAGCCGCCACCCGGCCATGCGTCAGGGCGGAACGCACACTGGCGCAACCTCGACGCGCACGACATCCTCGCCATGCCCGACCCGTGGGAGTACCCGTGGTTCGCGGCCTGGGACCTCGCGTTCCACGCCGTGGCATGGGCGCACCTCGACCCGGCGTTCGCGAAGTACCAGCTGCTCGTGCTGCTGCGCGAGTGGTTCATGCACCCCAACGGCGCCCTGCCCGCCTACGAGTGGAACTTCGACGACGTCAACCCGCCCGTCCACGCCAACGCCGCGGCCCGCGTGTTCAAGATCGACGGCGGAACCGACCTTGAGTTCGCCGAGCGGGTCTTCCAGAAGCTGCTGCTCAACTTCACGTGGTGGCTGAACCGCCAGGACCCCGACGGCAACAACGTCTTCGGCGGCGGGTTCCTCGGCCTGGACAACATCAGCCCCATCGACCGGTCATCCCTTCCGCCCGGCGTGCGCCTCTCCCAGGCGGATGGCACGGCATGGATGGCGATGTACACGCTCACGATGCTGGCCATGGCACGCGTGCTCGCTGAGCACAACCCGGTCTACGAGGACATGGTCGTCAAGTTCGTGGAGCAGTACCTGCTCATCACGGAGGCGATCGAGCGGACCGGCCTGCGCGACCCGGACGACGGCTGGTTCTACGACCGCCTCGAGACGCCCGATGGATCCATCCCGATCCGCGTGCAGACGCTCGTGGGGGCCATCGCGCTCCTGCCGGCGGTGGTCCTGCGCACAGCCGACGCGGACCAGGCGCGGCGCCTCCGCCACCGGTTCAACCGGCTCCTTGACCGCGGCACGGACAACGCCCGCTCCCAGCACGTGCGGTTTGCGCCGGGCGGGGACCGGATCCTGCTGTCGGTGCTCAGCCCAGCCGAGCTGCGCGAGGCGCTCGCGTCGCTGTTCGACGAGGACGGCTTCCTCTCGCCGCACGGTCTCCGGTCGCTGTCCAAGAAGCACCAGGTCCCGTACGAGGTCCCGGGCTACCCGGAGGCGAGGATCGAGTACGAGCCGGCCGAGGGACGCACCGGCATGTACGGCGGCAACTCCAACTGGCGCGGGCCGGTCTGGATGCCGCTCAACGTGATGATCATCCCGGCGCTGGTGCGCTACCACCGGTTCCTGGGCGATGACTTCACCGTGGAATACCCCACCGGGTCGGGCCACCACCTCACGCTCGCCGAGATCGCCAGCGACCTCTCCGAGCGGCTGATCTCCCTCTGGCTGCCCGGCCCCGATGGGCGGCGCCCCGTGCACGGCGACAACCCACTGGTCAACGCCGACCCCGCGTGGCGGGACCTGCTGTGGTTCCCGGAGTACCTGCACGGTGAGACCGGCGCTGGCCTGGGCGCCATGCACCAGACCGGCTGGACGGCCGAGGTCATCAACCTCCTGCTCGCGCCGCCGGACATCGCGCCGCTGGTCTGACCTCCGGACCGGCCGACGCCGAATGGGCACAGATCGCAGATGGCCTGCGAATACCACGCATCGTGCGATGCCGGACGCCGGCCGCACGCGGAGACTCGGGCATGACGTCCAAGGGCTGCGCGAGCAGCCGGGAGCATCCGCTCAGCGAGGAGCCAACGTGACCGAGCGTGTTTCGACAACCGTTCCGCTCGACTGGAACGAGGTCTGGTTCACCAACTGCCCCATGGTGTCCGCGAACAACGTGGACCAGGAGCTGGGCTGGTGCCGCGAGGAGTTCAAGAAGATCGGCGTCGAGTACGACTACTTCCGCCACTCGCCGGACAACAACTGGTACCCGCACTACATCCACAACCTGGACAACCTGATCCGGTTCGGCGGCCTGTATCCGCCGATCGCCGTCAACGCCGACATCCGCCGGACCGTGCTGCTCGGCGCGACGCTGGGTCTACGAGGGCGGCTGCATGGCCGTCCGGGCGGACGACAAGCTGTTCCGGATGCAGGATCTCAAGGGCAAGAAGATCGGCATCACGAAGAGCCTGAACACCATCAAGAACGACTGGTGGCGGATCCAGGAGCACATGGGCATCGAGAACATGCTCATGCTCAACGGCATGACCATGGACGACATCGAGCTCGTCGAGTTCCCGTACCCGGACGACTGGTACGACAAGCCCGAGATGCTCGACGCCCATGAACAACCCGTCCGAGACGTGGATGCGCGCGTGACCACAAGCACGACTACGCCTTCCGCCCGCTGGAGAAGGCACTGCTCGCCGGCGTCGTCGACGCGATCTACACCCAGAGCAAGGTGTTCCAGCACATCCAGGAGGCCACCGGCCAGCTGGCGATGATCGAGGACCTGTCCCGGTATCCCGGACTGGCGCGGTCCAGGTGGCCAACACGCCGGCCGTCATCACCTGCACCGACGTGATGGCCAACGAGCATCCCGAGCTGGTCGTCGCCTACATGAAGGCCATGATCAAGGTCGGGCGCTGGGCGAACGACAACAAGCACGCCGCGGGCGCCATCCTCAACCGCCAGACCTTCTACCTCGATGCCGAGGACACGTACCAGGGCATCAAGGACGTCGACATGGTGCCGAGCCTGAGTGCCCGGAACCTGCAGACGATCAAGATCGGCAAGGACTTCATGTTCAGCCACGGCTACATCAAGAACGACTTCGACGTGAACGAGTGGGCGCGTCCGGAGTTCCTCGAGAAGGCCGCGGAAGAGGTTCTCAAGGAGGAGTGGGAGCGCCGGAGCTGGAGCAAGCTGCCGCACGGCGGCGGGCTCGAGGTCGAGGGCATCCGGCTGGGATAGCGGGCAGCTCCGGGGTCCGCGTTCACCTCACGTGACCGGACCCCGGCTCGCCAGGGCAGCAGTCCATCAGCTCCGGCAGCCGCGTGGCGCCGGGCCAGGAGAGTTCCATGGCCAAGACCGCCGTCGACCTTGTCATTGAGGCCCGCATCGGCCTCGAGAACATCTCACCGCAGGATGCGCAGGCCGAGCTCGCCGCCGGCAAGGCCGTGCTGCTCGACATCCGGGAACCCGCCGAGTGGTCGGAGCACATCGAGGGCGCCGTCCAGGTGCCTCGGGGTCTGCTCGAGTTCGCAGCGGATCCTGCGAGCCCACGCCACAAGGCCGAGCTGGATCCGGCTCGCCGCGTGATCGTCTACTGCCGGTCCGGGGTGCGGGCAGCGCTGGCCGCCGCCACGCTCAAGACGCTCGGCTACCTGGACGTCGCCAACCTTGACGGCGGCATCGCCGCCTGGAAGGAGGCGGGCCTGCCGATCGGCGATCACCACGAGGGGCTGTGACCGACGACGCTGTGGTGGCCCCGGAGCGAGAGCGAGTCGCAGCATGCAGACCACCGAGGCAGCGTTTCGTCGGCTGACGGCCGGGGACGCTGCCCTCATTCGGGCGATCGGTCATCCGGACGGGCTCGGCGATGGCGTGCCGAGGCTTGACGAACGCACCGAGACCCTCTTGCGCCTTGCGGCGCTTGTCGCTTTCGACGCACCCCAGGCGCTGTTCCAGATTGAGGTCGACGCCGCCCGGCGTGCCGGCGTCGACCTGGAGGACGCGTTCGCCATCCTCGTGGCCGTGGCCGGCGTCGTAGGATCGGCACGGATCGTCTCGGCCGCCCCCCGGATCGCCTTGGCCGCAGGCTACGATGCCGAGACCGCGCTGGAGCGGAACGACCCCCTCGACCACTAGCTCGTCCACCGGCACGAAAGAGGCCCTGATGCTCTCGGACACGCTCCAGGTCATCACCCAGGTCGCGATGCTCGTGTTCGTGGTCGGCAGCATGGCCGCGATGGGCCTGGGCCTGACCGTCGCGCGGATCGCGCAGCCGCTCCGCGATGTCCGGCTCGTCGTGGCCCTGCTCGCCGTCAACTTCATCGTCGTCCCGGCGGCTGCCATCGCCGCGGCGCGCCTCCTGCCCATGGAGCCCGAGGCGGCGACGGCCATCGTGCTGATCGGGTGCGTGGGCGGCGCACCGTTCCTGCCCAAGCTCGCACAGCTGGCGAAGTCGAACCTCGCCCTCGCCGTCGGGGCGATGGTCCTCCTCATGGTCGTCACCATTGGCTACGCCCCGATCGTCGTGCCGCTGGCCGTCGAAGGGGCCACGGTGGACCCGCTGTCGATCGCGCAGTCGCTCGTGCTGTTCATGCTCATCCCGCTCGGTCTCGGGCTCTTCGTGCGCGCCCGCTACCCGGAGCTGGCCGATGACTGGGTCGGCCGGGCTGGCCATGCATCGACCATGGGGCTGCTGCTCGGGATCGGGAGCGCCCTGCTGCTGACCTGGCGCGAGGTGATCGGCTCGATCGGGACCTGGATCTTCGTGGGTCTCGCGATCATCCTCGTGGTGGGGCTGCTCGGTGGGTGGCTCGCCGGGATCGGGCGCCCGTCGGGCGAGCGCACGTTGATGGGGCTCGCGACAGCAAACCGCAACATCGCGGCGGCGCTCGTCATCGCGGCCTCGATCGGCGGCGACACCATCGTCTACACGCTCGTGGGAGCGCTGACGATTCCCGTCGTGCTGATCCTGATCGCCGGCCGGATCGGGAAGCGTGCGGCCGCGGTGCCAGATCCTGCGACGCGCCGGTCCGCCCCCGACAACGTCGGGAGCTGAGAACTCGATGGAAGCCGACCTTGCCCTGCTCGCCCTGCTGGTCGCGGGCTACGCGCTCGTCGCCGCCCGCCTCGAGCGGTGGTCCATCGGACCGTCGCTCGTGTTCCTGCTCATCGGGATCGTGCTGGCCGACGACGTCATCGGCAGGATCTCGCTCGAGCCGACCGCCGAGGCCATCAAGGTCCTGGCCGAGATCACGCTCACGCTGCTGCTCTTCGCCGATGCCTCCTCCATCCGGGCCGGCGCCCTGCGCCGGGACGCGGGCACGGTCACCCGCCTGCTGGTCGTCGGGTTGCTCCTGACGATCGCCCTGGGCACGGCAGGCGCGCTGCTCCTGTTCCCGGGCATCTCCTTCGGGCTCGCGATGCTCATCGCGGCGGCCCTCGCGCCGACAGACGCCGCCCTGGGCCAGCCCGTGGTCACCAACCCGAACGTGCCCGCCCGAATCCGCCGGGTGCTCAACGTGGAGAGCGGTCTCAACGACGGGATTGCGACACCCTTCGTGTTCCTGGCGCTCGCCCTCGCGATCTCCGAAGCGGCGGCCGGCGGGGGCGGGATCGCTGGTGCCCTCGCTGAGACGGCAATCGGCGTGGGGACCGGGGTGCTCATCGGGCTCGGCGGCGGGTTCCTGCTGTCAGTTGCCGACGCGCGGCACTGGACCTCGCCGGTCTCGCGCAAGCTGCTCGTCCTCGCGCTGGCATTGGGCTCGTACCTGGTGGCGGTGAGCGCCGGCGGCAACGGCTTCATCGCCGCCTTCGTGGGTGGTCTCGCCTTCGGGTTCGGCACGCGTCAGCAGGACGAGGACGCCGTCGGGTTCACCGAGACGCAGGGGTCCCTGCTCGCGATCGGTGTCTGGTGTGCGTTCGGACTCTCGCTCGCGGGCACGATCCTGACCGACCTGTGGGATCCGGCCGCGATCGTCTACGCGGTCCTCAGCCTGACCGTGCTCAGGATGGTGCCGGTCGCCATCGCGCTCCTGGGCGAGCGCTACCGGCCGGTCACGGTGCTCTTCATCGGCTGGTTCGGTCCGCGGGGCCTCGCATCGATTGTGTTCCTGGTCATCGGACTCTCCGGGCTCGAGGAGGCCGGCGTGGATCCTGGGCCGCTCCCGGCGGCAGTCGCCTGGACCGTGCTCCTGTCGGTGATCCTGCACGGCCTGACCGCGGGTCCCCTTGCCGCCCGCTACGGCCGGCTGATGGCCTCGCTGCGGCCTGGCGCACCCGAACTGGAGGAGGCGGTCGAGCCGACGGCGGCCCGGACGTCGTGGGCGGGGACCGGGCGCCGCTGACAAGGCGAGCGGCTCGGCCCGACGCGGGTGGACCCCGCCGGGCCACCTGCTTATGATGAGTGGGCCGCCCGGGGAGGCAGCCGTACCCGAGTCCCCCACGCTTCTGACGAGGACCACGCCCGTCGCTGTCCGCGCAACAGCCCCAACGGTTGCCAAGCCGCCCGCCGTGACCGGATCCGTCCCGCAGTCCGCCATCGACCCCGGCCTGCTCGACGCCAAGCTGCACCCGCCGGCCGTCTACGCGCGCACGATCGTGCGCCGCAGGCTCATCGAGCGGCTGGGCGCGGACTCCCGCGCCCCAATCGTGACGGTGGTCGCACCTCCCGGCTACGGCAAGACGGAGTTCCTCGCGCAGCTGCTGGCCACCGCGGACGGGTCCGCGGCGTGGCTCACGCTCGACGACTTGGACAACGAGCCGAGTGTCCTCGTGCGCTCGCTGGCGGCCGCCATCGGCTGCCCTGTCGGCGTTGCCGGGGCCGCGGGCACCCGGTCGGAGCCGGATGCAGCCGCTCGCCCGGCGTCTGCTGCGTCGCTCGCCCGGTGCCTCCATGAGCCGGGTGCCCCGACGCTGCTCGTCATCGACGATCTCCAGCGTGTGACCGACCGTGGGAGTCTCGACGTGCTCGCCGCCATCCTCGAGCACCTGCCGTACGGGTCGCGAGTGGCGCTGGGCAGCCGGACGGTGCCGGACATCCCCCTCGGGCGGTACAGGGTCCAGGGTGCGCTCCTCGAGCTCGATCGTACCGATCTCGCGCTCGATGCCCGTGAGGCCCGCGAGCTCGCCGCGGGCATGGGCGTGGCGCTCGAGGCGACCCAGGCGGACGAGCTGGTGGCGGCCACGGAGGGCTGGGCGGCCGCCATCTACCTGGCGACGCTCGCCAGGCGACGGTCGCGCGAGGGATCCGGGGTCGCCATCGCCGTTTCCGGTGACGACACCTACATCGCGGACTACCTGCGCTCGGAGCTCGCCGCCTCGTTCACGCCCGATGCCCTGTCGTTCCTGGCCCGGACCTCGATCCTGGATGTCGTGGAGCCGGCCCTCGCTGATGCCGTCGTCGGGTTGCCCGGGGCGGGCGAGACGCTCGAGACGCTCGTGCGAACCAGCCAGCTCATCAGCCGGGCGGGGAGCGCGCACGCCTACCGCTACCACCACCTCCTCCGCACCTTCCTGATCTCCGAGATCGAGCAGCGCCAGCCGACGCAGATCGCGGAGCTGCACCAGCGCGCGGCGGCGTGGTACCAGGCCGCCGGCCGCCCGGAGGTGGCGATGGAGCATGCGCTCGCCGCCGGCGACCTCAAGCTCGGGGCGCAGATCCTCGCGCCCGTGTTTCTCCGCCTCTGGTACAGCGGCCACGCCGACCAGCTCGAGCGATGGCTCGCGCGGTACGGCACCGAGAACCTCCACCGGTACCCCGTGCTCGCCGTGCTCGCCGGCTGGCTGTATGCGCTGAGTGGCCAGCCGGAGGCGGCCGAACGGGCCGCCGACGTCGCGGAGGGCGCGGTGCTCCACGGACCGCCGGGCGACGGGTCGGCCTCGCTCGCCTCCTCGCGCGCGATGCTGCGGGCGGCCATGGCGCGCCGGGGCCCGGAGGAGATGCGCGCGGACGCGGAATCGGCGGTCGCGGCCGAGCGCCCGCCGAGCCCGTGGCGGTATCTCGCCCTGCACGAGCTCGCGATGGCGCACCTGCTTGTGGGCGACAGCATCCAGGCGGACCACCTGCTCGCGGATGCCGTGGAGGTCGCCCGCGCCTCAGGACTCGTCCCGTTCCACGCGCTTGCAGTGCGCGCGAGCCTCGCGATGGCGGCGGGGGACTGGATCGCGGCCGGCGTTCACGCGCGCGAGAGCCACCACCTGTTCGAACGGACCGTCCTTGCGCATATGGCAACGTCCATCCACGTGCACGCGGCCGCGGCGCGCGTGGCGATGCACGAAGGCGATCTCCGCCTCGCACGCCAGGAGCTCGTCCACGCCCAGCTGGCTCGACCGCACGCCTCGCACGCGGCCCCGTGGGTCTCGGTCCTTGCGCTCATGGACCTCGCCCGTGGGTACCTTGCGGTGAGCGATGCCGCGGGCGCACGGACGGTCGTCGCGGAGGCCGAGGCGATCGTCCGCCACCGGCCCCAGCTCGGCGTCCTTGTGACCCAGCTCGCGGAGCTTCGGACCCGGGTCACCGACGCCCGGGCGACGTTCGTCGGCTCGTCGTCGCTCACCACCGCGGAGCTGCGGCTTCTCCCGAACCTGTCGACGCCGTACACCTTCAAGGAGATCGGTGAGCGGCTGTTCCTCTCCCAGCACACCGTGAAGACCCAGGCGATCTCGATCTACGGCAAGCTCGACGCGTCCACGCGGAGCGAGGCGATCGAGCGGGCGATCGAGCTCGGCCTGCTCGAGCCGTTCCCGGGCGTCCCGCGGCGGCGTCCGGAGGCCTGAGCCGGGTCCGCGCCAGGTGGCGATCGCGGCCGTCAGGCCGCCGGTCAGGCGGCCGTCAGCCGCCGATCAGGCGCGCCTTCGCGGCGGCGAACTCCTCCTCGGTGAGAATGCCCTGCGCCCGAAGCTCTCCGAGGCGGCGCAGCTGCTCGGCGAGCGGGGGTTTGGGCGCGGCGGCGGCTGGTGCGCTCGACACGGGGCCCGGACCTGCGGCCCCCTGGGCAGCACGCGTCGGCGGCTGGACCACCTGCTGACCAGACGGCGTGATCCCGATCTTGCCCCAGAACGCCCTGACCGTCGCCTCGTAGTAGTCCTGCGGCACCCGGCCACGCCGGAATGAGGCCGTCGCAGCGCGCATCTGGTCCACCGCCGTCGTGTGCATCGGGTCCACCGCCATGCCCGCTCGGCAGATCGGGCAGGCCAGGTACTGGTTGCCTCCGTACTTCGCGATCGGGACGAAGTACAGGCTCACCTGCTTGTTCGTGGAGATGTGGTGCAGGTACACATCGTTGTGGCAGTTGGGGCAGCGCGCGGGAGCGACCTCCCCGAGGTCCTTCGTGTCGCCACCGCCCCACCCGAAGATCACAACCATGTGCCCAGCGTGCCACATGGACCGTGGTTCCGCATCCTGATGCCACAGGCCTTCGACCCGGCGCGTCTCCATGATCCCGATGTCCGGCCAGGACGGGCAGGAGAGCTGCGGAGGGGATGCGATGCGATGCGGCACGCGATCCGGTCTTGCGCTGATGGCTTGTGCGGTCATCGCTCTCGTCGTCCAGGCGTGTGCGCCCGAGGCGCCGAGCCAGTCGGCCGGGGGCCTGGCGACAGGTTCGACGGTGACACCACGGCCCGTCACGGCGGCTGCGCCCGCGACATCGGTTCCGGTGTCCACGGCTTCGCCCGGCCCGTCCCCCGACCGAGCCCGTCCCCCAGCCGAGCCCGTCCCCTGAGGCGTCGCCAGCCGGTGGGTCCACGGCGTCGCCCTCAGCGCCAGCTCGCCCGACACCCGCCCCGTCCCCGACAGCGACACCCCTCCCGGCACGGGTCATCCCCACCTCGGACGCCACGCCCAGGCGCGTGCTGGCGATCGGCGCCGGCTGGGACACCTGCGCCATCCGCCTGGACCACACCCTCGTCTGCTGGGGGGAAGGTGAGGGCACGCCGCCCACCGGCCGCTTCACGGCGATCAGCCTGGGCGACGGAGGGAGCTGCGCGATCCGAACCAATGGCCGGCTCGCCTGCTGGGGGATGGTCGGGACGCTGGTCCCCAAGGGCCGGTTCACGGCCGTCAGCGCCGACCAGAACCACGCGTGTGCCATCCGGACGAATGGGCGTCTGGTGTGCTGGCACGTTCGCGGGCGGGGAGCACGGGAGCAGCTGCGGATCGAAGCAGGTCCACCCGACGCCCACTACACCGCAGTCACCGTCGGCATGGGGAAGGACTGCGCCCTGCGTGCCGACGGCGCGCACGTGTGCTGGGGCGAGGACACCCAAGGCATGCCCGGCGTCTTCAAGGCGATCAGCGGGAGGTGCGGGATCCGCGCGGACGGCGACGTCGACGGTGAGGTCAACTGCCTCTGGAGTGATACCCCGGCCCCGAGGGGGCCCTTCACCGCGCTGAGCCAGGGCGACATGGGTCGGACCTGCGGCATCCGGCCTGATGGCACGCTCGCCTGTTGGGGTGAGGACGAGTACGACGACCAGGGGAACGACGCGCCCGCCCGGGGAGCGCCGGCGGGCACGTTCACGACGGTCTCGGCCGGCTCCGATCACACGTGCGCCCTGCGAACCGACGGCCGGGCGATCTGCTGGGGCGACAGCGGCGCGGAGACGCCCGCACCCACGGCCAGCATGGAGTTCGACCTGCCGTGGGTGACCTCCACCCGGATCCCGCTCCGGTGGAGTGCGACACGCCTGTTCGCTCCCATCAGCTCCTACACCGTCACGTACCGCAGCCGTACCTGGGCCGGCTATGGGGGCCGGAACCTCTGGACGCTGGTCAAGGGAACGACCGCTACGAGCGCCACCTTCCAGGGCCGTCCCGGGATGACGTACTGCTTCGCGGTGCGGGCGCGGGACCGGGACGGCATCGCGTCCCGGTGGCAGTCGCCCGGCTGCACATCGGTGCCGCTGGATGAGCGGTCGATGGTCAGGAAGGGCGCTTGGACAGAGCTGGCTGGCCCGCAGCACTACCTGGGCACGGCCCTGCGGTCGACACAGTTCCTCGCGAGCCTGCGCATGTACCACGTGAACGCACCGAGCCTGGGCATCCTCGCCACCACCTGCCCCAACTGCGGCAGCGTGCGGGTGTACCACAACGGGAACCTGCTCGACACCATCAGCCTCCAGTCGGCCACGATCCGGCACCGGCAGCGGTTCAGCGCCTGGTTCGACGACTGCCAGTTCGCAGCGGCGTGTCGTGGAACGGTCGTGATCAAGGTGGTCTCCTCGGGCAAGCCCGTGATCATCGACGGGCTGCTTGGTCAACGAGGCGGCCTTCGGCTAGGGGCAACGCGCATGCCATGGGCGCGCGGGCCGCGCCCATGGCAGCATGAGGGCATGGACCCCGTCCTCGTCGTCGCACTGCTCGTTGTCGCCGCCCTGGTCGCGATCGTGGTGCCATTCGTGTTCCGGGCGCCGGGCCGTGCGCTGCGCAAGCAGTTCGTGGCGCTCGGCAGCCTCAAGGGCAGGACGCGCAGGGAGATCGAGAAGGCGGTCGGCCCCGCGGCCCAGGAGACCGTGCTGCCTGACGGCAGGATTCTCCTGCAGTGGCGCGCGACCGGGTACCACATCGCCATCGTGTTCGAGAAGAACGGGCGCTGCGTCGGGGTGACGCACGAGAACGGGCGTCGGGTGGTGGGGGCCCACCGCTCGGAGGGCTGAGCCCGCACCCGTCCGGCAGCGGGGCCAGGGCCAGGCCCGGGGCCGGATGCGCCGGCCGCCGGGGCCGGCTTCCATTCCCACACGGATGACTTGGCCGATCGATCCGCGCAGGGATCGAATCGCGGCTGTTCGTGCGGGGCTCGGGGTCCGGACCAGGGGTTCGGTGCGTGACACCTGCACGGCCGGAGCGGATCTCATCCCCACAGGTGCTTGGATTGTTGGCCGATTCGATCCTCGCAGGGATGGATCGCCGGATCTATCTCACGCGCAGGAATCGAATCGCGGCGTACGGTGCAGGGCATCCGCCCGACGCCAGCCGCACCACGACTGAATCGTTGCAGTAACCCCGCGCGCCCGCTAGCCTTGCGCGATCGCAGCCACCACCACAGGGGCCCCAGCATGACCGAGTACGCCTTCGACCCGTTCTACACCGGCGCCAACGAGGAGGACCCGTACCCGGTCTACCGGCAGCTGCGGGACGAGACGCCCTTCTACCACGACGACCGCTGGAACCTCTGGGTCATCTCCCGCTTCGATGACGTCCAGAACGCCTTGCGTGACTGGCGGACGTTCTCCCAGGAGCCGGACGTGGACATCGACGGCTTCATGGAGGACCTGCTCGAGCCGGACGGCAACATCCTGGTGATGGACCCGCCCCGCCACGACGAGCTGCGCAAGATGGTCCAGGGCACCAACATCTTCGCGCCCAAGGCGATCAAAGACATGGAGCCCCAGGTCACCAAGATCGTGGACGACCTGGTCGACCGCTTCGCCGACACTGGCTCCCTCGACGCGGTGGAGGACTTCAGCTATCCGATCCCGCTTCAGGTGGGCCCGGTCCTGATCGGCTTCCCGGCCGAGGACCTGCCGATGATCGACGCCTGGCAGCGCCAGACCCAGCCCCGCACCCCGCATCACCGGGGCATCCCGCCCGAGGCGTTCGAGGCCGGCGCGAAGATCCGCTCCTACATCGAGGACCTGGTCGAGGACCGACGGAAGCACCCGCGCAACGACCTCGTCACGCAGATCGCCCTGGCCGAGGTCAACGGCGAGCGCCTCACCACCGAAGCGGTGGGCCTGACCTTCATCCTGTTCGAGGCCTCGATCGACACCACGTCAGGCCTGATCTCGAACGGCCTCCTTGCTCTCGCCCGCAACCCCGACCAGCGGCGACGCCTGGTCGAGGACCCGTCGCTGATCCCCAACGCGGTCGAGGAGATGCTCCGCTACGACATGCCGGTACAGTTCAACGCCCGGACGTTGACCCGCGACGTCGAGCTCCACGGCTCCACGGCGCCTGCCGGTGCCAGGGCCATCGTCCTGTTCGGCTCCGCCAACCGCGACGAGCGCGCGTTCGACGACCCCGACACCTTCGACGTGGCCCGCAGGATCAAGCGCCACGTGGGCTTCGGCGAGGGCATCCACCACTGCATCGGCGCCCCGCTCGCGCGCCTCGAGGCGAAGATCGCGTTCGAGCGGTTCCTGGCCCGCGTGCCCGAATTCGACGTCTCGGGCACCCCGGAGCGGATCACGAAGCAGAACCTGCGCGGCTTTCTCCACCTGCCGCTCGGGTTCTAGCCGGCCGGTGGCGGCCGAGCGTCAGGCGGCCGCGTCCAGGGCGGCCTCCGCGGTGTCGAGCGCGGCCTGCAGCGATGTCGCGTAGGACTCGGAGGTCCAGGTCGCGCCGCTGATCACGTCCACAGCGGCGTCCTGGGAGGCCAGCGCCGCCGACGTCAGGGTCGGGATCGCCCTGTTGTTGATCCTGCTGCTGTGGCTGTCGGTGGGCGCGGCGACGATGGTGACGTCCACGAGCTGGCCGCCGCTGACCGTGGCCTGCACCTGGAAGGTGCCCCACGGCTCGTTCACGGCCGCGCCGAGGTAGGTGCCGTCGGCGTACGGGGAGGTGGCGATCGCGGTCGTTGTCGAACCCGACTCGGTCGTCGTCGAACCCGACTCCGTGGCGGTCGAACCGGACTCCGTCGTCGTGGAGCCGGAGCTCGACGTGGAGCCGGACGTCGTCGCGGTGTCCGTCACGGTGGCGGCGCCGGTGGGTGGAACCTGGAACCCGACGACGAGCGCCGAACCGGCGGCGGTCAGGGCGAGGGCGGCAAGGGGTTTGGATGCGCGCATGGGAACGGGTCTCCCTTCGACCTAGAAGAGCTCGAGGTTGATGCGGCCGGCCGGCACGCCAAGGGCGAGCAGGCTCGAACGCGTGCGCTCCATGAGCGCGTTGGGTCCGCAGAGGTAGATGTCGCGCTCGGCGACGTCGGGGACCAGGTGGGCGACGCTGTCCGGCCCGAGCGGGTCGGTGCCGATGTGCGGTTCGCCGCGTCGGCCAACGAGCCAGTGGGTGCGAATGCCGCGGTGGCGCGCGAGCGCGTCCACCTCGGCGCCGAGCGGCGTCTGGCGAGCGTTCGGGCTGCGGTAGATCAGGTCGGCCTCGCCCGGACCGTACGGCAGGCCCTCGGCCAGGGAGCGGATCGGGGCGATCCCGATGCCGCCGGCGATGAACAGGAGCTTGCGGCCGGTCCGCCGTGCGCCGTGCATGGCGCCGTACGGGCCCTCCAGCACGAGCGGAGTGCCGGGCGCCAGGCGGCGCAGGTCGCGCGTCCCCTCGCCGAACTCCTTGATCGTGAAGCGCAGGGTGCGGCCGTTCGGCGCGGCCGAGATGCTGAACGGGTGGCCGTGCATCCAGTCCCGCCCGGTGAGCGCCCGGACGACGAAGAACTGGCCGGAGCGGACCGCCAGGCGGTCGAGCCCGCGTCCTTCGACGACCAGGCTGAAGACGCCCTCGGCCTCAGGCTCGATCGCGGCGACCCGCGGCCGGAAGCGGAGCGTGGTGTACAGGGGCCAGGCCACGCGGTAGACGAGGAGCGGCAGGAAGGCGGCGACGTAGAGGCTGATCCAGACGGCGGTGGCGAGCGGATCGCCCACGAAGTCGCTGCCGATCGACAGCTGGTGGAGGTAGCCGAAGGCGAGGGCGAGGTAGACGTACAGGTGGATGCCGTGGAAGGACTCGTACGAGGTTCGCCGGCGGATGGCCTTCACCGACGTGATGCCGACGGTGATGAAGAGCGCCAGGCCGACCACGGCGCCGAGCATCCCCGGCACGGTGGCGATCATCTCCACCAGCGTGGGGACGACCCCGCTGAGCGAGCCCCCGGCCCAGGCGAGCGTGGACAGGACGGCGTGGGCACCGATGGCCCAGACGGCCGAGAAGCCCAGCCAGCGGTGGATGCGGCGCAGGCGATCGGCGCCGAGCACCTGGTCGAGCCACGGTGCCCGGGCGGCGAACAGCACCCCCAGCAGCGCCGCGAGCGTGCCGCCCAGCGCAGTCAGCTGGCCGATGCCCGCGAGCGGGTCGGCGATCGTGCTCGCGATGCCGCCGTGGCGGAGCCACATCGCCGCGACCAGCGTGCCGATGCCGGCGATGACGAGGCCGATGTCGCGTGGGCGGACGCCCTCGTAGGCAAAGGGGATGGGCAGCGGTCCACGTCGTGGCGCGGTTCGCGCTCGGGCACCCGCGTTGGCGGTGAGGCTCATGGTGTGTCTCCGGCTGCGGTCCGCCGATCGGGCGGTCGTCGTTCCGGCGTCGAGTCTCCGGGCGGGCACCTGTCGCCTTCGTTACTGGAATCTGGGAGCCGGCTGTGAGGCGCCTGGATGTGGCGCCGGGACCAGCTCGCCGCCCGCTGCCCGCCGCCCGTGCGCCGCCCGCTGCCCGTGCGTCGCTCCTGCTACTGGGCCCGCCCGCGGCCGACGGCTGATGAGCGCTGCCTGTTACCGGTAACATGCACGCGAGCCATGATCCTCACCGTCACCCTCAACCTCGCCCTTGACGTGACCTACCGCGTCCGTGACCTCATCCTCGAGACGAGCGTCCGCGTGGAGGAGGTCGAGCAGCGCGCGGGCGGCAAGGGCGTCAATGTCGCGCGCGTGCTCCACCAGCTGGGCGAGCCCGTCATTGTCAGCGGCTTCGCGGGTGGCACCACCGGGGCGACCGTCCAAGCCGATCTGGACGCCGCGGGCCTCCTCCACGACCTCGAGCCGGTGGACGGGGAGACCCGCCGGACGGTCGCGATCGTCGACCCGGAAGGGCGCGTCACCATCCTCCTCGAACCCGGCCCGGACGTGACCGCCGACGCCTGGGCCGCGATACAGGCCCGCTTCGACCGGCTCGCCGCGGATGCCGACGTCGTCGTTCTCTCCGGCAGCCAGCCGCGTGGCCTCCCTGCCGATGCCTCGGCGATCCTCGTTGGACGGGCACGAGCGGCCGGCACCCCGGTCATCCTCGACGGCAGCGGCGCCGCCGTGCGCGCCGCCCTCGCGTCCCGCCCCACCCTCGTCAAGCCCAACCGCGACGAGGTCTACGAGATCACCGGCGGCCCGGCCCAGCTGCCCGGGACGCCCGTCGACCTCGCCGACGTGGCCGTGCGCGCGGCAATGCTCCGCGCCCAGGGTGCTGATGCGGTCGCCGTGAGCCTCGGCGCGGACGGGATGGTCCTCCTCGCCGCCGACGGGGCCTGGCATGCCGCCCTACCGGCGGGCACACAGGTCGCCGGCAACCCCACCGGGGCCGGTGACGCATCGGTCGCCGCGCTCGCCCGGGGCCTCCTGCGCCACGACGCCTGGCCAGACTGCCTCCGCGACGCCGTCGCCCTTTCCGCGGCTGCCGTCCTCCACCCCCTCGCCGGCGGCTTCGACCCTGACGCCTACGGCCGCTTCCGCGACCTCGTGGCCGTGCGTCCCATCCCCGTCCCGGCCGCCCCGGCCGCCCCGGGCGGCCCGATCGCGCCGGAGCACCCAGGAGGACCCGATGCCCGTTGATGCCGCCGCCGTCCTCGCCCAGGCCCGCGCCGACGGCGTGGCCGTCGGGGCGTTCAACCTGATCCCGTTCGAGCTGGCCGAGGCCATCGTCGCGGGCGCGGTCGATGCCCGGCTCCCGGTGATCCTGCAGCTCAGCGAGAACACCGTGACGTACCACGGCAGCCTCGTGCCGATGGCCGCTGCCTCCCTCGCGCTCGCCGCCGAGGCGCCGGTCCCGGTGGTCGTCCACCTCGACCATGCGACCTCCATGGACCTCGTCTACCGCGGCACTCGGACCTTGGTGTCCCGTCCGTCATGTTCGACGCCTCGGTCCTCCCGTACGACGAGAACGTGCGCCAGACCGCCGAGGTGGTCGCGCGCGCCCATGCCGCCGGCGCCCGCGTGGAGGCCGAGCTGGGCGAGGTGGGCGGCAAGGACGGGGTCCACGCACCCGGCGCCCGGACGAACCCTGACGAGGCGGTCGCCTTCGTGGAGGCGACGGGCGTGGACGCGCTGGCCGTCGCCGTGGGCACCAGCCACGCGATGCGCACCCGCGATGCGGTCCTGGACTACGGGCTCCTGCGCGAGCTGCGCGCAGCCGTCCCCGTGCCCCTGGTCCTGCACGGCTCCAGTGGCGTCTCGGACGATGGCCTTCGTGAGGCCGTCCGCGCCGGCATCAGCAAGGTCAACATCGCCACCCATCTCAACGGGGTCTTCACCGCCATCGTGCGAGAGCGCCTGGCCGCCACGGACTCCAGCGACCCGCGCAAGTACCTTGCGCCCGCGCGCGCGGCCACCGCGACCGAGGTCGCCCGCCTCCTGCGCGTCCTCCGGCTGCAGGAGGCCTGACCGGGCGAGCATCCGGTCGCGGGCTGGTTCACACTGATGGGGTGATGCCGGGCGCCACCGCGCCTGTTGTCCTGTCCGCAAACCGCCGCGCGTATCCGCAATCGCCGCCGACGCAGCCCGACAAGGGAGCACGACACATGGCCGACACGGCAACCCAGGTCCTGGTCGCGGTCTACCCGGACCTGGACAAGGCGACCGGGGAGTTCGACGCCCTCGCCGCCCGGATCGCGAAGAAGGAGATCAAGGCCGAGGCCGCGATCCTCGTCACCCACGACGCAGAGGGCAAGGTCGTCGTCCGCCAGACCGCCGACCACCTCGGCCGCAAGGGCGCAGGGTGGGGTGGCAGCGTCGGCGTCCTCGTGGGCCTTGCGGCACCGCCGCTGCTCGCTGCCACCGTCGTGGGCGCGGCCGCGGGCGGCCTCATGGGCAAGTTCGCCAGCAAGCGCCTGGAGACTGGGCTCGAGGACAAGCTGGGCAAGGCGCTGCCGCCCGGATCGGCCGTCGTCATCGCGATGTTCGACGAGGACCAGGCGTTCGCGATCCAGCAGGCCCTCGGCGGCGCCCTCGGGCGGTCCGTGGTGGAGACCGGCAAGGGCAGCTCGCTTGCGCTCAAGGACTCCCTCGCCGAGGCGATGGGCAAGTTCCAGCCTGACCGCACTGTCCTGCCGATCCCGGACCGGACCTTCGGCGGCAGCATCGGCCGGACGATGGACACCTCCGTCGCCGACTGGTCGATGATCCCCGGCGCGAAGCCCCCTGAGGGCGCGCCCAACGTGCTGATCGTGCTCGTGGACGACGCGGGCTTCGGCGGGCCGGACACCTTCGGCGGCGACATCCGCACGCCCAGCCTGACCCGGGTCCAGCAGATGGGCCTCACCTACAACCGCTTCCACGTCACGGCCGTCTGCTCGCCCACCCGCGCCGCGCTCCTCACGGGGCGCAACCACCATCGTGTGGGCATGGGCGGCATCGCGGAGTTCCCGGGCCCGTTCCCGGGCTATACCGGCCAGCTCCCGCGCACCACCGCACCGCTGCCCAAGATCCTCAAGGAGAACGGGTACGTCACCGGCGGCTTCGGCAAGTGGCACATGACGCCCGGCCGGGCGATGGGTCCGTCCGGACCGTTCCAGTACTGGCCGCAGGCCTGGGGCTTCGATCACTGGTGGGGGTTCCTGACCGGTGCGGCGGGCCAGTACGACCCGGTCATCGTCCAGGACAACACCGCCATCGGCGTGCCCGCGGGCAAGGACGGCAAGCTCTACTACTTCCCTGACGACATCACCGACAAGTCGGTGGAATGGCTCCACAGCGTCCGCGCGCATGACGCCCACAAGCCGTGGTTCATGTACTACTCGACCGGGGCGACCCATGCGCCGCACCACGTCGCGAAGGAGTGGGCAGACAAGTACAAGGGCCAGTTCGACGACGGCTGGGACGCCTACCGCGAGCGGACGATTGCCCGCCAGAAGGCCCTTGGGATCGTTCCCCAGGACACCGATCTCGCGCCGCGGCCCGCACCCTACCCCGCCTGGGACAGCCTCAACGACGCCGAGAAGAAGCTGTATGCCCGCCAGATGGAGGTATTCGCCGGCTTCTCCGAGAACACGGACTGGAACATCGGGCGCCTGCTCGACGCCGTCGACGAGATGGGCGAGCTCGAGAACACGCTCGTGCTCTACATCTGGGGCGACAACGGGGCGTCGATGGAGGGCACGATCACCGGGTCCTTCAACGAGACCACGTTCTTCAACGGCCTCGTCCTCGACGCCGAGCAGCAGCTGGCCCTGATCGAGAAGTTCGGCGGCCTCGAGGGCCTGGGCGGCGAGCATTCCGCCCCGCACTTCGCGGCTGCCTGGGCACACGCCCAGAACACGCCCTTCCAGTGGGGCAAGCAGATGGCCAGCCACCTCGGCGGCGCCCGAGATCCGATGGTCATGGCCTGGCCCGGGCACATCCCGGCCGGCGGTGCGGTGCGTGACCAGTTCACCCACTGCATCGACGTGGCCCCCACGATCCTGGAACTGGTGGGCATCCCGGAGCCCAAGCAGGTGGACGGGATCGCGCAGGAGCCGATGGACGGCACCCCGTTCACGTACACGATCGACGAGCCGTCGGCCGAGGAACGGCACACGGTCCAGTACTTCGAGATGTACGGGTCCCGTGCCATCTACAAGGACGGCTGGTGGGCCTGCGCCAGGCTGGACAAGCTGCCGTGGGACTTCTCGCCGGCAACCCTCGCCCGGTTCAAGCCGGGCTCCGGTTGGGATCCCGACAAGGACGACTGGGAGCTCTACTTCCTCCCCGACGACTTCAGCCAGGCCCGCAACCTTGCGGCGGACAACCCTGCGAAGCTCGCGGAGCTCAAGGAGCTCTTCTACGCGGAGGCCGGGCGCAACAAGGCCCTGCCGATCCTCGGTGGCATGGCGGCCTTCTTCGGGATCCTGCCGCCGATGCCCACGACCACCCGGTTCACCTTCCACGGCGACGTGCAGAACGTGTCGACGACCGTCATTCCCCGCATCTACGGGCGGTCCTACTCCATCGAGGCCGACCTCCACGTGCCCGAGGGTGGCGCCGAGGGCGTCCTGTGCGCCTTCGCGGACTTCATCGGTGGGTTCTCGCTCTGGGTGGACGAGCGCGGCCACCTCGTCCACACGTACCAGTTCCTGGGCGTGGAGACGTACAAGCAGGTCTCGGACACCCCCATCCCCACCGGCGACGTGCTGGTGAAGATGCTGTTCGAGATGGACGAGCCGAAGCCGGGCGCCGGCGGGCGCGTCACGCTGCTGGCCAACGAGGAGGTGATCGGCGAGGGCAGGCTGGACCACACCTGCGCGATGCTGTTCACCACGTATGCCGGCATGGACATGGGCCGCGACAACGGCGGGGTCGTGGACGAGGACTACGCCGACAAGGCCCCGTACGCGTTCACGGGCACGCTCCGGACGGTGGTCTTCGACCTCCGCCCGATGTCGCTCGAGGACGAGCTCGCGCTCCACCAGAGCAACCAGCACGCAGCGGTGGGCGCCGGCGCCGCCGGGTAGCCCCTCGTTCTTCCACGGTGCAATCTGCGGCCGCTGCCGGGTGACTCGGACCCGGTGGCGGCCGTTCCATGTCCCGGGCGCGTCAGGTCATCAGGCCCCGTGGCAGTGCTTCACCTTGCGTCCGCTGCCGCACGGGCACGGATCGTTGCGGCCCAGGCGCCGGGCAGCCTCGCGAGCGGCGGCATCGCGCTGGGCGTAGAGCTGCACGATGTCGGACGGCGGCAGGCCGCGCCGGAGCTGCTCGGCCATGAAGCGCATCGGCCCGTCGACGTGGTGGAAGAAGGCCTTGTAGCCAGCGCACAGGTAGTTGAGGCCGGGCTCGCCGTCGGGCGCGTGGATGAAGCGGTCCTTCGGGCAGCCGCCGTTGCACGCGAACCGCACGTCACACGAGCGGCAGAACGCGGGCAGGGTGTCGCGCTTGGCGAGGCCGAAGGCGACCTGCTGCTCCGAGGCCACCAACTCCGCCATCGGTGTGTCCGCGATGTTGCCAAGCTTGTGCGCCTCCTCGACGAAGTGGTCGCAGGAGTACAGGTCGCCGTTGTGCTCCAGGGCCAGGGCGCCGCCGCACGTCTCGGCGAAGATGCACAGCGATTGCGGCTCGCCCGCCCACGAGGCGAGCGCCGTGTCGAACATCTGCACGAAGACCTCGCCGACATCCCGGCGGACCCATTCCTCGAAGACGCCCACCAGGAAGGACCCGTACTGGTCCGCCGTGACGGAGCGGTCGGTGACGAGCGAGCCCTCCTGGCGGTAGAGCGGGCGGTCCCGCCACGACTGCCACGGCGCGCGCTGCGCCATGCCCGCGGACAGGCCAAGCTCCTCGAGGGGCACGTCGATCCGCGGCGCCGGCAGCCGTTCCACGATCGGGATGAACTGCATGAACCGCGAGCCCAGCTCGTCGCGCAGGAACCGGTAGACCTCGACCGGGTGGTCTGCATTCGCGTGGTGCAGCGTGGTGAGCGTGTTGAACTCCACGCCGTGGTCCTGGAGGTGGCGCAGGCCGCGCATGACCCGGTCGAACGTGGGCGCGCCGCCACGGTCCACGCGGTAGGCGTCGTGCATCGCCGCCGGCCCGTCCACCGACAGCCCGACCAGGAAGTCGTGCTGCTTGAAGAAGGCGGCCAGCTCGTCGTCGATCAGGGTGCCGTTCGTCTGGATCGTGTACTCGACCGTCATGCCCGGACGCCGGTGCTTCTCGACCAGCTCCACGGAGCGGCGGAAGAAGTCCACGCCCATCATCGTGGGCTCGCCGCCCTGCCAGGCGATGCTCACGTGTGGGACGCGGTGCGCCTCGATCAGCTGGCGGATGTACTGCTCCAGCATCTCGTCGGCCATGCGGAAGCGGGAGCCCGGATAGAGCATCTCCTTGGACAGGAAGAAGCAGTAGGCGCAGTCGAGGTTGCAGGTCGCGCCGGTCGGCTTGGCGAGCAGGTGGAAGGCCGGCGGGCCCGAGTACGGGCCAGCGGTCAGGGGGGCGTGCACGAAGCCAAGCGTACGGGGTGGGCGCATCGCCCGTCATGGGGGAGCGGGAATGCGTGAGCGGGATGAGCCCCGGCGGAGCACCATACCGGTAGCCACCAGTGGGAGGATTTCATGGCCAGGACAGGCATGTCGGCCGAGGCCGCGCCGAGCCCGCAGCAGACCGTCGCCGAGCGCCTTGCGGCGGGCCGCGCCGCCCGCACCAGCGCGGCGCGCTCGGGCCACGGCGGCTGGATGGCACCCGCAGATCGTCGGGACCCCGTCGAGATCCTTGCCGAGCAGGCCCGTGAGCGGATCCCGGACCTGGTCCCGATCCGCCACGCCCGGATGCGAGTGTCCCCGTTCACCTTCTACCGCGGCGCCGCCGCGATCATGGCCGCGGACCTCGCCAGCACCCCGTCCAGCGGGATCACCGCCCAGCTGTGCGGCGACGCCCACCTGCTCAACTTCGGCGTGTACGCAGCGCCGGACCGGCGCCTCGTGTTCGACGTCAACGACTTCGACGAGACGCATCCCGGGCCGTGGGAGTGGGACCTCAAGCGGCTCGCGGCGAGCATCGTGGTGGGCGCCCGAGGGATCGGCTACGGGAGGACTGGCGCCCGCGATCTGGTCCTCGCCGCCATGGCCGGCTATCGGGAGCGCATGCTCGCCCTCGCGGGTGCCTCCGATCTCGACGCCTGGTACGCGCGCCTCGAGGTGGAGTCGCTGTTCGACCAGGCCACCACGCGCGCCCTCCGCAAGCGCCTCGAGGGGCTCGTGGCGGTCGCCGCGGCGGCCGACAGCATCCACAACTTCCGCAAGCTGACCACGGTCGAAGGCGGCGAGCGCCGGTTCCTGAGCCACCCGCCGCTCCTGGTGCGCACCTCGGACCCGGACGAGACGAAGGTGCTGCACAAGGTGATGAAGGCCTATGCGGCCTCGCTGCGCGACGACCAGAAGGAGCTCTACGGCCGCTACCGCCTCGTGGACACGGCGCGCAAGGTTGTCGGGGTGGGCAGCGTGGGTCTGGCCGCATACGCGGTCCTGCTCCAGGGCCGTGACGACGACGACCCGCTGTTCCTGCAGCTCAAGGAGGCCAGGGCCTCCGTACTCGCCCCCTACACGGGGGGTCGCGTGCTCGCGCAGCACGGGCACCGCGTGGTTGCCGGGCAGCGGCTCATGCAGGCGGCCAGCGACATCTTCCTGGGCTGGGCGACCGACGCTGACGGGCGCGACCTGTACGTGCGCCAGCTGGCCGACATGAAGTGGTCGATGGACGTCGAGCGCTCCCACCGTTCGGGCCTGACGCTCTACCTGCGGGTCTGCGGCGCGGCGCTGGCGCTCGCCCACGCGCGCTCGGGTGACCGGCTTGCGATCGCCGGCTACTTGGGCGGCAGCGACCTGTTCGACCGGGCGGTGGCGGACTTCGCGGAGGCGTACGCCGCGCAGAACGACGCCGACTACCGGCGCTTCAAGTCAGCGCTCAAGGACGGGCGGTTGGCGGAGGACAAGCGCGCCATCGGCAGCTGAGGACGGCCGGGACGCGCGGCCCGCGTCCACCCGCGGCGCGCGGCCCGCGTCCACCCGCGGCGCGCGGCCCGCGTTCACCCCGCGCGCGCCCCGTTCACCCGCGGCGCGCGGCCCGCGTTCACACCCGCGGCGCGCGGCCCGCGTTCAACCCGCGGCGCGCGGCCCGCGTCCACCCGCGGCGCGCGGCCCGCCTCCCGCGCAGCGGGCCTTGCGTGCAGGATTCCCCACACCCTGCCCGCCAGACGGCACGATCCCGCCGAATTGGGCGTGATGTGGGTCCAGCCTCCCGCTGGGCGGGACGCCTGCGCGGAACTCCGCACACAGTGCCCGCCAGGCGGCAGGCCACGCGACGCCCCGGAGGCCACGCGAGCCCCGGGGGCCACGCGAGCCCCGGGGGCCACGCGAGCCCCGGGGGCCACGCGAGCCCCGGGGCCACGCGAGCCCCGGAGGCCACGCGAGCCCCGGGGGCCACGCGACGCCCAGCCCACGCACGCCCCGGCCACGCGCGTGCCCAGTCGGCGCGAGCGTGCCAGGCGCGGCCCATCCGGGACGTACGTCGCGACGCGCCCCACGTGGGGGCCGTCTCGCGGCCGTCTGCGCACGAGCCGGGGGGCAAACCCCGGGTTCCGTGCGCAGTGCGTGCGTGCGGGACCCCTAAACGCCCCCGTGGTGGGCCAGACGCAGGGATCCTGGGCCGTACGAGGTGTTCTTGGGCCGGGTATGCCGGGCCGGGTGCCGGAACGGGTCCTCAGCCCGCCGGTCCTCAGCCCGCCGGTCCTCAGCCCGCCGGCGCGCCGCCGAAGGCCGCCTCGTACGCCTTGAGCACCTCGCTCGCGTCCTCGAAGATCCGGTCCTCGCCGATCTCCTCGATCAGCCCGTACGCGGCCAGCTCCTCGCGCACCTTCGGGGTCACCCGGCACAGCACGAGCGATGCGTCCCGCTCCTTGAGCTCCTTGCCCAGCGCCCGGAGCGCCTCGGCCCCGGTGTAGTCGACGTCGGCGAGCGCGCCGCCCGCGATGCAGAACCATTTCACCGGCGGGTCCGCGTCATCGATCAGGCCCAGGACCTGCTCGTTGAAGCCCGACGTGTTCGCGTAGTACAGGCCCGAGCCGAACTGGTACACGAAGAGGCCTGGAGCCGCCTCCATGTGCTCCTCGACCGCGCTGTAGGCGAGGCCGCCGGACGGCTTGACGGTCAGGAGGGCGTTGTACGGCCGGTAGCTGTGCAGCATGTGCTCGACAACGGAGAGCGCCATCGCGAGGAAGATGCCCTGTTCGACGCCGACCACCACCACGACCGCTGCCGTGATCGCCGCGACCGCGAACTCGCCGGGCCGCAGGCGCAGGATCCCGGCCATGTGCCTGTAGTCGATCAACTTGAGGCCGATCAGGAACACGACGGCCGCCAGGACCGCATTCGGCATGTACGAGAGGGGGCCCGTGAGGAAGAGCAGGACGATGAGGACGATGGCGCCCGCGGTGAGCTGGGCGACCTGGCTGCGGCCACCCGCGCTGTCCACCATCTCGGTCTTGGTGGGGCTGCCGTTGACCACGAACGTGCCGCTGATGCCGGCGCCGACGTTGGCGAGACCGAGGCCGACCAGGTCCACGTTCTCGTCGAAGCTGTCGCCGTAGCGGGCGGCGTAGGCCTGTGAGGTGGCGGCGCTCTGGGCCAGGATCACGACGAACAGCGAGATGACGGTGGGGACCAGGGCCTGGACGTTCTCGAGGGTCATCACCGAGGTCGGCAGGCCGATCGGCGGCAGGCCGCCCTGGACCGGGCCAAGCGTGGTGACGCCCTTGGCGGCCAGGTCGAGCGCGTAGGACAGGACGATCGCTCCCACGACGGCGATCAGCGCGCCCGGGATCTTCTTATTGACCTTCTCGAGGCCCACCACGGTGATCAGCACCGCGGCCGACACCGCGATCACGTAGATGTTGCCGTCGCCGGCGAGGACGTTCTGCATCGTCCCGAACAGCGACTCGATCGGACCGCCGGCGCCCTTCGGGACGCCGAACATGCCCGCGACCTGGCCCATGGCCACCTGGATGCCGACGCCCGTCAGGAAGCCGACGAGCACGCTGCGGGACAGGAAGTTGGCGATGAACCCGAGCTTGAGCAGGCGGGCGCCGAACAGCAGCACACCGCACATGAGCGCCGCCAGCGAGGCAAGGGCCACGTACTCGGTCGAATCGGTGGTCGCCATGCCCGCGAGGCCGATGGCTAGGATCGCGGCGGTGGCCGAGTCCGCGCCGACCACGAGGTGGCGGGACGACCCGAACAGCGCGAAGAACAGGACGGGAAGCAGCAGGGTGTACAGGCCCGTGACCACCGGCGTGCCGGCGATCTTCGTGTAGCCCATCACCTCGGGGATGGCCAGCGCGGCAAGCGTTGCGCCCGCAGCCACGTCCATCGGGATGCGGCTCGGATCGAACGGGAGGATGCCTCCCAGGATCGGTGACGGCTTGCGGCGCTTCTTGACGCCGGTTGCGCCCCCGGTGGTCGCTGCCACGGTCTACCCTCCCTCAGTCCATGCGGCCCCCGTGAGCCGTCCGGTGCCTTGCGCAGCGCATAGTAGACAACTGCGGGAGCCCGCACCCCACCGATTCTGTACGGCCGGCCGACCGGCCCCGTGGCGCGCGCCGCACCAAGGTGGCCGTCGCTCAGATCGACGCGATGCCCGGCGCCAGGCCGCGGACACCGGGCCGGCAGCGGAACAGGGAGCCCGCCAGTGGCTCGCGTGCCAGATCCTCGGGTGAGAGGTGCTTGCGGGCCGTCGTGATGTAGAGCGTGTCGAGATCTGCTCCGCCGAAGGTGCAGCTGGACACCTGCGATACCGGGAGCCGCAGGTGGCCGAGGATCTCGCCGTCGGGCGCGACGCGCAGCAGGCCGCTCCCGCCCCAGAGCGCGACCCACGTGCAGCCGTCCGCGTCGATGGTGAGTCCATCGGGCACGCCCTCGTCCACGCGCACGTGGGGCCAGCCGTCATCGAGGTCACCGCTGCCGGCGTCGAAGCCGAACCGCCGGACCGCGCCCCACCCCGAGTCCACGAAGAGCATCGAGCCGCCGTCTGGTACCCATGCGAGCCCATTGGGGATGTGGAGCCCGTCGAGCACGGTGACGACATCTCCTCCCGGTCCGATCCGCAGCAGCGACCCCGCCCCCGGCCGCTCGTCGACCGCCATCCGGCCGATCCAGAACCGGCCCTGCGGGTCCGGCTTGCCGTCGTTGCAGCGCAGCGGGACCGCACCAGACGGCAGGGGCAGGAGGGTGTCGAGCGAGCCGGTCTCCGGATGCCAGGCCGCCAGCCGGTCGGCAAGGGCGAGGAGCAGCGTCCAGTCCCAGCGGTGGGCGACCGCGCCCAGCGGTGTGTCGAAGGTGACGGTGGACGTCGCACCCGTCGCCGGGTCGAACCGGTGCAGTCGGCCCGGCGGGATGTCCACCCACCACAGGACGCCGCGTGACGGATCCCAGAGTGGCGCCTCGCCGGTGGTGGCGTCGGCCTCGACCGCGACCTCAAGAGTGGCCTGGGCGTTCATGACGGAATCGTCGTGGTGCCTCACGCGCACCAGTCTTGCACGTCTGGGGGCCCGCCCCACCCCCGCGACCCACCTGCGCGACCATCCCGGCGTCGCGCTACGATAGTTGCCATGACAACGACCGATCCGCGAGCCGACTACGCCGCCTTCACCCGCGCCCTCATCGAGGATGTCCGCACCAACGGGCAGCCCACCTCCGGACCGTTCGTCGGGCGGCCCGTGCTGGTCCTCACCACCACCGGCGCGCGCACCGGCGAGCCCCGGGTCGCGCCGCTGGTGTTCAGCCGTGACGGCGACCGCCTCGTGATCATGGCCAGCAAGGCGGGCGCGCCCACGCACCCGGCCTGGTACGCGAACCTCGTCGCCAATCCCATCGTGACGGTCGAGACGGGCGGCGAGCGGTTCGAGGCGCGGGCCACCGAGGTCCACGGCGCGGAGCGCACGCGGCTCTGGGATGCCCACGTCGTCCAGCACCCGGGCTTCGCCGAGTACGTCGAGAAGGCGGGCGATCGTGTCATCCCGGTCATCGTCCTCGAGCGGGTGGCCTGACCGGTGGGCGGGACGGAGGCGTTCCCCACGGTCGAGGAGCTCGAGGAGCAGGAGCGCCGGCTCGTGCTGCCCCGGGCCGACTACGCATCCCTCTACGGGCTGGGACGACGCATGGCGGACGTCGCGCTGGAGCGGGGCCTGCCGGTGCTGATCCAGGTCCGGTTCGGCTCGCGGCTCGTGTTCGTGGCGTCGTTGCCGGGGTCGTCCGCGTCGAACGACGACTGGGCGGAGCGCAAGTCCCGCCTCGCGGCCTGGTTCGAGCAGAGCTCGCTGCGCGTGAGGCTGGCCAACGAGCAGGATGGCCAGGATGTGCACGTCCGCCACTCGCTCGCGCCGGAGCGGTTCGCGGCGCACGGAGGTGCCTTCCCGCTCCGTGTTGCCGGGGTGGGGGTGGTGGGGACAGTGGTCGTGTCCGGGTTGCCCCAAGTGCAGGACCACGCGTTCGCCGTCGAGATGCTCGAGGCGCACATCGAGGCACTCCGCTCGGGGGCCTGACGGTCGCACCGGGTGCCGACGGGCGCGCCGGCGCTGGCGGGCGGAGCGGTCCCAGTCGTCAGTCGGTCCGCCACTCCTCCAGGATGACCACGATTGCGAGTCCCTTGCCCGCCGCGTCGGCGTGGAGCGCCAGCGTGCCCGCCATCGGCCGCTCGGCATACGGGAACAGCGCGTCGCCGGCTCCCTGGAGCGTGGTGCCGTACGCGAACGTCTCTGCGGGGATCGTGGTCTTGAGCACCTTGAAGAGGCGGATCAGGAAGCTCTGGCGGTCCGGGGGCGGCACGGTGCAGTAGACGAGCCAGGATCGCTGGAACGTCATGCGGGGCCCGTCGGCGCGGGTCCGCGGGACCTCCTTGCCGAGGGCGTCGCCGGCCTCGCAGCTCGTACCGCCGGCAACCGCCGCGATGATCCGCCCTGGGTCGAAGCCGGCGACGAACGCGCTGGACCCGGGCGCAGCGGTGCGCAGCGGGCGGGGATCCGGCGTCGCGTCAGGCGTGGCCGGGGGACGTGTTGCTCCCGGGGTCGCCGGGGGACGTGTCGCGCCCGCTTCCGCAGGTGATGCGTCAGTCAAGTCGGGCGGCGCCGAGACGACCTGTCCCTCGGCGTTCAAGACCCCGGACCTTGCGGCGGGCCCGCCGGAGGCCACGGCGAGGCCGCCAACGAAGGCCGCGACGGCAACCACCGCGATCAGGACGAGACGCGGGTTCAGGGCACTGCGACGGGCGACGGGCGCCACCTCGAAGACGGGCGCGTCAAGACGCCGTCGCTCGTCGCGGTCGTCCTCGATCATCGCCACCTGCCCTGCTGCTCCCGACAGCCCCAGTTCGGGCGCGGGTGACGATCGGATGGCGGAACGCGAACGGCCCCCGCGACGTCGCCATCGCGGGAGCCGGGATCAGGTGCTGGGGATCAGGCGCGGGCTGCGGTGACCTGGTTCGTGGCACGTCGCTTGGTCGCGACCGCCTTGGGTGAAATCGGGGCCCTGAGCGCCTCGGGGATCTCGACCACGAACTGGCGGTCGTGGTTGATCGAGCGCAGCGTCGCCGCGACCGTTGCCGGCAGGCGGGACGGCTTCGTGAAGGTCGGGCACTCCAGCCACATCGCGTCTGCGGACTCGACCACGGCCAAGTAGTTGCCGCAATTGCAGACGTTGGGGGTGCGGGTGGCGTCTTCGATGGCCACAAGAACGGAGTCGTCGTGCATGGCACGTACCTCGGCTCCCGGTCCGCGTCGCCGCCGGTGCTCCAGCATCGTGCTGAGAGCGAGGTCGGCTCCACCGGGAGCATTACCGCCGTGGCCCAACTGACAGCGCCCCTTTGGCGCAGGATCCACGGCCCGGGCGACTGTCACCACCTGGTGAGCTTGAGCCGTTCCGTGATGCGAATAGTGGGCCATCGGGCTAAAACGCTCTAGTCGCCCATGGGTACCGAATCCGTTGCGTTCGAGGCCCCGCTCACGGTGCCTTTGGACTGTCCAGAGGGGCCTAAGGTCCCGGCTCGCCGTTCGCCCGCGGGTTGGCGGCCGGCCTGCTGGGGTGCCCGGTGGCAGGCGCCGGAGTGCGTCGGCCACGACACCCGGGCCGGAGATCCCCACCGAGATCGCGGGGTCGCCCTCGCCGAACCCGTGGAAGGCGCCGGCCATGAACGGGTTGTCGGGCACGGCATTCGCGAACACCACCAGCTTCGCGGACCCGATCGCCGACCGGTCCGCCGTGCGCTTGGCGGTCGTCTTGACCACCTCGCCCATGAGGCGCACGGCGTCCATGTTGATCCCCGCCGACGTCGTCGCGATGTTCACCGACGCGCACACCCGCCGGGTCGACGAAAGCGCCTCCGGCAGGGCGGCCGTGCCCGGTCAGACCGGGACCAGGGACAGCTCCTCCTGGTAGCACCACGCCCACGCCTCGCCCGGCTGCGCCGACCGGATCAGCGGGTGGCCGGACGTGTGGAAGTGTGCGGTCGCGTGGCGTCTCGGCGAGTCGTCGCAGCACCGGACGCCGCCGCACACGAGGCACTGGCGGAGGTTCACCCAGGTGCTGCCCTCCACGATGCAGTCCATGCACTCGCCCGGAGGCGGATCCGGCACCTCGATCACCTGGTCGAAGTGCTCGCACTGACGATCAAGGGGCCGCCCGTCGTCATCGACGGCGACCCAGGCCATGGGGACGCTCATGGGCGCATTGTGGCTCGCAGGCCGACCGGCGGCAATCCCCTGGAGTCGGCCTCCGAGGGGACAACCTCCGGCCCCTCCGTCCGTTCATCCCGCTCGGGTGACCCATCGGCCCCGGGCGGGTGCCATAGTGGTTGCCATCACCGGCCGGAACCGTGCGGCCGGGCGCAGCCATGACAGGGAGGTCCAGGTGACGGACGCGCCGTACCCGCGGGTGCATGTCGTGATCAACCCGGCGTCCGGCAAGGACGAGCCGATCCTCAACACGCTCAACGACGTGTTCCACGCGCACGGTGTGGACTGGGACGTCAGCATCACCAAGAAGTACGGCGATGCGAGCGTCCAGGCGAAGGCGGCGATCGAGGCCGGCTACGACCTCGTGGCGGGCTACGGCGGCGACGGCACCCAGCACGAGATCGCCAATGCCGTCATCTGGGCATCCCGGCATGCCGGTCGGACGGTGACCATGGGCGTCCTGCCGGGCGGCACCGGCAACGGGTTCGCCCGCGAGCTCGGCGTGCCCGGCAAGCTCCGCCCCGCCGTCGAGGTGCTCTGCACCAGTCGCAACACCCGCTCCATCGACGTGGGCCACCTGGTCAGCGTCGGCAGGGCGGAGGTGGGGGACAAGTACTTCGTCCAGCGCTGCTATATCGGCATCGAGCCCGAGGAGCAGACGAGCCGCGAGGACAAGGACAAGTACGGCGTCTTCGCCTACGCGGTCAACATGGCCCACCGCGACGGCCAGACCCACCACACCTACCACGTGACCCTCGACGGTGAGCAGGGGGACGTCCTCGGGACGAAGGCGTACCTCGTGAACTCCGGGATGATGGGCACGGGCCTGCGTATCACGCACACCTACGCGATCGATGACGGCCTCCTCGACTGCTTCGTCATCGACAAGGAGAACCTCGACACGATCCGGTCGTCGGTGGCCCGGTTCGTCGGCGCGGACACCGCTGCCGCCCGCCGCCACATCCGGCAGGCGAGGCACATCGAGATCGACGTCGAGCCCGACCAGCCCATCTGGACCGACGGCGAGTACATCGGCAGGACGCCGCTCGTGGTGGACGTCCTCCCGGGCGTGCTGACCATTGCCGTCCCCTGAGCCGAGGCCCGGCGCCGACGACGCGCAGGAGCCCGCGGGCGGGATCGAGCCCGTGGAGGGCCTGAGCGTCTTCCATCGTGCCTTCGACCAGCTCTATCCGGCGATCCGCTTCTCGTACGAGCGCATTGCCGGGCACGAGTGGTTCTCGGAGATCCTCCCGCACCTGTGGCTGGGCGGCGCCCCGACCTACGAGCGGGACTTCGAAGAGCTGCTGGAGATCGGGATCACCGCGGTCGTGGACATGCGCGCCGAGCGCACGGCGGATGCGGCGTTCTTCGACCAGCACGACATCACCCACCGCCAGTACCGGGTCCCGGACGTGACGGTCCCGGATGCGACGGTCCTCGACGATGCCGTGGCCTGGATCGACGCCCAGCTGGCGGATGGCCGGAAGGTCCTCGTCCACTGCGCCAAGGGCCGGGGGCGATCGGCGACTGTCCTGGCGGCGTATCTCATGAAGACGGGCGGGCTGACGTTCGACGAGGTCGCCGACCTCCTCACATCCCGCCGATCGCTGGTGAAGCTCCAGGACCGGCACAGGAACGTGCTGGAGGCATGGATCGCAAACGGGACGCGGGCCGGACGCCCAGAGGAGGAAGCATGAGCAGGATCGTGGTCATCGGCTTCGACACCGAGGACGAGGCACACGCGGCGCTCAAGACGCTGCGCGGCGTGGAGAAGCAGGGCGGCATCAAGTTCGAGGACACCGCCATCGTGGCGATGGACGCGGACGGCAAGGTGCACGTCAAGAACGAGTCCAGTGCGGCCACCGAGGTCGGCGCGGTCGTGGGCGGGATCCTGGGCGGCATGCTGTTCGTGGTCTTCCCGGTGGCGGGCATCGCCGCGGGCGCGGCGATTGGCGCCGGGCTTGGCGCGGCGACCGGCCAGGGCATCGACGGCAAGTTCGTGGACGAGATCAAGGCCGAGCTCACCCCGGGCACGTCTGCGCTGTTCCTGCAGATCCAGGAGGCGAATGGCGACATGGCGATCGCCTCGCTGCGCAAGTACCACGGGCGCGTGCTGCAGACCTCGCTCGAGGCCGAGACCGAGGAGGCGCTGCGCCAGGCGCTCAGCTAGCGCGGCGCTGCCACGCCGGGGCATCGCAAGCCCCGCTTTCGGCAGCGTGGCATCGATTCGGGGCACCCAGCGCCCCACAACGACCTGCGAAGGGGCCGCGCGGATGCGGATTGGGGCGCCTGGTGCCCCAGATGGACTGGCGCCCGGCCATACCCGGGCTTCGGAAGCCCCACCCGCAGGGGCCACGCCAGCCGGTGGGCCCCGCCAGCCGGGGGCCACGACCATCGGGCGCCCGGAACTGGCCGCTGAGACAGGTGTGTCGCCAGTGCGTCAGGCAGGAACGGCGAGGATCAGTCCGAGAACGAGACCGTCTTGATCAGCAGCCGCAGCACGATCGCGATGACCGTCGCGAGCAGGGCGGAGAGCCAGATGCTCGTGAGGCCGTCCACACCCGCGAACGACGTCAGCACCCAGCCCAGGAGCACGGCGGCGATCAGGCCGATGGCGAGGCTGGGCATCCAGCCGCGCGCGGTCCGACCGCCCGCGATGATCCCGGAGATGATCCCGGCGATGAGCCCGACAACGATCCAGCCGACAAAGGTGAGGTCCATGGCGCGGAGTATGGCATGCCGCCGACCCGTGCCATCACCCCTCTAGGACGACTCCGCGACGTGCAGAGTCGCTCAGCCCGCCGTCGGCTTCGCCTTCGTGAGCCCCAGGACCCACTTCATGCACTTGTGCGCGACATCGGCGGTCGGATCGAACATGAGCGGGCAGCCGCCCTCGATGACGGTCATGCCGCCCGCGCGTCCAGCCTCCGCCGCCTCGTTCGAGACGGATCCGCCCCCGAATGAGCGGTGCATCCAGGCGCGGGTGATGCCAAGCCGCACGCAGTCCGCGACGACCGCGTGGGCGGCACCGGGCGCCGTGGCGATCACGACGGCGTCAACCCCGCCGGGGATGGCATCGAGGCTGCGGAAGCACGGGTCCCCTTCCACGGTGTCAGCGTTGGGGTTGACCGGGAAGACCTCGTAGCCGCGGTCCTTGAGGCGCTGGTAGATGACGTTGCCGCCATGAGCGCCTCCCTTCTGGCGCGACACGCCTGCGACGGCGATGCGCCGCTGGGCGAGGAAGTCCGTCGTCGCCTCGGCGACCGTGGGCATGGTTGAAGCCTCCCTTTGCATGGGGCGCCGTCCGGCGAGATCCGCAAGGCGCCGATGGAGGGAGGCTAGACGCACGCCGCGGGCTGCGGCAGGGCCGGCGGTCCCAAGGGTGGCCTGTCGTGCGCGTCCGCCGCCCTCCCGGACCGCCCGGTTGCGGGTGCCTCCGTACCCGTCCCCGCCGGACGCGGGCACCCCGGTTGCGGGACCAATGGCCCGCCCGGAGTCCTGACCGGTTGCCTACCATTCCGGTGCGGGTTCGTGTGGCCTGCCATCGGTGTCGGGCGTCCTCCCGAAGGTGCGCACCATCCGGCGGCAGCCTGCCTCCCGCACCACGAGCGGCAACGACGGGGACTGGTCCCGCCGCCCGCACGCCACGCCGGTAGGTTGTATGCACTGCATCGTCCTCGTGAAGCAGGTCCCGGATGTCAGCAACATCCCGGAGGATGCGTGGGATCGCGAGAAGGGCACGCTCCGGCGCGCGCTGCTCGACAGCATCCTGAACCCCCTTGACCTCCACGCGCTGACGTTCGCCAAGCGGATCACCGCGTCCGATCCCGATGCCCGGACGGTGTACCTCACGATGGGCCCGCCCCAGGCGAAGGAGATGCTCGCGGAGTGCATCTCGCGGGCGCCCGGCGAGGCGGTCCTCCTGACCGATCGTGTGATGGGCGGCGCGGACACCGTCGCCACGGCGTACTCGCTGGCGCAGGGCATCCGGCGCATCGAGCGCGAGCTCTTCGGCGGCTCCAAGGACTACCTGATCGTCACCGGCATGCAGTCCGTGGACGGCGACACCGCGCAGGTCCCGCCGCAGATCGCGGAAGACCTCGGTATCGACCAGGTCGCGTACGCACAGGACGTCCACACCGATCCGGAGCTGGTCTTCCGGCGCATCGGCGCCGAGGGCACCGAGGACGTGGTCCCGGTCCGCTTCCCGGCCCTCGTCACCGTGACCGCCTGCACGGACACCCTCTACCGCTCGTTCGAGGCCGCGCGCGCCGCCCGGACCGCCACGATCCACACGTGGAGCGCGGCGGACGTTGAGGCCGCCCCGGACAAGGTGGGCATCAAGGGCTCGCGGACCACCGTCTACCGCATCTTCTCGCCGTCCGAGGATCGCGCGAAGACCTGCGAGATGGTCGCCGACCCGGCGGCGCTCGTCGCGAAGGTGAAGGCCAAGTACCGCCTCGCCACCGGCGGCCCCGCCGTCCACGAGGAGGGCGCCTACCAGCTCGAGGGGCGCGAGCCCACCTACAAGGGAGGCTTCTGGGTCCTCGCCGAGCGCGAGGGCGACGGCATCAAGTCGATCAGCCTGGAGCTCCTGGGCAAGTCACGCGAGCTGGCGCAGTTCCTGGGCGAGAAGGTCGCCGTGGTGCTGCCTTGTGCCGAGGCCGGCAACCTGCCCGCCGAGCTCATCGCCCACGGCGCGGACATCGTCTACGTCATCGAGCATCCGCAGCTGGCCCAGTTCTCCCCGCGGCCCTTCCGCGCCGCCATCGCGCCGATCGTCCGGGAGCACAAGCCGCAGGTGATGCTCTTCGGCGCCACCCCGATGGGCCGCGAGCTCGCCCCGCGCATCGCGTACGCCTGTGACTCCGGGCTCACCGCGGACTGCACCAAGCTCGAGATCGGCGACTACCAGAAGGGCGGCCAGAGCCTGGTCGCCATCCTCAAGCAGACCCGCCCGGCCCTCGGCGGCAACATCATGGCCACGATCATGACCAAGGACTCGCCCACGCAGATGGCGACGGTCCGGCCTGGCGTGTTCAAGATCCCGCCGCGCGACGACACGCGCACCGGCGAGGTCATCCATGTGACCCCGGATCTCGGCGACTCGGCCGACGGCATCCGGATCACCCCGGTGGACTCGTTCGTGTCCAAGGTGGACCTCCACGGGGCCAAGATCATCGTCGCGGGCGGGCACGGCATCCGCAACAAGGCGGACTTCGACCGCTTCCTCAACCCGCTGGCCGAGGCGCTGACCGGCCTCCTCGGTGACGGCGTCGAGGTCGCCGCCTCCCGCCACGCGGTGGAGGACGGCTTCAAGACCCACGACTACCAGGTGGGCCAGACCGGCCAGACCGTGGCGCCCCGGCTCTACGTGGCCGTCGGCATCTCCGGTGCCGTGCAGCACGTGTCGGGCATGCAGATGTCGGACACGGTCATCGCGATCAACAAGGATCCGCGGGCGCGGATCTTCAACTACGCGGACTTCGGCGTCGTCGGCGACCTCGAGACGGTGGTCCCGCAGCTCGTCAAGGCGGCGAAGGAGGCGAACTGATGGACGGCATCGACATCCTCATCGTGGGCGCCGGCCCGGCCGGCCTCGCCGCTGCGATCAAGGCCCGGCAGCAGGCCAAGGCCGCCGGCCGTGACATCTCGGTCGCGGTGCTCGACAAGGCGCCTGCCGCGGGCAACCACACGCTCTCGGGCGCAGCGTTCGAGCCGGCGGTCCTCGAGGACCTCCTGCCCGGCTGGAAGGACATCCGCCACCCGTTCACGGCGGCGGTCGTCCCGGTCGAGCACGACGACATGTACTTCCTGCGCAAGGGCGCGGCCAACCGGATCCCGCCCAAGGTCGTCCCGTCGCGGATGCACCATGGCGGCGACATCATCGTCTCCATCTCGCGGCTCACCGCCTTCCTCGCCGAGCAGGCGGAAGCCCTCGGCGTGGAGCTCTACCACGGCTACAGCGCCCGGACGCTGATCGTGGAGGACGGGGCCGTGCGGGGCGTGCGCCTCGCCGAGGTGGGCCTGGGCCAGGACGGGGCTCCCAAGGGCAACCACCTCCCGGCCGAGGAGGTCCGCGCGGCGGTCACGATCCTCGCCGACGGCACGCACGGCGTGCTGTCGGTGGAGTTCGCCGACCGCTTCGGGGCCGGCGCCATCCCCAAGGTCTTCTCCCTGGGCATGAAGGCGATCGTCCAGTTCCCGGAGGCAAGCCCGTTCGGCGCCAACCGCGTCGCGCACACCCTGGGCTACCCGCTCCCGCCCAACGTCTTCGGTGGCGGCTTCATGTACGCGATGAGCGAGAAGACCGTCGCGGTCGGTCTCATCCTGGGCCTGGACTGGAAGTACGGCGACCTCAATCCGCAGCGCGAGTTCGAGGTCTATCGGGCACATCCGTTCATCAGCCGCATGCTCAAGGGTGGCGTGACCGTGGCCACCGGCGCGAAGACCATCCCCGAGGGCGGCATCGAGTCGATCGGCGCGCTCTCGGCGCCGGGCGCGATGATCGCGGGCGACGCGGCCGGCTTCGTCAACATGGAGAAGATCAAGGGCATCCACTACGGGATGCGCTCCGGCATCGCCGCGGCCGAGACCGCGGTGGACGCGCTGGGCGCGAGCGGCGCAATCGGCGCCCTCGACGGGTACCAGGAGCGCCTCGAGGCGAACGGGATGCTGGGCGAGCTCCGCCACGCGCGGAACTACCGCCAGGTCTTCAAGTTCGGCCTGTACATGGGCACGCCGCTCTCGCTGGTGCAGTCGAAGATCCCGGCACGGCTCAGCATCCACAAGGACGGCGACGCCACGAAGAAGGGTGCCCGGCTCAACCGTGCGGACCCGGGCCGGATGGACGGCGCCACGTTCGTGGCCCTGACCGGCACGCTGCACCGCGAGGACGAGCCGTCCCACATCGAGATCACGGACCCGTCGAAGTGCATCTCCTGCGAGGCGGACTACGCGAACTCGTGCACCCACTTCTGCCCGGGCCAGGTCTACCGCTGGAGCGGCTCGGAGGTGGTGCTGTCGCCCTCGAACTGCCTCCACTGCATGACCTGCACGGTCAAGTGCCCTGAGGACGTGATCAAGTGGGTGCCGCCGGAAGGCGGCGAGGGTCCGCGCTACAAGCAGCTCTGAGGCGGCGGCCGACGCTCCCGGGCGTCACGGGTTCGCAGATGTGACCTGCTCGGTCATCGGCGTGTAGTCCACCTCGAGCGAGACGGCGGCCCCGAATGCGGCAGCAAGCGCCTGCGCCAGCTCCTCCGTGCCCGACGGGGCTGTCGGCCCGCGCACATCGAGCGTGACGCTCGTTCCGGCGATCGCGTAGCCCGCGACCTCCAGGTCCTGGCTCCGCGCCCACTCGGCGACGGCCGGCTGGCCCTGCCCGGAGCGGACGATCGAGTTGACGACATCGGCCGAGGTCCAGGCGAGCGGGACCGCGGCCAGCACCATCAGGACGACCGCCAGCGTGAAGCCCAATCGCAGCCGTCGGCGCTCCCGCAGCTGGTCCCGGCTGGGTGCGGTGCCGGCGAGCAGGAACACGATGCAGGCGACGACCACGATTGCCGAGAAGTTGGTGAGGAACAGCAGCATCGCGCCACCCGCGTCGGACGTGCGGCCAAGCTCGAGGCAGATGCCGACGGTTGCCAGGGGCGGCACCAGGGACACGGCGATGGCGACGCCCGGGAGGGCGTCGCTCCCGGTCCGGCGTGCCGTGACGAAGGCGCCCGCGGCGCCCGCGGCGAGGGCCACCCCGAGGTCGAGCAGCCCCGGCGACGTCCGGGCCTCGAGCGAGGGCGTGAGGGTCAGCGGGTTGGGGATCACCCAGGACACGAGATACCCGATGGCCACCACGAGCAGGGCGCCCAGGCCCACCTGCGCGAGCGCGATGCCCTGCCAGCGCATCCTGCCCGACACGAGCGCTCCCGCGAGCGCCATGATCGCGCCGCCGAGCGGTGCCACCACCATCGCGCCGATGATCGACGCGACCGAGTCCTGGTAGAGGCCGAATGCGGCAATGAGGCCTGCGAGCGCCAGCAGGACGGTGTACGTGACGATGGACCGGCGGAAGCCCCTCTCGTCGGGGAACAGGTCGTCGAGGACGGCTGGACCCAGGGACTGGCGTGCGTCGATCAGCTTGCCTGTCGCTGGGTCATGGGCGGTGAGGCCCGGGTTGTGCTCCACGTGGGTCGTCCCTCCCTGTACTGGTCCTGCCGGGTGCACGGTAGCGGGCGAGGGATGGCGCGCGCAGGCCGCCGCGACACCCTGAACGTGCCGAGGGTCCCTTGTCCCACCCGTGATGCGAGGCGGACCATCGCCGGGAGGGACCTGGAACGCTGGCCCGACAGGTGATTGGAGGTGATCGATGCAGGGTGAGCAGATCGTCGGGATCATCCCGATGGCGCGCACGAAGACCGGGTTCTTCTCCAGCAAGGCGTACACGCTGGTGTTCACCTCGTACCGCCTGATCCTCGCCGAGGCGCGCAAGGAGCTCGTGGATGCCGAGATCGCGCGTTCCCGCGCTGCGGCCAAGGCTGGCGGCTCCGGCTTTCTCGGGCAGATCGGGGCCCAGATCAAGGCGTCGAACCGCTTCGGCCAGCACTACGCGGGCTGGGACCCGGACGCGATCCTTGCCGAGACCGCAGCCAACGTCGCCTTCGCTCCCCCGGAGATCCGCGTGCTGAAGGTGGACCGCAAGTCGCGCAGCGTGGGCACGGACGACGACATCGAGCAGGAGTACCTGCACATCACGCTCGAGACGGCGGGCGGCAAGCGCACCTACGACACGGACGCCGAGGAGCCGGACGTCGCCGTCGCCAGGGCGCTTGTGACCGGGCTGCTGGGTCCCCGCTAGACGCGGGAGTGCGCCCGCTCGGGGCCGCACGCGCGGGATGGTCCGTTTAGGGTGACGCCCGAGACCCGCCGGATACGGCACAATACCCCCCGGATGTGGGGCACATGCCCCACGTGAGGGAACTGTCTACAACCGTAGTACTGAGGGTAGGAATGAATCTCTGGGACTTCTTCTGGAGCATGCTGGTCATCTTCTTCTTCGTGATGGCCCTCATGATCTGGTTCTCGTGCTTGACGGACACGTTCCGGCGCGAGGACCTCGGCGGTGGCATGAAGGCCTTCTGGATCCTCTTCATGTTCTTCCTGCCGCTGCTCGGCTGCCTGATCTACATGATCGCCCGGCCGAAGGTCACCGCCCAGGACGTCCGCCAGCTCGCCCAGGCTGAGGCCGCCGCCGGCGCTGCCGCCCAGGTCTCCACGGCCGACGAGCTCGCCAAGCTCACCCAGCTCAAGGACGCCGGCGCGATCACCGTTCCGGAGTACGAGAAGCTCAAGGCCAAGCTCCTCAGCTAGCCTCGACTTGCTCGAAAGGGACGGTCCTCGGACCGTCCCTTTCTGATTCCCGGGATACCGGGACCACCCTCGGTGTCGGGTATCAGGCCCGGGGCCGGCGACGCACCTCGGCCACGACCAGCAGCGCGGCCAGCACCAGCAGCACCACCCCGACCACTGCCCAGAACGCCGACCCGGTCATGAAGCTGCCGCCGATGTAGCCCAACCCCTGGCCCAGCCAGATGCCGCCAACGATGGCCGCGAGCAGGGCGATGAACAGGCGGGATGTGCGCATGGGGGCTCCTCGGGGACGGCGGTGGGCAAGCGGGACAGCTGGGACGGACCAGCCACCCGATGACATGTTCGCTGATGTGACCCGCGCGGATCGGACAGGGCCGCCGCGGCGCTCCTCCGGCCGCAACGGTGCATCCACCCTGCGATGGCGAGGCAGTATCGTGGTGCCCGCCCAACGTGGGGGGACGTGCTGAGTTGAGGCCATGCGAATGACACGACTGGTGATCGTCGAGGACCACACGGCCATCGCGCAGGGCCTGGCCGTGCTGCTCGCGGGTCCTGATGTGCGTGTTGTCGGCACGGCGTCGGACGTGGACACGGCGGACCGGCTGATCGGGGACCTTGTCCCGGATGTCGTCCTCTGCGATGTGATGCTCGGTGGCCGGGACGGCGGTTTCGACCTCCTCGAGCGGCATGGCGCCAGTGCCCGGTTCCTGATGTACACCGCCTTCGACTACCCGGCCCACCATGCGCGGGCGCTGCGCGGCGGGGCAGCCGGCCTGCTGCCCAAGACCGTGGACGCGGAGGCCATCGGACAAGCGCTGCACCATGTCGCGTCCGGCGGGACCTGGTTCCCGGCCAGCGTGATCGAAAGCGCCAAGCGCGCCCCCCGTCCACCGACCGAGCGCGAGCACCAGCTGCTCGTCCTCCTCGCCGAGGGTGCCCAGAACGAGAAGTTGGCGCGTGAGCTGGGGCTCCGGGTCAAGACCATCGAGGGCATGATCCGACGCCTGTTCGACCGCTACGGGGTGGACAACCGCACCCAGCTGGCACGCTTCGCGACGCGGCAGGGCTGGCTCACCGGCGTCGGCGGCGACGACGCGGCATCGCCCGGGATCGGGGAACCGCCGGCCCCCTGATGGGGGTCCCTACGCCAGGCCGTAGACGCCGCGGGCCAGGACCAGTGCCACCACCAGCCCGCACAGCCCGACGGTGATCCGCAGCGCTTCCCCAGGGATCCGGCGAGCGATCGCGGGCCCCACGAGGCCACCGAGGAACATGCCTCCAGCCAGGGGCAGCACGTACCACCACGCGACCGGGCCGAAGAGCGCGAAGACGACCGCCGCCAGCCCGTTGGCAACACCCGCGAGAACGTTCTTGGCGGCGTTGATCTCGATGAACGGCCGGGCGAGCATCGTGGCCAGCACCACGAGCGCGAGCACCCCGCCCGCGGCCCCGAAATAGCCGGTGTACAGCGTGACAAGGAAGTAGGCGACCAGGCGGCCCGGTGTCCGCTCAGCCGGACCCGATCGCGTCCGGTTCCGGATCTGGGGCTGCAGTAGGAGCAGGACCGAGCCGGCGGCGACCAGGACCGGCGCCACCAGCTCGAACCAGCGGTCCGGCAGGAGCAGCAGCAGCGCGGCACCAGTCAAGCCGCCCACGGCGGCCACGACCGCGAGCGGCACGAGGTCCGATCGCTGCCCGTGGAGCTCTCGCTGGCTGCCGAGGGAGGCGCCGGCGCCGGTGAAGGCCAGGGCGACGGTGTTGGTCATGTTGGCCGCGACCGGCGGCAGACCGGCGGCAATCAAGGCCGGAAAGGTCACCAGCGAGGCGAGGCTCACCAGGATGCTCACGATCCCCCCTGCCACGCCCGCGGCGAACAGGAACGCCATGGTCTGCGGATCGGGGGGCATGGGTCCAGAGTACCCAAGGCCTGTGTGGGTGGCTCTACAATCGGGCGAGCAGGCGTCCCCCACCACTGCATCTCCGCGGACGAAAGGGCTCCCCGTGACCGACCCCCAGCTCGAGGCCGATGGCCTGGACCACTACCCGGTTGCCTTCCTCCAGCACCTGATCGACAACGGCGAGGGATGGAAGCAGCAGGGCGAGCTCCCGCGCGCCATCAATCGGGCGCTCGAGGACGGCACCTGCGTCCTCGGACATGTCGCCCACCGCGACTACTACAACAACGTCGTCCCCGCCCGCGCCGATGTCGCCGCCGGCGACAAGGGCAGCCTTGCCTACGCCAACGCCAAGCGCGCCGAGCGCGGTGCCCCGCTCCTCGTCGAGAACGAGGACGGGACCGTGGTCGAGGCCTGAGGCGCGCCGTGGCCCGCTATCGCGTGATGCGCTGGCAGGACATCCCTGCGCAGGTGAAGGCTGAGGACGGCCAGGGCGGCCGGGTCAGCCGCGAGATGCCGGAGTGGTTCGCTCAGGAGATCGACCGGGTCGCCATGCGCGATGGCCTGGCCGGCACGGACGGGTACCTCGAGAAGTGGGCCTGGTCCAAGCCCGTGGAGATGCCCGGCACGGCCGACGAGGTCGTGGACGTGGTGATCCGCTCGCTGTGCGAGGAATGGGGCCGGCCGATCGAGGGCTAGGCGGCGCCTACTCGCCCAGGCAGGTGCCGACGTTGCGCGCCGTCGCGACGAGCGGGTGCTCGAGCGGCACGGTGTTGAGACGGGCGGCCACCTTGGCCAGCTCCACCGGCTCCGTGAGATCGCCGCGGGCCGCCACCATCACCCCGAACTCGCCCTTCGCGACGAGATCGGCACCGGCGTTGCCGAGGCGTGCCCCCAGCAGCCGGTCGATCGGGTGGGGCGTCCCGCCACGCTGGACGTAGCCCAGGATCGAGACGCGGGTCTCGAGGCCCGTGAGGGACTCGAGCTTCTGGGCGAGGCGCAGGGAGTGGCCCGTGTGATCGCGGTCGAGCGAGGCGATCTCCTGGTCGAGGGCGTCGCGCTCGATGCCCTTGGGGGCATTCCTGCGGCGCTTCGCGAGTGACCGGTAGTGGCGGTCGCCGTGCACGTCGCGAGCGCCCTCGGCCACGGCGATGATGGAGAAGTTGGTGCCGGATTCGGTCCGCCGCTGGATCGCGGCCACCACCGACTCGATCCGGTAGGGGATCTCCGGGATCAGGATCACGTCCGCACCGCCCGCGATGCCCGCGCCAAGCGTGAGCCAGCCGGCGCGGTGGCCCATGATCTCGGCCAGGATGATCCGGTGGTGGCTGTGCGCCGTGCTGTGGAGCCGGTCGAGTGCCTCGGTCGCGATGGAGAGCGCCGTCGCGAAGCCGATCGTCGCGTCGGTCTCGGCCACGTCGTTGTCGATCGTCTTGGGCAGCATCACGATGTTGAGCCCGGCGTCCACGAGGCGCTGCGAGTTCTTGGCGGTTCCGTTCCCGCCGATGCAGAGGATCGCGTCGAGCTTGTGGCGCTTGCAGGTGTCCACGATGCGCTCGGTGGCGTCCACCACCTTGCCGTCGAACGGCATGCGGTGCGGCTTGTCGCGGCTGGTGCCCAGGATCGTGCCGCCCACCGTGAGGATGCCCGACAGCTCGCGCGAGTCGAGCTTGAGGAAGCGGTCCTCCGCCAGGCCACGGAACCCGTCGCGGAACCCGTACAGCTCCATGCCGTGGACGCCGATCGCCGCCTTGCCGAAGCCGCGGATGGCCGCGTTGAGGCCCGGGCTGTCGCCGCCCGCGGTCAGGATGCCGACGCGCTTGGCTCGGGTCACGATGGGCCTCCAATCAGGGTCGATGGGATGGCGCCGCGTGCCGGCGCCCGCCGATTATCCGCCCCGCAGGGTAGGGTTGGAGCACGCAACCGCCGGACCCCCTGCAGCAGGAGCCCCCGTGTCGTACCAGCCCGCCGCCGCCCGCTATGACGCCATGGAGTACCGGGCCTGCGGCCGGAGCGGCCTCCGCCTGCCGATCCTGTCCCTGGGGCTGTGGCACAACTTCGGCGACGCCACCCCGGCCACCGTCCAGCGCGAGATCGTGCACACGGCGTTCGACGGCGGGATCACCCACTTCGATCTCGCCAACAACTACGGACCGCCCTTCGGCTCGGCCGAGATCAACTTCGGGCGCATCCTGCGCGAGGACCTCGCCGCGCACCGCGACGAGCTGGTCATCTCGAGCAAGGCCGGCTGGGAGATGTGGCCGGGCCCGTACGGCCAGGGCGGCGGGTCGCGCAAGCACATGCTGGCATCGCTGGACCAGAGCCTCGCGCGGATCGGCGTCGAATACGTCGACATCTTCTACAGCCACCGCTTCGACCTGGACACGCGGCTGGAGGAGACGATCGGGGCGCTCGCCCACGCCGTCCGCCAGGGCAAGGCGCTGTACGTGGGCATCTCGTCGTACTCAGCCGGCAAGACCCGGGAGGTCGCTGCGCTCCTGCGCGCCGAGGGCGTGCCGCTGCTGATCCACCAGCCCTCGTACAGCATGTTCAACCGCTGGATCGAGGGCGGCCTGCTCGACGCGGTCGAGGAGGTGGGCGCCGGCGTGATCGCGTTCACGGCCCTCGCGCAGGGACTCCTGACCGACAAGTACCTCGACGGCATCCCGGCCGATGCCCGTGTCAACCGGCCCGGCGGCGGATCGCTCACGCCGGAGATGCTCTCGGAGGAGAACCTGGCCCGGGTCCGCGCCCTCAACGGGATCGCCGCGAGCCGCGGTCAGACGCTGGCCCAGATGGCGTACCAGTGGGTCCTGCGCGATCCGCGCATGACGACCACGCTGATCGGGGCGTCGTCCGCTGAGCAGGTGCGCGAGAACCTGCGCGTCGTGGGGGCGCCGCCGTTCACCGCCGATGAGCTGGCCGAGATCGACACGTACGCCGTGGAAGGTGGCGTCAACCTCTGGGACAAGCCTGCGACGGACCAGCGCGCCTAGCGGTCGGCCGCGCCTGACGGTCGACCGGGCATGACGCTGCCCGGCGTCACCCGATCGAAAGGTAGCGACGCCGACGATCACCGCTGAGAGTTCCTGCCTGGGCGCACGCCGCATCGCGCCGCGCCCGGGTCCCAGCGGGAGTGCGCGCACATGAACATCAAGGCCGTTGCGGCCATCGGGCTGCTGGCCATCGGCGTCGCCGCCGTCGGCATCAGCATCGTCGGGATCGGATCGCCGACCGCCACGTCCACCACCTACCGGACCTCCGCTGCGACCACCACCACCGTCGAGCAGACGGCTGCCGCCAGCGGCAACCTCGTGGCGGCGAAGGTCGCCACCCTGGCCTTCGGTGAGGACGCCGTCATCTCGTCCGGCACGTCGGCCACCACCGCAAGCGGCGGCGCCACGACCGGCAGTACCACGGCGACCACCGGCGCGAGCACCGGAAGCTCGACCTCGACGTCTGCGTCGGGCGCCTCAGGCGCATCCGTCACCGTCACCTGGCCCGTGACCGCGGTCAACGTCGGGGTCGGGGACCTCGTTGCCGAGGGCGACATCCTCGCCACGGCCGACACCGCGACGGCCGAGCTGGCGGTTCGCGAGGCGGAGGCGAACCTTGCCGCGGCCCGCAAGCAGCGCAGGATCGACCTTGCCGGAAGCACCTCGGACGCGCGGGCGCAGGCAAGGGACCAGGTCAACAGCGCACAGCGGCAGCTCTCCCAGGCCCGCAGCTCCTACTCGAACACGGTCGCCGAGGGCAACCTCAAGCTCGCGCAGGCGAGGCGTGCGCTGGCCGATGCCCGGGACCAGCTCGCCGCGGACAAGAAGGCGGGAGCCCCGGCCCAGACCCTGAAGCAGGACAGGGCCGCGATCAGCCAGGCCGAGCAGAGCCTCGCCTCGACGCGGCTCCAGGTCGCCAGCAGCAACAGCCAGGCGTCGGGCAGCATCGCGAACGCGAAGGCCTCGCTCAAGTCCGCCAACCGCTCCTACGACAGCGCCACGACCGCCGCCGACAACGCGGTCCTCGTCGCCGACGACATCGCCATCGCCAACGCCGAGGCCGCCCTCGCCGATGCCCAGGGGGCCCTCGAGGCGGCCACCCTCGTCGCCCCAATGGACGGGCGCGTCACCGTGGTGAACGCGGTGGTGGGCGAGGAGAGCACCGGGACCGCCATCGAGATGCAGTCCACGCAGATGGCGCTCTCGGTGAGCGTGACCGAGGATGACATCCTCAGCCTCCAGCTGGGGCAGCAGGCGACGGTCGACATCAGCGCGACCGGGACCACGGCCACCGGCACGGTGACGGCGATCGACCCGGTCGCATCGTCGTCGGGCACCTCGTCGGTGGTGAGCTACGCGGTGGTGGTCACGCTCGACGAGACGGGCGGCACCGGCGCGGCGACCGCAGCGGCCACCTCCCCGGCCCCCTCGGCAACCGCTGCCACTGCGCCGCTCGCCGGCATGTCGGCCGAGATCACCATCGTCATCGCGTCCGCCGAGAACGTGACCGCGGTCCCGGCCATCGCCCTCTCCGGGACGTCAGGGAGCTACACGGTACGCGTCCTGGGCACGGACGGCAGCGTCGAGAGCCGCGCCGTCGAGGTCGGCCTGATCGCTGACGACTACGCCCAGATCACGAGCGGCATCGCGGCGGGCGAGACCGTCGTCACCGGCTCATCGGCGGACCGGACCACCACGACGACGACCTCGTCCGGCCGCGACCAGTTCGGGCCTGGCATGGGTGGCATCAGCGGTGCCGGCGGCATGCCCCAGCCGCCTGCCGGCGGCTTCCCGGGCGGGAACTGAGCCATGGGCCGCACCATCATCGACCTCACCGACGCCTACCGGACCTACGACCTCGGCCGGGTGCAGGTGCATGCGCTTGCCGGCGCCAGCCTCCACGTGGACGAGGGCGAGTTCGTGGCCGTGATCGGCCCGTCGGGGTCCGGCAAGTCAACCCTGATGAACATCCTCGGCTGCCTTGACCGGCCGACCTCGGGCCGGTACGTCCTCGACGGTACCCCGGTCGAGGAGCTCGACGACGACGGGCTGGCCCGGGTGCGCAGCCGGATGATCGGCTTCGTGTTCCAGAGCTACAACCTCCTGCCGCGCACCAGCGCGCTGGAGAACGTGGCGACGCCCCTCCTCTACCAGGGGGTCCCCAAGAAGGAGCGCCTCGCGCGCGCCACGGCCGCTCTCGAGCGGATGGGCCTCGGCGACCGCCTCGATCACGAGCCCAACGAGCTCTCCGGCGGCCAGCAGCAGCGCGTGGCGATCGCGCGGGCGCTGGTCACCAACCCGAGCCTGATCCTTGCCGACGAGCCGACCGGCAACCTCGACTCGCACACGGGCGAGGAGGTCCTCCAGCTCTTCCACGACCTCAACGACCAGGGCGTCACGATCGTGCTCATCACCCACGACTCGGACGTGGCCGTCCGGGCAGGGCGCCAGATCCACGTCCTCGACGGGAGGATCGCGGCATGAGCCTCACCGAGCTCGTCCGGCTCGCGATCTCGCGCCTTGGCACGAGCCGCGTGCGCTCCTTCCTCACGATGCTGGGGATCATCATCGGCGTTGGCTCCGTCGTCGCCCTCGTGGCGGTCGGCCAGGGCGCCTCGTCGGGGATCACCGACCGGATCAGCAGCCTGGGCACCAACCTGCTCACGATCAACGCGGGTGCCTCGTTCAGCGGCGGCTTCCGGCAGGTCGCGGGCTCGGCGACCACGCTCACCCTTGAGGACGCCGAGGCCGTCAAGGCGATCGACGGTGTGGCCGCCGTCTCGCCGGAGCTGTCCTCGTCGCAGACGGTGGTCGCAGGCGACCTCAACACCACCACGACGATCCTCGGCACCAGCCAGGACTACCTCACCGTCCGCGCCTACGAGCTCTGGCAGGGCTCGTTCCTCACCGACACGGCGAACGAGCAGGCGCTCCGGGTCGCCGTCCTCGGCTCCACCACCGCCGACGACCTGGAGCTCGGCGCGGACGCGATCGGCTCCACCGTCTCCATCGGCGGCATCCCGTTCGAGGTGGTGGGCATCCTGCAGTCCAAGGGCTCCACGACGTCCACCTCCGCCGACGACCAGGTGCTCGTGCCGGTGGCCACGCTCAAGAAGTACTTCACCGGGTCCGCGACGTCGGGCGTGCGCTCCATCGGCGTGTCGGTCGCCACGGCCGAGCAGATGTCCGCCGTCAAGTCCGACGTCACGGCCCTCCTCCAGGAGCGCCACGAGATCGGCGCCGACGAGACCGACGACTTCTCGGTGGCCGACCAGACGCAGCTGCTGGCGACGGCGACCTCGATCTACGGCGTGCTCACGGTGCTTCTCGTGGGCGTCGCGAGCATCAGCCTCCTCGTGGGTGGCATCGGGATCATGAACATCATGCTGGTGAGCGTTCGCGAGCGGACCCGTGAGATCGGGATCCGCAAGGCGATCGGCGCCCGCAACCGGGACATCCTGCTCCAGTTCCTCGTCGAGGCCCTGGTGCTGTCCGTGTTGGGCGGGCTGATCGGCGTGGTCGTGGGGCTGACGACGTCCCTCCTGATCAGCACCCTCGCCGGCTGGGCCTTCACCTTCAACCCGCTCACCCTCGTCGTGGCCATGGTGTTCAGCCTGGTCGTCGGCGTGATCTTCGGCGTCTGGCCCGCGCGGCAGGCCGCCCGCCTCAACCCCATCGCCGCGCTGCGCTTCGAGTAGGGAGAACCGTCATGACCGAGCCGAACACGAACTGGGCGACGCCGGAGGGCGAGCGTCAGGCACCCACGCCCGAGAACGCACCGCCCGCGCTCCAGTCGCCCCCGCTCGCGCCCCAGGCACCCGTGCCCCAGTCGGCCGTGCCCGTTGCGACGCCGAAGAAGAAGAGCGGCGCGCTCGTCAACGCCGTCCTGGTCGTCGCCGCGCTGGTGGCGGTAGGTGGCGTGGCCTTCGCGGTGGGCCGGTCAACCGCGCCGGCGCAGGCGTCGGTCTTTCCCGGTGGCCAGGGCATGCCCCCGGGTTTCGCGGGTGGCCTGCCCGGCGGCAGCTTCGACCCCGGCCAGGCGGGTCCGGGTGGTATGCCGGGCGGTGGTGACCGCACGATGAGCATCTCCGGCACCGTCACCAGCTTCGACGGCTCCACGCTGGTCATCACGACGGCGAGCGGTGGTCAGACCACGATCGACGTGTCCGGCGCAGACTTCCACGCCCAGGCCAACGCCTCCGCGGCCGACGTCCAGGTGGGCAGCGAGGTGACCGTCGCCACCGAGGGCTTCGGCTTCCGCCGGCCTGATGCGAGCGCGGCGCCCGTGAGCGGCTCGGGCGCCATCACGGCCACCGACGTCACGATCACGTCGGGCGAGTAGGTGGTCGACCGGCGAGGGCGATCGGCGGACGAGCAGCCGGTCGACTGGCGCGGGCGTTACAGGTCCGGGTGATCGGGCCCTTCGGCCGTCTGGAGGGCGGCATCGATCGCGGCGAGACCCTCGCGCAGCTCGTCGAGCGTCGGCCAGCCGTAGCCCAGCCGGAAGTAGCTGCGAGGGCGCTCGAACCAGTGGCCGGGGCCCACGATCGTGCCGTGCTCCTCGAAGAGCACACGGTGGAACGTGTCGGCGTTGATTCCGGCGCCCGGCCGGATGCGCGGGAAGCCGACCACGCCGCCTTGGGGCGGGATCCACTCCAGCCGCTCGTGACCGTCGAGCCACTCCGCCGTGAGCGTGAATGCCGTGTCGATCCGCTCGCGGATGACGGGCAGCCACGCGGGCCGGCGCCGGAGTGCCTCGAGCGCGATGGTCTCATCGACCAGTGACCCGCTGATCAGGATCTGCTCCTTGGCCGCCAGGAACCGGTCGCGCAGCGAACGGTCACGGGTGACGAGCCAGCCGATGCGGATCCCCGGCAGGCCGTAGGTCTTCGACAGCGACGAGACCGAGATCACGCTGGGGCTCAGGCTCGCCGCCACCGGCAGCGGCTCGGCGAACGTCATCTCGCGATAGGTCTCGTCCACCAGCAGGCGTGCCCCGGCCCGCTCGACCAGCGTGATCACCTCGCGCAGGGTCGCCTCGTCGAGCGTGGTCCCGGTGGGGTTGTGGGGCGTGGTGAGGCTGACCAGCCGCGTCCGGGGCGTCATCAGCGCCGCGATCCGGGCAGGGTCCACGCCCCAGCCGTCCTCGAACTCCAGGTCCAGGTAGCTCACGTCCGCCCCGATCGCCCGCGGCGTCTCCACGTTCGTGGCGTAGTTGGGGCGTGCTACGACGATGTGGTCACCGGGCTCCAGCAGCGATGTGTGGAGGATGAACAGCGCCGCCACCGCACCGGGCGTGACCATCACGTCATCCGGGTCGGCACCGGGCACGTCTCCCGCGATCTCCGACCGCAGCGCTGGCAGGCCCAGGTGGTCCCCATACTGGAGCACCAGACCTTCGAGGCCCGCCCCCAGGTCGCCCAGGGTGGCGTCCGACACGGAGCTCTCGGCCAGGTTCCGGCGGATGGCGCCGTAGCCCAGCTGCTCGGGCGATTCTTCCTCGATCGGCATCCGCCGGTAGCGCACGGGGACCTCCGGGTGACAGGGTGACATCCGCGAGCGTATCGCCCGCGGATCCCGTCCCGCAGCCCGTCCCGCAGCCCTCTGCGCACGGACGTGGCACCATCGCGCCATGGATTCCCGCGCCTTCCGTTCCGCCCTGGCCGATGAGGGGGCCCTCCTCCTCGACGGCGGCCTCGCCACCCAGCTCGAGGCGCAGGGCGCCGACCTGTCAGACCGCCTCTGGTCGGCCCGCCTCCTGGTCGAGGAGCCCGAGGCCATCGCCGACGCGCACCTCGCCTACTTCCGGGCGGGCGCCCGCGTGGCGACCACGGCCAGCTACCAGGCGACGTTCGAGGGCTTCGCCCGGCGTGGCCTCACCCACGACGACGCGGTCGGCCTGCTGGGTCGATCGGTTGACCTCGCCGACCGGGCGCGCCAGCGCGCGGCATCCGAGGGGATCGAGGTCCCGCTGTTCGTCGCGGCGTCCGTGGGACCCTACGGCGCGATGCTCGCCGACGGTTCGGAGTACCGGGGCCGCTACGGCCTCAGCGTGGAGCAGCTGCGCGACTTCCACCGCGAGCGCCTGGAGGTGCTCGCCGCCGCGGGACCCGACGTGCTGGCGGTGGAGACGATCCCGGAGCTCGAGGAGGCGGTGGCCGTCGCGAGCTTTCTCGGTGAGGTCGACGGCGCGGCCGCCTGGATCAGCTTCTCGTGCGCTGACGGCGGCCACCTCAACAGCGGGGTGCCGGTGGAGGAGGCGGTGCAGGCGGTGAGCGGGATGCCCGGCGTGCTTGCCGTCGGCTTCAACTGCACGGCGCCCGAGCACGCCGACGAATTGGTCGAGCGGATGCACGCGGTCACGGCACTGCCAATCGTCGTCTACCCCAACAGCGGCGAGGGCTGGGACGCGGTGCAGCGGCGCTGGACCGGCACCGGCCCCGGGCACGTGGATGGGGCCGCTGCCGCGCGCTGGCGCGCTGCCGGGGCCCGCCTCGTGGGTGGCTGCTGCCGTGTCACGCCGGACCAGGTCCGACTCCTCGGCGAGGGACTCGCCCGAACCACCCCGGTGGCCTGACAATGACGCCAAGCGGTGCCCCTCTCGGCGCCCCTTCAACCGCCGGCCTGACCGCCGGCGTCCCCACAACCGCCGGCCTCACCGCCGGTCCCACCGCGACCCGGAGGTCCGAACGCGTGAACCGGCGCCGCCCGTTCCTTGCCCTCGTCCTTGCCCTGGCCGCCCTTGCCGTCGCCGCGTGCGGTGGCTCGGGAGCTGCAACCGCCGCCCCGAGCGCCTCGGGCGGCAAGGCACTGCCGGCCGGCACCTACTCCTCGCTCGGCTTCCTGCCCACCGCGACCTACACCCTGCCCGACGGCTGGGAGATCCCCGTGGACCGTGCGGCCTACCTGGAGATGCGCCCGTTCGGCTCGGAGATCGCGGGCATCCACTTCTTCGCCACGCCGAAGGCCGCGATCCAGGACGCCGCCTGCACGTCGGCGCCCGACACCACGGTGGGCACCACCTCCACCGAGCTCGTCAAGTGGATCCGGGAGCGCCCGGGCCTCACGGTCAGCCCGCCCGCGATGGTCACCATCGGCGGCCTGCCGGGCCAGATGATCGACGTGGGCATCAAGGAGGGCTGGACCACGTCCTGCCCCTTCGCGGGTGGTCTGCCCACCGTGCCGCTGTTCAACGGCGGTGACGCGGGCTACCACTGGATCGTGGTGGGCAACGAGCGGCTCCGCCTCTACCTGCTCGACCTGCCCGGCGGCGGCACGGTGGTCGTGGACGTCGATGCCTTCGACGGCTCCGTGTTCGACGGGCTGCTCAACCAGGCGATTCCGATCGTCAAGAGCCTCCAGTTCAAGACGGGGTCGTGACGCCTGCGGTCGGGGATGCTGCGCCCGGGGTCCGGATCCTGGCGCTCGTCCCCGGCTACGAGGAGGGCCCCCGGATCGGGTCCGTGGTCGAGCGCACGCTGCGCCACCTGCCGGTGCTCGTCGTGGATGACGGCTCCTCCGATGACACGGCGGACGTCGCGGAGGCTGCGGGCGCGCGGGTCCTGCGCCAGGTCCCCAACCAGGGCAAGGGCGCGGCACTCCGGGCCGGGTTCCGCCTCGCGCTCGACGAGGGCTGGGACGCGGTGCTCACGCTGGACGCGGACGGCCAGCACGATCCCGACGAGATCCCGCGGTTCGTGGCGGCGTTCGCGGCACCGGGGGCATCGGGCCCGCGGCCGGAGCTGATCATCGGGCGGCGGGACTTCGCCCGGATGCCGCCGGTCCGCCGGCTGTCGAACACGGTTGGCACGGCCGCCTTCTCGTGGGCCGTGGGCCGCCACGTCCCGGACAACCAGTCGGGCTACCGGCTTCTCGGGCGGCGGCTGATGGCCGCGACGCTCGGATCGCAGGAACGCGGCTTCGAGTTCGAGGTCGAGATGATCGCCGTCTGCCTGCGCAGCGGGTGGACGCTGGACTGGGTGCCGATCTCCACGATCTACGCGGGCGAACCGAGCCATGTGAAGCCGGTGGCCCACCTGCGCCACTTCGTCCGTGCGACCCGGGCGGCACGCCGGCTGATGCGGGAGCCGTAGACCGGAGGCTGCACGTGGTCGCGCGCCGCCACGCCACGCCATGCCACGCCACGCCACGCCCTGCCCGCCCCGCCCGCCCTGCCCAGCCCCGACTTCATTCCCACGGGGATCGAATCGCCAATCAATCCCCCTGCGGATGGTTTCGGCGCCCTGCACGCAGGGCCCGGTGCCCGAACTCGAGGTTCGGTGCGTGACCCCCGTACGCCCGGGTCGGATCTCACCACGGGGATTGTTGGCCGAATCCATCCGCGCAGGGATGGAACGGTCGTTCATCCGCATGGGCATGGAATCCGCGCCTGCACGTGCCCGCCCGCGCGGCCACAGTCGGGTTCGGCTAAGGCAACTTCACCATCCGTCCACCGCGCTTGAAGCGTGGACAAGGCATCCTGTCAACCGCCGACCATGTCTCGGCCATCCTTTGCAGCCCTGAGAACCATGACCGAACCGACCCCCGATCACGCGTCCCCGCTCGAGGGACCGGCCCCCGCACCCATCGAGCCGCCGGCTCCGCCCACGCTGACTCCGCCCACGCCGGTCCTCGCGTCTCCGGCCCTCGCGACGCCCACCCCGGCTGGCGAACCGGTCGGGGTCGCGACTCCGGCTCCATCCACCGGGGGCAAGGGCCTGGGCAAGGCCATCGCCCTCGTGCTGGCCCCCGTGCTTGCCATCACCCTGTTCGCCGGCGGCGTCGTCGTCGGCCGGGCCGGCACGGCAGCGGCAGCAGGCACCATCGCCACGACCAGCCCGTCCTTCGCCGTCGGTGACCCCGACGCGGAGCTGGCCCTGATCGAGGAGGCCTGGAACGACATCCAGGAGCACTACGTCGATGCCGAGAACCTGGACAGCCAGGAGCTCGCGTACGCGGCGATCCGCGGTCTTGTGGAGGCCGTCGGCGACGAGGGCCACACTTCGTTCCTCACGGCCGAGGAGTCCAAGGCCGTCAACGAGTCGCTGTCGGGCACGTTCGTGGGTGTCGGCATCCGCGTCAACGAGGAGGAGAAGGACGGCGTGCCGTACGTCTTCTCCGTGATCCCGAACACGCCCGCCGAGGAGGCCGGTCTTCAGCGGGGCGACCGCATCCTCGAAGTGGACGGCAAGGCAACCACCGACGAGGCCATCGACCAGACGATCTCGCGCGTCCGCGGCCCGGAGGGCGAGGACGTCACCCTGACCATCGGCCGTGCCGGGTCGGCGGACTTCGATGTCACCATCACCCGCCGCAAGTTCGACCTGCCGCTCGTGTCCTGGGCCATGATCCCGGACCGCACGGTGGCGATGATCCGGCTGGACCAGTTCGCCAACGGGGCAGGCGACGCCCTCAAGAAGGCGATCACCGAGGCGAAGGAGGCCGGCGCGACGGCGATCGTCTTCGACCTGCGCGGCAACCCCGGTGGGTATGTCGGCGAGGCACTCACCGTCGCGAGCCAGTTCGTGCCCGACGGTGTCGTGTTCCAGGCGTTCGACCGCAGCGGGGAGCGCAAGGACAACAAGGTCGAGCCGGGCGGTCTGGCCACCGACATCCCACTGATCGTCCTCGCGGACGGCGACTCGGCCAGCTCGGCGGAGATCGTGTCCGGGGCGATTCAGGATGCGGGCCGCGGCAAGGTCGTGGGCGAGAAGACGTTCGGCACCGGCACCGTCCTGGGCCAGTACGACCTCAAGGACGGCTCGTCGCTGCGGATCGGCGTGGAGCGCTGGCTCACCCGCAACGGCCGGCCGATCTGGCACGAGGGACTGGCGCCGGACGTGACCGTCACGCTCGATGACACGGTCGCACCGCTCCAGCCCGATGACGTCAAGGGGCTCACCTGGCAGCAGCTGGTCGATGCGGGGGACGCGCAGCTGCTCAAGGCGCTCGAGCTGCTGGCCGGCGAAGGCTAAGCGGCCGGCAAGGGCTGCTGGTCGGCGAGGGCTGAGCGCCGGCGGCAGCCTGCGGCCGTGCGCGGGTCGTGCGCCGCGCGGCCGGGATCGCGTTGGAGGAGATCGATCCCGGCCGCCTGGCGCACGACCCCACAGTGAATCGAAACGGCCCCCGGGTGACCGGGGGCCGTAGTCGTTGCGCGCGGATCCGGGACGTCAACGTCCCGGGCGGCGGTCAGGCGCGGCGCTGTGCGAAGCAGGCGCTGCAGTAGACCGGCTTGCCGGACGTGGGGCGGAAGGGGACCTGGGTCTCCTGGCCGCATGCCGAGCAGGTTGCGGTGAACATCTCGCGCGGACCGCGCGAGGAGCCGTAGCCGCTACCGAAGCTGGAGCCGCTGGAGTAGCCGCCACCGCTGGAGTAGCTGCCACCACCGGAGTCACCGCGCTGCGCCTTGCGGGCGGCACGGCAGTTGGGGCAGCGGCGGGGCTCCGAGAAGCCCTTCTGGGCGTAGAAGTCCTGCTCGCTGACAGTGAAGGTGAACGACTGGTTGCAGTCGCTGCAGGTGAGCGTCCGGTCGACGTTCATGAAGGTTGATCCACTCCTCGTGGTCTTGTGCCGGTTTCCGCGATCGAGTCCTCTGCGGAGACCGGGAGGGAGGGATCGAGTCGGCCGTGCTGGTGCTTGCGCCCGACGGTGGGGCGTCGCGGCAGAATACGCCATCTTTGCCCGCCTGTCGCGCGAACTGTCCAACTTGCCTCGCCTCGACGCACGCCGGGGCGCATCCAAACCGCAACCTGCACCCGAATCCGGTGCGTCCCGGCCCCGCTTCTGCCCCCTTCTGGACTCCGGTCCGGGCCCTGCCCGGTCGTCGATCACCTCCCGGAGCACCGCGGGCAGCGGCGGGCGCCTCACCGGCGCCTCACCTCCGCTGCTCCAGTCGCCGGCCCATGTCGAGAAGGAGGCCAAGGATGGCGAGGTGCAGGACCGTGGAGCCGAGTGCCGCGAACTGCTGCACATAGAAGGTGAGCAGGCCGCCGGCGACCAGGTTGACGAGCGTCGCCCCCGCTCCGACGCGCAGGCCCCTGCGCGCGCGCCCGGTCGCCAGCAGGACCACCGCGATCCCCGATGCGATGCCAACCCCGGTCGCGACCGCGAGCAGCGCGTAGGTCCAGAACGGCTCCGACGGGAACTCGACGGGCCCGTTGTCCGCGACCGGCGGCAGCGGCCCGTAGCCGAGGAGGGCGACGAGCAGCAGCGCCGAGACGACGGCGCCAAGGGCGGTGTAGCCCAGCCCCAGGTAGACGAGCGCGCGCTCGAGCCGGACGGGCAGCAGGCGCTCGATGAGGCGTTGGGGTCCGCCGTTGTCCAGCCAGCCGGTGGTGCCGAGCCGGGCCTCGACCTCTGGTGAGACCAGCAGCTCCGTGTATCGCGACGCGAGCGACGCGAGGGCTGGATCCCCACCCTCCTGGACCCGCTCGAGGCCTGCAAGGACCTCGTCCCGGTGCTCGCGGGTGAGGCGGCCGTCAACGTTCTCGCGGGCTGCCTCGACGGCCGCCTGGAGCGCGTCGCGGCTGGTGCCTCCCCGTCGGGACACGATGACCAGCAGCGAGACCATGAGCAGGACCGCGCCGTAGATGAGCGGGGCCGCCGGGGCGAAGAAGTAGTTGTTGTTCTCGGTGATGAACTTGCCGACCTCGTCGATGAACAGGCCCACGCCCACGCCGCCCGCGATCGCGGACACGACGAGTACCCGGCTGCCCACCAGCATCAGTGGCAGGATCGACGCGACCACGAGCAGCAGGCCGCCCCAGAGCATGTGGGCGATGTGCAGCCCGCCACCGCCCACCTTCGGGTAACCCGTGGCGGCGAGGAAGACGCGGGTCACGGCCACGCTGATTGCGAAGGCGGCGACGACCAGGAAGAGGTAGCGCTCGGCGTGGTCGCGACGGGCTCCGAGGGAGGGCAGTCTCACGGCGGTGGTCAGCCGCCGATGGAGCCGTCGTCGGCCGTCCCGCCCGCCGCCGGTGCGCTCCCGGCCGGTGCGCGCCGGGCCTGCGCGTCGTCGCCCGCGGGTGCCTCCGGCTCCCAGGCCACGAGCAGCGGCTCCGGCTTGGGCTCGCCCGACATCGCCTGCTTGATGGAGTTGGCCACGGTGCCCACGAGCATCGAGGCGACCTTGGGCAGGTTCTCCGCCGTCAGCGGGTTGTTCTGCTTCGCCAGCAGGTCGTACAGGCGCGCAAGCTCCGCGGTCGGATCCGTGTGGTCATCCACGCGGAGGTCGATCCAGCGGTCGTCGAGCCCCGCGATCCCGCCCTTCTCGCGGCGGACGAGGAGCGCGGCCGACTGGCGCCCGCGCTTGTCCCCGCCGGCCGCGTCACCCGCGCGGAGCGCTGCGAGCAGCCGCTCGGGGAAGCTTCCGGTGGCCGCGAGGTAGGAGTCGATCAGGGCGTCCACGACCGCGGGGCCTGTGAGCATGTTGCCTTGCGCGGCAACGCCCGGCCCGACGCGGCCCCCGGCCCACTCGACGCACTCGGCGCCGGTGTAGCTCGCCGCCCGCCCGGTCGCGTCCACGATGCCCACCTGGCGCATGGCGGCCATGCTGTCGGGCGCGGTGAGCGCCTGGAGGATCGCCTTGGGGTGCTCCCCGGCGGCCAGGCGGGCGAGGCCGTCCGGCCCGTAGGTCACGTTGGGCGCCGACTGTGACGCCACCGCCCCCACCAGCGCCTTCGCAAACGGAGCAACCGCCCCAACGGCCACCACCTTGGAGGCGATCGCGATGCCGACGTCCCCGGTCTCCGGGTCCCGCGCGACGATGGAAAACGTCATCCTCGATCCTCCCTCGGCCGGCTGTGCCGGCTACCAGATCCTCGCGCGCTCGATGTCCCGGAGCGCCATGGGCGACCCTTCGGCGATGCCGAAGGCGGCGGCGAACGCCGGCGTGTTCGAGAGCGGGCCGTTGACCCGGTACATCGACGGCGAGTGGGTGTCCACGTTGGCCAGCAGGCGTGCGTACGCCTCCGTGTATCCCGTCCGCCACATCGTCGCGTAGGCCGCGAAGAAGCGCTGGTCCGGCGTGAGGCCGTCGATGAGCGGCGCGTCCGCGGGAACGGCGTCGTGCATGGCGTCGAGCGAGACCGCGATACCGCCGAGGTCCGCGATGTTCTCGCCCAGGGTGAGGCGGCCGTTGACGTTGACGCCGTCGAGCACCTCGTAGCCGCTGAACTGCTCCACCAGCACGGCGGCGCGCCGCTCGAACTCCGTCCGGTCGGCCTCGGTCCACCAGTCGCGCAGGGCGCCCGCGGCGTCGAAGCGGGACCCGGTGTCGTCGAAGCCGTGCGTGACCTCGTGGCCGATCACCGTCCCGATGCCCCCGTAGTTGACGGCGTCGTCCGCCTCGCGCCAGAAGAACGGGGGCTGCAGGATTCCGGCCGGGAAGACGATCTCGTTGCGCAGTGGGTGGTAGTAGGCGTTCACGACGTGCGGCGGCATCGCCCACTCGCCGCGGTCCATCGGCTTGCCCAGCTGGCCCAGCTGCCGGCGCTGCTCGAACGCCGCCGCGGCCAGGCGGTTCGCGAGGTACGAGGAGCGGTCCATCGTGAGGGCGGCGTAGTCCCGCCACTCGTCCGGGTAGCCGATCTTGTAGCCGAAGCCGGCGAGCTTGGTGAGGGCCTGCTCGCGGGTCGTGTCGGTCATCCACGCGTTGCGGCGGATGGCCTCGCCCATCGACGTGAGCAGGTGGCCCACGAGCGTCTCGACCCGTGCCTTGGCCTCGGGCGGGAACGTCACCCGCACGAACAGCTGTCCGACGGCCTCGCCCAGGTCCGACGATGCGGCGCCCACGATGCGCTTCCAGCGAGGGTGCTGCTCCTGCTGGCCACCGAGGATCCGTCCGAAGAAGGCGAAGGCCTCGTTCTCGAAGGCCGGCGCCAGGGATGATGCGGTGGCGTGCACGAGGTGCCAGCGCAGGGCGTCCTTGACCGTGTCGAGCGGGGTCTCCACGAGGATCGCGTCCAGCGCGGTCATGAACGCGGGGTTTTGCACGCTGACCGTCTCGCTGCCGACGCCAAGCTCGCGCAGGAACGCTGAGAGGCGGGTGAGCGGCATCAGGTCGTCGAGCGCGGCCACCGCAAAGCGGTTCATCGTCCGGCGCGGATCCCGCTGCTCCTCGCGCGACAGCGACACCCCGGCGAGGCGGGTCTCGAAGGCGAGGACCGCGTCCGCCGCGCCAGTCGCCCGGTCATCCTGGTAGCCGAGGTTCCGGAACTGGTTGCCGACGTGGGCGGTGAAGGCCGCGCGCAGCGCCACCGACTTCTCGTCGTCGTTCTGGTAGTAGCCCTTCTCCGGCAGCGACAAGCCCGCCTGCTGCACGTAGGCCAGGTACTGGTTCGCGTCCTCGAAGTCGGCCTCCACGCCGACGCCGAAGAAGGCGCCGAGTCCGCTCATGTGGAGCTCGAGGTTGAAGGCGCGGACATCCTCGACCGAGGCGAGCGTATCGATCCGGTCCAGGAACGGGCGCAGTGGCTCCGCGCCCGCCGCAGCGATCGCCGCCTCGTCCATCCCGGACGCGTAGAAGTCGCCGACGAGGCGCGTGACAGCATCGGCCGTCCCGGCGACCGACGCGTCGGCCGCTGCCTCCAGCAGGTCTCGCGTGAGCTCCTTGTTCCGGTGGTCGAGCTCGATGAAGGCGCCCCAGGCGGGGTACTCGGCCGGCACCGGGTTCGCGTCCAGCCACGCCCGGTTGACGTGGTGGTAGAAGTCCTCGGCCAGTGGGCTCGCGCTGTCCCAGGAGCTGGGATCCAGCGGCTTCGGATCGGTCACGGAGGTCCTCTCGTGCGGGATCGCAGTGGTGCCGGAGGGTAGCACCCGGGGGACCGGCGACCTCCGTGGCGGGAGCCCGACCTCCGTGCCTGCCCTGCCCTGTAGGATCGGCCGATGACCAGCAAACCCGCCGCCCTCATCGTCGTGGACGTCCAGCAGGGCTTCGACGACCCGGCCTGGGGCCCGCGCAACAACCCGGCCTGCGAGGCGAACATCGCCCGCCTGCTCGAGGCATGGCGCGCGCGTGGCCTGCCGGTCGTCCTGGTCCGCCACGACTCGGTCGTTCCGGGCTCGCCGCTCCGGCCGGGCCAGCCCGGCAACGCTTTCAAGGCAGGGGTCGATGGCCCGCATGACGTCCTCGTCAGCAAGAGCGTCAACTCCGCCTTCTACGGAACGCCGGACCTCGATGCCTGGCTGCGCGCCCGCGACATCGACGCGCTGGTGATCTGCGGCATCACCACCAACCACTGCTGCGAGACGACCGCGCGCATGGCCGGCAACCTCGGCTACGAGGTCAGCTTCGCGCTGGACGCCACGCACACGTTCGACCGGCGGGGCCCAGACGGCCAGGTGGTTGTGGCCGACGACCTTGCCCGCGCGACGGCCGCCAACCTGCACGGCGAGTTCGCGACGGTGGTGTCGACCCGGGACCTGCTCGACCGCCTTCCGCGGTAGCCGGCCGCTGACCGCACCGCCGGCCGGCCCGCGTGACGCCCGCCCGTGGCCGGATCGTCGATCGCCCCGCGGGAACGAGGAGGGCCCGGCCCGTCGGGGGGGGCGACGGACCGGGCCAGTGGGGGGCCGCGGAGGTGCGGGTCCGGAGGCCTGAGGCGACCGGAACCGGGACGGTGGGCAGCTTCTCGCTTGCGCGCATGCTCGCTTGGCCAACAGCGAACATCAAGTGCAGACTTCTTGCACAATCCGGTAGCAGGACTACTTCATCAACGGGAGGGTCGGCCGATGCTCGGGGTCTGGCGCCTGCAGCTCCTGCGCGAGGTCGCGCGACGGGGAACCATCCGCGCGGCGGCGGAGGCGATGTCGGTCACGCCGTCGGCTGTGAGCCAGCAGCTCCGGATCCTGGAGGACGAGGCCGGCATGCCGCTCCTGGAGCCGCACGGGCGGCTGGTGCGCCTCACCGAGGCCGGCACGATGCTCGTCGAGCACGCGGATGTCATTGCCCAGGCCCTGTCCACTGCGGAGTCGGAGCTGGCGGCGCGGCGTGACGAGATCACCGGCACCCTGCGGATCGCCGCCTTCCCGACGGCGGCGCGGGCGCTCCTCCCCACCGTCATCAGTCGCCTCGGGCAGGCCCACCCGCACCTGCGGATCCTCCTGCGTGACTTGGAGACGGCCGAGAGCCTCGCCGCCCTGCGCCACGACGACGTGGACCTCGCGGTGGTGGACGAGTACGACCCCGATGCGCCGCTGGACCCCGCGCTCGAGTGGCTGCCGCTGATGGAGGACCCGTTGTTCCTCGCGCGACCGGGCTCGGGCGGGCGCGCGGCGCCGGTGACCTTCGCCTCGCTCGCCGGGGAGCGTTGGATCATGGACACCGAGGCCAGCACGATCCACGCTGCGGTCACCGGTGCCTGCCGACGGGCGGGCTTCGAGCCCCGGGTCCGCTCGAACTGCCGCGACTACAGCGTGATCATCGCCCTCGTGGAGGCGGGCCTGGGCATCGCGCCGCTGCCGGGCCTGGCGCTCCGGGACCGGGAGATCCGGGCGACGATCGCCGCCTTCGACCCGCCGGTCCACCGGCGCGTGCTGATCGCCCTCAAGCCGGAGCGCCGGCCGCATCCCGCGGTGGCGGCCCTGCTCGCGGAGCTCCTGGGCCTCTCGTAGCTCGCAACGGCGGCGCCGAAAGCCTGCAGGGACGGCTCAATCCGCGTGGTTGCCGCCATTCGTGCGGACCTGCGGTGCACGCCACGCAATGGTTGGGGCCCCATGTGTCGCGCCGTTGCTAGGGGAGCACGCCAGCTGCACCCACTGGCGCTCGTGACGCCCAATCGCCGTCGTGCAGGTGCGAGAGCGGCAACGCGGCGACGCGACACCCGCGATCTATTGCCTCAGATGCACGGCGCACGGTGAACGGGGACGGCCCACGGGTCGTCGGCCGGTGATCTGCCGCCGAAGTCAGCCGCCCGTGAACAGCGAGGCGTAGGCGTTGATCGCCGGCTGCCCACCGAGGTGCGCGTAGAGGACGTTGCTGTCCTTGCCGATCTCGCCACGGGCCACCAGGTCGACCAGGCCCGCCATCGACTTCCCCTCGTACACGGGGTCCGTGATCATCCCTTCCAGGCGCGCGACCAGGCGCATCGCGTCGAGCGTCCGCTCGTCGGGGAGACCGTAGACGCCACCGTGGTACCGGTCGTCGAGGATGATCTCGTCATCGCGCAGGTCCCGCTCCAGGCCGATCATCCCCGCGGTCCGGCGGGCGATCCGCGCGACCTGCTCGCGGGTCTCGGGCACCGTGGCGGATCCGTCGATGCCGATGACCTGCCGCTTGCGGCCGCCCGCATCCTCCAGGACCGCGAAGCCCGCGATCATGCCCGCCTGCGTGGACCCGGTCACCGAGCACACGATGATCGTGTCGAAGAAGACGTCCATCTCCTCCTCCTGCTCCGCGACCTCGTACGCCCAGCCCGCGAAGCCGTGGCCTCCCAGCGGATGGTCCGAGGCGCCGGCCGGGATCGCATAGGGCCTGCCGCCGCGCGCCTCGACATCGTCGAGCGCCTGCTTCCAGCTGTCGCGGAAGCCGATGGAGAAGCCGGCCGGGTCGAGGCGGACCTCGGCGCCCATCAGGCGGCTCATGAGGATGTTCCCGGTGCGGTCGTAGGTCACGTCCGGCCACTCGACCCAGTGCTCCTGGACCAGCACGCATCCGAGGCCTGCATGCGCCGCGACCGCCGCCACCTGGCGGGTGTGGTTGGACTGGACGCCGCCGATCGACACGAGGGTGTCCGCGCCCTGCTCCAGGGCGTCGGCGAGGAGGTATTCGAGCTTGCGGACCTTGTTGCCGCCGAACGCGAGCCCGGAGTTCACGTCCTCGCGCTTCGCCCAGACCATCGCCCCGCCGAGGTGCTTCGACAGGCGCGGCAGGCGCTGGATGGGCGAGGGGCCGAAGCGGAGGTTCTCGCGCGGATAGTCGGCAAGCGTGGGCATCGGGTCTGGCTCCGGGGCGGTCGTGTGTAGGCCCGGAGTATCGCCGGTGCGGCGTGCGGTCTGGGGCGGGCGATGGGGGCAGGCGGCCGGGGCAGGCGACCCGGGCCTGCCCCGCACCCGGAGGCGTCAGTCCAGGAGCACCTGCGTCCGGAACGCGTCGGCGTCCTCGAGCCGCCGGCGCAGCGCGCCCAGGAAGCGGGCCGCCGTCTCGCCGTCCACCACGCGGTGGTCGGCCGACAGCGTGAGCTTCATGATCGGCCGGACGGCGATGCCCTCCCCGACGACGACCGGCGTGGGCACGGCCGACGAGACCGCGAGGATCGCGCCCTCGCCTGGGTTGATGATCGCGGAGAACTCCTCCACCTCGAACATGCCCAAGTTGGACACCGAGAAGGTGGAGCCCGACAGCTCGTCCGGGCCGAGGGTGCCGGCACGTGCGCCCTGGATGAGGGCCTGTGACCGGTCGTGGATGCCCGTGACGGAGAGCAGGTCCGCGTCCCGGATCACCGGCACGAGGAGGCCGCCGGTCACCGAGACGGCAAGCCCGAGGTGGACGTGGCGCCGGCGGACGAGGTTGGTCCCGTCGACCCGGGTGTTGACGTCCGGGAACTCGACCAGGGTCTGCGACGTTGCCGCGAGGATGAAGTCGGTCACCGACAGGTTGGTGCCCTGGGCCTTGAGCTCGGTGCGCAGGTTGAACAGGCGCTGCATGTTCACGGCAACGGTGACCGTGAAGTGCGGCGTCGTCGTCCAGCTGTGGGTGAGGCGGTCCGCGATGACGCGGCGCATCCGCGACATCGGCTCGACCGAGGCGTCAGCATCGATGGGGATCTGGATGGCGGACGGGGCGCTGGCCGATGCAGCTGCCACGGGCGCGGCTACCACGCTTGCCGAAGCCGAAGCCGAAGCCGAAGCCGAAGCCGAAGCCGAAGCCGCCTTCGCGGCCTCGATGGCGGCGTGGATGTCCTTCTCGACGATCCGCCCGCCGGGGCCGGAGCCCGCGATCGTTCGAGGGTCGAGGCCGGCGGACGCGGCCAGGCGGCTCGCGCGCGGACTGATCCTCACGCGTTCGCCTGGCGCGGCCGGAGCTGCCGGAGCTGCCGGTGCGGGGACGGCGTCGACTGGGGCCGGCACAACCGCGGCCGGAGCCGGAGCGGGCGCTGGGGCCGGGGTGGGCTCAGGCGCGGCTGCGGGCGCCGGTGCGACGGCGGCCACGGGCGCGGCCGGCGTCTCCGGGATCGCCTCCCCGGGCTGCCCGATCCACGCGCAGACCGCGTTCACGGGCACCGTCTCGCCCGCGGCGACCACCTGCTTGAGCAGGACGCCGGCCTCCCAGGACTCGACCTCCATCGCGGACTTGTCGGTCTCGATCTCGAAGACCACATCGCCCTTCGCGATGCTGTCGCCCTCGGCCTTGTGCCAGGCGATGATCGTGCATTCCTCGGTCATCTGACCGGGCTTCGGCATCAGGATCGGGTGCGCCATCGTCGTCTCTCCGTGTCGCTCGGGGCCGCTCAGCCGATCGCCAGGACGGCGCTGACGATGTCGCCCGCGTTGGGCAGGAACGCTGCCTCGAGGATCTCGCTCTGGGGCGAGATGCCCGGGACGGCGCCCACGCGGCCCACCGGCGCATCGAGGTCGTCGAACGCCTCCAGCTGGATCGAGGCCACGATCTCGTTCACGAATGAGCCGCGCAGGATCGCCTGGGCGACCACCACGGCGCGCCCGGTCTTGCGGACGGACGTCAGGACGGTCTCGAGATCGAGCGGGACCAGCGAGCGCAGGTCGATGACCTCGGCCTCCAGGCCGTGCTCGGCGGCCAGCGTCTCAGCGGCCTTGAGGCAGTCCAGGACCGCCGGGCCCCAGGACACGAGCGTGACCCCGTCGCCTTCGCGCCGGACCGCGGCCGTGCCGATCTCGACGAGATGCTCGCCCTCGGGCACGACGCCCTTGGTGGTGTAGAGGCCCTGGCTCTCCACGAAGAGGACCGGGTTGTTGGTCCGGATCGAGGAGGCGAGAAGGCCCTTCGCGTCAGCCGCGGTGGACGGGTAGACGACGTAGAGGCCGGGGGTGTGGGTGAAAATCGACTCGAGGCTCTGGCTGTGCTGGCCGCCGTAGCCCTTGCCCGCGCCGACCGAGGCGCGGATCACGAGCGGGACCTCGATCTGGCCGCCCGACATGAAGTGCCACTTCGCGGCCTGGTTGGCGATCTGGTCGGACGCCATCAGCGCGAAGTCCATGTACATCAACTCGACGACCGGGCGGGTGCCGGCGATCGCCGCGCCAACCGCGGTGCCGCAGATGGCGGCTTCGGAGATCGGCGTGTTGAAGACGCGGTTGCGTCCGAAGCTCTCCAGCAGGCCCTTGGTCAGCTTGAAGGCGCCGCCGTAGTCGGCCACGTCCTCGCCGTAGTGGATGACACGGGCGTCGCGGACCATCTCCTGGGCGAGCGCCTCGCGCAGGGCGTCCTTGTAGCTGATCTGGCCGTTGGCGTCGCGCTTGGCCTCGGGAAGCGGGGCCAGGAGGGCGGGGGACGCGACCTCGGTGCCGGCCGAGGTGGTGTCGGTGTACATGTAGTCGAGCACGGCGGAGGCGGCGGGCTCGGGCGAGACGGCTGCGCGCTGGGCGGCGCGGGCGTTGCGGGCGGTGGCGCCCTGTTCGACGGCCTCGACGGTTCCGGCGTCGACGCCGGCCGCGAGGAGCTGCTCGCGGAGCTGTGCGATCGGGTCGATGGCGCGCCACGCGGCCTCCTCGTCCCGGGTCCGGTACTCGTTGCGCGGGTCGGAGAGCGAGTGGCCGTAGTAGCGGTACGTGCTCACCTCGAGCAGGACCGGGCCCTCGCCACGGCGGCAGATCGCGGCGGCGCGCTGGACGGCCTCGCGCACGGCGAGCACGTCCATGCCGTTGACGACCTCGGCGTGCATCGTGTTCTCGGCGAAGCCCGCAGCACGCTGGGCGAGGAACTGGACGCCCATGACCTCGTCGTCGGCGCGGCCGGTCATGCCGTAGTGGTTGTTCTGGATGACGTAGATCGCCGGCAGGCCGTACGGCGTTTCGGCCAGGTGGTTGGTCCACTGGACCTGGGCGGCCCAGTTGAGGGACTCGAGCACCACGCCGTTGGCATACGACCCGTCGCCCGCGAAGCAGCAGACGACCCGATCCGAGCCCTCGTAGCGCGCGGCCATGGCGGCGCCCGTGGCGATCGGCACGGACCCGCCCACGATGGCGTTGGCCCCCAGGTTGCCAGTGGAGTAGTCGGCGATGTGCATGCCGCCGCCGCGGCCCTTGTTGTAGCCGTCCTCCTTGCCGAACAGCTCCGCGATGGTCTTGAAGACGTGGTCCTCGAGGGCGGCGCCGAGGAGCTCCTCGCGGGTGCCCGTGCGGCCGGTGCGGACGGCGAGCTGGACGTCGCTCATCTTGCGCAGGGCGGAGAAGCCCTTGGCGATGGCGTCGCCGTGGCCGCGGTGGGAGCTGGTGATGTTGTCGTCGGTGCGCAGGACGGAGCTCGCGCCAACCGCCGCACCCTCCTGGCCGATGGAGACGTGCGTGGGGCCGCGGTAGTCGTAGCCGGGGAGTGCGTCGTAGCCGCCGGAGCGGAGGCGGACGATCATCTCCTCGAGCTCGCGGATGGCGAGCATGTCGTCGAGCAGCTCGAGCGCCTCGGGCTGCGTGATGGTGCCTGCCTCGAGCTCGGACGCGAGGTTGCCCGCGTACGTGAAGCCCCTGATCGTCCCGGCCGACTTCACGAACGGCGTGAAGTCCGGGCGATGGTCGGAGTGGTAGACCTGCTCACGCTGGGCGGGGTCCTGCGTCTGCGTCATTGCCGGCTTCGTCCTTCTGTGGTTGGGCGAGCGGCACACTCTCGATGCTCATATGAGAGATAACCGCTCGCATGAGTAACCATACTCCGGCCGACGGCGCGCGTAAACCCCCTTGTAGCCCCGGTCGGGGGCTCGCCGGCGTCGCAATTCGGCTGTGCATCAGATCCGCTACCACCGTGCGTGGGTCAGCACCTGAAGTCGACCTTCCGCCCGCGACCATCGCACGCAGCAGGCCGAACTGATGCGGTGATGACTCAAGCGCCCGCCCAGGCGCCCGGGGATCAGCCCCCGGCGCCCGAGGTCAGCCCGCGCCGGCCAGCAGGGCGCGCGCCGTCGCCTCGGTGGTCACCAGCCGGTGCACCAGGCCTGAGCGCAGCGTCGCCCGGATCCCCTCCACCTTCTCGGTGCCGGCCGAGATCGCGAGGACGTCGGGGACGCGCCGCAGCTCGTCCGCGGAGATCGCGAGGCAGCGCTCCGGCAGGCCGGCCGCATGGACCTCGCGCCCGTCGGCGTCGAGCAGGATCGAGCAGCAGTCGGCGACGGCGCCCGCCGCATCGATCGTGCGCGCATCGGCTCCTGACAGTGCTTCGCGCAGGGACGACGAGCCCGTGCGCCAGGCCCCGATGCCCACCACCGCGCGCGTCAGGCGGGGGTACATCGCCATCGTCCGCCCGACGTGCGGATCCTCGCGCAGCGCGGATGCCAGCTCCGGGCGCTCCACCACGATCGGGACGTGGAGCGGGTGCACGTGGCCCCCGGCCCGGTTGGCGAGGCGGCGCACGAGCTCCAGCGAGTTCACCGCGAGGTCCAGCGTGGGGACGATGCCCACGAGCTGCACGACATCGCAGCCGGGCAGGGCGGGGAGGTGGCCGATCATCGCGTGCAGCGAGCGCCCCCACGAGATGCCCAGGATGTCGCCGTCGTCGAGGGCGTCCGCGAGGACGGTGGCGGCGGCCCGGCCCAACTGCGAGCGCTCCAGCTCCGGTGGGCCGCCCATGTCCCGGACCACGACCGCGCTGCGGATCCCCGTGGCGACGGCCAGCTCCCTGGAGAGCACCTCGTCGATCTCCGGGACGGCCTCGATCTCGATCTTGACGATCCCGTCGCGAACGGCATCGTCGAGCAGGCGCGCGACCTTGAACCGGGAGATGCCGAGCTCGGTGGCGATCTCGCTCTTGGTGGCGCCATCGAGGAAGTAGCGGCGCGCGGCGAGCACGGCGGTGACCAGGCTGAGCCGATCCTTGCCGCTGCTGCCGAGGTCAGTCATGGGGAACATGCTACCTCGCCTGAGCGGCAATGCCTCACATGAGCGTCGGAATCGCCGGTTCGGCCGCGGGCGCGGGCAGTGGCGGCGCGGTCTGGCCCCGGAACCCGGCCAGTACCACCGGGTCAGGGCGCGATCGACGATGACCCGGTAGCCTTCGGCCGGTCCAATGGTCCGGTGGCCGCACGAGCCCCGGCACCCAAGCAGATCGTCGGCATCGGCCTTCCCGGTGCCGTCGGGTAGAGAGGAAATGGTCGTGCGACTGCTTCACCCCGGCGCCCAGCGGGCGTCCATCCGCTCGCGCTTGACCTCGCGCTTCGCCACGATGCTCGCCGTGAGCCTGCTCGCGTCGCTCGCAGCCTTCGGCACCAGCGCAGCCGCCCCGACGGGCGTCGCCGCGGCCGATCCGTCCTGGTACGGCGTCGAGACCTACTACCTCAAGCTGCTCAACTGCACCCGGACCGGCGGATGGGTGCTCAAGGACGGCACCTGCAAGGCCTACGGCACGGGCACCTACTCCAAGTACGTGGCGCCGCTCAAGCGCAACGCGGACCTGTCGGGGGTCGCGCGTCGCTGGGCGAAGAAGCTGGCCACCGCGGGTGCCTGCTACCACGGCAACGTCACCGGTCGGCTCGCGAACGCCGGCTTCAGCGGCTACACGTGGGGCGAGAACATCGGCTGCTGGGACGCCTCGAGCGCCTACAAGTCGGTCTTGTACACGCACCTCGCCTTCCAGAGGGAGAAGGCAACCGGTGGCGGCCACTGGAAGAACATCAAGAACAGCCGGTACAAGAAGGTCGGCATCGGCGTGTGGAAGGCCAACGGTCACACGCGGCTCGTGACGGACTTCTTCGGGGGCTGACGCACCGCCGGACGGCGGATCCAGCGAGGCAGGACGGCCGTCGGGACGACCCGGCGGCCGTCGCATGGTCCGGAGTGCCGGCCATCACGCCGTAGCCTGCGCGACCGGCGGCGGCTACACTTCCCGACGGCCGCCGAGTCCGGGCGGCAGGGTGGAGGATGTCTCATGGCTGACCGCGTGCCGCATCTCGTGACTCGACAACTGCTGACCCGCGCGCGCCGGAGGACCGGTGTACTCGTCGTCATGCTCGGCCTGATGCTCGCGGCCGCCCTGCCGTCCATCGTCCTCGCGACCACGGCTTCCGCCACCGCCGGTAGCAGCGACGCCGCCCCGATCGTGGCTGCAACGACCGACGCCACCCCGGCGCCGGCCGCGACGCCCAAGCCGGGAGAGCCGGGCTCGACCGAGACCGGCGCCGCTTGGGTTCGCACCAGCCCGACGCCCGCTGAGTCCCTCGCCCCGCTCCTCCTCGGGGCCGTCGTGCTCGTGATCCTGGTCGTGCTCATCGCCATGTCGTTCGGGGAGTCCACCGAGGCCCGTTCGACCGGGCGCTGACGGCCCGCTCCGCAATCCGGTCAGCCGACGGCGGCGATCAACGCCCCAACGGCCCCCGCGCCGGGGGAGTCCACCGGGGCCTGACCCGCAGGGCGCAACATCGCGGGTGCGCCCGTCCCGTCCGCCCGCCACCGCGGGCTCGGGGCAACGTCATTTCGCGCCGCAGGCCGCACATCCACGCACGACCCGGTACGCGCAGGGGTCCGCACCCGGTCCTACCCGCCATCCGGACCGAGGACGGCATGCCGTCTGGCCTTGTTGCGGTCGTGCCCGCGGGTGTGCCATCACGCGGAGCGTCCCGCCATTCCTGTCGAGGCTAGAAGGAGAGCCGAATGGCGGTCGTTAGCGAAGAGCTGACAGGCGAGGGATCCCCAGGCAGCAAGGGCCTGAAGACCGGTGCCCTCGGGATGGCGGAGAACGTCGTCATCGGGGTGGCATCCACGGCTCCGGCCTACAGCCTCGCGGTCTCGCTGGGCCTCGTGGCGGCCGCCGTCGGGCTTGCTGCGCCTTCGATCATGTGGGTGGCATTCATCCCGATGTTCTGCATCGCGATGGCCTACTACTACATGAACCGCGCCGACCCCGACTGCGGCACCAGCTTCACCTGGGTCACCACTGCCGCCGGCCCACACCTGGGCTGGTTCACCGGCTGGGTGATGATCGTCGCCCAGGTCATCGTCATCGCCAGCCTCGCCGAGGTTGCGGCGCAGTACACGTTCAGCCTGTTCGGGATCGACGTCTTCGCGAACCCGGTCCTCCCGATCATGGTCGGCGAGGTCACCTTTGACGTCGGTGTCGTCGCCCTGGGCATCCTGTTCGTCGCCGCCATGACGTGGATCTGCTGGCGCGGCATCGAGCTCTCGGCGCGATCGCAGGCGGTCCTGCTCAGCGTCGAGCTGATCACGCTCGGCATCTTCTCGGTCGTCGCGCTGGTCAAGGTCTTCGGCGGCCTCGAGGGGTCGGTGATGCCGACGCTCGAGTGGCTCAACCCCCTGTCGATCGTCGGCGAGAACGGTGCCTGGGACGCCAGTGCCTTCGCCGCCGCCATGCTCATCACCCTGTTCATCTACTGGGGCTGGGACACAACCGCCTCGGTCAACGAGGAGAGCGGCAACCCCACCGAGCAGCCGGGCCGGGCGACGATCTTCTCCGTTCTCATCCTGGTCGGGACATACGTCCTCGTGACGATCGCCGCGCAGGCGATCCACGGGGCCGAGTACCTGGCCGAGCAGGGCGAGAGCGACATCCTTGCGAGCCTCGGCGCTGAGATCCTGGGCGAGCCGCTCAACGTGCTGTTGATCATTGCTGTCCTGACCTCCGCCGCGGCGTCCACGCAGACCACGATCCTGCCGTGCGCGCGTACCGCCCTGTCCATGGGGGCGAAGGGTGCGGCCCCGAAGTACTGGGCCCAGATCCACCCGCGCTACCTGACGCCCGCGAATGCCACCATCTGGACGGGCATCCTGGCCGTCCTCTGGTACATCGGGCTCAAGCTCATCTCGGAGAACGTGTACTGGGACGCGCTCACCGCGCTGGGCCTGATGATCGCCTTCTACTACGGCATCACCGGCTACGCGTCAGTGGTCTACTACCGGAAGGTCCTGTTCCGCAGCGCCAAGGACTTCATCGGGATGGGGCTCCTGCCCCTGTTCGGCGCGCTGGTCCTCACCTGGGCGTTCTGGCAGTCGGTCGTCGATCTCATGAGCCCGCTGAGCTCCTACACGTGCACCGATCCCGAGGATGTCGCCACCTGCGCCAGCCTGTTCGGCATCGGTGTCCCGCTGGCGCTCTCGATCCTGCTCGGGATCCTTGGTGTGATCCTGCTCGTGGCCTGGAGGCTGAAGGCGCCGGAGTTCTTCCGGCGGAAGCGTGAGGTCTACCAGCCGAAGCCCGAGTCTGCCGGCTGACACAATCGGTGCAACCCCAGGGGGACCGTCCCGTCCCCCACCAGTCCGGGCGGCGGTCGATCCGGTGCCGCCGCCCCCGCCACGAGGTGATCCTCACCATGCGAATCCTGGTCGTCGGCGCTGGTGGCGTCGGCACTGCGGCCGTGGCCATCGCCGCCCGCCGCGCCTTTTTCGAGCACATGGTCGTGGCCGACTACGATCCGCGCCGCGTCGAGCACGCGCTTGCCCAGGTCGCGGGTGACGCCCGCTTCAGCGGCGCGCAGGTCGATGCGTCGAACGTGGCGTCCGTCGCTGCGCTCATCCGCGAGCACGCGGTCACGCACGTGCTCAACGCGGTGGACCCGCGCTTCGTCATGCCGATCTTCGATGCCTGCGCCGAGGCCGGCGTGAACTACATGGACATGGCGATGAGCCTGTCCAAGCCGCATCCGGAGAAGCCCTACGAGCTGTCCGGGCTCAAGCTCGGCGACGAGCAGTTCGCCAAGGCGGGGGAGTGGGAGGCGGCCGGGCGCCTGGCGCTGGTGGGCCTGGGCATCGAGCCCGGCCTGTCCGACATCTTCGCGCGGTATGCGGCCGACGAGCTGTTCTCGGAGATCGACGAGGCCGGTGTCCGGGATGGTGCCAACCTGGTCGTGGACGGGTACGACTTCGCCCCGTCGTTCTCCATCTGGACGACGATCGAGGAGTGCCTGAACCCGCCGGTGATCTTCGAGGAGGGTCGCGGCTGGTACACGACACCGCCGTTCTCGGAGCCCGAGACGTTCGAGTTCCCGGAGGGCATCGGCCCGGTCGAGTGCGTGAACGTGGAGCATGAGGAGGTCCTGCTGATCCCGCGCTGGGTCAAGGCCAAGCGCGTGACCTTCAAGTACGGCCTGGGCGACGAGTTCATCAACGTCCTCAAGGTGCTGCACACGCTCGGGCTGGATCGCACCACGCCGGTGAAGGTGAAGGGCGTCGAGGTCTCGCCGCGGGACGTTGTGGCCGCATGCCTGCCCGACCCGGCCGGCCTGGGCGACCGCATGCATGGGAAGACCTGCGCGGGCACGTTCGTGACCGGTCTGGGCAAGGATGGTTCGCCGCGTGCCGTGTACCTCTACCACGTGGTGGACAGCGACTGGTCGTGGCGCGAGTACGGGTCGCAGGCCGTCGTCTGGCAGACCGCGATCAACCCGATCGTGGGGATGGAGCTGCTCTCGCGGGGCGTGTGGTCCGGCGCGGGCGTGCTGGGGCCTGAGGCGTTCGCGCCGAAGCCATTCCTCGACCTGCTCGTGGAGTACGGGTCGCCCTGGGGGATGCGGGAGGAGCCGGTTCCGGCTGCGTGAGTCGCGCGCGGCCAGCGTTGGCTCACGCTCAGCTGGTCAGAGCTCACCGATGCGGCGCGCTGAGAGGCGCGGGCCGTACCGCGGCGCCTTGATCCCGGCCAGCTCCAGCAGCCGCACCACTCGCCCCCGCTGGCCCCGGTACGGCTCCAGCAGCTCGAGCATCCGCTCGTCGGTGCCGCGCGGCTCGCGTGCGAGCGCCCACGCGACCATGTTCGGGATGTGGAAGTCGCCGACGCTCACGGCGTCGGGATCGCCGAGGGCCCGGATGCCCACTTCGGCGGCCGTCCAGGGGCCGATGCCCGGATAGGCGCGAAGGGCGGCGTACACCGCCGCCCGCGCGTCGGACGTTGCGCCGTGCGTCGCGTGGGACGTTGCGCCGTGCGTCGCGGCGGCCGCACCCAGGGCCTCCAGCCGCGCGGCGTCCCGACAGACCCGGGCCAGCAGCTCGGCCCGCCGCCGCTCGACGTCCACCCGGTGCAGCGCGTGGTAGGGGAGTCCCGCGATGACATCGGGTGCGGGCAGCAGCCGGAGCCCGGACGGCCCCGGCGCGTCCTCGCCCCACCGCGCGATCAGTCCGCGGTACGCCCGCCGTGCCTCGTCGCCGGTCACCTTCTGCTCGAGGATCGCCGGGATGAGCGCCTCGAGGACACGACCGGTCCGCCCGATGCGCACCTCGCGCACTTTGCGCTGGGCCGCGGCCACCGCGGGATGGGCCGGCGTCACGGTCCGGTGCACGTCATCAAGGCCCAGGAGCGCCGGCGCCTGCGCGAGCGCCCACGCGGTCCCGGGGCCCCACGCGCGCACCCGAGCGTGCCCGCCGTCGAGCCCCTCGCCCGTCCCGTCGAGCCCCTCGCCCGCCCCCGCGAACGTCTCCACGAACAGCGTCACCGGTCCGTCGGGCGTGCGCGACGCCCGCCAGCAGGAGCCCGACACCTCGAACCGCAGGGCCGGATCGCCGTACCCCCGCTGGTGGATGCCCAGGACCTGGCGCAGGTCGAGCCTGCCCTCGACCGGGAGGCGGACATCGCCATCCGGCCCGTCAACAGGGTTCCCGGGGACGGCCTCGCGCATGCCAAGCAGCCTATCGCCCTCTTGCATGCCGGTTTACACTCCCCCGATCGGACCCCATACCAGAGGTACACCAGTGCCGAAGGAGTACGTCCGTCTCACCACACCGCTCGTGCGCGATGGTGACCGTCGTTCTGGCGCCCCTCTCCGCCCAGCCACCTGGGACGAGGCGCTGGACCGGGTGGTCGCCGGGCTGCGGGCAGCGGGCGAGGCGCACGGCCCCACGACCTACGGAATCTTCTCCTGCAGCCGCTCGACCAACGAGGTCAACTACGCGGCCCAGAAGCTCTCCCGCCAGGTCTTGGGCAGCAACAACATCGACAGCTGCAACCGCACCTGACACGCCCCCTCTGTCGCCGGTCTGGCGACCGTGTTCGGCGCTGGCGGATGCACCAGCTCATATAAAGAGATCGAAGAGACGGACCTGATCCTCCTGTGGGGCTCGAACGCCCGGGAGACGCATCCGATCTACTTCCACCACATCCTCAAGGGGATCCGCAACGGCGCGCGCATGATCGCGGTCGACCCGCGGCGGACCTCATCGGTGGAGTGGGCCGATCTCTGGCTCGGCCTCGACGTGGGCACCGACATCGCCCTCGCCAACGCCATGGGTCGCGAGATCATCGCGGCTGGCCTCGCGCACGACGAGTTCATCGGGCGTGCCACGAGTGGTTTCGAGGCGTACAAGGCGGCCGTTGAGCCCTACACGCTCGAGTGGGTGGAGCGGGAGACGGGTGTGCCGGCAGCGGCCATCCGTGAGACGGCGCATGCCTTCGCCAAGGCCGAGAAGGCGATGATCTGCTGGACGCTCGGGATCACCGAGCACCACAACGCCGTGGACAACGTCCTGAGCCTCATCAACCTGGCGCTCCTCTGCGGGCACGTGGGCAAGTGGGGCTCCGGCCTCAACCCGCTGCGCGGCCAGAACAACGTCCAGGGCGGCGGCGACTCGGGCGCCCTGCCGGACCGCCTGCCGGGCTTCCAGCATGTCGAGAACGACGCCCTGCGCGCCCCGTTCGACGCGGCTTATGGGGTCACCATCCCGCCCAAGCGCGGCCTGAACCTCACGGCCATGTACGACGCCATGGAGCGCGGCGAGCTCACGGCCGTCTACTGCATCGGAGAGAACCCGGTCCAGTCCGAGGCCGACATGGAGCGGACCACGCGCCTGCTCTCGGGCCTCGATCTCCTCGTCGTCCAGGACATCTTCCGGACCGCCACCGCGGAGATCGCGGACGTCGTCCTCCCGGCCGCGGCCGCCTGGGCCGAGACCGAGGGCACCGTCACCAACTCCGAGCGGCGCGTCCAGCGTGTCCGCAAGGCGATCGACCCGCCCGGCGACGCCCGCGACGATCTCTGGATCATCTTCGAGATCGCCCGGCGCCTCGGCAAGGACTGGGGTGACTATTCGGCGGAGGCGCTCTGGAACGAGTTCCGGACCCTGTCGCCGGCGCACCGGGGCATGAGCTACCAGCGCCTCGAGGAGCTCGACGGCATCCAGTGGCCTTGCTACGACGAGACCCACCCGGGCGAGCCGTTCCTGCACTCGCGCCTCTGGGCTGACCCGGTGCCGGGCAACCGCGCGCCGTTCGTCCCCGTGGAGCACGAACTGCCCGTGGACAAGCTCACCCCGGAGTTCCCGATCCGGCTCACCACTGGCCGCCGGCTCGAGTCCTACAACACGGGCGTCCAGTCGAACTCGTTCAAGCACCCGCACCGGCGGATGGAGACCCTTGACCTCTGTCCGGAGGACCTGGTCACCATGGGCCTGGCCGAGGGCGAGCTGGTCCGGGTCACCTCCCGGCGCGGCTCCATCGAGGTCCCCGTCGCGGCGGACCCGGGTCTCCGGCCCGGCCTCGCGTTCATCACCTTCCACCACCAGGACGACGTCCCGGTGAACGTCCTGACGATCGACGCCACGGACTGGAAGTCCGGCACGGCCGAGTTCAAGGCCGCCGCGATCCGCGTCGAGAAGCTCGAGGCACCCGTCCTGGCCTGACGTTCGCCCACGCACGAAACTCGAAGGCGGATCCGCGAGGGTCCGCCTTCGCCGTTCCAGGTGCGCCTCCGTGCCCCGGTCAGGCCGGCCGCACCACCGGCAGCCCCAGGCTCCGCGCGGCCTCGGCGAGGCGGTCGTCGTACGTGACGAAGGCGTCTAGCTCCGGCATCAGCGCCATCGCCGAGGCGAGGTGGATCGCATCGAGCGTCCGCAGGAGCGGCGAGCCGACGACGGCGGCCGACGCCGCGATCGCCGGTCCGAGCTCCATGACCTCGACATCCGAGAGGATCCGGTCCCGCTGGCGCTTGTCGAATGTGCGCCGGCCCGTGGCCCTGATCGTCTCGATGACCCCGACACGACTGGTCATCAGGCGCTCCGCCTCCACGTACCAGCGGTTGAGACCCGCCGACTCGGCTTCGTCCACGATCAGCCTGACCAGCGCCGAGGCATCCAGGTAGGCCAGACTCACAGCATGCGCTCCTCGTCCCGCATCTCCTGGAGGATCTCGCTGAGGGGGCGCCCGGGGATCTTGGGTGGCGGCGGCGTGCTGCGATGGTCCGTGGTTGCGGGTGTGATCCAGCCCTCGGCGATGCCCCGGTCCACGATCGACATCGGCTTCACCGGGAGTGGCGCAAGGATGCCCGACGGGGTGCCCGTGCTCGGTCACCTCCAGGGTCTCACCGGCCTTCACGCGGTCCAGGTACACGGACAGGTTCTGCCGCAGCTCCCGGACCCCGACCCGCGCCGGCCGCGCTCCCGCCTCACTCATGTAGCACAGGGTAGCACAATGCGAGGCGACTAGACTTGACGGCACCGCGCGTCCCACCGAAGCGTGGAGATGGAACGTGAGAGGCACCGCCAAGCGCTGGTGGCCCGCGATCCCGGGGGTCATCGTTGGCTACCTGATCGGCTGGTACTGCGCCTATCCACTGACCGTGGGCGGCTTCGCCTCCCTCGGGGCGCCGATCCTGGTGCTCATGGCCGCCGCGCTCCTCGGCATCATCGCGCTGATCGCGTGGGCCCTGGCGCGCTGGACGAAGACGCAGGCGGCAGGGAGGGCGCTCCTGCGCGGGACCGGTGTCGCAGCGGCGACCGCGGCGGTGGCGTTCGTCCTGGTCCCCGTGCTCAGCCTCGGGTACCACGAACCGGTGACCATCCGCAGCGAGGGCACCATGTCGCTCGAGCCCGCGGGCCTCGGCGATGCCGGGGAAGGGGGCTCCGGTGGGGCGACGTGCGACTCCGTTCCCGATACCCGGGAGCTGGGCGCGGCCTTCGGCATGGACCTTGGCACGATCTGGGCCGGCGGCATCGAGGGCACCCTCCGCGGCGGCGTGCAGCGGATGGACACGACGGCCGACTGGACGCTCGAGCTGCTCATCGACGGCGGCGACCTCTTCGACGATGACGGCGCCTCCAAGGGCGTCGGGCAGCCCTTCTGGCAGGGACCCGTCACCGTGGACCTTGCCGACGACGGCCTCTCGGGCACGGCCGAGTTCGGCCCGGTCGACGGCGCGATGGATCCTTGGCCGAACGGCTGGTCAGGCACCCTCACCTGGGAGTGCGGCGAGTTCTGAGCCTGCGGCGGACCCTAGACCGGCCGGCAGACGAACACGCCCCAGCCGAGGTACCGCCGGCCCCAGCGCAGGTACGTCGCGCGATCCCGGTCCAGCATCTCGCGCATCGCGCCCCAGTCCGGGTCGGACGGGTTGGCCGCCAGCCAGTCCAGGATCGTCGGCCAGTGTGCGGCCTCATACCGATCCCACGAATCCTGGTCCGCCAGCACCATCTCGACCAGCTCGAAGCCGGCGTCGCGAATCCGCGCAGCCGTCCCCGCCAGCGACGTGTAGTCGTCCGGCCCGAAGCCCCACGCCGAGATCGCCTCGGCCGGCGGCTCCTCGTGGAAGAACGGCTCCCCGACAACGACCAGCCCGCCCTCCCGCACCGCGGGCCGCAGCAGGTCCAGCGTCCCGCCGAGCCCGCCACCGATCCAGGTCGCCCCCAGGCACGACGCGATGTCGAACGCGCCCGCTTCAGCCGAATACACGCCAGCGTCGCCCTGCACGAAGGACACCCGCGCCGACACCCCCAGCTCCGATGCCCGCTCGACCGCCGCTGCCAGGAACACGTGCGACAAGTCGACCCCGACGCCGCTGCTGCCGAACCACGTCGCCCAGGACGACAGCATCTCGCCCTTGCCGCAGGCCAGGTCGAGGATCCGGGTGCCCGGTCCAACGCCAGCAGACCTCGCCCAGCAGCCGAAGCTTCTCGTGCGTGAACGGGTCGAGGATCCGGTGGCGGGCCTCGGCGATCTCGTGGTGGCGCAGGGACATGGCTGGGGCCTCACGGCAGGGCGGACGCAGGTGGAATCACGGACGATCATGCCCCTTCTGACCGGGCCGAGATACCTGTTGCGGCCTGCCGTCGATTGTTTACACTCGGCTGCCTATGGATCTGCATTTCGTCGGACCCGCCGCAACTGCCGAAGAGCGGGCCGCGGTCGACTCCTTCCTCGATGGCCGGATCGGCCCGGCGACCAGCGGCTGGGATGGCGGAGAGCGTGACGTCGCCAAGGACTCGCGCATGGCAAGGGGCGGCCACGACGCGCGCAGCCACCGCGACCTGCTGCTGCCCACCCTGCACGCGATGCAGGACCGGCTCGGCTGGATCAGCCAGTCCGCCCTCAACTACGCCTGCAAGCGCCTGACGATCCCGCCGGCCGACGCGTACGGCGTGGCCACGTTCTACGCCCTGTTCACGATGACGCCCATGCCGGCCTCCGTCGTTCATGTCTGCGACGACATGGCCTGCCGCCTTGCCGGTGCCGAGGAGATCGCGGCAGACCTGGAGCGGACCCTCGGGCCTGCCGGCCATCCCAAGCCCGGCGCCACGGCATCCTGGATGCGCAGCCCCTGCCTGGGCCAGTGCGACCGCGCCCCTGCCGCGCTGTTCACGTTTGCGGGCGACCCGTGCGTGCGCCTTTCCACGGGGCCTCTTGACGCCGCGGCCATCCACCGCCGCCTCGAGGACGCCGAGCATCCCCACCCCGAGGGCCACGTCCACGGCCTCGAGACCGCCCCCACGGCGGAGCGGCTTGAGGCGGTGCGCCAGTTCGCGCCCCAGGCCGGCGATCCCGACCTGCGCCTCCTGGCCCGTGTCGGCCGGATCGATCCCACCAGCCTCACCGACTATCTCGCCAACGGCGGCTACCGCGCCCTCAAGGAGGCGATCGCGGTGGGTCCAGACCGGGTGATCGAGGAGGTCATCACGGCCGAGGTCCTCGGACGTGGCGGCGCCGCGTTCCCCGCGGGCAAGAAGTGGGCCGCCGCGCGCGCCACCCAGGCCTGGCCCAAGAACATCGTGTGCAACGCCGACGAGGCGGAGCCGGGCACCTTCAAGGACCGGATCATCCTGGAGGAGGACCCGTTCAGCCTGGTCGAGTCGATGACCATCGGGGGCTTCGCTGTGGGGGCGGAGCTGGGCTTCGTCTACCTGCGCGGCGAGTATCCCCTCGCCGAGGAGCGCCTCCAGGGCGCCATCGACACCGCCCGTGAGAAGGGCCTGCTCGGCGGCGACGTGATGGGCGCGGGCTTCGCCTTCGACATCGAGATCCGCCGCGGCGGCGGCGCCTACGTCTGCGGTGAGGGCACCGCGATCTACGAGAGCATCGAGGGCAAGCGCGGCGAGCCGCGCAACAAGGCGGCCCGTTCGACCACCGCCGGCCTCTTCCAGAAGCCCACCGTGCTCAACAACGTCGAGACGCTGGCCAACATCCCGGGGATCGTCCTCGAGGGCGGCGATGTCTACGCGGCGCTCGGGTCCCACGGGTCGAACGGCCACAAGCTGTTCTCGGTTTCCGGCCACGTCAACCGGCCGGGCGTCTACGAGGCCGAGTTCGGCATCACCCTGCGTGACCTGATCGACATGGCGGGCGGCGTGCCCGGTGGCCGCAAGGTCAAGGCCGTCAACCTCGGCGGGGCCGCGGGCGCCTTCGTCGGGCCGGAGTCGCTCCACATGCCGCTCACCTTCGAGGCCGCCAAGGAGCTGGGCGTGACGATCGGCGCGGGCGCCGTCGTCGTGTTCGACGAGACCACCGACATGCTCGACATCCTGCGCCGCATCGCCCAGTTCTTCCGCGACGAGTCCTGCGGCCAGTGCGTGCCCTGTCGCGTGGGCACCGTCCGCCAGGAGGAGCTGCTCGCCCGGCTGGCGGCGAGGCAACCACGGGGCAGCGTGGAGGATGAGCTCGCCCTGCTCGAGGACCTCGGCCAGGTCCTGCGCGACGCCTCGATCTGCGGTCTCGGCCAGACCGCCAATGACGCGCTGCGGACGGGCATCCGGCTCGCGGAGGTTGGATCGTGAGCCACGCCCCCAAGCCCATCTACACGGGCGTCGACCCGATCATCTTCACAACGTCGCCGGCACGTTCGCCGTCCATTCCTGCGCGCCCCGAGCGCAAGGCGCCGCGGATGGTGGAGATCACCATCGACGGGGTGCCGGTGACGGCTCCCGCCGACGCGACGATCCTCGACGCCTGCCTGGCGCAGGGCAAGGACATCCCCACGCTCTGCCAGCTGTCCACGCTCACGCCCGAGGGCGTGTGCCGGATGTGCGTGGTGGACACGGGCGCCCGCGCGCTCACCCCGTCCTGCTCGGCCAAGGTCTCCCAGGGCATGTCGGTCGAGACGGACAGCGAGAAGGTCCGCCTCTCGCGCAAGCTCGTGCTGGAGCTGCTGGGCTCGTCCGTGGATGTCAGCCTCGCTGGTTCCGTGCTGCCTGACGGCAAGTTCGCGGAGTACGTGGAGCGCTACGGCGCCGACCTGACCCGGTTCGGGCCGCCGTCGCCGCCCGCGGCCGCCGGCGAGCGCGATGCCATCCATGCCGGCCACCACCACGATCCCTCCGGGGCCACCGCGTCCAACGTGGCCCAGCCGGTCAAGATCGACAACGACCTCTTCGTCCGCGACTACGCCAAGTGCATCCTCTGCTACAAGTGCGTCGAGGCGTGCGGCGCCGATGCCCAGAACACCTTCGCGATCTCGATCGCAGGTCGCGGGTTCGATGCGCGCGTCTCCACCGAGTACGCCGTCCCGCTCGACCAGTCGGCGTGCGTCTGGTGCGGGAACTGCATCAACGTCTGCCCCACCGGGGCGCTGATGTTCAAGTCCGAGTACGACATGCGCGAGGCGGGGACCTGGGACGAGTCGGTGCAGACCGTGACGAACACGATCTGCCCGTACTGCGGCGTTGGGTGCACGCTGTCGCTGCATGCGCAGGACGGCAGGATCGTGAAGGTGCTCTCGCCGACGGACTCGTACGTGACCGAGGGCAACCTGTGCGTGAAGGGCCGCTTCGGCTTCGAGTTCGTGCAGCTGCTGCCGAAGGGGTCGCGCCGGGAGGGCTGAACGCCCGGGCGCCCGTCCGGCCGGCGCGCCTGATCTCGCCGGCCCGCGCCTGATCTCGCCGGCCTGCGCGCACCGCTCGTCTGCGCGCGGCGCTCGTCTGCGCGCACCGCAGGCACACCGTGCGGTCACGTCGCTGGTTGTCTGAGCCATGCGCAGCCTGGACGGTCGCGGCCGTCTCGCAGCGCCTGGGCTGCGTGCCGATCGCGCATCCAGCGACGGCGCTGCACAGTGGGCGCGATCGGTGCGCAGGCTCCGCGCGGGGGCCGGGGGCCGGGGGCCGGGGGCCGGGGGCCGGGGGCTGGGGGACTCCCGGCGGGGGCCCGGCGCACACCCAGCGGAAAGCCGGCGCCAGGCCGGCGGACTGCCGAGCTCACACGACGATGATCCCGCTGGCCGCTGGCAGACGTCCCGACCGCAGCGCTCGTGCGATGGCCGCCCCGTCGAGCGGGAACGCCAGGCGAAGCGCCTCGCGGTGGGCTGCAAGCACCTCCCGGTTGTGCGCGGTCCGCCCGACAACCAGGATGAGCGTCTGGCTGCGGCCATCGTCGCGCAGCTTGATCGCCAGGTATCGGGCCAGCGCCTGCACGTCGCCCAACTTCGAGATGACCTCCACGAAGGCACGCTGCCGCTCCGCCATGACAGCGGCGTCCCAGGCGCGCAGCTCGCCCGGTGCAGGGAGGAGCACCTCACGCGGGAGTCGCAGGGGTGATGCCACGACCTCCGCGAAGCGATCGAGGATCCGCAGCGAGGCGCCGTCGCGGACCCGCACCCCGGTGGGGGCGGTGTTCACATACGGCGCCAGTCCGACCCCACGCAGCAACGCGCACAGGTCCGCGAGCGGAATGGCGCCGGCGTCGCCAGCCTCGAACCGCCCCACCTTCCAGCGCGATACCCCGGACACGGCGGCGAGCTCGACCTGGCTGAGCCCGAGGGCAATCCGCGTGTCGCGGACCTCTTTGCGCAGCCGTTCGAGGATCATCCGTGCATCCTCGGCGGCGAGGTCCACGGCTCGTTGGTGAGTTCCCATGGCGGACTGTGGCACGTCCCGCTTATCCCGGACCAATTCGCCTGTGCACAACCCCCGAGCTGCGACCCACAACCCCGGGCCGCGAGCCGTGCGCATCAGTCGCGCACACCAGGCACTCACGTCGCTGGGTGTCTGATGAGCGCGCAGCCCGTGGCGAGTTCGACCCGAGCCGGCGCCTGAGCTGCGCATCGATCGCGCATCCAGCGACGGCGCTGCACAGTGGGCGCGATCGGTGCGCAGGCTGGCGCGACGCCCCCCGGCCGCACGCGTCCCGGCCCTCCGGTCCGCACGGCCCTGTATCGTACGGGCCAGTCGGCACTGACCCGACAGCTGTATCGAACGGCACAGTCGAGGCAATGAACGTCCCCAGCGTCCCGCGGGCAATCCGCGTCCCCGGCGTCCCCAGCGCAGCTCGCGTCCCCCGCGCAGCCCGCGTCATCCCCGCATGAGCGACCCCCACACATGAGCGACCCCCGAGGCCTCCGCGACCTCAACCGCCTCAAGTGGGTGACGATCGTCCTGCCCATCGTCTTCGTCTGGGGCTTCGAGCTCGTCCGCTTCCTCGTCCTCGACCCGCAGCTGACGTCCGATGAGTCGCACGTCGCCGCCGCGATGGTCATGGGCGGCGCGATCGTTGCCTTCGCGATGATCGTCTCGGTCTACCTCGACCGCGCCCAGCGCCACCTGGTGAGCCAGAACAAGGACCTCACGGCCACCCATGCCGTGAGCTCGGCGGTCCGCGGCGGCCTCTCCCTGCCGGACCTGCTGGAGCAGAGCCTCGATCGCGTGATGACCCAGACCGGCGCCCTCGCGGGGATCGTCACCATCGCGCAGCCGGATGGACCGCCCATCGAGATCCGTCGGCCGGCCGCCCTGTCGCCCGGTCTCGCCTGGCTCTCCCCGCTCCTCACCGAGCCCCCCGACGCCGCCTTCCTCGATCCGCGCTACACCCGCCGGGCCGGCATCGACACCGGCATTCTGGACCTGCCGCTCGTCCGTGGCGGCGCGCGCATCGGCCACTTGCGCCTCGCGTTCCACCCGCCCGTCGAGCCCGACATCTCGGACGCGGCCCTCGCCGACATCGCGGGCGAGATCGCTGGCGCTGCCCAGCTGGGCCTGACGGTCGCCGACCTGCACCGCCGCGAGCTCGAGCGCGGAGCCCTGTACGCCGTCGCCCTCCAGCTGACCGGCCGCGCCGAGCTGCGCGAGGTCCTCGACACCATCACCCAGCACGCCCGCGACCTGCTGGGCGCCGAGCGCGCCGTGGCCTGCCTGTCCGACCGGCGAGACGTCGCCGCCCGCACGCCTGCGATCCGTGACCTGCTCGCGATGGCCGACGACGGCCCCGTCTGCCACGTGGCCGATGAGCATGCAGCAGCGGGCCGCACGCACAACGCGCACTGCCCGACCGTGTTGCGCGACGGTGACACCCAGTGGGCAGCCCGTCCGCTCCGCGGCCCCGACGGCGTGCTCGGTGAGCTGTGCGTCGTCCGCCACGGCCGCCCGTTCACCGAGAGCGAGCGCAGCCTCCTCGGTGCCCTCGCGGACATGGCCGCGATCGCGGTCCGCACCGCCCACCTCCACGAGTCCGAGGAGCAGTGGACCATCCACGCCGAGCGCGATCGCATCGCCCGCGAGCTGCACGACAGCCTCGCGCAGGTCCTCGGCGTCATCCACCTCCAGCTGCGCGCGCTCGAGCTGCGCGCCAAGGACGAGGCCAGCAGCGACCTCGCCGATGAGCTCAGCGACCTGGCCGACACCGCCGACGAGGCCTACCAGGACGTCCGCGAGGCGATCCTTGGCCTCCGCGAGACCGTCCGCGAGGACGCGGGCCTCGAGGGATCCCTTCGCGAGTACCTGCGCAAGTACAGCCGCCAGACGGGTATCGCCGCCACCGTCTCCTGCCAGGGCGACGCCCGCCGCTCGATCAGCCCCCGCTCCGAGGTCCAGCTCCTGCGCGTCGTACAGGAGGCCCTGACCAACACACGCAAGTACGCCCAGGCCTCCAAGGTCAGCGTCCGGATCGAGTGCGCGCCCAGTGGCACCACTCTCTCGATCGAGGATGATGGGGTAGGCTTCGATCCTTCGACCGTCGCCGGTTCGATGGAGGGGGGCTTCGGGCTCGCCTCCATGCGGGAGCGGGTCCAGCAGATCGGCGGCTCGATCGATGTGCATACTGCTCCGAATGCCGGGACGACGATCGTCGTCCGACTCGACGCCGAGGACACTGTTGGAACACCTTCCGCCGAAAATCAGGGTGCTGCTCGTTGACGACCAGCCGCTCTTCCGGAGGGCACTGGCGACCCTGATCGGCGGCCAGTTCGACATGACGGTCGTGGGCGAGGGCGAGAACGGCCGTGACGCCCTGGAGAAGGTCCGCCAGTTCAAGCCGGACCTCGTCGTGATGGACGTGAACATGCCCGATGCCGACGGCGTCGACGGGGTGATCGCGATCCGGTCGGCCGGCTTCACGACCCCCATCGTGATGCTCACGGTGTCCGAGGACGACGACGACCTGTTCAACGCGATCAAGGCCGGCGCCAACGGGTATCTCCTCAAGAACGTCCGGCCGGAGCAGCTGTTCGAGGACCTGCGCGGTGTCATGCGCGGTGAGTCGCCCATCGCACCCGCGGTCGCGACCAAGCTGCTGGAGGCCCTGCGCACCGGCGGGATCCCCACGCGCGGATCTGGCTCGACGCTGGCGCCCGAGGACACCGTCCTCACCCGGCGTGAGTCGGAGATCCTCCAGCTCGTCGCTGCGGGGATGTCCAACAAGGAGATCGCCAACGAGCTGACGATCACCGAGGGCACGGTCAAGAACCACGTCCACAACGCCCTCGAGAAGCTCCACCTCACGAACCGGGTGCAGGCCGCGGCCTACGCGGTGCGCCAGGGGATGACGAGCCAGGACAACCCCCGGGGCTGACGCGGGGTCTCGCGGCCTGCGCCTCGGGCGCGGATTCCTCGCGCCGCGCCGTGGCGCCTGAGTCGGTCTGGGCACGCTCGCCCCGGCGCCTGAGTCGCGCCGGACTCATTCGGCCCTCGTCCCCGCACAGCCCAACACGCGAACCTCGACTTCGGGGGCGCACCCCTGCGTGGATCTCACGCGGTGAGTCGCAGGCGACTCAGCCAGCCGACGCGAGCGGGACCCGCCCCGCGACCACCGCTCGGGCCCTGCGCACGCGGTTAGTTCACCCCGGCAGGAGCAGGCGGGCCGCCGCATCCGCGTAGTTCGCATAGGCCGGAGGCGTGCGACGCGAGCCGAGCGTCGTTGGCCGGAGCCACGTCACCCTCCGTGACGCTGGGTCGCACGTGCCGATGGCCCACTCTCGCGGCCGCGCCGCAGTCGGGTGCTCGAGCCAGCGGAGAACATCCGAGACCGGCGCGGGGAAGGCGAGTCTGACGAGGTCCCGGTTGTCTGCGAGGCGCCGGGCGATGGCCGCGCTGTCCAAGGTGACAAGAAGCACATTCACGCTGCGCGGTTCCCACCCGAACCCCCGTGCCACCGCCATCGCCTCCCGCTCATAGAAGGCGAGGCTGCGCTGGAGTTGGCCCATGTCCGGGATCTCTGTCTTGGTCTCCTCGACCAGGAGTGCGCGATCGGCCCACCGGAAGGCCAGAAGGTCGATCCAGCCGCGCGGCCGATCGATGCCGATCAGCGCTTCACCGGCGGTCAGCCAATCCCACCGCGTGAGGCGTCGGCCGACGAACCCCGTGACCTTCGCGTGTACGCCATCCTTCTGGCGCACCCTGTCGAAGAGGTGGCGGCCTTCGACGACGAGCTGCGCGTCCAGTCCGAGCGCGTCGAGCACCTTGCCGAGCACGAGCATCTCTACCGCAGAGGCACTCCCGGACTCCAGCCGGCAGATCGCTGATTGCGATGTTCCGGCGCGCCCCGCGAGCTCGCGCTGCGACCAGCCCGTCAGTTCGCGGGCGTTCTTGATGATCGTCGCGACACTGCCGACCGTCGCGTCCTCGCCCAGTCGCACGGTTCGGCTGTCCATGGCCATGGTTGTAGCGGAGTCCGCTCACGTCGTACTTAGACCGCGCGTATGCCGCGCTTATGCCGCACATTGGTGGCATCGACAGCACCTTCGGGAACTTGATGCGGCTGTGACTCAATCCGCCCCGGTACGTGCGTGGCCGGGCCTCGAAACCCGACCTTCGCGGCCTGGTCGTGCGGGGCCGGACCTGAATTGATGCATACGTGACTCAGTCGGGGCAACGGGGGTGGATTGAGGTCCCGACGCGGTGGGTGCCGTCGGCCGGATGCGCCGTTCGGCACGGATTCCTTGGGCCGGTAGCCCTTCGGATACAGGGATTCGCGGGTCCGGCTGTGCCCTGCGACGGATTGGACGACATCGGACCCTCCCCTAGCATCGGAGCACGGCCCCGTCGCGGGCTGTGGAGTGGGTGGGAGAACGTGTCACCGGAGCCCGTCAGGGTCCTCGTCCTGTACAGCCATCCCCTGATGGGGGAGGGCTTGGGCCGGATGCTGGCCGCCGAACCCGGCATCATCGTCGAGGCCGTGGACGTCTGCGAGACGGCTGCCGTCGATGCCGCGCTCGCCAGCGCGCCCGCCGTGATCGTGGTGGAGGAGGGCGGCAGGATCGACGCCGCGGACATCGTGCGGCGATCCGGATCGGCCCTCGTGCTCGACGTCGACATCACCACCACCAGCGCGTGGACCCTCAAGCGGGAGTCCCTGGCGTCGAAGCCGGACGACTTCCTGGCCGCCATCCGCCAGGCTGTCAGCGGTGTTGCGCGCAACGACCAGGATCGCGGCCTGCAGCCGAGCGCGGTCTCGGGGTAGGCTCTCCCGAACATGGGCAACACAGGCCGCCGGCCCGAGGAGGGTCCGGCGTTCGATCCGCGTTCCACGCCCGTCCCGCGACGATCGATGCTGATCCTCATGGGCGCAGGTGCCGTCGTGGCCTCGGGCGGCCTCGGCGCGGTCCTTGCTGCCTGTTCGGGACCCCCGCAGACCATCGCCCTCGACATCGACCCCGCGAGTCTCGTCCCCGGCACCCCGCAGGAAGTCCCGTTCAGCGTCGTCGCGTCCAACGGCGAGCGGATCCCCGGCTCCACCTGGCTCCTGCGCACGGCCGAGGGCGACCTCGTCGCCTACGACCCGCGCTGCACGCACGGCCTGTGCCGCTACTCCTGGACGGCCGCCATCTCCAAGTTCGAGTGCGCGTGCCACGAGGGCGAGTTCGCGCTTGACGGCACCGTCCTCGCCGGCGCGCCGCCCAAGCCGCTGGTCCGGTTCCCGGTCCGCGAGATCCCCGGCACTGGCATCGAGGTGGACGTCCCGTCCAACTTCGAGACGCCGAAGGAGTCACTGCCGGCCTGATCGGGCGCCTGCGCTCTAGTCCCCGATCGCGCACCTGCCCCACCTGTGGGGCGTTTCGGCCCGCTGTGAGCGTGGGCCGGGTGCGCATCCCGGGGTTTGGCACGCAGACCCTGCGTTCGACATCCCAATTCGCCCCACAGGTGGGGCGCGCGCTGCGTGGCCGACCGAGCATCGGGCCGAATGCGTGATCAATCGCCTGATGGATGCGTGGACGCGGTGATAGAGTTCACGCATCACGAGAACGCACGGGCGGAGGCACCTCCGATGGCCAGGACCCACACCACGCTCGACCTCGATCGCGACCTGCTGCGTGACGCCGCCGAGGCGCTCGGCACCACGCGGACCACCGAAACGGTGCACGCCGCCCTCCGTGACGTCGTCGCGCGCCGCCGGCGAGCCGGCCTCGCACGTCGTGACTTCTCGGAGCTCGAGGATGTGCTGCCAACCCTTCGGGCACAGCGCGACCTTCCGCGCTGACGGCCATGGACGAACGCCTCGAGCTGGCGGACACGTCGGCCTGGGCCCGGAAGGGCAAGCCGGGCCTGGCATGGTTCGGACCGGCGCTGGAGGACGGCCTGATCGCCGTCTGCGACATGGTCGCGATGGAGCTGCTCTGGAGCGCCCGCGACGGGGCAGACTTCCAGGCCGTGGAGGAGGGCCTGCGTGCCTGCCCGTGGCTGCGGACCGAGCCGGCGGACTGGGACGAGGCGCGCCGCGTCTTCCGTGAGCTGGCTGCCCGAGGGCCGCTGCACCACCGCCAGGTCAAGATCCCCGATCTCCTCATCGCAGCAGTCGCAGCCCGCCATGGGGTGATGATCGTCCACTACGACCACGACTACGACGTCATCGCCTCGGTGACGGGCCAGCCGGTGCGCTGGGTCGCCGCGCCCGGCTCGATCTGACGACATCCGCGCCGTCTCGCCACCGCACTCCGGCCCACCTCGCGGCCCCCGATTACCTGCACGCTGCCCCACCTGTGGGGCATTTCGGCGGGTCGTGAGCGTGGTCCGGGCGCCAATGTCGGGCGGATTCAGCCGGTCGATGCAACGGCCTCCGCGAACACCTCGGATGGTGACCTCCAGCCGAGCGTCTGTCGAGGCCTGCCGTTGAGCTCGGCGGCGATCGCGTCGAGCTGCGCCTGGCCGACCTCGCGCAGGTCCATGGTGCGGGGCAGGTACTGGCGGAGGAGCCCGTTGGTGTTCTCGTTGGTGCCGCGCTGCCAGGGACTCGAGGGGTCGCAGAAGTAGACAGCAACACCGGTCTCGACCGTGAACCGCAGGTGCTCGGCCATCTCGTGCCCGCGGTCCCACGTGAGCGAGCGCCGGAGGTGGTCGGGGAGCCGGGCGACCAGCCCGACCAGGGCGTCGCGGACCTCGGGGGCCGAGCGGCCGCCGGGCAGGGCGGCGACCATGGTGTACCGGGTCGTCCGCTCGACCAGGGTGGCGACGGCGGAGCCCTGGGCCCGGCCGATGAGCAGGTCGCCCTCCCAGTGTCCGGGGACCGCCCGGTCCTCGATCTCGGCCGGACGCTCGCTGATCAGGACCATGCCCGCCATGCGCCCGCGGTCCTCGGGCGTGGCCATCGCCCGCCGCCTCGCCCGGCCCGTGCGCAGGCAGGCGGCGAGCTCCCGGCGCAGCTCGCCCCGGCCCTGGATGTAGAGCGCGCGGTAGATCGTCTCGTGGCTCACGTGCATCTCCTCGTCCGCAGGATGCGCCAGCCGCAGGTGGCTCGCGATCTGGACGGGCGACCAGCGCAGGAGGAGCAGCCGCTCGACCTCGGCCTGCAGCTGCGGGCTGCGGGCGAGGCGCGTGGGCTTCGGGCGGCACTCGCGCTCCCGGGTGGCCTCGTGGGCCTCGTGGGCCCGGTACCCGTCGCGGCCCCCGTTGCGGCCGACCTCCCGGGCGACCGTCGATGCCGCCCGACCGAGGCGGCCGGCGATCTGCCGGAAGGACTCGCCTGCGGCAAGGCCCCGGCTGATCTCCTCCCGGTCCGCGAGCCGCAGGCGGTGGCCCGACCGCCTCCACGGCAGGACCGCGTGGGCGACGGGCATCACGCCGCCGCGTGCCGCGATCACCCGGCCGACCGCCTGGTGCGAGGCGCCGACGGTCCTCGCGATCGCCTTTGGCCCGAGGCCGTCATGGAACAGCCGCCAGATCTCCGCGATGTCCCCGTCACGGAGCTTGCCCCTGGCCGATCTCCGTCGCCGCATCCGTCACCTCCAGTACGCCACACGACCTCCGGAGGTGATGTTGCATCGACCGGCTGAATTCACCCGGGGTTTGGCGCGCAGGCCGTGCGGCCGCGGTCCGGATTCGCCCCACAGGCGGGGCGCGCTGCACTGCCGCACCGCGCCGGTCGTCCTACCGCTACCCGAGGCAGTCCCAGGTCAACGAGACCATCGACGGAGCGGCGTCCCGGTGGAGGATCGGGGTGGGCAGCGTGAGGATCGTGCCCCGCAGACCGTCGTCGCTGATGTCCGCCGATGCCATCGACATGCTGGATCCCGTCGACCACCCCCACCTCGCGTCACCGGCGATGAGGCTCGGGTTGTCCCCGTCCACGCCGGCCAGCACCAGGGCGAACGTCACCTCACCCCCCGTGGCCGATGCCGGCACTTGGACTTCGGCCGACCGACCCGTGCTCTCGAACGATCCCCACCGGTAGCGCCGGCACACCATCGGGCCCGACCATGGCTCGGCCTGCCCCGGGAGGCCCTCGACGCGCGCGGTGCCGGGCAGCACGAGATCGCGGCCCAGGACCACCAGACCGCCGACACCGACCGCGAGCCAGATCGCGACGGCCCCGATCACCACCGCCTGGCGCCGTCCGCTGGCACCCCGCCGACGGACCCGGCCGAGCCCCCCGACGACCAGCAACCCGGTGCTCACAAGCAGGAGCAGCGCCGGGAGCACCAGAGACGATGCCGGCTCCCGCCACGCGGCCATCGGATCACCGAGCACGGGGATGACGCCGCCTGCCGCGATCACGACGAACCCGACGGCCGCCACCAGCCCCGCGACGATGACCACAGCCAGCATCCGCCACCTCCGCGCCCGACCGTATCGGCGGACCGACCGAGCGCCAACTGCCGACCGGCTCGAAGTGTCCCCGCGCCCCGCTGCTGCCGCCTCTCGGCTGATCCGCCACCCGCCTGAGTCACCGCCGCATCAGATCCAGCCCGGCCCTGCACGATCACGACGCGAAGGTCGGGTTTCGCGACGCGGTCACGCTCGCTAGCCCCGCGGGTGAGTCACAGGCGCATCACGGGCCCCGGACTACACGGGCACGAAGTCGGCAGCGATGGCCTCTGCCCAGCGCTCGTACTCGATCGCGAACGCCTCCCCGAGCACTTTCGTGTCAACACGAGGCAGCGCCGAGGCGTGGATGTCCGCCTGCAATGCCGACACCGAGGCCCGCCGCTGCACGGCGGCAGCGGCGGTGCCGAGATCGCGTGTTGCCGCGAGGCAGTCGAGCACCTCGAGCCCGACCTTCCACCGGGCCACCCAATCGATGTATGGCAGTGCGGGCGATGGCCGCCAGGCGGCGACCACCGAGTCGGGCGCGAGCGAGACGCGGTCCTCGTGTCCGACGCGCACGACTTCGATCAGCCCCGCCAGGGCGAGGCCCGGGATCGCGGCCGCGACCGCTCCCTTTGTGTAGCGGGCCCGGCGCGCGATCTCGGCGACCGTGAGTGGGACCGGGGAAAGCAGGACCGCGAGGAGGATGTCGGCGCGGGACACCGCCCCGAACGCCGCGCGCAGCCGCCACGCAAGGCGACTCGTGGAGACGAGGTCCGCCACACGGACGCGATCCCGGATCTCGGATGCCGACGGCTGGCCACGCACCGCGATCGGCCACGCCGGACCGCCTGACGCCGCGACGGTGGCTGCGAAGGAGGCGGTCTGGTCAATCGCCAGCGCCTCCTCTGCTACGCGCATCAGGCGGTTGCCACTGATCACTGAACCGAAGCGGACGCACCAGTCGAGGGCCACGCCGCGCGTGCGCGCATCGGCACGATCACCCAGCCGGGCCGTCGCCACGACGAGACCCTCGAGGTCAACGACAGCATGCATCGGCAGCCCCTCCAGCTGGGCACCCAACGCAATCCAGGCGGCGGCGGCGGCGTCAGCGAGGGCCGGTTCCAGGCTATCGGTCGAGCGCATGGGACCAGCATGCGACGGGCAGGCGCACAAGTCAATTAGGCGATCCGAAAAATACAGATGTGCATTTGCCGGAGGGGGAGCCCGTGTCAGGTCGCGCACTCTGCCCTACGTGGGGGACTCGCACCACGGGGCCGTCCTGTTGTGGTCCTACCGCTTCCCCTTCACCCGCTCCGTGTGTTTCGGGTGTCCCGGCGACGCCTCGAGGATCCAGACTGTCCGGCTCTCCGGGTCGATCGCGTACAGGATGCGGGCGCCACCGGTGAGCTCGTACTGCCACTGCTCGAGCGGCGTGCCGCCCACGGTGGTCGTGCTCTCGCTGCCCCGAAGCCGGTGCTGCCGCTCTGAGCGAGCAATCGGCTCTTTCTCGAGTTGCTCGAACGCCTTCCGGGTCGGACCGGGGAACTGGCCGACGAGCTGCTCCCAGCCCTCCGCCGGCGCGTTCCCGTCAAAGCGCAGGGTCCAGCCGCCCGGAGGCGGTGGCGGTGGAACCCGTCCTCCGCGCCTGCCTGCCATGGGGTTCGTCAGCCGCCGGGGCGGGGGACAGCCTCGCCCGCGCCCGGGTGATCCCGGCGCATCGCGGCGGCAAGCCTCGGATCGGCGTGCACGAGGGCCGTGTTCTTCCACTCGTGGAGCAGCACGGTGACAGGGGCCAGCGTCCCCAGCTCGATCGCAGCTGCGGTCGTCGAGACGAACTCGGCGGCAAACGTCTCCCGATCCCGGTCGGGGAGGAACGCGAGCCAGGGCAGCACCGACGGATCCGAGACCCTGCGGAGCATCTCGACATCGCGGATCACGGCGGACAGCAGACGGGTGAGCACCGTGACACTCTCGACGAGCTCCTCGCGCCGTTCCGCCGTCCCGATCACGAGATCCGGTCCATCGCGCCGCTCAAGCAGGATGTCGGACTCTGCGGCCTGGTCCGCCACGCGCTTGGCATCGCGCTGGAACGAGCTCCAGGTGGTCGAGGGGATGGCGTTCGCTGCGGTCATGTGGGCATCGTAGTTCAGAACAACATCTGAAGTCAACGCACGAGCGCCTCCCTTCACGATCGCCCCCCGATCCGGCACGTTGCCCAATGTGGTGAGGCGCGGCGTGCGATCAGCGGGAGCTCAGAGCCCCATGGAGAACATCGACAGCAGTACTGCCTTGTCCGGCGGGACCCCCTTGCCGGACTGGGCCGCCAGCAGGGCCCGGTACTGGGCGAGCTTGCTGGCCTCGTCCTGGAGCTGGTTGCGGGCCTCGGCCGTCGCCGCCCCGTTGAGGAGCCCGACGAGGTCCTTGGCCACGCCCGGCTTGGTGACCCACTGGCGGGTGAGATTGACCATCGACGGGTACGTGGCCGCCACCGAGAACGACACGGCTTCAACAACAGGACCGTTGCCCGCGGCATCCGACGCGCTCGCCGCGAACACGAACGCACCCGGGCCGAGCTCCCAGCCGAAGCCGCCCATAGTGCAGTCCACCGCCTCCGCCGAACCGCCGTCACGCGCCAGCGTGCACGCGGGCACGAGGCCGCCGTCGACCACGTCCTCAGCAGTCGCCGTGCTCGACGCGGCCGAATCGAGTCCTTAGGAGGCCAAGGCACCCGTGATCGAGACAGCCGGCGGCGTGGTGTCGGTGACCGACACGATGAGCCAGCCGGTGGCCGTGTTCCAGCGCGGGTCGTCTGCCAAACAGGAAAGGCTTCGCTAACCCGGCGAACTGAGGTGCGGCCTGACCTAGACCTGCCCGCCTGGTGACGCCCTCGCTCGCGTGCGCACGCGCGAGCGCGGCTCCAATGGGCCAAAGGGTATAGACGAACTGGTGCACCCAGGCACCGGCGTATATCGCAGTTCTATCCCCCGACGGATGCAAACGAAGCGTCGCGCCCGCGAGCATTGCCATAGGTCGGTCCGTCCGAATCCGCCGACCATGGAGTGAAGGTGCCATTCATGTCCCGGGTCACGTCCCTGACCAACATGCCTGAGGAGCAGCTGAACCGCTGGATCAAGCGGATCGCGCTCCTCTTTGTTGTTGTCCTCATCGCCTTCGTGGCGTTCTACGTCATCGACCGCTTCCGCATGCCGACTGCTGAGATCGTTGACCAGCAGCTCGTCGCGATGGAGGAGAAGGTCCGCGCAGAGCCTGAGAACATCGCCGCCCGCGGCCTGCTCGCCGACACGTACGCCGCCAAGGGCCGCTACGAGGACGCCATCGTCCAGTACACGCTGCTGATCGATGCCGACCAGGAGGTCGAGCTCGCGAGCCTTGGGCCGCGCCCGCGTCTACCAGGCGATGGAGCGGTACGACGACGCGATCAAGGACTACGACGCCGTGGTCGAGTTCGCTGCAGGCGGTGAGATGGCGAACGTGGACCGCACGCTTGCGGCCGCCTACTTCGGCCGCGGTGAGATCGCCCTGGCCCAGGGAAACAACGACGAGGCTATCGACCAGCTTGGGCGGGCCCTCGAGATCGAGCGCACCAACGCTGATGCGATGTATGCGATTGCGAAGGCATACCTTGCGACGGATCGCGCCCCCGAGGCCGTCGAGATCCTGCGTAAGGCGATCGCACTGGTGCCGGCCGGCTGGGCTGAGCCGTACGCGCTCCTCGGAGACCGCCTACAAGGCGACCGGAGATGCCGAGCTCGCCGAGTGGGCAGGCGCCATGGCCGCGTTCAACAGCGGCGACATCCCCACCGCGGAGCAGCGGCTCAAGGCAATCACCGGCGGCGAGCATGCCATCGAGGCGTTCGTCGGCCTGGGCCTGATCGCCGAGACGACCGGCGACACCGCCGCCGCCGCCGACTGGTACCGCAAGGCGCTCGCCATCGATCCCGAGGACGACACCGCCAAGTTCGGCCTGAGCCGGGTCACCGTCCCGGTCAAGCCCTCGGCCTCCCCGGCCGCGTCCCCGAGCGAAGGATCCAACTGATGACTGCGTCCCCCGCCGTCCCCACCGCCATCCCCGAAGGGGCTGAGGCCCCCGAGGGCACCGACAGCCAGCCCCTCGATGGCACCGGCGAAGGCAAGTCCCGCCGCCGCAAGGTCGTGCTCCTGCTCGTCCTGCTGGCAGCCCTCGCCATGCTGCTCGGACTCGCCATCTGGTACCTGCTTTTCCGCCAGCCCGTGCCCGCTGCCGACACTCCCCGGCCAGGTCGTCATGCCTGGCTACGTGACGTCCATGTACGGCGCGAATGCACCCCGTCGGCGTCGCGGTCACGGCGGACGGCAGCCGCATCTACGTCGGCGAGACAGGCGGTGACCGGATCGCGCGCGTGTTCGACGCCAGCGGCAACGAGCTCGCCGTCATGGCAGCGCCCAACCCGGATGTGGACCACGTGCCGGTGTACCTAGCCGTCGATCCGCTGGCTGGCGAGGTCTACGTGACAGACCGTCCGGCGGGCGCCATCCACGTGTACGACGCCAACGGCACCTACGCCCGGACATTCGACCCTGGCGAGGACGATTCTAGGGCTGGCAGCCGCTGGCCCTCGCGTTCGACAAGACCGGCAACCTGTACGTGACCGACGTCGGCGGCCCGGCGCAGCGCGTGGTCGTCTTCGACCGCAGCGGCGCCGTCCTGCGCACGATGGGCGAGACCGAGGGCCTCAACTTTCCGAACGGCGTCGCCGTCGATGCCAACGGCAACGTCGTCGTCGCGGACAGCAGCAACGGCCGCCTGCTGGTGTTCGGGGCCGACAACAGCGTTGTGGCGAGCATCGGCCGCGGGTCGGGTGAGGGCAACCTCGGCCTCCCGCGTGGCGTCGCCATCGACGGCCAGAACCGCGTCTACGTCGGCGACTCCACCGGTCACGGGGTGTTCGTCTACGAGATCTCGACGTCGGGTCCCGTGGAGCTCAAATTCCTTGGCTCCTTCGGGGGCCAGGGGCGCCGACAACGGGACGTTCCAATACCCCAACGGGGTCGCTGTCGATGCGAGAGGGAGGGTCTATGTGGCCGACACCGGCAACGACCGCGTCCAGTTGTGGAGCTACTAGAGGTAGATGAGAGGGAGTAGCAGGAGGTGTTTCCGACCAACTAGCCGCCGCCCCATTGGCGGCCCACGTCAATCAACACGCACGTAGTTAGTTACAGAAAGGAGGCTTGGACAGTGAAGAAGCTGACGCTGCTGATCGCAGCCGGCACACTTTGGCTGTTCCTTGCCGCGGTTCCTGCGTTCGCGGATGGTGGACCCCACACGTCGTCGATCAACAACGGCGTCACGTCGCTGACGGCCGATAGTTGCGCCGGCTGCCACCGGGTCCATACCGCCAAGGGCCCCTTGCTGCTGAACCAGACCACGGAAGAGGACCTGTGCCTCGCGTGCCACGGTGCGGCCTGACGGGCGCAACCACGGACGTCGTCATGGGCGTCCAGTACGAGCCCTCCGACGATCGCTGAAGAACCGCGCAGCGGCACGGCCGACCTGGGCGCCCTCCGCGGCGGCGGCTTCGAAGAGGCCCGCATCGGCGATCCCTTCCGTTCTCACTCCAGACCAGCGCGACGGGCAACAGCTCGCGCTACGGCAAGGTCACCGTCTCGCACCGTCTCGAGGCGGTCACCTCTGCGCACATGCCCGGCCTTGCCGGCCTGACGCAGCCCGGCATCGCCTGGGGCAACGGGGCCAACGGCTCCGGTGCCGGCCCGGCTGCCGACGTCTCCTGCGGCTCCTGCCACAACCCGCACGGGAACGGGCAGTACCGCATCCTGAACACCATCCCCGGCGCTACTGGCATTGACGCCACGTGGGGTGGCGGCCAGTACCCGACGACCGCGCTCACCAGCGTGATCGGTTATGGCACCGCTACCGCCAACGCCGCAGCGCTGTTCACCACCGGCGCCAACCACGATCTGGCGGTCAACAACCAGATCGTGGTAGCCGGTAACTCCACCACGGCCGCCAACCGGACGCTGTGGATCGACACGATCGTCTCCCACGACCGAGTTCACCGCCAAGACGAGCCTGCCGGCGGGTCACTCCGGTCGTCTCCTTCAAGCTGGCTGCCGGCACCGGCACCGGCGGCACCGTGCTGCCGCAGGGCGTCGCCCTCGCTCAGCTACTCCAACAAGGTCTACACGACTGTGGCCAGCCACGGCCTGCTGATCGGCGACAACGTCACCGTCACGCGGCAACGCGCTGGGTGCGGCCAACGTCACGGGCGCGGTTGCCACCGTTCCGTCCGACCTGACCTTCACGATTACCGGCGTCACCGATGGCACCACCGTCTCGGTGGCAAGGTCGATCCGCAACGGTGGCGTTCGGGTCACCGACGCTGCGGCCCTCGCCGGCTGCGCGATGCCCGCAACTACACCGTCATCCAGGACCCAAGTCCTGGGCCGTCGTGGTCAGCTACAGTCGGAACGACCTTTGTCTACACGACCGCCGCCGCCCACGGTTTCGCGGTCGGTGACACGGTCAACGTCACCGGGATGACCGTTGGTGGCTCCACGAGCGCCGTGCAGCTCGAACACCACCGTCAAGGTCGCCACCGCAACGACGACGACCTTCACGCTCGCCGGCGTGTCCTCCGCAACCGACGCCATCGGCGGTGCGCAGCCGTCGCCAGAACGACGTCCTCCTCGCCTGCGAGGCGGCCGCGTTCGACCCGACCGACGGCGACTACTTCCACTACCGCGTGCCGTGGAACACGGCCCAGCGGCGCGTCGAACCTACGACGCACCGAACGGCCATCCCCGGCGGCGGCACCGCCTGCAGTTCACCGGCGGCTTCGGCGAGCAGATGGCAGCGTGGTGCACCTCGTGCCACAGCCGCTACTACGCCTGGTCCGAGCCGACCGAGGATCCGACCGACGGCACCGCCACCGGCCCGGCTTACAGCAACCCGCGCCCCGGCGACGCGATCTTCTCGTACCAGCACCGCACTCGCGGTGCGAGCTCCGGTCGCGGCTGCCTCACCTGCCACGTCTCGCACGGCTCCAATGCCGCAGATGACCGGCGAGTACAGCGCCAACTTCACCTTCCCGGATGGGACCAGATGCGGTCGGCAACAGCCGGCTGCTGAAGATCGACAACCGCGGAACCTGCCAGCAGTGCCACGAGCCCACGGGCACGACGGTCGCTGGCGACCAGTTCCCGGTCGTGCTCCGTTCCAGAAGGTCGCACTCGCCTCGGCGTGGACTGCCGACCACCGACGTACTTCACGTCGGCGTGCTCACGGCCTCGCGGTCGGCGACCAGGTCAACATCGCTGGTATCACCAGAGTCGACTGGCACCGCCAACCGCCAGTCATCGTCAGGTCGCATCCTTGAGCCACGACTTCACGGTACCTCCACGACTCTTCCGGCGCCGACGTCGACATCATCGCTGGCTGGCACGGGCGGGTCCGTCGGCATCATGCCGGCGACCCCGTAACACCCCGATACTGAAGAGCCCGGTGGTCGCCTCCGGCGCCACCGGGCTCACCCCGACTCAACACCACACGCCAACCCCTGCGTCCAACCCGAAGGAAAGGAGGTGAGGACAGTGAAGAAGCTGACGCTGCTGATGGCAGCCGGCACGCTGTGGCTGTTCCTCGCCGCGTTCCCCGTCCTTGCGGACGGCGGCCCTCACGTTGCCGGCAGCAACAACGGCCTCTCGTCGCTGACTGCGGACAGCTGTGCCGGCTGCCATCGGACGCACACCGCCCAAGGGGCGAAACTGCTCAAGACCGCGACGGAGGAGGAGCTCTGCTTCACCTGCCACGGCGCGTCAAGCACAGGCGCCACGACTGATGTCCAGAGCGGCATCCAATACGGCCTCGCGACCGGCGAACGCGACACCGGAGTGATCGCCGGTGCTCTGCGGGCCGGCGGCTTTGTGGATGCACGCATCGACTCCGCCAACCCCTCGCGCATCTCCTACCCGTTCCTCGCCCCCACCGAGTTCCGCACCAGCTTCTCCATGCTGGTCCCTGCCCTCGTCGATGGCGCCCCCGTCACGTCCGCGCACCTCGATGTCGATGGTGCCGGTGGCGTGGTGGCCCGCGATGTTGTCTGGGGCAACGGCGCGATCGACAGCGGCGCCGGACCCACCGCGACGATCAGCTGCGGCACGTGCCACAACCCGCATGGCAACGGCCAGTACCGGATCCTGAACCCCCGCCCCGAGGCTGACGGCGCTGACTTCGTGCGCGTCGGCGAGCCGGGGGCGACGGTCAATGACGCGGAGCTCCCGAGCGGGAGCGGCGCCGCAGGCACGCGCAACTACACCGTCCAGAACGGTCGTACCCTCCAGGACGTGGTCACCGCCGCGCTCGGCCCCACGGCCGGCGATTACTGGCGCAAGTGGCTGCCCTGGGACGGCGTACCGACCTGGAACGGCTTCGAGGACGAGGCTGGCACCGGCGTCCCGGGCGACATCCCGATGTACGTGGTCGGCGCCCCGGACAATCTCGTCACCTTCAACGTCGAGATCGAGGCCTGGTGCTCCACGTGCCATAGCCGGTACCACGCGACGTCGTCCGACATCACGACACCGAGTGGCGACTCCATCTACACGTACCGTCACCTCACTCAGACCGTCGCCTGCACCCAGTGCCACGTCTCGCACGGCAGCAACGCCACGATGATCGGCAACTCGGGGGCGATGGACTACCCGGACGGGTCCGCACCGACGACCGTCGGCACCGGCCCGACCACCACGTACCTCAACAGCCGCCTGCTCAAGATCGACAACCGTGGCACCTGCCAGGCCTGCCACGACCCGACGAACACCATCCCGTACACCGGGAACTTCAGGAACCCGTAACTCATCCACGCAACCCCACCAATCACAACCGAGAGGACGTCCCGCCTCATGAAGTCAGCAATCACCCGCCGTGCCGGCCCGCTCCTCGGAGCGTGGCTGGTTCTGGCTGGCCTGCTGGCGACGGTCTCCCCGGCGATCCCGGTGGCGTCGGCCCTGGATCCGACGCCTGAACCGCAGCCCACTGCCACGCCTGTTGACCCCGCCGCACAGCCGTTCTTCGACCCGGGCGCCACGCCCGCACCGGCTGCCTCCGAGCAGCCCGGCACGACGCCCGTGCCCGACCCCTCGGCTGTGCCCGACCCCTCGGCCCTGCCCGACCCGAGCGCGAGTCCGGTTGTCGGACCGGAGCCGACCCCTGGCCCGTCGACGGACCCGACCCCCGATCCGTCCTCCACGCCGCTCCCCGAGCCGTCCGCGACGCCGGCGCCCGAGAAGGGCGTCCGCATCGAGCACGTGTGGGTTGACACCGAGACCGACCTCGGCGCCCTCGCTGTCGCTGGCGCTGAGGACGAGCCGCTGGCCGGCATGACCTTCTCGGTCGTGTACCGGGTCCGGTTCCGGGTGGTGAACGACGGCGCGACGGACGAGCAGGTCACTCCCAAGCTCCTGTGGAGCGCTGCCGCCGATGCCCCCGCCTGGGACGCGGTACCCGAGGTCAATCCGGTGCCCGATGTGCCCTTCTACGCAGCATCGGACAAGGGTCGCGAGTATGAGGTCCGGACAACTGACATCCTGCCTGCGGACCTGCGGGCGACGGTGGGGGAAACCCCAGGCAACCCGGTCAAGGGACTCATCAGCGCGGGTGAGAACCCTGCCCCGCACCTCCAGCTCCCCGCCGACTCCTACACGGACATCGAGTTCCGTGTGCGCGCCACTGATGCGGCACCGTGGCTGGCGGAGTTCAACCTCCGGCTTGGCCTGGGCGAGGCGGCCGTCACCGATCGCATCGACGCGCAGCTGACGATGGAGCCGCAGCCGGAGCAGGTCATCACCCCCGGGCAGCGTTCTGCCGAGGAGGTCGAGGGCGCCCCGTCGGAGGAGCCCGCCTTCCCGCTCGCCAAGCCGGAGCAGCTGATGGCAACCCGGCACGCCGCGGCCGCCGAACAGCTCACCCCGCTGGACCTCGGGCCCCTCGCCGGATCGTTCTCCTCACCGCACCTTGCGGAGGCCTCCCTCGAGAGCGATGCCTGCGCGTCCTGCCATCGGACCCACACCGCCGAAGGCGCGATGCTGCAGAAGGCGACGTTCTCGCCGATCTCCACGATGTGCTTCAGCTGTCACGACGGGTCGGGTGCGGATGCCAATACGAAGGCCGAGTTCACCAACCCGGCGTTCCCGGCCAACGACCCGGCGACGTCGAGCTTCTTCCGCCACCCGGCAACCGTCGCATCGGACCACGTGTCCGACCGCACCAACGAGTTCGAGGGCGTGGAGAACCGGCACAGCGAGTGCTCAGACTGCCACCAGCCACACCTGGCTGACTCGACCCTGCCCGTGATGGGGCCGGCGGGCCCTGACGGCAAGGCCACGGCGTGGTCCGCAAGCGGCGCTCTCAAGGGTGCCTCCGGCGTCTCGGTCGTCAACGGGGCCGCGAACACGGCACCGGCGTACACCTGGAACCTCACCTCGGCCAAGGAGTACGAGCTCTGCTTCAAGTGCCACTCCGCGTTCACGGACCTTCGCGCCCAGGACCCGGCGCACCCGAGCCGCTGGGCGCTCGACAAGGCACTTGAGTTCAACCCGTCCAACGCCTCGTTCCACCCGGTCGAGGCTGCGGGCACCAACCAGACCGTGAAGATGAACACGAACCTGGCCGGGACATCGCCGTACAAGTTGTGGACGTTCACGACGACCTCCACGATCCGCTGCCAGAACTGCCACGGTTCATCGACGGTCGCAGCGGTCACGGCGGACGCGTCGATCGACAACCACGCATCGGCCAACCGCGGGATCCTGCTCCGCAAGTACGAGGACCGGGTCCTATCGGCATCGGGCACGCTCTACGCGGTCGGCAACTTCGCCGAGTGCTACCTCTGCCACACAGAGCCGCCCATGACCGACACGAGCCGCACCAACCGCGCGGACTCCAACTTCCGGTACCACGGACTGCACATGTCGGGCATCCGGGGCAGCGGGTCCGGGGGCCGGGACATCGACGTCGCCGGCGCCGGCCAGGGCAACGCCCTGTGCGCCGAGTGCCACTTCCGGATCCATGGCAGCAGCCTGGCCATCGGCGGGCAGGCGGACAACCCGCGGCTCGTCAACTTCGCGCCCAACGTCGTGGACTCGCCCGGCCTGGGGTTCCAGTTCATCGTGAAGACGCCAACGGCGCTGGGCACCTGCACGATGATGTGCCACGGCAAGGACCACCAGGCGTTCCGCTACTAGGCGACCGCGCGGCACCGTGGTTCTCGAGGCCCCTGTATCGAGCGGATACAGGGGCCGCGTCCGTTTCTCCACCCTCTGGCCCGTCACGGTCCCGCGGAAATGTGCCGCCTTACGCATGGGCGAGCAGCGCCTGGTGCCCGGACAATCTCAGCAGGTGTCAAGCCGCGGCCCCTCGCGGCACATAGCTGAGGGCAATCAACATGTTTCGCACGACCGCGCGCGTGAGCACGCGCGCGCGCCGGGCCCGGAGCGCGGCATGAGCCCGCGCGGCGTCCCGGTCACTGAGGCCGAGCAGGCCCAGAACGAGCTGCTGGCCCAGCTCGGCCTGGCAGCCAGCGCTTCCCCCGACGACGTGGACCGCCTCCACGAGGCCGCGAGCGAGTACCTCGCGTCCGCACCCCCGCAACTGCGAGGATGGGCCCACGCCCAGGTCGCCGCGCTTGACGCGGCGTACCTCAAACTCACCGACCCGGTCGGTCTCGAGGGCTCGGCCCTCAGGAGCCCGACGAGTCCGTCCGTGGTCGTACCCGGCGGGCCGGCGACACCTCCGGCCCGCCGGGATCTCCCTCGACGAGGAGATCCCGGCTGCCGTGGCGGATGCCGCTGCAGTGGACGCCGACGACCGAGGCTGACGAGCGTCGCGGAGCCGGCCGACGAGGCCGAGTCTCCCGAGGACGTCGCGGCCGCCATCGAGGGCGAGCCCGACGCCGAGGACCTGGCCGCGCTGTACGCCTCGGTGACGCCGAGCGCCCACGCGGACATGGCGCCCAACGCCAAGCGGCCCACCAAGAAGGATCGCCGCGAGGCGCGCAAGGTGGCCAGCCGCCACCAAGGCGGCGCCGGTCGCCGGCTGCTGCGACCGCCACGAACCCCTGGAAGCGGCTCTACATCGCCACGTTCTCCATCATCGGCGTCCTGGTGGTCGGGTTCCTGGGCTTCAACTTCCTGTTCGGCAGCTCGTCCTCCGCAGCGCCGATCACCTCGGGCAACACCGGTACGGCGCACCGCGCAGGCCGAGCGCCCCGACGGTCGACGCGGCGAGGATCACCGAGCTGATGACCAAGCTCCAGGCGAACCCCGAGGACGTGGAGACGCTGCATCGCCCTCGCGAACGAGTACTACGCGGTCGAGCGAGTACGAGACGGCCGGCACGTGGCTGGACAAGGTCATCGCCATCGAGCCGGACAACGAGCGGGCCGTCCTCGCGCGCGGCGCCGTCTACTTCAACGTTGGTGACGTCGAGAACGCCGAGAAGGTGTGGACCGCGTTCGCCGACGAAGTTCCCTGACAACCAGGAGGTCCACTACGACCTCGGGTTCCTCTACCTGAACCAGGCCGAACCGGACTGGACAGCCGTCACAGCGCGAGTGGGAGCAGGTCGTCGAGATCGACCCGACGACCGACCTCGCCCAGACGGCCAAGTCCCACCTGGAGTCGCTGGCAACGCAACTCGATGATGCCTGTGCGCTCCGGCTGCCCCGTCGACAGCGCCCTCCGGCGCCCCGTCGGCGGCCCCGTCGGCAGCGCCCTCGGCCAGCCCCGCCCCGTCGGCCAGCCCGGCCGGGAACGTCAATCCCGCCAGGACCGGCGCACGCGCGGTGGGAGCCTGAGCCATGACCGCTCTCGAGCTCGGCAGCGTGCTGGGCATCGGCCTCGCCTTCCTGGCGCGGGCTGGCGTCCTTCGCATCCCCCTGCTGCCTGCCGCTCGTTCCTGCCTACGTCTCCTACATGCTGGGCGCGACCGGTGAGGGCACCACCGGTCGTCGCCCGGCCTTCTTCCACGGCCTCGCGTTCAGCGCGGGCTTCTCGCTCGTGTTCATCGCCTTCTACGCCCTGCTGGGCGTGATCGGCGCCTTCGTGGACCGGCGCTACCTGAACATGATCATCGGCGCGCTGATGATCTTCATGGGCCTCCAGGTCGCGGGCGTCATCAACGTCCGCGCGCTCTGGCGCGACACCCGCGTGATGCCCTCCATGGGCGGCGGCCTCGTGATGGCCGGCGGCCCGGGCACGGGCAGCGGCGCTATCGAGCGCCGTCGCCAGCCGCCCCGGCACTCCGGCCTACCCCCGTTCCTTCGTCTTCGGCCTGCTGTTCGCCGCCGGCTGGAGCCCGTGCATCGGGCCCATCCTCGGCGGGATCCTCGGCATCGCCACCGCCACGGCGACGTTCGCCCAGGGCACCCTGCTCCTGGTCGCGTACGCCGCCGGCCTCGCCATCCCGTTCATCGCGGTCGCCATGGGCGCCTCCTGGGTCGCCCGCCGGATGAGCTGGTTCGGCCGCCACAACCACGCCGTCAACCTGGTCACGGGCGCCCTGCTCGTGATCCTCGGCGTCCTGATGTTCACCAACACCCTCGGGCGGCTGTCGACCTTCGGCACGCCGTTCGGGATCTGAGGAGGCTGGCGATGACCCAGAAGGTCGAAACGCGGCCCGCAACCGCGTCTCCCTCAGCCATGGACCGCGTTGACGGCGTGCTGGAAGGCCTCTGGCACTTCCTGAGCTCGATGCGCGTGGCCATGGTCGTGATGCTTGCGATCGCCGTGCTTGGCGTGATCGGCTCGCTCGTGATCCAGGCGCCGTCCACCGTGTGGGCCGACCCGGCCTCGCGCGCGGACTGGCTTGACGGCATCCGCCCGACATTCGGGGGCTGGACGGACCCGCTCGCGGCGGTCGACGCATTCAACATCTTCAACTCGCTGATCTTCCGCGGCCTGGTCGCGTTCCTGACGATCAGCCTGATCGCCTGCTCCGTCCATCGCACGCCCGGCATGTGGCGGACCGCCACCAAGCCGCGCGTGGACGTGGGGGCAGCGTTCTTCGAGCATGCGCCCCAGCACGAGGCGATCGTGTCCCGCCAGTCCGCGAGCGAGACGACCGCCGCCGCACAGGGCGTCCTCAAGAAGCGCGGCTACCGGGTGCTCGACGCCGACGACGGGACGGTCCACGTCTACGCGGACAAGCACCGCTGGCTCTCGTTCGCCGGCCTCATCGCCCATGTCTCGATCATCCTGATCCTGGCAGGCGCGATCATCGGCGGCACCTGGGGCTACCGCGACAGCGGCTTCGCCGTGGCCGAGGGCAGCACCCGGGCCGTGGGCGCGGAGGCGGGCCTCGCGCTCGAGGTCCTGGACTTCATGGACTCGTACGACACCACCACGGGCCAGCCGATCGACTACGCCAGCACCGTCGTCCTGTACAAGGACGGCCAGAAGATCGATGAGCACGTCATCCGGGTCAACGACCCGCTGCGCTACAAGGACACGACCTTCTACCAGTCCGGCTTCGGCTCGGCGGCGGCGATGACGATCAAGGGCGAGGACGGAGCCGTCCTCATCTCCGAGGGCCTGCCCTACGAGTGGTCCTTGTCTGCCGACGACCGCCAGCTCGCCATCTGGTCCGTGCCGGACTCGGACAAGACGCTCTGGGTCCTGGGCACCACCGGCTCCAGCGACCCGCGCATCAAGCCGGGGCAGGTGGAGGTGCAGGTCTGGCAGCACGGGCAGGACAACGCGCCGATCGCCCAGGAGGTCATCGACCAGGGCAAGGCCGCCAGTCTTGCGGGCTTCGACGTGACATTCGACCGTGAGACCCAGTACACCCGGCTCAGTGTCGCGCGCGACCCGGGTGTCACCCTCGTGTGGCTGGGCTCGTTCCTCCTCTTCGGAGGCTTTGCCATCCGCTTCATGTTCCCGCACAAGCGCGTGTGGGGCCGCATCACCAGCCGTCCGAACGGCGGCGCCGTCCTGGCCCTGGCCACCCTCACCCAGAAGGATGTGGCGCAGGGCACCGAGTTCGAAAGCATCGTCAACGACATCCGCACGGCGCTGCGAACGCCGGCGAACGGCTGAGGGAGTCCCCACCATGGCAAAGATGTCCGAGTACGCGTTCATCGCGTCAATCCTGATGACGGCGTTCGCGCTCGTCCTCTACATCTTCTACGCCGTCTCCGGCGTCCGCGCTGCGCGGATGCAGACGGCGGGCGGTCCTGGCTCAGGCGCCGGCGGCACCGTGGGCTTCATGTCCGGCCCGCGCACCGGCGAGCTAGGACGGTACGCGTCCATCTTCGTGTGGCTGGCCACCGCCCTCCTGGGCGCCAGCATGGTGTTCCGGGCCGTTGTGACCGGCCACGGGCCGTTCGCGAACATGTACGAGTTCTCGATGGCGTTCGCCTTCGGCATCCTGGTCACGTACTCCTGGTTCGAGCACAAGTACCACCAGCGCATCCTCGCCCTGATCGCCCTGCCGGTCGCGCTGGCGATGCTGCTGTACGCGGCAACCATTCCGGCCGACCGTCGAGCCGCTCGTCCCCGCCCTCCAGAACAACCTGCTCCTCACCGTCCACGTCGCGGTCGCGATCGTTGCCTACGGCTCCTTCGCCATCGCGTTCGCCGCCTCGCTGCTGTTCCTGCTCCAGGGCCGGTGGGTGATGGTGGCCGCGGGCATGCTGATCGGCGCGGTCCCGGGCGCGATCGTCGGCGCCTGATCATGGGCCAGGTCACCGGGCTCCTCGCGGGCCTCCTGCTTGGCGCGGTCGTCGGTGGTCTCATCGGCGGGATCGCCCGCTGGTCCGGGGTTGGCGCCTCGCTCTCCGACTCCGATGGCGGCCGCTGGGGCCTGCCCAAGCCGCAGGTGCTCGACGAGATCGGGTACCGCGCCGTGGTCATCGGCTTCCCGTTCCTGACCCTGACGATCATCCTGGGCGCCGTCTGGGCCGACACCGCGTGGGGCACCTACTGGAGCTGGGATCCCAAGGAGACCGCGTCGCTGGTGACCTGGTTCATCTACGGCGCCTACCTCCACGCCCGCGTGATGCGCGGCTGGCGCGGCGATCGCGCCGCCTGGCTGCTGGTCCTGGGCTTCGTGGCCACGCTGTTCACCTACTTCGGGAACCTGTTCTTCGGCGGGCTCCACAGCTACTCCGGCCTGGGCTGAGCCCGGGTCTGGTGTGAAGGGAGTTCGTCTATGAGTGCAGCGGATGTGGCGGAGCGGCCGGCTGGCCGTTCGGCCGGACGGCTGCAGACGATCGTGGTGATCGCGATCACCGTGGGCGTCATCGGGCTGGCCGCCTTCCTCATCGGGGGCGGCGCATCCTCCTCCGATGGGGTCACGGAGGTGGACCTGGGTTCCGCCGCCGCCGCGAATGCCCCCAAGATCGGGACGGTTCCGCCGTCCTTCCGCGGGGTGACCTACGACGGTGAGCCTGTTGATTTCTCGACCTACTTGTCGTCCGGACGGCCGGTGTGGCTGACGTTCGGCGCCTCGTGGTGCCCGGACTGCCGCAATGAGGCGCCGGACGTGGAGGCCGCGTATCTCGCGAACAAGGACAAGGTGGATGTGGTCGGCGTGTTCATGAACGAGCCGGCCGACGCGATCGCCGGGTACGCGTCCCGCGCGGGGCTGACGTTCCCGATCCTGGTGGACGAGAACGCGGACATCGCTGCGGGCTACCGCACGATGGGGATCCCCACGCACTTCTTCATCGGTGCCGACGGCACGGTCCGCGAGGTCCGGATCGGCGCGATGAGTCGCTCCGACATGGATCGCGCACTGGCCGCGATCCAGAACTGAGGCAGTAGGGCATGAGCGATCCCGAGGGTCCTGTCGAGGAGACCGCCGCCAATGCGGCCGACGTCGACGCCCCCGAGATCGCTTCGGCTTCGGAGTCGGGTTTCGAAGGTTCGGCACCGGAGTCGGAGTCGGCGGAGGCTTCGGCATCGGCAACGTCGGAGTCGGCATCGGCGGAGGCTTCGGCTTCGGAGTCCAATTCGGGCGCCCCGGCCAAGCGCAGGAGCCCGTTCTACCTGCGCGGCCGGCGGCTCCGCATCCGGCTGCCGAAATCGCGCGGTGGCCTCTTTGCCCTCCTGCTGGTGCTCAGTGCCGTGGGCTTCGTGGGGATCTACGCCGGCGTCACCGTCATCTCCTGGACGGAGTCCGCCGACTTCTGCGGCCGCTGCCACACGATGGCCCCGGAGCTCCAGGCCTATTCCTCGGGCCCGCACCGGAACGTCACCTGTGGCGAGTGCCACGTGGAGCCAGGCATCGCCGGCTGGGTCAAGGCCAAGATGAACGGCACGCGCCAGCTGATCGACACGGTGCTGGGCACGTACCCCACGCCGATCCACCCGCCCGAGCACACCGCGCTCCCCACCACGGAGGACACGTGCCGGGAATGCCACTCGCTGGAGCAGCGCTCCTTCGCGAGCGTGCGCTCCAAGGAGTCGTTCTCCGAGGACTCCGAGAACAGCCGCGAGTTCGTCGGGCTGATGGTCCGGCCCACGGGCGGCGATCCGTTCGACGTTGACCGGAGCGTGCACAACCACGTCGCGCTGCCCATGGAGTACGCGGGGACCGGCCTCAACGGCGCCTCGATCGACTACGTGGTGGCGACGCGCGCCGATGGCTCGGAGGTCGAGTACATCTGCGCAGTCCCACATCGTCGACGTTGAGAACGTCGAGCCCGAGATCGAGGCGATCAAGGCGCTCGGGGAGCTGACCGAGGTCAGCTGCTACGACTGCCACAACCGCGTCGGCCACGACATCACGAACCCGCGCGACGCCGTGGACTACATGCTCCAGGTGGGGACGATCGACGACTCCCTGCCGTTCATCAAGCGCGAGTCGATGCGCATCCTGTGGGCCGCGTACCCCGATGAGGCGGCCGCGTTCGCGGAGATCGATGCGCTGGAGGCGTGGTACCAGGTGAACTACCCGGACATCTACGCCACGAAGCTGGCCCAGATCCGCGGCGCCATCGTGGCGCTGAAGGACCTGTATCCGCAGACGGCGCTGCCGGCGATGCAGGTGACCCCCGCGACCTACGCCGAACCAGAAGGGGCACCAGGACTACCCGGGCTGCTTCCGCTGCCACGACGGCGGGCACTTCCGGGTGGAGGATGGGGTTGCGACCAAGGAATCGATCCCGTCCACCTGCAACACGTGCCACACGTTCCCGCAGATCGGGCCGGCGGTTGCCTCTCTGCCGTTGGGCCAGCCGCCGAGCACGCACCAGGACGATCTCTGGGTGTTCAACCATGCGAACGTGGCGACCTCGATCGACCCGGCGCAGACGACGTGCGTGGAGTGCCATGCGCAGGACTACTGCGTGAACTGCCACTCGACGGGCGCGATCTCGATCGGGCATGACGAGATGGCGACGAACCACGCTGCAGTGATCCGCGAGCAGGGCAACCAGTCCTGCGCGTACTGCCACCAGCCGGTGTACTGCGCGCGCTGCCACAAGGAGCAGGTGCTGCCGGTCACGTCGCCGGCGTTCGGGCAGCCCACGTCGGGGTCCGGCTCGGAGTCCGGCGAGCAGGCGCCCGAGGGTGTGACATGGCCGCTGAACCCGCACACGTCGGCGGCGGGTGCTGCGGCGGCGGCTGGTGGTTCTGGCGCGGCGGGTTCGGGTTCTGGCGCGGCGGGTTCTGGCGCGGCGGGTTCTGGTTCTGGCGCGGCGGGTTCTGGCGCGGCGGGTTCTGGCGCGGCGGGTTCGGGTTCTGGCGCGGACGACTGAGGTCCCGGTTCCGTAGGGCGCGCTCTGCCCCACGTGGGGGCCGTTTCGGACCGTCCTGAGCGTGGTCCGGGCGCGAAAGTCCGGGTTTGTCACGCAGTCCGTGCGTGCGCGGTCCGGATTTGGCCCACAGGTGGGGCGACATGCGGGAAACCGGCGACGCGGCGGTCGGCGCGGCCGGCGCGGTTCGGGTGCGCGGCCGGCGCGGCGCGGCCGGTTCGGCCCCGGGCCTACGCGCCTTCGATCCTGATCCGGTCCGCCCGGGCGTAGATGTTGTAGCCGTCGCCCCGCAGGAACCCGACCAGCGTGAGGCCGAGGCGCTCCGCCAGTTCGACCGCCAGGTCGCTCGGCGCCGACACCGCGGCCATCACCGGGATCCCGGCGACCGCGGCCTTCTGGACGAGCTCGAACCCGGCCCGGCCGCTGACCAGGAGGATCGTGTCGTGCAGGGGGGTCCGCCCAGCCAGGAGCTGCGAGCCGATGAGCTTGTCAAGCGCGTTGTGCCGGCCGACATCCTCGCGCATCGCGATCAGCTCGCCGGCCGCCGTGAAGAGGCCCGCCGCGTGGATGCCGCCGGTGGCGTCGAATGCGCGCTGGGCCTCACGGAGGCGGTCGGGGAGGGCGAGGATGGTCTCGCTGGCGACCGCGAAGCCGTCGGGGAGGGGGTCGCAGCGGACTTCGACCGCATCGAGTGAGGCCTTGCCGCAGATGCCGCACGACGCGGTGGCGACGAAGTTGCGCTCGGCGATGCGCGACGTGTCGAGCGGGCTCGTGAGGTGGACGAGGACCTCGTCGTCGGGGTTCGAGCGGGTGGCGGGGTCGCCGGTGTCGATGGCATCGATGTCGTCGGCGGAGGTGATCAGGCCCTCGGTGTAGAGGAAGCCCGCCGCCAGGTCCTGCTCGTGGCCGGGTGTGCGCATGGTGACCGCGACGTCGATGGGCTGCCTGGCCCGGTCCTGCCGCGCGGATGACCATGGGCTCCTCGCCGGCGAGGCGGTCGTCCCTGATCTCGACGCGTGCGCCCCGGACCGCGACGATGCGGGTACGGGTGGCCTGGCGCTCGAGGGAGGGCCCGGGGTTGTGGGCAGCGTCGGGGTCGGGGTTGTGTGCGGCGTCGGGGTCGGCGTCAGCGTCGGCGTTCGGTTCGGCGTCGGAATTCGGGTTCGTCATGCGCTGGCGATGCTACCCGGTCGCGGCGTCGGCGTCTGTCGGCGGTTCTGTGGGCGGCGCCGTAAGCGGCGGATACGTGCGAAATGAGTGCTACGTGAGTCCGGCCGGGTATCAAGGTGCCATGCCCATCACCCGCATCGCGCTCACGACGACAACCGCCAGGTCGGCCTTCGCCCAGGCCATCGTCGACGCCCGGCACCTGGCCGGCTGGTCCCAGGCGGAGCTCGCCGAGCGCGCCGGCACGTCGAAGGGGACGACCTGGCGCCTCGAATCCGGGCAGGCGCAGGTGCTCGATCTCCTTGTCGTCGAGTCGCTGCTCACGGCGCTGGGGCTGCGCGCGACGCTCGAGCTGGATGGGCGGCACTTTCTGGATCGGGAGCGGCAGCTCGACGCCGTGCACGCCTGGCTGAACGGGTACGTTGCGCGACGCCTGCGCCGGGGCGGCTGGGAGGTGGCGACCGAGGTGCTGATCGGCGACGGCGGCCCACGCGGCTGGATCGACCTGCTTGCCTTCCGGGAGGCCGATGGGACGCTGATCGTCGAGGAGACCAAGACCGACCTGCCCGATATCGGCGGGCTGCAGCGAAGCCTCTCGTTCTACGTGCGGGAGGCGCGGCGGGCGGCGCAGGAGCTCGGCTGGAAGGTGCGGCGGGTGGTGGTGCTGTGCGTGGTGCTCGACTCGGCCGATGTCGCGGCGAGGATCGCGGGCGCGCGGGACCTGCTCGCGGTCGCGTTCCCGGGGGATGTCGGTGTCTTTGGCGCGACTGGTGGCGGAGCTGGACGCGCCTGCCCCGACCGGCTGGTGTCTCGCAGCAGCCGACCCGGCATCGCGCGACCGATCGTGGCTGCGCGGGACCGCGTTGACCCGTCGTCGTCGGGCGCCTGCCTACGAGGGGTACGCGGCGGCAGCTTCGGTGGTGCGCGCCCGGTCAGGGGAGAGGTCGCGGTCCGGTTGGGCTCCCGGTTAGGCTCCCGGTTCGGCTCCCGGTGCGCGGTCCGCCCCGGCTCCCAGCGCGCAGTCCGCCCCACGTGGGGGCCAAATCCGGGGGTCGTGAGCGTGGTCCGGGTGCGAAAGTCGGGGTTTGCGACGCAGACCGTGCTGGGACGGTGGCGAAATGCCCCACAGGTGGGGCAAGTGCGGGAAGCCGGCCCGGGACGCCGGTGGATACAGGACCACGGGCCTCTCCGCCCGGCCTTCTCTATCCCCCGGCCTATGGGAACCGGCCCGCCACGGTGCCATGATGGATGCGGGCCACCAGCCTTGCTTGTGCTGGCCTGGTCAAGCGTGAAAAACGAACGAGCAACGAAGAGCCCAACGCCCATCCCCATGTCGAGCACAACCCTCCGACGCCTCGTCAGGCTCATGGCCCTCGTGATCGTGGTGGTCACGCCGCTCCTGGTGATCGGCTACGTGCTCGACCAGAACCGGGACCCGGGGCCCACCCTCGCGGAACGCAAGCTGGCCGAAGCGGAGGCGGCGGTTCGCGAGCACCCCGACGAGATCGTCCTGCGCCTCAACCTGGCTGCCACCTACGTTGCTGTCGGCCGGGACCAGGACGCGATCGGCCAGTACGACGAGGTGCTCGCCATCGAGCCGGACCACGTCGCGGCGCTCCTCGGCAAGGCGACGGTCCTCCAGCTTGGCGGCGAGCTCGACAAGGCGGAGCCGGTCTACCGGCAGATCGTGACGGTGCGCAAGGACGGCGAGTTCGCGAAGGTCGATGCGGACCTTGAGCAGGCCTACTACGGGCTTGGCGTCATCGCGGTGCAGCAGGAGCGGTTCGACGACGCCGTCGCGGCCCTCGAGTCCGCGGTGCGCATCGATCGCACCGACGCCGACGTCGTGGTACCAGCTGGGCCTCGCGCAGATGGGTGCGGGGTCGCCGGCGCAGGCGGTCCAGGCGCAGCGGCAGGCCGTGACGTTCATCCCCACCGAGTGGCCGGACCCGTACGCCGCCATGGCCGATGCCTACGAGGCCCTGGGCCAGCCCGAACAGGCGCGAGTACGCGCGGGGCATGGTCGCCCTGGTCGCGAAGGAGTTCGCCGCTGCCAGGGAGCTCCTCCTCCCGCTGGCCGAGGGAGCCGCTGCGGCTGACGCGACGGTCGGCCTGGGGCTGGTCGCGGAGAACGAGGGCGACCAGGAGGCAGCGGTCGGCTGGTATCGGAAGGCGCTCGAGCTCGATCCCGAGAGCATCGCGGCCAGCTGGGGCCTCAGCCGGCTCGGCGTCGCCGATGCGGGCGAGCAGGAGAGCCCCGCCCCGAGCACTGATCCATCGAGCAGCAATGGCTGACATGGAACCCGATCCGATCCCGCAGCCGGACGCCGCCCCGGACTCCGCACCCGTCGCTGCCGAAGGCGCGACCGCTGAGGCCGCCGCCGCCCGACGCCGCCGCCGCCCCGGAAGCCGCCGCCGTCGCAGCCGGAGCCGCAGCCGCCGTCGCAGCCGGAGCTGCCGCCGCCGGGCCGGACGTGCCGCCCGTCGTCCCCGGCCTCGACGAGGAAGAGGAGGAGCGCAAGCGCAGGCGCCGGCTCCTCATCCTGCTGTTCCTGCTCCTCGCTTTCATGCTCCTGATCGGGATTCCTGACCGCCTGGTATCTGCTGTTCCGCCAGCCGATCAACACGACTCGTGCCGCCCATCGGCGAGGATGCGCCGCCGCACTACCTCTACAGCGTGTACGGGGCCGAGCAGCCGATGGGTGTCGCCGTGGACTCGACCGGCGACCGCATCTACGTGACCGAGGCCGGTGGCGCCAGGACGACCCGGCTGTTCGACCGGCTCGGGCGCGAGGTCGCGGTCCTCCAGCCGCCCGCCGACGGCAAGAGCCACACCCCGGTCTACCTCGCGGTCCACCCGGACACGGGCGAGGTGTGGGTGACGGACCGTTCCTCGGGCGAGATCTACATCTACGCCGCCGACGGGAGCTACCTGCGCACGCTTCCTGCCCGCGGAGCCGATCCCGAACTGGCAGCCGCTCGGCATCGCCTTCGGGCCCGATGGCGATCTCTGGGTCACCGACCTCAGTGCGCCCTACCACCGCATCGAGGTGTTCGGCCTCGACGGGTCGCTCAAACGCACGCTTGGCCGTGAAGGCCAGTTCGACTTCCCCAACATGATCGCGTTCGATGCCGAGGGCCACGCCTACGTGACCAGCAGCAACAGCGGCCGGCTGGTGATCCTCGACCCGGAGACGGGCGCGGAGCTGTCCGGGCTGACCGCGGGGCGGCTGCCGGCTCCCTGGGCCTGCCGCGCGGTGTCGCCATCGACGACACCGGGCACCTGTACGTCGTCGACGCGACCGGCCACACCGTGCACCTCTACCGGACCGGCTCCGGCGGTGACCTGCGGCCGATCTTCCTCGCCGACTTCGGCGTCGAAGGGATTGCCGACGGCCAATTCGAATTCCCCAATGGCGTGGCGGCAGATGACCGCGCGCGGGTCTACGTCACGGACCGCGAGAACAATCGTGTCCAGGTGTGGGGCTACTAGGCCCTGGGAGATGGAGGTGGAAGCCTGCAACGCTCGAGGTCAGGGCAAGGGACGTGCCCAGATTCGTCCGAGTTCCATGAGAGACACTGGAGGTACCAGCCTTGAAGCGACTGGCGCTCCTGTTCGCAGGCGCTGCCGTCTGGCTGCTGCTCGCCGCCCCGGTGTTCGCCGACAACGGTCCGCATCGTTGCGGGCGCTTCGGCCACGACCGACAGCTGCTCCGGCTGCCACCGCGCACACACCGCCCGCGCGGCGAATCTACTCGTCAACCCTCGCAGACGTCCCTCTGCTACACCTGCCACGGCACCTCGGGCACCGGCGCCACGACCAACGTGCAGGACGGCCAGCAGTACGTGCCGGCGTCGCTGGCCAAGGTGACCACGGTCACCCGCGGCACCACGGTCGAGGGCGGCCTCCGCGGCGGTGGCTTCGACCATGCCGTCATCAACACCGCACCGACGACGATCGGCACCGGTGTCGGGGTTCTCGGCACGCCGGCGACCACGACGTCCGCGCATGCCGTCAGCGGAACCGGCACGGCCTGGGGCAACGGGGCCCTCGGCACCGCCGGCGCCGGCCCGACGATCTCCGATGACGTGCGGCTCCTGCCATGATCCGCACGGCAACGGGAACTACCGGATCCTCAAGCCGATCCCGGAGGAGAGCGGTGCGGCGACGCGGCGTCACGATCCCCGATGTCGCTGCCAACTACCTCTACACGACGCTGGACTACTGGCAGCCGGGCGACACGTTCGCCCCGCAGTACCTCAACAACGTGACGGCGTGGTGCTCCACCTGCCACACGCGGTACAACGCCCCGGGCGGCGCCGGCCACACCAACTCCGGCGACGCGATCTTCACGTTCCGGCATGCGACCACGAACGGCCCCGGCCTGCAGTGCGTCAAGTGCCACGTCTCGCACGGCTCGAACGCGAGCATGGGCACGAACAGCCAGGCCGTTCCGTGGCCGGGCACGTCGACCGCTCGCGGCACCGACAGCAACCTGCTCCGGATCGACAACCGGGGCACCTGCCAGCAGTGCCACGACAAGTAGATCGCTGAACACGTAGTCCGCCGATCCGGCGGACGGGAGACGGCCGGCGCGGGACCCCCGCGGCGGCCGTCGCTGTTTGTACGGGGCGCGATCGGCGGTCGGGCGCGGCGTGCCGCGGCCGTTGCCCAGATCCTGCATCTCGCCCCACGTGGGGGCCATTTTGGCGCGTCCGGAGCGTGGTCCGGGCACGAAAGTCGGGGTTTGGCACGCAGACCGTGCGTGGGCAGCGCGGATTCGCCCCCGACGTGGGGCACGCTGCGGCAAACGGGGCTCGGGCACGCTGGGGCAAACGGGGCTCGGGGTGCGCGCGCTCCAGGTTCCGGCGTGCGCGCGCCCTAGCGCTCCAGGTAGACGGCCTGGGCCAGTGGGCGCAGGCAATGCGTCATCGACATCGCCTGGAGGTAGCCGCCGGCATTGAGGAGCGCGACGGTCTCGCCCTCTGCGACGTCGGGGAACGGGTAGTCCTCGGCGAACACGTCGCCGGCCTCGTTGATGTGCCCCGCGACCGTGACCAGCTGCGTGCGCGGCCGGAGCGGGTCGCGCGTGGTCAGGATCTCCTTCGCGTACTTGTAGATGAAGTACGAGCAGTCCACGTTCCAGCCGACGTCGAGGCCCACGAACGTCACCCCGCCGCGGCGCTCCACCGTGACGACCTCGCCCAGCAGCACGGCCGCGTTCTTCATGACGTAGATCGCCGGGCTCGAACGCGGCGGTGACGCCGTAGGGCCGGAGGTGATCGGCGACCACCTGCGCGTAGGCGTCGAGGTCGATGGGGACCTCCTCGTCGCGCGCGACCCCGCCCAGACCGCCGCCCACATTCACCTCGGAGACGGCGTGCCCGGCGGCCAGGATCCGGTCGAGCAGGCGGGTCGCGTTGCGGAGCGCCGCTTCGAACATGTCGAGCTGGTCGCCCAGCCAGCCCGAGCCCGCGTGGAAGTGCATCGTGTCGATCGGCAGGTCGTGGCGGGCGGCAGCCGCGAGCGCATCGTCGAGGCGGTCGGGCGTGATGCCGAACTTGGTCGGCCGGTCGCCCGCGTACGAGAGCTGGTCCGTGTAGCCCGCGCCGGCGCCGGGGTTCACGCGCAGGCCGATGGTCCGGCCCGGTGCGCGCCGCCCGAGCCGCTCCACCTGCGACACGCCGTCGAGGTTGATGTGGATCGGGCGGGCGAGGAGGACGTCGAGGTCGCGCTCCGAGACATTGGTGCCGGTGTGGCTGATCTCGTGGGGCTCCCAGCCGTGGGCGAGGGCGTGGGTGACCTCGCCGGGGGAGCACGCGTCGATGCCGACGCTCTCGGGCGCGCCGGGCTCGCCGGGTGCGCCGGGTGCGCCGGGTGCGCCCACGCTGCGGAGGACTGCGCCGGGGGCGCCCATGGCCCGCAGGACCGCGAGGATGCGCGGGTCCGGGCAGGACTTGAGCGCGAAGCGGGTGATGTACGGGAGGCCGGTCCTCGCGAGCGCGGCCTGGAGGCGGCGCATGTTCTCGACGGGGGCGCCGAGGTCGTACACGAATAGCGGGGCGCCGAGCTCGCGGACGAGCGACTCCAGGTCGGTGCCGTTCATGACGAGGCGGCCGTCGATGGCGTCCAGGCTCGGGCGGCGCCACCAGGTGGGGGCGGCCCAGGTGCCGGCGGGGCCGGTGAGCGAGCTGGCGGCGTTCGGGCGCGGGGCAAGAGCGGTCGCCGGGCTCGTCTCCGGGGTGCGGTCGGTCAACGGGTTGCCGTCGGTCACCGGGTCGCCGTCCGAGGCGGCTTCCCCGCGTCGCGGGCTGCGATCAGCGCGCGTCGCGTCACCGGGTCGGCGAACGGGTCGGGGCCCTCGGCGATGTCGGTGCCGGTTGCGGCGATGAGGCGCTCGGTGATGGCGGCGATCTCGGCGACCGCGGCGTCGAACGCGGGTGCGTTGCGGGCCGACGGGGTCCGATACCCGCTGACCTTGCGGACGTACTGCAGGGCAGCGGCGTGGGCCTCCCCGGTGGTGGCGGGGCCGGCCTCAGGCGCGCGACGGAGCTGGCGGATGCTGCGACACATGCGGGCAGAGTAGCGGAGTGCGCTCTGGCCCACCGTCCCTGCGCTCTGCCCCCCGTGGGGGCCGTTTCGGCGCGTCCTGAGCGTGGTCTGGGCGCGAAAGTCGGGGTTTGTGACGCAGACCGTGCGTGACCGGGGCGATTTCGCCCCCCAGCTGGGGCGCGGCGCAGAAGTGGCGGCGCCCCGCTGACCGCGGCGCAGAAGTGGCGGCGCCCCGCTGACCGCGGCGCAGAAGTGGCGGCGCCCCGCGGCGCGAGTGCCCCGCGGGGACGACGGCCGGAGCTACACCGCAGGCGCGGTCGCCACCTCAGCGTCCGGATCGAGCTTCGCCGGCTCAACCTGCTCGTGCATCGCCCCGTGCTGGGCCGCACCCTTCGGCAGGAGCAGGCTCAGGACCACGCCCACCAGCACGAACCCGGTGGCGACGAACCCGGCCAGCTTCGTCGCATCGACGAACGCGTCCTCGATCCCCGGGACGACCGCAGCGTATGCGGGATCCTCCTTGATCCCCGTCAGCGCTTGGCCGGCTGACTGCTCCATCGCCACGGCGATGCCCTCGGCTGCCTCGGGCGGCAGGCCCGGAACCTCGGCAAGGTTGCGCTCGACCCCGTTCGAGAGCGACACGAACAGCACCGTGCCCAGGATCGCGATGCCCAGCGCCGAGCCGACCTGGCGCATCGTCGAGTTGGCGCCCGATGCCAGGCCCGACCGGTGCGGCGGGATGTCGGAGAGCACGATCGAGGTCAGCTGCGCCGTCGCGAAGCCCACCCCAAGGCCGTACACGAACAGCGGGATCGCCAGCATCAGGCCCGTGACTTCGGTGGATATCAGCAGCGTCGTGGCGATGATGCCGATGGCCTCGAGCGACATGCCCAGCGTCACCACGCGCCTGGGACCCCACGCGTTGGCCGCCTTGGCCGCCAGGGGTGCCGCGAAGAACGAGCCCACGGCGAGCGCCAGGAAGACGAGGCCCGTCTCGAACGCGGAGTACCCGACCACGGCTTGCAGGAACAGGGGCAGCGCGAACAGCAGCCCGAACTCGCCCAGCGACACGATCGTGCCGGCGAGGTTGCCGTAGCGGAAGGCCGGGAACGACCACAGCTCCACGTCGAACAGGAAGAACTTGCCCTGCCGGGCACGCCGCCGCTCGACCGCGAGGAACAGGAAGATGGCCACGATGCCGAACCCGATCGCGATCGGGATGATCGAGATGGCCTCGAACGGCCACGTCCAGCCCAGGATCGAGAAGGTCGCGGTCGGGGCCCACCAGCCGTACGTGCGGCCCTCGATCAGGCCGAAGACGAAGGCGCCCAGACCGAAGGTGATCAGCAGGAAGCCGAACGGGTCGAGCCCGGGTTTCGCGCCCTCGTCCCGCGACTCGCCGATGTACCGCATGGTCCCCCAGAACGCGATGATCGCGACCGGGATGTTGATGTAGAACGCCCAGCGCCAGCTCAGGTTGGTCGTGAGCCAGCCGCCGATCAGCGGGCCGATCGCCGCCATGCCGCCGATCGTGGCGCCCCAGATGCCGAAGGCGATGGCGCGGTCGCGGCCGCGGAAGTTCGTGTTCAAGATCGACTGGGTGGCCGGCAGGATCATCGCGCCGCCGACGCCCTGGAAGACCCTGGCGAGGATCAGCAGCTCACCCGTGGGCGCCGCGCCCGCGAGCATTGAGGCGAGGGCGAAGATCACCAGGCCCAACAGGTAGAGCCGCCGCCGGCCGAAGACGTCACCGACGCGGCCGAGCGTGATGAGCAGCGCGGCGAAGACCAGGGCGTAGATCGTGTTGATCCACTCGGCGGTGGTCGAGTCGATCTGGAGGTCCGAGATGATCGAGGGGACGGCCACGTTCACGATCGTGGCGTCCACGATGATCATCGACACGCCCAGGCTCAGGGTGGCGAGCCCAAGCCACCGGCCGCGTCCCTCGGTGTGCATGGCGCCGTCGGCGCCGGTTGCCTGCTGCACGCGTGGTGCTCCTACGTCGCTGTCGTCATTGCTCGGAGGTGGGCGGCGCGGGACGTCGCTGCCGGATCCCAGTCGCGCGACGGTGCGCGACGGATGCCGAATTGTGGCACGGTCAGCCGTGTGGCGCGGTCAGCTGCCCGGCATGGCGGGGTCTGCATCCGCTGCGCCGATGGCGGGCCCGGGATCGGCCGCGGGATCGGCCGCGCGCAGGGCGAGGATCCCGTACACGTTCGCGAGCCAGCGCGCGAAGAGGACGTAGTCGGCATCGTCCCGGCAGGCCTCGATCCCTGCCCGCACGATGGCGGCCGCGCGCGGGAACCCGCGCTTCGCCGGCTCCTCCACGATCACGTCCTGGTTCGCTCGGGCAGCGGCGAGGGTGTGGCGATGGATCATCGTCAGGATCCGCCCGAGCATCTCAACCGGGAGCCCGTCCTCCCCGAGCTGGACCGCCGCCGCAGCGGACGCCGTCCCCTGCACGGGGCCCCGCATGGCGCCGCTGCCGTCGGAGATCCCGGCGGCGAGGATCGCCGGCACGTCCACGGCGAGGAGCTCGTCGCGCGACTGGTCCCGGTCGTCATGCTCCTGGGTGCCGGTCATCGCCGAGTCCATCGCCGTGGTCCTCTCCTAGGCCGCGAGTGTCGGCTCGGCGACGGCCGTGACCATGAGGTGGTTGCTGGGCAGGTTGAGGGTTCCGGAGCGGAATGCCTCGGACGTGCGCCACACGGTCTGGCCCGCCCAGACGTCGTGGATCTGGTACCGGTCGCCCTCCTTGCGGATCACCACGACGTAGTGCGAGTAGGCACCGGGCGTCTGCCCGACGATGATGGGAACCTCGATCCCCATCCCGAGATTGACGGTGAGGATGGCCAGGAGCTCCTCGACCCCGATCTGTCCCGGCACGTTCTTCCGCTCGTAGGTGACCCCCGTCGCGGCCCTGCGGGCGTTCATGTCGTCCTCGACCCACGCGCCGCCCCTGGTCTGGGTCCCGCCCAGCTCCCGGTCCTCCGGGGCATTGCCCGAGTTGCCCATGGCGTGGGCGTTCAGGATGGCACCCTGCTCCGCCGCCGCAAGGTCGTTCTGGACCGTCTCGGGGCTGGAGAGGGCGAAGTCCGGGGCCGCGCCGATGGGCCCGGACGAGTTGAGGGTGAGGGCGTACACGGGATCGGACTGGGCCACGACCGTCTGCACCGAGGTGGGGCCGCAGCTGTTGTGGAACTGCTGGATGATGCCGGCGCCGCTGCTGGTGTCGCCGGTGGTGGTGACCCGGACGACGTTGAGGTTGAGGAGGAGCCAGTCGTCGCTCATGCCCCGGATCAGGAGGGCGAACTCCTCGAGCTCCGTGATGGTGTGCCCCGCGGCGAGGCCCTTGCAGATGTACGCCCGCTCCGTGTCCGATCCGGCGGCCCCGAGCGTGGTGCGGAATGCCTCGTAGGACGTCTCGTCCAGGGCGTTGACGGCGGCCGGCACGCGCGCGGCAGCGCGGGCGCCGATGACGCCCAGCCGCCTCGTCGCCGCCCGAAGCATCGCGGCATCGGCCTCGGTCCAGCGGCCTGCCGCCGCCGTCTCCCCCTCCGGCGAGACGGAGCCGGCCGAGACGAGCGCGGTGAACACGCGCGACTCCGCGGGGACCTCGTCGCGGAGCCGGCTCATGAGCGGCTCATCACGGGCAGCCTCGTGGAGGTCGTCGGGGGCGGACTGCTCGATCAGGCGCACGAACTCCGGCTCGTCGACGCCCTCCTCGATCATCCAGTCGAGCTGGTTGACGAGCGGCGGGCCCAGCAGGCGCACGGCGATGCCCATGGTCTCGTTGTCGCAGATGCTGGTGAACTCGTCGCGGAACCACGGCTCGGTGATGACCTGGCGCCGCTGCGGCTCTGGGGCCGTGTTGACAAGCTCGCGCACCTGCCCAAAGTCCGTGCCCTCGTCGAACTCCCACAGGAGCTTGCTGAACAGCAGCCCGCGCGACCCGGTGGCGACCATCGCCCGGTGCATCGTCTCGTTGCCGAACGCGGACGTGCCCATGTCCTGCCAGACGCGGCTGCGTAGGACCGTGTCCGTCTCGTCCTCGCCCAGTGCCTCGAAGGTGGCGATGGCGCCTTCCTCGTCCTCGTCGTCAAGCTGGGTGGCGAGCCGCTCGGTGGCCGGGCTGGTGGCGAGCCCCTCGGGAACGGACCGCTGGACGGTCCTCATGACCGAGCCGACGGCGGCATTGCCGGCCAACCGCTGGAGCGCGGCCAGGGACGAGGCGGACGGGTCTCGCGGTTCTGCCCCGAGCAGCGGTGCAACCTCGCGCAGGTCATCGGCTGGCGTTGCCGTGCGGGCGCCGGCTCCTGGCTTGGCGGGCGACGCCGTGCGGACGCCGGTACCCGTCGGCCGGCGTGGATCGCGGGAGCCGACCCTGAGCAGGGACGAGTCTGACACGGTCATCCTCGAACGTGGCGCGTGGACGCAGCAACACGATACTGCGCGACCTGTGGGGCCACCAGCCCCCGCGCATGCCCTTTCGGGCATTCGTGCCCGGGCACGCGTGGTGTCGCGCTCGGCCGCGTGGCGGACGGCGTCGCGCTCGGATGCGGACAGCGTCGAGGCTGGATACCGACGGCGTCGAGCCTGGAAGGGGCGGTTTGCCCCACGTGGGGGCCGTTTCGGCGCGTCCTGAGCGTGGTCCGGGTGCGGAAGTCGGGGTTTGTCACGCAGACCGTGCGTGGCTGGCGCGATTTCGCCCCCCACGTGGGCCGAGGCGCTGAAGGTGCGGGCCGCGCCGCAGAAACCGTGAGCCGCGGCGCGGAAACCCGCGACCGCCCCGCCCTGCGCCTGCGCCGTCACCGCCTGCGCCCCCGTCGCCGGGGCCCGTCGGAATCCGGCGTTCCGGGATCGGTGTGCGGCGTATCCTCGCCGTCATGGACCGCTGGCAGACCATCATCGAGCCCTTCCGCATCCACGCCGTCGAGCCGATCCGGCTCACCACCGAGGCCGAGCGCGAGGCCGCCCTCGAGCGGGCCGGCTGGAACCTCTTCAGCCTCCACGCGAACGACGTCCTCATCGACCTCCTGACCGACTCCGGCACCGGCGCCATGAGCCGCGACCAGTGGGCCGCGATCCAGCACGGTGACGAGTCGTACGCAGGCTCCCCGTCGTGGTTCGTCTTCCTGGAGGCGATCCAGGACCTCTTCCCGTTCAAGCACGTCATCCCTACCCACCAGGGCCGCGCCGCCGAGAAGATCCTGTACACCGCGGTCGGCGGCCCGGGCAAGGTGGTCCCGAACAACACCCACTTCGACACCACCCGCGCCAACGTCGAGTTCACGGGCGCCGAGGCCATCGACCTGGTCATCGCCGAAGGCCGCCAGCCCGCGCTGATCCACCCCTTCAAGGGGAACATGGACACCGAGGCCCTGGCGCGGCTGCTCGAGGAGCGGGGCGACGCGATCCCGCTGGTCGTGATCACCATCACCAACAACTCGGGCGGCGGCCAGCCGGTGAGCCTGGCGAACCTGCGCGCGGTGCGCGAGGTCTGCGACCGGTTCGGCAAACCCCTCTTCCTTGACGGCTGCCGGTTCGCCGAGAACGCGTGGTTCATCAAGACCCGCGAGCCGGGCCAGGGCGATCGGTCGGTCAAGGAGATCGTGCGGGAGATCGGGTCCCTCGTGGACGGCATGACGATGTCGGCCAAGAAGGACGCGCTGGTCAACATCGGCGGCTGGCTGGCGATGAACGACGACGCGCTCGCCGAGCAGTGCCGCAACCTGCTGATCCTGACCGAGGGCTTCCCGACCTACGGCGGCCTGGCCGGCCGCGACCTCGAGGCGATGGCCCAGGGGCTGAAGGAGGTCGTCGACGAGGACTACCTGCGCTACCGGATCAAGTCGACCGAGTACCTGGGCAACGCGCTGGTGGAGGCGGGGATCCCCTGCGTGATGCCGTTCGGCGGGCACGCGGTGTACCTCGACGCGCGGGCGCTGCTGCCGCACATCCCGCCGCTCCAGTACCCGGGCCAGTCGCTCGCGGTGGAGCTGTACCGGGCCGGCGGCATCCGCGGGTGCGAGATCGGGACGGTCATGTTCGGGAAGCGCCCCGACGGCACCGAGGTGGAGGGGCCGATGGACCTCGTCCGCCTGGCGATCCCGCGCCGGACGTACACGCAGAGCCACATCGACTACGTGATCGAGGTGGCCCAGGACGTGGCCAAGCGCTCCGCGTCCCTGCGCGGGTACCGGATCGCGAAGCAGCCGGCGCAGCTGCGGCACTTCACGGCCACGTTCGAGCCGCTGGGGTCGTAGGGTGAACACGCTCCGGGTCCTGGTGGTCGACGGGCCGAACCTGAACCTGGTGGGCACGCGCGAGCCCTCGATCTACGGCTCGGAGACGCTCGACCAGATCCACGACCGGGTGCGGGCGCGCGCGGTGGAGCTTGTCGATGTCAGCCTCGCCTTCTTCCAGTCGAACCACGAGGGCCGGATCATCGACCGGCTCCATGAGCGGAATTTCGACGGCGTCGTGATCAACGCCGGCGGCCTGACCCACACGAGCGTCGCCCTGCGGGACGCGCTGCTGGGGGTGGCGCGGCCGTTCGTGGAGGTCCACCTCTCCGATCCGGACCAGCGCGAGCCGTTCCGGCGGGTGAACTACCTGCACGACGTGGCGGTCGCGACGTTCAAGGGACTGGGGCCGGCCGGGTATGTGCTGGGGCTGGATGCGCTGGTGGAGCACCTGCGGGCGTCGCGCTAGGACGGCCTGAGCCGCGCCCCGGCGGCCTGAGCCGCGCCCCGGGGCTCCGGACCGGGCCGTCACGCCCCCGAGCCCCCGCATCGACTTCAGCCGTCGGGCAATTCACCTGCGCACCCGATCGCGCATCCGCGAGCGTGGCTCGTGCCTTCTTGGTCGAGGTGCGGCCGTCCACCTCCGCACGCCGAGGGCGGAATCGAGTCTCTGGTGAATTGATCGGGCGCGGCCGGGGGGCTACGGCCTGAACCGCGCCGGGCTAGCCGGTCGGGCGGCTCGGGCGGGGGGACCGCATCGACCACATCGCCCCGGCCGCGGATGTCACCGACGCCACCAGGAACAGCAGCACCGCGGACACCGTCATGACGCCGCCGGCCTGCCAGGCCCAGGTCTGGTCGAAGACATCGCCGCCGATCACACGCACCAGGAGTCCGGCCTGGAGCAGCAGGAAGTGCCCGTAGAACCAGGGGTGGTACGGCAGTGGCACCTTCAGGACGGCGGGCAGGATCACCGGCGCGTGGCCGAAGACCATCGAGATCACGAAGCCCAGGAAGATCGCGTGCAGCATCGCGTCGCGCTGGAGGGGCGTCGCGTCGATGCCCCACGCCAGCCAGGCGGCCCCGCCGACGGCGAGCCAGACGTAGCCCGCGAGCAGGCACAGGGCGATGAACCGGGTGACGCCCGGGATGCGCACGGTGCGCCGGGCGATGTCGAAGCGGGCGAGCCACGCGGCAAGGGCGATCAGGCCGACGCCGCCGAGCCGCAGTCCGAGGTTCGGCTGGATGACGGCAAGGGCGACGCCTGCACCGAACAGCGATGCTGCGACGACGAACAGGCGCTTCTTGCCTGCGGTGAGGTTGCCGAGGCGCGCGAGCTCCAGCCGCTCGCCGACCACCGTGAGCACGAGGAACGCGGAGAGGCCCGGCGTTGCGTCGGCGACAGGCCTGCCGAGGACGAGGAGCGACGCTGCGAGGAGCCAGCCGAGGCCACCCGACGCCTGGACGAACGTGTGCAGGGACGGGTCGAGGCGGAGGAGCTCCACGTAGACCGCGAGGTAGAGGAGCGCCGCGAGAAGCATGAGGACCAGCGCGGCCTCGCGCCAGCCGCCGCCCACCAGCAGGAGGCCGGCGACGCCTGATGCGGCCGGCGCCAGGTACGCCCACGCCCGGTCGAGCGCCACCGCGCGCTCCAGCGCGACGAGCGTCGCCAGGAAGCCAAGGGTCATCAGCAGGCCGTGGGAACCCGCGAACCGCGGACCGGCAGGGGTGGACGGCACGCCGAGGAGCGCGAGCGCACCCAGGAGTGCCGCGATCAGCGACACGGCTGCCAGCATCAGCAGAGCCACGCGGCGGAGCGAGGGTCGCGGCACCTCGGCTCGCGGTCGGGTCCGGGCGGGCCGGACCGATGGAGCCGAAGGGGCCGAAGGGGCGGCGTCCGTGGTCATGACGACCACCCGAGGGTCGCGCGGGCGGTGTCGGTCATCAGGGCAGGCGACCAGGGCGGGGTATGCACGACCTCAACCTCGACAGCCCCCACGTCCGGAATGGACATGACGGCCCAGCGGACCTGCTGCTCGAGGAAGCTCCCGATGGGGCAGGCGGGCGTGGTCACTGTCATCGTCACGTAGACATCGCCGTCGTCATACTGCTGGACACTGTAGACCAGACCGAGATCCACGATGTTCACGCCGAGCTCGGGATCCATCACGGAGCGCAGTGCCTCCAGGATCGGGGCGATGTCGGCGTCGGCGGTCTCATGCATCGGGGCGGGTCTCCAGGCGGGCGCTGCAGGCGCCGGGCTCGCTGAACGGGTGGATGGAGGTGGCGTCGACAGGGGCCTCGAGCTCGCGGAGCGCGCCGCGCATGAAGCCGAGGTGGACGCCGCAGACGACGTCGAGGTGACGCGGGTCGAGGGGCAGGAACGGACAGGCGTGGAGGCGGACCTCGGTGTCGCCCGCGGCGACGGGCTCGGGCGCGAACCCGGCCTCGTGCATGAGCGCGACAACCGCGTGGAGCGCGTTCGCGCGGTCGGTCGGGGGGAGGGTGGCCGCGGCCTCGCGGCCCCAGCGCTCACCGGCGGCGGTGCTCAGCGCAGCCCCACCAGGGACGCTGGCGAGTCCTTCGGCGAGGGCCGAGGCGAGGACGCGGAAGGGGTCGCTGGTCGACTCAGGCACGGCCTGGTAGCGCAGGCCCGGACGGCCGCGTCCGGCAGGGGCCGCCGTCGCGACGCGCACCAGGCCCGCATCCGCGAGGCGGGCGAGCTGCTCCCGGGCGCTGTTGGGGTGGAGGCCGACCGCGGCCGCCAGCGTCCGCACGTCCTGGGGCTTCCCGTCCGCGTGCCGGAGCGCGTCCAGCAGCGCCCGCCGGGACGGGTCTGCGAGGGCGGCATGGCGGTCGAGCGGCGGTATGGCCTGCATGGCTTGCATTTTACACGTCGTCTACCGTACATTTCAAGCCCGTTGCGTCCCGCCGCCAGTCGTCAAGGAGTCCGCACTCATGTCCGAGCCCACGCGCATCGACCTGCGCGGCATGCCCATGGATCCCCGCCACGAGCTGCTGTTCGCCACGTTGTTCGGGCTCCAGCCGGGCGAGTCGATGGAGGTCACGAACGACCACGACTCGTCCGGGCTGTCGGTGCGGCTGGCCGCCGAGCATCCGGGGCGGTTCGCCTGGACCTGGCTGGAACAGGGACCGGTGGACTGGCGCTTTCTCGTGGACCGCACGAACGAGCCCATCGCCGAGGGCTGAGCCACCGGGGTGCGTCGCCGGGCGGGTTCCTGCACGCCGCCCCACGTGCGGGGCCAGATCCGGGGGTCGTGAGCGTGGTCCGGGCGCGCAACTCGGGGTTTGCGACGCAGGCCGTGCGTGGACGGCCCCGAAACGCCCCCCAGGTGGGGCAACCTGTGGGAACGGGCGCCGCAGCCGTTACGGCTCGGCGGTGGGGTCCCGCGGGGGCAGCGTGGACCCGTCGAGCAGCTTGCGGTCGCCGAGCGGCTCGGGCAGCACCACGCTGACCGGCGTGGCCGGGTTGCCCTGGCAGGTCTGGGCGTCCCCGCCGAGCGGGCGCACGCCGAACGTGACCAGGACCCGGTCCTCGAGCAGCAGGATGTCGGGACCCACGACGCGACCCACCGACGGGCTGCCGGACGCACAGTCCCGCTCCGTGACGAGCGCGACGAACTCAGTGGTGGCAGGCCCGATCGCCGCCTCGGGCGGCAAGGCCCACGTCGCATCACCCAGGCCCGGCGGAAGGACCCGCATCGGCTGGCAGTCACCCCAGCCGTTCACGGCCCAGACACGACCGACGTGGTCGAGCGAGACGGTGAGCAGCCCGGTGTCGCCGCCGGGCGCGATGAACGCGGCGCCAGTCTCGTCCTCGCCCAGCAGCGTCCACCCGGAGTCGGGCAGCCAGTCGATGTCCAGGTCCTGCTTCGCGAGGTGGGCACGCAGCGCGGCCGCCAGCGGGGTGGCCGCCAGCTCGTCGCCACCAGGGCGGGTCAGCAGGTCAGCGGTGAACGGGAATCGGCTGTCGCAAGTGTAGCGGAGCGCGCTTGCATCGGCGGTCGGGAGTGTCGGCCCTGCAGTCGGCTCGCCTGTCGCCCCATCTGCCGGCCCGGTCGGCGTCGATGACCCGCAGGCGGCGGCGATCAGCAGTGCACCGCCGAGTGCCACCATGTGCAGCAGTCGCATGCCAGGCTCCCTAGCGATGCCTCAGGCCGTCAGCGGCCCCAGCGCCACTCGATCGACCCGGTGTAGCAGTGATCAAGGTAGTCGCACAGGCCCTTCGACATGTCCCAGGTCCGCCCGGCCACGTACGGTCCGCGGTCGATCACGGGGACGGTGACCTGGCGTCCGTTCTTCGGGTTGCGGAACGTGACGAGCGTGCCGCAGGGCAGCGAGCGATGGGCGACGCCCATGATCTCGCGGGTGTACTTCTGGCCGCACGCCGTGCCCGAGCCGTAGAAGTGTGGCCCGTACCAGCTGATGTCGGGATCGAACCGCCAGTAGTTCTTGGGCACCTTCGTGCCTTTCGGGTTCGGCTGGCTGATCGCGGGCTTCACGGGGGCGGCGGTCGACGGGGCCGGTTCGACAAATGCCGCGGCCGGCCCGAGCCGGTTGGCTGAAGCCATCGAGGTGATTTGTTCGTAGCTCGCCGTCGTCGCAGCGCCAACAGGTAGCGCGATCGAGATCCGAGTCAGTGACCCTTGGTCGATCCCCGCGGCGTCGCTCGTGCCCTGTGAGCCAGCCGGACCGGGTGCGGCGACCAGGGCGGAGGCGGCCATGAGGGCTGCGAGCGCGACGATGATCCTGGTTCGCACGATGCCCGGTAAGGCTACCGGAGACTGTCAAGTCGGGCGACACCCTATGGTGGGCGACAGCCTGGCGAGCGATGTCCGCTTGCCGCCTGCCGGAGCACTCGGTGCGCTCCCGGCTGGCACCTCAGGGGAGCGCCACGGACTCCGCGATGGTGCGGAGGTCCGGCAGGAACACGCCTTCGGGCACGTCCGCATCGGCCGGATACGCCTTCATGAGCTCGAGATAGAGTCCGGCCGCGTCGGTATCGACGACCACGATGTCGACGATCAGGAACTCCCCATCCGTGGACCGGTTGGAGACCAGCACGGTTTCGTAGGCCGATGCGCCCGCGACCTCGAGTTCGCGACCGGTGAAGCCCAGAATGCCGACGTTGCCGAGGAGGGGCGCGAAGTAGTCCTGGACGACGCTGGTCCCAATGGCCTCCGGATCGCCCTCGTCCCAACTGGGCATCAGGTGCCCCAGTCGGAAGGCGGAGGGGTTGGCCTCGGCCGTCCGCGCGGTGAGAAGGGGGGCCTCAGGACGGAAGCCGAGGCCCTCGTCCACCTCGCTGTCCGCCACGTACCCCGCCGGCAGGGTCACCGTGATGGCATCGAACGTGAACGTTGTCCCGCCGGACGCCGGTACCACCGATGCCGGTGGCACCGCTGCCGCCGACGCGGTAGGGGTCGATGACGCGGTGGGGGCCGATGGTGCAGGCGACACGTCGGGCACCGCGGGAACTGGTCGCGCACTGGGCGGGATTGATGCCGCCATCACCGGCGCCTCCGGGGAGCCTATTGAGGCGGGAGAGCCCACCGCCGATGGTTGCCCGCAGCCCATCACGGCTGCAGCAACCACGAGGAGCGCGTCTGCGCGCCAGTCGAACTGCATCGCTGGACCTCCAGGGGCTGTCGCCAGCGGGACGCACGATCCAATTGTCCGACCCAGCGCAAGTTGTCGGACCCAGCGCAAGCCGGGTCCCGCCACCAGCCCGGGCAACGCATTGCCCGGTTCACCAAGCGGTCCGGCGCCGTCTGACGCCCCGGTCGCGATGTTAGCCTCGGCGCGCGTCCGGTCCGTCGCCTGCCATGGCCACCAGCCACCCCCGTGGAGCCGCCCCGATGCCGACCCAGCTGCGAGTCCTCACCGACGACGAGATCGCCGGCATCCACGAGCAGTCGCTCCAGGCGCTCGAGCGCGTGGGCATGCGCGTCGACTCAGAGCAGGCCCGGCGGATCCTTGGCGACGCCGGCGCCACGGTGGACGAGGGCGAGCGCCGCGTCCGGTTCCCGCGCTCGCTCGTGGAGGCATCGCTGGCCGCCTCGCCCAAGCAGTTCAGCCTCGGGGCGCGTCGCGAGGGTTTCGCGGTCCGCCTCAACCAGGGCGAGTGCACGCTCATGCCGGACGGCGAGACCACCATGGTCTACGACCCGGTGACCGGCGAGCGCCGCGCGCCAACCTGGGACGACTGGGCGAACGCGACACGGCTGGCCGACACCATCGATGACATCGGCGCCTACTGGCGCATGGTGACCTCCGGCGTCGACGGCGAGGGCGGCCCCGGCCCGTCGGTCCGCCATTGGCGGGAGGCCCACGGCCTCTTCAGCAAGCACATCCAGGACGAGATCGCGACCGCCGCCGACGGCGCCTGGCTGATCCAGGTGCTCGAGACGATCTACGGCTCGAAGGAGCGCATCCGCGAGCTGCACCCGTACAGCGTCCTGTTCTGCCCGGTCAGCCCGCTCGCGATGGAGCAGGAGCACACCGACGCCTACCTGGCCACCGTCGGCTACGACATCCCGATCTGCATCATGCCGATGCCGATGATGGGCACCTCGGCGCCGACGGGCCTGCGCTCCACGATCGTGTCGGGCAACGCGGAGGTCCTGGGCGCCATCTGCCTCGTGCAGGCCGCGCAACCCGGGACACCGGTCATCTACGGTCCAGCGCTGGCCGCGATGGAACCGCGGTCGGGTCGATGGGCGGGCGGCGGACCGGAGCACGCGCTGCTGGGTGCGGCCGCCACGGAGATGGGCCGCTTCTACGGGCTGCCGGTGACCTCGTCCAACGGCGGCACGGACCACTTCGTGCCCGGGATCCAGGCCTCCTACGAGCGCACGATCAACTGGATGCTGCCGGTGCTCTCGTGGCCGGACATCGTCATCGGTCCGGGATCGCTGGGCGGCGCGTCCACGCTGTGCCTGGAGAGCTACCTGCTCGACGTGGAGATCTACCGCTCCTGCCGTCGGCTGTACCGGGGCATCGGGCTGGGGGCCGGCGAGACGGACCCGGTGGCGGCGCTCGAGGAGGTGGGTCCGGTGGGCGACTTCCTCTCGCGGGTGGAGACCCGCTCGGCCGTGCGCGGCGGTGAATGGCTGCTGCCCGGGCATCGGCTGGCACTCGACCTGGGACCGGTTCGAAGCGGCCGGCCGGCCGGACATCCTCGAGGAGTGCCGCTCGAAGGTGTGCCGCGGCGATCGACGGGCACGAGCCGCTGCCCTTCGCCGACGGCGTCGAGGAGGAGCTGCTCCGGCTCGAGCAGGCGGCCTACGCGTCGATGGAGGCCTGATCCGATGCGCTACGAGGCGGCGTTCCTGTCCCAGGCGGAGATCGGGCGCGTCCACGAGGCGTCGCTGCGGATCCTCGAGGAGGTGGGGGTCCGGGTCCATGGCGAGCTGGCCCTGCCGATGCTGGTGGAGGCGGGGGCGCTCGTGGAGACCAGGGCCGAAGGCGGGGCGTCCGGTGCGCTCGTGCGAATGCCGGATCGGCTGGTGGAGCGGTCGGTGGCGTCGGCGCCGCGGTCGTTCACGTTCGGCGCCCGCAATCCGGCGTACGACTACGCCGGTGCCATCGGGCGTCACCCGCTTCGCCATGGACGGCACCGCGGCCTTCATGCGCGACTTCGAGACGGGCGAGCGCCGGTATGGGCTAGGCAGGACACGGTCGATGCGATGCGCGTCTTCCAGGCCTGCGATCTCACCGTGATGGGCTGGCCGCCGGTCGCGGCCAACGACCGTCCCGTCGCCTCGCGGCCGCTCCACGAGTTCGCGGCCATGCTCACGACGCTCTCGAAGCACGGCCAGCACGAGCTCCACCGGCGCGACCAGGCCTCGTACCTGGGGGCCATCCTGGAGGCGCTGGCGGGCGGGCGCGAGGCGGCCCGGGAGCGGCACCTGGCGTCGGTGGTGTACTGCCCGGTGGCGCCGCTGGTGCACGACGGCGAGATGCTCGACGCGTACCTCGAGCTTGGCGAGTGGGACGTGCCGGTGACGGTGCTGCCGATGCCCGTGCCCGGGACGACGGGGCCGGGCTCCCTGCTGGGCAATATCGCGCTCGCGAACGCCGAGGCGCTGTCGTCGGTGGTGCTCTTCCAGCTGGCCCACCCGGGGCGGCCGATCCAGTACGGATCCGCCGTGGGCTCGATGGACTTCCGGTCCGGCGCGTTCCTGGCCGGCACGCCCGAGATGGGGATCCAGTCGGCAGCGCTCACGACGATGGGCCGGTTCTACGGGCTGCCGACGATGGCGGCCGGGTGCGCGACGGATGCGCACGACATCGGGCCAGAGGCGTGCATCGAGAAGCTGCTCACGATGCTGCCGTCCATCTCCGCGGGCGCCGACATCATCGTTGGGTACGGGGAGCTCGACGGGGACCAGACGCTCGTGCTGGAGCAGATCCTGGTGGACAACGAGCTCGCGCACCTGGCGCTCCGGCTCGCGGCCGGGGTTGATGGGCGCGCCGGCGCTGAGCTGTTCGAGGACATCGCCGAGGTGGGGCCGGGCGGCAACTTCCTGGCCCAGCCGTCCACGCGGACGGCGTCGCGCAGCGGGGAGTTCTACGAGCCCTCCCTGGTCGGGCGCCAGCCGTACGACGCGTGGGCCGCGGCGGGACGTCCGTCAATGTATGAGCGGGCCCGGGAGCGGGTGAAGGCGATCCTCGACGGGCCGGTGGTGGATCCCGTGGACCCGTCCGTGCTGGCCGCGATCGAGGCGATCCTCGCCCGCGCCGACGCGGAGCTGCAGGAGGGGTAGACCCCGGTCCTGGCCCAGTCCCGGGAGCTGTCCCTCCGCGGATTGATCGGCGATTCCATCCTTGTCCGGATAGGGGTCCGGCCGGCCGTGGCCCAGCGCGCGCGGGGCCGCGCGGGCGGACCCGGTGGGAGCCTGGCGGGCCGTCGTTTGTCGCTTGTGGCGGCGTGTGGATCGGCGCAGGCTGCGCGGCCAAGGAGGTGCGTCCCACCATGTACGGCTCGATCGCTCGACTCCATCCCCAGCCCGGCCGCTACGAGGAGCTCGTGGCCTACGGCGAGCACTTCAGCGAATTCCAGGTCCCGGGGTTCCTCGCCAGCTACCTGTTCAAGCCCGACCAGGATCCCTACGGGAAGGAGACCGCCTTCCTGGTGGCGGTCTTCGCCGATGCCGCGAGCTACCGGGCCAACGCGGACAGCCCGGAGCAGCACCAGCGGTACCTCGCGCTACGGGCCCTCCTTGTCGACGATCCGGACTGGATGGACGGGACCTTCGAGCAGGGCTGACCGAGGGTGCAGGGCTAGCTGAGGGCCACGCCGGGCACGCCGTTGAGCGCATCCTCGACGTGCCCGATCTGCCACGCTTCCACGCCTGCCGCACCCAGGTCCGCGATGACACTCCGTGCATCGGCGGCAGGGACGGCGGCGAGGAGCCCGCCCGACGTCTGCGGATCGTGGGCGAGCGCCACCAGCTCCGGTGCCACCCCGGCGCCAACCGCGAGCGCCGGTGCGGTGAACCGCCGGTTGTGCCCTGCGCCGCCGGTCTCCACGCCGGCCCGCGCCAGGTCGAGAGCACCGTCGAGCGCCGGCAGATCGGCTGCGTGGAACACGAGCCGCGCACCGGACGCGCGGGCCATCTCGAGGCCGTGGCCCAGCAGCCCGAACCCCGTCACGTCGGTCGCTCCGCGGACATCGTGCCCCGCAAGCACCTCGGCCGCGGCGCGGTTGAGCGTCCGCATCTGCGCGATCGCGGCGTCGAGCTGCGCATCCGTCGTCTTCCCCGAGCGGCGGCCGCTCACCAGGAACCCTGTCCCGAGCCGCTTGGTCAGCAGCAGCACGTCGCCGGGACGGGCGCCGCCCTTGCGGAACAGACGATCGGGGTGGGCCACTCCGATCACGGCGAGGCCGTACTTCGGCTCGGGATCGCGGATCGTGTGGCCGCCCGCCAGCACGCCGCCCGCCTCGCGGACCTTCGCCGCGGCTGCCCCGAAGACCGCGGCAAGCGCATCGCTCGGGAAGTCCTCCGGGAACGCCGCGATCGAGAGCGCGAAGAGGACCCGTCCGCCCATCGCGAACACGTCGGACAGGGCGTTCGCCGCGGCGATCTCGCCGTAGGCGACCGGGTCGTCCACCAGGGGCGGGAAGAAGTCCAGCGTCCCGATCACCGCGAGATCCGGGGCCACGCGATACGCCGCCGCATCGTCGGGCGGGTCGAGCCCGGCGATCAGGTCCGGGTCGGGCACGCCACCACCCGCCGCCCCGCCATCCGCGCCGCCCCCGGCCGCGCCGATCCCCGCGAGCGCTGCGGCCAGGAGGTCGGCGCCCAGCTTCGCGGCACAGCCGCCGCACTCGGTCATCTCGGTCAGGCGGATGGGCGGGATGTCGGCGAGGTCGGGACCGTCGGGGCGCGTCGTCATGGCCGGGATCATACGGGTCAGGCCCGCGGCACGGCCCGCGTTCGCAGTCCGCGCGGTATCGTCGCCATCTGCACGGGGGAGCGGGTAGGGGCCGGTGCCCCTCGCGGTCTTCAAAACCGTCCGGCGCGGCGCCCGGCGTCGCGCGGTGGGTTCGACTCCCATGCGCTCCCGCCACTCCACCGCGCAACGATCGGCGCAACGATCAGCGCAACGCCGCTGGTTCTCTCGGTTCGCGCCGGGGCATGGCGGAACGAGGGCCGCCGTCGCGGAACGACGACCCGCCGAACGAGGCCCTACCCCGAACGAGACCCTACCCCAGCGCGGCCCGCGCGACCTCCAGGATCCGGCCCAGCTCGGCCTGCTCCGCCGCGCCCAGCGGCTCGGGGCGGTGGTTCGCGCGCACCCAGGCCGCCCGCTCGCGGGCCACCTCGATCGGGTCGCGGTACTTGCTGCCCACGAGATCGTGCTCGAGCCCGCGCACCAGCGCGTGCTTCATGTGCTTGCGGGTGTGCTCCTCGGCGAGATAGTGGTTGGCGGGACCCACGTCCGCGATGACGTCGAGCGCCAGCGTCTCGTCGGACACGTCGAGGGCCTGGAGCGCGTACCGGGCGCGCTGGTAGAGCTCGTAGTCGAGGAAGATGCCCTCGGGCGTGAGCAGCGTGTACGTCCGGTCGAGCCCGATCCCGGTGACCAGCTCTGCCCCGGAGAGCCCGCCCAGCACGGGGTCATGGGCGACGTCGGAGGCTGCCAGCCACGTCCCCGGCAGCGGGGAGTCGGTCCCGAAGCATGCCGCCATCGACGGCACGCCCCAGTGGTGCGCGATCTCGGTGGGCGCGTAGCGGGCGGTCCCGGAGTTCAGCGAATAGCCCACGTAGATCCCGGTGCGCGGGTCCGCGTAGGCCTTCATGATCGAGTGGAAGACCGGCGTGCCCGGGTAGGCGAGCTGGAGCAGCACGATCCCCGAGATGCACTCGGCGTCGCCCACGACCAGTGCCCCCGCCGACGTCGCGGGCGCCGTCGTGCCCAGGGTCGGCATGGACAGGATGCCCACCGGGATCCCGGCCTCGGCCATGACCAGGGCCGACTCGAGGCCCGCGTGGTCCTGGGCCAGCGGCGCGACCGAGCACACCAAGTTGGACAGCACGGGGCGGGCGCGCAAGGCCTCGGCCGAACCTGCCACGACGGTGGCCATCTCGACGGCGAATCGCGCCGCCTCCTCACCCATGACCATGGCCTGGAAGTGCTTGACCGAGTTGTTGTAGACCGCGTCGATCTCGTGGAGCTGGCTTGTCCGCCCGTAGTCCTGGGCGGAGACCGTGGGCCAGACGAAGCCGATGCCGGGCAGCCAGTCGGCGACGCGCGCCTGCGCCTCCAGGTCGGACTTGCGCGACGGGCGCTCCTCGCGGGTCTCCGGGTCGATCGCCGCGACGCCGCACCCGTCGAGCGTGTAGTAGGACGTGCCCTCCTCGAGGTGGAGGTCGAAGTCGGGGTTGCGGGCGGCCATCGTGAACGTTCGAGGCACCGTTGCCATCGCGCGCATCACGACGTCGCGCGGGAACCTGACGACCTGGGTGGCCCGGTCCACGTGGCAGCCGCCCGAGGCGAGGATCTCCAGCGACCGCTCGTTGGGGAACTTCACGCCCACGGTCTCGAGGACGTGGAGCGTCGCCTCGCGCAGCCGGTCCAACTGCTCGTCCTCGAGGAAGCGCACACGGCGCGTCGTGCGGATCGGCTCAAGCGGTGGCGTCGTGCTCCAGGGAGCGGTCGCCTCGGTCATCGTGGTCTCTCCTCCAGCGGCTTGCTCCGCGCGCGGCGGGCGTTGGTGCGCGTGGCCACGAGGACCGCGATCGTCGTGGCGACGACCACGATCGTGGAGATCGCGTTGATCTCCGGGGTCACGCCGAACTTGATCCGGGAGTAGATGTAGAGCGGCAGCGTGGATGATCCGACCCCCGCGTTGAAGGACGTGATGATCAGGTCGTCGAACGAGAGGGCGAACGCGAGGATCGCCCCCGATACGACCGCCGGCGCGATCAGCGGCAGCGTGACGAACCGGAACGTCGCGATCGGCGAGGCGCCCAGGTCCCGGGCGGCCTCCTCCATCCGCGGGTCGAGCGATACGGCCCTCGAGCGGACCACGATCGTCACGTAGCTGATCGAGAACGCGACGTGGGACACCGCGATCTGGAGCAGCGAGCCGTTCGCGTTGAACACGAGCGCGAAGAACAGCAGCAGGCTCACGCCCATGACGATCTCGGGTGTCACCATCGGGAGCAGGATCAGGGTGTCGGCAGCGCCTGATGCCCGGGTCTGCCGCAGCCGGGCGAGGCCCAGCCCCAGGAGCGTCCCGATGATCGTGGTGAGGACGACCGAGATCAGCGCGACCTGCAGCGTGACCCCGAGGGCCGCAAGCAGGGCGTCGTTCTCGAACAGGGTCGGGTACCACTTGAGCGTGAAGCCGCGCCAGACGAAGTTGCGCTTGGAGTCGTTGAAGCTGAACAGGATCAGCACCACGATCGGCGCGAACAGGACGATGTAGACGATCCAGGCGTACAGGCGCAGGAACGGGGAGCCGCGGGACTGCATCAGCCCAGCACCTCCTGGCGCAGGAAGCGCAGGCCGGCCACGGTGCCCACGACGGTGAGCACGATCATCAGGAAGCCTAGGGCCGCCCCGAACGGCCAGTCCTTCGACGAGAGGAACAGGCTCTGGATGACCTTGGCCACCGTCGTGGTCTGGGCACCGCCGAGCAGGTCCGGGGTCACGTAGTCGCCCAGGGTGGGGATGAAGGTCAGGATGGCGGCGGCCACGATGCCCGGCCTGGTGAGCGGCAGCGTCACGTGGATGAACGCCTGGCGCCCGCTCGCGTACAGGTCGCGCGCGGCGGCCACCAGGTTCGTGTCCACGCGGTCGATGGCGACGTACAGCGGCAGGATCGTGAAGGGCAGGAACCCGTACGTCATGCCGAAGATCACGGACATGTCCGTGTTCAGCATCTGGAACGGCCCGATCCCGACGAGGCCCAGGACCCCGTTCACCACGCCGTTGTCGCGCAGCAGGATCATCCACGCGTAGGTCCGGATGACCCAGCTCGTCCAGAACGGCAGCATCACGAGGACCAGCAGCAGGGCCTTGTGGCGGCCGCCGTAGCGGCTGATCCAGTACGCCATCGGGTAGGACACCAGGATCGCGAGGACCGTGGTGGCGAACGCGTACTTGAACGAGTTGAGGACGGTGGGCAGGAAGTCCGGCTCCAGCGCCCGCAGGTAGGCCTGGAGGGAGAGGTTGTCGAACAGGACGCCGCCGTACTGGTCACGCTGGCCCAGGCTGACGACGAAGATGATCGCGAGCGGCAGGGCGAAGAAGACCAGCAGCCACCCGAGCCCGGGCACCACCAGGGCCGCGTCGCCCCGCCGGCTGCGCTGCATGCCGCCGCCTCCCGCCGTGTCGTGCGCCGTCCGCGCCGCCTGGCCGCGCCGCTACGCGCCTGCCCGGAGCTTCGTCCAGCGCTCGGTGTACTTCACCTCGTCCGGCCCGAGGTCCAGGATCTCGTCCAGCGTGGCGATGACGTCGGCGGGCGGGTTGACGGTCGGGTCCGCCAGGATCGCCGGGTCGATGTACTGCTTGGCGGCCTCGTTGGGCCCCATGTAGCCGATGTAGTTCGTGTTGCCCGCGGCGACCTCGCCGTCGAGCATGAAGTTGATGAACGCGTGCGCGGCAACCGGGTGGGGGGCGTTGGCCAGGATGACCATGGTGTCCGAGCCCCGGACGCCGCCCTCGGTGGGGATCGTGTAGACGACGGACGGGCGATCCGGGGTCACCTGGTAGACGTCGCCGCTCCAGGCGTGCATGACGTGGACATCGCCCGAGGAGAGCGCCCCGATGTCGTCGGTCGTGTAGGTGCGCAGGAGCGGCTTCTGCTCCTGGAGGAGCGCGAGCGCCTCGTCGAGCTGGCCGTCGTCGACGGTGTTGATGTCGTACCCGAGCCGGATGAGGGCGGCGCTGAACACCTCGCGGTAGTCGTCGAGCATCGCCATCTTGCCCTTGTACTGGGGATCCCAGAGCGCGGCCCAGGAGGTCAGCTCGGACGCGACCTTCTCGGTGTCGTAGGCGAGTCCCGTGGTCCACCACATGTAGGGCGCGGACATGGCGTTGCCCGGGTCGTAGGACGGGTTCTGCCACTCCGGCGCGAGGTTCGCGAGGTTGGGCAGGAGCGAGTGGTCCAGGGGCTCGAGGAGGTTGCGCGCCTGCATCGGGCCCACGTTGATGCTGGTGGGGAACGTCACGTCGTAGCCGCTGTTGCCGTTGCCCACCTTGGCCAGCATCGTGTCGATGTTGTCAAAGAAGTCGTAGGTGACCTTGATCCCCGTCGCGTCCTCGAAGCGCGAGATCGTGTCCTCGCCGATGTAGTCGGCCCAGTTGTAGATGTAGAGCTCGCCCTCGGGCTCCGGGACGGGCGTCGCCGGGACGGGGGTGGCCTCGCCGCCCGGGGCCGGGGTGGCGCCGCCGGCGGTCGCGGGCGGCTGGGTGGCCGGAGCGGCGGTCGGCGCGGCAGCCCCTCCACATGCTGCGGCCACGGCGCCGAGCCCCAGGGCGGCGCCACCGGCGGCCATGCCTCGCAGCAGGGCGCGGCGGGACAGCGGGTACCGGGGCGGACGGGAACGGTGCAGCTCGCTCACTTCGACTCCTCCTGGTCGGGGCCGGTGGACCGGGCGATGGCCAGGGCATCAGCGGGGCGCCACGCAAGGTGGACCGTGTCGCCGATGGCCGGCCGCTCGCCGGTGCGGGGTGTGAGGACGGTGATCAGGGATCCGGGGGTGGTGCGCACCTGGTGGCTCACGGACGTGCCGAGGTAGGCGCTCTGGAGGACCGTCGCCTCGACCAGGGGTCGTGTGCCGTCACGTTCGCCGACGACCGTGATGGCCTCCGGACGCACGGCAACATCGACGGCAGCGCCAGGCCCGGGCCCGGTGGTGCGGGCATGGCACCGCGAGCCGTCTGCGAGCAGCACGGTGGCGATCCCGTCGGCGACGGCCTCCACCGTGCCCGGCAGCAGGTTGGTGGAGCCGATGAAGCCCGCGACGAACAGGGTGCTCGGGTTGTCGTACAGGTCCTCGGGCGTGCCCAGCTGCTCCACGCGCCCCTGGTTCATGACGGCGATCCGGTCGGAGAGGGCGAGGGCCTCCTCCTGGTCGTGGGTCACGTAGATGAACGTGATGCCCACCTCGAGCTGGACCCGTTTGAGCTCCACCTGGAGCTGGCGGCGCAGCTTGAGGTCGAGCGCGCCGAGCGGCTCGTCCAGCAGGAGCACGGTGGGTTCGCAGACCAGCGCCCGGGCCAGCGCGACGCGCTGCTGCTGGCCGCCCGAGAGCTGGTCGGGCTTGCGCGTCCCGAACCCGCCGAGGCGCACCAGCTCGAGCGCCTCCCCCACGCGGCGGGTGATCTCGGAGGCCTCGGTCCGGCGCCGCTTGAGGCCGAAGGCGACATTCTCGAAGACCGACAGGTGCGGAAACAGCGCGTAGCTCTGGAACACCATGTTGACCGGCCGCTTCTCGGGCGGGGCACTGGTGATGTCCTTGCCGCGCAGCAGGATCCGTCCGGATGTCGGGAGCTCGAACCCGCCGATCATCCGCAGGGTGGTGGTCTTGCCGCAGCCCGATGGTCCCAGCAGCGAGAAGAACTCGCCGGCGTGGATCTCCAGCGAGACCCCATCGACAGCATCGACATCGCCGAAGCGCTTGCGGAGGTCCTCCAGGCGGACGTCCGCCGCCTCCCGCGCCGCGCCGGCGGTCGTTTCGCGGACCGGTGTCACCAACGGCTGACCTTCCCCACGTGGCGCCCGTCGGTGGAGCCGCGGACGTTTGGAACCGCCAGATGTGCCCGCCACATTGGCAGGACGGGCGCGAGGGACGACGTGCCGGAATGCCCCTCGAAAGGGGTGCCAAGAGCCTCCCCGCCATGAGCGCCCGCGGCAAGGGGTCGTCCCGGCAGGCGTGCCATCCGCGTCGGCCCGCCTGTACGCTGCGGGCATGAACCAGCAGGCCCGCCCCCACCCACCCAGCGTCGAGGCCGTCTTGGCGCTCGTCCGGCGCGAGGTCGAGGCCTCGGAGCCCGGCGCCCTCACGGCGGCGGCCCGGGCCGTGGTGGATGCGGAGCGCGAGCGCCTGGCCGCCGGGATGCCGGCGCTTGTGGCCGATGAGCTCGCGGACGCGGTGGTTGCGCGGCTTGACGGGTTCGCAGATCCCGCAGGCTCGCTGCCGCCGCACGTCGTGAACGCGACGGGCGTGGTCCTGCACACCAACCTCGGCCGTGCCCCATGGCCGCGGGCGGCCCGCCTGGCTGCGTTGGGGGCCGCAGCCGAGTACGGCTACCTGGAGCTGGACGAGGTCTCCGGCAGGCGCGGCGCCCGCTTCCGCGCCGCGGAGGAGCACCTGGTCGCCCTCACCGGCGCCGAGGATGCCCTGGTGGTGACGAACAACGCGGCCGCCCTGCTGCTGGCCTGCGGGCTGGTCGGGCGCCGTGCCGGGATCGCCGTCTCACGCGGCGAGCTGGTGGAGATCGGCGGCGGCGTGCGGATCCCCGACATGGTCGCCCGGGCGGGTGCGCGCCTGGTGGAGGTGGGCACGACGAATCGGACGCGCCCGGCGGACTTCGAGGCGGCGCTGGCCGACGGGCGGGCGGCCGCCGTGCTGCGGGTTCACCCGTCCAACTTCGCGATGACCGGGTTCACCGAGAGCGCGGACCTCGCCTCCGTTGCGGAGGTGGCCCGGGCGCACGGGGCCCTCGTGATTGACGACCTGGGGTCAGGTGCACTGCTCGACACGGCCGCCTTCGGCCTGGCCCACGAGCCGACGCCGTCCGAGCGCCTGGCGGCGGGCGCCGACATCGTGCTGTTCAGCGGCGACAAGCTGGTCGGCGGGCCTCAGGCTGGGCTGATCGTGGGCCGGCGGGACCTCGTGACGCGGATGCGGCGTGACCCGCTGGCGCGGGCGGTCCGCCCCGACAAGGCGATCCTCGCCGGGGTCGCAGCGACGCTCGGGCTGTATCGCGCCGGGCGCGCCGTGCGGGACATCCCGGTCTGGCGGACGATCGCGCGGACTCCCGACGAGCTGCGGGAGCGGGCGGTGGCGATCGTTGCCGCGGTCGTGATGGCCCGGCCGGACGCAGACGGCGCGGTGCGCGTGGTGGACCTGGCCTCGCCCGTCGGCGGCGGCTCGCTGCCGGGCCAGGTACTGCGCTCGGCCGGGGTGGCGGTGACGGTGGCGAACGCGACGACGGCGGCCGCGCGCTTGCGCAAGAGCCCGGATCGGGTGCTCGCTCGGGTGGAGGACGGCGAGCTGGTGGTGGACCTTCGGACGGTGGCACGGATCGATGACGCGGTGCTCGTGCGCCGCCTGGCAGAGGTCGCACGGCGCGGGTGAGCATGTCAGCATCGGTGAGCGCGTGAGCATCGTCATCGGCACCGCCGGGCACATCGACCACGGCAAGACCACCCTGCTGCGGGCGCTGACCGGCATCGACGCGGACCGCCTGCCCGAGGAGCGGCGGCGGGGCATGACGATCGACGTCGGCTACGCGCACATGCCGCTGCCCGACGGGACCGTGCTGGACTTCGTCGACGTGCCCGGCCACGACCGGCTGGTGGGCAACATGCTGGTCGGTGCCGGCGAGATCGACGCCGCGCTGCTGGTGATCGCCGCCGACGACGGGCCGAATGCCCAGACCCTCGAGCACCTCGAGCTGCTCGATGCGATCGGCATCACGCTCGGGCTGGTGGCGGTCACCAAGATCGACATGGTGGACCCTGAGCGGGTGGCGGCGGTGGTCGAGGAGGCGGCGAGGCTGGTCGGGCGGACCCGGCTGGCGGGGGCTCCGGTCCTGCCCGTGAGCGGAGTGACGGGCGAGGGGATCGATGCGCTGCGCACCGCGCTGGCGACCCTGCGCGACCGCGCGGAGGCTGCGCCCGTCTCCGGCCATGGTCCCCGCCTCGCGGTCGACCGGGTGTTCGCCGCCAAGGGTCGCGGCACGGTGGTCACCGGCAGCCTCCGCGACGGGTCGGTCAGCACCGGGGACGCAACCCGGCTGGTCCCGGATGGCCCCGCTGTCCGGGTGCGGGAGATCCAGGTCCGGGGCACGACGGTCAGGTCGGCGGCCGGCGGCCGGACGGCCCTCCTCCTGGGGGGCGTGGAGCCGGGCGACGTGCGACGCGGCCAGGTCGTGACCACCGATGCGGCGGTAGTGGCGACGTCGCGGATCCTGGTCGTGGCCCGGGCCGCCGCGGGTCTCGTGCCCGGTCCCAGGGCGGAGCCACCCGCGGACCGCGAGCGCCTGCGTCTTCACCTGGGGACGGAAAGTGCATCCGCCCTGGTGATCCGGGGCCCGCGCGAGTCGGTGGAGCTGGGTGCGGATGGACGCCTGGCGCTCCTGCGCCTCGATGCCGAGATCGCGGCAGCCGCCGGTGACCGGTTCGCGCTGCGGCGCACGTCGCCAGGAGGCTGCGCGGGTGGGGGGCTGGTGCTGGATGCGCTGCCGCCGCGCGGGGTCTCGCGCCGCAGGCTCACGGTCGGCCGGGCCCAGGCACTGCTCGCCGCGGTGCTCGCCGACGACCGGGAGGCGACCGCCGCCGCCCGCCTCGAGCTGCACGGGGCGCTGCGCGAGGGTGGCGCCTGGATGCTGGCCGCTGACGTCGATGCCGAGCTGGCCCGACTGGCCGGAGACCTCGTGGCCGGGCACCACGCCGCCGAGCCGACATCGCCGGGCCTGGCCCTGCCGGTCCTCCGGGCCGAGCTCGCGCTGGCGGTGCGCCGGCGGGTCACGGTTGGCCGCAGCGGCGCCGACGAGGTGGCCCGCGCCGTGGTCGAGCGGCTGGTCGCAGCGGGGTTGGTCGCCCGGGACGGGGACCGCGTCCGTGACCCTGCCCGCGCCGGCGGCCTCCCCCCCGACGTGCGCGCGGCGATGGACCGGCTGGAGGCCGCCCTCGCCGTGGCAGCACCGCCGTCGCTGGCCGCCGCGGCCCGGGAGGCGGGCTGTCCCGCGAGCGGGGTGAAGGCGCTCGAGACCGAGGGCAGGATCGTGCGCCTCGAGGACGACCTGGCCTGGGCGTCGGCCACGTACAAGGCGCTGGTCAAGCAGGCACTCGCGATGGCGGCCGCCGCGCCCCTGTCGCCGGCGGCGTTCCGCGATGCGACGGGGACGAGCCGCAAGTACGTCCTCGTGGTGCTCGAGGACCTCGACCGGCGCGGGCTGCTCCGTCGGACGGACAGCGGGCACGTGCTGGGCCCGGTCACGATCGCGCGGATGCAGGCGCGTGACGCGGCAGCCCGGGAGCAGCAGGCGTGAGGCCCGCGGGGATCGTCCTCGCCGGCGGGTCGTCGTCCCGCTTCGGGTCCGACAAGCTTGCGGCGGACCTTGGCGGCCGTCCGGTCCTCGCGCACACGGTCGCAGCCGTCGCGGCGACCGCCTCGCCGGTGGTGCTCGTGCTGGCACCCGATGCCCCGGTGCCGGACTGGGCCGGTGACGGCGCGCGGCCGCTCGTCATCGCCCGGGACCCGGAGCCGTTCGGTGGCCCGCTCGTCGGGCTTGCCGCCGGCCTGGCCGCGCTCCGCTCTGCCGCTCCCGATGCGGAGATCGCCCTCGTCATCGGAGGGGATATGCCGTCACTGGTGCCGGGCGTCCTGGGGTTGCTGGCGGCCACGCTCGACGCCGACCCCGCGCTCGCCACGGCGACGCTCGACGCCGATCCCCCCTCGATCCTGCCGATGGCCGTGCGGGTCGGACCCGTCCTCGCCGCCTGCACCGCGATCCTCGGCGGCCTTGGGAAGCGCAGCCTGCGCGCCATGCTTGCCGCGGCCCCGTCCGCCGCCGTGCCCGAGCCCGTCTGGCGCGCGCTCGATCCGGGCGCCGCCACCCTGCGTGACATCGACACCCCCGCCGATCTCGTCTGACCGCGCCCTCGCCCACGCCGGCCGGCCACCAGCGTCTTGCCCCACGTGTGGGCCGTTGCGGCGACTGTTGAGCGTGGACCGCGCACGGAAGTCGGGGTTTCGCCCCCAGTCCGTGCGTGAGTCGCGCGGATTCGCCCCCCACGTGGGCCGTAGCGTCGGGAACGACGGGAGCGCCGCGAACGTCTCCGAACACTTCGGCCTTCCACGGCGTCTGCAACAGTGGAGGGGTGATGGACGACCTCGTTCGGCGGGCGCAGAAGGGCGACATGGACGCGTTCGGACAGCTGGTCACGGCGCAGACGGCATCCGTGTACCGGCTGGCCCGTGCCTATGTCGGCGACGCCTCGGCGGAGGACGTCACCCAGGAGGTCTTCGCTTCCGCCTGGAAGGCGCTTCCCGGCCTCCGCGAGCCGGCCCGGTTCGGACCGTGGCTGCACCGGATCGCGCTCAACCGGGCGCGGTCCGCGGGACGGGCGCGGGGTCGCGTGCGCGAGATCGCCATGGAGCCGGCCGTTGCCGACGGCCTTCGCGAACCCGCCGACCATTTCGGCGCCGTCGAGGCCAGGGTGCTGGTGGGGTCGGCCTTCCGCGCGCTCGCCGACGACCATCGGGCGGTCATCTCCCTCCACTACGCGGCGGGCCTCTCGATCCATGAGGTGGCGGACGCGCTGGGCATCGCCGATGGCACCGCGAAGTCCCGGTTGAACGCCGCACTCGAAACGCTGCGGCGCGACGTGGGGAGGCACCGGCCGTGAGCGGGCAGCAGCAGGACCCGGTCGACGTCTTCCTGGACGATCTCGGCTCAGCGCCGGTGCCGCCGGGACTGGCCGCGGACGTGGTCAGCCGGCTTCAGACCGAGCGGCCCGGGCGACGGTCCCACTGGTGGCCTGCGGCGGGCGCCCTGGCTGCGGCGGGGGCCATCCTCCTCGTCGTGTCCGCTGCCTGGATCGCAGGGTCCAACCCGGCCCCCACGGATACACCGGCCGCGTCGGCTGAGCCCACCCCGGCATCGCCATCGCCCTCGGCCGTCGCGACCACATCGCCTGCGCCGTCGCAGACACCTGAGGGCGAGGCCCCGGAGATCTACGGGAACTGGCAGCTCCGCCTCGGTGCCGACGTGGAGACCGGGTCGTTCGAGCTGTTCGCCTTCGATGAGGCGGGCGGCATCGTGGATGTCGTCGAGGCTCCAGCAAACGGCGAGGTGCCGGATGGCGCCAGCGCTATCGCCATCGCACAGGGCTCTGACGAGCGGACCCTCCGCCTGGCCTGGGTCACGTTCGCCTGTGATAAGCGAGGGTGGCTGACCTTGGAGCCCGACGGCCGGACCTTCACGCTCGAGCTGGCGCCCCGCCCGTCGTGTGATGCAATGGGCGTCGGGTGGGCGGTGGACGTCCGGTTCGATCGTCCCGTGGATCCATCGGACTTCACGGGTGCCATCACGAGCACGCGCATCCTGCCGACGGATGTGCGCCCGGGGCCGATGGCGTGGTTCGGGCCGCTGGAGGGGTTCGTCGGCGGACGCGCGCCGACGGACGACGCGGTCGTGCTCATGACCAGCGACGGCGGCGCGACCTGGAGGGTCACCGGCCTGGGCCTGGGTGAGGTGTCCGCGCTGGGCGTGGTGTCCGGGACCCCAGGCCACGTCTACGCCGGCCGCTCCTGCCCGGAGGGCCTCGAGGGGTGCACGCCCGGGCTCCTCGTCTACGACGAGGGCATGTGGACCCAGATCGGGAAGGACTGGCCGGTGAGCCTCTCCTTCGCGGATGACCGGACAGGCGCCGGCCTGTTCAAGCGCTCGGTCAACAGGCCGCCTGAGCTCCGCCTGACCGATGACGGCGGCGACGCGTGGACGACGAATGGGGCGCGGTGCCCGGACGACGCCTTCGTCCCTCGGTCGGTGACCCGCCCGAACGGCGACACCATCGTGATGCTCTGCGTCAGCGTGGAGGGCGAGGTGGAGGTGCCATCACTCGTGCTCAGGTCGGACGACGGCGGTGTGACCTGGAGCACCCTGCCAGGACCGCTGGTTGGCCTGGATGCGGCCCTCGACCTGCGGCCCGACGGCACCGGCTGGCTGTGGAGTCGTGGGCGGCCGTGGCTGGAGACCGCCGATGGTGGGCGCACTTGGACATCGCCCGTTGCACGTTCCACGGCGGTGCTGGCAGCGGATGTACTTGGGCCCGCGGGCGGTTTCGTCGTCGCCAGGGACAACGATGACGACTTCCTGTGGCGACTCCTGTACACGCCCGACGGCGCCACCTGGGAGGAGCGATTCCTCTTCGAGCAGCCCTGCTGCGGCGGCTGAGCCCGGCGCCGTGTGACGGGCGCGCACTCTGCCCCACCTGGGGGGCATTTCGGCGGGTCGTGAGCGTGGTCCGGGCGCGAACGTGAGGGTTTCGTGCCCGGCGCGTGCGTGCGGGGTCCGGATTCGCCCCACACGTGGGGCGCCGCGTCGGGTGAGGTTGTGAGGACCCCCGGCTGGCTACCCGCCTGGCTACCCGCCCAGGTCGGCCATCTCGTGCACGGCTACCCCCTCGATGAAGGTGCCCGTGACGTGCGTCTCGCCGATGGGGCCCGACCCTGCGTCGAACAGGTCGCGGTCCAGCACCGCGAAGTCGGCCAGGCGGCCCACCTCCAGCCAGCCTGCCTCATCGAGATGGTTCACGTACGCGGAGCCGGCCGTCGCGGCCGTGAGGATGTCCACCAGCTCGAGGCGCTCCTCGGGCAGGAACGGCTCGGCCGTGCGGTTGTCGGGGCTGACCCGGGTGACGGCGACCTCCATCTGGAGGAACGGATCGGGCGTGGACACGCTCCAGTCCGAGCCCATCACCAGCGTCGCGCCGTGGCGACGCAGCGATCGGAACGGGTACTGGCGGGCTGACACCACCGGCCCCAGGACCGGCAGGGTGAGCTCCTCCATCTGGTCCTCGAGCACCGCCCACAGCGGCTGCGCGTTGGCCATCGCGCCGAGCTGCCGGAAGCGCGGCATGTCGTCGGGGTGGACGACCTGGAGGTGGGCGAGGTGCGGGCGGGTGTCGGACCAGCCGTTGGCGCGCCGCGCGGCCTCGACGGCGTCGAGCGCCTGGCGGACGGCCCGGTCGCCCAGGGCGTGGAAGTGCGGCTGGAGCCCGAGCGCGTCGATCCTGGTCACCGCCTCCTTGAGCACCTCGGGGCCGATGAAGTCCATGCCCCGGTTGGCGGTCTGGTGCCCGTGGACGTCGAAGTACGGCTCCGTCATCGACGCCGTCTGGTTCTCGACGATGCCGTCGCACATGAGCTTGACCGAGGTGGCCGCGAACCGGCCGACCACGCCCTTGGCGCGCCGCTCGACGAATCCCTCGATCTGGTCGAGGCCCTGGTCGCGCTCCCACCACATGCCCCCGACGACCCGCGCGGTGAGCTCGCCGGCTGCCGCGAGGTCGATGTAGACGCCCTCCATGTCAGGGGTGACCCAGGCATCCTGCCAGTTGGTGATGCCCAGGCCGTGGAGCCAGCGCTGGCTCTCCAGGATCGCCCGCCGGATGAGCGCGGCGTCCGGGGCCGGGACCAGCGCCTCGACCAGCGTCATCGCACCCTCGTGAAGGGTGCCCGACGGGGTGCCGCCCTCGTCCCGGGCGATCCGGCCGGACACCGGGTCGGGGGTGTCCCTGTCGATCCGCGCAAGCTCGAGGGCCCGGGTGTTGACCCAGGCGTCGTGGCCGTCGCGGTTGGGCAGGTAGACGGGGCGGTCCGGGACGACGCGGTCGAGGTCCTCGCGACGGGCGATGCCGCCGGGGAAGTCCGCCAGGTTCCAGCCGCCGCCCAGGATCCACCCGGCGTCGGGGTTGGCATCGGCGTAGGCCTTGACGATCCCCAGGTATTCGTCGAGACCGCGCGCATCGTGGAGCTCGCACTGGATCCGGGCGAGGCCGCCCATCGGCGGGTGGACGTGGCTGTCGCCGAAGCCCGGCGTGACGGTGCGGCCCCGTAGGGCGATGACGCGGGTACGTGGGCCCACGAGCAGCTTGACGGCGTTGTCACCGCCGAGCGCCACGATGCGCCCGTCCCGGACGGCCATCGCCTCGGCCCACGTCCGTGCGGCATCTGCGGTGAAGATCCGTCCCCCGGTCAGGACGAGGTCGGCGTGCGCATCATTCGACATGGCGCGGAGTCTGACGCGTCGCGGTTGCCGTGTCGCGACCGTCCCGCGGAGCGGCCCGACCTTGCCCGTCCGGTTACCCTGCGCCCATGACGTCCGTCCACCTGCTCCACGCCGGCTATGCCCACGATCGCGTGGGCTCCTCCATCGTCCTCGTCCGCGACGCGGATGCCCTGATCGTGGTCGACCCCGGGATGGTCGCCCGGCGCTCACTGATCCTGGACCCGCTCAAGGACCTTGGCGTGGCCCCAGAGGCCGTGACCCACGTCTTCCTGAGTCACCACCACCCCGATCACACGGTGAACATCGCGCTGTTCCCCAACGCCGAGGTGGTCGACTTCTGGGCCCGCTACAAGGACGACCTCTGGCTCGACCACGACGGCGACGGCTACCACCTCTCCCCGACGGCCCAGCTCTGGGTGACGCCCGGCCACACCGAGGAGGACGCGACCCTGGTGGTGGAGGCCGACGACGCCGTCTATGCGATGACGCACCTCTGGTGGCGCGAGGACCGCACGCCCGAGGTGGACCCGCTCGGTGTGGACCAGGCCGCCATCGTGCGGGGTCGTGCGCGGGTCCTCGGGGCCGCCGACATCGTCATCCCGGGGCACGGCCCGGCCTTCCGCGTCCGCGGCTGACCCCCGGGACGCCTCCCACGCGCACCTGCACTAGACTGCCGCCGATGGTCGCGCCCGTGGCGCTCGTCGGCGCCGGTGAGTTCCTGCCCCAGATGGTGGCGGTCGACCGCGCCCTCCTGGCTGCCACCGGCCGTCCCCGCCCGAGGGTGGTGATCCTGCCGACCGCGTCCGCCCCCGATGGCGACGACACCTTCGACGGCTGGGCCGACATGGGGGTCGCGCACTTCACCGCGCTGGGTGCCGAGGTGGAGCCGGTGCTCGTCCGCACGGTGGAGGATGGTGCCGATCCCGCTGCCCTCCAGGCCATCGGTGAGGCCGACCTCGTCTACATGTCGGGCGGGCATCCGGCCCATCTCGCCGTCGTGCTGCTCGAGTCGCCCCTCGGGTCGGCGCTCGTGGAGGCGGGCGCGCGCGGGGCGGTGATCGCGGGCTGCTCCGCGGGGGCGATGGCCATGGCCACGCGGACGATGGCGCCGCGGCGCGTTGGGAGGCTGCCGCTGCCGGTGCTGTGGCCGCTGCGCTGGGTGGACGGGCTGGATCTCGTCCCCGGCGTGACCGTGATCCCGCACTACGACGCCTTCCCGGAGACCTTCTCGGCGCTCGTGGTGCTGCAGGCGCCGCGGCGCCTGGCCGTCCTGGGGATCGACGAGGACACGGCGATCATCGGCCGCAACGGCACCTGGCAGGTCCACGGCGCGGGCCGGGTGACCCTCTGGCACGGCCGCCATCGCGAGCGCTACCGCTCCGGGGACGCCTTCCGCATCTGAGGAGCCTGGCAGGCACCGCCCGGCGCCGGCCCCGGGCCTGGTACGTCCGGGACATGACGGTGCCCCCGGGAGGGGGGATCCGAGGGCACCGACAAGGGGAAGCGGTGGATGGTCGCCGGTCAGTCAGGCTTGATCTGGCGGAAGCAGTCCGAACAGTAGACGGGCTTGTCCGTGCGCGGCTTGAACGGCACCTGCGCCTGGTTGCCACACGAGGAGCAGACCGCCACGAAGTACTCGCGAGCCCCGCCCTCGGAGCGCTCGTAGCCGCGCGGCCCGCCGATGGTCCGCGCATCGGACCCGCTGTCGCGCGTGGTCCGGCGGTAGGCCCGGCATGAGGCGCAGCGCTTGGGCTCGGTGGTGAAGCCCTTCTGGGCGTAGTACTCCTGGTCGGCCCCGGAGTGGATGAACTCCACCCCGCAGTCGACGCAGGTCAGGGAGTGGTCGACGTAGGTCACGAAGCCTCGGTTCCTCCTGGCGCGGTGTCCAGCTGGTACTTGGGGCCGCGTCCCACGCGAGGGACGGGCGACAGCGGCAGGAGGAGCTGCGGAGACCCGTCCACCGTGCCTTCCCGGGATCCGGTCCCCGGCTCGAGCACGCGGCTCAGTGCGTCTGAGCCTAACGCCGGGCTCGGCATCCTCCGCATTACACGTTCGTTGCAACGTGGTGCGCCGGCATCGCAGGTGGTGCGATGGCGAGTGCCCGACCACGCCGACATCGAGGTGGGTCAGACGTCGGGATTGACAGGCAACCTGTCACAATGGCCACCGAGGCTCGGGCCGGTGAGACGGGAGCGATGGGGGCGCCCGGATCGCCACCGGGTCCTGCGGGTGACCGGCGTACCCGGCCCGAACCGGCGTCTCCCCACGGACGCATGGCGGGCCAACGACGTGCGGCCGCTCGTGGGGCCTGGTTGTCGTTCGGCCGAGACCTGGGTCCGGGCGCCCGCCGATGGTGGCCCGGGTGTCTTGAATAGGAGGCTGCGCACCAGATGCTCCGGCTGCTGCACCTGGCCGATGTCCATCTCGGGGCCCGCCATCCCGATCTCGGCGATGCCGCCGCAGCCCAGCGCGAGCGCCAGTTCGCCGCTCTGGCGACCGCCGTGGACCTCGCCATTGCGGAGAAGGTCGAAGTGGTCCTGGTCGCCGGTGACCTGTTCGACTCGGGCGTCGCGGCGCCGCCGCACCGTGGAGCGCGTCGCCGGAGAGATCGGCCGGCTTGTGCGTGCCCGCATCCGGACCGTCATCCTGCCGGGTGAGCACGATCCCGACGATCGCGCCTCCGTGTACCGCGCCTATGACCTCGCCGCCTGGCCGGCGCCCGCGAGGGGGATGACCTGGTGACCGTGCTCTCGACCGCAGCTCCGGCAGCCCACCTGTCCGTCGCTCGACCTTGTCGTGGCCGGCACCCCGCATCCGGGCGCACGGCGCCGCGGCGCCGTCCCTGGCCGATCTCGCGGCCGCTGCCTCGTCGGCCCCGGCGGCCACCTGGCGGGTCGGGCTTGTCCATGCTGCACCCGAGGAGGCCGGGGGTCAGCTCACGGCCGCTGCGATCGCCGCCACCGGGCTGGACTACCTCGCGCTGGGTCACGTCCATACCGGGGCAACCGGCAAGGCCGGGCCCGTGGCATGGGGCGTGCCGGGATCGCCCGAGCAGGTCGTGGTCGACCAGCCGGAGCCCGGTCGGCGTGCTCATCGTGACGATGGAGACTGCGTGCTGGGGCGAAGGCCGTGAGCGTCGAGGCGCACACCACCGGCCGCACGACGCACGCAATGCAGGACATTGACGTGGGCACGGTCGAGTCCCAGGCGGCGCTCGTCGAGCAGATGCGCGTGACTGCCAGCCCGGACCAGGTCCTCGACGTGCGCCTCACCGGCATCCTGGGTCGACAGTCTCGCCCTCGACCCGCTGGAGGTCGAGGACGCCCTGCGAAGGCGACTACCTGCTGGTCCGCATCCACGACGGCTCACAGTCCGCGCTCACCATCGGGTGAGCTGCCCCCTGCCGACACCGTCGCCGGGGCATTCATCCGCAGCGTCGAGGGCGGGATCGCCGACCTCGAGGCCACCGATGATCCCGATGCCCAGGCAGAGGCCGCTGAGCTGCGCGACGTCCTCCGTCTTGGTCGTCGCCTGCTTGCGGGCGAGGAGATCCGGGCATGAGGATCTCGTCGGTCACCATGCGCAACGTGCGCCGCTTCACCGCGACGACCATCGAGCTCGCCCCGGGCCTCACCGTGGTCCGCGGTCCCAACGAGGCCGGCAAGTCCACGTCCAGCACGCGATCGAGGCAGCCCTCACCGGAGGGAAGGATGACGTCGGGTCTGCGCGCCTGGAGCGCCGAGCCCGGCGCACCGGCGGCGGTGGAGCTCGCGTTCACCTGGGAGGACGACGAGCGCGTCCTCCACAGCGGGCTCATCGCCCGCGAGCTCGGTGGCGCCGCCCGCCTTGCGCTCGACGGCGGGCTGATCGAGGACCAGGCCAGGATCGCGAGCGAGCTTGCCGCCATCAGCGGCATCCCGTCCGCCGCGTTCCTGCGATCCACTGCGTCCGTCCGCCATCACGAGCTTGACGATCTCACCACTGGTGACGAAGCGTTCGGCGAGCGCCTCCGCGGCTCCATCAGTGGTTCCGACCGGGACTCGCGCGCGGCCCGCCGCCGTCTCGCCGCGGCCCTCGCCGGGCTCCAGGCGAACGGCGCAAGCCCGGGCCGCCTCAAGGTCGCCGAAGATGCCGTGGCCGATGCGGCCACCCGCCTCGCGCACGCCGAGGAGGGCCTCGTCCGCCTTGCCCGCGATCGGGACACGCATCTGCGGACCCGGGAGCGCCGGGCAGAGGCGGAGACCTCGCTCGCCGAACGCAAGGTGATGCTCGAGAAGGCCCGCCAGGCCGAGGTGCTCACGGCCGAGCGAGCGGCCGCCCATGAGCGCTACGAGCGCTACAAGGAAGCCGTCGTCCTGCGCCAGGAGATCGAGGACCTGGACGGGCGGCATCCGTCCACCATCCCGCTGCCTGTCCTGCGCACCGGCGTGGAGCGCCTGCGCTCGCTCGAGTCCCGCATCGCACACCTCGAGGAACAGCTGGCGGGCGAGGTCAAGGTGGACTTCGAGGTTGGCCCGGAGGTCAAGTGGCGTCCGCTGTCCCGCCTGTCGCTGGTGCTTGTGATCATCGGGGTGGTCCTCGCCCTCGGAGGGTTCGTCCTCAACCAGGCGGGCCTCACCGCCCTCTGGCCCATCGTGCCGATCTTGGGGGCGCTGGTCGCGGGCACCGGGCTCGTGCTCGCGGCCGTCGGCATCGTCCGCCGCCGCTCGAACCGCATGGAGCGCCAGCTCCGGGACGTCGAGATCGACCGGCGGCTGCGCGGCCGCTCCGACATGGAGGCCGAGCTCAAGCGCTGCCAGGCCGACCGCGAGATCGCGCTTGCCGACCTCGGCTGTGACCGGATCCGCGGACGCCGAGGAGCGCCTCGCGGCCGAGGAGGCGCACGTGGCCGAGATCGACCAGCGACGCACCCGCCTGGGTCGTGCTCGTGGGCGACGAGCCGCGTGAGAGCCTGGACCTCAAACGCGACACCGCGGCCCTGGAGATCGAGCAGCGGACGCTTGCCCTTGACGCCCTCGGCCCCATCGGCAAGGAGCCCAACGCCCGCGAGCGCCTCGAGGTGGAGGTCGCCGATGCCGAGACCACGCTGGGCCGGGCACGTGACGAGGAGGCAAGCGCTCGCGCCCGCGTCGAGCAGAGCCCTGCCGACGCCGAGGAGGTCGCCGGCCTCGCCGAGCGGCACGCCGCCTGGAGCGCCCAGCTGGCCGTGCTCCGCCGTCGTGAGCGCACCTGGAGCCGGACCCTCGCCGAGCTCGACGCAGCCGAGCAGTCGACCGTCGAGCGAGCCACCCGGTTCCTGGAGCGGCGCATGGCCGGCGATGTCGCACGCATCACCGACGGTCGCTACCGCCGTGTCCGCATCTCCGACGAGGACCTCTCGATCGCGGTGTTCGCCCCGGAGCGCGGTGACTGGGTCGGCGTGACCAGCCTGTCGCGCGGGACGCTCGATGCCGTGTACCTCGCGGCACGCATCGCCCTCGTGCGGTTCGCGACCGGTGGGCGCCGCCCGCCGCTCCTGCTCGACGACCCGTTCGTCACGCTGGACGCCGATCGCGCCGCACGGGCCCTCGCCGTGGTCAGGGATCTCGCCACGGACACCCAGGTGGTCTACCTCACCACGTCGGACCGCTACGACACGCTTGCCGACGCGGTGGTGGTGCTTGACGGACCCACTGCGTCCGACTCCGGCGACGCTGCCGAGGAGCCTGTCGCTGGCTGAGCTCGCGCCGGGGCTGGCCGTCGTCCTGTTCGGCCTGCTCTCCGCGATCACCTGGGGTGCCGGTGACTTCGGGGGAGGTCTGCTCTCGCGCCGGGCACCGCTGCTCACGGTTGTCTGGATCACCCAGGCGGTCGGGATCCTCGGGGCCCTCGCCATCGCGCTCCTCCTGCGGGAGCCATTCCCGCCGCTTGCCGACATCGCCTTCGCCGCGGGCGCGGGGGTCTTCGGCATGGCCGGGATCGCGTTCCTGTACCGGGGCCTCGCCGTCGGCCGGATGGGCGTGGTCGCGCCGACCACCGGCGTCGTCGGGGCCGCCATCCCGGTGGTGGTGGGCTTCGCGGTCGAGGGCGTCACCGCCGCCCGTCGTCATTGTGGGCATCGTGCTGGCGATGCGTCTCCGTGGTGCTCGTGACACGGGCGCCCGGCGAGCCCAGGCGGATCACCCGTCGGGAATCGGGTGGGCGCTGGCAGCGGGGCTGGCGATCGGCGGGTTCAACCTGTGCATCGCGGGGCTCTCGGGCGAGGTCGCCTTCGGCTCGCTCGTGGTCATGCGGATCACCCAGGCGGTCCTGTGGCCGATCGTCATCGTGCTCTGGCGCCAGCCATGGCGGCTGCCCGGCGGGCGTGTTCGGTGGCTCATCCTGATCGGCCTGCTCGACATGGCCGGCAACGCGTTCTTCATCCTCGCCACGCAGACGGGGATGCTCGCGATCGCCGCGGTCCTCTCGTCGCTCTACCCGGTGACGACGGTCCTGCTCGCGATCGTCATCCTGCGCGAGCGCCTGTCGCGGAGCCACATGGTCGGGATCGTGCTCACGGGCTCGCGATCGCGATGATCGCGAGCGGCACGGCCGCCTCCGAGACCCGTGACGAGTCGAGCCCGGTGGGCGGCGGGGCCTGCCCTAGGTAGCATGGCGGCATGAGGATCTCCGCCAAGGTCGACTACGCCGTGCGGGCGATGTGCGAGCTCGCCGCGTACGAGGGCGACGGCGCCGCTGAAGGCCGAGCAGATCGCGTCCGCCCAGGAGATCCCGCTCTCCTATCTCGAGAACATCCTGGTGGACCTGCGCCGGGCGGGCTTCGTGCGCTCGATGCGCGGCCAGGTGGGCGGCTACCGGATGGCGAAGCCCGCGTCCGACATCACCATCGCCGACGTCATCCGGGCGGTCGAGGGGCCATTGGCCGACGTGCGCGGGCATGCGCCCCGAGAGCCTCGTCTTCAAGGGCACGGCCACGCACCTGCGCGACGTCTGGCTGGCGACGCGAGTGAGCCTGCGCCAGGTGCTGGAGCGGGTCTCGATCGCGGACGTGGTGCCGGAACGATCGAGCCCGGATGTGGCCGTGCTGCTCGAGGACCCGGACGCGCTCGTCCCGCACTGAACCGGGCTGTTCCGGGCGCGTGCCCGCCGCCGTCCCGCCGCCGTCCTCGCCGGCGTGCGCACGAGGCAATAGATTCGCCCCGCCATGCTCCTACGATGCTCTCGCCGCAACGCGGCGCAGTGAATCGGGAACACCGCCGCCGTGATCACGTCGTCCCGTTGCCCGGCCGGCAACGAGGCAGCAGCCGGGATCGAGAGTATTGCTCTGGATGCATCGGACCGGACTGGGCACTCCGCCGCGCCACCCCGCCTGCCCCGCCCGACCGAGGACGGGTCTCAGAACGGGTCCCCCTGGACCACCTTGACCCGCACCGTCTCGGCCGGCAGCAGCCCGCGCTTCGCCCGGATCCGCCGCTCCAGCTGCCCGAACACGAGCGAGTCGAGCAGGATGCCGATGATCAGGATCACGAGCATGATCGCCAGGAGTCCTGTGGAATCCGACAGTTCGCGGTTGATCTGGAGCAGGAACCCGAGCGACGTCTGGTAGGCGATCACCACCAGCAGCTCGCCGGCCATCAGCGAGCGCCAGGCGAACGCCCAGCCGCCCTTGAGGCCCGCCACGAACGACGGCATCGCCGCCGGGATGATCACGTGCCGGTACGCGTCGAGCCCGCGCGCCCCCATGACGCGGCCCGGCACGGGTCAGCACCGGCGGGATGTGGTCGATGCCGTGGATCAGGCCGTTCGCGATCGACGGCGCCGCGCCGAGGATCACCACGAACGTGATCGCCTCCTCGGAGAGCTTGAACAGCAGGATCGCAAGCGGGAACCACGCGATCGACGGCATGGTCTGCAGACCGGTGATCAGCGACCCGATCGCGGCCCGCATGATGGCGAACCGCGAGACGAGCGCACCCACGCCCACGCCGATGATGACGGCCAGGGTGAAGCCCCAGATGCCGCGGCGCATGGTGATCGCGATGGCCTGCCAGAGCTCCACGGTCTGGAAATCGGCCCACAGGCGGGCAAGGACCTCGCCTGGCCCCGGGAGCACGTAGGTGGGGCGCCACCCGGTCATGACGACCGCCTGCCAGAGGAGGAGCACGATCCCGATGGCCATGAGCTTCGGCCAGGTGCCGGACCAGACGCGGTGGGCGAGCGACGCTCGTGCGCCACCGACGGGCGTGTCGAGGGCGTCGAGGCCGGCGACCTCGGCCCGGGCGTCCTGACCGCGCCTGTCGCCCGGCCCGCCGCCGGTGCCGCCGCCGCCACCACCTGCGGCGCCGCCGTCGCGGCGGATGATGCGCCGGACGTCAGCGGCCATGGCGGGCGACCTCCTCGCGCAGGCGGGCGGTCACGACCTTGGCCAGGGCCGACACGTCGGGATCCTCGATGCGCCGCGGACGCGGGATGTCCACCCGGAACTCCTCGGCGACGCGACCGGGCCGGCTGGTCAGCAGGACGATCCGGTCGCCCAGGCGGGCCGCCTCGCGCACGTTGTGGGTGACGAAGAGGATCGTCCGCCCGGTCTGCTGCCAGATCCGCTCCACCTCGTCGTGCAGGATGTCGCGGGTCATCGCGTCGAGGGCACCGAAGGGCTCGTCCATCAGGAGGACCTCGGAGTCCTGCGCCAGGGCCCGGGCGAGTGCGGCCCGCTGGCGCATGCCACCGGAGAGCTCATGGGGCTGGCGCTTGGCGAACGCCGTGAGCTGGACCATGTCAAGGAGCTCGGCAACCCGCTCCTGGCGCTCCTTCTTGCCGACCTTGCGCAGCTTCAGCGGCAGCTCCACGTTGCGCTCCACGGACAGCCACGGGAAGAGCGCGGCCTCCTGGAACATGAACGACGGCTGGCCCGCGCGGTGGACGGTGCCGCGGGTGGGCGTGTCGAGCCCGGCGACCAGGTTGAGCAGCGTGGACTTGCCGCAGCCCGAGGCGCCCAGGATCGAGACGAACTCGCCCTCATGGACAGTCAGGGAGATGTCGTCGAGGGCGGTGACGGTGCCGTTGCCGGTGCCGAAGATCTTCGAGACGTTGTCGATGAGGACGGTAATCCGCCCCGTGGCGCTGTCAGGCTCCACGGGGCTGATGATCCGATCACCGTCCGGCTCGATCGCCGGCAGGAGTCTCACAGACCGCTGACCTCCGGCTTGCCGAGGGCCTTGAGGATCTCGTTGAGCGCGGCCAGGTCGTACAAGCCGGCGAGGTCGCCCGGGTCCTTGAGCAGGCCCTGGCCGATGGCGTCCTCCGCGGACTTCTTGAGCGACGACGCAACCGGGTCGACTGTGAACGTGAGGTTCTTCCAGGCGCTGGTCAGGAGGTCGTCCGACAGCTTCTTGGTCGTGTACTTCTCGATCTCGTTGTTGACGATCTTCTGGGCCTCGGCCGGGTTCTCGTTCACGAAGTCGACGGCCTGGACGGTGGCGAGCAGGATGCGCTTCACGACCTCAGGGTTCTCGTCGAGGAACTTCCTGGCGACCATCAGGTGGGTGGTGACGTACTTGCCCTCCGGCCACAGGTCACGCTCGTCGACGAGGACGGTGGCGCCGCCCTCCTTGATGAGGCGGGTCGCCCACGGCTCGGGGACCCACGCGCCGTCGATGGTGCCCGCAAGGAAGGTCTCGAGCGTCTGGGAATTCTCCTGCGGGGTGATCGACACGTCGCCGCCGCCCGCCGTGTCTGCTGCAAGACCCTGGCTCTTCAGCCAGGCGCGGAGCGCGACATCCTGCGTGTTGCCGAGCGACGGTGAGGCGATCTTCTTGCCCTTGAGGTCGGCCGCGCTCTTGATCTCCGGACGGACCACGAGGAACGCGCCGCCCGACGTGGAGCCGGAGATGACGCGAACGGCGTCGCCCTTCGACTTGGCGTAGGCGTTGATGGCCGGGTTGGGGCCGATGAAGGTGATGTCGATCGCGTCGCTGAACATCGCCTCGACGGCCGTGGTGCCCGAGTTGAACGGCTCCACCTTGATCGTCGCGTTGGGCAGGAGCTTGGAGAGCTGGCCGCCGTCGGCGAGCTCCACGAGGCCGGGCGCGTGGGTGATGTTCGGGAAGACACCGAAGCGGACGGTGACGTCCTCGGTCAGGGGGCCCGGGACGCCGCCTTCGCTGGCCGCCGGGGCCGAGGTGGCCGCAGGGGCCGCAGAGCCCGATGCACCGCCGCACGCAGCGACGACGGACGGAGGCGGTGACGGCGAACGCGGCGAGGAGCCGGACGGGGGAGCGCTGCATGGAGACCCTCACACTGGAGACAACGGCTGAGCGAGTGGTTGTCGGTTTATAGGCTTTGTCGGTCGATAAAGTGAACTTAGCACGCCGGGACCGGGATGTGCAAGCGCCCGAATGGCCTGTTCTGCCTGTACGCTTCGGACGCCGCGCACACGGGTGCGCTCGTCATCCCGAGGAGCAGAAGAGCCCGATGACCGAGACGCCCGCCTACTCCCTTGAGACCGTCTGGCTGATCCAGGCGACGTACGCACCTGATGCCGCCGAGACCAGGACGCCGTTCCGGGCCACTCATCTCGCGCGCATCGCCGAGCTCAGGGCTGCAGGCGTGGTGGTGGAGGCCGGCGCATACACCGACGTGTCGTTGTCGATGCTGCTCGTCCGCGCGGACTCGGAGCAGGCCGCGCTCGACATCGCCCGCCAGGACGTCTACATGCAGAACGGTGTCTGGGTGGAGCTCCGGGCGAAGCCGTTCGGGCGGGTCAGGCTCGCGTCGGAGGCCGGCTGAGCGCCAGGAGCGACGCCGGGGCCGACGCAGGCTGAGCGTCGGTTGAGCGCCAGCGACGGATTCCATCCGCTCGCGGATGACTTGGCCAGGTCCATCCTTGCAGGGATCGAATCGAGACGGTGCATGCACGGGTCAGGCCCGTACGGCCGGGTCGGATCTCACCACGGGGATTGTTGGCCGATTCGATCCGCGCAGGAATGGATCGGGGAATCGATCCGCGGAGGGATGGAATCGCGTGTCGGGCGGTCAGCCTGGACGCGGCCTCCGCTCGACGACCAGCGCGTCCACCTCGGCCGGCGAGCGCAGCACGATGAGCCGCGCGTACCCCTCGGCGGGCAGCTGCCGCGGCCCCAGGGCACGGCGCAGGGCGGCCAGCTGGCGGCGCACGGCCTCCTCCGGCACGACCCGGTCACGGGCGGCATTCCGCTCGAGGACCAGGTCGTCGGGAAGGTCCAGCACGATCGCCACCACCGGCACGCCCGCCTCGGCGGCCACCCGCAGGAGCGATCTGCGGGCGTGCTCGTGCACGCTGGTCGCGTCCACCGCCGTCGTCCGCCCCGCCCGGAGACGCGCCCGGAGATCGCGGTGGAGCGCGGCGAAGGCCGCCCGAGTCGCGGCCTGGTCGGCGGCGTCACCGGTGATCCGCTCGCGGTACGCGTCCGACGCCAGCACGTCGTCAGGCGCGAAGAGGCGCGCCGCGAGGGTGGACTTGCCGGCGCCCGCGGCTCCCACCATGAGCACCAGGCACGGATCGGGCAGCTCGAGGACGGTCACGAGCGCATCATGGAACGTCGGGGACGTCCGCACCCGCCGCTGCAGCGAAAGAAGGGCATGCCGAGCACCGCCATCGTCTGGTTCCGCCGCGACCTGCGCGTCACCGACAACCCCGCCCTGGCCGCGGCCATCGCCGAGGCGGACATCGTGGTCCCCGTCTTCGTCTTCGACGAGGCGCTCCTCCAGGGGCGCTGGCCCGCGCCCAACCGGGTGTGGTTCATGCGCGAGAGCGTGGTGGAGCTGGCGACCGCGCTCGCAGAACGTGGCGCCGGCCTCCGCGTCCTGACCGGTCGACCAGCGGACGTGCTGCCGGCGCTGGTCCGCGAGGCCGGGCGCAACCTCGCTGTACCTGGCCCGCGATGCCACGCCGTACGGCCGGCGCCGTGACCGCGCGGTCGCGGAGGCCCTGGCTCCGTTGGGGGTGACGGTCCACGCGAAGCGCGGCCTCTACGTCCACGAGCCCGACGAGGTGCTCACCGCCGACGGTCGCCCCTACTCGGTCTTCGGCCCGTTCCGGCGCACGTGGGAGGGCCGCCCGCGACGATCCCTCCTGCCGGCGCCGGCGCGGATCCCTGGCGCGCCCGGCCGCGAGCACCCGGACCCCGTCCCGGACGTCGCCCCGCCCACCGCGGACCCTGCCCTCCTCCCCGTCCCCGGGGAGGCGGCCGCCCGTGTGCGCCTGGACCGCTGGCTCGAAGGCCGGGCGCTCGACGCCTACGCCGAGGACCGCAACCGTCTGGATCTCGATGGGACCTCGCGGCTGTCGGCGGACCTGCGCTTCGGGCTCCTGTCACCCCTCGAGGTGGTGGAGCGTGCCGAGGGCCCCGGTGACGGGCGGCGGGTGTTTGTCAGCGAGGTGGTCTGGCGCGAGTTCTACGGGCATGTCCTCTGGCACAACCCGCGGGTGACGACGGAGGCCTACCAGCGGGTCTTCGACCAGCTCCCCTGGCGTGACGACGCCGACGGCCTCCGGGCCTGGGCGGAGGGCCGGACGGGCTACCCGGTGGTGGACGCCGCGATGCGCCAGCTGCGTGCGAGCGGGTTCGTCCACAACCGGGCGAGGATGATCGCGGCCTCATTCCTGACCAAGCACCTGCTCCTGGACTGGCGCCTCGGCGAGGCGGAGTTCATGGCGCACCTGGTGGACGGCGACCTCGCCAGCAACAACGGGGGCTGGCAGTGGACCGCGAGCACGGGCACGGACCCGCAGCCGTACTTCCGCGTCTTCAACCCGATCCTGCAGGGCAAGCGCTTCGACCCGGCGGGCGAGTACGTGCGGCGCTGGGTGCCGGAGCTGCGCGGCATCACCGGTGATGCGATCCACGAGCCGTGGACCCTTGGACCGGTGGAGCTGGCGGCCGCTGGCGTCCGCCTGGGCCGGGAGTACCCGGAGCCGATCGTGGAGCACGCGCTGGCGCGAGAACGGGCGCTGACCGTCTACGCAGCGACGAAGGCGGCCGCGGGCGCGGGCTGACCGGACCCGGACGCCTTGCGTCCAGCGATCAGGGCTCGGGCGTCGGTTCCGGGGTGAGCTCGGGCGTGGGCTCCGCGGTCGGCTCGGGCGTCGGTGCGGGCGTCGGCTTGGCGCTGGCCTTGGGTGTCGGCTTCGGCGTGGCCTTGGGCGTCGGCTTCGGCTTGGGGGCAATGCCGCAGGTGGAGGACTTGCCGGCCGACCTGGCGGGTCCCGACCCTGCGGCGGGCATCGTCTCAAAGCCCTCCGGCCGCACGCCGGCCGGGGTGAACAAGCGCGTCGCAAGGGCCCGGATCTTCTTGAGGTTCGGGACCTGGATGGATCCGCGCTGGTCGTACTCGCCGCGCACGAGCGGGCGCTGGATCACGGCCCGGAAGGTGTCCTTGCGGCGGACCTCCGAGGCGACGCTGATCCAGTCAGCGATGAACGAGGGCTTGATGTTGGTCTGGATGGTCTGGCCGAGCGACTTGAGGAACTTGCCCGGGTTCTCGAGGAACGCGCCCTTGACGATCTTGTCGCGCAGGGCCCCGATCACCTCCTGCTGGCGGGCAGCCCGCGTGAAGTCGGACTCGCCCGCCGCCTTGCGCACCCGGGCGTAGGCGAGGGCCTGCTCGCCGTCGAAGTGGTAGCGGCCTGGCGAGATGCTGAAGCCCCTGATCCCGTACTCCTTGTAGCGCGGGTCGCAGAAGCCGTCAGTCACCGTGACGTTCACGCCGCCGACGGAGTCGACCAGGTACACGAAGCCGCCCAGGTTGACCTGGGCCCACATGCTGATGTCGAGGTGGAGGAGCTCCCCGATGGCCGCGGCCAGGACCGACTGCCCGTCCTTGGCGCCCGGGAACTTCTTGGGGTTCCAGCGCACGAACGACGCGAGGGAGTTGATCTTGCCGCGGTAGGACCGGCCGTCCGGCAGGGGCACGTCCACCATGTCACGGGGTATCGACACCATCGACACGGTCTTCCCGACGGGGTCCAGCGAGGCGACGATCATCGTGTCCGTGAGTGCCGTGTTGCGGCCCGCGCCCGAGTCGACCCCGATCAGCAGCACATTGACCCGGGGGACGTCCGGGGTGGGCGAGACCGATGGCTCCGTCGAGGCGCTTGCCGACGGATCCGCGGAGGGGTCGATCGAGGGCGCCTCCGACGGGGTGATCTCGAAGTCCGGGTCGTTGGCGGTGACCGGCGGCGGCGTCGCGTCCGGCACCCACGCGCCGCCCTCCGCGACGGGTTCGAAGATGGCCACCGCGGCATCGCGGGCGTCGGCGGTCACGCTGCCGGCCACGATCTGCGGACCGACGACGATGGCGACGGCGACCACGACCGCAACGATGTTGACGGCGGAGGCCCGGATCGGGGTGACCACCCGCACGGCGCCGAGGGAGAACAGGTGCCACAGGAGGAAGGCTCCCTCCGCGAGCAGCAGGATGCCCAGAAGGCCTGGATCGAGGAAGCGGGCCGCGAGCGAGGTGGCGCCGCCGGTGAGCGCGGCGAACGCGAGGATCACGAGCGCGATCAGCACGGGCGCGGCCAGGACGACCGCCCATGCCCGACGGCCGGCGACTAGGTGGCCGAGGCCCGGGAAGATCGCGTTGAGGAGGAGCAGGGTCGAGGCGGCCTGGGTGCGGCCTGCCGGGTGCGACGGCTCGGCGGGCTCAGGGTGCTCCGTGCTTGGATCGGACATCGTGCGGAAGGATCGCCCGACCACCGGATTCCCGCAACTGCATGACCGTGGGACCCAGACACGACCTTCGCCGGCGGTCCCGGTCGCGCCCGTCCGCCGGCGGCCCAGTTGTCTGCCAGTCCACGAAACCCCGCAAACGACGTCGTCGGGCAGTCGCGATCTGCCTCCTGATGCGCGTCGGTCAACGAAACCGCGGAAACGGGCGGTATCCACGCCTTGCAGGGGCTCGTTTGCGGGTTCTCGTGGACTCATGCGCAACACCCGGGAGGAGCGCCGGTTCGCGCACACGGGCGCCCAGTAGCCACCCCCCAACGCGTCCTGCGATGCGGCCCCGCGACCGGTAGCGTGGAGGCGTGACACCTCCCGCCCCCCGCCGGCTCCAGGACTGGAGGCTCGTCCTCGCCGTCTTCTGGGTCACCCAGCTCATCGAGACGATGGGCGTGAGCCAGGTCTACGCGCTGCTGCCCTCGTACCTGCGCCTCATGGGCGTGGCCGAGTCGGACCGGATCCCGTTCGTCGGCCTGTACAGCTCGCTCGTGTTCGTGCTGGGCCTGCCGCTGGTGCCGCTGTGGGGCGTGTGGGCGGACAAGTACAGCCGCAAGGCCGTGATCGTGCGCTCGTCGCTGGTGATGGTGGGTGTGATGGGCGTGGCGGCGCTCGCCCGCGAGCCGTGGCAGATGGCGGTCGCCGTGATGCTGATCGGCATGCAGCTGGGCAACACGGGGGTGATGCTGGCCTGGATCCGCGACGTGACCCCGATCGGCCGAGTGGGCATCGCGATCGGGCTGTTCGGGGCGGCGGGCCCGGTCGGGTTCGCGGTGGGCCCGCTGCTGGCCGGGATCCTGATCGACGGGGCAGGGTGGTCGATCTCGGGCGTCTACGCGCTGGGCGCGGCGTTCTCGCTCGGAACGGCGCTGCTTGTCACGCTGGCGATGCGCGAGGTGCGACCGCCGGTGGTGCCGGTGGGACCGACGCTTCGTCTTGCCTATGCGGCCGTCCGCAACGTGCTGGGTGATCCTGATGTGCGGCGACTCTTCTTCGTGTACGGGGTCGTGTTCCTGGCCAACCAGGTGTCGCGTCCGTACACGCCACTGCTGGTCGAGGAGATCACGGGGGTGGGCCCGGGCCTTGCCAGCGCGATCGGGCTGGTCATGGGGACGGCGTCGCTGGTCGGCGCGCTCATGGCGCCGGTCTCGGGCTGGGCGGGTGACCGGCTGGGCTTCAAGCCGGTGCTGGTCACGGCACTCGTCGGGGGTGGGGTGGCCAGCCTGCTGATGCCCGCCGCGCCCGGTCTCGCGCTGCTCGCGGCGGCATCGGTGCTGCTGGGGGCCGCCGTGGCCACGACGGGCGCGATGGTGTTCTCGCTCCTCGCCACCGAGGTGCCGCCGGCCCGCCGGTCGGCCACGCTGAACCTCGTCTACCTCCCGCTCTACATCGCGGGCGTCATCGGCCCGGCCACGGGGTCCGCCGTGGCCGCCGTGGGCGGCACGCGACTGCCGTTCGTGCTGGGGGCGCTGGTGTTCCTGGGGGGCGCCGCTGTGGTGGCCGGCCGCCGTCGCCGGGCCGGCTGAGGGCACAGGCCGACCGCCGTCGCCGGGCCGCCTCGGGGCAAAGAACGGGGTGCCTGAGGGCGCAGAGGACGGGTGGCTCACGATGCCCAGCCGTTCGGACGGTGCGTCCGGCCCGTGGTGAGGTACGATCCGCCCATGCGAACCGGAGTCCCCCCAAGTGCCGAACCTGCTGTCGCGACCGCGGTTGCGCACGGCCAGGTCGGGGACCCTGCCGCCGAGCGCCGCCGGGCCTGATTCGCCCGAGCCCGATGTCATCGAGTCGGCCGGCGTCCGCTGGCTGAACCTCGAGCGGCCCCGTGAGGCCGATCGCGAGTGGCTGGAGCGGGAGTTCGGCTTCCACCCCCTGGCCATCGAGGACGTCGCGTCGCGCAACCAGCGCCCCAAGCTGGACGCCTACGACGACTACCTGTTCATCGTTCTCCACTTCCCCGTGTTCGACAAGACCCAGGACCGACTGCTCACGGCGGAGGTGGACATCTTCGTCGGGCCGGACTTCCTGATCACCCTGCCCGACCAGAACCTGCCGCCGCTCACGGCGATGTTCGAGCGCTACACCGATCGCGAGTCCGTCCGGGCGGACGTCTTCAGCAAGGGCACCGGCTACCTGCTCTACCGGATCGTGGACACCTGCGTGGACGCCTCGTTCCCGATGCTCCGCAAGATGGGCGCGAAGCTCGACAAGCTCGAGGACGACATCTTCGAGGGCCGCTCGGCCAAGATCGTCCAGGAGCTCTCCAACGCGAAGCAGGAGATCATCAACTTCCGGCGCGTCGTGCGGCCGATGCGCGCCGTGCTGCGCGACCTCGAGCGCACCAAGCAGCGCTACCTGACCGAGGACCTCGACATCTACTTCGACGACATCACCGATGCCGCCGAGCGGATCTGGGACGTCCTCGAGAACTACAAGGAGGTCGCCGAGGCGCTCGAGTCCTCCAACGAGTCCGTCCTGTCGCACCGCTTGAACGAAGGAGTCCGCGTCCTCACCGCATTCAGCGTGGCGCTGCTGCCGCTCACGCTGATCGCCTCGATCGGTGGCATGAACGTGGACCTGCCAGGCGACGAGAGCATCAACGAGTTCTGGCTGATCATCGCCACGATGGTCACCATCCTCGCGACCATCCTCATCTACTTCCGGCGCAAGGGCTACCTCTAGGCGGTGGACGCAGTCGACCGGGAGATCATGGTGGATGAGGTCGAGGAGCGGGTGCCGGGCGTTGGCCGCACCCATCCGCCAAAGGACCTCTCAGGGGCCGTCTACGGCACGCTGCTGGTCACGAGCCTGGTCGCCGTGCAGGCCCGCTCGGACTCCTCCCCGGAGTTCGTGACGCTCACGGTCCTCATCGGGGTCGCCGTGTTCTGGCTGGCCGACGTCTGGACCGGCATCGTGGCGCTGCGGATGCGCGGCCCGATCGCATGGTCCGACGTCCTCTCCATTGCGCGCATCGAAAGCCCGATGCTGACGGCGGCCCTGCTGCCGGCCGCGATCGTCACCTTCGGCATCCTCGAGGCTGTGCCGGTCCAGGTGGCGCTCGACGTCGCCCTGGTCGCCTGCATCGTGCAGCTGTTCCTGTTCGGGCTGGCGGTCGGGCGGCGCCTGGGAAAGGGCTGGCCGGTGACGCTGCTCGTGGCGTCGGTGGACTGCCTGCTCGGATGCGTGATCGTGGTGCTCAAGGTGCTGGTGCTGCACTAGGCGCGCGGTGCGGGCGCGCCGGTCGCGCATTCCGGGCGTGCCGAACCGCGCCCAGGCCCCGAGCGGCGCCAGGCCCCGAGCCGCGCCGGTTTCATTCCTGCGCGGATCGATTCGGCCAACAATCCCCGTGGTGACTTCGGGGTCGTGCGTGCAGGGGTCACGTACCGACCCCCGCGTTCAGGGTCCGAGGCCTGCACGGACTCCACGGATTCCATCCCTGCGCGGATAGAGTCGGCAAACCATCCTCGTGCGGATGGAATCACGACGGGCGCCGGATCGCTCCGACGCCCGTGGACGGAGCGGTGTGGACCGCGCGCGGCGATCAGGCCGTCAGGCGGGGAGGTCGCGCTCCAGGTAGCCGATGTACTTCACGTCCGGGCGGATGAGCCGGTTGTTCGCGCCCTGCTCGACCGTGTGCGCGGTCCAGCCGGCGTGCCGGGCCAGGGCGAAGGTGGCTGGGAACAGGTCCGGGGTGAGCCCGACACCCATCAGGACCGGCGCCGCGTAGAACTCGACGTTGGTCTTGAGCGGGCGATCCGGGTACTTCTCGGCGAGCACGCGCAGCGCGACATCCTCGATGGCGATCGCAAGCTCGAGCCAGTCCGGCTTGTTCGCCATCGACTCGGCGACCTCGCGCAGGGCCGCGGCGCGGGGATCGTAGGCGCGGTACACGCGGTGGCCGAAGCCCATCAGGCGGGTCTTGTTGTCGATCGCCTCGCGGACCCACTGCTCGGCGTGCTCGGGCGTGCCGACCTGGTGGATCTGCTCCACCACCTCGGACGGGGCGCCGCCGTGGAGCGGGCCCTTCATCGCGCCGATCGCGCCGCACACGGCGGACGCGATGTCCGAGCGGGTGGCGGTGATCACGCGGGCAGTGAACGTGGAGGCGTTGAAGCCGTGCTCCGCACCGACGATGAAGTAGGCGTCGAGCGCGCGCGCCGCCTCTGCCGTGGGCACCTCGCCGTTGAGCTGGTACAGGAACCCTGCGACCAGGTCGAGATCGGGATCGGGCGCGACCGGCTCGAGGCCCTGGCGGAGGCGGGCGAACGCGGCCAGCGCCGACGGCGAGAACGCGGTCAGCGCACGGGCCTCATCGGCCGAGGCCGGCCAGCCCGGGTTGGTGACAGCGCCCCACACGGACACCGCGGTCCGGAGGGCGTCCATCGGCTTGGCCGTCGCAGGCAGGGCACGCAGCGCGGTCATGACCGCATCCGGGACCGGCTGGCACGGGAGCTTGCTATCCGGCGTCCATTCGCCGGTCCAGAGCAGCTCGGCGACGGCAGCGTAGGAGCCGCCCTTCACCAGCTGGCCGATCGGGTAGCCGCGGTACAGCAGGCGGCCGTTCTCACCGTCGATGAACGACAGCGAGGTCTCGCCGGCGATGACCCCCTCGAGACCGGGGGAGTAGGGACGGGGATAGTCGGGAGCGAGGACAGGCTCAGTCATGGAGGGATGGTAGTCCCCCCAAACCGGGCGTGAGGTGCCGCACGGCGCAGTCGGAGGGGCCGAATGGCGCACCGGGACGCCAGCCTGTGTTCAGGCCCCGAGGAATCCGATGACCGCACCCGCAAGGGCGCGCGCGTGCGAATGGTGCGCGTTGTGGCGGGCTCCGGCCACGAATTCCACCGTTCCGCGCGCGAGCTGCCGGTCGAGGGCGAGGACGCCGTCGCGGAACCGGGCCGGCGACTCGGAGCCGGCGAGCTGGAGCACCGGGACCTCGACGTTGGCAAGGGCCTCGAGGCCGATGGCCGCGTCGTGCAGCGCCGCGTCCAGCTCGCGGACGATCTGCGGCGCGGTCCTGGCGCGGACGGCCCACAGGTCCGAGGCCCGGAAGTCGGCCAGCTGGTCCTCGGGCAGGCTGGCGGCCTCGCGCAGGAAGACCTCGAGGACAGCGTCGTGGTCGCCGGCCCCAAGGTGGGCGGCCAGCTCGGCAAGCAGGCGCTCGTCGGCACCGCCCGCGGCCGGCACGGTCGGCGCACCCTCGTAGGCGGCCACCTTCTCGATCGCGCTGCTCAGCCGGGCCGCCGCCAGCGCGAGCCGACCGCCCAACGAGTGCCCGACCACGGCGATCCCGCGCCCTTCGACCGCAGCCATCAGCTCCGCGACGGCGGCCACGTCCTCGGCCTCGAGCTGTGCGGAGTACGCCGGACCATCGCCAGACGCGCCTCGCCCCCGCCGGTCAAGGGAGTACACCCGGCGGCCGTCGGCCAGGAGCGGCGCCAGCACCCGCCACGTCGTGTGATCCGAGCCCGTGCCATGGACCAGCAGCACGGGTGCCCCGGGGCCGGACCCTCCGGCGAACACGGCGATCGGCGTGCCGTCCCGGGACTGCACGACGGCATGCGGAGCATCCCCGAACGGTGCGACCATGGACGCGAAGCGTACCCCTCGCAGCGACCGCGACGGAGGCGGCATGGCGACGATCCTGGTCATCGGAACCCTCGACACGAAAGGCGCCGAGGTCGCCTACGTGCGCGACCTCATCACCGCGCGCGGGCACCTCGCCGTGGTCCTCGACGCGGGCGTCCAGGCCCCTGCGATCCAGTCCGACATCGACGCCTCCCGCGTTGCCCGCGCCGGGGGCGCCGACCTCGAATCACTCCGCGCGGAAGGGGACCGCGCACACGCGCTCGAGGTCATGTGCGCAGGCGTGGCGGCCCTCGCGCCCGAGCTCCTCGAGACTGAACACGTGGACGGCGTCATCGGCCTCGGTGGCTCGGGGGGCACGGCCATCGCGACCGCTGGCATGCGCGCCCTGCCTGTCGGCCTCCCGAAGGTGATGGTGTCGACCATGGCCTCGGGCGATGTCGGGCCGTACGTGGGCGTCACCGACATCACGATGATGTACTCCGTGGTCGATGTCTCCGGCCTCAACCGGCTGTCGCGGCGCATCCTTGCCAACGCCGCGGGTGCCGTGTGCGGCATGGCCGAGCAGGAGATCCCGCCCGTCGAGGACCGGCCGCTGATCGCCGCCACCATGTTCGGCGTGACCACCCCGTGCGTCACCCGCGTCCGCGAGCGCCTGGAGGCGGCCGGGTTCGAGGTCCTCGTGTTCCATGCGACCGGCTCCGGCGGGCGCGCGATGGAGGCCCTGATCGACGCCGGCTTCATCGTGGGCGTCGCCGACATCACGACGACCGAGCTTGCCGACGAGCTGATCGGCGGGGTGCTCTCCGCGGGCCCGGACCGGCTGGGGGCCGCGGCGCGGGCGGGGATCCCGCAGGTGGTGAGCGTGGGCGCGCTCGACATGTGCAACTTCGGGCCGCCCGAGACGGTGCCGGCGCGCTTCGCGGGACGCCTCTTCTACCACCACAACCCGCAGGTCACGCTCATGCGCACCACCGACGAGGAGTGCATCGAACTGGGGGAGATCCTGGCCCGGAAGCTGAACGCGGCCACCGCGCCGTGCGCGGTCTTCATCCCGTGCAACGGCGTCTCCATGCTCGATGCGAAGGGCCAGCCGTTCTTCGACACGATGGCCATGGCCGGGCTCTACAACGCGATCTCGTCGGGGATCGACCCGGAGGTCGTGGAGTTCCACGACCTCGACCTGCACATCAACGACGAAGCCTTCGCCGACGCGATCGCCGACCGCCTGCTCGCGATGCTCGCCGGCTGACAGCCTGCGCAAGGAGTCCAAGCCATGCCCTTCATCCCCCGCGCCGAGCTCTTGGCCCGCCTCCGCTCCACGATCGACGCCGGCATCCCCATCGTCGGCGCAGGCGCCGGCACCGGCATCAGCGCCAAGATGGCCGAGGCCGGTGGCGCCGACATGGCGATCATCTACAACTCGGGCCGCTACCGGATGGCGGGCCGCGGGTCACTGGCAGGCATGCTGGCCTACGGCGATGCGAACGGCATCGTCGTCGAGATGGCCGCCGAGGTGCTGCCAGTCGTCTCGCGCATGGCCGTTCTCGCCGGCATCAACGGCACCGACCCGTTCCGGATCATGCGGGTGTTCCTGCGCCAGCTGCGCGACCTCGGCTTCGACGGCGTCCAGAACTTCCCGACGGTGGGCCTGATCGACGGCGACTTCCGGCGCAACCTCGAGGCCACCGGGATGGGCTACGACAAGGAGGTAGCGGCCATCGCCGAGGCCCACGCCCAGGACATGTTCACCTCGCCCTACGTGTTCGACCCCGACCAGGCGCGCGCGATGGTCGAGGCGGGCGCCGACCAGCTCGTCTGCCACGTGGGCCTGACGACCGCGGGCTCGATCGGGGCGGGCGTCGCGTTCACGCTGGACGAGGCGATCGAGCGGGTCATGGCCATGGCCGACGCCGGGAGGTCCGTCCGGCGCGACATCATCGTGCTCTGCCACGGCGGCCCGTTCGACGAGCCGGCCCAGGTGGCCGAGGCGCTGCTGCGGATGCCCGGGATCCATGGGTTCTTCGGGGCTTCGTCGGTGGAGCGGCTGCCCACCGAGCGAGCGATCCGCGGCCAGGTGGAGGCCTTCAAGAAGCTCGAGGTCGCGCGGTAGGGTCTTCTCCTGGTGCCGGCCCCGCCCAGCCTCGGGCTGCCTCCACCTTGAGCGGGCTGCATCTACCGGGAGCGGGCCCGACTCCGCCGGGAGTCAAGAGCGGGCTGCTCGTGCGTGGGCCGTGCACGAAAGGTCGACTTCGCGGTTCGCGCCACGCTCAGCCAGGGCGTTCCCGACTCCGGGTGGAGTCTGCGCCGGCCGGCGAACCCGCACTCAGTGCCGCGTGATGCCCGGTGTGTCAATGCAGATGTCGGAGTGCTTCCGCCCAAGTGCGTGCGGACGGGAGGTCCCGGCGCGATCAGCCCTCGTGCAGCTCCGATGCGGCCGCGGCATCGAGCAGCCAGGTGGCCGTGGGGAGCATCGCGGCCGCCACCGGAACCTGGCGGAGATCGGCGCCACCGGACCAGGCGCGGGCGAGTTTCGCGGCCTTGGCGGCGCCGGTGGTCGTGACGAGGACGGCGCGTGCGGCGGCGACCAGCCGGGGGTGCATGGTCACGCGCTCGACGTGCGGCTCGATGTGGGTCGGCGCGGGCACGGCGCAGACCGACGCCGATGACTCCCACACGGCGGACCCCGGGAACACCGACAGGATGTGCCCGTCCGGCCCGACCCCGAGGATGACGAGGTCGAGAACGGGCACGCCGTCGGGTCCGGCCGGCACCAGTGAGGCCAGCTCATCGGCGTATCGCGCCGCGGCCCAGCCGGCGCCGAACCCGCCGGCGAGCGCCGGATCGGTCGGGATCGGGTGGAGGTTGGCCCGGGCCGCCGCTGGCAGCCCTCCGCCCGCGAGCAACGCGGTGATCGGGAGCACGTTGGACAGGGGATCGTCGTGGCGGACGAAGCGGTCATCGCCCCACCAGGTGTGCACCCGGGACCACGGCACCGCCGATGCCAGCGGCTCCGCGGCGAGCGCGCGGTAGATCGCGGGGGCGGACGAGCCGCCGGTGGTGGCCCAGTGCGCCACGCCCCGCGCCGCGACGGCGCCCGCCAGCGCCTCAGCGATGCAGCGCCCGGCCTCGGTTGCGAGGGTCTCGGTCGGGACGACACGCAGGTTGGGCCGCGCAACCATCACGCCCCCTCCGCCACCCGCGGTCCGCCCAGGGCCGCCGCCATCCGTATCGTCCCGAGCGACACGGCGTCGCGCGCAATCCCGTCCATCGCCTCGCCCAGCAGGTCCACGTCCGTCAGGCGCGCCGCCTTGTACGTGCGATCGATCGCCTGCACGCCGTCGAGATACGTGTGGACGTGCACTGCGTCCGCCTCCGCCGTGACGTCCACGCGCAGCTCCGAGCCCCGCCGCTCGCAGGTGATCTCCACGCGGAGCGTCGTCCCGGGCGCCGCCGACGACGCAATCGGCCGGATCACGACCCCCACCTCCGACGACCGGCCCCGGAGCCTCGTTGCCAGGCCCCGGTGGAGCGGCGCCTTCTCGCCCGGGCGGAGCCGCACCGGCGCCTTCGATTTCGTCTCCACCGGCGCCAGCGGCGTACCCGCCTGCATCCCGAGCCGCGAGGCCAGCCAGGCCACGTGGTACAGCGGCTTCACGATGTTCGTCGTCCCCGGCGCGCCTGTCCCGTCGCTGGTCGCGTAGGCCACCGAGACCCGCTTGAGGTGCGTCAGGTACGGCCGGAACTCGGCCACGTCGAACACCGACGCGATCGCCTCCCGCCAGCGCGCCTGGCGCACGAAGGCGAAATCCTGGACCGACAGCCGCGGGTACAGGTCGAACAGGCTGGCCAGCTCGCCCAGGCGGCCCATCCCATCACCGCCCCACGACGACCCGTCCACCACCAGCCGGTCCGTGACCGCCAGCAGCTCGCCCGCGGGATCCGACGTGAGCGGGGGATCGCCGGGCCACCAGGTCGTCACCGGCAGGTCGTGGATGAGCAGCGGTGACACCAGCGCGCCCAGGTGCTGGCCACTCTCGCCGCCCGCCGTGAGGAAGATCACCTCCGAGCAGGTCTCGGGCGCATCGGGCCGGGGGAGCACGCAGTGGGCCTGGATGCGCGCGTCGAGCCAGGGCGGCCCGTCCGGATCCGCCGCCAGCAGCACCAGCGTCCGTGACGGGTGGCGCCCCGTGAGCCGCTGGATCGTGCCCGCCGCCCGCTCACCCGTCTCCTGCGCCCTCGCGACGACCACCAGGTTCATCACGGACGTCCGCGCGGCGACGTGCCGCCCCGCCCGCTCACCGTCCATCTCGACCACGAGGTTCGGCTGCGCCCAGATACGGGCCAGCTCCTTCTCGATGTCGTCGATGGAGTGGGCCGACGACAGCCAGCGCATCGTCGCCTCGCCCGGCCGCGCCGCCTCGGCCAGCTCGATCCGTCCACCCCCGCTGAGACGCGTCCCGACGGCGATGATGTCGCCCGGGACCCGGCCCTCGCCGGCTCCCTCGTTCAGATCCGGCGCCACCGTCGTCCCTCGCGGGCGAGCAGGTCGTCGGCCGTCTCCGGTCCCCACGTGCCCGCCTCGTAGCTGGGGAAGTCCGGCGACTGGCTCTCCGCCCAGGCGCTGATGATCGGATCGACGATGGCCCATGCCTGCTCCACCTCGTCCGCCCGCGTGAACAGCGAGGCGTCGCCGAGCAGCGCGTCGAGGATCAGCGTCTCGTAGGCATCCGGCGAGTCCACCTGGAAGGCCGACCCGTACGTGAAGTCCATCGTGACGTTGCGCACGTCGATGCCCAGGCCCGGGACCTTGGCGCCGAAGCGCAGCATGATCCCCTCGTCGGGCTGGATCCGCATGGTCAGCAGGTTGGGCTCCGGATCCGACACGCTGTCGCGGAACAGCTGGTGCGGGACCTCCTTGAACTGGATCGCGATCTCGGTCGCGCGCTTGGGCAGGCGCTTGCCCATCCGCAGGTAGAAGGGGACGCCGGACCAGCGCCAGTCGTCGATGGTGAGGCGAGCGGCGACGTAGGTCTCCGTCTCCGACGCAGGGTCCACGTTCGGCTCCCCGCGGTAGCCGATGACGGGCTTGCCCGACACCCAGCCCGGGCCGTACTGGCCCCGGACGATGTCGCGCCGGATCTGCTCGGGGGAGAGCTCCGTGACCGCGCGGATGACCTTGACCTTCTCGTCGCGCAGCGCGTCGGCCTCGAAGGTGGTGGGCGGCTCCATCGCCACGAGCGAGAGCAGCTGGAGCAGGTGGTTCTGGAGGAAGTCGCGGCTGGCGCCGGTCTCCTCGTAGAAGGCGCCCCGGGTCTCGATCCCGATCGACTCGGCCACGGTGATCTGCACGTGGTCGATGTGGCGGCGGTTCCAGATCGGCTCGAAGATGCCGTTGCCGAACCGGAAGACCAGCAGGTTGCGGACGGTCTCCTTGCCCAGGTAGTGGTCGATGCGGTAGACCTGCTGCTCCCGGAAGACCTTGCCCACCTCGCGGTTGAGCCGGATGGCCGAATCGAGGTCGTGGCCGAACGGCTTCTCGATGACGACCCGGCGCCAGCCGCCATCGTGGCGCTCGTGGTCGAGGCCCACGCGGCCCAGCTGCTGGACGATCTCGGGAAAGGCCGACGGCTGCGTGGCGAGGTAGAAGATGCGGTTGCCGCGGGTGCCGCGCTCCACGTCGAGCGCGTCGAGCGTCTCCGCCAGCGAGGCGTAGGCGGCGCTGTCGGCGAAGTCCAGGCGGTGGTAGTGGATCCGCTTCGCGAGCTCGTCCCAGGTGTCGGGGTCAACGGGCTGGACCCGGGAGTACGTGTCGAGAGCGGCCTTGACCTCGGCCCGGAACGTGTCGTCCGTGTAGGCGCGCCGGCCGACGGCGATGAGCGTGAACTCGTGGGGGAGCAGGTGGGTCCGCCAGAGCTGGAACAGGGCCGGGATGACCTTGCGGTGGGCGAGGTCGCCGGTGGCGCCGAACAGGACGAAGGCGGCCGGGTCCGGGACGCGCTCGAGGCGCAGGCCCTCGCGCAGCGGGTTGTCCGCGGAGCGGGCGGGTGCGGTCCTGCGGCGCGCCTCGGTGGCGAGGCGCAGGTCGCGCATCGTGCGCGGCGCCTCCTTGCGGGCGGGTGCCGGGGTCCCCGCAGCGGCCGGGGTGCCCGCAGCGGCCGGGGTGCCCGCGGGGCCGGGGTGCCCGCAGCGGCCGGCGTTCCCCCGGAGGACGTGCTCGGCTGGCGCTTGACTGCCACGCTGGCTACCCGGTCTTGACCGCGTGCCCGCCGAACTCGTTGCGCAGCGCGGCGAGCACCTTCGCGCCGTAGGAGTCGTCCTGGCGGGAGCGCAAGCGGGTCTGGAGGGACAGCGTGATGATCGGCGCCGGCACGTCGAGGTCGAGCGCCTCCTGGACGGTCCAGCGGCCCTCGCCGGAGTCCGCGACCCAGCCTTTGAGCGTGTCGAGGTCCTGGCCGTTCGCCTTGAACGCGCGGACGGCGAGCTCCAGCAGCCAGGAGCGGACGACGGAGCCATGCATCCACATCTCGCTGATGGCGCCGAGGTCCAGGTCGTACGCCGAGGCGTGCATGATCTCGAAGCCTTCGGCATAGGCCTGCATCAAGCCGTACTCGATGCCGTTGTGGACCATCTTCACGTAGTGGCCCGAGCCCGGGCCGCCCGTGTGCAGGTAGCCGCCCTCAGGGGCGAGGCTGGTGAAGACAGGCTCGAGCGCCTGCACGGCCGCGTCGTCCCCGCCGACCATCAGCGCGTAGCCCACCTGGAGGCCCCAGATGCCGCCGCTGGTGCCGGCATCGACGTACTCGATGCCCTTCGCCTTGAGCGCGGCATGCCGGCGGACGTCATCGTGGAAGTTGGTGTTGCCGCCGTCGATGATGGTGTCGCCCGGCTCCAGGTGCTCGAGGAGATCTTCGATCTGGGCCTCGGTGGCGTCGCCCGCGGGGACCATCACCCACACCGCGCGTGGTTTCGCAAGCGCACCGACCAGCTCCGCGATGGAGTAGGCGGGCACGATGCCGGCGTGCTCCTTGGCAAGCTCGGTGGTCTTCTCGGCCGTGCGGTTGTAGATCGCGACCTCGTGGTCATGCTGGACCAGGCGACGAACCATGTTCGCGCCCATTCGGCCGAGACCGATGAAGCCGATGCGCATCAGGGCTGTCTCCAATGGGCGGCCGCGCGACGGGCGGCAGGGATGGCGATGGCGTCGCGTCCAGTCGCCACGTCCAGTCTAGGCCTGCGGGTGGCCCCGTGCGCGTTGCAGGTCGGTCGCACCGCCGTCCCGTCCCGTCAGCCGGCCCTCGCTGTCGTCGGCCGTCGCCTGTCGACAGTGGCGGGCAGTGCACTCAAAGCAATACCTCGGGGGCGTCACGCCGTGCCGTTGCGCCAGGAGCAGCCAGAGTGCAGTCTCGGCCATCTTGACGGCCAATTCCTGTCGTGACGATGCCTCTGGAGCACTTCCGCGGCAGTCCGGGGCTCAAGTATTGCTTCCTGTGCATGCCCGACACGGCCCGTGCGCCCGACACGGCCCGTGCGCCCGACACGGCCCGTGTCACCGGATACCCGACGCGACGACAAGAAAGGCAGCACGACCATGCCGCCGTGCGCTGGCTCGAGCCAGCGATGGCAACCTCGCCCAGGCCGTGCGTCAGACGCGGATGATCTCGAGGCCCGGAAGCTCGGGGTAGCCGCCATCCTGGGTCACGACCGGCACGCCCATCCGCAGCGCAGTCGCCGCGATCCAGCTGTCATTCACTTCCATGCGGGCTCCTGCCACACGCAGCAGCACGCGGAGATGCGCCCACGCAGCCGCAACTTCGACGTCGACCGGCAACGGGTCAAGTGCCAGCGCGGCCGTCAGCGTCGCCAGGCGCGCATCGCGGGTCGCGAGGTCCGGCGCCGCGAGGACACCGGCCCGAAGCTCGCCGATCGTGATGACCGACACGGCGAGCCGCTGCGGCAGGTCAGCCAAGCGAAGGCTCCTGCCGGTCTCTGCCGCGATGAACACGCTCGTGTCCACAATGGCGTCGCTCACGGGATCGGCTCGTCGTCCGTTGTGCCGCCCGCGAGCTCGCGGAGGTCGACGCGCAGACCCGCGTCTGCCTGGTGGTTGAGGAAGTCCCGGATAAAGACTTCGCGTGAGATCCAGCGCGGCCGGCGCGGCACGCTGACCTCCTCCGTCTGGCCATCCTCAGTGGATGCGTACGGTGCCGGCACCTCGCCAGTGCGATGCCGGGCGGTCACGATGTCGATCCCGGCGCGGATCAGCGTCGCCTCGCTCCGCCCCTCAACCCGCGCGGTGGTGGCCAGGGCGGCCTTCTGCTCCGCGCTCAGGTAGACCGTCGTCTTCTCCATGCCACCTATGATGCCACCTGTGTATGGCATCTGTCACGAGGCGGTCGCGGCGGAGCACCCTCGGGACCATGCCTGTGCCGCCTGCGAGCCGTGTCCGCTACGCGCCGGGGTCCCCTGCGCGGCGCTGATGCGGCTGCGGAGCGGCCATCACCCGTGCGAGCACATCCGTCAGCGTCGCCGTCGCGAGCGCCACGGCCGAATCGCCCGCCCCGTAGTACATGGAGAGCACGTCCGTGACCGGGTCATGCACCCATCCATTGGGGAACACCACCTTGTTGACATCCCCGTGGATCTCGTAGGGGGCGGACGGCCCCATCACCCACTCGTCCGTGCGACGGAGCACGATCCGCGGGTCGTCGAGATCCAGGAGCGCCAGGCCGATCCGGTAGATCGGGCCGGCCGAGGTCTGGTGCACGCCGTGGTAGCAGATGAGCCACCCTTCGGGCGTCTCGAGCGGCGGCGGCCCCAGGCCGATCTTCCCGGCGTCCCACCACGCCCCGTCGCGCGCCTCGAGCAGCAGCCCGTGGTCGCCCCAGTGGCGCAGATCCGGTGAGTACGAGATCCAGATGTGGGCGTTGCCACGCAGCGGTGACGGTCGGTGGAGCATCGCCCAGCGGCCGCCGAACCGGCGCGGGAACAGTGCGGCGTCCTTGTCCTCGGGGGGCATCACGGGCCCCATCCGGCGAACGTCGGTGAAGTCCGCGGTCGTCGCAAGCGCAACAAGCGGACCGCGCCGGCTGTAGGCCGTGTAGGCGATCGTCCAGCGCTCCAGCTCCTCGTGCCACGTGAGGCGCGGGTCCTCGCAGCCCCAGATCTCCTCGGGATGGAGCTCCGGGTCCGCGGCCAGCAGGGGCTCGGGGTCGATCCGCCAGTCCGTCGCGCCGTCGGCGCTGCGGGCCACCCGGAGGTGTGAGATGCCGCGCAGGTCCTCGATCCGCAGCAGGAGGATCGTGTCCCCGCCAACCCGGGCGACGCCCGGGTTGAACACGGCGTTCGCGCGGAGCGGGAGGTCGGCAGCCGTGAGCAGGGGGTTGGCCGGATGCCGGGTGAACAGGTCGCCGTCCCCGCTGGGCTGGGGCACCATCGCAATCATCGCCCGTTCCCGGCCGGCGTCTCGCGCAGCACCCGGATCCGCTCCAGGGCCATGAGCCACGCGAGCGTCGACTCGGCACCCTGGTTGGCGTTGACGCCGTCCGGCTCGAGCCCGTCGTGGCAGCCGCCCGTGGACGGGGTTGCCACGGGCACACCCGTGTCGTTGGCGCCCAGGAACCAGCCGTACGCGGCTTCCGCGGCAGCCCGGTAGCGGCGGTCGTCGGCCACCGCCAACGCCACCTGGCAGGCCGCGATCGTCGTGGCCGCCTCGATCGGCTGCTGGTCGTACTGCGCCCGCTCGCCGCCCTTGGGCCACCAGCCGGCGTTGCCGACCGGCGAGAACCTGCCGTCCTGCCCGGTCTGGACGCGGATGAGCCAGTCGATGGTGGCCAGGCCCTGGTCCACCAGCAGCTGGTCGCCCAGCCATTGCCCTGCGAGCACCAGCGCGCTCGCCGGCAGGCTCGTCTCATAGGTGAGGATCTTGTCCGGCCACGGCCAGTCGGGGTCGTGGCGCGGCCCCCGGGCCGGAGCGAACGCGAAGCGGAGGGTCCCGGCCGCCTGCCGGAGCGCCGCTTCCACGTCCTGGTGGAGCGGGTCGCGAGCGGGGAGCGCGTCGAGTGCCGCCACGTACCCGATGGCACATGAGGCAACGGCGCGGATCGCCCGGATGCGATGCATGCTGGTCAGGGATGCCTCGAGCAGGAGCCGGGCCCGCTCGGCGAGCCCGGGAGCCTCGGTCCATGCCATGGCGCTGCCGAGCGCGGCCATCGCCCGGCCCTGCGAGTCCTCGGAGGGCTCAGCCCGATCCCAGCCACCGCCCGCTCCCCGGAAGTTGCGGAAGCGACGGCGGGTCGGGTCGAAGGCGTCCTCGAGGAAGGTGAGGGCCTGATCGGCGTTGTCGGCGACCACGTCCACCCCCACGGTGCGGGCGTGTGCCTGGTCCACCTGCAGGGAGCGTGCGACGTCATCGGTGCACGAGCCGAACGCGGGGTCCGCCATCGTCCCGCGAGCGTGCTGCCAGATCCCGAAGGGACCGGAGAGCTCGTGGAGGTGGTGGCGCACCACCGGGTGGAGCGGCTGGAGGCCGGTCGCCGGACGGAGGACCTGGCCGGCTGCCGGCCGCGCTGGTACGGGGGGTCCGGGAAGGCGCGGGCGCACGGGGGCGAACACCGGCTCAAACACGGGCGGTCGCAAGGTTCGGCATCGGCGCGTGCGACGGCACGCGCGACGACACCAGCGACGGCATGGGCCGTCGGGCCACCTCCGCGAAGATCTCCGCGTACGTCGCCCCGACCTCGGTCCAGGTCATGTGGCGCGTGTACTCGTACGCCCGCCGGCCCATCACGCGGCGTGCCTCAGGGTCGCCCAGCAGCGAGATGAGCGACTGCGCCATCGCATCGGTCGAACCCGAGGGCACGAGCCGCCCCCGCCCGCCTGTCAGCCGCTCGCGGGCGTAGGCGTAGGGCGTGGAGACCACCGGCCTGCCCGCGCCCATGGCGTAGGACAGGGTCCCCGAGACGATCTGGTCCATGTTCGGGTACGGCGTCACGAAGATGTCGGCGGCCTCAAGCCACCGGCCGAGCTCCGTCCGGCCGACATAGCGGTCGACGAACCGCACATTGCCGGTCACCTCGAGGTCCCGAGCCGCGTTCTCCAGGCGGGTGCGGTAGGCCTCGCCTTCGCGGGCGAGCAGGTCGGGGTGGGTCGCCCCGAGCACCACGTACAGCGCCGAGGGGACGGCCGCGGCGACGGCGGGCATCGCCTCGATGACCGACTCGTAGCCCTTGCCGGGGCCCAGGAGGCCGAAGCTCAGGATGACCAGGCGCCCTTCGAGCCCCAGTCCGGGCTTCATCGTCTCGGGGTCGACCAGCGGCAGGTTGGGCACGCCGTGCGGGACCACCCGGACCCGGTCCGAGGCGATGCCGTAGGCGCTGCCGAGCACGGCGGCCGCGGCATTCGACATGACCACCGTGACCGCGGACATGCCGATCAGCGAGACAAGGACGGCGCGCTGCGACGGCGTCGGCGTCCGCAGGACAGTGTGCAGCGTCGTCACGACGGGGATGTGCAGCGCGCGCACGAAGTCCAGGACGTAGGCGCCGTCGGTGCCGCCCCAGATTCCGTACTCGTGCTGGATGGAGACCGCGTCGATGTCGGACGCGTTGAGCGCCTCGGCCACGACGAGGTAGTCCGCGTGGTGGTCGCGCCGGATGCGGTGGCGGACGGCAGTGGGATAGGTCGCGGGGCCCGTGACCGGGTGCAGCGCGACCACCTGGTGCGGTCCGGTGGCGGCCGCGAGGTCGCTGGTGAAGGTGGCGATGCCGCAGCGGTGCGGCACGTAGGTGGAGACGAAGGCGGTGCGCGTCATGGATGCTCCGTTCAAGGAGCGAGCACGCCGGGCGCGGAACCGCGCCGGCGCGGTCGCGGGACAAACCGGGAGAACCGGGCGGGGTTCGGCGGAGGCCGATCCCGTCCGGTTCAGTTCAACCGGAATGGCCTAGGCGGCAGTCACCTGGACAGCGCGCTTGCCCTTCGGATCATCCTGGATCTCGAAGGTGACAGCCTCGCCGCCGACAAGGCTGGCGAAGTTGAGGGGCGACACGAGGCTGTCGCGATGGAAGAAGTAGTCCTTCCCGTCCTCGTCCGCGATGAATCCGAAGCCGCGATCAGCGACGATCTTCTTGATGGTCCCGTGGGCCATGGGGTTAGCTCTTTCTCAACTCGAACCGAGGAGAGGACGCACGACCCGTTCGAGAAGAAGAGGGAGGCCACGCGAGGCGCCGGCACACTGCCAGCACCCCCACCATACGCCCTCTGTCGAATCCGGCCCCTGCACGGGTCCCGCGGATAGCGTTCAGCCCGGCCGCAGAGACTCCCCCTCGGCGTCTTCCAGGGGCTCAGTCGCAAGGCGGATGGCGGCCTCATCGCCAAGCGCAGCCCCAGCGGCCATCAGATCTCTTGTCTCCTGCGCTCCGAGGGCCGCAATGAGGGTCCCGACCGGATCGCCAAGCTCACGTACGAGCCCGTCCGGAAGGCCGTACCGGTTGCGAAGCGCCTCTACGGCACCTGTGAGTCGGGCGGCGACGGAGAGGTCACCCATCGCCAGGGACAACGCTGCCGCAAGTGCCATGCCTTGCGCGATCGCGTCGACGAGGCGGAGTTGGGTCGCCGCGTCGAGCCCCTCGCTGATGAGCGTGGCGGTCCCATCGAACTTCGCCTGCAGGATGCGGACGCGGGCGAGGGCGAGAGGGACGTAGGCCGCGAAGTGGCCGGCCTCGCGACTGATCCGCCCGACGGAACGGACATAGCTCATGCCCTCCTCAAGCAGCGACGCCGCAACGGCGAGATTGCCCTCGTCCGCCTCGACGTCGGCGAGGCCGATGAGCGAGTGGACGATGCCCGCCGGGTTGCCGATGGAGCGTCGGATCGCGACGGCCTCGTACGCATGCGCTCGCGCGAGACCGAGGTCACCGCGGGCTCTCGCGATCTCGGCCAGGTCCGTGTTGACGGCGGCGACCTGGCTGGGTGGTCCGTCGTCACGCAGTCTTCGGAGCGCCTCGAGCTTGAGCTGTTCCGCCCGATCCAGGTCCCCCATGACCCGCGGCAGCTCGCCCCAGGCACAGAGCGTCCAAGCGGATGGCCGCCCGGTCGACGGGCGAGCGGCGGCGGCGGCGAACGCGGCGTCTCCTTCGGCGAATCGCCCCTGGCCCACCCAGGTCATCCACATCAGGTCAGCCAGCTCGAGCGCGGCATCCGTGACCGGCGCGGCGCAGAGCGTGGCCATCGCCAGCCGCTCGTTCTGGACATCGTCCTCCAGAATCCGGTACTGCTGCTCAGGCGGAGCGTCGGCGTCCTGACGCCGCGCCTCGGCGAGGTACCACGCTGCGTGGCGCTGGAGGAGCGCGGCGCTCGTTCCAGAATCGTCGAGCCGACCAGCCGCGAACTCGTGAATCGTGTCGAGCATGGTCATGCGTGTTCCCGATCGACGGACGAGGCTGTGGTCGACCAGGGTCTGGAGGTCCTCGAGCGTCGCACCGCACACGGCCGACGCTGCCGGCACCGTCCACCCGCCCTCGAAGACGGCGAGCCGGACGAAGACGGCTTGGACTGGCGGCGGCAGGAGGTCGTAGCTCCACGCGATGGTCGCCTCGATGGTGCGGTGGCGGCCGGAGCCATCGTCGGCGCCACCGACGAGAACTGGGAGCCTGTGGCTCAGGGCTTTCACGAGCTCCGTACCGGGCAATGCCCTTGCCCGGAGCGCGGCCAGCTCGATGGCGAGCGGCAGCCGATCGAGTCGCCTGCAGATCGCGTCGACCACCACCCTCGGCTCTGGCGCCGCCCCGGTGGCCGCGGCTCGCGCCGCAAACAAGGTCGCGGCGTCGTCGGCATCGAGCGGTTCGACCTCAAAGGCCTCCTCGCCACCCACTCGGACCACCACCCTCGAGGCAACGAGCACCTGGAGCCGCGGCGCGTCACGCAGGAGCGCCGAGAGGGCGGTAGCGACGTCCTCGACGCGTTCGGGGTTGTCGATCACCAGCAGGCAGCGGGCGTCGCCAAGAGCTCGGCCGTCCTGGCCCTCGACACCCAGAACGGAACGGATCACTGGCCACACCTCGGCCCCGGCGCGGGCCCCGGAGAGGTCGACGTAGGCGACCGCGTCGTTGAAGGCACGGGCCAGCCGCCCGCCGGCCTCCAGGGCAAGGCGGGTCTTGCCGCTGCCGCCGGCGCCGGTGAGGGTCACGATCCGCGACCGGCCCGGGCGCATCCGGTCGCAGAGATCCTGCAACTCCGCCACCCGCCCGACGAAGGGCGCTGCCTGCTCGGGAAGGATGCGTGCGAACGGTCGCTCGATCTGCGGGAGCCCTACGGGCTCACCGCCGGCGACGCGTGCCCGGAGATCGATCAGTGCCTGATCCGGCCCGACCCCGAGCTGGTCGCGGAGGAAGCGGACCGCATCGTCGCAGGCGGTGAGCGCCTCCGCCCGGCGACCCGCGATGGCCAGCGCGCGGATCCCGGTCAGCCGGACAGAATCGCGGAGCGGGTCTGCAGCGAGGAGCCCCGGAAGCTCCGCGAGGACGTCGGTCACACGGCCGAGCCGCAGCAGCAGCTCGATCCGCGCTTCCTGCGCCTGCCAGCGTCGTTCCGTGAGCCGGCTCGCTGCTGCCCGCAGCTCGTGGAGGTCCGCCTCGGTCCCGAACGGTTCGCCAATCGCACCCGCGAGCGCCTCGTCCAACCGGTCCAGAGCCGTGAGCGGGTCGGACGCTACGGCGTTGACCCCCGCGGTGACAAGCCGTTCGAACTCGTCGGAGGCCACCGCTATCAGCCCGGTGAGGCGATAGGCATCTCCGGTGCGCGCGATCGCCCCGGGGCCAAATGTCGATCGCAGGCGCCCGACGTAGACCTGCACGATCTTGGCGGCCGTGGGCGGCGGCTCGTCCGGCCAGAGCAGGTCCACCAGACGTTCGCCGGAGAGGGGCTGCCCGCGGTGGACCACGAGCAGCGCCAGCAGGGACCGCTCCTGGCGGCCCCCCAGGCCGACGGCGTGCATCTCGCCGGTGCGGCTGGCCCGCTCGGCGCGCAGCCCGCCGAAGACCTCCAGCCGAACCGTGGACCCGGGGCTGGACGGTGCTATCGGACGGGAGGACGCCATCACGCTCGCACCTCTGCTTGCGTCGATCGCGACATCGTACGAGCACCGCGGCTCGTTTACCGGACGTTTCGCACGCCAGTCGAGCATTCCGGAAGGGCCGGATCACCGGCCCGACACGCAATGCGATCACCGGGACGCGGGTCCGGAGGTCGCGGATTGGAGGATCAGATGCGTTCCATGTCCACTCCAGCGGGGCAGGCGACGAGGCGCCTGGTGCTCGCCGTCACGGCAGTCGCGATGCTGCTGGTGACCGCCCCGGTCGCCCTGGCCGACGCGCCCAGCCGCGAGTTCCTGCCCGCGGGCACGATCGAGTTCGCTCCGGGCGAGACGTGCGCCTTCGGGGTCACCATCGACTTCCCGGCGAACAACGAGTACGCCACCACGTTCACCCTGCGGAGTGGCGCCACGTGGGTCCACATCGCAGGCCGGCTCGTCGTCACCGTGAGCCACGGCACCAAGAGCGTCGAGCTCAACATCTCCGGGCCGGGACGGACGGTGAGCAATCCCGATGGATCGGCCACCATGCTCTTCCTCGGCAACAGCATGATCTTCGATCGTGGCTACATGCTCCTGACCCACGGACCGGCCGTGCTCGAGATCGCGCCGGACGGATCGATCGCGAGCTACGACATCACCAGCGCCAGGGTGCTGGACGTCTGCGCCTTGATCGCCTGAACCGGCAGCCACGCCGGCAAGCCTGTTCCCAGCCCACGCCCGGACCCGCGCCGGGCCGAGGGCGGGCCTTCCCGGTGGGCTTCGGCCTTCCCGGGGAGGCCCTTCTGCAACCTGGCGTGCGCAAGATCCCGCGGATCAGCCCCCGCCGGCCCCGCGCATCGACGCCGCCTCGATCGCGAGCACCTTGTCCAGGCGCCGCTGGTGGCGCGCCTCACCGGAGAACCTGGCGGCCAGGAACGCCATTGAGCACTCCACCGCCGGCTCGATCCCGATCACCCGCCCACCCAGCGTGAGCACGTTCATGGCGTCGTGCTCCACGCCCTGGTGGGCGCTGTAGGTGTCGTGGCACAGCCCGGCCCGGATGCCGCGCATCTTGTTCGCGGCGATGGACGCCCCCACGCCGGACCCGCAGACCAGGATCCCCCGCTCAGCGTCACCCGCCTGGATCGCGAGCCCCAGGCGATGGGCGAAGTCCGGGTAGTCGTCGTTGACGTCGGCGCCGTCGCCGCCCAGGTCGATCAGCTCGTGCTCACCGCCCACCAGTGCGGCCAGCTTCGCCATGAGGTCATCCTTGAAGGCGGCACCCGCGTGATCCGCCGCGAACACGATCCGCATCGTGGCCGCCCTCAGCGCCCGTGCTCGGAGCGGGTCGCGCCGACCCGGCCGCGGAGCCCCTCGCGGACGACCTTGCGGCCCACCTCCACGACGTTGGCGGTCGTCACCCCGAAGGCCTCGAAGATCTGCGGGGCCGGGGCGCTGGCGCCGTACCGGTCTATGCCGATGATCGCGCCCTCGTCGCCCGCGTACCGCTCCCAGCCCAGCGACACGCCTGCCTCCACGGTGACGCGCTTGCGCACGGACGGCGGCAGGACGGACTCGCGGTAGGCGGCATCCTGGGCCTCGAACCGCTCCCAGGACGGGAGCGACACGACGCGCGTGGGGATGCCTTCGGCCTCGAGCGTGCCGGCGGCCGCGTAGGCCAGGGAGAGCTCCGACCCGGTGGCGACCAGGATCAGCTCCGGCGTCCCGCCCGCGGCCTCGCGCAGGACGTACCCGCCGCGCCGCACGCCATCGCGCGCCATCTCCGCCGTCCCCGGCAGGGTCGGCAGCTTCTGGCGCGTCAGCGACAGCGCGACCGGACCGTTGGTGGCCCCGGCCACGTGCGGCCGCTCCACGGCGAGTGCCCACGCCGCGGCCGCCTCGTTGGCGTCGCCGGGCCGGAGGAACCACAGGTTCGGGATCGCCCGGAGCGCCGCGTAGTGCTCCACGGGCTGGTGGGTGGGGCCGTCCTCGCCCACGCCGATCGAATCATGGGTCCAGACGTACACCTCGTGCAGGCCCGAGAGCGCCGCAATCCGGACCGACCCGCGCATGTAGTCGCTGAAGGTCATGAACGTCGCGCTGTAGGGGATGAACCCGCCGTGGTAGGCGATGCCGTTGGCGATGCCGCCCATGGCGTGCTCGCGGACGCCGAAGCGGAGGTTGCGCCCGGCATGGTCGGGGGAGAAGTGGTCGTGGCCGAGTGCCTTGATGTCGGTCAGGTTGGACTCGGACAGGTCCGCAGACCCGCCGAAGAGCTCCGGCAGCGCGGCGCCCAGCGTCTGGATCAGGTCCTGCGAGGCGTTCCGGGTGGCGACCTCGGAGCCCGTTGCGTAGCTGTTGAGCGCGGCGTCCCAGCCGGCCGGCAGGTCACCGGCGATCCGGCGGCGCAGTTCGGCGCCCTCGGCGGGGAAGGCGGCGGCGTAGGCGCCAAGCGCCGCGTCCCAGGCTGCGGAGGCGTCCTCGCCGTCCGTCACGGAGCGGCGGAACACCGCGAGCGCCTCGTCGGGGACGAAGAACGTCTTGTCCGGGTCCCAGCCGTAGGCCTCCTTCGTGAGGCGGACCTCGTCGGGACCCAGCGGGGCGCCGTGGCTCTTCTGCGAATCCTGCTTGTTGGGCGAGCCGAACCCGATGTGCGTGCGCACGGCGATCAGCGACGGCCGCGGGTCGGCCTCGGCGGCGGTGATTGCGGCATCGATCGCCTCGACGTCGTTACCGTCCTCGACGAGCTGGGTGTGCCAGCCGTACGCGGCGAAGCGGGCGAGCACGTCCTCGGTGAAGGTCCAGGCCGTCGGCCCGTCGAGCTGGATCCCGTTGCTGTCATAGAGGGCGACCAGCTTGCCAAGGCGCAGATGGCCGGCCAGCGACGAGGCCTCGGCCGTGATGCCCTCCTGGAGGTCGCCATCCGAGCAGATCACGTACGTCCGGTGGTCGATGACGTCGTGGCCGGGCTTGTTGAACTCGGCCGCGAGCCTGCGCTCGGCGATCGCCATGCCGATGGCGTTGACGAAGCCCTGGCCCAGCGGGCCGGTGGTGGCTTCGACCCCCGCGGTCCAGCCGTACTCGGGATGGCCCGGGGTCCGCGAACCCCACTGACGGAAGCTCCGCAGATCATCGATCGTGACGTCGTAACCCGTGAGGTGCAGCAGGGAGTACAGCAGCATCGACGCGTGGCCCGCAGACAGCACGAAGCGGTCACGATTGGGCCAGGCCGGGTTGGTCGGCGCATGGCGCAGGTGGCGCGTCCAGAGCGCGTAGGCCATCGGTGCCATGCCCATGGGTGCGCCCGGGTGCCCCGAGTTCGCCTGCTGGACGCCGTCGATGGCGAGGGTGCGGATCGTGTCGACGGCGAGCCGGTCGAGCTGGGCGGAAGTCGCGGTCATCGAGGTCTCCGGGTGCGGGACGCCGTGCAGGGGTCGAGGGGCTGGCGGCGCACGTCCGGGACCCGAGGGCGGCGCGGTCGCGCGCGGAGGGCCATCGTACCGCGTGGGCGACGGCTGCCCGCTGCCGCGGCGGAGTACCGGAGGGCCGTCGCGTTGCGTATCCTCGGCTGATGTCGCCCTCGATCCCTGCTCCACGCCGCCTGTCCCGCCCTGCACGTCGCCCTGATCCGAACCGGCCGTCGATCGTGGTGCTGGGTGACCTGGTGATGGACGTGGTCCTCGCGCCGGATCGCGACATCGCCCGCGGGACGGACGTGACCGGCCGGGTGCTGCTGCGCCAGGGCGGATCCGCGGCGAACACGGCCCGCTGGCTGGGCAGGCTGGGGGCGAAGGTCGCACTGGTCAGCTCGATCGGGCGCGACGCGACGGGCCGCGCGCTCGTCACCGCCCTGACCTCGGACAAGGTCCAGGTGCGCGCGGTGCGCGTGACCGGTGCCCGCACCGGCCGGATCGGCGTGTTCGTGGATCCCGGCGGCCAGCGCTCCTTCGTCACGGAGCGCGGGGCGGCCCTGCGACTCCGTCCCGAGGACCTCAAGCCAGAGTGGTTCGCCGGTGCGGCCCTGCTGCACCTGCCCGCCTACTCGCTGCTGGACCAGCCGCTGGGGCGTGCCGGGATGGTGGCGACCCGGATGGCCCGCGAGGCGGGCGCCCTCTTCACCCTGGACCTCTCCTCGTCGGGACCGCTCCTCGAGCACGGCCGGCGGGCGGCGCTGGCCATGGTGCGGGAGGCAGCCCCGGACCTGCTGTTCGCAACCCGGGACGAGGCGCGCGCGCTCCTCGGCGCCAAGCGGCAGGAGGAGGACCTGCTGGACCTCGCTCCGATCGCCGTGGTGAAGCGCGGCAAGAAGGGGGCGACGATCGTCCTGCGTGACGGCAAGGCCGCGCTGCGGTTCGAGGTGGCGACGACCCCACTCAAGAACGTCGACACCACGGGTGCCGGCGACGCCTTCAACGCCGGCTTCCTGGAGGCGTGGCTGGACGCTCGCAAGAAGGGGCTCGCGCCGTCGGCGGCCCTCCAGCGGGGCGCCGTGGGCGGCAACAAGTGCGCCCACCGGCACCTGTCCAGCCCGCCGGGCGAGCTGGTCCTGGGCTAGGGTCCCGATCCGGCGTTCGCTCGCGGGCTGCTTGTGGCGTGCCGGGACGTCGCTGCCCGGTGCGGGTTCGAGGCTCCGCCCACAGGGCGTAGTCATCGACGATGGCGTCATAGCCCTCGGCGACGATGCGGCGCGGGTCGCCGGGATCGCGATCGGCCATGGCACTCCCGCCCGGGGGGCCAGGCCTACGCCTTCACGAAGCGGTCGAACCAGTCGAGCATGCGCGTCATCCGGTCGATCCGGCGGTCGATCCGGCCGGTCGCCTGGATGCCGTGGAACTCCTCCGGGTAGACGACGTACTCCACCTCGCGGCGCAGCCAGCGGAGCGCTGCGAAGTACTGCTCGTTGTCTGACGTGGGGCAGCGGCGGTCCTCCTCGGACTGGAGCATGAGCAGGGGTGTATGGACGTTGGCCACGTTGCGCAGCGGTGACTGCTGCCAGAGCTTCGCGACACCCTCGGGCGTCGTCGGGTCGCCCATGCGGGCTGCGCGGCAGTACTCGGGGCCGGTGTCGCTGTGGGTCCAGGCGCTGACCTGGTTGGTGACGCCGTTCTCCGACACCGCGGCCTTGAACCGGTCCGTCGTCCCGACGAGCCAGTTGACCATGAACCCGCCGTAGGACAGGCCGAGCGCGCCCACCCGGTCGGGGTCCGCCAGTCCAAGCGCCACCACGTGGTCGAGCGCCGCGTGGACATCGTCGGCGTCGGGGCCACCCCACTCGCCCAGCTGCGGTGCGATCCACTCGGCGCCGTACGAGCAGGAGCCGCGGATGTTCGGGAGCACCACCCGGTAGCCGCGGGCGCACAGCAGCACGACCTCCAGTGACGGGCCCGGTGACCAGGCACCGAGCGGGCCGCCATGGACGTCCACCACCGTCGCCAGGGGTCCGTCGCCGGCACTGGCAGGGGAGGCGATCCAGGTCTCGATGGGTCCGCCCGGGCCGGGGGCATCCACCACGCGCATCTCGGGCCAGGCGAGATCGTCGATCCACGAGGACCCCATCGTGGTGAGCTGGCGCAGCGCGCCGCCTGGGAGCACCTCGAACAGCTCCGGCGGCCGGACGCCCACCTGTGCGGTGACCGTCATCCTGCCGCCGCCCAGCGCCAGCGTGTGCGCGCGGACGAGCGGGTCCGCACCGACCCGGACCGGATCGCCGGCCGCCAGGCCCGTCGCAGGGTCCACCGGGAAGCGCCACGGGTGGACCCGCCCGCGATCGGTGATCAACGCGACCACCGCGTCGCCGTCCCAGAACGGGCCGGGACGGGCATCGGTCTGCCAGCCGGTGAGGTCGCCATCGGACCAGTCGCCCACGGGCCGATCAAGGTCGGGCGCGAGGACCGTCCCGGCAGGCCCCGCCGCCAGCGCGGCCACGATGACCGTCGGTGAGATGTCGTCGTAGTAGTCGGGGTCGTCCACGCCCACGCCTGCGACCAGGCGCCCGTCCGCCGAGTAGGCCGGCGTGCGAACCCAGCCGGCGACGGCCAGGATCTCGCGCGCATCGGCCATGGCCGCGTCGGCCGGGGCATCGGGCGCGGGGACGGCGACCTCCCACACCGATGTCGCCGGGCGCAGGTCGCTGTCCGGCCGGGGGTCCGCGGTGAAGGCGATCGCTGCCGCGTCGGGCCGCCACGCGATGTCGGACACGCCCCCAGTGACGTCGCTGACGCAGCGCGGCTTCGCCCCGTCGGACGCCTCGACCAGGTGCACCTGGGCACGCTGGTCAAGGTAGCCCGCGTAGTCGTAGCGGTAGTCCAGCGTGGTGATGCGCCGCGCGAGCGGCTCGTCCTTCCTGGGCTTCTCGCCCACGACGAACCGGTGCGGGCCTGTCTCGGCCGTGAACGCGAGCCGTGCGCCGTCCGGCGCCCAGGCGATCTCGCCGGCGTCCAATTCGCCCAGCGCGGGGGCGACCGGTTCCCCGCCGCGCAAGTCGAGGATGCGGATGTGCTTGCGCTCCTCCTTCGGGGCCGAGCGGGTGAACGCCACGCGCGCACCATCGGGCGAGATCCGCGGCCGCACGTCCCGCTGGCGACCGAACGTCAGCTGGCGGGTCTCGCCGCCGTCGAGCGGCACGAGCCACAGGTGCGACACGTAGTCGTCGCCGTCGACTGTGCGCCGCGTGACCACGGCGAAGGATCCGTCCGGCGCGAGGTCGTGCTCTTCGAGGACGACCTGCTCGCGCAGCGTGTCTGGCGTGGGGGTGCGGAGATCGGCGCGGGTGCTCATGGGATGCAGCGTAGTCGGCACCGCTCCCGCTTGCGTGCGCCGTTGCGCACGACGGGTGGCCTACGTCTCGATCGCCGGGAGTCCGGACGATGGACCCGGCTCGGGCGGGGAGTCGAGCCTGGTGGTGGCCGCGTCGGGCGTCCAGCGCAGGATGTCACCGGGCTGGCAGTCGAGCACCCGGCAGATGGCGTCCAGGGTGGTCAGCCGGATGGCGCGGGCGCGCCCGTTCTTGAGGACGGCGACGTTGGCCGGCGTGATGCCGACGGCATCGGCGAAGTCGCCCACGGACATCCTGCGCCGCGCGAGCATGAGGTCGAGCTCGACGATGATGGCCATCAGATGACCTCGTCGAGCTCGGTGCGGTCCGCGATCGCTGACTCGAGCAGCCCCCGCATGACCACCATCAGGAGCACGAACGCCAGCCCGCCGGCGATGCAGGCAGGCAGTCCGAGTCCCACGAGTGGTCCGCCGGCGTCGACGACGTAGCCAAGGTGGAACAGGACGCCCGCGCTCAGCACCATGGCGACCACCGCGCAGGCCGTGATGACGTCCACCCAGCGCAGGGCGCGTCGCGTGAAGATGACCCCGCTCTTGACCAGGGACAGCAGGCGCCAGATGGCCAGCAGTGCCACCTGGACGCAGGCGATGACGAGGATGAGGGCCACCGCGTATGGGACGGCGAGGTAGGCGACTTCGGGCCAGATCACGGCCTCCTGCGAGGCCGCCACGGGCACCAGCAGCTGTGCCAGCACGGTGCCGAGCAGCAGGATGATCAGGAGGACGCGCAGGAGATTGACCGCAAGCGTGTTCATCTATCGACTATCGATCGATGTCGATCGAATGTCAATAGGCACATGTCATCAATTGCGGACGCCCCGCGTGATCCCGGTACGCTGGGCGGCATGATCACCGCCGACCGCCTTGCCATCGCCCCCGAGGTTGCCGACGCCCTGCGCGACGGCCGCCCTGTCGTTGCCCTCGAGTCCACGCTCATCAGTCACGGCCTGCCGTACCCGCAGAACGTGGAGGTGGCGACCGCGTCGGAGAACGCCGTGCGGGAGTCGGGGGCGGTCCCCGCGACGGTGGCGATCAACTCGGGCCGCGTGCTGGTTGGGCTGTCGCGCGATGAGCTGGAGGCACTGGCCACGGCTCCGCGCGGCTCCGTGACGAAGGTCTCCCGGCCGAACCTGGGCGCGACGATCGCCGGGGGAGGTCGCGGGGCCACGACGGTCGCCGCGACGATGATCGCGGCCCACACCGTGGGGATCGAGGTGTTCGCGACGGGTGGCATCGGCGGCGTCCATCGCGGGGCGCTGGGCGGCAGTACGCCCGGCGGCGGCGCGCACCCGCCGTCCTTCGACATCTCCGCGGACCTGGATGAGCTCGCCCGCACGGGTGTCGCGGTGGTCTGCTCCGGACCGAAGGCCATCCTGGACGTGCCGCTCACGCTCGAGTACCTCGAGACGCGTGGCGTTCCGGTGGTCGCGGTCGGCATCGACGAGGTGCCCGGCTTCTACAGCCGCCGATCCGGGATCCCGGCGCCATGGTCCGTGCCGGATCTCGCGGCGATGGCCGGCGTCATCCGTGCGCACCAGGCGATGGGGCTGACATCCGGCATCGTCGTGTGCAACCCGGTGCCCGAGGCCGACGCCCTCCCACTGGACATCGCCCGCGCCGCCATCGACCAGGCGATTCGGGAGGCGGACGAGCAGGGCGTCACGGGACAGGCGGTCACGCCGTGGCTGCTGGCCCGGGTCGCGGAGATCACCCAGGGCGCCTCGATGAAGGCGAACACCGCGCTGATCGCGAACAACGCCCGGACGTCGGGCTGGCTGGCGGTGGAGCTGGTGCGCCTGCGGACCGCCTGACCCTCGCCCAGGTCGCGACCGAGGTGCGCGGCCGATCCCGCGCGCTCGGGCCGGATTCCATCCGCACAAGGATGGTCTGGCGGATCAATCCGTGCAGGAATGGAATCCGAGGAGTTCGTGCGGGGCTCAGCCCCGAAGTCGGGGTTCGGTGCATGACCCCTGCACGCCTGGGGCGGATCTCATCCCCACGGGGATTGTTGGCCGATTCGATCCGTGCAGGGATGCATGCCGGGGTCGAGCGGCCATCGGCCGGCGTCGAGCGGCAACCCGTGGGCTCCGTCAGGCGGCTGCGCCCACGAGTGGCACATCCGCGTCAGCCGCAGCCTCGCGCTCAGCACGGCGACGGGCGAGCTCGGCGCGCACCGTGTAGACCACGAGCACGACCCACACGAAGAGCACCCCGACCATGACCACGGTGAACGGCGTGTCCGTGATGCCCAGCGAGAGCAGGATCGTGCGCAGGTTGGTCACCACGATCATGCCGCCGGCGGCCACGCCGAGAAGCCGCGGCGCCATGAGCCGGACGAGCCAGGCGGCGAGCGGGGCGGCGAAGATGCCGCCGATGAGCAGCGCTAGCGCGTAGCCCCACTCGATGCCCTGGCTGCCGAGCGCCAGCAGGAAGCCGACCGAGCCGCCGAGCGCCACGATGAACTCGGACGCGTCGATGGACCCCACCACCTTGCGCGGCTCAAGCCGCCCCGTCGAGAGCAGCGTGGTCGTCCCCACCGGGCCCCAGCCGCCACCGCCGATCGCGTCCATGAAGCCCGCGACCAGGCCCAGCGGCATGAGGAACAGGCCCGAGACGGAACCCTTGAACGTCGGCCGCTTCCCGCCAAGGACCAGGAACCGGTACATGACGTAGAGGCCGAGGCCGAGCAGCAGGACGGCGACCCATGGCTTGGCCGCCGCGCCATCGATGTTCGAGAGCAGCGTGGCGCCGACGAATGCGCCGATACCGCCGGGGATCGCGATGATCCTGACCGTCCGCCAGTCCACGTTGCCCAGCTTGTGGTGCGAGATGCCCGAGGCGACGGTGGTGCCGATCTCGGAGAAGTGGACCGCGGCCGAGGCTGCAGCGGGCGCGACCCCCACGGTCAGCAGGAGCGTGGACGACGTGACCCCGTAGGCCATGCCCAGCGAGCCGTCGACGAGCTGGGCGACGAAGCCCACGACGGCGAGGAGGATGAGGCTCTGCACGGGTCCGGTTGCCCTCGGCTCAGGCGGACCGCCCGGCCCGCGTTGATACACAACTAATGCGGTCTTCTCGACAGCATTGGTGAGATTAGCCGCGGATGGCGGGTTTGTCCACCCTGTTTGTGAACAATGTGAGAATCCCAACGTCTGCGCTGGCCCGACCGGCTCCCGGTTCCCGGCTCCGGCCCGGATGCGCGGCTCCGGCCCTGCTCCGGCCCGGATGCGCGACCAGCGTGCGTACGGGCGGGTGCCCTGCGGTTCCTGCGCGCCTGGCGGCAGGAATCGATGCTCCCGGGCCCTGGAGGCGCGGAGATGGGCGCTGGGCGCGCAGGAATGACGGGTCACGCTCCCGTAGGCACGCCCGGCGCGCACCGGCATGGGCTGGGGCAGCACGGGAGACGGGACGCTTCCGTGAGTAGTGAGGCCGGGCGCCAGAAGCCCGGACCGAAGCCCGGACCCGCTGCCCGGACCCGCTGCCCTGACCGCCGCCGGGGAGCAGGCGTGGTTTGCCGCGGTGGTAGGCTGGCAGGGCCGCCCCGTCCGAGCATCGGGAGCACCCGTGTCCGCCTCGACCACCGTGTCCGAACGCGCCCCCGGCGATCTGCCGCCCGCCATCTCGGTGCGGGGGGTCCGACGCGTCTATGACACGAAGCCGCCGGTGATCGCGCTCGCGGGTGTGAACCTCGAGGTCGCCCCGGGCGAGTTCTTCGGGCTCCTGGGTCCCAACGGCGCCGGCAAGACCACGCTGATCAAGATCCTGACGACCCTGCTCCTGCCCACCGCGGGCAGCGCCTCGATCTTCGGGTTCGACGTCGCCACGGACACCAGGCGCATCCGCCGGATCATGAACATGGTCGCGGGCGGCGAGCAGTCCGGCTACGGGATCCTCACGGTCCGCGAGCAGCTCTGGATGTTCAGCCAGTTCTACGGCCTGCCGTCCAAGGAGGGCTGGCGCCGGGTGGACGAGCTGGTCGAGGCCGTGGGTCTCGGCGACCAGCGGCTGCAGCGGGTGAGCACCCTGTCCACCGGCCAGCGTCAGAAGATGAACATGGCCCGTGGCCTGCTCAACGACCCGTGGATCCTGTTCCTCGACGAGCCGACCCTGGGGCTCGATGTGGCCGCCGCCCGCGGGATCCGGGAGCTGGTGCTGGCCTGGAAGGCGGCGGTGCCGGGGCGGACGGTCCTGCTCACCACCCACTACATGGCCGAGGCGGACGAGCTGTGCGAGCGGATCGCGATCGTGGATCGCGGGCGGATCCTCGCGATCGGCACGCCGGCGGAGTTGAAGCGCCGCGTGCAGCGCGAGTCCATCTTCCGCCTCGAGCTCGACCGGCTCGATGGTGGAACGGCGACGCTGGCCGCCCTCCCGGGGGTGCTGTCCGCGGCGCCCGCCGTCGACACCGATCCCGAGGCGCAGCGTGTCGTGGTGAGCCTTGCCCTCGACGACGATTCCGCGCTGGGAGGGGTGGTCACGGCCCTGGGCGCGACCGGCTCCCAGATCCTCGCACTGCGCAAGTCGGAGCCGACGCTCGAGGACGTGTTCGTGGAGCTGGTGGGCCGCGGGTTCACCGACCTCGACGGGGACGGAGAGCCCGGATGAGCTCGCCCGCCCGGATGAGCTCGCCTGCCGACGTCTTCGCCGCCACCCGCGGCGGCACCGATCCCCGCGAGGCCGCGGAGTGGACGCGCCGCCAGACCATCGAGAGCAATGTGCGGGCGGCGATCGGCCGCGCCTACCCCCGCGTCCGCGGCATGGCCCGCGAGCCCTCGTGGGTCTTCTTCGAGATCCTCCTCCCGTTCCTTGCCACGGCGGGCTTCGTGCTGGTCTACCGCGCGATCGGGGCCCCGGAGGCGTACATCGGCTACGTGGTCCTGGGCGGGGCGCTCTCGGCGTTCTGGCTCAACGTGGTCTGGATGATGGCCGGGCAGCTCTACTGGGAGAAGAGCCAGGGCAACCTGGAGCTCTACTTCGCGGCACCCATGCATCTGATGGCCGTGCTCATCGGGATGGCCGTGGGCGGCCTCGTGATGTCCAGCACGCGCGCCGCGGCGGTGCTCGTCATCTCGACCTGGTTCTTCGGCGTCCAGTTCAACGTTGAGCAGTGGGGCCTGCTGGTCGTGGTGTTCGTGCTCACGATGACCGCGCTCTACGGCCTGGGGATGATGCTGGCGAGCCTGTTCCTGGTCTGGGGTCGCGAGGCGTTCCACCTCACCAACCTCGTCATCGAGCCCGTCTACTTCGTGTCCGGTCTCAACTTCCCCGTGGGCAGGCTGGGCATGCTCGGCGCCATCGCCATCGCGACCATCCCGTTCGCGGTCGGCCTCGACGCCATGCGCCAGCTGGTGTTCGCGGGCGAGCCGTACATCACCGGCACGCCGTCGCCGGAGGTGGAGGCCGTGATCCTGGCCGTCATGACCGTCGTCTTCGGCCTCACGGCCCGCCACCTGCTGCGCACGATCGAGCGGATGGCCCGCTCGCGTGGCAGCCTCTCGATCCGCTGGCAATGAGCGCCGACGCGTTCCGGTCGCCGTCCGGGACCTCCTTCGACCGTGCCCGGGCCGAGGGCGAGGGGCTGTCCGACACGGCGCGCCACCTGCGCACCTCGCTGCTCCTGGGCTGGAAGGTGGAGGCCAACTGGACCGACCCCACGCTGTTCATCATCTACTCGGTCGTGAAGCCGATCGCCTCGCTGCTGCTCCTGTACGCGATGGTGGCGATCGTGGGCAGCACCACCGACGAGGCCGCCAGGACGTTCGTGATCCTGGGCAGCGCGCTATGGGCGATGCTCGTGGCCGGGATCACGGGGCCGGCCTGGACGATCCTCGACGACCGCGAAAGGTACCGGATGCTCAAGTACGTGGCGGTCAGCCCGGCGACCCTCCTGGTGACCATCGTGGGGCGTGGCGGCGCGCGCCTGGCGATCGGGGCGATGGGGACGGTCATCGCGCTTGTGTTCGGCGTGGTCGTGCTCGGCCTGCGGATCGACCCATCCACCATTGGGTGGCCGCTCCTCGCAGCCTCGCTGGTGCTGGGCGTTGTGCCGATCATCGCGCTGGGGGTCTTCATCGGCGCGATCTGCCTGCAGACCCGCCAGGAGAGCTGGTCATACCCGGAGGCGTTCGCGGGTGCCATGTTCCTCGTCAGTGGCGTGGTCTTCCCGCTGGCGGTCCTGCCCGCGGCACTCCAGGTGGTCGGGCTGGTGAACCCGGTCACGTGGTGGCTGGAGGGCGTGCGCCAGGCCGTCGCCCCGTCCCTGCCCACGGCCATCGGCGGCGAGGGCTCCGTGTGGACCGCCGTCACCGGAACATCGGCTCCCGACGGCCTGACGATCGTTCTCGCCTTGTTCGCCACCGGAGCGGTGGTTACACTCGGGGCAACCGCGATCTTCCGTTCGAGCGAGCGACGGGCACGAGACCTGGGCTTGCTGGACCGGACCACCGGCTCCTAGGCGGGCGGACCCCCAGGCGGGGGCAGATCGGCGCCGATACGAGGGACGACGCATGCGGATCTACGAGGGGAGCCCCCGGCAGGACTTCGAGGAGGTCTTCCGCTCCATCGGCGCGTTCCTCGACGGCCAGCACATGAAGGACATCCTCCTGGTCGAGGTTCCTGACGGCTTCGTCGTCCAGGGCCTGGTGATGGCCGGGGCCTCGGCCGGCTCCTGGTCGGATGCCATGGGCAGCATGGTCAAGGAGACCTTCACCTTCCTCGATGACGACATCGCCAAGTTCATGGAGGAGTGCGTCGGCCGCCGCGGCACCGGGTCGATCGCCGCCATGAAGCCCGGCTACGAGCGTTCCCTGCGCGTGATCGGCCGCTGGGTGGACGAGCAGCGCCCCAAGGACACGTTCCTGCTGGAGCAGGACGGCGCGTTCGTGATCCGCCTGCTGCTCGCCGGCCAGGCGGGGGTCCACCACCAGCTCGCCGAGTTCACGCACGACGACATCGAGGGGCTCATCGTCCAGGCGCCAACGCTGCGCGGCCGGCCCATCGGCGAGGCGTGACATACCGCCCCGCAGGGGGCACAATCCATTCGTTCCCGTCGTAGCAAGGAGGCCCGGCCGATGAGGGCACTCAAGACCGTTGCCGTCGCGCTCGGGGTCACCCTGGGCGCGCTGATCGTCATCCCCATGGTCGTGCTGGCCGGCCTCTTCGTGTGGCTCAAGCTGACCGAGGAGGACGACGAAGAGGCGCTGGAGCTCGAGCAGGAAGGCGCCTGATCGACAGGCCCCGTCCAGCGGCCCCGACGCCGCCGGAACCCCGAGCCCGCACGAGACGCCCGCCAGACCGGCGGGCGTCGTCATGTCTGCGCCCCAGGCGGCGCGGGAGCGGCGGATCGCCGACGCTCGCCTGTTCGCCATGGTCATCATCTGGTCGGCCAGCTTCCCGGTCGTCAAGGCCGCGATCGGGGAGTTCGGGCCGCTCACCTGCGCGCTCTTCCTCAGCGAGCCGGTGGGACTGCTCCAGCTCGCGGGCGGGGTGATCATCATTGCGGGTGTGGGGCTGACGCGGCAGCGCACGATGCTGCCGCGTCCTTCGAAGGCTGCTGCCCGCACCTGAGACCGAGGCCCGGACAGCGTGAGCAGGGCGGATCGCTGAACGTCGCGCCGAGGCGGAACATCCGGATCTGCGGCGACGGCGAACCACCTGACACGGGTCGTGTGCTGTGGTTGCAGGCCCGAAGGTGCGAGGATCAGCGGGTGTCCGTCCAGCGTCCCGACATCGACAGCGCGACCTCCGGGGAGCTCGCCGCCATGGCTGCCGCGAGGGACGGTCATGCCTTTGCGCGCCTCGTGCGCCTGCATGGCGAGGCGATGACCCGGGTGGCCTGGCTGGTCACCGGCGAGATGCCCGCCGCCGTGGCCGCGGTCCGCGCTGCCCTGGTCGCCGCGTGGACGGGCATCCGGCAGCCACATGCGCCAGCCGACATCGAGCCGTGGCTGTGCAGGCTCGCGACGGTCGAAGCCGAGCGGCTCGTCCACCTGGCGGTCGAGGGCGTCCTCCCGCCCGGCTCGCCCGCGTGGACGGGCGAGAGCCGCATCCCGCTCGGTGTCCTCGTGCCCGCCGACCGCTCGCTTCTCGCCCTGCACCACCTGGCAGGTCTCACCCCCGAGGAGCTGGACACGATCCTCGGCCGCCGGGCCGGCACGGCGGCGCAGCGCCTCGCGGCCGCGTGGGCGGCAATCGGCGAGGACGTCGTCTCCGCGCCTGTCCGGATTGCCGCCCTGGCGGCGGTCCCCGTCCGCCCGATTGACGCCGACGCCATCGCGAGGGTCGCCCGTGCCGAGGAGCAGGAGGTGCCACGCCGGATCGTCGGGGTCGTGGTCGGCGTGGTGGCCGGTGCCATCGTGATGCTGGTGCCGCTGCTCGCAGGGCTCGCGGCCGTCAGCCCGTAGGACCGCGAAACGATCCGGCATCCGCCGACGCCATACAGCGTGTGGGCGGTATCAGCCGCCCCGCGTCTACAGGGAGGAACCACATGCGCGTCCCGTTCCTGCGTCCGCTCGCTGCGGGCATGATCGCGGCTGCCCTCATCGCGCCGGGCGCGATAGCCGCGTCGAAGGTGGAGATCACGCTCACGGTCCCCGGCTTCGGCGGCGCCGAGACGTTCGTCGCCTCCGGCGGCTTCTGTCCCTCGGGCACGTCCACCAGCTCGAACTTCCGGTTCGCCGGCGGCGGCCGGGCCGGCACCTTCCACCTCGACAAGACCTTCTTCTGCGACGGCGGGACCGACTCGCTCACGATCCACCTGAGCGCGGCCACGGCCAACGGGTCACCGCAGGACCAGGGCGGCTGGAAGGTCATCGGCGGCACTGGCGCATATGCGGGTGCCCACGGCGGCGGCAACCTCGTGGGCGACTACGTCGCCAACGGCGTGATCGACCACTACGTGGGGATCATCAGCTACTAGTGTCCCGATTCGCTGGTCGCTCGCGGCGTGCGGACCGCCGCTCCGGGTCCTGGCGCCGTCCGGGTCCTGTCTCCGTCCGGCTGCGCGCCGGACGGCCACACGGTGCGGCCGGAGCGCTCGATGCGCGGCTGGTGCGCAGGTCGTGCCCTCGGGACCCTGGCGGAGCGCACGGGCGGAGCACGGGGCGCACATCCCGCGACGTCACCGCTCCGTGTGCGTGCCGGGCGCGCACGGCAGCAGCCGTCGTGGGCGACGCCCGGTGATGCCCCTTCCGATCAGCGGCACGGGCACGCAGGGGTATCCGCCAGGCATTGGCGGCACGAGACACTAGCGCACATCCCTCGGCATCGACGGCTGGCGGTCCCCAGGGATCGCCAGCCACCGCTATGCCCAGCGGTCCCAGCGGGCGAACTCCTCGAACGGGACCCAGCCGCGCTTCAGGCTGGGCGAGCGCACGTCGGACAGCGGCCGGCCCACCGGCATGACGCCGATCGGCGCCAGCTCGTCGGGCAGGCCCAGGAAGGCGCGGATCTCGGACGGCTCGCCGCCCGCGAAGCCGCAGCCCAGGCCTTCGTCCACCGCGGCCAGCATGATGTTCTGCATGGTCGCGCCGACGTCGATCCACCAGTAGGGGATCGGCCAGTCGATCTCGGTACCGTCGTCCTGGAGCTTGTCGGGCTCCTGGTAGCGGCGGTGGTAGATGGCCTCGGACACGCACGGGACGAAGAGCGCCGCGCACTGGCTGATCCACGGGCCCATGCCCATCTCCACGTAGGCCTCCTCGCCGCACAGGCGGGCAAGCTCGCGCCGCCGCTCCGGATCCACGACCACGACCAGGCGCTGGCCCTGGCTGAACCCGGCTGAGGGCGTCCGCTGGGCGAGCCGCGCGATGCGCTCGAGCACGTCCCGGTCGACCCCGCCCTCCTCGAACCTCCGCACCGCGCGGCGCTTCATGACGACGTCGGTGAACTCCACGGGCAGCCTCCTTGTGGCGCGGATCGTCGCACGCCCGAGAAGCCCGGCGCCCCGGATCCCACTCGTGTCCTCCAGCGATGGGGGATTCTGGCGCCCTGCCCGCATGGCCCAATCTCCCATCACGCATCCCAGGCGGTGAGCCACGAGGGGACGATCCCAGTTCGCCCCATCGCTGGGGCGTTCCGGTACCACCGCGGCCGGACTCGAGATCGTCGCGGAGGCCTACGTGCAGGCCCAGGACCACTGGGGCTACCGCCACCTCCTGCTCCGGCCGGGTGCTCCGTCAAGCCGGTGACCGACGGCCGGCTCGCCCTCTTCCGCCCGAGGCTGAGCCGCAGTCCCGCGAAACGAAACCCCTTGCGCCGACGCCATACCCTGCAGACCCGGACACCTGTGCCGGGCCCAGGGTGAGGAACCACGGACCGTGGACCGGCAGACGCTCGTCGAGCGGGCAGCGCGGGGCGATCACGACGCCTTCGCCGTGCTCGTCACGGCATCGGCGGCCCGCCTGGACGCGGCCGCGCGCCTGATCCTCCGCGACGGCGAGCTCGCGCGCGATGCCGTCCAGGACGCCCTGATCCGCGCCTGGCGCGATCTGCCCGGACTTCGTGACCCGGACCGGTTTGACGCCTGGCTCCACCGCCTCCTGGTCAACAGCTGCCTCGACCAGGCCCGCCGGCGCCGGCGCCGCCCGATCGAGATCGAGATCAACCCCATCCACGAGCCGGCGACGGGCGACACCGCCCGCCACCTCGCGGACCGCGACCTCGTCGAGCGGGCCCTGGCCCGCCTGGACCCGGAGCACCGCGCGCTCGTCGTGCTGCACTACTACCTCGGCTACCCCCTCCCCGAAGCCGCGTCCTCGCTCGGGATCAGTCTCCCGGCGGCGAAGTCGCGGCTCCACCGGGCGATGCAGGGGTTGCGCCGGACGCTCGCCGCGGATCCCTCCGCCCTGGCGGAGCTGGAAGGAGGCCGGACGGCATGACTGCCTTCGACCAGTTCGATCCCTTCGAGCAGCGCATCTCGTCCGCCCTGGAGGAGATCGCCCCGGCGCGCCGTCCTGACTACCTCGAAGACCTCCTCCGGCAGACCGCGCGCACGTCGCAGCGGCCGCGCTGGAGCTTCCCGGGAAGGTGGCTCCCCATGGACGTGACCCTCGCACCGGTCCCGGCCGGACGTTCGGCCCTGCGCCCCCTCGTCATCGTGGTCATCCTCGCGCTGCTGGCGCTTGCCGCAACGGCGATCCTCATCGCCGGGTCCCGGCCCAAGATCCCCCTGCCGGTCGGGCCCGCCGTGAACGGCGCCATCGTCTACCCGAGCCGCGGTGACATCTTCATCCGCGACGGCATCACCGACGCCGCACCCGGACGGCCGCTCGTCGCCGGACCGGCGAAGGAGTACGCGCCGTACCTGTCCCCGGACGGCCGCACGTTCGTGTACGCCCAGGCTGGCGAAGGTGGCGACGATCTGTGGGCCGTGGACATCGACGGCGCCAACCCCCGCCGGCTCCTCCCTGATCAGATCGGGGAGGGGTGGTCGCAGTGGTCCTGGGCGCTCGACAGCAGGCACCTCCTCGTGAGCGGCGAGTTCGGCGGGACCAAGCGCCTGTACGACGTCCAGGCCGATGGCTCCGGTGCCCGCGAGCTCGTCTTCGAGGGCCTGGTGCCATGGGAGGGCTTCTGGAGCCCGATCGATCCCAACACGTTCCTCCTGCGGGCCCACAAGACGACGGGTGTGGGTGCCATGGATCTCTACCTTGCCGACGCCGACGGGGGCAACCTCCGCCCGTTGGGCCTGCCCGGACAGTCCGCCTTCGGCCCGCAGCACACGCTCTCGGGGGCCGCGTGGTCACCGGACGGGAAGGTCATCGCGTACAACGCCATTGCGCTCGACCTCGACACCCTGGTCACGCGCTTCCGGGTCCACCTCGTGAACGCGGACGGCTCCAACGACCGCGAACTACCGGGTCCGGACGACCCCCGCATCAACGAGGCGTGGCCGGTCTTCTCCCCGGACGGCTCACAGCTGCTCGTCCAGCACTTCATCTTCCCGACCGACCTGGAGACCCCCAACGGCGCGGGCTGGATCGCGGTGCTGCCCGCGGACGGGTCGGCGCCGGCTCGCGACATCGGCATCCGCGTCGACGCCACCTCCAACCCCGACACCTGGAAGGACTGGTCGCCCGACGGGACCTCCGTGCTCCAGGTGATCGGCGAGACGTCGAGGGCCTATCTCGTCGATCCGGTCACCGGGGCGGCAACGGACATCTCGTGGGCGGACGACCTGCCCGCCTGGCAGCGACGGGGACGCTGAGACGCGGGGAGCGGCACCAGCACTGGGAGGATCCGCGGGCGGGTGCCGCCCGTCACCTATGGCGCCGGCTGGGCAGCGCTCCGCCCGCGCCGGATCCCGGCCACAAGCACCCCACCGACGACGGCACCCACCACGACAAGCACGACGACGACCAGCGTGCCATCTGCCCCGTCCGTGGGGGTTGGCGAGCCCGGCACCGTTGGCCACGGGGCGTCGAAGAACGTGACGAGATCCGCCATCCCTCCGACAGCTCCGGGCCCGAACTCCTCCCGGACGCCGGGCGCGAGCACGTACTTGCCGGTGGCACCATCCTCGGCTGCGCGGACGGCGATCCAGTAGGTGCCGTCAGCGGGGGCGGTCGTCCGGACGCCGCCCCAGGAGATGAAGCCAAGACCGCCGTGGACCTCGCGCCCGCCCCCTTCTGCCTCATGGGTCAGGGCGCCGTCGGCACGTGCAGCGGCCGCCAGCGCGGCCGTCGCGTCATCGGCGGGCGCGGGCAGTCCCGGGCCGAGCAGGGCGAACGAGGGTGCGATGCCGCCGACGGCGTCGGGCGCGGTCACCTCCACGACCAGTGCATCGCCGGCTCGCAGGTCCATCCGGTACCAGTCCACCTCGCCCGGCGCGTCCAGGGTGGCGCCGATCGCCCGGGAGAGGGTCGGGTCGTCGAGCACGAAGGCGGTCGCCGGCGACCCGTTGCCGGGCTCCACGACCATCGGCGCATGGGCCGCGACGGGGGCCACCGCGACACTGACCGCCATCGCCGCGAGGGAGCCCGCGACGAGCGCGGCGCGAAGGATCTTCATGCCCTTGGTTCGCTGGCGGGCGAGGACCGGATGTCCGGCTCAGCTCCGCGGACGCCAGGGCCGGCTCAGCCCGCCGGACGCCAGGGCCGGCTCAGCCCGCCGGACGCCAGGGCCGGCTCAGCTCCTCGATCGCCTCCACCACCCGGGCACAGGCGCGCCCGTCGCGGACCGGGAAGGCCGCCGCCACGCGTGCCGCGTACTCGGGTGCGGGCACCGGTCCTCGCTCGATCGAGGTGACCACCGCCGCGACGGCCGCCTCCAGGTCCACGGAGACCGGCCCGTAGCCGTCGCGCTCGTACTCGAAGTAGCCCTTGCGCCCGAGGTGCCCGCCGCCCAGCACGTCGTACCGGTCGAACTGGAAGTACACGAGCGGGATGTCCAGGTACGCCGTGTTGAACGCGACCGACGAGTAGTCCGTCACCAGCAGGCCCGTCCGGGCGTAGAGACCCTGCACGTCGGTGCCGCTGAACCCGAGTGCACGCACGTGGTCCGGCAGCGGGATCTGCGGCAGGACCTCCTGGAAGTTCGGATGGGGCATGAAGCCGATCGTCCAGCCACGGGCGGCCGCGGCCCGGGCGATCCGTTCGTCGCCGAGGAGGGCCAGCCAGCTCGCGAGGTATTCGGAGGTCCAGAACGCCTCCTTGATGGGACGTGTCTGCTCGCGGGGATCCCCCGGCAGCGTCAGGTACGAGCGCCACGTCGGCGCGACGAGGACCATGTCCCGCTGTTCCACGGGGATCGCCCGGCCCTTCGCGAGCAGGCGATCGAACCGGGGCAGCCCGGTGTTCCGCGTCTCCTTGGAGGTGAACGCGTATGACGTGCCGTCCCCCACCACCGAGGCGAGTTCGGCGGTGGTGCTGACCACGAACAGCTGCATGTCGATCTTGTTGAGCCACGGGGACAGGTCGTCCTTGGTCACCCCGTGCTGCAGGAAGGCGAAACGCCACGTCGGTTCCGCGACCAGGTCCATCACCCCCGGCGGGCGGACCATGGCGCGGTCGCAGTGCGACGAGACGACCCACGTCGCGTTGAGCAGGAGCATCGTCCACGCGAACGACCCGTAGGCGATGAGGCGCGAGCCGTGGGCTGCCCGGAGCCGCTCCCAGTCGGCGGCCTGCCGGTCGATGACGAACCAGGCATTGACATCGGGCCGCTCGGCCCGCAGGTGCTCGAACAGCCGCTCCCCGTTGTCGTCCGCGTTGTGGACCCGGTCCATGAGCAGCCATGCGTCCCGGAACCGGCCCCGGTAGAGCGGCGTGGACGCGATCGTCCGGATGGCGGCCCGTCGGCCGCGCCGGGCCACGGAGGAGCCCCAGCGGGAGGCCCTGCGTGCCGCCCCGGTGGCCACGTGCCGGACCCGCCCCACAACGCCCCGCCGTCGCCCCGGCGCCCGCGACCCGTCGGACGTGGCGGACCGGGCAGCTCGACCGCGCCGGGCAACCTGACCCGGCCAGCCGGCCGCCGCCCCGTGGCCACGCTGCTCGTCCGCCACCTCGACCGGACGCCCGTCGAGCGTCAGCTCCGTCGTGTGGCCCACCGGGAGCCACGCGATCCGCTCCGCCATGAGGGTGCGGCCGTAGTAGCGGTGCGCCATGGTCTTGCCGAACGCGGGTTCCATGACGTGCCCGTCAACCCGGTACACAGGCTCTGGGACAACGCCGGTGAACCGCCATGTGATCCGCTGCAGTCCCACGACCGTGTCCGTGCCGGTCCGCGCTGCAACCTCGCTCGACCAGGCCTGGTCGCGGCACGCGTGCGCGAGCACGTCCGCCCAGACCGGCTTGAGCGGCCGGGCGGTGTGCTGCGCAACGACCGCGGGATCGATCAGGCGCAGGATCCGGCCCAGGAGCTCGTGGAAGCCCGGGACCGCCTCCTCCTCGATACGCACCTGGGAGTGCGCCTCCTCGTCGGCGGAGAGGTACCAGCTGAGCTCGTAGATCACGAGGTTCTGGATCCATGCGGGCGGCGTGCCGTAGCGCGCCCGGCCCTGCTCGAGGATGTCGAGCAGGCCGAAGCGCGGCACGTTGTCGTAGCGGCCCGGGTTGGCCAGTGCCCGCTGCAGCGCGGAGTCCTGGGTCCGCCGCTTGCGGTACACGTAGACCGCGTCCGTCAGCATGCCAACGGTCGGATGCTCGTGGGCGAGCAGGTAGCTCGCGACGAAGTGCGCATCGACGAAGTTGGGGCGGATGCGTGGGTCGTAGCGGGTGCCGGCCGCGCGCACACGCTCCCCGTGCACGAACGCCGCCGCGCACACGCCCGGGAACACGTTGGGCTCGCGCCCGAGGTCCACCAGGCGGTTGCCTCCCGTGTACAGGTGGCGGCGGGGATGGGTGTCGGTGATCCGGCCGCGGGCCTCGTCGAGCAGGACGGGGCGGCCTGCCATCGCCGTCGCGTCCGGGTGCGCCCGCGCGAACCGGTGGGCGACCGCCAGGAACTCGGGCTGGAGGATGTCGTCGGGGTCCGCGAAGGTGATCCAGGTCCCGGTGGCGTGCTCCAGGCCGGTCTGTCGGGCGGCCCCCTCGCCGCCGTTCTCGCGGGTGACCACCCGCACGAGGCCGGGCCTGCGCTCGGCCCACGCGTCCAGGAGCGCAAGCGAGCCGTCGGTGGAGCCGTCATCGACGGCGATGACCTCGACCCGGCGCAGGTCGAATGCCTGGGCCTCGACCGAGGCGATGAACTCGGACAGGTACGGCTCGACGTTGTAGACGGGCGTGACGATCGAGAAGAAGGGCCGGTCAGCCCGGCCGCCGGGCGTGTCCCCCTGCCCCTTCGTCCCCGTCCTGTCCACCGCAGCTCCGCTACCCGTGCGCGGTGGCATCGGCCCGCGCGAGCGAGGGGTAGGGTACTACGGGGTCAGGTGCGCACCGGGCCCCAGCGCACCGGGCCGCAGCGCCCCGGTCCTCGGCGGTCCGCTACCCGATCGCAACGCGCGGCGCCTTGTCCGGCGGGTCCCTGATTCGGTAGCATTGGAAAAACCCCCGGAGGACCCTGGATCCATGGCGAAGTATGTCTTTGTGACCGGAGGAGTCACCTCCTCGCTAGGCAAAGGCATCACCGCCGCCTCTGTCGGCCGCCTGCTCAAGGCCCGCGGCCTCTCCGTCCGCATCCTAAAGCTTGACCCGTACATCAACGTGGATCCGGGCACGATGTCGCCGTACCAGCACGGCGAGGTCTTCGTCACCGACGATGGGGCCGAGACGGACCTGGACCTCGGCCATTACGAGCGGTTCATCGACGAGAACCTGACCCAGGGCTCCAACGTCACCACGGGCCGCATCTACTCGGCGGTCATCGCCAAGGAGCGCCGCGGGGACTACCTCGGCGGCACGGTCCAGGTGATCCCGCACATCACCAACGAGATCAAGGAGCGCATCGTCCGCGTCTCCCGTGACGGGGATCCGGACGTCGTCATCGTCGAGGTCGGCGGCACCGTCGGCGACATCGAGAGCCTCCCGTTCCTCGAAGCCATCCGCCAGATGCGCAAGGATGTGGGCCGCCACAACGTCCTGTACGTCCACGTGACGCTGCTGCCGGCCCTGATGGCGACGGGCGAGCTCAAGACCAAGCCCACCCAGCACTCGGTCAAGGAGCTGCGCGGGATCGGCATCCAGCCGGACTGCATCGTGCTCCGCGCGGACGGGGACGTCCCCGACGAGATCCGCGAGAAGATCTCCCTGTTCACCGACGTGGACGTGGAGGCGGTCGTGCCGGCGCCCACGGCCAGCACCATCTACGAGGTCCCGCTCCAGTTCGAGGCGTTCGGCTTCGGGCGGTGGGTGGTTTCCAATCTCGGCCTGGGCGACGTTGCGAGCGAGCCCGACCTGACCGGCTGGCGGGCGCTGGTGGAGCGCATCAAGGCGCCCAAGCCCACCCTCGAGATCGCGCTCGTCGGCAAGTACATCGAGCTGCCCGATGCGTACCTCTCGGTGACCGAGGCGCTGCGCCATGCGTCGTGGGCCAACGGGGTGGACGCGAAGGTCCGCTGGGTGGACAGCGAGACCCTCACGCCCGAGACCGCCGAGGAGCGTCTCGGCGGCGCGGCCGGCATCCTCGTCCCGGGCGGGTTCGGCCATCGGGGCATCGAGGGCAAGTTGGTCGCGGCCAACTGGGCGCGCCGCCACCGCCTGCCGTACCTGGGCCTGTGCCTGGGTCTGCAGGTCGCGGTGATCGAGTTCGCCCGCGCAATCCTCGGCACCGACGACGTCAACTCCACCGAGTTCGACATGTTCACCACCAACCCGGTGATCGACTTCATGCCGGACCAGCGGGACCTGGAGGACAAGGGCGGCACGATGCGCTTGGGCCTCTACCCGGCGAAGCTCGCCCAGGGCTCGAAGGCCCGTGCGGTCTACGGTGCCGAGGTCATCTACGAGCGCCACCGCCACCGGTTCGAGGTCAACAACCGCTACCGGGCGACGCTCGAGCAGGCGGGGATGGTCCTTTCCGGCACCTCGCCCGACGGCCGCCTCGTCGAGATCGTGGAGCTGCGCGACCACCCCTGGTTCGTCGCCAGCCAGTTCCACCCGGAGTTCAAGTCCCGCCCGGAGCGCCCGCACCCGCTGTTCCACGGCTTCGTGGCGACGGCCCTCGCGCTGCGCAACGGCGAGGTGCCGCGCCTGACGGCGGTGGGACCGGGCCCCCAGGCCGACGTCCAGGTCCATCGCGGGGACCTGTCCGCCGAGGCCGCCCCCGCGTCCTGACCCGGGTCGTCGTGGGCCAGAAAGGGTCACCTTCTCCTGTCGTGCGGGTTGCCGCCAGCATGTGAGCGACCCAGGGAGGCCAGCCATGGACCATGTCATCGCCTCGCTCGCACCCAAGCTTGAGGCAGCCATCGGCCGGTACCGGCGGGAGCACCGGCTGCCCGGCATTGTCGCCGGCATCGCCACGCGGGACGGCCTGCGCTGGTGGCATGGCTCCGGCTTCGCCGACATCGCAACTGCCCGGCGCCCTGACGAGCGCACGCTCTACCGGATCGCATCGATCACCAAGACGATCACCGCGACCGCGGTCCTCCAGCTCCGCGACGAGGGCCGGTTCCGGCTGGACGACCCGGCGGTCCGCTTCCTGCCCGAGCTTGCGCAGCTCGCGAACCCGCACGGCTCCACTGACGACCTGACGATCCGGCGCCTCCTGATGCACACGTCCGGTCTCCAGGGCGAGGTGCCGTGGCAGGACCTCGACCGGTTCTGGGTCTACCGGCCTGATGAGCTGCTGGCGATCCTGCACATGGGGGCGGTTCGGACGCCGGTCGAGGCCGATCTCAAGTACAGCAACTTCGCCTTCGAGCTCCTGGGGCTCCTGGTGGAGCGCGTCGCGGGACGGCCCTTCACCGAGCACATCCGGGCCGCGGTCCTGGACCCGCTCGGCATGCATGACACGACCTGGCACCCGGATCCCGACCAGGCTGCCCGCAGGGCCACGGGCTATGCGGCCCGGCAGCACGACGACACCCCTGCGATCGCTCGCGATCTCGATTCCGGCCTGTTCATGGCCGATGGCGGCCTGTGGTCCACGGCGGAGGACCTCGGGCGGTGGCTCGCCCAGCAGCTCCGCTCCGATGACGGGCTCGTGCGCGGTGACGGCCAGGTGCTGGGCGGAAGGACCCTGGCCGAGATGCACAGGCCTGTGTTCCTGAGCAAGCCCGATTGGACCGAGGCGCAGGGCCTCTGCTGGTACGGGACCCGATCCGGCGAGACGGTGCTGATCGGCCACTCCGGCTCGCTGTGGGGGTTCCAGGCGAACGTCTCGTTCTCGCGCTCGGGCAAGGTCGGCGCCGTGGTCCTGCTCAACGGGATCGGAAGTGCCGCCAAGCTCTCACGCCAGCTCCTGGAGCTCATGCTGCCGGCCCTGACCGAGGAGGACGACCGCGCCGAGGCCAAGGTCCCGGGGCCGGTCCCCGATGCCTATCGCGAGCTCCTCGGGGTCTACCGGGACACGGACTTCGGGGACGACACGCTGGTCGAGTGGCGTGACGGGCGGCTCGTGATCGCGAGCTCGGATGCTTCCGACCCCACGCATGACCTGCTGCCGACCGACGACCCGCTCGTGTTCACGATGGTGGGCGGGCGGCCAGGTGGCGAGGCCCTGGTGTTCGGGCGCGGCCTCGACGGCACGATCGATTGCTGCAACGCCGCGGGCTACCCGCTGATCCGCGTGGGACTGCTGCGAGCGGCAAGGCAAGCGAACCAGGCGTAGCGCGCCCCAGCGGTCGATCCGGCCGCAGAGCAGGGTCATCGGCGCCCGCGGTCCGTCAGCCCTTGCAGAACGTCCCGGTCTCGACCGCAAATCCGGACGACTCGGATCCATTCGAACCGAACAGCTTCTGCATCGAGAGGTTCGGACCGGAGCCCTCGGCCAGGGCACCGCCGCGCATGTTGGTGAACCGGAGCATCGACGGGGCGTCGGTGCTGACGAGCTCCACGTCCATGGTGCCGTCCACGTCGACCGACGCCTTGAACGTCTTGCCGCCGGCCTTGACCTTGGTCACGATCGCCATGTCGATCGTCCCCGAACCGCGCCCGTCGTCGTCAAGGGTGAAGTCGATGGAGCCAGACGCCTTGGTGTTCGGGCCCGGGTTGCCCGACACCTTGATGGTCCACGGCCCCGCGTATCCGGCGCACTTGGTGCCGTTGAAGTCGACACCCTCGGCGCTGTAGGTCACGCGGAAGTCCGTCACCTCGTGGCGCTGGACGGGCTGGATCCCCTTCGCCGCGCTGGCCGAGGCGACCATGTCGGTGACGACGTCGACCAGGACCTTGGCCAGGGCCTTCGCGGTGTCCTCCACGAGGGAGCCCGGCTTGTAGAAGAGCAGGTCCGCGATCTTGATCGGCGGCTGCCGCGTCAGGTCGACCGTGACCTTGGCCCACGAGGTCGTGCCGGTGACCTTGCCCTTCTTGCACCTGGCCTTGTCGGTCGTGTTCGCGTTCTGCGGCGATGGACAGCCGGGCTCGATGATCGTCTCAACCTGCAGCTTCGACTGCCCCGTGGAGTCGGTGGTCACGCCGCCGCCGCCACTCGGGATGCGGCCCAGCTGGTCGCAGTTGCCGCCGCGCTCGGTGCACTCGAGGTTGTCGCTGATCGCCCACTGCAGGCGCAGGCCCTCGATGCCACCGTTCGCGGGGATCCTCAGGCCGGCAAGCGCGCCACAGTTGACGATCCGGCCCGCGAGCGAGGTGTTGAACTCCGCCTTCGCGGTGAAGTACCAGACGTTGGAGCCACCTCCGTCACCGGTCGAGTGCCGGTAATGCGGTGTGCCGCCCGCCTCGCTGGTCACGGTGAGCTTCATTCCGGCGGCCAGGGCTGCCCGGGCCTGCACGGTGGACAGGATCTTCCCGTAGTCGTAGACCCGGCTGCCGGCCTTCGTCCAGGCCGGACCGAACAGGATCGATGCCGACTTCTGCACGATGGTCTTGTAGAGCTTGTCGTACAGCCCGCTGTCGTAGGCCTTGGCCGGCTCGTCGCACTCGTCGCCAGCCGCCGCCCCCGCTTCTCCGGCGGCCGGGGCGGAGCGCATCGCTGTGAGGACGGCCGCTTGCGGGGCCGACCCGGGGGCCGACGCCGTGCCTCCGAAGTGGCCCAGGTCGCTCACCAGGCTCGCGAGGAACACCTGGAAGGCCAGCGGGTCGAGCCGAACAGGGCCGGCCGGGTCGGTGCCTGCCGCGCGCATCAGCTCGCGCACGGCGAGCCCGCCGAAGGCGAGCGGGGCTGCCGGATCGGCGGCCGATGCGTCCAGCCAGGCGCGGACTGCGTCCTCGAGCTGGACCAGGGTTCCCGCATCGGAGACCCAGCCCAATGCCTGGAGGAGATCGAGGGCGGGCTGGAGGGTCACGCTCGCGCCGCCCGCGACACCGTCCGCGAGGAGCGGCACCTGGAACTCGTAGATGGACGCGTCGACAAACGCCGGATCCGCGGGCACGGCCGCCAGCGCGCCAGTCTCGGCCCCGAAGATGCCGATCCCCGAGCGCAGCAGGATCTCGCGGGTCGCCGTACGTGCGGTTGCCGGATCGCGCACGCGTGCCGCGAGGTAGGCCGCCGCCCCGGCGGGATCGGCGGGGACCGTGAGCTGCTCCCCGGCCCCCAGGAGGGCACCGGTGTCGATCGGCGCTGGGTCCTCCGGCTCGGCCGCCCCGGTTGCCTCCGGCCCCGCTGTCGTCGCCGGCGCCGGGGTCCCGAGCGTGAGATTCGCGGTGGGCGGGCGGGGCGGCTGGGGGCTGCACCCTCCAAGCAGCATGACGGTCATCAGGCACACCGCCGCGCCCTGGACGCGCATCCCGCTCCCTCCGTCGACCGGCTGCGGAACCGCGGGTACGCGTTCGCTGCAATCCGGCCAGTCGACGCTAGGGTCCGGGCAGCCTGCAGGAAAGGGTCATCGGACGGCACCGGCAAGGCCGCACGGCCCTCAGGGTGCTGACGCACGCGTTGGCGGGTGTTGACGGGTGCCGCGAGGGTGCTATTCTCCCGCCATCCCCACCGGCCACGCGCGACCCACCGTGGATTCTGCGCGAACCAACGGCCGCTGGCGCGACCCATCGTCCCCTCGCCGGAAACGCTCCGGCGGCGGATCCCACCCCTCGCAGGTGTGCCCGACCCCATGCCGAACGGCCCCGACCAGCGCCCGAGCCGCAACCGCCGCCCGCGCCGTCGATCCCAGAACACTGGCAACCGCCTGCCCGTCACCGAGCAGGACGAGGTCGCCGAGCTCGAAGCCGCCCGTGAGCGCAATGACATCGACATCCGTGACCTGCGCGGCATGTCGGTCAAGCAGCTCAAGGAGATCGGCGCCAAGCTCGAGATCGAGGACTCGAAGTCCGCCAGCTCCGATGCCCTGGTCAACCAGATCCTGCAGGCGCAGACCGAGCGCGCGGGCCTCGACTACGTCTTCGGCATCCTCGACATCGTCGACGAGGGCTACGGCTTCATGCGCGGCCACGGCCTGCTGCCCGGCCCGGACGACGTGTACGTCAGCTCCAGCCAGGTCCGCCGGTTCGGGCTGCGGATCGGCGACCGCGTGGTCGGCGCGGTCAGGGCGCCCCGCGAGGGCGAGAAATTCTACGGGCTCATCCGGGTTGACACGGTCAACGGCGTGGACACCGACACGGCCCGCCGCCGCCCGTACTTCGCGGACCTGACGCCGATCCATCCGATCGAGCTGATCAACCTCGAGAGCGACCCCAAGAACCTCTCGCAGCGCCTGGTCAACCTGGTCAACCCGCTCGGCAAGGGCCAGCGCGCGCTCATCGTGTCGCCGCCCAAGGCCGGCAAGACGATGCTGCTCAAGAGCATCGCCAATGGCATCAGCGCCAACTACCCGGACATCCTGCTCATGGTGGCGCTCATCGGCGAGCGGCCCGAGGAAGTCACGGACATGCGCCGGAGCGTCCACGGCGAGGTCATCAGCTCCACCTTCGACGAGCCGACCGAGAACCACACGCACGTCGCGGAGATGGCCCTCGAGATCGCAAAGCGCCAGGTGGAGACCGGCCGGGACGTCGTGATCCTGCTCGACTCCATCACCCGGCTCGCGCGCGCCTACAACCTGGCCCTCCCGCCCAGCGGCCGGACCCTGTCGGGCGGCATCGATCCGATCGCGCTGTACCCGCCCAAGCGGTTCTTCGGCGCCGCGCGGAAGATCGAGGAGGGCGGCTCCCTCACGATCATCGCCACGTGCCTCGTGGACACCGGCTCGCGCATGGACGACGTCATCTACGAGGAGTTCAAGGGCACCGGCAACTCGGAGCTCATCCTCGACCGCAAGCTCGCCGAGAAGCGCATCTTCCCGTCGATCGACGTCCAGCGCTCCGGCACCCGGCGCGAGGAGCTCCTCCTGGAGGAGGGGACCCTCAAGATGGTCTGGACGATGCGCCGGATGCTGTCCGCGGTGGGCACCAACGAGGGGATCGAGCTGCTGCTCAACCGGATCTCCAAGACCGAGAGCAATGCGCAGTTCCTGGCCCAGCTGACCAAGTCCTCGGAGGCCTGACCCGCGCGCGGTCGTCGCGCAGGGCGGATCAGTGCACCCCGGCCTCGGATCGCCCGGCTGGTCCTGGACTCGGGTCTGGCACGTAGGGTTGTCGAACACACGGCAGGGAATCCCGTCCGATTCGCGTAGATTCAGGCCGTTTGACCTAGGTTTTAGGGCCACTGGGCGAACATCGGCAAGGGTGGTGTCGGTTTGCGCGGCGTCGCAACCTTCTGGTACGTTCCCCCGGACGTGAGGTCCGTCCCGGCCTGCCGGGACATGTCTGCGGGGGCAACAGGACGTCACGCGAGGCTCGCAGGAGCTGGCTCGAACCGACTGGTGGTGACGCACCAGGGACGGGACCCGCACCAGGAGAACGTATTGCGAAAGTCAACGGATGGCGCGACGCGCCTCGCTGAGACCGCCCGCACCAACCGCACTCGCATGTCCCCTGCCGCCCGGCTGAACCGCCGCGCCGTTGCGACCGCCCGGTCCGCCCGGACCTGGATCGGTCGGCATGCCGCCACCCCGGCCACTTCGCTGCGCGCCACCCTCGTCGCTGCGCTGCGCCCCCTCACGACCGCTGAGCGCGCCCTCCCCCTGGCCGTCGCCGCGATCGTTGCCGCTGCCTCCCTGCTCGCCGTCCTTCCGGGTACGCCCGCGGGTGCCGTGGGCGGTGTCGAAGGCCGCGGTCAGGATGTCCGCCTCGCCATCAACGGCAGCGTTGACCGGATGGCCGATCAGATCGACCTCGCGGCCCTCGATGCCCGTATCGCAGACGACACCAGCTTCGCGCCACTCGTCCTGCCGGACGACGTGGCCGTGCCGGCGGCGGCCGAGGAGGAGACGGCCGACGCCGGCGCATTCCTTGATGACGGGACCCTCGTCACGGGGTATGCGCCGGAGACCACCGTCGAGGATGGGTCGGACCTGATCGTCAAATACAAGGTGAAGTCCGGCGACACCCTGTCCACCATCGCGAACAAGTTCGACGTGTCGATGATGACGGTGTGGTGGGCCAACAAGCTCAAGTCCAAGGACGACCTGCACATCGGGCAGGTGCTGCGGATCCCGCCGGTGTCAGGCCTCGTCATCACGGTCAAGGAGACCGACACGCTCGAGTCCCTGGCCAAGGCGCATGAGGCCAAGACGTCGCGCATCAAGGCCGTCAACCAGCTCGAGGACGAGACACTCGTCGTGGGCCAGGTCCTGGTGGTCCCGGGCGCCAAGGGCGAGCCGATCCCCACCCCCAAGCCCACCCCCAAGCCCAAGGCGCAGTCCAAGTCCCGCCCCGCCTCCACGCCGCGCTCGTCGAACCGCACCGGTGGCTCGTACGGCGGCCGGTACAACGGCGGCTCGATGCGCTGGCCGGTCGTGGGTGGCGGCAACTACGTCAGCCAGCACTACCACTACGGCCACTATGGCTTGGACATCGCGGCGGACTACGGTTCCCCGGTGGTCGCCGGTGGCGCGGGTCGCGTCTACTTCGCCGGCTGGAAGTCCAACGGCGGCGGCTGGCAGGTCTGGGTCTCCCACGGGTCCGGTCTGTACACCACGTACAACCACATGTCCGGCGTCAGCGTCGGGGCCGGCCAGTGGGTCGGGAAGGGCCAGCGCGTGGGCCGCATCGGCACCAGCGGCTTTGCCACGGGCCCCCACCTCCACTTCGAGGTCTGGACCGGTGGGGTGCCGTGGAGCGGTGGCCACCAGGTCAACCCGATGCGGTACCTGTAGCCGCACAGGCCAGGGCGCCGGGGTCCTTGCGGGCCCCGTGCGACAATCACGCCGATGTTCCTTGATGATGTCCAGATCTCCGTTCGTGCGGGCGCGGGCGGCGATGGCGCCTCCACGATGCGCCGCGAAGCCCACGTTCCCCGTGGTGGCCCCGATGGCGGTGACGGCGGTCGCGGCGGATCGGTGTACCTCCGGGTCGATCCCGGCCAGACCGCCCTGCACGACTACCGCTACAAGCACCGCTTCTCGGCCACGCCCGGCGGGCCCGGAGAAGGCCAGCGGCGCCACGGCAAGGCGGGCCTGGACCTGTTCCTCGACGTCCCGCCTGGCACGGGCGTCATCGACGTCTCCACGGGCATGCTGATCGCAGACCTGGTCGCCGTGGGCCAGGAGGTCATGGTCGCGAAGGGCGGCCGCGGCGGCCTTGGCAACACCCACTTCGCCACCGCCACCCACCAGGCACCCCGCCACGCCCAGAAGGGCGAGCCCGGCGAGGAGCGCGAGCTGCGTCTCGAGCTGCGCCTCATCGCGGATGTGGGGCTGGTGGGCCTGCCCAACGCCGGCAAGTCAACGCTTCTTGCCGCCCTGACGGCAGCGACGCCCAAGATCGCCGCCTACCCCTTCACCACGCTCGAGCCGAACCTGGGCGTGATGGACCTCGGGATCGACGACGGGCGCAGGCCCACCATTGCCGATGTGCCGGGCCTCATCGAGGGCGCCTCCTCGGGTGCGGGCTTGGGCCACGCGTTCCTGCGTCACGTCGAGCGCACGCGGGTGCTGCTGCACATGGTCGATGGCGCCTCGAGGGACCCCGTCTGGGACCACGAGGTCATCCGCGACGAGCTCGATGCCCACGACCCGGCATTGCTGGCCAAGCCGATGCTCACCGTGTTCAACAAGATGGACCTGCCCGAGGCCGTCGCCGCGTGGCCCATGTTCGAGGCTGCGATGCGCGAGAAGGGCCTGCCGGTCCTCGCGATCTCCGCCGACACGGGCGCCGGGCTCGAGGAGCTGCAGGCGGCCGTGGGCGACCTGCTTCCCGACCGCGATGGCCTTGACGGCCCGCCGGACCCCGCCGGGGTCGTCATCCACCGGATCGAGGCGCCCGGGGACGGCTTCGCGATCGAGCGCGAGGAGGACGCCTACCTCGTGCGCGGCAAGAAGATCGAACGGCTGGCAGTGCAGACCAACTTCGACAACGAGGAGTCGGCTGAGCGGTTCCAGCGAGAGCTGCTCAAGTCGGGCATCGACCAGGCCCTGCGCAAGGCCGGCGTCCGCCCCGGGGACACGGTGCGGATCGGCCCGGTCGAGCTGGAGTGGGATCCGCCCGAGGACCGCCGGTGAGCGTGGAGGACGTCCTCCCGCCCGCGCCGTTGGTCGAGCACTCGATCGGGGTGTTCGGCGGCACCTTCGACCCGATCCACCACGGACATCTCGCGATCGCCGAGGAGGCCCGCGAGGCGCTGGGCCTGGCCGTCGTCCGGTTCGTGCCGGCCGCCGCCTCGCCGTTCAAGACCGATCGCGAGATCACGCCCCCGGAGCACCGGATGGCGATGGTGCAGGCGGCCGTCGCCGGCAACCCGCGGTTCGAGGCGAGCCGGATGGAGATCGACCTGCCGGCGCCCTCGTTCACCGTGAACACGCTCGAGCGGCTCGCGTCGCGCGGCCCGCGGGACGTGTGGCTCATCCTCTCGTCGGAGGCGCTCGCGGGCTTCCCGCGCTGGCTCCTGCCGGACCGGATCCTGGAGTTGGCCCGCCTCGCGGTCGTGCCCCGGGCCGGTCACGACCCATTGGGCCCGTCGTGGGTCGCAGAGCACTTCCCGGGCCGCGAGGACCGGTTCGCCTTCCTCGGCGGGCCCCTCTTGCCCATCTCAGGTAGCGTGGTGCGACGCCGCGCGGCCGCAGGCCGGTCCGTCCGCTACCTCGTCCCGGACGGCGTCGCCCGCTACATCGCCCAGCACCACCTCTACGCAAACCCCGACCCCCAATCGCACCAACCCTGATCCCGACTTCGACCGGAGGACCCAGACCACGTGACAGAGCCTTCCAAGCCCGCCGCTCCCACCATCGGCCTGCCGCATCGGGATGCACCGGTGCCGGCGTCCGATCGCGACCCGCTCGACCTTGCGCGGCGCATCGTGGAGCTGGCCGAGGACAAGAAGGCGGCCGACATCGTGCTGCTGGGCCTCGGCGAGCTCACGACCCTTGCCGACGCCTTCGTGATCTGCTCGGGCGGCTCCGAGCGCCAGCTGGGCGCCATCGCCGACGGCATCATCGAGAACCTGCGCGACGAGGGCATCAAGCCCATCGGCCGCGAGGGAACCCCGGAGTCGCACTGGATCCTGGTGGACTATGGCAGCGTGATCATCCACATCTTCACGCCGCCCGAGCGGGACTACTACCAGCTCGAGAAGCACTGGTCGGCTGCGAAGACGCTGCTGCGGGTCCAGTAGGGCCGCAGGCCGCGCTGCGGCGGGTGCAACGGCCAAGTGCGGTGCAGGTGGGTTGAACGCGCACTGGTGGGGTACTGACCGGAACGGTACCGACGGGTCATATCTGTCCGGGAGGCGCACACCTAGAGTCCCCACAGGTCATCGATCACGGAGATCGGTGCCAGTGGAGAAGCTCCGATGTCTGGTCTGCGCGATCGCTGCCCTGGGTGCAGCCGACGGCTGATCATCACGCGCTTCGACACGACGTTCCGGCTTCCCGACCGGACCGAGCGACTCTGCTTCGGCATCCCGGGCGGTCTGTGCGAGGACTGCCACCAGCTCTACATCGATCCCGAGCTGATCGATCTCCTGGACCTGGGCGAGGGTCGCTGCGTGTTCGCGATCGAGAGCGACATCGTCATCCAGGAGGAGGCCTGGTCCTCAGCCGACTGACGCCGCTCGCTACCAGGTTCTCGCGGACCCGGATTCAATTGGCCCACTGCCGCGCGGCCCGGTCCGGGCGACGCGCTGCTGCACCCACAGGGTGAAGGCGAGCCGGGCCTGGCTCTCGGACATCCCGGCATCGCCCGCGCTCTTGAACGCGGCATCGAGGTCGAGGACGTCCTCCAGTGCGTCCGTGAGCTCCTGCGCCGTCCAGGCGCGGGCCTTCCTCGCGAGCTGCTCCACGCGATAGGGATGGCCCCCGATCGCCTTGACGAGGTCGGCCGGCGTTGCCCCGGCCTCCTGGAGGTCCGCGGCGAGCAGGAGCTCGCGCAGTCGGCGGTGGAGCTGGGCGATGACCAGCGGCAGGGGGGCGGTCTCCAGCAGGCGGTCGAGTGCCGGGCCGGCGAACGCAACGTTGCGATCCGCGATCCCGTCGAGCAGGGCCCAGGTGCTGTCCGGGATGACCTCCGGGACGAGCGCCTCCACGTCGACCTTCCGGATCGGCGCCGCGCCCCGGTAGAGGGCGAGCTTCTCGAGCTCGGCGGCGGCCATCGCGCCCTGGCGCTGGTGGTCCACGTCGCCCTCGGTCACGTACCCCCCGACACGGCGGGCAAGCTCCTGTGCCGCATCACGCTCAAGGGTCAGGCCACGGTCCCGCGCCAGGTTGACCAGCCATCCCGCGAGCTCGTGGGCCTTGGGCGCAGCGTGGACCTTCGCGCTGCCGCCCGCCGCGATCACCGCGGCTTCCAGGCTGACGAGCATCGCGGCCCGCTTCTTCTCATCGCCCTGCTCGATGAGGACGAGCGCGTTGCCGGGCGCGACGTTGCGGAGGACCTTCTCCAGCGCCTCCCGGCCGTCCTTGGAGCGGACCAGCGGGCCAGGGTCCACGATGACCGCCACCGTGCCGCCCCCGAACATGGGCGCCGTGGCGACCCGCTCGGCGAGCACGTCCACGCTCGTCTCCGCGCCGGTGGCCCGCCAGCGATCCGGTGCCGCGCCGGTCTCCTTCTCGAGGTGGCGGGCGAGGGCGATCACCGCCTGGTCGATCGCGTAGCCGTCGCCTCCGCGGTAGTAGCGCAGGATCGGGGCGATCATCGGGCCGCCGCCAGGTTGCGCCGCGACCACCGGAGCCGGTGGACCTCGAGGGGCTCGATGCCGGCCGCTCCGCACACCTCCAGCTCGAGATCCCGGGCACGCTCCTGGATGCGGGCGACCTCCTCGTCCGTCCAGGCGGCGCGCTTGGGCGGCCGCGGATCACCCTGGCCCGCCAGCGCCTCGACAGACGCGATCGGATAGCGTCGCCGCCACGAGCCGAACCGCTGCTCCATCGTCTGCAGGTGCTGGCCGGCGCGCTTGTCCGCGTACGCCACGATCCGTGCCTCCAGGGGGGCGGCGAACAGGCGAGCCCGGTCCTCGTCGCCGGCGAGGCGCGTGACAGGGTGGTCCCGCACGATCACCGCCAGCTCCGGCAGGCCGTGCGTCACGAGGAACGCCGCCGAGCCCTCGCCGTGGCGGAGCCCGGCGGCCCGGCCCACGGACGGCAGCTTGTCCACGTCGTGCAGCAACGCTGCTGCCTCCACGGCGGCCGCGTCCACGTGTCCGCCACGCGCATTGATCGCGGCCGCCAGCCAGCCCGCGACATCGGCCACGGCACAGGCGTGACGGAGGAACCACTCGGGCGGGTCCAGGGAGAGCAGCAGCGAGGCGGCCTCGCGGCGCGCCGGGACGGTCATGGGCGGAATCGTAGCCGGTGCGCGTCGTGCGGGCGCTCGCGGCGCGCAGCGTACGTGCCGTTGCCGTGCCTGACGTGCGGGCGCTCGCGGTGCGCGACCCGTCCGTCGTGAGCGTGAGGCGGTCCCGCTCGAGCCCGACGACGAGCGTTCCCTCGCGGTCCGTCCGGTGGACCGCAGCGCCCGCCTCCTGCAGGCGGGCCAGCGTGGACGGCGCCGGATGGCCGTAGTCGTTGTCCTCGCCGACCGCGATCAGCGCAAGCGTCGGCGTCGTGGCCTCGAGCAGTGGTGCACTCGTGGCCGTCGCGCTGCCGTGATGGGCGACCTTGAGCACGTCGAGGTGGGGGAGACCCTGCGTGACAAGTGCCGGGTCCACATCATCCTCAGCGTCGCCGGTCAGCAGGAACGTCCGGCCGGCCGCCGTGCCCAACAGCACGATGCTCGTGTCGTTGATGTGCCGGCCCGATGCGCCGGGCTCGCGGGGCACGGTGCCGGGCTGCGGCCAGAGGACATCGAGGCGGACCTCCGCAAGGTTGATCCGGCCGCCGGCCGCGAGCGTCTCGCGCCGGATGTCCGGGCGCTCGCGAAGGGTCGTGTCCCACGCCTCCCAGCCGGGGCTGGTGCCGCGCATCCCCGGCTCGAACACGCGCCCCACCCGGTAGCGCTCCAGGACGCGCACCAGGCCGGCGACGTGATCCTCGTGCGGGTGGGTCAGCACCAGGACGTCCACGCGGCGGTCCCAGGGCGGCACGCGGGCATCGAGCTCTATCAGCAGGCGCTCGGGATCAGGGCCGCCATCGACGAGCATCCGCCGCCCGGTCCGGCTCTCCACGAGGATCGCGTCGCCCTGGCCCACGTCGAGCACGGCGAGCCGGGTGGCTCGGGTGGCCACGTCACCGACGGCGAGCGTCGAGACCGCCGCGATGACGGCCGCCGCAGCGAGCAGGCTGCGCTGGAGCATGGAGCGGTGGGGAGGGGTGTGCGGGCGGGTCCTGGGCAACACGGGCGCCGCCCGGCGTGCCTCGGGCCGCCTCCGCCGTCGCAGCCGGTGCCTGATGAAGCCTCGCGCTGCCGGCGAGGCGATGGCGACCACGGCCATCGCGGCGCCTGCCGCCACGAGTGGCGCCACCTCCGGCGGGACCTCGATCGCCGCGAGCGGGATGCCCGCCGACGCCCGGACGACGACGATGATGATGTGAAGCAGGAGCCAGGCGGGCAGGCCAGCGATCGTCGCCACAGCGGCGGGTGCACCGGCCATGGCTGCGAGCCCGCCGCCGAGGGCCAGCACGCCGGCGCCCATGGCCGCAGGCACGAGTGGCACCACCAGCAGGTTCACCGCCGGCGAGACGAGGGACAGCCGGCCGAACGTGAGCAGCACGTCCGGCAGGGTCGCCGCCTGGGCGGCCAGCGAGATGCCCAGCCCCTCGGTCAGCCAGCCCGGGAGCCGGCCGCCGGTCCGCCCAGCCAGCCATGCGCCGACCGGCGTCGCCCACGCGAGCAGACCGGCCGTCGCCATCACGGACAGGCGGAACCCGGCATCGCCGATCAGGGCGGGCTCGGCCAGCAGCAGCAGGAGCGCCGCCACGGCCAGCGCCGCCGCCGCCCGGCCGGCCCTGCCGGACTCTCTCGCGAGGAGCACGACACCCGCCATCACGCCGGCACGGACGACGGACGCCGATGCGCCCGCGGCGATGACATATGCGATCACCGTGGCGGCGACCGCGATGGCGATGAGCCTGCGGGGCCTGCCGCGCAGTGCGGCCCCGACGAGGCCCGCGACGATCGCGATGTTCCAGCCCGAGATCGCCACCACGTGGCTCGCCCCCGCCGTTGCGAAGTCCGCGGCAAGCGCTCGATCCACGCGCTCCTTGAGGCCGATGAGGATTCCCGCGGCAAGGCCCGCCTCCGGCTCCGGCAGGGCCATGCGGAGCGCGTCGCCGGCACCGTCCCGCAGGGCCTGGAGCGAGGTGTCGCCAGGGGCCGTCACCACCTCCAGCGTCCGTGCCTGGAGCGACCCCGAGGCGCCCGTCCGGCGCAGGTACTCGCCGTAGGGGTCGTCCTCGGGCGGTGGACGCAACCGGCCACCCACCTCGACGAGCGCTCCCGCCCGGACGGCGGGGTAGGCGGGCAGCGTCGCCGCCACGGTGACCGGCCCTGACGTCGTCTGGATCGCCAGGCGTGCGGACTGCTGCCCGTCTCTGGGCGCCCCGACTGTCTCGACGAGGGCAAGCCATGGCCCGGCGTCCGTCGGCAGGGTGGGCGGGGCCGGTGGAGGCGGTCCGAGCAGCGTCCGGAGGGCCAGGAGCCCGACCCCCACGGCGAGCGCGAGCACCCGCCGCGCGACGATCTCGCGCCGATCGCGCAGCGCCAGTCCCACGGCGAGGAGCGTCGCTGCGCCCGCCAGCCCGACGAGCGGCGGCCAGGCGAGATAGGCCGCCCCTGCAGCAACGGCGGCGCCCGCAGCCGCGAATGCCGCCCGAGGGAGGCTCACGGTCCCGTGGTGACCAGCGGCCGGAGCTTCTCAAGCGCGGCGGCCCCGACAACCTTCCGCGCGGCAAGGTCATCCACCGACGCGAACGGCTGCTCGTCGCGCGCGGCGATGATCTTGGCGGCCGTCGCGGGACCGACGCCGGGCAACGTGTCCAGCTCCTCGGCCGAGGCCCGGTTGACGTCCACCAGGCCGCCGCTCCCGGTTCCCCCGGAGGTGGCACCGCCGGCGGCACCGCCCTCGGCCGGTTGGGCCTCTCCGCGCGCGGGGACCCTGATCTCGTCTCCGTCCCGCACTGGCGCTGCCAGGTTGAGCGCCCGATCGGCCGCGACCGCATCCACGCTGCCTGCGAACCCGCCCGCCGCCTCGATCGCATCGCGAACCCGCGACCCGTCGGCCAGCTCGTACACGCCCGGCTGGCGGACCGCCCCTGCGACCTCCACGACGAGGGGCTGGCGACCGAACGCCGGGCCCGCGGACGAGGTCCCCCCTTGTCCGATGGCGCCGGCGTCCAGCTCGTTTCCCCCGTAGGTCGCAACGTCCCCGGCGGGCCGGGCGACGACCAGGATGGCTGCAACCGCCAGGACGGCGGCGGCAAGCGTTGCGCCGATCACAGCCCATGGCGGGCTGTGCGGCTCCGGGACGGCAACCTTGGGAGAGGTTTCTTCAGTTGTCTCTAGGGCACGCCACGGGGCGCTGGAGGGATCCACGGATGAGGACTCCCCGGCGGGACCGGCGGCGGGCGATGGTTGCTGGAACCGCTCCTCGATGGGGGCACGGCCTTCGAGGTGCGGCTCCGACGTGGAGCCTAGGGGTCGCCACTTATCGCGGACTTATGCGAAGGTTGCGAAACGGCGCGATCTGGCGTCCCGGACTACGATCGGGGCATGGCCATCGACCCGTTCCCGAAAGACCGCGCCTCCGAGCTGATGCGGCGCGTCCCGGCCTACCTGCGTCTCGCCCTCGGGCTCGCCAAGGATCCCGCGCTCAGCAAGGCCCGGCGCGCCGCGATCATCGGTGCGGCGGGCTATCTCGTCTCACCGGTGGACCTCGTGCCGGGGATCATCCCGGTCCTGGGCCAGCTCGACGACATCGCCATCGCCATCGCGGCGGTCAAGTTCGCGCTCGCGGGCCTATCGCCCGAACGACGGCGCGCCCATCTCGAGGCCGTCGGGCTGGGTGACGACCTCATCGTCGAGGACCTCAAGACGCTTGGGGTGCTCTCAGCCTGGGTCGTCCGGGCTGGTGGGCGAACGACGGCGAAGGTCGCCCGGGCCGGGGGCAGGGCCGCGGTCAAGGGCTCCAACGCAGCCGTGGCGGGCTCGAAGGCCGCGTTGCGGACTGGAAAGGCGGCTGGCGGAGCCGCTGGAACCAGGCTGCCTGGGGCGGCATCAGCTGCCTCGACGGCCACGGCGGCCGCAGGCTCAGCGGCGTTGGCAGCAGCATCGGCAGCGGCCAGGGCGTCGGCGGCCGGCGCGAGCGTCAAGGTGCGGATCATCCCCGCTGCGAAAGGCGCTGCGGACCGCCTCCCGAAGCCGTCACGGCCGTCGATGCCCGGACGGCCCTCGCTCCCGAGGCCGAAGCTGCCGAAGCGGTTGAGCTCAGGTCGTGCCGCCGACCAGACAGGTCCCGAGGAGACACTCCCAATCGAGGCCGACCCGGGCCCTGCGTCGGCCCCGCACGACCTGCCCGAACCTGCCCCGCACGACCTGCCCGACGATGCGGGTGCCGGGATCTGACCGCCGCCCGGCCGGAACCTAGATCTGCTCGAGGAGCGGCTTCACCTCGGTGATGAGCCGGGTCATCGACTCCTCGTCGTAGGTGGCGGGGATCCCGGCGATCAGGTGCCGGTAGCCCATCGCGATCTTCGGGGCCAGCTTCTCGGCCACCTGCTCGGGCGTCCCGACGGGCTGGTCCTCCCAGGCCTTGGGGATGCGATTGCGCTCGAATGCCTCGCGGAACAGGCGCTGCGCCTCGGCCGGGTCGTCACGGATGAAGACGGTGCCCGCGCCGGTCGTGCGCTCGATCTCGGACGGGTCGCGGCCGACGGACTCACAGTGACGCAGGAGCGCCTCCTCCTTGCGCGCCATCTCCTCGATGCTGCCGCCAATGTTGTTCATGTCGCCGTACTTGGCGACCAGCTTGAGCGTCACCTGCTCGCCGCCGCCGCCGATGCAGATCGGCAGGTGGGCCTGGACGGGCGGCGGCAGGTTGCGGGTGTCCTTCGAGACATAGTGCGGGCCCGCGGCCACCGGCTCCGTTCCATCGAGCATGCCGCGCATGATCGGCAGGGCCTCGCCCAGCCAGCGCAGGCGCTCCGGGAACCCGGAGCCGAACTCCATGCCGAAGTCCTCGTGCTCCTCCTCGAACCACGCCCCGCCAATGCCCAGGATCGCGCGCCCGCCGCTGATGTGGTCGAGCGTGGTCGCCATCTTGGCCGTGAGCGCCGGGTTGCGGAAGGTGTTGGCGCCGACCATGAGGCCGATCCGGACCCGCTTGGTCGCCTGGGCCCAGGCGGTGATCGTCAGCCAGCCCTCGAAGATGGGCCCGGTGGAGTCGCCGATGATGGGATACACGTGATCCCACGTCCACAGGGAGTCGTAGCCCAGCTCATCGGCGCGGACACCGGCCGCGAGGAGGGACGGCCAGTCGGTGAACTGGTTCCAGCACAGGGCTCCGATCTTGACCTGGCCCATGGGTGACCTCCTGGTTCGGGTGACGGTTTCGACCTGCTGCGAGGGTACCGCCGAAGCGGGTGTGGCCTGCATGTCAACGAAAGCCCGCTCCAGGGGCGTCAGAGGGCCCCTTCACAGGCTGTTTCCGGGCGCGTGCCGTGTGACAGGCAACGGCCCCGCGCATCCGGGCCCAAATCGGCCGGGTTTGCGGGATTTCGTTGACTCCAGCGCAGTCCACGGCAGGGCGCGGAGGCGCGAGAGCGGCCCGCCGAGCCGTCGGCGCGAGAGCGACCTACCCCCGCAGGACGACGTTCACCAGCTTGCCTCCGCCGGCGTAGATGATCTTCGCGACCTGCTTCTCGCCGATCGCCGCCAGCACCTTGTCCCGGCTCATGACGATCTGCTCCAGCTCGATCTCGGAGATCCCGGCGTCAACCGTGATCCTGTCCCGCAGCTTGCCGTTCACCTGGATGGGCACCTCGCGGGTCGCATCCACGGTCGCAGCCTCGTCCACCACGGGCCAGCGCTCCGTGTGGATCGAGGACCACTCGTGACCTGCGGCCTCCAGGCGCCGCGCCCAGAGCTCCTCGGTGATGTGCGGCGCGGCGGGCGCCAGCATCAGGAGCAGCAGGCGCACGGCCTCGTCCCACTCGGGCAGGCCGGCCACGGACGTCCCGCGGTACTTGAACAGCAGGTTGCTCAGCTCCATGAGCTTCGCCACCATCGTGTTCCAGCGGAAGCCTTCGTAGTCCTCGGTGACCGCCGCGAGCGTCTTGTGGGCGGCTGACCGCATCCGATCGCGCGCCTCGTGCTCCGCCTCTCCGGCCGGCGCCGCACCGCCGGCGTCGCCGCCGTGCGGGTCGGTCGCGATCGCCCAGACGCGATGCAGGAACCTGCTGACCCCGCCGATCCCGGTGGGGCTCCACGGGCCGCCCTGGTCCCAGGGGCCCATGAACATGAGGAACAGGCGGACGGTGTCGGCGCCGTACCTGGCGACCAGCTCGTCAGGGTCCTGGACGTTGCCGCGGGACTTGGACATGCGCTCGCCGTCGGCGCCCAGGATCTGGCCCTGGTTGAAGAGGCGGCGGAAGGGCTCGTTCTCGTGGACCAGGCCGAGATCACGCATGGCCTTGGTGAAGAACCGGCTGTACAGCAGGTGCATCACCGCGTGCTCGGCGCCGCCCGTGTACTGGTCCACCGGCGTCCAGTCCTTGACCACGTCCACGTCCACCGGGGCGTCGGTGAAGTGCGGCGTCAGGTAGCGGAACCAGTACCAGGACGAGTCGATGAAGGTGTCCATCGTGTCCGTCTCGCGCCGGGCGGCCTTGCCGCACCGCGGGCAGTCCGCGGCAAGGAATGCCTCGTCGCGCGTGAGCGGGTTGTCGCCGGAGCCGCGGTAGTCCACGGACTCGGGCAGCAGGACCGGCAGGTCGGCCTCGGGGACCGGCACCGGGCCGCAGTCCTCGCAGTGGATGATCGGGATCGGCGTGCCCCAGTAGCGCTGGCGGCTGATCAGCCAGTCGCGGATGCGGTAGGTGACCGCCTGCGCGCCCTTGCCGTCGTCCTCGAGCCACTTGACGATCTCGTGCCAGGCCTCGGACGCCGGCCGGCCGTCGAACCTGCCCGAGTTGACCATGATCTCGTCGACGGTGTGCTCGGTGAAGGCGGACTGGAGGATCTCGTCCGGGTCGCCGTGCTTGGGCATGACGACCTTGACGATCGGCAGGCCGAACTTCTGGGCGAAGGCGAAGTCGCGCTCGTCGTGACCGGGGACGGCCATGATCGCGCCCGTGCCGTAGCCGCCCAGGACGTAGTCCGCGACGAAGATCGGGATGCGCTCGCCGTTGACCGGGTTGATCGCGTCGGCGCCGATGGCCACACCGGTCTTCTCGCGGTCCGTCGAGAGGCGGTCGATCTCGGTCTTGTCGGCGGCGGCCTTCACGTAGGCCTCGACCTCCGCCTGCTTGGCGGGCGCGGTCAGGACCGCCACGAGCTCGTGCTCGGGTGCCAGGACCATGAAGGTGGCGCCGAACAGCGTGTCGGGGCGGGTGGTGAAGACGTGGATCGCCTCGCCACCCGGGTGGTGCGGCATCTCAGCCGCGGTGAAGGCCACCTCAGCCCCCGACGAGCGGCCGATCCAGTTGGTCTGCATCGCCTTGATCGGCTCGGGCCAGTCGAGCCCGGTGAAGTCGAGCAGCTCGTCCGCGTACTCGGTGATGCCCAGGTACCACTGGGCGAGCTCGCGCTTCTCCACCTTCGCGCCGCAGCGCCAGCAGTGGCGGTCGGTCCCCTCGACCTGCTCCCGGGCGAGCGTCCCGTCGTTGGGGCACCAGTCGACGGGCGATACCGCGCGATAGGCGAGCCCCTTCTCGAGGAACTGGATGAACATCCACTGGTTCCAGCGGTAGTACGAGGGATCGCAGGTCACGACCTCGGCGTCCCACGCGAACGTGGCGCCCATCGAGCGCAGCTGGCCGCGCATCTTCTCGATGTTGGCCATCGTCCAGTCGCGCGGGTTCATCCGGTTCTTGATCGCGGCGTTCTCGGCCGGCAGGCCGAACCCGTCGAAGCCGATCGGCAGGAACACGTTGTAGCCGTGCATCCGCTTGTAGCGGGCGATCGCATCCGTGGGCGACTTGATGTACCAGTGGCCGATGTGCAGGGCACCTGACGGATACGGGTACATCGTGAGCAGGTAGTACTTGGGCCTGCTGCGATCGTCGAGGTCGGTGTCGTAGAGGCGGAGGTCCGCCCAGCGCGCCTGCCACTTGGGCTCGATGGCGGCATGGTCGAACCGGACGCGACCCTCGTGGGCGACGCCGTCGATGTCCTGGGCGGTGTCCTCGATCTCGGTCACGGTCGCACGTCCCCTGGGGTGGATAACAAAACCCCCCGCCGGTCCCGGCGAGGGGTCAGGTTGTCGGCGTTAGCGGGGTGTTGGTGGAGCTAAAGGGATTCGAACCCTTGACCTTCTGAATGCCATTCAGACGCTCTCCCAGCTGAGCTATAGCCCCACGCCGGAGCGCGAGTATAGCGCAGGATCTGCGGTGCGCGACCCCCATTGCTTGCGGGCGCCCGGCGACGAGGCAATGCCAGTCCTCCGACTCCACCCGGGGTCAGGATGGCGGTCGTCGTGCGGGGACCGTGCACGCAACCCGGGGTTCCGTGTACAGCGCTCGTACGGACTCCCCGCTGGCGACTCCGGGCCGGGTCAGGGCTCCACGATGACCCGGAAGAGCTGCTGCGCGGTGAACGTGGTGCCGTCCCCGAGCCTTCCGGAGATCTCGATTCGCAGCGTCCAGTCGCCTGCGGGCAGCGGTGCAATCGAGAACCCGCCTTCGACGCCAGGCCCGTCAGGATCGGGATGGCCCGCGGGTTCGCCGGGTGTCGCGTTACCCGCCGCCGACGACGGAGACGTAGGTGAGCGTGGCATCGGTGATCGCCCAGTCGCTGTCGCCCAGCAGCTCTAGGAAGTCGCCGGCGCGCACGCGGACTGCGCGCTCCTCCGGGATGACATACGGCGTCGGCACACAGCTCTCGTCGGCCGATGCGCCCCCCGGGATCTCGAACGAGTTGAGGCACGTGGTGAACCCCGGCGCCGACGATGTCCCGTCGGCGGATGCCAGCGTGGCGCTCGGCACGACCACCTTCGCCCCCGCCTGATCCTGGGTGAACGCGCGCAGGGCGATGTCGACCCAGACGGTGCCATCGGACGACACCTGCAGCTCCGACGTGCCATCGCCGTCGGGCACCGTGTGCCAGACGCTGCTCTCATGGCACGCGAGGTCCGTTGCGACCCCGTCGACCACGAGGTGCACGAGGCTCGACGGATCCCCGCTGCAGCCCATCGCCACCTCGATCGTGGCGCCGTCGGGCATCAGGGGCGTCGTGCTCATCAACGTGGGGTTGTCGTCTCGGAGCACGAGACCGCCGAACGCCCCGACATCGGTCATCGGGAAGGCCTCCGCGGGTGCCTTGGGGATCGGGCGCACGTCCGCCAAGTGGTCGAAGACGATCGTCCGCCAGGCCGTCCCCGCCGGCACCCTGGCGACAAGCGCGGCATCCGGTGCGCGTTCAGCAGCCGTGTCGAGTGCGGTCACCAGCGTCGAGCCAGCCCGGCTGCCGCAGCCGAACGTGGAGCCGGACTCGTCGTCCGAGGTCCCGGTCGCCCTGATCTCGATGGGTCCCGGCCCCGTGCATGCCAGTGCGATCTCGAGGTTCCAGAGGTCGCCGAGGCGTGCGATCTCGACGACGGCGTCGGATGGCTCCGCGCTGCCTTCCGCGCGGGCAACCTCCCGGGTGCTCAGCGCGACGGCGGCGAGCTCCTCGTAGGGCGCCAGCCCGGCCGGGAACGACGGCTCGACAGGCGGTCCAGAGGGCTCGCCATCAGGCAGCCCGGCGACGACCATGCGCCACACGGTGCCCGGGTCGGCCTTCACCCAGACAACGGCTCCGTCCACGTCGAACCCGGGGGTGTTGAATGTCGTCGTCACCGCGTCATCGCAGTGGGTGCCCACGGAGCCGCCAGGCGTGTCGCCAAGCCGCACGCCGACCTGGATCAGGCCACCCCTGCAGTCCACGACATAGTCGAGGTAGCTGTTGGCCGCGATGGTGCCGATGACGACCTCGCCGGCGTCGGGTGCACCCTCCAGCTCTTCGCCCTGCCCGATGACCTTCCCGTTGATGATCCCGATCCCGGCCGCGAGCTCCTCGTACGACTTGAGCTCGGAGGCCAGCGGGTTCGGCGAGGCCGACTCCGTGCCGCCGGGCGGCAGGACGGCGCCACGCCAGGAGACGAGACCACCGACGACGATGACGACGGCCGCGGCGGACGCCAGCAAGGCGACCGGCACCCGAAGGCGGGCCATCGGTGAGCGCCGGGCGCGACGGGCGGCCTCCACATTGGCCAGCGTGAGCGTGAAGGGGAGCGTCTCCGCCTCGTGGCGGAGCGTGTCACGCAGGCGGGCCTCCGTCCGAGGATCCAGCTCGTCAGCCATGGGAGGCCTCCCGCATCGCGCCGTCCGTGCCCAGGCTCTGGCGCATCTGCGCGAGCGCTTCACGCAGCTGGGTCTTCACCGTGTTCTCGCTGGTGCCGAGCGCCTCCGCGACGTCACGTACTGACATGTCAGCGTAGTAGCGGAGTACCACGGCAGCACGGGTGCGTGGGGCCAGCCGGTCCACGCAGCCGAGCAGCGCAAGCCGCTCGTCCTCGTCGCGCCGGGGCGCCGCCCGGTCGGGCACGACGTGGAGCTGGACGACGCGCCCGCTCGTGCGCCGGACGCCGAGCGACTTGTTGGTCGCGATCTTGAGCAGCCAGGGCCGCAGCCGGTCCGGGTCCCGGAGCTGGTCGCCGCGCTCCAGCGCGGTCAGCAGGGTGTCCACCACCACGTCCTCCGCCGCAGCCCGGTCCCGGAGAACCAGGTACGCCACACCCTGGATCTCGCGGCCATACCGCTCCAGCAGATCCGCGAGGACCTCTGGCCGGTGGCCACGCAGGGCTTCGATCGTCATCGGGCTCGTATCCCCTCAGGTCGGCGGCGTTGGGCGCCTGCCTCGAAGGGTAGATGCACGGGCAGGTTGATTCGGGTGACTCGGGTCCTGGCCATCTTCGTTGCAGGGAGCGCGGCGCGGAGCAGCGATCCCGCATCGCCACACATCGCGGTGCGCCCGCGCACCCAGCGCTGGCCCGATCGGACTATGCTGCCACTTCCGATCGGGTGGTCCCGGCCGCGGGGCGCCGGGAGTTCGATCGGAGCCGTCTTCCCGGGGGCGGCGACCAGGAGAGTCGCATGACGTTGTTTGAGCGCGTGGAGCGCTCGAAGGGCGGGGACGGCCAGCCGGCCAAGCCCGCGAAGCCCACCGCTGACCCTGCGGCCCTGCTGCCGGTCGTCTGGGACGCGAGCGCGATCGACAGGAACTCCGCGCGCCACCAGCTGCTTCTCAGCCTGCGCCGCCTCCTCCAGGACGAGGTCGTGCGCGCTTTCAGCGAGCTCGCCGACGTGCCGCCCGCCCAGATCCAGGCCAAGGTGACCGAGATCGCGGACCGGATGACGGCCGCACACGGGTTCGCTGTCACCCGCGACGAGCGACTCGGCCTGGTGCAGGAGCTCGTGGACGAGGTCGTCGGCTTCGGCCCGCTCGAGCCCTACCTCAAGGACGAGTCCGTCACCGAGGTGATGGCGAACGGCCCTGAGCACCTCTACATCGAGCGCAAGGGCAAGATCATCCGGGTCGAGAGCCACTTCCTCGACGACGAGCACCTCATGCGCATCATCGACCGGATCATCACCCCGCTCGGCCGGCGCATCGACGAATCCAGCCCTCGTGTGGACGCCCGCCTCCCGGACGGCTCGCGCGTCAACGCGATCATCCCGCCGCTGTCGCTGAACGGCCCGGTCATCACCATCCGCAAGTTCGCGACCAACCCGTTCACCGTGGACGACCTCGTCCGGTTCGGCACGGCCTCCCCCGAGATGTTCGCCTTCCTCCGGGCCTGCGTGGAGGCCAGGTTGAACCTGTTCGTCTCCGGCGGCACCGGCTCGGGCAAGACGACCACCCTCAACGTGCTCTCCTCGTTCATCCCCGAGGAGGAGCGGATCGTCACGATCGAGGACGCCGCCGAGCTGCAGCTCCGCCAGGAGCACGTCATCACGCTCGAAAGCCGGCCGGCCAACCTCGAGGGCCTGGGCGAGATCACGATCCGCCACCTCCTGCGCAACGCCATGCACATGCGCCCGGACCGCGTCATCGTGGGCGAGTGCCGTGGCGGCGAGGCGCTCGACATGCTCCAGGCCATGACCTCGGGCCACGACGGCTCGCTGTCCACCGGTCACGCGAACAGCCCGGCTGACATGCTCCGCCGTCTCGAGACCATGGTCCTCATGACCGGGTACGAGCTGCCGCTCCGGGCGATCCGGGAGCAGATCGCCTCCGCCGTGGACCTCGTCGTCCACACCGCGCGCCTCAAGGACGGCACGCGCAAGGTGACCAACATCACCGAGATCTACGGGATCGAGGACGACGAGATCCTGATGCAGGACATCTTCGCCTACCAGCAGACCGGCGTCGTCGACGGCGTGACCCAGGGCGACCTGGTCCCGACCGGCGTCCGCCCGCTGTTCATGGAGCAGTTCAAGCGCGCGGGCGTGGAGCTGCCACCGGGCGAGTTCGGCATCCCACCCGCTGATCCCACCAAGCAGCGACGCGTGCGCGGCCTCAAGAGCCGCTGGGGCGGCCTGGCTGCATCCGAGGGCCCCGACGAGGTCGCCACCCGCCTGGGGCGCGGTCGGACGGTCGTTGCGGGCGGCATGGTCTACGTGACGTCGGTCGGCCCGATCGATCTCGAGACCGGCAGGCTTGCCGGCGAGAGCATGAAGTCGCAGGCAGGCAAGGCGCTCGAGAACCTCAAGCTGCGCCTCGAGGAGGCGGGCTCCTCGCTGGAGAAGGTGGTCTGGGTCAACTGGGCGCTGCGCGACCCGGGGGACTTCGACGCCTTCAACGAGGAGTGGGTCAAGTGGTTCCCGGGCGACATGCCCGTGGGCCAGGGGACGTTCCTGCCCGCGCTCCAGCGGCGGGCCGGGTTCCGCCTCTCGCTCGGGGTGATCGCGGAGGCCTGAGCCACCGCGCTGTGCGGGCCGTCCGCCCGCGCGCCTCGGCGCCCGGCCGGTACGATCCCGCCCATGGCCTTCGATCTCGTGCTCCGCGGCGGCCTCCTCGTTGATGGCAGCGGTGCTCCAGGTCGTCCCTCTGACGTCGGCATCGAGGGCGACCGGATCACCGCCGTGGGCGACCTCTCGGCCGTGGACCCGGCCTCGGTCGGCGAGATGCGTGATGCCACCGGCCTGGTCGTCGCCCCCGGCTTCGTGGATCCGCACGCCCATTCCGACCTGTCCGTGCTGGTGGACGGGGCCCAGTGGAGCCACCTGCGCCAGGGCTATACCACCCAGCTCGACGGCAACTGTGGCTACACGTTCGCGCCGCTCACGCACCTGTCGAGGCTGCAGCTTCAGGCCGACCTTGAAGCGCACGGGATCGAGCCCGGGTGGTCCACCTTCGCGGGCTACCTCGCCACCGTCGAGGAGCAGGCGCTGGGCATCAATTCCGCGCACCTGCCCACGTGGGAGGTGCCGGCCGTGTACCCCGCCGGAATCCGCGACGTGATCGTGAACGGCCGGCTCGCCGTTCGGGATGGCCAGGAGACCGGGGTGCGGGCCGGCCGTCTCCTCCGGCGCGGCGAGTAGGTCGCGGATGGTGCGCCTGCCGGGCACGCGCCCCAGACCCACGGCGGTCGAGTCCGACGCCACCGTCCGCCTTCCCGGCGGCGATCTCCGCTACGTGCTGCGGCGCTCGTCCCGTGCGCGCCGCCTGCGCGTGACCGTGCACCCGGAGCGCGGCGTCATCGTCACCGTCCCGGTGGACGCGCGCGGGGAGCGGCTCGCGTCGGAGCGCCTGGTGACCTCGTTCCTCGCGGAGCGGGAGGCCTGGATCCGGGGGCACGTCAGCCGCCATGCATCGGCCCGGGACCGCCTGGACGAGCGGCTGGCCCTCGACGACGGACGCGTGATCCTGTTCCGCGGCGAGCCTCACCGGGTGCGCGTGGTCACGGCACCGAGCGGCACCCGGGCCAGTCGTGTCGTCAGGATCGGCGGCGACGAGGGGGACGAGCTCCTGGTGGAGCGGACCGCCCGCGACGTGCGCCCCACCGCGCAGATCCTGGAGGCCTGGTTCCGCGCTCGCGCCCGCGCCCTGCTGGAGACCGCGGTCGCCGGGCATGCGCGCGGCCTCGGTGTGACGCCCACGCGCATCACCATCCGCGACACGACCAGCCGCTGGGGCAGCTGCTCCAGGTCAGGCGGCCTGTCGTTCTCGTGGCGCCTGGTTCTCGCTCCACCCGATGGGCTCGACGCCGTCGCCGCCCACGAGGTCTGCCACCTGGTCGTCTTCGGCCACGGCGAGCGGTTCTGGGCCTTGATGGACCAGCAGGCCCCCCGCCACCGCGACGCGCGTCGCTGGCTCAAGCGCCACGCGCCGGAGCTCCACGCCGCCCTCGACTGACCACGCCCGGACCCGCGGTTGCCCCGGCCGGCCAAAGCGGGGGCCTCGCCCGGGCCATTGCACGCGGGGCGCCCCGCGCCGCAGAATCGAGGTCCAGGAGGGAACCAAAACGCATGCCTCATGCGTCATAGGGGCGCCCACCCGTCCATGCCACGCATCCGATCCCGGCAGGTCCCATGTCCCCGCGTCTTCCCACCCTCCTCGCAGCCACGCTGAGCATCGCGGCCTTCGCGGCATGCTCCAGCAGCGTGCAGGCACCGGCTCCGATCTCGACCCCCACCTCGGGCCCGACCTCCCCGGCCGCTCCTGAGCCGACGCTTGTCCCCACACCCACGCTCCTCCCCGAGCCCACCGCCACGCCCGTCATCGGCGGCGTGGACGGCGATGGCATCGGCCCGGAGCTCTCCGTCGTCGCGGAGGATGCCACCACGATCACGGCGGGCATCGAGGACCCGGTCGCGAAGGCCTGGCAGCTGGAGATCCGCGGGACGGGCGACCGCGCGCAGGACGCCTGGAAGATCACGGTCGAGGTGGGCGACGTCGGCCCGCTCATCACCGCGACAGAGCTCGTGGACGGCAGGGTCACCGACGAGCTCGACTTCTCCGGCTTCTGGGACGAGACCGCCATCGCCGGTGGTTGCCATTCGACCCTCCCCGTCTGCCTGGACTCCGACGGGTTCCGCCTCCCCGATGATGGCAACGGCAGGTTCTCGGTCCGTCTCCATCTCGAGGACGCCACCGCTGCCCTGGAAGTCCGCGGAGCCGCTGCCTACTGGGACGGCGAGCCGTTCATCCTGGGTCCGTGGCACGCGACCGAGGCCTTCCCGTGGGAGCCCGCCCGGGACTGAGCCCGCGCTCGCGGCAGGCCTGCCACCTGGGACCCGCTGCCCGCGACGCCCGGCTCAGACCTCGAGCACGTAGGCGAGCAGGATCACGTCCTCCTCTCCCTCCTCCTCGAACCGCCAGTCGCGTTCGGGCGCGCGCACGAACCCCTGCCGCAGGTAGAGCCGTTGCGCCGCTTCCATGAACGGCTCGGTATGGAGCCAGATCCTCCTGGCACCGGCCGCCCGCGCCCGCTCCGCGCATGCCCGGACCAGCGCCTCCCCGACACCCTGCCCGCGAGCCTCCGCCGTGACGCCCAGCATCCTGATGGCTGAGCCCTCCGGATCCTCGACCTCATTGAGCGGGCTCCCCGCGAGGGCGAAGGTCGCGCACCCCGCGAGCTGCCCGTCGAGCAGCGCCACGAGCACCGTGCACTGCGCCACGCGCGCGCCGACGTCGGCAATCTCCGCCTCGTAGCCCCCGCTCTGCGGCACGCCCAGGGTGCGGTAGGCATCGACCACCAGGCGCCCAGCGGCATCGTGCTCGTACGGGGCGATCTCGCGGACGACGATGTGCTGCATGGCCCCAGTCAACCACGCTCGAGCAGGCCGCGGGGGTCGGACTCCCTGTGCCGGGGTGCCCGACCCGGAGCCGTCCGTCCTCACCCGGCCGTCCTCACCCCGCCTCGTCATGACCCGGCCCGTCATGACCCGCCCCGTCATGACCCGGCCCGTCTCCCGCCTGGCGGGCCCTATGTGCAGGAGTCCGCACGATCGTCCCGCCCAGCGGGCAGCCGACGGCCTGGAGTGCCCGATCCGGCCGCAGTCAACCGCCTCGCGGGACAGGTGCGCAGAATTCCGCAGACAGCGCCCGCTGGGCGGCAGGCCCGGGACCCGGCACGCCCTGGACCCGGCAGGCCTGGACCCGGCAGGCCTGGACCCGGCGGGACGGCCGGGAATCAGGAAACCCGGCCGCGGGGCCGGGCTCCCTGTGCTGGGGCGCGGAGGAGCGAGCCTCAGCCGTTGACGCGCTCGAACTCCTGCATGAAGGCGACGAGGTTGTCGATGCCCTGCTCGGGGAACGCGTTGTAGATGGATGCGCGCATGCCGCCGACGTCCCGGTGGCCCTTGAGCCCGTCGAACCCGGCCGCCGTGGCCTCCTTGATGAACTGCTTCTCCAGGTCCTCGGTCGCGAGCCGGAACGTGACGTTCATCAGGGAGCGGGAGTCCTTCTGGGCCGTCGGGTGCCAGAAGCCGGTGCGGTCGAGCTCCCCGTAGAGCTTGCCCGCCTTGCGCTCGTTGAGCGCGTCGATGCCCTCGAGGCCGCCCTGGGCGAGCGCCCACTTGATAACGAGGCCCAGGACATACACGCCGAACGCCGGCGGCGTGTTGTACAGCGAGCCGTTCTCGGCGTGGACGCTGTAGTTGAGCATCGTGGGGAGGCTCTTCGACGAGCGCTCGAGGAGGTCCTCGCGGATGATCACGAGCGTCACGCCCGACGGCCCCAGGTTCTTCTGGGCACCCGCGTAGATCAGCCCGTACTTGGACACGTCGATCGGCCCGGAGAAGATGTCCGATCGACGCATCCGACACGAGCGGCACGCCGTCGGGGATCTCCGGGAGGCGGTGCCACTCCGTGCCCTCGATCGTGTTGTTCGAGGTCATGTGGACGTACGCGGCGCCCTCGGTGAACGAGAGCTCGTCGTCACTCGGGATGCGGTTGTAGTTGGTGTCGGCGGTGGACCCCGTCTCGCGCGCGGCGCCGACCTTCTTGGCCTCCTTGAGCGCCTTGGTCGACCAGGAGCCGGTCATGATGTAGTCCGCCGTCCGCCCCTCGGTGAGCAGGTTCATCGGGACCATCGAGAACTGGGTGCTCGCGCCGCCCTGCAGGAACAGGATCTTGTAGTTGTCGGGGATCCCGGCCAGCGTGCGGATGTCGGCCTCGGCCGCGCCGATGATCGCCTCGAATGGCGCGGAGCGGTGGCTGATCTCCATCACCGACATGCCCACGCCGGGCAGTGCGAGCAGGTCGCGCTGGACCTCCTCGAGCACGGATACGGGCAGGACGGCGGGGCCGGCAGAGAAGTTGTAGATGCGCTCGGTCACGGGAAAGGGTCTCCTGGTGGTGGTCCTCGGGAGCCTACAGGGCCACGAGCTGGGTGGACAGGACGTGCTCGTTGCCGGCCGTGATGGCAGCGACCAGCGCCGGGGCAGGCGCGTGGTCCACGTTGATGCGCGCGACCGCCGCCTCGGCACCCTCGAAGACGATGTTCTCGGTCTCCTGGACGTTGATGCCGGCGTCGTGGAGCTGCTCGAAGATGTGGGCGAGCACGCCCGGCCGATCGCGGTGGCGCACGACCAGCATGTGCGTGGCCGGCGACCGGCGCGCCAGGTTGACGACGTTGGGGACGCGCCCCGTCTCCTTGAACGCGCGGATGATGCGCACGGTCTCGGCGGCGATCGCCTCCTGCGCCTGCTCGGTGGACGCGCCGATGTGGTGCGTGCCGTACACGACGCCCGCACCGTGGTCGCGCGCGAGGGCGAAGTCGAACTCGCCGGTGGCGACGGTGGGCTCGTCCGGGTAGACATCGAGGCCCACGCGCAGGCCGCGCTCCCGCACGGCGACGGCGAGCGCGTCGTGGTCCACGACCTCGGCGCGCGCGGTGTTGACCAGGATCGCGCCGGGCTTGAGGCGGCCGAGGAGGTCCGCGTCGACCAGGCCACGGGTATCCGAGGCGAGCGCGAGGTGGATGCTGAGGACGTCGGCGGCGTCGGCGACGGCGGCCGGGGTTGTGGCGATGGCGACGCGCGACGTCGGGCTGGTGGTGTCGATCCCGTACTGGCGCAGGTCGATCCCGGGGTTTGCTGCGAAGCGACGCGACCAGATCACGAGATCCATGCCGCACGCCTGGGCGCGTCGCGCCAGCTCCTGTGCGATGTTCCCGAAGCCCAGCAGGCCCAGCGTCCGGCCGGCGAGCCCGGCCGCCTTCGAGAACTCCTTCTTGTTCCACTGGCCGGCCGCCAGGGCCGCCGCGTTGTCCGGGATCCGGCGGTCGAGGGCCAGGATCAGGCCCAGGGCCAGCTCCGCCACCGCCACGGAGTTCTTGCCCGGGCAGTTCGAGACATAGACGCCGTTCGCCGAGGCCGCGGCCACGTCGATCGTGTTGTAGCCGGCGCCGGCGCGCACGATCAGCGCGAGGCTGGGGCTCTCCATCATCGCCGCCGTCACCTTGGTGGAGCGGACGATGAGGGCCTCGGCCCCGGTGGCGCGCAGCGCGTCGCCGAGCGCGTCGTCCTTGAGCGAGGGGTCGAAGACGACCTCGCACCCGGCGGCTTCGAGGCCTGCCAGGCCGGACTTCTCGAACTGGTCGGCGATGAGGACCTTCATGGCGGGTCTCCTGGGTGGGGTGCGGAGAGGGACGGGGTTCAGATGAGGTGGACGAGGAGGCCGTCGCGGAGCTTGGGCTCGAACCAGGTGGACTTGGGGGGCATGATCCCGCCGGCATCGGCGATGCCCATGAGGTCCTCGATCGACGTCGGGTGCATCGCGAAGGCGACGGCCGCGGTGCCGCGGTCGACGGCCTCGACGAGCGCCTGGGGGCCGCGGATGCCGCCGACGAAGTCGATGCGCTTGTCCGTCCGCGGGTCGCCGACTCCGAGCAGCGGCGCGAGCACCTGGTCGTGGAGGAGCGCGACGTCCAGGCGGTCCGCCGGCGGGGCGTCGGCCGCGGCGGGCGCGAGACCCAGGCGGTACCAGGCACCGTCGAGGTACATGGCCACCTCGCCGGGGCCCGCCGGCGTGTCCGTGCCGGGCTCGACCGTGACGCCTGCGGCCCGGACGCCGTCGAGCAGCCCGGCGGCGCTGCGGCCGTTGAGCGTCTTCACGACGCGGTGGTACGGCAGGATCTGCATCTGGTTGTGCGGGAAGGCGACCGCGAGGAACCATTCCGCCTCGATCTCGCCGTCCCCGGCGGTGCCCTCGGCCTGCGTGGCGGTGCCGTCCTCGTCGATCGCGTGGCAGGCGCGCATCGCGCTGGCGGCGCGGTGGTGACCGTCGGCGATGTAGAGGGCCGGGATGTCGTAGAACGCGTCGATGATCTGTGCGGTCTCGGCCTCGGTCGCGGTCCACACGGTGTGGCCGACGCCGTCGGGCGCGGTGAAGTCGAACAGCGGCTCGCGGGCGGTCGGCCACTCGGTGGCTGCGGCAACCAGCGAATCGACCGTGGCGTTCGCCGGGTACGTCAGGAACACCGGACCGGTCTGGGCGCGCAGCTCCACGATGTGGCGGGTGCGGTCGTCCTCCTTGTCCTTGCGCGTCTTCTCGTGCTTGAGGATCACGTTCTGCTCGTACTCGTCCACGAGGAACGTGGCGGCGATGCCGGTCTGGACGTGGTCGCCCATGTGGAGCCGGTAGAGGTAGAGGGCGGCCGTGTCCTCGATGACGAGCGGCGCTGCGGCGCGCAGGCGGGCGAAGTTGGCGGCGGCCCGCTCGTACACCGCGTCGGCGTACGGGTTGGTGCCGGCAGGCAGCTCGATCTCCGCGCGGGACACGCGCAGGTAGCTCAGCGGGTTGCCCTCGGCGAGGGCTGCAGCCTCGGTTGCGTTGACCACGTCGTACGGGACGGCCGAGACGTCGGGCGCCTGGGCAGGCATGGGACGGAGGGCCCGGAAGGGTCGGATGCTGCTCATGGACGCGGAACCTGCGGCGCGGGACGTGGACACGCGGCAGGATGCGTGGTCGCAACCATCACGTCCAGTGAATGATTCTGGTGGATCGCGACAGCGTGGCTACGCAATACGTGACCAGCACGCCGGGGTGGTCGAGGCGCCGGGCAGCTCCCGGGGCACGGTCCGCCGATCGCGCCCCGGGATGGCCCTGGTCTCCTACATGGCGTCGAAGGTCTCGGTCACCAGGACCACCTGGCCGGCGGCGAGCACCGGGCAGCCCTTTGACAGCTCCACCGCCTGGTCGAGCGAATCGGCCTTGATGACCGAGTAGCCCGACGGGGATGACGTCGCGTCCATGACCGAGCCGTCAGGCGAGATCGCCTTCGCGCGCGTGGTCGGGTTGCCCGGGTCCACGACGGCATCGCCCAGCTGCCCGAACCAGGCGCCCCACTTGGCCATCACCGCAGCGCGCTCCTCCTCGGTCGCCGGCATGCCGCCCTCGCCGTGGTAGGTGAGCAGGTAGTTCGCCATGTCCTTGGCCTCCCTGCCGGCGCTTCGCCGGCCATCCGTGGCGACGCCCTCCGGCGCCGCTTCAGGATCACGACGAATGAGCCACAGGGGAATCGACACCGCCGCCGACTGACACCTGACTGCCGCACGCCGAAACGACGACGCCCGTCGCATCTGCGACGGGCGTTGTGTTCACGAGTTGCTGGTGGGCCGGGGCGGAATCGAACCGCCAAAGCCGAAGGCGAGGGTTTTACAGACCCTTGGGCTCACCACCTGCCCAACCGACCCACGATGGTGGAGATGAGGGGACTCGAACCCCTGGCCTCCGCGATGCGAACGCGGCGCTCTCCCAGCTGAGCTACATCCCCATCTGCTGGTCCGCTCCGACGAATTGGATCGACCGGCCGGGAAGTGTAGCACGCGACAGCCGTCCTTCCGAACAGGCGGCGGCCCTAGACTCCGCCGATGTCCTCCGGCCTGGCCCTCGGTCTGCTCGCCTCGCTGCTGTGGGGCGTTGCGGAGATCGCGGGCGCCGTCTCGACGCGCATGGTCGGGTCGCTGCGCGTGCTCGTCGGGTCGCAGGCGGTCAGCGTGATCGTGCTTGGCGCGATCGTGATCGCGCGGCCGGATCTCCTGGGCCCGGATCCTGTCGCCGGGATGCTGGCGGCCTTCCCGATCGGGGTGCTGGCGTCGGGGGTGTACCTCGCGTACTACACGGCACTGCGGATCGGACCGGTCAGCATCGTGAGCCCGGTGATCGTGGCGTACGGCGGGGCGGCCGTGGTGCTCGCGGTGGTCATACGTGGCGAGACGCTGGCACCTGCCCAGGCGCTTGGCGCCGCGATCGCGACGGCGGGCGTGGTGCTCGCGTCGGTCTCGTTCGGCGGTGGCGGTGGGGGTGGCAGCGAGGCCGCAGGTACGGGCGGCGGCGGACGGAGGCTCCGGGTGCTGGGACCGGGCGTGGCGATCTCGGTGGTCACGCTGCTGGGGTTCGCGCTGCTCGCGGTGCTGCTGGCAGGGCCGATCAAGGAGTACGGCTGGCTGCCGGCGGCGGTGGGATCGCGCGCGGGGAACAACGCCGCGTCGCTCCTGCTCCTGGGTCTGGCGCTGCGGTCCCGGTCGCGGCGGTTCTCGCCGCTGCTGCTGCCATGGCACGGGTGGTCGCGACGCGCGATCGCACTCGTGCTGGCGGCGGGCGCGTTCGATGTGATCGGGTTCGTGGCATTCGCCATCGGCCTGGAAGTTTCGCCGGCCTGGCTGGTGGGGCTCTCGAGCTCGTTCGGCCCGGTGCTGGCGCTGGCCTGGGCGGTGGTGGCACTGGGCGAGCGGCCGCAGCGCTCCCAATGGGTCGGGCTCGTCGGGATCCTGGTGGGCGTGGTGGTGCTGGCGGCCGCGGTGTAGCCGGTGGGCGTGGCCCGCCGGTCTGTCGATTCGACCCTTGACGACTAGAACAGACGTTCTATTATTGGACGTCCGATGGCTCCCACATCCGACGTCTCCCAGGCTCTCGCCACGCTCCAGGCCCGCTGGGGCACGGGCGTGCTGCGGCGTGGCAGCGAGCTGGGCCTCGCGGTCGAAGGCGCGCTCGCGCGGGTGGCGGCAGTCGAGCCTCAGCCGGGTCCGGAGGCCGTCCCAGACCCGCTCGCGAAGCCCGCTCCCGACCCGCTCGCGCCCACGCCCCTGGTGGCGGCTCCGGCTCCTGCCCGTCCTGGCGTTCCCGCAGCGGACGAGGGCCGCATGGTCCCCACGGGCTTCGCCGCCCTGGACGCGATCCTTGGCACCGGCGGACTGCCGCGCTCGGCCACGGTGGCCCTGCGCGGGGACGCGTCGTCGGGCAAGACCACGGCCGCCCTGCGGATGGTCGCGGAGGCGCAGGCGGGCGGGGCGATCGCCGCCTGGATGGACCTCGCCCGCGCGTTCGACCCGGTGGAGGCGGTGGCCCGCGGCATCCGTCCCGAGTGGCTGGTCGTGCTGACTCCGGTGGACCTGGAGGAGGCGCTGGCGCTCGCCGGGGCGCTGCTCTCGGGGCGGACGGTGGACCTGCTGGTGATCGACCTGCCGGAGGGCCGGGACCCGGCCGTGACCGGCAAGCGGGTGGGGGACCGGCTGGGCCGGCTCGCCGCGCTGGCCCGCCGGGCGGGGACGCTGCTGGTGGTGCTGGAGCCCGTGGCGCTCGGGCGGTCGCTGGCGATGGCGGTGGAGGAGGCGAGCGGGCTGCGCCTGGAGATGCGCCGGGCCGGCTGGATCCGGCTCGGGCGGGACGTGGTGGGCCAGCGGAGCACCGTGGAGGTGGCGCGCAACCGGTTTGGACCACCGGGGAGGCGCGCCGACGTGGAGATCCTGTACGCGGAGGGCGGCGCGCGCGATGCGTGCCTGCGGCACCCGGAGCTGCTTGCCGGGCTCGCCGCACCGCCGGCGCCGCCGGGCGGGGTGGGGCCCGCACCGGTGCTCGCCGTCGTGGACCCGCCACCCGTTCCCATCGAACTGAAAGGCCCCCCTGCATCGATCGATACCCATGCGCCTGCTGCACATGCTCTGGCCCCACCTGCCCCTCCGCCTGGCGAGGGGGCGGGCAGAGGCTCCCAACGCCACCTCCGCCTCGTGGCCCCCGGGTCCGATCGTCCTCGGCGGTCAGCCTTGGACGGATGGGACCGTGGTGGACGCGGATCCCCTCGCCCGCTCGCTCGGCGTGCGCCGGGGAATGGCGCTCGGGGCCGCCCACCGGCTGGCCCCCGAGGCGACCTTCCTCGACCTCGAGCCTGAGGCGGACCGCGACGCGCTCGAGGCCGCCTGTGAACGGCTGGCCGCGTTCAGCCCGGGGATCGCGGCGACCTCTGACGTGATGAGCCCCGCCTTCGGGCGGATCGCTATCCAGGTGGACGGGCTCATGCGGCTGTGGGGTGCGGAGGAGACGATGGTTCCGCGGATGACCACCGCCCTCGCGGGCGTGCTTCCCGGGCTGCCCCGGACAGGGATCGCGGGGACTTCGTTCGCGGCGTCCGTGGCGGCGGTCTGTGCGGGCGAGGGCGGCGCCCCGCTCCTCGTGCCACCCGGTGACGACGCCGCCTTCCTCGCTCCGCACCCCGCCCGCCTGCTGACGCGGGACCAGGAGATCCGGGCGCGGATCGCGCGGTTCGGGCTGCGCACGATCGGGACGGTGGCGGAGCTGCCGCACTCGGCGGTGGTGGCGCGGTTCGGGGAGGAGGGGGCGCGGCTCCACGCCCGGGCCCGCGGCGAGGAGACGGAGCGGTTCCGGCCACGCACGGCGCCCGAGCGGATGGCGCTGGGGCTGCCGATCGAACCGCCGTCGGAGGAGCTGGACTCGGTCCGGTTCGTGCTCCGGCGGCTGGCGTCGGTGCTGGCGGACCAGCTCAAGGCGCGCGGCCAGGCGGCGGGGATCGTCCGGCTCGTCGTGTCGTGCGACCTCGCGTTCGCCCGCCGGGGAACGCCCGGCGAGGTGCGGATCGAGCAGCGGCTCCCGGAGCCCACCGACGACGCCGAGGCCATCGAGCGCCTGCTCTTCGCGCGGCTCGAGAAGAGCCCGCCGCCGGCCGCGGTCGCACGCCTGGAGCTGGAGCTGGGGCTGGTGGAGGCGGCGCAGGGCCAGCAGCTGCCGCTGTTCACGCCGCAGGCCGCACGGGATGCCCGCCTCGGCTGGCAGCTGGCGCGCCTGGCGATCGCGTTCGGGGTGGACCGCGTGCACCGGGTGGAGCTCGCGGATCCGGAGGCGCCGCTGGCCGAGCACCGCTGGCGCTGGCTGTCCGTGGCCGGCGCGTCCGTGACGAGGTGCTGCCGCGGCGCGATGAGGGACGAGCGATGACCCGGCTGCTGCGCGAGCACCCGCGCATCGAGGTGGAGCTGGACGAGGGAGGCCGTCTCGCTGCGATCCGCTGGAACGGCCGGCGGGAGCCCGTCGAGGTCTGCAACCGCTGGCGGGTGGACGAGTCCTGGTGGCGCGAGCCGATCACGCGGGACTACTTCAAGGTGGTGGGGGTGTCGTGGCTGGCCCTGGTCTACCTGGACCGCGCAGCCGGGACGTGGCACCTGGAGCGCCTGTACGACTGAGCGCGCGCCGTTGCGACACCCCGGCCCGGGCATGGCGACGACCGGGCGAGGTCACGAGGCCCGAAGCGGCTGTCCGCCATCCCGGCCGGGCTCACCAGCCCCGTCGATCGCTGCCAGTCAGCGGACGGACGGAGACCCGAGCACGATCGAGACGACGAGCAGGATGGCGAACACGCCGATGACCAGGAACAGTGCGCCGAGGTCGCGCGGGCGTGTCGTCTGCACCGCTGTCAGCAATCCCCCACTGAAGGGTCACGTGACCGGTCCACCCGGTCGTCGTTCCCATGACGCCCGATACGCGCCAGATGTTGCGCCGGCCCGCACCTCCGCGGGCCGATCCGCGGGCCGACCGCGCACCCGCGTCGGGATCAGGCCGGGATCGCGGCCCACACGAGCAGGACGACCGCCACCATCAGCACCAGGGCCAGCACGCCCGCGCTCACGACGTCGCGCGTCTTGGGCTCCATCCCGCGAGACCTCCTTCGACCTTCGATCCGTGCGTCGTTCAGCCGTCGCCGCCGGCGCAACCCGCACCGTACAGCACCGTGATCATCGTCGACTCCTCCGGCGGGCCGGAAGGTGACCTGGATCCGGCACTCGGGCAGGTCCGTCACGATGTCGAGGATACGGGTCCCGTCCTCCAGCGGCGACGACAGGTTGTCGATCGTGAACCCAGCCGCCTCGAGCGTGTCGCGGTACCAGCGGGCAACCGGGTCCACCCCGTCGGGCGCGAGCCAGGCGCCGCTGGCGGGCCCCTCATCCGATTCGACCGGTTCGGCGCCGGGGAACACGGGCCACTCGCCGGGGATCTCGTCGAGGATCGCTCCCCAGGGGGTGTCGGTCACGCCCACCTGGGTTGGGAGGGGCTCGGGCTCCTCGGTGGGCTCGGGCGTGTCGGGGACCGGGACGGGTGTGGGGTCCACGGGCGCCGTCGCACCGGACGTTGTCGCTGGACCCGTGGACGGGGTCGACGGGACCGGCGTGCCCGCGGCGGGAACCGTCACCGACGGGGGCGGGTCGTAGAGGCAGGCGGCCACCGAGACCACGAGCAGGCCGGCGAGCAGCAGGCGGAGGAACTGGACGGGCATCGTGCGCATGGTAGCCCCCGGACATCGTGGTGGCTCCGGGCATCACGGCGGCCCCCGGACAGCAGAGGACCCCCGCCGCCTCATGCGGCGAGGGTCCTCGGGGTCTCCGGGCTGCCCACGGCCCGGGACCAGGTCGGCGGTCGCCGATTGCGATGACCGCCGCCGGTGTGTTACGCGGCCAACTCCAGCAGCGCCGGAAGCAGGCCCATGATCGTCGCCCCCGTCAGCACGGCCGCGAGCACTCGCAGGAGGAGCTCGAGCGCGGGTGTCCGGGTCGGATGGCGCAGGTTGGCGATCACAGCCATGAGACGCCGGACATGCCGCTCCAGTTGCGTCCCGGCGCCTGGAAGTTCCCGCCCGGCGCGAGCCCGCGCACTACAATTGGCCACCCCCACGCGAGGCTCACGTGACCACCCTGCCGTCCGACACCGCCACGCTCGTCCTGCCCGGCCGGTTCCGGGCGGTCGTGTTCGACATGGACGGCCTGCTGCTCGACACGGAGCCCATGTGGCACGACGCCGAACGGGAGCTGCTCGCGCGCCACGGCGACATCTTCTCCGAGGCCGACATGATCGCCTCGCACGGGCGGGCGCTCGTGGACACGGCTGCCATCTACGGGGAGCGCCTGGGCCTGCCACCGGCCGACATCGAGCGCGAGATCGGCGAGATCATGCTCGCCCACTACCGGTCAGGTGCGCCGTTCCACGCCGGCGCCAGGGAGCTGGTGGAAGCCCTGGCGGGCCGGCTGCCGATGGCGGTCGCCTCGAACACGTCCGGCGACCTCGTGCGCCGGGCGCTCGATGCCGTGGGGCTCGGGGTGCTCGACCTGGTCGCATCCGGGATCGACATCGGCAGCACGAAGCCTGAGCCCGACGTGTACCTCGAGGCCTGCCGCCTGCTCGGCGTGGACCCTCGGGACGCCATCGCGTTCGAGGATTCGCCGATGGGCGTGCAGGCCGCGAAGGCGGCGGGCATGTTCGCCGTGGGCATCCCCGAGCGGGCGGACGTGGACCTGGCCGACGCGGGCGCGGACGCCGTCCTCGCATCGCTCCTCCAGGTGGTGGTCGAACCCGCATAGGGCTGGCATAAACAGAACAGATGTTCTAGACTCCGGGCCCGCCCCCGGGACATCCAGGACATTGCCCGTGGCCACCTCAACCACCACCGCGCCTGCCTACGCCGAGCTCCACTGCCACTCCCACTTCTCATTCCTCGACGGCGCCTCCGCGCCCGATGAGCTGGTCGCCCGCGCCGTCGAGCTGGGCCTGACCGGACTCGCGGTCACCGACCACCAGGGCCTCTACGGCGCGGTCCGGTTCGCGAACGCCGCCCGCGAGGCGGGGCTGCACCCGGTGATCGGGATCGAGATCGAGTTGCTCGATGCGGCGGTGCCGGACCCCGGCGCGATCGTCGTGCCCGCACGACGGACCTGGCGCCCCGGGCGGCGGCCGCCCCGCGTCGAGGAGGCACCCGTCGTCGTCGAGGGTCGGCCCGAGCGCCCCCGGCCGCTGCGCGCCCGCCTGCCCGGCCACCGGCGTGAGGTCAAGGAGGACCTGCGCGGCATCGGCGAGGACCAGCGCGGGCCGCACCTGGTGCTCCTGGCCAGGGATGCCACGGGCTGGCGGAGCCTGTGCCGCATGGTGTCGCGGGCGAACCTCGCAGGGTCGAAGGCGGTACCGCGGTTCACCCACGACCTGCTCCAGGCGAACGCGGAGGGACTGGTCGCGCTGTCGGGCTGCCGGCACGGCGAGATCGCGCGACGCCTGCGGGCAGGCGACCGCGAGGGAGCTCGCGCGGCGGCGGAGCGGTACGGACGCCTGTTCGGCGCGGGGGATTCGGCCGCACGCTCGGGGTTCGTGCTCGAGCTGGCCCACCATCTGCTGCCCGACGACGACTGGATGGCGTCGGAGACCGCGCGGCTGGCCGATGCGCTGTCGCTGCCGGTGGTGGTCACCAACGACGTCCACTACGCGCTCCCGCACGACCGGGAGCTCGGCGGACGTGCTCACGGCCATCCGCCACGGACGGTCCCTCGGGGAGCTGGCGGACCTGCGCCGGCCCGACGGGGAGTCGTACCTCAAGGGTGCCGGCGACCTGCTGGCGATGCCCCCGGGCGAGGACGCCACGGGCGCGGCGGACCCGGTCCTGGCGCGGGCGTGGCGGGAGGGCATCGCGGCGTCGGTGGAGATCGCGGCCGCCTGTCGCGTCGAGCTCTCCTTCGAGCGCTACCGGTTCCCGGGCTTCCCGGTGCCCAAGGGCGAGACGCCGTTCAGCCACCTCTCCGAGCTGTGCTGGCAGGGCGCCCGCCGCCGGTACCACCCGCTCACCCCCGCGGTCGTCTCGCAGCTCGCGCACGAGCTGGAGGTGATCGAGAAGACCGGTCTCGCCGAGTTCTTCCTGATCTGCTGGGACCTGATGCGGTTCGCGAAGTCGCGGGGCATCCCGGCCCAGGGGCGAGGGAGCGCGGCGGATTCGATCGTGGCGTATGTGCTGGGGATCACCCGGGTGGATCCGATCCGTCACGAGCTGCTGTTCGAGCGGTTCATCAACGAGGGGCGGACGGCATACCCGGACGTGGACATCGACTTCTCCAGCGAGCGTCGCGAGGAGGTCATCCAGTACGTGTACAACCGGTACGGCCAGGAGCACACCGGGATGGTCTGCAACCTGGTGACGTACCGGGCGCGGTCGGCGGTGCGGGAGGTCGGGTACGCGCTGGGGTTCCCGCGCCCGCTGGTGGACCGGGTGGCGAAGGCGCTCGAGACGTACGACAGCGTCATGGTGCGGCGCGATCTCGAGGCGGAGGGCGGGTTCGCGCGGTTCTTCGCGCGGCCGGGCGAGGAGGCGCCCGATCTCACGGGAGGACTCGCGGGGGACGCGGTCCGGGGCTCGCGGCGGCTGACGGCGGAGATCGCGATGGCGGGAGCGGCCTCCCGGGCAGCGGAGCGCGGGCTCGTGGACCCCATGGGGCAGCTGAACCATGCACGGGGCGGGCGGCTCGGGAGCGACGGCTCGGGCGAGCATGGGAACGGGCGGATGGCCCGGCGGGGGGACGACGAGCCCGGAAACGGGACATGGGACGGGGCGCCCGGGTCGGCGCCGGCGATCCGATCCGGGGGACGGGGGGACGACGAGGGCGGCCCGGGCGACACACCCGCGAGCGTCGCCTGGCTGCGGGCGGGTCGCGGGACGGGTGGAGCGGCCACCGATGGCTGGGCCCCCTACCGGGAGGCGGCGCAGCGCCTCGACGCCGCGCGCAGCTCCGTCGCCCGCCTCGACCCGCCCGAGCCGGCTGCATCGGACGGCCGCCACCAGGGCTCGCTCGTGGGCCTGTCGGACTGGGAGCGCTGGCTGGAGCTGTGCGCCCGCATCGACGGCTTCCCGCGCCACCTCTCCATCCACACCGGCGGCATGCTGGTGACAGCGGCTCCCCTCATCGACATCGCGCCCATCGAGCGGGCCACCATGAAGGATCGGGTCGTCGTCCAGTACGACAAGCGCGACGTCGAGACGATGAAGCTCATCAAGCTGGACCTGCTGGGCCTCGGGATGCTGGCGGCCATCGACGAGACCGTCCAGCTCGTGGAGCACGACTGCGCGGTCTGCCTTGACCTCGACCGGATCCCCGAGGAGATTCCCGAGGTCTTCACGATGCTCCAGGCGGCCGACACCGTCGGCGTGTTCCAGGTGGAGAGCCGGGCCCAGATGCAGACCCTGCCGAAGTCGAGACCGGAGAGCCTGGACGACCTCGTGGTGGAGGTCGCGATCATTCGGCCCGGCCCCATCCAGGGCAACGCCGTCCACCCGTACCTGCGCCGCAAGCAGGGCCTGGAGCCCGTGGAGTACCTGCACCCATCCTTGGAGCCCATCCTCCACGACACCCTGGGCGTGATCCTGTACCAGGAGCAGGTGATGCGGATCGCCATCGACGTGGCGGGCTTCACCCCGGCGGGGTCGGACGCGTTCCGGCGGGCGATGGGCACGTACCGCAGCAAGCGCGAGATGGACAAGCTCCACGACGAGTTCGTCGGCGGCTGCGCGCGCGTGCAGGGCATGCCGGCAGACGACGCGGAGGAGCTGTTCCGGCGGGTGGCCGGGTTCGCGTCCTTCGGCTTCGCCAAGAGCCACGCCGCAGCATTCGCGCGGACCGCCTACGAGTCGGCGTTCCTCAAGCTCTTCTATCCGGCCCAGTTCACCGTCGGCCTCATCAATGCCCAGCCGATGGGCTTCTACCCGGTGGAGGTGCTCGTCAACGACGCGAAGCGCCACGGCGTCGCCGTCCTGCCGGTGGACATCAACCGCTCCGCGTGGCGGACCACGACCGAATGGGTGGGCCGGCCCGGCTGGGCGCTGGCAGAGGAGGCGGGCGACGACGGCTCGCACGACGCCGATGCGGGCGAACCGCTGCCCGATGACACCGGGATCGACGCGTACCCGCGACCCGTGCGCTCACCCGCGTGCGTGATCCCGGTGGCGGCCTCACGGCGGCGCTGGGCGGCGGAGTCGATGCCGGGCTGGGGGATCCGCCTGGGGCTGCACCTGGTCAAGGGGATCGGCGAGGCGGAGCATGCGCGGCTGGACGCGGAGCTGGCGCGTGGCCCGTACACGGGCCTCGCCGACGTCGTCGAGCGGACGGGGCTGTCGGAGGAGGTGGTCGAGCGGCTCATCCGGGCGGGGGCACTGGACTCCCTGGGCCGGCCGAGGCGCGAGCTGCTCTGGCAGCTGCGCGAGGTGGCCGGGGCATCGAAGGGTCGCGTGGACGGGCGGACCGTGCGGGGCAGGGGGCGAGGCAAGGCCGCCGGCCGGCCGATGGACCTGCGCCTGCCGGCGACGGAGGCGCCCGACCTGCCGCCGCTCACGGAGCCCGAGCGCCTGGGCGACGCCTACGCGGTGGTGGGGCTGGACGCCCGGCACCAGGCGGTGGCCCTGTTCCGGCCGGCACTGGATCGGCTGGGAGCGCTGCCGAATGCGGCCCTGGCGGGGCGACGGCCCGGGAAGGTGAAGATCGGCGGGCTGGTGGTCACGCGCCAGCATCCGATGACGGCGAAGGGAACGGTGTTCCTCGCGCTCGAGGATGAGAGCGGGATGGTCAACGTCACGCTCTGGCCGGACACGTGGGCGCGGCTGCGCTCGGTGGTGCGCCGGCATGCGCTGCTGCTGGTGGAGGGGGATCTCCAGCGTGAGGGCGAGGTGGTCAATGTGATCGCCCGCGATGTGCGGCCGCTGGTGGAGGTGGCGTCGGCGGCGGGCGGGCCCGAGTCACCGTCGGGCGTGCGCCAGATGGGGCAGGCCGGGATGCGCCGCCTGCGCTGACGGGGTGGGGGGTCGAGGGCGTGCGGGACCGTGGAGGCGGTCACCGCAGGGGAGGGAGGAGCAGGCGGCACGGAGGGAGAGGGAGGAGGCTCCGTGCCGCCAGATCGACCGTGCCTTGCCCCGAGGGCGGCAATCCCGGTCCGGCCCGAGCTTCCGTCACGGGATCGCCGACTCCGGGGCGAGACACCTGTCTTGCCTCCACTTCGCGCCCGGCGGGCAGGTGGATTGGCCGGAGGCGCCGAACGTTCGCCGGAAACGCAGAACGCCCGGCCGGAGCCGGGCGTTCGATGGGCGGGGAGTGCCCGGTCAGCGAGGTGAGGTCGAGCGGTGGTTCGGCTTCACGTCGCCGCGGCCCTGCGGCTTCTGCTGCTTGCCCTGCTGGTCGCGCTCGCGCTGGGCGGCCGCGCGGCTCGGGTTCGAGAGGTTCAGGAACCGCTTGTACCAGGCGGCGGCGGCGGCGAAGAGCGCGGCACCAACCGGAGACCAGGCGGCGGTGCTCGCGATGAACGACTCCGCAGAGGCGTCGCCCGTGAACAGGCGGCCAGCGGGCTGCTGGAGCACGAGGATCACGATGATCGTGCAGAGGATCCCGTAGATGAGGCCGCCCAGCCAGGATGCGCGCTTGGCCATGAAGCCGATCAGGAACGCGCCGACCGCGGGTGGCGGTGAGATCACCATGCCCATGAGCATCGCGGGAATCTGATACGAGTTCGACACCGCGGCTAGGCCCTCGGCATCGCCGATCGGCACCGCGCTGACGGCCGTGTTGTACGAGAGCACGAACCAGACGGCGATGGCGATGGAGCCGGCCGAGGCGAGGAGGAAGCCCGGGTTGATGAGCACGAGCGGGAGCGCCTTGAGGTCATCGATGATCTGGGGCGGGCGGTACGCCTGCTTCATCAGGGCCGTGAAACCGGGGCGCTGGCCCGAGGCCGGCTTCGCCTTGGTGGCCGACGTGGAGCCGGGCTTGGCGGTCGTCTCCTCGATCGTCTCCGTCTCCCCGGTCAGCGCGGCCTGCTCCGCGCGGCGGCGGCGGCGGGCGTCGGTGCGGTCGGTGCGCTTGGCGCGGGCCACGAGGTCCTCCTGTCGGGAAACGGTGCCGCGACGGGCGGCGGCCTGCATGGTACCGGGTCAGCGCCGCGAGGGCGGCGCGCGCGTCAGGCGCTCGATGCAGCGGGGGATGCGTGGTGCGTAAGTGGCGCATAAGTTGCGCGGACCACACTGTCGACTCCCGCCGCCCGAACACCCGCCCGGAGGTCCTCGATGGTGCGCGCCCGGCTGGCGGCATATGTCGCGTTGCTGTTTCTCGTGCTGGCCGGCGTGCCGTCGCCGGGCATGATTCTCCGGCCCGGGCCGATGTCGCTGGCAGGCGCGGTCGCGTGGCCACCCTCCGTCGGGGTTGTCGTGCAGGAGGTGGTGACGGGCGGGGCTTCGGCTTCGGACGAGTACGTGGAGCTGGCGAACGCCGGCCCGCTGGACGTGGACCTCGCAGGTCTCGAGGTCGCATACGTGACCGCGTCTGGAGCGACGGTCACGCGCAAGGCCAGCTGGACGACGCCCATCGTGCTCGGGCCGGGACAGCGTCTGCTGCTCGCCAACAGCCTGGGCGTCTTCGCGCCGCTCGCGGACGCGGTGTACTCGGGCGGTCTCGCGGCCACGGGTGGCGCGATCGTGGTCCGGCCGGTCGGTGGGTCGCCGCTTGACGCGGTGGGGTGGGGCGATGCGACCAGCGGGTTCGTCGAAGGCATCGCGGCGCCAGCACCAGTGAGCGGGTCGTCGATCGAGCGCCTGGCCGGGCTGGACACGAACGACAACGCCTCGGACTTCCGGGTCAATCCGGTTCCCGTGGCAGAAGGTCTCAACGCGACGCCGATGCCGACGCCGACCCCGGTGCCGTCGGCCACCCCCGAGCCGACCCCGGTGCCGTCGGTCACGCCCGAGCCGAGCTCGGCGACCGTCGGTCCCGACCCCGAGCCGAGCCCGGTGCCGTCGGTCACGCCCGAGCCGAGCCCGGAGCCGTCGGTCACGCCCGAGCCGAGCCCGGAGCCCACGCCCGCTCCGACCCCGACACCTGATGCGACCCCTTCGGTTTCGCCGGACCCGCCCCCGACGCCCAGCCCCGTCCCGGCGCAGGCCGTCGCCGATGTGCGGCTGCTGCCGGATGACAGTCCTGTCGTCATCGAAGGCGTCCTCACCACCGATCTCGGCGCGCTCGAGTCCAAGCGCATGGCGTTCGTCCAGGACTCGACGGGTGGGATCGCGATCTACCTCGACGCGGCCGTCGTGGCGGCCATCCCCGCCGGAACCAGCATCCGCCTCGCCGGATCGGCATCGACCCGGTACGCGCAGCGTGTCATTCGCGCAGACGAGTCCGACGTCGTCATCATCGGTGTCGCAGGACTCCCAGGGCCTTTGACGGTCGCGACCGGAGGCGCCGGAGAAGGGTTCGAGGGCACGCGCGTGTCCGTCAGCGGGACGGTGACCGCGAACCCGGAGGCCACCGCGGATGGGCTCGGCATCACGCTCGACGACGGGTCAGGGGCGATCCGGGTGATCGCCGGCGCGGGCGCACTCGGCGCCACCGAGATCCAACGCGGCTCGATCGTGATCGCGACCGGTCCGCTCGGCCAGCGTGACAGCAGCGGCACGGGCCTCGCAGGCTACCGCGTCCATGTGACGCTGCCGGGCGAGGTTGCCGTGGTGCCGCCCGAACCGACCCCGACGCCGACCCCGACGCCGACCCTGCCGCCTACCCCGATACCCACCGTGAGCCCGAGCCCCTCGCCGACCCCAGGCCCTAGTGCGTCGCCGAGTGCGAGCCCATCGCCGACCTCGGTCCCGACGGCGACACCCACGGCATCGCAGACGCCTGCCCCGACCGCATCCCCGGCACCCCTCGCGGCCGGTGTCGCAGCAGCGAGGCTCATTCCCGTTGATGGCCGGGTGACGGTCCGCGGCGTCGTCACCGCTGAGGCGGGGCGTCTCGGGACGCCGGCCCTGCTGGCGATCGGCGATGCCACCGGCGGTCTGCCGGTCCGGCTTCGCGCGGGCGACCGGGCTCCAGCGCGCGGCACGCTCGTCGAAGTGACGGGCGTGATCGCGGCGCCCTATGGCCAGACCGAGCTTCGCCTGCGCGCTGCGCCGGTCGTGGTCGGGACAGCCGAGGCGCCCACCCAGGTGGCCATGGACGTGGCCGCAGCCGGTGAAGCCACCGAGGGCCGCCTCGTCCGCACCTCGGGGACGATCTCGTCGGCCCCTGCCAAGGCCACCAGCGGCGACATCGTGCTCACGATCACCGCGGCCGGCGGGGCAACCCTCCGGGTCTACGCGGATGGATCCGCCGACATCCCGTCAGCAACCCTGCGCAAGGGGGCCTCCGTAACCCTGGTCGGCATCGTCGGCCAGAGGGCGTCGCGCAAGGGCGCTTTGGACGGTTATCGCCTCTGGCTCCGAGACCGCGCGGACGTGACCATCGTGGCCGCCGCCTCGCCGACGCCGGCCGCCGCGGCGAGCCCTCCTCCGCAGGCCACCCCAGCGCCGCATCTCTCCATTGCCGCCGCGAAGGTCCGTGATGGCGCCACGGTCACCATCGAGGGCACCATCACCGCGGGCGGCACCCTGCTGGACGCGTCCGGGCGCCGGGCAGTCATCGAGGATGCCGGCGGCGCGATCGAGATCTACCTCGACAAGCCGTCGTCCGCCATCCGTACCGGGGCACGTGTCCGGGCGACCGGCGTCGTCGGACGGGCGTGGGGCGCGCCGCGCCTGCGAGTGGACGTGTTCAAGCTGCTCGGGACGAGAGTGCCGGTGGTGTCCAGCCTGCGGGTGGCGCCCGGTGCCGCGACCGAGTGGCGTCTCGTCAAGGTCCACGGGACCGTGACCGACGTCCACAAGGACGGGGATCGCTGGACGGCGGAGCTCGCGCAGGGTGGCTTGCGCCTGCTCGTCGTCGGTCTGGCAGGCAGCTCGATCCCGTCCACGGCGCTCGTCGAGGGCCGCACTGCGACGGTGATCGGGATCGTGAAGCGGCCGTACCCGACGGCGACCGACCGGCGATACGCGATCGTCCCCCGGTCCGGCGGGGACATCGCGCTCGGGGCGGCCGTCCCATCGTCCTCGCCGATGCCCGCGGCGGCGGGCAGCGGTGCGACCGGTGCCGGGTCGGGATCATCGGGAGCCCCGGGGGGCGAGGGGGGACCGCCTGACGGGACAGAGAGCAGCAGTACGACGACCGAGGATGTGGAGCTCGCCGACCTCGCCGCGCACCTCGGCTCCACCGTCCGCGTCGGCGGTCTGGTGACAGTGGTCGCTGACGACGGGTTCGAGCTGGACGATGGGACCGCGACGGGGCGCGTGGTGCTCGAAGGTGCCGCAGGCGACCTCGCGGATCTCGTCGAGCCGGGCGACGCGGTCAACGCGACGGGCACCCCGGACGATCGCGGCGGCCCGGTGCTCGTGGTCACCGACCCGGCGGACATGGTGCTGCTGGGAGACCTTGGCGCGGCGGGCGCGGCCGTCTCCGGACCCGGAGGCACGACGACGGCCGCGCTCATCGGAACGACGATCGGCCCGCACACGCCCGGGCTCGAGCTGATCGACGCAGCCCTTGCCGGCCCGGGTCGCGCAGATCCGGTGCTCTTCGCCGCTGTCACCCTCGTGCTCACCGCCGTCCTGGGGGTGACGCTCGCGATGTGGCTGCGGTACCGGTCGGCCCTGCGGACGCGACGCCGGATCGCGGTGCGCCTGGCCCGCATCAGCGATGCGGTGGATGCCGGTACCGGAACGCCCACCGCAACTTGAGACGCGGCAGCACCGGGCCCATCGTGCGCCCGCCCCACGTGGGGGCCAAGTCCGCCGGTCGTGAGCGTGGTCTGCGCGTCGAACCTCGACGTTCGTCCCCGGACCACGCTCGAGATGTCCAGAAACGACCCCCACGTGGGGCGCCCGTGCCGCGGGCCCTCGCACGCCCCGGCCGGGTTCGCACCCCCCCGGCCGGGCCCTCGCACGCCCCGGCCGGGTTCGCACCCCCGGCCGGGTTCGCACCCCCCGGCCGGGCCCTCGCCCCCCGGCCGGGCCCAGCACCCCCTCCGGCCGGGCCCTCGGCCCCCCGGCCGGGTTCGCACCCCCCGACCGGGCCCCGCACCCCCCCGCACAACGGTCGCACGGCCGGCCCATGCAAGCCCGCCTGCGGCCCTCGAACGGCCACGAACGCCGTCCGCACGGCGCAAACGTGCGCAAATCGGCTTGACGCTGTGTGAATCGCCCGCCTATCCTCGCCCGGACCTCACGCCTCTTCGAGCGTGGGCGCACAGGGAGGCCGCTCTTGTCGAACCCCGACACCCGCGTCGCGACTCCTGCCGGGGATCGCCAGTACCACATCGGCCTCGGGCCGGGCGAGCTGGCGGACTACATCCTTCTCCCCGGTGACCAGGATCGCGTCGCCAAGGTGGCCGCGTACTTCGACTCCGTCGAGCGCACCCATCGCCATCGCGAGTTCGCCAGCGCGACCGGCCTGTACAAGGGCCAGCGCGTGTCGGTCGTCTCCACGGGCATCGGCACCGACAATGTCGAGATCGTGATCGCGGAAATCCTCGCGATCACGGACAAGCCGACGTTTGTGCGGATCGGGTCGTGTGGGGCGCTCCAGCCGGGCATGGCCCTGGGCGACCTCGTCATCTCGACCGGATCGGTCCGGCTCGAGACCACGACCAGCTGGTTCGTGCACGAGGGCTATCCCGCCGTCGCGCACCACGAGGCCGTGCTGGCGCTGGTGGAGGCTGCGGAGGGCCTCGGCTTCACGTACCACGTGGGACTGACGGCCACCGCGCCCGGGTTCTACGGTGCGCAGGGCCGACCCATCCCGCAGCTTCCCATCCGTTACCCTGACCTCGCTGCTGAGATGACCCGCCAGGGCATCCTCAACTTCGAGATGGAAGCGTCCGCCGTCCTCGTGCTTGCAGGACTGGCCGGGTGTCGTGCCGGCGTCGTGTGCGCCGTCTATGCCAACCGCCAGACCGGTGAGTTCGTCGAAGGCGACATCAAGGACCTGGCCGAGCGGTCCGCCGTGGAAACGGGGCTGGAGAGCCTCCGCATCCTCGCCGAGATCGATCGCCAGACGTCCGAGGCCGGTGCGGCGCGGTGGCGCCCGTCGCTCTGGCAGGCCACGTGAGTGCCACAGATCACTGACCTTGCGGACTCGAGAGGCGTGCTCTCGCGACGCGACCCTGCGTGAGGAGGAGTGGACAATGGCTGAGGCCTATTGCGTCAAGGACAAGGAAAAGGTCGAGGTCCAGAACCCCGAGCAGATCACGATGAAGAACGGCAAGCCCGCGCTGAAGGGCACCTGCCCGAAGTGCGGCGGCAAGGTCTTCCGGATCGGCGGCTGACCCAGCCTGCATCGTCATGATGACGTTGAGCCCCCTCCGGCCCTGCCGGAGGGGGCTCAATGGTGTACGGCCTAGGTCCGCAAGGCCCCCGCGGTCAGGGTCGGGTGCCCGCAGAGCCTGCACCCCGGTTTGCTAGGATTCCGACCTGAACAAGGAGGAACCTTCACCGTTCGAGGTCGAACACTGATCGCATCTGCCCGCAACGCCTCGCATCCGGCCGGATCGGCCGCCCGGACGGGGAGCTGGGGCATCGAGCACCGGTCCGCCAACCGGCACGTCCCGCACGTGTCGCTCACCTTCGGGGTCGCCGCCACTGCCGCAAGCGTAGCGGCCGAGGCCGCGCTCCCGACGTCGCCCCGACCGGGCTCCGATCCCGACCGACGTCGGTTGAACCCCTCTCTCGTCACCAGAATCCGCCGGCAGGTCCCTCCGGGGCCACCGGCGCCCGCGTCCCGCAGTCAAGGAGCAACCCGATGACCGTTCGCGTCGGCATCAACGGCTTCGGCCGCATCGGCCGCCAGTCCCTCAAGGCCATCATCGAGCGCACCCCCGAGGTGGAGGTCGTTGCCGTCAACGACCTGGTCGACGTCAAGACCAACGCGCTCCTGTTCAAGCACGACTCGACCTACGGCGCCTACCCGGGCGAGGTCTCCCACACCGACGACTCGCTCATCGTCGACGGCAAGGAGATCAAGGTCCTCCAGGTCAAGGACCCGGCCACCCTGCCGTGGGGCGACCTGGGCGTGGACATCGTGATCGAGTCCACCGGCCTCTTCACCGACGCCGAGAAGGCATCCGCCCATCTCACCGCCGGCGCCAGGAAGGTCATCATCTCGGCTCCCGCCAAGAAGGAGGACATCACGATCGTCCTCGGCGTGAACGAGGACAAGTACGACCCGGCCGCGCACAACATCATCAGCAACGCGTCCTGCACCACGAACTGCCTCGCGCCTGCCGCGAAGGTCGTGCATGACAACTGGGTCATCAAGCGCGGCCTGATGAACACCATCCACAGCTACACGAACGACCAGCGCATCCTGGACGTCGCCCACAAGGACCCGCGCCGCGCCCGCGCTGCCGGCCTGAACATCATCCCGACAACCACCGGCGCCGCGAAGGCCCTCGCCCTCGTGATCCCGGACCTCAAGGGCAAGTTCGACGGGTTCAGCCTCCGGGTCCCCACCCCGACCGTCTCGGTCGTGGACTTCACCGCGGAGCTCGAGAAGGACGTCACCCTCGAGGAGCTCAACCAGGCCTTCCGCGATGCGGCCGCCGGTCCCCTCCAGGGCATCCTCGGCGCCGAGGACGATCCGCTCGTGTCGAGCGACTACCGTGGTGACAGCCGCTCCTCCATCATCGACCTCCCGTCGAACATGGTCCTGGGCGGCAACTTCATCAAGGTCATCGCCTGGTACGACAACGAGTGGGGCTATAGCTGCCGCGTCGCGGACCTCGTGAAGTTCGTCGCCGTCAGGCTGTGACCCGGAGCCCGAAGCGGCTCCCGGAAGGAACGTGACCATGGACAAGCTCACCGTCCACGACCTGGACGCTGCGGGCAAGCGCGTCTTCATGCGGGTGGACTTCAACGTCCCGCTGCAGGACGGCAGGGTCACGGATGACTCGCGCATCCGTGCCGCGCTGCCCACGATCAAGCTCCTGCAGGCGCAGGGTGCCCGCGTGATCCTGGCCAGCCATCTCGGCCGGCCTGACGGCAAGGTCACCGACAGCCTGCGCCTCCGCCCGGTGGGCGAGCGCCTCGGCCAGCTCCTCGGCAAGACCGTGCCGGTCACGGGCGACGCCCTGGGGGCCGGGACGGAGGACGCCGTCAGGCGCCTCCGCAACGGCGAGGTGCTGCTCCTCGAGAACCTCCGCTTCCACGTGGAGGAGGAGAAGAACGACCCCGCGTTCGCCGCGGCGCTCGCGGCCTACGCGGACGTCTACGTGAACGACGCGTTCGGGACGGCGCACCGTGCGCATGCGTCGACCGTCGGCGTCGCGAAGATCCTGCCGGCCTACGCCGGCCTCCTCATGGAGAAGGAGATCGCCAACCTCGGGATGCTCCTGGAGCACCCCGGACACCCGTTCGCCGCGATCATCGGCGGAGCCAAGGTCAGCGACAAGATCAAGGTCCTCAAGAACCTGCTGGCCAAGGTCGACATCATGGTGATCGGCGGCGGCATGGCGAACACGTTCCTGCTCGCGCAGGGCAAGGCCATCGGCAAGAGCCTGGCCGAGCCCGACCGCGTGGAGGACGCCAGGGCGATCCTGGCGGCGGCCGAGGAGAAGGGCGTAAAGATCGTCCTTCCGGTCGATGTCGTGGTGGCCAAGGAGGTCACCCGCGGCACCGAGCACAAGACCCTCTCCGTCGACAAGGTGCCCGCAAGCTGGCATATCGTGGACGTGGGCAAGCAGAGTCTCGAGAACATCGAGGCGGCGCTCGCCGACGTGCAGACCGTGCTCTGGAACGGCCCGCTGGGCGTCTTCGAGATCCCGAGCTTCGCCCACGGCACCAAGACCGTCGCCCGCTTCCTCGCCGATCGTGCGGAGAAGGGGGCGAAGGTGGTCATCGGTGGCGGTGACTCCGTCGCAGCGATCACCCAGCAGGGTCTTGCCGACAAGATGACCCATATCAGCACCGGTGGCGGCGCGTCCCTCGAGTTCCTCGAGGGTCGTGAGCTGCCGGGCGTGACGGTCCTCCAGGACCGGGAGGCCGCCAAATGAGCGACACAACCATCGCCTGGGTCGACGCCCGCGAGATCCTCGATTCCCGGGGCAACCCGACCATCGAGGTCGACGTCGTCACCGAGGACGGCAGCCTCGGCCGTGCCGCGGTCCCGTCCGGCGCCAGCACCGGCGCCCACGAGGCCGTGGAGCTGCGTGACGGCGACAAGAGCCGCTACGGCGGCAAGGGCGTCCTGACCGCGGTGAGCAACGTCACCGAGCGCATCGGCCCCTCGCTCCTCGGCTTCGATGCCGCGGACCAGGCCGGCATCGACGACGTCCTGCTCGAGCTGGACGGCACCCCCAACAAGGGCGAGCTCGGCGCGAACGCCATCCTGGGCGTCTCGCTCGCGTGCGCCCACGCTGCGGCCTCGTCCTACCAGATGCCGCTCTACAAGTGGATCGGCGGCGTCGGCGCCCGGGTGCTCCCGGTCCCGATGTTCAACATCCTCAACGGTGGCAAGCACGCCCAGGACTCCACGGACTTCCAGGAGTTCATGGTCATGCCGGTCGGCGTCGCCTCGTTCAGCGATGCCCTCCGCGCCGGCGCCGAGGTCTTCCACGCGCTCAAGTCCATCCTCGCACGACGAGGGCTTCGCCACCGGGCCAGGGCGACGAGGGCGGCTTCGCACCGTCCCTCAAGTCCAACCAGGCGGCCGTCGAGATCGTCCTGCGCGCGATCGAGAAGGCGGGCTACAAGCCGGGCGACGAGATCGCCATTGCGCTCGATCCTGCGATCACCGAGCTCGTCGAGCCCGGCTCCGGCGTCGACGGCAAGCCCACCCGCTACGTGCTGGCCAAGGAGGGCCGCACCCTGGACTCCGGCGAGGTCGTCGACCTCTGGGAGGACTGGTGCAACCGCTACCCGATCGTCTCGCTCGAGGACGGCCTCGCCGAGGACGACTGGGACGGCTGGAAGGTCCTCACGGAGCGCCTCGGCGCGAAGGTGCAGCTGGTCGGCGACGACCTGCTGGTGACGAACGTCGAGCGGATCAAGCGAGGCGATCGTCGAGAAGTCCGCGAACTCCGTCCTGATCAAGCTCAACCAGATCGGCACACTCACCGAGACGATGGACGCCATCGAGCTCGCGCGGCGGGCCGGCTGGAGCGCCGTGGTCAGCCACCGCTCCGGTGAGACCGAGGACACCACCATCGCCGACCTCGTGGTCGCGATGGGCACGGGCCAGATCAAGACCGGCGCGCCGTCCCGCTCCGAGCGGGTCGCGAAGTACAACCGGCTCCTCCGCATCGCGGACGAGCTGGGCGACGATGCCCGGTACCTGGGTCGCGCGGCGCTCTCGGGCGCAGCCGGCCGCGGGGTGCTCTAGCCCTTGTCCATGCGTCCCAATTCCTTCGCCATCACACGGCGCGCCCTCCTCTCGGGGGACGCGCCGTGAGCCGTTTCGTGGATCGCGGTGCGATCACCGCCTCGTTTGTGGGCCTGGGCATGGCGGTCACGGTCATCGTGTCCTTCATGCTGGTCATCCCCATCGAGTTCCTCATCGGCCCGTTCGCGCTGTTCGGCGGGATGATGATCGGCTACTACGCCAACGCGCGATCCGAGCGCGTGGGCGGGCCGTGGCGGCGGGTCATCGCCAACGCGCTGCTCGCGGGCGTGGTCACCGGCCTCACGTACGCGGTGCTCATGCCCGGCGTGAAGGCGATCTTCTTCAGCGCGGACAACGGCTACCGCGACGCATCCATGGGCGGCCCGCTTGCCTGCGAGCGTGGCGCCGACTGCGTCTACCAGCGCTATCTCGCCTTCGTGGACAACCCGGCGGCCTTCGAGGCGGCCGGCGTCACCGACGTCGAGAGCTTCACCGCCTACTACTGGTCCCAGCAGGTGGCCACGTCGGGGCAGATGCTGGTGTTCTCCGTGGCGGGCGCCCTGTTCGGTGGGCTGATGTACGGGGTCACGAACCGGCGCAAGCCGGAGCCCGAGGCCCAGGCGGGCTGATCGGCCCCGCGCCGACTCGGCGTGGAGTCACCCGGGGATCGCGCACGCTGCGGCCGTGCGCGCAACCTCGACTTCGGTGCACGCGCCGTGCACTGAGCCTCGCCGGGTGACTCCAGGTCGGAGGGGGCCGCCCACAGCGAATCGAAAACGCCCCGGTCGATGACCGGGGCGTTCGTCGTTGGTGCGGGGTTGGAGACTACTCGGGCGTCTCGGTCTTCTTGGCCTTCGTGGTCTTCGCGGCGGCAGGCTTCTCGGCTGCCGGCTTGGCTGCGGCCTTGGTGGTCGTCGCCTTGGCTGCCGGCTTGGCGGCGGCCTTGGTGGTCGTCGCCTTGGCGGCAGGCTTCGCAGCCGCCGTCTTGGTAGCGGTCGTCTTCGGCGCGGCCTTGGTGGTCGTCGCCTTGGCGGCAGGCTTCGCAGCTGCCGTCTTGGCGGCGGTTGCCTTGGGGGCGGCCTTGGCCCTGGTGGCCTTGCCGGCCGGTGCCGCAGCGGCGGGTGCCGCCGTCGGAGCCGGCGTGGTCTCGGCGCGGGTCGTCTTCGAGAAGGCGGCCTTCGCCTTGCCCGCAGCCGTCTGGGCGCCCTTGGCCTTGGCGGCCTTGCCGGCCGCGATGCGGGCCTTGGCGGCCTTCAGAGCGGCGGCCTTGCCGGTGGTCTTCGCAACGTGCGCCGAAGCGACCGTCGTGCCGGCCTGGGTAGCGTTGATCTTCTTGACGAGCCGGCTCTTGCGGCGCGCGGCGGCGTTCGGGTGGATCGCGCCCGCCTTGGCGGCACGATCGAGGGCCGAGATCGCCTCGCTCAGCGTGGTCGCGACGTCGGCGCTCTCAGGCTGCGCGGTGGCGGTGGTCACGGCCTTGGCAACGAGGGTCTTCGCCGCTGACCGGCGGGGCTGCAGGATCGCGTGCCGACGCTCGGACTGGCGAACACGCTTCAGCCCGGACGGGTTGCGAGCGCCCTGCCACTTTCGGGGCGTTCTAGCCAAGGTGGCTGATCTCCGTTCCGTAGTAAGGAAGTCACGTCAAACTTGCACTTGGGCGAGAGGAACCCGAAGCGCGACCGCGAATGGTAGCAGAGGCCGGGACGAATCAGCGAACACCACCGATTCGTCCACCGGCCAGTGCCCTGACCGAGCTGCCTTCGCCTTGGCGCCCCAAAGATGTGGCGGGCCTGAGAACGCCCGCCCGCTACCCGCGGATGCGCCGCTCGCGGTAGCGCTGGATCAGCTCGGTCGTTGATGCGTCATGGTCGTTGGCAACCGGATCGGCCCCGGCCATGAGCTCCGAGGCGATCCTCGTGGCCAGGACCTTGCCCAGCTCCACGCCCCACTGGTCGAACGAGTCGATGCCCCAGATCACGCCCTGCACGAACACCTTGTGCTCGTACAGGGCGACGAGGGCGCCAAGCACGCGCGGCGTCAGTTTGTCGGCGAGGAGCACCGACGTGGGCCGGTTGCCGTCGAACACGCGGTGCTCCACCTGGTGCGCAGGCGTCCCCTCGGCCACCACCTGCTCGCGGGTCTTGCCGAACGCGAACGCCTCGGCCTGGGCGAACAGGTTCGCGTTGAGCAGGTCGTGGTGGTCGCCGATGTCGGTGGTCGGATTGATGAAGCCGACCAGGTCCGCGGGCACGATGTGCGTACCCTGGTGCAGGAGCTGGTAGTAGGCATGCTGGCCGTTGGTGCCGGCCGTGCCCCAGACGATCGGGCCCGTGTGGTAGGTCACCCGGCTGCCATCGAGCCGGACGGACTTGCCGTTCGACTCCATGTCGAGCTGCTGCAGGTACGCAGGGAAGCGGCTGAGCTCCTGGCTGTAGGGCAGGACGGCGTGCGACTCGAAGCCGAAGAAGTCCGCGTACCAGACACCGAGCAGCGCTATCAGCACCGGCAGGTTCTCGTCCAGCGGTGCGAGGCGGAAGTGCCGGTCCATGTCGTGGAAGCCCGCAAGCAGCTGGCGGAAGTCGTCAGGCCCGATGGCAAGCATCAAGGACAGGCCGATGGCCGAATCCATCGAGTACCGCCCGCCGACCCAGTCCCAGAAGCCGAACATGTTGGCCGTGTCGATGCCGAACTCGGCCACCTTCGTGGCGTTGGTGCTGACGGCCACGAAGTGCTTCGCGACGGCCGCTTCGTCGCCTCCAAGCCCCGCCAGCAGCCAGGCGCGCGCCGTGCGGGCGTTGGTCAGCGTCTCGAGCGTCGTGAACGTCTTGGACGCGACCACGAACAGCGTCTCGGCGGGGTCCAGGTCAAGGGTGGCATCGCGGATGTCCGTCCCGTCGATGTTGGACACGAACCGGAACTGCATCGTCTTGAGCGCGTAGTGGCGGAGGGCCTCGGTGGCCATGGCCGGCCCCAGGTCCGAGCCGCCGATGCCGATGTTGACGACGGTCCGGATCCGCTTCCCGGTGAAGCCCGTCCACTCGCCGTCGCGCACGCGGACCGCGAACGCCGCCATGGCATCGAGCACGGCATGGACGTCGTCGCCGACATCCTGCCCGTCAACCACCACGGCCTCGCCGTGCGGGATTCGCAGCGCGGTGTGGAGGACGGCCCGGTCCTCGGTCTCGTTGATGTGGACGCCACCGAACATCTGCTCGCGCCGCGCCTCCACACCCGCGACTCGGGCGAGCGCGACCAGCAGCGGCAGCGTGTCCGCTGTGATCCGATGCTTCGAGTAGTCGAGGAAGAGGCCCGCCCCTTCGGCCGTACAGCGCGAGGCGCGCTCTGGGTCCGCGGCGAACAGGTCGCGCAGGTGCAGGTCCCGCACTGTCGCGTGGTGCTCGGCCAGCGCGCGCCACTCGGGCGTCTGGTCGATGGGTGTCGCCGGGGTGTGGTGGTTCGCGCTCATGCATGCATCGTAGTCCGGCCGGCCCATCCGGTCCCCCGATCCGGGTCCAGGAGGCCGGGGCGCGCTGGTATGGTCGCCGTGCCGACGGCAGGCAGCTGTCGGGCCCAGCGAGCGAAGGTGATCCGTACCCATGAGCAGCGAGGCCAACCTGTACCGGCCGAACCTCCCAGAGCACCTGGATGCGGACCCTCCGCCCACGAACGACCACCTCCTCGAGGTCTATCGCCAGGCGGGTGAGAACGCGCGGATGTACGCGAACTCCCGGTTCTCCAACCTCTCGGCGTTCCTCACCTACGTCAGTCTGCTGACCGCCGGTCTCGCCTTCCTCATCTCCAGTGCCGGCGAGGATGGGCTCGACACCCTGGTGTTCGCGGCATGGAGCGTGCTGGGCGTGATGGGCACCGTGGTGTCCGGCCTGTTCTACGCGCTCGAGCGCCGTCACCACCTGTGGTGGGAGTGGTACGAGATGCACGCCGTCGCCGACATCGAGGCGCTCCTGGGCTACTCGCAGTACCCGCCGGCACTCACCCACGAGGACCGGACGAACCGCAAATTCGTGGGCGACGACGCGTTCCTCGGCCTGTCTGCGACCAGGGCGACATACCACATCTACCGTGCGTCGATCGTGTTCTTCGGGCTAGCCGCCGTCTCCGGTCTGGCGCTGCTGGTGCTCACGGTCGCCCGCATCCAGGTCTGACCCGGACTCGACCTCGCGTCGAGGCTGGGCGCAGATCAGGCGTCCGGCACGCGCTCCCAGCCGGAGCGCGTGAGCATCCGCAGCTCGCCCAGGGCGATGTCGAACCAGCCCCCGGCGAGCTCGAGCGTGCCCGCACGCTCACGCGACCGGATCCACGGGAAGGTCTGCAGGTTGAAGACGCTCTGCTCCACGCTGCGGAACTCGAGCTCGCGATGCATGCGGACTGGATCCGCCCAGTCGCTCGGATCGATGTCCATCGCGATGTCGCGCAGGGGCGCCACCCAGGAGCCGATGAAGTCGGTCGCCGAGAGCGGCGTCCTATCGTCGAGGGCGGCCGCGACCCCGCCGCACCGGCCATGGCCCATGACCACGATGTGCCGGACGCCCAAGGCGAGCACGGCGTACTCCAGGGCCGCCGACGCGGCATGACTGCGGCTGTCCGGCTCGTACACGGGGACCAGCGCAGCCACGTTGCGAACCACGAACAGCTCGCCGGGAGCGCTATCGAACACCGTCTCCGGGCCGGAGCGCGAATCCGAGCACGCGACCACGAGCGTCGGCGGCTGCTGGCCTTCGGCGGCGAGGCGCAGGTAGCGCTCGTGCTCAGCCGGGTAGCGCTCGGTGCGGAACCTCCGGTAGCCGAGGAGCAAGTGGTCGGGCAGGGTGTCGGCGGGCATGAGGACGATCGTAACCGTGTTCAGGCGATGGGGTCGCGACGGCGCGCCCAGCGCTCGGAGGTCAGGCCGCGGACGCCTGGTCGCTCACCGGGGGCGGCGCCCACGGTGCCGGTCATGTAGTCGCGGTACCACGGGCGCCAGGAGCTGGTCGCACGCTCCCACTCGACGTAGGTGCGGCCGCCGTCCGGGTCAGGACGCCGGGTGGTCGCGCGGCCGTCCACGTCGTGGAGGTCGGGCAGCTGCTCGCGCCCGAGGCCGAGGTCCCGGTAGATCGCCTCCACCTGGTGCAGCCACTCGTGCACGAACCCGTGCGCGGGGTCGGTGGCCGTGGCGTAGGTGGGCCAGGAGCCGCTGGTGATCGCCGAGTACCCGGCCCCGCCGGCGGCGGCGACCGGGCCACGGCTGAGGCCCCATGCGCCACCGCCGAGGCCCGCGTCACCGGGCCAGACGAGAATGAGGGAGTCCCAGGCGCGCGGGCGGGCATGCGCGGCGAGCAGTTCCTCCTGGCTTTCGGGCGAGGGCCACCAGCCGGCTCCGTAGCGGTCGAGGCGGTCGAGGACCACGTCGTCCAGGACCCGGACCTCGAATGGGTCCAGCGCGGCGTTGCCGTCGCTCCAGGCGGCGACGGCCGACGGCATGACGGCAAGAATGGCGGCGTGCGCCTCCACCTCCTCGCTCGCCATCGCACGCTCGGCCCGCCCGAACAGGCCCGTGCGGGCGCGCAGCAGCGGCGCGACGAGGGCGAGGGTCCGGAAGCGGGCGGTCATGGGCGCATGGTAGGCGGGCGCTGCGAGCGGGGCGCCGCTCGTGATCGGCCATCGCAATCAGAGCATCACGATCCCTCCCGTCGGCGGGACCTCACCCCTCCGCAGGTGACGCAGGATCGCCGCGCCATCGAGGGGGAGCAGGGCGCGGAACGCCTCACGGTGGGCACTGAGCACGGTCCGGTTGTGCGCGGTCCGGTTCAGGACGAGGATCACGACCCCCCTGCCCGGGTCGTCGCGAACCTTGGCCTCGAGACGGCGCTGGAGCGCCTGCGCATCGACGATCTTGGACTCAGCCTCGATCGACGCAGTCCGCCGCCCGTCGGTGATGCGCGCATCCCAGGCGCGCAGGTCGCCGACGATAGGGAGTGGTACTTCCCGGCGGACGCGGATGGGCGGGGCGAGGATCTCCTCGAAACGTGCGAGCAGCCCGAGTTGGACGCGATCCCGGATGGTGACGCCCGTGGGGTAGAGCTTGATCGAGGTCTCCAGCTCCGCCGCGCGCGCGGCGCGACAGAGCTGGTCAAGGGTGACGCGCACGCTGCGGCCCTTCTCGAGGCGGCTCAGCTGGGAGTCGGACATGCCTGCCCGGGTGGCGAGCGTTGCCTGGCTCACTCCGGCGATCCGCCGGGCGAGGCGCAGCTCACGCCCCATATCCGCGGCGAGCCGGGCTGCATCCTCCCGTCCCACATCGGCCGGGCGTTGTCGTGTGCTCATGGGCAGAGGATGCGACACCCCACTCAACGCTGGCGTATGCGGTTGTCCCCTTCGCGCGCCCCGCCCTGCGCCACCGCAGCACCGAGGCCCAGGCGACCCCCGGGATCCGGGACTACGGTTCCACCATGCGCCAGGACTCCCGGGCCGCGGGAGGAAAAGCGCATCAGGCGGCTCCCGGGTGACAAGACTCCCGCTGGGTGGGATTTCCGGCGCAGGATGGGATGGTTCTCCCGCAGGATGGGAACCGCAGCGTGCGGGGTCCCGTTCCGCACCGGGTACACTCCCGCCTCGTGATCATCCCCCAGTCCCGGCTGCGCAACTTCTCGATCATCGCGCACATCGACCATGGCAAGACGACCCTGTCGGACCGCCTGCTCGAGCTGACGCACACGATCGACGCGCGCCAGATGACCTCGCAGGTCCTGGACTCCATGGACCTCGAGAAGGAGAAGGGGATCACCATCAAGGCGCGCGCGGTGCGCCTGGAGTACACGGCGGACGACGGCCTGGTGTACGGCCTGAACCTGATCGACACCCCCGGTCACGTCGACTTCAGCTACGAGGTCAGCCGCAGCCTCCAGGCCTGCGAGGGCGCCATCCTCGTGGTGGACGCCGCCCAGGGGATCGAGGCCCAGACGCTGGCCAACGTGCATCTCGCCATGCGCGAGGGGCTCACCATCATCCCGGTCATCAACAAGATCGACCTCCCGTCCGCCCAGCCCGACGTGGTCATGGAGGAGCTGGAGAACGTCCTCGCGATCCCGCGCGAGGAGGTCATCCTCGCGAGCGCCAAGGAAGGGCGTGGTGTCCCCGAGATCCTCGAGGCCATCGTGGCCCGGGTCCCGCCGCCCAAGGGCGACCCGAAGGCGCCGCTCCAGGGCCTCGTCTTCGACAGCCACTACGATGCCTACAAGGGTGTCCTCTGCTACGTGCGCCTGGCCGCCGGCACGCTCAACGACCACGATGCGATCCGGCTCATGGCCAGCGGCGCCGAAGCGGAGCTCCTGGAGCTGGGCGTCTTCCGCCCGCAGCTCGTCCCGGTCAAGCGCCTCGTCGCGGGCGAGGTCGGCTACATCGCCACCGGGTTCAAGAACGTCCGCGAGGCGCAGGTGGGCGACACCGTCACCCTCGTGGCCATGCCGGCGGCCGAACCTCTCCCGGGCTTCCAGGAGGCCAAGAGCCTCGTGTTCGCGGGGCTCTACCCGGTCAGCGGCCCGGACTATCCGATGCTGCGTGACGCCCTGGAGAAGCTCCACCTCAATGACGCGTCCTTCACCTTCGAGCCCGAGTCGTCGGTCGCGCTCGGCTTCGGCTTCCGCTGCGGCTTCCTGGGCCTGCTGCACATGGAGATCGTCCAGGAGCGCCTTGAGCGCGAGTTCGACCTCGACCTGATCGCGTCGGCGCCGTCGGTGGAGTACCACGTCAACCTGACGATGAACCGCGGCAAGGTGATCGTGGACAACCCGGCCCGCTTCCCCGATGTGGGCGAGATCGAGACGATCGAGGAGCCCTGGGTGAACCTGGGCGTGGTGACGCCGGACCGCTACATCGGCACGCTCATGGAGCTCACCACCAACCGCCGCGGCGTCTTCCTCACGATGGAGTACCTGGACCCGCAGCGGGTGCACATGCACTTCGAGCTGCCGTTGGGCGAGCTCATCGTGGACTACTACGACCAGCTCAAGAGCCGCACGCAGGGCTACGCGTCGATGGAGTACGAGGAGGCCGGCTACCGCGAGGCCAACCTCGTCAAGCTCGATGTGCTCGTCGCCGCCGAGCCCGTGGATGCGCTCTCGCTCATCGTCCACCGCGACCGCGCCCAGGCCACCGGCCGCGCGCTCGTCGCCCAGCTGCGCAAGCTCATTCCGCGCCAGATGTTCGAGGTCCCGATCCAGGCGGCCATCGGCAGCCACGTGGTCGCCCGGGAGACGATCTCGGCGATGCGGAAGAACGTCCTCGCGAAGTGCTACGGTGGCGACATCAGCCGCAAGCGCAAGCTGCTGGAGAAGCAGAAAGAGGGCAAGGCGCGGATGAAGCGCGTTGGCTCCGTGGAGATCCCGCAGGAGGCCTTCCTCGCGATCCTCAGGATGGGCGACGAATGACGCCGGTCATGTCCGCTGCCGTCCGACGGCCGTCGTGCGCGCCTGAGCCGCCCGTGCCCGACATCAGCCTCCCGGACCTGCCCTCGCTCGATTCGGTCCCCGAGATCCTGCGGATCCTGATTGCCGTCGGCCTGGCCCTGCTGCTCGTGATCCTGCGGCTCGATGCCGAGCGCTTCAGCGCCGCCGAGTACAGCGACGTGGACCGCTGGGGGCGCAAGCCGTCGATCATCCGCAGGTTCGCGTGGTACATCCTGGGTGTCCTCGGGATCATGGCCGTGCTCCAGATCCACCCGCGGGCCGACACCGAGCTCTTCCTGGGCCTCGGTGACCGCCTGGGCGCGGTCATCCTGGGCCTGGCGTACGGCGCCGATCGGAGCGGCGATCGCCATCTCCATCGCCCTGCTGCGGTACCACCGGGTCCGCTTCCCGCCGCTCATGCAGTACCCGGCGGCGATCATCAACGCCATCGCGACGGCCTTCGTGGACGAGGCGATCTTCCGCGGGCTGCTGTTCGGCTTCCTGATCACCGCGGGCATCGACGCGAACCTGGCCAACGTCACCCAGGCGATCATCTACGCCCTCGCCACGCGCCTGGGGGCACCGGGGCGCCCGTGGTACATGCTCGTCTCCGTTCTTGCGATCGGCCTCGCGGGCGGCTGGCTCGTCGGGATCACCGGCGGCATCGGGGCGGCGTTCCTGGGCCACTCGATCACCCGGGTCACGATCTTCCTGACCACCGGGCACGCCGGTATCCCGAAGCCGAAGGGGACCGAGGTGGAGGAGGTCGAGCGCCGTCACGCCACGCCGAAGGGCTGGCAGGTGCTGGATCCCGGGGAGCACGACGAGCGCTGAGCGGGTGGACCCCCACCAGGTCCCGCTGGTTGCGCCGCCCGTCGCGCTCTACGTCCACGTCCCCTTCTGCGTCTCGCTCTGCCCGTACTGCGACTTCGTGGTGTACGCGGGGGCAGCCGCACGCGGTCCCGGCGCCCGCGTGGAGGCGTTTGCGTCGGCCCTGCTGACCGAGCTCGACCTGCGGGCCGACCGGCTCGATGCCGACTTCCCTGGGCATCCGCCGCTCGAGACCGTCTACATCGGCGGGGGCACGCCAACCCTGCTGCCGACGGCGACGATCGCCGCGCATCCTGGAGCGGGTCAGCGGGCGGCTCGGGATCGCGAAGGGCGCCGAGGTCACGATCGAGTCCAACCCCGGTCCCGATGAGCGTGGCGACATGTCCGCGCTTCGCGATGCGGGCGTCAACCGCCTCTCGCTGGGCGCCCAGTCGTTCGATCCGGCGCTGCTGCGGGGCCTTGGCCGTCGTCATCGCCCCGAGGACATCGCCGGCGCTGTCGCCGACGCGCGTGCGGCCGGCATCGCATCGGTGTCGGTGGACCTGCTCTACGACGTGCCCGGCCAGGATCTCGATCTGTGGGGCGCCACGCTGGAGGCCGCCCTGGACCTGGGCGTGGACCACGTCTCGGCGTACGCGCTGACCCTCGACGACCCCGATGCCGAGGGGATCACCGGCCCGCTCGGCGACCACCTGCCCACGAGCCCGGGCGCGCGCCGCTGGCGGGCGGCGGCGGTGAACCGGCAGGACGAGGCGATGGCGGCCGCGCAGTACGAGCTTGCGGTGGAACGGCTGGGCGCGGCGGGGTTCCGGGGCTACGAGATCTCCAACTGGGCCCGTCCTGGTCACGAGAGCCGCCACAACCTCGTGTACTGGCATCGGCGTTCGTACGAGGCGGTGGGTCCCGGCGCCCACGCCTTCGACGGCGTCGTCCGGCGTTGGAACGCCGCGCGCCTGGAGGGCTACCTGGGCGCCCTGGCGCCCGCGGACGGCTCGGCACCGTCGCTGCCACCGGGTGACGGGGAGACCATCGACGCGGACGGTGCGGCGGCGGAGCGCGTGATCCTCGCCCTGCGCCTGGACACCGGGCTGGATCTCGGCGACGCCCGCACCGGCCCGCTGGCCCCGCATCTCGACTGGGGGCTCGCGAACGGGCTGCTCGAGGCGACCGGGTCCCCCGAGGCCGCCGGCTCGACGGAGGCCCCGCGCGTGCGCCTCTCCACGACGGGCCGCCTGCTCTCGAACGAGGTCTTCGCCCGGGTCCTGTGAAACGCCCTCAGGCCGGCCCGGGGGTCCTAGGCACGCACATGTCCACCTGGCGCACCGCTTGCGAGTGAAGCAATACCTCCGGGGCTTCGTGTTGTCCTGCTGCTCCCGCAGCATCGACATGGCTGCCCTGGCGCCACGATGGTCCATCGGCTGGCGCACGCTCGCGTCGGGGGCAACGCGGCACCACAACCCGCCCAAGGTATTGCTCCACGTGCAGTGCAGCCCGCCCGCCCAGCCGACCCGGATGGCGGACAATGGGCCCGTGCCCGCGACTGCGGTGCCGAGCGTGCAGGGGAGGCAGGGCGATGTCGGGCGAGCGGCGGTTGAGCGGCGTGGCAGCGGCACCGGGAGTAGCCCGGGGGCCGTGGGTCCACGTGCGCCGCCAGCCCCTGCCGTCCGGTGGTCGTGTCGTGCCCGGTGCGGAGGCGGACGAGGAGCAAGTCCTCCGCGACGCGGCCAATCAGGCCGCTGACGAGCTCATGGCCCTCTCTGATCGGGCGGCCGAGGCCGGCCACGAGGACGAGTCGGGCATCTTCATGGCCCACGCCACGCTCGCCTGGGACCCGACGCTGATCGACGCTGCCGCGGCGCGGATCAACGACCATGGCGATGACGCGGTGGCCGCAATCCAGGTGGCGGGCGTCGAGGTGGCGGCGACGCTCGCAGCCCTCGATGACGAGCTGCTCGCGGCGCGCGGTGCGGACGTCATCGATGTCGCCGAGCGGATCGCCCGGGTCCTGGCTGACCTCCCGGAGGAGGCAGACCTGCTGCCTGCCCCGGCCATCGTGGTGGGCGAGGACCTGTCACCGTCGCTCACCGCCACGCTGCCGCGCGAGCACATCCTGGGCATCGCGCTCGAGGCAGGATCGCCCACGGCCCACGCCGCGATCCTGGCCCGCGCCTACGGCATCCCTGCGGTGGTCGGGATCTCCAGGTCTGCTGCATGCACTCGCAGGCGTCGTGGAGATGGCCATCGACGGGGCCACCGGCGAGGTGGTGCTCGACGCCGACGCCGCGACCTCTGCCGACTTCGACAAGCGGGCTGCCCGCCAGGCCGATCTGCGCTCCCACGATGTCGAGGAGGCGGGGCTGCCCGCGGTGACCACGGACGGCGTCGAGGTCACGCTGCTGGCCAACATCGGCACGCCCGCGGAGGCGGTCCCGGCCCGGGCCTTGGGCGCCCGCGGCGTCGGCCTGTTCCGCACCGAGTTCCTGTTCCTCGAGCGCACCACGCCGCCCACGGAGGACGAGCAGACCCGCGCCTACACCGAGGCCGTCGAGGCCTTCGGCGGCGATCCGGTCACCATCCGCCTGCTCGACATCGGCGGCGACAAGCCCATCCCGTACCTGCCGATGCCCAAGGAGGACAACCCGTTTCTGGGCGTACGGGCCCTGCGTCTGGCCTACGACCGGCCGGAGATCTTCCTGACCCAGCTGCGCGCCTGCTATCGGGCGGCGATCGCCGGGCCGGTGAAGGTGATGGCGCCAATGGTGGCCGATGCGGGCGATGCGGCTCTCCTCCTCGATCTCGCGCGGCAGGCCCGTGAAGGCCTCGACGTGGACGGCATCACCCGGGGTGAAGTGGCGCTCGGCGTCATGCTCGAGATCCCGTCGGCGGTGCTGGCAGCGGACAGCTACTTCGGCAGCATCGCCTTCGCGAGCCTCGGCACGAACGACCTCACCCAGTACACGCTCGCGGTGGACCGCGGCAACCCCGCGCTGGAGCGCTACCGCGACGCGATGCACCCGGCGGTCCTGCGGCTGGTCGCCTCGGCGGCCGAGAGCGCGCGGTGGGCGGGGATCTCGCTGTCGGTCTGCGGCGAGATGGCGGGCGACCCGGTTGCGGCTCTGGCACTCGTCGGCCTGGGCGTGACGCACCTGTCGATGGGCGCAGCCTCGCTGCCGGCCGTCCGCCGCGCGATCCGGAGCGCGGACGGGGCGGTGCTGAGGACGGAGTCCGCGGCGGCGCTGTCGGATCCCTCGGCAGCAGCCGCACGGGACCGCTTCGCGAGGCTGGTCCCGACGGGCTGACGACCTCGCACCCAGGGCGCGGCACCGGGGGACCTGGTCCTTCCCGCGGTGTGGGACTACCGTCGCGCGACGCGACCTCGTTCCCGGCGGGAGGGTCGCCTGGCGCAAGGGAGCGGCCCGGCGCAACGGAGCTCCCGCACGTCGGGTGCACCAGCGCGCGGTGGGATCGTTCGCCCGACCCTCGGGAACCCACCCGCCTGCTCGACACACCCGAGGACAACCCGGGGCACAACCCAGGCCGGTCGTTGACACTCTCGAGGGCCGAGCGCTAGACTTCCCACAACGCAGTTAGCACTCTCATGGTGCGAGTGCCAACAAACCGCAGGAGAGCTGCATGGCGCGAGCTCGTCGCTCCAGCGGCCCCCTTGATCTCCGTTCCCAGGCGATCCTCCGGGCCGTCATCGAGGAATATGTCACCACCGCCAACCCGGTTGGCAGCCAGGCGCTCGTGGAGCGCTATCGGCTTGGTGTGTCCAGCGCCACGGTCCGTGGCGTCCTCGCCGAGCTCGAGGCGGCCGGTCTCCTGATGCATCCGCACACCTCTGCCGGACGCGTCCCCACCGAGCACGGCTACCGCTTCTACGTCGAGTCGATCGTGGACACGGTGCCCCTCCCGCCGGTGGAGCAGCTGATGATCCGCCACCAGTTCGGGCAAGTGGAGTACGCGTCGGAGCACTGGTTCCGGCTTGCGGCCACCACGCTCGCATCGGTCACCCGCGCCGCCGGTCTTGCCACCCCCGCGAAGCCAATCAGTGCCCACCTGCGCCGGCTGGACCTCGTGAGCATCAGCGACCGCATGGCCAGCCTGATCCTGGTCCTGCGTGAGGGCGCGCTCAAGCAGGTCCTGTGCGGCCTTGACCACGCCTGCGACCAGGACGAGCTGACCACCGTCGCCAACCGTCTCAACGAGCTGCTCGACGGCTGCACCGCCGCCCAGGCGGAGATCGCCCTCGCCGCGCTGGACACGGACGACCCCGCCGACGAGCTGCCGCGCAGGATCGGCGAGCGCGTGGTCCGCGCCCTCCAGGAGTTCGACGGCGCCGCGATCGAGGAGCTGTTCAGCGACGGCCTCCTCAACGTGATGGCGGCCCCGGAGTTCGCCCAGAGCGAGAAGCTGCGGCGGGTCTTCGCGGCGCTCGAGAACCGCGCCTACCTCGCCCAGCTGATCGGCAGCGTGGCCCAGGACGGCCGGGTGCGCGTCTTCATCGGCTCGGAGAACCCTGCCGAGGAGATGGCGGACGTGTCGCTGGTCCTGGCGCCCTATGGCAATCCCGGCCGCGCGGTCGGCGTCGTTGGTGTCCTCGGGCCCACCCGCATGGCGTACCCGCAGGCGATCGGCACGGTCCGCTTCGTGTCCGGCCTTATGAACGAGCTCATCGACCACCTCTATGCCTGAGCACGATCCCCACGGCTCCAGGAGACCCATGACCCGCAGAACACGCGCCGACGAGCGGGCGGACGAGATCGACATCTCACCCGCGGCACTCCTCACGCAGATCGAGTCCCTTACGGGCGAGCGCGACGCAGCCCTCGCGGACAGGGACACCGCGCTTGCCGAGAAGGACGAGTACCTGCTCGCCCTCCAGCGCGAGCGGGCCGAGTTCACGAACTTCAAGACGCGCACCGCCAAGGAGCGCGCCGAGGAGCGGGGCCTGGCCGGCGTGGACCTGATCGGCAAGGTGCTGACGCTCGCGGACGACTTCGACCGCGCGATCGACAACCGCCCGGCGACCCTCGAGGGCGACGCCTGGGCCGACGGGATCGCCGCCATCGACCGCAAGCTGCGCCTGCTCCTCGAGAGCGAGGGGGTCACGCCGGTCGAGGTGGCGCAGGGCATGACCTTCGATCCACGCGAGCACGAGGCGATCGCCAGCGTGCCTGGCACGGGCCTCGAGGAGGGGCTGATCGTCGGCGAGGTCCGGCGCGGCTACCGCCTGCGAGAGCGCGTCATCCGGCCTGCCCTCGTGGCCGTCGCGGCGGGCGACGACACGGGCGCCGGCCCCACCAACTAGCAGCGACCACCACTCCAACCCGAAACCGAACCCACAACCAACCAGGAGACTCCCCAGCATGGGCAAGATCATCGGCATCGACCTCGGGACGACCAACTCCGTCGTCGCGGTGATGGAGGGCGGCGAGCCCACCGTCATCCCCAGCTCCGAGGGCAATCGCACCGTCCCGTCGGTCGTCGGCTTCCCGAAGTCGGGTGAGCGCGTCGTCGGCCAGCTGGCCAAGCGCCAGGCGGTCACGAACCCCGCCAACACCATCTACTCGATCAAGCGCTTCATGGGCCGCCGTTGGGACGACCCCGAGACGAAGCACTCGCTGAAGCTCGTGCCCTACACGGTCGAGAAGGATCCCAAGTCCGACGGCATCCGTGTCGTCGCCGGCGACGGCCACTACACGCCGCCGGAGATCAGCGCGATGGTCCTCCAGAAGCTCAAGGCCGACGCCGAGGCGTACCTGGGCGAGAAGGTGACCGAGGCGGTCATCACCGTCCCCGCGTACTTCGACGACACGCAGCGCCAGGCGACCAAGGACGCCGGCCGGATCGCGGGCCTCGAGGTCAAGCGGATCATCAACGAGCCCACCGCGTCCGCGCTCGCGTACGGCCTCGACAAGAAGCACGACGAGAAGATCGCGGTCTACGACCTGGGCGGCGGCACCTTCGACATCTCCATCCTGGAGCTGGGCGAGGGCGTCTTCGAGGTCAAGGCGACCAACGGCGACACGCACCTCGGCGGCGACGACTTCGACCAGCGCGTCATCGAGTGGCTGCTCGACGAGTTCAAGAAGGAACAGGGCATGGACCTCGCGAAGGACCAGCAGGCCCTGCAGCGCCTCAAGGAGGCGGCCGAGAAGGCCAAGATCGAGCTGTCCTCGACGGCGTCCACCGAGATCAACCTGCCGTACATCACGGCCGACGCGACCGGTCCCAAGCACCTCGTCGTGGGCCTCACCCGGGCCAAGCTCGAGTCGCTCGTGGGCGATCTCATCGAGAAGACCAAGACCCCGGTCATCGCAGCCCTCAAGGACGCGGGCCTCAAGCCCTCCGACATCAACGAGGTCATCCTCGTCGGCGGTATGACCCGGATGCCGGCGGTCCAGGAGGCCGTCAAGGCCCTGTTCGGCAAGGAGCCGCACCGCGGCGTCAACCCGGACGAGGTCGTGGCCATCGGCGCGGCCATCCAGGCCGGTGTCCTCGGCGGCGAGGTGAAGGACGTCCTCCTCCTCGACGTCACCCCGCTGAGCCTCGGCATCGAGACGCTGGGCGGCGTGATGACCCGCCTGATCGACCGCAACACCACCATCCCGACCTCGAAGTCGCAGGTGTTCTCGACGGCCTCGGACAACCAGAGCCAGGTTGAGATCCACGTCCTCCAGGGCGAGCGTGACTTCGCGCAGGACAACAAGACGCTGGGCAAGTTCATCCTTGACGGCATCCCGCCGGCGCCCCGCGGCATCCCGCAGGTCGAGGTGACGTTCGACATCGATGCGAACGGCATCCTCGACGTCAAGGCGAAGGATCGCGCCACCAGCAAGGAGCAGCAGGTCCGGATCACCGCGTCCTCGATGCTCAGCAAGGACGACGTGGACCGGATGGTCCGCGACGCCGAGTCCCACGCCGACGACGACAAGAAGCGGCGCGAGGAGGTCGAGCTCCGCAACCAGGCCGAGCAGCTCACGTACCAGGCCGAGCGCACGCTCAAGGATCTCGGCGACAAGGTGTCCTCCGAGGACAAGGCCGAGGTCGAGACGCAGGTCGCCGGGCTGCGCGAGGCGCTCAAGGGCGACAACCTCGAGCTGATCCGGGCCGGCATGGACAAGATCATCGAGACGCTCAACCGGGTGTCCACGGCCGCCTACCAGGCCGGCGCGGCCGCGAGCGAGCAGCCCGGCGGCGAGCAGCCCGGTGGCGAGCAGGCCTCGCAGGGCGAGGCCGCCCCCGAGGGTGACGAGACGGTCGAGGGTGAGTTCAAGGAGGTCTAGCCTCCGCCCGGGCGATCGCCCGGATCCCGCACACACTTCGGCCCGCCGGCATCCCCGGCGGGCCGTTCGCCTTTGCGCGCAAGGCGCGTGACAGCAGGCCGTCCGACGCGGGATAATCCCGCCAACCGCCGCAGGAGACATGATCCATGAACGACATCGGCTGGAACTGGGCCCGCCTCGATCGCAGCGGCATCGCCCTGCTCCAGGAGACGGAGGCGTCGCTGAACGCCGATATCGTCCTGGTCTTCGCCCAGGGCGCCCCGCTCGCAGACCCGTCCTCCATGGGCCTCCAGCCGGCCCCGCTCACGGCCTCCGAGCTGGAGTGCCTCCAGGGCGTGGAGCAGAAGCTCGGCGCGGTGGCCGTCGCCTACACCAAGGCCCACTGACCGAGCCCGGGGGGCTGCCCGCGCCCGTATGACCGGATCCGCCGAGCAGCCCACGGCCGACGTCGGCCGGGCCCGGCATACGAGGCGGAACCCGCTGCGGGTGACGCTCGGCGGGCCAGACATCGTCCCCCGCAAACCCAGACCGCCCGCCGCGATCCTCGCGGCGGGCTTCCTGCTGCTGATCGCCTTGGGCACCGTGGTTCTCACGACCCCACTCGCATCAGCGCAGGGGACGTGGACCGACCCGGTCACCGCGCTGTTCACTGCAACCTCTGCCGTGTCGGTGACCGGCCTCCAGGTGGTGGACTCGGGGACCTACTGGAGCCCGATCGGCCAGGTGGCCATCCTGCTGCTGATCCAGGCGGGCGGGCTCGGCTTCATGGCCGGCTCCACCCTGGTCCTCTTCCTCCGCGTGAGCCGCAGAACCGCGCTCCGTGACCGGATCGTGGCCCAGGAGACTGTGGGCGTGCGGGACCTGGGCGCGGTTCGCAGCACCGTGCGCCGGATCGCGGTGTTCGCCTTCACAGCAGAGGCCATCGGCGCTGCCGTCCTCGCGCTCCTGTTCGCCTCGACGGGCAGCGATCCCCTCCAGGCCGCCTGGTACGGCGTCTTCCACGCCGTCTCGGCGTTCAACAACGCAGGGTTCGACGTCCTCGGAGGCTTCACCAGCTTCATCCCGTACAACGACCAGCCGCTGATCCTGGCGTCGCTCGGCGCGCTCATCGTCGCGGGCGGGCTCGGGTACGCGATCCTGGCAGATGTGGCGGTCGTTCGCCGCTGGACCCGACTCGCGCTCGAGACGAAGCTGGTGCTCCTGGTCACGGCGGTCCTGCTGGCGGGCGGGACGGTCGCGTTCGCCTGGTTCGAGTGGTCCAATCCCCAGACGCTGGGGCCGCTCCAGCCGGTGGACAAGGTGGTCAACGCCGCGTTCCAGTCCACGGTGCTGCGGACCGCCGGATTCGCCGCGGTGCCGACCGGCGGCCTGATGATGCAGTCGCTGTTCTTCGCCATCGCCCTGATGTTCATCGGCGCGGCGTCCGGCTCCACCGGCGGCGGCATCAAGGTCAACACCTTCGCGGTGCTGCTGGCCACCGTCGTCTCCACCATCCGTGGTCGCGATGCCGTCGAAGCCTTCGGGCGCCGCCTGCCGCCAGCGATCGTCGCCCGCGCGCTGTCGGTGGCGGTGCTGTTCATGGGTGCCGTCTTCATCGTCGCGCTGGTGCTTACCGCCCAGACGGGATTGGCGTACACCGACACCCTGTTCGAGTCGGTTTCGGCACTGGCGACCGTGGGCTCGTCCACCGGGATCACACCCGGCCTGGAGGACCCGTCGCTGGTCCTGCTCGCGATCGCGATGTTCACCGGCCGGCTGGGGCCGCTCACCCTCGTCCTCGCCCTCACCGCCCGCGAGCAGCCGCGGCTCTACACCTACCCCGTCGAATCAGTCCGCATCGGATAGCCACCGGAAGGGAGCGCCATGAAGCACGCCGTCCTCGTGATCGGTCTCGGGCGATTCGGGTCGGCCGCCGCCCGGGAGCTGATGACGCTGGGCCACGAGGTCCTCGCCGTGGACGGCAATGAGGAGGTGGTCAACGCGATCGCGCCCCAGGTCACGCGCGCCGTCGTCATGGACGCCACGAACGAGGCCGGTCTGCGCGCGCTGGGCGCGGCCGACTTCGAGCATGCGATCGTCGGGATCAGCGTCAACCTCGAGGCGAGCATCATCGTGACGATGCTGCTCAAGCAGCTCGGGGTGCGCAACGTCATCGCCAAGGCCGCCTCGGACGTCCATGCCTCGATTCTCGAGCGCGTCGGGGCGGACCGCACCATCCAGCCGGAGCGCGAGATGGGCGAGCGGACAGCCCACTCCTTCCACGTCCCGGCCGTGGTGGACTTCCTCGACATCGGGCCGCGTTTCGGCGTGCTGACCATCACGCCCACCGCACTCTTCCTCGGCCGACGGCTGGACGAGGTGGGGCTGCTCGATCGCCTGGGGCTCACCGTCATCGCCCTGCGACGGGGCAACGAGGTGACGGTCAACCCGGCGGGCGCCGAGGTGGTGCAGGCCGGCGACCAGCTGACGCTCATCGGGCGCGACGACCGCCTCGACGAGCTGGCCCCGACACCGTAGTCGACCGGATCGCGGGGGCCTGCGTGTCCGGTCGGTCCGCGTGGCCCAGCACGGCGCGAATTGTCACGCCCCTCCGCGGTCCGCCGCCACGCGAGGGCCGTTCCGCCACGCGAGGGCCGTTCCGTCGCGGCCCGCCGCAACGCCAGATTTCCGCCGCTCAGACAAAGGACGACTGTTCGTCAGGCCGAAGCTGACAGAATCTGCGCCAGGCGCGGTTTTGGCAGTGGCATTGGGCCGAATCCGGGTCCAGGTGCGCGATTCAAGGGCTCGATGGAGCAAGCGCGTTGACGAACAGTCGTCCTCTGACTATTTGGCAGCCGCTGGAGACGACGCGGCCGCTGGCGATGGTCAGGAAGGCCTCGACCGGCCGATCCGGTGGCGCCCAACTGCACGCCCGGCGATCGGCAGGAACAGGACGCCGCCGATCGAGGCAGCCGGATCGACAAGCCACCGCCGCACCGCGGCCGTCCGCAGCGGCATGAGCTGGTCGATCGTGGCCGCGTGGGTCTCGATCCGCCGCCGCGCGGTCCGGTCGTCTGGCAGCACGAGCACGCGCGAGACGCTCGCGACCTTCCACCCGCGCGCCATGGCGACCGACGGCGCATGGCGGACCTTGCGGTCCAGTGCCGAGAGCATCGCCTGCATGTCCGGCACGACCGACTTGACCTCGATCACCAGCAGCGCGCCGGTCCCAGGGTGATACGCGAGCACGTCGATCGAGCCGCGCTCGCCGTACACGGAGAAGGTTGCTTCCGGGATCACCTCCCATCCGGCCGCCCGCAGCAGGCGCACAACGGCCTCGACGATGTCAGCGTGCGCGGCGTCGAGCAGGCGGTCCAGCTCCTCGCCGTGCCACGTGATCGTCACCGTGACCTTTGCTCCGAGCGCGTCGGCGATGTCGAGGAGCGTCCGATGCGTGAGCGTGTCCACCTCGCCCCGCTCGCAGCGGCTGACTGCGGCCTGCGATAGGCGGGCCTCCTCGGCGAGGTGGAGCTGGGTCCAGCCGCGGCGGCGGCGGAGAGCGCGGACGGCAAGGCCGAGTCGAACAGGATCCATACCCCCGACAGTGGCAGCAACCGCTTACGTGCGACTTTGCGCTAGCATCCACATCGACCGACCGACTGGTCAGTCGGTTGCTGGAGCGAACCGCAGAGGGCGTGATCCATGGCCCGTCCCGACGCCACCGAGCAGAGCCGCAGCCGCCGCGAGCGGATCCTTGACGCCGCATTCTCCACGTTCTCCACGCGCGGCTACCGGGACACCGCGGTCGATGACATCGCCGAGGCGGCCGAGACCTCAAAGGGTGGCATCTACTTCCACTTCCCCAGCAAGGACGCCATCTTCCGCGAGCTGATGGCCACCACCGCCGACAAGCTCGTCGCGAGGGTGGAGAAGGCCGTCGCGCTCGAGACCGAGCCCGTCGCGAAGGCGGAGGCGGCCATCCACACGGTCCTCACCACGTTCGCGGGCCACCGGACCATGGCCCGCCTGCTGTTCCTCGACACGGCGGGCGCCGGACGCGTGTTCCAGGCTGAGACCAACGCGCTCCATGCGCGCTTCGCCGTCCTGATCGCCGGCTACCTCGACGAGGCCGTGGCTGCCGGGGCCGCACCGCCGATGGACACGCGGATCGTGAGCATCGCCTGGTTCGGCGCGATCAACGAGGTGGTCGCGCGCTGGCTCCTCGCGGACAAGCCGGCGCGCCTGGAGGATGCCTATCCGGCACTGCGGGCCACGCTCCTGCGCAGCGCAGGCGTCCCGGCGGAGCGGATCGGCGAGGTGCCGCCCCCGTCCGAAGGCTGGAGCTTCCCGGAGGCAGCCCGGTGACCGCAATCGACCGCGGTCGGCCCCACGCGCGGCCCCACGTCCTGCCGGACACGGATCCCGGCATCGCGGAGCGCCTGCGGGCACTGCCCGATGCGCCCGACGGCACGCTGCTTGCGGTAACCGTCGAGATCGCAGCGGTCGATCCCATCGCCCTCTACGCCGCTGCTGTCGAGGCGGACCTCGAGGCTGCCCTCTGGCTGCGCCCGTCGGAGGGGATGGCGCTGGTCGGCATCGGGCGGGCGTGGGCCGTCGAAGCCGAGGGCGGGGCGCGCTTCCGCGAGGCCGAGGCCGCCTGGCGGGCGCTCGTGGCCGATGCCCGGATCGGCATCGCACCGGGCGCCGCCGGTGGTCCAACGCTGCTCGGCGCGATGGGCTTCACCGGGCGCCGGCCCGCCGCCGACGACCCCTGGGGGCCGTTCGGGGCCAGCTCACTCGTCCTGCCCGAGCTCATGCTCAAGGTGGCGGACGGCCAGACCGAGCTGACCGGTGCCTCCGTGTCGGGTGCTCGCTCGCCGCGGGAGCTGGAGCGCCTGTGGGAACAGCTCGCCGGACGTGCCGCCGCCCTCACTCCGGCGCCCGGCGGCATCGTCGCCATGCCGGTGGTCGCGCCGCTCCGGGTCACCGAGGAGCTCCCGTCGCGGGACCACTTCCGGCGGCTCGTGGGCATGTACGCGGGCGCCGTTGGCCGGGGCCGCATCGACAAGGTGGTCCTGGCGCGCCGCGTGGACATGCGCTCGCCCCTGGAGCTGGACGTTCCCAACGCCCTCCGGCGCCTGGCGGCGAGCGCCCCCGAGTCCACCACGTATGCCTTCCGCCGCTCCGGCCGGACCTTCCTCGGCGCCACGCCCGAGCGCCTCGTGCGGACCGAAGGACGCACCTTCCGGACCGTCGCCGTTGCGGGCACCATCCGCCGGGGCCAGGACGCCACCGAGGACGCGCTCCTCGCCCAGGCCCTCCTCGACTCCGAGAAGGACCGCGAGGAGCACGCGATCGTCGTGGACTCCATCCGCGGCCTGCTGCGGCCGGTCGCCGACACGTTGGAGGTCGAACCGCGGCCCGGGATCATGACCCTGCGCTTCGTGCAGCACCTTGTCACCGAGATCTCGGGGACCACGCGCGAGGACCAGGGCCTGCTCGCGCTGGGCGAGCGTCTTCATCCCACTCCCGCGGTGGGCGGCGAACCACGGGAGCAGGCGCTTGCGATGATCGACGAGCACGAAGGCTACGACCGCGGCTGGTACGCGAGCCCCATCGGCTGGCTGGGCGCCGACGGCGACGGCGAGCTGTGCGTCGCCCTGCGCTGCGGGATCGTGGATCGCACGCGGGCCACGCTGTTCGCGGGCTGCGGCATCGTGGCGGACTCGGATCCCGACCTGGAATGGGAGGAGTCCCGGATCAAGCTGCGCGCGGTGGTGTCGGCCCTGGGCATCCCCCAGGACGAGGGGTGAGGCGATGAGCAACGCTGCGGGCCTGCGGGCCTTCGTCGACGGGCTGGTCGCGGCCGGGGTCGAGCAGGCGGTCGTCTGCCCGGGCTCCCGATCCACCCCCCTCGCGCTGGCGCTCAAGACCACGCCCCAGCTGACCGTCCGCGTCCTCCTCGACGAGCGCGCGGCCGGCTTCTTCGCCCTGGGCATGGCGCGCACCAGCGGCCGCCCGGTGGTGCTCCTGGCCACGTCGGGCACCGCGGTCGTCAACTTCGCGCCGGCCGTCGTGGAGGCCCAGCTCTCGCGGGTGCCGCTCGTCGTGCTCACCGCGGATCGCCCACCCGAGCTGCAGGACCGCGGCGCGCCGCAGACCATCGACCAGCGCTTCCTCTACGGGCGCGCCGCCAAGTGGTACGCGGAGCTCCCACTGATGGACGGCGCCCCGGCGACGCTGGCCCATCTCCGCTCGGTGGCGGGTCGCGCGGTTGCCGTGGCCGCCGCCGGTCCCGCGGGCCCCGTGCACATCAACGTTCCCCTGCGCGAGCCGCTGCTCCCCGACGGGAGCCTTGCACCAGGCGCGCCCCAGCCGCCGTTCGTGTCGGTGATCCCGGGCACCCCGCTGCTCGACGACGAGGTCCTCGGCGAGTTGGCCACGCTCCTTGCGCGGACGGTCCGCGGCCTGATCATCGCCGGTCCGGACGACGATCCGGAGCTTCCCGAGGCGCTCGTGGGCCTGGCCCGCGCCACCGGCTACCCGATCCTCGCCGACCCGCTCTCGGGCCTGCGGGCCGGACCCCACGACAAGAAGCGCGTTGTCACGCGCGCCGACCAGATCGTCCGGCCTGGCACCTGGATCGACCGGCACGCGCCCGACCTCGTCATCCGCACCGGCGCCATGCCCACCTCGAAGCCCATCCTGCAGCTGCTGGAGCGGACGCGGCCCGCCCAGATCGTCCTCGATGGCGACGGCGGCTGGCGTGAGGCCGCGCTCCTGCCCACCACCTTCGTCCAGGCGGACCCGGCGGCCACCGCCCACTCGCTCACGGTGAAGCTGGGCTCCAACGTGCGGACGCTCGGCTGGACCCGCGACTGGCAGGCTGCCGAGAAGACGGTGGTCAAGGCGATGAGGGCATGGGCGGCCGATGTCACCGAGCCCTTCGAGGGCGCCGTGATCCCGGCCCTCGCCAGCGCGCTGCCGGACGGCTCGGTGCTGTGGGCCGGCAGCTCCATGCCCGTCCGCGACCTCGATGCCTGGTTCCCGGCGACCGACAAGCGGATCACGGTCCGCTCGAACCGGGGCGCCAACGGCATCGACGGCGTCGTGTCGAGCGCGCTCGGCGCGGCTGCCGTCAACGCGGGGCCGGTGGCGCTTGTCATCGGTGACGTGAGCTTCCTCCACGACCTCAACGCACTGCTCGCGGCGAAGCTGCACGGCCTCTCGGCCACGATCGTGCTGCTCAACAACGACGGCGGCGGGATCTTCTCGTTCCTGCCGCAGGCCCAGGCCGATGTCCCGGCGGGGTCCGGCTTGCCCGAGCACTACGAGGAGCTGTTCGGGACGCCCCACGGCGTGGACGTCGCGCCGATCGTGGAGGCGCTCGGCGGGGAGCACCACCTGGTCGCCGGCATGGCCGACCTCGAGGCCGCCCTGGCCGACTCGCTCGCGCGGCCCGGCGTCCAGGTGCTGGAGGTGCGCACCGACCGGGCGCGGAACCTGCTGCTCCACCAGGCGCTGGCGAAGCACGTCGGCTACGCCGTGACGCGTGCGCCCGCACGGAGGGCGTTCTGATGCTCGTGGGCGGGATCGACTGGAACGTGGCCGAGGTGGGAACGGGTGCACCCCTCCTCCTCATCCACGGTTTCACGGGCAGCGCCGCCGCCTGGACAGAGCACCTCGGGACGCTCGGGCCGGGACGTCGTTGCATCGTCCTGGACCTGCCGGGCCACGGGCGGAGCCATCTCGACGATCCGGCCCTGGCGACGGTCGAGCGGATGGCCGCCGACCTGGCAGCGATCCTTGATCGACTGGCGGCGGCGCCCGCGGATGTCCTCGGCTACAGCCTGGGCGCCCGGATCGCCCTGCGCCTGGCCGTCGCCCACCCGGAGGTCGTCGATCGCCTCGTCCTCGAGAGCCCGTCGGCCGGAATCGCGGACCCGGGGGCCCGCGCCGCGCGTCGGCGTGCCGACGACGCGCTGGCAGCCCGGATCGAGCAGGGCGGTATCACCGCGTTCGTGGACGAGTGGGAGACCAGCCCCGTGTTCGCCAGCCATGCAGCGCTGGCACCCGAGCGCGCGCGGCGGATTCGCGCCATGCGCCTCGCCAATGACCCGGCAGGGCTCGCAGCGTCGCTCCGGGCCGCTGGCCAGGGCGTCATGGAGCCGCTCCTGGCGCGACTCGACGAGGTGACCGCCCAGACACTGGTCATCACCGGTGCGCTCGACATCGTCGGCCGGCCACGCGCCGAACAGGTCGCCGCAGGCATCCCCGGTGCCCGCCTCGAGGTCGTCGACGGCGCCGGCCACACCCCCCATGACGAACAGCCCGAGGCCTTCGCCCGCCTCGTCTCAACGTTCCTGCAGGAGGATCGCGCCGCATGACGTCGCCCGTGACGTGGACCCCCGCCGTCGAATACAAGGACATCCGGTACGAGCACTCCGGTACCGGCATCGCCAAGGTCACCATCAACCGCCCGGAGGTCCGCAACGCCTTCCGGCCGCAGACCGTGCGCGAGCTCATCGACGCCTTCGCGCGCATCCGCGATGACGCGCGGATCGGCTGCGTCCTGCTCACCGGCGAGGGCGACAAGGCCTTCTGCTCAGGCGGGGACCAGAAGTACAAGAGCGCCGAGGGCGGCTACCTCGACACCGACGGTGTCGCGCGCCTCAACGTGCTCGACCTCCAGCGCCAGATCCGTTCCCTGCCGATCCCGGTCATCGCGCTCGTCAACGGCTATGCCATCGGCGGCGGCCACGTGCTGCACATCGTGTGCGACATGTCGATCGCGTCGGACAACGCGATCTTCGGCCAGGTGGGCCCGCGGGTGGGCTCCTTCGATGCCGGCTTCGGCGTGGGCCTGCTGGCCCGGCTGGTGGGGGACAAGAAGGCCAAGGAGATCTGGTTCCTGTGCCGCCAGTACAACGCCGAGGAGGCGCTGGCGATGAACCTCGTGAACAAGGTCGTCCCGCTCGGGGACCTCGAGGCCGAAGGCGTCCAGTGGGCCGACGAGATCCTCGACATGAGCCCCACGGCGATCCGGTTCCTCAAGTCCGCGTTCCTGGTCGCCACCGACGGGCTCGCCGGTCTCCAGGAGTTCGCGGGCAACGCGACGGGCCTCTACTACACGACCGATGAGGCCCACGAGGGGTCGAAGGCGTTCCTCGCCAAGCGCAAGCCCGCCTACCGCACCTATCCGCGGCGCCCCTGATGACGTCCGCCGCTCCGGCCCCGTCCTTGCCGCCCACCCGGCCGTCGGCCCTCTCGATCTGGGTCCGCGCGGCCCGGCCGAACACGCTGCCCGCCGCCGCCGCGGGCGTGGTGGTCGGCCTGGGTGCCGCGATGGCGACCGGTGCGCCCCTGCGGCTCGACACCGCGCTCGCCTGCCTCGCCGTCGCGCTCCTGCTGCAGATCCTGGCCAACTTCTCCAACGACCTGTCCGACTTCCGGCGCGGGGCGGACACCGAGGCCCGCCAGGGGCCACTCCGGGTCGCGGCGGCCGGGCTCGTGACCGAGCGCCAGTTGGAGATCGCGATGGCGATCGTCATCGGCCTGGCCGGGGTCGTGGGGCTGTACCTCGTCGCCGTCGGCGGGTGGGTGCTGCTGCTGCTGGGCGTGCTGGCCGTGGTGGCGGCGATCGCCTACACCGGCGGGCCGTTCCCGTACGGCTACAAGGCACTGGGCGAGGTCTTCGTCTTCATCTTCTTCGGCCTGGTCGCGGTGGCCGGGACCGCCTACCTGCAGACGCTGACGCTGGAGCCGCTGTACCTGGCGGCCGCCGTGCCGCCGGGGGCGCTGATCACGGCGATCCTCGTCGTCAACAACCTGCGCGACATCCCCACCGACACCGAGGCCGGCAAGCGCACGCTGGCGCGTCGTGATCGGGGAGCGTGCGACCCAGGCCGAGTACGCGCTGCTCCTCGGGGTCGCGTACGCGGTGCCCACGCTGCTCCCATTCTGGTGGTGGATTGCCGGCACGCCGTCGGGTGGATCCGGGGACCTCGGCGACATCGGTGTCGTGCTCCCCCTGCTCACCCTGCCGCTCGCGCGCCCGCTGCTCGTGAAGGTCTTCGGGTTTGGCGAGCGCCGGGAGCTCAATCTCGTCCTCAAGGGAACCGCCCGGCTCTCGCTCTGGCACGGGCTCCTGTTCGCCCTCGGGCTCGCGCTCGCGGGCGCCATCGGTGGAGGTCCGTCCTGATGCCGTCCATGGAGATCACCCGCGTCCGCGTCCCGTTCCGCGCGCCGTTCACGAACGCCGCAAGAACGTGGACGGCGCGCGACTCGTGGCTGGTCAAGGTCACCTCCGACGACGGGGTCATCGGCTGGGGCGAGGCCGTCCTGGAGGACCTGGCCGCGGCACCGGCCCTCGAGCGGCTCGTCGCCCGCGTGCGGCTGAGCACCGGACGTGCCCAGCACCGGCGTCCCTCGAGGCCGAGGGTGCGGCAGGGCGCGCCCTGCTCGCCGCCCTCGCGGGGGCCGCCACCAGGCAGGGCGCCGACGCTCGCCCGGGTGCCCGGGGAATCGGCGTGAACGCGCTGGTCGCCGCGCTGGACCGCGAGCACGCTGCCGAAGAGGCCGCCGGTCGCGTGGCGGCAGGCTTCCGGACCATCAAGCTCAAGGCGGCGTCCCGAGGAGCCGGTGGCGGACCTCGTCGCACGGGTGGCCGCCGTCCGGGCCGCCGTCGGCGACGCGATCGCCCTGCGCCTGGACGCCAACGGGACCTGGGACCTGCCGACCGCGGTGGAGGTCCTCACCGCGCTGGACGACTTCGATCTGCAGTACGTGGAGCAGCCGCTCGCCGCGCCGGACATCGAGGGCCTCATCAGCCTGCGCCGCCGGGTGGGGGTGCCGGTCGCGGCCGACGAGGCCGTCGCCTCGGTCGAGGCCGCCCACCTGCTGCTCGACCACGACGCTGCCGACGTCCTGGTGGTGAAGCCCGCCCGTGTCGGCGGCACGATGGCCGTCGCGCGGATCGAGTCGATGGCGACGCCGCGCGGCATCCCGGTGGTGGTGTCGTCGCTGTTCGAAACCGGCATCGGGCTTGCCGCGGCCCTGGCGTGCGCGTCGTGGGTGACCCAGTTCTCGGACCTGCCCGGGTGGCCCGCAGCGGACCGCGACCACGGCCTTGTGACCGTGGACCTGCTGGAGGATGACCTGCTCACCGAGCCGCTGGTGATCGAGGATGGCCGGATGCGGGCGCCCGGCGGCGAGGGTTCCACGGCCCTCGGAATTGCGGTGGACGAGACGGCCGTGGAGCGGTACCGGGTGCGCGACGCATGACGGCGACCGGCCCCGGGCCCGCGCAGGCCGGCCCCGCACGCCGCGGGCACGTCGGGCCGCACGCCGGCACACCCTGGCTTGCGGAGCGCCTGCTCGCGGAGCACGCGCACGCCGTTCCCGATGTGCCAGCCCTGGTCCACGACGACGGGATCGTGACCTGGGCCGGCCTGGACGCCATGGTCGCCACCGTGGCGGAGATGGTCGCCGGCGCCGGCGTGGGACCCGGAGAGCGGGTCGCGCTGCTGGCGGACCAGGTCCCCGACATGCTCCCGGCGATCCTGGGCGTGCTGCGGGCGGGTGCCGTCGCCTGCCCGATCCCGTCCGGCCTCACCGATCGCGAGCGGACCGCGGCGGTGGACGCGTTGCAGCCGGCCCTGGTGCTGCGGGTCGCGGATCTGGCCGGCCGGCGGCCAGTGGGGTTGACGCCCGGTGGTGGAGGCTCCCGACCCTGAGGCCCCCGCGGTGGTCATCCTCACGTCAGGGACGACGGGCCGGCCGAAGGGCGTCGTGCTGTCCCACCGCGCGCTCGCGGCGTCGGCGGATGCCTGGGCCGCCGTCCTCCCGCCCGCGACCGGGTGGATCCTGCCGCTCGGTGTGGCGCACGTCGCGGGCCTGGGCATCGTCTGGCGGGCGATCGCCGCCCGGGTCCCGGTCACGGTGGTCGCGCCAGGCGACCCTGCAGCGCTGCTCGCGGCGCTGGGGGACGCAGGTCTGGTGCCGGCCCCCAGCCACGTATCGCTGGTGCCCTCGCAGCTCCGCCGGGTGCTCGATGCGTCGGGCGATGCCGCGCCGCCGTCGTCGTTGCGTGCGGTGCCGTTGGGCGGCGGCGCGATCCCGGTCGGGCTGGTCCGTCGCGCGCTCCGTGCAGGCTGGCCGGTGGTGCCCACGTACGGCCTGTCGGAGATGGGTTCCGGGGTCACGGCATTGCCTTCGGCGGAGGCGGCGGCCGACGCGGAAGCGCCCGCGACGGCAGGGCGGCCGCTCCCCGGGGTTGCCATCACGATCGAGGATGCCGGACCGGACGGCGTGGGCGAGATCGTGGTGCGCGGTCCCTCCCGATGCTCGGGGTACATCGGGGGGCCGGTGGCGGGCCCCGACGAGCCGCTGCGGACCGGCGACCTCGGCAGGCTGGACGGCGACGGCCGCCTGGTCATCGTGGACCGCCGGACGGACAGGATCGTGCGGGGCGGCGAGAACATCGCCCCCGCCGAGGTGGAGCAGGTGCTCGAGGCCCACCCCGACGTCGCCGAGGCGTGCGTGATCGGCTGCCCGGACGACGTCTGGGGCGCCGTCCCCGTCGCGGCGCTCGTCCTGCGCGACGGGCACGCCGACCCGGGGTCCGAGGCGATCGAGGTGCATGCGCGCGCGTCCCTCGCCGGCTTCAAGGTGCCGGTCAACCTCACGATGCTGGATGCGCTGCCCCGCACGACGGGGGGCAAGCTGCGCCGTGACGCGGTGCGCGCGCTGCTCGCGGGCGAGCGGTCGGGTGAGCTCGCCCGCCCCGGCGGCGAGGCCATCGGCTGGCGCGTGACCGGATCGGGGCCGCTGGCAGTCCTGCTCCTGCACGGCACGCTCTCCACGGCGGCCCAGCTCGACCGCCTGGCGGCGGCGCTCGCGGGACCCGGTGATATCACCGTGCACGCGATCGACCGCCGCGGGTCCGGGACGAGCCGCATCCTGCGCCCGCGCCCGATCGAGGTGGCCACCCACATCGAGGACCTCACCGCGTACCTGGACGCGCGCGGGATCGAGCGGGCGGCCGTGGTCGGCGTCTCCTTCGGCGGTGTGGTCGCCCTGGAGCTGGCAGCCCGACGTCCCGAGCGCGTGATCGCCGTCGCCGCGTACGAGCCGCCGTACGGTCCGCTCGCCGAGGGCGAGTGGCATGCCTGGTTCCTGCGCGCGGCCGAGGCGACCGCCACCGCCCATCGCGACGGCGGCGCGCCTGCCGCCGCGGAGACGTTCCTGCGCATCGTCGCCGGGGACGCAGCCTGGGACCGCCTGCCCGAGCGTGCCGCAGACCTTCCTCGCTCGTGAGGGTGACGGCGCCCTCGCCGACGTCGCCCAGACCGGCCTCGACCCCGACGGCCTGCGCCGGATCGCGGCCCCCGTCACCATCCTCACCGGCACCGCGAGCGAACCGTTCTATGCGCCGCTTGCCGATACCCTTGCCGCCCGGATCCCCGGCGCCCGCCGCGCGGACGTCGACGGGGCCTCGCACACAACGCCCATCACCGGCCCGGCGCGAGTCGCCGCCGCGATCCGCCCTCTGCTGGAGCAGTCCGCATGACCCTGTCGCCCGATCACACGCCGTCCGGGGCCTCCACCGGCGATGGCAACGCCGCGGCCCAGCCCGAGGTCCAGGTCATGTTCGACCGGATCTCCCGCCGCTATGACCTGATGAACCTGCTGATCTCCGCGTTCCAGGAGCCGCGCTGGCGCCGCCTCCTCGTGACGAGGGCCGCGCTGCGTCCCGGGATGGCGGCGCTCGACGTGGCGTCCGGCACGGGCAAGGTGGCCGCGGACCTGTGGGCACGGGTGCAGCCGGGTGGTCGCGTGCAGGGCGTCGACCTGTCGCCGGGGATGACGGCGGTGGCGGTCGAGCGCTACGCCTCGCGGGCGGGCCTGTCGTACGTCGTCGGCGACGCGCTGAACCTGCCCACCGGCGACGCCTCCTTCGACGCCGCGACGATTGCCTTCGGCATGCGCAACCTGCCCGACTACCGGCGCGGCTTCGAGGAGATGACCCGGTCCGTGCGTCCGGGCGGCAAGGTGCTGTGTCTCGAGATCGCCCGCCCGCGCAGCCGGCTCGCACGGTTCATGCGCTGGTGGTTCGATCGCATCGTCCCGGTCATCGGGAGGCTGGCAGGGCAGGGCGGCGCCTACAGCTACCTCGTCCGGAGCGTCCAGGCCTATCCGTCGCCCGAGCGGATCGCCGAGATCATGGGCGAGGCGGGCCTGGTGGACGTCCGCTGGCAGGGGCTGACCGGCGGCATCGTCACGCTCCATGAGGGCACCGTCCCCGTCCGATAGGGTCGCGCCAGACCCCTGGCGCCGGGGAGTAGGATTCCCCGCCCATGCCGAACCCGCTCGCGCGCGCCGCCGAGACGATCGCCCCTGCCCGGCTGGGCCGGAGCTTCCGGCTGCTCCTGGCCTCATCGGTCATCACCAACGTCGGGGACGGCATCGCGCTGGCTGCCGGGCCGCTGCTGGTGGCGTCGCAGACACGCGACCCGCTGCTCGTGTCGATGGCGGCCCTCGCCCAGAACCTGCCGGTGCTGCTGTTCGGGTTCTACGCGGGCGCGCTTGCGGACCGGATCGACCGGCGCCGGCTGATCGCGATCGTGAACGTGGTGCGGGCGGTGGTCCTTGGCGTGCTGGCCGCGACGATCCTCGCCGACGCGGTGTCAATCGCCGTGGTGCTGGCGGCATTGTTTGCGCTGGGAACGGCCGAGACGTTCGCCGACGTGGGCTCGGGCTCCCTGCTGCCGCGGCTCGTCCGGCGCGAGGACCTGGGCATCGCGAACGCCCGTCTGCAGGGTTCGGTGCTGCTGACCAACCAGCTGATCGCACCCCCGATCGGGGCGGCGCTGTTCGCACTGGGCATGGCGATCCCGTTCGTGGCCGATTCGGCGGGGTTCCTCCTGGGTGCCGTCCTCGTGGCGCGCCTCACGTATCGCGAGAGCGTGGAGCCCGCGCCCGGCGAGGCCGCCCGGGAGCGCACGAGCATCCGCGCCGACATCGCCGAGGGTCTCCGCTGGCTGCTGCACCACCCCCCGATGCGCACGCTCGCGCTCACGATCGTCGCCTTCAACATCACGTTCGGCGCGGCCTGGGCGGTGCTCGTGCTCTACGCCCAGGAGCGGCTGGGCATGAGCGCTGTCGGCTTCGGGCTGCTGACGACGGCGATGGCGATCGGCGGGCTTGTCGGCACGGCGTCGTACGGGCGCCTGGAGCGACGGTTCTCGCTGGCCGACATCATGCGCGTCGGCCTGGTGATCGAGACGATCACGCACCTGGTGCTGGCGCTCACGACGCAGGCGGCGGTGGTGCTGGCGATGTTCGTGGTGTTCGGGGCGCATGCGTTCATCTGGGGAACGACGTCCACGGCGGTCCGCCAGCGCGCGGTCCCCGACGAGTTGCTGGGCCGGGTCACGGGCGTCTACCACGTGGGGGTGATGCTGGGGATGGTGATCGGCGCGCCGATCGGCGGCTGGCTGGCGGCGACCTGGGGGATCACGGCGCCATTCTGGTTCGGGTTCGTGGGGTCCGCGGTGCTGGTGATCGTGCTCTGGCGGCAGTTCGACAACATCGTCCACGCGGGCGACAACGTGCCTCATCAGGACGTGAATGGCATCACCTGACATCATTTGACATCGGACGGCACTCATGGCATGGTCCTTGTCATGGACGAGACGCGCTACCTGACGGCGGCCGAGGTGGCGGAACGCCTCGGGATCAGCCTGCGCACGGTGCGGCGGCGGATCGCGGACGGGACGTTGCCCGCGGTGCGGATCGGCGGGGCGGTGCGGGTCCCGGCGTCAGCGCTCGAGGTGGCGGAGCCTGAAACATCCACGGGGGCGCGCGAGGTGGTTGCGCCGTACGGCACCGCGCCAGACGCAGGTGAGGATCGGGTCAGGCGCTGGAACCGGGAGCACTGGCCGGACACCTGGGACCGGATGCTCGAGCGACGGCGTGAGGCGATCGCCGAGATCCTGGAGTTGAGCAAGCTCGGGCAGCCGCCGAGCGGACCGCACGACACGGCGGATGCCATCCTCAACGAGGTCCGGGATGCGTTCGGTGCCCGCCTCCTGCAGTTCCTGCCGCCTTCTCGGGGGAATCCGAGTGACGGACATCGTCATCGACGCGAGCGTCGTGCTGCGGTGGGCCCTGCCCGACGAGCGTGACCGTGAAGGTGCGGTACGCGTTGCCAATGCGCTCGCCGAACGGGCCGTGGAAGCCGTCGGTCCACCGAACTTCCTGCTCGAGGTGGCCGCGGCCCTGGTCGTCGCCGTGCGCCTGAACAGGATCGGTGAGCCCGCGGCACGTGCCATCCTCGGGGCCCTCTCGAGGGTGGCGATCCCCGAGTCGGACCCGCACATGTTCGCGGTCGCTGCGTACGACCTCGCCCTCACTGCTGGGCTGCGCGTACCCGATGTCGCGTACGTCCTCGCGGCGGAGGCTGCGTCAGCAACACTGGTGTCGGCGGACAAGGCCCAACTTGCCGTGGCGCGAGCCCGTGGCGTGCGAGCCATTGACGTCTGCGAGGTTCCGGAGCGGTTGCTGTGACAGAGGCCGCCGCGCCGCGGGGTACCATCGCGGTCCCATGTCCCAGAGTCCTGATGCCCCGCTCATTCATGCCCGCGCCCTGACCAAGCGGTTCGGCGCATTCACCGCGGTTGACGCTGTCGACTTCGACGTGGCGCCCGGCGAGAGCTTCGGGTTCCTGGGTCCCAACGGTGCGGGCAAGACCTCGACGATGCGGATGATCGCGAGCACGTCGCCGGTCACCGAGGGCACGCTGCGGATCCTGGGGTACGACCCGGCCACGCACGGAGCCGAGATCCGGGGCCGCCTCGGCGTGGTCCCCCAGCAGGACACGCTCGACACGGAGCTGTCGGTGCTGGACAACCTCGTGATCTACGGGCGCTACTTCGGCATGTCCCGTTCGGAGGCGCGCGAGCGCGGCCGCCGCCTGCTGGACTTCGCCCAGCTCACCGAGCGTGCCAACGACAAGGTGGACCCGCTATCGGGCGGCATGAAGCGCCGCCTGACCATCGCGCGTGCCCTGATCAACGAGCCGTCGATCCTGCTTCTCGACGAGCCCACCACCGGCCTCGACCCGCAGGCGCGCCACCTGCTGTGGGAGCGGCTGTACCGGCTCAAGCAGCAGGGCGTGACCCTGGTCCTCACGACCCACTACATGGACGAGGCGGAGCAGCTGTGCGACCGGCTCGTGGTGATGGACAAGGCACGGATCGTTGCGGAGGGGTCGCCGCGCTCGCTGATCGAGGAGTGGTCCACCCGCGAGGTGACCGAGATGCGGTTCGCCGTGGGGGCGCAGGAGACGCTGGGCGCGGAGATCGACGGCCTGGGCGAGCGCGTGGAACGTCTGCCGGACCGGGTGCTCGTGTACTCGGATGACGGCGAGGCGGTGGCCGTCGCTGCGCACGCGCGGGGCCTGGTCCCGGTGACGGTGCTGGTCCGGCGGTCGTCGCTGGAGGACGTCTTCCTGCGGCTCACCGGCCGCACCCTGGTGGACTGATGGCCGCGATCGGGCTGCCGGGGGCAGCGGGCGCGGAGCCGGGGAAGGTGATCCTGCCCCGGGCCTCGGCGTGGCGGAGCGCCCGCGCGACCTACGAGCACGCATGGCTGCTCTACGTGCGCACCTGGCGCGGTTCCATCTTCGGCAACTTCGCGCAGCCGGTGCTGTTCCTCGTGGCGATGGGCATCGGGCTTGGCTCGTACGTGGACGCGGGCGGCGGAGGTGCGGCGCTGGGCGGCGTGCCCTACCTGCAGTGGCTGGCGCCTGCGCTGCTGGTGTCCACGGTCATGCAGGGTTCGGTGTTCGAGGCCACGTTCCCGATCCTGGCCGGCTTCCACTGGATCCGCCGCTTCCACGCGATGTACGCGACGCCGCTCTCGCCGTACGCGATCGCCTTCGGGCAGCTGGCCTGGATCACCACTCGTGCGACGCTGGTTGGCGCGATCTTCGCCCTGGTGATCGTGCTGTTCGGGGCGGCCGCGACACCCGGCATTGCGCTCACGGTGCTGGTGGGGACGTTGACGGCGCTCGCCTTCGCCGGGCCGATCGCCGCGTACATGTCCACGCAGCGCGACACGTCGTCGTTCAACTCGATCTGGCGCTTCGGTGTCACGCCGCTGTTCCTGTTCTCGGGCACCTTCTTCCCGATCTCCACCCTGCCTGAGCCGCTGCAGCTGGTCGCCTGGATCCTGCCCCTCTGGCACGGCGTGGATCTCGGCCGGGCGCTCGCGCTGGGAACGGCCGCCGAGCAGCCGCTGCTGATGGTCGCGCACCTGGTGATCCTCGCCGCGTTCGCGCTGGCCGGTCTCGGCCTCACCTTCCGCGCGTTCAAGCGCCGGCTGGAGGTGTGAGGTGAGCGGCTACGTCGCCCTCGCACGCGTGCTCCCGGTCCGTTTCGGCGGCCGTCGGGCGCTCCTGCTGATCGAGCGCAACGTGCTCGTCTACCGCAGCGCCTGGCTGATGATCCTGTCCGGGTTCTTCGAGCCGCTCTTCTATCTGCTCGCGATCGGCCTGGGCATCGGCGGCATGGTGGGCGACATCACCCTTCCTGACGGCACGACGATGCCCTACTCGATGTTTGTCGCGCCCGCGCTGCTGGCGTCCTCGTCGATGAACGGCGCCATCGCCGAATCCACGTTCAACGTGTTCTTCAAGCTCAACTACCAGAAGACGTACGACGCCGTCCTCGCGACGCCCCTGGCGCCCGGTGACGTGGCGCTGGGCGAGATCGGCTGGGCGGTCATCCGGGCCGGCGATGTATGCCGCCGGGTTCATGGTCGTGATCCTGGTGATGGGTCTGGTGTGGTCGCCGTGGGCGGTGTTCGTCATCCCGGCAGCGGTCCTGCTGGCATTCGCGTTCGCGGCGGTCGGGATGGCCGCGACCACGTTCATGCGCTCGTGGCAGGACTTCGACCTGATCAACCTCGTGGTCCTGCCGCTCTTCCTGTTCAGCGGGACGTTCTTCCCCATCACCGGGTACCCGGAGTGGCTCCAGGTGGTGGTGCGCCTCACGCCGCTCTGGCAGGGGACCGACATGATCCGCCAGCTCACGACGGGATACGTGGACCCGGGCATCCTGTGGCACGTGCTGTACCTCTCGGTCATGGGCCTGGCGGGCCTGACCGTGGTGGGTCGCCGGCTGGACCGAATGCTGCTCAAGTAGGCGCGATGACGATCGGCCAGCCCACCCCGCACCCGCACTGGCGCCGCCACGTCGCCCTGTTCCTGGGCGGCCAGACCGTGACCCTGTTCGGGTCGATGCTGGTGCAGTACGCGGTGTTCTGGTACCTCGCGATCGCCTACCAGTCCGGCGTGACGATGACCCTCGCCGCGGTCTTCGGCTTCCTGCCGCAGGCCGTGGTGTCGGTCTTCGCCGGCGTCTGGGCGGACCGGACGAACCGCAAGTGGCTGATCGTGGGGGCCGATGCTGCGATCGCCGCGTCCACCCTGGTGCTCGCGCTCGTGCTGCTCGCGGGCTTCGCGGAGCCGTGGATCATCTTCGTGACCCTGGCGATCCGGTCGGCGGGCGCGGGCGTCCAGACACCGGCCGTGTCCGCCCTGATCCCGCAGATCACGCCCGCCGACCAGCTGATGCGCGTGAACGGGATTCTCGGGTCGCTGCAGTCGGCGCTTGCCCTGCTCGGGCCACCGGTTGCGGGTGCGATCTATGCGGTCGCGGCCACGGGCTCGGAGGGGTCGCCGACCGCGCTCGTGCCCGTCTTCGCCATCGACATCGTCACGGCCATCGCCGGGATCGGGATGCTCGCGCTGATCCCCGTCGCCAGCATCCGGGCTGCTGGAGCGACCGCCGGGTACGTGGAGGACCTGGTCGCCGGCGTCCGCTACGTCGCGACCCATGCATTCGTCCGCTGGCTGCTCGTCGTATTCGCCATCATCTTCGTGCTCACCGTGGCGCCGTCGAACCTCACGCCGCTGATGCTCGTGCGCTCGTTCCCCTCGGGCGAGCAGGGCAACGTGGTGAACCTCGCGCTCCTGGAGATGTCATTCAGCGTAGGCATGGTGGTGGGCGGCGTGCTGATCGCGACGATCGCGTCGGGGTGGAACCGGATCGGCCTGATCGCTGGCTCGTCGCTCGTGTTCGGCGGGCTGTCGATCGCGCTTGGCCTGGCGCCATCGCTGTGGATCTTCTTCGGGGTGATGCTGCTGATCGGCCTCGCCGTGCCCGTTCTTCTCGACGCCGTCGATGACGCTGCTCCAGGAGACGGTGGAGCCCGAGATGCAGGGGCGCGTGTTCGGGTTCGTGGGGATCGTGATGGCGCTGGCGATGCCGTTCGGGATGCTGGTGTTCGGGCCGCTGGCCGATGTCGTGCCGGTCGAGACGATCCTGGTCGGGGCGGGCATCGCGACGTTCGTGGTGGTGGGCCTGGCGCTGGGCCTGCCGGCCGGCCGGCGGGCGATCGCAGCGGCGCACGCGATGTCCACGGCCCCTGCGCCAGAGACGGGCGGCGATGCTTCATCGATCGCCAACGGGGATGCAGGCGCCCCCTCGTCCTAGCCCCGGGCGTGGCCGGTGCTTGCGCGGCAATACATTGGGACCCCGATGGCGCTGTCGTGCGTGAGGAGCAACGGCACCGCGCGCAATGCCGCCTGCTCGGCCCGAAATATGCCGGGGAGGTGCCCGAGCAGCAACGGCGCGACAGGTGGCGCCCGATCGATTGCTTCGTGCGACGGCTCACGGCGCGCGGCGGCTCACGCCTCACGGCGCGCGGCGGCTCACGCCTCACGGCGGCTCACGCCTCGCGGCGCGCGGCGGCTCACGCCTCACGGCGCGCGGCGGCTCTCGGCGCCACCCTCACGGCGCCACCCCGCGCCGCCACCCGCGGCACGGGACGCTGACCCTCGCTACGATCGAGCCGATGCCCACCACGAACGACGTCGGCGATGCCCCCGCCGCCGACCAGCCGGCCCGCGCCGCCCGCGCCGCCCGCGACCTCACCGCGCTCGGCGAGGCGATCAGCGCCTGCACCGCCTGCGCGCGACTCGTCGTGTGGCGTGAGGACCAGGCCCGCCTCAAGGTCGCGCGCTTCCGAGATGAGACGTACTGGGCCCGCCCCGTCCCCGGCTTCGGCGATGAGCGCGCCCGGATCCTCCTTGTCGGTCTTGCCCCGGCCGCCCACGGTGCCAACCGCACGGGCCGCGTGTTCACCGGGGATGCCTCGGGCGACTTCCTCTGGAAGGTCCTCCATGCCGTCGGCCTCGCCAGCCAGCCCACCGGCCGCAGTGCCGGCGATGGCCTGGAGCTCCACGCCACCCGCGTGGTCGCCGCGGTCCGCTGCGCCCCGCCCGCCAACAAGCCGACGCCCGCGGAGCAGGCGGTCTGCCGCCCCTATCTCGAGCGCGAGCTCCAGCTGCTCCCCAACCTCCGGGTGATCGTCCCGCTGGGCGGCATCGGCTGGGACAGCACGCTGCGAGCGCTCGCGGCCATCGGCCACGCGATCCCGGCGCCGAAGCCCGCGTTCGCCCACGGCGCCGAAGCGCAGGTTGGGCCGTACACGCTCCTGGGCACCTACCACCCGAGCCAGCAGAACACGTTCACGGGCCGCCTGACCGCCCCGATGATGGAGACCGTCATGGCGCGGGCGGCGTCGATCGCCGGCGTGCGGGGCCCCGACGCGGGCGCGCCGCCGCGCACCCGATAGACTCACCACACCCATGGCAGCCGAGCGCGACTACTACGAAGTGCTGGGCGTCGAGCGCGGTGCGTCCGACGCCGACATCAAGCGCGCCTTCCGCCGCCTCGCCCAGCAGTGGCACCCGGACGTCAACAAGGAGCCGGAGGCGGACGCACGCTTCAAGGAGGTCAACGAGGCCTACCAGGTCCTGTCCGATCCCCAGCGCCGCCAGAGCTACGACATGTTCGGCAAGGCCGGCGTCAACGGTGGGGCGGGCGGCAACGCCGGCGACCCCTTCGGCGCGGCCGGGTTCGGCGGGTTCTCCGACATCTTCGACGCCTTCTTCGGGGGCGGCATGGCCGGTGCCCAGCGCCGGGCCCGTCCCGCCACCGGGTCGGACCTGCGCTACGACCTGCGTATCTCCTTCGCCGAGGCCGTCCTGGGCACCGAGAAGGAGATCGAGTTCCCGGTCCTGGGCCGCTGCGACACCTGCGGCGGGTCCGGTGCGAAGGCGGGCTCCACGCCCGTCCAGTGCACCCAGTGCAATGGGCGCGGCGAGGTCCGGAGCGTCCGCAACACGATGCTCGGCCAGATGGTCAACGTTGCCCCGTGCCCGCGCTGCAAGGGCGAGGGCAAGATGATCGAGAACCCCTGTGACAGCTGTCGCGGGGAAGGTCGCAGCGAGCGACGTCGCAGCCTGCGCGTGACGATCCCTGCCGGCATCGACGAGGGTCACCAGATCCGCCTCACGAACGAGGGCGAGGTCGGGCCGCGCGGTGGGCCGTCGGGGAGCCTCTACGTCGCGGTGCACGTCGCCGACCACCCCAGCCTCACCCGCGAGGGCACCGAGCTCTACTACGAGGCGGATGTGTCCATCGTCCAGGCGGCCCTGGGCACGAAGCTCGCGGTGCCCACCGTCGACGGCGAGGACGTCGAGGTCGAGATCAAGGCCGGCACCCAGCCCGGCACGGAGATCAAGCTCAAGGGCAAGGGCGTGCCGCACCTGCGCCGCCAGTCGGTCCGGGGCGACCTGCACGTGATCGCGAACGTGGTCGTGCCCAGCAAGCTCTCCAAGCGCCAGCGCGAGCTGCTCGAGGCGTACGCGAAGGAGGGCGGCGAGCACGTCGCACAGGGCGGTGGCCTGCGCGAGAAGCTCGGTCTGTGAGCGGGGCACCCGCGCCCGACGCCCCCGACATGCCCGACGCGCGCGACCCACTCGAGGGGATCGACCTCGCGGCTGCCATCGCCGCCAAGGACGCCTGGCTGGAGCTCGCGGTCGCGGCCGACCACGAGGCCGTCGAGGCCGTGTCCGAGATCCTCTCGCGCGCCGCCTCAGGGGGCACCAGCGTGGAGCCCGCCTTCGAGCTGGTCGAGGACGGCCTTGCCGCGCGCGTGGACCTCGCCCGGCCCGCGATGGTGCGTGCCAGCCTGCCGATCCTGGATGCCGCGACCGTGCGCGCCGCCGTCGCCCAGGCCGACCGGGAGCTCGGGCACCTGCAGGCCTTCGGGCTGCGGCCCATCGGGGAGCTTGCCTGCCAGGTCGTCCACGAGGCGGACTGGGCGAACGCGTGGAAGGTCCACTTTCCTGTGCTTCGGATCGGCCGGCGAATCGTGATCCGGCCCACCTGGCGCCGCCACCGCCGCCAGCCCGACGACGTGGTCCTGGCGCTCGACCCGGGCATGGCCTTCGGCACCGGCCTCCACCCGACCACCCGGTTGTGCCTCGCTGCGCTCGAGTCGCTCGCGGACCGGGGCGCCATCGCCACCGGCGCCGTCGATGGCGGACCTGCGCGCGTGATCGACGTTGGCTCCGGCTCCGGCATCCTCTCGATCGCCGCGGCCAGGCTCGGCGCGCGCGAGGTGCTCGCGGTGGACGTCGATCCGATCGCGGTGGAGGCGTCCCACGCCAACGCGCGGCGCAACCGGCTGGCCCGCGTCATCCATGCGCGGGCGGGGAGCGCCCCGTCCGGCGAGGGTCCCTTCGACATCGTGCTGGCCAACCTGATCGCATCGCTCCTGGTGATGCTGGCCGACGGCCTGGTCGAGGACCTGCGCCGGGGGGGCACGCTGGTCGCATCGGGCATCTTCAGCAACCGCGAGGCCGAGGTGGTCGCGGCGTTCGAGGCTCGCGGGCTGCGCATCGCGAACCGCTGGGCTGAAGGCGACTGGGTGGCGCTCGAGGTGGTCCGTCCGGCCTGACAAGCTCGTGGATCATGCGAGAGAGCCTTGACGCATGAACTAGGCTGATTCGCATGAGGATTGCCACAATCTCACGTGGAGGCCAGATCTCCATTCCGGCCGACATCCGCCACCGCTGGGGGACCACCAGACTGCTGCTCGTCGACAGCGGCGACTCGATCGTGCTCCGACCCATCCCCGACGACCCTATCGCAGCCGCGATCGGGTCTCTCAAGTCCGATGGACCAACCGCCGAGGAGGCGATCGCCCAGCTTCGCGAGGAAGAGGACTACGTGTACCGGCGGCGCGGCTGGTCGTGACTGTCCTGGACAGCAGCGCCGTGATCGGCGCCCTCCTGGGGCAGCCTTGTGCAGTAGCCGTCGGGGCGATCCTGCGAGACCCCGACGACGGGATTGCGGCGGTGTCTGCGATCACGATCGGAGAGGCGATGGATGTTCTCGTGCGAACTCACAGTCTTCGGGTGGACGCCTGCGATCGTGCGCTTGAGCTGCTGTTCGCCGGTGGGCTGGAGGTCTACCCGCCCGATGCCGACACCGCGCGGCTCGCCGGCCTGCTGCGTGCCCGTCACTGGAACGGTCGTGACCGTGCGGTGTCCCTTGCCGACTGCGTGATCCTTGCCACGGCGATGCTCCATCGCGAGCCGGTGGCAACGACGGACCGGGCGCTCCTTGCAGTGGCTCGGGCGGAGGGACACCCCGTGATCGCGCTGCCGGACTCCACGGGCCGCAAACCGGCCTGAACCGCACCCTGCGGTACGATCCTGCCCACCGCGCGCCCGCCATCCGGGCCGCGCCGCGTGCCGAACGTTCGAGCGAGATGCCCGACCTGTCCTCCCTGTTCCCTGCCATCCTCGCCACGCACATCACCCTGGCGATCTCGCTGCTCGTCCCGTCGCTGCTGCTGCCGTTCACGCTGCGCAACCGCTCGGTCGCGCCGGGCGCGGAGCAGGAGCAGCCGGGCCGGCTCCTGCGGCTGATGCTGTGGATGCAGGCGCACGGCTCCTTCGTCATCGGCATCGGCCTTGCGCTCACCGGGATCGCCATGCTCACCGTCCTGGGTCCGCGCATGCTCGAGCAGTCGTGGCTGATGGTGAGCCTCGTGACCTACGCGGCGGTCGCCATCGTGGCGTTCGCCGTCCAGCGCCCGAGCCTGCGCCGCCTGCTCCGGCGCGAGGCGATCACCACCGACGAGGATCGCGCCCGCTGGCGCGAGGGCGCCAAGCGGCAGCGCTACGTGGCCTACGCGATCACGACCGCCGTGGGCCTGATCGCGTTCCTGATGTCCCAGAAGCCCGCGCTGTGGTGATCGAGCCCGGCTCCCCCGGCCCGGGCACACCGGCATCCGCCGACTCCGGCGCGCCCGCGCGACCCCGCAGTGCGGCCATCGTCAATCTCGGCTGCAAGGTGAACCAGTCCGAGATGGAAGGTGCAGCCCGCCTTCTCCGTGCGGCCGGCATCCCGCTCGTGGATCCTGCCGCTCTCGCTGACCTCGTGCTGGTGAACACCTGCACCGTCACCACCACCGCAGACGAGAAGTCGCGAGCGGCCGTCCGCCGCGCCCGCCGCGCGAACCCGGAGGCCCAGGTGGTCGTCACCGGCTGCTCCGTCCAGGTGGATCCGGCAGTCTTCGCCGCGGTGGACGCCCGGGCGCGTCTGGTGGGCAACGAGGAGAAGGGCGCGTTCCTCGCGGAACTGGAGGCGCTCCTGCGCATCCCCGACCTGCGCATCCCCGACCTGCACGTAGCTGACGGCGCTGCCCCTGGCGGCGCTGCCGCGGCGACCGCCGCCACGCATGCTCCGCTGGGCGCTGCCCTGCCCACCTTGTCCGGCGTCGAGGCGGTCGTCGGGGCACCCTTCGACGGCGTCGTCGACGACCGCGCCTCGGTGGAGCGGACGCGTGCGTTCGTGAAGGTGCAGGATGGCTGCTCCTTCCACTGCACGTTCTGCATCATCCCGCGGGCCCGCGGCCCCGAGCGCTCGCTCCCGCCCGAGGTCGTCCTCGCCGACGTGCGCCGGGCCCTGGACGCCGGCCACCGGGAGATCGTGCTGACCGGGATCAACATCGGCACGTACGACGGTGGCTGGTCGGAGCGGGGCGCCCGAGGGTCGCATGTGCGGAGCGCGCTCACGCTGGCAGGACTGGTGCGCCGCCTGCTCCAAGAGACCGATGTCGAGCGGATCCGGCTCTCGTCCATCGAGCCGCAGCACGTGGACGACGAGCTGCTGGCGGCCTGGGTGGACGGTTCGCCGAGGACCCTGCCTCACGTCCATCTCCCGCTCCAGAGCGGCGATGACGGCGTGCTGCGCCGGATGGGCCGCCGCTACCTCTCGGCCGAGTACGCCCGGGTCGTGGAGCGGGTGCGCGCGGCCATCCCGGGCGTCGCCGTCCACGCGGACGTGATCGCGGGCTTTCCCACCGAGGACGAGGCCGCCTTCGAGCGCTCGCTCGCCTTCATCCGCGGGCTGGATCCGGCCGGCCTCCACGTGTTCCGCTACTCCACCCGCCCGGACACGCCGGCAACGCGGATGGCCGGCCAGGTGCCCGAGAAGATCAAGAAGGCCCGCGCGGCCCGGCTGCTGGACCTGGCCGCGGAGGCGAAGGAGGCGTTCGCGCGCCGGACGCTGGGCACGGAGTCACGGGTGCTCCTCGAGTCACGCCTGGACGACGGCCGCTGGGTCGGACACGCTGAGGACCATGTGCTGGTCGTGGTCGCACCGCGGCCCGGCGATCCCGCTGACCTGGAGAACGTCATCGCCCACGTGCGCCGCGAGGTCGTGGACGAGGACACACCGGAGCGTGTCGAGGGTGGGATCCTGGCCTTGGATCCGCCCCGGCGGACACTGCGGGCGGCGGTTCCGGTGCAGGTCACCGGTTGAATGGGTCCAGGGATCTGTTGGAGCCGCTCAGGTGCCGCCCTGGAGCTCCCAACGGCAGGAACCACCCGCCTCCCGTACCCTTCGCGCCATGAGCGCTGACTGCCTGTTCTGCCGGATGGCCGGCGGGGAGATCCCGGTGCCCAAGGTGCACGAGGACAACCTCGTGTTCGCGATCCGGGACATCAACCCCCAGGCCCCCGTCCACGTCCTTGTGATCCCGATGGCCCACGTCGCGTCCGCCGCCGACCTGTCGGAGACCGACGCGCCATTGCTCGGGCGCCTCTTCGCCGTCGCCGCGGACATCGCGCGCGCCGAGGGGCTCGACGGCGGCTGGCGCCTGGTGACCAATGTCGGGCCCGACGCGGGCCAGTCGGTGCAGCACCTTCACTACCACCTGCTCGGCGGGCGCGGCCTCGGGTGGCCGCCCGGATGACGACGGCACCGGGCTCCGCCGGGGGTTCCGCACCGGCCACCGGCAAGCGTGGAGGCCCGCCTGCCTGGTTCGTCGTGCTGGCCGTCGGCAGCCTGGTCGCCGGCATGATCCTCGTGCTGCTGCCGATGCTCGGTATCGGGGTCCGGCTGGGCTCCGTGCCGCCGAGCATCCCGCCGACGACCGCCGCGGCCGAGCGAACGCACACCCAGGTGGTGCATGCGCTCCAGAGCGCCGGCCTGCAGACCCAGGACCCGCTCTCGCAATACCGGCCCGGGGAGAGCCCGTCGCTGGCGACCGCGCCGCGCAGGCTGGTCCAGGCGGTCCTGCCCGACGACCCGCAGAACGGGTACGTGGTGATCTACGAGCTGCCCTCGGCGACCGCGGCCGACGATGCTGGACGGGAGATGCTCGAGTTCGCGAGCAACGGCCCGGGCTCGCTCTCCTACCCCCGCGACAGCCAGTTCGTGATGCAGCGGATCGGGCCGACGCTCGTGTTCTTCACCTGGTCCCCCGAGGTGTCGCCCACCGGCGGTGCGGCTGCCGTGGCCACCGCGCTCGCAGGACTGGGAGAGCCGGTCCGACCCTGACGGCCCGCCCAGGGGGGCGCCCTTGGTGTGGCCGCCGACCGCCGAGCGCCCGTCTGCTCAGTCTCCCTCGGGAGCGCCGGTCGCCTCGAACTCCCAGTGCTCGTTGAGCGACCACGGCCCGACCGACTGGGGGTCCTCGTACCAGGTCCACAGCCACAGGTCGTGGCCGGTCTCGCCGCCCAGCATCGACCGCGCAACCACGGTGAACTGGACCACCCGGCCTCCCGCGTCCGTCGTCGGAGCCTGATCTCCCGCAGGTGCCAGCGTCGTGATCTCCACGAGCCGCCCGCCCGGCACGATCCCCGCCGTCGCCGCCTTCAGCGTGTCGAACGCGGTGGTGCCTGACGGCAGCGGGGCGGGTGACGCCCCAGGCCGGATGTCGATCGGCTGGCAGGTCGGGCAGTCGTGCCAGCCGTCGAGGCCGAGGTCATCCATGAGCACCAGCAGCTCCTCGAACCGACGGGCCGTCGCGAGCTGGTCCTCCGGGGACGGGGGCAACGCCCGTGCTGCAGCCGTGATCAGGACGAACCCGACCACCAGCCCCAGCAGCGAGAGCACCACCCGCATCTTCGCCTGCACGCCAATCCCTCGGTCGTCATCGCGGCTAGACTGCCCGTCCATGAGCCAGACGTTTCGCGCCACCCTCGTTGGAACCGGCAAGGCCACCTGCGGCGTCCGCGTCCCCGACGAGATCGTCGAGGCCCTTGGCGGCGGAGGTCACCCCAAGGTGGTCGCCACCCTGAACGATTACACGTACCGGACATCCGTGGCGCGGATGGGCGGCGAGTACTGGTTCGGCCTGGCCTCGGCCCACGGCGAGGCATCCGGTCTGAAGGCTGGCGATGAGGTCACCGTCACCCTCGTGCTCGACACCGCCCCACGCGAGATCGAGGTCCCCCCGGAGCTCGCGGCCGCGCTGGAGGCGGATCCGGCCGCCAAGGCGTTCTTTGACGGGCTCTCGTACTCCAACAAGCGGGTGTTCACCGAGAGCGTCGCCGGGACGAGGAACCCCGAGACGAAGGCGCGTCGCGTCGAGAAGGCGCTCGCCCTGATGCGCGAGGGCCGCGTCCGCTGATCCATGGCCGGGCGGGCCAGTCAGGCGCGCGGGGCGGGCCAGTCAGGCGCGCGGGCCGTCCTCGTCGACCAGCAGCGGTGTGTCCACGGCGGCCCACGTCCGCACCCGGTCCCGCTTCACCTTGAAGGTGTGCGTCCGCGGGAAGTCCGTGTCGGGCCAGAGCCGCCAGCCCGCGATCCGCTGGCTAGGTCCAAGTGCGGCGTTCGCGGCCTTCACCGCTGACTCGATCTCCGCGCGCACCGCATCGGGCAGCGCACCTTCCAGGGCGTTGGCAGCGCGCTGGTCGCCCGGCGCCGCATGCGTCCCGGGTGCAAGCACTACCACCTCGATCCGGCCCGGGCGCGTCTCGACTGCCACCGAATCCCGGATCCCCGCCACCCGCAGGGCGTTCTCGATGTCCTCCGGGTACACGTTGAACCCGTTGGGCAAGACGATGATGTCCTTCTTGCGCCCGTGCAGGTGGAGCCGCCCGCGCGCATCGAGCTTGCCCAGGTCGCCCGACATGTACCAGCCGTCGGGCGTGAGGGCGGCAGACGTCGCGTCGGGGTTGTTCCAGTACCCCTTGAACAGCGTCGGGCCGCGGAACTGGATCTCACCGTCCTCGGCGATCCGCATCTCCACCGGCTTGGGTGGCCAGCCGACGCAGCCGAGCGGGTGGTCGGTCATGGTGGTCGCGCAGCCGGCCGCGGTCTCGGTGGCGCCGTAGCCCTGGATCACGATGACGCCGATGTCCTCCCAGGCCTGCTGGAGGGCGGGCGGCAGGAACGCCCCAGCCGACACGATCAGCCGCAATCCGCCGCCCAGCTGGGCGTGCACCTGCCGGAACAGCAGGCGGCGCGCCGGGTAGGGGAGCCGCCGGGCGATCCCCCGCAGCCGCTCGAACGATGCCGCCTTGCCCTGCTTGGCCACCTCGCGCTCGATCGCACTCCAGAACAGGTCGATCACCTGGGGCACCAGCAGCAGCGTGGACACCTTGTGCTCGCGCAGGCTGTCGAAGATGACCCGGGGGTTGCGGCTGCGGACGTAGAGCACGTCGGCGCCCACGCTCAGCGCGTAGAACAGCGTGACCTGCTGCTCCAGCGAGTGGGAGAGCGGGAGCAGCGACACAACGCGGTGCTCCATCGGCGTGATGATCCCGTGGAAGGACTGCACGCCCGCGAGCGAGTTCTCGTGGGCCAGCATCACGCCCTTGGGGTTGCCCGTGGTGCCCGACGTGAACACCAGCTGGTAGACGTCGTCCGGCCGGGGGCGCTCCCAGGCGACGACCTGGTTCTCCCAGTCGGCCGGGAAGGTGTCGTCCGGGTCGGCAGAGAGCTCCTCGATGGTGGTGGTCGGGAAGCCGTCGAGCCCAACCTCGCGCGGGTCCGGGGCGTCGCGGCCGGTGCCCAGCAGCAGATGCACGGCACCCGAGGTGGCGACGATCCCGGCGATCGCGTCGGTGCTCATCCGCGAGTCCAGCGGGACGTAGATCAAGCGCGCGTACATCGAGCCGAAGTAGGCGGCGGGCAGCGCGGGCGTGGAGGGTGACCAGGTCAGCACGCGGTCACCCGGGTGCAGGCCGATCGCGCGCAGGCGCCAGGCGGCCAGCCGGCTGCGGCGGACCAGCTCGCGTTGCGTCCAGTGGAAGGTCGTGCCGTCGTCGCGGCGTAGGCCGAGCGCGTTGCGGTCCCCGAAGCGCGCGGCGCTCTCCTCGAGCAGGTCCAGCAAGGTCTCCATGGTCGGCTGATCCTAGTCGGCCGGCGTGGTGCTGGCGAGGTCCGCACGTCATCCGGTCGCAGTGAAGACGCGCGACGGGCGCGTCGTGACCCGGCCCGCGAGCGACGGGCCGCCCTGCCCGTGACCGAACTGGAACGGCGCGTGAACGTCCCGCGAACGGCCCGTGAACCGGGTGTTGACCTGACGCTCCCCAACCTGACCGCATCAAGCAAGGACAGGGAGGAACACGGATCGTGGGACACATCCCCGCGCGGCGTCGGGCCGTGCAGATCACAGCCGGCGCCTGGATCGGCGCCAGCCTCGTCGCAGCACCGGCCGCGCTTCGCCGCGGAGGCCGGCCACCTCGACCGGCCCCAGCACCAGCGAGTCGCCCTACGTGGTGCCCATCGCGCCCGGGGTGAAGACCCGCTCCATCCTGACCGTCGGCGACACGGTCGACGGCTACGCCCTGGTCGGCATCCCCGACGGCCTGGGCATGCTCGCGCGACGGCGACGAGCTGCGCCTGTTCGCGACCCACGAGCTCGGGTCCGGCGTCGGCATCGGCCGGGCGCACGGCGGCACCGGCGGCGCCTTCGTCTCCCAGTGGGAGATCGACGGCGACGACCTCGACGTCGACGAGGGCTCGGACCTCATCCGCACCGCCTACTTCTGGAACGCGACCACCGGCGCCTACGAGACCCGCACGGGTGCCGACGCCAACTTCAACCGCTTCTGCTCCGCCGACCTGCCCGCCAAGTCCGCGCTCTGGGACGCCCGCTCCCGGACCGGCTACGACGGCCGGGTCTTCTTCAGCGGTGAGGAGGCAGGCGACGAGGGTCGTGCGTTCGCCCATCTCGTCACCGGCGCCGCGCAGGGCACCTCGTACGAGCTGCCCGCCCTCGGCAAGGCGAGCTGGGAGAACCTGGTCGCGTCGCCGGCCGGTGGCCGCACGACCGTCATGATCGGCCTGGACGACTCCACGCCGGGCCAGGTCTACGTCTACGTGGGCGAGAAGCAGCGTCGCGGCACCGCGCTCGAGCGCGCCGGTCTCGTCGGCGGCTCGCTCTTCGGCGTGGCCGTCCCGGGTGCTCCCACCGCCGACCGCAGCTACAAGGGCGTCACGTACGCCGGCGCCTCGATGGAGGACCGGCTTGCGGGCGTCAACGGGGCGAGCGTCCCCTTCGACCTGCACGAGTTCGGCGACGTGTCGTCCTGGACCGGCGAGCAGCTCCAGGTCGCCTCGCTGCAGAACGGCGTCACCGAGTTCCTCCGCCCGGAGGACGGCGCCTGGGACCCGCGCAACCCCGATGACTTCTACTTTGTCACCACCGACCGATTCGAGAACGCCTCGCAGGTGGGCAACTCCCGCCTGTGGCGCCTCCGGTTCGACGACGTGCGCAACCCGGCCGCGGGCGGCACGCTCTCGATACTGCTCGACGGCACCGAGGGCCCGCAGATGATGGACAACCTCACCGTCGACCGCTACGGCAACGTCCTGATCCAGGAGGACCCGGGCAACCAGGCCTACCTCGCGAGGATCTGGTCGTACGCCATCGCGACCGACACCCTGACCGCCATCGCCGAGCACGACCCGGCCCGGTTCACCCCCGGCGCTCCGGGCTTCCTGACCCAGGACGAGGAGTCGTCCGGGATCATCGACGCGTCGAGCGTTCTCGGCCGCGGCTGGTTCCTGGCCACCGACCAGGTGCACACGTCCATCGGCGGCGAGCTCGTCGAGATGGGCCAGCTCTACGCGATCTACAACCCGGCGTCGGATCCGCACCGGTAGCCGACGCCTCCACCAGCATCCTCACCTCCAGCGCCGGGCGGCCCTCCGCAGGGGCCGCCCGGCGACTTCGCGTTCTTGCCGGCGCGGGACGTCAGGGCTGGACGCTGATCTCCAGGTCCACGTCTCCGCCCTCGGGCACCACGACGTGGCCCGTGCCGATGTCGGTCCAGCCGTCGTCGCCGCCGCGCTCCTGGATCGCGATGGTCCAGCCGCCCGGTGCGCAGGCGAGGTCGAAGCGGCCGTCGTCCGGGATGGCGATGCCGACCATCTCGCCGCAGTCACCGCCACCGGGCCGGTCCGGCGTCCACTCGACGTTCCAGTCGAAGCCGCCCGTCCCCTTGCCGTCCGGCCGCACGACGTGGATGTGGATCGTGCCGCGATCCTGGAGCAGGACCCCGGTGCCATCCGACTCACCTGGAGCATGTCCGCCCCGACGCCGAGGTGGTCGAGGATCCGTGCCTCCGCGTCCGGCACCGCCGACGAGATCCCCAGCCACACGCGGTTCTCCATGATGTCGGTGCTGCTGCCCATGAAGGCCGCCGGGATCGTCCGGAGCCAGTCCGGCCCGTCGATCCGCTCCTGGAGCGCCAGCGAGCTGCCGTTCCGAGTAGGCGACCGTCCGGGCCTCGACCGGGCCGAAGCTGCGCAGGTCCGCGAGGATGGCCATCCGGTGGAGCTCCGCGTCGCGGGTCCAGGCGGCGACCACGGTCTGGCGCTGCTGGTCGATCCAGACGCCGCCGAACGTGTCCGGATGCTCGTCGCCGTAGGCCTGGGCCGCCTGGGCGATCTGCTCGAAGTCGAGCTGCTGCGCGCCTCGAACTCGCGCTCCTCCTCGCGGGTCATCGGGAAGTCGAGCATGAAGATCCGGGCCATGGGGTCCGCGGCCACCTGGCGGACCCACGCCTCGTCCGACCGGAGGCCGAACAGCTTGCGCAGACTCGATCGCACGGGCGATGTCGGCCTCGAAGACGGGATCCCCGGCGGCGGGCGATGCCGCTCCGGGCGATGGCGCTGCGGACACGGTCGGCCCGGTGGGTGCGGGATCAAGCATCGGGTCGCCCACCTTGACGGTGCCCGACAGCAGCAGGAGGCCGGCCAGCAGCCCCGGCAGCGCGATGAGTCCCACGAGCACGACGACGACGATGGCGGTCTTGCGCATCGCGAGCACCCCTTGCCGCGCATCCTACGCCGGTGCGCCCGCGAGCACGGGCTCCAGGATGCCCGGTGACAGCTGTCCGCACACGCTGGCGGCCATCCCTCCCCCGGGTTCGACGGGTCAGGAGAACGGGCGGGCAGAAGCGCACCGGCGATCTCGGTGAGCTACCGGGGGTTGACGGCGAGAGTCCGGCACAGTACGGTATGTACTCAACGAACTCACTTGAGGATTCGGAGTACACGAATGACTGAGCCTTCATCGGTCGGCCTCTCGACACGGCGTCGCCCCGGCGTTGGGTTTCCGACCTTCAATCTGGCAGACACTTCGGAAGCTCTCAAGAAGCTCGGCAAGTACGGCAAGACGCATAGCACCGCCTCCATCGCAACCTACCTCGGCCACAAGACCGACAACAGCGGCCCCTTTCGGATGAAGCTTGCGTCCATGCGGGAGTGGGGTGTGCTCGCGGGTACGGGTGACCGGCTGTCTCTGACTTCGACCGGGCTGGCGATCGCACTGCCCACCAGCGAGGACAGCGAGAAGGAAGCGCTTCAGAAGGCCTTCTTCTCGGCTGCAGTGTTCGCAAAGACCTATGCGGATGTGGCCAAGGACACGCCCCTCGAGCTGACCGCTCTTGGCAACAACGCCGTCCACACGCACGGCGTCTCGATCACGGCGAGGGACGACTTCACAAGGTCTCTGGTTGCTAGCGCGATCGCCGCTGGGATCGCGACGGCGCCCGACTCAACCCACGTGATCTTCAGCCCGATCGCTGATGTCGGGGCGGACGCGTTCGAGTCCGGCGGAGCGGAGCCTGTGGGAGCCGGGCCGGCTGTCCGGCGTGAGCGCCCCACGCAGGCCCCGCCCGTGCTTCGCCAGGTGTGGCCGATCGCATCTGGCGAGATTGTCCTCGAAATCCTCTCGACGAGCCCCCTCAAGGCTGTCGACTTCGCGCAGATCGGCAAGGTTGTGTCGGAGCTGCAGAACCTCGCGTCGCAGTTGGCCTCGGACGGTGACGGTGCTCCCGAGTAGGTCCTGGGTCGCCTATGAGGGGGTGATCAAGGCTCTGGGCGAGCGCAGAACCGCCCAGGATCCGGAGGCGGTGGCCTTCCTTCAGGAACTCCTGTTGGTCGACGGGCAATCCACTCTGACGGCGGCCGGCGCGGACTACTTTCGCCTCACGTTCCTCACGGGCGAGACGGATGCTGCCCGGACAGTTCTCGGTGCTGCCCTCGCACAGTACCCGCCGGCAGCAGCAATCTGTCAGCTGTTGGCGGGCGTGTCGACAGCCAGTCGGGCTACGGCCGAGACGGCCCTGCGGAGTCAGGGGTTCGGGGACGAACTGAATGACCGCAAGCTCGGGTCGCTATTGATGCTTATGCATTCGGCCGGCATGGTGAAGTACGTCAAGCGGTCCGGCGCCATTGAGATCCTCTGTCGGCCTGCGTCGACCGACCCGGTACCACGCGCGGTATTTGTTAGTCCGGACACTCCATACTCCAATAAGCTCTGGCTCCGGCGTGCCCTCGAGGAGTGCTCCGAGTTCATCTGGTGGCTGGACAAGCATTTCATGCCCGTTGCGTTCGAGTCCCTGCTGGACGCTGCGGACGCGCGAAGGATTTCGGAGAATTCGCATCCTCTCCCTCGATCTCCCGGACAACTCTGGCCCGAAGGCGCGCAAGCAGTACGTCGACTTGAGGCGGGAGCTTGCCGCCAAGGGCATCAGGTCGGCCTGGCGCGTGAACGCCTCGCGGCACGTCAGCCACGCACGGCCGCTATCCTCGGCCGCGAATCCGCGCGCAACGTGCCCAATGTGACCGCGATCTACTCCGGACAGAACTCGGAGATGATCACCAGCGACCACGGAGAGGACCTTCGGGTCCTGTTCACGTCGTATTGGGACATCGCCACTGATCACATCCTCTCGCCAGCCGCCCGGACGGAGCGGGTTGATCGAGACGCCCGCACCCCGCCGATGCTCGCGGAGTCCCGTCCGATCTCCGCGCAGATCGCGTCCAGGGTGGCCAGCGAGGACCATGTCGGTGTGCCCTTCGTCGGAACTGCCGGCCGGTCGCTCGGCGGACTGCTGAATGCGGCTGGGCTTGACCGCGCCAACGCCTACGTGACGAACACGGTGAAGTGCCAACCCCCTGCCGATCGGCGACCGACACCGATCGAGATCCGCGCGTGCCGCCCATACCTTGACATCGAGTTGTCCGTGATCAGTCCTCAGGTGCTCGTCGCCCTCGGGGTGACAGCCTCGCGCCAGCTCGTCGACGTGCGGGCAACGATCGCGGCTCTGGAGGGCCGATCCACGATGGGCGATGGGATCGAGCGCCTCGCGACATACCACCCCTCGCCGTCGTCGCTCAATCGCGCCCCGACTCGACGTGCGGCCGTAGTCGCAACCCTGGCAGCCGCTCGGCAAGCCATGGAGGGAGCAGGCCGCGAGGGGTAGCCGTCCGACGAGGCGGTCTGGCGAACGCTCTTCCGCGTGGGCCATCGAGTACGCCGTCGTCATGCTACCGATGTCCGCGGCGCGGCCGACGACCGGTCGCTACCCTCGGGCTGCAGCCGATCAGGCACGGGGAGGGGTCTTGGCCAGGACAGCACGAGCGAAGCCCGAGACGGGTACCAATCTGGGCTTTGAGGCGAAGCTCTGGCAGGCCGCCGACGCCCTCCGCAACAACATGGACGCCGCCGAGTACAAGCACGTCGTCCTGGGCCTGATCTTCCTCAAGTACATCAGCGACGCCTTCGAGGCCAAGCACGCCGAGCTCGAGGCCGACCGCGCCAACGGCGCCGACCCCGAGGACCCCGACGAGTACCGCGCCGCCAGCATCTTCTGGGTGCCCAAGGAAGCGCGCTGGACCGCACTCAAGGCCGCCGCGCCGCAGCCGACCATCGGCACGCTCGTCGACGACGCGATGGACGCCATCGAGCGCGACAACCCGAGCCTCAAGGGCGTCCTGCCCCGCGACTACGCCCGCCCGGGCCTCGACAAGGCAGCGCCTCGGCCAGCTCATCAACCTCGTGTCGCGACATCGCCCTCGGCGCCCCCGCCGACCGGGCCAAGGACACGCTCGGTCGGGTCTACGAGTACTTCCTCGCCCAGTTCGCGAGCGCCGAGGGCAAGCAGAGCGGCCAGTTCTACACGCCCGCCCGCGTCGTCCGCGTCCTCGTCGAGATGCTCGCCCCGTACAAGGGCCGCGTCTACGACCCCTGCTGTGGCAGCGGCGGCATGTTCGTCCAGAGCGAGCGGTTCATCGAGAGCCACGCCGGGCGCATCGGCGACATCAGCATCTACGGCCAGGAGTCCAACTACACGACCTGGCGCATCGCGAAGATGAACCTCGCCATCCGTGGGATCGACGCCCAGATCGGCCACGGCGACACCTTCCACAACGACCGCCACCCGACCTAAGGCCGACTACGTCCTCGCCAACCCGCCGTTCAACGACTCGCGACTGGCGCGGCGACCTGCCTGCGTGACGACAAGCGCTGGGTGTACGGCACGCCGCCGGCAGGCAACGCCAACTTCGCCTGGGTCCAGCACTTCCTCCACCACCTCGCGCCCGACGGGATCGCGGGCTTCGTGCTGGCCAACGGCTCGATGAGCTCGTCCCAGTCCGGCGAGGGGGAGATCCGCAAGAACATCGTCGAAGCCGACCTCGTCGACTGCATGGTCGCCCTGCCTGGCCAGCTCTTCTACTCGACCCAGATCCCGGTCTGCCTCTGGTTCCTCGCGCGCGACAAGCGCGACGGCCGTACCGCGACCGCCGCGGCGAGACGCTGTTCTCGACGCCCGCAAGCTCGGCTCGCTCGTGGACCGACCCACCGCGAGCTGTCCGACGAGGAGATCGCGCACGTCGCGCCACGTACCACGCGTGGCGCGGCGACGAGGGTGCGAGCGAGTACGTGGACGAGGCCGGGTTCTGCAAGTCAGCCGTGCTCGACGAGATCCGTGGCCACGGCCACGTCCTCACGCCCGGCCGCTACGTCGGGGCCGCCGACGCCGAGGAGGACGACGAGCCGTTCGAGGACAAGATGCGCCGCCTGACCGCGACGCTGCGCGAGCAGGTGGCCGAGGGAGAGCGTTTCGACGCGCTGATCGAGGCGAACCTTCGGGGGCTCGGCTTCGGTGACTAGCGGGCGTGGAATTCGGGAGCCTGTCTTGAGCCTTCCCGGAACGGGCTAACGCGTCCGAGACGGCAATACGAGGCGCCGGCACGAAGATGCGTGAACATGGGCGACGTTGTTCGCCCATCGGCGCCTGCGCGACGTTGTCATGGATCGCTGTTCCGCTCGACGGAACCGGAAGCAATCGCGCTTTGGCCTGCGGACGGGCGACCTGCTATTCGCACGCCAATCGCTGGTCTTGGCCGGAGCGGGCAAGTGCTCGATCTTCTTGGGGGACCCCGCACCAGTCGTCCTTCGAGTCGCACGTGATCCGGGTGCGGCTCGACCGGGCCATTGCGGACCCCTTGTTCTACTTCTACTTCTTCCTGTCGTCCTGCGGCGGCGGTCCGCAATCCGAGAGCGTCTGTCGTCAACACGGGAGCAGGTGCCTCTGGCATCCGAGCAAGCGATCTTGCCAGACTGCTCGGCTGCCGCGTCCGTCGCTGCGACCGAACAGCGTCGCATCGCGGCATCCTCGGTGCGCTCGACGACAAGATCGAACTGAACCGGCGGGTGAGTGAGACCCTCGAGGCGACCGCGCGGGCGCTCTTCAAGTCGTGGTTCGTTGACTTTGACGCCGTTCGTGCCAAGGGGGATGGGCAGGAACCGGTCCTGCCGGCGCGATTGGCTGACGAATTCCCGGCTTGGGCCGAGTCCGATCTGGGCCGATCCCGCCGGGTGGATGGTCGGCAGCTGGGGTCACTCGCTGATGTCGTAGATTGTTGCACGCCAAGAAGCCCGAGCGGCAGGTCGCCGGCCTTCCCCTTCTCATCTCGGGAACATTGGCGACCACGGGATGCTGGATACCAGCGACCAGTACTTCGTCGCGGACGATGACTACCGCGCTCTGGACTGCACGGATCGAGGCCCGAGAGGGCGACTGTGTGATCACGAACGTCGGACGGGTTGGTGCAGTTGCCCAGATCCCGACGGGCTTCCGGGCCGCGCTCGGCCGCAACATGACCGCCTTCGTGTCGGCCTGACGCGCAGTTCCCAACGTCCTCACGAGTCTCTGCGATCAACGAGCACGTCTCCGCTTCGAGTCGCGCCGGCTCGGCCTCGAGCTGCGTCGCTCTGGTGCCACCGACCTGAGCCTGGCAGCGGTGCCGGTCACTGGGACCGAGCGCCGCCCCTGTGCTGAGCCCGCTGAGGTCCGATCGTTGGCGGAGTCCGCGTAACGCTCGCGGATTCACTCGCGCTACGACGCGCCTGCTCGGCCGACTGACGGCGCGGAGCATCCCGCCGGACAGACCAGCACCGATGGGGCCCGGCCAGCGCACCGACGTCGCTCTGCCGAGGCTGAGTCCGCGCGACTCGCGGGTCGGCGACGCGCGACGACCGCCATCGAGGCCGGATCGCTACGTGAGCTGTCGGCGCCGACGACTCGACGCTGGCGACCGCATCACGCTGCGCGGCGCCGCGATCCGCTGACTCGGCCGCCGTCACGGTGACTTCAGCACGCCGCGCTGCTCGTGCCGGAGCTTGCCGGGCACGACCATGCGCGTCTCGCGTTCGGCACGTCGGAGCGCGCGCGTGGGCGAGATGGCGCGTACGGCAGGAGCGCCCGGCGTCTGGCCCGCGGTACGTCCGAGCACGAGCCCGACCACACCCGCAGGGTCCTGTCTCCGGCCGCGTTGCTGGACCTGTGGGCCGAAGAGGATGTCGAGCCGAAGTCGCGGCGGACGGCGGCATACATGCTCGGGCGCCCGGGCGGTGACCTGAGCGCGCTGGCGTCGGAGCGCCTCAACTCGGCCGGGATCGCCTACGCGGCCACCGCGGTGGCGGCCGCCGCACTGTTCGCCCCAGCCCTTACGTCCGCGCTCGTCACGCAGATCCGGGTCGCGGCCAGTTCTCGCCCTGGGGACGTGATCAAAGCCCTGGACGCACGGTCGGCCGAGGAAGGGTTCAACCTCGTCCTGGTCCAGGCTGAAGGTGACTTCGGGCTCAAGTTCCGCTGCCTCCACCAGGGCCGGTGGATGGCTGCTGCAACGCGCATCTACCTCGATGCCCTCCGAGATCCGCGACGCGGGCGTGAGCAGGCCGACGAGTTCCGTCGCGTGGTCCTGGGCTTCTGACGATGACGCCGGCGGGGAGTACATCGTCTTCGTGGACGAGAGCGGCGACCATGGGCTGACCTCAATCGATGCCCACTACCCGGTCTTCGTGCTCGCGTTCTGCATCTTCGAGAAGACCTACTACGCGCGCACCGTGCTGCCTATGCTCACGGAGTTCAAGTTCCGCCACTTCGGTCATGACCAGGTTGTGCTGCATGAGCGTGAGATCCGCAAAGACATGGGCAGCTTCTCCATCCTTCGCGATCCAGCTCGCAAGTCCGCCTTCATGGACGAGCTGACCGCCGTGATCGACATCCTGGAGATGACTGTGATCGCGTCGGTCATCCGCAAGGACCTGCTGGTCGACCGGTACCACTGGCCCGAGAACCCGTATGAGACTGCTCTCGGCTTCGGACTTGAGCGGACGTACTTGTGGCTTGCTCAGCACGGGGCGACCAATCCCCCGACGCCGGTCATCTTGGAAATGCGCGGCAAGCGCGAGGATGACGCACTCGAACTCGAGTTCCGGCGCGTCTGTGATCGTCAGAACTACCGGGGCGTGACCCTCAACCTTGAGGCTCGCTTTGTTTCCAAGGCGGCCAACGTTCCCGGGCTCCAGGTAGCAGATCTGCTCGCCCGGCCGATCGGGCGACATGTGCTTGACCCGCAGCAACCCAACCGCGCATACGACGTGATCGAGCGCAAACTCCGCCGGAGCCGCGGTGGCAAGGTGGCGGGCTGGGGACTCAAGGTGTTCCCATCATGAAAGCAGAAGGCCCCGACGAATCCGTCGAGGCCCACAGCCGACCGGGAATCCCCAGTCCACGTGCAGCATAGTAGCGGCTATGTCTAGTGGCCGCACGATCCGGGTGGCACCTCTGAGAGTGACCGAGGCTGTGCCGACCGCATGAGTTCATTCAAGCGTCTGGCCGCCTATCGTCGACTGCGGCGGCACAGAGCGTCCATTTCGTGCTCGATTGCGGGCCGATCTTGTTAAGCGATTGCCGTCGATGACGACGTTCAGCGAGTCCATCGTCGAGGAGGCAGCGCTTGCCTGGCTCCACGGGCTCGGCTGGTCCGTCGCCCACGGTCCTGAGATCGCCGTCGGAGCGCCCGGCGAGGAGCGGTCCGATCCCGGGTACCGCGACGTCATCCTCGAGGGCCGGCTCCGGCGGACGCTCGCCCGCCTGAACCCGTGGCCTGCCGGCCGAGGCGGTCGATGAGGCCTTCCGCAAGCTGACCCGCGTCGCGCTGCCGACGCTGCTCGAGCGGAACCGGGCGCTGCACCGGATGCTCGTCGACGGCGTGACGGTGGAGTACCGCCGCGCCGACGGCTCGATCGCCGGGGCCCAGGCCCGCGTCATCGACTTCGAGCACCCGGCGGCCAACGACTGGGTCGCGGTCAACCAGTTCACGGTCGTCGAGGGCGGCCAGGAGCGCCGGCCCGACGTGGTCCTGTTCCTCAACGGCCTGCCGGTCGCGGTGATCGAGCTCAAGAACCCGGCCGACGAGGCGGCGACCATCTGGTCCGCCTTCAACCAGCTCGGCACGTACCAGGCGCAGATCCCGGCCCTGTTCGGGACGAACGCGGTCCTCGTCGTGTCGGACGGCACGCAGGCGCGCATCGGCGCGCTCGGCGCCGGCAAGGAGTGGTTCAAGCCCTGGCGCACGATCGACGGCGCGGCCGACGCCCCGACCGGCGATGCCGGCGCTCCGGGTCCTGCTCGAGGGCGTGTTCGAGCACCGCCGGTTCCTCGACCTGCGTCCGCCACTTCATCGTGTTCGAGGACGCGGGCGGCGGCGCGATCGCGAAGAAGATCGCGGGCTACCACCAGTTCCACGCCGTCAACGCCGCCGTCGAGGAGACGCTGCGCGCGGCGCCCCGCGGGCCGCGCACGCGAAGGCGGCCGAGGAGCTCGGCCGGTACGAGATCGCCGACCGACCGGGCGGCGACGCCGGCGACCGGCGCGTCGGTGTGATCTGGCACACGCAGGGCTCCGGCAAGAGCCTCACGATGGCCTTCTACGCGGGCCGGATCGTGCTCGAGCCCGCGATGGCGAACCCGACGGTCGTCGTCCTCACCGACCGCAACGACCTCGACGACCAGCTCTTCGGCACGTTCTCGCGCTGCCGCGACCTGCTCCGCCAGGACCCGGTCCAGGCGACCGACCGCGACGACCTGCGCGAGAAGCTCTCGGTCGGCTCGGGCGGCGTCGTGTTCACGACCATCCAGAAGTTCTTCCCCGACGAGAAGGGCGACCAGCACCCGGTCCTCTCCGACCGCCGGAACATCGTCGTGATCGCGGACGAGGCGCACCGCAGCCAGTACGACTTCATCGACGGCTTCGCCCGCCACCTGCGCGACGCGCTCCCGGGCGCGTCCTTCATCGGCTTCACCGGCACCCCGATCGAGGCGACCGACGCCAACACCCGCTCGGTGTTCGGCGACTACATCTCGATCTACGACATCGAGCGCGCCGTCAAGGACGGCGCGACCGTCCCGATCTTCTACGAGAGCCGGCTCGCCAAGATCACCCTGCGCGAGGACGAGCGCCCGCTGATCGACCCGGCCTTCGACGAGGTGACCGAGGGCGAGGAGGTCGACCGCAAGGAGCAGCTCAAGAGCCGCTGGGCGCAGCTCGAGGCGCTGGTCGGCTCCGAGCACCGGATGCGCCTGGTCGCCGCGGGACCTCGTCGCGCACTTCGAGGACCGGCTCGCGGTCATGGACGGCAAGGCGATGGTCGTCACGATGAGCCGGCGGATCGCGGTCGACCTGTACCGCGAGATCGCGCTGCTGCGCCCGGACTGGGTCGGTCGACGACGACGCCGGCGGCGCGCTCAAGGTCGTGATGACCGGCTCGGCCACCGACCCGCTCGACTGGCAGCCGCACATCCGCAACAAGGGCCGGCGCGAGGCGCTCGCGGCCCGGTTCCGCGATCCCGCCGACCCGTTCCGCATCGTCATCGTGCGCGACATGTGGCTGACCGGGTTCGACGCGCCGTCGCTCCACACGATGTACCTCGACAAGCCGATGCGCGGGCACGGCCTGATGCAGGCGATCGCCCGCGTGAACCGGGTGTTCCGCGACAAGCCGGGCGGCCTCGTCGTCGACTACCTGGGCCTCGCCGACGAGCTGCGCAAGGCGCTCGCGACCTACACCGAGAGCGGCGGCACCGGGCGGACGGCGATCGACCAGCGCGAGGCGGTCGCGCTGATGCTCGAGAAGTACGAGATCTGCTGCGGCCTGTTCCACGGCTTCGACCGGTCGCGCGTGGGTGACCGGGACCGGCCGACGAGCGGGTCTCGCTGCTCCCGCTCGCGCAGGAGCACATCCTCGCGCAGGAGGACGGCAAGGCCCGGCTGCTCCAGGTCGTGACCGAGCTGTCGGCGGCGTTCGCGCTCGCCGTGCCGGCCGACGAGGCGATCGAGATCCGCGACGACGTCGGCTTCTTCCAGGCCGTCCGCGCCGTGCTCGCCAAGAGCGCCGCGACCGAGCGGAAGAGCGACGAGGAGCTCGACCACGCCATCCGCCAGATCGTCAGCCGCTCGGTCGCGTCGGACGAGGTCGTCGACATCTTCGCCGCGGCCGGCCTGCAAGAAGCCCGACATCTCGATCCTGTCCGACGAGTTCCTCGCCGACGTCCGCGGCCTGCCGCAGCGGAACGTCGCCGTCGAGCTGCTGCGCAAGCTGCTCGCCGGCGAGATCAAGTCCCGCGGCCGGCGCAACGTCGTCCAGGCCCGCTCCTTCGCCGACCTGCTCGAGCAGGCCCTCCGCCGCTACCAGAACCGCGCCATCGAGACCGCGCAGGTCATCGAGGAGCTGATCGCGCTCGCCAAGGAGCTGCGGGCGGCGTCAGCCGCGCGGCGAGCAGCTCGGCCTCACCGACGACGAGCTCGCCTTCTACGACGCGCTCGAGGTCAACGACAGCGCGGTCGCGGTCCTGGGCGACGACCAGCTCCTGATGATCGCCCGCGAGCTCACCGAGCAGGTCCGCGCCAACGTCACCATCGACTGGACCGTCCGCGAGAACGTCCGCGCCCAGCTCCGCGTCATCGTGAAGCGGATCCTGCGCAAGCACGGCTACCCGCCCGACAAGCAGGAGAAGGCGACGCAGACTCGTGCTCGAGCAGGCCGAGGTGCTGTCGGCTTGTGGGCCGTGGCATGATGATGGCCGCGGACGAGTTGGGAGGACGATCAGCAGGCGATCGCCGCGCCTCATCGCTGGCCCACAGGCTCGCCTCGCGGAGCCGTCCTCGCACGCGCGAGGGTGGAGCGAATGCAAACTCGAGTCCGCATCCACGCGTAGGACCGCTCTCCGACGCCAAGACGCCTCGCGACCTTCACGGGTCTCGCCAGGACGACCCGAGCGACGCCGTCGCCGACGCCAGTCAGGCCATTGTCGCCCTCGACCTCGCTGTCACATTCGCCGAGCGGTACACGAGCGTAACGGGCGATGCGGTGTCGATCGGCGCCGCAGGACTGGCTCGCGGCTCACACGGCCTCGGCACGCAGGTGTCGCACAAGGGCGGGCGCGACCTGGCTACAACGATGCGGGCTGCGCGAGGCCGAGCTCATCGTAGTGGCACCGTATCAGAGCTGGACGCCACGGCAGCCGCGGCAGTTCACCTTGCTCGCGTTCCTTGAGGATATTCAGAGCAAGCGGGACGAGGATGCGCCGGGCGTTCCGGAGCTGGCGCTTCCAGCTGCCCGCAACCTCGTGTACGTCTTTGGGGCCCAAGGCTCCGAGTTGGTGGCGGTCGTCGAGACGGTCGAGGACCTCGATGCACGATCGAGGGCATCTTCTACCCAGACCCAACGGACGCGGGATGGCAGGAGCAGCTGAAGGGTCGAACGGCGCTACGGGCCCCGGAGAAGGACTCTCAGGTAGCAGCGGCACTTGCCGGGCGCCATCAGCGGCCGTCTGGCGATGCGCGGAATTGAGGCAAAGTCGGTCGATATCGCTGGGCTGAGGCTTGACCTGGCCGTCGACACGCCAGCAGGCCTGGTCGTTCTCGAGGTCGTGCCCGTCGGTGGGCCGGACTCCGCCGACCCGTTGCCGCTGCGGCGAGCCAGATGCGCCACATCAGCGACGCGACCAAGGCCTGTCGGGTGGTTGGCGTTGTTGATGATCGGTGGCGACACGTGGTGGCGGACGTGCCGGGGCTCGTCGCGGAAAGCGACGACCTGGCTCCGCACCGAGGGCGTCGAGTTGGACTCGACAACCTTCGAGGATGCTGGCGTGCCCGAGATCTCAACGCTCGAGCGCCGGCCATCGCCATCGACGCCCTCGGCGACTCGAGGGCGAAGGTCGACATCGCGAGGACTGCACCGATCTCGTGCGCGGATCGCCGTCGTGACGCCCTTGAGCGACTCAGGGCGAGGTCGACATCGCCAGGGTCTGCACCGACTCGAGCGCGGGCATCGCCATCGTGACGCCCTTGCGCGACTCGAGGGCGTGAGTCGATCGCCTAGGTCTCACCGACTCGAGCGCGGGCATCGCCGCGTCGGCGCCCTTGAGCGATCGAGCACAGGCACGTCGCCAGCGTCTGCACCGCCTCGAGCCCGGCCTCGCCTTCGCGACGCCCTGCGATCGAGGGCCGAGGTGCTCGCCAGGTCTGCACCGACTCGAGCGCAGCGGCACTCGACTCTTGACCCTCAATGACGTCACGCTGAACAACGACGCGCTGGAGTTCGAGGCTGGCCAGACTGTCCGCCTGCGGCGCGAGCTGACGCGGCTCATCCGTAGCGAGTTGCGAAGGCTAGGAGAACTTCCTGGGCCGGCGAAGAAGTAGTCGCCCCACGCCGCGAACGTGCTGGCAGACTAATGACCCCGGCTCTCGCAGGAGACCTCCGAAGCGAAGGACCACGAGCCTGAACGCGCATCGCGGCGATCACCGGCGCGTTTCCGTCCGCTCTATCTCCTACCCCCGCGCGTTTGACCCTCTCCATGCACGGGCATACACTCCGGCGGCCTGCCGGCAGGCTTGGCGTGCCCGTCACGTCGTCTGTCGGACGCCCCGCACCGTTGGGCATTCGCGTGTGGACATGGTGAGGCACCAACTCCCTGCCCGAGGAGGTGAACCGGGTTTGGCCGAAGTCCGAGTGGGCGAGAACGAGACGTTCGAAAGCGCCCTCCGACGCTTCAACAAGAAGATCCAGCAGAGCGGGATCCTCGCCGAGGCGCGTCGTCGTGAGCACTACGAGAAGCCGTCGGTGAAGCGGAAGCGCAAGGAAGCGAAGCGCAAGAAGAACGCGCGAGCGAGCCAGGGCTGAGCCTTTCCCGGGACCCGCGGACTCCCCACGCGAGTGGAGCGATCCGCGGGTCTCTTGGCACCCCGGGGGTCCGCAAGGAGCCATCCGGTGACCCTACGCGAACGACTCCATGACGACACCATCGCAGCGATGCGGTCCGGTGACGCGCTGCGCCGCGACGTGCTGCGGATGGTCCAGAACTCCATCTACAACACCGAGAAGGCGAAGAAGGTCACCCTGTCCGAGGACGAGATCCTCGGCGTCGTCACCAGGGAGGTCAAGACCCGCCGCGAGTCCGTGGACGCCTTCCGCAAGGGCGGCCGCGAGGACCTCGTCGCGAAGGAGGAGGCGGAGATCGCCATCCTCAACGACTACCTCCCGCAGCAGCTGACGGACGACGAGCTTCGTGCCCTGGTGGACCAGGCCGTGGCCGAGACCGGAGCCGCCTCCGCGCGCGACCTGGGCAAGGTCATGGGCGTGCTCTCCCCGCGCATCCGCGGCCGCGCCGACGGCAAGACCGCTGCGGGCCTGGTGGCCCAGGCGCTGGCCCGAGCGGACCTTGCGGCACACGACACGGAGCACTAGCCTCCAGTCCGGAGGAATGCGGCCATGCTTGCCCAGTCGAGCGAACAGACCACAGGCTTCACGCGCGGTGACGCCGGCCGCCTGATCGGCGCGTCGCTGCTGCTGATCATCGCGATGTCGGTGATCCTCGGGATCGACGTCCTGCCGGCCCAGCCGCCGCTCGAGGTCGGCAAGCCTGCGCCGGCCAACGTCCAGGCCACGCGCACCACCCAGTACGTCAGCAAGGTGCTCACCGACGAGGCCCGCGAGGCGGCCCGTACCGCGGTCGATCCCCAGTACGACTTCACCCTCGCGAACGCGGTCGCCGTCGCCACCCAGCAGTTGGGCGAGTTCGAGCGCCTGGTCACCTCCATCGACCTCGCCTTCGGCGACGCGGTCAGCGAGGACACCCGGACAGCCCTGCTCACGGCTGCGCTCGCGAACCAGGTGGGGACCGAGGACCGCACCACGCTGCTCGCCCTGGACGCCGCCCGCTGGGCCGCCGTCCGCAGCGAGGCGGCACGTGTCCTCGACACGCTCGAGCGCTCCGAGCTCCGTGACGTTGAGGTGGCCGCCGTCAGGTCCAGCCTCGCCGGCCGCATGGGCGGGGACCTCACCGCTGCCGAGGCGGCGCTCGCGGCCTCCCTCATCCGTCCGCTGGTCGTCCCCAACTCCTCGTACTCGGAGATCGTCACCGAGCAGGAGCGCGCCCGGGCCGCGGAGGCGGTCGTGGACCAGGTCAAGTCCTGGGAGCGCGGTCAGACCATCATCCGCGGCGGCGACCTCGTGGACGCGGTCGCGATGGAGGCCGTCGACACCCTCGGCCTGAACGATGGCGGCCTCGACCCCGTGCGCCTCGGCGGCTTCGTGCTCCTCACGGTCCTGGTCGTGGGCCTGCTGCTGACGTGGACCTGGCGCTTCCGGCGCGACTTCTGGCACCGCAACAACGTCCTGCTGCTGTTGGGCCTGCTGCTGTTGGTGTCGGTCTTCGCCCTCAAGCTCACGGCCGACCGCGCCTGGCTTCCGTATGCGCTCCCACTGGCGGCGGTCGGCATGCTCGTGACCGTCCTGCTCGACGCCGGCGTCGCCGTCATCCTGACCGCGCTGATCGCGGTGGTCGCGGCGGCCGTGAACGGTGGCGGGCTGGAGCTCGCGGCCTACGTGATGCTCGGCGGCCTGTCGGGCATCGTCGGCGTGCGCCGCGGCGAGCGCCTCACCGTCTTCCTCCAGGCGGGCGTCGGGGTGTTTGTCGTCCAGTCGCTGGTGGTCGTGACGTTCGCGCTCCTCGGCGACCGGGACATCCGCGGAATCCTGGAGCTGATCGGCGCGGCCGCCGTGTCGGCGGGCGGCTCGGCGGTGGCCGCGGTCGGCTCCTTCGCGGTGATCGGGTCGGTGTTCGGCATCGTCACGTCGTTCCAGTTGCTCGAGCTCGCGAACCCGTCCCAGCCGCTCCTGCGCCGGCTCCTCGTGGAGACGCCCGGCACGTACCACCACAGCCTCATGGTCGGCAACCTGGCGGAGCGCGCTGCCGAGGTGATCGGGGCCGATCCGCTGCTGACCCGCGTGGCGGCCTACTACCACGATGTCGGCAAGATCGCGAACCCCGCGTTCTTCATTGAGAACCAGGCGGGCGCTGACAACGTCCACGACGAGCTGGACCCCGAGCAGTCGGCCCAGATGCTCAAGAGCCACATCAGTGAGGGAATCGACCTCGCCTACAAGTCCGGCCTGCCCAAGGCGATCATCGCGTTCATCCCGCAGCACCACGGGACGATGGTCATGGGCTACTTCCACGCCCGGGCGCGAGAACAGGCGGCGGCGCCGTACGGCGGGCTCGACACGGCCGAGGGGCGCAAGGCGGCCGACGCGGTGGATGTGCGCAAGTTCCGCCACGGCGGCCCCAAGCCCCAGTCCCGTGAGGCCGCGATCATCATGCTGGCGGACTCCACCGAGGCGTCGGTTCGCTCGCTGGCAACGCGTGACGAGGCCGCCATCCGGGCGATGGTGGCGCGCATCATCGAGGACCGGATCGCCGACGACCAGTTCGACGAGTGCGACCTCACCCTGCGCGACATCGAGCGGATCCGCGAGGCGTTCGTGGCACAGCTCCTGGGCATGTACCACCAGCGGGTGGCCTACCCGCAGAACAAGGTGGTGGAGCTGGAGTCGCGCCGGGCCGCAGGCGACGGGAAGTAGCACCCGCCCGCTTCCTCGCCCTCGGCCTCGCTCGCTTCCTCGCCCTCGCCCCGGTCGCGTGCGTGCAGGTCAACGAAACCCCGCAAACGGGACGCCGGCCATGCCGGTTTGCGGCCGATCGTTGCCTGGGCGTCAGCACAAACCCGCAAATGGGCATCCTGACGCCGCCCAGGTGGCCCCTGATGCGCGATTCCGTTGACTCTGGGCGCACAGCGGCGCACGCGGCACCAGCGCGGGGCACCGCAAGCCGGCAGCGCACGCGGCCATCGCCCGCAGCGCAACCGGGCCCTACCCTGCGTCGAGCGCAGCCTCACTGGACGCCGCAGCGTCGATCGCCGCGTCGACGGGCTTGCGCCGGTGGATCCGCGCCAGCCGGTGGGTCTTGCGCTCCGCCTGGAGCCGCTCGTCGAGCTGCTCCTCGGTGAGGATCTCCTGCCCGGCCGGCAGCTTGTCGATGTAGATCTCGCCGTGGAGGTGGTCGAACTCGTGCTGGATCGCCCGGGCGAGCAGACCGTGGCCTGACACCTTCACCTTCCGTCCGTGGCGGTCGCGCCCGGTCATCACCGCGTGCTCGGCCCGCACCCGCCAGGCGCGGAGCCCCGGGGCCGACAGGCAGCCCTCCCAGTCGCCCTCCTCGCCCGAGAGATGGACGATCTCGGGGTTCACCACCTCGTAGAGCTCGTCCTCGATGCGGATCACGCAGACCCGCAGGTCGACGCCCACCTGCTGGGCGGCGAGCCCGACGCCGGGAGCATCGTCCATGGTCTCGATCATGTCGTCGATGAGGACGCCCAGCTCACGGTCGAACCGGGCGACCTCGCGGCCGGGCATGCGCAGCCGGGGATCGCCGAGGGTGGTGATGGGACGGATGGCCATGGGCGCGATGGTATCGCCGTGAGGGGTCGTTCGTCCGCGCGGCGATACCACTTCGCCGGTGGAGGTCTAGGGTGACGGAGACGGCGCGATGGACGGTGCCGGGCTCGGGACCGGGCGCGGGCTCGAGGTCGCGCCGGGCGTCGTTGCCGGGCGTGGGCTCGGGGTTGGCTGCGGCGTGGCCTGGGCGTGGGCATGGGCGATCCGACGGACTGCCGCCGTCGGAGCGGGCGTCGGTTCCAGCGTCGGCTGCGGTGTCGGCGTCGGGCGTCGCCGGCACCCGAGGACCGCCAGGCCTCTGATCGTGATCTCGTCCGGCGGCACCAGGAGGCCCTCGTCCGGGTTGACGTCCGACTGGAGCACCGTCGACTCCCAGCGGTACGTGCCCGGCGTCACGACCCGGGCGACGTAGCGCAGGATCCACGTGCCCGTCTTGCGGCTCTCGCCGAAGTGGAACACCACCCGCTGGCCGGTGATCGAGTCGGGCGAGATCGCGCGGTTCCACTCACCGCCACCCGTCGGCGCAGAGCCCGGACGGCACCCAGTCGGTCACCGTCCAGGACTCCGTGCGTGCCGCCGGCGGCAAGCCGCACGGTCAGGGTCACGATCACCGTGTCCGTCGGCCTGATGTCGCCGCGGGCTTCACCGTGCGGGTGATGGTGACGCCGTCCGGGGGCGTGAGCCCGCCGGCGTGGAGCGGCACGTCGCGCTGCGTCACCACGACGACCTGTCCCGACACGGGTTCCAGCCTCGAGCCGACGACGCCTGGGCGGGCGTCAGCTGGACCGACACCGGGTTGCCGCCGCGGATCGCCACCTCGCGCCGGGTGCCATCGACCCACAGGCCGGCGACCGCGTCGCCGCCCGGACACCGCTGGACCCAGCCGCGGGCCGCGAGCGCGCGCTCGAGATCGACCACGGAGTGTCGCGCGGAGGATTCGCCTCGATCCAGGCGTCCATGTCGGCCGCGTACGTGCCGACCCAGTGAGGCCGACACGATCGCCAGCCGTGCCGTCTGGAGCGCGTCGCGCCTCCGGGTCGCCGGTGTCGAGGCGCAGCCACGCGTCCTCGAGCACGCCCATGGGCTTCGAGCACCGCCCGCTCCAGCCTGCCTGGCGAGCGCCTCGTCACCGGCGATGGAACGCCGCGAGCGCGACTGAGATCTGCTCCTCGAGCGTGAGATCCGCCTGCGCTGCTGCCGAGCGCACCTCGCCCAGGACGGGCTCGCCGAGGGCAGCGAGGCCGGCAAGGGCGAGCAGTCGCCGCTCGCGGAGCTGGCGTGCGTCGAAGGCGACGGCCTCGAGCGGCTCGCGCAGCCGGTCCAGCGTCGAGCTGCGGGTCGCCGGTCACTGGCGGCGAGTGCGGTCACCTCGAGCTGGGCGGACCCGTGGGCGACGAGCGCGAGCCCGTTCTCGCGCCAGAACGGCCCACAGGCCACTCCTCTGTCCCCGGCTCCGCGTCCATGCCGAACTCGCCCGCGAGGATCCGCTGTCGCGAGCCCCGCCGCGAGCCGCTGGTCCGAGCGGACGCCATCGGTCCAGGTCAGGCGCTCGAGGACCGGGATCACCCGGCCGCGGCCCGCGTCCGCGAGGGTCAGGTAGGTGAACGTCCTGCCCGAGCCGGCGTCCACGGCCATCGGCTCCGCGAGCGGGCTCCACGTGGTGTCGCGGCGGACCGCGCGCGAGTCGACCACCCGGAACGTCCGCACGCAGGACGTCGGAGCGGCCGCCACCGGCGCCGGCCTCGATCCGGACCCGGTGGTCGCCCACCGTCAGGCGCGGCAGCTGGACCTCCGCCGAGCCGAAGGCACGAGCCTTGACGGTCACGGCAGCCATGGGCAGCGTGTCGGAGCTGACCGTGAACGTGACGCGGTCGGCTTCACCGAGCGCGCTGCCGAACCCGCGCACGCTGACGACCGGCCGGTCGGCGACGAGGTACTCGCTCTTGAGGGTCGCCTCGGCGAAGAACGGGAGACCGACAGCGAGGCGGCCCGACGCCCTGTCCGGCCCGCAGCGACCCGTCCACGGCGGTCGCCACCACCCGCCACGAGGTCAGGTCGTCCGACAGCGGGACCTGCAGCGTCGCCCGCCCGTCCCGGTCCGTGGTCACCAGCGTGGCGACCAGCCAGTCGCGGAAGTCCGACCGCGTCATCGCCGCCACCACCGGTGGTGTCGCAGCACTCGATCTGGTCCTCCTCGGCGGCGCGGTGCGACCGCACCGTGGCCAGGACGCCGTCGCCGACCATGGCGTACAGCGTCGGCCAGTGGGTCGGTGTCGTAGGCGGCGTCGATGGCGTACAGCTTCTCGTCGATGGCCTTCACGTAGACGGAGGCCGCGACGGGCGCGCCGTCCGGGCCCGAGGGTGCGGATCGCGACGGTCGCGGTGTCTCCGGGCTCGTATCGGCTCGCTGTCCGGGGTGACGTTCACCGACAGCGCCCGGTCCTCGAGGTCCGCGGCGGCCAGTAGTCGCTCACGGCGGTCTCGTAGCCGTCGCCGGTGAAGCGGACACCCGTGATCCAGGCGCCCGGCAGCCACGACTCGTCGAAGGTCGAGCGGAACGTCGGCGTGTCGCCGACGGTGACGTAGCGCAGGCCGCGCTGCGCGATCGCGTAGAGGTACCGCTGGACGGACGGGCTGGCCGTGCCGCCCGTGAACCGCACGCGGACCGTGTCGCCGACCCGGTACAAGCCGTCGTACTCCCCGTCCGTGTCCGCGTGCGAGTCCGCGTTGACCAGCTGCGTACCGCCGTCGGTCGTCCTCCTCGTCGTCCTCCTCGTCCTCTGGCCTCGTTGGCCCAGGTGGTCGTCTGCGTCGTCCGCGTACTGCTCGTCCACGTAGGACGCCGTGATCTCGTAGGAGCGCTTGCCGCCGACGACGTCGAAGCGCCAGCGCGTAGGTCCCGTTGCCGGCCGTCGGTGACGGACTCGGTCGAGCACCGTCCGCTGCTTGTCGACCGTCTTGTAGACCGGCACGACCTTCTTGTCGATGCGGTCGTACCGCGTCCCGGTCTGCCGCTGCACGGACCAGTGCTCCACGATCCGCAGGTGCACACGCGCCCCGGCACGTCCCGGCCCCGGAGCGTCGACCTCCTCGTCCGGGCGCCGCCTGCTCGTACCGCTCGCGAGATCGACGTCGCTGACCGTGCCGGTCACGCGCAGCCGCGTGCCCGAGAGGGCCGCCTCGGCGTCGACCACCGCCGACGCGGCGAACACGTCCACCGACCGCACTCGCCTCGAAGTCGGCCTCCTCGGGGACGTCGGGCTAGGCGTCGATCTCGGCCCAGCAGGGCTGGCAGCCGGGCACCGGCGCCAGGGACACCCGTGGGTGACCGTGCCGAACAGGTCGGTGACCACCGTTCCTCGAAGTCCGTCGTAGACGTCGCATCGTCCCCGTAGGCGGAGATCTCGATGCGGGCGCCGGCCACCGGTGTCCCCTCGTAGAACGTGGCGCGGACGGTCGCCCTGACCGTGTCCGGCGCGATGACGGCCCGACGGTCGGTGGTCAGGTCCATCTGCCAGGCCGGCTTGTACGATCTCCACCACCTCGAGCCACTGCTCGCCGATGGTGGTCCCGTCCGCCACCAGCTCGAGCGTGTAGTCGCCATCCGGCAGGTCACGGACCGGCAGCGCCACGGCGAAGGCGCCGTTCGCGTCCGGTGTCGCGCGGCCGCTGGCGATCACGGGCGGACGCGACTCGCCCGATGCGCGGAGCCTCACGACGAGGCTCGAGGGCACCCTGCCCGTGTCCCGGTTGCGCGCCATGCCCCAGGCATTGACGGTGTCGGTGGACCGGTAGGCGGACCGGTCGGTGGAGAAGCAGCCGCCACCACTCGTCGTCCGCGCTGCCCCACCCGCCGTAGCCCCAGTCCTCCCCGTACCAGCTGCCGTCGTCGAACCAGCCGCCGGCGTACTCGCTGTCGGTCGGCTCCGCCAACCTCCCCGCCGCCGATCCCGGTGCCGCGGAACGTCGCCTGGCCGTCGTGGCGCACCACGAGGAGTGCCTCGCTGCCGGTGCGTGCCGTCGGCGACGGCCGCGGGCGTGTGCGGCCACCAGCAGGCCGCGCGTGTCGGTCCGGCCGAGCTCCTGGCCCGCCAGCGACGCGCTCGCCCCCGCGACCGTCTTCCCCGTCCGCACGTCGTTGACCCAGACCGCGGTCCGGTCGCTCGCGACCAGCGCGATACGTCGCGAGGTCCGAGACCTGGAGCAGCACCTGGCGCGGGATGCCGGCCCATCGCTCCGTGACCACGTACCAGCCGGCCGGCAGGCGCTTGGGCACGGTGAGCCAGCTTCGATCCCCAGTCATCCAGCTTCTTGAGGGGGACGGCGCCGGCGAACACCCGCTCGAGGCCTGCCGTGGCCACGGGCTCGACGGTCGACACGCGGGTCCACTCCGGGCGCGCGCAGCGATCGCACGCCACGCCGCGACCGCCGCGTCGAGGTCGGGCACGCGGTGCACGGTGATCTCGAGTGAGCGCGGCGTCGGCGCGGCGCGAGGGCGCGTCCACCGCGACGGTGATCCGGGCCCGGTCAGCGGTGGAGGTCTCGACGATGCGTGCGCACGAAACGGACGGTCACCTTGGACGGCACCTTGCCCACGGTCTCGAAGCGGATGACCATGTCGCGCTCGAGGATCTCGCCCGTGCCGGGCAGCGGGAGACCCCGCCCGACCGTGACGGTGTACAGCGTGCTCCTCGCGAGCGGGCGGTCCGGCAGGAAGGCGATCGACCTGCCGAGCGCCTCGAACCGCCCGGCGACCGCGGGTGCGATGGAGAAGTGGGCGGCGAAGTCCTCGGCGGTCACGCCGAGCTGGTCGAAGGTGATCTCGATCGCCGTGTCCAAGCGGGACACGCGTGGCAGCGTCGCCCGGGACCGAGTCGGTGACCGTCGAGCGGGACTGGCTGCCTTCGCGACCCAGCCGCACCTCCGTCGTCCCGTCGGAGCGAGTGAGGGCGATCCGGTACGTGGTCGCCGGTACGAGGCCGCCCTGCGGTCGGATGATCGCGGTGTCGCCCGACGCCGACACGACGTCGAACGTCGATTGGCGGCTCCGCGACGAGCGCCCGCGCCAGCTGCGCCGGATCGCCGCCCGTCCAGGCTCCGCAGCCGGAACTCGGTGTCCGCGCGCGACCGCCCCGGCCCCCGCGCTCAGCGGCTCCAGGGTCGCGACCGGCGGAGCCTCGGCGACGGCGATGGCGGACCAGCCGTCCGCGTCGGGCGCCCCGACGAGGCTGATCGAGCGGTGGGGACGGTGCAGGAGGGACGCCCGGTGCCGCCGACGGCTGCCCGTTCGGATCCGGGCTTGAGGGCTCGCCGGGGACTGCTGGCGTGGTAGTCGGGCTGGGCGCAGGGCTCCCGCAGCCAACGACAAGTGCCGTGGCGATCAGAGGACGGGAGCGAGACGCACGGGACGCCGCGTGGTGGCATCGCGCATCGGAGTGTCTCCAGGTGGCCGGGGCGCGAGGGAGCTGCGCCTGTCGACCGGCGGTGAGACGTGCCCCGTCACCACGATGTTGCGCGGCCCTGACCGCCTCGCAGCGGGCTCGGGATGCAACCATGAGGTGCCATCATGAAGGCCGGCAGGGTCCACGCTGCCCGCCCGGGCACCGGTGACCGCGGAGGAGAGCACGCATGAGTCGGTCGCGCAGGATCGCCGTCGTCGCCATCGGCGGCAACTCGCTGATCCGCGACAAGGACCACCAGACGGTGGAGGACCAGTACCTCGCCGCGAAGGAGACCACCGCGCACGTCGCCGAGATGATCGCGGCGGGGTGGCGGGTGGCGATCGGGCACGGCAACGGGCCCCAGGTGGGCTTCATCCTCCGTCGCTCGGAGATCGCCCACAAGGTCGAGGGGATGCACGAGTTGCCGCTCGACGTGTGCGGCGCCGACAGCCAGGGCGCGATCGGCTATGCGCTCCAGCAGACCCTCCAGAACTGGCTGTTCAAGCGCGACATCCACGTCAACGTCGCGACCGTCATCACGCAGGTGCTCGTGGACCGCGACGACCCGGCCTTCGACAGCCCCAGCAAGCCCATCGGCGGGTTCATGGACGAGGAGGAGGCCAAGGCGGCGCGAGGCGACGATGGGCTGGTCCGTGGTCGAGGACGCCGGCCGCGGCTGGCGCCGCGTGGTCGCCTCGCCGATGCCCAAGGAGGTCGTCGAGCTCGACACCGTCCGGGCGCTGATCAACGCGGGGGTGGTCGTCATCAGCGTCGGAGGGGGCGGGATCCCGGTCGTCGACAAGGGCGAAGGCGAGTACGTCGGCATCGCCGCCGTGATCGACAAGGACTACGCCAGCAGCCTGCTCGCCCAGACGATCCACGCCGACCTGTTCCTGATCTCGACGGCGCGTGGACAAGGTCGCGCTCAACTTCGGCAAGCCCGACCAGCAGTGGATCGACCGCATGACGGTGTCGGAGGCCAAGCGCTACCTCGCCGAAGGCGCGCACTTCGCCAAGGGCTCCATGGCGCCCAAGATCCAGGCCGCCGTCTGGTACCTGGAGGCGGGCGGCAAGCGCGCCGATCATCACGACGCCCGAGAACATCTCCCGCGCCGTGAAGGGTGAGACGGGGACGCACATCGTCCCGGGCTGAGGTCGCCACCGCGCACGCCACGCGCGACCCGCCCAACGGCGTACCGTGCACGGATGCGCAGCCACTACCTCGGACCTTGGCGGATCGACATCGAGCGTCGTGACGGGGTCGCGCGTCTCCTTCCCGACACCGTGCTCGCCCGGACCGCTGCCGCGGCGCTGGACGCCGGCCGGCGCGCCCGCGCCCGCCTCGCTGGGCGTGATCCTGGCCGACGACGCCGAGCTCGAGGAGCTCAACGAGGCCCACATGGGCAAGCCCGGCCCCACGGACGTGCTCTCGTTCCCGATGCTGCCGCCGTCGTCCTACCCGCCGCACCCGGGCAAGGCCGACGACACCGACGGCGCGCCAGATTTCCCCATGCCCCCGGGCGTTCGCACGCACCTGGGCGACATCATCGTGAGCGTCGAGCGGGCCGTGGACCAGGCCGAGGCCGGACGCGGCGGCCAGACCGGCGACGTCCGGTGGGACGCCCGGGACGAGCTGCGCCTCCTCGTGACGCACGGCGTCCTCCACGTGTGCGGCTGGGACCACGCCGAACCCGAGGAGGAGGCCGCGATGCGCGCGACGGAGCGGCGCCTGCTGGAGCGCTGACGCCGCTCTCCCGTTGTCGCCAGCCGGGGCGTTCCCCGAGCGGGCGGCCGCGCCTACGAGCCCGTGTTCGCGATGGAGACGTCGAAGGCGGGCAGCACCAGGCCGGCGTCGGGGATGATCACCGCCTGGATGGACGCCTCCTCCCAGCGGTAGTCGCCGGGGGTCACGACCCGTGCCAGGTAGCGCAGGTGGTGGACCGGCCGCTGCGGGTCGTAGGCCGTGCAGAACTCCACGCGTTGCCCGGTGACCTGCGAGGGCTGTACGACGCCCGGGCCCGGTCCCTGCCCCTCGTCCTCCGCTTCCTCCCACCGTCCGGCGGAGTCCACGGGCGCCAGGCCGGACGGCACGAGCTCCACGAGACGCCAGCAGTCGGCACCCTTGATGTTTGGAACGGTCACGTCGAGTGTGACGATGACCGTGGAGACCGCCGGAATGGTGCCCGCCGGGGTGACCGTGCGCGTCACGGACAGGCCGGCAGGAGCTCGCAGGTCGTCTGCAGCGAGCGGGCCGTCCCAGCGAGCCGACCAGAGCACCGCGCCCGAGACCGGGTCGAGGCGGAAGGTCGCACGCTGCGCCGGCGTCAGCTCCAGTCGCACCGGCAGGCCGCCGGCCAGGGTGACCTCGCGGCGCTCGCCGTCGACCGTCACTGCGACCGTGGCGTTCACCGCTGGCTGGCGAGCGGCCCAGTAGCGCGCCGCGATCGCCTGCTCGAGCGCGACGGTCGTCGTGCGCGGGGGACGCACGGCCACTTCGGCATCGAGCGACACCGCAAGCGGATCACCCAGCGCCGCTGCCAGGATCGCCGCCCGGGCGGTCGTGACTGCCGTGGTCTCCGCGTTGCCGGCGTTGACGCGGACCCACGGGCCCTGCCGCTCGCCCCAGCGTCCAAGGAGGCGGGTGTAGAGGGTCCGCGCGAGGGCATCGTCGCCCACCGCGAGGGCGGCGAGGCCAACCGTGACGACCTGGGACGGCGTGAGGGACTCGTCGGTCGCGGCCAGCATCACGTCGCCGATGGACGCCTGTCCGATCGACGCCTGTCCGAGCAGCAGGTACAGGCGGCTGGTCGGCGGCAGTTGGCCGTCCCGCTCGCTCTCGTAGGCGCCCAGGTAGCCGGCCAGCTGGGACCGGTTGAGATGCTCGTCTCCCGAGAACGCAGCCATCGCGCTGAGCTCAAGGCCGGCGGACGCGTACGGGATCACCGACACGCCGCTCCCGTCCTGGAAGCGGAGCAGGTCGATCTCGCCGAGCGCTGGGTCGTCCGGCAGGGCGAATGCCGACGCGAGCACGTCGCGGGCGATCGCGGCGGCGATCGCCGTGTCGGCGCGGAACGGGTCCGCGGCTGCGAGCCCGTCGAGCACCGGCACGACGCGTCCTCTCCCGCCGTCGGCCAGCGTGACCACGGTCGTGCCGTCCGCCCCGCCAACCGTCGTGCCAGGCTCGACGGTCCCGGAGGCGGTGTGCATCAGCGTGGTGCGCGTGTCGACGACCCGGAAGGTGCGCACCAGGGCATCGATCCGCCGGGCGGCGCCTGTGCCGGCGCTGACGGCGACGCGGATGCTGTGGGTGCCCTCGGACAGGGCCGGCAGGGCCAGCGACGCCGCTTCGAACGCCAGGCCCGGCACCGAGACGGGCGCGAGCGGCAGCGTGGGCGACGACACCTCGAAGGTGACCGGGTCGCCCGCGGACAGGGACGTGCCGTGGGCACGCAGCCGCAGCACCGGCCGGTCAACGGCCAGGTACTCGGGGGCGAGGACGACCTCGACGAACAGCGGCAGGCCCACCGGGACGGATACGCTGCCGGCGCCCGCCTCGAGGTCGGCGGAGACCGCGGAAGCGAGAACGCGCCACGAGGTCAGGTCGTCCGAGAGGTCGAACGAGACGGAGCCGCGGCCGTCGGCGCCGGTGCGGACGAGGCTTGCGAGCAGCCAGTCGCGGAAGTCGGACCGGCCGGTGTCGCCAGACCCGCCTCCCGTCGTGTCCTTGCCGTCTCCCCATCCGCTGCCCGGCGCGCTGTGCGAGGCGCCGCTGCCGAGCATGCCGGGAGTGGTGCCTTCGTAGAGCGACTCGAGCGGCGTGTCCTGCCGCGCCGCCCCGATCGTGAACAGCTTCTCATCGACGGCCCGCAGGAAGACCGATGCCGCGACCGGACGTCCGTTGCCGTCGAGCGTGCGGACCCCGACGGTGACCTTGCCGCCTGGCTCGTAGCGTGCGCGATCAGCCGTCAGCTGGACCGTGAGCTGGCGATCCGTCGCCCGGAACGCCGCCGTGAAGCCCGGGACGGCCACCTCGTAGCCCGTGCCGGTGAAGCGCACAGCGCCGACGTGGGCGTCGGGGAGCAGCGACCTGCCGAACCGGGTGCTGAAGGAGGGTCCGGCCTGGATGGCAGAGCTGCGCAGCCCGCGGGCAAGGACGAGGAACAGGTACCGCTCGGTCTCGGGGTTCCGGGTCCCGTTGACGAAGCGGACGCTCACGCGCTCCCCGATCCCGTACTCCCCGGCCCCCTCGTCGTTGGTTGTTCCCGTGGACACCACCTGGCCGCCTTGGGCGTACCAGTCGTGGTCGTCGTACGCCTCGGCGTCTGCGTGGATCCGGCGTCCGGCGTCGTCAGCGTGGGTGGCGACCAGCTCATAGCTGTGCTCCCCGGCCTTGACCGGGACGACCAGCCGGAAGGTCCCGTCGGCCTCGGTGACGACATTGAACCGGCCGAGCTGCTTGCGCCGTTGCGACACGTTCCAGATGGTGATCACGCGCTTGGCGATGAAGTCGTAGCGGGTCCCGACCTTGTGGCGTACGGGTGTGACCTCGGTGATCGCGAGGGTGACGCGGCGTTCCGCCATCGGGGCGCCCCGGGGGTCCACCTCGTACAGGTCGATCCCCGGCTGCTCGTAGCGGGCAAGGTCGGCTGCGTGGACGGCGCCCGTCGCCACGAGGCGGGTGCCGCGCAGGTCGAGCTCCGCGTCGAGCAGTGCGGAGGACCGGAAGACCATCACGGGCTGCTCGGCGGCGATCTCGGCCTCCTCGGGCTCTTCGCCGCGGACGTACGCCGTGGTCGGGCCGTACTGGCCCTCCTCGCTGCCAATCCGGAAGGCCAGCGTCATCCCGGCGACGCCGTCGGCGCCGGTGGCGGACGTCGTCGGCCTGGATGTCCCCTCCTCGTCCCAGGAGCCCGTGCTGAACCGCAGCGACGCACCTGCGACGGGCGTGCCCTCGTAGAAGGCGGCCGAGGCCGTGACGGTTGCCTGCTCCCCGTCGATCACGGCGTGCCGGTCCACGGTGAGATCGAGCTTCCAGGACGGCTTGGCGATCGGGCCGATACGCACCCAGTAGTCGGCGATGGTTGCGCCGGCGGCCGTGGCATGCACCCGGTAGTTGCCGGGCGGCAGATCGGCGTAGCGGATCCGGGCAAGGAAGCTGCCCGTCGAGTCGGGGGTGACGGTCGCAGTCGCTACCGGTGGGACGGCGCCCTGGCCGGCCAGCTCGTCGGACACCTCGAGCGTCAGGCGGACCTTGTCGGGAACCGAGCCATCCGTCCGGTCACGCACCACGCCCCAGGCGTTGATCGTGTCGGTCTGGCGGTACTGCTCCCGGTCAAGCGTGAACAGGGTCCACGAGGACGCGCCCGACATGCCGCACGACCAGCACCAGCTGTCATCGTCGAGCGGCACGAACATTGTCCCGGCGGGCGCTCGCACGACCGCGACGTGCGTCTCGGCCTCCTCCTCGTCCCGGGTCGCGCGAGCCTCGCTCTCGATGATGTCCGCCGGTGTGCGTGCGACGACCAGTCCGTCACCATCCGTGGTGCCCACGAGCTGGCCATCGACCGCCACGCGCGCCCCCGCGACCGGGGTGTTGCTGGCGAGGTTGTTGACCCAGGCCACGGTCCTCGAGGTGGTCGCCATGGCGTAGGTGGCGACCGGCGTGACCTGGAGGATCGCCTGGCGGCTCACGCCGGCGTGGGTGATGGCCACGACGTACCAGCCGGCCCCGAGGCGTCGAGGCAGCCGGAAGTAGGCCTCCTCGCTGTGCCCGTCACGGACGAGCGGCACCCTGGCTTCGATGACGAGCGGCAGCGACGCCGTCTTCACCGGGGTGGTCCCGGACCACGTCCAGTCGGGGGCCCCGCGCACGAGCCGCCACGCGGTCAGCGCATCCTGGAGGCCCGCCAGCCGGTGGACCTTCACGGCGAGCCGGCGGACGTTCTTGGTGTCGCCCTCCTCGTCCTCGGACCACATCCGCAGCCCGAGAGCGGGCCGGTCGGCGGGGTCCGCGTCGTACAGCGCACGCCCGAAGGTGATGTGGACGTTCGGGGCCTTCGTCCCGCTCGTCTCGAACCTCGTGACCAGCCGCTCCTCCAGCTGCATGCCCGTCCCGGTCTGGCGGACCCCGGCGCGCACGGTCACGGTGTACAGCGTGCTTCGCTTCAGGGGCGATCGGGGGATGAACACGTGCGTGTGGCCACGCACCACCCAGTTGCCCCGCGTGACCGGCGTGATCTTCACGTGGTCCGCGAGCGCGGCCGTGCTGACGCCAGGCTGGTCGAAGGTGATCTCGATCCCGGTGGTCGTCGGCACGTCCTGCGCGCCGTCCCCGGGCAGCATCGTGTCGACGTGGAGCGGCCAGCCGGCCTGCACCGCCCACGCGGCCTCGACGGAGCCGTCTGGGCGCTCCAGCTCGAAGCGGTACACGGTGCCCTGGCGCAGCGGCGCCGCGGGCCGGAGCACCGCCGTCGGGCCATCCACCCGGTCGACCTGCAGATCGAGGCGTGGCTCGGTGCGGAGACGGGCGGCGAGCCCGCTGATCGCCTCACCGCCGACGCTCGTGAGGTGGAACGCAGTGGCCGGGTGGACGCTCGCGGCGCCGGCCCTCGTGGCCACAAGGCGAGCGGACGGCTGGGGGACCGCGATGTCGAGCCGCTTCCAACCCGTGGCGGGCGGCTCGGTCGGCAGCGGGGTGATGCCGGGCGATGCGTCTGCTGCCGGCGGTAGTGTCGACTGGGCGGCGCCTGGGGATGCGGGTGGTGTCGTCGTGCCAGGTGTGGGGACGGGCGTCGCGCAGGCGCCGAGCAGGACCGCCACCACCGTGAGCACGGCGACAATGCCGGACGGGCGGGCAGTCCGCGGGGGAGTGGACAGAGGACGCATCGGAGTCCTGGTCATCTCATTGCTCCCGAGGTCGTCGCGGGTCAGGTATGGGCCGGCTCCGCGATCGCAACCGTGCTGTGTGACGCGTCGTTGCCCCGGGACGTGACATGCACAGCATGCGCCGCTCGGTGCTGACGGACGTCGCCTGCTGCTGCCTGGTGTCGGCCTGAGATCGACCTGGCGCCGGACCCGCCGGCCCGGCGCCAGGCCTGCCAACTCAGTCGCCTGTGAGGCCCCGGATCGTGACTGTCGTCGCCGGCAGGATCGTCCCGTGGTCCGGCGCCAGCGCCGACTGCACCACCGCCGGCTCCCACGTGTACGTCCCCGCGGTGAGGACGCGCGCGAGGTAGGTGATCGTGGGCGGCTGCCCGCCCGCCTCGTCCCTTGTCACGCACCAGCGCAGCTGCTGGCCCGCGACGCTCCAGGGTTCGGCCTCGGCGGACCCGCCCTCGTCCTCGTCGTACTCATCGCCGATGGATACGACTGGCCGCAGGCCGGACGGCACCGTCTCGGTGACCATCCAGCAGCCCTCGGCGGTGGGTGACGGAACCGTCACCCGGAGCGTCACGCGCACCCTGTCGGTGGCATCGAGCCCATCAGATGGCGAGATGGTGCGCTGGACCGTGAGGCCGTCCACCGGTTCCAGGGTGTCCGTCCCGAGCGGGACCGCCGTGCGGGTGGTCACGACGACCGACCCCGAGGCCGGCTCCAGCACAGCCGCTGCGGCCTGGGCGGGCGTGAGCACCACCGTCGCCGCCTGCCCGCCGACGATGTCGAGCGTGCGGGCGCTTCCGTCGACGGTGAGCGTCGCCGATGCCTTCGAGGCCGGCATCCGGGCGGCCCAGGCTGCCGCAGCCAGCGCGCGCTCGAGGTCGAGCAGCGTGTCCTTCGGCGGGTTGTCGGCCACGAACGCGTCCATGCCGGCCGCAAGCGGATCGCCCAGCCATGCGGCCACAATCGCCGCGCGCGACGTCATGAGGCTGTCACCCACGGAGCCGCCACCGGTGATCCGGACCCACGGCCCGTACCGCTGGGCATGGTCACGGACCAGCCCCTGCTCGATGGTGCGCGCGCCCGCCTCGTCGCCGGCGGCGACGAGTGCGAGCCCCAGGGCCACCTGCTCGGCCACCGTCAGGTCGGTGGCGTCCAGGAAGGCACGGATCTCGTCGAGCACCGGCTCGCCGGCCGCCGCGCGCCCTGCGAGCGCGTAGAGATCGCTCTCGCGGGTGCCGGTCTCAGCCTCCTCGAACCAGTAGGCGACGCCCCGCACGCGCGGGTCGCCGGTCATGGTCGCGAGCGCCGTGAGCTGGAGCTCACCGCCGCCCCACGGGACCACCGAGTAGCCGCCGGAGCGCATGAAGCCGGATACGTCCGGTGCGGTGCCGCCATCGTCGATGCCGAACGTGTCGGCGAGGACACGGCGGGCGACGCCTGCGGCCAATGCGCTGTCGCCGCGCGTCGGGGTGCCGTCGGCGAGCTCCTGGAGGGTGGGGATGACCCGGCCGCGGCCGGCATCGGAGAGGATGAGCGTGGTGAAGCCCTCGCCCGCGGTGACCGGGGTCCGGGCCGTGAGCTCGGACGACGTGGTCCGGGCCTGGACGGCACGTGGCCCCACCACCTCGAACGTCCGGACGAGCACGTCGCGCTGGGCGCTGCTGCCGGTGCCCGTCACGGCCTCGATCCGGAGCGTGTGGGTGCCGGGCGCCAGGGCCGGCAGGCGGATCTCCGCGGGGCGGAATGCCTTGGCCGTGACGGTGGTCGCCGCCAGGCCGAGGGTGTCTGACGAGAAGGTGAAGCTGACAGTCGACCCGGCCGCCATGCCACCGCCGAAGCCACGTGCGGCCACGATCGGCCGGTCCGTGACCAGGTACGAGGGCGCGATGGTGGCCTCGGCGAAGAACGGGATCGACACCGGGATGCTCACGATGCCGGAACCCAGGGACAGGTCGTCGCTGACCGCCTCCCCGATGATCCGCCAGGAGGTGAGATCGTCGGACACCGGGAACGTGACGGACGCGTGCCCCCGTGCGTCCGTGCTGACGATCGTGTTGACGAGCCAGTCCCGGAAGTCCGAGCGCTCCCCGCCACCGCCCGTGGTGTCTCCGCCACCGCCGTCGCTCACCGGCCGCGGGTCGTGGTGGGTCCAGCCAATGCCGATCACCCCCGAGCCGTCGTCCACGTACAGCTGCGCCAGCGGGTCTTCCATGCCGGCCGCGCCGATTGCGAACAACTTCTCGTCGATGGCCCGCACATAGACGGATGCGCTGACCGGGTTCCCCTGCGGGTCGCGGACCCGGATGTCCACGGTCGCCGAGTCGCCCGGCCGATACCTGGCCTTGTCGGCGGACATCGCCACCGACAGCTGCCGGTCGCCGGTGTCGAACAGCAGGGCCACGTTGTTGTTGGGGACCTCGTACCCGTCCCCGGTGAACCGCACGGCGTTCACGTGGGCGGCCGGGACCCACGCCTTCTTGAACGAGAGCGAGATGTTCGGGCGCGTGGTGAGCACCACGTCCCGCAGGCCGGACTGCGCGATCGTCCAGAGGTACCGGCTGTCACGCGTGGTGCCGGCGCCACCCGTGAAGTCCACGCGTGCCCGCTCGCCGATGGACAGCTCGACCGGGAAGTCCCAGGTGCCGGGGCCCTCCAGGCTGGCGCCGATCTCCGGCACGTCGACCGTGGCGGGCGCATCGCCCCAGGTCTCCACCTTCGCCGTACGCCCCTTGGCGTCGTAGGCGGTGACGATGACCTCGTACCCGTTGCTGGGTCCGCTGACCGGCAGCCGCAGCCCGAACCGGCCCTGGGCGTTCGTCCGGAGGGTCCGGGTGCCCAGGTCGACGATCCGTTCACGCGTCTGGTAGAGCGGGATCGTCTGCTTGGAGATGAAATCGTAGGTGCTGCCGATCCGGGTGCTCGTGTAGAAGTGCTGGCGGACACGGACGTCCACCCGGGCGCCCTTGCGCGGAGCGCCGTACGGGTCCACGGCCCAGAGGCCGCCCGCAGGCGGGTTCTCGAACCGCCCGAAGGCGACGTCGTGGACGCGCCCGGTCACCTTCAGGCGTGACGCGGTCGCCACCGCCTCGACCACCGGGAGCACCTTGGCCCGGAACACGGCGATCTCTGCGGCCCCGCTGATCTGCGCCTCCTCCGCGTCGAGAGGGGTGGCGCCGACGGACGTGATCCACCAGGGCATGCCCTCGGACTCGGAGCGGCGGGGACTGATGGTGACGGACGCCGAGGCGTTGCCCTCGAGGTCCGTGGTGACCCGCACGAGCGGTCGGCGCTGGCCGACCTTGAGCGTGGTCCCGGCGACCGGGGTGCCCTCGAAGAACGCCGCGTGAACATCGACGCCCACCTTGGCCCCAGCGAGGACGGCGTGGCGCGCGGGCGCGACTTCCACGGACCAGGCCGGCTTGAGGATCTCGCCGACGGAGAAGGAGGCCGACGCGATGGTGTCGCCTCCGACCTCGACCTCGGCCGTGTAGTCGCCGGGGGGCACGTCGTCCAGCGGGAGCTGGACCAGGAATGCGCCCCTGGCATCGGGTGTGATGGTCGTCTTGCTGATGGCGATGTCGGCGCCGGACGCATCGTCCCAGGCCGTCAGGCTGACGGTGACCGTGGTCGGCACGGAGCCGTCGTTGCGGGCGCGTACGACGCCCCAGCCCGCGACTGTGTCGGTGGTGCGGTAGCGGGAGCGGTCCAGCTGCAACAGGCGCCACCAGGGGTTGCCTTCGCCGCCGCCGCACTTGCCGCACTCGGGGTCGCCCGCGACGGTGAAGGCCGCGCGGTCGCCATCGCGCACGATCAGCACGGGCAGCTCCTGCAAGGGCGTCTCGTCGGTGGCGGTCCCGATCCGGGTCTCCAGGAGGCCGCGGGCATCGGTGGCACCGAGCGCCCGGTCGCCGAGGTGGACGGTGGCCCCGTCGAGTGGGTCGCCGGTGGCGAGGTCATTGGCCCAGACGACCGACCGGGTGGTGGTCGTGAGGGCGTACACGGCGACATCGGTGACCTGGAGGACGGCCTGGCTGGTGGACCCGGGCAGTGCCACCGTGGCGACGTACCAGCCTGCGGGCAGCGCCGCCGGCAGGCGGAACCACCGGCTGTCGTCGTCCTGCTGCGTGGGGCCGAAGTCACGGAGCCGCACGCTGGCGTCGACGACGAGCGGCAGGCCTGCCGTCTCGATCGCCCCCAGGACGGACGACATGTCCCACCAGTAGGCACCGACGCTGCGCCAGCCCGCGATGGCCTCGGTCATGCCAGGGAGGCGGTGAACGGTGATGTCGAGGCGGGCGGGGACCTTGCCGATCGGCTCGTCGTTCTCGTCGTAGCGGCGGTTCACCGACACCGGGAAGACGGCCGTGTCGGCGGTGCCGGCCTCCACGAGCGTGCGCTGGAACCACACGCGCAGCTCGGGCTCGGTGAAGCCGGTGGTCGAGAACCAGAGGTCGAACTCGTCCTCGAGCACCCGGTCGGTGCCGGCGAGCGGGAGACCCCGGCCCACCCTGAGGTGATAGCGCGATGCGGGGGTGAGGGGCTCGTCGGGCACGTAGGCGATGCTGCGGCCGCTCTGCTCGAAGTGCCCGCTGATGGGCGGATCGAAGGTGATGTAGGGCTCGGCGTCGGCGAGACGCACCCCGTCGACGTTGAAGGTGATCTCGATGCCGGTGGTGACCGGGACGAAGTCGGATTCCTCCGCCGGGATGGTGTGCGCGATCCGCAGGTCACGGATCGTCTGGACGGGCCAGGAGCCCCGGACCGTGCCGTCCTCGCCGGTGAGCGTGAAGCGGTACAGCGTGGACGCGCGGAGCGGGAGGACGGGGGTGACGATGGCGGCCCCGTCATCGGCGCGGGCGACCTGCAGCTCCACGGCTGGCTCGGCCGAGAGACCGGCGGCGAGCGCGACGGCGTCCTCGCCCGTGAGGCTTGCAAGCCGGAATGCGGAATTCAGCGGGATGCCGGCCGGCACGGTGCGTGTCGGCTCAAGCGTGGCGACGGCATCGGCGAGGGTGGGGGTCACGGCCTCCCACTCGGGTTCGGGCGTTGCGCCAGGCGCCGCGGTGGTGCCGGGGGCGGCCGCCGTTCCAGGGGTTCGGCCGTCCGACGTGACGCTCTGCGACGGTGTCGGCGACGGACTGGCGCAGGTCGCCACCAGCACGACGGCCGCCGCGAGGGCGCCCAGGCGCGTCAGCCAGGGCCGGCGATCAAGCGAGGTGGAAGGACGCGGCGTGGGTGTGCCGATCATGGCGTCAGCTCCCGGGTCGCCGCGGATCGGGTGCATGGCAGGGTCCGTGGGTGGCAACCGCGATATGTGACGCCCCGAGGCCGCGGGGCGTGACAACAGAGGTATGGCGCCGCCGGGCTGCAGCGGCAAGGGGCGTCAGGCATGGCCGAACGTCTCGCTCCCCTCGTGCTCCCGTCCACCGGGCAGCTCGCCCCGAATCTCCCGCCCATCGGGCACTGCGTGCAGGATCCTGCACAGATCGGCCGCCGGGCGGGCCGTTGAACCGGGTTTCGGCGCCCTGGGAGCCTGGCTTGCCGCTGGGCGGCACGATTGCGTGGAAGTCCGCACGCAAGGCCCGCTGAGCGGGTGGTCGACCAACGGGCCCTGAGGCGCGTCCTCCCGAGTGATGTGATGCGGACGAGGCTTCGGACCGCCGCGCGAGCCCGCCTCGACGGGCGCGGTACCATGCACGGCGAGCCCCGTCGGACGCCGTCCCGGGGCCGTTCGCCGTGTCCTCGCCGGGTCCGCCGGCCGGGCGCACGGTCGCATGAGGCAGCGCCCCGCACGTGAAGCTCGTCGTCGGCCTGGGGAACCCCGGCAACCAGTACGCGGAGACCCGCCACAACATCGGCTGGATGGTCCTGGACCGCCTTGCCGACCGTGCCGGGCGGTCCGGGCGTGGCCGCAACCGCGACGCGTCCTCCGTGATCGAGCTGCGCACCAGGGGCCTGGAGCTGATCCTGGCCAAGCCCCAGACCTACATGAACGACTCGGGCGTCGCGGTGCGCAAGCTGCTCGCGTCGAACCGGGTGCCGCTCCTCGAGATGCTGGTGATCGCCGACGACTTCGCGCTGCCGTTCGGCAAGCTGCGCTTCCGCGAGTCCGGATCGCACGGCGGCCACAACGGGCTGCGCTCGATCATCGACGAGCTGGGCACCGAGAAGTACAGCCGCCTGCGGGTGGGGATCGGGGAGCCCGGGCGAGGCGCGGTGGACCACGTCCTGAGCACGTTCGCGCCCGACGAGCGGACCCGGCTGCCCATCCTGCTCGACGCCGCCGCGGATGCCGTCGAGGAGTGGGCGCGGGTCGGCACCTCCAAGGCGGCCAACCGCTTCAACGCGTTCGAGATGCAGGCGCCCGGTGCGGACCCCGGCGATGGCCCGGGCCTCCCGGCGCCCGGCGAGCCCGGTGGCCCAGCCGGTGGCGACGGCATCCGCCGCACCACGACCGGCTGGCGCAGGATCCTCGGCGGGGGCAGCGGATCCGGTGAGGCGGACGGCGGGAAGGGCCGTCGTTGACGACCGGGGACAAGTACCGGGGCCGCACCACCCGCCAGCGCAACGTCGCGGACAGGGTCGCGCGGGAGTGGGCTGAGCGGCGCGCGGCCGCCGAGGCCCAGGAGCAGCGGGTGGACCTGGACCGCGCGTCGGCCGAGGCGGAGGTGGAGCTGCTCGACCCTGCGGCCCGGCCGGACACCGCCGCCGACGGCGCCTCGAGGGTCCGGCGGGCGGCGCGCGGACCTGCTGCGCCGAAGCAGGGCGAGCGGCCGAAGGGCGGTGGCCGCCGGATCCCGGACCTGGGCGTGCTGCCGCGACTGCTCCACGGGACGGGCTCCTTCGCCACGCTGCGCGAGCGGCTCGGTCCACCGGCGGCGCCCGGCATGCATGGGAAGCACGTCGGCCTGACGTCGGTGCCGCACGGCGCGAAGTCGTACCTGGCCGCGGCCCTGGCGCTGGCAGACGGCGGCGAACGGATCTGCTGGGTGGCGCGGGACGCCGAGATTGGGGATCGCGTGGCCGAGGAGCTTGGCGCATGGCTGGGCGACCCGGACCTCGTGGCGGTGCTGGAGCCGCGAACCTCGCTCGCCTTCGAGCGCTCGGAGCTGGTGCCGGACGAGACCGCCGCGCGTGTCGCGGCCCTTGCGGCCTGGCGGACCGGCCGCGCCCGGGTCCTCGTCGCCAGCGTCCAGGCCCTGCTCCAGGCGACCCTCGCCCCAGACGACCTGCCCGACGAGCGCCGTGTCCTTCGGCCCGGCGCCCGGATCAGCCAGGATGCGCTCCTCGCCGAGCTCTTCGACCGTGGCTACGCCCCCGTCCTGGAAGTTGCAGGCCGCGGCGAGTTCGCACGGCGCGGCGGCATCGTGGACGTCTTTCCGCCGTCGGCGTCCCTCCCGGTCCGCATCGAGCTGTTCGGCGACGAGATCGACTCCCTGCGCGCCTTCGACCCCACCGACCAGCGCAGCGTGGAGGCTGTCAAGGAGCTGGTGCTCCTGCCCGCGACCGAGTTCCTGCTCCCGGCCGACGGCGCCGGGGCGATCAAGACCCGTCTCGGCCGGCTGGGCTCCAGGCTCCCGGAGCGGCTTGCCCAGGACCTCGCCCGGTTTGCCGGTGAAGCCACGCCCGACCGGCCCGCCGTCGTCACCGTCGGCCGCGCCCTCCCTGTCGGCGACGCAGCCGAGGTGTGGGCGCGCCTCGTCGCCCCGTCCACGGGCCTGGACCACCTGGCCCCAGACACCCTGCTGGTGCTCGACGAGCCCGGCGACCTCGCCGATGCCGCGGACTTCCTCTGGCGCCAGGCCGAGGAGCGCCTCGGCGAGCTGGTGGAGCAGGGCGAGCTGCCCAAGGACTGGCCGTCGTCGTTCCTGCCGCCGCGCGACTGGAAGGCACGGCTGCACGGCGCCAGGACGCTGGAGCTGACCTGGACCTCCGAGGCGCAGGAGGCCGTCGGCATGGCGTTCGCGTCGAAGGGCCTCACCTCGGGCGACCTCTTCGGCTGGCGCGAGCCCGTCCTGCCGCCCGGCCGCACGGAGCGCGTCGTCGACGGCATCGAGCACTGGGTGGGCGAGAAGGCCCGTGTCGTCCTCGCGTCCGACCAGGCGCCGCGCCTCGCGGAGCTCCTGGGCGAGGCCGGGCACGCCGTCGGGATCGTCAGCCGTGTCACCGAGGCCCCGCCGCCGGGTGCGATCGCGCTGATCGAGCGCAGCCTCAACGGCGGCTTCGAAGGCGGCCCGGACGGCCTCGCCGTCGTCACCGACCGCGAGCTCTTCGGCTCCGTCCGCGTCCGCCGCCCGAAGGCCATGCGCCGCGTCGTCCCGCGCGACATGCTCGAGCGCCTGACCGCCGGCGACATGGTCGTCCACATCGACCACGGCATCGCCCGCTACGAGCAGATGCTCCGGCGTGGCAGCGAGGGCCAGGAGCGCGACTACCTGGAGCTGTCGTTCGCCGGCGGCGACAGGATCTTCGTCCCGGTGGAGCAGATCAACCGGGTGTCGCGGTACTCGGGTGGCGAGCACCCGCAGCTGTCCAAGCTCGGCGGGACCGAGTGGCTGCGGACCAAGCAGCGTGTCCGCAAGGCCGTCACCGACCTCGCCGACGAGCTCCTCGCCCTGTACGCCAAGCGCGAGGCGGCCGAGGGGTTCGCCTTCGGCACCGACAGCCCGTGGCAGATGGAGATGGAGGCGTCGTTCCCGTACGAGGAGACGCCCGACCAGCTCCGCGCCGTCGTCGAGGTCAAGCTCGACATGGAGCAGCGCAAGCCGATGGACCGCCTGGTCGTGGGCGACGTGGGCTACGGCAAGACCGAGGTGGCGCTGCGCGCGGCGTTCAAGGCGACCCAGGACGGCAAGCAGGTGGCGGTGCTCGTGCCGACCACGGTGCTCGCGGGGCAGCACTTCAAGACGTTCTCGCAGCGCTTCGCGGCCTTCCCGATGAACGTGCGGCTGCTGGCGCGGTTCGTGTCGGCCAAGGAGCAGGATGCGACGATCCGGGGTCTCGCCGACGGGGCGGTGGACATCGTGATCGGGACGCACCGGCTGCTGTCCAAGGACGTCGCCTTCCGCGATCTGGGTCTCGTGGTGGTCGACGAGGAGCAGCGGTTCGGCGTGGCGGCCAAGGAGCGGCTCAAGCAGATCCGGGCCGCGGTGGACGTGCTGACGCTCTCCGCGACGCCCATCCCGCGAACGTTGAACCTGGCGCTGGCGGGGATCCGGGACCTGTCGGTGATCGAGACGCCGCCGGAGGACCGCCTGCCGATCCAGACCCGTGTGGCCGAAGCGTCCGCGGGTCTGGTGCGTGACGCGATCCTGCGCGAGCTGGACCGCGGTGGCCAGGTGTTCTATGTGCACAACCGGGTCGAGACGATCGAGGCCCAGGCCGAGCAGCTGCGGCGGCTGCTGCCGGGCGCGCGATTCGTCGTGGGCCACGGCCAGATGCCCGAGGGCGCGCTGGAGAAGGTGATGCTCACCTTCGCCGACGGGGCGGCGGACGTTCTCGTGTCCACGACCATCATCGAGAGCGGCCTGGACATCCCCAACGCGAACACGATCGTGATCGACCGGGCGGACACCCTGGGCCTGGCCCAGCTCTACCAGCTGCGCGGGCGTGTCGGACGCAGCTCCCGGCGTGCCTACGCGTACCTGCTCTACCGGCGGCGCGAGCGCATGAGCGAGGAGGCGCGCAAGCGACTCCAGGCCATCTTCAACGCATCCGAGCTGGGAGCCGGCTTCCAGATCGCGCTCGCCGACCTCGAGATCCGGGGCGCCGGGAACATCCTGGGCGGCGAGCAGTCCGGGTTCATGGCGTCCGTCGGCTTCGACCTGTACTCGCGCCTGCTGGCCGAGGCGGTCGAGGAGGCGAAGGCGCGCCGGGAGTCCCGCGAGCCCGTGCGCGACGTGCCGCAGGCGGTGGTGGACCTGCCGGTGGACGCGCACCTGCCCGACACCTACGTCCCCGAGACCGCCCAGAAGCTGGAGCTCTACCGGCGGCTGGCACGCGCCCGCTCGACCGGCGATCTCGCTGCGTTCCGCCAGGAGGTCATCGACCGCTACGGGCCGATGCCGACACCGGTCCTGCGCCTGGTCGAGGTGGCCGAGCTGCGGCTCTCCGCGGAGTCCGCGGGCGTGGCCTCGCTGGCCCGCGAGGAGGGCAACCTGGTGGTGCGGTTCGGGGCGGCGCTGTCCCGGGCGACGGCGATGCAGCTGCTCTCGCCGGCGTTCGGCGTGGCGCTGCCGGGCGTGCGGCCGGGTGACATGACGTTCGCGTCGAACCAGGTCCGCATCCGGCTGCCGAAGGACCCGCTCAAGGGCTGGACGCTCACGCAGGCGGTGGTGGCGCGGCTGGTGGCGGCCGCCGCGCACGCAGACTCGGTGCCCGCTGCCGGACAGCGCCCGCTGGGCCGACGACGACGGGAGCCTGACGTGCGGCTCCGCTGGCCACGCCGGCGCGCGGCGCGGGTCGTCCTGCTCGATGCCGAGGGCCGTGTCCTGCTCTTCCGCCTCGATGCCGCGCACGATCCCGACGGCCTCGGCTACTGGTACCTCCCGGGCGGCGGGATCTTCCCATTCGAGTCCGAGGTAGCCGCCGCGCTGCGGGAGCTGCGCGAGGAGACGGGCCTCGCCGAGGTGGTCGCGGGCGGCGTGATCGGGCAGCGCGAGGGCGTGCGCTTCGTCTATCGCGGGCGACGGATGGTCCAGGACGAGTGGTACGTCGCGGCGCGTCTGGTCGCCGGCGAGGTGGACGGGGCCGGTGCCACCGGCGCGAGCGGAGCGGGGCGCGCGGGGCGTGGACGGGCACGGGACCGCGAGCGGGCGATGCTCGGCGCGTGGCGATGGTGGCCGCTGGACGATCTTGCAGCCACCGCCGAGACGATCCACCCGCCTGGGCTCGTGGCGCTCGTCGGGCTCGCGGTCTCCGCTGTGGGATCATCGGCGGGCACGCGTCCCCGCAGCCAGGAGTCCTGAGCGATGCCCTTCAAGCCCTCCAGCGTCGAGGAGTACCTCGGCGCGCTGTCCCCGGAGCGCCTGGAGCGCTTCGAGCTGCTGCGGGCCACCGTGCTCGCGTCGGCGGGTGACGCCGTCGAGGTGATCTCCTACGACATGCCCGCCTACAAGGTGGGTCCGCACTTCGTCTGCTCGATCGGCGCGTTCAAGGCGCACGACTCGCTGTTCCCGGCGAGCGACGTGGTGGTGGAGCAGCTGGGCGACGAGGTCGCCCCCTACGTGAAAGGGCGCGGCACCCTGCAGTTCCCGACGAAGCTGGAGCTGCCGGTCGATCTCATCGGGCGGATCGTGCGCATCCGCTGCGAGGAGGTCGCTGACGCCATCGCCGCCAAGCAGCGGTAGCTTCGTGACCTCGCCGATGCCGGAGCAGGTCCAGGTCCGGCGCGTGACGGCCGAGGACCTCGGGGCCGCCGACCTCGCGCAGCTGCTCGACCTGTTCGGCGTCTGCTGGCCCACCGGCGAGTTCACCGCGGACGACGTCAACCACGCGATGGGCGGAGTCCACTGGCTGGCCGAGGCCTGCGGGCGCATCGTGGGCCACGCGAGCGTGGTGCCGCGCTGGTTCGACGTCGGCGGGCAGCGGACGCTCGTCGGCTACGTGGAGGCCGTCTGCACCCACCCGACCTGGCAGCGGCGTGGGGTGGCGTCGAGGCTGCTCGGGCAGGCGAACGCGCACATCCGCGACGGCTTCGACCTGGGCGCGCTCTCGACCGACGTTGCGGCCGTCTACCGTTCGAGCGGCTGGGAACACTGGCGCGGGCCGTCGTTCGTGAAGCTCGCCACCGGGCCACAGCCCACGCCCGACGAGGACGGCGGGATCATGATCCTGCGCACGCCGCGCACGCCAGCCGGCCTGGATGTCCACGGCCCGATCGCCTGCGACTGGCGCGCAGGGGACGTCTGGTAGGTCATGCGCCGTCGGCCGGGGCTTCCCATGCCCCGGTTTCGACCGCCCACCGGCGGCTTGGGGCGCTGCAGGCCCCGAAACGCCCCTCGTCGCCCCTGATCGCCGTCGCGTTGGGGCATGGGGAGCCGCAATCCGACCGAGCATGGTCGTATCCGGAGCTTCCCACGCCCCGGGCGACCGATGGGAGCGTGCGTTGGGCGACGGCACCGGGCGCGACGCCGGCGATCAGGCCTTGCGGACGATGTCGCCGGTGCGCACCGTCCCACTTCGGACGACCCGCACGTACATCCCGCGCATCCGCAGAGCCCGCCCCTCGTGCGTGGAGATCCAGCGCAGGGCGTCACGGCCGAAGCGGGCCGCGAACTTGGAGCAGCCGGTGTGAGGGAGCGCGGTGACCTCCACCTCGGCGTCGCCAAGGAGCAGACGCGTGCCCGCCGGGAGGTTCTCCTCCGACAGGTCGAGGTCCAGCAGGACCTGGTCGCCCGCGATCGGCCAGCGGGAAGGGTCAGGCTCGATCGCCGCGAGCACCCGCGTGCTCATCAGCGTGAGCTGGGCCTCGAGGTTCGCCTCCTGACCCGCCTTGGACCAGCTGCCGCGCGCTCTCCAGTCGTCGCCGACCATGCCCTCAACCTCGTCGAGGACGGCCTCGGTGACGGTGACGCGCTCGTCGGTGCCGGGCCGGGCGACGAGCGAGAGCACGGGCGCGGCGTCGCGCGGCGCCGCGCGCAGGTCGGCGTAGGTGGGGTCGAGGACGCGGTCAGGCGCCTGCTGGTCGGTGGCGGCGGCGGGCGTGGGTTCCATGGCGGTAGTTTCGCCCATCGCGCCAGCCCATACGATGCGCGCATGCGCCACGCCGATCCGCTGCCCTCCTGGGGCTTCGCATTCCCGGGCCCCATCCGCGACGAGCTCACGGCGCTCGCGCTTGCCGGGACGAAGACCGCCACCGCGGGCCTGCTGCTCGAGTTCGAGCTCGACGGCGAGGAGGTCGAGGCACCAGGTGACCGCCAGGTGCTCCTGGACTCCGACGGCAAGCCGGTAGCCATCGTGGAGACCACGGCCGTCCGCGTGGCCCGCCTGGCCGACGTCGACGATGCGCACGCCATCGACGAGGGCGAGGGCTACGCGAATGCCGCCGAGTTCCGCGTCACCCACGAGCGCTTCTGGGGCAGCTACCTGGACGACCTTCGGGTCCAGGCCAGGCGCCCGGACCTCGTGCTGGACGACGACACGCTCGTCGTCCTCGAGCGCTTCCGGGTGGTGGAGCGTCTCGACGTCCCATCGCCGCCCGCCGCGTCCCGCCTCGTCGTCGCCGCCGGCCGCGAGCGTGTGCCGCACCTCGCCGGTGTGCTCGCGCGCGCGATGGCCACGGAGCCCATGTCCTGGTGGCCGATGGGCGACGGCCCGGACCGCCCGCGCCGCGTCCGCGACCAGTTCCTCGTGGTGGACGACGTGTTCGCGCGCGAGGGCTGGATGTGGGAGGCGGCCGACGGGCTCGGCGCGATGGTGCTGGAGCCGCCGGGCTCCATGGAGCGGGAGGCGGATCTCCTCCACGACGCCGACGACGCGCTCGCCGCGCTCACCCCGGACGGCGCCGTCCGCTACCAGGCGTTCTGGGACTGGGTGGCCGAGCGCACGCCCAAGGAGCCGCACTGGTTTCTCGACCAGCTCGCGGTGGAGCCTGCAGCGCAGGGTCGGGGCATCGGCAGGGCGCTGCTGGAGCACGCGATCGGGCTGGCGGCCGCCGACGGACACCCCCTGATCCTCGAGACGGGCACGCCCGCCAACGTCGGACTGTACGAGCGGTTCGGATTCCGGGTGATCCTCGCCGAGGATGCGCCGGGCGGCGGGCCCCGCGTCTGGTTCATGCAGCGCGACCCGGCCTGATCCGGCCGCAGCGCCCAGCGCCAGACCCGGAGCCGTTGGCACCCTGTGTGGCATAGGTGCAGACTGGCGCCATGACGACCCCCTGGTTCGGCCTCCACCTTCCGCTGTTCACCTTTCCTGACACGCCCCCGGCGCAGATGTTCGACCGCGTGGTCGCCCAGGCCACGGCGGCCGAGGCTGCCGGCTTCTCCCTGGTCACCGTGATGGACCACCTCAACCAGATCCCGGGTGTGGGCCGCCCCGAGGAGCCGATGCTCGAGGGCTGGTCGGTCCTCGCCGCGCTGGCCCGCGAGACCAGCACCGTCCGCCTGGGCACGCTCGTGACGGGCGTCACGTACCGCAACCCGGCCATGCTGGCGAAGACGGCGACCACCCTCGACGTGATCTCCGGGGGCCGCGCGGTGTTCGGGCTGGGGGCCGCCTGGTACGAGGCCGAGCACGAGGCGTTCGGCTTCGCCTTCCCGCCGATCAAGGAGCGCATGGACCGCCTCGACGAAGCCTTGACCATCGCGCGCGGCATGTTCGAGCAGGAGCGGTCCTCCTTCGAGGGCACCCACTTCGTCACCCGGGACGTCATCAACATCCCGCGCCCAATCCAGGCCAAGGGCCCGCGGATCCTGGTTGGCGGCGGCGGCGAGCAGCGGACGCTGCGCATCGCGGCCAGGCACGCGGACATGACGCACTGGTTCCCGCTGGGCTTTGCAGCGATGGCCCGCAAGACGGACCTGCTCAAGGGCTACTGCGAGGACATCGGGCGCGACCCTGCCACCGTCGAGCGCACGATGGCCGCCCCGGTGCTCGTGGCCGCGCGGGCCGCTGAGGCCGACGCGATGCGCGGGCTGATCCCCGAGGAGCGCCGGGCGCACGTGGTGGTGGGGACCCCGGAGCAGGCAGCTGATGGCCTCCGGCCGTACCTCGATGCGGGCTTCACGGGCTTCACGTTCAACAACACCACCTACACCTCGCCGGAACAGATCGCGGTCCTCGGCGAGCTGCTGCGCCTGATCTCCTGACCCGGAACGGCCGCACGGAGCCGACCGGCTCGACTATCGTTCGCGTGCAGCGCACATGGAGGCCAGCGACACCGTGGAGATCACGCTCGGCACACCGCGCATCTTCGCGCTCGATCAGCGCATCAGCCTCGACGAGATGCGCCGTCGCGCGGACGAGAAGAAGACCGGCGCGGTCGGCTCCGGCATCGGCGGGCTCCTGTCACGGCCCAAGGCCGACGACGTGGAGCTGGTCGCGAGCCAGCGTCGGCTGGAGCCGTTCTGGCATGTCGCCTGCACCGCCCACTACGTCTACGACCGCACCCGGCGCTACACGGTCCCGGCGTCCGCGCCCGACGTCCGCTCCGTGAGCTTCCTCGGTTCGGACTTCAACGTGGTGCCGTCGGGGGCCGCGGGACCTGCCTTCGGGTTCGACGTCCTCGAGCACTGCACGGAGGACCCGCGCGAGGAGCTCTTCGTGGACGGTCTCACCGGCCAGCCGTTCGGCAAGGGCCAGGCCTATGCGTCCGGCCCGCGCCTGGAGGTCCAGGACCCCGCCGAGATGGGAACCGATGGCACTCTCGTGATAGCGCCGGAGCAGCGCGCGTCGGCCATCGTCCGCCAGCTGCTGGCCAAGGTGATGCGCCCGCTCCAGGCCGACGCCGTCTTCGAGGAGTCGCTGTCGGTCGAAGCGCTCGAGCTCGTGTACCGCCCGATCTGGGCCTTCGAGTACCGGCTGCCGGCGAAGGACAAGCGGGGCGTGATCGAGGTCGACGCGGTATCCGGCGAGACACACAACGCGCAGTCGCTCAAGGTCAGCGACCTGACCCGGCGGATCAACCGGGACATCGTGTTCGACCTGGGCGCCGACACCGCGGGCCTCCTGATCCCCGGCGGCAGCATCGCGGTGAAGCTCGCGAAGGTGGCGATCGACCACGCGTAGGCCGATCTCCTGGCGCGCCGACTCACCCGGCCAGCAATTGGACCTCCGGGGTCGCGGTGACCTGAGGTCGGGCACAATCGGGGCGTGTCCTCCAGCCTGAGCACTCCCGCGGTTCCCGCGCGCACGGCGGACCTGTTCGCGCCGGGCCTGCGCGGCCTGACGATCGGGCTCGTCCTGACGATCACCCTGGTCGCGGTCGAGTCGCTGGCGATCGGCACGGTGCTCCCCAAGGTGCTCCTGGAGTTCGGGGACCTGCCGCTCTACGGCTGGGTCTACACCGCGTTCTTCCTGGGCAACCTCGTCGGTATCGTGGTGACGGGCGGCGCGCTCGACCGGCAGCCCCTCCATCGGCCGTTCGCGATCGGCATCGCCCTGTTCGCCATCGGCCTCGTCGCGGGTGGCCTGGCGCCATCGATGCCGGTGCTCGTGCTGGCGCGCTTCGTCCAAGGCCTGGGGGGCGGGGCGCTCAGCCCCACGGCGTACGTCGCAATCGGCCGCTGCATGCCCGAGCACCTGCAGTCACGGATGTTCGCGCTGCTGTCCACCGCGTGGGTGGTGCCGGGCGTCATCGGCCCGTCGCTGGCAGCGGTGGTCGGGGAGCTGTTCGGGTGGCGCTGGATCTTCCTGGGCCTGCTGCCGATCCTCGCGGTGTCGGGGGCGATCGCGCTCCACGCGCTGCACCGGGTGCAGGGGGATGTCCCGCCGCCCGCGGACGCATCGGACGCGACGTCGGCAGGGCGCGGACGCCTGGCCAGGGCGCTGGTCGCGGCGCTCGGCGCGGGCATGCTCGTCGCCGGCCTCGGGCTGGAGGAGCCGCTGCTCGCGGTCGTGGTGACGGTCGTCGGGGCCGCCATCCTGCTGCCGGCCTTCCGAAGCCTGACCCCACCGGGCACCCTCCGCCTGGCCCGCGGCGTCCCGGCCGCCATCCTGCTGCGCGGCCTGATGACGTTCTCGTTCTTCGTCGCCGACGCCTACATCCCGCTGCTGCTCCAGGGCTGGCGCGGCACGCCCGCGACCCTGACCGGCATCGTGTTCACGGCCACCACGCTCGCTTGGACGATCACCACCTGGGTGCAGGCCCGCCGGATCGAACGCTACGGGCCCGCCATCTTCGTCGCGCTGGGGTTCGGTGCCGTCGCGCTGGGCGCCGCGCTCACGATCCCGACCGTGCTTGCGTCCGTCCCGCCGGAGATCGCGATCCTGACGTGGGCGATCCCGGGCCTGGGAATGGGGCTCATGTACTCCGCGGTCACGCTGGCGGTGCTGCGCGGCGTGCCCACGGCGGAGCAGGGGAGCGCCTCGTCCTCGCTCCAGCTGTCCGACATCCTGGGCACCACGCTGGGTGCGGGGATCGGCGGTGCGATCACGGCGATCGGCGGGCGGTCGGGACCCGACGGGCTGGGCATCGCGCTCGCGGTCGTGTTCGGGGTGTCGTGCGTGACGGCCGTCCTCGGCGTGCTCGCCGCAAGGCGGATCGGCCCGTTCGGGAGCTGGCAGAGTGGCGTTTCGGCTGGGGTAGACTAGCGGCCCGGTGTCCCCGCACACCCCCGCGCCGCACGAGCGGGCGCGGCACCACGGAGGGTTCCTGAGAACCATGTCGGCCGAGACGCTTCGCGCGAAGATCCGCGAGATCCCCGACTTCCCGAAGCCCGGCATCCTGTTCTACGACATCACCACGCTCCTGAAGGAACCCGCGGCCTACAAGGAGGCGATCGATCTCATGCTCGAGCCCTACAAGGACGAGCAGATCGACCTGGTCGTGGGCATGGAATCCCGGGGCTTCATCTTCTCCGCGCCGATGGCGTACCAGCTCGACACGGGCCTGGTGCCGGTGCGCAAGCTGGGCAAGCTCCCGGCCGAGACGCTGACCGTGGAGTACGCGCTGGAGTACGGGTCCAACACGCTAGAGATCCACCGCGACGCGATCCAGCCCGGCCAGCGGGTGCTGATCGTGGACGACCTGCTCGCCACCGGGGGCACGGTCCGCGGCACGATCGAGCTGGTCGAGCGACTGAAGGGCGTCGTGGTCGGCCTGGCATTCCTCGTGGAGCTCGACTTCCTCAAGGGTCGGGAGCGCCTCGAGGGACGCAAGGTCACGAGCGTCGTCACCTACTGAGCGTGGCCCAGGCCACCCCGCGCCCACCGCGCCCACCGCGTCCCGCTACCGTCCCGTGACCGAGAAACCCCCGCCCGTCGATCCCACCCGGCGAACCTTCATCCGGCAGCTCGCCGGAGATGTAGTGACGTCCATGGGGTCGATGTTCGGCGCGGCCCAGCTGCTCCAGGCGGAGTCGATGGAGGCCGCGAAGGGCCTGCTGGACCCGGATGCGCTCGCGGGCTCGCCCGGTGCGGCGGGTGGCCCGCCCGCGATCGCGAGCGAGACGAGCGCCGTCAACGCCGGCTATCGGGCGCCCTTCCGCTGGGACGCGGATGTGATCCACCTCGTGGACCAGCGCCGCCTGCCAGACGTCCTGGCCGACCTCCAGGTGCGCAGCGCCGCGGACGCGGTCACGGCGATCAACGACGGGGCGCTCGTGGGCGCCCAGGTGCAGGCCCAGGTCGCGGCGGCAACGCTCGCGCTGATCGCCGCCAGGTCCACGTCCTCGCGCGGGTTTGCCCGGCGGGCCACGCTGCGCGGCGCGGCGAACGCGTTCCGCCAGGCCCGCCAGGGATCGGCGCCGATGGTGCTGGCGCTGGACCGGATGCTGGCGCTGGTCGAGGAGCTGGGCGTGGACGCGGAGGCCGCCGTGCTGGCCCAGGCGCTCAAGGCGGAGGCCGAGGCGATCGTCGAGGAGGCCACCGACGACCACGGGATGGTGGTGACCCACGGATTGGCGGTGCTGCCGGGGGCAGGCGAGGAGCCGGCCGACCCTGCGCGCGGTGAGCTGGCTGCCGTGGGCGATGCGCCCGTTGGCGTGGGCGATGCACCCGTCGGCGCGCCCGAGGCGCCCATCGGCGCGCCAGCGGCGTCCGCAGGCGCGCCTCCCGCGGCCGGGGACCGGGTCCACGTCATGGTCGCCGGCAGCACCGGCGCGATGGGCGGCGGCGTCTTCGGCGCGGCGCTGTCCGTGGTCACGACCGCGCACCACCAGGGCCGCCCGATCCACGCGCTCGTCCCGGAGGGTCGTCCGGGCCTGGAGGGCAGCCGGGTTGCCGCGTGGGAGCTCAAGCAGGCGGGCGTCCCGCACGCCATCGTCACCGACGCCGCCGCCCCCGGGTGCGTCGCCGCCGGTGAGGTCCAGGCCGTGCTCGCGGGTGCGGACCGGATCACGGCGCAGGGCGATGTGATCACCACGGTGGGGGCGTACCCGCTCGCGCTCGCCGCGCAGGCCGCCGGCATCCCGTTCCTGGTGTTCGCCCCCACCACGGCGATCGACGCGGCCATCGAGGAGGGCGACGACGCGCCGCTCGAGGAGGGCCGTCCGGCCGCGGTGCTGCGGTTCGCGGGCCAGCGGACGGCGCTCGAGGGCGCCCAGGCCCGCAACCCGACGCAGGACCTGGTGCCGGCGGCGCTGGTCGCGGCGATCGTGACCGAGACCGGGGTGCTGCGGGCGCCGTACGGACCGGCGCTCGCCGAGGCCCTGGTGACCGCGGAAGCCCGCCGCTCGGAGGCCCGAGGGTTCGCTGCGCTCGTCGCGCGGCGGGTGGCGGCTGCATCCGGTGGCGATGGGGCCGGGGCCGGGACCGGCGGTGAGGCCGAGGCCGGCGAGGCCAGCGCACCCGCACGAACCCCCATCGATGCCTCGAGGCCGCGACCCGACCCGGCGGTCGCGGAGCACGGAGCCTGATGGCCACCATGGCCGTCGACCGGCGAACCGCGCCGTCCGTCCGCACCACGACCGACCGCCACCTGCTGCGCGACTTCCTCGAGCACGACCGCCTCTTCGCGGCGTACGCCATCTGCGATCTCGAGGATCGCGAGTTCAGCCGGACCCGGTGGGGGATCGCGGTCGAAGGTGGCCAGGTGGTCGCGGTGGGCCTCGAGTACGGCGGCCTCACCCCGCAGCCCATGTTCGTCATGGGCCGTGACGATGGGATCGCCGCGATCCTGCGCGATGTCATCCGGCCCCGCATCGCCTACGTCGCGTCGTTGGAGGCCACGCTGCCGGCCGTCGGCCAGCATTACCGCATCGACCCCGGCCCGCAGATGGTCCGCATGTGGGTCGACCGGACCACCTTCGCGCCGCTCACGTCCCCCGTGGAGCGACTGCTCCCCGTGGAGGTCGGCGAGCTCAACCGCCTCTACGGCCTTGGTTTCGCGGCGTGGATCCCGTCGGGCGCCGTCGCCGAGGGCGTCTACTTCGGCATCCGCGTCAACGGCCGTCTCGTCGCCGCAGCGGGGACCCATGTCATCTCCCGGCAGGCCGGGCTTGCGGTGGTGGGCAACGTGCTCACCCACGCCGAGCACCGGGGTCGCGGCTATGCGAAGGCCGTGACGAGCGCCGTCACCAACGAGCTCCTCCGGTACTGTGATCAGGTCGTGCTCAACGTGCGCGCCGACAACCCGCCTGCGATCGCGGCCTACCGGCGCCTCGGCTACCAGGAGCACTGCCGCTTCGAGGAGCGGCTCGTCCGGCGCAGCACGCCGGCCTGGCCTGACCTCACCGCAACCTTCCGGCGCCTGTTCGCGAGCCGGCGCTCGGAGCCCGCACCCGTGGCTCCCCGCACCTTCGCCCAGGCGCATCCGCTGCAACCGCCCACCCAGCCGGCACCGCCAGAGGCGGACGGCACCGTTGAGGAGACTCCATGACCGACACCGGGGCCCTGGTCCCCCACGACGTCACCGACCTCGGCATGGCCGAGGAGGGCGTCCGGCGGATCGAATGGGCGGAGCGCGAGATGCCCGTCCTGCGCCAGATCCGCGAGCGCTTCGAGCGCGAGCAGCCGCTCGCCGGTATCCGGATCGGCTGCTGCCTGCACGTCACCACCGAGACCGCGAACCTGATGCGGACCCTCAAGGCCGGTGGCGCCGAGGTCCATCTGGCTGCGTCGAACCCGCTCTCCACGCAGGACTGGACCGCCGCCGCGCTGGTCGCGGAATACGGCATCTCCACCTACGCCCGCCGCGGCGAGGACAACGAGACGTACTACAAGCACCTGCGCACGGTCGCGGACACGCACCCGCAGATCACCCAGGACGACGGCTGCGACCTGGTCACGATGCTCCACACCGAGCGCCGCGACCAGCTGCCCGAGATCCTCGGCGGCACCGAGGAGACCACCACCGGCGTCATCCGCCTGCGTGCGATGGCCAAGGACGGCGCCCTGACCTTCCCGGTGGTCGCCGTCAACGAGGCCGAGACCAAGCACCTCTTCGACAACCGCTACGGCACCGGCCAGTCCACCATCGACGGCATCCTGCGCGCGACCAACCTGCTGATCGCGGGGCGCAATGTCGTCGTCGCCGGCTACGGCTGGGTGGGCAAGGGCATCGCGATGCGCATGCAGGGCCACGGCGCCCACGTCGCGGTGGTCGAGGTCAACCCCGTCCGCGCCATCGAGGCGCTCATGGACGGCTACCAGGTCAAGACCGTCGGCGAGGCCGCGGGCTGGGGCGACATCTTCGTCACTGCCACGGGCAACGTGAACGTCTTCCGCCGCGAGCACTTCGAGCAGATGAAGGACGGCGCGGTCATGGCCAACTCCGGCCATTTCGACGCCGAGCTGGACCTGCCGGCCCTGCGCGCGATGGCCGAGGGCCACATCCGTGACGTGCGCCCCAACGTCCAGGAGTTCGAGATCGGCGGCAAGCGGATCAACCTCATCGCCGAGGGCCGCCTGGTGAACCTGGGCGCCGCCGAGGGCCACCCGGCCGCGGTCATGGACATGAGCTTCGCGAACCAGGCGCTGGCCGCGGAGTACGTGGCCAAGCACCACGCCGAGCTCGTGCCTGACGTGTACGTGGTCCCCGAGGCCATCGACCAGGAGGTCGCGGCGCTCAAGCTGGCCGCCATGGGCATCACGCTCGACGCGATGACCCCCGAACAGCTGGAGTACGTGTCCAGCTGGCAGCACGGCACCTAGATCGTGACGCCGGACAGGACCGCCGGGGGGCCCGTCACGGCTGCCTACGGCTCGTGGGCATCGCCGCTCGATATCGACCTGCTCGTCGGGACCACCATCGCGCTCAGCGAGCCGTGGCCTGACGGGGACGACGTGTACTGGATGGAGAGTCGGGCGGCCGAGGGTGGCCGCCGGACCCTCCTGCGGCACACGCTCGACGGGGCGACCCACGAGCTCACCCCCAACCCCTTCGCCGTGCGCAACCGCGTGCACGAGTACGGCGGAGGCTCGTATGCCGTCGACGCCGGCCGGGTCATCGCATCGGGCCGGGACGACCGGCTCTACCGGATCGACCCCGACGGCCTGCGCGACGCCGACCCGCTGACCCCCGAGGGGCCGTGGCGCTACGCCGACATCTGGTTCGACCCGTCGGCCGAGCGGATCTACGCGGTCCGCGAGACCCACGACGTGCAGCGCCCGAACGATCCGTTGCTCGTGGAGAACGAGATCGTCGCCCTTGCGCTCGACGGATCGGACGGCAACGGCCAGGTCCTGGTCTCGGGCGTGGATTTCGTGGCGGGGGCGCGACCCTCGCCCGACGGGCGCACGCTCGCGTGGCTCGAGTGGGACCACCCCGAGATGCCGTGGGACAGCGTCCGGCTGCGCGTGGCACCGGTGCTCGCCGATGGCGGCCTGGGCGATGCCCGGACGCTTGCCGGTGGCCCGGGAGTGTCCATCGTCCAGGCGTCGTGGCGTCCGGACGGTGTCCTGCACTTCGTCTCCGACGAGACCGGCTGGTGGAACCTCTACGCCTTCGACGGGCCTGGCGGGCTCGACGGTGCGGCCCGCAACCTGGCCCCGATGGAGGCCGAGCTTGGCGATCCCGCCTGGGTCTTCGGCCGGAGCTCGTACGGGTTCCTGCCCGATGGGTCCGTGCTCGCGGTGGCGCGCGCGGACGGCAATGACGGCCTGATCCGGATCGCGCCCGATGGCGTCGTCACGCGGATCGACACGGTCTACACCGAGGTCGAGGGTCTTCGGGTGACCGGCACCCAGGCCGTGGCTGTCGCCGCCGGCCCTCGCGACGGCAGCGTGCTCGTGCGCCTGGACCTCGCCACCGGCGAGCCCAAGGGGGTCCTCGCCCGCTCGCTGCGGGTCCACCCGGACGCGGCGTACCTGCCCGAGCCCGAGGCGATCAGCTTCCCGACGACCGATGGCGCCACGGCCCGCGCGCTCTACTTCGCGCCGTCGAACCCCGGGTTTGCTGGACCGGCGGAAGAGCGGCCGCCGCTGGTGGTGCTCTCGCACGGCGGCCCGACGGGTGGCGCCTCCTCCGCGCTCTCCCTGGACCGGGCGTTCTTCACGTCGCGTGGCATCGCCGTCGTGGACGTCGACTACCGCGGCTCGTCCGGCTATGGGCGGCCGTACAGGGACGCGTTGCGCGGCAAGTGGGGCGTCTACGACGTGGACGACTGCGTCGCGGCCGCTCGCTTCCTCGTGGAGCGGGGTGACGTGGATCCGGCCCGGATGGCGATCAAGGGCGGCTCGGCCGGTGGCTACACGACGCTGGCAGCCCTCACGTTCCAGCCCGAGGTCTTTGCCGCGGGCATCAGCCTGTACGGGATCGCGGATCTCGAGTTGATCCACATCGACGGCCACAAGTTCGAGGCCCGCTACGACGAGGGACTCCTCGCCCCGTGGACCGAGGAGGGCCGCAAGGTCTTCCGTGAGCGCTCGCCCATCCACTACCTGGACCGCGTGCGCGCCCCGCTGCTGATCCTGCAAGGCCTCGATGACAGGGTCGTGCCGCCTTCCCAGCTCGACGCGATGGTGGAGGCGTTCACCCGGCGCGGGCTGCCGCACGTGGCGATGACGTTCGAGGGCGAGGGGCACGGGTTCCGCAAGGCGGAGACCAAGCGGGCGGTGTACGCGGCGGAGCTGGCGTTCCTCGGCCAGGTCTTCGGGTTCGCGCCGGCGGATGTGCTGCCGCCGCTCGAGGTACCCGGCCTGCGGTGATCTCCATAGGCGAGTGATACCCTCGGCCGGCACTCGTTCCAGCCCAAGCGTGGAGATCCATGAGCATCCTCGACGCCAGTGAGTACCTGTTCACATCGGAGTCCGTGACCGAAGGTCATCCGGACAAGATGTGCGACCAGATCTCGGACGCGATCCTCGACCACATCCTCGCCAAGGACACGCGGGCGCGCGTCGCCTGCGAGACGGCGACCACCACCGGGCTTGTGCTCGTCTTCGGCGAGATCACGACCGACACGTACGTCGAGTTCCAGGACGTGGTCCGCGAGACCGTCAAGGACATCGGCTACACCCGCGCCGACTACGGGTTCGACTACCAGACCTGCGGCACGATGGTGAGCGTCAAGGAGCAGAGTCCCGACATCGCCCAGGGCGTGGACCGCTCCGATGACACGGGCGCCGGTGACCAGGGGATGATGTTCGGCTTCGCCTGCCGCGAGACGCCGGAGTTGATGCCGCTCCCGATCTCGCTGGCCCACGCGATGGCGCGGCGCCTGGCCGAGGTCCGCAAGAGCGGGGAGCTCCCGTACCTGCGGCCGGACGGCAAGACCCAGGTCACCGTGGAGTACGACCACGGGCGCCCGGTCCGCGTGCGCACGGTCGTGGTGTCCACGCAGCACGACGAGGACGCCACCGCGGACACGATCCGCAACGACGTCATCGGCCAGGTCATCCTTCCCGTGATCCCGGAGCACCTGCGCCCCCAGGACCCGATCATGCACGTCAACCCGACCGGCCGGTTCGTCACCGGTGGGCCGATGGGCGACGCCGGCCTGACCGGCCGCAAGATCATCGTGGACACCTACGGCGGCATGGCCCGGCACGGCGGGGGCGCCTTCTCGGGCAAGGATCCGACGAAGGTGGATCGATCGGCCGCCTACGCCGCGCGCTGGGTGGCGAAGAACGTGGTGGCGGCCGGTCTCGCGGACCGCTTCGAGGTGGAGGTGGCGTACGGCATCGGCATCGCCCGGCCGCTGTCGCTCTCCGTGGACAGCTTCGGCACGGGCAAGGTGTCCGACGAGCGGATCCTGGAGCTGGTCGAGCGGCACTTCGATCTGCGGCCCGCGGCCATCATCCGTGACCTGGACCTGCTCCGGCCGATCTACCGGCAGACCGCGGCGTACGGCCACTTCGGCCGCCCGGATCTCGACCTGCCGTGGGAGCGCACCGACCGCGCCGCGGCCCTGGCCTCCGACGCGGGGATCACGCTCCCGTCCTGACGGCCCGAGCGATCACAGGAGACGGGAAGAGGACCGGACGGCACAGGACGATCGGCTGGGTTTCGCCCATCCGGTACAAAAACACCGGTACAAAGCTGCGGGCATCGGGGCCGGAACTGTGCCGCCCTCTCCATAGGCCGATCCGTGCGGCTTGCCGAAACTCGTGAGATCGCGGCGCCACGAAGCGCCGCGGCGCGACCCGGGGGATCGTCCCGCCTGGGTCTCACGGAGGAACGGCGTATGACAGGCAATACCCGCCCGCAGCCGCCCACATCACCAGCACCTGCAACGCCCACAGGGAGTTCGCAGATGCGCAACACCGCACGTGCTCGGGCGGTCCGAGGCATCCGCCTCACGACGCTCCTGGTGGCGGCGCTCGTCGTCGTGATGGCCCTGCCGGTCGGCGCCATCGGCAGGAGCGGCTTCCTCACGAGCTGGCGCTCGGACTATCCGACGTCCCTCTCGGACGACAATGCCAGTTGCACGCTGTGCCACGGGCCCGATGACGACACGAGTCTGCTCAACGCGTACGGCAAGGCGATTCAGGACGGCGGCACCTCGGCTGCACAGATCCTGGCGATCGGTGGCGCCAACAGTGATGGCGATTCCGGTGGCCTGACGAACGCCCAGGAGATCGCCGCCAACGCCCAGCCGGGATGGCGGGATGGTCCCAACAACACGTTGTACGACGTGGGCGACGGGTCGCTCGTCTCGACGGGAAACCTGCCGCCGTCCAACATCGGCCTGATCGATCCGGCCGCTGCGCCGACGCCCACCCCGGTCCCGCCGACGCCCACCCCGGTCCCGCCGACGCCCACCCCGGTCCCGCCGACGCCCACCCCGGTCCCGCCGACGCCCACCCCGGTCCCGCCGACGCCCACCCCGGTCCCGCCGACGCCCACCCCGGTCCCGCCGACGCCCACCCCGGTCCCGCCGACGCCCACCCCGGTCCCGCCGACGCCCACCCCGGTCCCGCCGACGCCCACCCCGGTCCCGCCGACGCCCACCCCGGTCCCGCCGACGCCGAGCCCCTCGCTCAGCCCGACCCCCAGCCCGACCCCGACCCCGACGCCTGATCCGACGGATACCACCAAGCCGGTGGCCACCGTGCCGACGGTCGCGATCCGTTCCGGTGCTGCCCTGTTCGGCACGGCGATCCCGGTCACGATCCGCTGGAGCGGAAGCGACACGGGTGGCTCCGGCATCGCCCACTTCGAACTCTCGAAGTCCCTGGACGAGGGATCCACCTGGGCCGTCGTGACCGCGTCGACCGCAGCGAGTTCCACTAGGATGACCGTGTCCTCCTCGGGCTCGATCCTGTTCCGGGTCCGCGCCGTGGATGTGGCCGGCAACATCGGTGACTGGGTCACCACGGCCGCCATCACCCCGCGCCTCACCCAGGACGCCAGCTCCGCGGTTGTCTACAAGGGCAAGTGGACGCGCCAGCGGGACAGCCGCTTCAGCGCCCGCAGCGTCAGGTTCGCCAGTGCAGCCAAGGCGTCCGCCACCACCACCACGACGAACGCCAAGTCCATTGCCCTAGTGACGACGACCGCTCGCAATCGCGGTTACGTCAGGGTCTACGTCAATGGCGTCCTCCAGGGCCGCTACAACCTGAAGTCCGCATCGACCAGGTACCGCGTGGTCGTCTGGCAGACGGCCTGGACGAACGCCGCGCCGCGGACCATCAAGCTCGTGGTCGAAGGAACGTTCGGCCGACCCCGGGTTGACCTGGACGCAATCGCGACGCTCAACTAGCTCGCTGCGACTCGCACGCCGGGGCTCCCCGTTGCAGGGGACCCCGGCGTCGCCATGCGGAGGTGCGGCCCTGATGCGGTCTCGCCCCCGCCACGGCGCCACGCCGCATCAGGCAGCAGCCACAGCGCTCGTATCCACGCCGAGGGGTGTATCGCGCGCCACCTATGTTCCGGGCTGCTGCCTGGCGCGGGATCCGGCCAAATCGGTGGACAGCAGTGGCCCCAGCACTCGGTGGTGCGCCGAACCCCCGACGCCGAACCCCCGACGCGCCGGCCACCAGCCGCCAGCCGCTCTTCCTCCACCTCTGGGGCCATTCGACCAGGGGCCCTCGTGACTCAACCGACGGATCGTTGAATCTGTCGATGAGCCGTACAGGCGATGCCGGGAATCGCCCCTATGGTGGGGGACCACGCGGGACGTCTGGGGGGACCACGGGGACGTCTGCGAGTGCGCGTGTGCCTGGTCGGCTCCTAGCGCTCCGCGATCATCGAGGCCATGCTCTCGCCGCCGCTCGCCCCGCTCGACGAGGTCTTCTTGAGCAGCAGCTGGCCCACCGCCAGCATCGCCAGCGTGGTCAGCAGCATCATCGTGGCGACCGCGTTGGTCTCCGGCGTCACGCCGCGCTTGACCTGGCCGAAGATGAAGATCGGCAGCGTGGACGATCCCGGGCCGGACACGAACGACGTGATCACGTAGTCGTCGAAGCTGAACGTGAACGAGAGCAGGAAGCCGGCGATGATCGCCGGCAGCAGCTGCGGGAACGTGATCTGGCGGAACGTGCGCCACGGTGTCGCGTAGAGGTCGAACGAGGCCTCCACCATCGTCCGGTCCATGCCCGAGAGCCGGGCCCGGACCAGGAGCAGCACGAAGCTGATGTTGAACAGCATGTGGGCGGCCACGATGGTGGGGATGCCCAGCTGGAGCCTGGTCCCGAACGTCTCGTTGATGATCACGAAGCTCGACGCGAACATGACCAGCGTTGCGAGCGCGATGACGATCTCGGGCACGATGATCGAGACGTAGGTCATGGCGTCGAAGCCGATCCGCAAGCGCTTGGGCACGCGTTGCAGGCCAAGGGCCGCCATCGTCCCGAACAGGGTCGACAGGATCGCTGTGGGGAGTGCCACGAAGAAGCTGTTGCGCAGTGCCGCCATGACGACCTTGTCGCCGAGGGCGATGCCGTACCAGTCGGTGGTGAAGCCGGTCCAGATCGTGGCCAGCTGGTTCGCGTTGAAGCTGAAGATCACCACGATGACGATCGGCAGGTAGAGGAACGTGTAGACCAGCGTCGTGTGGGCGCGGAGCCAGAACTCCACGAACCCCGCCCAGCGGTCGACACCCGCCTTGGCACCGGCGCCGCCGGCGGAACGCGATGCGGTCACAGGACGCTCACCTCACGTCCGGCCCGTCCCCGGTTGACGAACCAGACGTAGAAGGACACCGAGACCAGCATGATCAGGATCAGGCCCACCGCCATCGCGGAGCCGAACGGCCAGTTGCGGGTCTGGATGAAGGCGTCCACGAGGGCGTTGCCCGCGAGGAACGTGCGCCCATAGCCCAGGATCGCCGGGATGACGTACTCGCCCATCATCGGGATGAACACCAGGATCGAGCCGGTGATCACGCCGGGCAGCACGATCGGCAGCGTGATCTGGCGGAAGGTGGCCCAGCGGGCGGCACCCAGGTCCTTCGACGCCTCCACCAGCGTCCAGTCCATCCGCTCGAGGGTCACGTAGAGCGGGAACACCATCAACGGCAGATAGCCGTAGACCAGGCCCATCAGCACCGCGAACGGCGTGCCCAGGATGCGGAAGTCGGGGTCGCCGATGGCCGCGCCGATGAACCCGCCGATGTTCTCCCTGCCCAGGATGATCAGCCAGGAGTAGGTCCGGATCAGGAAGGATGTCCAGAACGGGATGACCAGCAGCAGGACGAGCAGGCCCTTGCGCCTGCCCGCCCGGCTGGCCATGAAGTAGGCGAGCGGCAGGCCCACGACGAGACAGCCGATCGTGCCCGCGATCGCCATCCAGAGCGACGTGATGAACGGCTCCAGCCGCTGGGGCTGGGTGATCAGCGTGAGGTAGTTGTCGAAGGTGAATGCGGGCTGGTAGCCGCCGTTGGGAGCCCGGGTCCCGAACGAGAACACGAGAACGATGGTCAGCGGCAGCACGAGCAGCACGAGGTACCAGAGCCCCGCGGGCGCGACCAGCGCGGCCGTGAGCAGCCGGGCCTTCGCCTTGCTGCCCGTGCCGCTGATCGCCCGGGCGCTGGTGATGTCGTCGCCTGCCGCTGCCATCGTCCTGGGGTGGTCCTGATCAGCCCTGGCCGATCTTGGACTTGAACTCCTGCCAGATGTCAATGCGCTGCTGGCTGGAGGACGTGTCGACCGCCCCCTCGAGGCTCGCCATCACGTCAGCCGGCGGGAAGATCGCCGGGTCGTTGAGCACTGCCGGATCGATGTACTTCTTGGCCTCGTCATTGGGCGAGCCGTATCCGGTGAAGTTCGTCTCCTCGGCCTGGATCTCCGGCTCGTGGATGAAGTTGAGGAAGGCATAGGCCGCGTTTGGATTCGGCGCGTCCTTGACCAGCACCCAGGTGTCCAGCCAGTACAACGACCCCTCCGACGGGACGGTGTACGCGATGTCCGCCGTATCCGGGTTCGCGCGCAGCTCCACGATCGGGCCGGTCCAGGCAAGGCTCAGGACCGCCTCCTCTGAGGCGAGCTTGTCCTGGTATGTGTCGGAGTCCAGCGCGAGCACGTGCGGCGCCAGGTCGAGCAGGATCTTGCGAGCCTCGTCGAGATCCGCCTTCTCGGTGGAGTTGAGGGACTTGCCCAGCATCTTGAGCGGCATCACGAAGACGTCGCCCATCGAGTCCACCAGGACCACCTTGCCCGAGTACTTGCCCTTGGCGAGATCGAGGAACTCCTTCCACGATGTCACGGGCTCCTTGACGACCTTGCTCCGGTAGAGGATGCCGGTCGTGCCGAAGTCCTTGGGCAGCTGCCACTCGTCGTTGGGGTCCCAGCCCTGGCCCTTGAACGCCGGGTTGATGAACTGCTGGTTGGGGATGCGGCTCCAGTCCAGCTTCTGGATGTAGCCGCCATCGACCATGGCGGGCACGTACTCGGCGGTGGGAGCCGCGATGTCGTAGCCCGTGGCCCCGGCCTGGAGCTTGGCGAGGAGCTCCTCGTTGTTGGCGAAGGTGTCGTACTGGAACTGCTCGACGCCGAACTGCTCCTGGAACTTCGCCATGTTGTCGGGGCTGACGTAGTCGGACCAGTTGTACATGAACAGCTGCTTCTCGACGTCGCCCGCCGGGGCCGCCGTTGCGCCGCCACCCCCGCTGGATGCGGCCGGGGCCGCGGTTGCACTGCCCGAGCCGCCGCCGCAGGCCGCCAGGACCGCGCCGGCGCCCAGCAGACCTGAGGCCGCCAGGAAGCTCCGTCGCGGAACGCGGTTCGCGGATGCGCGCTTCAGGATGTCGTCAAGGCTCTCCGCCATTGTCCGTCTCCTCCTCCAGAGATAGGCGATGGGGCGATGCCCTCGTCAGGCGACGAGGATCAGGTTGGCCGAGTCTTCCCAGCGGACGACGACGGCATCCCCCGGGCCGATGCCCGAGAGATCAGCCGCGCCTGCCGCGTTCTGGCGTCGTACCACCACCTCGCCGGCCGCGTCCGTGGTGATGCGGAACTCCGTCTGGTCACCGAGGTAGGTGCCCTGGTGGACACGGCCCTCGATGCTGCTCCAGCCTTCCCCCGTGGGCGCCGCGTGAGCCGCGGGCTCCACGCGCATGCGTTCCGGGCGCACGGCCACGATGACGTGCGTGCCGGGGGTCGGCCGCGCCTCGGGATCCGTCACGATCCCGGTCAGGTGCATGCCGCGGTCGCTCTCGACGGTGGCCCGGCCAGAGGCCGGATCGAGCTCGAGGAGCTTGCCATCGATGGGGTTGGACACCCCGATGAAGTTGGCGACGAACCGGTTGACCGGACGCTCGTAGAGGTCCGCCGGCTGGCCCTGCTGCTGGATGCGGCCGTGGTGCATGACGACGATGGTGTCGCTCATGGTGAGGGCCTCCTCCTGGTCGTGGGTCACGTACACGAACGTGATCCCGACCTCCCGCTGGAGCGCCTTGAGCTCGAGCTGCATCTCCTTGCGCAGCTTGAGGTCCAGGGCGCCGAGGGGCTCGTCGAGGAGGAGCACGGTGGGATGGTTGACGAGGGCGCGGGCGAGGGCGACGCGCTGCTGCTGGCCGCCCGAGAGCTCCCAGGTGCGCCGCCGCTCATAGCCGCCGAGCCGGACGAGCTCCAGCGCCTCGCCGACGCGGCGCGTGATGTCGCCCTTGGACACCTTCTTCTGCTTGAGGCCGTAGGCGACGTTCTGCGCGACGTCCATGTGCGGGAACAGCGCGTAGTGCTGGAACACGGTGTTGACGTTCCGGCGGTACGGCGGGACGCCCGCGACCGGGGTGCCGGCGAGGTAGATCTCGCCCGATGTCGGCTGCTCGAAGCCCGCGATCATGCGCAGGGTGGTCGTCTTGCCGCAGCCGGACGGCCCGAGGAACGAGTAGAAGGAGCCCGCCTCGACGGCGAGCGTCATCTCATCGACCGCGATCACGTCCCCGAAGCGCTTGGTGACGCGGCTGATCTCCACGTCCGGCCTGACGTCGTGGGCGTGGTGGACGCCGCCCGGGTGGCGCAGGGAATTGGGGTGCTCGGCGGGGACCGCGCCCTCGGGGAGGTGCGTGTGGGACGTGGAGGACGGGTCGGACTGCGCCGGGTTGGTCAAGCGGGCATCCTCGACTTCGGGGGATGGATCCCCGGGGCCATCGGTCGCCGCATCGTAGGGAGCCGAACGGCCCGCGTCAACGCGAAATGCGTCACTCGCGATGCGAACTTCGTTGCGTTCCCTTCATCGGGCTGCGAATCTCGCGCCTGGGGCCGCGGAGCGTGCCGCTGGGCGCAACGTCGTCACGGCCTCGGGGCAGTAGCGTGTGGCCCGTAGAATGACGGGTATGTATGTCGTGATCATGGCGGGGGGAGGCGGAACCCGCCTCTGGCCGCTCTCCCGTCCAGACCGGCCGAAGCCGTTCCTGCCCCTCACCGGCGATGAGACGCTGCTCCAGTCCACGGTCAGGCGCCTCGTCGAGGGCCCGGAGCTCGGTGGCCTGGACCGCTCCTCGATCGCGGTCGTCACCGATCGCCGCTACGCCACGCTCGTCCGCGAGCAGCTCGAAGGCGTGCGGGTCATCTCGGAGCCGGCCGGGCGCAACACGGCAGCCGCCGTCGCCCTCGCGGCGCTGGCCATCGACCGCGACGACGACGACGTGATGGTCGTCCTGCCGGCCGACCACCGCATCGACCCCGAGCGCGAGGCCGACTTCCGGCGCGTTCTGGCCGACGCGGCCAGCGGACTTGCGGGGGGTGCTTTCGGGATCGACTCGCCGCTGGTGACGCTGGGTGTTCACCCCACGCACGCAGCCACCGAGTACGGCTACCTCGTGCCCCGGGCGGATGAGGGGCAGCAGGTCCTCGGGCTCTCGGCGTACCCGCTGCGCGCGTTCGAGGAGAAGCCGGTCGCGGGCCGGGCACGGGAGCTGCTTGAAACGGCGGGCGTCGCCTGGAACGCCGGCATGTTCCTGTGGCGCCGTCGGGCGATCCGCGCGGCCCTCGAGCGATACACCATGCTGCCCACGGTGCTCGAGCCCGCCCTCGTGTCGGCGGCGGCACTGGCCGTGGCCTACGAGCGGATCCAGCCGCTCTCCATCGACCACGCCGTGATGGAGGGTGCCGCTCGCGACCGCCAGGTCGTGATGGCTGCGCTCGACGTGGGCTGGAGCGATCTCGGCGGGTGGCCGGCCCTGCTCGATGCCCTCGGGCATCCGGCCGACGGCGGCGTCGTGCAGCCGGGACAGTCCGTGGTCCTGGGCGAGGACGACCTGCTTGTCCAGTCCGAAGGTGGGACCCTGGCGGTCCGCCACGGCACCGCGGGTAGGATGGTTCCCGATCGTCCCGTCGCCGTCCTGCGCGGGGCGCGTGACGCGTTCGACGTCGTGCAGGCCCTGCTCGACCGATGTGCTGCAGCGGAGGCTCGCCAGTGACCAACGAGGCAGTGGTGCCCACACCGACCCGGATCGTCTTCGGTACCGACGGCTGGCGGGCCCGGGTCGCCGAGGACTACACCTTCGAGAACGTGCGCAGGTGCGCCGATGGCGTCGCCCGCTACGTGGTGGAGCGAGGTGAGCAGGCGAAAGGCGTGGTCATCGCCTACGACCGCCGCTTCCAGTCGGAGCACTTCGCCCAGGCAGCGGCGGAGGTCCTGCTCGCCCACGACGTCCCGATCGCGATCAGCCGGACCGCGGTCCCCACCCAGATGTGCTCGTACGAGGTCGTCCAGCGCGGGGCGGCGGCGGGCGTGGTGATCACCGCCTCGCACAACCCGTGGGTCGACAACGGGTTCAAGGTCAAGGCGCCCACGGGAGCGGCGGGCGGCGCCGAGATGCTCAAGACGATCGAGGCCGGCATCGCCGCCAACGGGGGCACGCTGATCGAGCGCCGGCCGTTCGCCGACGCTGAGGCGGCAGGCCTGGTCGAGTGGTTCGACCCGTTCGACGGGTATGAGGCCTACGTCCGGCGGACCCTGGACCTTGACGAGCTGCGCGCGGCGGATGTGTCCGTCCTGGTCGACCCGCTGTATGGCTCAGGTGCCGGCTGGATCCCGCGCCTCCTTGCGGGCGGTCGCATCCGGGTGACCGAGATCCACGGCGAGCGGAACCCCTACTTCGGCGGGGTCAACCCGGAGCCGATCCGGCCGCACGTGGACGAGGCCCTCGCGCGGATCGCGGCGGGCGGGTTCGACATCGGGCTGCTGCTCGATGGTGACGCGGATCGCGCGGGCGCGGCCGACGAGCGTGGCGTGTTCATCCACCAGCTGGAGGTCACGGGCCTGCTCATGTACTACCTCGCCGAGTACCGCGGTCTCCGTGAGCCGGTCGTGGTCTCGGTGAACAACACCTCCACCGTGGCGACCCTGGGCGCGCACTACGGCATCCAGATCCACGAGGTCCCGGTCGGGTTCAAGTTCATCGCCCCACGGATGATCGAGACGGGCGCCATGATGGGTGGCGAGGAGTCCGGCGGATTCGGGTTCGGGATGCACCTCCCCGAGCGCGACGGCATCTACGCCGACCTGATGCTGCTGGACCTGTTCCTCAAGGAGCGCGCGCGCGGCAACTGGCCTGTCTCGCGCGCGGTGGAGCTGTTCCACGAGCTCGCCGGGCCGTCGTTCTACCGGCGCATCGACGTCCACGTGGAGCGCGCGCTGTACGACGGGGTCAAGAAGCGGCTGCTGGTGGATCTCGCGGCCACGCCGCCTGGCTCGCTCGCGGGCGAGGCGATCGTCCGCACGCAGGTGCTGACCACCAAGGATGGCTTCAAGTGGTTCCTCGCCGACGGCTCGTGGCTGCTCGTGCGGGCGTCGGGGACGGAGCCCCTGGTCCGCGTCTACACCGAGGCCTCATCGCCGGAGCTGCGTGACGAGCTGGTCGTCACCGGGGAGCAGATCGTCCGCGGTTCCTGACCGATCGCCGGCGTCCCACGTCCCACGCCCGTCACCGGCTCCCCACGCCGATCACCGATCACCGGCGCCCCACGTGGGGGCCAGAATGGCCCGACCTGAGCGTGGGCCGGGCAGGAAAGCCCAGGTTCTCGACGCAGGCCGTGCTCAGGCCGGGGCGAAACGCCCCCCACGTGGGCCGGAACGCGCCCGATTGGGGGCTGACCGCCGGCCGCCGACGGGTGTAGGCTTCGTGGTGAAGACCGCCATCACCGGCGCGCTGGTCCAGCCGGACGGCGGCCCTCGTAGACGCCCGAAACCAGGGCGACTGGAGGTTGATCGGCGATGCACTCCTCTCTCATCGGCAAGGTCGAGAAGGCGAATCGCTACGCTCGTGAGCTGGACCGCATCTCGCTCGAGCGTGTCGCCCTGACGTTCCGCGGTGACAACGACACCCATCACGTCAGCCTCGATGCCGGCCAGTGGCACTGCACCTGCCACTACTTCGAGAGCTGGGGTTCCTGCGTCCACCTTCTGGCCCTCCAGAAGATCTTCGGCGTGATGCTGCCCGAGGAGGCGCAGGTCTCGATGTTCGACGCCCAGCCGGTGGGCGCCCTCGCCTGAGACCGCCGCGGGCCCGAGGCCGCCCGCGTCACACCTGTCGCGACAGAGATCCAGAGAGCGGATGCCGCCGGGATGTCCCGGCGGCATCCGTGCGTTCAGGGCAGGACGTCCACCGTCCAGTACCAGGACGCATCGCGGCCGGGCCGAACGACGCCTCCAACTGCAGGCTCCACGTGCCCGGAGCGGACGGCGCCGGCACCACGATGAGGGAGCCAGCCCCGGCGGCGCCTGCCTCCGGGATCGCCGGCATCTCCGTCGCGCACAGGCGCCCAGCGCGCCATCCACTGGCCCACGGGCAGCCCGGGTCGAAGGTCACACTCCACGGACCTGCGCCCGCGGGCCGCGGCCTCGGGCATGACGATCCACGGTGTGTCCGAGCCCTGCCCGTTCCAGGTGTACGAGCCCTCGGCTCCGGGCGCGCCCTTCTCGACCCAGGCCAGCAGCCATGCAGGAACGCGGCTGGCGGACCTTCACCGGCGATCGGCGTGGGCGCGCCTGAAGGACCGGACGCCGCTGCCGGCGGAGACGCGGTCGCGCTCTCCGGCCCCGTTCCGCACCCGGTCGCCAGCACCGCGGCCAGCACGAGCGCCGGCATGGTCACACCCCATCTCACTGCTCCACCTCCGTGCTCCCGGAGCCAAGCGGGCACAGCAGGTCCGTGCACGCCGCGCTCACCCCGATCGTCACTGCGCCGGACGCATCCGCCCGCAGCCCCTCGTTCGCGGGCTTGCGGAACAGGGCCCGCAGCTCCATGTCCTTCCACATCACGACCTGCGTCGTGTACGTGCCCGTGGATCCCGTTGCCATCGCCTGCATGTCCGTCCACCCCGCTGCCACGCGGCGCTGCAGGACCACGGTCCGGCCGCTGACGAAGTTGTTGGACAGGCGTCCTGTGCCGGCGCTCTTGAGGGTCGCCGTGAACGTCACGACCGAACCCTCGATGACGCTGGTCTTCGACGCTGAGAGCGTGAGCACGCTCGGCAGGTCCAGGCAGGTCGAGTAGAGCGTGGTCGTGGCCAGCACGTCATACGCCTGCTGGAGCGCGGCGATGTCACATCGGCCGAAGACGTGGGCGTTCCAGCCGGCGCGCGGCTTCGTCCGGGAGTAGGTCTGGACGACGGCATCCTCGTAGTCGGAGTCGTCGGCAAAGTTCACATGATGGTTGAGCCCGAGGACATGGCCGAACTCGTCGAGCGTGATCGTCTCTGCCTCGTAACACCCGTCCGGATCGCCCGTCATCTCGCACCAGCGCAGCGTGCCCCAGTCATAGCGATGGCCGTTCTCGCGCAGCCACATGCGGAAGCCGTCGGGAGCGCTGCGGCTGAAGCAGGCGAGGCCGTTCACGCCGCACTGGGCATCGACGCCGTAGTAGATGGTGTTCGACGCGCCTGTCACGTAGTCGAAGACGGGCGCCTTGCTCCGGCGCGACGCGTTGCTGTCGTCGGCCGCCGCGTTGATCGCTGTCTTCATCGCCGAGGGCGGCGTGCCGCCGTTCGCCCAGCGATAGTCGAGTGCCTGGTTCTGGGCGTACAGCCCACCGTCGAGCATGGGATCGGGCGAATGCGCCGAGACCGTGCCCAGCACCGCCGGGAGGGCGGCGAGGACGCCTGCCGCGAGCACCACTGCCCGCCCAAGACGCGTCGTGGTGGAGAGCCTGCGGATCACGGAGCCACCTCCTTGGCGGCGGGCAGGATGCGGCGGACGGCAGCCGAGCCGGAAGCCCGGCCGGCCGGTGCGAGCACGATCTCGCCAGGTGCGGAAGCGGCGCCGCTGGTCGCGAGGGAGCCTCCTTCCACGGGGAGCAGCCCGACCGCATCGAGGGCGGTGGTCGCCCCGGATCGCACGTCGACGGCCTGCAGGCGCCCTCCGTCCCCTTCGATGACGAGCGTTGCCCCTCCGGCCCCACCCAGGGCCGCGAGGCGCGCATCCGGCGAGAGGACCCGCCTGGATCCGTCCGCGTGGTGCGCGACGACTGGGCAGGGCAGGCCGCTGCAGGCCTCGCGCGCCACCACGACGTCCCCCGCGGCGCCCACCGCCGGTCCGGTGGGCCCGATGACCCGCACCGTCCCGTCGCGTGCCAGCACCCGGACGCGGCATGTCCGCTCCCCGCACGATGACGCGACGATCGCGCCGTCCTGGGTCACGAGGAGTCCAGTCGTGAACGTGGGACCGTAGAGCGGATCTGCAGGCAGGGGATCGAGCACACGTCTGCCCGGCCCCGCGGTCTTCCAGCCGACCAGCTCGCGCCGCCACACGCCCAGGTCCGCGCGCGTCCGCCGGTCCACGCGGTGCTCGTACAACGCGCGCCCGTCAGCGCTCGCCACGGCGCTCCGGACCACCGCGTCATCGCACCTGCGCGACCACCGTGGCGCAACCCCGTGCCGGGTCCAGCGCCCGGACCAGGGATCGCGACCCGTCGTCCTCGCCGGCGATCACCCGACCCTGCACCGGGCCGCTCGCGAACGCCTCGGCGGGGAGCCCGAGCGCCCGTACCGGTCCAAACCCGTCGCCGGCCTGCAGCCGCATCCCCGCCAGGGACCCGGCACCGTCGAGCACCGGGTCCAGCCGGTACCACGTGCTGCCTGCTCCCGGCGGCGCCCCGCCGTCCCCGCACGCTGCCGGCACCCACGGTCGCGGGGCCGCCGCCAGCAGCGGCGAGCCACCCAGTGCCAGCGCGCCCGCAAGGGCGAGTCCCGCGAGGGGGACGAGACGGCGACAACGATCGAGCTCCATCGAATGGACCTCCTCCGGCGGGTGTTGGCTAGTGGCGGGAGGAGGGCGAGGTGGCCAGTGTGGGCAGGCCGCCTTATGCGCCACTTATGCCGGATCGTCGCGTCGGAAGGGGTCGCGCGCGCCCCTGTCGAGGTGTAGGCTTCGGCGCGTAACGACAATGCCTTGTCAGGCAGGGGAAGCCGGTGTGACGCCGGCGCTGACCCGCAACCGTATGCCGTGATCCCACGGCGAGCCGGAATGCCTGCCCGATGAGGCTCGACTCCACACCCGTCGAGGTTAGCGGGCGGAGTCCGGAACGCAGACTGAACCACTGACCTCGCCCATTCGTCGGCTGACGGGTGGGCGATTTCCTTGGCCACTCGGCGGGCCCGGGTCCCGACCGCAACTCCGGCGGCCCTCGTCAAGGAGAACGACGTTGGGCACTCCGCGGACATGGGTGCGCGTCGGGCGGGCGATCCTGCTCACGGGCGTACTGGTCATCTCACCGCTTGCCGCCACGCCGGTCGGCGCGACACCGTTGCCGGCCAGGACCGCCGACCCGGGCCAGGCCGCCGCCGGCTGGCTGGCCGGGCAGGTCGCCGCGGGAGAGCTCACAGCGAGCAACCTCGCGGACGCGGTCATCGCGTTCGCGGCCGCAGGCGTGGGGGCTGATGCCGCCACGGCCGCGCTGGGCCAGTTGGAGGCCAAGGTCGACTCGTACATCGCCCCTGGGACGAGTCAGGCCGGCGCCCTCGGCAAGGTCCTGCTCGCGGTCGCCGCCGGCGGAGGTGACATCCACGCCTTCGGTGGCCACGACCTCGAGGCCGAGCTTCGCAGCCTTGTCGCCGGCACCGGCGATGACGAGGGCCACATCGGCGGCGCGCAGGTGTTCGAGCAGGCGATCGGCATTCTCGCGCTTTCCGCGACCGGTAACGGCATCCCCGACGAGGCAGTTGGCTGGCTTGCCGACCGGCAGTGCACCGACGGCGACTACTCGTACGACGGCAGCTGCCCCAGCTGGTCCCCGGATCCGGACAGCACCGCCATCGCCATCCAGGCCCTCCAGGCCGCCGGCGAGACGACCGCCCTCGGCAAGGCCGACGCCTGGCTGCTGGCCCAGCAGGCGGCAGACGGCTCCCTGTCCTCCTTCGGCACCGCGAACTCCAGCAGCACCGCCGCTGCCGGCCAGGCGTACCGCGTCCTCGGCCACACCGCCGAGGCAGACCGGGCCGCAGCCTGGACCGCCAGCGTGCAGCTCGGGTGCGACGCCGCGGCAGCGAACATCGGCGCGATCCCGTGGGCAGCCGGTGGCACCGACTACCTCCTGATGTCCACCCCGCAGGCCGTCCTCGGGTTCGGGGCCGGGCGCCTCGACCAGCTCAGCATCGCGGGCGCAACCGCGACGGCTCCGACCCTCGCGTGCCCGCCCGATGCCCCGACCGCCGTCACCGCCATCGCGGGCGTCGGCCAGGCGACGGTGCTGTGGACGGCGCCGGCGCAGGATGGCGGCAGCCCGATCCTCACCTACCTCGCCCAGTCGGAGTCCGGTTCGCACGCATGCACGCCGCGACCGATCACGGCGGGCATGTGCGTCGTCACGGGCCTTCCCGATGGCAAGTACCGGTTCTCCGTGGTCGCCATCAGCGATGCGGGGATGAGCCCGTCCTCGGAGCTGTCGAACCGGGTCACCGTTGACACCACCGCGCCCGTGGTCACGACGCCCGTCGTCAGCCTGCGCGTCGGCCAGCAGCTCACCGGCACCGCCGTCCCGGTCAAGGTCGCCTGGTCCGGCACGGACAACGTCGCCGGCATCGACGCATTCACGCTCGAGCGCTCCGCGGATGGAGGGACCACGTACGCGGGCGTCACGCTGTCGTCACCGACTGCCAACTCCCGCACCGCGACCCTGGCCGCCGGCGCGGCGAGCCACCGCTACCGCCTCAAGGCCACAGATGCCTCCGGCAACACGTCGGCCTGGAAGACCGGCCCGGCGCTCACGGTCTCGCTGGTCGACGACCGCAGCGCGAAAGTCACCTACAAGGGTGCCTGGACCACCTCCGCGCCGGCGTCGGCATCGGGAGCGACCCTGCACTCCACCACGTCGCGAGGCGCGTCCGCTTCGATCACCTTCACCGGGCGTGGCATCGCCTGGGTCGCCCCCGAGGGGAGGAACCGTGGCAAGGCCACGCTCTTCCTCGACGGCAGGAAGGTCGGGACGGTCAACCTGAGCGACCCGGCCGCCAGCCGGATCCTCGTCTACGCGAAGTCGTTCGCATCGAGCAACAGGCACACCCTGCGGATCGTGGCCAACGGGACCGCAGGGCAGCCACGGATCGATGTGGACGCGCTCGTCATCGTGAAGTGAGAGCGCAGGAGGTTCGCGCCCGTTCGTCCGGCGGGCGCGGATCCCTGCTGTGAGGGTGCACGCGATGTCACGTCGACTCGCCTCGCTGCTCGTGGCGCTCGCGCTGGTCACCAGTGTGGCGGCCTGGACGACGCCCAGCGTGCATGCGTCCAGCGGTGCGTGTCCCGGGACGACCGGGGTCACGGTGGTGGTGGACTTCCACCAGCTGGGTGGTGGCGTCGTGGTGCGCTGTGCCAAGGGCACGCCCGGGAACGGCTTCGAGACGCTGGCGAAGGCCGGATTCACCGTCGTCCAGCCCTCGAGCATGCCGGGGTTCGTGTGCCGGCTTGACGGCCAGCCTGGCCCCGACCGTGAGGCATGCGTCAACACGCCGCCGGCCAACGCGTACTGGTCGTACTGGAATGCGGACGCCGGCGGGACGTGGAAGTACGGGCAGAAGGGTCCCGGCAGCCGCACGCCCGCCCCCGGGACGGTCGAGGGCTGGTCGTGGGCGGAGGACACGGCCGGCAGTGGTCCGCCGCCGCCGGGCATCGACCCGCCGAAGGTCGCAGCTGCCACGCCCAAGCCCACGCCCAAGCCCACGCCCAAGCCGACACCCAGCCCGAAGCTCACGCCGAAGCCCACGCCCAAGCCCACGCCCAAGCCGACGCCGAAGCCCACCCGAACGCCGTCGTCGAAGCCGCAGGCGACGCCTGGTCTGGCCGTGTCACCCGTCCCGACACCCTCGCCCGACGCTGACCCAACGCCCACGCCAACATCGGTCCCGATGCCCGACGGCTCCCCGGCCGGGCCGGACCCGTCGTCCTCGGCCGTGGCCGGCGTCGTGGCCGGCGCGCCGTCCGGACCGCCGGCCGACAGCACACCACCGGGCGACGCCCCCGCTCCCGACCCATCCCCCGCCGCATCGGCGCCACCGGTCGGGACCCTCCTGGGTATCGCGCTCGTGATCGTCGTGCTCGTCCTGGGCCTCGGCATCATGGGCCGCCGGAGGAGGACCTGACGACGTCCGACGTCCAGCGGGACCGCGGCGCTGCAGGGGGGCGGCTTCCACGTGCGCTCCACCCGCTCGCGTGGTGGACCTGGGCCCTGGGGCTTGCGGCCGCGGCAAGTCACACGACCAATCCGCTGCTCCTCGGGCTGATCATCGCGGTCCTGCTCGTCGTGGTGAACGAGCGCCGCAGCGATGCCCCGTGGGCCCGCTATTTCGGGGCGTACCTCATCCTTGCCGGCGTCGTCGTCGCGCTGCGCGTCGGGCTCCGGGTCCTCTTCGGTGGCGACTACGGCACCCACGTGATCTTCGTGCTGCCGGAGCTCCCGCTGCCGGACTGGATGGAGGGCATCGGGTTCGGGGGACCCGTCACCCTCGAGAGCATCCTCGCCGCGTTCTATGATGGCCTGCGGCTCGCAACGCTGATCCTGTGCATCGGCGCCGCCAACGTGCTGGCGGACGCGAGGCGTCTCCTGCGCCTCGTCCCCAATGCCCTCTACGAGATCGGCTCCACCCTCGTCGTCGCCCTGACGATGGCCCCACAGCTGATCGAGAGCGTGCTCCGGGTCAGGCGCGCGCGTCGGATCCGCGGTGGCAGCACCAAGGGCTTCCGGGCCATGCTCGGGTTGTTCATGCCCGTCCTGCAGGATGCGCTTGACCGGTCGCTCAGCCTCGCGGCTGCCATGGACGCCCGGGGGTACGGCCGGATGGCGCACGTGCCGGTCCGCACGCGCCGGTTGACCGGCGGCCTGGTGATCGCAGGGCTCGGGGGCATCTGTGTCGGGCTCTACGGGCTGCTGGACGGATCGTCACCTGGCTGGCTCGGCCTGCCGATGATGGTGCTCGGGGTCACGATGGGCATGGCCGGGATGTGGCTCGGTGGCCGGCGGATCCAGCGGACGGCCTACCGCCCGGACACCTGGCACATCCCGGAGACGATCGTGGCCCTCACGGGCGTGACGAGCGCCATCGCCATGTTCGCCGCGGGCAGCATCGACCCGGCCGCCCTCCATCCGTCAATCGTGCCGCTCGAGTGGCCGGTCTTCGTGCCCCTCGCCTCGGCCGGCATCCTCGTGGCCATGCTGCCCGCGTGGGTCGCGCCTCCCGTCCGCCTGGCGGCCCCCGTGGCGAGCGATGCCCCGGCCCTGGTGGGTCGCCCGGGAGCGACGGCGACATGATCACGTTCGACCGTGTGTCGGTCACCTACCCGGACGCCCGACAGCCAGTGCTGCGCGATGTCGATGTGCAGGTCGACGAGGGCACCCTGTGCGTGGTCGTCGGCCCGACCGGGTCCGGCAAGTCCACGCTGCTCGGAGCGGTCAACGGCCTCGTCCCGCACTTCACGGGTGGCCGTCTCGAGGGACGCGTGCTCGTGGCGGGCCGCGAGACCCGGGATCATCCGCCGCGCGAGCTCGCCGACGTGGTGGGCTACGTCGGGCAGGACCCCCTCTCGGGTTTCGTCACCGATCGCGTGGAGGACGAGCTCGCGTACGTCATGGAGCACCTGGCCGTTCCGCCGTCCACCATGCGCAAGCGGGTCGAGGAGACGCTGGACCTCCTGGGCATCGCGGACCTGCGCGACCGGCCGATGCGGACCCTGTCGGGCGGCCAGCAGCAGCGGGTCGCCATCGGCGCGGCCCTGACCGCCCACCCCCGGATCCTCGTCCTGGACGAGCCGACGTCCGCCCTGGACCCGACGGCCGCCGAGGAGGTGCTCTCGGCGATCACGCGCCTCGTCCACGATCTCGGCCTGACCGTGATCCTGGCCGAGCACCGGCTGGAGCGCGTCATCGGCTTTGCCGACCAGATGCTGCACGTCAGCGGCGACGGATCGGTGGTCACCGGCACGCCGGCCGCAATCCTGGCGGGCATGGATCGTGTGCCGGCGGTGATCGAGCTTGGCCGTCTCGCGGGCTGGGAGCCGCCGCCCCTCTCGGTGCGGGATGCGCGTCGACGCGCCCCGCAGCTGCGTGCGCGGCTGGCCGGCCTCGAGCCCGTTCGCCCGCACGAGACCGGCGCGAGCACAACGGCCGCACCCGTGCTGGTGGCCCGCGGCGTCTCGGTCCGGTACGGGGACGTCGCCGCGGTCAGGTCGGTGGACCTCACCCTGCGCCCGGGAGCCGTGACGGCGCTCATGGGCCGCAACGGCTCCGGCAAGTCGTCGCTCCTGTGGGCCGTGCAGGGCTCCGGCCGCCGCCACGCTGGGACGGTCGCAGTGGACGGCCGCGACCCGGCCACGCTCGGGCCGGCCGAGGCACGGCGGCTGGTGGGGCTTGTGCCGCAGTCGCCGTCCGACCTGCTGTACCTCGACTCGGTCGACGCCGAGTGCCGGCAGGCGGATCGTGAGACCGGGGCCGAGGCCGGGAGCTGCCATGCGCTGCTCGACAGGCTGGTGACCGGGATCGACCCCGCGAGCCACCCGCGCGACCTGTCCGAGGGACAGCGTCTCGCGCTCGTGCTCGCGATCCAGCTCATCGCGGACCCCCGGGTCTTCCTCCTCGACGAGCCCACGCGCGGCCTCGACTACGTCGCCAAGACACGGCTCGCGGAGATCATCCGGACGCTGGCCGGCCAGGGTCGGCCGATCCTCCTCTCGACGCATGACGTCGAGTTCGTCGCGACGGTCGCCACGGACGTCATCGTGATGGCGCAGGGCGAGATCATCGCCGCAGGGCCGGCCACGGAGATCCTGACCGCATCGCCCGCCTTCGCACCGCAGGTCGCCCGGATCCTCGCCCCAGAGCGGTGGCTCTGCGTGGACGACGTTGCCGAGGCGCTGGGCCGCACCGCACCGGACACCGCACCGGACACCGCACCGGACGCCGCACCGGACACCGCACCGGACGCCGCACCGGACGCCGCACCATGAACGCGGGCCGGCCGGCGGGCGCGGTCGCCGTGGGGCGCCAGGCGCGCCTCGTCCTCATCGTCGCGTCGGTCGCGTCGCTCGCGGCCTTCTTCTGGCCGCTGTTCATCGCGCCCGCCCCCGTGGCCGGCGCCGGGATCGGCCACGGCTCGGATGCGCCGTTCGTGTTCGTGCTCGTCCTCCCGGTCCTCCTGGTGGTGATGATGAGCCAGCTCTCCTCCGGGGGCATCGACACCAAGGCGCTGGCCATGCTGGGCGTGCTGTCGGCGATGGGGGCGGCCCTGCGACCACTGGGCGCTGGGACCGCCGGTATCGAGGCGGTCTTCTTCCTGCTCGTCCTCGCGGGGCGCGTGTTCGGACCCGGGTTCGGGTTCGTCCTCGGCTCGACGACGCTCTTCACGTCCGCGCTGCTGAGCGGCGGCATCGGCCCGTGGCTCCCGTTCCAGATGCTCGCGGCGTCATGGGTGGGACTTGGGGCCGGGCTGCTCCCGCCGCTGCGCGGCAAGGCCGAGATCGTGATGCTCATGGTCTACTGCGCGGTCGCGTCCGTCGCCTTCGGACTGCTGATGGACCTCTGGTTCTGGCCCTTCGTCGTCGCCGAGGATCCGGCGCTCTCGTTCGTCCCCGGCGCGCCAGTGGAGGAGAACCTGCGTCGTCTGCTCCTCTTCTCGCTGATCACCTCGATGGCCTGGAACATCGGGCGTGCCGTCACCAACGTCCTGCTGATCGCGCTGGTCGGATCGGCGGTCCTGCTGACGCTCCGGCGTGCCGCGCGGCGTGCCGCGTTCGGCGTGGCCCGGTCGTTCGGCCCCTCCTGAAGCGCCTTCACCGCGCTGCCGGTACGCTCCCTTTGTGCGTCACCTCCGTCCGAGCCTGATCGTCGCGCTGGCCCTCGTGCTCGCTGCCTGCAGTGGCGGCACGTCCGCCACGCCTGCCGCGACTGGCAGCGGTGCGCCGGGCACGACACCCGCCGCGACGGCAGGCGCCGGCTCGACCGATGGCCCCGCCTCCGGCGAGGCAACGCCCGTGGTCCCGGCGACCGATGACCCAGCAGTCGAGACCGGGGAGCCGACCCTCGCGCAGACCGAGGCACCGACCGGGACCGAAGCGCCCCCGGAGACCGAGGCAGCCTCGCCGTCCGTGACCGCCACCGGCGCTGCCGCCTGCAGCGGCAGCGATGCCAACCGCTCCTTCTTCCAGGCGGCCGCGAACGCCGTGGACTGGCCGGTCCTGTGCGCCGTGCTGCCCAAGGGATGGTTCGTGTCCGAGGGCTCCTACCGCAAGGCGAACGGGGGCAAGGTCCTGATCTCGTACAAGGGGCCCGGCGGTGCCACGCTGTCGCTCTCGGAGGGCGCGTTCTGCAGCGATGATGACGGCTGCGTCCCGGCGGGTGGCGAGCTGGGGGAAGCCGGACTCGGCAACCTCGGCGGCACGCTGGTGGGTCTCGATGACGGTGGTCTCGCGATCGTCGTGGACCGTGGCCTCAGCCCCAGCTGGCTGCTCGTCGCCTCCGGCCTCGACCAGCCCACCGTCCTCGCGTTGGGCGACGCGATGGTGGAGGTCGAGGGCTAATCCTGCCGACTGACCCCGGCGTCGGGCGCAGGGCCGGCTCGAAGGTCCTGGCTCGGCCGCACTGGCACGAGGCGCCGGCCCGACCGGCCCGCCATGTACGGACCTGCGGCCCCCCGAAGGGGCCGATCCGGCCCGTCCTCGCCGGACCGCGGCAGGGCATCCTCTCGGTGGTCCTGCCGCTCGGAGTCACACCATGCCAGCACGCGCGCCCCGCCGCGTCACCCGCCTCCTGCTCGTTGCCGCCGCCGCGCTCTCGCTGACCGGTGTCCTCGCCGGCTGTGGCGACATCTCGTGGGCGCCGGCGGCCACCCCCGTCGCCGGGGAAGGCGGCATGGTCACCGAGGACCGCACGCAGGGCGAGTTCACGCGCATCAGCGTCAGCGCGCCCGTGAAGGTGGTGATCGGTGAGGCGAACGAGGCCAAGGTCACGGTCGAGGCGCAGGAGAACGTGCTTCCGCTCCTGAGCACCGAGATCGTGGACGGCCAGCTGGTGGTGAGCATGGTCTCCCCGGGCTTCACCACCAGCGACGAGAACTACCCGCGGATCACCATCCACGCGATCTCGATCACGTCCGTCGCGATCGCCGGCGGAAGCATCGGCACCCTCGAATCCACGGTTGACGACATCCGCCTCGACATCTCGGGCGGGGCCATCCTGACCGCGATCGGCGACTCGCCCAACGTCACGCTGTCCATGGCCCAGGGATCCCACGCCGAGCTCGCGGAGTTCAAGGTGGTGGACGCCACGGTCAAGCTGACCGATGGCTCGGCTGCCACCATGTCGATCAGCGGGTCGGTCTCCGGTGCCGCCGAAGGCGGCTCAACGCTCACGCTGACCCAGCAGCCGGCCAGCCAGACCGTCGAGGTCGCAGGGGGCGGCTCGGTCCAGATCCCGTAGCGGTCAGGGAACCCTCGGCACCTCGGGGAGACGCGCGAGCGCGTCCACGAACCGGCCCATCATTCGCACGGCCGTCGCCAGGTCCTCGATCCGGATGTTCTCATCGGGCGCGTGCAGGTTCCCGTCGGCGCGCCCGGCGCCCAGCATGGTGGCGGGCACCCGGTGCAGCGCGCACACCTGGTACATCGGCACGGTCCCGGGCATCGACACCCCCACGCTGGCGGGCATGCCCGTGACCTCCTCGGACACCACCTTGGCCAGCTGCACGACGGGATGGGCGGGTGGCGTCCACCAGGCGCGCTCGCCCTCGCGCTCGATGACGTTGATGTCGCCGAAGCCGTGGCGCTCGAGGTGGCGGCGCACGGCCGCGGTGACCTCGGGCGGGTCCTGGTCCGGGATGATCCGGATGTCGAGGCGGACGCGTGCCTCCGCGGGCGTGACCGTCTTGGGCGTCGCGTCCGTATGACCCGACCACAGGCCCTGGATGTTGAGCGTCGTCTGGAACGTCAGCGCCTCGAGCGCATCGACCCCATCGAGCCCGCCCACGAACTGCTCCACGCCGAACTCCGCGCGAATGTCGGCGAGCAGCTGCAGGTCGGTGGTCCGGATGGCCTCGAGCTGGTCGGGTGTCGGGGTGCGGGCGCCGGCGGAAAGCCCCTCGATGGCCGGTCGCCCCTCGTCATCCCAGCAGGTGGCGAGCGCCTTGACCAGGCGATGGGCGGCGTTGGGCAGCACGACCGAGGCGCTGGAGTGGGCGTCGTGGGCGATGGTCCGGCAGACGAGCTCGAGCACGACCATGCCCTTGCCGCCGCCGTAGACGGTGGCCCGCCCCTCGAAGTCGAGGTCGCCGCCTTCGATCAGGGCCGCGTCGCCCTCCCGGTAGTGGGGGCGCAGGTCAAGGAGTGCGTCGAGCGCGCCGCTCCCGGTCTCCTCCTGGCCCTCCACGAGGTGGCGGACCCGGACGGGCAGGGGGCCGATGGCGTCGCGATAGGCCTCGAGCGCCCAGATGCGGGGCAGCATCTCCCCCTTGTTGTCCGTGGCGCCGCGGGCGTAGACGCGGCCGTCGCGGACCACCGGGTCGTACGGCGGGTCCGTCCAGAGCTCCAGCGGCTCCACCGGCTGCACGTCGTAATGGACGACGTTGAGCAGCGTGCGCGGGCCGTCGCCCATCTCACCGACGACCAGCGGGGGAGCGCCGGCCAGCTCCACCACGTCCACCGTGGCGCCGGCGCGACGGAGGCGCTCGGCCGTCCACGCGGCGGCGTCGCGCAGTGCGGCGTCGTCGCCGCCCACGGACGGGATCCGCAGGAACTCGCGCAGCTCCTCCACCCAGCCGCCGAGACGCTCCTCCACGAGGCGGTCGAAGGCGGTGAAGTCGGTGGCGACGCCGGCTTCAGGGACGGCGCCGGGCATCCCGGTGGCGCCGGTCATCGGGTCGTCGCCGCTCATGCGCGCTTGCGATCGAGATCGAGGAACGGAAGCTCCACGACCGTCGCGTTGACCCTGCCGCGGCGGCCCTCGACGGTCCACTCCACCTGCAGCCGGGAGCCGACCTTCTCGTACCGCGGCGCCACGAGCGCGAGCGCCAGCGCCTGCTTCAGGATCGGGCTCCAGCCGTGCGAGGTGGACTTGCCCACCTGCCTGCCGTCGGCGAAGACCGGGACCGGCGAGCGGTCGACGTACGGCGAGATGCCGGGTGGCAGACCCTGGGCGTCGTAGAGCCCCTCAATGTCGTACCAGTCGAGCTGGAGGCCGACGAGGCGGCGGGCCGGGCCGCCGGACGCGACCTCGGCGGCGAGCGCGCGTCTGCCCACGTAGTCGCCCTTGTCGAAGGACACGAGCCTGCCCAGGCCGAGCTCGTAGGGGCTGTAGCTCTGCTCCGGGTTCATCGCATGGCGCGCGGAGGTGTAGTCCACGTCGAGCATGATCATCCCGGCCTCGAGCCGGACGACGTCGAGCGCGTGCATGCCGGCCGGGCGGATGGCGTAGGCCTGTCCGGCGGCGAAGATCGCATCCCAGACGTCTGGGGCGGCCTCAGCCGGCACCCACAGCTCGTAGCCCAGGTCGCCGGTGTAGCCGGTCCGCGACACGTCGATGGCCACGCCGCCGATCGAGCTGGCGCGGCGGCGGAAGTACTTGAGGTCCGCGAAGCTCTCCCCGGTCGCGGCCTCCAGCACGGCGCGGCTGTAGGGTCCCTGCAGCGCGAGCGCGCCAAGCGCCTCGGTGACGTCCTCGACCTGCACGTCGAGACCTGCCGCGTTCATGGTCAGCCAGCGGTACTGCGGGTCCGCGGCGGTCCAGCGGATCTCCGTCTCGGAGACGCGATGCACCGTGCCGTCGTCGATGACCTTGCCGTGCTCGTCGCACCAGGGGGTGTAGACCACCTGGCCGACCTGCATCCTCGTCGCGTCGCGGGTGATCACGCGGTCGGTGAGCGCGAGCGCGTCCGGCCCGGTGACCCGGTACTTGTACAGCGGGCTGACGTCGATGACGGCGGCCGCCTCGCGGATCGCGTTGTACTCGATGTCGTGGAAGTCGGCGTAGACCGAGGACGCGAAATAGCCCGCCCACTCGCGCCACTGCATCTTGCGATTCATGGCCGCGGCGCGCGGATGGAACGGGGTGCCGACGCTCACGAGGACCTCCTGGACTGATGTCCCCGAGAGTATGCATGAGGACTATGCAGGCTGGATGCCGGGTCCCACGCTCAGACCGTCCTGACCGGCACCGTCGGCGACGCCATGCGCTCGTCGAACGTGGCGATCCAGTCGCACCGGGCGTACTCCGCTGCGGCCGCCAGGATCGCATCTGGAATGCGCCGGGCTGACGCCCGGAGGGCCCACCGGATCGCGGCGACCGTCGTCCCCTCGTCGGCGTCGACGAGGTCCACATTGTCACGGGCGAGGAAGCGGATCAGGCCCTCGCCGAGTTCCGGGTTCTCGATCCGATGTTGGGTGCGCAGCACATGCACCAGCTCGACCAGCGAGCCGGTCGAGATCACGAGGGTGGCGTCGCTCTCGATGAGCCCGGCCGCAGCGAACGCCCGCGGGGGGTCGTCCTCAGCGAAGTACCGCACGAGGACACTCGTGTCGCAGAAGACACGCTGGGCGGTCATTCCTCGCCCCGGTGGCGCCGGCTGTCCTCGCGGAGCACCTCCATGATCTCCTCGGTCCGGGCAGCCCACGCTCGATCCTTCACCGCCTGCCAGTCCGTGATCGGCTCCATGCCGGGGCGATGGAAGATCCCCAGCATCGAATCCCGGTGGGGAGCCGGGAGGAACTCGATAACGAGCCGCCCGTCCTCCACGCGCTCCACGGCGCGGTCCCCGGGCTTGATCCCGAGCTGCTCCCGTACTCGTTTCTCGATCGTGATCTGGTACCGCTCGCCCACAACATTCGACATATGTCACCGCCACGGTATGAAACTGTAGAGTAAGTATGACGATGTGGCGAACCTACAGCAAGGTCGGGGTCGCCGGCCACTCTTGTCAAGATTGGCCGTCGATTGGCCGTGTGTGATCGGGCCGCGATCTGCGACGATGCGTCCATGTCGGACAACCCGTTCCTCGGTCATGAGCACCGCCGGCCCGCCGTCGAGGCCGACGAGGCGCTCGTCCTCCTCGAGCACACCTTCGGGCGTACCGGGCTCCTGCGCGAGCTGGGATCCCACCAGGACCGCAACTTCCGGGTGGACACCCCGGAGGGGGAGCGGTTCGTGCTGAAGGTGGCCCGCCAGGGGATCACGCGCTCCGAGCTCGAGGCGGAGAACGAGGCGATGCTGCGCGCGGCCGCCGCAGACCTGCCGTTCGAGGTGCCCGTGCCGCAGGCGGCGCTCGATGGGGCGCTGGTCGCGAGCGTGAGCACGCTGGCCGGGGACCGCCACGACGTGCGGCTGGTCACCTATCTCGACGGTGAGCCGATGGACGGCGCCGGCTACCTGGCGCCCTCGGTCCTCCGCCTGCATGGCGCGATGGCGGCCCGCATGTCGCTGGCGCTCGAGGACTGGGACCACCCGGCGCTGGATCGGGAGCTCCAGTGGGACCTGCGGTTCGCGGCCCACGTGGTGGACGCGCTGGCGCGGTTCAGCTCCACCCCGGCCCGCCGGGCGCTCGCCGAGCGGGCCACGGCCGACGCGGCGGTCGCCCTGGAGCGGCTGGCACCCGACCTCCGCATTCGTGCGATCCACGCGGACGTGACGGACGTCAACACGGTCACGCGTCGGGATCGCGCCGGACGGCCGATGCCCACCGGCCTCATCGACTTCGGGGACCTGTCGCGGACGTGGATCGCGTCGGACCTCGCGGTGACGATCGCTGCCGACAGCTTCCACGCGTTGGAGGAGCCGCTCCAGCTCGCGCGCGAGATCTCCAGGGGGTTCATGGACCTGCTGCCGCTCGTGGACGCGGAGATTGCCGCGATCTGGCCCATGGTGGTCGCCCGGGCAGCGTCCGTCGCCGTGAGTGGCGACCAGCAAGCGGCACTGGAGCCCGACAACACCTACGTCCTCGCCGTCCGGGATGAGGAGTGGGCCGCATTCGAGGCGGTGGCGGCCATGCCGTATCCGCTTGCGGAGGCCGTGCTGCGCGAGGCGGCGGGGCTGGGTCCGGCACGCCGGTTCAGCGTGCCCGCAGGCGCCGTGTCCCCGGTCGTGCTGGATCCGCGCCTGCTCAAGGCGCTCGACCTGTCCACCACGTCCGACGCCCTGCCCGGGCGCGCGACGGGCGATCCGGAGCGGATCGGCGAGCTGGTCACAGGGATCCGGGATGACGGGCTGATGCCTGTGGGCCGCTGGGGCGAGGCGCGCCTCACCGACGTGGAGCTCGACGCGACCATCGAGGCGGCCACGGTCCACCTGGGCGTGGATCTCTACCTGCCGGCCGGGCTCGCGGTCCGCGCCCCGGTCGCGGGGGTCGTCCGGCCCACGCCCGCGGGCCTCGTCCTGGGAACGCCCGACTTCGACGTGCGGCTGGACGGCGTCGTGCTGACGGTGGACGCCGGTACGGCCGTTCAGGCGGGCGACATCGTGGGGGACGTGGACCCGCACGGCCCGCTGAACCGGCCGTCGCTCCTGCACGTCCAACTCGTGGCGCTGCCGGGACTTGACGCGCCCCGACGGGCCGTGCCATCGCTCGCGGACGCGTGGCTGCAGCTCTGCCCTGACCCGTCGGCGCTGCTGGGCCTGCCCGCCGGGCTTGCGGTCGCCCCGCCCGACGATGCGGCCGCCCTCCTCGAACGGCGCGGCCACGTGCTGGCGGCCACCCAGGAGCACTACTACGCGACACCTCCCCGCATCGAACGTGGCTGGCGGCAGCACCTCGTGGACACGCGTGGCCGAGCCCGGATCGACGTCGTCAACAACGTGGCGGTCCTGGGCCACAGCCACCCGGCCGTCGAGCGGGCGGTCCTGCACCAGCTTGCCCGCCTGAACACGAACTCCAGGTTCCTCTACGGCGTCATGGTGGAGTTCGCCGAGGCGCTCGCGGCCCGCTTCCCTGACCCGCTCGACACCGTCTTCCTCGTCAACACCGGCTCCGAGGCGAATGAGCTGGCCCTGCGCCTGGCGCGCTGCGCGACGGGCAACGACGATGTGCTCGCCGTCCGTGGCGCGTACCACGGCTGGACCGGCGCGACCGACGCGATCACGACGTCGCACCTCGACAATCCGCGCGCGATCGGGACCAGGCCGGGCTGGGTACGCCTTGTCGAAGCACCGAACACCTACCGAGGCGCGTTCCGCGGCCCCGACGCAGGCGACCGGTACGCGGATGACGTTCGCGCGTCGCTGGCCGGCCTGGCCGCGGAGGGGAGGGCGCCCGCCGCCTTCATCGCGGAACCGCTGTTCGGCAACGCGGGCGGCATCGTCCTTCCCGACGGCTACCTCGCCCAGGTCTACCGCGACGTGCGTGCGGCCGGCGGCGTTTCCATCGCCGACGAGGTCCAGACCGGGTACGGCAGGCTGGGTGCGTACCAGTGGGCATTCGAGCAGCAGGGTGTCGTCCCGGACATCGTGTCGGTCGCCAAGGCCGCCGGCAACGGGATGGCCGTGGGCGCCGTTGTCACGACGCGCGCGATCGCCGACGCGTTCGCCGCGGAGGGCTCGTTCTTCTCGTCGGTGGGCGGTTCACCCGTGGGCTGCGCCGCCGGCATCACGGTGCTCGAGACGATGGATCGGGAGCGGCTGCAGGAGAACGCGCGGGTCGTCGGCGGGCACCTGAAGGCTGGTCTCTCGGTGGTCGCCGCCCGGCACCCCGAGATCGTGGGCGCCGTGCACGGGATGGGCCTCTACCTGGGCGTTGAGCTGGTCCGTGATCCGGAGACCCTGGAGCCCGCGACCGAGGAGGCCATCGCGATCTGCGAGCGGATGCTGGAGCTGGGCGTGGTGATCCAGCCCACCGGCGACGGCAACAACGTGCTCAAGGTGAAGCCGCCGCTGTGCATCACCCGGGAGAGCGCCGACGTGGTGGTGGACGCGCTGGACCGGACGCTGGCCGAGGGCTGGTAGCCCGGCGCCTCCTCAGCCGGACGTCTGACCGTAGGCCAGGACTTGGACTCCGTAGCCCTCGAAGTCCTTCGGATTGCGCGTGACCACGGTGGCGTCCAGTGACCAGGCCACTGCGGCGATCAGTGAATCTCCCAGCCGCCGGTGTGACGTCTGTCCTCGCGCGCGCCTCAGGGCTCCTGCGCGCCGCGCAGCCTTCGGGCTCGTCGAGACGTACTCGAACGCCCCGAGCAGCCGATCCGCCTGCGAAAGCTGCATCTCCGACCCCTTTGACATCACCTCGGCGACGGTCGCATCACAGATGTAGATGTCGCCAGTCTCTGCGAACAACCGCTCGAGTACCCCGGGCGCACCGTGGATCCCGTCCACGTGATCGGCGATGACCGTCGTGTCAAGCAGATACGGCATCCGCTGCCTCCTGCGTCGGCCAGATGCGGTCGTCGCGGTCCCAGCTGTCGCGGACCTCGCGCAGGTTCGCGTCACGCTCCTCCGGCGTGGCGCCCCAGGCCGAGTTGCCCTCCAGTGCGCCCGCGGTCTCCCGGATGATCTTGAGAGACCGTTGGCGCTTGACCTCGCGGGCGACGAGCTCGCTGATGTAGGCAGACCGCCCCCGGGGGCCTGCAACCTCATCGAGCATGTCCATGACGTCCTTGGGGATGGTGATGTTCGTGCGGACCAGGCTCATGGTGTGCTCCGATGTGTGCTGAGCGATGCACACATGCTAGCACACGGACGTACACACATCTGCTGCCACGATGGCCGCGGCGGGCCGCCAGGCCGACCTCGACGCGGCGCTGCGGCGGCCGACTGCGATCCGGCCGACTGCGATCCGGCCGCCTGCGATCCGGCCGCCTGCGATCCGGCCGCCTGCGATCCGGCCGCCTGCGGGTCACCCGCTCGCCGGCCCCGGGTAGGCGCGTTCCAGCTCTGCCGCATGCTGCCGGACGTGGTCGGCCGTCACGCGAAGATGCTCGGCCGGCGTGTACGGCCGGGAGCCCTGCCGGTAGGGGATCAGGTCGATGCCCGGCTCCCCGATGTGCCGGCGGATCACCGCCTGCGCGGCCGCCACCCTCTCCAGGAGCTCGGGAACGTCCAGGTCGCCCAGCTCCGCCCGTGCCCGCCCGGCCAGGACTGCATAGGTGCCGCGCAGGGGCGTCGGTCGCCGCCCGGCCGCGATGTCGGCCACGTTGCGCGCGAAGCTCTCGTGCCAGAACACCACGTGCGCGAGCACCATCCGAGCGGACCACGTTCCCGTGGCCGGGATGTCGACGTCCGGAAGGGCCCGAGCGGCATCCGCGAGACGGGACAGAGCGGCCTCGAGCGCGGCCAGCCGGTCCGCCGGAGCGCTGGCAGGGTTGCGGTCGTCCGGCCGCTGCAGCGTGCGCATGCGGCCACGCTAGCGCACACGACGGGGCGCGCAACCCGGCGCCGCGCGCACCTGCCGGACGCGCAACCCCGGCGGCCCCCGCGCCGGTGGCGTCGGCTAGACTGCATCAACGCTATGCAGGGTGAATAGCAGCGGGCGCTCGCGCGCGATGCCCCCGCTCGCGGGTCAACCAGGAGGGTCGCGTGCCGCAGCGCTACGACGCGGTGATCATCGGTGGAGGCCACAACGGGCTCATCTCCGCCGCGTACCTGGCGCGTGCCGGGCTCAAGACGCTGGTGCTGGAGCGCCGGTACGTCCTCGGCGGCGCCGCCGTCACCGAGGAGATCATCCCGGGGTTCAAGTTCTCGGTCGCGAGCTACGTGGTCTCGCTGCTGCGGCCCGAGGTCATCCGCGAGCTGAACCTGCCCAAGTTCGGCCTGGACATCCTTCCGCTCGACGGCACGTTCACCCCGCTCCGCCCCGGCGAAGGACCGAAAGCCGGCGGCGGCGACTACCTGTGGCGTGTCAACGACCACGGCCGCACCATCCGCGAGCTGCGCCGCTGGTCCAAGAGCGACGCCGAGGCGTACGAGGAATACGGCCAGCTCATGGTGGAGATGGCCCGCTTCATCAAGCCGATCCTCGGGATCGTGCCGGCGGACCCCACCGACAATGACCCGCGGCCGCTGATGCCCCTGGCATCGCTCATGAAGCGCTTCAGCCAGCTGCCGGAGCGCCAGCAGGCGGTCTTCGTCCAGCTGATGACGATGTCGGCCAAGGACTTCCTCGACCAGTGGTTCGAGACCGACCCGCTCAAGGCAACGATGTCCGCCTCTGGGATCATCGGCACGTACCAGGGCATCAACTCGCCCGGCACGGCGTACGTCCTCCTGCACCACTACATGGGCGAGATCGACGGCGCCTTCCGCGCGTGGGGCATCCCGAAGGGCGGCACCGGTGGCGTGTCGTACTCGATCGCGCGGGCCGCCCAGGCCCTCGGCGCCGAGATCCGCACCGAGGCTCCGGTCGCCCGGATCATCGTCAAGAACGGCAAGGCCACGGGCGTCGCGCTGGAGTCCGGCGAGGAGATCGAGGCCTCGGTGGTGCTGAGCTCCGCCGACGCGAAGGTGACCTTCCTCGACCTGCTCGAGCCCAACACGCTCGACCCGGAGTTCGAGGCGGGTATCCGACGCTTCAAGTTCCGCGGCAGCTCCGGCAAGGTCAACCTCGCGGTGGACCGGCTGCCCGAGTTCACGTCCATCTCGGGCGTGGGCGAGCACCTGCGCGGCGCGATCTCCTACTCGCCGTCGACGGTGGAGATGGAGCAGGCGTACGACGATGCCAAGTACGGCCGCTGGAGCGAGAAGCCGTACATCGACATGATCATCCCGACGCTGGTCGATCCCCAGATGGCACCACCAGGCAAGCACGTGATCTCGTGCTTCGTCCAGTACGCGCCGTACAAGCTGGCGCCAGAGCTGGGCACCTGGGATGACAACGGCAACCGGGACAAGTTCGGGGACGCGGTCATCAACCGCATCAGCGAGTTCGCGCCGAACATCCGCGACATCATCATCGGCCGCCAGGTCCTGACCCCGCTCGACATCGAGCGGACGATGGGCCTGACCGAGGGCAACATCTTCCAGGGCGAGCTCAGCCTCGAGCAGCTGTTCTTCAACCGGCCGGTCCCGGGCTGGGCCCGCTTCAAGACCCCAATCCAGGGCCTGTGGCTCTCGGGCTCGTCCACCCACCCCGGCGGTGGCCTGATGGGCGCCAACGGGCGCCTCGCCGCGCTCGAGGTCCTCAAGTCCCGCGGCCGGAAGGTGGCCTGACGATGACGACGCTGATGAACCAGTACGACGCGATCGTCGTCGGGGCCGGCCACAACGGTCTGACCGCCGCCGCCTACATCGCCCGCTCGGGCCTGCGGGTGCTCGTGCTCGAGGCGCGTCCGATCGTCGGCGGCGCCGCGGTCACGGAGGAGCTGGGCGGGGTCCGGGTTCCCACGCTGGCGCACACGGTCGGGCGGCTCAAGCCGTCCGTGGTCCGCGAGCTGGAGCTGGCCAAGTACGGCCTCTCGCTCGTGGCGCCGGAGGTCCGGCTGTTCGCGCCGCAGCCCGACGGCCGCGCGGTCACGCTCTACTCGGACCTCGCCAGCAGCGTCGAGGCGATGCGGGTCTTCTCCGAGAACGACGCCGCCTCGCTGGTCGAGTACGACCGCCGCGTGCGGTCCCTGTCCCGCTTCCTCGCGGATCTCGGCGACGAGATCCCGCCGGACATCGCCGGTCCGGGCTTTGGCGACGCGCTCCTGGGCCTGCGGCTGGGTCGCGCGTTCCGCGGCCTCGGCAAGGACGATGGCCGGGCGATCCTGCGCGTGCTTGCGATGGCGGCTGCGGACTTCGTGTCCGAGTCGTTCGAGAGCGAGCCGGTGCGCGCGGCCATGGCCTGGCGCGCGGTCCGCTACACCGCCACCGGCCCCTGGTCGGCCGGGTCCACCTCCTGGCTCCTGGCCGATGCCGCCGGCAACGACGGCGGGGCTGCTGGGGAAACCGTGTTCGTCAAGGGCGGGCCGTCCGCGCTGTCGGGCGCGCTCGCCGCAGCCGCGCAGGCCGCCGGGGCCGAGATCCGCACCGGCACGCGCGTGGTCAGGATCACCACGGCCGAGGGCGCGGTCACGGGCGTCGTGCTCGCCTCGGGCGAGGAGATCGCAGCGTCGACGATCGTCGGCGGCATCGATCCCAAGCAGCTGCTCACCAGGCTCATCGATCCGGTGACCGTGGGCCCCTCGATGCGCTGGCGCGCCGGCAACATCCGCACGCCCGGCACCGTGGCCAAGGTCAACCTGGTCGTGGACGGGCTGCCGGAGTTCCCGGCTGCGGACGGCGATGCGCGCAAGCTGCGCGGCCGGATCCTCGTGGGTGCCTCCTCCATCGACCACATGGAGCACGCCTTCGACGCGTCGAAGTACGGGCGCATCCCGGAGGAGCCCGTCCTCGAGGCGACCATCCCATCGCTGGTCGATCCCTCGCTGGTCGCCGGCGCGCCGGAGGGCACGCACGTCATCAGCATCGTGATGCAGTGGATGCCGCCCAAGCAGGAGGAGGCGTTCTGGGCTGCACAGCGCGAGGCGGTTGGCGATCTCGCCGTGCGGACGCTCGAGTCGGTGGCGCCGGGGCTGGGCTCACGAGTGCGCGCACGACAGGTGCTGACGCCGGCCGACCTTGCGTCCGAGTACGGGCTCACCGGTGGCCACCCGCTCCACGCGGAACCCGGGCTGGACTCGTTCTTCCTGTGGCGGCCGCTGCTGGGCTGGGCCCGCTACCGGATGCCGGTCGAGGGGCTGTATCTCGCCGGATCGGGCGCGCACCCGGGCGGCGGCGTCACGGCGCTGCCGGGCAGGAATGCTGCGAGCCAGGTCATCGCGGACCGGAAGAGGAAGCGCACGTAGCAGCGTTCCCCGGCTGGCGGATCCCTCGGGGCGCCGGGCGGTTCCCGCGTGCACATGGCGTCGAAGAGGAGACTCGCGTGCACTACGGACTCTCGGTGATGAACTTCGGTGACTTCGCTGAGGCGCGGGTCATGGTCGACCTGGCCCGGTCTGCTGAGGCTGCCGGGTGGGAGGCGCTGCTCGTCTGGGACCACCTCGCGTTCACCTGGGGTCCGCCCTCCGGCGACCCGTGGACGCTGGTCACAGCCTGTGCTCTGGCGACGGAGCGTCTGCTGGTGGGTACGGACGTCGCGGTGATCGCGCGGGAGCGGCCGCTGCCGTTCGCGAACCGCGTGGCCACGATCGACCGGCTGTCCGGCGGGCGCCTGGTCCTCGGGGTAGGGATCGGGGGCGCCGCGGAGGAATACCGGGCCGCGGGCGAGCCCGAGGACCTCCGTGAACGGGCGGCCCGGACGGACGAGATGCTCTCGATGGTCCGGCCCCTGCTGGCCGGCGAGACCGTGACGCATCGGGGTGCGGCGTGCACGGTGGAGGGAGTGACGCTGGCGCCGCTCCCGCTGCAGGACCCGGTGCCGGTGTGGATCGGTGGGCATAGTGCGGCCGCGCGACGCCGTGCAGCCCGCCACGACGGTTGGATCCCGTACGCCGTCGACCAGCAGGGCAACGATGAGATGACCCCGGACGAGCTGCGGGCCGCCATCGCGGAGATCCACGGACTCCGGGCGCAGGCGGGGCTCGCACCCGAGGCACCGTTCACGGTCGGTGTGCACGGGGAGACCACGGGCACGGGTCCGGACGCCATCGCGAAGGCCACGCGCTGGGCCGATGCTGGAGCGACGTGGTGGCTCGAGGGCATCCACGGCTTCCGGGGCACCACGGGGGACGTGTTCGCGCGCGTGCAGGCGGGTCCGCCCCGCGGGTAGCGTCGCTACCGGCGCTCGGCCTTCGCCTCGGCGATCAGGAGCGCCTGCTCGGCCTCCAGGGCGATCGGCACCTCGACCGCCTCGACCGGCACCTCGCCCTCGCCCGGACCGATGGCTGGCATCGACCAGTCCCAGGTTTTCGCCTCGCGGATCAGCCGCCGGCCGGTGAGGTCCAGGTGGACCGGGGTCACGGAGATGCGCCGGTTGACCACCGCGTGGAAGTCCGTGCCGGGCACGCTGATCCCCGACGGCGGCAGCCCCCCGATCCAGTAGTACGGCAGCCCGCGCGGGTCGACGCGCCGGATGAGCTGGTCCTGGTAGACGCGCTTGCCGACCCGCGTGACCTCGAAGCCCTCGCACGCCTCGACACTTGCCGCGGGGACGTTGACCGAGAGCAGCTCGCCCTTGTGCAGCCCGTGCTCGAGGATGTTGCGCGCAACCACGGCGGCCGCGAGGGACGACAGCGTGAAGTCCACCTGGTCGCCGTACTCGAGCGAGATGCCGAAGGCGGGGCAGTTGTTGATCACGGCCTCCATCGCCGCCGCCACGGTGCCCGAGTAGGTGATGTCGTCGCCCAGGTTCGCGCCGTAGTTGATGCCGGACGCGACAAGGTCGAACCGGTGCTCGAAGAAGCCCAGGAAGGCGAGGCTCACGCAGTCGGTGGGGGAGCCGTCCACCGAGTAGCCGGTCGAGCCGTCGGGCAGCGGACGCTCGCGCACCCGCAACGGCCGCATCAGGGTCTTCTGGTGGCCGACGGCGGACTGGTTGAGGTCGGGCGCGACCACGGTGACGTCACCGATCGGGTCGAGGGCGAGCTTGAGCGCCATGAGACCCTGCGACTCGATACCGTCGTCGTTGGTGACCAGGATCCGCGGCCGCCTGGACCAGTCGCCCAGCGGACGACCCAGGCGCTTGATCGACCGGTGCTGGCCGCGCGACCCCGCAACCGGCTCGCCGCGCTCCTTGTCAAGGTCGCGCCGCTCCGTGCGAGCGCGCTCACGGGTCATGTCCGGGCGCTGGGCCCCGGCGCCACCACCCCCGGTGGGGTCCTCGGTCATGCCCCGGGGTCCGACGAGACCACGGTGTCGGGTGTCGCGATATCGGACGACGTGGGGTCGGACGGCGCAGTGTCGGACGGCGCCTCCGCGCTCGCCCGCGTCTCGGCCCCTGTCATGTCGGCATCGGCTTGGGCCTCCCCGTCCGCGGCAGCCGCGATCGGGTGGGCCTGGTCAGGGTGGGCCCTCCGCTCCCGGGCTGCGACCACCTCGTCGAGGTCCTGGTCCACCCCGCCCACCGGTTCCATCGGCCGGCGGACCGGTCTGCCTTCCCGTGCGGCCACTCGCTTCGTCGCCCGGTCGGCCACCGTCACGCCGTCCCTGGAGCGCTCGAACCAGCTGAAGAACATCGCCGAGACCACCGCTGCGATCGGGATGCCGAAGACCGCCCCGGCGATACCCGCGATCTTGGCGCCGATGAGGACCGAGGCGAGGACCACGATCGGGTGGATGCCCACCGACCCTGCCATCAGCCGCGGCTGGAGCACGTTCATCGTCACGAACCAGCCGATGCCCATGATGATCAGGACCGGGAGGGCGACCTCGGGCTTGAAGAGGATCGCGACGAGGACCGGCGGCAGCCACGACACGAACGGGCCGAAGAAGGGGATCGCGTGCAGCACGCCGACGGCGACCGCGGTGACGACCGCGTAGGGGAGCCCGAAGACGACGTCCGTCGAGAACGAGATGAGGCCGAACGACACGCCCATCACGAGCTGCGTCCGCAGGAACCCGGCGAAGGACCGGCTCACCGAGGCATCGAGCAGCCGGGCGCCGGACCCGAACGACGGTGGTACCAGGCGCAGCAGGAACGCGCCGATGTCCTGGCGGTCGATCGCGATGTAGATCGACAGGATCACGACCATGAGGATGTTCCCGAAGATCCCGATGCTCGCGACGGCGAACTGCTGGAGCGGCCCGATGAGCTCGGTCGCTCCGGTCTGGAGGCCCTTGATCACGTCGGGCACCTGTCGGACGAGGTCCACCTGGAAGCCGAGCGCGGTGAGCCGCTCCTGCAGCGAGGTCACGAGCGCGGTGAGCGAGCTCTCGAGGTTGGGGAGGTCGGCCAGCAGCTCGTTGATGGAGGTGGCGAGCGACGCCGAGACCTGCACGAGGACCAGGAGCATGATGCCGACGATCGACAGGTAGACGACGAGGACCGCGCCCGACTGGCCCAGCCTCGGGACCACCCGCTGCACGCCGCCGATGAGCGGGCGCAGCGCGAACGAGAGCAGCCACGCGAGGAAGAATGTCAGGACGAGGTCGCCGAAGGCAGCCCAGAAGCCGCCCAGGAAGCCGAGGACGACGAAGGCGAGGGCAACCACCGCCAGGACCAGGGCGACGTCGATGAGCCTGCGCTGGCGCTCGGTGATCAGGTCATTGGGCATATGCGAAGCCTACGACGTGGCGCCCGTCCCGCGCACGTGGTCGCCGTAGGTTACGCCTACTCCGGGATCGGTTCGGTGCACCAGGCGGGCTCGGGGATGCGGCTGAAGGTGATGGTGAGGGTGTCCGGAACGCCATTCTTCACGTCACCGTTCGGGTACAGGATGCGCCCCTTGCCGGAGCCGCTCCCCTTGAGGGGCAGGCCTGCGGCATCCACCTGCACCGTGAGCCGACCATTGAACTCGTAGATCGTGCCGTGCTTCGCGGTCCCCTTTGCGAAGTACACGCTGTATGTCCCCCCCGAGAAGTCGAGGAGGATGCCATCCGCGAGCTCGTAGACCTTGTCAGGGGGCCAGTCGTCCGGCATGCCTCCGTTTGACTCCACGTAGACGCCCGCGCCACCGATGTCGGGATCGGGGTCGAGCGGGTTGGTGGCACACAGCCGCTGCGACCCCGCGATGTAGTCGTCCTCTGCCGTGACCAGCCAGCCTTGCGGCGCGGCGCACTTGATGACGTCGGCGATGCTGGCGCTGCCGGCGCCGCCCAGCAGCTGCACCATCCGCTCGAGCCCGAGCACGATCGCCGGGTCCAGCGGTGCCTTGGCGCACGACGCGAGGAGGCCGGTCCGCAGGTTCTCGAGCAGCTTGAGGACCTTGGCCATGACATCGGAGCCCTCGCCACCCAGGAGCATGATCCTGCGCTCCAGGGAGAGCACGACACCGATGAGGTCGACGACCTCGCCCATCTCAGACACGAGCCCGGAGCTGGCCGCCTCCTGGATCCGCTGGCTGTCGATGACCTTGCTGATGATCGCGGCCTCGTACGTCTGGAGGATCTCCACGACCTTGACCAGGCCCTCCCTCGGGGACTCGTCGCCGAGGACCGCGAGCTGGTGCTCGACCTGCAGGATCCGGCTGATCTCCGCGTCGATGACGTCGAGGTCACGAGGATCTCCGCTCTCCGCGAGCTTCGCCAGCGCCGGATCCGCCTCCAGGCGGTCCGCCTCCGCCCGCATCCACTCGGCCATGGCGCGTGCCTGGATCTCGCGGGCGGTCTCCTGCGAGATGCGACCGTTCCGCTCAGCGAGGGCCGCGGCGGCGTATCGCGTCTCGGCGGCGGCCTGGCGCCCGCCGGTCGTGTCGTCGCCCCGGGCGGCAGACCACTTCTCGAACAGCGCGTTGGCATCGTTGCCCACGTCGATCGCGACGTTCCCGGAGAAGTGGGCGACGGAGAAGGCCAGCGACCTGCTGCCGACCGCGGGCCCGATGACGAGGCGAGCGTCGGCTCCATCGGCCTGACCCGCGAACTCCAGCGCCACGACGGTGGGCGCCACGTCGAGGCCCTCCGCGGTCAGTGTGGCCGGCTCCGCCAGGCGCAGGCCGGCAGGCGCCAGGTCGACGCCGGCGATGACGCGCCCCAGCGTGGACCCGCCCGCCATCGGTCGGAGCTCCACCGTGACCGGTTTCCGCACCGCCCAAGGCCCGACGACCAGGGTCCAGGTCACGCCTTCCTGGGTGGTCGCGGTGATGGTCCCGCCGCGCTCGGGCGTGATCTCGCCGCTGGCGAGGACACCATCCACGACGACGTCCAGCGTCGCGCCGGGGATGTCGGCCGGGAGCTCGACCACGCCGGAGCCTGCAGCCGGCGCGGCCGGAGCCGGGACAGTCGCGGCTGCGGTGGGTGCGCCCGCACCCGACTGGTCAGGTGCGAGGGGAGACCCGGGTGCGGCCCCGCCACACGCGGCGAGCACGACCGCGAGGGCCGCGGGGAGCATGCGCGCCAGCGGCGTACGGTGGTTCGCGATCACGCGTCGTCTCCCCGGGCGAATGCCGACGGGTCCGACGCGGAGGGCGCCAGGTCGGCCGCGCAATACAACCATGCCTGTCAAGCCAGGGCGCGCGCGGGCAGCCGGCCGGACGCGCCGACCGGGTCGGTGGGCCTAGCGGAGGCCCATCTTCTCCTTGACCTCGGCCAGCGTGGCCTCGGCCTTGGGCTTGAGGCGGTCGGCACCCGCTTCGAGGACGCCGTCGACCTCCTTGGGGTTCGCCATCAGCTCCGCGTACTTCTCGCGGGCGTCCGCGTACCGGTCGATGATCCGCTGGGCAAGGAGCTTCTTCGTGTCGACGCAGCCGGTCCGCGCGGTCCGCTCGCCGTCCCAGATCTCCTCGAAGTCGTCGCCGAAGAAGCGGTGGAGCCCGCAGACGTTGCAGATGTCGGGGCGGCCCGGGTCCGTGCGCTTGATCCGCTCGGTATCGGTCACCATCGACATGACCTGCTTGCGGATCTCGTCGGGCGAGGCAAGGATCTCGATGGTGTTCCCGACGGACTTGGACATCTTCTTGACCCCGTCCGTCCCGAGCACCACCGGGGCGCTCGTGTAGACGGCCTGCGGCTCGGGGAACGTCTCGCCGTAGCGGTAGTTGAAGGCGCGCACGATCTCGCGGCTCAGCTCCAGGTGCGCCGCCTGGTCCTTGCCCACCGGCACCTTGGTGGCCTTGTAGATGACGATGTCGGCGGCCTGGAGGACCGGGTAGGTCAGCAGGCCGTGGTTCACGTCGTCGGGCTGGTTGGCGACCTTGTCCTTGTACGTGGGCGTCCGCTCGAGCCAGCTGACAGGCGTGACCGTGGCGAGCAGCCACATGAGCTCGGCGTGTTCGGGGCGGTGGCTCTGGACGAAGAGCGTGCAGTGGTCGGGGCTGAGGCCCAGCGCGAGCAGGCTCGCGGCCATCTCGCGGGTGCGCCGCCGGAGCAGCGCCGCATCATGGGTGCTCGTGAGCGCGTGGTAGTCGACGATGCAGTAGATCGCCTCGTACTCGTACTGGAGCATCACGTAGTTCCGGATCGCGCCGAGGTCATTGCCGAGGTGGACGATCCCGGACGGCTGGATCCCGGAGAAGATCCGGGGACGTGAGGCGGAGGATGCGGCGGGTGAGGGGAGGGGGGCGAGCTCGACGGTCATCGTGGGCCGGAGTGTACCGAAGCGCGGCCACCCGTCGGCAGGTACGGGCGTTGCCGTGGCGTATGGGCCTGCTCGGCCGGACCACGAGGCCTGCTCGGCCGGACGGAGCGATTTCGATGGCACGCGTCGAGTTGCTCGCCCTGCGCCGAACACATTGACCGTTTCGAGGCCCGTCGACGGCCCAGACCGGTCACTCCGTTCGCCACACCGAGCGCTTCGACGGCGTGGTGGCTGGTTCGCTCGGCCACAGCGAACACGCATGTGGCGGCCGGCCCACGCGCGAGCAGATCCCTCAACGCACCTCCTCGCGTGTGCGCGGCATCGTTCGCTACCATCGCCCCCACACTCCCGACCCCCACTGTGAGAGCCCACCTGTGAGCGTTCAGCCCCTGCGCGTCGGTGTCATCGGCGCCGGAACCGTCGGCCGCGAGGTCGTTCGCGCGTTCCTCGACGGGTCCACCCGCCTGGCGCCCCCGGACGGCAGGCCGCTCGTCCTTGCCGCCGTGGCGGAGAAGTTCACCGATCGGGCGATCGCCTTCGGCATCCCGGAGGCCATCCTCACCGACGCGCCGGCACACATGGTGGCCGACCCGGACATCGACGTGATCGTGGAGACGATGGGCGGTGACGAGCCGGCCCACACGCTGATCCGTGCCGCCCTGGAGGCCGGCAAGAGCGTGGTCACCGCGAACAAGCACGTGATCGCGCACTACGGTCCGGAGCTGGAGGGGATCGCCCGCGCCACGGGCGCCTCGCTGCGCTTCGAGGCGGCGGTGGGCGGCGGCATCCCGCTGCTGGGTCCGATCGCCCTCGATCTTGCCGCCAACCGGATCGGCCGTGTCCGCGGCATCGTCAACGGCACCACCAACTACATGCTCACGGCGATGACCCGCGAGGGCCGCGACTACGCCGAGGTCCTCGCCGACGCCCAGTCGCGCGGCTACGCCGAGGCCGACCCCACCGCCGACGTCGAGGGGCTCGACGCGCTCAACAAGCTCGTGATCCTTGCCCGCCTCGCCTTCGGTGCCTGGATCTCCTGCGACAGCGTGGGCAACCGCCCCGGCACCACGACCGGAGCGCCGGGCCTGCCTGGCATCACCGGTGTCACCGCCGAGGACGTCGCCGCCATGGCGAACGAGGGCCGCGTCCTGCGCCTGATCGCCACCACCGTCCTCGCGGAGGACGGGGCCATCGAGGCTTCCGTCGTCCCCACCGCGGTCCCGGCGTCTTCGCCGTTCGGCCGGTGCGACGGCGTCCTCAACCGCGTGGAGGTCGATGGCCTGCCCGTCGGCCGGGTCGCGTTCGAGGGTCCGGGCGCCGGTGGTCCTGCCGCCGGCGCTGCCGTCCTGTCGGACCTGGTCGCGGTCGCCCGCGGCGTCGGCTCCACGTGGGCCGGCCTCGCCGCCGCCACCGAGGTGTCGGGCCTTCCAGTGCGCCCCGTGGCTGCCGAATGCGTGGTCGCGCCGTCCGGCGCCTGCTACCCCGTCGGGGACTGATTGCCGTGTCGTCCCTCCTCCCGGCCCGCCCCCAGCTCCTCGAGCGGTACCGCGAGTTCCTGCCCCTCACCGCTACCACCCCGGTGGTCTCGCTGGGCGAGGGCGCGACCCCGCTCATCCCGGCCCGCCGCTTGGGCGCCTCGATCGGCGTGCCCAATCTCCACGTCAAGTTCGAGGGCATGAACCCGACCGGCTCCTTCAAGGACCGGGGCATGGTCATGGCCGTTGCCAAGGCCCTCGAGGAGGGTGCCCAGAGCGTCATCTGCGCATCGACGGGCAACACGTCGGCATCGGCCGCCGCCTACGCCGCCGCCGCGGGCCTCGAGTGCGTCGTGGTTCTCCCGGCCGGCAAGATCGCCCTCGGGAAGCTGCTGCAGGCGCTGGTCTTCGGCGCACGCGTGGTCAGCGTGTCCGGCAACTTCGACGAGGCGCTCCGCGTTGTGCGGGCACTGTCCGAGCAGGACGAGCACCCGATCACCCTCGTGAACTCGGTCAACCCGTACCGGCTCGAGGGCCAGAAGACCGCCGCCTTCGAGGTCTGCGACGATCTCGGCCGCGCGCCCGACATCCTCGCCATCCCCGTCGGCAACGCGGGCAACATCAGCGCCTACTGGCGTGGGTTCCGCGAGTACAGGGACGTCGGCCGGGTCGACGGCACCCCGAGGATGTGGGGGTTCCAGGCCGCCGGCGCCGCGCCGCTCGTGTTGGGCCACCCGGTCGAGGCGCCCGAGACCATCGCGACCGCCATCCGCATCGGCAACCCGGCGTCCTGGGATCTCGCGATTGGCGCGCGCGACGAGTCGGGCGGCAAGATCGAGGCCGTCACCGACGACGAGATCCTCGACGCCTACCGGCGGCTGCAGCGCCTCGAGGGCGTGTTCTGCGAGCCGTCATCCGCTGCCTCCGTTGCCGGCGTCATCAAGTCCGCCGCGGCCGGCCAGGTGGACCCCGACGCACTCGTCGTCGCGGTCCTCACCGGCAATGGCCTCAAGGACCCGCACACGGCCGAGGACGGGCTCGAGGTGAAGGTCGCCGAGGCCGAGCCGACGATCGCATCGGTGTCGAAGGCGCTGGGGTGGTGGTAGCGCGCATGGTGAGCCGGTGATGCAGCCGCAGCCCGTCCCGGGCAAGGTCCCGATCGCGAACCCGCCGAGGCTCCCGGCGGCGCCGCTGGATGCCGCAGCCTGGTCGGCCCTGGTGGGGCGGCGGGTGGTGGTCGACGTGCCCGCGTCCACCGCAAACCTCGGCGCGGGCTACGACTGCCTGGGCATGGCGCTCGACGTCTGCAACACGGTGACCGTGGAGGTCACCGATGACGGTGGCCTGACGCTGGATGTCACCGGCGAGGGCGAGGGCGAGCTGCCGGCTGTCCGGTCGAACCGGTTCGTCCAAGGGCTGGAGGACGCGCTCGAGGCGGTGATCGGACCGCGACCGGCGCACATCGGCTGGCGCCTGGCGATGCACAACCGCATTCCACTCTCACGCGGCATGGGCTCGTCCGCGGCGGCGTCCGTGGGCGGCGTGTGGACCGGCAACCTCCTGGGCGGCGGGCGCCTGACCGAGGGCCAGCTGCTCGTCATGTCCACGGCGCTCGAGGGGCACCCGGACAACGCCTCGGCGGCGCTGCTGGGCGGGTTCGTGGTGTCCGCCCACCTGGGCGAGCGCGTGGAGGCCGTGCGCTTCCCGGCGCCCGACGGCCTGCGCGCGGTGCTCTTCATCCCGGACCGCCGGCTCTCCACGGCAGACATGCGCCGCGTGCTCCCGGCCGAGGTCCCGTTGCGGGACGCCGTGTCCAACATGAGCCGGATCGCGATCGGTGTGGCGGGGATCGCCAGCGGTCGCTTCGAGCTGCTGGCGGACCTGACCGTCGACCGGATCCACGAGCCGTACCGGTCTGTGGCCTATCCCCAGCTGCCGCGGCTCACGGGTGCGGCGCGTGCGGCGGGGGCGCTGGGTGCGTTCCTGTCGGGCGCCGGGTCCACGGTGCTCGCCTTCGTGGCGCCGGGTGCCGATGCGGAGCCGGTCGAGCGTGCGCTGGCCGATGCGGCCGCGTCCGTGGACCTTGTCGGGCGGACGGCGATCGTGAACCCGCGGAACACGGGTCCGGCACTGGTCGAGGACGCGTGAGCGAGGCACCGGTTCGACTTGGCGATGGCGTCATTCTCCTACGCCGCTGGGAGCTGGACGATGCCGACTCCGTGCTCGCCGCCTGCCAGGACCCGGAGATCGCCCGCTTCCTGCCCATTCCCCAGCCGTATACCGAGGAGGTCGCCCGCGAATTTGTCGCCGTTCGCCGGGCGGACTGGGATACCGACGACGAGCGGTCGTTCGCCATCACCGACGCCGCAACGGGCGAGGTGCTCGGTTCCATCGCCCGCCACCTTCGTGCCGCGCACCGTGCCGAGGTGGGCTACTGGCTCGCCCCTTGGGCCCGGCGCCGTGGGCTCGCCACCCGCGCCCTTCGCTTGTTGGCTGACTGGTCGTTCGATGCGGGGTTGCTCCGTCTCGAGCTGTTCACGCACCCTGACAACGCTGCGTCGGGTGCCGTCGCGCGTCGTGCAGGCTTCGACTTCGAGGGTGTGCGACGGGCATGGGACACGGACCGCGAAGGCAATCCCGAGGACGGCCACTTCTACGTCCGCCTCGCCCCGACGATCGTCGGAGCGAATCCGGGTCGCGGCGCGTAGACACTCCTCGCTTTGCTTATGCGCGGCGTACGCGGGCTCCGCCGGTCCTTCGGGGCCGTTTCGAAGACGCGGCGCTCCCACGAAACCCGGGGGAGGCGTGTCTGGGGCGGACGGGACCGAGGATTCATGGGCGCCGCGTCCAAGGTGGGGCAGGGCCCCGGCTGGGCAGGGCAACCGACCTGCTGCGGACTACGGCAGCCGGATCTCAGGCAGCGGCACGTCGGGCTTGACGTGCTCGTCCGGCTGGAGCTCGCCACGGACCGTCCGCACCGGAAGCACGCCGCCCCAGGCGGGCCACGTCTCGTCGCCAGGATCCTCGATCAGGCCGCTGTCGCGCACCTTCGCCGATGCCTCGTCGAGGGGGATCCAGAAGACCGCGGTCGCGCGCCGTTCCGCGTCGGTCATCGGGCGCAGCTGTGCCCAGCGACCGGGGAACAGGCTCTCGATCAGGCCCTCCAGGGCCGCCTCGAGCTCCTCGTCGTCGCGGATGCGGTGCGCCGTTCCGAGCGCCATCACCGAGCGGTAGTCCACCGAGTGGTTGGTGGCGCTGCGGGCGAGGACGAGCGAGTCGACGTGGCTGACCGTCACGCACACGGGGGCGCCGTCCATGGCCAGTCCCATGCCGCTGCCGACCGACGCGTGCCACAGGAGGCGGTCACCGGCGCGCCAGACGTTGACCGGCGTCACGTAGGGCTGGCCGTCCCTGACCCAGCCCACGTACCCCACGATCGCCTGGTCCACGATCGCGTGGATGGTCTCGGCGTCGTAGTGCCCGCGCTTCGCCTTGCGCCGGAGCTGGACACGGTCCGAGGCAGGCCCGGCATCGGGCGATGCGGCTGACCCGTCGCCCGGCGCGTCGTAGGCGCTCACCGGCGGTAGACGACCCACATGGTGACGCCCGTGGGCTGCGGCGCATAACCGTAGGGCTGGGCCGCCGGGGCACCGGTCGGCACCGCGCCGATGTTGGCGATGCGCCAGCCGTCGGGCGCGCGCCGGGCGGCGTCAGCCGCAACCCAGTCCCAGAGCGGATCGCCGAGCGTGGTGTCGGCTGTGACCAGGAGCTGGTCGTCGCCGATGAGCCGTTCCTTCATGGCTGCCCTCGCGGTGGTATGCGGAGTTCCTGCAGGCACAGGGTACGCGCCGTCGCGGGTGCGTGTGGGCCGCTGGGCGTCGGAGCCGGCCGGCCGATAGCATCGTGTGATGCACCACCCCGACGCGCCGGGCCCTGTGCCGCCGACGGCGTCGGACCGGGCGCTGCGCGCCGGGATCGTCGTAGGGTTCGCGTATGCCCTGATCGGATGGCGAGGGCTCCTGGTCCCGTCGATGATCCGCTCCGTGCAGCCGGCGTTCGGCCAGGACGATGCGGGCATGGGTGCCTACTTCCTCGTGACGGCCGTCGCGTACGGCGTGGGTGTCCTGGCCGGTGGACGGTTCGTCCGGGCGCGGGGCCCGCGGATCGCGGTGGCGCTGGCAATGCTCGCCATGTGCGCCGGCCTCGGCTTCCAGGGCGTCACGGCGGACTGGGTCGCGTTCGCGGCACTGGGCGTGCTCGTCAGCCTGGGGGCATCCGCGGCCGACATCGGCATCAACTCGCTCGTGCTCGACCTGTTCCCGGACTCGCGCGGCCGAGCGCTCAACCTCCTGCACGTGATGTACAGCGTCGGAGCGCTGGTGGCTCCGCTCGCGCTGGCGGCTGTGGTGTCCGCTGGGATCGACTGGCAGGTGCCGATGCTGGTCAGTGGCGTCCTCGCGGGCCTGCTGGCGGTGGCGATCCTGGTCACCGTCCCGCATGGCCGCCTGCCGCAGCCGCGCGACCCGCGCGAAGGGACCTCGGACGGCGCCGACCGACCCGACCCCCGCCGGCTTCCCCTGTTCCTGGTGGTCATGGCCCTCGGGACGGGCTGCTACGTGGCGTCGGAGGCGGGCGTGTCGGACTGGCTGGTCCGCTACCTCGACGACCTGCCGGTGACCGCGGCGAGCCTCGCCCTCACCCTGTTCTGGGCAGGGATCGCGGTGGGACGCGTGGTGTTCGCGCGGATCGGGAGCCGGGTCGAGCCGCTCCGGGCGGCGGCGATCCTGGCGCCCGTCGGCGGCGTCGTGCTCCTCGTGGCGTTCCTGCTGCCGGTAGGTGGCTGGACCCCGTTCCTGTTCGGAGGCGTCGGCGTCGCCTTCGGGCCGTTCTTCCCGCTGATGGTGGCGGCGGCGGGTTCGCGCCTGCCGGGTCGATCGGCCACGGTGGCCACGACGCTGATCTTCGCGGCCGTCCTCGGAGCGATCGTCTACCCGCCTGCGATCGGGTTCATCTCGGTGGCCGCGGACTTGCAGGTGGCGATGGTGGGCACCGCCCTGCTCGCCTTCGCGGCGGGCGGCGCCGCGTGGCTGAGCGGGCGCGCACGCATCTGAGCGGGCGCGCCGGCGCCTGACCGGGCGAGCCCGCCGGCGCTCGAGACCAGGGCACCCGGATCCTCGTCAGCGCCCCGTCCGGGTCGACGCGATCAGGGCACTTTGATCTTGCGGGTGATCGTGGTCCGGAATGTCCCGTTGACCGCCGTCACGCGCACCTTGAGGGTCCGGCCCCGATCGGCCGACACGACCCGATGCGTGGCCGTCCGGCCGATCACCTTGGTGCCGCGCAGCCACTTGAACGTGAAGGTCGTCGCGGTCATCAGGTTCCACGTTCCCGTCGTCGCGACGAGCTTCCGGCCAACCTTGGGCTTGCCCGTGATCCGAGGGGCCGTGGTCGCGCGCAGGGCACTCGGCAGCGTGACCGTCGTCGTGCTGTCCTGGCCCGAGGTGACGGCGAACAAGCCCGCCGTCGACAACGAGGCGCCGCCCCCGAGCCACTGCGGCAGGAGGCGGGTGCCCGGCGCCGTGTCGCCCCGGAAGCCCGAGGCAAGGATCTTCCACGTCCCGGTTCGCAGTAGCACGGCGATCGGGCTGGCAGGGCTCGAGGTGGTCGCGGGCACGTCCGCCACGACTGCGCCGGCCGGGGTCATCACCCGGTAGCCCGTGTGCAGGGTGCCGGTCCCGGCCGCGGACGCGGTGACCGCAATGCGCGCCGCCCGGTCGAGAGCCATGTCGAGGTTGTCCTGCGTGTTGCCCGCGACCGTGATCGTGGTCGCCGTGGCGGCCGTCCAGGCATCCGGATAGAGCTCCGGGAACCACGGGACGAGGTCTGGGTGCAGGTTGATGAGCCGCCAGCCCTGCTCGGCCCGCAGCTGGTAGTCCTGGTCGGGGAGGGGAGCGTCCGGCGTGCCGAGCGCCCACCGGCCCAGGCGGTCCGTGGTCGTGGTGTACATGTCGACGCCGTGCGAGGCCGTGACCTCAATGCCGCCGAGCGGCGCCGGGGGACTGCCGGTGTCCGTGACCACGCCGCTGAGGGCATGGGCGACCAGGCGCGGATCCGGGTTGGCCGTCAGGACCTCGTCGTGGGTGACCGTCGCTTCCGACGCCACCGCGAAGGGGGTCGCATCGTCGATGACCAGCGCCCCGCCATTGAACGTGCCCGGGTAGCTGGCGAAGGCCGAAATCGTCGAACCGCAGCACGTACGAGTCGGGGTCGACGTCGAACGCGAAGTGGCCGTTGGCATCCGTGGTGGCCGAGTTGTTGTAGTTGTGGAGCGTGGTGAAGGCGCTCACGTCGATGTAGGCGATCGGGTCGCCGGAGGCAGCATCGGTCACCGTGCCCTCGATGTGCCCCTTGGGCAGCAGCACGAAGTTCTCGACCGCAGACCCGCTGGCCGGGAGCACGACCTTCCGGGTGGAGCCCGAGAGCGTCTCGGGTCCCCGCGCCGTCATCGTGACCGTCCCTGATTGCACGTATCCGAAGGTGTAGGCACCCGAGCCGTCGGTCTTGGTGGACCGCACCATGCCGAGGCGATTGATGAACACGTCGGCGGCGGCGAGCCCGGTGCCGTCGCCGTCCTTGACCGTGCCGGACAGGGTGGCGATCGGGGCCAGCTGCCAGTCCAGGGTCTTGGGGGCGGACGCCAGGTGGACCAGCGTGGCGGAGGCCTCGTCTGGGACGCCGGCCGGGTCGCCTTCCTTGTAGTAGCGCCGCAGGCCGTCCATCGTGGAGATCGTGACGAAGAACTTGTAGTCGCCGTCAGCGGCGGCGGGGACGGAGAAGGTGCCGTTGGTGATCGTCCAGCCCGACGCATACCCGGACCCCGGCACGGTCGCGTAGATGGAGCCGTTGACCGGCGTCGTGGTGTCGCCGTTGATGGTCACCGTGCCGCTGAGCGGGCTGGTGGCGCTCGCCGGACCGGCGCCGAGCGGAAGCACCGCGAGGGCGACGAGGATCGAGACGAGGGTGCGGGCAGCAGCGTTCACGTGACTCCCATGGGTGGCGATGGTCCGGCGACGGCAGGCCGCGATGATGGCCGCGATCGGGCGCGCTGGCAATGCGCCAGTTGCGCCAAACGCATCGCGGCCGGGTCTGCTTCTCAGCTGGACGCTGGGTCGTCTCCACCGAGGGTCGCGCGCACATCGCCACCTTGGGCCGGCGGCGTCCACGACCTGTCCGCGTACCGCATCTGGCGCTGGAGCAGCTCGGAGGAGAGGCGCTCGGCCTCGTCGCGCAGCAGCTGGCGCTCGTAGGCCTGGTCAGCCGCCTGCACCTCGGCAGGTGTTGGTGCGGGCTCAGCCGGTCTGGGCGCCCCCGATCCGCCGACCAGCCGGCGCAGGAAGCTCACGACGGGCCGGCGCCGAGGCCCAGGAACCTGGTGACCTCGTCCCAGGCACTCGCCGATGTCGCCGCGAACTCCTCGGCCTTGCGGTCGAAGAAGGAGTGCGGCGCGCCCGGGTACGTCACGACCCGGTGGTCCACGCCCGCGAGCTCCAGCTCTCGTTCGAAGGTCTCGATCGCGGTGGCCGGGATCCCCTCGTCGGCCCCGCCGAAGATCGCCAGGACCGGGCTGGCGAACGTGGCTGCGACCTCCGCCGGCGCCGGCGTGCCGTTGCGCGCGGGACCCACCGGCCACCCGTAGAAGCCGACGACACCCGCGAGGTCCAGCCCGAACCCGGCCGAGAGGAGCGCGAGCCGCCCGCCCATGCAGAACCCGATCGTGTGGATCCGGGTCGCACCCGTGGCAAGGCGCAGGTGCGCGCCGGCGGCACTGACGTCGTCGCGCAGCCCCTCGTACGTGGTCTGGGGCACGTGCGGCGCCCAGTCGAAGCCCGGCCCCCGGTTACCGATGCCGGCGGTCCGCCCGAAGTAGTCGATGGCGATCGCGTCGACGCCGTGCTCCGCGAAGCGCAGGGCGAGCTCGCGGTAGTACTCGTGCAGGCCGCGTACGTCGGGCAGGATCACGATCCCGGCCCCCGTCGGCTCTGCCGCCTGGGCGAGGTAGGCCGCGAAGCGCGTCCCGTCGGCGGAGACCAGCTCGATCTCGCCTGCGTCGAGCGCGCCGCCCTCGATGGGCTCGATCGGGGGGCGGGAGTCGTGGTCGAAGCACATGGGCGCTGGTCCTCACGGGGCGGGGCGGCTGGCTGGCTGGTCTGGCGGGGCGCGGGGGTCCACGGTGCGCACCGGGATTGTCGCGCCTGTGCGGGCGGCCGCAAAGCCCCCTCCGCCGGCCCCTGCCGCCCGGCCCCGAAATCATCCCCACGGGGATGGGATCGGCAAAGCATCCTCGTGCGGATGGAAACGGCCACCGGCGTGCGGAGGTCGGGCACCGAACCCCGACTTCGTGGTCTGATCCCTGCACGCACCATTCGGAAACGATCCCCACAAGGATAGGAACGGCCAAACCATCCTTGTGCGGATGAAACGCGGCGCCGGGCGCCTCGTGTCCCCGGGACGCCGCCCGCGGCGGAGCCGGGCGCCTCGTGTCCCCGGGAGCCACCCGCGCGCGTCCGGGTGGCGCCGACACCGACTCGCAACGGAGGAACCGCAACCTCCCGCGCTAGAATGCCCGCCATGTCCAGCCCCCTCGTCGTCATGAAGTTCGGCGGCTCGTCCGTTGGCAATGCGGAGCGCATCAAGCGCGTCGCGCGGCGCATCGCCCGGGAACGCGCCAATGGCTCCGACCTGGTGGTCGTCGTCTCCGCGATGGGCGACACGACCGACGAGCTTCTCGCGCTCGCCGCTGCCATCACCGACGACCCCGACGCCCGCGAGCTCGATGTCCTCCTCGCCACCGGCGAGCACCAGAGCGCCACGCTCATGTCGATGGCACTCCACTCACTCGGCGTCCCGGCGATCAGCCTGACCGGCCCCCAGGCCGGCATCACCACCGACGGGCGCTACGGCAAGGCCCGGATCGCCGGCATCGACCCCCGAAGGGTCCGTGCCGAGATCGGCGCCGGCAAGGTCGTCATCGTCGCCGGCTTCCAGGGCATGTCGGTCAAGGCCGGCCGGCTCGAGGCAAGTGACACCGCCAGCGACGTCCACGCCGCCGAGATCACCACGCTCGGCCGGGGCGGCTCCGACACCACCGCGGTCGCCCTCGCAGCCCAGCTGCAGGCGGACCGCTGCCAGATCTACACCGACGTCAAGGGCATCTACACCGCGGATCCGCGGATCGCGTCCGACGCCACCCAGCTCCCCGTCATCGGCTACGAGGAGATGATGGAGCTCGCCAATCAGGGAGCCCAGGTGATGCAGGTGCGCGCCGTGGAGCTCGGCTGGGTCAACGACGTCGTCATCGAGGTCCTCAGCTCGTTCGAGGACGCCCCCGGAACCCTGATCAAGGAGGACCCGCGCGTGGAGCAGCGGAACAAGGTGCGCGGCCTCGCTCACGACCGGAACGTGGCCAAGATCACGCTCGTGGACGTGCCGGACAAGCCGGGCGTCGCCCATGACGTCTTCGGCCCGCTCGCCGAGGCCGGGATCAACGTCGACATGATCGTCCAGAACGTGGGCCACGGCGGCGCCACGGACATCTCGTTCACGATCCCCCGCGTGGAGCTGGCCAAGGCCAAGCGCATGCTTGAGCCGCTCATCCGTGAGCTGGGCTTCCGCGACATGACCACGGACTCGTCGGTGGCCAAGGTGTCGATCGTGGGTGCGGGCATCCAGAACGCGCCGGGCTACGCGGCCAAGATGTTCGGCGTGCTCGCGGACACCGGGATCAACATCGAGATGATCTCCACGTCGGAGATCCGGATCACCACGATCATCGCCGAGGATCGCGTGGAGGACGCCGTGCGCGCCCTGCACGCCGCGTTCCAGCTGGAGCAGCCTGAGGCGCCAGACACCGCGGGCACTGCGCCGGCCGAGGCTCGGTGACCGAGGCTCCTGCCGGCGGTTCGGTCTTCAGCCGGGTCGAGCGGTACCCGTCCACCGGCAGCACCAATGACATCGTGCGGACGTGGCTGCTCGACGCCACGCCCGAGGTGTGCTGCGCGCTCGCCGATGAGCAGACCGCCGGGCGCGGGCGCCACGGCCGCACGTGGACGGCGCCCCCCGGAGCGGCGCTTCTCTGCTCGCTCGGCTTCCGGCCCGCGTATCTCCCGCCCGACCGCGCCTGGCGCGTCGCCGCCACGGTGGCCCTCGCCATGTGCGATGCCGCCGAGGACACCGCAGGACTCCCCGAGGGCGCCATCCGCCTGAAGTGGCCGAACGACCTCGTGATCGAGACCGCTGGGCCGAACGCACTGCTGACGGGCCTCCTGTCCGCCGACGAGGCCTCCGAGCGCCTGGCCGCGCCGCTGCGGCTGCAGAAGCTCGCGGGGGTCCTCGGCGAGAGCGATGGCCTGGGCACCGACAACCCGCGGGTGGTGGTGGGCATCGGGATCAACACCGACTGGACGCAGGACGCCTTCCCGCCCGACATCGCCCACACCATGACGAGCCTGCGCGAGGCGTCCGGCGGCCGTCCGATCGATCGGGACGCCCTGTTCGACGCGTTCGCCGACCGGCTGGCCGGCCGGCACGAGGCCCTGCGTGCCGGCTGGTTCGACGTGGACACCTGGACGCGGCGCCAGGTCACCACCGGACGCCTGGTGACCCTCGAGGCACCCGACGGGTCGGCCACCGAGCCGCTGCCGGCTCTCGGTGTGGACGGCTCCAGCGGCGCGCTGGTCCTGGCCGACGACGAGGTGCCGGGCGGGGAGCGCCACGTTCACGCCGGCGAGGTCGTCCGTGTGCGCCTGGCCGCGCCGCCCGACTCCGACCGCGGGGACGCCGCCGCCGACCAGGACACGCCCGCCCAGCGGGACGGGGTGTAACGCGATGGTCCGCCCGGTGTTTGGTAGGCAGGAGCGCGCCGGCGAGGGCGTCGTCGCGCTCGATCGCGACCGGCGCCTCGTGGAGGCGGCACGCCGGGACCCCGCCCAGTTCGACGCCCTGTACCGGAAGTACCTCGCCCAGGTGTATGCGTTCGCGCTCTACGAGCTCGCCGACCACCACGCCGCGGAGGACGCCACCGAGCGGACCTTCCTGCGGGCGCTGGCGGCGCTGCCGCGTTTCCGGGAGCAGGCCCGCGCCGAGGACGGCCCCGAGGCCTCCACGTTCCGCGTGTGGCTGTTCCGGATCGCGCGCAACGTGATTGCCAACGAGCGCCGGACCCGCAACCGCAAGCCCGCCGACTCGCTGGACCTCGCGCTCGGCGCGGGGCTCGCCCTCGCGGACACCACGGACCTGGAGCATGACGCGGTGACCCGCGACGAGGCCACCGAGGCCCTGCGGGCGCTGCGCTCCCTGCCCGACGACCGGCGCCGCGCCCTGGAACTGCGGTTCGTGGAGGAGATGAGCACCGCGGAGATCGCCGGCGTCCTGGGCAGGTCCGAGGGCGCCGTCCGCGTCCTGATCCACCGGGCGCTCGGGGCCGTCGCCAAGGAGCTCGGGCGGGACCGGGGCACCGCGCTCAGCCGGGACCGGGGCACCGGGCTTCGTCGTGACGGGGGCACCCAGCCCGGTCGGGACCGGGGCAGCCGCGCATGACCGTGCCGCGCCTGCCCGACCGCGATGGAGACCAGGTCGACGCCCTTGTCGCCGATCGCTACCTCGAGGATCTGCTCGCTGCGGCCGAGCGCCGCGCGGAGGACGTTCCTGCCGACGCCGCTCTCGATCCCGGCCTCCGCCATGCCGCTCGCGTCCTGCAGGCCTCGCTCGTCCGCATCCACCCCTCGTTCCGCTTCGAGGAGCGCCTCGCCGGACGCCTTGCCGAGCTGGCCGCCGCGCAGGCAGCTCCTGCCATGGCGGTGGGCGGCGGCGCCCTCATCCCGTTCCCGGGCGCCGTACCTCCCGGCCGCCTTGACGACCCGCTCCTCGCCGCCGTCCTGACCGGCGAGCTCGACCCGTCGGATGCGGACGCCGTCGCCCGCGCCGCCGGGGATACCGCCAGCCGCACCCCGCTTTACGTCGTGGGTGGCGCGGCGATCACCTCTGCCGCCATCTCCATCGTGGGTGTGGCCTGGGTCGCCTGGCGCGCGGCCCACGGCGACGCCCGCACCGCGGAGGCGCTCATGCGCCGCGCCGCCCGCACCGCCCATGCCCGCCGGGCCGCCCACGCGGCGCTCGCCGGAGCCGGCCTTGGAGGCCCTGCCTGATGCCCGTCAACTTCCCGCAGTTCCGGTCCCGCCGGGACAGCTTCCCCGAGAAGATGTGGACCCGCTGTCCCTCGTGCCAGGAGCAGCTGTTCAACAAGGCGCTCGAGAAGGCGATGCACGTGTGCCCGTCCTGCGGGCACCACTTCCGCCTCCCGGCGACCGCCCGCCTCGGCCAGCTCCTCGACGAGGGGACCTTCGAGGAGCGTGACCCGGGGCTGGTGTCCGTGGACCCGCTCGGGTTCGTGGACCAGAAGCCGTACCCCGATCGCGTCGCGGCCGCCCAGGTCGCCACGGGCCTGCGCGACGCCGCCGTCTGGGGCTTCGGCCGCATCGAGGGCCAGCGGATCGCCATCCTGGTGATGGACTTCGGGTTCATGGGCGGCTCGATGGGCGCCGTCGTGGGCGAGAAGGTCGCCCGATCCGCCGAGGGCGCCCTTGCCGAACGGGTGCCGCTGGTCATCGTCTCCGCGTCGGGCGGGGCGCGGATGCAGGAGGGGACGCTGGCGCTGATGCAGCTCGCGAAGACCATGGCGGCCCTGGAGCGCCTGCGCGCCGGCAAGGTGCCCTACGTCTCGATCATGTCCGACCCCACCACGGGTGGCGTGTTCGCCTCGTACGCCGCCATGGGCGACATCAACCTTGCGGAGCCCAACGCCCTGATCGGCTTCGCGGGCGCGCGGGTGGGCGCGGGCACCATCGGCCAGGAGCTGCCACCCGGGTTCCAGCGCTCCGAGTTCCTCTACCGCCATGGCTTCGTGGATCGCGTCGTCACTCGCGCCGACCTGCGCCCGGAGCTCGCCCAGATCCTGCGCTTCCTCGCGCCCCAGCCCGTGGAGGCCACCCGTGGTTGACCGCCTCCTGCGGGGCCGCGACGCCACCGCCGCGCCCGACACGACCGACGCGCCCAGCCCCGAAGCCGAGCCCGCCGACCGCAAGGCCGAGGTCTGGAGCCGGGTCCAGCTCGCACGGAACCTGCGCCGGCCGCGGATCCTCGAGCTCCTCGCCGTCATGGCCGACGAGTTCGTGGAGCTCCACGGCGATCGCGTCTTTGGTGATGACGAGGCCATCGTCGCCGGGTTCGCCCGCATCGGCGGCCACCGGGTGGCCGTCATCGGCCAGCAGAAGGGCGCCGACACCGAGGAGAACGTCCGGCGCAGCTTCGGCATGCCCCATCCGGAGGGATACCGCAAGGCGATGCGGATCATGGAGCTCGCCGAGCGCTCCGGCCTCCCGGTCGTCACGTTCGTGGACGTGCCCGGCGCCCATCCCGGCCCCGAGTCCGAGGAGCGCGGCATCGCCGAGGCCATCGCCCGTTCCGTGGGCCTCATGACCCGCCTGCGCACGCCGATCGTGACCGTGATCACCGGCGAGGGCGGCTCGGGCGGCGCGCTCGCGATCGCCGTGGGCGACGTGGTGCTCGCGCTCGAGAACGCCGTCTACTCGGTCATCTCCCCGGAGGGCTGCGCGAGCATCCTGTGGCGGACCACCGATGAGGCCGCGACCGCCGCGCTCGCAATGCGCATGAGTGCCGGCGACCAGCAGGCGCTTGGCGTCGTGGACGAGGTCATCGCCGAGCCGCCCGACGGCGCCCACACCGACGTCCCCGAGACTGCCCGCCGCCTCAAGGCTGCCATCGTGCGTGAGCTCGACCGGCTGGGTGCGATCCCCGTGGACGAGCTGCTCGAGATGCGGTACCGCCGCTACCGGGCCCTTGGGCCGTACGACGAGATCGCCGTGCCGGTGCCTCCCACCACCCCGACCATCCCGTCGCGGCCAAGCTTCACCGACCGCATCCGCGGCCTGTTCGAGGCCGGTGCGCGCAGCCTGCCGGCCCCGCTCCAGGTGGGCCGCAGGACCGACGACCAAGACCCCGAGGACGCCTAGCCGATGCCCGAACCGCGCCACCTGAGCGACCGGACCGCCGCAGACCGGCAGGCCGACCATGCCTCGCTCGCCCATCTCTCCGACACCCTCGTGCCGGCCCTTGTCGCCAAGCTCTCGACGTCCGGCCTGGGCGAGCTGGAGATCCACGAGGGCGACTGGAGGATCCGGCTCCGCCGCACCCCCCACGCGACGCCGGCTGCCAGGCGGAGCGAGCGCGCCCGGCCCAACGCGCCGGTCGCGGCCGAACGCCCGACCGTGCCGCATGCCGCCACCACCCCCGCGAGCGATCGCAAGCGCGGCGTCGCCACCGCCCCCACCGTCGGGGTGTTCAAGGCGATCGCGCAGGTGGGTGCCCGCGTCCGCACTGGCGACCGGATCGCCACGGTGGACCTCCTCGGGATCCCGCAGGACGTCGTGGCACCCATCGACGGCACCGTCGTGGAGGTCTTCGTCCAGACCGGCGAGGCGGTCGAGTACGGCGAGGAGATCGCCGCCGTCGAGGCACCCGTGGAGCTCCACGATCCCGACGATGACGGCAGCGAGGAGGGCGGCTCGTGATCAGCCGCGTCCTCATCGCCAACCGGGGCGAGATCGCGCTGCGCATCCTGCGCGCCTGCCGCACGCTGGGCATCGAGGCCGTCGTGGCCTACTCCGAGGCCGACCGCCACTCGCTGGCCGCGCTCCTCGCCGACGAGGCGATCTGCATCGGGCCCGCGGACGCGCGTCGCTCGTACCTCTCGGCGCCGGCCGTCATCTCGGCCGCCCTGGTCACCGGCTGTGACGCGATCCACCCGGGCTACGGCTTCCTCTCGGAGGACGACGCCTTCGCCGACGCGGTGCGCGCCCATGGCCTCACCTTCATCGGCCCGTCGGCGGGCGTCCTCGAGCGGTTCGCCTCCAAGGAGGAGGTGCGCCGCCTGCTGGCCGCCCACGGCCTGCCGACCGTCCCCGGCTCTGGACTCCTGGCCGACGAGGCCGACGCCCTCGAGGCCGCGGAGCGCGTGGGCTATCCCGTCCTGCTCAAGCCCTCCGCGGGCGGCGGTGGCAAGGGCATGCGCATGGTCCGCTCCGCGCGCGAGCTGGCCGCGGTCCTGCCGATCTGCCGGTCGGAGGCCAAGGCGGCCTTCGGCGACGACGCCCTGTACCTCGAGAAGTGGCTGGAGGACAACCGCCACGTCGAGATCCAGGTGGCCGTGGACCAGCACGGGAACGGCGTGCACCTCTGGGAGCGCGACTGCTCCATCCAGCGCCGCCACCAGAAGATCCTCGAGGAGTCCCCATCCCCCGCGATGACCCCGGCCGGGCGCGCGGCGCTCGCCGACCGCGCCATCAAGGCGGTGGTCGCCGCGGGCTACGAGAACGTGGGCACGCTGGAGTTCCTCGTTGACAACGACGGGAACGCCTACTTCATCGAGATCAACTGCCGCATCCAGGTGGAGCACCCGGTCACCGAGATGCTGACCGGCATCGACCTCGTGGCAACCCAGATCCGGATCGCGGCCGGCGAGCCACTCGGCTTCACCCAGGCCGACGTCCGCCAGGATGGCCACGCCATCGAGTTCCGGATCAACGCTGAGGACCCCGAGCACGACTTCCGGCCGGGCGCGGGCACCATCGAGCGCTTCAACGCCCCGGGCGGGCCCGGGGTGCGCTTCGATTCGCACGCCTACTCCGGCTACGAGATCCCGCCCTACTACGACTCGCTCCTGGGCAAGCTGATCGTCTGGGCGCCCACGCGCGAGGCGGCGATCGCCCGCGGCAAGGCCGCCCTGAGCGAGCTGGTGATCGAGGGCGTGGTGACCAACACCGCGATCCACCGCGCACTGCTCGTCTCCGAGCCCTTCCTGGAAGGCCGCTTCACCACGAATCTCATGGACCGCATCGGCAGCGCCGCCTTCCTGGCCGCCGCGGAGCGGTCCTCTTGATGCGCCGCGGAGCGGTCCTCGTGATCCGCCGGGCCGCCCACGGCACGTGCAGCCCTGCACGGACCCGCATGCCCGTGGCCGCCCCGATCCCGCACGCTTCCCCCCGCTGACAACCCCTTGGAGCCGCTCGTGACCGACGCCACGCCTGACGCCTCGCCCAACGCTTCGCCGCCCGACGCAGCCGCGCCCTCGATGGCCGCGCCGTTCTCGGTCCGCCAGATCGAGAGCCTCATTCCGCACCGCTGGCCGTTCCTGCTCGTTGACCGCGTCGTGGAGTACGAGCCGGCAGCCAAGCGCATCGTCGGCATCAAGGCCGTCACCGCGACCGAGTGGTTCTTCGGGGGCCACTTCCCGGGCCTGCCGGTGATGCCGGGCGTCCTCCAGGTGGAGGCGCTCGCCCAGGTCATGGCCTGCTACGTCGCGAACCAGCCGGGCTTCGGCGACAGGATCGGGCTGTTCGCCGGCATCGACGACGTCCGGTTCAAGCGGGTCGTCGTGCCGGGCGATGTGCTCCGCCTCGAGATCACGATGGAGAAGCTCGGCAGCCGCTTCGGCAAGGGCCGCGGCGTCGCGACGGTCGATGGGGAAGTGGCCTGCGAGGGCCTCCTCTCCTTCATCATCCCTCCGGCCGGGGTCCTGCGATGACGGCACATCGCGGCGTTGTCGCCTCCGCTTCCTCGCTCACGCACCTGCGGGTGCGCTCGCTCCGGTGCTCGGCTCCGCCTTGCGCTGCACCGTCCTGGCAGGCCCGGGAGGTGGCCCAGTGACCCGCATCGCCGTCCTCTCCGACATCCACGGCAACCTGGCCGCCCTCGAGGCGGTTGCCGCCGAGATCCGGCGCATCAAGCCCGACGGCGTGCTGGTGGCGGGGGACCTTGTCCTCAACGGGCCCGATCCCAACGGCTGCGTGGACGCCCTGCGCTTCCTCGAGTCCGAAGGTGCGCTGATCGTGTCGGGCAACACGGATATCGCCGTGGGTGACTTCGACTACGGCGCCGCGTTCCCGCAGTACCAGGACGGGGTCCCCGAGATCGTCACGGCGGCTGCCGAATGGGCGCACGACGAGCTGGGCGATGCCCAGTTGGACTGGCTCCGCCGCCTCCCGGCCGAGCGCCGGATGCGCACCGTGGACGACACCCTGGTCCTCGTGGTCCACGGATCGCCCGGGTCCCAGACCCGCGGTTTCGACCAGGCGCTCGACGCCAACATCATCTTCGAACGGGCCGCCGGCACCGACGCCCGCGTGATCTGTGTGGGCCACACGCACGTGCCCGAGGTCCGCGACCTCGGCTGGAAGGTCATCGTCAACGCCGGGTCGGCGGGCTACGTGTTCGACGGGGACCCGACCGCATCCTGGGCGATGGTGGACATCCACGAGGGCAACGTGACCGCGGAGATCAAGCGCACGCCCTACGACGTGCTCCCGGTCGCCAATGCGATCTCGGCGCGGGGCCTGCCTGGCGATGTCTACCGCGCCGCCACCGTCCGCACGGGGAAGCTGGTCCGATGAGCTGGTCCTGGCCGCTGCAGCCGCGGCGTGTCGTCGTCACGGGCATGGGCATGGTGTCGGCCTTGGGCAACGACGTCGCCACAACGTGGGAGGCGCTCGTCGCGGGCCGCTCCGGCGTCGCCGTGATCGCGCAGTTCGACCCTGCCCGGGTGGACTCGAAGATCGCCGGCGAGGTGAAAGACTTCGACCCGTCGGCCGTCCTCGATCGCAAGGAGATGCGCCGGACGGATCGCTACATCCAGTTCGGCCTCGTGTGCGCGCGCCAGGCGATGGACCAGGCTGGCCTTCCGGAGCGGCTTGAGGACGAGCTGGCCGAGCGCACGGGCGTGATCCTTGGCTCCGGCCTGGGGGGCGTCCACACGCTGTTCGACAACGTGCTCAAGATGGGCGAGCAGGGCCCGGACCGGATCAGCCCCTTCTTCATCCCGATGGGCATCTCCAACGTCGGCGCCGGGCAGATCGCGATCGCGACCGGGGCCATCGGTCCGAACTTCGCCACGGTCTCGGCCTGTGCGACGGGGGGCCACGCGCTGGGCGAGGCCTGGGAGACCATCCGCCGCGGCGACGCGGACGTGATGCTCGCAGGTGGGGTCGAGGCCGGCGTCCACGAGGCGACGGTCGGCGGCTTCTCGTCGATGAAGGCGCTCTCCACCCGCAACGACGCCCCCGAGCGCGCCTCGCGCCCGTTCGACAAGGGCCGCGACGGCTTCGTGCTGGGCGAGGGCTGCGGGGTCGTGGTGCTCGAGGCGCTCGAGCATGCCGAGGCCCGTGGGGCGACCCCGCTCGCCGAGCTGGTGGGCTACGGGGCCACCGCCGACGCCTCCCACATCACGCTGCCGGCCCCGGGCGGGATCGGCGCGGTGCGCGCGGCACGCAAGGCCCTGGCGAAGGCGGGGATCGACCCGTCCGAGGTCCTGCACGTGAACGCCCACGCCACCTCCACACCCGAGGGCGACAAGGCGGAGCTGCAGGCGATCCGGACCATCTTCGGCGAGCACGCCGGTGCCGTCGCGGTCACCGCCACCAAGTCCGCGCTGGGGCACACGCTGGGTGCCGCGGGTGCGGTGGAGGCGATCGTCACCATCCTGGCGATGCGCGACGGCGTGGTGCCGCCCACGCTCAACCTGGAGAATCCCGACGACTACGCCGAGGGCCTCGACCTGACGCCCGGCTCGGCCGCCCGTCGCGACATCCCCGTCGCGATGTCCAACTCGTTCGGGTTCGGCGGCCAGAACACCGCCCTGGTCTTCCGGAGGTGGGACGCATGAGCGAGCAGCAGGAACCGCGCGAGGAGCCCGCCGAGGACGGCCAGCGCGAGGTCAGCCAGGCTGCGAGCGCCGCGGCCGGTGGCGACGCGTCGCTCCTGGCCCTCGTGGACCGGCTCGCCGCCGTGCTCGAGAAGAGCGACCTCGGCGAGCTGGAGGTCACCGCGGGCGGGACGACCGTGATCCTGCGCTCCGCCGCATCGCTGGAGCGGCCCGTCGTCGCGGCGGTCGCCGCCGCGGAGGCAGGCCCGCACGAGGCCGCCACAGCCCTCATGCACGCCCCCTCGACGGCGGCGCACGCGGCTGCTGCAGCCAGCGCTGCACCGGCGGCCGTGAAGCCCTCCGTCAAGGCGCCGCTCACCGGCATCTACTACGGCGCCCCCTCCCCCGGAGCCACGGCGTACGTCAAGGTGGGCGACCACGTGTCGGTCGGCCAGATCATCGGGCTGATCGAGGCCATGAAGCTGTTCAACGAGATCAAGAGCGACCTTGCCGGGCGCGTCGTGCGGATCTGTGCCGAGAACGGCGCCCTGGTCAAGGCGAAGAGCCCGCTGATCGAGGTGGAGCCCGCATGACCGGCGCACCCACCCGCGCCGTCCGGCTCACGGGCTGGGGCCGCTACGCCCCGGCGCAGGTGCTCACGAACGCGGACCTCGAGCGGATGGTGGACACCTCCGACGAGTGGATCGTCACCCGCACCGGCATCCGCGAGCGGCGGGTCGCCGGACGGGACGAGACCACGGCCTCCATGGCCGCGGTCGCCGGCCTGCGGGCCATCCACACGGCCGGCCTCGTTCCCGACGACATCGACCTGATCGTGCTTGCCACGCTGACGCCGGATTACTGGATGCCCTCCACCGCGGCGCTGGTCAAGGAGGCGATCGGCAACACCCGGGCGCCGGCGTTCGACGTGTCGGCGGCCTGCTCGGGCTTCGTCTTCGCCTACTCGACGGCAACCGCGTACCTCCAGGCCGGGATGGCGAACCATGTCCTGGTCATCGGCGCGGAGCTGCTGACCCGCTTCCTCGACTACGAGGACCGGGGCACCTGCATCCTCTTCGGCGACGGCGCGGGCGCCGTGGTCCTCTCGGCCACCGACGAGCCGACATCCACCGTGGGCATCGAGCTCACCACCGATCCCCAGGGCGCCTACATGATCTGGCTGCCCGCCGGGGGGTCCGCGAGCCCGCCGTCCTCCGGCACGATCGACCGCAAGGAGCACAAGATCCGGATGGAGGGCAAGGAGACGTACCGGTTCGCGACCCGGACGCTCGCCTCCACCGCGCTGGCCGCGGTCGGCAAGGCCGGCTGGACCCAGGACGACGTGGACCTGATCATCCCGCACCAGGCGAACATGCGGATCATCGAGGCGGTGGCCAAGGGCCTCGACCTCTCGATGGACAAGATCTACGTGAACCTCCACCGCTACGGCAACACGTCCGCGGCGTCCGTGCCGATCGCGCTCGCCGAGGCGGTCAACGAGGGGCGCGTGCGGGTTGGCGACAAGCTCGTCTTCGTCGCCTTCGGGGCCGGCTTCACGTCGGGGGCCGTGGCCCTCGAGTGGACGGCGGACCCGGCTCGGGGGCGCGACGCCGACGACGCCGTCCGCCCCGAGGATGTCCACGTCAGGCTGCCGTTGAACCGGGACTCCGTGGATCCCATCCCGGCGGTCCTCGCCGAGGTGCTCGACCGCCCGCTGCCCGGCCACCTGGACCTCTCCGACGTCGTGCCCGGCGAGCCCGAGCACGCCCACCTCCGCTGAACCCGAGGAACCGTCCCATGATCGACCTGACCGGCAAGACCGCACTCGTCACCGGAGGCTCGCGGGGCATCGGCCGGGCGATCGTCCTGCGCCTCGCCACGCAGGGCGCCGATGTGGCGTTCAGCTACAAGGGCAATGCCGCCGCGGCCGGCGAGGTGGTCGCGGCCGTCGAGGCCCTGGGCCGCAAGGCGCTGGCCGTCCAGGCCGATGCCCGGGAGCAGGCGGGCGCCGAGGCGCTCGTCAAGGCCGTGCTGGAGGCCTTCGGCAAGATCGACATCCTGGTCAACAACGCCGGCATCACGCGCGACAACCTCATCATGCGGATGGGCGCCGACGAGTGGATCGACGTGCTGGAGACGAACCTCTCCGGTGCGTTCTGGGCGCTCAAGGCCGTGACCCGCCCCATGCTCAAGGCCCGCAGCGGACGGATCATCAACATCACGTCCGTCTCGGGGCAGGCCGGCCAGATGGGCCAGGCCAACTACTCGTCCGCCAAGGCCGGCCTGATCGGCCTCACGAAGGCCGCCGCCAGGGAACTCGCGTCGCGCGGCATCACGGTGAATGCCGTTGCCCCGGGGTTCGTCCTCACCGAGCTCACACAGGATCTGCCCGAGGCCCTCATGGCGCAGATCACCGAGCGCACGCCGCTGGGCCGCTTCGGCACGACCGAGGAGATCGCCAACGCGGTCGCGTTCCTCGCCTCTGACGAGGCGGCGTACATCACGGGCCAGGTGCTCGCGGTGGACGGCGGCCTGGTGATGATGTAGCCATGCCCTTCGAGATCGAGCGGACGGCAATCCCGGACGTCCTGGTCGTCCGTCCCCGCCGCTTCGGCGACGAGCGCGGCTGGTTCGCCGAGATCGCCCAGACCGACCAGTTCGAGACGCTCGGTCTCGGCCTCCCGACCCGGTTCGTCCAGGTCAACCAGTCGCGCTCCACGCGCGGCGTGGTCCGCGGCCTGCACTTCCAGTGGGATCCACCGCAGGGCAAGCTCATGCGCGTGGTGACCGGCCGTGCCCTCATGGTCGCCGCCGACATCCGGCCCGGCTCGCCCACGCTGGGGCAGGTGGTGACCCTCGAGGGCTCCGCGGACGAGCCCGTCCTGTTCTGGGCGCCGGCCACGTTCGCCCGCGGCTTCTGTGCGCTCGCCGACGTGACCGAGATCGAGTACTTCTGCACGGCGGGCTACAACCCGGCCGCCGAGACGGGCATCCGCTGGGACGACCCGGCGCTCGGGATCGCGTGGCCCGTGGACGCCGGTGCAGCCCAGCTCTCGCCCAAGGATGCCGCCGCCGGGACCCTTGCGGACTGGCTCGCCCGTCCGGAGGCGGAGCGGTTCCGGTGGGGCGCGTAGCCGCTGGGGCATGCGGCCGCAGGCATCCTCGCCGGGGCGAAACGTGCCATACGGCCCGGACGGCACTGACGAAGGTTGCGGCTATACTCGCACCCGGTCTTGAGGCTGTGGGGAGCCGCGGGACTGGTACGTTTGGGTGGTGTCTGGTGCAGTCAGCACGGGATACGCTCCCGATCCGCCTCACCGCCTGCTGCCACGTTCTCAAGTGGGGGATATGACCAAGAAGTCCGCGGCTGTCGCCGCCCTGCTGTCCTTCATCTTCCCGGGCCTCGGCCACCTGTATCTCGGCCGGCGCCGGGAGGCGGCCATCTTCGGCGTTCCGGCCCTGCTCGTCACCGGGGCGCTCCTCGTGGGCGGGATCCTGGATTCCAACTCGGCCCTCGGGTTCCTGATCACGCCCTCGGGTGCGATGACGGGGCTGGTCCTCGTGTTCGCGGTCATGGCATGGCGCCTCTTCGCGATGCTGGACGCGGTGTTGTACATGCGACGGCATGGAGGCCTGTCGGCCGTATCGGTCGTCGTGACCGTGTTCCTCGCGGTGCTGGTCATCGTGCCCCACGGCGCGGCAGGCTACGTGGCCTACTCGGTCTACGACGCGGGTTCGCGCATCTTTGTCGTCGGCGGACCGGACGACGGAGAGCAGGTCCCCTCCGGCGGGACGGCGGACCCGTCGGGCGCGCCGGGCGGCAGCGGCGGCACGACGCCGGAGCCCACGGACGACTACCAGGTCGAGCCTGTTGCCACGCCCGAGACCGCGGATTCGCGCATCAACATCCTCCTGACCGGCGTGGACTCGGCCGAGTCACGCACGACCGCCCTCACCGACACGCTGCTCGTGGTGAGCGTCAACCCGGCGGACGGCTCCGTGGCCATGCTGAGCATCCCGCGCGACATCTCGAACTTCGAGCTGCCGGACGGTCGAACGTACGAGGGCAAGATCAACTCGTTCATGACCTGGGTGCGCAGGCACCCGGAGGACTTCGACCAGAAGCCGTTCCCCGAGCTGCTCGACACGGTGGGCCACATCATCGGCGTGCCCATCCACTACTTCGCGGCCGTCGACCTCGAGGGGTTCCGCAAGATGATCGATGCCGTGGGCGGGGTCACCGTGGACAACGAGAAGGCCATCAACGACCCGCAGTACGCCTGGCTTGACGGCACCCACGGCTTCTACCTTGACGCCGGCAAGGTGAATCTCGATGGCCGCACGGCGCTTGCCTACGTACGCTCACGCCAGGGGGCGGGTGACTCGGACTTCACGCGTGCGGCCCGCCAGCAGCAGCTCCTTGTCGCACTGCGCAAGAAGCTGACATCACCGGCCATGATCCCCCAGCTGCCGGGTGTCATCCAGGCGGCGGGCGACACCGTCCGCACCAACCTGCCGACCGAGCGCATGGACGAGTTCATCGAGATCGCCCGCAACGTCGATCCCGACGCGATGGAGCGCATCGTCCTTGGTCCTCCGTACGCCTACCACCCGCCGACGTCGTCGACGGGCGGCGTGTACACCCTGCGCCTTGACATGGAGAAGGTGGCCAAGCTCTCGCGGAAGATCTTCGGCGAGGACAGTCGGTACGCCACCGAGAGCCCGTGATCCGCCACCACCTCAACCTCCTGCGCGCGCTGCTGCTGCTCGCGGATGGCGTTGCGGCGGCCATCCTGTTCGTCGTGGTCTCGCAGGTCCGCCTGGGTCCGTCCTGGCAACAGGCCTGGGACCATGCCGGCGGCCCATGGTGGGCCTGGGCGCTCGGGTACGGCCTGCTGTGGATGGGCGCCGAGTGGCTCCACGAGCTCGACCAGCTCCGGGCGCGGTGGACGTTCCGGCGGGAGGCGCTGGACATCGCCCAGGCCGCCGTGCTCATGTTGGTCGGCGTGTTCTCGCTCCTGTTCCTCATCCACGCCCCCGACGTCAGCCGCCTGTTCCTGGTCAGCCTGTTCGTCGCCCAGGTGGCCTTCTCCATCGTCCAGCGACGCCTGTTCCGGACCGGCCTCGTCGTGACCCGGACCCTGAGCATCGGCACCCGGCGAATCCTGGTGCTCGGGACGAGCGCCCGGGCCAGACGCCTGGCCACCCAACTCGAGCAGCACCCGGCGCTCGCGTACCGGGTCGTCGGCCACCTCGGCCGGCCGTCCCGGAGCTGCCCCTCGGTGATCGGTCCGATCGAGGACATCGAACGGATCGTCCACGGGGACGCGGTGGACGAGATCCTTGCTGTCTTCGAGCCGGATGAGCTCGTGTACCTGGAACCGGTGGTCGCACTGGCCCAGCAGGAGGGCAAGCGGCTCCGGCTGGTCCTGGTCCCGGGTCTCGCCCCCGTCGCCGGGGGCCGCGTCGAGATGGTCGACCGCGAGGAGGTCCTCACGATCACCAATGGCCCGGACCGCCTCCTCGCCCTGGGGACGAAGCGCCTGGTGGACATCGTCATGGGACTTGGCGTCCTGCTGGTGCTGGCACCGGTGCTCCTCGTGATCGCAACAGCCATCCGGCTCGAGGATGGAGGCCCGGTGTTCTTCCGCCAGACCCGCGTGGGGCTGAATGGGCGCGGGTTCCGGATCATCAAGTTCCGGACGATGGTGCCCGATGCCGAAGCCCGCCTTGCCGAGGTCGCGTCCCTCAACGAGATCGACGGGCCCGCCTTCAAGATCGATGACGATCCCCGGATCACGCGAGTTGGACGGCTCCTCCGGCGGACGAGCTTCGACGAGTTCCCGCAGTTCTGGAACGTCGTGCGCGGGGAGATGAGCATCGTCGGCCCGCGGCCGCCGATCCCCGGCGAGGTTGACGACTACGACCTCTGGCACCGCCGCCGGCTGTCCATGAAGCCGGGCATCACGGGGCTGTGGCAGGTCAGCGCGCGCCTGGAGACGGAGTTCGACAGGTGGGTGGAGCTTGACCTCCGCTACATCGACCGGTGGTCGCTGTGGCTGGACTTCAAGATCATGGTCAGGACCGTCCCGGCCATGCTGGCCGGCCGGTAGGGAGGGCCTGTGCGCGTCACGATCATCGGCGCGGGCTACGTCGGCCTCGTGACGGGTATCGGGCTGGCGACAGCGGGCCACCACGTGACGTTCGTCGAGCGCCGCGATGATCGCCGGCAGTCGCTGCTCAGTGGTGCCATGCCCATCGAGGAACCAGGGTTGCGGGAGGCATTCGCCGCTGTCCGGGAGCGCGTCGACGTGATGTCAACGCTTGAAGGCGCCGGTCCGGGCGACATGACGCTGGTCGCGGTCGGGACACCCATCGGCGAGGGTGGACGCTCCGACCTCAGCCAGCTCGATGCCGCGATCGATGCGCTGCGGGCATATCCCGATGCCGACGTCAGCGTGCGCAGCACCCTGCCACCCGGAATCTCGCGGCGGCTGCCCGGGCTCATGGGGCGCCCGGATGGTCGTCGGCTCTCCACGAACCCGGAGTTCCTGCGGCAGGGCGAGGCGCTCAAGGACGTGCAGGAGCCAAGCCGCATCGTCATCGGTCGCTTCCCGGAGACCGAGGCGGCCCACCTCGAGCTGCTCGAGGCGCTGTACGCGGATGTTCATGCTCCGCGGCTCCTCGTGAGCGTTGAAGCCGCCGAACTCGTCAAGAACGTTGCCAACGCATTCCTCGCGCTCAAGCTGAGCTTCGTCAACGAGGTCGCAAGCCTCGCCGAGGAGTACGGCGTGGAGGTCGACGAGATCCTGGAAGGCATCGGACTCGATCCCAGGATTGGCACGACGTACATGCGGCCGGGCCTCGGGTTCGGCGGGTCCTGCCTCCCGAAAGAGCTGGAGGTGGTGGCCAACGCCGGCCGCCGGCGCGGGCTGCCGATGCACGTCGCCCGTGCGATCAGCCTGGTGAACGCCGACCAGCAGTCGCGGTTCGCGGGCCGCATCGTCCGCGACCTCGGGCCCGGGGAGCACACCGTCGGCCTGCTCGGCCTGAGCTTCAAGGCGGGCACCGACGACCTGCGCGGCTCGCCTGCCCTCGCCGTGGCACGGGAGCTGCTTGACGCCGGCCTGCGCGTTGTCGGCCACGATCCCGTGGTCAGCCCCGGCGTCGCCGAAGCCGCCCTTCCCGGCCTGCGGACCGTCGCCACGCCCGAGGACGTGGCCGATGGCGCCGCGGCGCTGGTCATCGGCACGGAGTGGCCCGTCTACCGGGACCTTGACTGGCGGGCCCTCCGTCGGCGGATGACGGGCAGCAGCCTCTACGACGGCCGGAACCTGCTCGACCCTGCGACGATCACGAAGGCAGGTTTGAGCTACCGGGGCGTTGGCCGCGCGCTGCGACAAGGTGACGACGGATCCGCCGCGTAGTGGGCGGGGACACGAGTACTAGCCTGCGCGTGACGTTCGGTTGAGCGCCGGAACGGCCCCGGGGCGCTACCGTCGCGCCATGCACCGGTCGCGCGCTCGTCAACTGGTCAACCTGCTCGGGCTGCTGGTCGCCCTGGTCGTCGTCTTCGGATCCGGCGCGACATTTCCCCAGACGGCGCTTGGCGCCACCCGGCCCACCATCTACGTGGACGGCAAGACCGGCTCGGACGATGGCCACGACGGTCACAGCCCGCAGACCGCCTTCGCCACCGTCAAGCGAGGTCTCTGGGAGATCCGCTACGGCGGCCGCCTCGAGGTGAAGGGCTACGACGACTACGTCTACCACGAGACCCTGACGGAATCGCAGTGGTTCATCAACGGGACCGCCTCGACGCCCATCGTGATCGAGGCCGCGGGGTACGGGACCGGAGACTACGTGCGCCCCATCATCTCCGGCGCGAAGGTCGTGAGCCGCCCGGGCGAGCAGCGGTGGACGCAGCCCGACCGCGCCCGCTACCCGGACGTGTGGGCGACCCCGTGGACCAGTTCGATCAGCGGATACGAGTCGAGCGTCCGGGGCCTGCTCCAGGAGCGCGTCTTCGTGGACACGGCCCAACCGCTCCGCAGGCCGAAGGACGTCCCCACGCTGGCGGAACTCCAGGCGGCGCCCGGATCCCAGTACTGGAACGGCAAGACGCTCTACGTGCGGCTTGGCGGCTGGGGCGCTCCGGCAGGCGCGTCCACGAGCCTGGATCCCAACGACCACCTCGTCGAGATCCCGCACTACAAGGGCCTCCTCGTGGCCAGCGGCTCGGCCTACGTCGCCATCCGGGGGTTCCGCATCCGGCACACGACCATGGGCGTGGGGTTCACGGGATCAAGCACCCACGGGACGGCGCAGGACATCGACGCCAGCTACAACAACCCGATGGGGTTCTTCACGGCGAGCACCTACCACACCTTCCTTCGCGTCAGCGGCACCCGCAACACCATCCAGCTGGTGAAGCTCGACAACGGCGCCCAGCACAACCTTGTGGACGGCGCGTATGCGTCCGAGAACCTCGGGCAGGGGATCAAGCTCACGGGTTCGAAGTGCCGGTACAACACCGTTCGCAACTCCGTCTTCGAGGGCGGGCGCAACGTGCCGACAAGTGCTGGGCAGTACGGGGGCCAGGTCCAGGGCATCGACATCGAGCAGGGGGCCAGCCACAACGTCATCACGCGCAACACGGTCCGGGAGATGCGGCGCGGCCTGATGCTCTACCAGGTGAATGCTGCTGGCAGCCCGCTCGAGGGCAACGAGATCACGTTCAACCGGTTCCACCGGAATGACACGGCGGTCCTGATCTGGGATGGCAAGTACGCCGCCGAGGACTCCACAGGATCGGTTCGCTTCTATCGCAACACCTACACGGACAACACGCATGCCGTCACCACGGAGTCGACGACCCGCGGCAAGCTGTTCGACAACGAGACGATCTATCGGACAGGCACCACGCGCACCTTGGGCCATAGCGCGTTCTACATCAAGGCGGGCTCCGTCACCGTGCGCGACTCCATCATCCGTGGCGGCACGGGGTACGTGTTCTACGCGAAGAGCGGCGCCCGGGTCAACGTCTCGTACTCGTCGCTGTCGGGCTCCCTGGGGTTGCGCAACAGCACGAGCCGGGTCAGGTTCGGCGGAGGGGTCGTGCGGCGCAGCCCGGGCTTCCTGTCGACGGACGCATCCAGCCCTGACTTCCTCTACCTGGGGCCGGGATCAGAGGGGTACCGGCTCAACTCGGCAGAGGGTCCGCTGGGCGCTCGCTGGCGCTGACCGGGGCGCGTTGCCGACGGCGGATCGAGGGCAGCACGAACGCTCCGGCCAGCAGGGCGAACAGCGTGCCGGAGGCGGCAACCGTGAACAGGTTGTTCACCTGGCCCTGGATGAGGTAGCCGAGCACGGCAATCCCTGCAGCCGACTCGACCGCGGAGCGACCCAGCCGGCGAGCGCGAAGCACGACGAGCACAGCACCAAGTGCGAGTGACAGGTTGACCATCAGCGATCCAATCGCCCCTGCGACACCGGTCTCGGCACCGGCAAGCAGGATCGTGTTGTGCGCGTTGTTCGTGGCCGAGCCGAACGCCGTGGTCATGTAGCGATCCGGGTTGGCACGCTCCACGACGACCGACTGGCCGGGTCCCACGCCCGCGATCGGGTGATCGACCATCATCAGGGCCGCCGATGACCAGAGCGCGAGGCGGTCAGGCATGTCTGCCGTGAAGCGCTGCAGCGCCGGCGTCATCGTGAAGCCCACGACCACGGCAAGCGCGACCGGGACGAGGTACCGGATCCTCCCGCGCGAGAGCACGAGGGCCACCAGGGCGACGAGCGTGATGCCGAGTGACGCGCGGGTGAACGTCAGGACCAGGGCAAGCGTCTGCATGGCCGTCAGCACCCACCAGGTGACTGCCACCTTGCGCGACTTCGCATCGAGAGCGAGACCCGCCGACAGGAGGACCGACAGGATGAAGATCGCGCCGAGGAAGTTCGGGGAGATGCCGAGCGTTCCGGCGAGTCGCCCGGGGACCTCGAAATGGAGGACCGAGTAGCTCTTGGTCGGCTCGAGTCCGAGGCCGATGGACGGGACCGCGAATGCGAACAGGCCGAAGGCCGCTTCCGCCGCCCCCGTGAGCGCGATCCCGATCGCGACGGCCTTCCGCCGGGTCGGGGCCGGGACGGCGACGGCGACGGTCACCGCGATCGCCGCGAGGAAGGCGAACCGGCCCGCGGACCGGGCGGCCATGGTGAACAGCGATGCCGCGTCCCACCTGTTGACAACCGCGGAGAGCAGCGCGGCCCCGATCATGAGGATCAGCCCGATCGTCAGGACCGGATGCACGCTGAGGCGGCGGAGGTTCCGAAGGCGCACGCTGAGCAGCAGGGCACCCAGCCCGAGCAACGGGAGGATGTCGTCGAGGCTGAACCCGAGTGCGACCTGGACGTGCGGGACCAGCGGCGTTGCGGCGAGCAGCGCGATCCCGCCGGCCGGCCCCCACCGCGTCCAGCGCACCACGAGTGCGGCGCAGGCGACTGCCGCAAGGCCGATGCATGCACTGAGGAGCAGCAGGACCGGGACCGGGATCTCGGGCGTCATCGACTAAGCCCCCCAAAGATCTCCAGCGTTGCCCGCGCTGACTGGCGGACATCGTGGCGCTGGACTGAGGCCAGGGCAGCCGCTCCGACATCGGCTCGGCGTGCTGGAGCGGCAAGGATAGCGAGTGCTCGCTCGACGCCGTCCCGCAGGGCTGCTGGATCGCCTGGCGCAACCACGATTCCCGTGATTCCGTCGTCCACGAGCGATCCCAGTCCACCCGTGGCGGTGACAACCACCAGGGCGCCGGCCGCCATCGCCTCCAATGCCACCAGGCCCAGTGGCTCCTCGTACGTCGACGGCACGATGACCATGGCAGCAGAGCGCATCGCTCGTGCCACTTCGTCCCTGTCCTGCTCGCCCGCGAACGTGGCTGCGACGCCGTGACGGCGCGCAAAGGATTGGAGGACCTCCATCTCGGGCCCGACACCGATGATCGTGAGACGGACAGGCGCGCCAGCAGGCATGCCGGCGAGTGCCTCAACCAGGATGTGGACCCCCTTCTGCGGCACCAGCCGGCCAACGAACAGAATCCCTTCACGGGCCCCGGAGGGCGGCTCGTCCGGCCCGCGTCGCGAGAACCGCTCGACCTCCAGGCCCGGGCTCACCACGACCGTGCGGGGGGCGACATCGGGCAGCGCCGCGGTGATCACGCCAGCAAGGAAGTCGCTGTTGGCCACGATAAGGCTGGCCCGGCGCAGCAGCCACGAGCCGACGATGCGGGAGGCACGCGACCGGTCGAGGACAACGGTGACGTCGGCTCCATGCGCGAAGAGCACCAGCGGCCGGTGGAGGAGCCAGGCCACGGGGAGGGCGACCAGGCCCGTGGGGAAGGCGATGTGCGCCTCCACCACGTCCGGCCGAGCTCTGGCGCGCGCGAGGCGGAGGCCGGTGAGGACGGCGCGCCCGGCGAGGCTGGCATACTTCCGGGCAAGCCGGCGATGAACGGCCGGGTCCGTGTTGGCGACAACGGTCACGCTTGCGCCACAGGCTGCCAGGGCGTCCACGCGCGCCCTCACGAAGGTCCCGAAGCTGGGGTGGGCATCGCTTGGGTAGAGATTGGAGATCACGAGGATCCGGGGACGCCTCACGTCGCGGCCGCCCGCATGTCGCGATCCTGGATGAGAACCTCCCGGTGCCGCTGGACCGCCGCGTGTGGCTCGAGGCGACGTCCCTGGCAGGTGATGGCTGGCGGGTGACGGTCATCTGCCCCCGTGGACGCGATGCGAGCACGCGGGCGCTGACCGAATGGCGCGATGGCGTGCGGATCCTGCGGTATCCGCAGCGCGCTGCGAGCGGCGTCGCGGGCTATCTCCTGGAGTACATCCCATCGCTGGCTGCCACGGCTGCGTGGCTTGCAGCGTGCGGGCTGGCACACCGGATCGATGTCATCCACGGCTGCAACCCACCGGACCTGTTCTTCCTCCTTGCGCGCATCGCCCGCCCCTGGGGCGTCAAGTACGTCTACGACCAGCATGATGCCAACCCGGAGCTCGCGGCGGCAAAGTGGGGCGACCGGCGCATTGGCAGATGGCTGGTGCGCTTCACCACGTGGCTGGAGGCACGATCCTACGCCACCGCCGACCTGGTGATCGTGCCCAACGACACCTACGCGAACCTGGCCCGCAGTCGCGGCCGGGTGAGTGAGGATCGGATCGAGGTCGTGCGCAACGCTCCCGCCGCAGGGTTCCGCGCGCTGGCGGCCGGGCGATCTCCAGGCGCGGCGCCGTTCCGCGTGGGGTATCTCGGCGTCATGGGCAGCCAGGACGGCGTGGAGACGCTCATCGACGCGGTTGCTGCGCTCGTTGGCCGGCGACCGGACTTGGACCTGCACGTCGACCTGGTTGGGGACGGCGAGGCCCGGCACTCCCTCGAGGCCCGCGCCGATGCTGCCGGGCTCAGGGATGTGGTGACCTTCCACGGCTATCGCGGTGCCGAGGAGTTCGTACCGCTCCTGGCCTCGACGCACGTCTGCATCTCGCCAGATCCTCCGACGCCGTTCAACAACGTGTCCACCATGACCAAGGTCGTGGAGTACCTCGCCATCGGGCGCCCCGTGATCACTTTCGACCTGGATGACACCCGGCGGATGATCGGGGACGCCGGCTGGATCGTGGCCAACCCGACCGCCGAGGCACTCTCGTACCAACTCGAGATCTGCGCTGAGCGGCCGGACCTCGTCGAGGCGGCCGCGATCAGGGCGGCGGCTCGGTTCGACGAGCTGGGCGTGGCGTGGGAGCTGTCGGAGACCAGGCTGCGTGCGGCGTACCGGCGCCTCGTGGCAGACCGCTATCCGGAAGCAGGGACGCCGCCAGGCGATGCCGCCGGGTCATGACGTGCTACGGGCGCTCGTCACCCCCGTCGGATGTCACCCGTTCGGGCGATCCGCTCGCAGCCGCTTGGGCCGGCTCCGTTCGATGAGCTCCCGCACGGGTTCCGGCGCGCGATGGTAGGCCTGCGATGCGATGGGCTGGAGCCTGACCACAATGCGCTCCGGGCCCCGAGCGTACCCGGCGCGCACCCGTTGGCGCTCCCGCGCCATCGGAGACCGTGCACGTGTTGTCTTGGCATCCGGGTGGACCGTCGCACCGGCAAGCGGGGCACGCAGAAACAGCGGGCGCGACCGCTCCGCCACGCGCAGCCACAGGTCCAGGTCCATCGTGTAATGCAGATCCTCGTCCAGGAGCCCGATGTCCGCGAGGAGGCGGCGCCGCAGGAAGGCAGCCGGCTGTGGAATGACACAGCGCGAGAGGATGAGCGTGCGCCGGCTGAAGGGCTCGCCGATGAGGCCGATCCCGGACCCGGCTCCGTCCACAAGCTGCACCTGTCCGTACACCAGGTCGGTCTCGGGCCTGGATTCGAACACGTCCGCGACGGTTCGGAGTGCTCCCGGCAGCAGGAAGTCGTCGGAGTTGAGCCAGCCGACAAGGTCGCCGCTGGCCTTGCGCCAGCCCTCGTTGATGGCAGAGGACTGCCCCCCGTCGGGGCGGCTGTACCAGCCTGTCAGCCGATCGGCAAACCTCTCGATGATCTCCGAGCTGCCATCGCTGGATCCCCCGTCATGGACGAAGTACTCGATGGGAGGTTCGTCCTGCTCCAGCACCGAGCGGATCGCCTGCTCGAGATAGGGACGCTGGTTGAAGGACGGGGTGACGAGGCTGACCGTCGGCCTGCGGTGACTCATAGCCGGCATGGTATCCGGCGCTCCGCACGAGGGCTGGTTCGACAGCACCCCGTCACCGGCGGGAACGTGCGGTGAGTGCCCGGGACGTGGAGCCTCGCGACGCGAGCAGGGTGACCGCCACGGTCCTCGTCGCGCGGCTGGCGTCGATGGGCGTGGTCTTCGCCGGGTCGATCGCCCTCACGAGGCTCCTCGGCGCGGAGGATCGGGGCGCCCACGGGTGGGCGGTGGCAGTGATCACCATCCTGTCGACCGCGCTCGCGTTCGGGATCCCGGTAGGGGGCTATGTGCTGGCCACGCACCGGGCAACCCCCGTGTCCAGGCTGGCCGCCAACGGCAGCCTCCACTCGGTCGTGGCTGGGATCGCGGCAGGGGCCATCGGCATGCTGCTCGCTGCGGTCGGCCTTGTCCCGCTACCGCTCCAGGACATCGCCGGCTGGCCCTGGATCATGGCCGTTGGTGCGGCTGGCTTCGTGCTCAACGCGCACCTGATCCAGCTCTCACTCGCCCTTGGCCGTGCGGTCCATGGGGCGGTCCTCGCCTTCCTCCCCTACCTCGTCGCTGCGGTCGGCTACATCGGCCTGTGGGCGATGAGGGGGACACTGGGTCAGGCGCTGTGGATCTTCGCGCTTGCAGCATGGCTGCCGGCAATCGGCATGGCTGTCATGAACGTGCGCCGCACCTCCGCGGTGGCGCCAGATCTCGGGCTCGGTGTCAACACACTCCGACAGGGCGTCCGTAACTACCCTGGTGAGCTGGCCCAACTGGCACAACAGCGTGCTGCCGTGCTGATGATCGGTGTGCTGGCCCCGGCTGCGGCGGTCGGCGTGTATGTGGTCGCCTACCAGACAGCGGAGCCCCTGCTCGCCATCTCGTCGGCCGCCGGCGCCGTGATCCTCGCTTCGGGGATGGCATCCGATGACGTCCGGCGTGGCGGAACCACGGCGCGCCTCATCCGCGAGACCCTGCTGCTGGCCGGGCTGCTGACCCTTGTCGCGGGCGTTGTCGCGCCCTTCGCGATCCCGGCCCTGTACGGACCGGAGTTCACCGCGTCGGTCGCGCCGTTCCTGGTGCTCCTCCCCGCCACTCTGGCGCTGACCATCGCCCGCCTCGCCATGGCCGACCTCGCTCGTCGGAACCGGCTGGGGATCACGACCGCCGTCGCGTCGACGGTGCTCGTGGTCAATCTCGGCCTCAGCTTCGTGCTCATTCCGTCGTTGGGTGCGCTTGGTGCGGCGATCGCCACTGCGACCTCATACGTGTTGACCTGTGCAGCCCTGCTCACGGCGGAGATCCGGATTGGAGCGTTCAGCTGGGGGGACCTGGCCCCGCGCTCCGAGGATGTGCGCCAGCTGTCTCGAGCCTGGGCTGTTGGCTGGGGACGCCTCAAGCGCTAGCCCGGCCGGGAGGGGCCGGGTCGGTCGCGCATGCACGTGGCGAGGTACCTTGGGTTCTGAACGCCAGCTGGCGCAACCCGGGGAATGGAGCCGATGGTCGCCACGATGCACCTGAATGCCGCGCGTCCCGCGCTGGTTGCGCTGGTTGCGCTGAGCCTGCTGCTGGTCCTGGGCGCATGCTCGCCGACCAGCCCCACGCCGCCCCCGACCTCGCTCCCTGCCTCCGGCACGCCAGCGCCCAGCGTCGCGCAGGTGGCCTCGCCATCACCGTCGGCCTCACCGGACCCTCTGCCGTCCCCCAGCCCATCGGCATCCGCCAGCGTGGCGGCGTCCCTCGCGCCTGAGCCGTCTGACCCCGGGGCGACGCTGGATCCCGGCGCCGACTACGCACCGCTCGACGGCGTGCTCGCGGTGGCTGGCAAACGCGACCGGCTCCCTGTCGCCGTCATGGTCGATGACAACGTCCAGGCGCGGCCCCAGTACGGCTTCAACTCGGCCTCCATCGTGTACCAGGCCCCTGCGGACGGTGGCGAGTCGCGGTACATGATGGTGTTCCAGGAGCAGGAGGCGAAGCGCGTGGAGCCGGTGCGCAGCGGGCGCCCGTACTTCGTGAACTGGGCAAGCGAGTACCGCTCCGCGTTCGCGCATTACGGCGGCGACGCGAAGACGCTCGCGTACCTCCCGCTCATCGACGACGAGTACATCTACGACATCGACGCCATGTACGGGAGCGCCCCCGCGTTCCACCGGGACACGTCGAGGGTGGCGCCGCACAACGCCGTGACGAGCTCCTCCGCGGTCCGCAGGCGCGCCGGCAGGGAGTACGACCAGACGACGATGGTCGATGGTCTCGGGGTGCGTCCGTTCTCCGACGACCTGCCCGCCGCCAAGCGCCCCACGACCGGCTCGATCCGCATCCCGTACAACCGGGGGGCGACGTCCTACACCTACGACGCGGCAGGCAACGAGTACCTCCGGTCCGTTTCCGGGAAGCGGCAGATCGACGCTGCGACCGGCAAGCAGGTCACCGCGCGGAACGTGATCGTGCAGTGGGTGAAGGTCTCCGTGGATCCGGAATCCGAGGCCCACCACAATCGGCCGCTGCTCGGGCACATCGGCTCTGGCAAGGCACTGGTCTTCCGGGACGGTCACGTGATCAAGGCGACTTGGCAGAAGCTGGGGCGCCACACGCTGACCCGCTTCTACGATGCCGACGGCAAGGAGATCAGCCTCGTCCGAGGCCGGATCTTCATCCAGGTCGTGCCCACGGGCGCCAAGGTGACGTACAAGGCCCAGGCTGCCGGCTGACGGCGGAGGACCCACGATCCGGCCCAGCCGACTGCGGCGAACGACGCCCCGGCCATCAGGGGGCGATCGGGTCGGGCTCGTACAGGAAGACGTCGATCCCCGGGAACTGCCCGCTCCGGCGGAGGGAACCAGTCGCCTCCAGCCGCTCGATCACGGGCTTCGTCCACGCCCAAGGTGCGTGGTTCAGCACGACCCAGGTACGCACCGGAGCAAGCGAGGCGGGGTCCTCGCGGTCGACGAGGACGAGCGGGGGGCCACCGGCACGTTTCCAGTAGCCGTCGAGCAGGGTCTGCGAGCGAAGGCGGCGCTGGCCGATGACGACGAGCTGGTCGCCCGGCTGGGCCTTGTCGCGCATCCAGCCGGACGCGTGCCGCCAGTCATCCCGCCGCTCCGTGTGCACATCCAGGACCCCGGGAACGGACGCCAGGACGAGGACGGCGGTCAGTCCGACCGTCACCACCGGCCGCCTGTGCCCCAAGGCGACCGCCGCCACGGCGAACAGCAGGCAGAGGGCGGGGACCACGACGATCAGGTAGCGGGCCATCAGCAGTGGCTTGACCACGGAGAGCGCGCAGAGCAGCACGACCGGCACCACGAGCCATAGGAGGGTGAGGCGCACCGAGGGCTCCCGCCAGCGACGCAGCACCACCAGGATCGCAAGCATGCCCGCGACCGCGAGCGCCGGTCCGCCCGCCAGCGCCGCGAGCTCGCGCGTCGCCTTGGCAGCGCTCAGCGGCTCGATCCAGTCAACCTGGTTGCTCGCCCCTGCCGCCCCGAACGCCAGGACGGGGGCCCCGATCGCGACGAGTGGCACAAGGGCGGGCCAGGCACTCCGAACGAGGCCCGACCGACCGCGGAGCATGACGGTGAGCCCGTGCGCGACCAGGAGCAGCGCGAAGAGGAAGTGCAGCCACAGCCCGACGCCCGCGACCACGCCGTAGGCCAGCCAGCGGGCTGTTGTCGGCCTGTCCATCGCCCTCGCGAGCGCGAGCGCGGCCGCGATGGCGACAAGCGCGACGAAGGCATACGACCGGGCGTCACGTGCATGCTCCAGCATCATCGGATTGCACGCGAGGAGGATTCCCGCGATGAACCCTATGCGCAGGTCGAACAGCCGTCGGCCCAGCAGGACCACCAGGCTGGATGCGGCGGCGGCCGCGATGAGGGATGGCAGCCGGACCCACGTCTCGGCACCGGAGCCGAGCGCCACCCAGGCCGACAGCGGCAGGTAGTAGCCGGCCATGTTGGCCTCGCGGTCGAAGATGACCGCGAGCATCTCGGTCGGCGACCGCATGATCCAGTCGACGGTGAGCGCCTCGTCCAGCCAGTAGCTCTGGTGGCCGAGGTGGTACCCGGCGAGCAGCGCGACCACGAGGGCCGGGAGCAGCACGGCAGCAACGGTCCACCCCACGCCGCCCGGACGGGCCCCGTTGTCGACGACGGGTGCGTCTGTCGGCACCGGCGACCGACGCCCGCCCTTCTGCACGTCTGTCTCCTCCGGCATCCCGGGCCCGAGCCCGGTGCTCATCGCCGCCTGCAGGCTATCACCGGGCGAACGGGCACCCCGAGGGTGCGGTCGGGAGCGATCTGGGAAGTGCCGGGCCCCCACCGGTACTTCCGGGTGGTGCCGCACCGGACCCCGTGGTGCCACGCTTCACCGGATGTCGACGCAAGCCCATGTCCAGGCCCGTGTCCTGCCCCGGCGCAGCGTGCTGTCGGGGCGCATGCACTCGGTCGCCTTCGCCGTGGGCGCGGTCGTCATGCTTGCCGGGATCGTGGCCTGGGTGGCGCACGGGGGCGACCACCCGTTCGAGGATCTCGCGCTCATCGGGACCCTGACCGCCGCCGGGATCCTCCTCATCTCGAGCATCCTCGTGGGCCGAGCGCACCTGGTGGAGAAGCGACGCACGGAGCAGCTCGGCGTTCTCCAGCATGCGGCCAAGCGCATGAGCGCGAGCCTTGCGCCGCAGGACGTCGGGCGGGCCGTCGTCGAGGAGGTCGGGCGGGTCGTGGATTACCACAACGCCCGCGTCTACCTGTTCGAGCCACCCGATGACCTCGTGCCTGTCGCGTTCGAGGGACGCGTCGGGGCGTACGAGAAGGTGGACCTGGACATCCTGCGGACGAAGATGGGGGAGGGCTTCACCGGCTGGGTTGCCGAGCATCGGACGCCACTCTGCGTGGACGACGTCCTTGCCGACCCGCGCGGGATGACGATCCCGGGCACGGACGACATCGACGAGTCGATGGTGGTCGTGCCGATGGTGTACGACGACGTCCTGGTGGGCGTCATCACGCTGTCCAAGCTGGGCCTCCACCAGTTCGACACGGAGGACGTGCGACTCCTGTCCATCCTCGCGGACCAGGCGGCCACGGCATTCACCAGTGCCTCGCACCTCGCCGAGGCGCAGCACCTGGCGACCGAGCTGCGCCGGCTGCTGGAGATGAGCAGCGCCCTCTCGCGCTCGCTCGACCCGCATGCCGTCGCCAACCTGCTCGCCGAGCACCTCGCCAGGGCCGTCGGCGCCGAACGCGCGCAGGTCAGCGACTGGGATGCAGCGCACGACCGTCTCCGGACCCTCGGCTGCCATCCGCTGGAGCTGCGCGACCGGGTGGACGACTACTATCCGCTCGACGGGTACCCCCTGACCCGGCGCGTCCTGCGCGAGCGCTGCCTGGAGGTCGTGGACGCGGACGATCCCGATGCCGACAAGGCCGAGGTGGCCCTCCTGCGCGAGGAGGGGACCCGCGGCCTGATCATGCTGCCCCTGGTTGCCAAGGACGAGGCCATCGGCCTGGTGGAGCTCAGCTTCCTCGACCACCCCACCGAGGACGTGGCGCGGATCACCCTTGCCCGGACGATGGCCCACGAGGGGGCGATGGCGCTCGAGAACGCCCGCCTCTACGAGACGGCGCGCAACCTCGCGGACCGCGACCAGCTGACCGGCTTCTTCAACCACCGCTACCTGCACGAGCGCCTGGCCGAGGAGGTGGTCCGTGCGGTCCGCACCCGCCGCCAGCTGAGCGTGATCATGCTGGACCTCGACGACTTCAAGCTGGTCAACGACACGTTCGGCCATGTCTTCGGCGACCGCGTGCTCGTCCACGTGGCGGACCTCATCCGCTCCACGCTGCGCGCATCCGACGTGGCGGCCCGCTACGGGGGCGACGAGTTCGCGGTGATCCTGCCCGAGACCGACACCGCCGACGCCGCCGTCGTCGCCGAGCGCATCGTTGCGGCCTTCCGCGAGACGCCGTTCGTCGCCGAGCGGCGGGGCGAGATCCCGATCACGGCCTCTGTCGGCGTGGCCACGCACCCCCACGACGGACGCACCGCCACGGAGCTGATCGCCATCGCCGACCGGGGTCTGTACGACGCCAAGGCGGCAGGCGGCAACGTCGTCCAGGCGGGTCTGCGGCAGCCGACGGGCACCTTCCTCGACGCGCTTCCGGTCGGCGGCAGGAGGGGCAGCGCCCTGTCCTGACGACGCGGTGGTACGGAAGTACCAGGACCCGTCCGCCGACAGTACGGGTCGGCGTGGTTGCCCTTGCGTACCCCTTGCCCCATCCTTCCTATCCAGGGTGAGGACCGACTGGGCACACGAACTGCAGGGCGGCCTCCGCGGGGTGCTGCGGGGTCTGCCGCGACGACCCATCCTTGCCGCCTTCCTCCTGCTCGGAATCCTCGTGGGCGTGCGCCTGGTGCTGGAGCCCTCGTTGCTCGACCTGCTGGTCGTGCTGCTCGTGGCAGGCATCTCCGTCGCCCTCGTGCGGGATCGGGCGTCGACCGAGGCCCTCGAGGGCGCCCGACGCGGCGAGGCGGAATCGTTCGCACGAATCCTCCGCGGCCTCTCCCGCTCGGTCTCGCCTGACGCCATCGTGGACGCCATCGTGGAAGAGGTGGGTGAGGGCACCGGTGCGGACTACGTGGCCGTTGTCCGGCGTCGTCCCGACGCCCGCCTGCTGGAGGCCGTCCTGTCGCCCACGCGTTCGGGGGCTGCGGCGTCGCGCACGACGATGCCCCTGCGCGAGCTTGAGGACCCGGCGCAGGACGCGGCTGTCACCGAGCTCTCCATCGCGGCCTCGCGCGGGCGCCGCCTCACCGCCGTCGCCATCGAGCCCGACCCCGCCGGTGATCCGCAGCTCGCGCCGCTGCTGCTTGGCCGGAGCTGGAGCGATGCCCGGGCCGCGGTGCCCGTGGGCGTCATGGGCGGTGCCGGCGGTGGCGACCGCGATGGCCGGCCAGTGCCGCCGCACATTGCGACGCGGGGACGGCGCCAGGCCCACGCTGCGCCGGCCGGGGAGGGCGCCGACCAGCGGATCGCGGAACGCCTGGCGTCCCGCGTGCGGGACACGTACGGCCTGTCCAACACCCGCGCGGCGCCGCTCCGGGTCAACGGCCGCGTGGAGGGCGCGATCGTCCTTGCCCGCCGCGGTGGCGCCGAGTGGCCCGAGAGCGCCGGCAGGTTCCTGCAGGCCGCGGCGATCGAGGCGTCGGCCGCGCTCGCCCGCGTCTACTCGCTTCGCGACGCCGAGGCCCGCGCCACCACGGACGCACTCACCGGCCTGCCCAACCGCCGCTACTTCGACGAGTACGTGGGGCTCCTTGCCCGGCGCCGGCGCGCCGAGGACCGGGTGGGCGTGCTGATGGTCGACATCGACCGGTTCAAGGTGCTGAACGACACCTTCGGGCACGGGGTGGGCGATCACGTGCTGCGCGAGGTCGCCGGCGCCATCGCCGGGGCTGTCCGTGACGACGACATCCCTGCGCGCTTCGGCGGCGAGGAGTTCGCGGTGCTGCTGCGGAACCCGTCACCCGAGGTCGCCGTGGAGGTGGGCGAGCGCGTCCGGCGTGCGGTCGGCGCCCTGGACCTGCGCCGGATGGGCGTGCCCGGGGTCAGCGTGTCGGTGGGCGTGGCGGTGGCCGAGGAGCCGGACATTCCGCTCGAGGTGGTCATCGACGATGCGGACCGCGCCCTCTACCGCGCCAAGCGGGGCGGTCGCGACCGGGTGGTTGCCGCCTAGTGTCTCCTGCCGCCAATGGCTGGCGGATACCCCTGCGTGCCCGTGCCGCTGATCGGAAGGGGCATCACCGGGCGTCGCCCACGACGGCTGCTGCCGTGCGCACCCGGCGCGCACACGGAGCGGTGACGTCGCGGGATGTGCGCCCGGTGCGCCGTCCATGCGCTCCGGCAGGGTCCCGAGGGCACGACCTGCGCACCAGCCGCGCATCGAGCGCTCCGGCCGCACCGTGTGGCCGTCCGGCGCGCCAGCCGGACGGAGACAGGACCCGGACGGAGACAGGACCCGGAGCGGCGGTCCTACGCAAGCCGCCAGCGACGGGCGAATCGGGACACTAGGTCAGGCGCTGGCCGCCTGACAGCGCTGGCCGCCTGACAGCGCGGCCGCCTGACGGCGTTGGCCGCCTGACAGCGCCCTCCGGGGCCGCCTGGCCTTCGGCGACCGCGCAGCCCCGTACCATGTGGGCCATGCCGCTCACCGACGACCCCCGCGGACTCGATCCGGCCGACGGCCCGCCCACCTTCACCAACGGCGATCTCGCGCGCATCTTCCACGAGATCGGGGACATCCTCGAGGTCAAGGGCGAGATCCCGTTCAAGACGGTCGCCTACCACCGCGCCGCCGACGCGATCGCGCACGCCCCCTTCGACGTAGCCGAGGCGTACGCGGCGGGCGACCGGCGGCCCATTCCCGGTGTCGGCAAGGCCATCAGCGACAAGATCGTCGAGCTCGCCACCACGGGGCACATGGCCGTCTACGACCGGCTCCGCACCGAGGTCCCGGCATCGGTCGTGGAGATGCTCGCGATCCCCGGCGTCGGCCCCAAGACCGTGCGCGCGATCTGGGAAGACGCCGGCATCGCCACGCTGGCCGACCTGCGCACCGCGGCGGAGGCGGGCGCGCTCCGGCGGCTGAAGGGGATCTCCGCGGGCACCGAGCAGCGGATCCTCGAGGGGATCGCGCAACTGGAGTCGCGCCCGGACCGGATGTACATCGACCGGGCGCAGGCGATCTCGGACGACCTCGTCGCCGCGCTGGCCGACACGCCGGGCGTGCGCCGGATCGTGCAGGCGGGGTCGCTGCGGCGGCGGCGCGAGACGGTGGGCGACCTGGACCTGCTGGTCGAGACCGACCGGCCCGACGACGTGATCGCGCGCTTCACGGGTCTGGGCGCGGTCGAGCGCGTCCTGGGTGCGGGGCACGCGAAAGCGAGCGTCACCCTGCGCGGCGGGCCGCAGGTGGACCTGATGGTCATGCCGCCCGGTGAGGCCGGCACGTACCTCGTGCACTTCACCGGCTCCAAGGAGCACAACGTGCGCGCTCCGCGGGATCGCGCGCGACCGCGGCTGGTCCCTGTCGGAGAAGGGCTTCCTGCGCCTCGATGCCGATGGCCAGCCGGCGGACGGCGACGCCGCCGAGCTGCGGACCTTCCCCGACGAGGCCGCGGCCTACGCGTTCCTGGACCTCGCGTTCGTGCCGCCCGAGCTGCGTGAGGACCGGGGCGAGGTGGAGGCGGCGAGGTCCGGCGCCCTTCCGACGCTGGTCACGCCCGACGACCTGCGCGGCGACCTGCACAGCCACTCCGACTGGAGCGACGGCGTCCACCCGATCGAGGTCATGGCCGAGACCGCCCGGCGTCGCGGCCATGCCTACCAGGTCCTCACCGACCACTCGCAGAGCCTGGCCATCGCCAAGGGCCTGTTCCCCGACCGCGTTGAGCAGCAGCGCTCGATCATCGCCGCGCTCAACGCGCGGTACGCTGCGGAGGAGGCGGCGGGTTCGATGCCCGAGGGCGCGCACCCGGGCGGGTTCCGGCTGCTCCACGGCTGCGAGCTGGAGGTCCGGGCGGACGGCACGCTCGACTACGAGGACGACCTGCTCGAGCAGTTCGACCTGGTGGTCGCCTCGGTCCACGTCGCGCGCCGGCAGTCCCGGGCCGACCTGACCCGGCGCACGCTCAACGCGATCCGCAGTCCGCACGTGGACGTGATCGCGCACCCGGCCGGGCGGATCATCGGCCAGCGGGACGACCTGGACCTTGACTGGGACGCGGTCATCGAGGCGGCCGCACGCTCGGGCACGGCGCTGGAGATCAACGGGTCGCCGCCCAGGCTGGACCTGGCGCCGGAGCGGGCCCGTCGGGCGATCGAGGCCGGGTGCCTTGTCGCGATCGACTCCGACGCGCACCGGGTCGAGGAGCTCGACCACCTGCGCTGGGGCGTGGACCAGGCACGGCGGGCATGGGTGGAGCCGAGGCACGTGCTGAACGCCCGACCGCTGGCCGAGCTGCTGGCGTGGGTGGCCGCCAAGCCGTCCCGCGTGTGAGCGGGCCGCGCGCCCTGGTCGCGGCAGTCGCCACGGTCCCGGCAGTCGCCACGGTCCCGGCCGAAGGCGCCCTCTCCGCCCTCCCCGCTGGAACCACCCTCCCGGGGCCGGGCGACGTACCATCCCGCCGATGACCCCGCGCGACCCCTCCATGGACCTGGCGCGCCGTGAGCTCGTGCTCGTGGCGGTCGTCCTGGTGCTCCTCGCGCGGCTCGTGGAGCGCGCCGACGCGTTCCTTGTTGCGGGCCTCATGCCCGTCGTGGTGCTGGTTGCCGGGGCCGCGGTGCTGCGGACGGACGAGCGGCCCGGGCGCCCGTACGAGTCCCTGCTGATCCCGGCCGTCCTGACCGGCGGAGCGGCTGCCGCCATCCAGCTGGTGCCTGTGGGCCTGATGCTGGTGCCCGTGCTGGCAGTGTTCGCCATCGCGCTGGACCGAATCCTGGACCTGGAGCTGCGGCTGCTCACGCAGGCCACGGGCGTCACCGACAGCGATCGAACCAAGGTGATGGCGACGGCGGTGGTCGCGGCGTTCGTCGCCTTCTCGGGCATGGCGGCCCTTGTCCCGGGCGGATTGCCGGAGCCGGGCACCGCCTCCACGCCCACCTCGCTGACCGATGGCTGGCTGATCATCCTCGCGCTCGACGATGCGCTGATCGCGATGCTGCTCGGGTACCGCGTCGCGTCCCTGCGTTACGGGAGCGCCCGGGACGCCGCACGTTCGGCGCTCACGTACGCGATCGTGATCGCCGTGGCGGCCGGGGCGATCCGGGCGATGAACGTGCCCCGGCTGGTCGGGCCGGCGGCGCTGACCCTGGTGTTCTACCTCTGGGACGCGCTCCACGCGAGTGCTCCGGCGCGTCGCCGCGAGCCGCGGTTCCTGTGGGAGACGATCCTGCTCGCGGCGCTGGCGGTCGTGGTGGTCGCCTGGAACATGCAAGTGGGGGCGTAGCGGCGCCAGGGTCCCGAGACTGCAGGCCCGCCCCTTCACGCCACCGCCTCCCGCCGGACGGGTCCACCAGCAGGTCTGGCCGCCTCCCGCCGGACGGGCCTTGCGTGCAGGGTTCCGCGCAGCCTTCCCGCCACGCGGGCTGCAACGCCCGATCCCGGTTCGTCGCCGGGGCAACCTGCCGCCAGGCGGGCCGAGTGCACTAACTTCCGCACGCAGTGCCCGCTGGGCGGGACGTGGGCCCCCGCGGCCCAACCCGCGGCCCCGCGGCCCAACCCGCGGCCCGACCAGGCGGTCCGCCCAAGCGGTGCGGGACGCTGACGCCCTGCACGGCGGGTCAGACGCTGACGCCCTGCACGGCGGGTCAGACGCTGACGCCCTGCACGGCGGGTCAGACGCTGACGCCCTGCACGGCGGGTCAGACGCGGCGGGTTTGACGCGGCGCCCGCCCGGTGCTAGAAACATGTGCTCGCGACCCGGTCCTTGGGTTCGGTGTGTCCGCACGACCCGCCCCCGGCCCGACGCGACTCCGATGGACCGAAAGGACGACCTCCACGTGACCTTCCCCGAGATCGACGCCGCCGCGCAGACGCCCGCAGGCCAGACCCGCCTGAAGCGGCAGCTCGTGGAGCAGGCGATCGCCCACGCGACCGCCGCCCGCTGGGCGGACGCGGCCGAGACCAACCGCCGCCTGCTGGAGTTCGGCCCGGACTCCGAGTCCGAGAACCGCCTGGCCAAGGCACTCTGGGAGCTGGGCGAGTTGGGCGACGCACGCGAGCACTACCAGAAGGCGCTCGCCATCGATCCCACCAACCGGATCGCCGAGCGCAACATCGACCGGCTCAAGGTCCTGATCGTGGAGGCCGGTGAGAAGACGGTCGCCGCCAAGCCCGGGTCCAAGGCACCGGTCAGCATCTTCGTGGAGGAGACCGGCAAGACCGGCTTCGCCCATCTCACGAACCTCGCGCGCTCCGCCGAGCTTGCGCAGGTCAACCCGGGCGATGCCGTCGAGATGGTTCCGGACGGCAACCGCCTGATCGCGTTCAGCAACGGCATCCGGATCGGCGTGGTCGAACCGCGCGTTGCAGCCCGCCTGCTCAAGCTGCTCGCCGACGGCAACAAGTACCTGGCCGGGGTCACGTCGCTCGGCGACAAGGACGTCCGGCTGATCATCCGCGAGGTCTACCAGGACCCGCGCAACTACGGGAAGGTCAGCTTCCCCACCGCGGCCAAGTCCACGGACCTGCGGCCCTACACCAAGGGAACCCTGGTCCGCGAGGACGAGGATCTCGAGGAGGATCTCGAGGACGACATCGAGGACGAGGAGATCGAGAACCTCGACCGCGTCCTGCCGCCGGAGGAGACCACCGACGAGGCGTTCGTCGAGGAGACCGACGACCTCGACGAGGCGTAAGCCCCGGCATTCACCGAGATGGAAACCCGGCGCCCAGGCGCCGGGTTTCGTCGTTCCGGGATCCGGCACTCCTCCGGGCCCCGCCATCGGGCTGCTCGCGTCCGGCCGCCGCCTCTGCCACAATCTGGGTCCCATGGCTGGTCGCGCCCTGCTCCTCCGCGCCGAACCCGGGTTCAGCCTGCCGGCCTACGAGCGGTTCGCCCCGCCCCCAGCGCCGGCGCTGGTGGCCGCGCGCCTCGAGGCATCCTCGTCCCCCGGCGACATCGTCCTCGACCTGTTCGGCCGTGGCGGATGGATCGCGCGATCCGCCATCGACCACCAGCGGACCGCCGTCACGCTTGAGACCACGCCGCTCGATCGCCTCCTGGCCGAGGTCGTCCTGCGCCCGCCGGACCTGCGCCACCTTGACGCCGCCGTCCAGGCCATCGCCGCGTCGGCCCGCCGTGAGTCGAGCCTCAAGGCATCGATCACGGACCGGTATGCCAGCCATTGCGCCACCTGCGGGCGAGCTGTCATCCTCGACGAGGTCACATGGGCGGTCGAGTCCACCGACGAGGACGGTCGTCCCGCGGGCCCACGCCCCATCCGCAAGCACTACCGCTGTCCCGTCTGCCGTGACCAGCTCGGCGGCGGCGAGCAGCGCCAGGCGCCGGTGGATGCGACAGACATCGCCCGTGCCGCGGATCCCGACGGCTCGGAGGTGCGCGCCGGGCTGCGTGACCGCTTCCCGGTCCTCGAGGGCGGCGAGGCCCTCCCCGACGAGCTGCTCGATCTCCACACGACGCGCCAGCTGGCGTCGCTGGTCGCGATCCTGGAGCGGATCGAGGGCGACCTGCGGGCAGCGTCGATCTCGGCGGCGCTCCGCCTCGCCTTGCTCCATGCCCTGCTGCCCGCGACCCGGCTGGCGACATCGGCCGGCCGCGTGGCACCGCTCAAGATCACAGCCGGCCACGTCAAGCTGCCCGGCAACGCGCAATGGCGCGAACGCAACCCGTGGCTGGCCTTCGAGGACGGCGTGCGCATGGTCCGCGGCTTCGTCCAGCGTCTCGAGAGCGGCGCGTGGGGCCCGGTGCCTGCCCGCCTCGGCGACGACCTGCGCAGCCTTGCCGAGGGTGCGGCGACCGCGGTCCTCAAGCAGGGGACAGGGGCGGCGCTGACCGCGCTCGCGGTGGAGGCGCGCCACCTGGGCACCGCCGGGATCCGGCCCCGGATCCGCCTGGTGCTGGGCACGCCGCCCATGCACCCGACCGCCGAACGGATCGCCTGGGCGTACCACGGGACGGCCTGGGTGCTCGGCCGGGATGCCGCCGCCACGCTGCCCCTGGAGCCTGTCTTCGGGCCGTCGGTCCGCGCCGGGTGGTCCTGGCAGGCGGCCTCCGTCACCCGCTCGCTCCGCGCCGTCGAGCCCGTGCTCGCCCGTGACGCGCGGATCGTGTTCATGCTCGAGGGTGAGGGCCATGAGTCGCTCGTGGCCTGCGCACTCGGGGGCGTGACGGCCGGGTACCGCCTGGCCGGTGCTCGCCTGCCCGAGGCCGGGCGCGACACCGGGGGTGCGGTCGAGCTGGTCCCGCCAGGGTCCGGGGCCATCCCGCGTGGACCGCGCACGCGGGCCAACGTCGTGCTGCCGCCGGTGCCAGGTGGGGCCGGCGACCCGGACCTCGCACCATCCGATCGCATCTTCTCCGTGCCGGAGCACCGGCCGGCCGCACCGTTCTCCGCGGCCGACGCAGAGCGCGCCGTGGTGGACGCGACGGTGGACGTCCTCAAGCTGCGCGGCGAGCCGGTGAGCTTCAGCGGGCTGCTGGGGGAGATCCTGGTGGGCCTGGACCGCGCCGGTCATCTGCGCCGGCTCGTGCGTCCCCCGGAGTCCGCTGCGGGCGACGGCGCGGGTGACACCGGGCAGGGTGGGCGCGATGCCGCGCCGGACGACGCCGCCACTCCCGTCGCGCGAACGTCGACGGCCGACCACGTGGACCGGATCCTCGCCCTCGTCCGTGGGGCGCTCGCGGGTGCGGACGGCAGCCGCCTGGTCCGCCTCGACGACGACCGCTGGTGGCTGGGCCAGCGCGCGGACGCGGACCTCGCTGCCGTGCCGCTCGCCGACCGTGTCGAGTGGGCCGTCTTCAGCCTCCTGTCCACCGCCGGCCCGCTGTCGGAGGCCGCCTTCCTCGACCGTGTCGCGAGCCTCTTCACGGGCCCTGACCTCCCTGATGAAGCCCTCGTCCGCTCCTGCCTCGACAGCTACCGGAGCCTGGCCAGCACGCCGGAGCGCCTGGCCACGCTGGACGATCTCGCCCGCCGCAGCGAGGAGCACAGCCGCCTGATCGCCGGTGTCGTGGATCTCGGGCACCGGCTGGGCTTCCAATGCTGGATCGCCGGGCGCCAGCAGGGCCGGCGCGTGGACGGCTGGCCCCTGGCAGACCGCCTGTCGGACCGTGAGATCTCGGGGCCACCCGGCATGGGTCGCGTCCGGCCGGACGACCTCGAGGACGTCGACGTGGTCTGGTACATCCGGGGGCGCATGGCCTTCCTCTGGGAGATCGAGTGGACGGCGATGCTGTCCGAGCCGGTCCTCCGCCGCCACGGCCGCATGCCCCCCGACGAGCGGGTTGTCCGCTTGTGCGTCGTCCTCCCCGAGCGCGTGGAGCTGGTGCGCCACAAGCTGGAGCGCTCGCCCCTGCTGCGCCGCGAGATGGACGTCGGCGGCTGGCACCTGGTCAAGGCCAACCACGTGCGGGACTGGGCCGCCCGCGAGGAGATCTCCCTGGCCGACCTGGAGCCCATGCTGGGACTCGACCCGGTCATCGAGCGGACGGGGGACCAGCTCGCCCTGTTCGGGGGCTGATGCGCCTCGGGGGCTGACCTCGAGATCGGGCACCGGTGGGTCCTCACCGGATCGTCGCCGGGGGTACGCTGGCCTGGTTGCAGACGGCCGCGTCGGGCCCGCCGGCGCCCGCACTTGGGGTTCCTCGTGACGCACCAGTCATCGCGCACCGATGCCATCGCCACCCGCCTCTGGGAGGAGCTCCTCGTGCTGTCGCCCCTCACGGCGACGGTGTACGGCGATTCCCGCTTCGACGATCGCATCGACGATCCGGGCCCGCAGGGCCGGGCGGACACGATCGCCGCGTACCGGCGTGCCGAGGGCGCCGTCGCCGCGATCCCCGAGGACGAGCTGGACCTTGAGGACCGGATCACGCGGGACGTGATCGGCCGGATCGCCGCCCTCTATGTCGAGGGCGAGGCCATCGGGGCGCACGAGATGACCCAGGTCAACCAGATCGACGGACCCCAGACGATCCTGGCCCAGATCGCGATCTTCCAGCCGGCCGCCACGCCGGATGGCCTCGAGCGCTGGCTGCGGCGCCTCCGGGCCTATGGGCCGTTCATGGACGCGAACACCGCGATCCTGCGCGAGGGCATCGCCTCGGGGCGCACTGCCGCGCGGATCGTGGCGGAGCTGACCATCGCCCAGCTCGAGCAGCTCTGCGCCGTGCCTGCCGAGCAGCACCCGGTCACCACCGCCTGCTCGGTCGCGGACGATGCCGCCCGCGCCCGCGTCGCCGAGGTCGTCCGCGAGGTCGTGCAGCCTGCCGACGCCCGCTACCTCGCCGTCCTGCGGGACGAGTACCTCGCCAGCACGCGCGAGGTGCCCGGCCTGATCTCCGCGCCCGACGGTGAGGCGCAGTACCGCTACGCGATCCGCAGCTGGACAAGCCTCGACATCGCCCCCGCCGAGGTCCACGCGATCGGTCTCGCGGAACTTGAGGCCATCGACGTCGAGCGCCGCGCACTGGCGCAGGTTGCGGGCTTCGGGGATGACGTCGCCGCCTACCGGCGCGCGCTCGAGGCGGAGCCGGCCAACCAGGCTGCGTCCAAGGAGGAGCTGGTCGCCCGCGCGACGGAGGACATCGGCCGCGCCAACGAGGCGGCCAGGCGCGTGTTCGGGCGACTCCCGCGGGCAGGCTGCGAGGTCCGGCCGGTCGAGGCGTTCAAGGAGCAGGTCGCCCCCTTCGCCTACTACTTCCCGCCCACCCCCGACGGCTCCCGGCCGGGCATCTACTACGTGAACACGTACGACCTGCCGAGCCGGACGTACACCAAGCTCGCGTCAACCACCTACCACGAGGCGACGCCCGGGCACCACTTCCAGATCACCCTCGAGATGGAGGATCCGTCGCTCAACGTCTACCGCCGCCTCGGCGCCCGCCGCATCGGTGGTGCGTACGTGGAAGGGTGGGGTCTGTACGCGGAGCGCCTCGCGGACGAGCTGGGGCTCTATCGCGACGCCGGCGAGCGGCTCGGCATGCTCGATGCCCAGGCGTGGAGGGCATCGCGCCTGATCGTGGACTCCGGCCTGCACGGGCTCGGCTGGTCCCGCCAGCAGTCGGTGGACTGGCTGCTCAAGACCGGCCTCTCGGCCACCGACGCCAACATCGAGACCGACCGCTACATCAGCTGGCCGGGCCAGGCGCTGTGCTACATGCTGGGCATGCGCGAGATCCGCCGGCTCCGCCAGGAGCTGGAGGCCCGCGACGGCGCCGCGTTCGACCTGCGCCGCTTCCACGACGAGGTGGTCGGCCACGGCTCGCTGCCGCTGGCCACGCTGGCCAAGGAGCTGCCGGGCTGGGTTCCCGCGGCAGGCTGAGCGAGTGGGGCGTGCGGAGCGAGGGCGGCGTGCCGCCTGAGCGCACGTTCCGCGTGCCTGGTCGACCAGACCTGCTGCTGTTCCGCGATCCTGCCGGCGGCGGAGCCGTCAGGGAGCTGGCCGTCTCACACGCCCTGCTCGACCGGGTGGCCGGTGGATGGGCGCCGGCGGCGGCGCGTCTGTACATCCCGGGACCCACGCTCGCGTTCGGCCGGGTGGACGCATTCCGGCCGGGGTTCGACGACGCCGTCGCAGCCGCACACGCCCACGGCTTCGACCCGGTCCTGCGGGCGCCGGGCGGCAAGGCAGCTGCCTACCACGAGCGATCCGTGGTCCTGGAGCTGGCGTACGCCGATGCCGAGCCAAGGGCGCGCATCGGCGAGCGGTTCGCGGTGGTCGCGGACCTGGTGATCGGGGCGTTGGTCGGGCTGGGCGTGCCCGCCGTCGCCGGCGAGCTCCCCGGGGAGTACTGCCCCGGACGCCACAGCGTGCTCGCGGGGGGCGTGAAGCTGGGCGGGATCGCGCAGCGCGTGGTCGCAGGGGCGTCGCTCACGAGCATCGCCCTGATTGTCGACGACGGGGCGCGGGTGCGGTCCGTGCTCGAGGAGGTGTCGGCGGCCCTCGACTACGCGTTCGACCCGGCCACGGCAGGCGCGGTTGCCGATGTCACTCCGGCCATCAGCACGGCCGCTGTCCACGGCGCGCTCGAAGTGGCGCTCGAGTCGGCCGGTCGCCTCCGGCCGATCCCGATCGACGACGAGCTGCGCGCCGCCGCCGCAGCCCGCGAGCCTGAGCACCGACCGGTGGCGGGCGGCCGCGTGCGCTGAGCCTCGCGTGTTCCGGAGCGGTCCGTCGCGTTCCAGGCCCCGGCGGCCTGCACAGCGCCTCACGTGGGGGGCGTTTCGGGCTGCGTTGAGCGTGGTCTGCGGGCGAGAGGTCGAGGTTGTGACCCGGCGTGTGCGTGCAGGGTGCGGAGTCGCCCCACAGCTGGGGCGCGCTGCAGGGGGCGTGGGCCTCGCGTGCCGGGGGTGGATCCTGGCTGCACCAGGTTGATCCGGTCGACCCCATCCCGGCGCCACACCGGCACCAGGCCTACGAGTCGAAGCCGATCCCCAGCGCGTCCATCGCCTGCAGGAACATCCCGCGGTGGCCCTCGTTCGCGTCCGCGGCCACCACCTGGCGGCGCATCAGCTCGACGACCGGCGTGCGGAAGGGTTCCGGCGGGATCGGCAGGGGACGGGACTGCACGAACCGCAACTTCAGCTGGTCTGCTCCGGGATCCAGGACCTTGTCCCGCAGCACGCCCGCCGCCCAGCGAGACGAGCCCACGCCAAGCCCGGTGTACCCGATCGCGTAGTGCACCCGGCCGCCCAGCGCCTCGCCGAACGTGACGGTGAAGCGGGTGGTGGTGTCGATCGCCCCGCCCCAGCGGTGGGTGAACCGGATCCCGGCCAGCTGGGGGAAGTAGTCGAGGAAGTGCTCCTCCAGGGCCTGGAACGTCGCCGGGCGCAGGTCATGCCGCGCGTCGACCCGGTTGCCGGGATGGTAGATGGCGTCATAGCCGCCCCACAGGATCCGGTTGTCGGCCGACCAGCGGGAGTAGTGGAACTGGTTGCCGGCATCGCCGAGGCCTTCGCGCCCGCTCCAGCCGATCGCATCGCGTTGGGCGTCGCTGAGCGGCTCGGTCATCAGGACGTAGTCGTACACGGGCACGAACACAGGTGACAGGCGCTTGAGCCAGCCGCTGTAGGCGCTCGTGCCGATGAGCACCTGGCCGGCGGTCACGACCGCCCCGCCGTCCACCAGCACGTCCACGGCCCCGGCGCGACGGCGCAGGCCGGTGACCCGCGAGGTCTCGTGGATCGTCGCGCCCCGGCGCTCGGCGGCCGTGGCCAGCCCCCAGGCCAGCTTCGCCGGGTTCACCAGGACGCAGAACCCGGGATCCTGGCGGACACCTGCCAGGAAGCGGTGCGAGTGGACCACCCCCTGGATCTCGTCCCGCTCCAGGAACACCAGCGGGTTGCCGTGGGTGTTCGAGATCTCCACGTGCTCTCGGAGCGCGTCCACCTGCCAGGGCTCCACTGCGGCGTCGAGAGTGCCTGTTGCCTCAAGCTCCGCGTCGATCCCCTCGTCGCGCACGAAGGCCACCAGGTCGGCCAGGTTCCGCAGCCCCTCGGCCTGGAGCAGGTCCACCTCGTCCGGGAAGTGGAGGAGCGCGTTGTGCAGGCCGTGGGTCAGGCTCGACGCGACGAACCCGCCGTTGCGGCCCGATGCTCCCCAGCCCACCTGCTCCGCCTCCAGGACGACCACCCGCAGCGACGGATCGGCGTCGAGCAGGCGGATGGCGCTCCACAGGCCGGTGAACCCGCCGCCGACGATGGCCACGTCCACGGTCCGATTGCCCGACGCTGGCCGGCGACGCTCGCCCGGGTCACCGGTCGTGAACCAGAACGAGCCCCCGGCGGGACCGGGGTCGACACGGGCGGGCTGGCGGCTGGGCAGGCGCATCGTCAGCCCAATGTACGCGGAAACTGGGCCACGGCGCCAATAGGGCTTCGATATTCGTAGCTGGAAGGCCAGCAATGGGACGAAATCCGTTTGACAGCCGTCAAAGCCGCGTGGCACGATCGGAACCACTTGTTGCACTGCCCGCAACGCGTGTCCCGCCCTATGGGCCAGCACGGAACGGGCACCCCGCACGCCGCAGGTCCCAGCGGCGGCGTCCCGGACGGGCGCGGCGGGGAAGAAGCCAGGAGACACCATGACGGCCGAACCCGCAGCCCTCCCCGAACCCAAGCTCGCCCGGCAGAAGCAGCTCGCCATGTACCGGCGGGCGCTTGAGACCCTCCCCGGCGGCACCAACTCGAACTTCCGTGCCTGGGGTGAGGACACGGTCTACGTCGATCGGGGCAAGGGCGGCCTGGTCTGGGACCTGGACGGCAACGAGTACGTCGACCTGCGCATGGGCTACGGGCCGGTCATCCTCGGCCACGGGGACGACCGCGTGGACGACTTCGTCAACGAGCGGATGCGCCGCGGCGTCTCGTTCTCGCTCACCAGTGAGGACGAGGTGCTCGCCCTGGAGACCCTCAAGGAGCTCAACCCGTGGGTCAAGAAGGCCCGCATGACCGTCTCGGGGACAGAGGCGACCATGCATGCGATGCGGGTCGCGCGCGGCTTCACGGGCCGCACCAAGATCGTGAAGTTCGAAGGCCAGTACCACGGTGTCCATGACTACGCGCTGATCTCGGTCGCGCCCAACAACATGGCCGACCTCGGTGACGAGGACAACCCGGTCGGTCTCGCCTGGGGTCGCGGCATCCCGGCCGAGATCGCCAAGACGATCATCCCGGCGCGCTACAACAACATCGAACGCCTGCGCGCCCTGTTCGAGCGCCAGGGCGAGGACATCGCAGCGATCATCGTGGAGCCGGTGCTGGGCAACGCCCAGGGCATCCTGCCCCAGCCGGGCTTCCACCAGGCGATGCGGGCCCTGACCGAGGAGTTCGGCATCCTCCTGATCTTCGATGAGGTCAAGACCGGCTTCCGCTTCGCCAAGGGCGGCGCTGCCGAGTACTTCGGCATCACGCCGGATCTCGCCACATATGCCAAGGCGATGGGCAACGGCTATCCGGCGGCCGCGTTCGGCGGGCGCGAGGAGGTCATGTCGGTCCTGCCGGGCAAGGTCAGCCATGGCGGCACCTACGCGGGCAACCGCGTCGCCGCGGCAGCGGCCCGCAAGACCCTCGAGATCCTGCGTGACACGGATGCCCTGGCCACCATCCACGCGACCGGCGACAAGCTCCGGGCCGGCATCGCCGGGATGCTCGACGCCAAGGGCCTTGCCTACCACCTGACCGGCCACTCGTCGATGTTCGGCGTGATGTTCACGGACAAGGTGGCGTCCGAGTACCGCGACTGGGCCAACACGGACCACCAGCTCTACGACGCGATCGCGGTGGGCATGCACGCCCGCGGCGCCATGCCGGAGCCCGACAGCCGCGAACCCTGGTTCGTCTGTGAGGCCCACGCGCAGGGCGACATCGTCGACCGCACCCTGGCGATCTTCAGCGACTCGCTCGACGCAGCCCTCGAGCTGCGCGCGCGGGGCGAGCTCGACGTTCCGGCGCACTGACGCCGCACGGGAGAGGACGAACGCATGACGCTTGACGGGAACGCCGTCCGATCCGTCGATCGGGCGGCGGCCCTGCTGCTCGCCTTGGGCGACAGTCATGGCGAAGCGGGCGTGACCGAGCTCGCCCGGCGCCTCGGCCTCCACAAGTCCACCGCGTCGCGCCTCCTGGCGACCCTGGAGAAGCGGGGCCTGGTGGAGCAGGACGAGGAGTCCGGCAAGTACCGGCTCGGCCTCGTGGTCATCCGTCTCGCGGAGAAGGCCGAGCGCACGCTGGACCTGCGCGCGCTCGCGATGCCCGAGCTGGAGCGCCTCGCGCGCGCCACCCGGGAGACCACCGGCCTGGGCGTTCTCGACGGCGATTCCATGCTGACCGTGGCCCAGGCCGACGGGCCCAACCTGGTCGCCGTGGGCGACTGGACGGGCCGCGCGGTCCCCCTGCACTCGGCATCCGCCGGCAAGGTGCTCCTCGCCTCGCTTCCCGAGCGGGAGGTCCTCCGGCTCGTCCGGCGCGGCCTCGACCGCTTCACCGACCGGACCATCACCGGGCTCGAGCCGCTCCTCGAGGAGCTGGCCCGCGTCCGGCGCCGCGGCTACGCCACGGCGTTCGGGGAATGGGACTCGGGTGTCAACGGGATCGCCGCCCCGGTCCACGATGCCCGTGGGAACATCATCGCCGCACTGGACATCTGGGGTCCCGCGTTCCGGCTCACGCCACAGCGTCTCCCGGAGCTCGTCCAGCACGTCCGCGAGTCTGCCGCTGCCGTATCCGTCCGCCTGGGAGGGACGCCGGCCTAGGCGCGCCCGCCCGTCTGCCGCCACCGACCATGGCGCGTCCGGCTGCTAGGCTGGGCGCGCCATGACGATTCCCGAGGAACTCACCGCCCAGCTCACCACGACGCTCTGGGACACCGCGCTGCCGATCCTGCTGATCGTCGTCATCGCGCTGGTCCTGCTCAAGCTGGCGCGCCTCGGTGTCCACGGCGTGGTCAAGACGCTGCTCGACCGGGAGGCGCTCGAAGGCACCGCGCAGGAGCTGTCCGCTGTCGAGATCAAGAAGCGGATGGACACGCTCGAGGGGCTGGGCACCACGGTCCTGCGCATCTTCATCATCGGGATCGCCGCGCTGATGATCCTGGGCGAGCTCAACCTCAACATCGGCCCGGCGGTCGCCGGCCTCGGTGTCGTGGGCATCGCCGTGGGCTTCGGCACCCAGTCGATCGTCCGTGACTACTTCACGGGTGCCCTGATCCTGGTCGAGAACCAGTACAGCAAGGGCGACGTCGTCACGATCGCCGGCGTTTCGGGGACCGTCGAGGACTTCTCGTTGCGGCGGACCACGCTGCGCGACCTCGACGGCGTGGTCCACAACGTCCCCAACGGCGAGGTCAAGGTGGCCTCCAACAAGACGCGTGTGTGGGCCCGCATCAACCAGGACGTGACGGTCGCCTACGGGACCGATATCGAGAAGGCGATCCTGGTCGTCAATGACGTGGGCGAGGCGATGTACGCCGACCCGGCCTGGCGCCGGCGCATCATGGAGGCGCCGCACGTGGAGCGCGTGGAGGCACTGGGCGAGTACGGCATCACGCTCAAGGTGCTCGCGCTGGTCCGTGCCACCGAGCAGTGGGCCGCGGGCGGCGAGCTGCGCAAGCGCCTGCTGGCGGCGTTCACCACGCACGGGATCGAGATCCCGCGACCCCAGCGGGTGGTGCTGGCCAGGGATCCCTCGCCCGATCCATTCACGCCGGGCGGCCCGTCCGACGACGAGCTGTCGGCAGGCACGGAGTGACGGCACCCGAGGCCGTCGATCCCGAGGCCAGGGAAGGCGGGCGGCGCCCGACCTTGCGGATCATGGTCGAGATCGCCCAGACCCTCCTGCTCACGGCTGTCATCTTCTTCGTGATCCAGGTGTTCATCGCGCAGCCCTTCCGCGTCGTCGGCGGATCGATGGAGTCCACCTTCGAGCCGGGCCAGTACGTCCTCGTGGACCGGATCTCGCACCTCTGGGCCCCGTACGCGCGCGGCCAGGTGGTCGTCCTGCACCCGCCGGCCGACTTCGACGAGCGCGGCGAGCCCTTCATCAAGAGGATCGTGGGGGTGGCCGGCGACACCGTGGAGATCCGCGACGGGCAGGTCTGGGTGAACGGATCCGCACTCGATGAGCCGTATCTCCACGTGGACCCCGAGACCGGGACCGCCGAGCCCACGGAGGTCACGATGGATGTCGGCTCGTGGGTCGTCCCCGAAGGGCATGTCCTGGTGATGGGCGACCACCGGGTGGCATCCTCGGACGGGCGGGACTTCGGACCAGTTCCGGTCGCATCGATCGTGGGCCGGGCCCTGGTCCGGTACTGGCCGCTGTCCTCGATGTGGATCGTGGACACCTCGGCCGCTGCGAGGTAGGGGGCCCGCCACCCGCCCGCCGCCACCCGCCCGCCGCCACCCACTGCCCGACTATCATTGCGCGACCCACGAGCGCCACTGGAGGATTCCGTGTCCGTCGACCCCGAGGCCCAGGGCGGGCCTGCGATCGAGAACCTCCTCGCCGAGACCCGGAAGTTCGCGCCGGACGCGGCCTTCACCGCCCAGGCGAACGCCACGGCGGCGCTGTATGACGAGGCCGGCGCCGACCCGGTCGGCTTCTGGGGACGGCTCGCCCGGGAACGGCTCTCCTGGTACACGCCGTTCGACCAGACCCTCGAGTGGAACCTGCCCAACGCAGAATGGTTCAAGGGCGGCGAGCTGAACGTCACCTACAACTGCGTGGACCGGCACGTGGAGCGGGGCCTCGGCGACAAGGTCGCGTATCACTGGATCGGCGAGCCCGGCGACACCCGGACGCTCACCTACGCGGACCTGCAGCGCGAGACCTCCAAGGCCGCCAACGCCCTCCGGGAGCTGGGTGTTGGCAAGGGCGACCGGGTCGCGATCTACATGCCGATGATCCCGGAGCTTCCGATCGCGATGCTTGCCTGCGCCCGGATCGGCGCCGCGCACACGGTGGTCTTCGGCGGATTCTCGGCCGAGGCGTTGAGCGACCGCATCAACGACTGCGGCGCCAAGGTGGTCATCACCGCGGACGGTGGCTGGCGGCGCGGCAGGAAGGTGGGCCTCAAGCATCATGCCGACGAGGCCGTGGTCAACACGCCCACGGTGACCGCGATGCTCGTGGTGGACCGCTTCGGTGATGGCGCCCACATGGTCGAGGGTCGCGACCACTGGTGGCACGACATCGTGGGCCGCCAGTCGGACGTCTGCCCGCCCGTGCCGGTGGACAGCGAGCAGATGCTGTATCTGCTCTACACGTCGGGGACCACCGCGAAGCCCAAGGGGATCCTGCACACGAGCGCGGGCTACCTGCTGGGCGCCGCGTTCACGCACTGGGCCGTGTTCGACATCAAGCCTGACGACGTCTACTGGTGTGCGGCCGACATCGGCTGGGTCACCGGGCACAGCTACATCGTCTACGGGCCATTGGCCAACGCGACCACCGGCGTGCTGTACGAGGGTGCCCCCGACGCGCCGGACTGGCATCGCTGGTGGCAGATCATCGAGGACCTCAAGGTCTCGATCCTCTACTGCGCCCCCACGGCCATCCGCGCGTTCATGAAGCAGGGCGAGGAGATCCCGGCGGCACACGACCTGTCCAGCCTGCGGGTGCTGGGTTCTGTGGGCGAGCCGATCAACCCCGAGGCCTGGCGCTGGTACAAGGACGTCATCGGGGGCGGCACCACCCCGGTGGTGGACACCTGGTGGCAGACCGAGACCGGCCAGATCATGATCAGCCCGCTGCCGGGCGTCACCACCACCAAGCCGGGCTCCGCGACCTTCCCGCTGCCGGGCGTCGAGGCCGACGTCGTCGATGCGCAGGGCGAGTCCGTTCCGCTGGGCTCCGGCGGCTTTCTTGTCCTCAAGCGGCCGTGGCCCGGCATGCTCCGCGGCATCTACGGTGATCCGGAACGGTACATGCAGACCTACTGGAGCCGGTTCCCGGGCATGTACTTCGCAGGCGACGGCGCCAAGAAGGACGACGAGGGCTACCTCTGGCTGCTGGGCCGCGTGGACGACGTGATGAACATCGCCGGCCACCGGATCTCCACCACGGAGGTGGAGTCCGCCCTGGTGGACCACCAGTCCGTCGCAGAGGCGGCGGTGGTGGGCAAGAGCGACGCCATCACCGGCCAGGCGATCTTCGCGTTCGTGATCCTCAAGTCCGGCCAGGCGCCGTCCGACGAGCTGGCCACCCAGCTCCGGGAGCACGTTGCCTACGTGATCGGGCCAATCGCGCGGCCCAAGTTCCTCCTGTTCGTGCCCGACCTGCCCAAGACCCGCTCAGGCAAGATCATGCGCCGCCTGCTGCGCGACATCGCCGAGGGCCGATCGCTCGGTGACGTGACGACGCTGGCTGACGCCACCGTTGTGGATACCATCAAGGGCAACACCGGCAGAGCGGAGGATTGATCGCGTGCCGTTCGGCTTCCTCAAGCGCAAGCAGCCTGCGCAGGACCAGCCAGGTCCGCAGGGAACCGGCGCAGGTCCCGGCCAGGGCACCACGCGCGGTGGTGGCGCGCGCTCCGGGGCCGGCCGCGTGGATTCCAGCCACCTCCACGCCGGTGCGGCACGTGGGGTCCCGTTCACGGCACTGACCGAGGACTGGCGCCTGCGTGGCCGCATGGAGATCTCCGGGCGCCTGTCCGATGCGCTCAACCGCCGTGAGGCGATCGCGATCGGCGATGTCTCCTGGGGTGCCCCCGCGGCGGACAAGCTCGATCCCGCCCCCGGCCTCCAGAGCGTGGACCCGTACGACCTGATCCTGGTGACCGCCGGCGAGGACAGCCTGCCGCCGCTGTCCGAGACCGAGCGTGCGGCGCTCAAGGTGCACAAGGTGCCGTACGACGTGGCCCTCGAGGTGCCGCCCTTCCGCGTGGTGGGCACCGTCTTCATGCACCCAGGCTCGGAGCCGGAGGGCCTGCTCGCCCGGTCCACGGAGATGTTCCTGCCCGTCACCGACGCACGGGCCACCCTCGGCGAGGACGTGGTGAGCGAGCCCGAGGTGGACGTGATCCTCGTGAACCGGTTCTACCTGCGCGGCGTGGTGCAGGTGGACAAGCGCACGGGTGTCGTAGCCCCGGCGCTCCCCGGGGCGGAGCGACCCGACTAGGTCAGGCCCTGACCCCCGCGGTCCGGCCGAAGAGCCGGAAGGCGGGTTTCGCGGCGCTCGCGACCTCGCGTCCCATGATCCGGTCGGCGAGGATGGCGAAGTCCGCGGTGATCGCATCCTTGGGGGCGATCTCAACGAGGGTGTGGCCCTGGTTGGTGGCCTTGACGATGACCGGCCCCGCCGAGCGGACCTGTGCGTAGCAGGGGAGCCCCACGGCATGCTCGATGTCGGTTACCGGAACGCCATGGTTGAAGCGGTTGACGATGAGCGCGAGGCGGTCGCGCATGCCCAGCTCGTCCGCCACCTCGCGCAGCTTCATGACGGCCCGGATCGCCGGCAGGTCCGGCGTCACCGGGACCAGGATCCGGTCGGCCTTGTCGAAGACCGAGCGGTTCAGCGGGCTGTACGAGGGGTGCAGGTCCGCGATCACGTAGTCGAAGTTGCGCCGCGCGCTGGCGATGGCGGAGGAGATGCGGTCCGGGTCCAGGATCTCGGTGTGGATCGGGCTGTCCGAGAGCGGCAGGATCCGCAGTCCGGACGTGTGCGCCGAGGCCATCTCGGTGAAGGTCAGGGACGGCCCGCCGTCAAGCTCGTCGCGCCAGGCGTCGACGACGGTGGGTGCACCGTCCATGCCCAGCGAGATGGGCACGTGGCCGGTCACCGTGTCGGCATCGATGAGCAGCACCCGCTTCCCGGCTGCCGTCAGCGCGGCAGCGAGGCTCGTCGCGACCAGCGTCTTGCCGACGCCGCCCTTCGGATTGAACACGGCGATGAGCTCACCGCGGCGGCCCCAGTCGCCCGAGTCGATGGATGACTGGAGGACCGGCCCCGACCCGTCGTCGACGGCGACCGAGCGGATGCACATGGCCTCGACGCGCCACCGGATCGACTCTGCCGAGTACGGCCGCGTGAGGTACTCGTCGGTGTCATGCCCGCTCGCCGACATGTCGAACTGGTCGAGTGTGGCCGGGTCGATGACCATGAGGGAGGGGATCGCGCGCCCGTCTCGGTGCAGCAGGTCCCAGGCTGCCGAGGCGCCCTCGGGGTCGGTGTCGGCGTCGAGGACCGCGGCCACCACGTTCTGGCGGGCAGCGATGAGCGCGGCAAGATCGCGGACATCCTCGAACGGCACCGGATCGAAGCCACCATGCGCAAGCTCGGTCGCGACCGGCCCCACCTCGTAGGCGGGCAGCAGGATCGCGACGGACGGCCCGGACTTGGACGTGGCCATGGAACTCAGCCCTCCGCTTCCGGATCGCGCGCCATCACGGTGACGATGCCATCGCCGGTGCTGGTCACGCGGGCCGCGAAGCCCGGCAGCGTGGGCAGGGCATCCCGGAAGGAGACGTCGGCCCGATGCGTCACGTTGAAGACGAACTCGCCCCCGGGTCCGCTCGCCACCGCGACACCGTCGACGCCGGCGATGCGCCCGAGATGGCGCTTGAAGCTGGCGATGCTGGCGACCGAGACGAGGCCGGACACGATCACCTGGGTGGTGTGCACGGACCCGTCGTCCACGGCCGGATCGTGACCGGGCATGAGCGAGGCGAGGCGGTCGGTGAAGGACTCTGTGTCGAAGCCACCTGCGTCGACACGGGCGGAGAGGGCAGCCTGCGCCTCGGGGTCGAGGTCGTCCCCGCTCCCTGTGCGTCCAACCACCAGCTCGGCGGCGGTCTCGGCGACGTCGGCTGCGGCCTCGGCCTGGTCAGCGGAATCAGCTGCAGACTCGGCAGCAACGACCGCGGCGGCGGCTGCCTCGAGGGCGGCCATGATCGCGCCACGATCCACGGGATCGCTGCCGTCGACAGGCTGCGGAACGTCGTTCACGGTCTCGCCGGCGGCCCAGCGCGGGACGTCAGAGCCCCGCGCGCCGTGATCCGCGCGCGGCTGGTACTCGTCGCCGACGGCCCAGGGCGTGGGGGAGCCGAACGGGGCCCCGGTGTGGGTGGGGGTGTCGAGGTCGACGGCCTCAGCCGCTGCGGCCACTGCCGCGACGACGTCGGCTTCGTCGTCAGCCTCGACGTCGGATTCGACAGCCTCGAGGGCAGGTGCCTCTCCCACTTCGACCTCGACGTCGGCCTCGCCCGCGGCTTCGACGTCGGCTTCGACGTCGGCCTCGCCCGCGGCTTCGACGACGGCTTCGACGTCGGCCTCGCCCGCGGCTTCGACGTCGGCTTCGACGTCGGCTTCCCCGGCGCTGGCCTCCACGTCGACGGTGCCGGCTTCGGCCTTGACCGGCAGCTGCGGCAGGTCGGCCAGGTCGGCGGCGACGATCCCTGCGAGCTCGGGTGCGTCAGGCATGGACTCGGCCATCGTGGCCAGGCGGGAAGGGTCGTCCTCCTGCGCGAGGCGCTCCGCGTAGGCCTCCATCTCGTTGCGGTAGGAGGCGGCCAGGCTCTCGACGGCGCCCACACGGGTCTCGATCGCGGCGGCATGGGCGGCGATCTCGTCGCCGAGCTGCGCCTTGCGAGCCTCGATGCGGGCCTCGGTCTCCTCCTTGATGCGCGCGATCTCCGCCTTGGACCAGTCGCGGATCTCCGCGACATCCTCGTCTGCCCGGTGCTTGAGGACGATCTCGCCCTCCTTGGACGTGGCGCGGATCTCGGCGACCACGGCAGCAACGTCGGCATCGTTGTCGGCCAGCACCTCGATGCGGGCTGCGTCCGCCGTCGCCCGGATGGCGGCGGAGAGGTCTGCCATGAGCTTCGACGGCCTCCTCGGCGCGACCGGAGCCGGGGGGACGGGGGCGATGGCAGGCATAGCGGGCTCCTGGAGCGCGGGATCCTCGGGTGGCTGGTCTGCAGCGGCCCGCGGCTGCTCCTCGGGCAGGGGCGCATGCGGGCGGGGCTGGGTGGTCTGCATGTCAAGGCGTGCGTTGACGTCGATGTCAGGCCAGACAGCCTCACCCGGGGCCATATCCGGCGCGGGTCCCGCCGCGAGCTCCGTCGGGTCACCGCCAGGCTGGCCGTCGTGCGCGCGGTCGGAGGTCCAGGGGAGTCGGAAGCCGGATCGAGTCTCGGTGGAGGACATGGTCTGGGCACTCTTCCTTCGGCGGATTCACGGTGGGCCGTGGCGTAGACGCACCATAGGCGGACGAGTGGGCTGCGGAGCAGTCGCTAGAGGTACTGGTTCGCGGTGACTGTGGTACCGGCGCACCGGCCACGGGCCGTAAGGCGCTCCTGGCAGGGTCTTCGTGGAATGCGCCAACCCTGCTGCATTGCCCCTGGCGGCGTCCGGCTACCATGGTCGTGTGCACCTGCAGCCGCGCCCCGATGCCCAGGCCACCGACGCCGCGTTCGATGGGCGTCCCGGCCTGCCCGACAGGTATGGCCGGGCACTTCGCGACCTGCGGATCTCAGTCACCGACCGGTGCAACTTCCGGTGCCCGTACTGCATGCCGGCCGAGCTCTTCGGACGGGACTTCGCCTTCCTGCCGCGCGAGGCGGTGCTGACGTTCGAGGAGATCACGCGACTTGCGGGGGTCTTCACGGGCCTCGGGGTGCGCAAGCTGCGGATCACGGGCGGGGAGCCACTCGTCCGGCGCGACCTGCCCGTGCTGATCGGGTCCCTGGCCGGCCTGCGGACCACCGACGGGGAGCCGGTGGACCTGACCCTGACCACGAACGGCTCCGCGCTTCGCCAGCTGGCGGGTCCGCTGGCGGAGGCGGGTCTGCAGCGCATCACGGTGAGCCTCGACTCGCTCGACGACGAGGTGGCCGGACGGATGAACGGCGTGGACTTCCCGGTGGCACGGGTGCTCGACGGCATCGCCGCGGCTCAGTCTGCCGGCCTTGCGCCGGTCAAGGTCAACACGGTGATCCGGCGGCACCTCAACGAGGACGCGATTCTGCCCCTGGCCCGCTGGGCCCGCGAGGAGGGCGTGACCCTGCGCTTCATCGAGTACATGGACGTGGGCCACTCCAACGGCTGGCGCCTCGATGACGTGGTGCCCATGGACGAGATCCTGGCCGCGATCGACGCGGAGATGCCCTTGGAGCCAGTCGCCGCGTCCTATCGCGGCGAGGTTGCCGACCGGTTCGCCTACCGTGATGGGCGCGGCGAGGTTGGCGTCATCGCGTCCGTGTCGCAGCCGTTCTGCGGAGACTGCACCCGGGCCCGGCTGTCAGCGGAGGGCAGCCTCTACACGTGCCTGTTCGCGACCGGCGGGACCGATCTCAAGGCCCCGCTGCGGGCGGGTGCCACCGACGACGAGCTGGCGGCGCTTGTGACCGCTGTCTGGGCCACCCGCACGGACCGCTACTCCGAGTTGCGCAGCGCGGCGACTGACCGGCTGCCGAAGGTGGAGATGTTCGCCCTGGGCGGGTAGGCGCGCGCCGGACAGGCGCCCGCGTCTGTCCACAGGCTGTCCACACGGCGGGCAACCACGTGGATGGATCGCCACTGCCAGGGGTGCAGTTCGTGGACAACCTCGTTGGAGCAGGCCGCCGTCCGCCCTATCGTTCGTTCTGCCCGAAGGGGCCGACGGAGTCCAGGGTCGGAGGCGATCGCCTCAAGACCGAACCGGGACGGCCGGGCTGAGATCACCTCAACCGCCCGGCACCAGGCACCACGGCTGCGATCACATCAAGGCCGGGGACAGGGAGCTTGCTTCATGTCCGGTGCCCCGGCAGCTTCGAGCGCTTCGTTCACCAGCGCGGGCTGGCCCGAAAGGGCTCGCCGGCTGGGCGCCCGGCAGGACGCGACTGGCATCCCGGTGTCAGTACTCCTGGCGGGCGTCGAAGTTTAAGGCCCCGTGCCCGCCGTGCGGCGCCACCTGCCCGCTGTGCGGCGCCCCGTGCGCGCAGCCCCTCCGCAACCGGTCCCGGCTCGCCTATCCTCGCCACCATGACCGATACCGCCGTCGATCGCTCCCGTCCCATCCCCCCGTCCGAGCAGCCCGCCCGTCTGGCCGAGCTCGTGGCCGCTGTGCGAGCCCGCACGGACCTCGTGCCGCGCGTGGGCATCGTGCTCGGCTCCGGCCTCGGCAGCCTCGCCGACGAGATCGATGATCCGGTCGCCATCCCCTTCGAGGCGCTGCCCGGCTGGCCGGTGGCCACGGCGCCGGGCCACGCGGGCCGTCTGCTGCTCGGCCACCTGGCCGGCGTGCCGGTGGTGGTCCTCCAGGGCCGCTTCCACGTGTACGAGGGGAACGCCCCGGGCCTGGTGGTGCAGCCGGTCCTGCTGTTCAAGCAGCTGGGCGCGAGCCTCGTGATCCTGACCAACGCGGCTGGCGGCGCGAACCCCGCGTATGGGCCGGGGACGCTCATGGTCATCAGCGACCACATCAACTTCACCGGGATCTCGCCGCTCATGGGCCCGAACGCCGACGAGCTCGGCGAGCGGTTCATTGACCTCACGGACGTGTGGACCCCCGCCCACCGGGCGGCGCTGCGCGCGGCCGGCGATGCCGAGGGCGTCGAGCTCGACGAGGGCGTGTACATGGGCTTCCTCGGGCCGAACTACGAGACCCCGGCCGAGGTCCGGATGGCGCGCACCCTCGGCGCGGATGCCGTGGGCATGTCCACCGTGCTCGAGGCGATCGCCGCACGCTGGGTGGGACTCGAGGTGGCGGGCGTGTCCCTCGTGACGAACGCCGGCGCCGGGTACTCGGGCGTGCCGCTCGCCCACGACGAGGTCCTCGAGGCGGGTGCCGCTGCTGGGCCGCGGCTCGCGAAGGTGCTCCGCCGGTTCATCGCCGGCCTCGAGGCCGACTGACATGATGACGAAGACGCCGGCCGGACGGCTGGTCGAGGGAGGCCTCCGGTGAAGTACCTGAATCGCCTGATCGTGATGGCGGTCCTCGCAGGGGTCATGACGGTCCTGGGCATCATGACCATGGGCTTGGCGGAGACGATCAAGTTCGGAGTGATCGGCCTGGCTGCCGCCGGCGGCCTGATGCTGCTGCTGCGGGTGATGGGTGGCCCATCGGCGCCTCCCTCCGCCTCAGGCAAGACCGCGAAGCCCAAGCGGGAGTCGCCGAAGAAGTAGCCTCCCGCGGGTGCGCCCCGCATCCGGCCACGGGAATCGAAACGGCCCGGCATCCCTCGGAGGCCGGGCCGTCGTGCGCCTGGACGGTCAGCGCTTCCGGTGTGCGGTCGCCTTCTTCGGGGCCGGCCCGCCGAGCGCGTCCTGGGCCGCGTTGTCCAGCATGTGCATCAGCAGCAGCATGCCCGCGAACGAGCCGAAGAACAGCAGGCCCACGTGGACGAAGCCCGACCAGGCGGTTCCCGGGATGGCGGCGAGGCCGGTGATCACCGCGGCTACGAAGAGTGCGACCACGAACTTCGACATGTCCTTGGCCTGGGGCATTGGCTGGTTCCTCCCTCGGGCCGGCGCGTCGCCGGCGGTGTGCTGACGATCGATCAGGTGACTGGCAGGTCCCGCCCGGCGGTCTTCGCGGCCTCGCGCTTCTGCGCCCAGGCCTCGAGCACGGCGTCCTTGTGGGGGCGGATAGGGCAGTGCCCGTCGCGGTTGTTGAACTCGTCGCAGTATCCAAGAGGCACGCACTTGGGCGCAAGGAACGAGCCCAGGAACGGCGACACGGTGAAGATTTCGTGGCGGATCAGCTGGAACAGACGGCGGATCTCCCACTGGGCCATCGTGCACAGGCGCAGGCCCGACATGTGGATCAGGGCCCGCAGGTTCGTGGTCATCACGAGGTTGGTTCGGGTGGCGTTGGGGAAGACGAACCGTGCGTCCTCACCCGGGATCCCGGCCTCCACCAGCGTGGCGTACAGGCCCAGCGACCCCTCCATCTGGTCCTCGTAGGCCGAGCGCAGCTCCGGCGCCCCATCCGCGATCGTGCCCGGGAGCATGGTCGCGGCCGCCTTGTAGTTGACGTACCGCTGGCTCTGCTGGTCGAAGGCGACGCCCGCGCGGTGGCGCACCAGCTGGTGCGAGAGCGTGCGCGACACGCCCGAGATGCCGAACGTGAAGACGATGTGCTCGATGGTGGAGCCGTGCCCGGACTCGATCACGTTGGAGATCAGCCGCTGCATTGACGCGGGGTTGACCTCACCCGCCACCGCCCGGCGGAAGATCTCCTGCGGCTCCAGCTCCGAGTAGCACGTCCGGCAGGCCGTGTAGACGAGCGGCACGTAGAACCGCTCCACGATGTCCTTGTCCGGGAACAGGAGCGTCGCCTTCATGCCCAGGTCATGGCGGCCCGGGTTGCGCGGGATCGCGGTCTTGGAACGCTTGGGGGCGGACGCCTCTGCCATGGTCTGAAGTCTACCGGCCGGGACCCGTGGCGCCTACCCCGCTGGAACGCGGCGAAAGGTCGCCGCACCGCAAGCGCGGCCCGCGCCCGCCGGGCAGCGTCGCGGAAGCAGGCCCAGTAGGATGAGGCCCGGGCTCCGGTCGGCGGCGGGGAGCGCAACGGCCCACCATGACGCCCCGGCAGGTGGGTGGACGCCGTGAGCGTTGCTGCGCTGGACATCGGGACGTCGCGCATGAAGGCTGTGCTCGCGGGTTGGGCCGGCGGGATCACGGCGGTGCACGGCGTGCCGACGCCAGTGCTCGCCGAGGCCGCCGGGCAGCTGGCGTTTCCAGCGGACGCGATGCTGGCCGCAGCCACGTCGCTCCTGGCTGGGCTGGCGGCGGCGCACCCCGACGATCCTGTCGACACTGTTGTCGTCTCCTGCCTCGGCACGGCGATGGTGCCCGTCGACCGCGAGGGACGCCCGCTGGGTCCGGCCCTGGCCCCGGGAGACATCCGGCCGACAAGGCACCCCGGCCTCATGGACCGGGTCGCGCTGTCGGCCGACGACCTCCTCGACATCACCGGCCAGGACCCGCGGACGCCGTCCTTCCTCCTCCACTGGCTGTGGTGGCGGGAGACCCACCCGGAGCTCATGGCTCGGGTGCACCGGTTCCGCTCGCTCCGCGGCTTCCTCGTGGAGCGGCTGTGCGGAGCCGACGCGGAGGATCCATCGTGGGCGTCGCGCACGATGCTGATGGACCTTGCGACGTCCTCGTGGAGCCAGAAGATCCTCGCGGCCGCCGACCTGCCAGCGGATGTCCTCCCGGCGATCCGCCCGTCCACGGCATCGTGGTCCGTCCTCCCCGCCCCCGCTGCGGCGTTGGGCCTGGCCACCGGCGCGCGGGTGGTCCTGGGCGGGATGGACAACTGCTGCGCGTTCCTCGGCGCGAGTGACCCGGAGGAGCACCGCCTGGTGAACATCGCCGGCACGTACGAGCACCTTGCCGGGGTCGGTGACCTTGCTGCCACGAGGTCGGCTGCCGAGGCCGTCGGTGGCCTGACGCATCGATACCTGCTCGACGACCGCTACCTGAGCTACTCTCGCGTCCCGCTCGGCCACTTGCTGTCGGACGTGGAGGCCGCCGTCCCGCACGGGCTCCAGATGCTGATGGACGACGTCACCGACGTCCCGACGGGCCGCCTGGTTCGCCCTGATGGCGACGCGGTGCGGGCGGCGATCGAGGCGGGCACCCCGCCCGGCGAGGTGCTCCAGGGCTTGCTCGAGGGTTGCGCCGGCGTCCTCCGCCAGTACGCGGACGCGTGGACGGCCGCAGGTGGGAGCGTCGATCGGATCGTGGCGGCCGGCGGCGGCGCAGCCCATGCCCGGGGGCTTCAGCTGAAGGCGACCCTGCTCGGCCGGCCGGTGTCGACCCTCGCGTCGGACGAGGCCTCGGGCATCGGCGCGCTGCGGCTGGCCGCGATCGCCCTGCGCGGGTCGTCACTGGCCGCGGCCTGCCGCCGCTTCGCCAATCCGGTTTCCCGGACGTGGTGGCCCATCGATACACTAGGCCCGTGGAGACCCTGATCGGCGTGACGGACGCGCAGCTCGCGGCGGCGCGCACCATCCTGGCCCGGGTGGCATACCTCCTCTACGATCGGCGGTTGACCGAGCTGCAGGGCGGCAACATGAGCCTGCGCATCGGCGATGTCGTCATCGTCACCCCGACGAAGGCGTCGGAGAACGACGGCTGGCGCCTGGCGGCCGAGGACACGGTCGTCCACGATCTCGCCGGCGGTGTCGTGGCCGGGGACCCTGCGCGAGTCTCCCGGGAGACGTCGCTCCACCTCCGGCTGTACCGCGCCTTCGACGACGTCGGCTCGGTGTTCCACCTGCACCTGCCCGAGGCGCTCGGCGCGGCCGCCGCCGGCCGCTGGGAACCCGGGGTCGTACATGGCTCCGCGGACGAGCTCGGCGTGGCGCTCTGCCTGCTGGAGCCCGGCCTGCCGGCGCAGACGGAAGCCCATGATTCGCGCGTCGAGGCGCTTCTGCGTGGGGTCCCCCGCGCCGCCGGGGCCGTCTCGATCTCCCCGGGCCACGGCGTGGTCTCCGTGGCCCGCGACGTGTCGGCCAACGTCCGGGCTGTCGACGTGCTCCGGCAGCGCCTGGAGGAGCAGCGTCTTCGCGACCGCCTCCGGGTCGCCCGGGTCGGGAGTCGGGCGTGAGCGCCGCGCCGAAGGTGCCGGCTGCCGCTACCGCGAGCCTGGTTACCATCTTCGAACGGCTGTTCGAGAGCGAGTTCGTGACCCTGGAGCGCTTCGCCATCAGCTGCCGCACCCCGGACGGGATGCGCTGCCTCGACGAGACCACGGCGCTGGCGTGCCTGCTGGCAGATGGGGACCTCGAGGCGCCACCGGAGCCGGCCGATCCGGACGTCCACGCGCTGCACCGGGCGTTGTACGCAGCTTGGCCTGAGTTTGTGGCCGCGGTGTCCGGCCCGTCGCGCCATCTCCGCTCCCTGCTGGCCGAGGGCTGTGCCATGCCGGACGCCACGAGCATGATGCGCAAGCGCGGCGTCACGCGCCTGGACGACCACATCGTGGAGGAAGGCGCTCTCGCCGGACCGCGGCTGGCCGCCACCCTCGCCACCGCCCGCGAGACGGCGGCCGCAAACGGCATGAAGCATGTCCTGCTCATCGAGCCCGATGGGACCGTCCATGTCGCCGGGCCGACGCTCGAGGAGACGATGGCGCACTACTCGAACGTGGAGTTCAGCGCCCGGGTGGAGTGCGCCCGTATCGAAGAGGCATCCCGGCACCGACCGCACGGCTGACCGGCGCCCCCGGTCACGCGAGGAGCCACGACGGTGAACCCCAGGCAGCGGATCCTGGCCTCGCTGGCCGGCGACCAGGTCGATCGCGTCCCCGTGTTCCCGATGGTCGTGTCGGCAGCCGCGCGCTGGGCCGGGGTCCCCGTCTCGCGGTTCGCGGCGGATCCCGCCATCATGGCCGACTGCCTGCTCTCGGCGCAGCAGCGCGCCGGGTACGACGCCATCCACGTCTCGCTGAACGTGACGGTCGAGGCCGAGGCCGTGGGCGCGCCCGTCGAGCAGCCGTTCGACGAGCTCCCCCGCGTCGTTGCGCCGGTCCTGACCGAGCCTGCCGACCTGCGGCGCCTCAAAGTTCCCGACCCGCGCTCGGATGGCCGGCTTCCCGTGTTCCTCGACGCCACCCGCACCCTCGCGCGCAGCGTCGGAGACTCGGTGCTGATCGTGCCCAACATCCGAGGGCCGTTGTCGATGGCGAGCCAGCTTCGGGGCGGCGAGCAACTGCTGATCGACCTGATCGACGCCCCAGCGTTCGCCGCCGACCTGTTCGCATTCTGCGCCGAGGTGGCGGTCGTGTTCGCGGCGGAGCTCGTTCGGGCGGGGGGTCAGGCGATCATGCTGGGCGACGCCCTGTCATCTCCGAGCTCCATCTCGCCCGCGATGTACCGCCGGTTCGCGCAGCCCGTCCACACCGAGATGATCCGGCGTCTCCATGCCGACGGAGCGGGAGCCGTCCTGATGCACGTGTGCGGGGACATCCGGCCCATCATTCCGGACCTCGTGGCCACCGGGCTCGATGTCCTGGACCTCGACACGCCCGTGCCGCTCGATGAGGCTCGGGCACTGGCGGGACCCGCCGTCGGCCTGCGCGGGAACCTGAACCCCACCTCGATCTTCCGGGCCGGGCCGGCGGATGTCGCGGCCATGGCGCGACGGGCGATCGACGCGAGCGGCGGCCGGCGCTTCCTGCTCGGCACCGGCTGCGAGGTCGCTGCCGGGACCCCGATCGAGAATGTGGTCGCGATGGTCGACGCCGCCCGCGACGCGGGAGCGCAGCCGGTCGACGGGTCCCGGTGATCCCGGGCCGGTAGGCCGTGCAGGAGCGGCGACACCGGCCGGGCACGCCCGGGAGCGGTCAGACCGCGGCGCCCTCCGAGGGGACCCCTCCGCTCCCGCCGGGAGTGCCGAACGCGCCGTCGCGAGCGAGCTCGGCGGCCTGGTCAGTGGAATACCCCAGGCGTGCGAGGACGGCCGCCGTGTCCTCGCCCAGCCTCGGTCCCCGGCGGTACCGCGGCTCGTACTCGCCGACCGTGATCGGCAGCCCGACCGAGCGGACCGTCCCGAACACCGGGTGCTCGTACGCGGCGAGCATGCCCCTGCTCTCAAGCTCACTGGTGTCGAGCGCCGCCTCCATGGAGCGCACCGGCGCGACCGGCACGACGCCCCTGAGGCGCTCGAGCCACTCGGCCGTGGTGCGCTCCAGGAACCTCGCCTCGAGCGTGTCGAGGAGCTCCGAGCGGTGGTCGCCCCGGGCGGCGAACGTCGCGTAGCGCGGATCCTCCCCGACACCCGGCAGGTCCATCGCCTGGACCAGGGCGGTGAAGAACTTCTCCTTCGGGCAGGCGAGGGCGAGATAGCCGTCGCCTGTCCGGAAGAACTGGAACGGGATGACCGAGGGATGGGCGGACAGCGGCAGGCGGGTCGTCCGGACGCCCGACGACAGGTACCACGTGGCCGGGTAGCTGAGCATTGCGAGCGCGCTGTCGTACAGGCTGGTGTCGAGATCCCGCCCCCGACCGGTTGCGCGCGCGTCCAGCACACCCGCCAGGAGGCCCAGGGCCGCTGTCAGGCCGGCGATGTAGTCGGCGAGCGAGAGGCCACTCTTCGTCGGGGGCCCATCCGGGTCGCCGGTGAGCGCCGCCCAGCCCGCCTCCGCCTGGATGAGGGCGTCATACCCCGGCAGGGTGGCCCCCGGGCCGCTGCGGCCGTACCCGGTCAGGGCCACGCACACGATCCGCGGATTGACGCGTGCGAGGTGGTCGTACGTGATCCTGAGGCGCTCCGGCTGGTCGCCCCGGAGGTTGCTGAGCACCGCATCCGCATCCGCGACGAGCCGCTCGAACACGGCTCGACCAGCCGCGTTCTTGAGATCCAGCGCGATGCTCCGCTTGCCGCGGTTGAAGGCCTCGAAGAAGAGGCTGTCCTCGCCCTCCTGCCCCGGCGGGATGTAGCGGCTCACGTCGCCCGCCGAGCCCGGGTCCTCGACCTTGATCACCTCGGCGCCGAGGTCGGCGAGGTACAGCGAGCCGAACGGCCCGGCGCCGTACTGCTCCACGGCGACTACGCGAAGTCCGGCAAGCGGTCCTGGCCGGCCGGCCACCGCGGCCGGATCGCTCATCGCGCGGTGACCCGTGTCCCAATCTGGTGCGCGCGGATGTAGTCCCAGTCCAGCTCCAGCCCGAGGCCGGGGCCGGACGGGAGCGTGTACCGCCCGCCGCTGATCCGCGTCGGGAAGTCGGAGATGTTCCAGAACAGTGGATCCCGCTCCTCGTCGAAGCACTCGACGAAGGTGTGGTCCGCCACCGAGGCCAGCAGGTGGGCGGAGACCTGGGGCTCCTCGTGATGGCCCAGCTGGACCCCGAACGTCGCACTCATGCCGGCGGCCTTGCGCCAGATCGTCGGACCGCCCGCCCATGAAGCGTCGAAGTTGGACACGTCGATGGCCCCGTCGACGACCAGGTCTCGGATTCCCCGCAGCGTGGTCTCACTCTGGCCCGCGCAGACGGGGATGCCGGTCTGGTACCGCACGTCGCGCATCCAGCGCCGGTCGTTCGTCCAGCGCACAGGCTCCTCGAACCAGCGGATGTTCAGGTCGCGCACCAGCTGCCCGAAGGCCACCGCCTCCTCGCGCGTGTAGCCCTGGTTGGCGTCGACCATCAGCGCGAAGTCCGGTCCGGCCGCCTCGCGGGCCATCCGCACCCGCTCGGCGTCGACCGCAGGCGATCGCCCGCCGACCTTGAACTTGCAGCCGGCGAAGCCCCGGTCCACGTAGGACCGGATCGTGTCCCCCAGGGCATCTCCCTCGAGGTGGTAGTAGCCACCGATGATCGAGATCGGGAGGGAGTCCGTGGTCGCGCCCCACGCGCGGTAGAGCGGCACGCCGAGCGCACGCGCGAAGACGTCCCAGATCGCCGTGTCGAGCGCCGCGATCGCCTGGAGCGCGTATCCACGCTCCCGGAGGATGTCATTGGTGGCTGGTTCCATCGCATGCCACGCGCCCTCGGGATCCGTGGCGCTCCGCCCCAGGATCGCCGGCGCGAGCTCATCGTGGATGATCCCCACGATGAGGTCCTGCTCCGCGTCGGTGTCGCCGCTGTAGGACTCGGAGACGATCCCGTCCGCGGTGTGCAGCCGGACCACGATCGTGCACCGGTTGACCATCGAGTAGGCGCTGCCCGAGAAGCGGCGCTTGAGCGGGATCCGGACAGCGATCGTCTCGATGCGGTCGATGATGAGGGAGGTGTGGTCGAACGGCCGGCCCCCGGTCGAGGAGGCCCCGGTGGCGCTCACGCGCGCACCGAGGCACGGGCCGCGGCGGCGATGGACAGCGCCGTGGGCAGGGCGGCATCCTCGAGCGGCGGGCTGTACGCGATGGGGATGTCCGCGGGCAGGCTGACGGCGCGCGGTGCCGATCGCCAGCTGACGCCGGCCATGGCCAGCTCGCTGATGACCGTGGCTCCCCAGCCGCCGGCGTGGACCTGCTCCTCCGCGATCACGAGCCGGCCGGTTCTCCCGACCGAGGCGCTGACCGTCGCCATGTCGAGCGGCCGGACCCAGCGGAGGTCGACCACCTCCGCGTCGATCCCTTCCGCGGCCAGCATCGAGGCCGCCTCGAGGGCCCGCTCGACCATCATCAGTGTTGCCAGGATGGTCACGTCAGCGCCTGACCGGACGACCTGCGCCTTGCCCAGGTCGGCGATCGTGCCGCGCTCGACGGGTCCCTTGCGGCCGTAGAGGCCCTTGTGCTCATGGAAGAGGACGGGATTGGGGTCACGGATCGCGGCCCGCAGGAGCGCGTAGGCCGAGCCGGGCGTGGACGCGGCGCAGACGCGCAGCCCCGGCAGCGACATGTACCACGATTCACCCGTGGCGCTGTGCTGGGTCCCGAAACGTCCGGTCGCGCCGGAGATGACCCGGAGCGTGACCGGCACCGCGAACTGTCCACCGGACATGAACCGGTACTTGGGCAGCTGGTTCACGATCTGGTCGCCGGCGGTCGGCAGGAAGTCGGCGAACATGAACTCGACGACCGGACGCAGGCCCTGCAGCGACATCCCGAGGGCGACACCGGTGAAGCCGTTCTCGCAGATCGGGGTGGTCAGGACGCGGCCCGGGAACCGTTGCGGCAAGCCCTCGTTGGTCTTGAACACACCACCGCTCGCGTCCACGTCCTCGCCCAGGAGCACGACGCTCGGATCGGCCTCCATCTCGTCGTGCAGGGCGGCGTTGATCGCGTCGCGATAGGTCATCTCCACGGCGGAGCTGTCGGCCGTGGCTGCCGGGGCGTCAGCGAGCGTAGACATAGTCGGCGGTCTCCTCGAGCTCGAGGTACGGGGACGTGGCCGCACGCTGGGCGGCCGCATCGATCGCGGTCTGGGTCGTCATCCTGGATCGCGGCCTGCTCGGCCTCCGAGAGGATCCCGGCGGCGGCGAGGCGCCCACCCAGGATCGTGATCGGATCCCTGGCCTTCCAGGCGTCGAGCTCGCCCGCGGGCCGGTACTTCGCCGGATCCGACCGGGAGTGGCCGCGATAGCGGTAGGTCTTCATCTCGAGGAGGCTGGGCCCGTCGCCGGCCCGCGCCCGCGCGATCGCGGAGGTCACGGCCGCGTGCACGGCCTCAACATCCTGGCCGTCCACGATGATCCCGGGCATGCCGTACGGATCGGCTCGCCGGGCGAGATCGTCGAGCGGCGTCGTCGTGCGTATCGGCGAGTACTCGCCGTAGAGGTTGTTGGTGACGATGAACACGACCGGCGCCTTCCACACCGCCGCCATGTTGAGCGTCTCGTGGAAGGTGCCGATGTTCGTCGAGCCGTCGCCGATGAAGGTCAGCGCGACGTGTCCCTCGCTGCGGACCCTGAACGCCATCGCCGCACCCAGGGCGATCGGCAGGCCGGCGCCAACGATCGCGTTGGCACCGATGTTCCCCTTCGACACGTCGATCAGGTGCATGGAGCCGCCGAGGCCCTTGGAGCAACCGGCGCTGCGTCCCATGAGCTCGGCGAAGGCCACCTCGTGGTCCATGCCCAAGGCGAGCGCCTCCCCATGGCCGCGGTAGGTGTTCGTCTGGACGTCGCCGGGCTCCATGGCCGAGATCGAGCCGACGGAGACGGCCTCCTGACCCTGGGCCAGATGGGTCGTCCCCTCGATCTGGCCTGTCTGGAACAACTGCTGGACCTTGTCCTCGAACAGGCGGATCTCGACCATCTGGCGATACCAGCGGGCGAGCGTCGCCGGGTCTGCCGGCGTTCGAGGGCTGGTCATGCGTTGCTCTCCTTGTCCGCTCCCGGATCGGGCCGGGGACCCTCGCGTGGACCGTCGGTCGGCTCGGGGTTCGAGGGTGCAACCGTTTCCAGCCGCCCCATCGGCATTGTGCACGGCACAGGCCCGAGCGGTCAAACGGCAGCCGCCCGTGAGCGCCGTTGACCCGCCGTCCAGGCGCACGTAGGATCGGCCATCTGGAAACGACTCTGGAATGCTTCTCAGGACTGCCTGGAGGAGGGCTGATGCTGCGGATCGAGCGGATTGAGACGGTTCCCATCCGCGTGCCGCTGCCGTTCACCTACGCGGGCAGCCACTATCGGATGCGGAACCGCTGCACCATCATCACGCGCATCCACACCGCCGACGGGATCGTGGGCGAGGCGTACACCGCCGACGAGGACGAGCCGCTCCAGTCGGCGATCCTGCAGATCCTGCACGAGGAGCTTGCTCCGCGCGTGATAGGTCTCGATGCGCTCCAGACCGAGCGCGTCTGGGAGGCGATGCTGCCCGCGACCTTCGATCAGCTCCGGCCGCGCTGGTACGCGATGCAGGCGATCGCGTGCATCGACACGGCCGTCTGGGACGCCGTCGGCAAGGCGTACGGGCAGCCCCTCTGGCGTCTCTGGGGGGGCTACCGCGACCGCGTCCCGATGATCGGCATCGGCGGCTACTACATCCCGGACTCGGAGGCGGCGAAGGGGCAGGAGATCGAGCGGGAGATCGACTTCTTCCAGGGCGAACACGGCATGGTCGGGATGAAGTTCAAGGTGGGGGCACGCTCGCCCGCCGAGGATGCGGCGCGCCTCGTGCGCGCGCGCCGCCATGCAGGTGAGGACTTCCTGTTCGTCGTGGACGCCAACCAGGGCTTCACGGTCCCGCAGGCCCTCGCGTTCCTCGCCGCCATCCGCGCTGAGGGCATCGAGCCACGCTGGTTCGAGGAGCCGACCCGCTGGCACGCCGACTTCCGCGGCCTGCGCGACGTCCGTCTCCGCGGGAACGTGGACGTCGCAGCCGGCCAGAGCGAGATCAGCCGGGTGGGCATGCGCGAGATGATGCTCAACGGCGGGATCGACGTCTGCAACTACGACTCCTCGTGGGGCGGCGGCCCCTCCGAGTGGCGGCGGGTCGCCGCCCTTGCGAGCGCCTTCGACATCCAGGTGGGTCACCACGAGGAGGCGCAGGTGGCCAGCCACCTGCTGGCGTCCGTCCCGCACGGCACCTACGTCGAGGCGTTCTCGCCCGCACGCGACCCGATCTTCTGGCAGATGCTTGCCAACCGTCCGGCGCTCGTCGACGGGGAACTCCCGCTCCCTGCCGGCCCCGGCCTCGGCTGGGTCCTCGACGAGGGGTTCATCGAGCGCTACCGCGTCGACCGGTAATCGACGTCACGAGGCTTCGAGGGGCTGTGCTAGGGTTGCTGAAACCGATACCGGGAGGGAAGCCGGAAGGCTTGTATGGCGACGATCCGGCGGAGCATGGCAAGGGAACCTGAGGGATTGGGTCGCACGACCCGTCGGGCGAGCATGCGCGACGTCGCCGACCTCGCCGGGGTGGCGATGTCCTCGGTGAGCCGGGTGCTATCTGGCCACGCTGACGTGTCGGCCCCCATGCGGGACCGCGTGCTGGCAGCCGTCGAGCAGCTCGGGTACGAGCCGGACTTCCTCGCCCAATCGCTGCGGCGCGGGGCCACGCTGTCGGTCGGGTTCGTGGTCGGCGACATCTCCAACCCGCTGATCGCGGACATCGCGTGCGGCGCGGAGCTCAGGCTGCGTGAGGCCGGCTACTCGATGCTGGTCATGAACTCGGAGAACGATCCACGCCTGGACGCGGCGCACGTGAGGTTCTTCGAGGGCCGACGCGTCGACGGGCTGATCCTGTCGCTCGCGAACGAGCGGACACCGGAGACCCTGCAGGCGCTCGAGGACTGCAAGCTGCCCCTGGTCCTCGTCGACCGCGAGCTGCCGCCCCGCTTCCGGGTCAGCGCCGTCCGCCATGACCATCGCAACGGTGTCCGCCTCGCGGTCGAGGCCCTGCTCGACCTGGGCCACCGGCGGATCGCCCTCGTGACGGGCCCGGAGGACATCTTCCCGGTCCGTGAGCGCATCGCCGGCCTGCGGGAGGCGGTCGCCGGCCGAGGCCTCCCGGACGAGACGATCATTCGGGCGGGCTCGCTGTCCGCCGAGCACGGGGAAACGGCGACCGAGGCCCTGCTGGCGATGCCCGAACCGCCCACGGCCATCATCGCCGGCGGCAACCAGCCGCTGGTGGGCTGCCTGCGCGCGTTCGCCCGGCATGGGGTCCGTCCGGGTCGCGACATCGCCCTGGTCACCTGCGACGACGTGCCCCTCGCAGAGCTCTACGACCCCCCCATCTCCGTCGTCAGCCGCGACACGGTCGGCCTGGGCCGCGAGGCGGCGGAGCTGCTGCTCCGGCACCTCCGCGGGGAGGTCGAGCCCCGGACGGTGATCCTGCCGATGCAGTTCGAGCTCCGGGCGTCCTGCCCGCCGCTGGCGTCGCGATGACCACACCCCGGCCGCAGATCGCGCTCATCTCCGTGCGCTTCGCGATGTTCGACGCGCAGATGCCGCCGGACTTCCCGGCGCGCATGCGCGCGCACGCGCAACGCTCGGCCGAGGTGCTCGGCGAAGCGTTCGACGTGGTCGCTCCGGAGCTGATCGAGGACGAGGAGGGCGCGCGCAGAGCCGCGGAGGTGCTCTCGCAGGTCCGGTTCGACGCGGTCGTGTTCGCCCCGACGATGGCTGCACCGCCGAGCTATGCGGCGATCGCGCTGCAGGGCACGACGGCCCCGCTCGTCATCTGGAACGCGCCGACCGTGACGCGCCTCGCGGACGGGCTGACCCAGGCCCAGGCGACCGAGCACACGACGACCGTCGGCGCCCTCATGTACGGCAACCTGCGCGTGCGCGAGGGCCGTCCGCCGCTGGTCGTGACCTCCGGGCACGACGACCCGGCCGGTGTCGCGCGCCTGCTGCGCACCGTGCGCGCCGCCGCCGCCGCCGGATCGCTGCGGGGCGCGACGGTCCTGCGGATCGGCGACCCCATCCCCGGCTACCTCGACGTCGAGGCCACGACGTCGGATCTCGCGGCCCTGGGGATGCGCGAGGTCGCGATCGACCGCGGCACCTGGGAGGCGGCCGTTGAGGCGGCGGATCCCGCGACGACGACGGCCCTGCTCGCCGACGTCCGCCGTCGCTGGGCCGGGGAACCGGGGACGGAGGCTGAGCGAAGCGCGCGCGTCGCGGTGGCGCTCGACGCGGCGATGGAGGGCGCGGGGGCGGTTGCCGGGACGGTGAACTGCCACGGCCCGTGGTTCAGGGACTCGGAGCGGGTCGGGATCACCGCCTGCCTCGCGGTCGCCTGCCAGGCCGAGCAGGGCCGGAGCATCGCCTGCACGGGGGATCAGCCCACGGCGATCGCGCTCCATCTCGCCAGGCAGGTCGCGGGATCGGCGCTGTATTGCGAGGGGTACACGCCGGAGGCCGACACGGGGCTCCTGCTGGTTGCCGCCGGCGGGGAGGGCGACCCGGCCTGGGCCGATCCGCCCGGGAGCGTCACCCTCGAGGCGAATGACCACTACCCCGGGATCCGCGGCAAGGGCAGCGGCCTCTCGTTCGGCCTGCGACGCGGTCCGGCGACGCTCCTCAGCCTGTCGCCGACGGGCTCGAGCTGGACGCTCGCGTGGGCGACAGGCGAGGTCGTCGAGTCCCGCTACAACGCCATGCGTGGTCCCAACGGGATGTTCCGTTTCGACTCGGGGTCTGCCATCGAGGCCATCGATCGCTGGATCGCCTCGGGGGCCACCCACCACAACGCCCTGGCCCCAGGTCGGCTGGACATCGAGATCCCCGCGCTGGCCTCAGCGCTCGGTCTGCGCTCCATCCGGGTCTGAGGCGTTCGCCAAGGGAGGAAGCCATGTCCCAGGTCACGACTGTTGAGGCGATCCCGGTCAGCTACCCGGAGCCCAACGACTTCAACTCGACCCGCCACCTCTGCCTCGTGAAGATCACGACCGACGACGGCGTCGTCGGGTGGGGTGAGGCCGTCACCTCGTTCCTGGAGGCCAGCTACGCGGTCAAGTCGATCATCGAGGGCATGGCCGCCCGCGTCATCGGTCGGGACCCGCTCGACAACATCGCGATCTGGACCTCGCTGCGCGACCAGATGTGGTGGTACGGCTATCGCGGCGGGCTGGCATCGTTCGCCGTCGCGGCGATCGACATCGCCCTGTGGGACCTCAAGGGCAAGGTGCTGGGGGTCCCGGTGGTCCAGCTGCTCGGCGGTGCGGTGCACGACCGCCTGCCGGCGGTGGCTTCGAGCCACGCGCACTACTCCGACATCGGGCGGATGGTCGAGGAGGCCCAGGAGTGGGTGGAGCCCGGCCTCTGCGGCCTCAAGGTGGGCCTGGGCAAGCGTGGCGACGCCCGCCTCGGGTACGACCACGATCGCGACGTCGAGTACATCCGGCGGATGCGCGAGGGCCTGCCGGGGAAGTGGATCATGCTCGACTGCGGCTGGGCCATCAAATGGGATGTCAAGACCGCCGTCCGCCGTGTGCTCGCCTTCGAGGAGTACGACCTCCACTGGATCGAGGAGCCGCTGGGCGCCTGGGACCACGAGGGCTACCTGAACCTGCGCAGCAAGACGACGTCGCTCATCGCCTACGGTGAGAAGGAGTGGGATGTCGACGGGTATGAGCGGATCCTGGGGACCGGGACGGTCGACGTGGTAGGGCTCGACCCCGGACGCGCCGAAGGCATCACCGGGTCCATGAAGGCCGTGGAGCGCGTGGAGTTCCACCGGCGGCAGGCGAACGCGCACTGCTGGTCATCGGCCATCGTGACCGCGGCCAGCCTGGCCATGAGCTTCGCATCGGCCGCGTTCCAGCTCGTCGAGGTCAAGCCGCTCGAGAACCCCATGCAGCACGAGCTGGTCACCGAACCCCTCGGCCACCGGGACGGCTGGTACTACCCGCCGACAAAGCCAGGGCTCGGCATCGAGATCATCGACGAGGTCGTCGATCGCTATCGGACCGAACGCTACCTCGCCAAGCACTGAAGGGTGCCCGGACGGGCATCGCTGGACAGGAGGACACATGAGCTGGAATGTGGGCGCCGGGCTTGAGGGCAAGGGCGTCATCGTCACGGGGGCGGCCGGCGGCATCGGCCGTGCGGTCGCGGAGGCCTTCGCGACCACGGGCGCGAAGGTCATGGCCGTCGACGTCGTGGACCAGGCGAAGGTGGACGAGGTGGTCGCCGGCTTCGAGGGCAGCGGTCACGTGGGGGTGACGGCGGACCTGCGCGACCTCGCCGGGCACGATGCGCTTGTCGCTCGGGCACGCGAGGAGCTCGGCAACCTCTACGTCCTGGCGAACGTCGCCGCGGTCTTGCGCCGGCGCGGCTCGCTCGACGAGGTCACGGAGGAGGACTGGGACTTCCAGCACGACGTGAACCTCAAGGCCGCCTTCTTCCTCGCGCGCGCCGCGGGCAAGGCGATGATCGAACAGGGGAACGGCGGACGCATCATTCTCTTCAGCTCGCAGGGCTGGTGGACCGGCGGCTTCGGCGGGTCCGTGGCCTACGCGGCAACGAAAGGCGGCATCACGTCCGCCTGCCGTGGCCTCGCACGCACCTACGGGGCGCACCGCATCACCGTGAACTGCGTGTCGCCCGGCCAGACGAACACGCCGATGCTGATGACCGGCCTCTCGCCGGAGATCTACGAGAGCATGAAGAAGCAGACCCCGCTCGGGTACGTCGCTGAGCCCGTCGAGATTGCGGGTCCGGTCGTGTTCCTTGCATCCGACCACGCGAGCTACATCACCGGGTCCACCATCAACGCGTCGGGCGGCTTCCTGATGTATTGATGACGGGCGAGTTCGCGGGGCGCCGGGTCGTCGTGACCGGCGCCGGTTCCGGGATCGGCCTTGCCACCGCTGCGCTCCTCGTCGAGCGCGGCGGGACGGTGATCGGCGTCCACCGGTCGGAGGCCGGGAGCGCGTCGATCGCTGCGATCGGCGCTGTGCCGATCCAGGCCGACCTCACGCTGACCGAGGACCGCCAGCGGCTCCTCGACGCGTCGGAGGGGGTGCACGCCCTCGTGCTCTCCCACGGCATGACGCAGGGCCAGCGCATCGACGAGGTGACCGAGGCCGACTGGGACCGCCTGCACGCAGTGAACCTCCGGTCGGTCTTCTTCCTGCTGCAGGCCTTCGCGCCCGCGCTGCCCGACGACGGCGCGATCGTCACCGTCTCATCGGTCGCCGCGAAGACGGGCACGATTCCCGAGGTGGCCGTGTACGCCGCCGCCAAGGCGGGCGTGCTCTCGCTCACGCGCTCCTTCGCGACGGCACACGCCGCGCGCGGCATGCGCGTGAACAGCGTGCTGCCCGGGGTCATCGACACCCCGATGCAGCGCCAGTTCCTCGAGCTCAACGCGCCCATCCACGGCATCACCCCCGACGAGCTCAACGAGCGACGCCTCAACGCGATCCCCATGCGCCGGGCAGGCACGCCGGACGAGGCCGCCGAGGTCATCCTGTTCCTGCTCTCTGCCCGCGCGTCGTACCTGACCGGCCAGATGCTCAACATCGCCGGCGGGTTCGTGACGTGGTGAGCGGCTCGGCCGGGCGAGCGCAGCCATCGGCGGGCGCTCGCTGATGCGTGCCGCCGAGTTCGCCCAGCCGGGCGCTCCGCTCCGCCTCGTGGAGCGGCCGATCCCTCAGCCGGGGGCCGGTGAGGCGCGCATCCGCGTGGAGGCGTGCGGCGTGTGCGGCTCGGACGTGTTCCTGCAGAAGGGCGGCTTCGGGGACAAGGTGCCGTGGCCGATCGTTCCCGGCCACGAGGCAGCTGGGATCGTCGACGCGGTCGGCGAGGGCGTCACGTCCGTGAGCCCTGGCGACCAGGTCGCCCTGTACTACATCACCGTGCCGCCCGGTGACCCGTGGGCCGCGCGTGGGCGGCCCAACATCAGCCCGCATGTCCAGCGCATGGGGGTCGACGTGGATGGCGCATTCGCCGACTACGTCCTGCGGCCGGTCGAGGCCCTGATCAGGCCCCGGGCGCCCGTGCCGCCGGCCGTGCTCGCGGTCCTCACCGATGCCGTGGCAACACCACTCCACGGCCTCAAGCGCGTGGCGCACCTCCAGGCCGGCGAGACGCTCGTCGTCCTGGGCGTCGGCGGTCTTGGATCCAATGCGGTCCAGCTCGGCAAGGCATTCGGCGCCCGTGTCATCGCGGTCACCCGGTCGGCTGCGAAGCTCGAGCTTGCCCGCCGGCTGGGCGCCGACGAGGCGATCGCGGCCGGCGACGACGTCGTCGCCGAGGTCAAGGCCCTGACGGGCGGCCATGGGCCGGACGTGGTGATCCAGTGCGTGGGCTCGGCGGCCGTGGACGAGCAGGCGATCGCGATGGGCGGGCCGGGAGGGCGCGTGGTGCTGATCGGGAGCAGCCTCGACCACTTCCGCGCTCGTGCGGTGGACATCTTCTGGCGCGAGCTGGCCGTGCTCGGGTCCCGGGGTTTCGTCCCGGACGACATCCGGGATGCGATCGACCTCTATCTCGAGGGGACCCTCGAGGTAGATCACCTCATCGAGCAGGTCCGCCCGATCGAGCAGGCGAACGAGGCGCTCGAGGACCTGAAGGCGGGGCGGGGATTCCGAACGGTCCTCGTGACCTGAGCGCGGGGCCGGCAGCCCGGGACGGACCGGCGCCACCGCGCGGTGGCGCCGTCGACGATCGGATGGGGAGCCTCGGCGCGTCGCGGACGACCTGATGGCGGATCGAATCCGCGCCGCAACCATGGTGTAGGATCGTCCGACAGTTCTCATCCAGGCTGGCAGTCGTACTCCGAACGGGAGCCGGATGACCGGCCACAGTGGGTCGCAGGCAGGTTTCACCGTGGACCGATGGTGAGCGCCCAGGGCGCCAGCACAGCCTTCCTCGACGTCGAGCACGTGACCATGGACTTTCCGGGCGTCCGTGCCCTCGACGATGTCCACTTCGACGTGCGTGCCGGTGAGGTCCATGCGCTCGTCGGTGAGAACGGCGCCGGCAAATCCACGCTGCTCAAGATCCTCGGCGGCGTCTACACGCCCACCGGCGGGCGCCTCTGGCTTGGCGGCCGAGCCTTCAGCCCGGTCAGCCCCAGCGACGCGATCGCGGCCGGCATTGCGGTCATCTACCAGGAGTTCACCCTCTTCCCCGATCTCACCGTGGCGGAGAACGTGTACATCGGCCGGGAGCCGATCTCCCGGCTCTCGCGCGGAATCCGGTACGGCGAGATCCGCGCGCGCTGCCGAGAGCTGTTCGCGATGCTCGGCGTGGAGATCGACCCCGACGCGCGTGTGGCGGACATCGGCGTAGCTGCCCAGCAGCTCGTCGAGATCGCCCGGGCGCTCTCGCAGGACGGCCGGGTCATCGTCATGGACGAGCCGACGGCCGCGCTCAACAGCTCCGAGGTCACGCGGCTCATGAGCGTCATCCGTCGCCTCCGCGACGAGGGCCGCGCCGTCATCTACGTGAGCCACCACCTCGAGGAGGTCTTCGAGGTGGCCGACCGTGCGACCGTTCTGCGGGACGGGCGCAACGTGGCGACGCTCGGCATCGCCGAGGCGACCGAGGCGGAGCTCGTGCGCCTCATGGTCGGCCGTGACGTGTCGTCCATCGTGGAGCGCGACCAGGTTCCCAGCGGCGACGTGGTGCTCCGGCTGACCGGCCTCTCCGCGGGCTCGATGCTGCGCGAGGTGGACCTGGAGGTCCGGCAGGGCGAGATCGTGGGGATCGGCGGTGTGGCCGGAGCAGGGCAGTCCGACCTCACGCAGGTCATCCTCGGGGCGCTGCCCGTTCGAGCCGGGTCGATGGAGCTGGGCGGCATGCCGTTCGCGCCGGGGACCCCGGGCGACGCCCTCGATGCTGGGGTCGGCTTCCTCCACGAGGACCGGAAGCGTGCCGGCATCATGCCCGACCTCTCCGTCCAGCAGAACCTGAGCATCTCGGTCCTCGGCAAGGTCAGGCGGGGGCTCCTGCGGCTGCTGTCGATGCGGGCCGAGCGCGAGCTCGCCGAGACCCACATGACCTCGCTGCGGGTGAAGGCACGCGGGCCCGACCAGTCGATCGCGGAGCTGTCCGGCGGCAACCAGCAGAAGGTCATGCTCGGGCGCGCCCTCGCGCCGGGCGGCCGGCTCATCCTGCTCAACGAGCCGACGCGCGGTGTCGACGTCGGCGCGCGGGCGGAGATCCACCAGCTGCTCAACCGGCTGACCGCCGACGGAGCCGCCCTGCTCATGGTGAGCAGCGATCTGCCCGAGCTCGTGGGCATGAGCGACCGGGTCGTCGTCCTCTCGGCCGGGCGCGTCGTGGGCCGGCTGTCCCGCGACACCCTCACGGCGGAGAACGTGATCGCCTGCGCGACGACCGGCGCGCGGATCGGAGTGTCGGGATGAGCGTCCTCAACGCCGGCTCGGGAACCCCGGCCGCGACCGGTCGGACAGTCGTCGACCGGGTGCGCAAGGGCCTCGGTGCCGTCCCGCTCCTCCTGCCGCTCGCCGTGCTGATTGTCGTCCTGTCCGTGATGTCGAGCGCCTTCCTCACGCCGACGAACCTCGAGAACCTCCTCGTCCAGGCGAGCATCATCGCCATCCCCAGCCTCGCGATGATGATGTGTCTCGTGATGGGGGAGTTCGACCTGTCGGTCGGCTCGGTGGTCGCGTTCGCGGGCGCCATCACGTGCACGCTCATCCTCGGTGGCACCCCGACGATCCTCGCCATGGGCGCCGGCCTCGCCGCGGGCGCATGCGTCGGCCTGTTCAACGGGCTGGTCGTCACGCGCCTCAAGGTGACGCCGTTCATCGCCACGATGGCCACCCTCGTGATCGTCCGGGGCATCACGCTCGTGTACACCAACGGACACGATGTCATCGTCGCCGACCCCGGGCTCAAGCTCCTGGTTGGGGCGCGGCCGTTCGGGATCCCGATGCCGATCATCCTCGCCGGCGTCGCGGCAGTCCTCGCCTGGTGGCTCCTCAACCGCGTGCGCTTCGGGCGCTGGGTGAGCGCCATCGGGAGCAACCGCGACGCGGCCGGTGTCACCGGCCTGCCGGTGAACCGCATCCGCGTGCTCGTCTATGTCCTGGTGGGCGCTGCGGCCGCTCTCTGGGGCCTGTTCATCAGCGCGCAGCTGCAGAAGGGCTCGGGTCTCCTCGGCATCGGCTTCGAGCTCAGTGCGATCACCGTGGTCATCCTCGGTGGAACCAGCCTGAAGGGCGGCCGGGGGACAGTGGCCGGGACCATCCTTGGGGCGCTGATGCTCGAGACGATCCGCAACGGGCTCAACCTGCTCAACGTCGCGACGGCCTATCAGCGCATCAGCGTCGGCATCGTGCTTGTCGCGGCACTCGCGGTCACGGGTCTTCGCGACCACCGCGCCCGAAGAGGGCCGTCATGAACGAGACCAACGGGATGACGCCTCCGCCGCCGGCCACGCAGGCAAGGCTCGCGCTGTCGCGCTCACGCCGTTTGAGCACGCTCTGGGAGCGGTGGGGAATCGCCCTGGTGCTGCTGGCGCTCGCCGTCGTGGCCGCCGTGATCGATCCGGGCTTCCTCAGCATCTCGAACATCCAGTCGCTCATGCGGGAGAGCGCCTACGTCGGGATCGTCGCTGCGGGCATGACGATGGTCATCATGAACGGGACATTCGATCTCTCGGTCGGCGGTCAGCTCGCCCTCGTCAGCGCGATCTCGCTCATGGGGTATGCGGCGGGCGGCACGCCGCTCGCGATCATCGCGGCGATCGCCGCGGGCCTCGGCTGCGGGCTCGTGAACGGGTTGATCATCACGCGTCTCTTCGTCAACCCGTTCGTCGCGACGCTCAGCACGCTCTTCCTGTACCGGGGCATCACGTTCGTGCTGACGCAGGACGGGCCGAAGACCCTTCCCTACTCCGAGGCCGACTCGCTCTTCGTGGCCATCGGAAGCGCCGACGTGCTCGGCATCCCCGTGCCGTTCCTCATCATGCTCGGGGTGTTCGGGGCAGCCTGGGTCATCCTCCGGCGCACGGTGGTCGGCCGGCGGACGATCGCCTTCGGATCGTCGCCCGAGGCGGCCCGCTTCTGCGGCATCTCCGAGGCTCGCCTGCGCATGTTCCTGTTCGCGCTCGTCGGCGTGTGCGTCGGCCTGGCCGCGCTCACGTTCGTCACGCGCGTGTGGACGGCCGACGGCGGCATCGCGGAAGGTTTCGAGCTCCAGGTCATCGCGGCCGTCGTGCTCGGCGGCACGAGCCTCAAGGGAGGTCGGGGCACCCTCATCGGGACGTTCGCCGCCGTCCTCCTCGTGTCAGGCCTCAACGACTTCCTCGTGAGCCAGCACGTCCCGGCGAGCTACCAGCGCATCGTGCTCGGGGTCGTGCTCATCACCGCGCTGGCCATCGACGGCCTGCGCACCGGCAACGCACGCCCATCCAGCTGGCGCGCGTTCCGACGCCGCAGGCAGGAGGAGGTGACCCGGGTCGCATAGAGCTGCTGCATGCGTCCGCCTCCCGGGCCCACGGCCGCCGGCTCTACCTGCCGTCCCGTGCCAGTCCGGAGCTCGCCTTATTGGAGGAGATCGTGTCGTTCAACAGGCGCTTCTCGCTGGCGGTGATGAGCGTGGCGCTCATCGCTGCAGCGTGCACTGGCAGCGCATCGCCTGCCCCCTCGTCCGCCCCCTCGTCCGCCCCCTCGGCCGCCCCCGTCGAAGACATCACCGTCGGCTTCTCCGTCTGGGACATGCAGTACGAGTTCTTCCAGGCGATGGAGAAGGGCACCCGCGAGGCCGCCGAGAAGCTCGGCTGGAAGTTCGTGCTGCATGATGAGAAGTCGGACGTCAACGAGATGGTCACGGGCGCTACGGCACTCCTTGACGAGGTCGATGTCCTGATCATCAGCCCGTTCAAGCCCGATGCTCTCGGCCCGATCGTCCAGAAGGCCAAGGAGAAGGGCGTCCCGGTCATCGTCGACGACATCGGCGGCGGCGGCACTCCCTACGACGCGATCGTGATCTCCGACAACGGCGGCGGCGGAGCGCTGGCGGCCGAGTTCATGGACGCCCAGATCAAGACCCACGACGGCGCGAGCAAGAAGGTGGTGTCGATCGGCTGCCCGCCGGACGCCGTCTACGCGGCCCGCCGCAACGAGTTCTTCGAGAAGCGGATCACCGAGCTCGGCTACACGATCGTCACCGATCTGTCCGGCAACTCGGTCGCCGAGCAGGGCTACACCGTCATGAAGGACGCCCTCGCCAAGGACCCGGACATCGCGGGCGTCTTCTCCTGCAACGACCCGATGGTGGGTGGCGCTTCGAACGCGATCAAGGACGCTGGCAAGGACCCGGTGAAGGACATCGTGACGGTCGGGTTCAACGCAGACCCTGAGGCCATCACCCTCATCCAGAACGGCGGACTCTCCGCAACCGTCGCCCAGGACCCGTACGGCATGGGCGCGCTCACGGTCGACCTCGCCAAGCAGATCCTCGGCGGCGCAGACGCCGAAGTTCGACAACGAGAAGGAGCGCGAGGTCTACATGCCGGTCAAGCTCGTGACCATCGACAACGTCGAAGGACTACGCGAAGTAGTCAAAGATCCCGCGCGCGAGCGCGGACATGCCGGCGGTTCGGCACGTGCCGGGCCGCCGGCTGCTGTCATCCCCTCCATTGGCAAGTGGCAGGAGACGAGTCCATGGACCCGGCAGGTCTCAGAACGCTCGGTCGGACCGGCGTGCAGGTTACCCAGCTCGGCTTCGGGGGCGCCTCGATCGGCGAGCTGACACACGTCGTCGGCGAGGCCGAGGCCGTGGGGACGGTCTGCGCGGCGTGGGAGCACGGCATCCGCTACTTCGACACCGCACCCTGGTATGGCCGGGGACTGTCGGAGCTGCGGACCGGGTCCGGGCTGCGCGGCCGGCCGAGGGACGAGTTCGTGCTTTCGACGAAGATCGGGCGCTTCCTGCGCGCCCCCAGGGGCAGCACCTTCGATCGCGCTCCCTGGGCCGGCGGCCTCGAGATGGATGTCGTCTTCGACTACTCGTACGACGGGATCATGCGCTCCTACGAGCAGAGCCAGCACCGGCTGGGGATCCGGCGCTACGACCTTGCGACCATCCACGATCTCGACAACTGGTACCACGGGGTGGGGCTGAAGCGCGACTGGTACTTCGGCCAGCTGGCGGCCTCGGGCTGGCGCGCGATCGAGGAGCTGAAGGCGTCCGGCCTGATCCGGGGCGTTGGCGCCGGCATCAACGTTCGGGACCACATCCCGCGGTTCCTGGACCTTGTCGATGTCGACTATTTCCTGGTTGCCATGCCGTACACCCTCCTGCATCAGGAGGTTCTTGACGACGAGTTCCCGGCGGCCGTCGCCCGCGGCTGCGCGTTCATCATCGGGTCGCCGTTCCAGTCCGGGATCCTCGCCACGGGGCCCGGGCCCGGTGCCAAATACAACTACGCGGCGGCGCCCGCCGACGTGCAGGCCAAGGTGGGGGCGATCGAGGCCGTGTGCCGGCGCCACGACGTTCCGCTCGCGGCTGCCGCGCTCCAGTTCCCGCTCGGTCATCCGGCCGTCGCGTCGGTGATCCCGGGGGCGTCAAGCCCGGCGCAGCTGGAGCGGAACATCGCGACGTTCACCCACCCGATCCCGGCCGACCTCTGGGCGGAGCTCAAGCACGAGGGCCTGCTTCGCGAAGATGCCCCGGTGCCGGCGTGAGCCGGGCGCTGGCCGCGTCCGACCTCACCGGCACGTGGCGGCTCGTGACGTGGACGTCCCCCGGGGAGGACGGCGTGCAGCTGCCGATGGGCGAGCACCCCGAAGGCGTGGTCGTCTACACGTCCGACGGGACGATGATCACCACGATCGGCCAGGCGGCTCGTCCGCCGATCGACAGCACCGACATGCAGGGCGGGCCTGGTCGAGCAACGCCTTGAGGCCACGCCACGTTCATCGCCTACTCGGGCACGTTCCGGATCGAGGGGACCGACGTCGTCCACGACGTCACGATGAGCCTCTACCCGAACTGGGTCGGGACCTCGCAACGCCGGCACGTGACACTGAGCGAGGACGGCAACGAGCTGACGCTGAGCGCAGACCCGTTCGCGGTACGTGGGCGCGTGGGGACGCAGATCCTCTCGTGGCGGCGCGTCCGCGGCTGACCTCAGCGCACTGGCACTGCTGGGCGGGCCGCCCCAGCAGTGCCGTCAGATGACCACCGCCTCGATCCCGAGGTGCCGTGCGATGGCCGTCACGTCCGTGGCAAGGTCCCCGGGCGTGGCGGAGCTGTGATGGTTGACGCCGGCGCTCGCCCAGCGGGCCCACGCCTCCTCGACCGGACCGTCGAGGAAGCGGAACGCCCCGTTGACGGTCCCGGTCTCGGGGAAGCCTCGCTCGGTGAGCGTGCCGCGGGCGGCCACCAGCCGGAAACCGCCGCGCGCATCAGGGTGCGGCGTGAACCCGACCAGGGTCGCCGGACCGGCCGGCGGCTCGAACACGGCGCACACGCCGCAGTGCGGGTCCTTGCCGCAGAACCACCCGTTGCGCCGCATGCGCGGCCGCTCGCCCGGGCGCCAGCCAGGCGAGGTCGTGCTCGCCGCTGTTGGCGATCACCACCTCCCCGGTCGCGTAGTCGATGGCCTCGATCTCGTGGTACACGGCGGCGCCGCCGAGGCGCTTGGTCGTGAGCATCGCGACCGCGGTGAGGATGTCGCCGGTGCACGTCCAGGGCACGCCGGCCGACGTGGACCGGCCCAGGGCCCAGCACGGCGCGATGCCGATGGGCTCGCCGAACCGGAACTGGGGCACGTGGCAGTTGAACGCACCTGCGTCGAGCCGGTGGTCCGCGACGAGATCCTCGAGCATCACGGCGGCCCGCAGCGAGCGGACCAGGCTCTCCCCGGCATCGACGTCGTCCTCGAGAACCCAGCCAGCCCGGACCTCGGCGTCCAGCGCACGGACCCGCGCGTCGTCGACGGCGAGGTACCGCTCCACCAGCTCCGCGGGATCGATGCGAACGACCTCGATCCCGGTGCCCGCTCGCAGCTCCTCGTCGTCGACGTCGACGTGCAGGTAGCCGTCGACCGGCACGCCGACCCGTCCCAGCCGGGCGCACGAGATCCGGCGAGCCACCGCCGCGAGGCGCAGCGCGTCCCGGACCCGTCCCACCGTCGCGGCCTCGCCGAGGCGCCCGAGCACCATCTCGAACGGCCGCCCCCGGCGGCCGAGGATGTTGGACAGCATCGGCGCGCCGACCGTCGCCCCTTGCGTGGTGATCCCGCCGTGGTCGAACCCCCCGTCGACGAGGCCCGTCTCGTGCAGGGCCCAGATCACGACGGGCACGCCCGGCAGGGCGTCGAGGAGGGCGAGCGCGTAGGCGGGCGGCGCCGCCATCGTCTGGAGGACCAGGACCACGTCGGCACCGCCCGCGGCGAAGGCCGGGGCCAGTGCGGTGGCCTCGGCGGCCGACGCGAAGTCGCCCACGCCGACGATCTCGAAGGCATCGTCGAGGGAGGCGGCCACGCGTCGCGCGAGGGCGAGCCGGTCCGCTCGGAACGAGGGCCCGGCGGTGTGCTCCCAGAGTGTCCAGTACGGGTGGACGACGGCGAGCCGCGGCCGGTCGTCGCGCACGTCAGTCGTTGTGGTAGACCTCGTCCGCCGTGAGCAGCGCACCGGCGCTGTCCGTGATCGTGGTGATGATCCCGGCGAACGCCTCGCCCCAGCGGCGGTTGACGTCCGTCTGCCCGATCCTGGCGAACACGGTCGCCATGTCCGGGTAGTACTCGCCGTAGTAGACGACATGGGCGCCGCGCCGGAACCCGCCATAGTTGCGGAACCCCGCGTCGGCGATCGCCTCCAGCATCTCGGGCCACGCCTCCGCGTGGAGCCGGTCGTAGTCACCGGCACGCTCGGGGTCGATCACCAGGCTGAAGCAGCCGCGGGTCATGGGTCCGTCGAGGGGCGGGCCGTCCGTATGGAAGACCTGGTCGTAGCGGAGCAGGTTGCCATCCCCGTCGGCGATCTCAGCGATCACGTCGCGGAAGAAGTGGTTCCAGCGCGTGTTGGCCGGCTTCGGACCGTGGACGCCGAAGGCGGTGGCGACGTCGGGATGGCACTCGCCGTAGTACCAGACGTCGGTGCCCCGCCGGAATCCGGTGAAGTTCCGGATACCGGACTCCTGGATCTCGGCGACGAGCTCCGGCCAGATCTCCGCATGCCGCTTGTCGTACTCCGCCTCCGTGCCCGGGAAGATGCGGATGTACATCAGGATCCGTTCCATCGGGGCCTCCAGCGGGACGCGAGACGACGGGGGTTTGGCAGGGACATCCTAGCAGCGTCGCTGCAATCGATGCCAGAGCGACGGGCAACACGAGGCTGCCAGCGGGCTGGTTGCCGTGGCGGTGTGTAGGACAATCCAGCAATCGGCCGCGCGCTGCGTTAGGATCGAGCGGGCACGTCCTGCCGGGGGCGCAGGCGCTGGTGCGGGCAGGCCAGGTCGCTGCCACCGCACTCTTGGAGGGAGCCATGATCCCGCCCGAGGACAACTGGACGCCCGACGACTACCTGTCGGGCGAGCGTCTCCGGCACATGGTGCTGGACTTCATCCAGATGCACGAGTTCATGCAGCAGCCGCTGGTGTTCGAGCGCGGCGACGGCATCTGGGTCTGGGACGTGCGCGGGGAGCGCTACCTGGACGGGATCTCCGGCGTCTGGGTGGTCGCCCTGGGCCACGGCAACCGGCGGGTCGCGGAGGCGATCACACGCCAGCTCGAGCGGCTTGAGTTCTGCTCGCCCATCCTGTCCACCAACGCGCGGGCGGTGGAGTACGTCGAGATGCTCGGCAGGGTGATGCCGGAGGGGCTGACGACGATCAAGCTCCTCAGCGGCGGCTCGGAGGCAACGGAAACGGCCATCAAGCTCGTCCGCCAGTACTTCCACCAGACCGGTCACCCGCACAAGAAGACCGTCATCTCCAGGTACCTCAACTTCCACGGGGTCACGCTGGGCGCGCTCGCCGCGACGGGCATGTCCAACCGGAAGATGCCCTTCGAGCCCCTGGTGGGCGGGTTCCGCCACGTCGCGCCACCGAACTGCCTGCACTGCCCGTACGGGCTCACCTATCCGGACTGCGGTGTCGCCTGCGCCAGGTTCCTGGAGTCCGTCATCCAGTACGAGGGTCCCGATACCGTTGCTGCGTTCATGGCTGAGCCGATCCAGCTCTCCACCGGCAACGTGGTTCCGCCCCAGGAGTACTGGCCGATCATCCGCGAGATCTGCGATCGGTACGGCGTCATGATCATCCTCGACGAGGTCGCCACGGGCTTCGGCCGGACGGGCAACATGTGGGGCTGCGAGACCTTTGGCTTCGTCCCCGACGTCCTGTGCGCCGGGAAGGGACTGTCGGCAGGGTTCATCCCCATGTCGGCCGTCGCGTTCCGCGACGAGGTGGCGGATGCGTTCATCTCGGAGGACCCCGGGCGGGCGTTCGCCGACGGCCACACGTATGGTGGCAATCCTGTCGCGTGCGCGGCGGCCATCGCCGTGCTGCAGGAGATCCAGGAGCGGGACCTCGTGGCGCAGTGCGCGGCGAGGGGGAGCTACCTCGTGCAGCGGCTCGAGAGCCTGCGCGACCTGGGCGTGATCGGCGACATCCGCGGCCGGGGGCTGATGATCGGGGTGGAGTTCGTGCGCGACGCGAGCACCATGGAGCCGTTCCCGGCGGAGGTCGGTTTCGGGGTGCGGGTGGGCAAGGACTGCGTCCATCGGCAGCAGATGCTCATCCGTTACGCACCGAGCTGGATCGCGGTGGCGCCGCCGTACACGGTCACCGAGCCTGAGATCGACGAGATGGTCGCCCGGCTGCGCCGGTCGATCGTCCAGGTCCTCGGAGAGCTCGCGAGCTGAGGCGCGACCCCCGGCGCCGGGCCTCACCAGCGCCGCGGCCTCGAGAGCCAGAGGCTGACCGCCACGCCCACGGCAACCAGCGCCGCCGCCGCCAGGATCCCGGCAGGCGGCCGCCGGCGGGCTCGCCATGACTCCCAGGCGAGGACCATCAACGGCGTCGCGGCGAGGCAGGTCTGGACCACCACCGGGCTGCCCTGTTGGGCGGCCAGGATCGCCAGGACGAAGTAGGTGGTGACCACGACGGCCCGGCCGAACAACCGCGGTGTGGCCCGGACCGGGATGTCCCTGGGCGGGAACAGCATGATGAACACCGCGGCCGCGAGCGTCGTCCGCACGACGTAGGTCTCCACGACGCCGACGCCCTGGTCGCCAAGCAGGCGCGTCACCACCGTCAGGAGCCCCGCCCCTGTTGCAGCCCCCAGCACACGCAGCAGCGTCCCTCGCCGGCCCAGCGGCCCGAACTGGTCCCGCAGGGCCATGAGCACCGCCAGCGTGACAAGCACCGCGGCCAGGACCTGGATCGGCCGGATCGACGCAGGTACGAGCACCGCCGCACCGATCGCCGCGGGGATCGGGCTGAGCGCGGTCGCCGTCGTGGTGGCGGAGGCCGTGCCGGCATCGAACATGTCCCACACCGAGATGGCGGTGACGGCCATCAGCACCACGGAGACGATGTGCAGCGCCACGATCGTCGGGCTCCAGCGCCACTCCACGAACGGTGCGAGCGGCAGCAGGATAAGCGCATTGCAGGCGTAGAGGGCGCCGATCAGCTGGCGTGCCGGCAGGCGCGTCGCCAGGCCCTTGCTGATGATGGCCACCAGGGCGTTGGCGACCGCGGCGAGCATCGCGAGGACGGCTGCCGGCGCCACGTCGCACATCCTCCTGGTGACGGTTGTCGAACGGCATGGTACGCTTCCGCGACGGCGCTGCAATCGCTACCAGAAACGTCGCCGAAGTCTACCTCCAGGGGGCTGACCCGTGGCCGAGACGAAGATCGCCTTCACCGAGCTCCTGGGACGCCGGGTACGGCTGGGTACCTGGGAAGACCAGAAGATCTCGACCTACCGGAAGATCTGCGAGGCGCTCGAGGAGAGCCGCTGGGACAACGCGGCCGAGCTCGAGGCGTACTTCATCGATGAGGCCAACGTCTGCTTCACCCTGTACCGCCAGTGGATCAGCGACCTGAGCGGCTACCTCGCCGACAGGGGAGTGGATGCCGCCACGATCGCCGACCGCCACGCGCAGGCGGTCCGCGTCGCACAGCTGCCGGACGGTTCGCCGTGGCAGCCGCGGCGCCACTGGGACCGGTTCCTAAGCGAGATGCAGCAGACGACGGCCGCCACCTACCGCGAGCAGCCCGATGAGGCCAAGCGGCTCCTGGACGTCTCCAAGGAGACGTGGCGCCAGTGCCACGATCGGGATGTCGATCACACCTACGCGCTCATGTCGCTGGTGCTCGAGGAGCTGGGTGAGCCGGCCGTGCGCGACATGTACGACCGCGTGCTGATGCCGCTGTTCGTGTGGCGCTACGAGAAGTTCGACATCGACAAGCATCCCTGGGATGAGGCGCTCGAGACGCTGATGCTCGTCGCCTGTGAGGCGATGCGCGGGCACCTCGTCGGCCCTGAGCGGACGGGCGACTTCGAGCTGATCGAGCTCGAGGACCGCTACATCCTGCGCTTCGACGCCTGCGGTTCGGGCGGCCGGACACTTCGCGGCGACTGGATCGAGCGGACGCCTGCGCGCATGGAGGCGCCCTACAACTGGGCGGTCACCCAGGAGCGGCACACCTGGAACCACTACACGCCCGGGGTCTGCCTCTACTGCGCGCACTGCATCGTCCTCATGGAGGAGATGCCGATCGACCGCTTCGGGTATCCCGTGCGCGTGATCGATCCGCCCACGTATCCGGACACGGACCCCGACCCCGCCGTCCGGCAGAAGTGCCAGTGGCAGATGTTCAAGGACCCGACCGCGGTCCCCGAGGAGTACTACGAGCGCGTCGGGCGCACCAAGCCGACGGCCTTCGGCTCGCGGGCCATGGGTGCGCGCGAGCTGCCGGTCCTGAACGCCGGGTTGCCTGGCGCGGGCTGACCTCCGTTTGCCAAGCCTGTTGGACGCGGCGCCGGACCTCCTCCCCGGCGCCGCGTTCACGGGTCCACAGGGCCCGCGACCGAGCCGGCGAGTGGTATGCTCGCCAGCGGCGCTGCAATCGTTACCACCCCGTGATCCGCCGCAGCGACGGAGTCGCGGACCCAGCTACGACGGAGGCTTCGCACGGTGTCCCACCTCACCTGGTCCGACGAGATCGGCAAGCGCATCCGGACGGGCGACTGGTCAGACCAGGCGATCTCGACCGTCACCAAGATCCACGAGGTGCTGGCGGAGGCAGGCGACACGTTCGGCCCTAACGCCGGGCGGCGTGAGGTGGCAGCCCAACTGGTGGACTCCTTCATGGAGGAGGCCAAGATCATCTACCTGATCTACCGGGTCTGGACCGACGGCTTCCTGGACTGGCTCCGGGCCCAGGGCGTGACGGAGGCCGAGATCACGGACGAGCTCGAGTCTCTCGCCAGGCTGCTGGCATACCCCGATGGCACGCCGCTCGACACCCGCGCCAGGTGGGCCGACCTTGGCGAGCGCGCCGGCAGGCTGGGCAATGGGATCCGGAGCTATGACATGACCGTTGCGGACGCGGACGAGGAGGTCGAGAACCTGCTCGGCGACTGGCGCCGGCTCCACGACCGCAACGCGGATCTCATGGCCGGTGTGCTGGCCTGGGTCGCCCGGCGCTTTGGTGAGGATGCCCTCGATCCGTGCTACCGCTCTGTCCTGGAGCCGTTCATCCAGGAGCGTTACATGGTGTTCGACGTACGCACCCGTCCGTACGCCGACACGCTCGCGCGGAACCTCTACATCTCGCTCGAGTCGATGCGCGCGCACCTCGTGGGTACGGAGCGCCGTGGGGACACCAACCTCACGGAGTTCGAGGATCGCTGGGAGCTGAGCTTCGACCCGTGCGGGTCAGGCGGTCGGAGCATGCGTGGGGACCCGATCGAGGGGACGGGGTCGCGCGTGCTGGCCCCCTACGAGTTTGGGGTCACGCAGGAGGCCCACGACTGGTCGTGGGGCGAGAAGGGGGTCTGCTACTACTGCGCCCACTGCAGCTACACGCTGTCGATCCTGCCCGCGGAGCGATGGGGTCACCCCGTGCGCACCGTGGACCCGCCGCTCTGGCAGGGACCAGGCCAGCCCACGTCACCTCCCTCCTGCAAGTGGACGGTCTGGAAAACCCTGGAGGCGATCCCCGAGCGCGAGTACGAGCGGATCGGGCGGACCAAGCCGGCGCTGCCCGTGATCCAGCCCGGAACGCTGCCGGAGGGCGGCCAGGCCTGACTGGCGGCCCCTGGACCTACGTGGATGTCGCGGCGTCGAGCCTCGCAACGGCATAGGCCTCCAAGTCCAGCGTCAGCAGGCCTGTGCTCGTGCCTGCCGCCTGCCGGTTCAGCCGGAACGCGTCGGGGTCCGCCATTGCCGCGTCCGCCGTCGCAGCATCCAGGATGCGGCACCACACTGGTCCGTTCCCCAAGCCGGTGACGACGATCCGCTGCGGCGCGGGCGTCAGGTTGGCGATCAGGACATGGACGCCGGATCCATCGCCAATCGCCAGGCCCTCCGCAACCAGCGGCCTGTTCGACCTTGTTGCGAGCACGGCGCCGTCGCGCAGCTCGGCGATGTCCCGGAAGACGTGGTACATGGGGAACACGTCGCCCGGCCGCGACGGGAACCGCGCATCGGGCGATCCGTTGTCGCGCTCGAGGACGCCGCGCCAGCCGCTCGTCTCGAAGAACGTCACGCTCGCGGTGCCGGAGATGGCCAGGTGCCGGATGCACGCGGCTGTCCATGCGGCACCGAGCAGGGAGGCCTGGCGGACATCGACCGCGGCCGGAAGGGCATCCGGCGTGGACGGACCACCGGGATACGGCCCGAATCGCGTGGCGATCGTCACCGGGCTCACCGAGATCGGTCGGCCGTCCGCGAACGACCTGGCCATCCGCACGACCTCGGACATCCCGACCAGGTTCTCCACGATCGACGCGTCGTCGTCTGCGTGGACCGTGGGACAGACCGGGAAGCACAGGCCGGTGAGCGCGGGGTCGGACGGCCGCTCGCGGTTGATGTCGCTGAAGGTCTGGTTGCTCCCCCCGGCGAACGGCACCTGGCCCGTGACCGGCTCGAGGTGCTCCCGGACCAGCCGGACGACCGCCGCCGGCGTCAGGCCGGCGGTTGCACTGTAGCCCTCGGCAAGGAAGTACACGAGGACCCGTGAGACGCGGACATCGACCGCACGGAGGCGCTCGGCGAGGGTGGCGAGCGCGGGGCCGCTGGCGTCGTTCGCGTGCACGGCGACCTCCAGCGTCGCCCCGACGGCACGCGCATCCGAGGCGGCGCGCTCGAGGACGGTGGACCCCTCGGGGTCGTTGGCGACGAGGTCCACGCGCAGGTGCGCGGGGCGTAGCGCCGCCAGCCGACTCGCCTCGCGGGGGCTGAGTGGCTCGCGATGGCTCGGCTGCCCGAAACCCACGGCCGGCATCGGGCCGCACGCGTCGCCGATCTGGATGGTCGTGGGCTCGTGCGGCATCGGGGATGGGATGGAGCCATGGAACCCGATGGTCAGCACCTGCCGGATCCGCTGGCCGTCCGCGGACTCGAAGGGAAACCCCAGGGCCAGCGGCGTCGCATACGACTTGAAGTTGCCATCGGCCCAGTTGCGGTGGTCCTGCAGCTCGAGAAGGTCGCCCTCCAGCGCCACGACCGCCTCCAGCCCGTCGGCGACCTCGATCGCAATCGCCTGGTAGGGCTCGAACATGCCTGACAGCTTCCCATCGACGATGCGCTGGGGGTCGATCGCTTCCGGCAGGACGCCGCGGACATCACCGTGCACGGTCGTGGCCCGGTAGCGCCGCCCGATCGCTCCGTCGAGGGGGTGGTGGACGTTGAAGCCGATCTTGCAGTAGCGGAAGAGGCCGTGACACGTCCCGTCGAGCACATAGTTGATCGTTCCGTCGGGTGCCCCGTCGATCACGCCGCGCCAGGTGAAGTCGATGGACTCGTGCGTATGGCGGGCATCGAACGCAACGTGGAACCGGTCTGGACCCACGTCGAGCTGCCAGTTCGAGCACGCCGCGGGGATCGTGTTCCACTGGGCGTCGCGAAGCGCCATGTACACGCGCTGGACAATCTCGGTGTCGCCGACACGGACGTGGCGCAGGTCGGCGCCATCCAGGAGCGCCGTCACGGGCCCGGCCCGGAGGACCAGCGGCTCGCGAGCGGGCGCCGGGCGACCGGTCAGGATCCGTGGGTTCGCGGATGCGGGGTTCTCGGTCACCTGCAAGAGCCTCCCGTGGTCGCGGCCCTGGGCAGCGCGAACCACATCGCGGGGATGCACCCCGGTTACCTCCGATCGGCCGGGGAGCGCCGGTCCCGCTCGGCGATGCGAGCGGGACCGGCCGTTGCTCAGCCCTGCTTCACGTGCTCCAGGACGCCCGACGCGGCGCTCCGGTAGGCCGCGTCGAGGATCTCGACCGTCCTCGCTCCCAGCTCGGCGGGCGAGTTGTTCGCGAACGGCCGGCCCATGCCGGCCTCGATAAGCGCATCGATCGGGCCCTGGCAGTTGTACAGCCCGGCGTCCGCCTCGAGCGGCACACGGACGTCGTCCTGCGGGTTCCGGTAGCGCCACAGCAGGTTCTCGCGGAGATCGAGGTGGAACATGCCCTTCGACCCTACGACCCGAACCTCGACCGCATGCCGGTTGTTCGCGCCGCCGAGGTGGCTGGACGCGCCGCTCATGGTGCCGATCGCGCCGTTCGTGTAGCGCATCGCGACGGCATCATGGAGTTCCACGGCGGCGCCCAGCGGAGCCGACATGAGAGCGAACACGTCCTGCCCGCGGAGGTCGGTGATCCACAGCGAGACGCCCAGCAGGTGGGTGAGCTGCGCCTGACCGTATCCGCCCCCCGACGTCTCCGGCCGGGACCACGTGTCGGCTTGCGGGACCAGCTCCGGGTCGGCCGCCGGGTAGGCACCCGTCTCGGACAGGAGCTCGCGGGTCACGGAGTCCATGTGAAGGGCGACGTGCTCGATCTCGCCGACGCCCCCGTCCTCGTGCATCATCCGGTGGGCCTGGATGACCATGGGCCGGTAGTTCCACCCATAGGCGAGGATCAGGGCCTTCCCGGTCCGCTCCGCCGTCTGGGCGAGATCCCAGGCATCCCCTGGGGCGATGGTGAACGGCTTCTCGCACATGACGTGCGCGCCGGCCTCGAGCGCCGCCTTGGCCTGGTCGTGGTGGTATCCGGGCGGGCTGCCGACCACGACGATGTCCGGCTTGGACTCGATCACCTCGTGCCAGTCGGTCGTCGCCTCCTTGAAGTCGAACTTGCCCTGGATCTTCTTGAGGAGCTCCGGGTTGCGCCGGTTGATGATCGTGAACTCGACCTCGTCGCGATGCGCGGCGAGGAAGGGGAGGTGGGAGCTGACGGTCCACGAGCCGGCCCCGATCACACCCAGCCTGAGTTTTGCCATGTGCGCTCGACCCCTTTCACGACCGCCCTGTCGGGCGGACCACTACCGATGACGGGGCCCATCGGGCGATGCCGACACACCCATTCCGTCCCTCAGACTGTAGGACAATCTGGCAACTCGTCAACCCCCATGCGGGCTGTTCGACGCGTGCTTCCGACCGCCTGCGGCACGTGCTCCCGCAGCCAGGTGACGCTCTGCTCGATCAACGCCATCTCATCCACGTCCCCGCCTCCCAGCGAGGCAAGCTCCACGCACACGGCTCCCCCGAATCCTGCGTCGTCGAGCACCTCGAGGATCGCATCGAGTGGTGCCACGCCCTCGCCGAGGGCGGTGCAGACCGGGCCTCCGACGACAGTCGGGTCGCCCGGCAGGTGGTCCTTGAGCTGCACCAGGAGCGTGTGGGGAGCCAGGGCCCTCGTGCCGGCGAGCATGTCGTCCCCGACGCGGATGAGGTTCACGTTGTCGAGGCAGACGCCGAGCCCCGGGCTTCCAACGCGCTCGATCAGGTCGAGGATGTCCGCAGCCCGCAGGTCGCCGTGGTTCTCGAGCGCGAGGCGGACCCCGGCCGAGGTGGCCAGGTCCACCGCCCGACGAACGGGGTCGACGAGGCGGCGCACGAGAACGTCGGCAGGCTCGTCACCACGGCTGGCCGGGCTGCCCGCCGTGATACGCAGGATCGGATGGCCAAGGCTCGATGCTGCGTCGATCCACCGTGCGAGGTCCACCTCGGCGCCGGGCTGGCGCCCACCCTCCAGGCCATGGAACTGCCCGTCCGGCCAGGGATGGCCCCAGGAGAAGCCGACGCGCAGCGGTGCCGTCGCACCGAGGCTGGCGGCAGCTTCACCCGGACCCGGCAGGTAGCACGTCTCAAGGAAGAGGTCGTCCACGCCCAGGGCTCGTGCGTGCGCGATGGCGGCGGATGGCTCGAGCGGCCAGCGATCGGGGTGCGGCAGTTCGCCCACGCGTGTCTCTCCGTACCGCCGATGGTAGGAGTAGCTGTCGATGCCGACTCTCATCCGCCCTCCCCTGGTGCCGCGAGTGCGCGCCGTGCGCGCCGTGCGCGCCGTGCGCGGCGTGCGCAGCGTAGCCGTATGGTAGCGTGGCTCTGGAAACGTAACCAGCCCGGTACGCCGGGCGACGAGGTCGGGGTCGCCCGGAAGGGGAGTGGCCGCATGGACATCAGGCACGCCGTTGTCACCGGAGCCGCCAGCGGGATCGGGCAGGCGACGGCGGCGCTGCTCCTCGCACGAGGGCATTCCGTCCTGGCGACCGATGTGCGGCCTGAGGGCCTCGCCGGGCTGGCGGAACAAGGTGCGCGGACGGTCGCTGCCGACCTGTCCACCCCGGCGGGCCGCGCGTCGGTCGTGGCGGCGACGGACGAGATGCTGGTGGCGGTCGACGCCCCCCTCGACTGGCTGGTCAACGCCGCAGGGACGATCGTCCTGCGCCCGATCAGCGAGGTGGACACCGACGACCTCCGGCGCGTGTTCGCCGTCAACGTGGAGTCCGCCTTCTTCCTGTGCCAGGAGCTGGGCGAGCGGATGCGCGATGGCGGGTCGATCGTGAACTTCTCGTCACCCTCTGCCAAGCTCGTGGCGACGACGGAGGCGGCGGCCTACGCGATCAGCAAGGCGGCGGTATCGCAGGTGACCCGCTCCTTCGCGATGGCCTACGCGCCGCGGGGGATCCGGGTCAACGCGCTGAGCCCCGGCATCACCGACACCCCCATGCAGGAGCGCGTGCTCAACGAGGTGGCGGCGTCGCGCGGGATCAGTCGTGACGAGCTTGCGGAGGCCCGGCTCCGGACGGTGCCGATGGGCCGGTCCAGCCTGCCGGCCGAGATGGCGGCGATCGTCGCCTGGCTGCTCTCCGACGAGGCCGCCTACGTCACGGGGCAGGTGATCAACGCTGACGGCGGCATGGTGATGTGGTGATCGACACGGGCGGCCCCGTGGGTGAGGTGCGGCCCCGTGGGTGAGGTGCGGCCCCGCGCCCGAGGTGCGGCCCCGCGCCCGAGGTGCGGCCCCGCGCCCGAGGTGCGGCCTCGAACGCCTGGGCGCCGAGATCGTCGCGGCGACGGCGATCCACGCGACCCGAAGGTGGGCCGGCGCGACGCGTCCAACCGGGCCGGTGACGGCGCTCGGGACAGCGCCCGGGACAGCGCCCGTCAGTGGGACGGGCTGAACCAGAGGCGATCGGCTGTCATCCCGAGGATCGCGGCGCGCGCTCCGTCGTCGATCGGGAGCTCCACGCGTATCGCGTCCAGGCTCTCCCGGTACGTCGTGTTCGGCATCCAGAGCTCTGCGGGGTAGCTGCTTCCCCACACGCAGCGCTCGGGTCCGAACGACTCGATGATCGCGAGGCAGGTCGGGAACGCGTCATCGAACGGGAACGGGCCAGTGCTCAGCAGCGGCAGGTCCACCAGCTCCGCAACCGCGTTCGGGAAGCGGGACAGCTGCTGCAGATCCCGCAGGGTAGCCGCTCGATCCGTGGTGGCCTGGATCATGAGCGCGTGCTCGATGACGGTGGGCGTGTCGGGGAATTCGACGAGCAGGGCAGCGAGGGCCCCGGCCTGCTCCCGGCCCACGACGACGTTCACCACGAGCCCGAGGTCCGCAGCCGCCCGCCACAGGGCACGGACGCCAGGCCGCTGGAGTCCCCCGGGGGCGGGGGGCACCATCCGGATGCCCCGGACGCCGCCGGCGCGGGCAAGCAACGCAAGTTGAGCCGGGCTGTCGGGATCCTCACCATCCAGCGTGCAGATGGCCGCCATGCGCCCGTCGCGCAGCGCCGTGAGGTCGAGAAGGAACCGGTTGTCGTAGCCGTAGAAGCTCAGGGCATTGATGTGCGCGACGCGGGAGACGCCGTTCTCGAGGCACAGGCGATCGAGCTGCTCGACCGAACCAGCTCCCATGGGCGGCCGCCGGGCATCCGGCTTGGGTGGGTAGCGCGCCTCGTCAGGCGAGTAGACGTGGACGTGAGCGTCAATGATGAGCATGGTGGACTCGCAGATTGTCCCGAGGGCGGATGACTCCGCGAAGGCGCCGATGGCCTGTGGCGGGCCGCGCCAACGCTACTCCGCTGACTGTAGGACAATCTGGCAGTGCGTCAACCCCCAGGCTGGCGGCTCCGACCTCCATGGGTTCCCACGAGTCCGAGTGGCCCCCGGCGAGGCCGTGTGGTAGCGTGGCACTGGAAACGTAACCAGCCCGGTGCTCCGGGCTTGCCAGGGAGACGGCGATGATCAGGGTCGACGGCCTGGACGGTCGGGTGGCGGTGGTGACGGGCGCGCAGCGTGGGATCGGCAAGGCGATCGTGGAGACGCTTGCCGCCAACGGTGCCCGCGTGGCGGCCCTGGACCTCGCGGCTCCCGACCACCCGGGGATCCTCGGGATCGCGTGCGACGTGAGCAGCGAAACCGCCATTGACGCCGCCTTCACGCAGGTGGAGGAGACGCTGGGCACCGTCTCGGTGCTGGTACTCAACGCGGGCATCTACCCGATCGTCCCGTTCGAGGAGACCACGCTCGAGCTCTGGAACAGGACGCTGGCGATCAACCTCACGGGGGCGTTCCTGGCCGCGCGGCGGGCACTCCCGGGCATGCGCGAGCAGGGGTACGGACGGCTGCTGGGGATCGGGTCGTCTGCCGGCAAGGCCGGTGGCGCGCGATCGATCGCCGCCTACGCGGCGTCGAAGGGCGCCCTCATGACGATGATGAAGTCCATCGCCAACGAGTACGCGAAGTTCGGGATCACCTCGAATGCCCTCGCGCCCGCACTCATCGACACCGAGATGATCGCCGCGACCCGCGATCTCGTGACGCGGATCCCCGTCGGCCGCTTCGGGACCACCGACGAGGTCGCCGCGCTCGTCGCGTTCCTGTGCTCGGAGCACGCCGGGTATATCACCGGCGAGGTCACCGACATCAATGGCGGCTTCCTGATCGACTGAGGTAGTCCTCGTGATGACGGCGGACATCGGGACCGGCTGGACCGGGTCACCCGGCGGCCGCACCGGGCTCCTCCACAGCCCGGCGTGAGGACGCGCGCACCGTGAGCCACTCGCCCTCCCGCGACGGCAGCGGACCGGGGAGTCCGCCGTCGGGTGGGGAGCCGGTCGGCAGGCTCGTCCGACTCTCGCCGAGCCTGTGGTGGTATCGCGACACCTGTGATGTGTACCTGTGGGCCGCCGGGGAGCGGGGACTCCTCGTCGACTTCGGGTCCGGCGGGATCCTCGACGTCCTCGAGGAGACCGGGGTCCGCGAGATCGTCGCGATCGCGCACACGCATCATCACCGCGACCAGTGCGGCGGCGACGGCCGGGCGGCAGCGCTCGGCATCCCCATCTGGGTGCCGGAGCGGGAGCGGGGCCTGTTCGACGCGACGGATGCCTTCTGGCAGCTGCGGCGGACCTACGACAGCTATGACGCGTCGAGCACCGGCTTCACGCGTGCCACCCCCGTCCCGGTCGCCCGGGGCCTCCGTGATCACGAGCTGGTCTCGTGGGCCGGCGGCACATTCGAGGTGCTCCCGACACCCGGCCACACCAAGGGCTCGATCAGCCTCGTTGCGACCATCGACGGAGCCGCGGTCGCGTTCACCGGCGACCTCATCGCCGGCGTGGGCACCGTTCACACGATCCATGACCTCCAGTGGCAGTACGGGATGCCGGACGCGGTCGGTGCGGCGCTCCACTCGACCCTGGCGCTCGGGCGCCGCGGACCACGCACGCTGCTGCCGTCGCACGGTCGCCCGATCACCGACGGGCTGGCGGCACTCGAGGCGCTCGCAGCGAACCTCCGCCAGCTCGCGGCGCTGCTTGCCGAGGTCCGCCGCAACCGCGTGTGGCTGACGTGGCCGTCCAGCGTCGACCAGCCGCTCACCCGGGTCCTTCCCCATGTCTGGGTGAACAGCCACAGCGTGGCGAACACCTATGCCCTCATCGACGACGCGGGCGATGCGATCATCCTCGACTATGGCTTCCCGTCTTGGGACCACTTCTATGCAGACCAGCGGTTCGTTGCCCACACGCTCGATGACCTCCGTGCCGGGGCGGGGCTGAAGCGCGCCATCGCGACGGTGCCGAGCCACTACCACGATGATCATCTCGCCGGTGTCCCGTGGCTCCAGCGGGCGCACGGCACCGAGGCGTGGGTCCACTCCACGTTCGCCGGCATCGTCGCCGAGCCCTGGCGGTACGACCTGCCCTGTCTGCTGGCGGAGCCGATCCGCGTCGACCGGGTCCTCGCGGACGGGGACACCGTGGACCATGCGCACGCGCAGCTCGAGGTCTTCCACATGCCGGGCCACACCGAGTTCGCCCTTGGCCTGGCCGGGACGATCGACGGCGTGCGCGTCGCCTACACGGGTGACAACCTCCTGGCCGGCTCACTGAGCCCCCTTCGGGCTGCCGCGCCGATCTACCGGAACGTCCTTCGCCTCGACTCGATCAGGGTTGGTGTCGAGCGGCTCATCGAGCACGAACCCCAGGTCCTCCTCTCGGGGCACACCGGAGCCATGGAGGTGACCCGTGCTGATCTCGATGACTTCGTCGCCTGGGCGCGGGAGCTCGAGCTCGTCTTCTCCCGGCTCACGTCCGTTCCCGGGCTCGAGAACGAGGCGCTCGATCCATACGTGGCGCGCTTCGACCCCTACCGGGCGACCGTCTCGCCCGGGGACGTGGTGCGGACGCGCGTGATCATCCGCAACCACGCCGCGGTCGGGCGGCCAGCGAGCGCCCGCCTTCGCCTGCCACCGGGCTGGTCGGCGACGCCGGCCGTGGCCACGGCGACCGTGCCGCCCGGTGCCGAGGTCCGGATCGAGTTCGACATCCGCGTGCCCGGCGATGCTGCCACCGGCCGTACCGTGATCACCGTCGACATCACACTCGACGGCCAGCCACGGGGCGAGCTGGCCGAGTGCCTCCTCGAGGTGCAGCCCGCATGACAACCTACGATCTGGTCCTCTCCGGCGGCACCGTCATCGATCCGGCGAGCGGGCTGCACGACCGGTGTGATGTCGGGATCGCGAGCGGTCGCATCGCAGCGATTGAGCCGCACCTCTCGGGCCTGGATGCCGCCGACGTCCTCGACGTCACGGGCACGCTCGTCGTGCCCGGGCTCGTGGATCTCCACGCCCACGTGTACCCGGGCGTCGCCGACCTTTCCGTCGAGGCCGACCCCACCTGCCTCGGGCGCGGCGTGACGACGGTTGTGGATGCGGGATCCTCCGGGGCGAACACGTTTCCGGGGTTTCGCCGGTGGGTGGTCGAGCCGTCCCGGGGCCGGGTGCTCGCGTATCTCAATATCTCCCTCACCGGCCAGATCGACCCGTTCTTCGGCGAGTTGCACGACCTGCGGTTCGCGGATCCGGAGCGCGCGGCAGCGGTCGCCCTGGCGAACCCTGACGTCATCGTCGGATTCAAGGTCCGGCTCTCCCAGATGCTCGCCGGCCCCAACGGGCTCGCGGGCCTCGAGCGTGCCCTCGAGGCGGGACGGGCCACCGGTCTGCCGGTGATGGCGCACATCGGCGGGACGGCATTCGACATCGAGGAGGTGCTCGCGCGGCTTCGACCGGGCGACATCATCACGCACGCGTACACCGGCTGGCAGCCGGGAGCCCTCGTGACGGACGACGGTCGGGCCGTGCCCGGCGCGCTCGAGGCAAGAGCACGTGGCGTCATGTTCGACGTGGGACACGGTGCCGGAAGCTTCACCTGGAAGGTCGCCGAGGCGGCCCTCGCCGACGGTTTCCAGCCTGACACGATCAGCTCGGACCTCCACCGCTTCAACGTGGCGGGCCCCGTCCATGATCTCGCGACGACGCTCTCGAAGCTCCTGCTCCTCGGGATCCCGCTGGCCGAGGTGATCGAGATGGCCACCGTCGCGCCGGCGGCGGCGCTCGGAACCGCCGGCGCCGGGCTGGGGCGCCTCGCGGTGGGCGCGGAGGCGGACGTGACGGTCCTCCTGCTGCAGGAGGGTCGGACGCGCCTGGTCGACTCGCACGGGATCGCGCGGGAGGCCGACCGGTGCCTGGTCCCGGTCGCCGTACTCCGGGCCGGCGAGCGCGTGCCGATCGAGCCGCTTGCGACGGAGCCACCGCGCGGCATCACGCCGGGCTGATACCGGGGACGGCCCGGTAGGGACAGCCGGGTGGGGCCGGCCCGGCAGGGGATCAGGCGCGGTCGATCAGCTCGAAGCGACCCGACGCCGCACTCCGGTACATCCCGTCGAGGATCTCCACGACGCGGGCGCCAAGCGACGCGGGCGACGGGTTGATGTCCGTGCGCCCGAGGACAAGGTCGACGATCCGGTCGGTGACGCGGTCGAAGGACCAGAGGACGTCATCCTCGGCAAGCTCCACGGAGGTGTCGTCGTTGCCCATCGAGCGGGCGACCCGGGGCGCGGCCATGTCGAGCACGACCTGTCCGCGCTCACCCGTGACGCGAATCGTCAGCTGGTGCTGGTTGCCGAACGTCCCGAGCGGGAGTGACGCGCCCCCGACGGATCCAATCGAGCCGTCCTCGAACTCGATCACGATCGCATCGTGCAGGTCGACCTTTGCGCCGGCCCCCGCGGTCAGTGCCGCGATCCGTCGCGCTCGCGCGTCGGGCAGGAGCCGCATGACCAGCCCGAGCGCATGCGTCAGCTGGCCCTGGCCGTAGCCGCCACCGGAGACGGCCGGCTCAGACCACGTCTCAGCCCGCGGGAGCGGGACGTCGGGATCCCCGATGTAGGTGGTTCCAGCGGTGAGGAGGTCGCGGACGATCGTCGCCATCTCCACCGAGACGTGCTCGACCTTGCCGATCCCGTCCGGCCCGTGCACGAGGCGTCGCGCATGTTCGCTGATCCCCATCTCGTTCCACGCGTAGCACAAGACGACGTGAACGCCCCGCTCGCGCGCCAGCCCGTCGATCGCCCAGGCGTCGTCGGGGTCGAGGGTGAACGGCTTCTCCGCAAGCACGTGGATGCCCGCCTCGATCGCGGCCCGGGCCTGCTGGGCGCGTAACGCGAGCGGCCCGGTCAATGCGACGATGTCCGGGCGGGCGGCGATGACCTCCCGCCAGTCCGTCACCGCGTGCGCGAAACCGAAGCGGTCGCGGATGACCTCCAGGATCGCCGGGTCGCGACGGTTGACGATCCACGGTTCCACCTCGGGCCGGTGGAGGAACCCCGGGATGTGCGCCGCGACGGCCCAGGCGCCGGCGCCGATCACGCCGAGCCGGAGCCGACCGTCTGTGCCGCGGCCCGGCAGGGCCGGCCTGATGCCGTCGTCGGTCACTGCATCACCCAGCACCCCGGGCGTGCGATGCCCGGGACCGATCCTAGTTGGTCGCTCGCGAGAACCGCACCCGCACCTGGTCGAAGCCCACTGCCACGAGGAGCAGGACACCGCCCGCGACATCGATCCAGTAGGAAGGGACTGCCAACTGGATGAGGCCGTTGCCAAGCACGCCGATGATGAGCACGGCCAGCGTCGTGCCCACGATCGATCCACGGCCACCGGCCAGGCTGGCGCCACCCAGGACGACCGCCGTGACAACGGAGAGCTCGAGGCCGAGGCCGGCGTTGGGCGAGGCGCTCCCGACCTGGGACACGAGGATCAACCCGGAGAGTCCGGCCATGGCCGCCGACAGGATGAACGCGATGAAGATGGCCCGGTCCGTCCGGATGCCGGCCAGTCGAGCCGCAGTGGGACTGGCGCCGATGGCATACATCGAGCGTCCGTACGTCGTGTACCGAAGGAGGAAGAAGAACACCACGACAACGGCGGCGAAGATGTAGACCGGGATCGGCAGCCCCAGGACGCGGCTTGTGCCGAGCCAGGTGAACTCGTCGAGGCGGACCGTCTGTCCGTCACTCGCAACCTTGGTCAGCCCGCGCAGAATGGCCAGGGTGGCCAGCGTGGTGATAAGGGCGTTGATGCGGAAGAAGGTGACGGCCACCGCGTTCAGGATGCCGACGAGGAACGCGGCAATCAGTCCTGCGAGAAGCGCCGCCCACAGCGGCAGACCCGGCGTGATCGGTGATCCTGACGTCGCGGCAGCGATGGCGGCCACCATGGCCACGAAGGCCGAAGCGGAGCCGACCGAGAGGTCGAACTGGCCGCCGATCATCAGCAAGGTCGCCGGGCAGGCCACGATGCCGATGCGCGCCACGTTCTGGAGGATGTTGATCAGGTTCGCTGTGTTCAGGAAGTACTGTGACGTGATCGAGAAGAAGATCACGAGCACGGCAAGCACGGCGAACAGCACGGCGGTCTCGGGCAAGGACACGCGTGAACGCGCGCCGGCCGTCTTCTTGGTCGCCGCGACCAGGGCCTCGTTGGTGCCCGATCCAGTCTCCAGCGGATCCGCGGCCGCTCGTGTCGTCCCGCCGGACGGCTTGTCGTCTGCCATGCCTACCCTCCTGCGGCCGCGAGCAGCCGAGTCGTGCTGATCTCGGGTCCGGTCAGCTCGATTGCCACGCGTCCCTTGCTCATGACGTAGGCACGATCGGCCAGCTGCACGGCTTCCTCATAGTCGGATGTCACGGCGAGGATCGCCATCCCATGGGCGGCGAGATCGCGGAGCGCGCGATAGATGTCTTCCCGGGCCCCGACGTCGACGCCGCGGGTGGGTTCGATGAGCACCAGCGCCCGCGAGTTGCGCTCCAGCCACCGCGCCAGCAGCACCTTCTGCTGGTTGCCGCCCGACAGCGTTCCCATGGCCTGCTTGGGGTCATTGCGGGAGCGGATCGACAGGCGATCGCGCCACCGTCGGAACGCAGCGGCTTCGGTGCTGTCACGGATGATCCCGAACCGGGAAAGAACGGGCCAGCTTGCGACCGCCACGTTCTCCGCCACGGGCCGGACGGCGAATGCGCCACCCTCCTTGCGGTCGGCCGGCAGGAAGCCGATGCCCGCTCCGATGGCGCCATATGGCCGATCGAACGTCGCTATCGTGCCCTGGACCTCGAGTGTGCCCCGATCCAGGTGCCGCATTCCGAAGGCCGACTCACCGACCTCCGCGGCTCCCGAGCCCAGCTTTCCGAAGAGGGCCACGACCTCGCCTGGCTTGACCGAGACGTCGACACCGTCGAACGTGTCGCCCAGACCGGCGCCGGTCCAGCGCAGCACCGCTTCCTCGCCGATGGTATGGGTGGGCGCCTCCGGACGCCCCACCTCTGCCATGCGTCGTCCGATCATGGCTTCGATCATCCGCGACCGGTCGGTGTCCTTCACGTCCGCGAGCAGTGAGGTCGCGCCATCGCGCAGGACCTGCACCCGGTCGGCGATCTCGGTCACCTCATCCAGGCGGTGGGTGATGTAGATGATGGCGACACCCTGGTCGCGCAAGCGCCGGATGAAGCCGAACAGCGTCTGAGCCTCGTGGTGGGAGAGCGCAGCAGTCGGCTCGTCGAGGATGAGCAGTCGCGCCGACCCCGACAGGGACCTGGCGATCTCGACCATCTGGCGCTCGCCGACGCGCAGGGTGCCCACCAGGCGATCCACGTCGAGCTCCACGCCGAGCTGGTCGAGGATGGTCCGGGCGCGATCGCGCATTGCTCGCCACGACACGACACCGCGGCTGTTGGGGATTCGACCCAGGGAGATGTTCTCAGCGATCGTCAGCGTCGACGCATCCTGGAACTCCTGGAAGATGATGGCAACGCCGAGGGCGCGGGCTTCGCGTGGGGTGAGCACGCCGTAGCTCGCGCCCTCGATCTGGATCTCGCCGGAATCGGCTTGGTAGTCGCCGGCGATGATCTTGACGAGCGTCGACTTGCCGGCTCCGTTCTCACCCAGCAGGGCGAGAACGGAGCCGCCGGTTGCGTCGAGGTCCACACCGTGGAGAACCTCGACGCCACCGAAGGACTTCCGGATCTGACGGGCGCGCAGTTCGAACGTCATAGCGTCGCCTTGCGTTGCCTATCCGCTCGAACTCTGGCCTGGATGCGTCAGCTGCAGGCCTCGATCTGGGGATAGAAGTCTCGGATGTTCTCACTGTTCACGACGGAGTGCGTGGTGAACAGGTTCTGGGGAACGGTGCCGCCAGCGCCATCAGGCGTGACTGCCTTGCCGCCAAGGATGTCGAGCATCGCGGGGATGAGCGTCTTGCCGTAGTTCTCCGGGAAGTACAGCGTCGAGGCGATGTACTGCGGATTGCAGGCGATGTCCTTCCACGCGAACTCATCAGCGCCCTGGCCGCCGACGAAGACGTCCTTCTCCCGGCCGAGGGTCTTGGCCGCAGCGAGGGCGCCAATGACGCCGTCCTCGTTGATGCCGACCACGATCAGGCGGTTGCCGGGTGTTGCCGTGAACACGTCAGCCATGGTGCCGATCGCCTTGTCCGTGCGGTCGACGTCGGGCTGGATCTTCTCGTTGATGATCGGGCAGTATTCCTTGAAACCGTCGCGGTAGCCGCCCATCCGGGCGTCGCTCGCGGCCTTGGCGCCGGTGGACTCCAGCGAGATGTAGGCCGTGTAGTCGCAGTCCCACTGCTCCTTGGCGTACTTCCCGACGGCTGCGCCGGCGATGCGCCCGGCCTCATGGTTGTTCGCGCCCATGAAGGCGACCTCGCAGGGCGGCTGGGTGATGTCGATCGCGATGGTCGGGACGTTGTTGTAGGCGTCGCAGATCTGGGGCGAAGCCTTCTGGTCCACGTTGAAGTTCAGGACGCCCTGGACGCCCTGGACCGCGAACTGCTGTGCGCATGCGAGCGCCGTCGGGGTGTCGAGCTTGGAATCGCAGAAGACGAGCTCCGCGCCGGCGATCTCCGCCTGCTCCTTGATGCCGTTCGAGACGAGCACCGCGAAGGGCACCTGCTCGCCCAGCGAGATGTAGCCGATCTTCGTGCCGGCTCCGCTGCCCGCGACCGCGCCGGTGTCGACGTACGGATTGACGGGCCAGTCGCCGGCCGCAGGAGCCTCGGTCGCAGGAGCCTCGGTCGCCGGAGCCTCGGTCGCCGGAGCCTCGGTCGCGGGAGCCGCGGTCGCCGGAGCCGCGGTGGCGGGGGCCGGGGTCGCGGGGGCCGGGGTCGCGCTGCTGCTTCCGCAGGCAGCCGCCACTACGGCAACGATGCTCAGGACTCCGAGCGCTCGGACTCCTCGCATACGAAGAACACCAGTGATCACGCCGTCTCCTCCTCTGCGCAACTCGCGCTCACAATCGCCATGGGCCACTGTGACCTGACACACTGTAGGACAATCCAGCAATTCGTCAAGAGCGATCCTGACGGCCCCAGGTGTCGTTTGAATGTGATCGCAGCGCGCCCGCTACCTCGGCTGGAAACGTTAGCAGTCACGCGGGCGAAACACTCTCATGGGCCGGGCTCCGGTGTCAAGGCGATTCACCACATCACGAGGCCCCCGGTGAAGTTCACGGCCTGGCCGGTCATGTAGGCCGCCGCATCGGACAGGAGGAACCAGATGACGCCTGCGCACTCGTCGGCCGATGACGCCCGGCCAAGCGGGACGGTGCGCATCCGCGCCTCCGACAGCTGCCCGACGCTGATCTCGCGGAGGGCGGCGACCTGCTCGAGCACGACGTCCTGCATCGGCGTGTCCACGATCCCCGGGCAGATCGCGTTGACCCGGACGCGTCGCGGCGCCAGGGCGTAGGCGAACGATCGCGTCACCCCGAGGGCGGCCGCCTTGGTCATCGTGTAGGGCGCCACCTCGGTGGTGCTCGCGAGCTTGGCGGAGCTTGAGGACAGGTTCACGATCGCACCGCCCTCCGGCATGGTCGGCCCGATCCCCTGGCAGAGGAAGAACATGGAGTCGATGTTGACCGCCCAGATCCGCGCCCACTCCTGGGTGTCCACCTCCCAGATCGAGCGCACGAACAGGAGCCCGGCCGAGTTCACGAGGTAGTGGGCGCCCTGGCCTGCGGAGATGACCCGGGCCCGGTCGTCGGGGTCCGCCAGGTCGGCGACCAATGGGGTCGCGCCCGCCTGCGCGAGCGCAACGAGTCCGGCCTCCTTGATGTCGACCGCGACGACCCGTGCACCTTCGGCCAGGAGTCGCCGCGCAACCGCCGCCCCGATGCCGCTGCCTGCTCCCGTCACCACGGCCAGCCGGCCGCTCGCCTCGCCCATCACGTGCCTCCTCTGCCGCCCGGCCGTCAGGGAGCCGGCTTCTTCTGGAACAGCTCGACCGGGTATCCGTCCGGATCCTGCATGTAGACCGATCGTGCGCCCTCGTTGGGTCCGGAGGTGATCGAGCGCGGCGTGGCCGATCGGGCGTGGTAGCCCATCGCCACGAGTCGATCGTGGATCCCATCGACATCGTCGACATAGAAGCAGACGTGGCCGCTGCCGTAGTCGCATGGGCGTGCTGCGGCGGACAGCCGTTCGATTCCGCGGTATTCCAGCAGCTCCAGGAACCCATCCGAGTCGGGGATTCGCAGATATGCGATCCGGATCGTGTCGAAGTCGAGGCCCAGCACTCCGCCCGGCCCCTTGAGGTACGGACCCTCGATGACGCGGTCCAGGTGGACCTCGAGGCCGAGGCCCTCGACGTAGAACCGGAGCGCGATGTCCATGTCGTGGACCGTGACGCCGCCGTGGAAGAATCCGGTGATGGATGCCATGTCGTTCACCTCGCATGCTGGGTGGCGCGTGTCGCTCGATCCACGGACCCTCGGTCAGCCGGCGATCGGGTAGGTCCCATAGCGCCTGACGGCCGCCGCCATGGCCTGTGCGTTCTCGGGGCGGCAGTAGTGGGCCAGGCTGTTGCCGCTCGTCACGATGTACCCGCCACCGGGAGCGATGTCCCGGATCAGCTCGCGCACCGTCCGGTCGACGTCACCTGTGGTTCCCCGGGCGAGGAGGTCCATGTCCACGTTGCCGCACAGGCACAGCCGGTCTCCGTACCTTCGCTTCACGGCGCGGATGTCCATCGCCCGTGGCTCGACCGGCTGGATCGCCGTGATGCCGACCTCGACCAGGTCGTCGAGGAACGAGGTCACGTCGCCGTCGCTGTGGAACAGCCAGGGGATCGTGATCTTGCGGGCGAGGCGCTCCAGGCGCGGGCGGACAAGCTCGCGGAAGACGCGCGGCGAGAAGAACGGGCCGGTCCCGTGGGCGATGTCGTCGGTGGTGACGAACACGTCGAAGCCAAGCCCGCAGATGCGCTCGGCGACCGCCTCCGCCCAGTCCACGTACAGGTCCAGGAGCCGCTCGATCAGCGGCAGATCGTCGTACAGGGCGAGGCAGAACGACTCGATCCCCATGCTCAGCATGGCGGGCGAGATCCCCATCCGCGTGATGAACCAGGCGGAGAAGGGGCCTTTGCCGGCTGCGAACGCCGCAGCCTCGGTGTACAGGGCAGGGTCGGTGGGGTCCGGCAGGCGGACCATCGCCAGGTCCGCCTGCGTGGCGATCTGGCCCCTGCCGTAGAACAGCGTGCCTTCCTGCCCGTACTCCTTGTCCGCGTAGACGGGAGCCCGCAGGACATACGTGATGTTGTCCATGCCGAGCCGTTCCGCGACGGCCTTCGCCTCATCGAGCGAGAACTCGTTCTCCTCGAAGTTGGTGTGGGCGGCGGTCGGCGACCAGCCCATCAGCGGCGCGGCGAACGCGCGGCTGAGGTACACCTCGCAGTAGGGCACACGATCGGGCTGCTCGCCCCGGAGCGCGGTGGCCACCCGCTCCGCGGATGTCGGCATCTGTCCTCCCTGGCGTCGCCGCAGGACGGTGGGGTGCTCTCGCCTGGCCGCGCCCTCGCTGGGCAGAACCTAGCATGTTGTAGGGCAATCGGGCAATCCGGCAATTCGGTGCGCGACGAGCGTCGCCCAGCGGCGCCCTGTCCGCTATCATGGCTGGAAACCTTTGCAGCCCGCCCGGTCCCACGGCGGCTCCGGGAACCGGGTTCAGCGGCACACCGAGTGGGAGGCCCGATGGCACGGATCCCGATTGCAATGGCGAACCTCGGCTACGACATGGAGTCCGGCCGCATCGCCTCCTGGTCCAAGCAGGTTGGCGACGCGGTCCGCCGCGGCGATGTCCTGGCCGAGGTCGAGACCGACAAGGCGACCGTGGACATGGAAGCCATCGACGCCGGGACCCTCGTGGAGATCGTCCACGATGCGGGCTCCGACGTGCCGGTCGGCGAGATCATCGGGTACCTCGATGACGGGGCGTAGCGCACGATGAGCGAACCCGGACCGGGCCGCCACCCGGTGGTCTTCACCTCCATGCGCAAGGCGATCGCGCAGCGCATGACCGCGTCCAAGCAGCAGGCGCCCCACTTCTACGAGTCCGCCGACATCGAGATGGATGCGCTCCTCGCGTCCCTCGCGGCGCACAACGAGGGTCGCGAGCGCGAGGACCGGGTGAGCGTCACAGCAGCGCTCGTGGTCGCACTCGCCGCCGCGCTCCGCGCCCACCCGGCCTTCAATGCGGTCTGGAACGGCGAGGTGCTCGAGCTCGTCGACGCGGTCAACGTGGGGATCGCGGTGGACCTGCCTGACGGCCTGATCGCGCCCGCCCTGCTCGACTGCGGCGGACTCGACCTCGACGCGGCTGCTGTCGCGCTGCGGGATCTTGTGACGCGCTCGCGCGCGAAGCGCCTGCGCGCGGTCGAGCTGACCGACGCGACGTTCACCCTGTCCAACCTCGGCATGTTCCCGATCGACAGCTTCACCGCGATCGTCGTTCCGCCCCAGGTGGCGATCCTGGCCACGGCACGCGCCGCCGAGCGAGCCGTTGTCCGCGACGGCGTCGTCACGGTGCGACGGGTGATGACCGCGACGCTGTCGGCGGATCACCGGGCGGTGGATGGCGCAGCAGCGGCCCGGTTTCTCGCGGACCTCAAGGCCTCCCTGGAGCAGCCGGCCTCACTGTTCGAGGCAGGTCCGCCGGAAGGGTCGCCGCTGGCATGAGCCCTGGCACCCCCGGGGGCACGATGCTCGCGGGCGCGGCGGTCGTCGACATCACCCCGCCCCTGCCGGTCGACGTGCTCGGCTATGTCCGGCGGGCGACGGCGCCTCGCCGGGTCCACTCCCCACTGCAGGCGCGGGCCGTGGTCCTGCAGTCCGGCCCGACGACGCTGGTCATCATCACGGGCGACGTGACGGGCCTCACGACGCCCATGGCGGACCGGATCCGGGGCGTGGTGGCCCGGGCCGTGGGCTGCACGCCCGAGCAGGTGCTCCTCAACTCGAGTCACTCCCACGCCGCGCCCTGGCCCGGTGCCACGATCAAGATGGGCGGGGAGTTCGACGGGTGGACCGACGTCGAGCGTGGGTGGTGGGACCAGGTACCCGCCCTGTATGCCTCCGCAGCCGTCCAGGCGGCCGACCGACTGGTCGAGGCGCGCGTCGCGGGTGCCACCGGACGGGCCCCCGGCATCGCCGTCAACCGCCGCGAGCGGACGCCGGATGGGCGCACGATCCTGGGCTGGAACCCGGACGGATTCCTCGACGACGAGGTGCCCACCGTGCGCATCGACGCGAGGCCTGAGCGCCGACGGTCTCGGCCGATCGCCACGCTGGTTGGCTTCGGGTGCCACCCGGTCACCGTCGGACCAGAGGTTCCCCTGGTGGGATCCGACTTCGTCGGTCCCCTGCGGGAGCGGCTGGATGGGCCCCTGGGCGGAGGAACGACCCTGTTCCTACAGGGTGCGGCGGGGAACGTGCTGCCGCTCGAGGCGTTCGGCGAGGACGCGGCGGACGACGAGCCGATGGGCCATCGGCTGGCCCTTGAAGCCGCCCATGCCGTCGCCGACGTCGAGCCCTGGCGTTCCACGATCGACCACATCGCCTACGGGTCGGTCACGCCCATCAGCCTGTACCGGCGCCGGGTGGCCGAGGACCAGATGTCCCAGCCGCTGGCCAGCGTAAGGCGCATCGTCCGGCTTCCGCTCCTGGCGACTCCCTCGGCCGAGGCGCTCGCGGCCGAGCTGGCAGAACGGCAGGCAGGCCTGGCCGGCAGGAGGGCGGAAGGCGCCGGTCGGGAGGTCACCAACCCGATCGCGTATCACATCGCCTGGCTCCAGCAGACGCTCGCCGGGGCACGGGCGGGTACGCTGGACGAGGCGCTCGACGGCGAGATCTGGGCGGCGCGCGTGGGTGACTGCGCCATTGTCGGCGCACCCGGCGAGATCTTCAGCGAGATCGGGGCTGCCGTCCGGGCCGCGTCGCCCGCCGCGACCACCATCTTTGCCGGCTACTGCCAGGGCGTTCTCGGGTACGTGGCGACGCCCGAGGAATACCCGTTCGGGGGGTATGAGCCCGCAGTCTCCCATCGCGGGTACGGCCATCCGGCGCCGTTCGATCCGGCGGTCGCCGGGATCATCCGGGACACCGCGATCGAGCTCGTGCGCGGCCTGTTCGAGGACGCTGCAGAGTGAGCCCTGCGGACCGGGACATGGAGACGGCGCTCGCGACATCCGCCGAGGCGCGGATCGCCGCTCTCAGGGCATCCGTCGCGGACCGGGTCACGGACCTGCCGCTGCGCTACTGGCGCCAGCAGGCGCACTTCACGACACCGGCCGACAACGAGTCCATGGCCCGGAAGGCCGTCGAGGGTGGAACGGCTGCCACCGCGCGGCTCATGGAGCGCTGGCGGATCGAGCCCGCGGAGCTGGCTGACCGCCTGGACGTGCCGACGGACCGGGTCGCCGCGCTGCTCGCGGCGCCGCGCCGGGCACCCCTGGTGATGCTCGACGGGGAGGACGCGACCGCCCAGCGCGAGGACACGCGGGCTGAAGCCCGGCGGGTGGCCGGCCTCACGCTCAGGACCGCCGCGTGGGGAACCACGCTCCGCTTCTACCGACCACCAGGCTTCGGTCTCGCCGGCGCGGGCGCCGACCTGGTCGCCGTCCTTCTCGCCGCCTCGACCGGCGACCCGGCGACCTATCCCGTCGACGGGATCATCTTCCCCAAGGTGGACCACCCGGAGGAGGTCGACGTCCTCTACGCCATCCTCGACGAGGTCGAGGATGCGCTGTCGCTGCCGGTACGTCGGATCCGGGTCGGGTTCCTCGTGGAGTCGGGCTGGTGTGCGGCGCAGCTCCCGGAGATCGCCCGCCGAGCCGCCCCGCGGCTCGCCTCACTGGTCTATGGGCTGGCGGACTACTCGGCGGACCTCGGGCTGCCCGAGATTGCCATCGATCACCCGATCGCCGACTGGGTGCGTGCGGAGATCGTCAACGTCGCGGGCGCGGTGGGCGTCCCATCGCTGGATGGCATGACGCTTGCCTATCCCGTCGCGGACCCGTCCCTGGATGCGGAGGCCAACCGGGAGCGGTTCCTCGAGCGCATGGCGCTCTGCCACCGTGACGCCCTCCGCGCGCGCGACCTGGGCATGACCGGCAAGTGGGTCGGGCATCCGGCGCAGCTGTTCGCCACCCTGCTGGCGTTCGATGGCCCGACCGGCGCTCCTGCCCTGGAGGAGGCCGTCGCGGCGCTCGGGGTGTACCGGGCCGCCGTCGAGGAGGAAGGGAAGGGCGCCACCATGATCGGCGGCACGATGGCGGACCGCGCGACGGACCGCCACGCCCGGGCGCTGCTGCGGAGGGCCGTCGCGGCCGGCCGGTTCGACCCGTCACGTGCGGCGGCGCTCGGTGTGATCAGCGCGGACGAGCTCGATGACGCGCGGTCGGCCGCCGGCTGAGGAGAGGAGGCACGCAATGCCCGTGGTGCCCGGCTGGGATGGCCGCTACTTCGAGGACTTCGTGGTGGGGGATCTCTACCGTCACCCGTACGGCAGGACCATCACGGAGACGGACAACACCTGGTTCACGCTGCTGACCAACAACCCCCACCCGGTCCACTACAACGCGGACTATGCGGCACGGACCGAGTTCGGACGCCCGCTCGTGGTGAGCACGCTGACCCTGGCGATCGTGACCGGGCTCTCCGTGGCCGACGTGAGCCAGAACGCCGTTGCCAACCTGGGCTGGGATGCCGTCCGGCTGCCCAACCCGGTCTTCGCAGGCGACACGATCTACGCCGAATCGGAAGTCCTCGAGACCCGGCCGTCGAAGAGCCGGCCGACACAGGGTCTCGTCCGGGTGCGCACCCGAGGCTACAACCAGCGCAACGAGACCGTCATCGAGTACGAGCGCAGCGTTCTTGTCTACCGGCGCGGCGCCAAGCCGGCGACCGGGCCCATCCAGGGGGACGCCGCGACGCGCCCCGACCACGGGTGACCGTGGCTCGACCATGTCAGCCGTGACACGAGGAGGCCACTCATGAGGCTCGTCCGCTTCGGGCCCGCAGGTGCGGAACGCCCCGGGGTGCTCGTCGACGACCAGCACGCACTCGACGTGGGCGATCACGTCAGGGACTTCGACCGGGCCTTCTTCGCCGGCGGTGGGATCGATGCGCTGCGGCCGATCGTCGCCGCGGGCGCCGGTCCGGTGGTCGACCTCGAGGGGATCCGACTCGGAGCTCCCGTCGCGCGCCCGGGCAACATCTTCTGCATCGGCCTCAACTACGCCGACCATGCGGCGGAGGCTGGCCTGGCCCTCCCGCCCGAGCCGATCTTCTTCATCAAGTCGTCCAACGCGATCTCGGGACCGTATGACGATGTCCGGATTCCGCGCGGATCGCTGAAGACCGACTGGGAGGTGGAGCTTGGCGTCGTGATCGGCCAGACCTGCCGCTATCTCGACACGGACGAGGAGGCGCAGGCGGCCGTTGCCGGGTACATGGTCTGCAACGACGTCTCCGAGCGGGAGTTCCAGCTCGAGCGTGGCACCCAGTGGACCAAGGGCAAGTCGTGCGAGACCTTCAACCCGGCCGGTCCGTGGCTCGTGACGCCGGACGAGGTGTCCGACCCCGCCAACCTCGACCTGTGGACCGACGTCAACGGGGTGCGGCGTCAGACCGGCAACACCGGGACGCTGGTCTTCGGGGTCGCCCAGATCATCCGCCATCTGAGCCAGTACATCGTGCTCGAGCCAGGCGACATCATCGACACGGGCACGCCCCCCGGCGTGGCGATGGGCCACCCGGACAAGCCGTTCCTGCGGCCGGGCGATGTGGTCGAGCTCGGGGTCACCGGCCTGGGGCGCCAGCGCCAGCGGCTCGTCGCGGCTCCGTAACCCCCGGGCATGACCCGGGGGTTACGCGATCCTGTCTAGCCGGCCGCCACCCGGCGCTCGGCAATCATCGCGAGCACGCCGTTCCAGCCGGCGAGGAAGTTGTCCCGGAAGTGCTGGACCGGCCCGAACGCCTCGAACTCCTCGGGCGCGAGCCTGCCGAGCTCCCAGGCCTTCCAGACATCGGGGAAGGTGTCGAGCAGCAGCCGCTCGAGCTCTGGGTCGAACGGCTCGGTGATCGTGCGCTCGATCGGCGGATTCGCCGCCCGGATCTCGGCGAACGTCGACCAGTTGATGGTGGCATGGTGCGCGGCGCCGATGAGCCCGGTGAGATCCTCCGGAATGCGGGCACCACCGAACAGGAGCGTCACCGGGTAGTTGCGCTCGGCGACCAGGGCGGCGCAGCGCCGCGACAGGCCGATGCCGGCGAGATCCATGGCCCGGACCGGCACGTCAAGGCCTTGGGCCTTCGCCAGCTTCTTGAGGTGGTCGCCCAGGATGCCGGTGATGGGGCTCATGAAGAACGGGCTGCGCACGCCCGTCCGGGCCGTCACGCGGAGATAGAGCTCGCACGCGGCCTCAACCTGGTCGAGCGAGAACACCTCGGTGACGATGATCGGCCAGCCGTGCTCGACAACCCGCTCCATGGCGACGAACCCGGGCAGGGTGGCGGGGATCTTGGGCGTCGCGTTCGGAGCGATCGCGTGGCCGGCCTCGGCCTCCTCCCAGATGATCTCCCCGTCCACGTCGGTCTCCGGCGACCCCTGGATCGAGACGAAGCCGGCCGTGCCGCCCGATGACTCGAAGAGCGGCCGGAAGCGGGCGGTGATCCGGGCGACGAGGCGCTGCTGGACGAGATCGGCGACCACCCGGTCGTCATCGGAGGCGGACAGGCATGCGTCCACGACGGGGATGACCTCGCCCGGCGAGCGCCGGAGGAGACCTCCGCCATACGCCGGGTTCGTCGTCGCACCGACGGCTCCGGCGGCAAGCGCGAGTCCCATCTCCTCTTCGGTCGGGTTGTTGACCCAGACCCTGGATGGGGTTTCCGAGACGAGGCGGCTGAAGTAGTCGGTCATGTGGGTCCCTCTGGGTGTCCTGGCTCTCTGGTCCACCCGGTCATTCAGGCGAGGCAGCGACGTCGCAGACGCGGACTCCGGCCAGGTCCTCGAGGACCGTGATGAGGCCTGAGTGGTCGTAGTCGCCGCGGCCGGCGATCGGCATCCGCTGCATGAGCTGCTCAACCCCCGCCGCGGCCGGCAGGACGACGCCCGCCTCCCGGGCCAGGTCGAGCGCGTTCTTGAGGTCCTTGAGGTGGAGGCGAACACGGAATCCCGGGGCGAAGTTGCCATCCATGATGTTGGACCGCCGCATCTCGAGGACCTTGGTGGCCGCGAGTCCGCCCTGGAGCACGTCCGCGATCCGGTTTGGATCGACCCCCGCCTTCGCGCCGAGGACCAGCGCCTCCGAGACCGCCTCGATGACGACCGCGACGACGACCTGGTTGCACACCTTGGCCACCTGGCCGGCACCCGACGGCCCGACATGGACGATCGTCTTGCCCATGGCCCCGAGGACCGGTTGGGCTCGCTCGAAGGCGGCGTCCGAGCCGCCGACCATGATCGAGAGGGTGCCCGCGATCGCGCCCTTGTCGCCGCCGCTGACCGGTGCGTCAAGCATCTCGGCGCCAGCTGCAGCGGCGCGATCCGCCATCTCTCGGGCGACCCGCGGTGAGATGGAGCTCATGTCGATGGCCAGCCAGCCGGGCCGGGCCGCCGCGAGCGCACCGTCGACACCGAGGTAGACGGCCTCGACGTCCGGCGAATCGGGCAGCATGGTGATCAGCAGGTCGGTTGACGCAGCCACCTCGCGCGCCGTTCCCGCGCTGCTGGCTCCATCGGCGACAAGCTCGTCAACGGGCGCGGCGACGACATCGTGAACGGTGACGGCGTAGCCCGCCCGCAACAGGTTGCGGACCATCGGCTTGCCCATGATCCCGAGACCGATGAACCCGACCGTGGGCAGCTGCTCGGATGCCATGTTGAATGCCTTCTTCCTCGTGGTGCCCTGCCGGGGCTCGCGGCTTCCCGTCAGCCGGCAGCCTGCGCCTGCTGGATGTCCTCCGGCCGGATGTTGTCGACCTGGCCGTAGATGACGAGGCAGTCGGCATGGCCACCCGCATCCCACTCGAAGACGTGCCACTCGAGCTCCGGGATGTGGAGCACCAGGCCGGCCTCGAGGTTGATCACCGTGGGCAGGTCGTCGGGAGTGGGCCCATACCGGACCCGCGCCCCCCGCGCCTCCAGGACCACGATGCACTCCTCGGCGTGCTGGTGGGGTTCCATCGGGCCCGCGCCGTCCGAGTAGTGCGCGGTCCCCACGGTCATGCGGCCGCTGGCAAGGAAGGCGTCCTTGCCGATGATCCGCTGGATGTCACGGCCCGGCAGCCTGACAACCGGAACGGCGGACCGCTGTGCTGTCTCCATGGTCATTGCTCCTCTCGGGGTCGCGGGTGGCTCGGGCGGAGTCCGCCAAAGCCACCCGTGCGAGTCTCGTCCTAGAGCTGCCCGGCCGGAGCCGGGTTCACGGGGCCGAACGCCTTGACCCGCTCGGTCACCCGGTCCAGCCGCTCGATGGTGCAGTCCACGGGCACGTTGTCCGAGACGCCCAGGATGGTCCGCTTGCCGGATCCCAGCTCTCCGAACACGGTGTCGAGGTGGGCCTCGAACGACTCGTCGGACATCGGGCCGGGCATGAAGGCGGTCGCCGGCAGGCCGCCCCAGATGGTGGTGGGCTCGCCGAACCCTTCGCGGAGCTCCTTGAGCGAGCGCTTCACCATCGGCACGGTGGGCACCGATTCGGCGATGTCGAACCGGGCGGTCGGCATGTACTCCAGGAGCTTGTCGTTCTCGCCGTCGCAGTGGCTGGCCATGTACTTGCCGGAGGCGCGGAGGCGGTCGCCGACCATGCGGACGTAGTCGACGATCTCAGTGGCGAAGAAGTGCGGCCACGTGGTGGCCTGGTCGTAGTTGGCACCCCACCAGACGACCTCCGCGTCGCACTCGCACATGACGTCCAGGATCCGCTCGAAGAAGGGCGTGATCCGCTCGGCGAGCTTGTGGAGCTCGTCCGGCACGTCCATGTAGGCGTAGAAGAACGTCTCCATCGGCGTGAGCATGTGCAGGATCGAGTGCATCGGCGAGGCGGAGTTGGGGCCCTGCGCGAGCGCGAGGCCGCGGTCACCGATCCTGGCCTTGAAGGCGCGGTACGCGTCCGGGGTGGGCACGACCTCGAAGGCGTCGTACACCTGCGCGACCTTCTCCCAGTTCGTCGGGTCGGGAAGCGGGTACAGCTTCACCTCCGGCGCCGTGATCCCGTTCTTGGCCATGGAGTTCTCGTACTCCATGTACGTCTCGAGCGGCCCGGCGGCGGTGTGGATCGTCGTCCAGTACTTGCCGGATCCGTCGCCGGCCTCGTACTTGAAGTCGACCTTGAGGTCGTTGATCTCCAGCTTGAACGGGAAGTCCCAGCACGTCTCGAACCCGAACGCGCGCCACATGAAGTCGCGGGGGTCGCGCTCCAACTGCGGGACGATCGTCCAGTCCGCCCGGACGGCGTGGCACCCCACACCGAGCTCGTCCGCGACCTGCGCCGTGTTCAGGCCCTTGAATCGCTCGGGCATGGTCCCGCGAGCCTGCTGGGCGATGGACCACAGGTCCATGCGAGGCGCCCAGGGCAGCTGGTCCGTCGGCTCGCCGCGCAGACAGGCGAGCATCCTCTCGCGTTCGTTCATCAGTCTCGCTCCCTCTACAGGTCCCGTCGGAGGTGGGTGGCGGTCGGTCAGCCGTGAGCCGGGTAGGCGCCGCTCCGGCGCGTCCGGTCCAGCATGGCCTGGAAGTTCTCGGGTCGGACGCCGGGCATGATGGTGTTGCCTGATCCGATGACGAGCCCGCCGCCCGCGGCCGCGTGGGTGATCGCGTAGTCGACCTGCTCCGCGACGTCATCCGGGCTGCCGAGCACGAGTGTGTCGATGTCGACGCCGCCGAACAGGCACAACCGGTCGCCGAACTGCTCCTTGAGGAGCTTCATGTCCATGCCGATGCGCGGCTGGATGCCCTGCCAGCCATCGATGCCGGCCGTCACGAGGTCGTCGAGGATCGGCCAGAGGTACCCGTCGCTGTGCATGACATCCCAGCCGCCCGCGGCGTGGATGGCATCCGCCAGGCGCCCGACCGAGGGAAGGCAGAACCGGCGGAAGAGATCGGGACCCATCGTGGGTCCGCGGTTGTCGCACACGTCACCGTCGGGCGAGACGGCGTCGCAGCCGATCTCGATCATCGCCTTCGCGTACGCGATCGCCTCGCGCGTCTGGGCCTCGACCGCCCGATCGACGAACTCGGGATCGTCGTACATCTTGATCAGGAAGCCGTCGATGCTGCCGAGCGTCTCCTGCCACGGGAACAGGCCCGCGGGCACCCGGCCCATGATGAAGTGCGTCTGCCCGAGCTCCTTGACGATGTACTCGAAGTGCTCCAGCCGCGACCAGTCGACCGGTGCAGGGTCCGGAGGCATCACGATGTCGTCGACCGTGAGGTCGATCGGATCGATGCACATGGCGTGACCCTCGGACTCCGGCGAGTACTGCCAGGTGCGGCCGTTCTTGTCCTTCCACTGGTACTCGCCGGTGAACTCCGGCGGCTCATAGGTGGCCTGCCTCGCGGGCGCAAGGGGGATCGAGAGGTAGTCCAGGTCGTAATGGCGCACGAGATCGACGATGTCGCGACCGTAGCTCGCAACGATCTCGTCGCGTCGGCCGTTCCACAGGGCCATGTACTCGTTCCACTTGGAGCGGTACAGGGTCGGCCGACCGAGCGCGAACTGGGTGAGCTCGAAGTCGATGGCCATCTCGCCGACCGGAACCCGGTCCGGCTCGCGGTGCTCGAGCGCGGCGATGACGCGTTGCTTGGAATTCATGGACGTCCTTCCAGCCCGAGGGTGCGTGACCCTCGGGCGCCAGCTGGGTCGGGCTGCTTCGACTACGCCAGTACCTGGTGCGCGACATCCACGGCAGCCCCGGCATCGGGCGCGTATCCGTCCGCCCCGATCTCCATGGCGAACTCCGGGGTGACGGGCGCGCCGCCGACGATGATCTTCGCGTCGGGCTGCTGGGCCCGGATGGCGTCCACCGCGTCCTTCATGCCGACCATCGTCGTGGTCAGCAGGGCGGAGATCCCGACCAGCTTGGCGCCGTGCTCCTTGGCGGCCTCGCCGAAGCGCTCCGGGGGGACGTTCGTGCCCAGGTCGATCACCGCGATGTTCGCGCCCTTCCACATCATGCCCACGAGGTTCTTGCCGATGTCGTGGAGGTCGCCCTTCACGGTGCCGAGCACGGCCGTGACCTCGGGCTTGATGCCGGCGCCTGCCAGCACGGGCTCGAGGACCGCCATCGCCTCCTTCATGGCGCGCGCGGCGATCAGCATCTCGGGCACGAAGATCTCATTGGCCTGGAACCGAACGCCGGTCACCGCCATCGCGTCGGTCATCGCGTCGAGGATCTCCTGGGCCGGCACGCCAGTCTCGAGCGCCTCGTTCGTGAGCGCCACAGCGGTCGCTCGGTCGCCGGCCTCGATTGCCTTGCCCAGTGCCGTCAGATCAGCCATCGTCGTGTACTCCTCTTCTGTCTGGTGCTGCTGCTGGAGTTGCGCGCGGGCCTCGGCCCGGCGATGGATGCGATGCGTGGCAGCGGCTCGACCGCCTTGGTCACCCTGGCTCGATGAGCGCGAGCGTTTCGCCTACCGCGACCTCCGCTCCGACAGGCTGCGTGATCTCGGAGATGCGCCCGGCGACCGGCGCCTCGAGCTCGACGGTCGCCTTCTCGGTCTCGATCTCGGCGACCACCTCGCCCGCGACGACCTCGTCGCCGACGGCCCGGAGCCAGGCGACGATCGTGCCGCCAGTCGCCTCGGCCCCGAGGTTGGGCATCCGGAGCCGCGTCGGATCGCTCATCGTCGTGCCCTCCCGGCGGTCGCCGCCGTTGTCACCGTCCGGATGCCCGCCTCGACGTTCTCGTCGCGCAGGTGGACGAACGTCTCGAGCGGCTTCGAGACCGGTGAATACACGTCCTCGCCGGTCACCCGGATGGGCGCCGTCCGCAGGTGCTCGAACAGGTCCGGCAGCAGGTAGTCCAGGATCTGGCTGCCCATCGAGAGGCTGCGCTGGGCATCCTCGACGATCACCAGCCCCCCGGTGCGTGCAACGGATGCCAGCACCGTCGCCCGGTCGAAGCTGGCCCGGTCCAGCCAGCGGGGGTCGATGACCTCGACCGAGATCCCCTCAGCGTCCAGGCGCTCTGCCACGGCCAGGACCCGCTGGAGCCCGTAGCCCCAGGCGACGACGGTCGCATCGCGGCCAGCGCGCACGAGGCGGGCCGTGCCCGGCGGGATGACGTGGTCCATGCCCCCGGCCGGGAGCGCCGCCGTGGTCTTGGTCAGGCGGTGGTCGTCGATGACCAGGACAGGGTCGCGGCTGAGCATGGCCGCGTTGAACAGCCCGACATACTCGGCCGCAGTCGACGGCGATGCGACCCTCCACCCGGGGTAGACCGCGAACAGCGCCGCCGGGTCGCACCCGTGCTGGGGCCCGTAGCCGCGTCCACGGCTGATCTGCGTCCGCACGACGAGCGGGATCTGGTGGATCCCGCCGAACATGTAGCGGGCCTTCGGGATGTGGTTGAACAGCTGGTCGGCCGCTTCGAGCGTGAAGTCGGGGTACATGAACTCCACGATCGGGTGCATCCCGGAGAGGGCCGCCCCGAAGGCGGCACCCGTGAACCCGTTCTCGCAGATGGGCGTGCTGAGGACCCGCTCCGGGGCCGTTGCGAGGGCGCCCTTGGTGAACCCCATGACGCCGCCGCCCAGGTGGCCGACCTCCTCCCCGAGGACGAACGCCTCGGGGTCCCGCTCCAGCCAGCGAGCGATCACGCCCGAGACCGCCGCGCCGTAGGTGATCTCCGCGCCCCCGGCGACGGGGGTCGTGTCGAGGAGGTCGGGCGGCACGTCGGTGACGCCGGGACCCAGCAGGCCCCGGCCCGCGTCGGCTGTCGATGGGTAGAGCGACGGCGGGATGCGCAGGCCGTCGGCGGTCTCCTCGGTGACCGCGGACGCACAGCCGGCGACGAGCGACCTGGCGAGCTCCTCGACACGGTCGGCCTCGGCCGCGCCGAGCAGACCGGCATCGAGCAGCTTCCGCGGGAAAGACCTGGACAGGGTCGAGCGTGGCCCAGTGCCGCTCCTCGTCCTTCGTCCGGTACTTGAACGCACTGCCGGGCAGCGGCCCGTTCTGGTGGTAGTAGCGGTAGGTCACCGCCTCGACGAACACGGGGCCCTCGCGGACGGCCCGTGCGCGCGCCGCGGTCATCGCTGTCAGTACCGCGATCGGATCCATGCCGTCCACGATGAGCGCCGGCATGTCGTAGCCGCTGGAGCGGATCGCGAGCTCCTCGAAGCCGGCGGTCTCGCGCAGGGTCGTCGCCACCGAGTACTGGTTGTTCTCGAGCAGGAAGATCATTGGCAGCTTCCAGGCCCGGGCGAGCACGGCCGCCTCGTGGAAGGCCCCGATCGAGGTCGCACCGTCGCCGAATGAGGCGAGGGCGACGCCCCCATTTCCGCGCAGCTTCGCCGCCAGGGCCTGACCCGCGGAGACGGGAATCCCGCCGCCCACGATCGCGCTTGTCATGACGCCGCCGTCCACGTCGGCGAGGTGCATCGATCCGCCCCGCCCGCCGCAGAGGCCCTGCTCGAGCCCGAGGATCTCGGCGAACGTCCGCAGGACGGCCTCATGGACCGCAGCCGGAACCTCGGTCGCCGTCGCCGGGTCGAAGTCCGCGGGTGCGGCGTGGGCGATCAGCTTCGCCAGCACGTCGTGATGGGCCCGATGCGTCGAGGTGATCCGATCCGTCGGCTCCAGCGCCAGCGCCGTGCCCACCGCGACCGCTTCCTGCCCGATGCTCGAGTGCAGTGGGCCGTGGACAAGCTCGGCATGGTCAAGGAGCCATCGCTCGAACAGGCGGATCGTGTGGATCATGAACAGGCCGAGGGCCAGCGTGCGCTTGGGCGTGGCGGCAAGCTCGCTGGACGGCACCTCGCAGGCGCGGATGTTGGGGTAGTCGAGGGCGGATCGGCGGCCTTCCGCGATCTCCACCGCCGGCGCGGAGTCCAAGGTCATCTTCGCCTCAGTTCACTGGCTGGGGTGAGACACGACGCACAACCGTCATACGGCCGAGTCCGGGATGTCGTCAGGCAGCGCCTCGCCGGGGGCGAGGATCACCGCGAGGACGCCGTTGATCGGGACGGTGTCGCCCGCGGCCCGGACGATCCGGGCGAGCACGCCGTCTGCCGTCGCCTCGAGCTCGACCGTCGTCTTGTCGGTCTCGATCTCGAGGATGGGCTGGCCCGTCCGGACCTCGGACCCCTCGGCCACGAGCCACCCGACGAGGACGCCCTCCTCCATGTTCATGCCGAGCTTCGGCATCGCGAACAGGGTTGCCACCGCTTCCTCCTTGCCGCTGCCGGCTACCCGGCCATCACCGTGAGAACGGCCTGCTTGATCCGCTCCTCGTTGGGGATGACCAGGGACTCGAGGGTGCGGTTGTAGGGCATGGGAACATCAAGCCCGGCGACGATGACCGGCGGGGCATGGAGCGTCCGGAACGCCCGTTCCGCCACCTGGGACACGATCTCGCCGCCGATGCCGCTCCGGCGATTGGATTCGTGGACGACCACGAGGCGATGTGTCTTCTCGAGCGAGGCAAGCACCGTGTCGTAGTCGAACGGGTAGATCGTCCGCGGGTCGATGACCTCGCACTCGATGCCCTGCTCGGCCAGTTCCGCCGCGGCCGCCATGGCCTTGTGACGCATGATCGAGATGGCGACGACCGTCACGTCGGCGCCGGTGCGGGCGATGGCCGCCTGGCCGAACGGGATCGTGTAGTCCTCCAGCGGCACCTCGCCCTTGATCTCGTAGCCGCGCTTGTGCTCGAAGAAGAGGACCGGGTCGTTCGACCGGAGCGAGGTCTTGAGGAGGCCCTTGACGTCGTACGGCGTGATCGGCATCACGACCTGGAGACCCGGCACGTGGCTGAACCACGACTCGAACGACTGCGAGTGCTGGGCTGCCTGGCCGCCGCCGGCGCCTACCGGGGCCCGGATCACGAGCGGGACGCTGATCGCACCCCCGAACATGTACCGGATCTTGGCCACCTGGTTGACCAGCTGATCCATGCCGATGGTGATCCAGTCGGAGAACAGGATCTCGGCGATCGGCCGCAGCCCGGTGGCGGCGGCGCCGAGGCTGCTGCCGATGATGGCCGCCTCCGAGATCGGCGTGTCGAGCACGCGGCCCGCTCCAAACTCCTCGTAGAGTCCCTTGGTCACGCCGAACGGGTTGCCGCGGATGCCGACATCGCAGCCGAGGATCACGACCGTGGGATCGCGGCGCATCTCCTCGAACAGCGTCTCGTTGATCGCCTGCTTGATGGTCAGCGTCTTCGCCAGGGCGGGGGCGGCGGCCGCGCCGCTCGTCTGGATGTCCGTCACAGCTTGATCCCCTGGGCTTCCATGAACTCCGGCGAGTACATCCCCGTGTACAGGGTGTCCGGCTCCGGCGCCGGCGCCGCCTTCGCGAACTCGATCGCGTCCGCAACGATCGCCTGGGCCTCGGCGGTCGCCTCCGCGATCCACGCCTCGGTCGCCGTCCCGGAGTCGACGAGGTACCGCTCCATGCGGGTGAGCGGGTCGAACCGCTCCCACAGGACGTTGCAGTTGGTATCGCGGTAGCGCTCGTCGTCGGCGACGAAGTGGCCGATGTAGCGGTAGAACCGGGCCTCGATGAGGGTGGGTCCCTCGCCCGCCCGGGCTCGCTCGGCCGCGATCCGCACGGCGTTGTAGACCGCGAACGGGTTGAACCCGTCGACGGTCACGCCGGGGATGCCGTAGCCCGCCGCCCGATCGGACACCCTCGGGTTCTTGGACGCCTGGTCATAGGGCAGGCTGATCGCCCACTGGTTGTTCTCGCACACGAAGATCACCGGCAGGTTCCACACTGCGGCGAGGTTGATGGACTCGTGCCAGACGCCCTGGTTGGTGGACCCATCGCCGTGGAAGCAGACGGTCACGTTGTCGCGCTGGAGCGTCTTGGCCGTGAGCGCGGCCCCGACCGCGATGGGCATCGCGCTGCCGACGATCCCGGTCGCGCCCAGCATGCCCAGGTCCACGGCCGCGATGTGCATCGAGCCGCCCTTGCCACCGCAGTAGCCGGCCGCCTTGCCCATGAGCTCGGCCATCATCCGCCGCGGATCGCCACCCTTGGCGATCGTGTGGCCGTGCCCCCGGTGGGTCGACGTGATCAGGTCATCCGGCCTGAGAGCCGCACAGGCGCCGACGCCGATGGCCTCCGCGCTCACGTAGGAGTGCGCGAGCCCGTAGATGAAGTCCTGCTTCCAGAGCCCCTTGACGCTGCCGTCGAACTCCCGGATGAGGCGCATCTTCCGGTAGATCTCGAGCTGCTCCTCGACCGCCATCCCGTCGGGAGCCTGGAGCGGCTCGGCGGTCTCGCCCTCGAACTGCTCGACAGCGACGCAGGACTCCTCCAGCGTGACTCTTCGCGACATGCAGGACGCCCTTTCTACTGCGTGCGAATGGGGATTGCAGCGTGCCTAGAGATCGATCTCATCACCGGCCCGCAGGACGCTGATCCTGGGCGCATAGCCCTTGGCCTCAGCCGTCGCCTCCGCGAGTCGCAGGAAGGCCTGGACATCGGGGTGATCCGGGCTTTGATAGTGGCTGGTGACGACGTGCTCGAGGCCCAGCCACTGGCTGGCCAGGAGGGCCTCGTACGGCGTGGTCTCGCCCTGAGCGGTAGCACTCCATGTGCGGGAGCGACAGCTCAGGCAGGGCCATGACCATCAGGCCCACGGTGGGCCGGTAGAGCTCACCCCACAGCCGCATGTCCGTCGTGATGGCCGAATCGCCGGGGTGGTAGATGCGGACGCCCGGCCCGGCATCGACGAGGTATCCGACCGCCGGGCCCGAGAGCAGCTCCCCGGTGGGGGTGACGCCGAAGGACCAGTGCGCGCTCGGGAGCGGCAGGATCCGGACGCCGGCAACCTCCATCTGGAGGCCCCAGATCGTGACCCGGATCAGCTCCGGGTCCACATCGTGGACGCTGGTCAGCGTGTGGGCGACGTCCTTCGCGCAGACGACGAGCGGGCGGAGCCGCTTGATGATGGCCGGCGCATCGCCGAAGTGGTCATACGCGTTGTGGGTGATCAGGAGCACGTCGGCGGAGTCGAGGTCCGCGGCCTTGATCGGGCAGACCGCGTTCTGGTCGAGGTAGGGGTCGATCAGGACCGTCGCGCCTGAGTCGGTCACGATCCGGTAGCCCGCGGTGCCGAAGAACTGCAGCCTCACCATCACGCGGATCCTCTCGCTCACGACGACGCGCAGGGGCGCCAGCCGGCAGGTCTTGCCAACCGGGTTTCATTGTAGGACAATCCGACATGCCGTCAAGAGGCTACGTCGCTCGATCGGGTCCCGATATCATCCAACTCGCGGCACTCCATCTCCCGCAGTTCGACAGGTGAGGCCGGCCATGCAGGAACTGTCCCCGCTCGACAGACCCCAGAGCCTCACGGATGCCGTCGTCATGTATGTCCGCGACGCTGTCATCGCAGGGCGCCTGGCGCCAGGCCAGCAGTTGTCCGAGGCGAGCCTGGCCCACACGCTCGGGACGTCGCGGGGCACCGTCCGCGAGGCGATGCGGGTGCTGGCGAACTTGGGCCTCGTGTCGCGGGCCGCCCATCGTGGCCCCGTGGTCACGATGGTCACGGCGGAACGCGCGCGCGAGATCTACACGATGCGCGACCTCCTCGAGTCGTATCGCCGCCCGCACGGCGGCCCAGGAGGGCCGGATCGAGACCCAGGAGCTGGCGATGCTCGAGGAGCGGCTGCAGGCGCTGTCCGACGCGGCCCACGCAGGCGACGTCCACGAGATGGTCGAGGCCGATATCCGGTTCCACGAGTCGCTCTCGGCGCTGAGCGGCCACGAGCTGCTCCTCGAGCATCTCGCGGTGATCCACACGCACGCCCGTCGCCTGCTCATCTTCAGCGACCTCTACGGACGCGACTATGGGCCGGACTTCATCGCGGTCGTGGAGCGCCATGCGCGCCTGCTCGAGATCGTGAGGGCCGGAGACCCCGACGACATCGCTCGGGCCGTCAGCGATCACATCACCGAGGGCGGGCACAAGCGGGTCGCGAGGATCGCCGCGGCGCAGGGCGCGCCGCCGGTGCAGCTCGACGCGTCGGCCTCGCGCCGCTAGGACCGGCTCGCGGCAGGCCACACCCGCTGCCGGCAGCCCGACCGGCCCTGGTCGGGGGCGTCCGAAGGGACTTGACGAGTTGCTGGATTGTCCTACAGTTCGTGAGAGCCGGGACGCAGCGTGGGTGGACCCACATCCACCGTTGAGATCCTGCAGTGAGAAGGAACGGTAGGCCGATGAACCAGAAGGACCTGATGATCCTCCGCGGGCTTGCGAGTCAGGTCGCCGACATCGCGGCCCTGCCGGTCCAGCAGGAGAAGATCTCGCTGTGGAAGGCCGTCAATGACCTCCACCCCGTCAGGCCGATGGTGCAGATCGACGGGATCCCGTGGCACGAGCTCAACGTCGACGACGAGCTGACGCTCCAGGCGGAGGACCCGTTCGGGCGTGGCGTCGAGACGATGCTGCGCCGGATCCTCTACCAGTGGAACCACTTCCGGGTGGACATGGTCGTCGATCCGGTGTGGGTCATGCCGAAGGTCATGCGCATGGAAGGCTTCGGCATCCGGATCCACGAGACGCACGGCAGCTGTCGATCCCGGCAACGACGTCGTCGCGCACGAGTTCCACGACCAGGTCCAGACCGACGAGGACATCGACAAGATCCACACGCCGGTGGTCGTCTTCGATGCCGAGGCCACCGCGATGGTGGAGGCACGCTCCCACGAGATCTTCGACGGCATCATGCCGATCCGGATGCAGGGCTGGCTTCCGGAGGCCCAGCAGTGGCCCGGCCTGGCGGCGGAGCCGGGCACCCGCGACCTCGTCACCGGGATGTACCCGGACACCGCGGGCAACGTCGCGTGGGCGCTGTGGGATCAGATCGTCTACTGGCGAGGTGCCGAGAACGTCCTCTACGACCTGGGCGCGCGGCCCGAGTTCGTCCACCGGCTCCTTGCCCGGCTGACCGAGACGCACCTTGAGTGGCTCGACGATCTCGAGGCACGGGGCCTGATCGGGCACAGCCAGTCCAAGATCCGCTCGACCGGGGCCTACACCGACGATCTTCCCGCCCCGGGCTTCGATCCCGACCATGTCCGTCCGAAGGATGTGTGGACATCCGCCATGGCGCAGATCCTGACCGCGGTCTCGCCGGCGATGTTCAAGGAGTTCGAGGTTGACTACGCGAAGCGCTGGTGCGAGCGCTTCGGGCTCGTGTACTTCGGCTGCTGTGAAGCGCTCGACACGAAGATGGAGTACGTCCGCATGGTCCCCAACGTGCGGAAGGTCTCGATCACCCAGCTCGCAGACGTGGAGCGTGGGGCGGCCGAGATCGGGACGGACTACGTCTTCTCGCGCAAGCCCAACCCGTCGTACGTGGCCGGGAACTCGTGGGATCCGGGCCTGGTCGAGCGTGACCTGAAGGACACGCTCGACCGGTGTGCGAGCCACAGCTGCGCGGTGGAGCTCATCTTCAAGGGCATCAGCACCGTCCGCGGCCAGCCGCAGCGCCTGTGGGAGTGGGCGGACATCGCCATGCGGCTGGCCACGCGGTAGCGTGCCGGCAGCGACGCGCGCCGGCGGGCCGGCGCGGCAGCCTAGCATCAGCGGGAACAGGGTAGCCAAGGAGGAAGCCACGTGACCGACGTCGATCGCAGCATCCCGATGGTCGATACTCACCACCACCTGTGGGAGCTCGATCGGTTCCACTACGACTGGCTCACGGAGCCGGGGTGGGCGGGCCACACGGGACTCCTGGGCGACTACAAGATGATCCGCTCGACCATCGGCAACCCGTGGCGCTTCTTCAAGGAGTTCTACGGCGCCAACGTCATCAAGTCCGTCCACGTGGAGGCCGCCTACGCCGGACCGGACCCGGTCGAGGAGACGCTGTGGCTGGACGCCGTGGCGAAGGAGTTCGGGTTCCCCAACGCGCTGGTCGTCTTCTGCGACATCGAGGCCGAGGACGGCGAGGCCCAGCTGGTCCGCCACCTCGAGGCCTCGAGCCTGACGCGGGGCGTCCGGATCCGGTCCCATCCCGATGATGCCGAGAACCCCACGTTCCGCAAGGGCTACGCGGCGCTCCGCCAGCACGGCCTCTCCTACGAGCTCAACGCCTCGCCGGGCAAGCTCATCAGCGGGCGTGATGTCGCGCTTGCGTTCCCGGACATCCAGGTCATCCTCGGCCATGCCGGCTTCCCGGTCCAGCGCGACGCCGACTACTTCGCCCAGTGGAAGAGCGAGATGTCGGCGCTCGCCGAGGCGCCGAACGTCGCCTGCAAGGTGTCCGGGTTCGGGATGGCCGACAACCGCTGGACGATCGACTCCATCCGGCCGTGGGTGATGCACTGCATCGAGGCCTTCGGCCCGGACCGGGTGATGATCGGCACCAACTGGCCCGTGGACATCCTGTACGCCACGTACCTGGAGCAGACGGACGCGTACCGCACGATCCTGGCCGAGAGCTTCAGCCGCGACGAGCAGGAGAAGATGCTCTTCCGGAACGCGGAGAAGTTCTACCGGATCTAGGAGTCAGCCTCCGACCGCCGTCCGCGCCCGTCGGCTCGCGCCACGGGCCGGGCGGCTCCTCGAATGGCCACAGGGGCCCCGTGCCGCCACAGGGGCCCCCGTGCCGCCTAGACGGCCGACGCCGCCTGGAGTCCCGATTCACTGTTCGGTCGCGGGTTGACGGACGGCCTGCCGGGACGTTCTCGCCGCCCCGTCGAGGTCCATCCCCCAAGCATGGGGCGAAACGGGCCGCAGCCCACGGGGATCAACCCGCGGATCGACAGTCTGGGCATCCAGCCCATCGTGGAACCCCTCGAATCCCCCCATATCTGGGGCGCCGCCGGGCGCGGCAGGGTATCCAGTGGCTCCATCTCCATGACCTGGGTGTCCCGCCCTCGACGTGGGCTGCAAGCACTTAGACGGCCGGCGCCGCCTGGGGTGTCGGCGGCACCGCCGCGGCTGGCCCGACGCGACCGTGGCGCTCCAGGCGCGTGATCGCCCGCGCGAGGGCCTCGACGTCCTCGAAGTCGGTGACGACGAGGGGCGCGGAGATGTGCCCGTCTGACATGACGTAGGCGAGATCGGCTGCCTCGAAGACCTCCGGCACCTCCGTGCAGAACATGACCACGGCATGGTCCTCGTTCGCGAGCGCGCGGAGGATCCGGTAGATCTCCCGTTTCGATGCGATGTCCACGCCCCGGGTCGGCTCCTCGAGCACAAGGACCTTGGGGCCCTTCACGACGGCCGCCGAGATCGCGACCTTCTGCTGGTTGCCGCCCGAGAGCGAGTTGATCGGCCTGTCGAGCGAGCCCGCCTTCACCCCGAACCGCGCGCGGAGATCGCCCGCGACCTGTGCCATGCGGCCCCGGCGGAGGGCGCCGCCCCGGGTCGCGATCTCGCGGTCGAGCCGCGAGACCATGTTGTCCGCGATGCTCAGGTTCCCGAAGAGGCTCGCCGCGCGGTCCGCGGACACGAGGCCAGTCCCGGCCGCCAGCGATGCGGCGTCATCGCGACCAGCGACGTCGATCGAGCCCGTGCTGCGCTCAAAGCCGGCGATCGAGCGCACGAGCTCGCGTCCGCCCGAGCCTTCGACGCCCACGATGGCGACGATCTCGCCTGCGTGGACGGCCAGGTCGATCCCGGTGAAGGCGCGTTCGGCGCTCGTCCAGCCCGTGAGACGCAGGGCCATGCCGGCGACGTCGTTCATCTGGCGGGCGAGCTCGGCGGCAGGCTCGTGGGCGGTCTGGCCCGTCACCAGGCCGGCCGCGATCCCTTCCTGGGACATCGCATCGCCCTCGAGGACGTCCGTGCACCGGCCGTCGAGGATGAGGGCCACGCGCGCCGCGTGCTCGGCGAGCTCGGCGATCCGGTGCGAGACCAGGATGACCACGGCACCCGCGTCAGCAAGCAAGTGCATGCGCCGGAAGAGGTCGCTCGACTCCTCCTGCGTGAGGGCGGAGTTCGGCTCGTCGAACAGGAAGACCCGCGCATCCCGGGCGAGCGCACGCCCGATCTCGACGCGCTGGCGCATCGCGAGCGGCACGGACCCCAGCGGGCGGTCCGCGTAGTCAAGGATCGCGAGGTCCTCCATCAGCGCCCGCTCCCTGGCGTCGAGGCCTCGGACGAGCGCTCGGGTTCCCTCGCGGCCGATCATCATGTTCTCGGCGACCGTGAGGTTCGGGAACAGCTGCGGCTCCTGGTGCACGACGGCGACGCGGTCGCGGTGCTCCATCGGCCGCCACTCCGCACCGTCGAGCAGGAACGTGCCGCTGTCCTCTCTGACCTCGCCGGCAAGGACCTTGATCATCGTGCTCTTGCCGGCGCCATTCGGTCCGGCCACCCCGAGGATTTCTCCGCCCTGCGCGTGGAGGTCGAGACCATCGAGCGCGTGCGTGTCGCCGTACCACTTCTTCACACCCCGGAGGACGAGGCCACCTGGCGACGCGCCTGTCGCCGGGTCCGTGCGGGGCGGCCCGACCTCGTCAGCCACGCTGGCCCTCCTTGCGGAGGCTCTGCGTGAAGCGGTCGAGGACGACCGCGGCGATCGTCACGCCGCCGTACGCGAACTGGCTCAGGTACGAGCCGACCGAGAGCAGCGCGAGGCCATTGCCGATGACCGCGAGGAGCAGTGCGCCGCTCAGCGTCCCGAGAGCGGAGCCGCGCCCGCCCGACAGGCTCGCACCGCCGATGATCACGGCGGCGAAGACCGGGAAGGTGAGGGAGACCCCGGCATTCGGCTGCGTCGATCCGATGAACGAGAAGTCGAGGATCGCGGCCGCGGCCGCAAGCATCGAGCAGGTCATGAATGCGACGAACTTGTACTTGCGGATCGGGAGCCGGGCGAGCTCGGCCGCGAGGGCGTTGCCGCCTATGGCTTTCAGCCGGAAGCCGAAGAGCGACCGGGCGAGCACGAAGCCGACGACGATGGCAATGCCGATCATCCAGAGGCCCTGCATCGGGATGTCGAAGGGGAGGTCCTGGTTCGCGAGCCCGAAGAACCAGTCGATCTCGCCCTGGGGGACCGGCTTGCCGCCTGTCGGATACGAGGGGTTGAGGTTGGCCGTGTTCGACGTGAGCAGCGTCATTCCGAAGATGAGCTGGCCCATGCCGAGCGTGACGATGAAGGATGGGATCTTGACGATCGTGACGAGCAGCCCATTGATCATGCCGACCACGGCCGCGCAGCCAAGCGCGAATGCGATCGCCAGGTAGACGGGCCAGCCCCAGTTGATCCACGCAACGGCGCACAGGGTGGCGGCGAGCCCGTACATGTAGCCGATCGAGAGGTCGATCTCACCGACGACGACGACAAGGGTGAGCCCCAGCCCGACGATTGCGAGCGTGCTCATCGAGCGCATGATCCCGAGCCCGTTCGTGATCGTCAGGAAGGTGTTCGGCTTGCTCAGGATCGCGAAGACCGCGATGACGATGATGATCGCGAACACGAGGCCCCCGACACGCAGGCCGACCTCCCGTGCGCGGGCAGACCACGGGACTGCTGCACCTGTGGTGAGCGGATCGGGCACCTGCGCGGGCGGGTCTGCGGCCATCCTGGGGAAGCTCCTCGTGCGCGGTCAGGGATGAGTGCGTGGCGGTCCGGAGCGCGACGCGTGCGTCGCCCGCCGGACCGCCGTACCAGATGGGAGGTCTACTCCGAGACGAACTTCATGAACTCCGTGCGGGCTTCGGCCGAATTCGCCTTCGTGACCGGCTTGAGCTCCTGGCTGTTGGGCAGGATCTTGCCGTTCTTCAGGAACTCGGCACAGGCGAGTGCCCCGAAGCCTGCCTGCTCGCCCCACTGCTGGTCGAGCGCCACGATCTGGGTCCCGGCATCGATCGCATCGAGCTGGCCGATGCTGACGTTCCAGCCGAGGGCGAAGGTCTTGCCGGCGTTGCCCGAATCCTCGATCGCGCGGGCCGCGTGCTCTGCCCCGATGTCCACGTTCTCGATGACCTGGACGGTCGGGTTGCCCTGGATGAAGGCCTTGTAGGCGTCGTACGTCGCGGCCGGGTCGTAGGAGGTCGTCAGCGCGCTGCTGGCGTCATTGAGGAATGTCGCATCCGGGATGGCTTCCGTGATGCCGTCGATGAACCCCTGCATCCGGCCCTGCGCCCAGTTCTGCGTGGGATCGCCACCGGAGACGGCGAACACCTTGAGATCCTGGCCGGTCTCCTTCATCCAGTCCACGACGATCTGCGCCGCCTGGCGACCTTCCTTCATGGAGATCTGGGTGAAGTTCGTCAGCTCGTTGCCGTTGGACTCGACACCGACGGTGAACACCGGGATGCCCGAGGCCTCGATGTCGTTCACGATCTTCGTGAAGACGTCGGTGCCCGTCGACTGGATCGACAGGCAGTCAACCTGGTCTGCCTTCCAGAGCGCGTCGATCATCGCGATCTGCTCGTTCATGTCCTGGACCGCGGACGACGGCGCGCTTGCCGTGCCGTTCATCGGCAGGATCTTCTGGGCCTCCGGAAGCGTCTTCTCGTAGCCCTGGAGGTACTGCGGCGAGAAGAGCGGGATCGCCGTGGAGCCGTAGTTGAACACGTAGTTGATCGGCTCACCCTTCTGCAGCTTCTCCACGACACGGGGATTCAGGGTGAACGTGGACCCGTCCTTCAGGCTGCCTGTGTACGGCCAGCCTGTCATCGCGGCCGGACTCCCGGATGCCTGGGGTGCTGCCGTCGCTTCAGCAGAGGGCGCAGGCGACGCTGCACTCCCGCATGCCGAGACGATGAGGGCGGCGATCGCGGCGATGGCCAATCCCCGGCCGGACAATCTGCGCATGACTCCTCCTACCATCAGGGCCGCCCGCTGGGTTGCGGGGACCCGCCAACGGGTGCGCGGAGTCGTTCTAGCTCCAGCGCCATCGTCCAACGTACTGTAGGACAATCTGACAGAGAGTCAACCCCGCGGACGGTACATCACGAGGGTCCCCAGGTACGGTCACGGAGCCTGTCCATGCCCTGTCAGGCTGCCCGCCGTGCCGCCAGCTTGCGCCGGTCGACGGGGCGGAACCAGATCCAGTACAGGATCGTGGCGGTCGTGTAGAGCGTGATGATCGTGACGAAGTTGACGGTGTACCCGGCGTTGAATCCCACCGTCGCCTGGAGGACGGCGTACCAGATGCCACCGATGATCCAGCCCACCTGCCACAGGACGCTCATCGCAGCCGACAGGGTGGCGCGCTCGGACGGGTCCACCTCCTCCATCGAGAACGCGTTGAAGATCGGGTTGCCGGCGTTCATCAGTGAGTTGCGCACGGTCATCGCGGCGATCACGGTCCACAGCACCGGCGAGAAGCCGAGGATCACCAGGAACGGGATGCTCAGTGCCTGGACGATCACCACGGAGGTGATCTGGCCGAACCGGCGGGCGAGCCGCGGCTGGTAGAGGATCGCCGCCGTGGTGCCCAGCGCGGTGAGCGCGAAGACCGCGTTGAGCTCCGCGAGATCGAGCCCGAACTTGCGCTGGATGAACATGTTCAGGAACGGGATGACCTGGCCCGCGCCGATCGAGATCAGCAGGCCCGGCAGGAGCAGCTTCGCGAAGCGCGCGCGGTCGCGGACCGTGATGCCCATGACCGTGCGCGAGCGGCGCGGGTCAGCCGGGAAGGCCGCGGGTTCGCCAAGCTTGCGCAGCCGCGGCGCGATCGTCTTGCTCGGCCGGTCATCAGCGAGCCGCAGCACCGACAGCAGCCCGGCCGCGAGCAGCACGGTCATGATCACCAGGATGATCCGGTAGGTCCCCGGCCCACCGTCGGGCATGCCCAGCGAGGCCGCCAGCCACGTCGCCACCACCCCACCCAGCACGGCGGCAGCGATATTGGTGATGTTCTGGATCGCGAACTGGATCGCGAACAGCTCGTTGCGGTGCGAGGCGTCGCTGTGCTCGGTCATGTACGGCGACACGACCACCTGGAACGCCTGGTTGCCGGCGGACCAGCAGGCGGCCGCGAGGATCACCACGGGCAGCGCCTCGCCACCGCCCAGCAGGGCGAGCAGCGCAACGAGGCTCGCGCCGAGGCCGCCGAGGAAGACGGCCCGCCGGCCGATCCGGTCCGAGGCCGCGCTGGCCGGGAACGCCACGATGGCACCGGCGATGGACGAGATCGTCGCGACGACCCCGATCGTGGATGGCGTGAACCCGAGCGCGACCAGGTACAGGTTGAAGTCGATCCACCAGAGGCTGATCGCGGCACCCGTGACCAGGCTGGTGACGAGGATCAGCCGGGCATCACGGTGGAAGCGGCCGTACGCCCGGTAGCCGAGGGACCCGAGCCGGCCCCGCCCGGTCACGTTGCCACGGGGACGGTGCGATCCGTCCTCGGGGTCTCGCTGGTCGCCTGCATGGAGTGCATCGTACGCCCGCGACAGGGCGCTCCCGAGCCGGCCGCGGGGCGTCGGCCAACCGCCAAGCACCGGGACCTCGTTCTGTGCGAGTATCCCGCAGCGGCCCCGGGTGCGTGGCCGTGTCGACCGGGGAGTGGAGGAGGACGACACCGTGGCCACGCGAGAGGAGCTGGCCGACATCCTCGCCGGGTTCGCGCTCTTCGGAGATCTCCAGACGCCGCAGCTGCTGGGCGTCGCGGGGCTGTTCGAGGAGACGGTGTTCCCGCAGGGTGAGCGGATCCTGCGCCAGGGCCTGACCGGCTCGGGCTTCTACATCATCCTCGAGGGCTCGGCGGAGGTCGTCATCGACGGGGTCAGCCGGAACGTCCTGCATCGGGGCGAGTTCTTCGGCGAGGTCAGCATCCTGCTGGGTGAGCCGCCCACCGCCGACGTGGTCGCCCAGACGACCCTCACCTGCATCGTTGCGCCCGGTCCCTCCGTCCAGCCGTTCCTGCTCGCCTACCCGCACGTCATGTTCCGGATGCTCCAGGCCCAGGCGCGCCGCCTTCGGAACGCCAACCGCTGGCGGAGCTGAACGTGGAGACGGATACCCGGCCGTTCCCGCCGGGCGAATACCCGGTCATCGTCATCGGCTCCGGCCCGGGTGGTCTTCAGGTCTCCTACGGCCTGCGCAAGTACGGCGTGCCCCACGCGGTCCTCTCCGCGGACGATGGCGCTGGCGGCATGTTCCGCAAGTGGCCCTTCTTCCAGCGCCTCCTCTCGTGGACCAAGCCGTACGCACCGGTGGACCGGACGGCGCCCGAGTACCAGCGCTACGACTGGAACAGCCTCCTCGCCGACGAGCCCGAGCTCCGCTCGCTCCAGGCGGAGTTCATGGACGGCACCACCTACTACCCGTCCCGCCCGGAGATGCAGGCGAACCTCGAGGCGTTCGCCGAGCGCGCGGGCATCACGGTCCGCTACGCCACCCGCTGGGAGCGCACGCGCAAGGAGGAGGGTCCCGACGGGACCACGTTCGTGCTCGATACGACCGCGGGCGAGTACCGCTGCCGGATCCTGGTCCTCGCCGTCGGCGTGGCCCAGCCGTGGAGCCCCGCGAAGCCCGGCATCGAGCATGCGCGCCACTACGCGGACACGCAGGAGCCCTCCTACTACGCGGGCAAGCGGCTGTTCATCATCGGCAAGCAGAACTCCGGGTTCGAGCTTGCGTCCGGCCTGGCGGCCTGGGCGTCGTCCATCACCGTCTGCTCGCCCAGTCCCGCGAAGACCGCGCTCGAGACGAAGTCGCTCGTGGGCGTCCGCGCCCGCTACGTGCAGCCGTTCGAGGACGCCTACCTCGGCCTGGGCGTGAAGATCCTGGCCGCGTCGATCCTGGCGATCGACCACGTGGGCGATGCCTACGCGGTCCGCGTCAGCCGGAGCGACACGGGCGAGGAGATGGTGGTGGAAGCGGATGAGGTCATCGCGGCCACCGGCTTCACGTGCCCGCTGCAGGACCTGCCGGATCTCGGCGTGGCGACGTTCGGCCAGGCGAAGCTTCCTGCCGTCACCACGATGTGGGAGAGTGCCACCGTGCCCGGCATCTACTTCGCGGGCACGATCAGCCAGGCCTCGCCCGGCATGCGCCGGCACGGTATCCCGTCCTACTCGGGCGCCGTCCACGGGCACCGCTACAACTCGATGCTGCTCGCCAGGCACATTGCCGGGACCCACTTCGGTCTCCGGGAGGAGCGCCCGTCCGTCGCGCCCGAGGATCTCGTCGGCCTCCTGCTTGGAGAGGCGACGAACCGCTCGGAGCTGTGGCACCAGAAGGGCTATCTCGCACGCGTGGTGACGGTCACGCCGGACGAGGGCGTCCGCGACCAGGGCGTCGTGCCGCTTGTCCACGCCCTCGACGGCCACGCCGAGGACCTGATCGCGATGACGGTCGAGGCTGACGGGCAGGGGAGCATCTACCCCATGGTCTTCATCCGTGAGCACGGTTTCCTGCACGAGCACCAGCTCCCGGGGCACCCGCTGCTCGACTACACCACGCCGGAGCACGAGCGCCTGCTGCGCGAGGCCCTGGTCGACCTCGTGCCGGGGGTCGCCGCCGGCTGATCCCGACCGCGGCGGGGGCCGCTGTCGGACGTGTCGGCGGGATGACACCAGGATGGGACCAGGACGAAGGTAGGCTCGGACGCACATGGACACGGTGCTGGTCCTGGTCTGGCTCATCTTCGCGCACCTGCTGGCGGACTTCGTCCTCCAGAACGACTGGATTGCGCTGAACAAGGGCAAGGCCGGGCGGACGGGATGGCTTGCGCTCGCGACCCACGGCTTCCATGTGGCCCTGTGCCTGCTGCCTGCCGTGTTCGCCTTCGGCTGGCCCGGCGTCGCCTACGTGGTCGTCGTCGCGGGCTCGCACATGCTCGTGGACCGCTGGAAGGTCAGGGCGACCAGGGCGGCCGATGTCGCGGCCCAGGCGGCGACCCGGGCCCGGTTCGAGGCGACGGGCGAGCTCGTGTCCACTGGGGTCGGCAACGCGTGGAGCCCGTGGCCGGGCATGCTGTTCCTGGCGGACCAGCTGCTCCACCTGACGTTCGCGATCGTCGGCTGGGTGGTGCTCCTGCAGTCTGCGACGTTGCTGCCCGGTTTCGTGGACGTCGTGAACGCGCTCCTGCGTGACGCCGACCGCGAGACGGTCCATGCCGTCACCGTGACCACGCTCGTGGTGGCCTCGCTGTTCCTGGTGAACACGCGCGGCGCCTACTACTTCCTGCTCGCGTTGGCCTCGCCCCGGATGCTCAGGGCGGCCGACCCGTCCCAGCCCGCTCCGGCATCGACGTCGGGTCCGGAGCCCGCGGCTCCCGCCGGCGTGGCGGCGCAGGTGTTCGCGGCGACCTCGGCGATCGAGCGCATGCTCATCGTGCTCGCGGTCCTTGCAGGGTCGATCCTGGCCGCGGGGATCATCGTCGCTGCGGAGATCGTGGCGCGCTACCGCCAGCTCGGCGATCGCGGCTACGCGGACTGGTGGCTGCTCGCGACGACGGGGAGCATCGGGGTGGCGATCACGAGCGGGCTCTTGGCCGCCGCGGCGCTCTCGTCACTGGCGCCCTGACGTCGTTCGTCCCGGTGCCTCGCGTCCCGGTGCTGCCGCGACCTAGACCAGGTTCCGCGGGATCGGCTCCTGCCACTCGCGCTCGAAGAAGGGCTCGCCGTCGAGGGTGACGTCGAGGCGGACCCGCACGTCGAAGGTCGAGACGTCGCTCTCGATCGTCCCGGCGGCCCGGATGGCGATGGCGTGGCCGTCCACCGCGTACCGGTAGACGACATCGCTTGCCAGCGTCGCGCGCGCCGGATCGGCGTCCGACGCGGTCAGGACCAGCCGCTCCGAGCTGTAGAGCACCGAGCCGTCCTCCTGGGTGCTCTCGCCGCCGTCGAAGATCGTGACCGTCGTCGCCTCGTGCAGGACATCCCGCTCGATGCGCCACTCGGGCGGATCCTCGCGTGACGAACCCACCTGGCGCTGGTCCTCGACCGGGTCGGTGCGGAACGCGGGTGGCGTCACGGTCGGGGCGTCATCGGGTAGCACCGGGAGCACGAGCCTCGACGGCGCGAGCGGGCCGTGGTGGACGCGCAGCTCGCCGGGCAGCGGCGATGGCCACAGGGCCGGCCACAGGCTGGTCGCCACGGTCAGGCGGATGCGGTGGCCGGGCGCGAAGCGGTAGCCGGAGGTCCGCAGCGGGATCCGGACCTCCTCGGTCGCGAAGCCCCGGGTGGGCATCGGAGAGGGGTCCGTGTCGGACAGGCGGTGCGTGAGGTTCAGCACCCCTTGGGCGACGAGCGATGAGGTCCCGTCGGGTGCGACCTCGGACAGGCGGACGGCACAGGTTGCGACGGGCATCGTGGCGGTCAGGTGGAGCACGGCCTGGGGCACGCCGATCACTGACAGGGGCACGTCAAGGGGCTCGGACGTCCAGACAAGCGAGCGGGCCTCGTCGGGGCGCAGATCGCGCGCCAGGCCGTTGGGGTGCCAGCCTGCGCCCCACGAGAGTGGGCCTGACGTGCCAACGGTGGCGCGATGGGGGAGCGCGGCCATGCCGGTCGCCGGCTCCGGCTCGTCGGTCAGGACACCGGCTCCCAGCAGCAGCTCGCGCTGCACCGTCCCCGCGACCGGGAAGGCACCTGCCGCCCGCCAGCGGCCGGGCCAGGTGGTGGGGAATGGCGCGGGTTCGGCGTACTCCCGCTCGAACCAGACAAGGGCGGCCTCGTCCTCCCAGCCGTTCGGGACGTCCTTGAGGTACCGGTCGAAGAAGCGGACCATCTCGTGGAGCCAGTCCAGGTTCGGGCCCGGGTAGGCGTCATCGGGGAACGAGTGCACCCAGTTGCCCACGAGGGTTCGTACGGTGGCGTTCCGACAGTGCTGCTGCACGCGAAAGACGGGGTCCACGTACGCATCCGACCAGCCGGCCACCTGGAAGACGGCACACGCGAGCGCGTCGTAGTCGGGTGCGAGCGAGCCCCGGCGCCAGTAGGGGCCGTCGGCCTGGTTGCGGATCCAGGCCATGAGCCAGGGCGGCGTGGCCTCGAGCCGCGCCCGCCATTCGTCCCGCCAGGCCTCGCCGCCGAACCGGGGATAGGGCGGCATCGCGTTCATGCCCAGCTGGCTGACGGCGTACTGGCTCTTCTCGCTCGCGGTGACGCAGCCGCCGCGGATGTGGACGTCATCGCGGTAGCGGTCGTCGGTGGCGTACATCGGCAGGATCGCGCGGAGGTGCGGCGGCCGCAGCTTCGCGACCTGGATCGAGGTGAAGCCTCCGTACGAGATGCCCCACATGCCCACGTTGCCGTTGCACCATGGCTGCGCCGCCAGCCACTCGACCGCGTCGTAGCCGTCGAGCGTCTCCGCCGCGGTGTACTCGTCCTCTGCGATGCCGGGCGAGGAGCCGGTGCCGCGCACGTCGAGCCGGCACAGGGCGAAGCCACGGGCCGCCAGCCATTCGCCGCGGGCGGTGTCGCTGTTGCGCCGCCAGTTGTCCTTGCCGTAGGGGATCATCTCCAGGATCACGGGGTAGCGCGCGTCGGTGGACGATGAGTGACCTTGGGCGAGCGCGTGGGCGTGCGCCTGGGCCTCGGCCACCGGCAGCCACAGGTTGGCCGACAGCTCCAGGCCGTCGCGCACGGGGACGCGGACGTCCCAGCGCACCTCGGTGCCGTGGGTTGGCATGCTCGCGGCGCGCATGTACGGCTGCTGTTCCTCCATGGCGACCCAGTCTAGGCGGCAGGCGGCGTCCCGCCCGGGTCGTCTCGCACCGGGGCGCGGACATCCCAGCGCAGGCGGGGTCCAGCCCGGGGTCCGCCCTTCGGGATGTACTGGTGCGCGCGGCTCTATCCGCCATCCTTGTCAGATGCCCGCCAGGTGGGCGCTATCCGATGTCCCGACCCCTGGACCTGCTCTTGCTCCCACCTGGTGGGCGCTACGGGCTGTCCGGCCCCGTTCGGGCCGATAGCTCCCACCGGGTGGGCGTATGGCGGTTGATGCCGGAATAGGTCCCACCTGGTGCGAGTATGGGAATCGCTGGCGCCCGTCGAACGGCCTCTGGCTGCCCGAGCTACGGCTGCCCGAGGGCTTCGTCGAAGAAGGTCACGAGGCGATCCGCGTAGACGTCAGGCGCGACGTAGATCTCCTCCGTGTGCTTCGCCTCCGGGACGATCCATGCCTCGGGCGAGGTCGCGCCCGCTGCCACGGCGGCCGCCTGGAGGTCCCGGGACATCTGGGCCGGCAGGATGGAATCGGCGGCTCCGTGGACGAACGCGATGTGCCGTCCGCCGTACGCGGCGACCTCCTTGATGGGGTCAAAACGGGTCAGGTCATCCCCGGCGATCACCTTCGCCCAGATGATCGCCCCCGGGACGAGGATCTTCGACAGCCCGGAGCCGTCATGCACCTGGTCGGCGAGGAAGTTGCCGATGCCCTCGTTCATGGTGGTCGTCGCCGAGTCGGCCCAGACCGCCGCGACCTGCGGCTCCTGGCTGCCGGCAACGATCGACGAGATCGAGCCGAACGAGAAGCCCGCCACGCCGATCCGGTCCGCCGGCACGCCCTGTGCCTGCACCCAGTCCCAGCCGCCGAGCACGTCGAGGTACTCCTCGCTGCCGCCTGCGAACCGGGCGTCGTCACCTTCGGAATCGCCGTGGTCCCGCAGGTCCATCAGGAACACCGAGTACCCGGCCTTGTGGAGCATGCCGGCCGCGAGCAGCACCGACGCCTCGCGGCGGCACGACTGCACGCCGTGGACCAGCACCACTGCCGGGGCATCGGCTTCGGCTGCCGGGACCCACCACGCCGCCAGCTTCGCGTCCGGGATCTGCGGGTCGCGCGACGCGAACTGGATCTCCTCGAAGGCGGGCATGGCGTGGGCCGCCGCGATCGCCCCATCGACATCGCCGGGAACCTTGAAGGACGCCGGTGTGTTGGCCTGGTCCTTCGGCCAGCAAGCTTGGGGTGCCTTGCCCACCCCGTCGTACACCACGAACGACGCCACCCCGTACAGGAACACGAAGATCACGACCACACCGATGAGGCCGCCGATCAGCCACCTGCGCCGCGACGAGCGCTCCGCCCCTCTTGCCATCGTCCCACTCCCCTTTGCCCGCTGACGGATGCCCGCCACGTTGCGCTGCGGGTTCGTCATCCGCCAGTGCCGCTGGTACCGACGCATTGCCGTACCGTGTGTGACATGACGGACCCCTCGCCCCTCCCGGTCCCCATCGGCCCGTGGCGCCGCAGGACGCGCGCGACCGCCTATGCCAACCCCTGGATCGAGGTCCTCCACGACGAAGTTGACCGGCCGGACGGCAGCCCCGGCATCTACGGGGTCGTCCACTTCGAGTACGTGGCCGTGGGGGTGGTGGCAGTGGACGAGGACGGCCGCATCCTGCTGGTCGGCCAGCACCGCTATCCGCTCGACGAGTACAGCTGGGAGATCCCCGAGGGCGGCGCCTCGCCGGAGCTGCCGCCGGTCGAGGGGGCGCGCCGCGAGCTGCGCGAGGAGACCGGCTACGCAGCGGACGGTTGGCGCCAGCTGTGCCGGCTGTCCCTGTCGAACTCCGTCACCGACGAGCGGGGCGCCCTCTTCCTGGCCACGGGCCTGCACCCGGGCGAGTCGGACCCCGAGCCGTCGGAGGACCTCACGGTCCGGTGGGCGACCCTCGAGGAGATCCTCGCGGAGATCGCGACGGGGTCCATCCATGATGTGCTCACGATCGCGGCGATCGGACTGTACGCCGCGGGCCAGCGCGGGATGCCAATCGACTGATGTCGCACACGCGCGGCGCGACGCTTGCTCGCGACGCTGGACGCAACGGCAGTTGCGAGGATCCGGGGCCTGTGCAACGCTCCGCGCACGGACCCGGGGCATCCCGGGCGGTCAGCCGCGCGAATGGGGACGTACGGCTGACGAGGTCACGAGGAGGAGGAGATCTCATGACCACGGCGCGTTACCGCAGCGCGCGGCGCCTTGCCGCACCGCTGCTCGCGCTCTCCCTGCTGCTGCCCGTCGCAGCGCCGGCAGCCGCCGCCGATCCGGTGGTGCTGCGCGTCGGGACCACCCAGGACCTGGATGCGACCAACCCGTTCAACACCTACCTCGTCTCGGGGTACGAGGTCTTCCAGCTGACCTACAACCTGCTGGTGGACTTCGACAAGGACGCCAAGCCCGCGCCCGGCTTCGCCGAGAGCTGGACCCGCGAGGCCGACAAGGTCGTCTTCACCATCCGCGATGGCATGAAGTGGTCCGACGGGACGCCCGCCACGTCCAAGGACGTGTGCTACTCGTGGGGGCTCGCGGTGGACGCCATCGCCGCTGAGTCCTACGTCGGAGCCGGCTACCTGGACCCGGGCGTCAAGGACGCCGGCGTCACGAAGGTGGAGTGTCCTGACGACCAGACCTTCATCGCCTACACGACCGACCAGTCCGATCGGATCTTCCAGGTCTACGTCCCGATCCTGCCGGCGCACATCTACGGCGCCAAGGACTACACCGCCATCGCCGAGGACACCTTCGACCCGCCGCTCGTGGGCACGGGCCCGTACATCCTCCAGGAGTGGAAGACCGGGCAGTACGCCCGCTTCACCCGCAACCCGGAGTACTGGGGTCCCCAGGGGTTCGCGGACGAGGTGGTGATCCAGTTCTTCCAGAACGCGGACACCATGGTCCAGGCCCTCAAGTCGGGCGAGCTCGACTATGCCCGCGGCGTGAACGCGGACCAGCTCAAGCAGCTCCAGGCAGACCCGGCCTTCGGCACTGTCGTGGGCAAGGCGAACGGCTGGTCGCAGCTCGCCTTCAACACCTACGGCACCGGCACCGGCAAGACCATCAAGGGCGGAGGCCCGTCGACGCAGGCGCTGCTGGACCCCAAGTTCCGCGACGCGCTCGGCTATGCGATCGACAAGGACCTGCTCGTGGAGCGCGTCCTGGGCGGGTTCGGCGACCCGGGTGACACGATCATCCCGCCGATCCTGTCAGACTGGCACGTCACCCCGAACACCCCGCGCACCTTCGATATCGAGCTTGCCAAGCAGAAGCTCGAGGCCGCCGGCTACACCCTCGATGCAGACGGCAAGCGCCTCGACAAGGAGGGCAAGCCGATCTCCCTGCGCCTGGTGACACCGAACACGGAGGCCAACTACACGAAGGCCGCCCAGTTCGTGGAGAGCTGGTACGGCGAGCTGGGCATCGGCGTCACCACCGAGGTCCTGGACTCCGCGACGGTCGGCAACCGCGTCCTCCCACCGGAGGCCGGCGACGACTACAAGGCCGACTACGACATCGAGCTCTGGGGCTGGGCAGGCAATCCCGACCCTTCCGCGCTCATGGACATCTTCCAGTGCGAGCAGATCGGCAACACGTCCGACAGCCAGTACTGCAATCCCGACTTCGACGCCATGTACGAGCTCCAGCTCACCCAGGCGGGCGCGGAGCGGGCGGCCACCCTGGCCGAGATGCAGAACCTGATCTACGACGAGGCGCCGTACGACATCCTCTACTACGACGCGAACCTGGACGCCTACCGGACCGACCGGTTCGCAGGCTGGCAGAACATGCCGGCCGAGGGCACCCCGCTGTTCACCTACGGCACCCTGCAGTACACGCTCCTCTCGGACGCCACCGCCCAGCCGAGCCCCACGCCGGCCGCAGCGACCGAGGCGCCTGCGACGGCGGCTCCGGCCAGCGAGGCGCCGGCGACCCCGGCGCCGAGCGGTGACGGCGGAACCGCCGCGGACACCGACAGCCCGAGCACGACCCTGCTGGTGATCGCGATCGTGGCGGCCGTGATCATCGGCATCGTGTTCATCTGGCTGATCAACTCCCGGCGGCGCAAGGGCGAGCCCGACGACGACGAGTGAGCCCCGCGGGCCGCTCCACTCCCGGCCATGCACCCGGGGGCGCCAGCCGGCGCCCCCGGGCTGATCGTGGCCGACCGTGAGCGCGCGCTACGTCCTGCGCAAGTTCGCACAGGCGGTGTTCACGATCATCGCCATCGTGCTGCTCATGTTCGTCCTGTTCCGGCTGATGCCGGGCTCGCCGGACCGCGCCATCAAGAACCCGAACCTCACCGCGGAGCAGGTGGCGGCAGCCCGGGTCCGCTGGGGCCTGGACAAGCCGATCATCCCCGACCAGCTCATCGCCTACGTGCGCTCGACGGCATCAGGTGATCTCGGCTACTCGATCAAGTACCGGGGCCAGCCGGTCACGGAGGTCATCGCTGATGCCGCCGGCCCGACAATCCTGCTCATCGGCCTCGCGGAGATCATCGCGATCACGGTGGGCCTGGCCCTCGGGGCGAGATCCGGCTGGAAGCGCGGCAGCAAGCTCGACCGCGTGGGCGGCGGCCTGGCCCTGGTCCTCTACTCGATGCCGTACTTCGTCATCGGCATGCCGTTGATCATCGTCTTCGCGGCCGGCCTGGGCTGGTTCCCGACGTCGGGCATGACGACACCCGGGGGCCCCCAGGAGGGCTTCGCCGCCGTCCTGGACCTGCTGCGGCACCTTGCGCTGCCGCTGGCCGCGGTGTCCCTGGGCCTGATCGGCGGGTACTCCATCCTGATGCGCTCCGCGATCATCGAGACCCGGACGGAGGACTACGTCACCACGGCCCGCGCCAAGGGCCTGACTGACGCCCGCATCCTCAAGGAACATGCCTTCCCCAACGCCCTCCTGCCGATGGTGACGCTGATTGCGATCAACGTGGGCTACGTGGTGGCGGGCGCCATCACCGCCGAGATCGTCTTCAACTGGCCGGGCATCGGTACGCTGACGGTGCTTGCGCTCGACTCGCGTGACTACCCCCTGCTGCAGGGGATCTTCCTGATGGTCGCGGTCTCTGTGGTCATGGCGAACTTCGCGGCCGACATCGTCTACGGCCTGCTCGATCCGCGGGTGCGGGCATGACCGCCGCAGGGACCACGGTGGGCCCGGCGAGCGTGCCGCGGCGGCGCCGGTTCGATGCCGTGCGCAGCTTCCTCGGGCGGGGCGATGGGGCCCTGGGCGCGGGAATCCTCGCGGTGTTCGCGGTGGTGGCGCTGGCCCCCGCTTTGTTCGTGGGCGAGCTCCAGAATGTCGTGAGCGCCACCGGCCCACCCCTCGCCCCGCCGTCCCTGGAGTACATCCTGGGCACCGATGAGCTGGGCCGGGACATGCTCAACCTCACCGTCCACGGCGCGCGGATCTCCCTGATGATCGGCCTGCTCGCCACGCTGATCACCGTGTTCCTGGGGGCCACGATGGGCATCGTCGCGGGGTACGTGGGCGGCAAGCCGACGCGATCCTGATGCGCATCTCGGACTTCTTCCTGGTCCTGCCCACGGTCGTGCTCGCCCTGATCCTGGCCCCCGTGCTGCTCGACGTGATCGGCGCGGACGCGGAGTTCGCGGGCATCCGGGCGACGCTCGTGGTGGTGGTCGTGGTGATCGGCCTCACCAGCTGGGCGGCCACCGCCCGGGTGATCCGTTCCCAGGTGCTCTCGGTCAAGGAGCGCATGTTCGTGGACCGGGCGCGCGTGGTTGGGGCCGGGACGGGACACATCATGGGCCACCACATCCTGCCCAACGTCGTGAACCTCATCGTCGCGCAGGCCGTCCTCACGTTCGCCGCCGCCGTCTTCACCGAGACGACGCTCGCGTTCATCGGCCTGGGCGACCCGGCCGCCCCGTCGTGGGGACAGACCCTCAACGCGGCCCAGGAGGCCGGCGCTCCAGGTCTTGGTGCGTGGTGGTACATCGTGCCGCCCGCCGTATGCGTGGTGCTCGTTGTGCTCGCGTTCACCCTCGTGGGCAACGCGCTCGACGACATGCTCAACCCCAAGGGGAGGGAGCGCCGGTGACCGCGCAGGAGGCGCCCCAGACGCCCCAGACGCCCCCGCCAGACGCCTGAGACGCGCACGACGCCCGTGACGCCGGTGCGCGGCCGGCGCCAGTGGCCCCTGCCCAAGCAGGCCGTCCCCGGTGCACCGCTGCTCGTGGTGGAGGACCTCGCCGTCCGGTTCAAGATGCCGGTGGGCAGCGTCAAGGCCGTGGACGGCGTCAACTTCCGCCTGGACGATGGGGAGGCGCTCGGGATCGCCGGAGAGTCGGGCTGCGGCAAGACCACGACCGCCCTCTCGCTCGTGGGCCTCCTTCCGGCCAACGGCGCGATCAAGGCAGGGTCGGTGGAGCTCTTCGGCATCGACCTGGTGCCGAAGACCGAGACCCAGCTCGCCCGCTACCGGTGGCGCGAGATCGCCATCGTGTTCCAGGGCGCGATGAATGCGCTCAACCCGGTGCAGCGGATCGGCGACCAGATCGCCGAGCCGGTGGAGGTGCGCCTGGGCCAGACCCGCGAAGCGTCCCAGAAGCGTGCAGGCGAGCTGCTCGAGCTCGTGGGCATCCCGAAGAAGCGGGCGGCGGCCTACCCGCACGAGCTGTCGGGCGGCATGCGCCAGCGGGCGATGATCGCGATGGCCCTCGCCTGCGACCCGGCCGTGGTCATCGGCGACGAGCCCACCACCGCGCTCGACGTGATGGTCCAGGCCCAGATCCTCCAGCTTCTGGAGCAGCTCCGGCGGGACCTGGGGCTCTCGCTGATGCTCATCACCCACGACCTGTCCGTGATCGCGGAGACCTGCGACAAGGTCCTGGTCATGTACGCCGGGCGGGTCGCGGAGGAGGGCCCGGTCCGGCGCGTCTTCAGCCAGCCGCGCCATCCCTACACGCGCAAGCTGCTGGCGGCCTTCCCGAACATCCACGCCGACCGCCGGACCCTGGATGTGATCCCCGGGTCCCCGCCCGACCTGCGCACCCCGCCGCCGGGCTGCCGCTTCGCGCCCCGCTGCGAGGAGGCGATGGATGTCTGCCGGGCCGAGGTGCCCACCGAGGTCCGCTACCCCGACGGCGTGCGGGTTGCCTGCCACCTCTACCCGGCTGGCGGTGACGCCATCGCCCTGCCCACGCCACCGGTCTGGGTGCCTCCGTCAGCCAGGGTGCCGAAGGAGGGGACCGCATGAGCGCGTCGGACGGCAAGGAGCTCCTCCGCCTCGAGGGCCTGAAGGTCCATTTCCCGGTGCGCCGCAGCCTCGGCGCGACGCTCACGGGCAAGGCCGCCAACTATGTGCGGGCCGTGGATGGGATCGACCTCACGATCCGCCGGGGCGAGATCCTGGCGCTGGTGGGGGAGTCCGGCTCCGGCAAGACCACCACCGGGCGCGTGGTCGTCAAGCTCACCAAGCAGACCGCCGGACGGATTGTGTTCGACGGAACCGACGTCAGCACCCTCTGGGGCACGCGCAGGCTGCGTGCGTACCGCCGTCGCGTCCAGCTGATCTTCCAGGATCCGTACGAGACGCTCAATCCCAAGCACACCATCGGCGACTTCGTGGCGGAGCCCCTCGTGGTGTCGGGCAAGCGGATGTCCCGCGACGAGCGCGATCGGCGGGTCTACGACGCGCTCGAAGCCGCGGGCCTGCGCCCCGCCGCGGACTATGCGGCGCGCTATCCCCACGAGCTGTCCGGGGGCCAGCGCCAGCGAGCGGTGATCGCTGGCGCCCTGGTCATGGATCCTGACCTCGTCGTCGCCGACGAGCCGGTCTCGATGCTGGACGTCTCCATCCGCACCGAGCTGCTCCGCCTGATGCTGGAGCTGCGACGCGAGCGCGGCCTGACCTACCTCTTCATCACGCACGATCTCTCCATCGCCTGGGTCATCGCGGACAGGATCGCGGTGATGTACCTGGGCCGGATCATGGAGATCGGTCCTGCGGAAGCCGTGATCCGGTCGCCCCGCAACCCGTACACCCAGGCGCTGGTCTCGGTCTCACCGTCGCCCGATCCGCCCGGAGAGGGCACGCACCAGGAGCGGACGATCCTGGTTGGCGAGACCCCTGACGCCGCCCACATCCCGAAGGGCTGCCGGTTCCACCCACGGTGCCCCGCCGCCTTCGACCGGTGTCGCGAGGAGGAGCCGCCGCTCCTCATGGTGGGCGAGGGGCACGAGGCCGCCTGCTGGCTCCTGCGCGAGGAGCTGCCCGGCAGGCCGGTCACACCCGCCGGCTGAGGGAGCCCCTGCGGGTTCCGGTGATCAGGCGGCTGCCGGGAGCTCCCTGGACGCCGGTACGTCCTCGATCGGGAGCGTGAGCGCGCACGGCTCGCAGGCGAGCGCGCCCGTGGCCTCGTCCACGATTGCCGGGGCGTCGCAGAACGGGCAGTCCGCGAAGAGCATGGGGCCGGCCTCCGGTGCGGTCGCGTTCGTCATGCCCGGAGCGTGCCTCCCGCCTGTGCCACCTCTGCTGTCACAGCCCGAACTGGACCTACCCCGTCTTCGCCGCGGCCCGGAGGACCACTGCCGCCCGGAGGGTCACCCATTTGCTCGGCTGGCCCTGGCGCTCGATGTCGACCCAGGTCTTGCCGTTGTACGCGTGCTCGTTGCGCCAGCGGCCACGTGCGTCGCGCTTGGCGGCCAGCCACGTGAATGCGTTCCCAAGGCGCTCGTCCCCGGCACATCCCAGCTCGCTCAGTGCCTCGACCACCTGCAGGACGTCGGCCACGTAGCCCGACGGGAAACCGAGCCTGAACCACGAGCCACTCGGCCGGGCGTTTCCCCAGCCCATCGGGTAGGCCGCGGTGGATGGATCGCAGGCGAGGAGGAACCCGATGCCGACCTTGATCGCCCGGTCGACCAGGGGTGACCGTGCGGCGGGCGGGACCCGGGCCAGCGCCAGCATCGCCTTGGCGGCCCCCCAACCGCAGGGCAACCCCTGGTTCGGCCCGCAGGCGAAGCCTGGACCCGATGTGCCCGATGCGAACCAGTGGGCGACGCCCTCGCCGGTGATCGCCCGCGCCTGCCACTCGATCGCCATCTGGACCCGCTCGTCGGCCAGCCGCCCGAAGCCGATGAGCGCCCGCACGAGGTTGCCGTTGAGGCAGTGGATCACGGACGACGAGGGCGGGGGACCTGCCAGCGCGCCCGACGCCCCGAAGCCGCCATTCGACCCGAGGGAGTGCCCGAGCACGTAGTCACATGCCCGTGCGATCCGTCCGTCGGCCGGGTCCGCCCCGAGCTGGTCGAGGAACACCAGCTGCCACACGGTCCCGCGGTACTTCGTCGCGTACCCGGGACCCTCCTTCTCCCAGAAGCCCGCGGGCTGCTGCGCGGCGAGGATCGCGGCAATCGGCTCGGCCGCCATCGCAGCGTGCCTCGCGGCCACCACCTCCGGGTCGTCAGCAGGCCGGTCGAGCAGGCGGCGGAGGGTGACGTGGCGCACAGCGGGTGCGTCCGGTTCCAGCAGCCAGGCCAGGGTCTCCGGCGCGAGTTCGTGCACGACCGGTATTCCAGTCCCACAACGAGCGCGTGACAAGGGTCGGAGGGCTCGTTCGCGGCGACGCCCCTGAGGTACGCCGTCGACCGTGCGCGGCCGGATTCCGCCGTCCACCGCAGAATGGTGTCGTGAGCACCCCCGCCATCGAGACCACCGGCCTGCGCAAGGTCTACGGCTCCACCGTCGCCCTCGAGTCACTCGACCTCCACGTCGAGCCGGGCGAGGTCTTCGGCTTCCTCGGCCCGAACGGGGCCGGCAAGACCACCTCGGTCAAGCTCCTGCTCGGCCTGACCCGCGCCAGCGGGGGTGCAGGCACCGTGCTCGGCCGCCCCCTCGGCGACCGGGACGCGCGCCGGCGGATCGGCTATCTGCCCGAGCTCTTCCGCTACCAGGCCTGGCTCACCGCACGCGAGGTGCTCAAGCTCCACGTGTCGCTCGCGGGCATCCCCGGTGCGGCGCGCCAGGCTGAGATCGACCGGGTGCTGGACCTGGTGGGCCTTGCGGCAAGGGCAGGCGACCGGACGGGCGGCTTCTCCAAGGGCATGCAGCAACGCCTGGGCCTGGCCGCGGCGCTCCTGGGCGACCCGGCGCTGGTCATCCTCGACGAGCCCACGTCTGCGCTGGACCCGGTGGGCCGTGACGACGTGCGCGCCATCATCCGCCACGCCCGCGAACGCGGGTCGGCCGTGCTCCTCAACTCCCACCTCCTTGGCGAGGTCGAGCGCCTGTGCGACCGGGTGGCGATCGTCAACAAGGGCCGCGTGGTGGCCGCGGGCTCGCTCACCAGCCTCCTGGGCGAGCAGGCCGTCCGGATCCGGGTGAGCGACCTCCCGCCCGGCGCCGACCCGTTCGCCGCCTTCGGCCGGGCGTACGAGGAGGAAGGCTGGACGGTGATCCGCCCGATCGATCCCGAGCGCGTCCCAGACCTTGTCGCGGCCGTCGTGGCCGCCGGCGGGCGCATCCACGCGGTGGATCCTGGCCGGCAGACCTTGGAGGAGCTCTTCCTCGACCTCGTCAGGGCTCCCCAGCCCGAGCTGGAGGGCGCCCGATGAGCCCGCGACTGGTCCTCATCATCGCGGGCCTGACCTTGCGCGAGATCGCCCGCCGCCGTGTCCTGTGGGTGCTGCTCGTGCTCTCGGTCGCGAGTGTCGCGCTCGTCGGCTGGGGCGTGAGCGGGATCGTGGGCATGGCCCGCGCCGAAGGTGTTGAAGAGCTCGAGATCCGGATCGCCGTCTCGCAGATCCTGATCATGATCGCGTTCATGTTCAGCTTCGTGCTGGCGATGTCGGCCGCGTTCCTCGGCGCACCGGCGATCGCGTCGGACGTGGAGGGTGGCACGGTGCACGCGATGCTCGCCCGACCGCTCCAGCGCGCGGAGCTGCTCGTCGGCCGCTGGCTCGGCCTGGCGATCGTGGTGGCCGGCTACGCGGGGCTGTCGGGCCTGCTCGCGATCGCCGTCGTGGGGTTCGTCTCCGGCCACCAGCCCCCGACGCCGCTGGTGGCGGTCGGCTTCCTCGCCTTCCAGTCCGTCACCGTGCTGACCCTCGCGCTGGCGCTGGGCACCCGCCTGCCGACCATGGCCGCAGGGGCGATCACCGTCGTCCTGTTCGGTCTGGGCTGGTTCGCGGGCGTGCTCGGTGCGATCGCCGTCGCGCTCGAGGCGGCGCCGCTGGCCGCGATCAGCGACGTCACCCGGCTCCTGATCCCCACCGACGGCCTGTGGCGGGGCGTCGTGTACGGCCTGGAGCCACCGATGGTGATCCTCGCGGCCGCCGCGGCCGGCGGGGGGATGATGTCGGCGAACCCGTTCTTCGCCGATGCGCCCCCGCCGCTGGCGTTCACGGCGTGGGCGATCGTCTGGGTGGTGCTTGTGCTGGTCGTGGGCGCCCTGGCCTTCCGCCGGCGGGAGCTGTAGGCGGGCTGAGCCAAGCCACGGCCCCTGGCCGCACGATCCGCCCCTGCTCCGCCCTGACCCGCCCGGTCCCGTGGGCGCACGACCCGCCCGGTCCCTGGCCCTGCCCTACTCCCTGCAGGGCTAGGAACGCCGTCTCATCCCTGCGCGTGGATAGATTCCCCGATCCATTCCTACGCGGATCGAATCGGCCAACAATCCCCGTGCTGAGAATCGCCCACGGCGTGCAGCGGTCATGCACCGGACTCTGGGTTCAGGCTCCGAGCCCTGCACGGTCACCGCCGGGTCCATCCCCACACGGATAGTTCTTCCGTTTGATCCCCCTGGGGATGGAATCCGGCCCCGGTCAGGGAAGGCGCCACGTGGCGAACAGGTTGCTCCGCAGGGGCAGCGCGCCCGCGGGCTTGCGAGCGTTGTAGACGGATCGGAACACATCCGCCGACACGGTCTTCGAGCCCGCTGACCCGATCAGCACCACGGCCCGCAGGCGGCCACCGGGACCCCGCTTGCGCAGGTCCAGCTTCTGCAGGGCGCCCACGTTCGTGCGGCTGTCGCCCTTGAAGATCGCGGTCAGCTGCGCACGGGTGAGCGAGCTCGTCGCCCACGAGTAGTACGGCGCATCCGCGTCGTACGGGATCCCGTAGACGGAACGGTCGGTGACCGCGCGCAGGTACGCCACGGGTGAGCCGAGTGTCCCCTTCGAGCCCACGAACACGTACTCGTTGCTCTCGGTGCTGCCGCCGCCGGTGGAGAAGTAGAAGGCGTTGACGATGCTGCCGTCGACGCGGATGACGGCGCCGGGGTCGGCGGCGATCACGGCATCTGTGGACGCCTTCTCCGCCTCGAGGCCGCGGTAGAGCTGCGACCGCGTGTCGTCGTAGACGTCGAACGTGCCCTTGTCCGGATGGAGGCGCCTGGCGGCGTAGCTCCGGCTGGCGATGGCCTGTGCGCGCAGCGCCTGCCTCGGCCAGGTCGCGGGCATCTCCACGGGGATCGCACCCCGCAGGTAGGCGTCCATGCCCAGCGTGTTGACCACTGAGACGGTGCTTGCCTTGAGCACCAGGGTGAGCGTCCCGCGGAAGGTGTCGTACGTGGATGGCTTGGAGTCCAGCCGCAGCGTGGTGCCGGCCTCGAGCGGTCGGACCACGGGCTTGCCCGAGACCGTGCCGGTGTGGAGCACGGTGGTGCCGTCAGCATGGAGCACCTTGATCTTCCAGACCGTGGTCGACGTGCCGTCAACCTTCGTCGTGGTCCGCCAGGCCCGCAGGGAGGCGCCTGCCGGGAAGATGGTCGAGGTGGTGGAGATGCCCCACGCGCCGCCCTTGCCCTTGATGACGAGCGGGGCGGACGATGAGGCCGGGTAGCCGGCCATGAGCAGGACGCGCACCTGGCGGCTGGGGCTGATGGTGTCGGGGACGGCGCCCTTGAAGTACGCGGCGAGGATCTGCTCCGCGGACTCGCCTGCCTGCGCACGTCCCTTTGCCCCGTACTGGTTGAGGCCGACGCCGTGCCCGTAGCCCTTGCCGTAGAACCTCACGCTGTCGCCCAGCGTCGTGGCGCTCACCGGGTAGGAGGGAGTTGGCCAAGGCGTCGGCGTGGGCGAGGGCGGAACGGTGGGCGATGCGCTCGCCGACGCCGACGGATCAGGCGACACCGATGCCGACGGATCAGGCGACACCGATGCCGAAGGGTCTGGTGTGGTGGATGCGGAGGGGTCCGGCGCGGGCGACCCCGATGCGCCTGTGGAGCCACTGGCCGCCACGGCGGCGTCCGCCTCCACTCGCGGACCGGCGGCGAATGCCGGCACCACGAGGATCACGAGGACGCCCGCCGCCAGCAGGACGGCGGTCAGCCAGCGGGCGGACGTGTCCGCTCCTGGCGTCCGACGGGCGCGGGTATCGATGGTCATGCTCCGGAGTCTGGAGGTGCGGCGACGCACCGGCCATGGCGCTTCCGGGGGATCAGCGCCTGGGACTGGAGTACCAGCATGCCACGCCGGGCGCTACCGTTCCACGATGCGCATCTACTTGGGCCATGGAGCGGCCGGCAGCGCGGCGAGCATGGCACCCTGGGTCGACGGCCTCCGCGAGCACGGGTTCGAGGCACACGCCCTCACCCTTCCGCGGCGCAAGGCGGAGCTCGCCCTTGCCGCGTTCGAGGAGCAGGTCCCCGATGCGCGGGACGTCGTGGTGGGCGGCCACTCCTTCGGCGGGCGGGTTGCCTCCCTGTCGGCCGCGGGGATCGGCCACGAGGAAGGCGGCTGGCTCGGCGGGCCCGCTCGACGCTACGCCGCGCTCGTCTGCCTGAGCTACCCGCTCCACCGGCCGGGCGGGCCGGAGACGACGGCATCGCGGACCGCGCACTGGCCGCGGATCGGCTGCCCGGCGCTCCTGCTGTCGGGAACGCGCGATCCGTTTGCCTCACTCGACCTGCTGGAGGCGGCGATCCAGGCGCTGCCGGACGGACGCCTGGTGACGTACGAGAGGCTGGGGCACGGCCTGCTGACCGTCCGCGCCGATGTCCTCGACCGCATCGCAGCGTTCCTCCTGGAGGTCGAACGGGCGAGCGGCTAGCGGATCCCCGGACCTGTTCTAGCCCCACCTCGACTGCCGGGGAGGCGCCTGCGGCGGCCGAAGCGGCGAATTGGGCATCGCGCCCAGGACGCGCTCGATCTCGGCCCTGTACGGCGCGGCCTCTCGCCGGTCCATGAGCCAGACGAGGTAGCCGGGATCGGCCCGGGCGATCTCACCAATCGACCAGCCGATGTGCCGCCCGAATGGCAGCACCGTGCCCATGCGCGGGCCCGGCGGGGGTCCGGCGGCGCCTTCGCCGTCAGGCCCGCGGCGCCAGACCGTGTGACCGGCGCCGTGCCCTTCGCGACGGTGCTCGCGGTCCCACTCCGCGCGCTTGACCGGGTCGCGCAGGATCGCGCAGGCACCGTTGATGGCGGCCATGTGGTCCTGCGCGCCGGGGTCGGAGGAGACGTCGGGGTGGTAGCGGCGCGCGAGCGAGCGGCATGCGAGGACGATCTCCTCGCCGTCGGCCACAGGCGCCACGCCGAGAATGGCGTACGGATCGCGATCAGCCACGCGAGCCTACCCCCTGCATCGACGCCAAGCAGGCTGTGGGCCGGCGCCCTCCGGCGGCGTCGTGCGCCGGATCATACGCGCAACAACGCCATTTGGCGCCCCCCCCGTGAGGGGACTACCGGGTCGCTGGCACGCGGTCGGATGGTGCCTGCATGGACCTGCGCCGCCCGCCGACGCCCTGGACCTCGACCCACCGCGGACATGTCGTCTCGTGGTCGTTCACGAGGCCCGTGGCCTGCATCAGCGCATAGCAGATCGTTGGGCCGACGAACCGGAACCCGCGCCGGAGCAGGTCCTTGCTCATGGCCCGGGAGGCCGGGGTCTCGGCCGGGATCTCCGCGAGGGACGCGAAGCGGTTGACGATGGGCGCGCCGTCCACGAACGACCACAGGTGGTCCACGAGGGTCGTACCGTTCTCCCGCAGCGCGAGCACCGCCTGGGCGTTCCCGATGGCGGAGGCGATCTTCGCCCGGTTGCGCACGATCGCCGCATCGGCGAGAAGCCGCTCCCGGTCCACCTCGCCGAACCCTGCCACCACCTCGGGATCGAAGCCTGCGAACGCCCGCCGATAGCCCTCCCGCTTGCGCAGGATCGTGGACCATGACAGGCCCGCCTGCGCCCCCTCGAGCGTGAGCATCTCGAACATGTGCCGCTCATCGTCGACAGGGACACCCCACTCGGTGTCGTGGTAGGCGAGGTAGAGCGGGTCCGAGCCCGCGGCCCAGGCACAGGTCCGGCTGGCGGCATTGGTCATGGCTGCAGTATCCCGCGAGTGTCCGCCGTTGCCGTCGCACCGCCGTCGCGCGACCCACGGGACGCATGACGTAGCGCCGCAGACCGGCGCCACGGCTAGACTCCGTGCACCGTGAGGCAGATGCCCGTCCCGTGACCGTTCCCGCCGCCGGCCAGCCCGGCCTCCAGCCCGTGCCCGCCGTCGGCCTCCAGCCCGGCCGCCAGCCCGCGCCCGGTGACGGCCACCTCGCGCCCGGCGTGGACGCGCTCCTGCGCAGCGCGTGCGACGAGGTCCGCCGCCTGCTCGGCGCCGACGGCGCCTTCGCCTACCTCTACGACCCTGCCGTAGACCGCCTCCGCTTCCGGTACCACGCAGGGATCGCCGAGCTGCCCGCGGATCACTTCATGCGCAGTCTCGAGCTGCCGGCGGGCGTCGGGCTGTTCGGGCGCGCCGTCGCCACGCGGCGGGTGGTCGTCACCGGGGACTACCTTCGCGACGGCACGTTCATCCACAATGCGGAGTCGGACCGGTTCGCGAAGGAGGTCGGCCTCCGCTCGCTCGTGGCGGCGCCGATGATCGCGGGCGACGAGGTGTTCGGGGCGCTGGGCACCTTCTCGGCCGACGAGGACTTCTTCAACGCTCCCCAGATCGGTTTGGTGCGGGCCCTCGCCGACCACGCGGCACTCGCCATGGCCAACGCCCGCCTGATCGAGGAGCTCGACCGGTCGCGCGAAGCGCTGGCCCGCACGGCGCTCGTGGAGCGGTCGCTGCGGGAGCTCGGCACGCGGATCTCGGGCGCGCGTGACCCGGAGGCGGTCGTCCAGCACACCATCGACGAGGCACGCCGCCTGCTCCACGGTGAGGGCGCCCGCATCGACCTGGTCGACCCGGAGGTCAACCTGCTGCGTGGAGCCTACTCGTCGGGCGAGGAGGAGATCCTCGAGACCGAGTGGCCGCGGGACCCCAACGACACCCTGGAGGTGGGAGCGTCGGGTCGCGCCGTCACCACCGGCCTGACGTACATCAGCCCCGACTACCTCAGCGATCCTCAACTCGTCCATGGGTTCGGCCCGGACACCTATGCCAGCAGCAAGGGGATCCGTGGAGTGATCGCCTCGCCCCTGCTCGGCGAGACGGGACCATTCGGGGCCATCACGGTCTGGTCCACGGAGCCCGACGCATTCGATGCGGCCGATGCCGCGCTGCTGGAGACGATCGCCGGCCAGGCGGCCGTCGCCCTGGGTCGCGCACGTCTCATCGAGGAGCTGGGGCGGTCACGCGAGACGCTCGCCCGGCGCGCGGACGAGGAGCAGGCGCTGCGCGAGATCGCCGGCCGACTGGGCCGCCTGGGTGAGGATCCAGCGGCCACGCTCGACCGCATCGTCCACGAGGCGGCGCGTCTCCTCGGCGCCGAGCGGGCGCGGTTGGACCTCGTGGAGCCGGTGTCCGGGTCACACCTGCTGGGCTTTCCGGCCGACACCCCGTTCCCCGACGCCCTTCGACTGGACATGCCGGACGGGCAGCCACCGGTGGGTCTCGCCGGGCTCGCCATCCGCGAGGGCCGGGCCGTGGTGGCTCGTGACTATCTTGCCGACACCCGCTTCACGCACTACGAGGAGGGCGACGCGGGGGTCCGGGACGTCGGCCTGCGCGCGGTGGTGGCGGCCCCGGTCGTGGGTGAGGACGGCCTGCTGGGCGTGCTCCAGGCGGGCCATCGCGACGTGGATGCCTTCGGGGCGGATGCTCTCCGGCTGATCGACGCGCTCGCGGGCCAGGTGTCGATCGCCGTGGCCAACGCCCGCCTCGCGGACCGCCTGACAGCCTCGCAGACGGCGCTGGAGCGCACGGCCGACGCCGAACGCGCCCTGCGCGAGATCGCGCGCCGCATGATGACCCTCCAGGATCCCGCGACGCTGCTCCAGGACGTCGTGGAGGAGGCTCGCCGGGTGCTCGGGTCCGACGGGGCGCACCTGACGCGCATGAGCGAGGACCGTGCCGCCCTGCGCCCGGCGGTCATCGCGGGCCGCCTGGACGACGCGACCCGGCGCTGGCTCGGGAGCCAGTCGTTCGCGCTCGACGGGGGGCTCAACGGCCTCGCGGCGTCCACTGGCCATGTGACCTGGACGCCCGACTACGCCGCCGATCCGCGGATCCCCCATGGCGCGGACGACGTGGAGGTAGCCCGGATCATGGGCCTCGGCGCGATGGCCGCCGCCCCCCTCCGGGAGCCCGGTGGCGAGGTCATCGGCACGCTCGCGGTGAGCTACCAGCGTCCCCAGCCCATCGCCGAGGACCGCCTCGCCACCCTCCAGGCGCTGGCCGATCACGCAGCGATCGCCATCTCCAACTCGGATCTCCTCGCCCGGCTCGAGGCGTCAGAGCAGCGCTACCGCTTCCTGGTCGAGAACTCGCCCGACATCATCTACGCGACCGACGCCGATGGCCGGGTCACCTACTTCTCCGAGTCGGTCGAGCAGGCGCTCGGTCGGTCGGCCTCGGAGTTGGTGGGCCTGCACTTCCGCGAGATCGTGCGCACGCCCGATGGCGTCCCGGCCGGCCGGCGGTTCGCCGAGATGGTGGTCGGCCGCAACTCGCTCACCTCACGGATGGACCTGCTCGGCGCGAGCGGGGAGTACATCCCGTTCGAGGTGACCGCATCCGCCATGCGCATGGACGGCGTGTTCGCCGGCGTCCACGGCGCCGCGCGCGACATTCGCGACCGGGAGCGCCTGGAACGGGAGCTCCGTGAATCCGAGGAGCGCTACCGCTTCCTGGTGCAGTCCTCGCCCGACCTGATCTGGATGACCGACGCCGACGGCCGCTTCACCTTCGTCTCCGACCAGGCGACGCGGATCCTGGGGTGGCCAGCCACCGAGCTGGTTGGCCGGCGCTTCGAGGACCTTGCACCACCGTTGGCCTTGCGGGGCACGATCGCCCGCTTCCGGATGCTCCAGCGCCGGCCCGCCGAGACCCACCGGACCCGGTTCCGCGTGCTCAGGCGGGACGGCCGGGAGCGCTCGATGGAGGTGACGGCGATCGGGATGGTCGCTGGGGGCCGGTTCATCGGCGCGCACGGCGTCGCCCGCGACGTCAGCGATCTCGAGCGCCTCGAGATGGACCTGCGCCGCCAGGCGGCCGAGATCGCGGCATCCGAGGAGCGGGCGCACCTGGCCCGCGAGCTGCACGATTCGGTGACCCAGGCGCTGTTCTCGATGACCCTGGTCTCGAGGAGCATCGAGATCCTGCTCGATCGGGATCCGGCCCAGGTGCCCCAACGGCTCGCGTCCCTGCGTGAGCTCCAGCGCGACGCGCTCGCCGAGATGCGGGCGCTGATCTTCGAGCTCCGGCCCGGCAACATCGAGGAGTACGGGCTGATCCAGGCGCTGCGCACCCACGGCGCGTCACTCTCCGGGCGGATCGGGCTGCCGGTGGTCGTGGAGGCCGATGCCGACCTCGCGGTCGACCGTCCGCCGATCGAGCTCGAGGAGGCGCTCTACCGGATCGCCCAGGAGGCACTCCACAACGTCGTCAAGCATGCAGGCGCTCGGGAGGTCCGGATCGGGATCGGCCGGGTGCCCGACGGCGTCCGCATGGTCGTCACGGACGATGGGCGTGGGTTCGATCCGGCAGCGGTGCCCGACGGCCACCTGGGCATCGCCGGGATGCGTGCGCGCACCGAGCGCCTCGCCGGGACGATGGACGTCCGCACGGGGCCCGGCCAGGGCACGACGATCGAAGTGGTGCTGCCCGAGACCACCGGCGCCCCCACGGCGACGGAGGTCGCCAGCGCCCTGGACGAGTCCGGGACCCCGGACGAGTCCGGCACCGCGGCGACAGGCTGAGCGTCCGGCGACCCGCAGGACGCCCGGTTCCTGGTCTACGTCGTTTGCCGCGGGGTGCACCCGGCAGGGGTCCCTGTGCAGGCCTTCGCGACGGGCGCACGATGACGCCATGCCGGATGCCACCGGCGCTGGCGACGCGGCCGCCGCGCCCTCCCCCCGCCTCCTCGTCGTCGACGCGGACGAGCGCACGCGCGAGAGCATCGTGGGCATCCTGGGCATCAGCCACCGCTATGACGTGGTCGGCAGCGCCGGGCAGCCGGGTGCCGCGTTGACCCTGGCCGACCGCCACCATCCGGACGTCGTGATCGTGGATCCGCGCCTCCCTGACGCCCGCGACGGCATCGCGCTGATCCGGCGACTGCGGGCCATCCACCCTGAGGCGCGGATCCTGGCCGTCGGCTGGTCGCCCGAGATGGAGCGCGACGCGCTCGCCGCAGGGGCCGACTGTTTCGTGCGCAAGTCGTTCCGGCCGAGCGACCTGTCGGGAGCCATCACCCGCTGCCTGGCGCCGGCCGTCGCGGAGCTGGCCGACGTGGTCGCCCATGGTGCTCCGACCAGCCCGGCCGACCCGGACGAGCCCGATCGAGGATCAGCCTGACCCTCGTCCTTGCGGGGACCGATCGGCACATCCGGCGAAGTGCCTGACCGCGTAGATTCCGGGCAGTACAGGGAGGTTGCCCGCATGACCAGCCCCACAGGGGACCCGAACGCGCCCGGCCCCGGTCTCCCGCCCCCACCCGCGCCCGCCAGCCCGCCCGGTGGCACGTGGCCCGCCGTGTCCGGCGGCTGGACGGGTCCCGGACCTCAGCCCGCCCCGCAGATCGGGCCCCAGCCCGCCTCGCAGACGCCGTCGTGGACCGCCCCTCCCGCTCCCGTCCGGCACGTGCAGCCCGGCCTCGTGCTCGGCGTGATCCTGATCGTGGTCGGAGGCGCCCTGCTCGTCGGACAGGTCACGGACCTCTCGACTGCCTGGCCCGTGTGGCTGATCGTGCCGGGTCTCGCGATGGTTGCGGGCTCCCTGTTCATCCCGCCCCGAGGCGGCCTCGGCCTGGCGATCCCCGGGGCCATCCTCGCCACCGTCGGCGCCATCCTGGGCGTCCAGGAGGCCTTCGGGCTGTACTCGACGTGGGCGTACGCGTGGGCCCTTGTGGCGCCGACGTCCGTGGGCGTCGCCATGCTCGTCTACGGCCTGGCACGGCGCGACGGTGACCTTGCGGCCGACGGACTTCGGACGACGGCGGTGGGTCTCATCCTGTTCGGCAGCTTCGCCCTGTTCTTCGAGGGCGTCATCGGCCTCAACGGCTACGCCATCGCCAACCTCGACCAGGCGCTGCCGTACCTCGTGCTGGGCTTCGGAGTGTTCCTGGTCGTGGCCTCGTTTATCGGCGGGCGCCGGGGAAAGGGCGGCGACGCCAAGGCCTGAGCGCACTTCGCTCGCGGGCTGCTGGACGAGGACGGCGCGCCAGACGTCCCTGCGCTGTCCGCGGCTGCCCCGTCGGGGTGAACCCCCCCAACCGCACATGGGGCGAAACGCGCTGCGGCCCTCGTGGATCAACCCCCGGATCGGCAAACGGGGGGTTGAGCCCAGGGTGGAGGCCCCCGATCCCCCCTGCCTGGGGCGCCGGCGAGGGGCTGGGGCGCCGTGGCGCCACCGGGCGTGCCACCAGGCGTGCCGGCACCCGCCGGCCCCCGGCATCCGCCGGGCGCCGGGTGACTAGCTGATCTCGAGGATCTCGTAGCGGATCTCGCCGCCCGGCGTGACGATGATCACCACGTCGCCAACCTGGCGCCCCATGAGGGCGGCGCCCACCGGCGACACGTTCGAGATCCGGCCGTCGCGGGAGTTCGCCTCGGCGCCGTTGACCACCTGGAGCGTGCTCTCGTCCCCATCCACCTCAACGCGGACCTTGGATCCCAGCTCCACGTGCTGGCCGCGCACCGTCGGCGCGACCACCTGGGCCACCTTGAGCTTGGCATCGAGCGTCTTGATGCGGCCCTCCAGGAACCCCTGTTCCTCGCGCGCCGCGTGGTACTCCGCGTTCTCCTTGAGATCGCCGTGCTCGCGCGCCGTCGCAATCCGCTTGATGACATCGGGGCGCTGCGCGACCAGCTCAGCCATCTCGGCGAGCAAGCGTTCGTGGCCTTCGGGCGAGAGCAGCACCGGGGCCGGGCGCGCCTTGCGCGGCGATCCCTGGGCGGCGTAGGCCGCGGCCGACGCGATCCTGCCGGTCCCACGGCCCGGGGCCGGACGTCGTCCGCGCTTCGCCTCGTCCTGCGCGCCGTCCGCCTCGCCGGTAGGCAGCTCCACGATCCGCGACACGGGCTTGGCCTTCGGCGCCTCGACCTCTGGCAGGAGCGGGTTCGAGATCCCGGTCAGCTTGCGCCCCGCATCCTTGGTCTGCAGCACGCCCCACGGCAGCACCGCGGAGCCTGCGCGGAGCCCGGCGGCCTCCTCGGCCGGCACGCCCTTCGCGAACGCCTCCAGCAGCTCCAGCTCGGCAAGCATGGTGGAATCTGCATCGGGGGTCGTGGCCCACCAGATCCGCAGCTCGGCCGCGTTGCGCAGGAAGTGCAGCCAGAACCCGGTCCACGCGGGCCTTCGGTCGCCCGGCACGGTCTTGGAGATCGCGGCCAGGCGGCCGCCGACGCTGCGCTCGGTCGAGCTGATCAGGAGGACCGGCTGGGACGGCAGCCAGAACGAGCGCAGGCGCTCGGCGAGATCGCGCGAGGTCGGGCGGATGCCGTCGAGGCGCAGCTCGGGGACCCGCTCGAGCCACTTGCCGACGGGCGCAAGATCCATCGCCGGGGAGGCCACGGGAGCCGCGAGCTCCACGATGAACACGCCCGGCCCGTCGTACCGGATGGGCCGGCCCCACTCGGCCGGGCCGTCGGCCATGAGACCGACCTCTCGCAGGAGGGCGGAAGCGCTTCGATCGATGGCCATGGGGCAACGGTCTCCGGTGGTGGACGGTGGCCGGTGGAGCCCCGGGATCGGCTGCTGGGGGACGGTTCGGCGAACCCATCGTATCGTCTCACCATCATGCCGAACAATCCGGCCGGGCGCGTGCCCGGCTCCCAACAGGCGGGCTCGTCCCGTGGCCTGACGCCGTGGCTCCTGGGGGGCGCGGTGGTGCTGGCCGTGGTCGCCGTCCTCCTGGGCAGCATCCTCGGTCGTCCCGCCGCCCCGGCCGACATCGCCGCAGCCGCGAGTCCGGTCGCCTCCACCCAGCTCGGCGGCCCGAGCCCGACGGCGTTGGCTGGTCCGGTCGCGTCGGTGGAGCCCGCGGGCACCGGCGAGCCGGTCGAGCCGGTGACGCCCTCGCCCTCCGCTCCGGCCACCGCGCCGGCAGCCAGCCCCACGCCGGGGGCAACTGCCACGCCCGAGGCCCCCGAGGACCCCGACGGCATCCCGGCCGCGCGGCTCCAGCGCAAGCTCGACGCGCTGCGCAAGCAGATGGGCATTCCGGGTGTCTCGGTCGCGATCGTGTGGGACGACGGGCGCCAGTGGCTGGGCGCCTCGGGCTGGGCCGACGTCCAGGCGAAGGAGCCGATGACCACGGGCACCGCGTTCGCGCTCGCGTCGGTGTCGAAGACGTTCACAGCGGCCGTCGTCCTGCAGCTGGTGGAGGAGGGGAAGCTCTCGCTCGACACCAATGTCGCCTCGCTGCTGCCCGCCTACAACCTGCACCCGCGCATGACCGTCGGCCAGCTGCTCGATCACACGAGTGGCCTGCCGGACTACTTCCTCAACGCGAGGATCGACAGGCCCCTCCAGGCGACGCCCGATGCGACCTGGACCGCGGAGCAGACCTGGAAGTACGTCAGGAAGCGGCACCCCGATCCGGGCAACCTGTGGATGTACTCCAACGCCAACTACCTCCTGCTCGGCGAGCTGGTGGAGAAGGTCACCGGAAGGCCCCTGGCCAAGGAGGTCCGCAAGCGCCTGCTCGACCCGCTCGGTCTCGAGACCTCGTGGTACCAGGCGGCCGAGGAGCCTCGCGTGGAGGGTGCCGTCGGGTATCGCATCGTGCCCAGGGCGGGCGGCGGCGTGCGGTTCGTGGCCGTGGCCCCGCCATCGGACGTCATGCCCTTCCGCTCGGTGGTGACCGCAGCCGACGGAGCGGGGTCGATCGCCGCGACGGCCCTGGACGCGGCCCGGTGGATGCAGGCGTACGCGGGCGGCGATGTCCTCTCGGCGGCCACCCGCCGGGCGCAGCTGGCCGATGTCGCGGTCACCCGCAAGCTGGGCGCCCGCATCCCGTACGGCCTCGGCATCCAGGCGGTCCCGGTTCTCGGCCACAGGGCGCTCGGGCATTCCGGCCGGTTCCTGGGGTTCCGCAACGAGGTCCGCTACCTGCCCGACGACGGGATCGCGATCGCGGTCCTCACCAACCAGGGCGTGTGGGATCCGGGGCGGTTCGAGCGGGCGCTGCTCAAGATCGTGCTGCCCAAGGCGGAGCCGTCGGCGGATCCGTCCGCGTCCGCGAACCCGTAGGCTTCCCAGAACTCGTCAGCGTCTGCGAGCCCGTCGCGTCCGCGAGCCCGTCGCATCCGCTGCCCGGGGATCAGCCCCGGCTGCGACCCCGCCCACCGCTGGATCCGCCGCGTGAGCCGCCGCGTGATCCGCCTCCTGAGCCGCCTGCGCCACGCGGCGCCCTTAGCGGCTGGGCATCCTCCCGACGTGGGGTGAACCCGTCCGCGACCTCCCACGGGATCGCCCGCTGGAGGAGACGCTGCACGCCGCGGAGCAGATCGGCCTCGTCGATGCAGACGAGACTGATGGCATCGCCCGTCGCGCCGGCGCGACCGGTGCGCCCGATCCGGTGCACGTAGTCCTCGGGGTTCCACGGGAGCTCGAAGTTGACGACGTGCGGCAGGGCGTCGATGTCCAGGCCGCGAGCCGCGACGTCCGTCGCGACCAGCACCCGGATCTCGCCTGCCTTGAACCCGTCGAGGGCCTTGGTGCGGTCGGACTGGGCGCGGTCGGAATGGATGGCCGTGGCGGCCACGCCATGACGGTCCAGCCAGGACGCCAGGCGGGACGCCGCGATCTTGGTGCGCGTGAAGACCAGGACCTGGTGCCAGTCGCCCTCGAGGATGAGGTGAGCCAGCAGCTCCTCCTTGCGGTCCCGGTCCACCGGGTAGACGAGCTGGCGGACGGTTTCAGCGGCGGTCCCATGCCGCGAGACCTCGATGGTCTCAGGGTCCTTGAGGATGGAGCCCGCAAGTCGCTTGATGTCGTCGGAGAACGTGGCCGAGAACAGCAGCGTCTGCTTGCGGTTGGGCAGCAGGTCCAGGATCCGGCGGATGTCGGGCATGAACCCCATGTCCAGCATCCGGTCCGCCTCGTCCAGGACGAGGATCTCCACCTGGGTCAGGTTCGCGGCGCGCTGGCCCACGAGATCAAGGAGCCGCCCCGGCGTGGCGACCAGGATCTCGACGCCGTCGCGCAGCTCCTTGATCTGCGGATCGAGGGGCACCCCGCCGTACACCACGGAGGCGCGGAGCGGAACCTTCCGGCCGTAGACCTGGATGGCCTCGGAGACCTGGACCGCCAGCTCCCGGGTTGGCGTCAGCACGAGGCAGCGCACGGGGTGCCGTGCAGGTGAGAACGAGGTGTTCGCGTACGGCCGAAGACGGTCGAGGATGGGGAGGGTGAACGCGGCGGTCTTGCCGGTACCCGTCTGGGCGGCGGCAAGGACATCCTTGCCCTGGAGCACCAGTGGGATTGCCCGTTCCTGGACGGGCGTTGGCTCTTCGTAGCCTTCTTCGACGACGGTGCTCAGGAGGTCGGCAGAGAGCCCTAGCTCTTCGAATCGCAAGGTGGGTCGTGGTCTCCGGTCCTGGCCGCTGGGCGGCGGCCGCTGATGTGATCGTCCGATGTGGCGCCCTCGGTCAACCCGAGGGCCGCGGCGACGCCGGACCGCCGGAGCATACCCGACAATGGGACCATGAGCGCACAGGGGACGCGCGCGGTCGATGCGGCGCGGCATGCCGGCATTGCGTATACGGTGCATGAATATGCACACGACGCCCGGGCATCGCTCGACAAGGGTGGCCGCGGCTATGCGCTCGAGGCGGTCGACGCCCTCGGGATCGAGGCCGGGCGGGTCTTCAAGACGATCGTAGTGAGCGCCGACGGGCGCCTGGGCCTGTGCGTGGTCCCGGCCGATGCGGAGGTGGACCTCAAGGCCGCTGCCGGTGCGCTGGGGGCTCGCAGGGCGGTGATCGCCCAGGCCGCCGAGGCCGAGAAGGCCACGGGTTACGTGCTGGGCGGGATCTCACCCCTGGGGACGAGACGCCCGCTGCCGGTTGTCGTGGATACCTCCGCGCTCGGCTATCCGACGATCCACGTGTCAGCGGGCCGGCGCGGCCTGGAGATCGAGCTGGCAGCCGCAGACATGGTCGCGGTCGCGAGGGGATCGTTCGCGCCGGTCGCCCGCCGGGGCTGAGCGTCTGCGGGGCCAGTCAAGCCTCGGCCCGCTGGCGCGTGGCAGGCGACGAATCCCCGCAGCAGCGTACGGAACGCCACCGAAGGCGGGCATCCGAGGACTGCCAGGCAACGGACGCCCGCAAACCGACCAGTTGCGGCCGTCCTCGAGCGACGGGTGCGCCGTTTCGTTGACCCTGACGCACTCGTCGAGCTGTGCGCGGGCCACGGCGACGCTCCCGCGAGCGCCTACCCGGAGATCTCCGCCCGCTCCGTGAACACGCACGCCACCGCGAGCGAGCCCGCGAGCCAGGCGATGACCACCGGGATCGCGACGTCCGGGCTGAGCTGCGCGCCCAGGCCGCTCTCGATCGCCGCCCCCTGGCCGAACGTGCCACCGGCGACCGCCCCCGATGCCGAGAACGGGAACCAGCGAAGGACCTCGGGCAGGAACACGCTCGCGACACCCTCCAGGAAGAACAGGCCGATGCCCACGCCGATGCCCGCGAGCTGGCTGCGGGCCACGGTGGCGATCGCGAAGCCGATGGCCGCGTTCATCGCCAGGCCCAGGAACGCGCGGGCGAACAGCTCGGGCATGCGCGCCAGCGCCTCGAGATCGCCCATCCCGCTCAGCGGGGCATTGACCACGAGCGCGCCGAGGGCGATCGCGGCGACACCGGCGACAAACGCCCCGACCGTGCCGATCCAGGTGTAGACCGCCACGCCCGCGTATCCGGCCAGCGTATAGCGGGTCCGGCTCTCGCCCCGCGCGACGGCGGCCTTCAGCGTCCCCCATGTCCACTCGGAGCCGGCGATGGCCGCCCCATATGTGACCGCGAGCAGCCCGCCCAGGCCGAGCACCAGCTGCAGCGTGAGCTCGTATGCCGCTGGGAACGTGAGGAACTGGCGCGCGCCCAGCGAGCTTGTTGGATCGACGACCTGCTGCGTCGCCACCACGATGAAGAAGATGAGCAGCAGGAGCATGCCGACCAGCAGCAGGAACGTCACCCACGACGCGGGCCGCCGGCGCAGCTTGCGCAGGCTGGACCGGAACTGCCTCATGCCGGCCACCCGGGGACGCCGCCCGGCCCACTGCCCGGCGCAGGCCCTGCGCCCACCGCCGCCCCGACGTCGGGACTGGATCCCGTGACCTCCAGGAACAGCGCCTCGAGCGTCGTGCCCACCTCGATCCGCGTGGCGAACACCCCGCTCGCCACGAGCGCCCGGTTGAGGTCCCCCGATCGCGACGGATCGACCCGCACCTCCAGCCAGCCCGCCTCCGGGCCGGTGACGAGCATCACGGTTCCGGGTCCGGAGAACGCCTCGAGCGCGGCCCCGGCGATCGGGATCTCCGCGGGTCCCACGCGCACCCGGACCGTGCCCGCCTCACGCAGGAGGGCCTCGACCGCGCCCTCGCGGACCAGGCGCCCGCGGGCCACGATCCCCACGACGTCGGCGAGCTGCTGGATCTCGGAGAGGATGTGGCTGGACACGAACACCGTGGTGCCGCCTGCCGCGAGCGCCCGAAGCGTGTCGCGCATGCCGGCGATCCCCGCCGGATCGAGTCCGTTGGCCGGCTCGTCGAGGAGCAGCAGGCGGGGTGAAGAGAGCAGGGCACCCGCGATGCCGAGCCGCTGCTTCATCCCAAGCGAGTAGCCGGACACCTTGTCGGATGCCCGGTCGCCGAGGTTGACCAGCCCGAGCAGCTCCTCGATCCGGCCGGCCGGCACCTTGGCGCCCGAGGCGGCAAGCGCGCGCAGGTTCTCGCGCCCGGAGAGGAACGGGTAGAACGAGGGCGCCTCGATCAGCGCGCCAACCTCGTGGAGCCGTCGCCGGTCACCGCGGCCGAAGGGACGGCCCAGCAGCTCCACGCGTCCCGCGTCCGCCCGCACGAGGCCGGTGAGGATCCGCATCGTGGTGGTCTTGCCGGCGCCGTTGGGGCCCAGGAACCCGTAGACCACCCCGGTGGGGACGCGCAGGTCCAGGCCGTCGAGCGCGATCCGGCGCCCGTACCGCTTCGCCAGCCCTTCCGTGGCGAGGGCGACCCCGCCTGACGCCGCTCCCATCACCGACACACATCCACCCCGGCTAGCCTCGGGTCCCGTCGGATGACGAGCCTCGTGCACACGATAGCGCCCACGTAGTTCGGGACCTTTGGCCCAAGCGTCGCACTTGCGCTGCTCTGGCATACTGCCCCAGACCCTCCGGGTCGGACAATCGTCACCGCAGACAGGCCTAACTGAACCCACGCCGTCGCACCGGCAGGCATCCTGTCGAGCTCCCGGAGGCATGTGCGCCCACCCGCTGCGCCGTCGACGGCACCACATCCCACCGTCGCCACGCCCCATGCGTGACGTTCCGGCAGAGGGGAGGCAAGACTGTTGCCCGAGACACATAGTGGCGCCCAGAGGGCGTCCTACAGGAGGATCCGGTCGCTGTTGACCGGCATCTTCGCCGCACTGATCGTCGTGACGGCCCTCACGGCTTCGGCCCCGCATGCCCAGGCCGCCGGCAAGAAGGTCGTCATCGTGGTGGGCCCGGTGGGTTCAGCCACGAAGAACTACAAGGACAGCGCCCGTACGCTCGCCGACCAGGCTCGAAGCTACGGCGCGAACGTCGTCACCGTCTACTCGCCCTACGCCACGTGGGCCCGCGTGAAGGACGCCGCCGTGGGTGCCAACGTGCTGGTCTACCTCGGGCACGGCAACGGCTGGCCCAGCTCCCATGCCCCCTACTCCGTGATGTCCAAGGACGGGATGGGGCTCAACGCGACCTCCGGCAACGGCAACTCCAACACCAAGTACTACGGCGAGTTCTACATGGCGCGCCTGCAGGTCGCCTCGGGCGCGATCGTGGTGCTGAACCGGCTGTGCTACGCCTCGGGCAACAACGAGTGGGGCCTGGGCAACCCGACCAAGTCCACCGCGATCAAGCGCGTGGACAACTACGGCTACGGGTTCCTCGCGGGCGGCGCCAAGGCCGTCTACGCCAGCGGGATCACGCGGGTGGGCTACGTGCTCAAGGCGCTGTTCACCGGCAACAAGGACTGGACCCTGTCCCGGGTGTTCTGGACGGATCCCGCAAAGACCGGCGACCGCAAGTTCGGGTTCACCTCGACCCGGACCAAGGACGCCTCGGCGATCATGGACCCGTACGCCCCCGGCCGCTACTACCGCTCGGTGATCGGGTTCCTCGACTCCACAGTTGGGGAGTGGCGCGGGGGCTGACACGGCCGCTCCCGGCCACCGCACACGAACGAGCCCGCCTGGCACCTGCCTGGCGGGCTCGCTGTATCCGGGCCATGCGGGGCTCAGGCGGCGGCCGCCTCCGGGCTCGCCGCCTCCGGGCTCGCCTCCTCCGCGCTTGCCGCTGGTCTGACCAGCCCGAGCTCTGCCGGGTCGGCGCCGCGGAACAGGAGCCAGGCAAGGACGGCCGCCAGGCCCGCAATCGCCGCTCCACCCAGGAACACGGCGCGGATCCCGACCATGTCCGCGAGGATCCCGGCCAGCGCCATCGACCCGATCGAGGCCGCCTGGATGGCCGCGTTCAGCGCCCCGCCGACGCGTCCCCGCGTGGCGTCCGTCGTCGCCCGCTGGACCAGCGTCATGGTTGCAGCCTGGACCGGCATCACGAACCAGCCGACCGCGAACATGATCAGCAGCAGGGCCCATGGGCCGGGCGCGAAGGCCAGCAGCGCCACGCACACGGCCATCCCCGCGATGCCGCCGGTGAACAGCCGGGGCAGCTGCAGGCGGGCCGCCAGCGTCGTCACCATCGAGCCCGCGAGGATCATCGACACGGTCTGGGCTGCCTCGAGGGGCCCGGCCCAGGCGGGGCTGGCACCAAGGTCGCGGACCAGGAATGGGATGAACAGGACGTTGATCGCACCGACGCCCAGCATGGTGACGGCCACGCCGCCCAGGGCGGCGACCAGCGTGCGTGAGCGGGCCACGATGCGCAGGCCCTCCATCACCGCGGTGCCGATGCCCTCCCGGGCGGCAGATGCGCCGGCCCTCGCCGCCTGCGGAAGGCCAAGCGCCGGCGTCACGCGGAGGACGAGGATCACAGAGACCATGAACGTGGCGGCATCGAGCACCAGCACGGGCCATGCGAACCCGAGCACGCCCGCGACGACGCCGGCGATCCCGGCCCCGACCACGCTCATCACCATGCGCGTCGCCTGGCCGAGGGAGTTGGCGGCGAGCAGGCCGGCCTCGGGGACCGCACGCGGGACCAGCGCGATGCGAGCCGGCCCGAAGAACGTGCCAACCACCGCCTGGACGGTCGCGAGGACGAAGAGCAGGGGGACGGAGCCGGCAGCGGCGGCGAGCGCCATGATCGCGACGACCAGCGCCCGTGCCGTGTCGGACGCGATCATGATGCGGCGCCGGTCGTGCCGGTCCGCGTAGGCGCCGGCGAACAGGCCCACGACCACTGGAGGCAGCGCCACCAGGATCGACATCACCGCCACCGCACCGGCGGAGCCCGTCAGGGCGAACACCAGCAGGAACAGCGCGATGTAGGTCATCGCGTCGCCGAGGTCGCTGATCGCCTGGGCGAGGTACAGGCGCCGGAAGTCGGGCAGGCGCAGAAGGTCGCGCACGCCGGGATCGCGCACGCCGGGATCGCGTGCAGCGGTGTCGGCCGCGCTGGGGACGTCAGTCATCGGGGGACTCCTGGGGATCGAGGAGGGGATAGACCGCCACGACCAGTCCGTAGGTCAGGGCGCCGGGCGCATCCACCGGGTCCTGCTCGCCCCCGAACTCATCGGCGAGGGCTTGCAGGCGGGCACGAAGCTCAGCGGCACGGGCGGGCGTGAGGTGGGTGAGGCCGCGCGAGACGAGGAGGCGCCGGCTCTCGTCGCCGGTGTCACCCGGATCGGCGGCACCGGCTCGGATCGCTCGCTCGACCTCCGAGCGCGCGGTGTCGAACACCGCGACCATCGTCTCGTGGAGGACCGCCAGGCCTTCGGCTCCATCGCCCGCGAACAGCGAGCGGTCGAGCTGGAAGGACCGGGCGGCCGGGACGTACCGGGTCTCGATGATCCCGGACACCACGCGGCGCTCCACCGGCCGCAGGAGATCCTGAGCCAACAGCAGGTCCACGTGGTGGTAGAGGCGCGTCGGCGGCACGCCGAGGGCTGCCGCGATCTCCTTGACCGACCAGGCCGGGGACCGGCGCTGGACCATGACCTCCAGGATCCGCACCCGGGTGGGGTCGGAGAGCGCCTTGAGCGTCTCGACGTCGCGGATGTACCGGACCTCCTCCGGCTCGAAGCCGGGGTCGAGATCGCGCTCCTGGGCGGGTGTTCCGTCGGGGGTCAACGTTTGTGCTCCACTAACCATTCAGCAATTGCTGAACGTTAGGATGCATGATGAATGCTGAATGTCAACCCCCCGCGTTGCCAATCTCCCGCCAGGTGGGACGTAGCGGATGTCACCGGGCCGGGAGATGCGTTTGCTCCTGCCTGGTGGGCGTATGGCGGTCCGAAGGCCGCGTCGGGTCCGTTGGCGCACCCCAGGTGTGGTATGCGCACGTCGCGCCGGATGGCTCCCACCCGGCGCGAGCCTGATCAAGTCGTGCGGGCGCGCCACCGCCGCGAGTGCGGGCGCTGCGCCGCCGAGAGTGCGGGCGCGCCACCGCCCGAGGTCAGTCTCCCTCGCCCTTGGGGTGGCACTTCGCACACGTGTTCAGCGAGAAGCCTGAGACCTCCCTGTGCTTCTCGTTCATCTTCGTGTCCGAGTGGCACCGCGAGCACGTGTAGACCGCCCACGAACCCGTGTGGCATTTGCTGCAGACGCCGTCGGCGTTGCGGTGTCCCATCGGGAACGAGTGCGCCTGGTTGAAGTCGGCGGGCTTCCACGCCCCGGTTGTGTGGCAGCTCCTGCAGGCGGAGAACGAATCCGGCTGGTGCGTGCTCGGCTTGCTGTGGCAGGCATTGCAGGCCGTGGGCGTGCCCGAGTACACGTTGTTCTTGTGGCACTTCGCGCAGCTCACGGACTTGTGGGCGCCCGTGAGCGGGAAGTCCGTCTTGCTGTGATCAACCGTCGCCCCGGACCAGCTGCGGGTCGTGTGGCAGGCGTTGCACTTGGTCCCGAAACCGCCGTTGTGCTCGTCGTCCTGCTTGTGGCAGCCGTAGCAGGTGCTCGGGACGTTCGCGTAGGTCGTGCTCGTGTGGCACTTCCGGCAGGTGGTGCTCACGTGGGCGCCGGTCAGCTTGAAACCGGTGGTGGCGTGGTCGAACGTGGCCGGCTCCCAAGCCCGGGTGGAGTGGCACTTCGCGCAGTTCGTGCCCAGCGACCCGTTGTGGGCGTCGTCGGCGCGGTGGCAGGACACGCACGAGGTTGGTGTGTTCTTGAACGTCGAGTCCGTGTGGCACTTGGAGCACGTCGCCGAGCGATGGGCACCCGTGAGCGGGAAGTCGGTCTTCGCATGGTCGAACGTCACGTCGTCCCAGTCGCGGGTGTTGTGGCAGGAGGCACAGTCCGTCCCGAACTCGCCCTTGTGCTCATCGTCGTCCTTGTGGCAGGCGAAGCACGTGGTGGGTGTGCCGCGGTACTCGGTCAGCGTCGCGTGACACTTCACGCAGAGCGCATCCGTGTGGGCGCCGGTGAGGTGGAAGTCGGACTGGGCGTGGGTGAAGGTGGTGTCCGCCCAGGTCGTGGCGACGTGGCACTCCTCGCACTGCTTGCCGACGTTGCCCTTGTGCTCGTCATCCGCCTTGTGGCAGGCATAGCAGGTCATCGGGGTGCCCGTGAACTTCCCGTCCGCATGGCAGGCGGAGCACTCCGGCTTCGCATGCGCGTCAACCAGCGCAAAGCGCGTCGTCGCGTGGTCGAACGTCGTCTCCTTCCAGTCCGACTCGGTGTGGCACGAGGCGCACGGCTGGTCGAACTGCCCGTTGTGCGGGTCGTCCGCGGCGTGGCAGGACTCGCAGGTCGTCCCGATGCCGGTCCACGCCCGGTCCACGTGGCACCCGAGGCACTCGACCTCGGTGTGACCGCCCTTGAGCGCGAACGTCGTCTGGTCATGGTCGAAGTCGTCGGGCGCTTCCTCCCACGTGGCAGCCGTGTGGCAGCTGGCGCAGTCCGAGCCCAGGCGCCGCTCGTGGATGTCCTCCTTGGCATGGCAGGAGATGCAGGCGGTCGAGGTGTCCTGGAGCTCGAGGATGGTCGTGTCGCCCGCGTGGCACATCGCGCACGACGTGTCCGCGTGCTTGCCCTCGAGCTTCCAGCTCGCGTGGGCGAAGTCCGCGCCGTAGGTGTCGATGCCATCGTGGCAGTTGCGACACCCGGTGCCGAACGCATCCACGTGCTCCGCCATGTAGGCGGGGTCCTCCTCGGTGTGGCAGGTCTGGCAGGAGGAGGCCGTGAACTTGCTCACCGAGTCCTGGTGGCAGTCCGCGCACGTGAACGCGTCGAGCCGCTGGGCGACGGGATGCGCATCCAGCCAGAAGCCGGTCTTGGCGTGCGGGAAGGTGGCCGGGTTCGCGACCGTGAGCGAGGCCGTGGTTCCGCCGTGCTCCGTGTGGCAGCCGCGGCACTGCCCTGACGTTGCGAACCGGCCGTGGAGGCCCGTGCCGGCGGCAAGCTCGTCACCGACGCTCTCATGGCAGGCGAGGCACTTGTCAGCCATCCGCTCAGCCGACCAGGCCTGGGCGTGGCACGCGTCGCACCGGCCGGCGAGGTCCGCGTGGGAGCTGATCCCGTGCAGGGCGGTCTCCGCCTTCTCCGCGTTGAGGGGACCGGGCGCGAAGATGCCGTTGGCGGTCGCGAGGGCCGCCGCCACGAGCAGGATCACGGTCAGCGTGCCGAACACCAGGGCGATCCCGGTGAGGCATCCGAACGGTCGTCGCTGCATCGTCATGGCATCACCAGGAGAGCGTTGCGAAGTAGAGGGCGCCGGCGATGTGCGCGAACGCGGTCACGAACATGGCCATGCCGAGCGGGATGTGGAGGGTGTGCCAGGTCGCGAGCGCCCGCCGTGCCCAGCGCAGCGAGGCCATCTGGCGCTCGAGCGTGCGCAGGCGCTTCGTGGCGGCCTTCTCGCGCTTGAGGGCGGCCTGGTCGCGCGTCGCTCCTGCGGCGTGGGCGGCCTCGGCCTCGGCGCGGGCCTCGTCGAGCAGCCGGCTGATCTCCGCCGCCTCGAGGATGGCGCCGTCAGCAGTCCGCGGCACCGCGGTGTAGATGTAGCGCCCGATGAACCCGGAGATCACGACCATGGCCATCATCAGCGTGAGCAGCCCGGCCAGGCCGTTGAAGTGCCACGCGGTGTGCAGCAGCACGAGATACGGCCCCACGATCCCCGTGTAGATGTGGAAGCCCAGCCACGAGGCCATCGTGCCCCGGGGCCGGCCGGTGGAGCGCTTGCGGCTCGAGTAGCCGACCTCGGTCAGGAGCATCAGGCCGAACCCGATGACGCCAATGCCGTGGCCGAGGGGGCCAGAGGAGGGCGGCACGCCCCAGTACGCCGAGAGGCCGATATAGAGCGCCGAGACCACGATGACCGTGATCAGCGCGGCGACGAGTTCCTGATTACGTGACACCCATGGCGCTCCCCTCGGCCAGGGACGCAAGGACCGAGCGCAGGTCGTTGGAGCCGTCGAGCAGGTGCTCGCGGACGTGGGAGATGTCGATTGGTGCGCGCACGATGTGCTGGAGGCGGCGCGAGAGGGCCTGGTCGCCCATGACCACCGCACCGGCGATGCGGTCATGGCCCACGACAAGGCGCAGGCGGTTGGTGCCGTGCGTGGTGACCGTGGTGAAGTCGGCGAGCTGCTCGCGCCAGACGAAGGTGTCGCCGCGCGAGAGCGACACGAGGTCGTCGTCCTTGGCGCCGGTGCCCACCGCGCCGATGACGGTGGTGGTGATGCCCCCGATCTTGGTCACGTTGAACGGGGCAGGGCGCAGGTAGGTGGTGCGGTGGCCCGCCATGTTGTCGGCGGCCACGCGGCCCTGCTCGTTGGCGATCGACCAGAGCGCGTCCACGGAGCGCCTCCCGGTCGCGGGGTCGAAGACCTCGGCACAGTCGCCCGCGGCGTAGATGTCCGGAAGGTCGGTCTCGAACGACTCCGACACGAAGATCCCGCGGCCGGTCCGCAGGCCGATCGCGGAGGCGAGGCCCGTGCGCGGCTGCACGCCGATCGCCACGCCGACCATGTCGCAGGCGATCTCGCGCCCGTCCTTGGTGAGGACGCCGCTGACCTTGCCCTTGCGCCCGATGACCTCGGCGAGCTCCACGCCCTTGTGGAGCCGCATGCCGCCCGCGACGAGGTGCTCCTCGACCAGGGCGGACTCGGACGGGTCGAGCACGTTCGCCCAGTAGCGCTCTCCGCGCATGAGGTAGTGCGTCTCGACACCGCGGGCCACCAGGCCCTCCGCGAGCTCGAGGGCGGTGATGCCACCACCCACGACGACGGCCCGCTTCGCCTTGGAGGCGAGCTTGATGATCTCCTTGGTGCCCTCGTAGTCATCGAGCGTGACCACGCCCTCGAGATCGATGCCGGGGATGGAGGGCAAGGTGGCGCCGGCGCCCAGTGCGAGCAGCAGACGGTCGTAGCGGAGCACCCTGCCGTCCTCGGTGAGCAGCCTGTGGGGCGCGGGCTCGATCGCGGCCACCCTGGCAGTCACCCGGTTGATGCGGGCCTCCTGGTAGCGCTTGTCGGGACGCGAGAACACCTGCTTGTCCGGGATCACGCCCAGCAGCATGTAGGCGAGCCCGGGCCGCGAGTAGAACGGGACCTTCTCGTCGCCCACGATGGTGATGTCGGCCTCGGGATCGCGGGCCCGGAGGGCCCATGCCGCTGATGCCCCGGCCGCGCCGTTGCCCACGACCACGTACCTGGCGCTCATCGGCCCACGACCTCGAGGTCTCCCGTGAACACCGCCGATGTCTCGAAGCGAAGCGTGCCGCGTGGACACCGGGCGACGCACTCACCGCACGTGAGGCAGCGGTTGTCCGCCACCGGGATGCCCTGGCGGGCGTGGCTGCGCACGTCGATGCCCAGCGGGCAGTTGTAGGCGCAGATCCCGCACTCCACGCACCGGGAGGCCTCGGCCACCACGCGCCCGGACACGAGGGCCTCGCGTTTGGCGCGATCGCGTCCGAGCATCTGGGAGAGCAACGGGGGACACCTCGGGCAGACGTTGGGCGACAGCGTCAGTGGTCAGGACGCAGGACACAAGAGGCCGTTAGTGCTATGTGTGGCCCACCCCTTTGATACATGTTTGCGGTCCAAGGTTTCACGTTGCGGCGGCGGATTGTGGTCTGCTCGGGCGGCCGTCCACCTTTTACGGCACCATGACGTCATGCCGCCCCGCCCCGCCGCCGTCGATGCCACGTGGCGATCCGTCCGCGCCGCCGCGCCCGCCAGGGCGTCCGGGCCGGAGCGCGCCCGTCTCACCTTCCTCGGGCATGCGACCCTCCTGATCGAGGTGGACGACCTGCGCATCCTGACCGACCCCGTGCTGCGGGACGGCCTGGGACCGGTTCGGCGCCAGGTGCAGGCCGTGCTCCCCGAGCTGTTCGCCGACCTCGACGCCGTGTTCATCAGCCACGGGCACCACGACCACCTCGACATCCCGTCCCTGCGCCAGATCCCCGGGCGACCCACGGTCATCGTGCCCAAGGGGTTCGGCGACATGGTCCGCAAGTTCGACCTGGGCCCGGTGGAGGAGGTGGAGCCCGGCGACCGGCTCACGATCGACCGCGTGCACTTCACCGTCACCGAGGCGCTGCACTCACGGCGCCGGGAGCCGTTCGGGCCGGAAGGGCCGCCCATCGGCTGCGTCATCGAGGGCTCGAAGACCATCTACTTCCCGGGTGACACCGACATCTTCCCGGCGATGGCCGACATGGCGGGGACGCTCGATGTGGCCCTCCTCCCGGTCTGGGGCTGGGGTCCCAACATCGGCCCTGGCCACATGGACCCGGAGCGCGCGGCCCAGGCGGCGGCGCTGCTCCGGCCGAAGCTGGCGGTGCCCATCCACTGGGGGACGTTCTACCCGGCCCTGCTGCGGTCCGTGGTCCCCAAGCCGTTCGAGCGGCCGGGCCGTCTCTTCGCGGATGCCGCAGCACGGCTCGCACCCGACGTGCCGGTGCAGATCCTCAGCCCGGGGGAGTCGATCGACCTCGTCGACTGAGGCAGGCGCTCGCGGGCCGTCCCAGCCGGGCTCCGTTCAGGCTGCTCGCGATCCCGGGGCTCGGGATCATCAGCGCCGCGGTCATCCGGGGCGAGGCGGGCGACGTGGCCCGGTTCCGCGACGACGACGCCTTCGCGATGTTCGCGGGCATCGCCCCGCTGCCGGCCAGCTCGGGCCGGACCAGCCGGGTCCGGCACAACCGGCGCGGCAACCGGCGGGTCAACCGGGCGTTCTGGACGATCGCGGTCTGGCAGGCGAGGTCCGACCCGCGGGCGCGGGCCTACCTGGCGCGCAAGCGCGAGGAGGGCAAGTCGTACCGGGAGGCCCTGCGATGCCTCAAGCGGCACCTCGTCCGGCACGTCTTCGCGGCGCTGCTGGCTGGAGCGGAACCCGCGCAGATTGCCCCTTGACGTTATAGGAGCTTGGATCGAATTGGCCAACAATCCGCGGAGTGGAATCCGGGGAGTCCGTGCAGGGCTCGGACGGTGAACCCGGGGTGCGGTGCGTGACCTCCGCACGGTCCGGGCGGATCTGATCCCCACGGGTGTTGTTGGCCGAATCCATGCGCGTGGGGATGAAATCGCGGGCGGGCGCAGGCCTGGCACGCCCCGGCGCGAACGGATCAGTCGGCGGCGTCTGCCACCCGCAGCGTGACGAGGAGCCGGCAGTGGTCGCCGGGGATCGAGCAGTCCGTCACCGCGGCCACGGGCGTCAGCATCGATCCGGCCAGGACGTGGTCGAGGCGCAGGAACCCGACCCCTAGACCCTCCAGCGAGCTGGGTCGCCACGTGAACCCCGGACCGGTCCCCACGGACGCGTGAGCATCGGTCAGGCCTTGGGTCAGGGCGGCGAACCCGGGTTCCGTCGGCGTGGTGTTGAGGTCGCCCACCACGAGCACCGCCCCAACCGGGACCCCGTCGGCCCGGGACGCGACCATGGCCAGGTCCTCGTCCAGGCGTCGCGTGTCGAGGCCCACAGGGAACCGGCGCACAAGTGAGATTCCGGGCGGGTACGGATGCACGTTGAGCACCTCGATCGTGCGCCCGTCGGGGAGCTGCAACCCGGCCCGCAGGATGAGCGGCTCCTGCTGGGAGTCGATGGCCGCCAGTGGCAGGCGCGAGAGGATGCCCATCCCGTCGACGCCCTCCCGCGGTTCGAGGATGCGGTACGGGTACCTCGACGCCAGCGTTCCGTCGGCTTCGATCGCCGCGGCGACGTCCTGCGTGAGCTCCTGGAGCGCGACCACGTCGGCGTCCATCCCGGCGATCCCCTCGACGCTTGCTCCCGCAGCCTTCGACCCCATCTCCAGGTTCCAGGTGAGGACGGTGAGCGTGGTTGCGCCGCCATCTGTCGCCGCAGCCGGCTGGAGCGAGAAGAGCTCCCCGCCGGCCCTCGCGATCGTCACGCCCACCACGGCCACCACCACGAGGGTCGCCCATGCGCGGCTGCGCCCACCCCTGAGCGCCCATGGCAGCGCGACCAGCGCGAGGATCGTGGCCGCTGCCAGGAGGTGGATCTCGAAGACCCCCGCGAGCGGAAGGGGGCCGGTCGGGGCTTGGAGGATCGACTGCGCGACCACGGCGAGGGAGGTCAGTGCGGCAACGAGAAGCAGGACGAGCGGAAGGCGGTGCATCACCGTCCCAGAACGACTGGGGGCGGCCGCATGTGACGCGCCTGCGCGGCGGGCGCGACGGCCCCTGGGCGCGCGGCGGCCCAGCGGGCACGGCTCGGCACCCTTCAGCCGGATTCCTATCCCCGTGGGTGGATCCGCCAAACCATCCCTATGCGGATGAGATCCGCCTCCGGCGCGAGGGTCCGGCGCCGGTTCAGCTGCGGCTCATGCCCAGGAGCTGTGCCAGGCGCGCCAGAGGGCCCTCGGGTCGGACAGCGGGTCACCGTGGACGAGCACCAGGTCGGCCGGTCCGCCCTCACGGATGACGCCGGCATCGGGCTCGCCCAGGAGCTCGCCGCCGCGCCAGGTGGCGCAGCCAAGTGCCTCCCAGGGCTCAAGTCCGGCGGTCACCAGCTGCTCAACCTCCCACGCCAGCTGGTTGGCGCGGGTCGAGCCACCGCCGAAGTCGGTCCCCGTGGCGATGGACACGCCTGCCGAGTGCGCGATGCGGATGCTCTCGACCGCCCGCTCCCGGCGCGCCTCCACCCGGGCGCGACCCTCGTCGGACGCGAACCGCGGCAGCCGGGTCGTCCGCCCGAACGTCTGCCACGATGCGAGCACCGACAATGTCGACACCAGGCGCACCCCGTTGGCGACCATGATCGCGGCCGTGTCCGCATCGAGCTCGAAGCCGTGCTCCAGCGCATCCACGCCGGCTTCGGCCCCTGCCCGGGCCCCGGCCCCCGTTCCGCTGTGGGCGGTGACGCGACACGTCCGCGCATGCGCAGCGTCCACCACGCGCCGGATCTCGGCAGGGGTCCAGGGGCTGGCAGCCGGGTCCGCGCCGTCGAGGTAGAGCTTCACGATGTCCGCGCCGTCGTCGAGCTGCGTCATCGCCGCGCCAAGCAGCTCGTCGCCGTCGCCTGCCTGCACGGAGAGCTCCGGCATGAGGCCGCGGTGCATGATCCAGGTGCCGGCCGCCTTGACGCGCGGGTAGCCGGGCAGGTCCGACCAGCGGTCGCGCACCCGGATGGCGACCGCTCGCGAGCGACCCCCGTCGTCGGGATCGCGTCGTGTCACCGAGCCCACGTCGCGCGCCCAGCGCACCCCGGCGCCGGTGAGCAGGCGGGCGTTCGACTCGGCCGTGGCGAGCAGGGTGTCGGTGGGGTCCGACCCGCGGTCGATCCAGTGCGCACCCCCGGGCATCGTGAGGTGGCTGTGGGCGTCGACCATGCCCGGCACGATCGCGGAGCCGGAGGCGTCCACGACCTCCACGCCGCCGGGATCGATGACCGGGCCCTCGTCATCGGACGGGCGGATCCAGGTGATCCGCCCACCCTCGCACAGGATTGACACGCCGACCTCCAGCCGGTCGGAGCGGCCGTCGGCGAGCGCCCCGTCGCGGTAGAGGCGGCGGTCCGCGGAACGGGCGGGATCCACGGCAGACCGGATCACCCGGCCTCGACCGGCGAGCCCTCCTCCGTGACGGACGCGGTCACCGTGACGGGCTGCTCCTCGTCGGCGGCCGATGACGGGGTGAACGCACCGTCGCGCCGGACGGCGTCACGGATGGTGGTCGTGGAGCGGTCGGCGAGCGAGCGTGCGCGGGCCTTGAGCGCCTCACGCCGGGCCTTGCCGTTCTTGGGGTCCAGGAGCAGGGCCCCGGCGATGCCGACGCTCACACCCGCCGCGATGCCCACCGTCAGCCAGATCGAGCGGGCCTGCGTGCGGCCCCGGAGGTAGGCGCGGTTGTAGCGGTTGCGCTCGCCCTCCGGCAGCTCGCGCTCCAGGCGAGCGATGGCGGCCCGGACCGCGGTCGTCTGGACCACGCCGCGAACCCGCTGGCCGATGTCGTCCGCGTGCCGGTCGAGCTCCAGCCCGGCGACGGCATCGCGCGCGAGCTCGGCGACACGGTCGAGCGATGTCCGGGCGGACTCTGCGGCAGCGGACGGATCGATGTCGGGCATGTGGAGGTTGAGCCGGGAGGGATCGAGAACAGTCATCGTGGGCACTCCTTCGGGTGGCGGAGGCCAGCGTACCGCAGCCCGGTGGACAGGGCACCGGCCGTTAGGCTCAAGAAAAGGGTTGACAAAAGAGAAAGAGCAGTTTAGAAATACGAAAGTCACTTTGCTACATACGAGGATTGCCCTCATGCCACATGACGTCATCGCCACCTGCCCGGTCTGCACGGGCGAGCTTGCGGTCACCCGGCTGCGCTGCGGCGACTGCGGCACCACCATCGAGGGCGAGTTCGGGGTCGGGCGGTTCGCCCGGCTCACCCGGGAGCAGACCGTCGTGCTCGAGAGCTTCCTGCGGAGTCGCGGCAACCTGCGCGACATGGAGCGGGAGCTCGCGATCAGCTACCCGACCGTCAGGGTGCGGGTGGAGGCCCTGGTCCGCGCCCTGGGCTTCGGCCCGCGCGACGAGGCAGAGGCGCCCGGAGCCACCAGCACGCCCGCCTCGCCAGAGGAGATCACCGCCGCCCGCCGGGATGTCCTCGAGCGGCTGGCCCGTCACGAGCTGAGCGCCGAGGAGGCCGCTGAGGCCATCCGCGCACTGGGGAGGATCCGATGACCGATATCGCCCGCGCCCTTGACGTCCGCGAGATCCCCATCGAGGTGGGCGGAACCGTGGAGGTCCTGCTGTCCAGCTCGGACCTCAGGATTCGCGGCACCGACGCGGACCAGGTCGTCCTGCGGACCCGCAACGGGCGCCCGATCGACGACGAGGTCACCATCGAGACGGAGCCCGGCCGCGTCCGGATCCGGGACGGTGAAGGCTCGTTCAGGCTCGGCCCGGTGCACCTGCGCCTGCGAGGTGTCTCCGGCCTCGACATCGACGTGCCACGCAGCATCGCGATCGTGTGCCGGACGTTGTCGGGCGACGTTGTCGCCGAGGGGATCGGCGGCGCCAGCCGCTGGAACTCCGCCAGCGGTGACATCACGGTCGCGGTGGACGCGGGCCCCGTGGCGATCGACACCATGTCCGGCGATGCCACCGTGCGCGCCTCGGTCCCGCTGGGCCTCACCGTGCGGACGGTCTCCGGCGATGTCCGGGTGCGGGCTCCCCGACTCGAGGGCTCGGCCATCACGACCACCAGCGGCGACGTGCACCTGGTCGCGGCGCTCGCGGCGGGTGCCCGGCACACCGTCTCGAACGTGTCCGGCGACGTGGACATCGAGACGGACTCGTCCGTCCGGGTCGAGACCCACTCGATCACCGGTGACGTCAAGGTGGAGGGGCCGCACCGGACCGAGGGCGGGCGGGGCAGCCGCACGGTGATCGTGGGCGACGGAGCGGCCGTCCTTGCCGTGAGCACGACATCGGGCGATGTCCGCGTGTGGTCGCTCGTTGCCGAGGCCGGGGCGCCTGCGCCCAAGGCCGTCATCGCCGAGGCCGGGGCGCCTGCGCCCAAGGCCGTCATCGCCGAGGCCGGGCGCCTGCGCCCAAGGCCGTCGCGGCGGTGGCGCCCGTCATACCGCCGGTTGCGCCTGCGCCTCCGGTCGTCGTCGCCGAGGCGGAGGCGGTCCCGAACCTCGTCCGTGCCACGGCGCCCGCCCATGACGGCGAGACCCCCGTGTCGGACCGGCGCGAGGCCGCCCGCCTGGAGGTGCTCCGCGCCCTCGAGCGTGGCGAGATGGACGTCGAGACGGCGTCGCACCGCCTCGAGATCCTCGAGGACGCGGGACCGCGTGCCTTCCGGGGGTGGTGCTGATGGCCGCTGATCCGCTCGACGAGGTCCTGCGCCTCGTGGCCGAGGGCCGCCTCACGGCCGAGGAGGCGGCACCCATCCTGGCCGCGCTCGAGGACGCACCGGTGCGGAAGGGCGCCCCTGCTGCGCAGGGCGGCCCTCGCACCGCATCGGGTGAGGCCCCGGACCCCGCCTCCAGGGCCGCCGAGGGATCGGGCGGCTCGCTGCGCCTGGAGATCCGGGAGGCAGGCCGCCAGGTCGTGCAGCTCCGGCTGCCCGTCTCCATCGGGCGGTACGCCCTCGACCGTGTGCCAGGCCTGTCGGCCGACCAGGTGGACAGCGTCAAGGACGCGTTGCGCTCCGGGATGAAGGGTCCGATCCTCGAGGTGGACGACGGCTCGAACAGCGTCCGGATCGTCGTCGACTAGTTCGCGTGCCGCCAATGCCCGGCGGACACCCCGCCGTGCCGGGCGTCGCCCACGACGGCTGCTGCCGTGCGCATCCGGCGCGCACACGGAGCGGTGACGTCGCGGGATGTGCGCCCCGTGCTCCGCCCGTGCGCTCCGCCAGGGTCCCGAGGGCACGACCTGCGCACCAGCCGCGCATCGAGCGCTCCGGCCGCACCGTGTGGCCGTCCGGCGCGCAGCCGGACGGCGCCAGGACCCGGACGGAGACAGGACCCGGAGCGGCGGTCCGCACGCCGCCAGCGACCAGCGAATCGGGACACTAGATCACGCGCCCCGGGCCGTCAGGGTCACCGTCATGCGGGCCCCTCCCCCCGGCGATGCGCCGGCCTCGATCCGGGCCCCGTGCGCGTCGGTGATCCGCCGCGCGATCGCCAGCCCCAGCCCCGTCCCTCCCGAGCCGTGCCGCGTCGTGCCCGGCAGCCGCGTGAACGGCTCGAACACGCGCGCCCGATCCGCCTCGGGGATGCCCGGCCCGTCGTCCTCGACCGTGACCACCACGGCCTGGCCGGAGGGCCGGACGGCGACCCGCACCGTCCCGCCGGCGGGCGAGTGGTCGATGGCGTTGTCGACCAGGATGAGCAGGAGCTGCACGAGCCTCGCGCGATCGGCGCTGGCGGTCGCCGGCCCCGGCGCATCGACCGCCATCCGCACGCCGCGCTCCGCGGCAAGGGCGCTCGCACCCCTGGCCGTGTCGCGGGCGACCTCGGCCACGTCAAGGTCGACAGGTGTGATCGCCATCGACGTGTCGTCCCAGGCGGCGAGCTGGAGCATGTCGCCGACAAGGCCGCCGAGCCGGTCGGCCTCGCCGATGATGTCGGCCACGAGCTCCCGGCCGTCCCCCGCGACCAGGCCCTCGCGTTCGAGGACCTCGGCATTGGCCCGGATCAGCGCGGCCGGGGTCCGCAGCTCGTGGGAGGCGTCGGCGACGAAGCGCCGCTGGGCCTCGAACCCCTCGCGGATCGGGACCAGCGCACGCGACGTGACAAGGAGCGTGATCAGCGCTGCCGCGAGCAGCCCGAGCCCTCCGATGGTGAGCACGGCGATCGTCAGGCTGCGCGTCTGCGCCTCGTGGAGGCCGAGGTCGAAGCCGGCCTGGATGTAGCCCACGATCTCGTCGTCATGGAGCAGGGGCACCGTGAGCAGGCGCAGGTCGGAGCCACCCGCCTCGACCGTCCGCCAGTCGTCGCCGTCGGTGGATGCGGCAATGGCATCGGTGACCGGCAGGCCCGGTGGCAGCGTGCCGCGGACCTGCACGGTGCTGCCCGCGGCGTCGAGCACCAGAAGGATCGTGTCCGCGACGGCCGGACCCTCGTCGGGGTGCTCGCCGTCGTCGTCGCCCTCGGGCAGCTCGCCCCCGAGCGCCGCCACCTGGGCAGCCACTGCGGTCTCCAGGGCGGCATCCACGTTCGCGTCGAGCGCGGAGGTGCCGACCACCAGGGTCGCCGCCCCGACCCCCACGACCAGCAGGGCAAGGAGCAGCAGCGTGACCGCGAACAGGCGGCGCTGGGTCGTCCGCAGCAGGCGATCGGTGGATGTCAGCGCCACCCTCAGCCCTCGCTCTTGAGCGTGTAACCGACGCCGCGCACCGTCTTGAGGCGGCCTGCCCGGTCCAGCTCCCCGAGCTTGCGCCGCAGGTAGGACACGTACAGGTCCACCACGTTGGAGTACACGTCAGGCTCGGCGCCCCACACCTGGTCCAGGATCTGCTGGCGGGTGACGACCTGGTTGGCGTGCCGGATGAAGAAGCCGAGGAGGGCGAACTCGCGCGCCGAGAGGTCCACGGTGTGCTCGCCGACCTGGGCGACGTGGCGGAGCTCGTCGAGGACGAGGTCGCCAGCGGCCATGCGTGCGTCGCCCTGCGGCGCCGGGCGCCGGCCCAGGGCCCGGATCCGGGCGAGGAGCTCCGAGAATGCGAACGGCTTTGCGAGGTAGTCGTCCGCCCCCGCGTCAAGGCCGCCCACCCGGTCGTCGACGCCACCGAGCGCCGTCAGCATGAGGACCGGCGTCGCGACCTGCTTCGCCCGCAGCAGGCGCACCACGGTGAGCCCGTCGATGTCCGGCAGCATGCGGTCCAGCACGATCACGTCGAACCCGCCGTCGGCCGCGAGGGCCACAGCCGTCACGCCGTCCGGGGCGATCTCGACCACGTGGCGCTCGGCCACCAGGACCCGGCGGACGAGGGCCGCCATCTTCGGTTCGTCTTCCACCACGAGGACGCGCATGGCGGCGATTGTGCGGTGGTCCCGCTCGCGTGGATAGGGCCGCGGGCATCGTCTGTGGAACTTCTCATGTTCGCCATAGGGCGTGCAGGGGGCTGCCATCCGAGCATCGCGGTATCACCACCGCCTCGGAGACCTCCCCCCATGATCAACCGCATTGCGCTCCTCGCGGCCTCGCTCGTCGCCGCGCTTGTGCTGGCCGCGGGCCTCACGGTCGCCGGCTTCGGGCCTGCCGGGCCCGCTGCCGACGCCCAGGCTGTGGACCTGCCGCTCGAGTCAGCAGCTGCGACGGATACGCCGGCCGCCACAGACCCGGTCCAGGTCGACACCGTCTACCTCAGCCCGCAGGCGACGCCGGAAGTGATCGTGAACACGGTGGTCGGCGGTTCGTCCGCCGGGGGCGACGACGACGAGCACGAGGGTGAGCACGAGGGGGACGACGACTGATGCGCCGCCCGCACGACACCGCCGCCCGGTCCTCCGCCGCCAGGCCTTCCACCGCCGCCAGGCCCTCCACCCCCGTGACGACGCGCACGCGCCCGAACGCCAACCCGATGCGCCTGATGCTGGGGATGGCCGGCATCGCGACCGTGTCCGCGCTCACCGCCGCGATGGCCCCGTCGATCGTCCCGCAGGCCGCCGCGGCCCCGGGTGGCATCGTGACCACCGCGGCGGCGCTGCCCGGCGAGGCGCTGCCCGTCGTGACGGCTCCCGTGCGCAAGGTGACCCGGTATGTCGTGCTGGAGCCCGGCCAGACACCGCCCCCCGGCGCCGCGACGCAGGCCCAGCCGCAGCCGACGCCCATCGTCAAGACGAAGGTGGTCACCCGCACCCGCCAGTCAGGCGGAAAGCCGTGACCCAGGCCATGGCGAGCACCGCCGGCGCCACCCGGACGATGCTGGGGGGCCGGGTGTCCGTCCACCTCACCGACGACGCGCCGGCCGGCCGTCTCGAGGCGGCAGCGGAGCGGACGCTCGACAGGATCGGGGCGTGGGCGCAGATCCTCACGCGGTTCGATCCGGACTCCGAGCTGGCCCGGCTCAACGCCGATCCCGGCGAGGCGGTCACCGTGCGACCCACGCTGTCAGCGGTGCTCGACTGGGCCCGCGCGGCCGAGTCGGCCACGGACGGCCTGGTGGATGTCGCGTTGCTCGACGCCCGGCTGGCGGCGGAGGAGGGCACCGATCCCGCACCACGCGTCGCGGCAGCGCGGCGGTGGTCGATGACCCGCAGCGCACGCGGGGCTGAGGTCCACAGGACGCCGGGCGTCCGGCTCGACCTCGATGGCGTCGCCAAGGGCTGGCTCGCGGACAGGGCCCTGGCCATGACGCCGGGACGCTCAGTGCTGGTGGACGGGGACGGCGACATCGCCGTCCGCGTCGCGCCGGGCGACGCCTTCGGGGTTGGCGTGGCGGATCCCCGATCGCCCGACAACGACCTGCTGGTGATCCACCTGAGCGGAGGTGAGGGAGCGGCCCGCGTCCTCGGCCTGGCCACGTCAGGCACCACGGTCCACCGCTGGCGGCACGGCGAGGACGTCGCCCATCACCTGATCGACCCTGCGACCGCACGCCCGGCCGCGACGGACGTGGTCCAGGCCACCGTGCTCGCCGACTCCGCGCGCACGGCCGAGGTGTGGGCCAAGGCCGCTGTCATCGCGGGCTCGGAGCGCGCCTTCGAGCTTCTCGATCGGGCCGGCGTCCACGGCGCCGTCCTCGTCACAGCGGACGGTGAGATCCGCGCCACCCCGGGGTTGCTGCAGTGGCTGGGATGATCTTTCGCGGCCTGAATCCGCGCACATCGGTGGCGCGGTGGGGACTGGCCGCGATCGCTGTCGGCATGGTGATCGGCGCGACGGCGCCCGCGGCGATCGCGGACCTGGCCGCCGCCTGGGACGCCAACCGCCAGGCGCTGGTGTGGCTCGTTGAGCGCGTGCTCGGGTTCGGGGCCTATCTCGCGCTGACGGGCTCGGTCGTGTACGGGCTGCTGCTGTCCACGAGGATCCTCGATGTCATCGCCCACCGCCCGATCACGTTCAGCCTCCACCAGGACCTCGCGGCGATCGGGGTCGCCCTGGCGGCGGTCCACGGCGTCATCCTCGTGCTCGACCACACGGTGCCCTTCACGATCGCGCAGGTCCTGGTGCCCGGGCTGGCGCCCCACGCACCACTCGCGGTGGCCGCCGGGCAAGTCGCCTTCTACCTCGCGGCGCTGGTGATCGGGTCGTTCTACGTGCGCCGGCATCTCGGCCAGCGGGCCTGGCGTGCGCTCCACTACACGACCTTCCTCGCGTTCGTGGGCGCCACCGCGCACGGGCTGGCCGCCGGCTCCGATGCCTCGGAGCCATGGGCCCAGGCGCTCTACCTGGGCGCGGCCGTCACCGTGACGTTCCTGCTGGCCTACCGCATCCTCGTGGCCGTGGCCACACGACCGGGTGCGGTGCGCGTGCGCAAGGTCGCCTAGGGAGACGAGGGCGGAGGGCCGCCGGCTTCAAGCCTCGCTGGCCGCCCGCGGCGCGAGGTGCTCGCCGAAGAACGCGAGGACCCGGCGCCAGGCGTCGGCGGACGCGGCGTCGTTGAAGCCCGCGTGCATGGGCGTGCGGGGGCCGACCGCGCCGAGCAGGCCGCCGTGCGGGCTCATGAAGGAGTGCCCGGCATCGGGGTAGACCTTGACATCGTGCGCGATGCCGGCGTCGGCCAGGCCGGCCTCCAGGCGCTCGGGGACGCCCGCGGTGGTCCCGTCCCGGCCACCGTACGAGGCGACTGTCGGGCAGAGGGCCGGGATGATCGACTCGTCGGCCGGCAGCATCCCGTAGAACGGCGCGATCGCCCGCAGCGGCAGGTCGCCCTTGGACGCGTAGAGGATCGCGAAGCCGCCGCCCGCACAGAAGCCCGCCATCCCGATCCGGTCGGCATCCACGTAGGGTTGGCGGCCCAGCCAGTCCTGGAACGCGGCCATCTCGCGGTAGGGGAGGCCGGTGGCGGCCTTGCTCATGCCCTGCACGAAGCGTGCGATGCACAGCGGCTTGAACCCCGCCCCCACGAGGTCCGGGGCAAGCGCCACGTATCCCTTGTCGGCGAAGACCTGCGTGATGCGCCGGATGTCGTCGTTGAGGCCCATGATCTCGTGCACGACGAGCACAGCCGGCTGCGGCACGTCCTCGGGGGCGTCGGGCGTGGCCAGGAAGGCGGTGAGGCGGCGGCCCGACGGCGTCCGCATCGTGATGTCGCGACCGGTGCTCATGGAGCGCAGCGTACCCGCCCGGTCACTGGCGCGCCTCGCGGATCCAGCGGACCCCGAGCAGCTCCTCGTCCAGGGCGGGCGTGCCCGCCTCGCCGGCCAGCCGCACAACCGGCAGTGATCCTGGCCCCGCCTCCCGCAGCGCCACGACCTGGTCGCCCACCCGTGTCGTCCCGCCTGCGAAGTCCAGGCCCAGGACCGCGGCGTGCTCCCGCACGGCGGCTGCCACATCGGCCACCGGCAGCTCCATGGCGCGCAGCCGGACGCGGCCGCCTGCCGGGTGCTGGAACGCCGCCCGGGCCGCGCGGGCGTCGGCGCCCCACTCGGCGCCCTCGTACGCGTGCTCGATGAGGAACGGCGGGCGCCCCGGACCCAGCTCGGGGAAGGCGGTGATCCAGCGGACGATCCCGCCATCGGGACGGACCCGGAACCCGGGCACTGGTGAGCCGATCGGGGAGCCGGCCGCCCGGAGCGCGGTCACGTCAGCCACGATGTCGTCGCTGGCGAGCGCGAACGTGGCCAGGCCCTCCCGCCCGGACTCCAGGAACGCCAGCGAGGCATTGCCCACGGCAAACGTGGTGGACGAGACCACCAGCGCCCGGTCGAAGACGCCGATCAGCTCGAGGTAGGTGTCGCCCAGGAACGCGAGGCGGTTGTACGTGCCCATCGCCTCGTGCCGGCCGCCGCCGGTGCAGGCCAGGCCGATGCTGCGCGCGAGCGTCTCCTCCGCCGCTGCGACGTCCCGAACGGCGAGGACGAGGTGGTCGATCCCGAGCAGCATCCGCGTCAGACCCACACGGCGCTGGCGTGGCCCAGCGGGCATGCGGACAAAGCAATAGATCGGGCGCGGATTGCGGAGACGCTGCACAAGGTGCAGTGCGACGACATCGGAGCAGCCCGAGAGGTCCGGTCAGGTCCTCGCTCGCGTTGTATCCGTGCTTGCGCGACAACCTGGCGACGCGACACCGCCGATGTATTGCGTTCCATGCACGGCGCACCCGCACCGGGGGACGAACCCTTCACGTTGCCCGCAGGTCCAGCGCAAGCCGGCCGCCCTTGGCCACGACCACCGGCCGCTCGAGGGTCGTGATGTCGGCCAGCGGGTCACCCTCGACCGCCACCAGGTCGGCGAACCGTCCCGGCGCCAGGGTCCCCACGCGGTCCTCCCAGCCCAGGCACTCCGCCGCCACCACCGTGGCAGAGCGGATCGCCGCGAGGGGCGCCATCCCCAGCCGGACGTAGACCTCGAACTGCTTCGCCACCAGCTCGTGCGGGTAGACGCCGCTGTCGGTGGTGTAGGTGATGCGGACGCCGCGCGCGACCGCCTTGCGGAACACCTCCACGCCCGATTCCTGGCTCATCTGCATCTTGCGCATGGTGGCTGCCGGCCAGCCCTCGTCCCAACCGTGTTCCAGGCTCCACTCGCCGTCGTAGAGGTCAACGCCCAGGTACGTGCCCGTGTCGGCGAGCATCTCGATCGTCGTGTCGTCGATCAGCGAGCCGTGCTCCACTGAGCGGGCGCCGGCGCGGATGGCCCGCTGCGCGCCCTCGGACGAGTGGGCGTGGATCGCCGTGTAGGCGCCGTAGAGCGCCGCCTCCTCGACGGCGGCGCGCATCTCCGCCTCGGTCAGCTCGGGCGCGCCCGGGACGCCGCCACGCGTGAGCACCGCGCCCGTGCCGATGCACTTGATGACGTCCGCGCCCCCGATCAGCAGGCGGCGCACGCGCTCGCGCACATCGTCCACCGAGCGGACCACGCCGAAACGGAGCTCCTCGGGGAGGCGGATGTCGGGCGCCAGGCCCACGACGTCGCCGCCGCCCCAGGGCACGGTGATGAACGCCCCCGCGGCCTGCATCCGCGGCCCTTCGAGCTCCCCGTGGTTGATCGTGTCGCGCAGTGCGCAGTCCACGAAGGCGCGGAACGGCCCCAGGTCCCGGACGGTGGTGACGCCGGCCTCGAGGGTGACCCGGGCGTTGCGCACGGAGAGGAGCGCATCCTGCGCCCCGGTGGTCGTCGTGGCGGGCACGCCCGCGGTCTGCACCTCGCCCACGAGGTGGCTGTGGGTGTCGATGAAGCCGGGCAGCACGGTGAGGCCGGCAAGGTCGATGACGGGCACGCCGTCGGGCAGGCCGTCGGCCAGGCTGCCTACCGCGGCGACCCGGCCGTCCTCGATGTGGAGCACGCGATCGGGGAGCGTGGCGCCGGTCTCCACGTCCAGGAGGGCACCGGCCATGATCGCGAGGCGGCCGGCGGCATCGGCGAAGGGTGCGGGCTGTGTCATGGGGCGATCGTAGTCGGCGGTGATCCGGGCTGGAGGCCCCGGGCGCGTACGATGGGCGGATGAGCGTGCCCAACCGACCCTCCCGCCTCCCCTTCACCGGCATCGACGAGGCCGACCGACTGCTCGTCACCGACCCGCTCGCGCTGCTCATCGGCTTCGCGCTCGACCAGCAGGTGACCGTCCAGAAGGCCTTCGCCGGGCCGCATGAGCTGCGCCGTCGGATCGGCGGCCTCGACGCCGCCGCGATCGCCGCGATGGATCCCGAGGCGCTCGACACCGCCTTCCGCACGCCACCCGCGCTCCATCGCTTCCCGGGCAGCATGGCGAAGCGGGTGCGCGACCTGTGCGCCGTGGTCGCCACGACCTACGGCGGCGATGCATCGGGCATCTGGACCGGCGCCGCCGATGCGCGGGACCTCCACGCGCGCCTCATCGCGCTGCCGGGCATCGGTGAGATGAAGGCGGGCACGATCGTGAGCCTGCTTGGCAAGCAGCTGGGTGTCCGGCCTGCGGGCTGGGAGGCGCTGGTACCCGACCATCCCACGCTGGGCGACGTGGACTCGCCTGAGGCGCTCGCCGAGTACCAGGCGGGCAAGCGGGCGATGAAGGCGGAGCTGCGGGCCCAGGGGAAGCGCGCGTGACGGTCCCCGACATGCTCGGCGTGGCAGCACTGATCGCGGGCCTGCTGATGGCCGTGGCACCCGCGCTCCAGATCCGGCGCATGCTCCACACCCGCTCCAGCCGGGACTTCTCGCTGGGCTACCCGGCGCTGCTGTCGGCCGGGTTCGTCCTGTGGCTGGCCTACGGGATCTCGATCTGGAACCCGCCGATGATGATCTCGAACGTCGCCTCGCTCACCTTCATGCTGCTGACCATCGGCGTGGCGCTGCACTTCCGGCGGGCCGACGCGGCCTGACCGCTGACCTCGCCTACTTGAGCACCTTCGAGGCGGGCGGCGCCGCGTTGCCCGCGTCGTCGGTGCCGATGGCGCAGAAGCGGTACGGAGCGTCCTCCGCGGCCACGTCGGTCGGGATGCGCCGGTAGGGCCTGTAGCCGTCGGTGTCGCCGCAGTCCGTGGCCCTGGCCGGGCCGCCCTTGATGAAGTAGTTGGAGAGCTCGGGCGGGTTGAACACCGGCTCGATGCGCCAGCCCGACGTCGCGTCGCCGATCACGTGGAAGCGCACGGGGGCGAGCGGGGGTGTCGTGTCGATGTAGGTGACCGCGATCGAGGCGTTCGCGGGTGCCTGCCAGCCGGCGTCCGGGGTGGCCGACGGGCCGCCGACCACGCACAGCAGCAGGCGCTGCTCGGTGGTCGGCAGAGCGTCGTCGATCATTGTCGCCACCGGCTGCGGCGCCGAGTAGCCCTCGTCTGCGGCGCAGTCGAGCGTGCCCAACGGCCCCGTCTTCCAGCGGAAGTGGGTCACGCCCTCGCCGCCGATCGTGGTCGCCCATGTGGCCTGGGACGGAGGCAGGTCAGGCAGGACCGGCTCAAGCGTGGGGTTCACGGCCAGCGGAGCTCCGTCGATCGTGGCGTCCCCGCCTGGCTGCAGCGGGCACTCGCCGCCGAGCGCAAACACCCCGTCGGCCACGAAACAGCGCTCGATGCCACCAACCGGCTGGGCGTACGAGGTGTCCGGGAGGGTCACCTCGCCATCCTCGCTGCTCTCACATGGCCGGCCCAGCCAGCACTCGGCACCGTTCTCGCCCAGGTAGGTGGTGGTGTTGACCAGGCCGACCAGGCGGCCGGTGCCCGCATCGAGGACCGCCGAGCCGGAGTTGCCGGGCAGCACCTGCGGGCAGTCATTGCGCAGGGTGCTCGTCCACAGCCACTGGCGCTCGTTCACGCGGACGGGCTCCGTGTCCAGGCTGCAGATGCCCAGGCGCAGGTACCGCTCGGCCTCCGGGATGTCCACCAGCGGCAGGCCGACCGGGATCCCCACCATCACCACATCGCGGCTCCCGCCGACCGACGGGACGTTCTCGGGATGCCAGCCGCGCAGGCCCAGTGCGCCCAGGTCGCCCACCGTCGCTCCGAGCTCCAGCAGCGCGAGATCCGTGTCGCGCATGGTCGCCCAGGCGATCCGGGTGACCGGGACCACCCGGTGCTCCGCCACGTCCACGAACCAGTTGAAGGCCACTGCGATGCCCTCCGCCGGAGCGTCCACGAGGGTCTCGTTGGCTCCGAAGACGCCCACGCAGTGGCCGTTGGTCAGGGCGTAGGCAGGCGCGCTGTCGCCGGCGCCCGCGTCCAGCAGGACCGCGGTGCAGATCGAGGACGCGCCCTGGAGCTGGCCGATGGAGCCGTACCGGTCGAAGCGCCCGTCCGTGTTGCGGAGCAGGATCTGCTCGAGCGTCGCGTCCTCGTCGGGGAGCGGCAGCTCCTCGGGCGGTGTGAAGGTCGCGATGGGCGGCGCACCGGGGGCGGCGGGTGTGGCCGAGGGCGGACCGTCCCCGCAGGCTGCCACGAGCAGCAGGACGAGTACGGCGACGGCCACTCGGGCGAGGGACACGCCTAGCGCTCCACGAGCGTGCGGAACAGGTGGTCGAGCGTTGCGCCAGGGTCGGCGGTGAGCCCGGTGTGGACGGGCGACGTGGCGATGATCGTGGACGAGGGCGATACCAGCCAGTGGAACCGCTCCGGCATGGACAGCTTGCCGATCGGCCCGGCGTCGGCGTCCCCGCGCGCGATCGCGTCGATCACGCCCAGGTGGGCGCGCACGATCTCCGGGTCGCAGTCGGGACGCATCGCCACCAGCAGGCGCTCGTCGAGATACGTCCGGGCGCCGAGGTAGCGCCTCGGGCGGCACATCAGGACGATGCCGGCGTTGAAGCCCTCGCCGCGCTCCACGCGGGGGATCACGCGGACGATGGCGTACTCGAACGGGCTGCGGCCCGCCATCTCACGCGGTTCGGGCACGTTCCGCCTCCTCGACGAAGGCCCGGGGCGCGGCGAGGCGCGTCTCCAGGTAGCGGGCGTAGGCGCGCCGGTGGGCTTCGGCGTCCGGGAGGCCCGGCTCGGGCTGCAGCCAGTCGTCCGGCAGGCTCGCGATGAGCTCCTCGATCACGCCCGGCGTCACGCGCGGCGCGAGGCGGCGGTCGGCCTCCTCGATTGACCCCGCGAACGGCAGCAGGACGTGATCGCGGACCTGGGTGAAAGGCCGGCGCGCGTGCGCGTCGGGGTCCTTCCAGCTGTGGTGGATGTACAGCGCCGATCCATGGTCGATGAGGTGCAGGCGCCGGTGCCAGGTGAGCAGGTTGGGGTTCCGCGGCGTGCGGTCCACGTTGGTGGTGAACGCATCGAACCAGACGGTGTCCGCGGCGAGCTCGGGGTCGGGCTCCGGTCCGACGGCGGACACGAACGGCAGCGCCCCGGGCAGGAAGTCCAGGCCCATGTTCAGACCGGCAGACCGCTCGAGCAGGTCGTGGAGCTCCGGGTCGGGCTCGGCCTTGGCAAGCGCGGCATCGAGATGGACGAGGACGAGGTCCGGGACCGGGAGCCCGAGCCGGTGGCCGAGCAGGCCGGCGAGGACCTCGGCGATCAGCGCCTTGCGGCCGTGGCCTGCGCCGAGCAGCTTGACGACATAGAGGCCGTCGTCGTCCGCCTCGACGAGCGCTGGGACGGAGCCGCCCTCGCGCAGGGGCGTGACGTAGCGGGTGGCCGTGACCATGCGGAGCATCAGCATCGAGTGTAGGCCCGGCCGGTGTGGGTTGTGGCCCGCGGCAGTCAGGCGTATCGTTGAGGTGTCAACTATCCTTGCCCGGAATGTCCGGCCTTCCCCGGAGCACGCCATGGACGACCAGGTCCGTCATGCCCTCGACCAGAACCAGGTCCTCGACATCACCACCACGGGCCGTCGGTCCGGCGAGCAGCGGCGTATCGAGATCTACATGCACAACATCGGCGGCCGCCTCGTGATCAGCGGCATGCCGAGCCCGGGCAAGACCCGCGCCTGGATGCACAACCTCGAGGCCGATCCCAGCCTGACGTTGCACCTCAAGGGAGCCCTGGCCCAGGCCGACGTGCCGGCGACCGCGCGGATCGTCACCGATCCGCTGGAGCGGCGGATGCTGCTCCAGGAGGTTGCCCGGAACTGGAACCGGACCGACCTGGACGAGATGGTCCTGCACAGCCCGCTGATCGAGGTGTCCGTGGAGGGCTACCCGGGCTGATCCACGGCGCCGGGCAGGCGGGCCGCCGCCGCCCGTGCCATGCGGAGGATCAGGCGGGTTCGGCGTCCACCAGGGCACGGAACCGCTCGAGCGAGCCCGGCAACTCGGCCGCGATGCGCCGCTCCGCCTCCTTGGCAATGAAGCCGAGGAACGCCGGCGTCTTGAGCTCCAGCGTGAGGTCCACGCGCGTGGACGCCTGCGTTGTGGCGACCAGGCGGACCCGCACCTCCACCCCGACCGGCCCTCCGGAACCCGTGATCGTGATCGACTCGGGCGCGCGCAACTCCGCCACGGTGCCCGTGATGACCGCGCCACCGGCGGCGGGGCCAAGCCGCAGCCGCACTCCGCTGCCGGTCACGAGCTCCGCATCAAGCAGCTCCGCCTCGACCACCTCGGGCAGCCAGCGTGGCAGGTCGGGTACGCGGGTCGCCACCCGGAACACGGTCGCGACGGGGTAGGGGAGATCGATGGCGGCGGAGGTTCTGCCCATGCGCGCATGCTACGTCGCGCGAGCCTTCCTGCGCCGACGCCGGTTCCTTCCCCCGTCCGCCGCGTTGCCCCCGGCGATCGCCATGTACGCGAGCGTCTGGGCGGCGAGGGTGTCGAGGCCCGCAGCCACCAGCCCGTTGACGGATCCTTCCGGCCATGTACCGTCGAGGTCCGCCTCCCCGGCCGGGAACCCCGAGAGCACCTCCATCGCCTCGTCCACGGTGCGCACGGCGTAGACCGCGAAGCGCCCGCCGGCGCACGCCTCCACGACGTCGTCGCGCAGCATCAGGTTGGGCATGTTGAGCGCGGGCACGATCACGCCCTGCGTCCCGTCGAGCCCGCGAGCGGAGCAGACGTCGAAGAAGCCTTCGATCTTCTCATTCACCCCGCCAATCGGCTGCACGTCGCCGCGCTGGCTCAGCGAGCCGGTCATCGCCAGGCCCTGGTTGAGCGGAATGCCACCGATCGCCGACAGCAGCGCGCACAGCTCCGCCAGCGAAGCCGAGTCGCCCTCCACGCCGCCGTAGCTCTGCTCGAACGTCAGGCTCGCGTGCAGGGACAGCGGGCGCGTCCGCCCGAAGCGGGCGCCCAGGAACCCGCCCAGGATCAGCACCCCCTTGCTGTGGAGCGGTCCACCGAGGCTGACCTCGCGCTCGATGTCCACCACGTCGCCGTCGCCCAGGCGCACCGACACGGTGATCCGCGACGGCCGCCCGAACATGACCTCGCCCAGGTTGATCACCGAGAGCCCGTTCACCGTGCCCACGGCATCACCGGTGGTGGGGATGAGCACGGTGCCCCGGGCGATCTCAGCCAATGAGCGCTCATGGATCCGCCCCGACCGCCGCCACCCGGCGTCCACCGCGGCGGAGATGTCGGCGGCGGCCACAACGTCACGTCCCGCCTTGTCCGCGTGGTCGTCGGCTTCGCGCAGCAGGTCCGTGATCCGCCGCATGTGGGTGGACAGCCGTTCCGCGTCGCCCGCGATGCGGGCCGCCCGCTCGATCACGGCACAGGTGGCCTCCGGGTCGAGCGGCCGCAGCCCGCCCCGGCGTGCGATGGTGCCGGCAAGACGTGCGTACGCCGCCTCGGTCTCCGGCGTGCGCTCCACCTCCTCCTCGAAGTCCACCTGGACCTTGAAGAGCTCGAGGAAGTCCGCGTCCAGCTCGGCCAGCAGGTAGTACACCTGCCGGTCGCCGACCAGCACGATCTTGGTGTCGAGGGGCACCGGCTCGGGCTCGAGGGAGACCGTCGCGAGCCCCAGTCGATCACCGAGCGACTCGATCCGCAGCTCGCCCGCGCGCAACGCCCGCTTGAGCTCCTCCCAGGCAAAGGGCTGGGTCAGGACACGTCTTGCATCGAGCACGAGATAGCCACCGTTCGCCCGGTGGAGGGCGCCGCCCCGGATGAGCGTGAAGTCCGTGACCAGGGCACCCATCGAGGTCGTGTGCTCCACCCGGCCAAGCAGGTTGGCCATGGTGGGCAGGTCCTCGAAGACGACCGGCGCGCCGGTCGCGTCGGCGTGATCCACGAGCAGGTTGACCCCGTACCGGCGGAACAGTGCGCCGTCCTCGAGGCGGGCCGCGAGCATCGCCGGCAGCTCCTTGGGCGAGGCTGCCGCGAGGAACTCCTCGGCGTTGGCGATCACGTCCAGCTCGAGCGCCGCCAGGTGCGCGATCACGGCAGGATGCTCCGCGTGCCCTGCACGGATCTCCTCGAGCAGGTGCCCGGCGGCACGCCTCGTCACGTCCTCGCCGAGCTTGCGGACGGCGGCGCGCGCCTCGCGTTCCCAGGCGGGGAACGACCGGTTCACCATCTCGCCCAGCTGCGCCTCGAGTCGTTCCGAGGCTTCCAGCAGACGGCCCTTCTCCTCTTCGGGCAGCTTCTCGACGACATCGCGCTCGAGGACCTTGCCGTCCTTGTATGGCGCCAGGCCGATGCCGATGGGCGTGCGGAGGACGGCGAGTCCTGCTTGCGACGCCAGGGTCTCGAAGGCCTCGATGGCGTCATCACGGCGCTTCTTGAGGCCCCCTTCGATGGCCTCGCGCTGGTTCCGGTACTCGTCCGACTCGAAGGCCGCCGGGATGGCGGCACGAAGCTCGCGTTCCAGCCGGACCATGCGGTCGCGGAAGCGCCGGCCCTCGCCGGCGGGCAGGCGGATGGCACGCGGCCGGCGCGGGTCGGCGAAGTCGTGGACGTAGCACCAGTCCGGCGGCACGGGCTCGGCAGCGGCGCGGCTCGCGAGCACGCTCCGGACCAGCGTCATCTTGCCGATGCCCTCGGGTCCCATCGCGTAGAGGTTGTAGCCCGGCTGGCGGATGGCCATGCCGAACGCGACAGCCTCCACGGCACGGTCCTGGCCAACCATGCCGTCGAGCTCGGGCAGGTCGGCGGTCGTGGTGAAAGGGAAGGCAGAGCGGTCGCAGCGGCGGGTGAGCCGGTCGGCGGCAAGCGGAGCGATCATCGTGGTGACCCTCGCGCGGGCGGAGTGCCGGCGTGCGCCGGTACGGCGATCGTGCGCCCGGTACGGCGATCGTGTGCGGTCACGCGCACACGCGCGAGCGGCGGACGGCCCCATCCTGCCGAGCCGATGGGCGCGAACGACGCTCCTGCCCTGGGCGCGGGCCGTCAGCGGACCTCATCCGCACAAGGATGGTTTGGCGGAACTATCCGTGGAGGAATGGAATCCGGGGAGTCCGTGCAGGGCTCGGACCGTGAACCCGGGGTCCGGTGCATGACCCCTGCATGCCAGGGGCGGATAGCATTCCTGCCCTCAGGCGCCCGGCGCGGGCTCCGTGAGCAGGTCCACGAGGCGGTCCATCTCCGCATCGGTCACGCCGTGGCGGCGGAGCAGCTCGCGGGCGCCTCCGTGACGGTTGTCCAAGTGGGCGAGCGCGCTCTGCATGAACTCCGGCGGGCTGTCCACCACAAGGCTGCGGGAGCGCCAGTCATCGGGTTCGATGTGGGCGCGAGGTGACGCGAAGTACTGCGCCGAGAGCGCGTAGTCCTCCACGATCACATCGCGCGGCACGCCGCACAGGTCGAGGAGCAGCGCGATCGTGACCCCCGTGCGGTCCTTGCCCGCAGCGCAGCCGATCACGGCCGGCAGGCCATCCTCGTCGAGCAGGGCGCGGACCACCTCCGCCAGCTGTGTCCCGCGGGCGTCGAGCACGTGCCGGTACATCCCGGCCAGGCCCGCGTGCGGGGTCGGGTCGTCGGCCAGCAGCGGGATGCTGGAGTAGCGGATCCGCTCGGAGTCCGCGAAGACGTTGGGGCTCAGCTCCAGCTCCTCCGGCCAGCGCAGGTCGATCACCCGCCGCAGGCCCAGGCCGACCAGCTCATCGGCCACGTCGGCCGGGATACGGGTCAGCTCATCGGAGCGGAGGAGGGTGCGCCAGCGGGTGATGCGGCCATCGCCGGCGGGATAACCGCCTGTGTCACGGACATTGCGGGTGCCCTCGTAGGGCAGGTGGCGGGGCAGGTTGTCGGCGCTCATCGGCCCAAGGGTATCGCCGGTCCGGTCAGCGCGGCCGGTGATCGCCCTTTGGCCGGTCCTCGTCCTTGCGGAGGCGCTTGCCCTTTGGCCGATCCTCGTCCTTGCGGAGGCGCTTGCCCTTTGGCCGGTCCTTGTCCTGCCCGTCCCCGCCGTGCTGGTCCTCGTCCCGCCGGCGCAGCATGTCGACCTCGATCCCGTCGAGCAGCACGGTCAGTCCATACACGAAACGGGCGTCCGGGTCCGGCAGTCCGGGTGGCACCGCTGGGCCAGGCCGATCGCGCGCCTCGAACACCGCGAAGCCGGACGCCCACTGCGTCAGCGTCATCGCGGCCAGGGCGGCGTCGGCATCGTCGAAGCCATCCTCGCGAAGTGCCTGCAAGAGACCCCCCTGGGCGATCTGGGCATTGGCGCCAGTAAGCGGCCGTAGCCCGATGACCGGCCCCACCCCCGGGTGTCGGGCCAGCACCTCGCGCAGGGACACCGCGAGGCCCGTCATCCACGCCCGCCAGCCGTTGGGGTTCCCGAGGGCCACGACGACCTCGCCGACGATCTCGTCGGCCACGAGGTCGAGCAGCTGGTCACGGTTGCGCACGTGCCAGTACAGGGTTGGCGCCGCCGTGCCCAGGCGCCCGGCCAGGTGGCGCATCGACAACGCGTCGAAGCCCTCCTCGTCGAGGATGGCGATGGCAGCGGCAACGACCTGGTCGCGGGTGAGGGTCTCGCGGGGCATCGGACCGGACACGGTGGGTGGGCTTGACGACTCGAACAGTGTACGAGTACTGTGGCGGACCTGCCACTCGAACACTGTACGAGCGAGGTTCACCCGAGCATGCGCGTCCTGATCATCGCGAACGACACCCGCGGCGGCGTCCAGCCGTATGTGGCGCTCGGCGCTGGACTCCAGGCCGCCGGCCACGAGGTGGTGCTGCTGGCGCCCGACAACGCCGCGGACATGGCGGGCGACCACGCCCTCGGCTTCCACGCCCTCGGCGGCAGCGTCGAGGACGCCGCGCGCGCGCTTGGCGGCGGCATGCCGTCGGGCGGCGTGCGCGGACTCCGCGCCACCGCACGGGAGATGGAGGGCCGCCTTGCCGAGTGGACCCGCACGGCGCGTGCCGCCATGGACGACATCGACCTCGCCGTGGGCGGGATCGGCGGGATGGTCGTCGCGCGCGCCGCCGCAGAGGCGGCCGGGATCCCGTTCCTGGAAGCCCACCTGCAGCCGGTCGGGGCGCCGACGGATCGCTACCCCGGGGCGCTCTTCGCCTCACCACCGGCAATCCTCGGCGGGCTCGGGCGACGGCTGAGCCACCGTGCGACGGAGCTGGCACTGTGGATGCCGTTCAAGGGGTCGATGGCGAAGGTGCGTCGCGCCGAGCTCGGGCTGGATGGGCCGTTCCGTCTCCAGGGTGACGGCCCGATCCTGTACGGCTTCAGCCCGGCGGTCGTACCGGTGCCGGACAATGGCCCGCGCCCGCGGATCGTCACGGGCTGGTGGTTCCTCGACGCAGGTCCGTGGACGCCTCCCGCGGAGCTCGAGGCGTTCCTTGCGGACCGGCGCCGGCCGGTCGTGAGCATCGGCTTCGGGAGCATGGTCGGCGGCGACCCGGGAGGACTCACCTCGTTGGTCGTCGGGGCGGCGCGCGATGCCGGTGTCCGGGCCGTCATGCTCACCGGTTGGGGCGGCCTGGCCGACGCTCCCAGCGCCTCCGACGACGTCTTCGTTGCGACGTCCGTGCCGCACGACTGGCTCTTCCCCCGCGTCGACGCGATCGTGCACCACGGAGGCGCCGGGACGACGGGGGCGGGCCTGCGCGCCGGCGTGCCGAACGTCGTGGTGCCCTTCGGTGTGGACCAGCCGTTCTGGGCGTCACGGGTCCGGGCGGCGGGCGCGGGACCGGTGCCGCTGCCGCGAGGCAGGCTCACCCGGGAATCGCTGGCGGGCGCTCTCGACCAAGCCGTGCACGACCAGGCGATGCGTGATGCCGCGGCCGCGCTCGGTGGTGTCATCCGGGCGGAGGACGGTGTCGGATCCGCGGTACGGGCGATCGAGCGCGCCTTCGGCTGAGCCCGGGTCGCGATCAGCGCGTCGGGCGACCCTCGAAGGCCCGCTTGGCGCCCGCTGCGGTCCCCCGGAGCTCCGCGGCGACGATCACCGCTGCCACCTGTTCGTGCAGCCAGCCCAACGGCCCCCAGAGGTGCGAGCGCAGCTCCACGACGTGGTGCACCCGCACGCCGGACCCGCGTCCCTCGAACGAGAGCGTGAGGACCCGCTGGATCCACGCGTCGTCGGTGGTGCGGATCTGGACCTTCGGCCGACGGTGCTCGACCACCTCCCACTGGGCGGTTGACGGAATCCCGAGCAGGGACGTCCGCTCCCGGTAGATCGTGCCCGCGCGCGTCGGCCCGGAGACATAGAGGATCGCGCGCACCGCGGGCATCCACCGTGGTGCACCCGTGATGTCGTCGTAGAGATCCCAGACCTCGTCAAGCGATGCGCCGACGAGGGCCTCCGCTTCCACCATTCGCATCGGACCCAGTATCCCCCGCGCGGCCGGGCAGGGCCAGCAGCGCGATCGGGCGTAGCATCTAGAGGTGAACGAAGACTCGCCCGACGCGTCCGCGGACGCGGGCACCCCCACCAACGCCCCCGCCGACTCCGCCGACGCCACCCCCACCACCGCCTCCGGCTCTGGCCTGCCCGCCGATGCTGCCGAGGCCACCGCGCCCGCCGCAGGCTTCGCGGCGCTCGGCCTCGACCCCCGCATCCTGCGCACCCTGGTGGCCCTCGGGTACGAGGAGCCCACCCCCGTCCAGGAGGCGGCGATCCCGCCGCTCCTGCGCGGTTCCGACCTGCTGGCCGAGGCGCCGACAGGCACCGGGAAGACCGCCGCCTTCGCCCTCCCGATCCTTGCCCGGCTGATCGTGCGCCTCGACGAGGCTCGTGCCGCCGGCCAGCCCGCGGACAACCGGGGCGTGCCCGCGGACGGTCGCGGCAGCCGCCCTTCCGCGCTCGTGCTCGCCCCCACCCGCGAGCTCGCCATGCAGGTCGCGGAGGCCGTGCACCGGTACGGTCGCGACCTCGGCGTGCGCGTGGTCCCCGTGTACGGTGGGCAGCCGATCACCACGCAGCTCCACCGGCTCGCCCGTGGCGTGGACGTGGTGGTGGCAACGCCCGGACGCGCCGTCGATCACCTCGACCGGGGCACCCTGCGCTTCGACCACGTCGAGACGGTCGTGCTCGACGAGGCCGACGAGATGCTCGACATGGGCTTCGCGGACGACCTCGAGCGCATCCTCTCGGCGCTCCCGCTGCAACGCCAGACGGCGCTGTTCTCGGCCACCATCTCGGGCCCCATCGCGAGGCTCGCCGAGAGCCACCTGCGCAACCCTGCCCGCGTCCGCGTCGAGGGCGAGAAGCCCCTGCAGGGCGAGGACGCCCGCGTCCGCCAGGTCGCGTACGTGGTCCGGCGTGCCGACAAGCTGGCGGCCCTGGGCCGGATCCTGGACCTCGAGGACGGCGCCGCAACCCTGGTGTTCGCCCGGACACGCGGTGAGGTCGATGACCTTGCCGAGGCCCTGAGCGGGCGCGGTCGCGACGCGGCGGCGCTCCATGGTGGCCTTGCCCAGGAGCAGCGCGACCGGATCATGCAGCGGTTCCGTGACGGGGCGCTGGACGTGCTCGTCGCGACGGACGTCGCCGCGCGGGGCCTGGACATCGGGATCATCACCCACGTGGTGAACTACGACGTTCCCTCGTCTGCCGACACGTACGTGCACCGGATCGGGCGCACCGGCCGGGCGGGCCGCGATGGCGTGGCGATCACGCTCCTCGAGCCCCGCGAGCACAACCTGCTGCGGAACATCGAGCGCGTCGTGGGGGCGCCGCTCGAGATCGCCGGCCTGCCCACGGTCTCCGACATGCGCGAGCATCGCCTGGACCTGCTGCGCGGCTCGCTGCGCGAGGCCCTCGTCGGTGGTGGAACGGAGCGCTATCGCGGCGTTGTGGAGGCGCTCACGGGAGAGTTCGATCTCGTGGACATCGCGCTCGCCGCCGTGGCCATGGCCGATGCCGAGGCCCGCGGCGACGAGGACACCACCGAGCTCGCGCCGGCGATGCTGCCGCAGCCCTACGACCGCTCGAGGGGCGGTCCCCCCCGGCGGCCCCGGTATGGCGATGACCGCTCCGCGGCCTACGCGGGCAGGCCCCGCCCGCCGCGCTTCGACGGCCCGCCGCGCTTCGACGGCCCGCCGCGCTTCGACGGCCCGCGCGCTTCGACGGCCCGCAACGCTTCGGGCAGCCGGAGGCACCGCACGCCGGTCAGGGACCCCGCCCGCGCCCGACGGGAGCCCCGCCGCCCGACGGCGGCCAGGAGTTCCACGGTGACCGCGGACAAGGCGGTCCCGGCGGCCCCGGAGGCCCCGGTGGACCCGGCAGTTATGGCGACCGCGGCCCAGGCGGCCCCGGCGGTCCTGTCCGGCCCGTCCGCCCCGCCGGTGCCGGCCCCGCGTCGGGACCCGTCCCGGCCGGTCCGCGACGTGGCTACCGCGCGAGCGGCTGGCGCGACCTTGAGGGACGGCCGGTGCTGCGCGCACCCAATGCAGGCTCCGGTGGACCCGGCGGCGTGACGCGCCTCTTCGTGGGCGCCGGACGCGCGGCCGGGGTCCGGCCAGGGGACCTGGTGGGTGCCATCACCAACGAGGCGGGGCTTCGTGGCGGGGACATCGGTGCGATCCAGATCGCTGACGGGTTCTCGCTCGTGGAGGTGCCGGCGGATGCCGCGGATCACGTGATCCAGAGGCTCCGCGGGGCGACGATCCGCGGCCAGGTGGTGACGGTGCGGCGGGAGCGCTTCTAGCCGGTCACCGGGGGAGCCCGTCTTTCCTACGCTCGCCAGCCCACGCCGGCGACCCGCGTCGTCGGCCCGACCGGCGTGCCCCTGCCGTCAGGCGGGATCGCCGCCGTTGCGCAGGAAGCGCTCGATCTCGGCGATGAGGTCGTCGCCCTCCGGGCGGCGTGACTCGTCCACCATCGACTCCAGCCGCTCGACGTAGGCTCGCGTGGCCTCGTCCGCCGCTGCAGCTGCATCCAGGCGCTGGCGGAGCTGGCGGCCCTCCTCGACGAGGTCCCCCCGCGGCAGCGGGACTCCCAGGTGCAGCTCCAGGCTCACCAGCAGCTCCAGGGAGGCCAGCGAGTAGGGCCCGCTGACGTAGTGGGGGATCTGGGCGAAGTACCCGACCGTCGGGACGTCCGCCTCCGAGACGGCCATCTCGAGCATGGACAGCGCGGCGGCGGGAACCTTGAGCAGGCCGGTGGGACCGGGCTGGACGCCCCCGCGCAAGACACCCCTGGGAGAGGCTGTGCCCATGACCGGGACCGGGCGCGTGTGCGCGACAGCGGCGGGGATGGAGCCAAGGCTCACCCACTCCTGCACGCCGAGCCGGGTCAGCACCTCGACCACGCTCGACGCGAACCGCCGCCACTGGTCGTCAGGCTCGGCGCCCGAGAGCAGCAGCACGTCCCGCCCGCCGAACCGCGCAGCCCGAAGGGTGATGGCAGGCCAGGTGAGCCGGGTGAGCACGCCATCGCGGATCTCGAGCGTGGGGCGTCGCGCGCGGTAGTCGAACAGCTCGTCGGGGTCCCACGTGGCGACGACCGGTGCGCCGTCACCGAGGAGGTCGAGCACGGTGGTCGCCGCGGCGCCCGCGTCGACCCAACCGTCGAAGGCGGCCACGACCACCGGCGCGTCGAGCGGCGGCAGGGGATCCTCGAGGCGGTAGAAGGAGGGCATGTGCGGAGTCTACGGGTGCAGGGGCTGGGTGTCAGCGGGGAACGGGTGTCAGCGAGGACCGTCGAGGCGGCGGATACGCTCCCCGGGCAGCGCCCGCGAACGACCGTCAGCGCCCTGCGGTCCGTGGCCCGACGTGGACCCGGAGGTCCGGGCGGCGTCGGGCCGGCCGGATGCGGAACCAGGCCGCCCGGAAGCGGAACCCGGACGACCCGAGCCCGATGCCGGACGCCCGCTCCGGGCACCGCGGCCGCGGCCGCCCTGCGCATGCGGATGGGCCTGGGGACGACCCGCCGATTCCGCCTGGCGCTCACCCTGCGACCAGCCCTGGGCCGGTGGCTGGCCGATGGAGGCACCGCTCCGATCGGAGCGTGCAGCCGTCCGGCCACCCGCGCCACGAGCGTGACGCGGCCCGCGAGCCTGGTCGGCCGGCCGGCCGCCGGCGGCACGCGGATGTGCCTCGGTGACGCGCTCCTCGCCTGCCGGTCCGGGACGCCGGCCGCGCGCGACCCCGTCCTCGCCCCGGTTCCGCTGCTGGTGACCCGGTCCGCCGGCAGCCCTGGCGGCCCCGACGGCGACCGCACTCGCTGCAGCCCGGTTCGCGCGCGTCTCCTCCCGCTCGGCGGGCGTGGACCGCAGGCGGATCGGCTCCGGCCTCGCGCGGCTGTCGGGCTCGAAGCCGGCGATCACCTCGGACGGGACCTGGCGCTTGAGCAGGCCCTGGATCTGGCGCAGCAGCGGTGCCTCGTCGACGCAGACGAGGCTGATCGCCTGGCCCGTCTCGCCAGCCCGCCCGGTCCGGCCGATCCGGTGGACGTAATCCTCGGCCACCATCGGCAGCTCGTAGTTGACCACCGTCGGCAGCTGCTCGATGTCGAGGCCGCGGGCGGCGATGTCGGTCGCGACCAGCATGGAGACACGCCCGGCCTTGAAGTCGTCGAGCGCCTTGACCCGCTGGCCCTGGCTGCGGTTGCCGTGGATGGCGGCCGTGCTGATGCCGTCCTTCTGCAGCTGCAATGCCAGCCGGTTCGCGCCGTGCTTGGTCCGCGTGAAGACGAGGGCCTGGCGGACCCGGCCGAGGGCCACGAGCTCGCGCAGCAGGTCGCGCTTGCGCTCGCGGTCCACCGGGATCACCAGCTGGTCGACAAGCTCGGTCGTGGTGTTCCGCGGCGTCACCTGGACCAGGGCCGGGTTGTCCAGCAGGCCGTCGGCGAGCCCGCGGATGTCGTCCGAGAAGGTCGCCGAGAACAGCAGGTTCTGGCGGCGTTTCGGGAGCAGGGCGAGGATCTTGCGGATGTCGCGGATGAAGCCCATGTCGAGCATCCGGTCGGCCTCGTCGAGGACGAGAATCTCGACGCGCGAGAGGTCGACGGTCCCGCGTCCGATGTGGTCGAGCAGGCGCCCGGGCGTCGCGACCACGATCTCGGGGCCAGCGCGCAGCTTGGTGAGCTGGGGACCGAAGCCCACCCCACCGTAGATGGTCGCCGAGCGGATCGGCCGGTGGACGCCGTACGTGCGCACGGACTCCTCCACCTGGATCGCGAGCTCGCGCGTGGGCACGACGACGAGGACGCGAACGGGGTGGCGTCCTGTGCCGTCACGTCGCGTGGCGTGGAGCATGTTGATGATCGGCAGCACGAAGGCAGCCGTCTTGCCGGTGCCCGTCTGGGCACCTGCGAGCACGTCGCGGCCGGCAAGGACAAGGGGGATGGCGGCGAGCTGGACCGGCGTGGGCTGGGTATAGCCCTCGTCATCCACGGCGCGCAGCAACTCGGGCGACAGCCCGAGACCGTCGAAGGTCACGGTGTAGCGGCTCCTGGAGGGCCCACGTCCCGCACGTGCGGGGCCCGGTCCGGGGCGCTGATTGGGTGTCGGGATCCTGCGGTCTGGGTATGACCGGGGCGCCGACCGGGGGCACCCGTAGAACACGAACGAAGGCTGAACCATACCCGCGATCGGGAGCGGGCGCGAATCACCGGCCTTCGTGGTCCACAGGGACCTTGTCCCATTGCCCCCTGTGGCGGACCCTTCGCTCGACCCTGGTGCCGACTGCGCCAGACCTGCCTCCTGGGAGTCTCACGATGCCCGGCCGCCTGCTCAAGCTCCTCGCCATCCTCCTCTTCGGCTGGTTCGTCTTCGTGTTCGGCGCCGTCGCCTACGCGAAGCTGTTCGGCCGTGCATCCGTGCGCCAGGAGCCCGACGCCGACGAGGTGGATCTCGTTGCCACCTTCGGCCCGCTCGAGCACGAGGCCACGGCGCAGGCGTTCCGCGGCGGGGCGGTGACGACGTGGTTCGGCGGCGGCACGCTGGACCTGCTGCGGACCCGGCTTGCGCCCGATGGCGCCACCCTCCGGGTGCAGGCGCTGTTCGGCGGCGGCAACCTTGTGGTGCCCGATGACTGGCGGGTCGAGTCGGCCGTGCTGTGTGTCCCGGGCGGCGTGAGCGACAGCCGGCCACACGGCAACCCTGCCGTCGGTGCGCCCACGCTCCGCCTGGATGGCGTGGCCGTCTTCGGCGGGTGGAACATCACGACCGCACCGCTTATCGAGGAGGAGGGCGGACTCGCCGAGGCGCGCGCGGCCACGGAGGATGCAGCCGGCGCTTGACGCCCTGATGTCCCTGGTCCGGGCGCAGGCCCGGCCGCGGCCCCGCACCCCAGCGAACGCCGGCCCATCGTGGGCAACAAGGGCTGGCCACGAGACCCCGGACCCGGTAGCGTGCTCTGACCCCGCCCGGAGGAGGACCCGCGCGCCCCATGATCGGAACCACCCCCTTCCACGAGCGCACGGCGGCGCTCAACACGACCGGCCTGTGGAGCCACTGGTCAGGCCGGCTGGCCGCGGACCGGTACCAGCTCTCCGAGAAGGCCGAGTACGTCTCGGTCCGCAACGCGGCCGGCATCTTCGACGTGTCGCCGCTGTTCAAGTACCGCTTCAGCGGCCCTGGCGCGGAGCGGTTCCTCGCGGGCGTGATGGCCCGCGACCCCCGGACCCTCAAGCCGGGCGAGGCCCACTACGCGATCTGGTGCGACGACCGCGGCTTCGTCGTGGAGGACGGCGTGCTCCTGCGCCATGCCGAGGACGAATTCACCCTGACCGCGGCCGAGCCGAACCTCGCCTACTTCGCCGACCTGCGGGGGCCGCGCGACCAGGTCGAGATCGAGGACGTCTCCGACGACTGGGCGGTGCTCGCCCTCCAGGGTCCCCGGTCCCGGATGCTCCTGGAGCGCCTCGACCCCGCCATCGGCGCGCTCCCGTACTTCGGCCACGGCCCGGCCACCATCGGCGGGCGCGCGGTGAACGTGTCGCGCACCGGGTACACCGGTGACCTCGGCTACGAGATCTGGTGCCGCACGGACGACGCACTCGCGGTCTGGGACGCCGTCTGGGACGGGACCCGCGGGTACGGCGTGATCCCCTACGGCCTGCAGGCGCTCTACATGACACGGATCGAGGCGGGCCTCCTCCTGCTCGACGTGGACTTCGTCTCCAGCCGCTTCGCCTGGACCGACCACGACCGCGCGACCCCCTTCGAGCTGGGCCTCGGCTGGACGCTCAAGGGCCTCGACGACGACCGAATCTTCATCGGCCGCAACGCCCTCCGTCGTGAGCGCGACCAGGGGACCTCGCGCTTCCGGACCACGGGCATCCTGGTGGACTACGAGGATTGGAACCGCGTCCACGAGGAGGCGGGCCATCTGCCCCAGATGAACCACGTGCCCGTCCAGGCCGAGCAGTACCTGTACGACCAGGCGGGCGAGCAGGTGGGCTTCGTGACCAGCTTCATGTACTCGCCGGTCCTCCAGCGCCACATCGGCATCGCTCGCGTCCCAGTCGGCCTGGCCGCCCCGGGATCGAAGGTCAACCTGGAGATCCCCATCAACCACCGCTACGTCCACGTGGCTGCGGAGACCGCGCGGCTGCCCCTCTACAACCCCCAGCGGAAGACGGCGTGATGGCGACGACGAAGAAGACCGACAAGAAGGCCGAGGCCGTCAAGCCCGCGAAGGCCTCCACGAAGGCGGCCCCGAAAGCCACCACGACCCCGGCCCGGCACGCGAAGGACGAGACCTGGGACGCGATCGTCGTCGGCGGTGGGCACAACGGCCTCGTCAACGGCGCCTACCTCGCGAAGTCCGGCTTGAAGACGCTTGTGCTGGAGCGCCGGCACATCGTCGGCGGCGCGGCCATCACCGAGGAGCTGCGCCCAGGGTTCTCCTTCACGACCTTCTCGTACGCGCTCTCGCTGTTCCGCCCCGACATCGTCCAGGAGCTGGACCTCGTCAAGCACGGCTTCATGCCGCTGCTGATGGCCTCGACGTTCTGCCCGGGCGAGAACGGTGAGTACCTGCTGATGACGCAGGACCACGCGGTCAACCAGCAGGAGATCCGGCGGCTGTCCAAGCACGACGCCGACGCCTATGACCGGTACGACTCGGACATCGGCAAGATCCTCCAGGCGTTCAAGCCACTGATGGACGCCCCTGCCCCGAACCTCTTCACCGACGACCCCGAGGAGCTCCTCGCCCTCGCGGGGCTGGGCGCACGCTTCAAGGCGCTGCCGAAGGACGTCCTGCACAACGCGGTGCGGTTGCTCACGGGCTCCGCCGCGGATTTCCTCGACGACTACTTCGAGAACGAGCTCCTCAAGGGCTGGCTCTCCTCGTCGGGCACGGTCGGCACCAAGGTCGGTCCGCGCTCGGCGGGGTCGGGCCTTGCGCTGCTCTACCTGATGCTCGGCGAGCACGACGGGGCCCTGGGCACGTGGTCGTTCCACAAGGGCGGCAACGGCGGCTTCACCCAGGTCCTGGCCCGCGCGGCCCGCTCCTTCGGCGCGGAGATCCGCACCGAGGCGCCCGTGGACAGCGTGATCACGAGGCACGGCCAGGCGGTGGGCGTCGCGCTCGCCGACGGCACCGAGCTGCACGCGCCCATCGTGGTGTCCGCGCTGGACCCGCGGCGCACGTTCATGGAGCTCGTGGATCCGCGCGAGCTGCCCACCGATCTCGTGGATGCCATCCGTCGCTACCGCTTCCAGGGCGTCTCCTCCAAGGTGAACTTCGCCCTCTCGGGCCTGCCGGAGCACCCGTCGTTCCCGGGTCGTGATGACCACCTGCGGGGCTTCGTCAACATCGCGCCCTCCATGGATTACCTCGAGCACGCCTTCGACGAGGGCAAGTACGGCTGGTACAGCAGCAGGCCCTATCTCGACACGTGCATCCAGAGCGTCGTTGACCCCGACATGGCGCCTCCCGGCCAGCACGTCATGTCCTGCTTCACCCAGTACACCCCGTACGAGCTCAAGGGCTCGGACTGGGAGACGGAGCGCCAGAACCTGGGCGACGTCGCGCAGCGGACGCTCGAGTCGTTCTTCCCCGGCTTCTCCGACCTCGTGCTCCAGCGCGAGGTCGTGACGCCCCTCGACATCGAGCACGTCGCAGGCCTCACGGAGGGGAACATCTACCACGGCGAGTTGTTCGCCTCGCAGATGTTCTCGTTCCGCCCGGCACCCGGATATGCCGACTACCGCACCCCCATCGACGGCTACTACCAGTGCGGCTCCGGGACGCATCCGGGTGGCTGCGTGACAGGGGCGCCCGGCAAGTTCGCTGCCCAGCGGATCGTCAAGGACCGCGAGCGGGCGTAGCGACTACCCTTCGCCCATGGGCAAGCTCGACGACGCGCCGCTCGTGCAGTGTGAGACGCGTGAGGAGTGGCGGGCCTGGCTGCAGGCCAACCACGCGACCGCGGCGTGCGCGTGGCTGGTGACGTGGCGCAAGGGATCCGGCCACGAGGTGCTGCCCTACGAGGCCGCCATCGAGGAGGCCCTGTGCGTCGGCTGGGTGGACAGCACGGCGGGCCGCGTGGACGAGCAGCGCACGAAGCTCTATTTCGCGCCGCGCAAGGCGGGCTCCGTGTGGGCTGCCACCAACAAGGCGCGGGTTGCCAGGCTCGAGGCGGCTGGCCGCATGCAGCCGGCCGGGCGCGCGGTGATCGACCGCGCCAAGGCGGACGGCTCGTGGACCGTGCTCGACGACTCGGAGGCAGGTGTCGTGCCCGATGACCTCGCTGCGGCACTGGCCGCACGGCCGGCGGCCGCCGTCAACTTCGCCGCCTTCCCGGCAAGCGTGCGCAAGCAGATCGTCGGCTGGATCTCGGTCGCCAAGCGGCCCGCCACCCGCGCCGCCCGCATCGCGGCAGCCACGGAGCGGGCTGCCCGGAACGAGCGGGCGGTCTGAGCCGTCCATCCCGTCGGCCCGGGCGCCTTCGACCCTCCTGGACTACTTGATCGGCTTGCCGTCCGCGCCCAGCACGTACCACTTGCCACCGACGCCCTGGCCGTTGACGTCGCCCGGTGCCGCGTCACCTGCGAACAGGTACAGGGGCATGCCGTAGAACGTCGCCTGCGTCGTGCCGTCGGTGCGGGTCGTGGTGGCGAAGTCCTCGGCGTCGAGCCCGGTGCCCGGCGTGGCCGTGCCGAGGATCGGCGGCCAGCTCTGGGCGCACGCCTCGTAGCACGTCGCGGTGCCGGCGCTGTCGGCCGTGAACATGTAGAGCGTCATGCCCTTGCCATCGACGAGCACCTTCCCAAGCGAGGTGTCCACGAGGTTGACGGCCGTCTCGGCCGCGGCACTGGATGCCGGAGGGGTGGCGGCCTCGGTTGCAGGGGCCTCGGTTGCAGGAGCGGTGGTCGGGGCGGGGGCGTTCGTGCCCGGTGCGGCAGCGGTCCCGCCGCCGCACGCGGCGAGGAGCACGGCGAGGCCGACGAGGGGGCCGATGAGAAGCGGTGAGCGCATGGCTGTGGTCTCCTGCCCATGGGGGACGCTGGACACCGGCTGATACGCCGTCCGCAGGGCGTTGGTTTCACCCGCTGGCCCTGCGTCTCACGCGGATGCCTTGCGCCCACGGGTCGGTCGCCGACGGGCCGGCCGCAGCGTAACCCGTCCGCAAGGAATCCCCTGCGACAGTGCCCTCATCGAACCCACCTGCGGGCCCGGGCTTCCCCCCAGCCCGGGCCCGCCCTCTCGCCCTGGGGCGCATCCGATGCCGCCACATGGCACCATCACCCCCGCCGGGACCTCCCGGCGGGCGCCAACGGAGGCTGACGGCATGCGGATCCTGGTGGCGGAGGACGACGCCGGCCTCCGCGAGGTCCTCGTGCTGGGCCTGCAGGACGCCGGCTACCACGTTGACGCCGTCGAGCGTGGCGACGATGCGATCGACCAGCTCAAGTGGTACGAGTACGACGTCGCCGTCATCGACTGGCGGATGCCCGGGGCCGAGGGGATCGACGTGGTCGACTGGGCCCGCCGGCACGAGCGGCCCACGGCGCTCCTGATGCTGACGGCCCGCGACACGCCCGCCGATCGCATCCGCGGCCTGGATTCCGGTGCGGACGACTACCTCGTCAAGCCCTTCGACTTCGGTGAGCTCCTCGCCCGGGTCCGCGCCCTGCAGCGCCGGCCACGCGGCGTGGATGCCCCGGTGCTGCGCTGCGGGCAGCTGGCCCTGGACCCGGTGACGCACCTGGTCACGGTCAACGCGTCCGAGCGCCTCCTCACGGCCACCGAGTACCGGATCCTTGAGCTGCTGCTGCGCCGTGCGCCGGCCGTCGTGGACCGCAAGGCGATCGCCGAGCACGCCTGGGCCGACGAGACCGAGCCCCTCGGCTCGAATGCCATCGATGTCCAGCTGTCGCGCCTGCGCTCCAAGCTCCCCGATGCCGGCGTGCGCATCGTGACGGTCCGCGGCGCCGGCTACCGCGTGGAGCCTGAATGACCATGAGCGGGACGTCCGTCGTCCGCAACCGTTCCATCCGGGTCGCCCTGTCGGCCACCCTGGTCGTGGGCATCGTGTATGCGGCCATCGCCGGCACTGTCGTGCTGTTCGCCACGCAGAACCTCATGTCCCAGATCGACCAGCGGCTCGAGCAGGCACTCGGCCGCGTCCCGCCCGATGGCTTCGGCGGCGGGTTCCCCTCGGACAGCGGAGGCCCCCGTCCCGATCGTGATCCGGGCCGGCCCTACGGCACCCCGTTCCTGCTGTGGGTCGTGGGTGACGACGGGACGATCGTGGCGCCGGCCGGCAACCCCGCGCTGCCCGACGGCCTCGAGACCGCGACCGCACCTGCTGACGCCGTCATCGACGGCACCCCGATGCGCATCGCGGGGACCGACGTCAACGGCGGCCGGCTGGTCGTCGCGCAGGCGACGGATCAAGTGGGCGATGCCCAGAGGGTCATCTTCTTCGGCACGCTGCTGATCGCCCCGTTCCTGCTGGGATCGGTGTTCGTCGGCTCCGTCCTCGTAGGCCGTCGGGTTGCCGAGCCGATCGAAGCCGCGCGCCGCCGGCAGCTGGCGTTCACCGCCGATGCGTCCCACGAGCTCCGCACCCCGCTCTCGGTGATCGAGGCCAACACGACGCTCGCGCTTGCGGCCGACCGCGAGGCCGAGTGGTACCGCACGGCGTTCCTCCGCGTGGATCGCGAGAGCAAGCGGATGGGCCGGCTGCTGGAGGACATGCTCTGGCTGGCGCGGTTCGACGCGGCATCCACGCCGCAGGCAACCGGGCCCGTGGACCTCGGCATCCTCGCCTCGCAGGCCGCCGAGCGCTTCGCCGCCGTCGCGGAGACCCGCCGCCTTGACCTGCGCGTCGCCATCCCAGCCGAGCCCGTGCTCGTCGTCGCACCCGCCGATCTCGTGGATCGCCTCATCGGCGTGCTCGTGGACAACGCCTGCAAGTACGCGCCCGAGGAGGGGAGCGTGGTCGTCAGTGTGGTGACCGATGGCAGCCGGGCATCGGTGGTCGTGGACGACTCCGGACCCGGGATTCCTGAGGACGAGGTCGACCGCGTCTTCGACCGCTTCCACCGCTCGGTGACCACATCGTCCGAGGCGGCCGGTTCCGGTCTCGGGCTCGCCATCGGCGATGCGATCGTCAAGGCGACCGGCGGGCGTTGGGCGGTCGGGCGCGCGCCTGTCGGCGGAGCCCGGTTCTCGGTGACCTGGAGTCGCACCGCCATCGGTTGAGGGGCCTGCGACCGGCCCCCGCGCTCGCGCGGCTCAGCTGCCCGTGACGTCGGATAGCACGCCGTCTGGCGTCACCAGCACGTCGATGCGGTAGCTCAGCGCGGTCGGCGTCCGGATGGCCGCAAGAACCTGCACCTGGACCCAGGCGACCCCCTGGTTGCGGGGATCGGGCACGAGCGATGCGTGATGCTCGAGCACCTGGTGGGCCTCGTCGGGCGCCGACTGGACTGCCACCGAGATCACGACGAGGGCCGGGGCTCCAGCGCGGTAGGGCAGGCTGTCGGGCAGGAAGAAGGGGCTCTCAACGCGCGCGGCCTGGCTCATCGTGACCGTGCCGTAGCCCGTGAACTGCGGCTTGCCGCCGAACCACACCGTGCCTGTGTACTCGGTCCGCCGGAGCTGGGTGCCGCTGGCGGCATCGGTGGTCAGGGTGTCGATCCGCGGCTGCGGCTCAACAGCGATGGGGTTGTCCATCCACAGACTGTAGCCATCGCGCGCAAGGCCCGCGCGTCTGTCGCCGATGCGCGCCGAGTGCGCACACTGTGCTGTCGGATCGCTGACTGCGCGGCCTGCGCGCAGGGCAGGCGGTAGCGAGGGGCCGACAGCGCGCGGGGTGCGCATGGATCGCGCATCCAGCGCCGGCACCGCACCGTGTGGCTGAACCATGCGCACAGGCACGCCTCGGACCACACGTGGCGGACAGCGCCGGACGACCGCCCGGTCATTCCCAGCCTGTTCACAGCCGCCGGTAAGGCGTTCGAAAGCCTGGCCCCCCGACAGTGCTCGGATGGACAGCCCCACCACCCCGATCCCCGATCCCTTCACCCCTCCGGAGCCGGCCACCCCGCCGGCTCCGGACAGCGTCCCGTTCGAGCCGGCACCGCCGGAGGGATGGGCACCCACCGAAGCATCTGCCGATGCGCATGGCGACGGGCCTGCCGCAGCGCCGCCGGCGGCCGCCTCCCGGCGCCGGACCGTCGGCCGCAGCACCATGCTCGCGGGCATCACGGTCGCCGCGTTCGCGGGGGTCGCCGCCACCGCACTCGCGGTGGGTATCCTCGCCCCGGAGTCCGACCAGGCAACGGCCGGTTCACCCCAGGTCACCGACCCCGTCACCGGCGGCCGGCACGGCCAGGTTGGCGCCGGGAAGGATGGCGCCGGCCAGGGCGGCGATGCAGGCGACGGCGACATGGAGCGCAACCGCGGCCAGGGCCGCAACGGCGGCATGGATCGCAACGGCGGCATGGATGGCAACGGCGGCATGGATGGACACGGCGGCATGGATGGCAACGGCGGCATGGATGGACACGGCGGCATGGATGGCAACGGCGGCTCATCCCACCGTGGCGGCCGTGGACCCCAGGGCCGGGATGGCAGCGGCACGATGCCCGGCCAAGACGGCCAAGACGGCCAGGGCGGTCAGGGGGACTCCGGCGTCACCGACCCAGGCATCACCGACCCGGGCGCGGGCGGGTAAGCACCGTCGGGGGGCGACTGACTCCGCCCGACATCCCGGAGACAGCAAGAAGCCCCCGTCAGCGACGGGGGCTTCGTTCTCCCTCGGGACGTTCCGCCTAGGCGGCGAACTCCCGCAGCTTGCGGCTTCGGCTCGGGTGGCGGAGCTTGCGCAGCGCCTGGACCTCGATCTGGCGGATCCGCTCGCGGGTGAGGCCGAACTCACGGCCGACCTCCTCGAGCGTCCGGGCATGCCCGTCGTCCAGGCCGAAGCGGAGGCGCAGGACGCGCTGCTCGCGCCCGTCGAGCGAGGCGAGCACATGCTCGATCTGCTCACGGCGCATGCGGTCCGCGACCACGTCGAGCGGGGAGACGGCGTCCTCGTCCGGGATGAGCTCGCCGAGCTCCGCGTCGCCCTCGTCGCCGACGGGGGACTGGAGGCTGACGGGCTCGCGGCCGAGCTTGCGGATCTCCTCGACGCGCTGCGGCGTCATCGCCGGGGTTTCGTCGGGCAGGGCCGCGGCGATCTCGGCGTTGGTGGGCTCGCGGCCGAGCTGGGTGGACAGCTCGCGCACGACGCGTGCCACTCGACCCATCGTCTCGACCATGTGAACGGGGATCCGGATGGTCCGGCTCTGGTCCGCGAGGCCGCGCTGGATCGCCTGGCGGATCCACCAGGTGGCGTACGTCGAGAACTTGAAGCCGCGCTCGTACTCGAACTTGTCGACAGCGCGGATCAGGCCGGCGTTGCCCTCCTGGACGAGGTCCAGCAGGCCCATGCCCGCCTGGTTGATGTACTTGCGCGCGATCGACACGACGAGGCGCAGGTTGGCCGACGTGAGGTGGTCACGCGAGTGCTTGGCCAGCACCTTGAGCGTGGGCCCGAACTCGTCCATGACCTCGGCCTCGTTGCCGGCCTCGAGGTAGCGCTGAATCGCCGGGTAGGCGATCTCCGCGCGCGCCCAGTCCCGCATCTCCTTGAGCGCGGTGCTCGCGCGGAGCTCCGCGTTCGGCCGGCCGAGCTCGCCTTCGATCCAGTTGAGCAGGTCCAGGAAGCTCTCGGCGTCGAGCCGCTCGTTGTAGATCGAGCGCACGTCCTGGGCGCGGGTCAGGCGCTCCTTGAGCAGGTCCGTCTCAGCCTTCTTGAGGCCATCGGCAAGACCCAGGGCCGGCGCCATCACGAGCAGGTCCAGCGCGTCGTCCGAGCGGATCGCCGCCTCGACGATGCGGTGCGACGCGGCCTCGAACGGCAGCACGTAGCGCTTGTCCTTGGCCCGCGCCACCGGCTCGGTCTTGTGCAGCGTCCACTCGTGGATCGCCAGGATGGCCTTCCACGGCTCCGCCTCGCCCTGGCCGCCGAGCTCCATGCCCTTCGCCAGGATGACCTCCTCCTCCGCGGTCAGGAGCGGCACGCGCCCGATCTCGCGCAGGTACAGGCGCACGGAGTCATCGGTGTCGAGCACCTCGGTCGACACGACCTCGACCTCGGCGTCCGGCTCTTCTGCCTTGGGGGCGGGGGCTGCGACGACGGGCTCTTCGACCAGGATGGCCTCAGCCTCCAGGTCAGCGGCCACGGGGTCAAGCTCGATCTGGGCTGCGGCGAGCGCTGCCTCCGCGTCGGAGGCGGGAAGGGAGGAATCGACGGAAATCACGATGCTCCAGCTGCACGGCATCGCGCCCGACCGCGCGACCCGGTGGATACCAAACGGTTTCCCGGTCCACGGACCGGGTCATCGCACGCCGGGGTCCACGCCATCCCGACATACGTACTGGCGTGTCAAGCGACACGCCATTGGCCTACTACTCTAGGCCATTGAGCGTCTCTTGACAACCCCCAAGTTCATGCTATTGGCAGCTGCTCACGCATGTGGCCCGATCGGATGATGGCCCGTCGTCGCGCCGTGCTGTGGAGGTGTCTTCTCGGGGTGCTGCGCCCCATGCCCGATGGCGAAGGACCGCCCCGGTCGATGTCGTCGATGGGCTCGAGGGCGAGGCGCCGGATCACGACGAGCTCGTCCTGTTCGGTCAGGTAGTACAGGTCGGCGGTGATCATGTCCATGCCGTGGAACCTCACCCGGTAGACGTCGGCAGGTCCCTTCCTGTTACCGCATTCCACGCGTGTGCTTGACCCCGTGGCACCGTCGGCCCGACCATTGAGGCCCACAGACGCCCCGCCCGTCCCACTCCCCCAAGGATCACTACCTGATGCAGAGCACCATCGTCACGAAGGCCGAGAAGGCACACCGCTACGCCCTGGAGCGCGACCGGCTGCGGATCAGCTCACTGGAAGCGACCTTCGAGGCCGGTGGCGGCCAGCACGTGCTGACGCTGGGGCCCGACGGCTGGATCTGCGACTGCGAGTTCGCGACGCTCCATGGCGTGTGCCCGCACGCGGAGGCGGCCTCGCGCATGCTCGATCCGCACCTGGTGGAGGCTGCCAAGCCGCGGGTCGTGGACCTCCTCGCCGGCGCCTGAGCCCGGGCCGGGCCCTCAGCCCGGCATCGAACCCGTGATCGAGCAGCGGCGTTGCCAGCGGCTGCACCCTCTCGAGCGGGCTCGTCCGGAGGACACGTGCATACTCCGGCACATCGATCAGGCCACGTCGCAGCTCGCTGTCGGACACGCCCGAGAGGCCGTGCTCGCGCCGGTCGGCCACCCGGCCTGCACGGACGGACTCGGCCAGCCACAGCAACGTCGGGCCGGACACTGTCGATGCGGGCGCGGGCATGCCGCCAGAACTCCCCGGGGATGATCGAGGCCACATCTCGCCGGAATCCGTCAATGCCCAGTCGCACCCAGTCCTCGAGCGTCGAGATGCACTCCTCGAGTGCCGGATCGCCGTAGCGCAGGTCGATGACGTCGGTCCAGTCGGGGACCGTGGTCGCTGGCGTGCCGGCGGCGTCCTGGTGGAAGAACTCCGGGTGCTCGGTGACCGGCCGCGAGTCGTACGCGCTGTGCTTGTTGACCACGTTGATCATCACGCGCATGCCGAGCGCATATGCCTGCCCGACGACGCGCTCGAAGTCCGCGTGGGTGCCCTACTCGGGGCTGACCCGCACCGGAGCACGTTTGCGAGGGAGCGGGTGCAACCCCGCTCCACGACGCTTCGGACACGAAGAGGCGCCCGGCCCCGGGGGGGGGGAAGGCGGGCGCCTCTTCGGTCTCACGTGAGCCACCCCATGTTCGCCCGCGGCGTCAATGCGGATTTGCCGAGGTTCGGCGGCATTCGCGCGGACGGCGGCGCGCGAAGCCGGCCGCGCGGCGCGAGCGCACGGCAGGACCGCTCGACCGTCAGTGGCGGTCCCAGTGGGCGGCCCACTCCTCGTGGAGCCAGGCGACCTCGCTCTCGGGGAGCGCCGGCACGTCACCCATGAGCCCGCGCGCGCGAAGGAAGACCTCGGCGGCGCCCTCGGTGACGCTAGCCGCGTTATAGGCGCGCGCGAGCGTGGGACCGATCGCGAGCAGCCCGTGATGGCGCAGGAAGCAGGCGCCGCGCTCCGCGAGCGCCTCTCGCGTGGCCTCCGCGAGCTCCTCGCTGCCGGGCCGGGCGTAGCGGGCGGTCACGACGGCACCGCCGGCGGCCTCGCAGAACCCGGTGAGGATGGGGGGGAGCGTCCAGCCGAGGGCGGCCATCGTCATCGCAGCGGGGCTGTGGGTGTGGACGACGCCGCCGATCTCAGGTCGCTGGCGGTACAGCGCCGAGTGGAGCGGGAACTCCACGGTGGGCGGCTTGTCCCCGTCGACGATCTCGCCGTCGATCGTGGCGATCACCACGTCCTCGGGGCGCAGCGTGTCGTACGGGGTGCTCGTGGGGGTGACGGCGTACAGACCATCCTCGCCGTCCACGCGGCGGCTGACGTTGCCGGCCGTGTAGTACACGAGGTGCTCGGCCAGGAGGCGGCGGCTGAAGAGGACGACCTCCTCGCGGGCACGCTGCCAGTGCTCGTTGGGTTGCATCGCTGCCGATGCTACAAGGGTCAGGGGCTCCCGGCGGTGCCGGCATGTAGCGGCGATGGCCGGACGCGCTCCAGCGTCGATGTCAAGTGCCCCATCTCCACGGCGTTCATCGCGTCAGGGTCTACCAGTAGGACTATTGGCGTAGTACCGTCGACGGCCACTGACACGCGGCGTGCGTGTTCGCCCACGCGAATTCGAGCCCGTCGCGCTGCCGGCTACGAAGCCGAGGCCGGTCCGATGGACCGGAACGACCTCCCTTTTCCGGGGAGAGGGAATGCGAGTGCGTGAGCGCGTTTCGCCCCTTCCGCACGGGCCGCTCGTCCGACGGACCGGCGTACGCCTTGCACCGCCGCCCGCTCTCCAACGTTCGCCGGTCCCCGAGACCGGACGGCGGTCCAGCGCGCCCTGAACGCGCGGGACCGCCGTCTCGCCTTGCCCGCTAACAACCAGCAGCCTCCATCACGCCAGGCGCTCGAGGCCTCGCACATCGCTCGACCGACAGGGCAGGGCGACGCAAGGTCCCTCGGGCGATGGCCGCAGGTGCCGGGATGCACCGGGGGCGCGGCCGACGCCGGGGCGTCGCTTCAGGCGACGCCGGCGAGGACGTCCGCGATGCGTCGGGCCGCCCCCGCAGGCGCGAGGTCGAGCGACCTTGCGCGCTCGAGTGCCGCGGCGCGACAGGCGGCCGGCGGCGCCATGCGCTCGAGCTCCGCGCTGGCCCGCTTCCGGTCGAGCCCAACGACAACCATCCCGCCGTCCGAGTCGTTGACGGCCTCCACCCACTCCGTCGTACTGCGGAGGACGAGACACGGGACGCCCAGCCACGCGGCCTCGCGTTGGACACCGCCCGAGTCCGTCAACACCGCAGCGGCATGGAGCTGGAGGGTCAACGACGTCCGATAGCCGAGCGGCTCGACCGCCCAGATGTCGCGCCCAAGATCGACGCCGGCGCGTTCGAGGGCTGCGCGCGTCCCCGGGTGGAGCGCCAGGATCACCGGTCGGTCCGGGCGGGCGGCATCCGCGAGGATCTCCGGCCACGCGGTGAGGGCCGCCGCCTCGCGGTTCTCGGCCCGGTGGACGGTCGCGAAGACGTAGCCGCCCGGCTCCAGCCGAGCGGCCGATGCGGGAGCCCCCGCCGCGACGAGCGCGGTACCCGCGTCGCGCAGCGCGTCGAGGCCACGGATCTCGCGGCTCACTCGGCTCGCAAGGTCCTGCATGAGGTCGCCGACGGCGACCACACCATCGACGATGCCCTCCCGCGCGAGGTTCGCGACCGCCGTCCGCGTCGGCGCGAAGCACCAGGTCGCGAGGTGATCGGACACGACGCGGTTGAGCTCCTCCGGCATCCGCCGGTCGAAGCTGCGCAGGCCCGCCTCGACGTGCGCGACCGGGATGCCGAGCTTGGCCGCCGCGAGGGCCCCGGCCAGGGTCGAGTTCGTGTCGCCGTACACGACCACGGCGTCCGGCCGCTCCGCCTCGAGCACCGGCTCCAGTGCGAGCAGCATGCGTCCGGTCTGGGCGGCGTGACCGCCGCCGCCGATGCCCAGGCTGTAGTCCGGCTGCGGCAGCCCGAGCTCCACGAAGAAGTTCCCGGCCATCCGGTCATCCCAGTGCTGGCCGGTGTCCACCAGGACCACGTCGTGGCCGGTACGCAGCTCGGGGAGCAGCGCCGCGGCCTTGATCAGCTGGGGGCGGGTGCCGACGATGTTCACCAGCCGCATCGCAGACCACCCTCTCCGGCGACTGACTGGATCACGAGCCTGGCCGCGTCCCGCCCCGTGCCGGGACGCCAAGGCCGAGCACGCGCACGTGATCCGGGAACGTGACGTCCCGCAGGCTGTTCCGGCCGTCGACGACGACCTCGAGGTCCGGGAACCAGGGCATCTCCAGCCGGGCAAAGGCCGGGTCGGCCGTCTGGGTGACAACCGCCCGCGCATCGCTCGGGGATCCCCAGGCCCAGGGTGCCGCCCCGCACCGCTCGATGTCGTCCGCGGACAGGAGCGGGTCCCAGGCAGAGACCAGGGCACCTTCGGCGGCCAGCGCGCCGATCAGTGGCAGCGCCCGCGAATAGGCGAGCTCCCTGACGCCCTCCCGGTACGTCAGGCCCAGGACGAGGACCGGGATCTCCCGGAGCCCGCCCAGCTCGTCGGACAGCATCCGCACGGCGACATCGACCTGGCCGTCGTTCACCCGCCTCGACACCTCCACCAGCTCCATCTCGGGCGCCCTCGACAGGAGGAAGTGCGGGTAGACGGGGATGCAGTGCCCGCCCACCCCGAGGCCGGGCTGGTGGATGTGGCTGTACGGCTGGCTGTTGGCCGCCCGGATCACCTCGTGGACGTCCACGCCGACACGCTGCGCGTAGGCCGCGAGCTGGTTTGCGAACGCGATGTTGACGTCGCGGTACGTGGTGTCGGCCAACTTGCTCAGCTCCGCGGCCTCGGCCGAGCTCATGGCCACGACCTCCGCGTCGAGCACGGATGCGTAGAAGCGCGCCGCCCGTTCCGTTGATGCCGGCCCGATCCCGCCCACGAGCTTGGGGTAGGTCGCCAGGTTCCGGAGGACAGCCCCGCTGAACAGGCGCTCCGGCGAGAACGCGACGAACAGGTCGTCGTCCGCGTCCAGGCCGCTGGCCTCCTCGAGCCGGGGCACGTACCGGTGGCGCGTGTCGCCGACCGGCAGCGTGGTCTCGAAGATCACGGTTGCGCCGGCCCGCAGGCCGGGGGCGATCGACGCGACGGCAGCGTCCATGTGCCGGTAGTCGGGCTGCTTCGCGTCATCCAGCATCACCGGGACGATCAGGACGACGACGTCCGCTTCGCGCGCGGCCGCGACCCCGTCGCACATCGCCCGGAGCCGCCCGGCGGCGTGCGCGTCCGCAATGCGCTCGTCGAGCGCGGGCTCGCCACGCACATGGGATCGACCTTCGTTGACCGCCGCGATGACCGTCGGGTCCGTGTCGACCGCGATCACCTTCCACTGGTGCGATGCGAACTGCGCGGCCAGGGGCAGGCCCATCTTGCCTGCCCCGACCACGATCACGGTACCGGCAGTCCCCGGCTCGCCGGTCCACCGCTCTACGGGCCGGGTTGTGCCGTGGAGGCACGGGTTCTCCGGCAGGGCGATCGCGCCGCCGACCAGGGAGGCCGACGTCGAGGGCCGGTCCGTGATGGACACGATCAGGGCACTCGCGCAGTGAAGTCCGCGAGGCTGACCGGCCGGCCGGCCGAGGCCGCCTCCAGCAGGCTCGAGGCGATCGCCAGGGCCCACAGGCCGTCTTCGCCGTCCACCACCGGACGACCGCCGCTGCGGGCGACGGCGAGGAATGCGTCCAGTTCCGCGGCGAGGGGCTCCCGGCTGGCGACATCGATGACGACAACGTTGCCCTCGAACGTCGTCGCGTAGCCGTCGATGATCGTGGGGCTGCCGATGTCGGCGCTCGTGAACGTCAGCCGCTGGGTCAGGTAGTCCAGCTCGAACATGCCGGACTCGCCCACGACGGAGAGCTGTCGCCGCTTCGCGGGGGTCAGCCAGTTGACGTCGAGCATGCCGGTGGCACCCGACGGGAAGTGCAGCAGCCCGAACAGCAGGTCCTCGTTGCTCACGTGGTGCCGCTGCGCCGTCTCGGCGTACACGCGGGTCGGACGCTCCCCGGCGATCCACGACAGGATGTCCGCGTCGTGGGTCGCGAGGTCGATCGTCACGCCGACGTCGCGGATCCGGGCGGGGAAGGGTCCGGCCCGCCGGCTCGTGATGGAATAGAGCGTCCCGACCCACCCCTTCGCGATCCGGCGACCCAGCTCGAGCACGGCCGGGTTGAACCGCTCCACGTGGCCCACCTGGACGGGGACGCCGCGCCTCCGTGCCGCCGCGACGAGCTCGATCCCTTCCGCAACCGTGGCGGCCAGCGGCTTCTCGACCAGCAGCGGCAAGCCACGCTCGATCGCGGCGAGCGCCAGCGGGGCGTGGGCCGTCGTGGGCGCGGCGATCACCACCGCATCGAGCTCGGCTTCGTCGATCATCGCGAGGGCGTCCGCGTAGCCGGCGGCGCCCGTCTTGGCAACCGCGTCGGCCACAAGATCCGGTGCGGGATCGGCGACCGCGACCAGCTCGCAGTCCGTCCGGGTCGATAGGTGGCGGAGGTGGTTGCGGCCCATCGAGCCGAGGCCGGCGAGCCCGACGCGCAGCGGCGCCGTCATCGCCCGGCTCCGGCGGTCGTGCCCTCGTGGACCGGGGTGGCGACCTCGCGGACGGCGTCGATCACGGCCTGGAGCTCCTTCTCGGTGAGGTTCGGCCGGACCGGGATCGAGAGCACCTCGTCGGCGAGGCGGTCCGTGACCGGCAGGTCGAGCTCGGCCGCACCGGGCACGAAGGCCTGGAGGTAGGCCTGGCGGTGGACCGGGATGGGGTAGTAGATGAGCGTCCCGATCCCTCGTTCCGTGAGGCCGTCGATGACCTGCTGGCGCTCGCCGGGGAAGCGCATGGTGTACTGGTGCCAGGCATGGCCACGCCCGTCGGGGACGAGAGGCGTGAGGTAGCCGTGGAGCCCGTCGGCGAGGCGGGCGGCGTTCTCGGCGCGCCGCTTGGTGCGCTCGTCCAGGCGGGCAAGCTGGGCGAGTCCCAGGGCCGCCGCGAGATCCGTCGGCTTGAAGTTCGTGCCCAGCTCGTCGTGGTGATACCGCACCCGCATGCCGTGGTTGCGGTACAGGCGGATCCGGTCGGCCAGCGCGTCGTCGTCGGTCGTGGCGAAGCCGCCCTCGCCCGTCATGAGGTTCTTGGTCGCGTACAGGCTGAACATCGCGGGTCCGAACTGCCCCGCCCGTCGGCCGTGGTGGGTGGCGCCGTGTGCCTGGGCCGCGTCCTCGATGATCGGGGTCCCGTGGCGCTGGGCAACGGCGATGAGCGGGTCCATGTCCGCCATCAGGCCGTACAGGTGGACCGGCATGATTGCCTTTGTGCGGGGCGAGATCGCCGCCTCGACGAGGTCGGGGTCCATGCAGAAGTCGTCGGCCCGGATGTCCACGAACACTGGCCGGGCGCCCACCTGGAGGATCGCGCTGACGGTGGCGTTGAACGTGAAGCTGACGGTGATCACCTCGTCGCCCGGGCCGATCCCCATCGCCCTCAGGATCGCCTCGAGGGCGACCGTGCCGTTCGCCATGAGGATCGCGTGCTTGACGCCACAGTAGGCGGCCCACGCCTCCTCGAACTCGGCCGTCCGGCGGCCCATCGCCAGCATCCCGGATCGGAGGACCTCGAGGACGGCCTGTTCCTCATCCGTCCCGATGTCCGGCTTCGAGATCGGGATCACGCGGTCACCCCCTGGTTGCGGCGACGCAGCGGTCGCCCTCGACGTGGTAGTCAGTCGCACACGCAGGGCACACGGCGCGGCCCGACGAGGTTGCCCCGAACGGGTCCGAGGCATCGTCCACTAGGCGTCGCCCGCACGCGCACACCCAGCCGAGACGACGGGCCGGGTTGCCGGCGACGAGCGCATGGTCGGGGACGTCGCGGGTGACGACGGCGCCTGCACCCACGGTCGCGAAGCGTCCGACGTCGTTGCCGGCGACCACCACCGCCCCAGCGCCGATCGACGCGCCGGTGCGCAGCCGGATGGGGCTCACGACCCAGTCGTCCGCCCGTGAGAGCTCGCCGGTGGCCGTGATCGAGCGCGGGAACCGGTCGTTTGTGAGGATCGCGTTCGGCCCGATGAACACGCCGTCCTCCACGGTCACGCCGTGGTAGACGAGCGCGGCGTTCTGGATCTTGACCCGGTCGCCGATGACCACGCCCTCGTCGATGAACGCGTCGCGGCCGACCACGCACTCTGCGCCGATCGAGGCACCACGCCGAACCTGGGCGCGGTTCCAGATGCTCGTCCCCGGGCCGACGGAGACGTCAGGCTCCAGGTCTGCTGTCGGGTGCACGCGCGCGGTTGGGTCGATCACCTGACGTCGGCGCTCCATGCTGCGACGCTCGGCCGGACGGAAGCCTGCGCCTCCACGATAGCAGGGGGCCGCGCTGCAGCGACCGCCGCGGGACCCCGAGACCGGTGCCGCCGCGCACCATCTGCACGCTCAGTAGGGGGCCGAAGGTACTACCCATTGGTGCCGTCCGAGCGTAGGATCCGGCGTGTCGCGGCGTCGGCAGCGGCCGACGTACGACTTGGCTGCGTCCCCAGACCCGTGGATCGACAGGTCTCCGCGGCCAAGCGCAACCGCGCGGCGATGGGAGAGCACGAGATGAGGGCCCGGACTCGGTGGGTCGCCGGTCTGGCGGCCGTGATCATCCTGCTGACGGCGACTGCGACCGCCTTCGGGTACACGGGCCAGGTCGAGGCGATCGTCGGCGTCGCCGCACAGGGCACGATCACGTGCGGCCAGCCGTTCACGATGACCGCCACCATCCTGGACGCGAACGGGGCCCCGGTCGCCGACCAGTCGGTGGCCTGGACCTTCGTGACGACGCAGTCCGCGTCGGACACAATCAACAAGACGCCGACAGTCACGAACGCGCAGGGCATCGCCACGACGACCGTGACGCTGGGGGCTGTCAGCGGTCAGCGGCAGATCCGCGCGACCGTGACCGCGGCCGAAGGGAGCACAACCGGCGACGTGAGCGCGTCGGGGGTCGTGACCCAGGTGTGCGGTGGCCTGCCGCGGACGTCCACCCTGCCGGGGGATGCGCCTGCAGGTGGTGTGCCCGTCGGTGTCGGCCTGCTCCTGGTGCTTGCGGGCCTCTTCGGCGGCGCGATCGCACTCCGGCGCTGGGCCTGACGTCGGGCTGACAGGCTGGCCGGCCACCTACTGCCTCAGTCTCTGACATGGCCGGGCGCCCCGTCGCGACCTCTTCGCCGCCGCCCTCCTCGAGCGGCGGTCGGCATCGGAGGGCAGTCCTCGTCGCGACCCTCGCTGTCTCGGCCGTTGCGATCATCGCCGGTCTCGCGATCACGTTCGGCGGACTCGGAGGGCCCGACGGAACGGCGTCGACGCCCGGATCGACGACCGCCGACGCCGCGGCGACCTCCGCCTACGCGGACCTGTCCCTCGTGCCCGTGGTCGCGAGCGAGCTCCCCGCGCCCAGCTTCACCCCAACGGGCTCGATCAACGCCACGGGCGCTGCGGAGCCGTCCGCGAGCACGACCGCTGCTGCCGGCGACGGCATCAAGGCGAAGCGGATCCGGATCGAGCGGCTCGACATCGACCTCCGGATCGTCGAGGGTGATGGCATCGACGCCCCGATCGACAAGGCGGCCCACTACCCGGGCTCCGCGTGGCCCGGTGCCGGTTCCAACGTCTATATCTACGGCCATGCTCGCAAGGGGATGTTCATCAACCTGTGGAAGGCGCAGGTGGGCGACGTCATCGAGCTGGACCTGGCCGACGGGACGGCGCGCCGGTACGTCGTGGACGAGGTCATCCCGAAGGTCCCGTGGGATGCCATGAAGTACGTGCGGCCGACGAAGACCGAGCAGTTGACGCTGCAGACCTCGACCTCGTACCACCCGACCTCGCCCCGGTTCATCGTCATCGCGCACCCGGCTCCGTGAGCGTGGGTGGCGTGGCACCGGAGGCTGCTCCGCGGCGATGGGGCCGGCCCCGGCGGCGGGTGGTGCTGGGCGGCATCGCTCTTGTCCTCGTGCTCGCGTTCGCCCTAGGCGCGGGCCTTGCCACGCTCCGATACCTGCCGGCGCTCGACGAGGCGCGCGCGCTCCGGACCGACCTGGAGACGATGGTCGACCGGGTGAAGGAGGCCGGCCTGGGGATCGACGGGGCCACGATGGACGCACTTGACGCCGACCTGGCCGCGGCCCGCGGGCGCTTCGACCGCCTCGAGAGCCTCCTTGCGACCGACCCACTCGTTGCGGTCGCCCGCGCGCTCCCGCCCACCGCCGCCAACGTGCGTGGCGCGGACGATGTCGTGGCTGCGGCCGGCGACCTGCTTGATGCCGTCGGCGAGGGGCTGGTCGTCGGGCGCCGGTTCGTCGACATCCGTGACGTGCAGGCCACGGATCCGGCGCGCGCCTCCGCGCTCTCGCAGCTCGTGGAGCTGATGGCCACGACCCGCGACAGCGTCAGCTCGGCTGCTGCCTCCGTCGCGAGCGCCCGGCAGCACCTTGCCGCGGTGCCGGACGGCCTGGTGGGCCAGGTGGAGAGCGTCCGCGATGCGATGACGGCGCGGATCGACACGTACGGCCCGCTCCTCGACACCTACGTCGAGGTCAGCGCCCGGCTGCCGTCCATCCTGGGCTGGGATGGACCACGGCGCTACCTGGTCCTCACACAGGACCCTGCCGAGTTGCGTCCGACTGGGGGATTCCTCGGTACGTACGCCATCGTCGGCTTCGACCGCGGTCGGATCGTGGAACTCCGGTTCCGGGACACCGGGCCCCTCGACTTCCCGTTTGACTACCCATGGATCGACCCGCCCCGCGAGCTTGCAGACTATCTGCTTGGACCGAAGCAGCCCTGGCAGTTCGCGGACGCGAATTGGTCACCCGACTTTCCCACCAGCGCAAGGGACGCCCTGCGCCTCTACACGAACGAGAGTGGCGATGGCGACCTCGACGGCGTCCTCGCTATCACCACCTTCACCATCGACGAGTTGCTGAAGGCCACGGGTCCGATCGCGGTACCCGGATTCGATACGACCGTGTCCCCAGGCGAGACGACGATGACCGTTCTTGAGCGCACGCGGGTTCCCCGCACGCCGGGCGAGAACGCGAAGGCATTTCTGTTCGCTTTCGCCAATAGTCTCGTCGCGGCAATGCTGGCGCTGCCATCACAGAGTTGGGGCGATCTGGTCGGCACCGTTGAGACACTCGGGCGGGATCGGCTCCTCCAGGCGTGGTTCGTCGACGCCGCAGACCAGGCAGCGGTCGCCGGCGGCGGCTTCTCCGGCGCGGTCCGAGACGATGCCGGCGACTTCGTGTACCTCGTTGATTCGAACGTGGCGCCCGTGTCGAAGCTCAACATCGTCACCACTCGGTCACTCGATCTCGATATCCGCCTCGACGCCGTGGGCAATGCGAGCAACTCGCTGCAGGTGACCTGGGACAACGCCGTGGACTCGGCGGCCGGAGACGCCATCATGGCCTTGGAGAACGTCGGTGGACGGATTCTCGGGATGTATTCCAGGGTCGTGGTCCCCGAGCGCAGCCGAGTCGGCGCTGTTAGCGGCGGCGGAGCCATGCCCTTGAGCGATCCCGCGGTGGTCGAGAACGAGGCCGGCAGGATGGTGATCGGGGCGTACCTCCAGGTGCCTCCCGGCAGCACCAGCCTCACGTACGCGTGGACGAGCCCATACGCGGCCGAGGCCGACGACGAAGGCGGCACGTACCGCCTGACGATCCAGAAGCAGCCTGGCCTGCTGGCCGGGCCGCTCACGCTCAGCATCCTGGTGCCCGACGGCTACCGGATCACTGCAGCCAGCCCGGAACTCATTGTGGCCGGGGCGACGGCGACGTTCTCCGGAACGTTTGACCGGGACATCGTCGTCGGCCTCCGATACGCCATCGACCAGCCCTGAAGGAGTGCGTGCCCTGCTCAGTCGGGTACGTGTTCCACGACGGCTGGGTCATCTGCTCCGGGGGTCGTCGGATCGGGTCCGGTGCTTGGCAGGGGGAACCCGAGTGCCAAGTCCTCTGTCGTGGTCACGCCCTGGCGCCTGATCACCTGGGCGACTGTCATCAGGAGGATCCGGATGTCGAGCCGCAGACTCCAATGATCGACGTACCAGCCATCGAGGGCCAGCCGGTCCCTGAACACGAGGAGGTTTCGCCCGTTGACCACGGCCCAGCCCGTGACACCGGGGCGCATGTCGTGTCTCCGCTGTTCCTCAGGCGAGTACTCTGCGAGGTACTCCATCAACAGCGGACGGGGACCGACGAGGCTCATGTCGCCTCGGAGGACGTTCCAGAACTCAGGGAGCTCGTCGAGGCTCGTAGCTCTCAGGAACCGCCCCACGCGCGTAACGCGCTCATCATCGGTGAGGTACCAGACCTCGTCCTTTCGCGGAGCGCGCATCGTCCGGAACTTCAGGATCTCGAACGGCGCTCCGCCAAGACCCGGACGTCGCTGCCGGAAGAGGATCGGCAGACCCTGCGTCACCGCGACGAGCAGCGCGACCCAAGCGAGCACAGGCGAGAGCACCAGCAGGGCTGACGCCGCCCCGCCGATGTCGATTCCCCGCTTGATGGCCAGCCGTATCCGGAGAGAGGTCATTCGACCGCTCGCCTGAACCGGGACGACGCCACTACTGACGGACCGCCCAACTGACGAGAACGGCCCCCATTCCAAGTGCCTGCCCGATCCGCCAGAGGGGTTGCAGGACAGGGCGGCTGTGCGCCCGGGCCATGTTGCTGGATGTCACGTACCGCCAGTCGGTTGGCCTCGTCGTGAACGTGCCCACGGGCGTGAGACCTGCCCGGGACATCGTCCGCACCAGCGTGTCCGGATTGAAGGAGTGGAGATGGTGCGGCGGCGGAACAGTGGCCACGAGGGAGGGGCGACGCCGTAGCGCGACGCGCGCGCGGGTCGCGAGGCCACCCTCGTTCGGTGTGACGAGAAGCGCAGTGCCACCTGGCGCGAGCAGCCGGGCGACCATCCCCAGGACCTCGAGTGGGTTGGGCAGGTGCTCGACGACGTCGCGGAGCTTGATGAAGTCAAAGCCGCCGGCCGGAAGGCCGCTATCGAGGATGGAGACACACCGCAGGTCGACGCCGAGCGACTCCTTGCCCTCGTGAACGAGCAAAGGATCGATGTCGACCCCGATCGCATCCCACCCGAGATCCGTCGCGGCACGTACCGAGGCACCGGACCCGCAGCCCAGGTCAAGGAATCGCAGGCGCCCGTCGGACAGGTGTGGCGCCGGCGCGAGCCGCGCAAGCTCGCCCGCGTTCGCGAGCAGCTGTCGTCGCTCGAACTCCAGAATCGCGGGGGTGACAGGCTGGTGCATGTACTCGGTGTATGCGAACCCGCGCGAGATGTCGGAGAACGCTTCCGTGGGTTCGAAGAATGCGGACGGGTTGACGTAGACGAGGCCGCAGGCCCCGCAGCGCCCGATCGTCCATCCGTCCACCGAGGACAGGGGAACGAAACGGTTAACACCACACGCGCTGCACAGGATGTGCCTCGTCTCCACCGTCATGTCCTCTCCCTCTTCTCGTCGGGATGCTTCGCCATCGCCGGCGCACCGACCGCCGCTCGTGCCGTTGCACCTGAGTTCCGGGCCAGGTAGCCGAGACGCGCCCAGAATGGGCCCATGTCTTGTCGGTCCCAGATCGCGTCGCAGTGCCGCCGCGCGTAGGGGGCGAGGTAGTCTGACGGCCGATAGCGCTCCGATCGGAGGTAGGCGAGGCTGTACCCGGCGTCCCGGAACATGTCCGTCCAGTAGACTCCGGCCCGGAACGAGGCGGCGCTTGGCTCGATGCTTTCGGCCATGTGCCGGTAGTGAAGCAGGGGGAAGTTGACCCCGCTGCGGACCGCGAGCAACCCGGAAAGGTTGTGCCGCCCATTGACCTCCATCAGCTTGAACACGCCGTCGCGGCTGTCCTGCTTGAACTCGGTGCACGCGAAGCCCTCGAAACCGAGGGCGGCAAGAATCTCTCTGCCCGGCTCGAGGACCTTGGGGATCCGCTCGCTGATCGCGACACGCGGCGACCCAAGCGCAGGAGGTGCCTTCCGCAGCTGACGTGCCGTGAACTCGACACGAGGCTGGCCTTGCCAGAAGTAGGCGTTGTAGTTGACGACGGTGTGGTCGGCACCAGGGATGATCTCCTGGACCATCACGGCGAGCCCCGCCTCGACTGCCGAACGGTAGGCGTGCACCAGTTCCGACTCCGTATCGGCACGGACCATCTTCCGCTTGAACCGCTCGTAGAAGCGGTGGCTCTCCGCGGGCTTCAGTAGCACGGGGTACCCGATCCTCGCTGCCTCTTTCCGCAGGTGTGCCTCGGACGTCGGGGTCACGGTTCGTGGCGTCGGCACGCCACATGCTGCGGCGATCTCGTATGTCCGCGACTTGTCGATGAAGCGCTCGGTGACCGCCCAGGCGGGACATGCAACCGTGAAGTGCTTCTCGAGGAGGGACTTGTTGCGGGAGACCGCGACGGTGCTCTCGTCAGATGCGGGGAAGAGGACGGAGCCGCCAAACTCGCGACCGCGGGCTGCGAGCGCGTCTATGAACCCTGCCTCGTCCAACATTGGGTTGGGTACGCGGATGGCGGCCATCGCATGACGTGATGTCTGGGCGACGTCGCGGGCGTCGTAGTGCGCCACAACGACGGGCACGCCGGCTTCACCGAGAGCCCGCACCACGGCCAGGGCCATCGTGTGGCCGGAGACAACGATCGCTGGCGACCGTGCGGCGGGTGTCACCCTATTGACTCGCACAGTGCCGCCGCAACGTATCGGACGTCGTCGTCCGCGAGCCGGCTGGAGAACGGCAGGGCCAAGGTGGACGCGGCCACCCGCTCCGTGATCGGGAAGTCGCCCGGTTTGAACCCAAAGGTCCTGCGGTAGAACGGCTGCAGGTGGAGCGGCGAGAAGTACGGCCGCGATGCAACGCCTCGATCGGCCAGCCGGCCGATCAGGACATCGCGGTCGATCTCCGCGTCGAGCCGGACGACGTACACGAACCAGTCCACGCGTTCGTCGGCGCCCGCCTTCGGTAGCCTGACCCAGTCGTTGCCGTCGAGCTCGTGCTCGTATGTGGCCGCGACTCGGGCGCGTCCGGCACGAAGCTCCTCGAGACGTTCAAGTTGCGCCACGCCGATTGCGGCCGACATCTCATCCAGGCGGTAGTTGTAACCGAGGCGGACGTGGCGAAGCCAGGTCCCGTCCGCGTCCCGTCCCTGGTTGCGCAGGCTGCGCATCGTCTCGGCGAGGGTCGGATCATCGGTCACTACCACGCCACCCTCGCCGGTCGTGATCTGCTTGTTCGGGTAGAAGGCGAACACCGCGATGTCGCCGAAGCTTCCGGCCGGCCGGTCGCCGATGGACGAGCCCAGAGCTTCGCATGCGTCCTCGATGACGGACCAGCCCCGCCGCCGGGCGATGGACATGATCGGGTCGATCTGGCACAGCCGGCCGAATACGTGCACCGGCAGGACGGCCCGAGTGCGGCCGGTGGCCGCCGCCTCCACCTGGCCGGGGTCCATGCCCAGGCTCTCCTCCTCGATGTCCACGAACCGCGGTACGGCGCGTTCGTAGAGCAGGCAGTTGGCCGAGGCGACGAAGCTGAACGGGGTGGTGATGACCTCGTCGTTCTCGCCGATCTCGAGGGCGCGGACTCCGAGGTGAAGGCCCGCCGTGCCGCTTGAGCAGGCAACGCCCTCAACTCGACCGGCAACGGCGGCAATCCCTGCCTCGAAGCGCTGCCCGAATTGGCCCATCGCGAGGACGTCGCTTGCGAGCACTTCGGCGACGAGCTCGCGCTCGCGCGGGCCGATATCGGGCCGCGCTATCGGGACGTTTCGATATGGGTGCCCAGGCGTCGAGGTCATGACGTCTCCGGCCAGATCGGATGGCATCGGTCGTGCGACGCGGCCCCACGACGGCAGCCTGACGTTATCACGCAGCCTCGTGGATGTTTCGCCGGACAAACCTAGCGGCGTGCGTGCCCGCAACTGGGGACCGGATCGCGGCTGCGGCCGAGCGGGGACGAGTACGATGCACGCATGGACCGCGCATCGTCACATCCACCGGCTTCCGGGCTCGAGGCGGACCCTGCGATGGCGGCCGCTCCGGAGCTAGCGACGACACTCGTCGCCTTTGAGAACCTCGACTATCGCGACCACTTCTGGCCTGGACGGCGGTACGAGGATGAGTGCGACCGGATGGCGCTCCGGGCGCTCCTGCCGCCCAGCGGGGATCGTGTCCTCGAGGTTGGAGCCGGCTTCGGCCGGCTTGCCGACGAGTACGCGGGCTACGATCATGTCGTGCTCCTCGACCCTTCGGAGGCCATGCTGAGAGGTGCGCGCGAGCACATCGGCGACCAGGCACGGTTCACGCTGGTATCGGGAGAGGCAAACCACCTTCCCTTCGTCGATCGAAGCTTCGATACCGTCGTCTGCGTGCGGATGCTGCATCACCTGGAGAATCCTCGTCCCGCGCTCACCGAGTTCGCTAGAGTCCTTCGCCCAGGTGGCGTCCTCGTGCTGGAGACGGCCAACAAGCGCAACCTGAAGGCGATCCTCGCCTATCTGACCCGCCGCCTGCGCTCGTCACCATTCCGGCTCGGTTCGCAGCCTTACGTGGAACTCACGCTGTTGCCTTCCCGCGCCAAAGGCAGACGACCTCGTCTCGTGACTGGGCTGTCGGGCGAGGAGACGAAGGTGCGAGGGTGGTCCGGGTCCACAATGTATCTCCACGCACCGAGGGACGTTCGCACCTGGCTGGAGGACGTCGGGTTCATCGTCGGCCCGACGAGGAGCGTGGGCCTCCTCCGCCCGACGTTCATCACGGCACATCTGCCCATCGGGCTGCTCACCGGCCTGGAGCGCATCGTCCAACCCAGCCTCGCCGCTTTCACGCCCGGCCCTTCCCTGTTCACCCGGGCCGTGCGCCAACCCGGCCCCGAAGATGCCTACCCGCACGTCCCGTCCGGAGGCGAAGGTTGAGCAGCGAGTATCGAGTCGTGGGGCCGGGGGATGAAGCGCTACTGGTCGACGTCTTTGCGGACATCGACGAGACGTACTTCCGCCCGCATCCCTTTACTCATGACGAAGCCCGCCGAATCGCCGGCGACAAAGGGCCAGATGCCTACGCAGTTCTCATCGAGGACGGCCAGGCGGTCGCCTACGGCATGCTTCGTGGCTGGGACGAGGGTTACTCGGTCCCCTCGTTGGGCATCGCGGTCCGATCAAGTGCCGGTGGTCGGGGCCTGGGCCGCGCGATGATGGGATATTTGCACGCCGAGGCCGCCCAACGAGGCGCCACGGTGGTCCGGTTGCGTGTTCATCCCGAGAACGTTCGTGCCCGCCACCTGTACGAGGCGCTTGGCTACGCGTACGCGGGCGAGGACCGCGGCGAGCTTGTGATGCTGCTTGACCTCGAGCAGGATCGCGAGGTCAAGCTTGCGACGCCTCTGCCTTCGCCGCCACTCTCTGGAACGTTGCTCGATGTCGGTGCGCCTGAGTGGGAGGCAGTGCTCCGGGAAGCGCGCCATGACTTCTACCACCTGCCGGCATACGTCGCGTTGTGCGCGGCTCAGGAGGGCGCACGGCCCTGTGCACTGCGCGTCACAGACGGTCACAGGACGATGCTGCTGCCCCTGTTGATCCGACAGATCCCGGGTGATGGGTTCGACGCCACCTCGCCCTACGGCTACCCAGGTCCGATCGGGAAGGGGGTCGAGGATCCTGCATTCCTGCGAGTCGCGCTGGTCGCGGGACTCCAGGTGCTGCGCGACGCGGGGCTCGTGGCAGTGTTCTTGCGGCTCCATCCGCTGCTCAACATGCTGCCGCCCGAGGGGATCGGCGTGCTCGTTTCCCACGGTGACACGGTAAGCGTGGACCTGACACTTGGGGCTGACGTGCACTGGGCCCAGATGCGGCTGAATCACCGGCGCGACATCCTGCGTGCCACTCGGTTCGGCTACGTCGCCCGCATGGACGAAGACTGGGTGCACTTCGAGACGTTCAAGCGCCAGTACAGGGAGACCATGGAGCGCCGAAAGGCGTCGCCCTTCTACCAGTTTGCGGACGCGTACTTCGATAGTCTGCGGGCTGCATTGGGCGACCGTCTCCACCTCTGCGTTGTCGAGAACGCCGACGCGGTGGCAGCCACAGGACTCTTCGTAGAGACGGATGGCATCGTCCAATACCACCTATCGGGGACGAGTGGCGAGTTCCGCGACATCCAGCCGACGAAACTGATGATGCACTTCGCGCGGGCCTGGGCCCGGGAGCGAGGGAACGATGTCCTCCACCTCGGCGGGGGTGTGGGAGGCGTTGCCGACTCGCTGTTGCACTTCAAGACCGGCTTCTCCCCACTGCGCCACACCTTCACCACCCTCCGGCTGGTGGTCGACGAGCGAGAGTATGGCCGTCTCGTCGCGGCACTCCATCCACACCTTGATCCGCTCGATCCGCGCGCGAGATCGGGCTTCTTTCCCAAGTACCGTCAAGGTGAGCTTGGGCCGACATCAGGCGGTCCGGCGACCGCGGCGCCGGACCGTCTCGACTCATAGGTGGTGCCGACCTGCGCGATGAGCAGTCGTGCGATGGACGATGGTGCCCAATTTGCCTAACTTGCCGCTTGAGTCAAGCGCAGGCATTCCGGGAGCACCGGGGTGCACATGTGGACAAACAGTCGCGACGCCAGAATGTGGCTGATCGCCAAGCAAGAGGGATTTGGCGTGACATGAGTGCGCCCTGCTCGACGGATCGGGCATCCGCAAATCGACACACGGTCTGGTTGGTCAACCACTATGCTTCCACCCCCGACCAGCCGACTGGAAGTCGCCATTTCGAGCTTGCCCGAGGACTCGTAAAGCGCGGCCACGTGGTTACGGTCTTCGCCGCCGGCTTCGGTCACCTGTCAGGTCGCGAGGAACGACTCGCGCCGGGCAAGATGTACCGCAGCGAACTGTGCGATGGTGTCCGGTTCGTGTGGTTGTGGACGTTTCCATATCGGGGCAACGGCCTGCGCCGACAGGTCAATATGATGTCCTTCATGGTGACGTTTCTGGTGGTCCAGACGCGTTTCGCGTCGCCTGACGACATCGTCGGTTCCACGGTCCATCCATTCGCAGCTCTCGGCGCCTATCTGGCCGCGCAACTGCGCCGCGCGCGCTTCATATTTGAGATTCGGGACCTCTGGCCGCAAACGCTCGTGGATCTAGGCGCGCTGCGTCAAGGCTCACCGCGCGAGGCGATGCTGCGCTCGCTTGAGGCGCTTCTGGTGAGACGCGCCTCGATAGTCGTCACGCTGCTTCCCGGCATTCGGGACTATCTCCTGGAGCGTGGGCTGCCGATCGGGCACGTGGTCTACATCCCAAACGGCGCAAGGCTAGCCGCATTCGATGGGGGTGAGGGGGCTGGGAGCGAGCCAGCGGACGTCGCCCGTTGCTTAGCAGAGGCCGGCCGATTCAAGGCGGACGGGAGGTTCGTGATCGGCTACCTGGGGACGTTCGGTCGCGTCTATCGGCTCGATGTCATCATCGCAGCGGCGCAAATCGCAGAGACGCGGGCGCCCGGCCGAATCGGGGTTCTTCTGGTCGGCGATGGTCCAGAGCGCGTGGACCTGGAGCGCCGTGCGGCCGGCCATCCGGTCGTCAGCCTCGGACCCGCGGTTCCCAAGGTGTTCGTGCCCAGGATCCTGCGCGCTTTCGATGCGGCCGTCGTCCACACGACCTACACACCCGTCTACCGGTACGGGACCAGCTTCAACAAGCTGTTCGACTACATGGCCGCAGAGAGGCCGGTGGTGTTCGCATGCGACACTGCCTATGACCCCGTACCCTCCGTCGGTGCGGGGATCTCGGTCCGACCCGACGATCCGGAGCGTCTCGCCGCCGCCTTCCTGGAACTCGCCGGATCACCGCCCGACACGCTGGTCGCGATGGGCTCCGCGGGCCGCGCCTTCGTTGCACGCGAGCATGACCTAGCGCACATCGGGGATCTGTTCGCGGATGTCATCGAGGGACGTCCCCGGTCTGCCGAGGGTGACCACGGTGTGCTTGATGTCTCGCAGGCATGATCGGTCTGCGCTATCAGGAGCGCTGGGTTCTTGGCGGGCCTCGACACTGCACTGGTTCCGGCGGCGAGGTGTAGGGGTCCTCGTCGGCGTGTAAGTCCGGGCCCCGAACGCGGCCCTCTCCCTCCCGAGCGCCACGCGTCGCGACAATCGCGATCGACTCGTCGGGTCGAAGTGCTGAGGCGGTGACTGGGCGCACCATCGTTCGGCCGCGTGGTGACGTGCGGTGCGGTGATGGGTGGTCACCGTGACCCAGGGGCCGCTCCTGCCGGGACCATCTCCCCATTGGCGGAGCGCTGGGGCCAAGTGACACTGCGAGGCGGTGCTGCGCTCGGTTGAACGACGCACCCTCGAAATGGCACACCCGTCGCGAGGCGGGGCCGCAAAGCCACGGGACTCTCTGAGTCAGCCGGGTTGCCGAAAGGAATCCTCGCCCATGTTCTGGAATGGAGGTCGTCGGCCCCCTGATGACGGGCAGCCGGTTGCGACGCCCCGACAGCCGTCTCGACGCTCCTTCCGTGGCTGGGTCTCCACCGGCGTCATGGCCCTCGTGCTCCTGAGCCTACTCGTGCCGGTCTCCAGCGTCGCCGCTGCGCGGCCCTCGGCACAGACGCAGCGTGCGGAGTGGAAGGCCATCTCCGCGATCAAGGTCTACCAGGAGGGCAACCGAGCGATCTCGTACCGGGGCGCCTGGGTGACCGTCCATCACCCGGGCTATCTTGGCGACAAGGCCCGGGCCGCGAAGGCTGGCAAGGCCAGGGCCACCCTGAGGTTCAAAGGGGCGGCGGTCTCATGGATTGGGCCGATCGGTCCGACCCGCGGCAAGGCGAAGATCTACATCGACGGCAAGCTCGTCAAGACCGTGAATACATGGGCGTCCCACTTCCGCCCGGCGCGCGTGCTCTTCGAGAAGTCGTGGAACGCCGTGGGAACTCACAGGATCTCCATCGTCAGCTTGGGCACCCGGGGGCACCCGACGGTTGCCGTCGACGCGTTCGTCGTCCGCCTCGGCACCGACCTGATGGGCGCGAAGACTCGCCCGACGCCCAAGCCGAAAGCCACACCCAAGGCCACGGCATCACCCGCACCCACGCCAAAGGCCGCCGCCGAGCCTGCCCCGACCCCCGCGCCGCACGGCCGCCCCGACCCCCGCGCCGCACGGCCGCCCCGACCCCCGCGCCCACGGCCGCCCCGACCCCCGCGCCCACGGCCGCCCCGACCCCCGCGCCCACGGCCGCCCCGACCCCCGCGCCGCCGGCCGCCCCGACCCCCGCGCCGACGGCCGCCCCGACGCCTGCGCCCACGGCCGCCCCGACGCCTGCGCCCACGGCCGCCCCGACGCCTGCGCCCACGGCCGCCCCGACGCCTGCGCCCACGGCCGCCCCGACGCCTGCGCCCACGGCCGCCCCGACGCCTGCGCCCACGGCCGCCCCGACGCCTGCGCCATGCGGTGACCTCCAAGCGCGCATCGACGCCGCGCCGGCCGGGAGCACTCTGACTCTCACCGGATGCTCATTCACGACCCCCGCGATCGTCACCAAAGCCCTAACGATCGTCGGGGGCGCGGTCAAGGTCGGGGCTTCGACCCGTGCGATCACCATTGCAGCCAACTCGGTGACCCTAGATGGCCTCACGATCACGGGTTCGCAGCACTCGGCGTACAACAGCCGCGAGATCGGCATCTATGTCGGATCTGCAGTCGCGAGCCTGACGGTGCGGAATTGCTACGTCAGCAACTTCGGCGAATCAGGGATGTGGCTCGGTCATGTGACTGGCCTGCAGGTCGACCATAACACCGTCCGTGACGTCGTCTATGCGGGGATCATGGTCTTGTCGGGGAAAGGCGGCGGTGTCACGAACAACCTGGTCGAGCGGGTCGGCGTCGTCGGTTCGGAAGCCAATAGCGGCAATGCCTATGGCATCTCCCTGTCGCAGCAGAACCCGGCTGTAGACCCGCCAACCACTGATTTCAAGGTCACCGGGAACACCGTCAACGACGTCCCGACCTGGACCGCCATCGACACCCATTCTGGACAGCGCAACGTGTTCCAGGGGAACACAGTGACCGGATCCTATCGGGGCATCTTCGTCACCGGCTATGCGACGGCCCGTGCTCTCGACAATGACGTCAGCGGCAACACCGTGCATGGTTTCTCCGGATCCTACTGGGCGCTCACCTCTGTCTACTCGACGGGCGGAGACATCCGCAACAACGTCATTGTCTCTTGGCCCAAAGGCCGGGAAATCTTGACGACATCAGGGAGTGATGCGGCTGCGACTGCAGTGGACATCATGATCTCCGGGAACACGATCATCCCGTAGGGGAAGCGACTGTTCCGCAAGATGGTCCGCACCCAAGAGCTTGCGACGCCGGAGGTTGGCTGAACCTCCAACAAGGCCATGCGTGGCATTCTTCGGCGGTTCCGTGCAGCCGCCGCACAGAACTCCGACCCGCTGTCCGCAAGAGGACATGAGACCGACCGCGCCCACTCGGCAACCAGCGCACGAGGCGGTACAGTTGGCCCGTTCCGGTGCACCTTCGAGACGTTGCGCGGTCCGTGCTGGCGCTCATCGCCCACCACGAGATCCGCGGTCTCGGTGGGGGTGGCGCAAGCAGTTACCGCGTGGATCCCGCCAAGGAGTCAGGGTGGAGGGACGGGTGGACACCAGCCGGCTAGTCGAGTGGCCGGAGGGCCGCGCGTTCGCCTTTACGGTCTTTGACGACACGGACAACGCTACCGTCGAGAATGTGGCCCTGGTCTACTCGCTCCTGCGGGACCTCGGCCTGCGAACCACCAAGTCGGTTTGGGCCATGGCTGGCGATGGCGCGCCCCTCATCGGGGGCGCAACCTGTGACGACCCGGCATATCGGGACTGGACCCTGGAGTTGCAGACGGCGGGCTTCGAGATCGGCTCGCACGGTGCCACTCCGGCAACAACGCCTCGCGAGGTTGTGGCCCGCTCGCTGGATCGTTTCCGGGAGATCTACGGTCACGATCCCGAGACCCTAGCCAATCACGCCGGATGCCGCGAGTCGATCTACTGGGGCGAGGACCGAGTTAGCGGGACCTCGCGGCTCGCCTACAACATCTTGACGGGTTTCCGCCGTCGTGGCTTCTCGCGCGGTCACATCGAAGGCGACCCCCTGTTCTGGGGCGATCTGTGTCGGGAGCGCGTTCGGTATGTTCGCAACTTCACGTACGGTGACGTGAACACCCTCCTCGCCTGTCCCGTCATGCCGTATCACGACCCGGACCGCCCCAACGTCCGAGCATGGTTCGCCTCTTCTGAGGGGGCCGACGTGGGGGCCTTCAATCACCAGCTCGGCGAGGCGGAGCAGGATCGTCTCGAGGCGGAGGGTGGGGCATGCATCATGTACACCCACTTTGCCTCCGGCTTCTGCAACGACGGGCGAATAGACCCACGCTTTCGCGAGCTCATGGAGCGCCTTGCGTCCAAGAACGGTTGGTTCGTGCCCGTGACCCCCCTCCTGGATCACCTGGTTCGACAGCGCGGGCTCACAGTCCTATCTCCAGCCCAGCGTCAAGCGTTGGAGCGGCGTTGGCTACGGAGCAAGATCCGCGTCGGCTACAGCTAGGAACTAGAAGGTGGTGAACGCCATCTGAGCATCGAAGGCACGGCACAGGGATAGCGGAAATGGGCCACCCCGCGGCTCGCCGCGCCACGCACCTGCGTGTTCGCCAATGGGTATCTGATCCCCCGACGCCACCTCTGACGGTCGTCCCCCCACACACTGTCGCCGCCCGCCGGACCCGGCCCACTCAAACTTGCGTCCCGGGCCGGCGCAGACTCACCTCATCTGCTCTGGATCTCGGCCAGAATCGGCGCGGTTCATGGTCACCTTACCTACGGTGACACTGCGTCCGATCCATTCTAAAGGGACGTCGTCTTGACTTGGTCAGCAATCGTCGACCTCTTCCAGCCTTTGCACCTGTCGTGAACCGCACGCCACAAGGGAGCAGCCGCTGGCGTGATCGGTCAACCCTGCACCAAGCGAGGGTCCGGAGTGCTGGCAGCTGGCAGCTACCGCGCCGGGATCCTCCGGGGGTAGGAATGCGCAGCGTCACTGACGCAGCGAGGACAGCATCGTCTGTGAGGCAAGCGGCCCGCCGTGTTCTTCCACGTTGGGTCGCATCGTGACGTCGAGTCAGCCGGTACAGGTCACGTTTGAGCGCCTCGACTACGACGCTGCCGCCTGGGATCACATGATCGCTGGTCACCCAGACCTGGAGGTCTTCCATGGGTCCGCGTGGCTCGACTTCCTGGCTGCCTCGCAAGGCGCGGAGCCGGTCACTGCCGTCGTGCGCGCGGACGGACGGCCCGTTGGATTCTTCGTCGGCGCGATCGTCCGGCGCTACGGTATCCGGATCCTGGGCAGTCCCCTGCGAGGGTGGGGAACGCAGTGCATGGGCTTCCTGCTGGAGGTCGGGTTCGACCGCCAGATCGCTGCGGAGGCCCTCCTTCTGTTTGCCTTCCATCATCTGCGCTGCCTGCACGTCGAGCTCGCTGACCGTCAGCTCACCGCGGACCTGATGGCGGGATCCAGCTACATCGTTGAAGTTGGCCACACGTTCGTCGTCGACCTTCGCCCTGACGAAGAGGCGATCGCACGTGCGATGCGGCCGACGACACGGAACTATCTCAGACGAGCTCGCCGAAACGGGCTCACTGTGGAGCGGTCCACCGATCTCGAGTTCGCAGACGAGTACTGGGCGCAGCTCGCGGAGGTGTTTGCCCGCCAGAACCTCGTGCCGACGTATGGCGTGGAACGAGTCCGCCAGCTCATCGGCTGCGTCCAGCCGTCGGGCCATCTCCTCCTGTTGCGGATTCGTTCGCCCCGTGGCGACTGCATAGCCACGGCTATCCTGGTCGGACACACGAAGACGGTGGCCCTTTGGGGCGCCGCTTTCCGCCGCACCGAGGCAGAACTCCACCCGAACGAAGTGCTGCATTGGGAGGCCATGAGATTCTGGCGGGAGCAGGGCGCCGAGCGCTACGACTTGGGGGGAGCAGGCGACTACAAGGCGAAGTACGGCGGCGTGGAGACGCCGACCTTCCACTTTCACCGCTCGCGGTACCGGATAATGCGCGTTGGGCGATCAGCGATCAGGAACATCTTCCGTGTTCGCCAGCGCCTCGCGGGACGACGTACTCGCGCCGGCTCAGGAGATCACAACCGGCGACCGACCGCTTGACGGACGGTTGGCGTGCCCGAAGCCCGCGGAGCGGGTGCCAGAGGCTAGCCTGTACGACCGCGGTCGCAGCCTGCTGATCGAAGTTGTGTTCGTCCTGTAGCGTCGCCTGCGGGACTCGGCGGCGAGCCGAGCCCGGGCGCTACGCTCTTCTGGCAAGGCTGCGCTCCCCCGGCCAACTACATATCGGAAGGGCCGCTCGATGTTAGATCGCGCCGGTGCCCAATCAGTATCGCGCTGTCGGGCTGCAGATCGTCCTCGCGCTGGGGCTGGAATCAAGGTCGCGGCCACTCGCCGTGCAACTGTTGGCCAGACTGCCACAGGGCGTCGAGGCGCAGACCGGATCCGGCACGATCCATGAGGTTGCGCGCACTGCGAGACGGAATCCGTCGGGTCACCTCGAGAAGAGAGGGTTTCGTCGGGAGTGTTGTGACCCTTGCAGGCGGCGCTGCCGCAGGCCAGGCAATCGTCATTCTCGGGTCACCGATCCTATTGCGCCTCTACGCTCCGGACGAGATCGGCGCCCTAAGCATCTACCTTGCGATCGTCTCGATTGGGGCGATCGTGGTCACGTTGCGCTACGAGGCCGCAATACCGCTGCCGGACCTGGATGAGGATGCTCTGGATGTGCTTCTCCTAGCCATCATTGCGGCCTTGTCGATCAGTGGTCTCGTTGGTCTGGCTACGTGGATTGTGGCTTCGGACCTCATCGTGGTGGCAATTCCCGACACAACGCGAGCCGCTCTCTGGCTCGTGCCGCTCGGGCTCTTCTCTACCGCCATTCAGCAGTCCTTGACATTCTGGGCCACCCGCATTGCTGCCTTCGGGGCGAGCGCGCGATCCAGCATGGCATCGGGTGGCGCCCAGATGGCTGGTCAGATCGGGTTTGGCATGGCCGGGACCGGCGTGCTGGGGCTCATCCTTGGATACCTGCTTGGCCGAGCAGGTGGCATCTTGATGTTCGTCGGGACGCTCGGCTCAACGCGTCGCGCGAGCATGAGAGGGACATCTCTTCGCCGCCTTAGAGGTGTCGCTTCTCGCTACCGGCGATTCCCACTGTACACGCTCTGGGCCGCGCTCCTGAACACGGCAAGCACACAGGCTCCAGTGCTTCTGCTCGCCGCCATGTTCGACACCACCGTTGTTGGGTGGTTCTCGATCACGTTGCGCGTGCTCCAATTACCGAGCGCCCTCGTTGGGGCTTCCGTCGCCCAGGTGTTCTACGCGCGGATTAGCCGCGAGGACGACTCCGACACGGCCGCGACCACGAGGTCGGTCTACCGAGCCCTTGCGGCGCTGGGCGCAGGCCCGATGGTGGTGCTTGCCGTCGCGGGCCCGGAATTGTTCGCCTTCTTCTTTGGCGACGCATGGCGCGAGGCAGGCACCTACGCACAATGGTTGGCGCCGTGGCTGCTGCTCGTGTTCGTGGTCTCGCCGCTGTCAACCCTCGTGTTCGTGCGAGAAAGGCAGCGCACGGAACTCGGGTTCCAAATCTGCCTCCTTGCGGTACGGGTGGCGACGCTCCTTGTCGGATGGGCCTTCGCGAATGCAACGACTGCTATCGCATTGTTTGGCCTCGCGAGCGCAGCCCTTTGGTTCGGCTACATGCTCTGGCTGCTGCAGATAGCAGGCGTCGGGATCCGAGGGCCGCTTAGGTGGCTTGCACGAGATGTCGGCGTGGCCCTACTCCTGAGTGCGCCACTCTTCGTCCTGACCCTGGCAGGTGTGCAAGGTGTTGTTTGGGCGGTTGCATTGATCGGGACGCTCGGCGCAGTCCTGCTGCCCGCCCAGCACGAGATCAGGGCTCTTCAACACCAGGCTTGAAGTTCAACCCAGGTACTGCTGCCTTCCTGCCGTCCCGCCTAAGGCAGGAGGGGCAACGAGGTGGACACGGCAAGCGACACGCGCGACATCCTGCCCTTGCGACCTGATCTCAAACTCAGTGGGCACGACGATGTTCAGCTGGCAGTGCTAGACACTGGAGCCCCTAGAAGACCTTCCGCGGGCCGACCTGCGACTGGTGCCGCCAGGAGGAGCAGGCCGAACCCCCAGAACTCGCGGTAGTCGAAGAAGCTACCCAGCATCGCATTCGCCCCGAGAAACAGGAACACAGCCCACACCGCGGTCCAGACGGATGCTGGGGGTCTCTGGCGGATCGCAACCAGGACCAGAACAAGAAACAGCACCAGGCCCATCACCCCCCAATCGGACGCAATCTCAAGAACGATGTTGTGCGGATTCTGGATGGTCGACAACGTCGGGATCGTCTGTGAGTAGTGCGTGAATGCGCCCGTGCCGGCTCCAACTGCTGGATGATCCTCGAAGATTGAGATCGCGAGGTCGGCAGCATCGAGACGCGGTTCAATCGATCCGTCGACAGTTGTGCCGGCTCCCGTCGCATACGCCGCCAATCGGACGAAGCTGTCCAGGGAGACGGACGGAAGAGGAGTGACGGTGGCGATGATGCCGAGCAATAGGACGGACACCGTCAGACTTGCGACCGCACGGCTGGAGGGGCGATGTCCACGGGCCAAGTGCCAAATCGAAAGGGCGGCCGCGAGCGCGACGAACAAGAGGAGCGGCCCTCTCGCTGCGGCGGCGATCGAAATGAGCAGCGCCAGCGGCGTTACCACTAGGAGGGGTCCACGCAGCCACGACGGACCGTCCCGCATCAAATAGAAGAATGTGATGATTGGGACCATCAGTGAAGCGCGCCCGACGTTGATCGTCGATAGGGTGCCCGGTGCAAGCCGCTGAGATGGTGAGAATTCACCTGCGGTCAGGATTACCACGAGCAGGGCCACCGCCAAGCACGTCCAGATGAACCGCTCTACCTCGCGCTGATCCTCCGCGACCCAGAACACTACGAGAAGTGGCGCCATAACTAGGGCGAGCCAATTCAGCACTCGTGAGAACGCGAGGTTCTGGTCTGGAGCGTAAAGCGAACCCACAGTGATCATTGCGAGGAGGGCAATCCAGAGGACTAACGCTCGGTGTCGGATCTTGACTGGTCTCGCGATCATCCCGTATGCAACATGGAGGGCGCACGCGAGCCCCAAGATCGCCGTCAGGTCGACAGGCACGAAAGGCTGGAGATAGCCCTTCAGAAAAGGCGGAATGAAGAGGTAGAGGGCGAGGGCTACGCCAGGTGACCGCAGCAATGTCAGGACTACTACCGCGAGCGCAACGCTCCCCGCCACCGCCGGGCCTACGGCAGCGACGGTTACCCCCACAATGCCGCCGGCAGCCAGTGCGGCAGCCGCGACGACGGCCGTTGACCGGTCAACTCTGAGGTTCACGATGCCTCGATCGCCCTGGCGTCATTTCCAGGCACATGAGGGTACAGGGTAGGTTTGGCCGGCGCTGAGCCCACGACGTCGCGTGATCGATGGCCTCGCGGGACCTCGTGCTGATCATGCGAGAAGAGCACCCGTTCGGCCATGACACGATATTGGGCGCTCAGTTGGTGGCTGATCCGATCCGTGGATCGGCTGGTTCCAACCACTGGTTGACGATGAACCGATGCTTGTCGCCCGCTAGGAGGTCGTCTGGCATCTCCAAGTACTCAAACGTTATCCGGACGGTCTCGCCCACGTGATGACGCAGCGACGCGACAATGGTGGTCTCGTCGTGTTGCCGTGTCGCTGGATCCGGGTTGACGATCCTGAAGGTCACGCTCGTCCTATCCGTCTGAACAATCTGGTACCAGGCTGCCGTGGTGGTTCCCATCAGAACAGTAAGAACGGGACTTCCAATGGTGACGCCGTCAATCACCAGCAGGTCAGTCTGTCGACCGAGGACGGATGACAGCATTGGGCTGGTTCGGCCACACGGGCAGTTCTCCGTCGTCATCACGCCGATATCGCCGGTTTCGTACCGAACGAATGGCATCGCTTGGTTCAGCAGGCTCGTGGCCAGAATCCTGCCGGGTCGGCCAACGACCGGCCTCCCCTCGTCGTCAACGACCTCGAGAACTGCCCGCTCGAGGTCGACGTGAAATCCTGAGTGCTCGGGGCACTCGTACGCCGAGACACCCCCATCATTCAGGCCGTAGGTGTCGAACACCTCGCATCCGAACACTTGACGTATTGCCTGTCGCGCAGATGGAGAAAGGCACTCTGCTGTGCTGAATACGGCCCTAACCGAGGAATAGGGTTCCAGCCCGCGATCCAGGGCATACCGGGACACAGCAAATAGGCTGGATGCATAACCATAAACATACAGAGGGCGCCAGCGAGACATGAAGTCAAGGTACGCGGCCATCCGTTCCTCGGTCATCCCGTAGGAACTCAGATGCCGCGTGTTACGTATCACGTCCCTGACCCGGCTGAAGAGGCTGGGCGAGCTGGACATCAATGACCCGCCGGCAACAATCGCGGTGCTGTCGCCCGGTCGATAGCCACCGCAACCCCAGCCGCGATACATCAACGCCACGCCAGCCTGATAGTCCTGGTTCGACATGCGGTATCGGAGAGGCTGTCCAGTTGACCCGCCCGTCCTGCCTTGCACGAAGCGCTCGCGGCGTGGGGTCTGAGGGTAGAACGCGTCCGGGGATTCCCTTATTGTCGCCTTGGTAAGCACGGGAAGCGTGGCCAAGTCCGGCACTCCCCGGATGTCGCCCGGCTCGATGCCGACCGTGGTGAACAACTGTCCGTAGTACGGAACGGCCTGCTGGGCCCATGACAACATGGACGCCAGGTTTGCGTCTTGGCGGGTGCGGCGGAGGTGAACGGGTTCGAATTGGCTCGCCACGTACGAGCGATACATGTGAAGTCGGGTTGGCCTAGCCACGGACTCCACCAAGCCTGCAAACAGTGCCGCTTTCGAGCTCACGATCGACTGCCCATCGGGCCAGGCAGCGCGATTCGCATCGTCCTTCCGCTCCTCGCTACTGCGGGGCGCAAAGGTCGTCGGCCTACGGTTCGACCACGTATCACAACGGACCGCCTCAAAGCTCCGCCACTGCACTCCGCGTCAAGTCACGTTAATGCGGACAGCGCTCCCGCTCGTCCATGTTAGCCCTTCCCGCATAGCGCCCAAGCCCCCCCCAGCGACAACCCCGCGGCAGTCAAGACCCGGTCGCGGCGCGTCGTCCTCGCGTTCACCACGCAGTAGATCTCTCGGATTCGGCAAGGCGAGAGTGACGCGGTGGCCGTTCTCCTTCACGGCAACGCTGTTACGCCAAGTCTGGGGGACGCGACCCACTGCAGCGCGACGCCGCGTGCCCCATGCGCTGACGGGACGCGAGGGATGCTCGAAGGGGCTGAGGCACCCGAGGAGTCTGCCGCGACCGGCTGGCAGCCCGCACATGCCGCGCCGGAGGCGAACCGCGCTGTCACAATAGGGTCCGACGACAAGAACGCGAACTTCTGTTTCGCTCCTTGGAGGAATTGCCTCATCTGCGGCATCAACGGCTATATCGCTGCAAGCCCCCAGGTGCCAGGGGCCTGGTTCGCAAACGCGGTCAGGGTTGCGAGGCATCGTGGGCCAGACGGAACCGGCTACTGGGTCCCCGGTCAGATCGGTTGCCGACCCGTCGATGAGCTCGACACCAAAGCCATCGAAGCTTCCCGTGTTGCCCTTGGTTTCAGCCGTCTGGCAATTCTGGACCTCTTGCCCAGCGGGGACCAGCCGATGGTGGTGCCGGGCCGAGCTGCGATGACCTACAACGGCGAGATCTACAACTTCGTCGAGATACGCGATGACTTGGCCGCGCTTGGCTGGACCTTCACGTCAACTGGCGATAGCGAGGTCCTCCTCAAGGCCTACCTTGAATGGGGCACGGATGCACTGGCCCGGCTCGATGGGATGTGGGCGCTTGCGATCTACGACGAGCGCAAGGACGGCCTTCTCATTGCCCGCGACAGGTTCGGAGAGAAGCCGCTCTTTTGGACTTCGTGGGAGGGCGGACTAGCGTTCGCATCCGAAGTCAAGCAACTCGGGCAATACCCACAGGTCGCTCCCCGATTGGATCCCCGCAGCGCGGCAACCTTCCTGGTAACGGGTCGGCCCTTTGACGGGCCATCTTCCTGGTTCGAAGGAGTGAACCAGCTTGCACCGGGTCGGTGGCTTTGGGTGGATAGGGGCGGAGTAAAGAGCGGTTCGTACTTCGACCTCAACACAGAGATCAGTGCGGTATCACCTGAGCGGTCGCCGGCTGACTGGTGCGTTCGCTTCTCGGAGCTCTTTGCCCGGTCGATCCGTAGGCGACTCCGCTCGGACGTTCAGGTTGGGACATCCCTCTCGTCTGGTATTGACAGTTCCCTCGTACTTGCCGAGGCGACCTTCCAGGGTCAGAAGGGTTACCGGACGTTCACGGCGACAAGTGATGACGTGCGGATCGATGAAGGTTCCGCCGCCGGTCAGTTCGCTAGGGCGCTGGGGTCCGGCTGGGAGCCTGTCCCCGCGGACCCAGATGAGTTCGGCACGATCTGGGATCTGATGTCGTGGCACCATGAGTATCCGATCTCGGGGACGAGCATCTACGGGCAGTGGAAGGTATTCGAGGCCGCCCGGTCTGCCGGCGTGTTCGTCGTGCTCGATGGCCAGGGAGCTGACGAGATCCTGGGCGGCTACAACAAGTTCGTGGCTAGCGTCATCTGGCGAACTGCAACGACACGTCCCTTGGCGTTGACCGGGCCCGTCGTAGGCTTCGTCCGTCAAGTTGGCACGGTCGACAGGCTTCGGACAGCTGGGTACAGATACCTAGGTCGAGCGGGGAACGCACCCCGCCCAGACCTCTTCTTGCGGCCAGAGCTGTTCGAGGGTGAGCACACGCCGCGGGTCCGAGTCAGTGGCCTCGAGATGCGCGTGCAAGACATCCAGCGTTGGAGTCTACCCAACCTGCTGGCTCACGCCGATCGAAACGCCATGGCCCATTCGGTAGAAACCCGGCTCCCGTACCTCGATGCCTCGCTTGTCGCCTTATCGCTTGCCATGCCCGAAGATGTCGTCTTTCGGGACGGGTGGACAAAGTGGCCGCTGCGCGTCGCGTTGGCCTCGCGAGCTGGCGGGATCCCTGCCTGGTCCCCGGGCAAGCGCTGGTTCTCGCTGCCACAGGCGCGTTGGCTTCGAGGCTCCTTGAAGCCATTGGTTGACACTTGGATTGCCGACCCGCACCCCGCTTGGGAGGAAGTGGTAGACGTCGACGCTCTCCGCAGGCTGCAGGTCGAATGGCAGAGGCGGAAGCCCTCCTACGCATGGGACGACCAAGTCTTCAACATGGTCGCGCTGGATCGCTATCTCCGGGCGTGGTTTCCCGCTTGAGGACCAAGCGAGAGCATGGTCACGGCGAGCTTCGGCGGCGCATCGATCGCACGCTGGGATCACGATGAACGCGAAGTGTCCCTGATGCGGCCAACCAGGCCGAACTCGACCCAAACCGTTGCGGAAGTCGCCCCGGAACGGCGCCTTCGCATAGCCATGGCCGTGTATGGCGACATCACGCATGACAGCCGGGTCCGTCGTGAGGCAGAAACGCTGGCTGCAGCAGGCCATCACGTACTCTTGGCATGCTTACCCGGGAACGGTCCCAGCGGGTGGTCGCCGGTCGGTGTGGACGTACTACCCCTGCTCCCAGGTCGGGGCAGCACATTACCGGGGAGTGCAAGCCCGTTTACTGCCGAGAACCGCCCCAGACGTTGGCTCGTGCCCCTGGAGCGAGTTGCTTGGCTCGCGGCGTATCTGTACCACTTGCGAACTTGGGGAAGGCTGGCGGCGACGGCGATTGGAGAAGCGGACGTTTGGCACGCCCATGATCTGCAGGCGCTTGAGGCGATCTCGGATCACGTGCGTGCTGGCACCATCGTCTACGACTCCCACGAGTTGTTCCTGGACACCGGGGTCGCCGGCCTCCTCCCGCCGGCTCTCCGCTCTCTGCTGCGCTGGGAAGAGCAGAGGAGGGTCAGACGGATCGACACACTGGTCACGGTAAACCGGGACGTGGCCGTCGTGCTCAATCGGCGATATCGGCCGCCGCGAACGATCGTGGTCCACAACTGCCCGCCACGGACAGCTCCATATGCTGGGCCTGATCTTCTCCGTCGTGCGACGGGCATCCCGGCAGGCGCCGCGATCGTCCTGCACCACGGGTTGCTCGCGAACCACCGGGGCCTTGAGGTGCTGACTGAGGCGATGCTCGAGCCGGGTCTCGAGTCCGCTCACCTCGTGCTCCTCGGCTACGGCCGACTGCGCGATGCCTTGCGCGCGCTCTCGGGAGCCCCGCGGTTTGCCGGTCGCATTCACGTTCTCGATGCCGTTCCGGTGGAGGAGCTTCACGGTTGGATCTCGTCGGCCGACGTCGGAGCTATCGCTCTCCCTGGCACCGACCGCAACCTACGCCTCGCAACGCCCAACAAGCTGTTTGAGTGCCTGGCTGCCGGAGTTCCCGTGGTTGTTAGCGACCTCCCGGGCGTCCGCCGGATCGTCGACGACCCAGCAGGTCCACTCGGCACGATCTGCGATCCCGCACGACCTGCGTCGGTGGCTCTCGCGATCCGATCGATACTAGAGCTCGGGCCTGTCGAGCGGCTCGCGCTGAGGACGCGCTGTTTTTCCGCAGCGCGCGAGCGATGGAACTGGGAGACCGAGGTCAAGGGACTCCTCGAGACCTACGAGCGGATCGCCGTCGAGCTTCCGCCCCGGGGTGGATTGAACCGTACCGGGTCTGATGGAGACTCGATCGCTATCACGTTCGATGGAGTCCATGAATGAGCCAACCCGTCCCAGCGGGAACGTCGGCGACAGACTGCCGACCCTGATCTTCTCTGCGCTCGCAGGCGGCGCCTGCATCGACGATGCCGCCGCTCTCTAGGCGGGCGCGGCGAAGATCCTTGGCTTCACGGTGAAGGCCTTATCCGCGTTGGGCACCTTCGTGCGCACAGCAACACCCGCTGGGCCACGCCCGCCAGCTCGATTCGGTCTGCCCCCAGCCTACTCGCCCGGGCCGCCGGCGCGGGTCCGGGCAGCCCGCCGCTTACGATAGTCCTCGACTCAACGATCTGCGAGACGCATGGCCTCACGCAGGAGGGCACCCTCCACCACGTGTACACCAAGGTGTGCACGTCTATCACCCACCGCTCGCGGTCGCGACGGGCCCGCGGCGATCGTGGAGGGCGCAGATCCGCCGGGCACTAGGGGCCACTCCGCCCGGGCAGCTTTTCGCCGGGCTGCGGCAGATCGGTCGAGCCGGAGGGCTCGGCATTCTTCGCTGTCTCGGTGTAGCCACCGTAGTACTCATAGGCTGGCGCCGCGCGCGCCGGCGTCCGATTAAGAACCGCGCCGACCACGTTGGCCCCTGCGCGATCCAGCGCTTCGCGGGCCGCGCGCACGGCTCTGCGGCGGCTCTTTGATGCATCTACCACGAGCAGGGTCCCGTCAGCGAACGAGCTCAGGAGCGCGGCGTCAGTGACAGCCTCAAGTGGCGGACTGTCGAAGATCACGAGATCGCTGTCCTGCCGCAGCTCATCCAGCAGCGCGGCCATACGCTGCGAGCCAACAAGCTCGGCCGGATTGGGTGGCAGGGGCCCGGTTGTGAGGACCAGCAGGTTGACCACCTCAGTCGCCCGGACGAGTGAGGCGAGGCCAGCATCGTCGCTGCGCAGCATCGTCGTTAGGCCTTGTTCGTTAAGGAGACCGAAAGCGACGTGGACACCGGGTTTGCGGAGATCCGCATCAACGAGCAGGACTCGGCGACCCGCTTGGGCAAAGACGATCGCGAGGTTGGCCGCGGTGATCGTCTTGCCCTCACCTGGGACAGCGCTTGTGACCAGGAGGGTCCGAATTGGAGCATCGACAGATGCGAACTCGATGTTGGTGCGGAGCGTCCGGTATGCCTCCGCAGCACTCGATCGCGGGTAGAGCAGCGGCGCCAGCCTGTACATCTCCTTCCGGCCACGTTCGCCCTTCATCCGGGCGATCGTGCCGAGCGTGCTCAGGCCGGTGGCCTCCTGGACGGCGTCGGAGTCTTTGATCGAGTCGTCGAGGTACTCGGCGAGGAACGCGATGCCGACCGCGACGAGGAGGCCCAGGACGGCAGCCAGAACGGTGTTGAGAGCCACCCGGGGCGAGACTGGGTCCGCCGATCCCACTGCCGGCTCGACCACCGTCAAGAGGCTGGCCGAGTTGCCGAGGGCGAATGAGAGCAGCGTGGCATACGTGGAACGGAGGCTGGTCAGCCGCCCTTCGAGCGTCTGGATCTCCGCATCCTGCTCTGGGGTGCGTTCCGTCAACCCAAGAAGAGCCTCGAGCTGCGCCTGCGTCGTTTGGATCTGCGATTGCGTCGCGGACACCTCCGAGTCCGCGAAGGTCTGGAGCTCGGCCTGGCGTCCCTGGAGGGCAGGCGAGGCCGCGATGAGCTGGTCGGCCAGCGTGTTGGCGATCGCCGCGGCGCGATCGGGGTCGGCGTCCTGGGCGGTGATCCCAAGTAGCGTGCTCTCGGTAGGGACGTCCGCTCGAACGCTCTTCGCCAGCTCCTCAGGGCTCATTCCAAGGTTGAGCTGGGTTATCACGCTCTGGAGGAGGGGCCGCTTGGTCGCGACCGCAGCGTAGGTCGCGGACAGACGCTGGGAGACCAGGAGTTGGTTGTAGTCGGGGTTGGAGGACGAAAGCGACTGGCCGACGATCAGCGTGGCCTTCGCCTCGTACACCTTCGGCAGGAGGCTGCTGACGGCGAACGCCGCAACGGCGGCCAAGATCACGCTCGCGACGAGCAGCGGCAGCCACGTCCGGATGATGGCCATCTGGCGCCGGAGATCCACAGGATGTCTGCCTCGGTGTTCCGGGTGGGCGGGGCGTGCGGATGAGGACCGGGACGTACTCCGATGATCGACGCAACGCCGGGTACGGTCAATGTTACCAATCGCCCATGTCCTCACCGGAACGGCCCCTCAACGGCCCTGTGCTCGGCCTGCGCCGGCGGCAGCCGTGGTGCCCAAGTGCACCACGAATAGATCAGGACCATTTGAGCAGGACCATCGGCACTGGAACGGGCCTCGTCTCCCAGTCTATCGTCGTCGGTCCGGGGGAGTTGTGCGGCCGCACCCCGTCGTGCGGCCGACCTATACGTGGGGGATGCATTGGCGGACCGTACGCTCGAGAGGTGGTCAGGGCGCCCGCGCGCCGTCCTGTCCCGGCTGCGCCGGAGGCGCACGCGTTCCGGAGCGTCGACGCTGTTGCCCAGACGGACCGTGTGGCCGTTCGGCGGCCACCTGCGCGGCCGCTACCTCCTCGCTGTCGACCTGGTCGGGATCGCAGTTGCCTCGTACATCGCCTTGGCGCTTCGCCTGGACCGGGTCAGCGCCCCGTGGTCTATCCCGGCGTTCCCCGCCGTCGTGGTGCTGTTGCTCGCGACCCGCACCATCGTCAACATCAACCTCGGCCTCTACAGCCGTCGATGGCGCAATGCAAGCGTCCCCGATCTCGAGCGGATCGCCGCTGCGGTAGCGCTGGGATCGCTGATCAGCATCGTCATCTTCTACGGCGCCTCGACGCTCGCCGGCAGCCCGGCAGTCACAGAGTTCCCGCGCTCGTTCTGGCCGATCGAGGCCCTGCTGAGCATCACGATCCTGGGCGGCGTGCGGTTCGGTATCCGGGCCGCCTCGGAACACGCCCACGCACCCGAAGACGTCACTCCTGCCAACGGTAACGCGGCCCTGCTGTACGGCGCCGGCCAGACCGGGGCCCTGCTGGCGCGCTCCGCTCAGCGGCATCCGGGTGCCGGTGTCAGGCCGGTCGGGTTCCTCGACGATGACCCCAGCCTCGCGGGCGGGTACGTTGCGGGGCTGCGGGTCTTTGGCGGCCTCGCGACGCTGGAGCAGGCGGTCGCAGCTACCGGCGCGAAGAAGCTGCTGATCTCGATGCCGAGCGCGCCCGGGAGCGCCGTGCGGCAGGTCGTGGAGGCTGCAATGGCGCTCCACCTCGACGTCCGAACGGTCCCGTCGGTCGAAGACCTGCTCGACGGCAGCGTGGACGCGTATCGCGTCCGGCGAGTGCGCGTCGAAGACCTCCTTCGCCGCCCGATGGTCACCGAGCACGCCGCCGGGGTCGAGAGCCTCATCCGCGACCGGACCGTGCTGATCACCGGCGGTGGCGGCTCCATTGGCTCCGAGCTGGCGCGCCAGGTGTTCGCTATCGGACCGCGCAGGCTGATCCTGGTGGACCGCGCCGAGAGCCCCCTGTACATGCTCCACCGCGAGCTCGAGTCACGACGTCGCCGGGGGCGTGGGAAAGGCGAGGTCGTCATCCACCTTGCGAACGTCGCGAGCCGGGCGGAGATGGAGCGGTTCGTCGCACGTGAGGCGCCCAGCATCATCTTCCACGCGGCCGCCTTCAAGCATGTGCCCCTGATGGAGGAGCATCCGTCCGATGCGACGCACGTGAACATCGGCGGGACGATGGTGATGCTGGACGCGGCGGTCGCGGCGGGCGTGGAGCGCTTCGTGTTCGTCTCCACGGACAAGGCGGTTCGTCCGTCGAGTGTCATGGGTGCGAGCAAGCGCATCGCAGAGATGCTGGTGGCGGATGCCGCCCACCGGAGCGGCCGTCCGTACGTGTCGGTCCGCTTCGGCAACGTGCTCGGGTCGAACGGCAGCGTCGTTCCGATCTTCCAGGAGCAGCTGGAGAACGGGGAGCCGCTCACCATCACGCACCCCGACATGACGCGCTACTTCATGACGATCCCGGAGGCCTCCTGGCTCATCCTCGACGCGGCCGCGCTCGGCACCGACGGGGACCTGTTCGTGCTGGACATGGGCGAGCCGGTCCGGGTGATGGACCTCGCCCGGGACCTGGTCCGGCTCTCGGGCCGCGACCCGGACAGCCAGCCCATCGAGACCGTCGGGCTGCGTCCCGGCGAGAAGCTCCACGAGGAGCTGTTCTATGACGCGGAGCAGGTGGAGCCGACGGCGAGCGCCAAGGTCCTGCGGGCGCAGACGACGCCTCCACCGGTGGAGGTGCGCGAGGATGCGCGTCACATGATCGCCATGGCGAGCGGGGCGGACGAGCCGGCCCTGCGCCTGGCACTCCTTGACTACGTCCGGGACGTCGAGGTCACGGCACCGGTCATTCGCCCCGACCAGATCTCGTGGCTCGCGCCCGCGGTAGACCGGCGTCTCGAGCTTGTCCCGGTCACTGCTGAGGCCGGCACCCACTGATCCGGCCGCTGCCGATGCCGATGCCCGACAATTCCCGTATGTCCCTGGTGCGACCGTGATCTGGTGGGTATCGCCCCTGCCATGGCTCGTCCCCGGCGTCATGCTCGCGTTCGTTGTGAGCACGCTCGCCAGCGGTCGAGTGGCGCGCTGGCTGCGTGTGCGGCGCCCTGTCGCCTGGGTGCTGCTGTTCAGCACCGGCGTCATCCTGGCTGGCACGATGACACCGCTGGTGGCGGCGGACCGTCCCGATATCGGCCTTGTTCGATCCTGCGACCTGTCACGGATCGGGCTGGCGCCGCTGGATCGGTTGCGCTGGCCCACCGACGAGCTCGGGAACATCCTGCTGTTCATCCCACTCGGGTTCACGATCGCGCTGGTTCCGAGGTCGCGCCGCAAGGCGGTGGTGCTTGCCGCCGCGGCGGCCCTCCCATTCGTGATCGAGGGGACCCAGTTCTTGGTGACGCCGCTCCATCGCGCGTGCCAGAGCGGGGACGTCATCGACAACCTGACTGGACTCCTCGTCGGCTTGGTGGCCGGTGCGCTTGCCGCGTGGGTCGCGGCAAGGCGCGCAACGGCCTCGTAGCGGTCGTGAGGACGGCGGCCCCCGTGTGGCTCGTGCGCTTCCGTGCCAGGCTCGGGGGGTGACCTTCCGCGCGGTCCATCTGGAGCCCTCTCACGAAGGAGACGCCGTCACCCTCGCCACGCGCGGCTGACGGTCGCGTACGCCGGCGGACTCCGCTACCGTTGCCCGCCATGACCCCAGACGACGCCCCGGCCACCGCGGCCGCCTCCACGCCTGATCCCGATCGCACCGCCCTCGAGGCATCCCTGGCCGGCCGTGGCGAGCACGAGCTCTTCCCCTGCGACCCCGCGCTGGCCGACACGGCGGCCTTCTGCGCCCACTACGGCTTCGACCTGGCGGACTCCGCCAACACGATCATCGTGGTGGGCAAGGGCCCGGAGCCGGTGTACGCCGCCTGCGTGGTGCTCGCGACGCACCGCCTCGACGTGAACAAGGCGATCAAGGCGCGGTTCGGCCGCCGGGCGTCGTTCGCCTCGCCCGAGGAGACGCGCACGCTCACCGGCCACGAGATCGGTGGCGTGACCGTCTTCGGCCTGCCCGACCACCTGCCGGTCTGGGTGGATGCCGCGGTCACGGAGCGCGAGCGGATCATCCTGGGTGGCGGCAGCCGCAGCTGGAAGGTGATCGCCCCGCCGTCGATCCTGCGCCACGCTGCCGACCGTCGAGGTGGTCGAGGGCCTGGCCAATCCGGCGCCGCCGCGCGAAGGTTGAGCCCGGGGCCTACCATCCGCGCATGACCACCCTGCGCGCGCTCCCGGCCGTCCTGCTCCTTGCCTCCCTTGTCGCTGCCGGGTGCGGCAATGCGGCCGTCCCTTCGACCGGCGCCGGCGAGAGTCCGGCCTCGACCGGCACCGCCGCGGGCAGCATCGCCCCCACGGACGTCCCCGCCTCCGTCGAGCCCGTGTCGCCCGATCCCAGCGCCGTCGCGTCGGCGGTCGCGTCCGCGGTCGCCTCGGCCAGCGCATCGGCCAGCGCCGGGATCACCCCCACACCGCGGCCGTCGGCCAAGCCCGGCAAGCCCGCCACCATCGTGTTCGCCGGGCTCAAGCTCGATGCGAAGGACGATCCGCAGGGCAGGAACCGGGCCATCACCTTCGAGAGCCGGGGGACCGGCGTCATCACCGTCGCCGTGAAGACCACGTCGCCGATGGGCAGCGCGATCCTGTGCCTGAGCGCGGGCGGCAAGAAGGTCGGCTGCACCACGACCGGGGACGGCCAACTGACCGTGACCACGACCAGGCGGACCGAATCGTTCAAGGCCACCCTGCGCGGCGCCGACGTGGAGACGCCCGTGGTTGACGTGGCCGTCACGTTCCCGGCCAAGGCCCCGACGGTGACCATCGCGAACGCCCGCTTCGACGGGACGGACTATCCCGAGACCAACGGCATCACCGCGATCCTGACGCCGCGGACGGAGGGCAACGTGACGCTCCTCGCCCAGTGGGGCGGCCACCCGTTCTCGTACGAGGTGGACCTCATCGAGCAGGGCGGAACCGGGAGCACCGTGCTGCCCAACCAGGGGCCGTCGACCGGGACCAGCGTCTCGCTGCCGGTGGTGGGGGCGAACCCGTGGCGCCTGGTGCTGCAGAACATCGCGCCCGGGTTCGGGGTGACGCCGATGACGGCGACGATCGCCTGGCCGTAGGCCTGGGGGATCATCGCGGGCTTCCGCTGGAACGTCGTCTGGCCCTGAGCTGCTACGGGCAGGTCGCGGGGCGCTCCACGCGGTGGACCGCCAGCGTGTAACCGGCGACTGGACCGCCACCGCCGGACCGCACGCTGCCCACCTCGGTGACCTCGTACCCGGCCTGGCGGGTCAGTTCCACGTCCCTGCCGCTGCCGCGGACGAGGTACACCGGCCGCTCGCAGATCAGGTCCTTGATTCGCGCCTCTCGCGTCTGCCAGCCCTCGTAGACGATGTTGGTGTCGTCCACCACCAGCACGTCGGTGCGGCGGCCATCCACGAGGGTCGCGTACCACAGCGGCGGTGAGGCCCCCCAGAACGTGAGCACCGCGGCGTTCTCCGGGAGCAGGGCGAACAGGTCGTCCACGTACTGCTCCGCGGACCGGTCGCCGCTCATGTCCTGCTTGGGCAGGTTGACCGCGACCAGCATCCCGGCCAGGCCCAGCGCGAGCAGGGCGACCGCCGCGCCCGGGATCGGCCGCAGGCCCTCGGTCAGCCAGCCCGCCACGAGATCGCCCAGCTCGTCGATCGCGAGCCCCACGAGGATGCCCATCGCGAGCCACGGCACCAGCAGGTAGTGCTCCAGGCGCAGGTAGTTGGCCCAGACATACGCCCCGGTCAGGATCGTCGCGATCAGGACCGCCGCGAAGGGCAGGTTGCGCCGGATGGCGGGCACCACGCCCAGCAGTGCGACGAGCGGGAAGAGCAGGGTGGCCCGCTCGCCCATGAGCTTGCCAAGGTCCGGCAGCGACCCGATGAACGTGCCTGGACCCTCTGGCGTGATCAGGCCGCGGTACTGGCCGCTGAACTGCTCGCCGAGGACGAGGAACTTGAAGCCCTCGAAGTCCGTGGGCGAGTTGTACGGGAGCGGCGGATTGAGCGACGCGGCGATGGGCAGGTAGAGGTAGACGAGGCCGCCCAAGGCCATCGTCGCCACCGGCGCCAGGATCCACGCCTTGTGCTCGGCGAGCGCCTGGCGTCCCGTCCACAGGACGAAGAGGATCACGAAGGGCGCGGTGAACGCGGTCAGGACGTGGTTGCCCATCGACAGCCCGATCAGGAGGCCGCCCAGGGCGAGATCGCGGAAGCGGTTGCCGTCCGCCCAGGCCAGCGCCCGGTCGAAGATCAGGGCGATGAACGCGAGGTGGAGCGCGTTGACCTCGGCGACGGTCGCCGATGACCAGATGGAGCCCGTGAAGCCGGCCGCGAGCGCCGCCCCCGCGGCGACCACCGGCCGCACGCCCAGCCGCTGTTGCGCCGAGGTGAGTGCGGCCAGCGCCACGGCGATGCAGACGGCCGACAGGAGGTTCGCGCGGAAGGCGATCGACCCGATCGGGATCAGCTCGAACAGCCAGGCGACGAGCACGTACGTGGGGTAGCCGGTGGGGTGGGGGATGCCGAGGACATGGGGGACGACCTGCATCTCCCCCCAGTCGTCGAAGGCCTGGCCGGGCAGCAGGGTGCGCAGGAAGACGATCATGGCCACGCCGAACACGGCCGCAGGAGCGCCGTACCGGCCGAGGAGTCGATGTGGGCGGCTGGCGGACCTCCGTCCACGCCCGCCTGCGCGTTCTCACGGCGTCAAGGTAGCCGGGATCGGGGGTGGCCGCCGACGGTTGCGGAGACCCTCCCCGTCATCGGCGCGGTCAGGCGGGGCGAGCCCGCATGAACGACGCGCCCATCAGGTCCGGCCCCAGGTGCGGGCCGGTGGAAGCCCCGATCAGGCCCGTCGTGACCTTTGCCGGATCCACGCCTGGTGCTGCCGCCAGCAGGGCCTCGCGGAAGGCCTTCACCTCGTCGGCGGAGCTGGTGGGGGTGTGCAGGATGGAGATCCGCTCGAGCGGTGCGGCCGTGACCAGCTCCACCGTGCGCGCCCGCGCCTTGACGCGTGTGCGCGGCTTCTCGGCCACGGTGACCAGGCCGTCGACGACGGTGATGATCGGCTTGACCGAGAGCATCGTGCCGATCATGGCCTGCGCGCCGGACAGCCGGCCGCCCTTGCGCAGGTAGTCGAGCGTGTCGACCGTCACGAACAGGTCGACGTCGGACAGGCGGTCGGTCACGGCCTGCGCGATCTCGGCGGCCGTGTGGCCTGCCGCCGCGAGCTCCGCCGCCATCAGGGCCGGGATCCCGGTGGACATCGAGGTGGAGCGGGTGTCGATGATGTGGATCTCGCGGTCGGGGAGGGCCTGCGCCGCCAGGGTGGCGCTCTGGAACGTGGCCGAGAGCTTGGTGCCCAGGGTGGGGCAGACGATGGCGTCGGCGCCGTCGGCGAAGAGCTGCTCGAACGTGGTCTTGAAGTCGCCGGGCGACGGGGCCGAGGTGGAGGGGATGGGCGCACCGGGGGCGAGCAGGCGGTCCCAGAACTGCTCGGTGGTGAGGTCCACGAGCGCCTTGAATTCCTGGTCGCCGAAGCGCACGTAGAGCGGGACGACGTGGATGCCGGCGGCAGCTGCCTGCTCGGGCGTCAGGTCGGCGGTGGAATCGGTGACGACGGCGACGTGACCCAAGGGAGCCTCCTGTTCGGGCCGTGCGGGCAGCGCCGGCCGCACGGGCAGCATACGTCGCTCGCGCTGGCCCGGTGGATGCCGTTCCGCGGCCCGGCCCCCGTTCCGCGGCGCGGCCCGGTCAGTAGGTGCAGCGCCAGCAGACGTCGTCGCTGTGGACGATCGTGAAGATGCTCTTGCCGGCGCCATTCACCGCGCGGACCAGGAATGCCCCGTACGGGCCCGGCCCGGCCTCGCCGACCTCGTAGGAGATCTGCATCTCCCGCGCGTCACCCGGGGCGGTCCCCAGCTTGACCAGGCGCTCCTTGGGGATGGGCATGCCCTTCACGACACACGGCTTGCCGTTGTTCTTCTTGGACTCGCGGAGGCATCCCTCCACGCCGTAGAGCAGGAACTGGTCGGCGACGCCATCCGGGGCCGTCCAGGTTGCCCGGTACGTCTCCAGGATGCGGCCGGTGGACTTGACTGGCGTCTGCTTGAGCAGGGTCCAAGTCGGGTTGCCGGGCTTGGGCGGGATACCGGGCGGGGGCTTGGGTGTGGGCTCGGCGGTCGGGGTGGCCGCAGTGGGCTCCGGCTCAGGCGTCGCTGGCAGGGTGGTGGGTTCGGCCGTAGCGGCCGCCGGAGCGTCGGTCGCGACGGGCGGGGCCGTCTGCTCGGACGCCTGGGAAACCGGCTTGGACGAACACGCGCCCAGGACCATGACCAGCGCGAGGAGGGCGGCCAGGGCGGTCAGCGGTCGGAGCATGGACGGTCCTCCGTGCAGCCGGCGGGCGCCAGCGTGCGGATGGTAGCCGGACCCGGTCGCGGCGTCACGGTGCGCGTGTGCGCGAGGGGTTGCGGGCGGGCGCGGTGGGTTGCGGGCGGGCGCGGCGGGTTGACGCATGGGCGCACAATCCGCATCACCGGGTCCGCCGCGGTCAGCTGGGCGTGGTGGTCGATCTGGAGGCGTCCCCATGCACCTGGTCCCGGCCCCTGCCTCGGTGCTCCGCGAGCCCGCGCCCGATGCCGCCTGCACCTGCCAGCACTGGATCCACTGCAACTGCGTGTGCCACGCAGCGGACTGCGACCCGTCGGAGTCGGCCTGCGACATCGTCTACCTTTCCGACGACGGCGGTCTCACCCCGTGGGGCTGCGCGGACTGCACGCCCGGACAGCGGGCACCCCACGTCCTGGGTTGCGAGCTGATCGGCTGGCACGTGCCGATGCCGGGGATCGCCCTGCCGGCCTGAGGTCACGGCGACCCTGCCCTGCCGCGCGTCTCTGCGCCGCTCCTTGGCGCTGGCCGATCGCCCGACCCGGCATCTATTCCTGCGCGGATGGATTCGGTCAACAACCCCCGTGGGAATGAGATCCGCCCGCGGCGTGCGGAGGTCGGGGGCTGAACCCCGACTTCGCGGGCTGACCTCTGCACGCGCCGCCCGAGCTTCATCCTGGAGCGGATAGAAGTGCGAATCCGTCCCTGTCCGTGGATGGAAGCGGGCATCGGAACCCGGACCCCCGGACCCCCGGACCCCCGGCGCCGGCCGGGCGGGCGAGATCAGGCCTGCGGCGCGTCCTTCGAATCGCCGGCTCCGGCAGCGGCCTTGCGACGCGCAACGATGAACATCGCGCCCCGGGCGAGGCCGTAGCCGATGGCGATCGGGGCGCCGAACCAGACGGTGGCCACGATCCCGGAGAACCAGTCGATCGGCACTGGCCGGCCTGCCGCGTAGGCCAGCGCCACGATGACCACCTGGCCCATGATCTGGCCCGCGCCCACGACGAACAGGCCGGTCCAGCCGCTCGTGATGATCCCGGCGATCACGCCCGTGACCACCAGCAGCATCGGCGAGATGAATACGGCAAGGTACGAGCAGTCCTGCGACAGGCCCTGGCCGACGCACGCGATGTTGGTGCCGCCGAACACGGACAGCGGGACCGCGAACAGGACGATCACCATCGCGAGCCAGTCGCGCTTCGTGCCGATGCCGAACATCTGTGGACCCTACCTCCGTGTGGGGGTCATCATGCCCTCCCGGCCCCGGCTCGTGTAGCCCGTTCGGCGCATTGGATCGGGTCAGGCGGCAGGATTGGCGGTGGCAGGTGGGGTCAGTGATCCGGCCGCACTGCGGGTTCCGGGGCGTCACCCTCGACCAGGCGGAGCATGTCGATCGTCTCGTTCAGGTGGACGTTGAAGATGCGCCGGGCCACATCCAGCAGTTCGAACAGCTCCGGATCGGCGACCTCGTAGATGATCGTGGTCCCCCGCCGTTCTGTGACCACGATGTTCCTGGCGCGCAGGACGCCAAGCTGCTGCGACACGCTGGAGGCAGGGGCTCCCGTGCCATCCCCGATCTGGGTGACGCTCAGAGGCCCGCCGCGCAGGAGCTCGAGGATCCGGATCCGCAGGGGATTGGCCAGCGCCTTGAAGAACTCCGCCTTGAACTGGCGGAGTCGCTCGGCCTCGTCTGGTCGTTGCGTGCCGGGTGACATGGCGTGCGAGGACCCTCGGTGCGCGACGTGCTTCTGCAGGTACTTCGCAATACTACGAGATAACGAAGTTACGCTATCATGGCCGCTCCCGCCGGGCGACGCCGTGGCGGTTGCCGTGATCCCGCAGTGCCGAGAGGAGGTCGCCCGAGTTGGCCGGAGCGCTGTCTCCCGATGCCCTCGTCGCCGATGGCCTGCTGCCGCTGGTGGGCATCCTGCTGGTGCTCGCCACCCTCGCGGCCCTGGCCCCGGCATCGCGGCTGAACCCCCGCGGCCTGGCATCGGGCCTCACCGCCGTCGCGGCGCTCGGCATCCTGGCGCTCGGGGCCTGGGTGCTCGCGAGCGGGGTGCCGCTCGAGGCGACCTGGGGAGACGTCCTCGGCTTCCCGCTGGTCGACCTCCGCGTCGACGGCCTCGCCGCGGTGTTCCTGGTGATCCTCGGGATCGTGGGCGCCGCAAGCGCCGTGTTCGGCATCGGGTATGGAGCCCACGGCGGCCACCCGGGCGGCACGCGGGATCGTGCAGCCGCCGCAGCGCCGGTCTTCATCGGCAGTCTCGCGCTCGTGTTCGGCAGCGGTGACGCGTTCGCGTTCCTGCTGGCCTGGGAGCTCATGGCCGTCAGCTCGGCCATCCTCGTCATCGGATCCCGACCGACGCCTGCCACCGCCCGCGCCGGGTACGTCTACCTCGCGCTGACCCACCTCGCCGCCGCCGCGCTGGTCGTGGCCTTCGGCGTGTTCGCGGCCACGTCCGGCTCCACGGATCTCGAGGGGTTCGCCGCCGCCGCCGCATCCCTGCCTGGACCCGTCCGCGACATCGTGTTCCTGCTCCTGCTTGTCGCCTTTGGCACGAAGGCCGGCGCGATCCCGTTCCACGTCTGGCTGCCGCGCGCTCACCCGGTCGCGCCGTCCCACGTCTCGGCCGTGATGTCGGGTGTGATGGTCAAGGCCGGCATCTACGGCCTCATCCGCTTCGGCGTGGAGATCCTCGGCCCTGGTCCGGACTGGTGGGGGATGACGGTGCTGGGGATCGGCCTCGTGTCGGCCGTGCTGGGCGTCCTGTACGCGATGATGGAGGACGATCTCAAGCGCCTTCTCGCGTTCAGCACGATCGAGAACGTCGGGATCATCCTGATCGGGCTGGGCGTGGCACTGGTCGCTGCGGCCCACGGTGTGGGCACGATCGCCACCGTGGCCATGGCCGCGGTCCTCGTCCACGCCTTCAACCACGCGCTGTTCAAGTCCGCGCTGTTCCTTGCGGCGGGCTCGGTGCAGGAGGCGGCCGGCACCCGCGACCTGAACCGCCTCGGCGGACTGGCCCGGGTCATGCCGGTCACCGCCGTGGTGTTCGTGACAGGCGCCGCGGCAATCAGCGGCCTGCCACCGCTGAATGGGTTCACAGGTGAGTGGCTCACCTTCCAGGCGCTGCTTGGAGCGGCCGGCGACGCTGCGCTGCCGCCTGTGGTCCGCTCGGTCATGCTCGTCGCTGTCGCCGGGCTCGGGCTGACGGCCGCGCTTGCGGTGGCCACCTTCGTGAAGGCGACGGGCGTGGGGTTCCTCGCACTGCCGCGGAGCGCCGGTGCTGCGGGGGCTGCGGAGGTGGGCCGCTCCATGCGCCTTGCGATGGGGACGCTGGCCGCCGCCTGCGTGCTGGCCGGGGTGGCCGCCGGCCCGCTTGCCGCCCGTGCGGGCAGCGTCGCCGTTGGCGTGCTGGGCCCGGGCAGCGCGACCCTCGGGTCCCCGGCAGCCGGGAGCGTCCAGGGGCTGGCCGGATCGCCGGGCTACGCGGCCGCCCCGCTGTTCCTCTTGCTCGTCCTCGTGTTCCTGCTCGCCTGGCTGGCCGGCATCCGCGGGCGCCGCGTCCGGCGGGCTCCCACCTGGACCTGCGGGGTGCTGCCGGAGCCCGCCTTCGAGTACACATCCGCGAGCTTCGCGAAGCTCGTCCGGCTCTACTTCGGGGACATCCTGCGGCCCGCCCGGGAGCTGACCGTCGAACTGCATCCGGGCACCCCGTTCCCCCGCACGGTGCGCTACCGGAGCAGCTCCCGCCAGCTCCTCGACGAGCGAGTCTATGGACCCATCCACCGCTGGGCCGTCCGGGGTGCCCAGCTGGCCCGCCGGCTGCAGTCCGGCAGCCTGCAGCTCTACCTCGCGTACACGGTGGCCACGGTGGTGATTCTGCTGGTCCTTGTCCGGTGAGCGACATGACCGCAGCAATCGACGTCCTGGCCCCGGCGCTCATCCAGGTCGTCGTCGTGCTCGCCGTCGCCCCGCTGCTCCTGGGGATCACGCGCAAGGTCAAGGCCCGCCTGCAGTACCGTCGCGGCGCCCCGCTGCTCCAGGGCTACCGTGACCTCGCCAAGTGGTGGAGCAAGGAGGTCGTCGAGAGCGAGGCCGCCGGCCCGCTGACACGCCTCGCGCCGCCGCTGGTCCTGGCGTCCGTGCTGGTGGCCACGATGCTGGTCCCGATGGTCGGCCAGCAGTCGCCGTTGCCGGGATGGGGCGACGTGATCGTGGTGATCGGGCTGCTGGCGCTCGGACGCTTCGTGCTGGCGCTCGCCGCGCTCGATGCGGGCAGCGCGTTCGGGGGCATGGGCAGCAGCCGCGAGGTGGCGATTGCCGCCCTCGTGGAACCCGCCCTCCTGCTGGCGCTCGCGGGCGCCGTCCTCGCGGCCGGATCCACGGATCTCGGGAGCATCGTTGCCGCCGGTGCTGCGGCCGGGCGGGCATGGTTCACGCCCGCCCTCCTGCTGGGGGCGGCAGCGTTCACTATCGTTGCCGTTGCGGAGACCGGACATGAGCCGTTCGACAACCCGGACACGCACCTCGAGTTGACGATGATCCACGAGGGGATGCTCCTCGAGGCGACCGGGCCCCGTCTCGCCATGCTGGTCTACGCCTCGGAGCTCAAGCTCGTGCTGGTCGTCGGCCTCTTCGCCGCGGCCTTCGTCCCTGCCGGCACCACGACCTCCGCGGATCCTGCGGCGCTTCTCGTGGCCACCCTGTCGCTGCTCCTGAAGCTGGCGCTCGCCGCAGCCGCGCTCGGCGTGCTGGACGCGACACTCGCCAAGCTGCGCATCCTCGTGCTTCCCGCGCTGCTCGGGACGGCGACCCTGCTCGCGGCCATCGGGCTCGCGGCACGCATCTGGCTGCCGGCATGAGCCTGGATGCGGCCGCAGCCGCGGAGCTGGTCGATTCGTTCGCGGCGGCCATCGTGATCCTGGGCGTCCTCATCGCCGTGACGCGGTCCATCGGCCGCGCGATCTGGATGGTGGCGGTGCAGTCGGTCCTGGTCGGCCTGTCCGCCGTGGTGGTGGGCGTGGCGACCGGGTCCTGGCACCTCGTCGTGGGCGGGCTCCTCGCAGCGGGCGTGAAGGGTGTCGTCGTCCCGCTCGTCCTGGGCGCCAGCCTGCGCCGGTCGCTCGTCCGGACCGAGCGGCATCCGCTGCTCGGACCCCGCCTGTCGCTTGCGGCGGCAGTCGCCATCGTGTTCACCGCGAGCATCGCCGCCGACGGACTCGCGCCCGGGACCAGCCTGTCGGTGACGCGCGCGCTCCCTGCGGCCATCGCCCAGGTCCTCACCGGCCTCCTGGTGGTGATGACGCGGCGCAAGGTGCTCTCGCTGGTGGTCGGCCTGCTGGTGTTCGAGAACGGCATCGCGCTCGCGGCCTTCTCCCTCACCTACGGCATGCCGTTTGTCGTCGAGCTGGGCGTGCTGTTCGACGTGCTGATCGCAGTCGTCGTCGCCTGGGTCTACACGCGCCGGATGATCGACGACCACGGGACCATCTCGACCGACCACCTGCGGAGCCTCCGCGGATGATCGAGGCGCTGGTCCTCGCCACCGTGGTCGTGCCGGCCCTCGCGGGCGTGGTCGCATGGTTCGCGCCGCCGCGGTCCGCGGCCCGTGCCGTGACGGCCGGCCTGGGGCTGGCGATCGTCGCCGGCCTTGCGTTGGCGGGCACGGTCTTCTCGGGCGGGCCGGTCCGCGCGTTCGACGGCCTCGTCGCGGTCGACGCCCTGGGCGCCTACTTCCTGGTCCTGGTCCTGGTCGTCACCGCGATCGGCCTCGCGGGGTCGCCCGACCACCTGGCCCACGAGCCGGCGGATCCCGACGCGGGCGTCTCCCACGGACACCACCAGGGGCGCTACTACGCGCTCCTGGCATGGTTCGCCGCCGGGCTGGCGGCGACCCCGCTCCTCGACAGCCTGGGCCTGGTGTGGGTCGCGGTGGAGTTCTCGACGATCGTGTCGGCCCTGCTCGTGGGATACCTCCGCACCCGGACGGCGATCGAGGCTGCCTGGAAGTACCTGATCCTGGGCTCGATCGGCATCGGCTTCGCGCTGCTGGGCACGCTGCTCCTGTACGCATCCTCGGTGGGCGTGCTGGGGGAGACGAGCGACGCCCTCTCGTGGACGCGCCTGATCGGGATCTCGGACCGGCTGGATCCTGCGTTCGTGCGCCTGGCGTTCATCTTCGCGCTGGCCGGGTACGGCACGAAGGCCGGCCTCGCCCCGTTCCACACCTGGCTGCCGGATGCGCACAGCCAGGCCCCGAGCCCCATCTCGGCGATCCTGTCGGGGGCCTCGCTCGCGGTGGCGCTGTACGCGCTCGCACGGTTCCACCTCGTCGTGATGGGTGCAGTGGGGCCGGACTTCTCGTCCACGCTGCTCGTCGCCTTCGGCCTGCTGAGCCTGCTCGTCGCCCTCCCGTTCATCGTTGCCCAGGGCGACGTCAAGCGGCTGCTCGCCTACTCGTCGATCGAGCATCTCGGGCTGGCCACGCTGGCCCTGGGCTTCGGCGGCGAGCTCGCGCTCCTGGGGTTCACGCTGCACCTCGCCTGTCACGGACTGGCCAAGTCGACCGCGTTCCTGGCCGCCGGCCGCCTTGTCGCGGACCGGGGGAGCCGGCGCATCGGGCGGCTGACCGGGAGCGTTGCCCGGTCTCCGGTCGAGGGCTCGGCGCTGGTGGTCGCGTCGCTGCTGCTCGCGGGTCTGCCGCCATCGGGCATCTTCGTTGCGGAGATCGCGGTGCTCCTGGGCGGCATCGACCGCGGATGGGGCCTCGCGGCGGCGCTGGCGGCCGTGATCCTCGCCCTGGCCGTTGCGGGCCTGCTGTTCCATATCGTCCGGCTCGCGGTTGCGCCAGCCGCCCGCGCGAGCGGGCAGCATGCCGGTGCGCGCCATCCCGCCGGTGACCAGGGCCAGCCCGCTGGAGCGGCGCCGGCGCCCAAGGCGGCCGGGGCGGCAGGGGACCCGCATGACCCGGACCCGCATGACCCGGACCCGCATGACGCGGGCCCCCGCGGCGGCCGCGCGTATCGCCTGCCGGGCCTCGTGCTCCTGTCCATGCCGCTCGGCGTGGTGATCGTGCTGGGCGTGTGGACGCCACCTGCGCTGCGCGCGATCCTCGACCAGGTGGTACTGGTGCTCGGAGGCTGACATGGCTGAGACGCTGGATTCCGGGACCCGCCGCCAGGGCGCATCAGCCGCCGCCCCCGCATCCGCAGAGGTCGCGGTGCTCGAGGTGGTCCCCGAGGCGCTGGGGGCGCGGGTCCGCGAGGTGCTCGACGCCGGCGGACGGTTCGTCACGCTGGTTGGTCTCGACGACCGGGCCATCGGGAGCGACCGTTATGGGGTGGAGGCGGTGGCGATGCGTCCAGACGGCTCGCTCGCCCGCTTCCGATCGGCGATCCCCCTCGAGGCCGCAACGTACCCGTCGATCACACCGCTCGTCCCGGCGGCCCACTGGGACGAGCGCGAGATGCGCGATCTGTTCGGGATCGTCCCGATCGGGCATCCGGACCCGCGGCGGCTGGTCCTCCACGAGCGCTGGCCGCGGGGCTACCACCCGCTGCGCAAGGACGTCCCAGCGGGTGAGCGCGCGCCCGTGGGCGACCGGCGCTTCGTGCCATTCGAGGTGCACGGCGAGGGCGTCTACCAGCTGCCCGTCGGGCCGATCCACGCCGGGATCATCGAGCCTGGCCACTTCCGGTTCTCCGCGATCGGCGAGCGAGTCCTGCACCTCGATGCGCGCCTGTTCTTCACCCACCGCGGGTTGGAGAAGCTGGTCGAGGGCCGCACGTTCGCTGCGGCAACCCCCGTCGTCGAGCGCGCCTGCGGCGTGTGCACGGTCACCCATGCGCTCGCCTACGCGGACGCCGTCGAGTCCTTGACCGGCGTCACCGTGCCCCCGCGCGCCCGCTTCGCCCGCGTGCTGCTGGCGGAGCTGGAACGCCTCTACAACCATGTGGGCGACCTCGGCAACATCTGCGCGGGGATCGGGTTCTACCCGGGCGTGTCGCGGCTCGGCTGGCTCAAGGAACGGCTCCTCCGAGCCAACGACGCGCTCACCGGCCACCGGTACCTCACCGGCATGATCGTCCCAGGCGGGCTCGCGGCCGACCTCGACCCGGCGGGCCTCGCCGCCCTGCCGGCCCTCTTGGGCGAGGTCGGGACCGAGCTCGCATCGGCGGTGCGGGCCCTTGTCCGCTCCTCGGGGGTGATGGCGCGCCTCCACGGAGCGGGCGTCGTCCCGCTCGAGACCGCCGAGGCCCTGGGCGCGCTGGGGATCGCGGCCCGGGCGTCCGGCATCGCGGTCGACCTCCGCGTTGATCGTCCCTACGCCGCCTACCCCGAGTGCGGCGTGGAGGTCGCGACCGCCGCGACGGGCGACGCCGCTGCCCGCTTCCACATGCGCGCGCAGGAGGCGGTCGAATCGCTGCGGATCCTGCGCTCGGTCGTCGCGAGGCTGCCCGGCGGCCCGGTGGCCGTCGATGGCCGCAGGCTGCCGGCCCCGCCCGTGGGGGCCACGGCGCTCGGAGCCGCCGAGGGGCCGCGAGGCGCCTCGTGGATCTGGCTGCGGGCCGGCGAGGACGGCACCATCGACCGGCTGCGACTGCGCTCCGGGTCGTTCGCCAACTGGCCGGTCGTTGCAGCCGCCGTGCCCGGTGACCTCGTCCCCGACTTCCCGCTCATCAACAAGAGCTTCGAGCTCTGCTACGCCTGCACGGACCGCTGAGCATGCCGATGGACGTCCTCGACCGAATCCTGCGGCCGCTCCGGCGCGGCCCGGTCACCAGCCGCTACCCTGCCGAGCCGCCTGTCCTGGCCGCTGTGGCCCGCGGGCTGCCGGAGCTCGACGCCGCACGCTGCGACGGCAACGCCGCCTGTGCAGCCGCCTGCCCGACCGCCGCGATCAGGGTGACGGACGCGGCCTGGGTGCTCGACGCCGGCGCCTGCATCTTCTGCGCAGCCTGTGCCCGGGCCTGCCCCACCGGTGCCCTGGTCCTCGGGGGGCGGATCGAGCTCGCGGCCGCGACGCGGGCGTCGCTCGTGATCGAGCGCCCCCTGGAGGACCGGCCGTGACCACGCCCGACTCCGCCGAGGCACGCGAGCTCCGGCACGCCACCCGTCGCCGCCTCGGACGGTCCCTCCATGTGCGCCACCTGGACGCAGGGTCCTGCAACGGATGCGACTGGGAGATCGCCGCGCTGCTGAACCCGTACCACGACCTCCAACGCCTGGGGATCGACTTCGTGGCCTCGCCGCGCCATGCGGACGTCCTCTTGGTGACGGGCGTGATGACCCGGAACCTCGAGGAGGCCGCCCTGCGCACGTACGAGGCGATGCCGGAGCCGCGCCTCGTGGTGGCCGTCGGCGCGTGCGCCATCAGCGGCGGCGTGTTCGCCGGCAGCTACGCCGGGCGGGACGGCATCGGCGAGGTCCTCCCCGTCGACGTCCTCGTGCCGGGGTGCCCGCCTCGCCCCGAGGCGCTGATCCAAGGGCTCCTGGTCGCCGTCGGCCGGATGCCGGCCTTCCGGGACCCGGCTGCCAGGAGCGGCGAACCCTAGCCCTCGGTACCATCGGCCCGTGCGGTGGCCCCGTTGCCGCTGCGCCGTGGCCATGCGCGGCCGAGTCGCGCGTCCCGGGCCCCGTCCTCCCCCTTCGCACTTGGTGCCATGTCCCGCAGCGTCCGACTCCGCCCCTGGCAGCACGCCGCGCTCGCGCGGTATGCGGCCACGCGCCGGCCGGAGTTCCTCGCCGTCGCCACGCCGGGCGCCGGCAAGACGACGTTCGCCCTGGCCGCCCTGCGGACCATTCTCGCGGAGCAGCCGGCCCGCGTCGTGATCGTCGCGCCCACGGCCCACCTCAAGGTCCAGTGGGCGGCCGCCGCCACGAAGCTGGGCCTCCACCTGGACCCGGCCTGGACGCCGGCCGACGGGGCGATGCCCCCGGACATGCACGGCGTCGTCACGAGCTACCAGCAGGTCGCGATGTCGGCGAAGGAGCTGCGCCCGCTCGCCCGCGGCGCCTACGTCGTCCTCGACGAGGTCCACCACGCCGGCGACGAGCAGGCCTGGGGCGACGCCGTCCGCGAGGCGTTCAGCGAGAGCGCGCGCCGCCTGTGCCTGTCGGGCACGCCGTTCCGCTCCGACACGCGCGCCATCCCGTTCGTCCGGTACGAGCAGGACGAGGCCGTCCCCGACTTCGAGTACGGCTACGGCGATGCCCTCCGCGACGGCCGCGTCGTGCGCCCGGTGTACTTCCCGCGCGTCGGCGGGGAGATGGAGTGGAGCGCGCCAGACGGCGCGGTGTACCAGGCCACCTTCGACGACCCGCTCGCGAACCAGCTCGCGAACCAGCGCCTGCGCACCGCGCTCTCCATCGACGGGGAGTGGCTGCCCACCGTCATGCGTGACGCCGTCGCCAGGCTTGACGACGTCCGACGCCACCAGCCAGACGCCGGCGGCCTCGTCATCGCCATGGACCAGGACCACGCCCGCGGCATCGCCCAGCTGCTGCGCAAGGAGATCGGCCGGCCGGCGGAGATCGTCACGTCGGACGACCCGGAGGCCTCGGCGAAGATCGCGAAGTTCGCGTCCTCGTCGGACCCGTGGCTGGTCGCGGTGCGCATGGTGTCGGAGGGCGTGGACATCCCGCGGCTGCGCGTGGGCGTCTACGCGACGACGGTCACGACGGACCTCTTCTTCCGCCAGGCGGTGGGCCGCTTCGTGCGCTGGACGCCGGGCATCCGCGACCAGCGTGCCTGGCTGTTCATCCCCGACGACCTCCGGCTGCGCATCCGGGCCGCCGAGATCGCCGAGGCGCGCCGCCACTCGCTGCGCAAGAAGGCCCGCGGCGAGGACGACGACACGCTGCCTCAGCAGCAGGGGCCGGACGACCAGCCGATGATGGGCGACCAGCTCTCCCTGTTCGCGGCGCTGTCCGCCGTGGCCACGGGCGAGGCGGCGGCTGTCGCCCCCTGGAACGAGGCGCTCCCCGACGACTGGGCCGACGGCGCCGACGGCTCCATCGACTTCGAGCTCGGGCCGCCGCCGCCGCTCGCCGCGCTGCCGATGGACGGCACGGGTCTCACCCGCCGCGAGGTCAAGGACCGCCTGCGGGCCGCCAACGCCGAGGCGGCCAAGGACATCGCGCGCGTGTCGGGCCTGACGTTCGCCGCCGTCAACCTGGAGCTGAACCGCCTGGCGGGCATCCGCCGCGTGACCGAGGCCACCGAGAGCCAGCTCCAGGCAAGGCTCCAGGCCGCCCGCCGCTGGCAGTGGCGCCTGGGCCGCTGAGGCTGCCGAGGCCGTCTCCGCCGCCCGGCACCACGGGAACGCCCCACCCGCCCGCTTGCCGGGCACCATAATTCGCCGATGGCCCAGCCGATGCAGCCCATGGACGTGACCGTGCACGGGACCGCGTCACCGCTGGTGTACCGGTGATCCCCGAGGCCTGGATCGCTGGCGGCCTGTTCGTCATCGCCTATGTCCTGATCGCGATCGAGAAGCCGGACCGCACCATCACGGCGGTCATCGCGGGCCTGATGCTCGTGGCGCTCGGCATCCTGGACGAGCACGAGGCCTTCGCGGCGATCAACCTGGACGTCATCTTCCTGCTGGCCGGGATGATGGTGATCGCCTCGGTGCTGGTGAAGACCGGGTTCTTCGAGTGGATCGCCATCCGCTCGGTGGCCCTGTCGCAGGGCCGCCCGATCGCCCTGCTCATGATCCTCTCGCTGGTGACCGCGGTGCTGTCGGCGTTCCTCGACAACGTCACCACGGTCGTGCTGGTCACCCCGGTGATGCTGTCCGTGTCGAAGCGCCTGGGCGTGTCGCCGATGCCCTACCTCGTGGCGGTGATCCTGAGCTCCAACATCGGGGGCACGGCGACCCTGATCGGCGACCCGCCCAACATCATGATCGGGTCCGCGGCAGGCCTCGGGTTCGGGGCGTTCCTCGCGAACCTGACACCAGTGGTCATCATCATCATGGCCGTGTTCCTGGGGATCATGTGGCTGACGTTCAAAGGCCATCTCCAGGTCCCCTCGGAGCGACGCACCGAGGCGCTCGAGGCGACCGAGGACGACGTGATCAAGGACAAGGGCCTCCTCGATCCGGGCGCTGGTCGTCACCGGGGCGACCATCGTGGGCTTCCTCGCCCACGGCGCGCTGGGGGTGGAGCCCGCGACCATCGCGCTGCTGGGTGCCATGGCCATGCTCCTTGTCTCCGGCACGGAGCCGCGCACGGCCCTGCGCGAGATCGAGTGGAACACGCTCTTCTTCTTCATCGGCCTGTTCATGATGGTCGAGGGCCTCGTGGCCACCGGGATCATCGCGGGCCTCGCCGAGAGGCTCATCGAGGTCACCGGTGGCCAGGCCGACGTGGCCACGATCGCGCTGCTCTGGTTCTCGGCGATCGTGTCGGCCATCGTGGACAACATCCCGTACACCGCGACCGCGATCCCGGTCGTCCAGCAGTTCGCCGCCAGCGGCATGAACGCCGAGCCGCTGTGGTGGGCGCTGGCGCTGGGCGCGTGCCTGGGCGGCAACCTCACGATCGTTGGCGCATCGGCGAACGTGCTGGTCTCCAACATCGCCCGCCAGGCCGGCCACCCGATCACCTTCGGCCAGTTCCTCAAGTACGGGTCGGTCACCGTGCTGATGTCGATGGTGATCTCGACCGTCTACCTCTGGGTGCGCTACCTGGCCTGACGACGCGATCCACGGATGAAGGCCCCGCCGCGTCCGCGACGGGGCCTCCGCTGGTGCAGGGTTGCGGGCCGGCGTGGCCGGCCCGGCGATCAGGCCATCTGCTCCTTGAGGTGCTTCTTGCCGAGCGAGAGGGTGAGCACGCCGTAGAGGACGAATGCGACGACCAGGCCCACGACCCAGCTGTAGTCGTAGAGTCGCGGAAGAGCTGCAGCGGGATGAACCCTTCGGCCGGGAAGGGGCCGCCATTCGCACCGCCGATGGCGAACACGATGCCGACCAGCAGCGACGACGACCGCGATCCAGTTCCAGCCCTTGGCGTAGCCGTAGACGCCGTCGGAGCGGTAGAGGTCGGCCAGCTTGAGCTTGTTGCGGCGGACCCACCAGTAGTCGGCGATGAGGACGCCGGCGATGGCGCCGGTGGCGCCGCCGTAGGTGCCCAGCCAGGTGAAGATGTAGCTGTTGGGGTCGTTGCAGCAGGTTCCACGGCATGATCAGGATGCCGAGGATGCCCGTGATGATGCCGCCGGTCCGGAAGCTGATGCGCTTCGGCCAGAGGTTCGAGAAGTCGTACGACGGGCTCACGACGTTCGCGGCCACGTTGGTGGTCAGCGTGGCGAGGGCCAGGGCCGCGAGCATGATGATCAGCAGGATCGGGTTCTCCAGCATGCCGGTGAGCTGTGACCGGATCCCAGATCGGCCTCCTTGAACACGATCACGGTCGCGGACGTCGGTGATGACGCCGACGAGCGGGAACAGCGTCATGGTGGTGGGCAGGCCGAGGGCCTGGCCGACGCCTGCTCCGTCTGGCTGCGCCCGAACCGGGTGAAGTCCGGCATGTTGAGCGACAGGGTGGACCAGAACGCGATCATGCCCATGAGCGAGAGCGGGAAGATCGCCCAGAACTCGGGACCCCAGCCCAGGGTGCCGGACTCAGCCATGACCGGGCCCAGGCCGCCGGCCTGGGCGACCATCAGGATCATGAGGCCCAGGAAGACGACGATCAGGAACGGGGCCGCCCAGTTCTCGAACTGCTTGATGGCCTCCATGCCCCAGAGCACGATGATCATGTTGAGGGCCCAGAAGATGGCGAAGCTGAGCCACGCGGTCCATGGCTGGCGACGCCGCGACGCCGATAGCCGATGCGAGACCTTGTCGGCTGTCACCCAGAAGGAGTCCGGGCCCAGCAGGGCGCCGACGACGGCGAACAGCGCGGTGCCGCCGATCCACGTCTGGATGCCGAACCAGCCGCAGGCCACCCCGGCCCGGATGAGGGCCGGCAGGTTGGCACCGTAGGTGCCGAACGAGGCCCGCGCGAAGACCGGGTACGGGATGCCGTACTTGGTGCCCGCGTGGCTGATCAGGAGCATCGGGACCAGGACGATCAGGTTGCCCAAGAAGATCGTGAAGATCGCCTGGTACCAGGCCATGCCGAGGGCCGATCAGGCCCGAGGCCAGCGCCCAGCGTCGGCACGTTGATCGCCATGCCGACCCACAGGGCCAGGTAGTTGTAGGTCGTCCAGGTGCGCTTCGCAATGGGGACCGGGGCCAGGTCCTCGTTGTGAAGGCCGGACGTCCCGAGACCTGCGTCAACCTCGGGTGCGAGCTCGACCCGTCCATCCGGTAGGACGGTCTGCTCCAGGGCCATTGCCATGCGCTCCCTCCAGGTCCGCTGCGGCCGGTTCCTTCACCGGCCTATGGCCACGATTGCGCCCCCTTCCACCCTGCGCCCCTCCATGCGCCTCGGGTGTCCGGGAGACGTTGCGCGACATTGTGAACATCCGCGCAGTCGTCTGCCGGGTGGTTTCGTGGGCTTCCAACCCTGCCGAGACGTTGCCTGCGCGGCGCCACGGTCACGGAGAGTCCAATGGCCCAGCGAAATCGGGCCGTCGGACACCCCAGTCGCCCCGCTCACAGGGTCAGGTGCCCGCCGTTCCGAGGTCAGCCGGGCACGACGCCGCGGCTGTAGCCCTCGCCGGCGTCCTCCTCGTAGCCGCCCGTGTAGCCCGCGCCGTCCGGCCGGCGGATCTCGCCCTGCGCGACGACCCGGTTGCGGTTGTACCCGCGGAAGTCCTCCAGGCGGTTCCAGCCGCGCCCCGCATTGTGGTCCAGGAACGCGGCGAGCCCGTCGTTGAGGTTGCGGATGACGTTGGGCCCAATGGCGTGGTCGAGCATCGCCGCGGTGGCCACCTGGACCGTCCCGCAGCCCAGCATGAAGTAGTTGAGCGCGTCGGCGAAGGTGCTGATGCCGCCGATCCCGCTGAAGGCGTTGTCGGGGAACGCCTGCGCCATCTGCGCCATCTTCGCCAGCGACAGCGGCAGGATCGCGGGGCCGCCCATGCCGCCCGCGGACACCATGCCGTCCACGTTCACCTCGAACTCGCCGGTGAGCGGGTCCACGGTGGGCACGCTGGGCCAGGTGTTGGACGACACGATCGCGTCGGCGCCGCCGAGGAAGGTGGCGCGCGCCTCCTCCACGATGTCTGCCGTGGCCGGCGTGAGCTTGACCCACACGGGCACCTTGGCGACGGCCTTCACGGCCTGGGTGGAGACGGAGCACAGCACCGCGTCCTTGCCCACGTTGGCGCCCATGTCAACGCGGTCCATGTGCGGGCAGGAGAAGTTGAGCTCGATCGCATCGGCGCCCGCGTCCTGCACGCCTTCGACCAGCGTCTGCCAGGCGTGGAGCTCCCGGTCGTTCCCGGAGCCCGCCATGATCGAGGCCACGAGGACGCGATTCGGCCAGTTGGCCTTGATGGCCCGCAGCTTGGGCAGCCACCAGTCCATCGGCTTGTCGCTGATGAGCTCCCAGTTCCAGGACGCCATCAGGGTGGAGTCCGGCCGCTTGCTCATCGAGAGGCGCGCGCTGTCGTTGTCGAGCCGGAGGAACTTGGTCTTGGGGCCGGGCACGTTGACCACCGGGTGGAGCCCGATGGTCTTGGTGACCACCCCGCCCCAGCCGGCCTCGAAGGCCCGCTGGATGTTGCCCTCCGACTCGGTGGGCGGGGCGGAGGCGAGCAGGAACGGGTTCTCGAAGGCGATGCCGGTGAACTCCGTCGTCAGGTCAGCCACCCGGGTGATCCTCCTGTGCACGCTGGGACGCGGTCGCGCGTGAAGGGCGCATGGTCCCTGCCCCGGTGCCGGTCGGGATAGGGCCCTTCGTCACATCAGCGCAGCGTAGGCTGGAGCCTGACACACGAGGAGGTTCCCATGGAGTACCGCAGGCTCGGCAAGACCGGGCGCGACGTCAGCGTCATCGGCTTTGGCGCATGGGCGATCGGGGCCGACTGGGGCGATGTCGACGACGACGCGAGCCTGGCGGCCCTGCATGCCGCCGCCGACGCCGGGGTGACGCTCATCGATACGGCCGATGTCTACGGCGACGGGCGCTCGGAGCGGGTGATCGGGCGGTTCCTGCGCGAGCGCGCCGGCGAGTCGTTCTTCGTGGCCACCAAGATGATCCGCCGGGCGCCCCTGGATCCATCGCTGTACACGCCGGAGCAGTTCCGCGCCTGGCTCGACCGCTCGCGGGAGAACCTGGGCGTGGAGACCATCGACCTCGTCCAGCTCCACTGCCCGCCCACGCAGACCTACTACATGCCCGAGATCTTCGCGGCGCTCGACGACCTGGTCGCAGCCCGCGTGATCGCCGCGTACGGGGTCTCCGTCGAGAAGGTGGAGGAGGCGCTCAAGGCGATCGAGTTCCCGGGTGTCGCCTCGGTCCAGATCATCTTCAACATGTTCCGCCAGCGGCCGGCGGACCACTTCCTCGCGGAGGCGCTGCGGCGCGACGTCGGCGTGCTGGCCCGGGTGCCGCTGGCGTCGGGGCTGCTGACCGGGAAGATGTCGTCGGGCACGTCGTTCGCCTCGTCCGACCACCGGCTCTACAACCGCGACGGCGCCGCCTTCGACCGCGGTGAGACGTTCGCGGGCGTGGACTTCGAGACGGGCCTGGAGGTCGTCGAGGAGCTGCGGGCGCTGGTGCCCGAGGGCGCCACGATGGCGCAGATGGCCCTGCGCTGGATCCTCATGCACGAGGGGGTGACGACGGCGATCCCCGGCGCCAAGTCCCCCGAGCAGGCGCGCGCGAACGCCGCCGCCGCCTCGCTGGCACCGCTTCCCCCGGCGACGCTGGAGCGGGTGTGGGAGCTGTATGAAGGCCGCATCAAGCCGCTCGTCCACCAGCGCTGGTAGGAGGTTCCGTTCCGTGTCCACGTCTGCAGCCGTCACGTACCGGGTGCCCGGTGCCGTCCTCACCGAGCGCGAGCACACCGTCCCCCTGGACTACGCCGCCCCCGACGGCGCCACCATCACGGTCTTCACCCGTGAGGTGGCGGCTCCCGACGGGCTCGACCGGCCATACCTCGTCTTCCTCCAGGGCGGCCCGGGGTTCGAGGCGACGCGCCCAACCTCCCCGCCGTCGGGCTGGATGAAGCGGGCCCTCGCCGAGTACCGGGTGCTGCTCCTGGACCAGCGCGGGACGGGCAGGTCGACGCCGGTGGGCGCCTCCATCCCCGGCGCGACCGCAGCCGATCAGGCGGCATACCTGGCCCTGTTCCGGGCCGATGCCATCGTGCGCGACTGCGAGGCGATCCGCGCGGAGCTGGGGTCGGGACCGTGGACGGTGCTGGGCCAGTCGTTCGGCGGGTTCACGTCGCTGACGTACCTCTCGTTCGCGCCCGAGGGGCTGGCGGCGGCGCTGATCACCGGGGGACTCTCCCCGGTGGGGCGGCCGGTGGACGACATCTACGCCGCAACCTACGTGCGGGTCATCGAGGCGAACCGGCGCTACTTCGCCCGCTACCCGGACGACCGGGCGCGGGTCCGGGAGATCTTCCGGCGGCTCCGCGACGAGGACGTCCGGCTGCCCGGCGGCGACCGCCTGACGGAGACGCGGTTCCGGGGCCTGGGCATGTGGCTGGGCGACTCCGCCGGGTTCGAGCACCTGCACCACGTGCTGGAGCTGCCGTTCGGGTCGAACGCGTTCCTGTTCGACGTGGAGCGCGGTTCGGGCTGGGAGCGCAACCCGATCTACGCGACCCTGCACGAGTCCTCGTACGCGGACGGCGTTCCCACCAGGTGGTCCGCCGCCCGCCTCCTCCCAGACGAGCTGGTGGACGGCGACCTGTTCGTGGCGGAGCACGTGTTCCCGTCGATGTGGGAGGACTTCGGGGGCCTGCGGCCGCATCGCGAGGCCGCCCACCTGCTCGCCGAGCATCCGTGGCCGCGCCTCTTCGACGCGGAGCGGCTCGCCCGCAACGAGGTCCCGGTGGCGGCCACGATCTACGTGGACGACGTGTACGTGGAGCGGGCCTTCGCCGAGGAGACGGCGCTCGCTGGTCCGCGGGCTGCAGCCCTGGATCACCAACGAGTACGCCCACAACGGGCTGCGCGCCGATGGCGAGCGGGTCGTGGGCCGCCTGATCGACATGGTGAAGGGCCGGGCCTGACGCCGGGCCTGACCCGGATCCGCGCCGGCCATCGGGCCGTGCACCGCAGGCAATAGATCCGACCGCTTCTGACGCGCCGTTGCCGCCGGTGCACAGCAACAACGCCCCGAGACCGGCAGGAGCCCCGGAGGCCACCGTGACGGTGCTCCGCACGCAACGCGACGACACTCAGGCCCGAGGGTATTGCTTCGCGCGCACGCCGCCCGGTGCCGACGACGCCGCCCGGTCGCGCGCACGCCGCCCGGTGCGCGACGCACGCCGCCCGGTGCCGACGACGCGCCGGTGCCCACGCACGCCGCCCGGTGCCGACGACGCGCCGGTACCTCAGCGGTCAGGGGACCCGGCGAACGTCCAGGGCGTAGAGCGGGCCGTCGCCGACCGTGGAGCCGGTCCCCGCGGACGGGGCCGGCGTGGAGGAGCCCTCTGCCTCGACCGCCGGTGAGGACTCCTCGACCGCCGGTGACGACTCCTCGAACAGGTACGTGAACTCCTCGCCGTTGTGGCAGATCCAGCAGTTGCCGCCACGGTCCTTCATCGAATCGGGCATCGGCGCGTGCTCATCGACGCCGTGGCATGAGGTGCACTGCTCGCCGCCTTCGGCCATGTGCTCTGGTCGCATCGGCGCCTTGGTCGCGGCACCGGCGGCGACCGCGGTCTGGTGGCAGATCAGGCACTCGTCCTTGTGCAGGCTCGAGTGGCCCGGAGCGGTGGTGACCAGGCTCCCCAGCGAGTGGCACGCGGTGCAGTTGCGCCAGCCGAGGAGCGGGTGCGCCATCGGCGGGATCGGCTTGGTGCCAACGAGGCCGGTAGTCGTCACGTGGCAGGCGTCGCAGTCCGTGTCGGTCGGCATCTCAATGCCCACCGGCGACAGGCCCATCGCGGACTTGCCCGACGCGGTAGGTTCGGGTGAGGGCGACTCGACCACCGCCGTCTGGCCGGCGATGTCCGGGATGGCGACCACCACAAGGAACGACCCCAGGACGAGGATCCCGACCGTCAGGAGCGCCACGGCAATCCGGAAGGCGTACCTGGCGATCACCGGTCGGCTCCAGCCGCTGCGGTGGCGGGATGGACGACGGCGGCCGGCACGGCGACGGCGGCGGGAAGAGCGACGGCGGCCGGCACGGCGACGGTGGCGGGAAGAGCGACGGCGGCGGCCGGCTCGAGCACCGGCTCCTGGTCGGCCTCGTGCTCGGCTCGACCACCGGCTCCTGGTCGGCCTCGTGCACGTCGTGCCCGTGGCGCGAGTGGTGGACCTCGTGGTCCTCGGGATCGTGGATGTCCTGGTCCTTGATCCAGGGCCAGGGCCAGAAGATGTGCTCGCCGCCGTGGCCCATGTCCAGGTACCGCTCAGCGAGCGTGTACATCAGCGCCATGAAGGCGAACCCGCCAGCGATGATCACCATCTCGACGACCGTCGGGGAGTACTCGGCGTAGGGCTGCGAGACGATGCCCGACTGGGACGTCATCGGGTAGATCTGGCCGGCGATCACGAACAGGTACCGGTCGAGGAAGACGCCGAGCAGGATCATGATGGCGATGGCCAGCGTCATCTCGGGCTTCTTCGAGATCGGCAGGATGATCAGGATCGCCGGGATGACCAGGCCGATCATCACGCGCGCCCAGAAGCCGAGCGCCAGCGGTCCCGTGATCCAGGCCAGGGTCGCCTCGCGGAGGCCGCGCACGTCGCCCTCGAGACCGACCGCGGCCTGGCGGACCAGCAGGGCGCCGGCGACCGCGATGGCGATGAGCATCAGGAGCCGCACCGACGGGAGGGCGACGGGCGCCGCGGTCTTCCAGTCCGCCAGCTTGAGCCGGTGGACCAGGTAGAAGACGATGCCCAGGACCGCGGTGCCCAGCAGGACGGCCGTGGCGATCATCTGGATCGGCGTCCAGATGCCGGCCCAGAAGGCCTTGGCGCCGACGTAGCCGAACACCAGGCCGAGGGTCGACGGCGCGGCGACCGCCGTGATGGCGCACGCGGTGCAGGCGATGAGGTGGATCTTCGGATGGGGCGTGAACAGCGTCCACACCTCGATGATGAGGACCACGAGGTACAGGCCGTAGAAGACGCCCATCCACCACATGGGGGACTCGGGTGACGGCACGAAGACCGCTCCGAAGATCATCCGGACCGGGTAGTGCAGGTCCAGCGCGATGATCAGGAACGCGGTCGTCAGCGAGAGGAGCGCGAGGATCGCATGGCGCTTCTCGAACGGGCGGAAGCGCTGGATTCCGAACACCGTGCCCAGCGACGCCGAGAGGCACAGGCCGCTCGTCATGATCGCGAAGAACACGTACCCGATGATCATCATGCCCCACTCGAAGCTGGGGCTGGTCCCGAAGACCTCCCAACCGGGCGGGATTGCGACCACGGCGGCCAGGGCGAACACGGCCAGGATGGCGAAGAGGAGCCCGAACCAGGCCTGCAGGGCCACGGGCATGGAGCGGACCTCGATGACGAGGGCACGGGCCAGGGCGCGCGGGCTGAGCGGGATCTGGTAGCCCAGCAGGCCGAGCGTCAGGGGCTTGGTGGTGACGGTCATCGCTCAGGCCTCATCGTTCACGGGGCCGAGGTAGAGGACGCGGGGCTGTGTGCCGTACTCGGGCCAGAGCTGCTTGCCCGCGCCCTCCTTGACGATGGCGGTGATCGGATCATCGGGGTTGCTGGCATCACCCCACTGGCGCGAGCCGACCGGGCAGACCTCGACGCAGGCGGGCTTCTTGCCCTCGCTCGTGCGGTGGTAGCACCAGGTGCACTTGTCGGCCACGCCGGGCATGTCGTTGGGGACCGTCTCGCCGGCCGGCGTGATGTACCGCGCACCGTACGGGCACGCGATGAGGCAGTAGCCGCAGCCGATGCACCGGCGGGCGTCCACCAGGATCACGCCCTCGGGGGTGTGGTAGGTCGCGCTCACCGGGCACACCTTCGTGCACGGGGAGTCCGCGCACTGCATGCACAGGCGCGGGACGAAGTAGGACTCCTCGACCTGCTTGCCGGCGGCGCCGGGGGCCGTGGACTCGGGCGGGAAGCCGTCGATGCCGCCGTCGGGGGAGTCGATGAAGAGCTCGCCGTCGGTGGTGATGACGTGGCGCTCGATCCAGGTCCGGTTGTAGATCGGCTCCTCGGGGACGTGGTTCTCCTCCTTGCACGCCACGGCGCAGAGGCCGCAGCCGATGCAGAGGGAGGTGTCGACCACGAACGTCCAGCTGGCGCTGGCCGCGTCGTAGGTGGGCACGATCGGCGTGGTGTCGGGTGTCTCCTCGGCGAAGACCGGGAAGAACTTCGCGGCCGCCGCGGTGCAGGCGGCGGCGATGCCAATGGTCAGCCCGAAGCCGAGGAACCGTCGGCGGCTCGTGGAGATCGTGGAGATGGCGGGGGCGAGCTGCTCGAGCGGGACGAGGTCTGCATCGACCGGGACCTGCGGGTCGTTCATTCGTCTGCGTCCTGGTTGCTGTCGGTGCCGTCCTCGGCGTCGCCCTTGCCCCGGCCTGCGGCATGGCACTCGAGACAGCCCTGGTCGTCCTCGCTGGCCTCGGGGTGGCGCTGATTGCGGGCCTTGAACCCCTCGGGGCCGTGGCACGTGATGCACAGGGGCAGGTCGTCGAGCGGGTGCATGACGACCGGTGGCCGCTGCGAGATGCCCGTGTGCGGGTCATGGCAGGCGAGGCAGTCGCTGGTGTAGTGCTCGGACGGCGTGATGTCGCGGAAGCCTTCGGGCCGGCCGACGGCTGCCGTGTGGCAGCGGTGGCAGGTCTCCTCGGTCGGCTTCTTCTCGGCGACCGTGTCGGAGCTCGCGTCGGTCCCCTGCGCGACGTGCTCGGCCAGCGCGCTGTGGCAGCTCTCGCAGCCGATCTTCGCGTGGGTGGCGGAGACCAGCTTCGCGTGCTCGGGCTCGTGGCACTCGGCGCACGTGGCGACATCCGTGTAGGCGATCTCAAGGCCGGCCCACTCGCGCTCGTTGACGCTGTGGTCGACGCTGAACTGGAGGTACGGATCCCACGCCATCGCGCCGCCGACGAACAGGGCACCCGAGAGGATGACCAGCCCGACGAGCGAGCCGAGGGCGAACAGGACGCGGGCCTTGCGTGTGCGCGGCCGGATGCGGTTCCAGGCGGCGCCCAGGGTCTTCGGGGTCTTCATAGGGTCGAGGGGTTCAGCAGGCCGCGCCGGACCGTGTAGCGGAGGAGCTCGACCCTGTCGTGCAGGCCGAGCTTCTCCATCACGTTCGCGCGATTGTTGTGGACGGTCTGCTCGGACAGGTGGAGGGTCCGGGCGATGTCCTTGTTGGTGTGGCCCATGGCGGCCAGCAGCAGGATCTGGCGCTCGCGCTCGGACAGGCCCTCATAGGGGTCGTCAAGGGCGGCGTCGGGGCTCTTGCGGACGTAGGTGTCCACCATGCGGGTGACGATCGCGGGGCTCACGTACGTGTGGCCTGCGGCGACACCGCGGACGGCGGCCACCACGTCGGCCTGCTGCGCCTCGCGGGTGAGGAACCCGTTGGCGCCGGCCTTGAGGGCCACGGAGAACTGCTCGTCGGCGCAGCGGCAGTCGAGCGCGATGATCTTGGTGTTCGGGCACACGGCCCGGATCGCCTCGATCGCCTCGTACGTCCCGCACCCGTAGCTGCCGACGCTCTCGCACTCGAGGACGACGACGTCGGGGCTGGCGGTGCGGAGCTGGTCGGTGAGGGTCTCGCGGTCGGTCACCTGGCCGACGATGCGCATGTCCTGCTCCTGGTCGATGACGCTGCGGAGCGCGGTGCTGAGCATCGGGAAGTCGACGATGGCGAGCATCACGCCCAGCGGGGTCCCACGCTGGGAACCCTCGGCCTTGGGCTCGCGGACGGTGGTCATGCGGGCGTCGTGGCTCAGTGCTGCTGGGCGCTGGTCTCGTCGCGCCCGTGGTGGCGCACGACGTAGGCCCATCCGAACGGCATCGCCACCATGAAGACCGTGACGATGATCGCCGCGATGATCGTGGCCGTGGAGCCGAGCGAGAAGTAGACGAGGTTCAGACCGACGAACGCGATCCCGCTGCCCACCCAGAAGGTGAGGGTCGTGAGGCCCAGCCAGGCGGCGACCCGGGCGGCACGGCCGCCTTTGGAGCCGTAAGCAAACCATACGATGATGGCGACGACCGCCTCGAGGAGGAGCAACATCGGCACGATCATTGCCATGTTCTCCGCCAGGTCGTTGATACGCATCTCCACCACTCCCGCCATCCATCGGCCGCCACTTGCAGTCGATGGGGTGATGGTCGAGGGTTTGAGGGTCACCCGGTAGATCGCATCGGCACCCTTGCAGACCAGCGGTGGTGCCCAAGATTCCCAACGCTGGTGGTGTCAAAGGGCGACGGACGTTGCAACGAGCAACGCGCGTTGCTGTCAACCCTCACCTGCGTTGCCATGACGCCGGGAGATGACGGGCGCGGCGTTGCCACGGTCCGCACCCTCCGTCGGCCCGGCCCTCGGACTCCAACGCAACGGAACCCCGCATCCGCGCCCCTTGACCCACCCGGGATCGCCCGTTTGCGGGCTTGCGCGGCCTGGTACGCAACACTGACCCGCAACTGGCCGCCGGCGAGCCCTGGATGCGGGGTTTCGCTGCCTGGCGGGCAACACCCCGGCCATGCGCGACCCATGCGCGGCCAGGGCGCGGCCCGGGCGAGAGCCGGGCCCCATGCGCGACCCATGCGCGGCGAGGGCCCGCGGGAGCCGGGCCCCATGCGCGGCCAGGGCGCGGCCCGGCGAGAGCCGGGCCCCGGGCGGGAGCCGGCCCCGGGCGGGAGCCGGGCCCGCCGGAGCCGGGCTCGCGGGAGTGCACCCCACGGGCGCCCTGTGGGCTGATCGGCCAGACCTCAGCCGGAGAGCGGGTCGCTCGGGCGCTCGCCGCGGTCGAGCCGGATCACGCGCCGGTCGGTCACCACCGCGACCAGCAGCTCTGCCGGCGTCACGTCGAAGGCCGGGTTCAGCGTGCGGGTCCCCTCGGGCGCGGTGCGGACGCCCGCGAACGTCGTGACCTCGGCGGCGCTCCGCTCCTCGATCTCGATCGCGCTCCCATCGGGCGTGGCCAGGTCGATCGTGGTCTCAGGCGCGATCGCAAGCGCAGGCACGCCGGCATATCGGGCGCCCAGGCACAGGGCGAACGACCCGATCTTGTTGGCGGTGTCACCGTTGGCCGCGATCCGGTCGGCCCCGATGAGGACGACATCCGCGAGCCCCCGGGCGAGGACCGACGCCGCGGCGCCGTCGGGCAGGAGGCGGAAGGGCGCCCCCATCTGCGCCAGCTCCCAGGCGGTGAGGCGGGCCCCCTGCAGCAGTGGTCGCGTCTCGAGCGGCAGGACCTCATCGAGGACCCCACGGGCGTGCAGCTCGCCGACGACACCCAGCGCCGTGCCCCGTTCAACGGCGGCGAGCGCCCCCGTGTTGCAGATGGTCATGACGCGGACCCGCTCGCGCCCCGATCGCTCGCGGACGAGCTCCTGGACGAGGTCGGCGCCACGGGCAGCCATCGCGGCACAGGCGGCGATGTCCTCGTCCCGGATGGCACACGCCTCCGCGAGCACCGCGGCCGGCCCGTCGTCGAGACGGGCGAGGGCGCGATCGACGCCCCAGGCGAGGTTCACCGCCGTCGGCCGGGCGGCGCGAAGGCGGGCGGCACCCTCCCTGACCCCCGCGCGATCCGCCCCGCCGGCCGCCCCGCCGGCCGCCAGCAGCGCGACCCCGAAACCGCCGGCAACGCCCAGGGCCGGAGCCCCGCGCACCGCTAGGCGCGTGATCGCGTCGATCAGGGTGTCCACGTCCCGGATCTCGAGAACGACAACCTCGTGGGGCAGGCGGGTCTGGTCGATGAGATGGATGGAGCCGTCAACCCAGTCGATGGTGCGCATGACTAGATGAGCGCCGCGATCGCGACGAGGGCCGCCACGCCGACGACGGACCAGCCCGTGATCAGCATCGCCCAGCCGGCGCGCCCGCGCCGGAGCACCGCCGCGACGCCGGCTAGCACGCCGGCCAGCGTCACGAGCGACAACCCCAGCACCGCCAGCTGCTCGCGGCCTCCCATGTCCTCCGCGATGTCCACCTGCCGGTTCTGCTCCTGCACCTCGACTGCGAGGCCCGCGTTGTTCGCGGTCACGAGGCCCGCGGTGTAGGCATCGAGCGGCGCCTTGCCGGACGTGGCGCCGGACGCGTCGAGGAGTGCCCGCAGGTCGTCGGATGCGGCCTGCTGGGCTCCGCCGATCGCGACGAAGGCCTCGTCGCCGGAGCCCGTGCCGGAGATCTGCCGTGACACGCCCTCCATGCCCACCAGCAGCGCCTGCTGCTGCGCCCCGAGGAGGGCGCCCATGACCGTGGACGAGGTGGCGATCTTGGTGGCCGCGTCCGCGGAGAGGCGGGCGGCCGAGACCTGGGCGTGCTGCCCGGCCAGCCCGAAGTGCGCCTGCTGGATCGCGAAGGTCGCCGCCATGATCGCGACCATGCCGATCAGCAGCGTGGCGACCTTGTCGTAGGCCACGCCACCGCTCCAGCGGCTGGCGTTCTCGATCTCGATCATCCGAGCACCCCCGTCATGAGCGCCACGACCACGCCGGCGCCGAAGCTCGCCGTGCCCAGGGCGAGCAGCAGGCGGCGCTGGCGCCGGAACGGCTCCGCGAGCGCCCCGAACATGGCCGCGAACGCGAGCGGCCAGAGGGCCAGGGTCAGCGACGAAGCCTGGGCCGCGAGGGCGTCGCCCTCGGCCTGCTGCGCCTCGGGGTCGATCGCAACCAGGTCCGGGTACTCCATCCGCTTGTCCGCGAGGCGGGCCGAGAGATTGCGCGCTCCGCCCGGCAGCAGATAGGTGTCGTCGGCGACGAGGGGGATCGTGGCGGCAATGGTGTCGGCGACCCCCTTCTGGGCGTCGGCCTCCACCAGGAGCGCGGCGGCGACGTCACCCGTCGCGCCCGCAGCGGCCTCGCGCAGCCGTGCCTCCTGGAGTCGCGCGCTCAGGACGGCCATGGCCTGGGGGATCTCGGTCTGGTAGATGAACTGGATGTCGTTGGTGGCCGCGGCGGCCCGCTTGGCATCAAGGCGCAGGGCGGACTGCCACGCGTCGCCCGCCTGGCTGGAGAGTCCAGACGACATGGCCGCCACGATGGCTGCCACGACCGCGGCAGCGGCGAGGAGCAGCGCGATCCCGCGGTGGCTACCCCCGTCATCCGATGCCGGTGCGGGCGTCGAGGCCGGCGGCGGCATGATCCCGACGGCGACGGGGGCCGGCGCGGCGGGCGACGCAGGCGCCGGCGCGGGCGGACGCGGACCCGGCGCGGGCGGCGGCAGCGACGTTCCCGGCGGCGTGGGCCATCCGCCCGCGGCGGGCGGGGGTCCCCCGGGTGTTCCGTCCATCGATCCCTCCAACTCCGACGCGCGATCGTGGAACGGTAGCGAACCCGTGCCGTCCGCGCGCACCAGGGACGCGCACCTACCTCGTCGGGCCGAGCCTGCGCACCAGGAGCGCGACCGAGAGGCGACGCCGCAGGTCATCGTCGAACGGCCCGCCGAGCAGCGATTCGATTCGCTCGAGCCGGTACGCGACCGTGCGGTTGGCCAGGTGCAGGCGCCGCGCGGTCTCGCGCATGTTCTCGCCGGAGTCGAAGTAGACCTGGAGCGTCTCCACCAGCTCCTCGCCCAGGCGCTCGTCGGCGAGCAGCGGGCCCAGCTCGTGCTCCACCGCCGCCGCGCCCAGCTCCCGGCTGGCGAGCAGCAGGCGCTCCACGGCCAGCGCCTCGGGATCCGCGATCCAGCCCCGCCGGCCGATGAGGTCGGCCGTGCGGATGGCGTCGAGCAGGTCGAGCAGCACGCCCGCGAGCGGACCCACCCCGTCCACTGGCGCGGATCCGATGGCCAGCCACGATGGCGCGGCCCGACCACCGGCATCGGCGCCCAGCACCTGCCCGATGCTCTCGGGCAGGCGGCGCAGCGCGGCGCCGTCGTCCGCTGCAAGCACGACGATCCGGCCGCGCATCGCCAGCACGGTGGGCAGCCGGATTCCAGATCCCGCCCCTTCCGCCGCCGACGACGTCGCACCGAGCAGGTGGCCCAAGCGGCCCGCGAGGAGCTCGAGATCGGCGGGGTCGAGGCCCGGCGTCCGGGGCGTGGGGTCCGCGTCGGGGCCGGGCGCCACCACCGCGAGGCGGTACGTGCGGTCCGGGTCCAGCCCGAAGCGCGATGCCACCCGGCGGGTCCGTGCGAAGCCCAGCGGGTCTGCGGTGATGACCCCGAGCAGCTCGTCGAGGGCGGCCCGGCGGGCCTCCGCGTCACGCGCGAGGATGTCACGCTCGGCGGCGCGGAAGCCCTCGGTGACCGCCAGCGAGGTCATCTCGGTCCACACCAGGAGCCAGTGGCCGAGCTCGTGGAGGATGGCCTGGTCGAGCCTGCCCGCCTCCACTTCCGCAACGCAGCGTTCCCAGATGGCCCGGCGCCCGTACGCGAGCCGGATGAGGAACAGCACCAGGCGGGGTCCGGTCCGGGCAGCGATCGCGCCGGCAGTCTGCTGGACCGCCACCACGAGCTCCGGGTCGAACGGCCGGTCCTCCAGCTCGGCCAGCGTCCGTGCGTACAGCTCGTCGAGGGTGCTGGCCGCCAGCAGCTCCGGGCGGATGCGCTGCGGCTCCGACGCGCGGCGGCGCAGGCGATCCGTGGCGGCCTCGACCTCCGGGATGGTGGCCGGCAGGCTGTGCAGCAGGAGCCAGAGCCGGACCGTGGCGCGCAGGTCATCGAGCGGTTCCTCGAGGTGAGCTGCGAGCTCCGCGGCGAACGCGTCGTGATCGCCGATCACACGACCGACCGCCGCGCGCCAGTCCGTCCCGGGAAGTGTCATCGAGTGCCCCTCGTTGCACCACGGTGGCAACGGCAACGGCTCCCTGCCCGTTCCCGGCCACGGTGGTTGCCGCCATCATGCCGTGTCGGCCGTCGCGCTGTTGGCCCCGAATGCCAGGCCGCTGGCCCCGGATGTCGCGCAGTTGGACCCCGACATCGCCTGCTGGACCCCCACGGTGAACCGCCCCGCCGTCGGGACGTGACAGCGGGGCGGTGGAGCGGAGGTGCGTCGGCGGCGGAGGGACGTGCCGCCGTTGGCCGTGGCTGCCGGCGTGGCCCCTAGAGCCAGCTCCTCAGCCGCGGCATGTAGGAATGGATCGGGAGGCCGAGCGCCTGGAGCACCGATCGCGTGTAGCCGCGGGCGCCGGGCGCCTCGCGGACGCTTGCCTTCGCATAGTCCACCTCCGTGCCGACGAGGTAGGCGACCACCCCAGCGATCACGTCGACGTCCTCCCGCGGCAGCAGCGCGAGCTCCGAGCGTGCGCGGGCGAGCATGCGACGCCGGTCATCGTCCGTGGCCTCCATCACCTCGCGCAGGGGCACGGGCGGGTGGAGGACGGGTGCACCACCGAGGAGCCCGTCAACCAGCGCCCTGGTCTCGGGATCGCCCGCGGTCACACGGCGGAGACGCAGCAGCTTGAGGATGGCCTCTGTGGTCACACCGGCCGCACGGGCGACGAGCAGGGGGTCGTTGGCGTCGATATCGGCCAGGGCGTGCCGGGCGGCATCGGAGCGGGAGCTGTACCACGCGGCCCAGGCCAGGCCCAGCAGCGCGGCGCGGCCATCCCCGGTCATCCGGTCGATGACCGGGGCCTCGGGGAACGGCGGGGCCACGGTGCGGGTGGTCGGGAGCGGGAGCGTCATGGGAACCTCGGGGCGCGGCGACGACTGGGTCGCTCGCAGGTCCCATGGTCCCCCGGCAGAGTCTCGGATCCCATCGCCGGAGCATGCAGACCGGTGCCGGACGGCCTGCATGCTTGTGGCAACGCACGGTGAGCGCCCTCCGGCTGTGCGCCAGACGATCACACGGTGCGGCGGCAGCGCTCGATGCGCGGCTGGTGCGCAGGTCGTGCCATCGGGACCCTGGCGGAGCGCACGGGCGGAGCACGGGGCGCACATCCCGCGACGTCACCGCTCCGTGTGCGCGCCGGGTGCGCACGGCAGCAGCCGTCGTGGGAGACGCCCGGTGATGCCGCTTCCGACCAGCGGCACGGGCACGCAGGGGTATCCGCCAGCCATTGGCGGCACGAGACACTAGACCGTGGTGCGCGTCCAGCTGCGGACCACGTCCTGCTCCTCACGCATACTGAGGGACTGGTGCCGCCCGGCGTGGACACGGTCGATGGCGGCCTCGGGATCCATGCCAAGGTCGACCAGGACGCAGGCCGTCGTCATGCCCGAGCGGTCCAGGCCGCCCCGACACGCCACGGCGACCGAGCGCCCCTCCCGCACCCAGCCTGCGATCTCGCGGACGAGCGCCCGGTAGGACGGCAGGTCCGGCGGGGCCTTGAGGTCGACGATGGGGTAGCGCACGAGCACAACCGTGCTGGCCGCCAACGCCTCCTCGAAGTCCGGGACGCCAGAGCGCACCAGCTCGAAGGCCTCGACGTGCTCGACGAGGATGTCGACCCCGAGGGCCTCCAGCCGCGCGATGTCGGCGGGCAGGTCGCGGTGGTGGAGGCCGGTGTAGCCGTCGAGCTTCTTGCCCGGCAGGAAGGTGATCCCAAGGTTGGGCCACGGCTCGCCCATCGAGTCCACGCGGAGCGGGTTGGACGACGAAGTCTTCGCCCCGGTCGCCGACCGGACCAGGCGGTCCACGAGTGGCTGTGCCACCTTGTGGCCGCGCATGCCACGCAGCCACGGTCTAGGGATGGCGTCCCAGCCCCAGCAGGCGCCCGCAAGCCCGCCGGCGATCGCGGCAGTCGTGTCCGTGTCCTTGCCGTAGGCGATGGCCTTGCGAATGGACTCCTCGTACGACGCGGACGTGGAGAACGCCTTCCACGCCGACCAGAACGCGTCGAGGACGTAGCCGCTCCCGGTGCGCTTCGGGTAGGCCTGCAGCTCCTCGAGGGCGACGAGGAGATCGTGCTCGCCCTCCTCGTGGAACTCGCGCTCGCAGTGGGCGAACGCGGACGGAAGGGCTTCTGCGGGATCGATGCCCCGAAGGAGGTCCGCGACCACCAGGGTGTAGACGGCGCACGCGACCTGGCAGCGCGGATGCCCGTGGGTCACCCGCGACGCCAGCGTGGCCATCCCGATGAGCGCAGCGGGCGACGCATCGTGGAACACGAGGCCCAGCGGCAGGATCCGCATCAGCGACCCGTTGCCGCCGGCACGGTCACCGGCAGGCCCGGCCTCGGCGGGCGGGACACCCCGGCGCAGGTTCGACAGCGCCGCCGAGGTGGTGCCGCCGATGTCGAACACGATCCCGTCGGGCGTGAAGGCGCCCGTGTCGATCCAGGCCAGTGCGTTCGCCGCTTGGCGGTCCAGGTCGAATGTGGGTCGGCCGACCTCGCCCGGCGCGTCGCCCTGGGGCAGGAGCACGTCGAGCAGCGCCAGCATCAGCGCCCCGTCGTCACTCCACGTCCCGGCGGGCTTGTCGTACGTCCCGTGGCCGCGGAACTCGACGGCTTCGGGTGCGATGGCGGGCCCGAACTCGTACGGCACGCCGGTGGCGTCCCCCACGAGATGGCCCCAGACGGCGCCGGCGAGTCTGCCCGCCAGGATCTCCCGGTCGGTCTTCTCGTTCCGCATGGTGCTACCCCCTCTGACTGGCGTGGGGCCGGAGCCCCAGGTGGTGCTCGATGGCCTCGAGCGCGGTCCCGAGCCGTTGGTCGATCGACCCCTTGAGCTCCACCACCGGCTCGGGTCGAAGGGCCAGCTCCGCCTCGAACCGGCGCTGCATCCACTGGCGGGCGGCGTCGGAGTTGCGGGTCCCGTCCTGTACCCATGGGACGTCCGCGGCTGTCAGGAAGGTCAGGTCGTAGGTACGGGCGCGGGCGATCTCCATCACCGACGGCGCGGGCTCGCCCAGGTACTGCTCGTGCCAGATGGCGGTGGCCAGCGCGTCGGTGTCGCAGAAGAGGATTCGGTCGCAGGTGCGGGCAGCCTCGTCTTCGAGGCGTTGCTGCTCGCGGGCGATGTGCTCGAAGTCGGCCGTGGTCCAGGTGTCGCCCGCGAGGTCCTTGGGCAGGCTGTACTCGCGCCCGAACTCGGGCACCCAGGTGGTCCCGTAGACCTCGGCCAGGAGCCGGGTCATCGTCGTGGTGCCCGTGGACTCCGCGCCCAGCAGGCAGACGCGCCTGGCGTAGTAGGCGCGGACGCCCGGCACCAGGAACTGCCAGTTCGCGTACGGGTCCTTGCGGATGGCCGTCGCCGACACGGGCACGGCCGCCCGCGCCGGGTCCACCAGGACATGGCGCGCGCCAAGGCGGGCCGCCGTCTCGTCGCCGTAGGCCGGCTCCGAGGTCAGCAGGAGGTCGAAGCGGTCGCGCCCGGTCACCTCGCGGATGGTCGCCGCCCAGGTGTCGTACGCGGCCGGATCGGCGTAGTCCACGCGGTGGTCGGCCACGCCGGACCGGACGTCTGCCCAGGGCAGCATCTCCGTGAGCCAGCGATGGCGCATCTCCACCGGGATGGGCTCGTGCGAGTTGGCCAGGAGCGCCACGACCACCTCGTCGGCCATCCCGCGGGCCTGTTCGGCCAGGTGGGCGTGTCCCGCGTGGGGCGGCAGGAACTTGCCCAGGACGAGCGCGGTGGTCATCACGCCACCTCCGGCAGCACCGCGGTCGGCGCCCGGGTAGCGGCTGGAGCCGCCGTCGTGCGCATCGACCGCCGCCAGGCGATCCAGCCCGCCACGGAGAGGGCGATGAAGACCAGCTGCAGGCCGGCCGTCAGCGCGAGCCCCTTGTAGAGGTAGATCGCGATGTACGGCAGGTTCACCCCGAAGATCCAGACAGGCCAGGTCTCGATGTGCTTGCGCGTGAGCAGGACCTGGGCGGCCAGGCTGAGCACCATCGTGGCGGCGTCCGGGTAGGGGAGCGTCGAGTCCGTCACCGTGGCGAGGAACGTGCCCACGCCGGCGATCGCCCCCAGCACCACCACCGCCATGCCCACGCGCAGCCGCGTCGAGGCGAAGGTCACCGGCAGCTCGTCGCCCTTCAGGCCCCCGTGCAGCCAGTACCACCAGCCATAGAGGCCCAGGCCGATGTAGACCAGCTGCAGCAGCGAGTCGGCGTAGAGCCCGACGCCCAGGAACAGCGTGGCGAACAGCGCGGACGACACGATGCCGACGGGCCAGTTCGCGATGCGCTGGCGCACGGTGAGCGCCACGCAGGCGATCCCGGTCAGGACGGCTGCCGGCTCCAGCCAGGGAAGGAGGAAGGAGAGGTCGATCGAGGTCACGTCACACCTCCCGGGTCTGGCGCGGGCGGAAGCGGTAGAGCGCCGGGGGGCGATGGCCCACACCCGTGAGGACCTCGCCGGTGGGCTCGACGACGTCGCGTGCCAGCACGGTCCTGCGGAACGAGTCCTTGTTGAGGGCGTGGCCCAGGAGTGCCTCGTAGACCAGGCGCAGGTCACGCAGGGTGAATGCCTCGCCCAGCAGCTCGAAGCCGATGTTGGAGTAGCCGAGCTTGCCGCGAATCCGGCGGATGGCCGCCGCGAGGATCTCCGCGTGGTCGAAGGGGAGGGCCAGGGGCGTGCCGTCCACGTCCACGGCGACCTCGCCGGCGACCGTTGCGAGGCGCAGGTGGGTCCCGCCGCGCGCCTGGACGGCGGCCTGCAGGCGTGCGGGCTCCACGAGGGCGTAGTACGCGACGCTCAGCACCCGGGTGCGCGGGTCCCGGCCCAGGTCGCCGAAGGTGTAGAGCTGCTCGACGAAGACGTCCTCGAGGCCGGCCTTCGCGTGGAGGGCACGGGCGGCAGTCGCATCGAGCGTCTCATCCACGTCGAGGAAGGTGCCCACCAGCGACCAGTGGTGCTTGTACGGCTGGTCCGCGCGGCGGGTCAGCAGGACGCGGACATCGCCGTCCTCGACCGTCAGGAGCACGACGTCCACGGTGACCGATGGCCGTGCGTAGCGGCTGGCGTCATAGGATGCGAGGTAGGCCTGCTCGTCGATGTCCACGTGTGGGTCCTTCCCGGGCGTCCAGGTCGCCGGTCGACCTTAGATGTATGCTGCAGTTATGCATGACGCATCTAAGGTTGTCAAGGTGGCAGTTGGCGGCGCGTGCGCACGGAGCAATAGATGGGTCACGGCGTGTCGCCGCGTTGCCGCTGGAGCACCTGCGCGACGCGAATCAGGCCTTGAGGCGCGACCAGGAGGCCGTCGTGGTGCGTGCGGAGCATCCGCGCGACCGGCCAGGGTTGAGCTATTGCCCGACGCGCACGACGGTATGGACGAGGGCAGCCGCGGCGCCTCGTGCATGCCACGCCGGATCGCTGTCATCGGACGAGCGGGGGCGGGCAAGACGACGGTCGCGCTGGCGCTCGGCGCGGCGCTCGGGCTGCCGGTGGTGCACCTCGACCCGCTCGCATGGGCGTCCGGCTGGAGGCCGGTGCCGGCCGCCGACTTCGATGCCCGCCACGCCGCCGCGATCGCTGGCGACGCCTGGGTGCTCGACGGCGGCTACCTCTCCCGGGCGGGCTGGGCCGGGCGCCTGGCCCGCGCCGACGTGGTCGTCCTGGTCGAGGCGCCGCTCCACGTCTGCCTGTGGCGGATCGTGCGGCGCGGCATCGGCCTCGCGGACCTGCTGCGCGGCATCGGCCCGCGGCCCGATCGGCGCAGCCTCGGGTGCCGGACCCCGTCGGCCTCTCGTCCGCAGACCTCCCCGCTGGATGCGACGACGGCCTCGGCCTCGGGTTCGTCTTCTGGACTGTGACCTGGGGCTGGCGGACGCGCGCCGCCGCTGCGCCCGCTCCGACGTGCTGACGCCCGGCTCGCCGCCGCTGGTGCGCGTCCGGACGGCCTGACCTGCCCATTCGGCCGCTCGCGGCCACGACCGGCTGAGGCAATACTCCGCGCCATGGATCGACACGCTTCCGCCCCCGGGCTCGCGCGAGCGCCTGAGCTACCGCTTCGACCGCTTCATGGAGCGCGGCACCGTTCGCGCTGATCCTGGGGCTGGCCGTCATCTCGGTGCTGCTGATCGTCGCGATCGTCAGTCGTCCTGGTGATCGTGCGCGGCGACGAGGGCAACGTCGATCCCGCAGCTGCTCTGGATGTCGCTGATGCGCACCCTGGATCCCGGGACCATGGGCGGCGACGACGGGCGCGCCGCAGTTCCGGTTCGGCATGCTCGCGGTCACCCTCACCGGCATCTTCATCATCAGCACCCTCATCGGCATCCTGAGCAACGGCATCAGCGACAAGCTGGCCGAGCTGCGCAAGGGTCGCTCCCGGGTGCTGGAGCGTGACCACGTGCTGATCCTCGGCTGGAGCCAGCAGATCTTCCCGGTCATCGCGGAGCTGATCGAGGCGGGCGTGAGCCGGCGGCGCACGACGATCGTGGTGCTGGCCGACCAGGACCGGATCGAGATGGAGGAGGCGATCCGCGAGCGGGTGACCGATCCCGCGCCGTGTGCGCATCGTCTGCCGCTCGGGCCGGCCCACCTCGCTGTCCGATCTGCGGATCGGCAACCCCGACGAGGCACGTGCGATCGTCGTGCTCCAGTCGCGACGGCGACGATCCCGACGTGAACGTGCTCAAGACGATCCTCGCGCTCACCGGTCGCGTCGACCGGCGACCCGAGCCGTACCGGATCGTGGCCGAGGTGAAGGACCAGGCGAGCGCGGGCATCGCCAAGCTCATCGCCGGCGCAGAGGTCCACCTGCTGCTCGCCGACGAGCTGGTGTCCCGCATCGTCGCCCAGACCTGCCGCCAGTCCGGCCTGTCCGCGGTGTACCTCGAGCTGCTCGACTTCAGCGGCCACGAGCTCCACGTGGCACGGATCCCGGAGCTGGCCGGGCGGACCTTCGGCGAGGCGGTCGAGCGGGTCACGGGCGCCATCCCGGCCGGGATCGTCCGTGACGGGGAGGCGCACGCTGTGTCCGCCGCCCGACCGGGTGATCGGTCCCGAGGACGCGCTCGTGCTGCTGGCGGAGGACCATGGTTCCGAGCGCGTGGCCGCTGCCGCAGGAGCCGTGGAGGCCGACGCCATCGTCGCGCCCGTGTCCGTCACGCCGGCTCCCGGAGCGCACCCTGGTGCATCGGCTGGAACCGGCACGCCGCAGCCGTGATCCGCGAGCTCGATGCCTACGTGGCGCCCGGCTCCGAGGTCCTCGCCGTCTCCGGCCTCGACCGGGTCCTGCCCGAGGCGGGCGAGGTCACGGGCCTCGCGCAACATCAGCGCTCACCGGTCGCATGGCGAACACGACCAACCGCGCCGTCCTCGACGCGCTCGACATCCAGTCGTTCAACCACGTCATCGTGCTGTGCGAGGCCGACGACCGCGATCCCGACATCGCCGACGCCCGGATCCTGCTCACGCTGCTCCACCTGCGCGACATCGGCTCGCAGTGCGGACGCAGCTTCTCCATCGTGTCCGAGATGCTCGACGAGCGGAACCGCGAGCTGGCCGAGGTCGCCCAGGCCGACGACTTCATCGTCAGCTGCGCGTGTGCTGTCGCTGCTGCTGGCGCAGATCGCCGAGACCCCCGAGCTCGCCGACGTGTTCCGCGACCTCTTCGACGCGGACGGCGCCGAGGTGTACATGCGGGACGCGTCGGCCTACGTGCAGGCCGGGCGGGAGGTGTCCTTCGCGACGCTCCAGGCTGCGGCGCAGGGTCGCGGCGAGGTCGCCCTTGGCTACCGGCTGGCGGCCGGAGCCACGGACGCCGCCGCATCGTACGGCGTGGTCCTCAACCCGGGTCGCGACGCGCGGATCACGCTTCGGCACGGCCGACAAGGTGGTGGTGCTGGCGGAGGCCTGAGTCGCCGAACGGGCCTTCCAGCTGGCCCCCCGGAGATGGGGATCGGCCCACGTGGCCCTGAGACGTGGTTTCGCCCCACGTGGGGGCCGTTTCGCGGCCGGCCACGCACGGACTGCGCTGGAAAGGTCGACTTCCTCGCGCATGGCCCGCACGAAACCCCGGGATTCGGCCCCCAGGTGGGGCAACCGGGGAGGTGCGGCCCCTGCGGCCCCTGCGGCACCCGCGTCGCGGGTCCACCCGGCCCCGGCCCCCGGGCCGGGTCCACCCGCGGCACCCGGGCCCGGCGGTCGGCTACGCCCGCACCACCAGGAGTCCGCCCGGCGTGATCGTGGCCTCCAGGCCGGCCGCCGGAAATGCATCCCCGTCCACCTGTGTCGGAGCGACCGGGTCCACCTCGATCCGGACGTGGGTGCCCGCGAGCCTCGCCGCCGCACCCGACGGGGAGATTCCGCCGCTCTCAGCCATGAGGAGCTCGAGCACCCCGCGCGCCCCGCCCACGATGCCCCCCATGGGCAGCACGAACACGTGGAGCAGGCCGTCGTCGGCCTCGACGGGCAGGCGGGGCCGGAGCACGCCGGGGACCACCTCGCCGCAGTTGGCGATCAGCGCCACCACGGAGGTCAGCTCGAGCGTCTCACCGTCCACGGTGATCCGCGTGGGCGCCGGGGCCAGGCTCCCCAGCAGCTTGCTCGCGGTGAGGAAGTACGCGGCGACGCCGTACCGCCGCTTCATCTCGCGGCTGGTGCCGGCGATCATCCGGGCGTCGAACCCCGTGCCGCAGGCAACCACGAACGGCACCGGACCGACGTCGGTGTCCTCGGCCTCCGGCCCGAGTGCCCCGAGCAGCCGGACCTGCGCCGCGTCGAACGGCGTCGGCGTGCCGGTCTCCAGAGCGGCGATCGCTTTGCCGATGTCGCGGGGCAGGCGGACGGCGGTGGCGAACAGGTTGCCCGTGCCGCAGGGGACGATGCCGACGGGGACGCCGCTCGCGGTCAACGGCGCCGAGGCGTCGCGGACGGTGCCGTCGCCGCCCGCGATCACGACCAGCGCCGTCCCATCGGCCACCGCGGTCGCCGCGGCAGTCCGGATCTCGGCGGGCACGCCCGTCTCCACGACCCCGAGGTCGTCGATGCCTCGACGCGCGACCGCGGCCCGGACACCGTCGACGACCCGCCGGCGCGCGTCCTCGTCACGGATGCGCGAGGCGAGCGGGCTGACGATGAGCGTCGCGCGGTCGCTCATGCCGGAGCGGTCATCAGCCGCTGCGGCCGACCGCGCGCGACGTCCGGAACAGGACCCAGTGGAGGAAGGCCATGTAGAGGAAGAGCAGCATGACCAGCACCCCGCCGATCATGATGTACGAGGTCAGTTGCGAGACTGCCGCCGTGATGTCGGCGCGCGCCTGGGTGAGCTTGGCGCTGGTGTCATCGATGACGCCCACCACCGTCCCGAGGCCGGTCGAGACCATGCCGACCTTCTCGGACACGAGCGCAGCCGCGTCGCGCAGGGGTGTCCCGTCGAACTTGGTGTCCAGGACGCCGGTGATCGCGGTGTCGAGCTCCTGCACCCGGGCGTCGAGCGCGGCGAGCGCCTCCATCGGCCCCTGGGGAACGGTGAAGCCAGGGATCACCCGCTCCAGCAGCTGCAGGCTGCTCAGGGCGCCGGTCACCTTCTCACGCAGGTCGGTGTAGGCGGTGCGCAGCTCGGTGTAGCGGTTCGCGAGCCCGTCGAGGCGGTCGCGCAGGCCGGCGATGAGGCCGTCCGCGGGCGCGGTCGCCTGTGCGGCACCGTCGGCGAGGGCGACCACGTCGTCCACGGTCACCTTGATCTCGGCGACCTTGGCGGACAGCGTGTCGAGCTTGGGCTGGCCGTCGGCGATGCGCGCGTCCACGGTTACCGCGACAGCTTCGATCTGCCCCGTGAGCCACGCCGACCCGGCGAGCGCGCCGAACGCCAGCACCAGGCTCAGCACGAAGCCGATGACGCCGACGACCTGGCCGACCCCGCCCAGCCTCCGGCGGCGCTTGGGTGCCGTGGTCGCTGCGGCTGCCGTGACGGATGCCGGAGCAGGCGCCTCGGGCGTTGCGGATGCCGCGGCAGGCCCCGCTTCCGCCGGGGGCGTGGGCACCTCCGGCACGTCGGCTGTCGGCACGTCCACCTGCGTCTCGTCGGTCATCGTCGTCCTCTCGCTCACCAACTCGGGGTCGCACCGGGAGTGTGCCGCACCCGCGTCACGCGCGCGTCACCCGGATCGCAGGATGGCAGGCCCGTCGCGCGGGAGGACGATCACCGGTGATGAGCGATCCGGCATGATGGATCACGATCGCCACGAGTCCCGCATGGGGAGACGTCGAGTGCCCACGTGGACGAAGGCGCCGCGGGCCGATGGGGCCGTGCGCTCTCAATCGGAGGTTGACCGCTGATGCGCCGTTTCCTGGTCGAGGTCGTTGTCCAGTCCATCGTCGTCGTCCTCACGCTGTTCACGCTGAGCCTGATCACCGTTCCCCAGCCCTTCCCCTTCGGGCCGGACTGGATGCCCATGTTCCAGACGGCGGGCAAGGGGATCCCCGCGCTGATCGTCACGGGCGTCTTCCTCGTGCTGTCGGAGCACATCGTCCGGCCGGTCGTGGTCGCCTTCACCGGCCGGCTGCTGCTGTCCACGATGGGCCTGTTCATCGTGATCGTGAACGCGCTCGTGATCTGGGCCGCGACCTTCCTGGCTCCCGAGATCGTGATCGCGGCCCAGCCCCAAGTACTCTGGCTCATCGTCTTCGCGGCCCTCTACAGCCTGCTCAAGGGCGCTGCCTCGGCGGTCCTGGGCCTCAACCGCCCGCACCTGCACACGGGCAGGATGACCCTTTCCATGTGGAAGGCCCTGGAGTCGATCCCCACACCGCGCCGCAACATGGTGATCGAGAACCTGCGCCTGCAGCAGGTCTACGACATCGTCTTCGCGGTCGCGGTCGACTCCGCCCTCGCCAGGACGCCGCTGGCCGGGTTCCGCCGCAAGTTCTCCGAGGTCGTGCTCAAGGAGGACGACATCCTCCAGGACGTCAGCTCGGGCGAGCGCCTCCGGCTGATCCTCCAGCAGCTCGGTCCCACCTACGTGAAGATCGGCCAGATGATCGCCAGCCGGGGCGATGCGTTGCCGCCGGACCTGCTCGCTGAGCTCTCGAAGCTCCAGAGCGAGGCGGCGCCGTTCCCGGCGGAGGAAGCGCGCGAGGTCGTGAAGGCCGAGCTCGGCCGATACCCCGAGGAGTTGTTCGCGAGCTTCGATCCTGAGCCGTTCGCGGCGGCATCCACCGCGCAGGTGCACCGGGCCACGCTCCACGACGGCACCGAGGTGGCGGTCAAGGTCCAGCGCCCCCAGATCCTGGCCAAGACCAAGGCGGATCTCGGCGTCATCACCGAGCTCGCCGGGATCGCGGAGCGGCGGATCGGGCTGGCGCGCAAGGTGGGCGTCAAGGCCATGGTGGTCGAGTTCGCGGGCGGCGTCCTCAAGGAGCTCGACTACACCAACGAGGCCTACCACGCGAAGCGCCTGGCCGACAACATGCGTCGCTTCCCCGAGGTCCACGTCCCGGAGATCTACGACGCCTACTCCGGCGTCCGCGTCCTGACCATGGAGTTCATCCATGGCATCAAGATCAGCAAGGCCGACACGCTGCGCGAGGCCGGTTTCGACACGGACCTGCTCGGCGCGGTGTTCATCCGCTCGGTCATCAAGCAGATCATGATCGACGGGTTCTTCCATGGCGATCCGCACCCGGGCAACGTCTTCGCCGACCCTGCCAGCAAGCGGCTGGTCTTCCTCGACCTGGGGCTGATCGGCCAGCTCGAGGGACAGCAGCGGGTGGACCTGCTGGGCCTCGTCTACGCCGTCAAGTCCAAGGACATCCCGGGCATCGCGGACGGCCTGATCGGCCTGGGCAAGCCCACGCCGGAGTTCGACGAGAAGCAGTTCCGGACCGACATCGACCGGCTCGGCCGGCAGTACCTGGTCTACGGCGGGGTGACGTCCATCGGCGGGGCGCTGTCGGGCTTCATGGGTGCGGTGTTCAACAACGGGCTCCGGCTGGACTCCTCGCTGACGCTCGCGATCAAGGCTGTCATCCAGGCCGAGGAGACCGCGACCGCGCTGTCGCCCTCGATCGACATGGGTGAGGCGGCGATGGTGGAGGCGCAGGCCGCCATGATCGAGATGCTGGAGCCGGACCGGGTCATCGCCCAGGTGCAGTCGTCTGCCGTGCGCATCGGCAAGGAGATGGCCAGGCGCGTCCCGAACGTGGAGACGGCCGCCCTCAAGTGGTTCGACATGTTCAACCGCGGCAAGGTGACGGTGGAGCTGGACACGACCGAGCTGAACCGGTCCGTTGACCGGGTGAGCGGCCTGGCCCGCCAGGCGACGGCGGGCATCGTGGTGGTGGGCCAGTTGATCGGCACGGCGATCGTGATGGCGATCCTGCTGCAGCCGGGTCAGGACCAGTACGTGGGCTTCGCGTACGCCGCGATGATGGCGTTCGCGGTGGTGCTGGTGGTCAGCTTCGTGGTGCTGTTCCGGATGCTGTTCGGGCGCGACGACAGGACGTAGGCCGCGCGCCGTTGACCGGGGCGTGGCGCGGCCGCGTGGTGCGGCCGGGTCCGGCGACGGGCCGCTGCGGGCCGCGCAGCGCCCGCCGGGTGCGTGGCGGGCCGCCCTGCCGGAGCCCCGCCCCGCGTGCCCGCCGGCCGGGGTCATTCCTGCACTCGCCCCACGTGTGGGCCGTTTCGAGGCCCGCTGAGCGTGGTCTGCGTGCCAAAGGGCGGGTTTCGAGCCCGGCTCGTGCGTGCGACGTTCGGATCTGGCCCCCACGTGGGGCGCAACTCGCAGACAGGGCTGTGCGCCGGTCCCGGGTACCCGGGGCGCACGACGCCGTCGACAGGGCCGCACGACGCTGACCGGGAATCGACGAGCCCCCGGCTGGGCCGGGGGCTCTGTGCGGTGCGGGGAAGCGGAGGGCTAGATGCCCAGGAGCTTCGCCTTGGCGGCCGCGAACTCCTCGTCGGACAGGACACCGGCGGTGTGGAGCTCGCCCAGCTGCTTGAGCTGCTCCATGTCGATGCCGCCGGCGGCCGGGGCCTCGACGGCCACGGGAGCCGGCTCGCGGCAGCCTGCTGCTGGGCGCAGCGACGCCGGCCTCGTACGCCTGCTGGCTCGGCCTGCTGCTGGGCAGCCTGGTTGGCGTACTTCTGCTCCTGGTGGTGGTGGACGGCACCGGCGGTCCCGGCGACGACGGCGGTGGTGGCGGCGGCCCGCATGAGCGGGGCACCGCGGCGGCGCATCATCATCGTGATGACTCCTTGCGAGTGGTCAGGCGGTGATCAGGTCTGGTGCCGAGGTTGCGCTCAGGCGCCGGTGCCGAGGGCCTTGGCGGCGACGTCGGCCTGCGCGGCCTCGAGCTCCGCGTCGATCTCCTCGATGATCTCCGGGGCGATGACCGTCCGGGAGATGAGGAAGCCGTTCGCGCGCTGCATGGCCGCCTTGATGTGGACGGCCCACTTGTGCTCGAACAGCAGTGCCAGCGCAGCCATGTTGCTCGGGATGGTCTCCGCGATCGCGACGACGTCCTCCTCGGTGAACAGGCCGGCGGTGCCCTCGAGCAGGCTCGCGAAGCCCCTGAAGCGCGGGTCGGCCTTCAGGTCCACCTCGAGGATGGTGGCGTTGCCCGCCTCATCCTTGCCGATGAAGACCAGGTCGACCAGGCGGATGGTGCCGCTCTCGACGGCCCGGCCGATCTCGTCAGCGATGCTGCCGTCGAAGTTGTTGCCGGCAAAGCCGACAACGATGTACTCGAGCGGTCCAAGTGTCACTGGGGTTCTCCCTCCGTACGTCATTCCGATGTCGTTGCGCATCGTAGACCGGACGGCGCCGCGAGGTGTCATCCGCAATGGGCGACCCGTGTCGCATTGCAGACATGTGACATCACTCGCCCTCGACGGGCTGATCGGGCACACTGCCGCCCATGCCGTCATCGTTGCCGCCCGAGCCCGCCGAGATCGAGCGCATGGCCGAGGCCTTCGCCCGTCTCGCTCCCGCGTTCGATGCCTTCACGGAGGGCCACGCCAACCCGCCATTCCGCGCCTTCACGCCGCCGCCGGACTGGGCGCCCGGCCTGTCGCTGCCCGAGGCGGGCGCGGGGCTGGAGGCCACGCTCGACGAGCTGGCGGCCATGATGGCCGACGCGAACCGCATCAGCGCGCCTGGGTTCACCGGGTTCATCACCACCGGCGCCGCGACCGTGCCCGCCGCCGCCGCAGGGGCCGTGGCCGTGGTGGGCGGCCAGCGCTACATGCTCCACTCGTTCAACGCGCTCGAGCACGCGTCGCTGCGCTGGCTCGCCGACGTCTGCGGCCTCCCGGACGGCGTCGCCGGCGTGTACTCGTCGGGCGGCTCCACCGCGAACCTTGTCGCCCTGGGCGCGGCCCGCCAGGCGGCGCTGGAGCGGTTGGGCGTCGACGCCGGGGAGGACGGTCACCCGGCCGGGTTCCGCGGCCGCATCTACGCGTCGGCGCTGGCCCACCGGACCGTGCACCGCGCCGCGGCCGTGCTGGGCCTGGGGCGGCAGGCCGTGACCATGATCCCCGTGGACGCCGACGGCCGGGTGCGCCTCGACGAGCTGGAGGCCGCGCTCGTCGCGGACGGTCGCGACGGGATCACCCCGATCGCGGTCGTCGCGCTCGGCGGCACCACGGACACGGGGTCCGTGGACCGGATCGACGAGGCCGCCGCCATCGCCCGCAGGTTCGGCACGTGGCTCCACGTGGACGGCGCCTACGGCCTCATCGCGAACGCGGACCCGCACCTGGCCGGCCTGTTCGCGGGCGTCCAGGAGGCAGACTCCTGGATCGTCGATCCGCACAAGTGGCTCGCGACCGGCGTGGGCATCGGGGCCACCTTCGTGCGGGATGCCGACGTCCTCACGCGCGCATTCGCGGAGGGCGATGCGGCCTACCTTGAGGGCTCGCTCTCCGGGGCGCACGAGACCGCCGTGTCCCAGTTCGACGGGTTCGGGGGCCGCTGGGCGGACCAGGGTGTCGAACTCTCGTCGCCCACTCGGGGCGTCATCGTGTGGGCGACCCTGCGCGAGATCGGGCGGGGTGGGGTGGTTGACCGCATCCGGCGCCATGTCGGGTTCGCCCGCCACGTCGCCGACCGGGCACTCGAGGAGCCGAGGCTGGAGCTCCTGATGGAACCGCAGCTGTCCGTGGCCTGCTTCCGGTACCTGCCCGACGGCGCGGCGCCCGGCATCCGCTCCGACGAGGTGGACGCCCGGAACCGGCGGATCCTCGAGCGCCTCCGTGGCGAGACAGGCCTTGTGCCGTCGTCAACAGTGGTCGATGGCCGCCTGGCGATCCGGCCCTGCTTCATCAACCCGCGCACGACCGAGGCCGAGGTGGACGGGCTGGTGGACGCCGTGCTCGCGTTCGGACAGGCGCTCGACCGGGAGGGCTGACGCCCGGCCTGGGCCGGGACCGGCCGCGGCAACCGGAAGCCCGTCGGGCTACCCCGCGTCAGGCGTGGACTGCGACGTGGGCTGCGTCGCGGGCGTGGACTGCGTCGCGGGCGTGGACTGCGTCGCGGGCTGCGGCTGCGACGACGGCATCAGGTCGACCGTCCGCACGCGCCGCGTCTTGCCACTCTCGAGGCGCACGATGGCCGCGGGGATCACCCCCGGCACCACCTTCTCGACCCGCCCGCTCTCGCCGGCGTTCGCGCCCGTGCCCACGATCGTCGCCCAGATCCCGGCCGCGATGCTGGCCCGGCCAAGGATCGCGTCGCGGTTGATCACGGCCACGGTGGGCGGGGTGATCGGCACGCGAGCCACCGGGGGCGGAGCACCCTTGGAGCTCTTGGACGGCGGGTAGAACACTTTGCGCTTGCGGGCCAATACACATCTCCTGTGCTGCCGGACGTGCTCAAGCGCCGATCGCATCGACCTGGTCGCGTCGTTACCGGCGCACCGACTGCCGTGTGCGCACCTCCCGGCAGGAGGTGCTGGCCGGCTCCAGGGCGGAGCGGCGCAGGCCTGAAGGGTACCGCACCGCGGCAAGGTTGCGGCGATTCGAGCGTGGATTGCCCGCGCGGGAGGCCACGCCGCCCATCGGGTCGTCGGTCAGGAAGCCTCGAGCGCCGCCACCAGGTCAGCCCACAGCTCGTCCACCGGCTCAAGCCCGATGTGCAGCCGGATCAGCTCGCCGCCGGTCCACGGTCGCACCGACCGCTTGACACCCGAGTAGCGCGCCGGCATCACCAATGACTCGAAGCCACCCCAGGAGTAGCCGAGTCCGACATGCCCACCCGCCACCAGGCGGTCCGTGAAGGTGTCCACGTCGGTCGCACTCGCCGCCGAGCCGTCGGATGCCAGGAGCTCGAACGAGAACAGCCCCGAGGCCCCCGTGAAGTCCCGTGCCCACAGCTCGTGGCCCGGGTCACCGGGGAGTGCCGGGTGCAGGATCCGGCCCACCCGTGGGTGCTCCGCCAGCCGTCGCGCGATGTCGAGCGCGGCCTCGCCGCAGGCGCGGATCCGCATCCCCGCCGTCCGCGCCCCGCGCGCCACGAGGAACGCGTCCTCGCCGTTGAGGCACATCCCGAGGTTCCGTGCGGCGGCCCTGACCGCCGGCATCGTGGCCTCGTTGGCGAACGTCGCGCCCGCAACCAGGTCTGCGTGGCCGCCCCAGTACTTGGTCAGCGCCACCGCCGAGATGTCCATCCCCAGCTCGAACGGGCGCAGGAAGCCCGGCGACGCCCAGGTGTTGTCGATGCCGGTGAGGACGGGGTGGTCCGCGCCGCGGGCGGCCGCCGCGATCGCCGGGATGTCCTGGATCTCGAAGGTGTGGGTGCCCGGGCTCTCGAGCCAGATCCCGGTGGTGGCCGGCCGGACCAGGTCCGCGATCCCGGCGCCGATGAGCGGGTCGTAGTACTCGATGTCCACGCCGAGCCCGGTGAGCAGGTTGTCGCAGAGCTCGCGCGTGGGGCCGTAGGCCGAATCGGTGACCAGGAGGTGGCCGCCCGCCCTGACCATGGCGAACAGGCCTATGGCGATGGCCGCGAGACCCGAAGGCGACAGGGCCACGCCCGCGCCGCCCTCACCGTCGAGCAGCAGCTCCTCGAGGGCGGCGGTCGTCGGGGTGCGGAACGTGCCGTACGTCGTCGTTGCCGGGTCGCCCGTGCGCATGCCCTCGAGCGCGAGGCGGAGGTGCGCGACGTTGTCGAACAGGACCGTGGAGGTCCGGCTGATCAGCGGGTTGGGCGTGCGGTAGCGGTCCTGGTTCAGGTTCGGCATGCGGGGATTGTCGCCGGAACGGGGCTGCCGGGGAGGCGTCGTGGCGCGGGCCCGGCCCTACCCGGGCAGCGCCTCGCGCAGGCCGGCCCTACCCGGGCAGCGCCTGCCGCAGGAGTGCGGTCAGCCGCCCGATGCCCTCCACGATCTGCTCTTCGGACACGCCCGAGAAGTTGACCCGGGCGTGGTTCGCTTCCTGGACCACCGGGAAGAACGTCGCCCCCGGCACGAATGCGACCTTCGCCTTCGGCAGCATCTCGTCGCGCATGAAGGCGGTGGCGTCGAACCCGTCGGGGAATGTCAGCCAGGTGAACAGGCCGCCCTCGGGTCGGGTGAACGTGACTGCCGGCGGGAGGTGCTCCTCGAGCAGGCCCAGCATCAGGTCGCGCTTGCGCCGGTAGGCGTTGTTGACGACGGCGATGTGGGCGTCGAGGTCGAAGCGCTCGAGGAACGCGGCCGCGGCCGCCATGTTGAGCGTGCTCGTCTGCGTGTCCGCGGCGAGCTTGAGCAGCCCGAGCTTCGCGATGACGTCCGCGTCGCCGACCGCCCAGCCCAGGCGCATCCCCGGGACCAGGGTCTTGGAGAAGCTGCCGAGGAAGACGACGCGGCCCTCGGTGTCGAGGCTCTTGAGGCTGGGCAGCGTCTCGCCGTCGAAGCGGAGCGAGCGGTAGGGCGAGTCCTCGACCACGAGCAGGTTGAAGCGGTTCGCGAGCTCCAGCACCCGGTGTCGTCGATCAAGCGTGAGCGTGACGCCCATCGGGTTGTGGAAGTCGGGCATCAGGTACAGGAGCCGCGCGCGGGGGGTCGCGTCCAGCACGCGCTCGAGGTCGTCGGGGTCGATCCCGTGCTCGTCCGTGCGGACCGGGGCATAGGCGGGCTCGCAGGGATTGAAGGCGATCATCGCGCCGAGGAAGGTGGGGTTCTCGGTCACCACGACGTCGCCCAGGTCCAGGACCAGCTTGGCGGTGAGGTCGAGGCCCTGCTGGGCGCCCTGGAGGACGAGGATCTCGTCGAGGGCGCACGCGACGCCGTCGGCGGCCATGCGCTCGGCGATCCGGGCCCGCAGCGAGGGCAGCCCCTCGGTGACCGCGTACTGCATGACGCTCCGGTCATCGCCCGAGAGCAGGTCGGCGTAGATCGCGCGCAGCTGATCGACGGGGAAGAGATCGGGCGCGGGGTAGCCGCCGCCGAACGAGATGATCGACGGGTCCGAGCCGTGCTTGAGGAGCTCGCGGATGGCGGACGGCCGGACGACGTCCATCCGGCGCGCGTAGCGGATCGTCATCGGCTCGCCCAAGGTCGGGCGCCGGCATCGGCGTCGCCGTCGACCTCGTCCGGCTCGTCCCAGGCGGCCTCGAGCGCATCGTCCTCGGCCAGGCCCGCGACCAGCGCGTCGAAGTCGGTGTCCGGCATACCGAACCAGTGCTCGGGCTGCGGGAACGTCCGGTTCGAGACCTCGGCCACGTAGGCGGCCAGGCCCTCACGGATCACGGCCCCCGCGTCGGCGTAGACCTTGGCCATGCGCGGCTTGAAGCGCGGGTACAGGCCGAACATGTCGTGGTGGATCAGGAGCTGGCCGTGGACGTGCGGCCCCGAGCCGAGACCCATGATGATCGCGCCCTGGCTGCGTTCGGTGATGACGCGCGCGAGGCGGTCCGGCACGAGCTCGAGGATGATCGAGAAGGCGCCGGCCTCCTCCAGCACGCGTGCGTCATCGACGATGCGGCGCGCGCGGGCGGCGTCACGGCCCTGGACCTTGAACCCGCCGAGGGCCCCTGCGCTCTGCGGGGTGAGGCCCAGGTGGCCCATGACCGGGATGCCGGCGGCCGCAATCCCCTCCACGCGGTCCGCCATCTCCATGCCGCCTTCGAGCTTGACCGCGTCGCAGCCGGTCTCGGCCATCAGGCGGCCTGCGTTGCGGATCGCCGTCTCGACGCTGGGCTGGTAGCTCATGTAGGGCATGTCGCCGATGAGCCAGGCGTTCCTGGCGCCTCGCCGGACCGCCGCCGTGTGGCGGACCATGTCGTCCATGGTGACCGGCAGGGTGGAGTCGAAGCCGAGCATGGTCATGCCCAAGCTGTCGCCAACGAGAATCATGTCGATGCCGGCCGCGTCCTGCATGACGGCGGTGGGGTAGTCGTAGCAGGTCAGCCAGGTGATCGGCTCGCCACGGGCGGCCTTGGCCTGGAGCTGGGGCAGGGTGACCCGGGTGCGCTGGGTGGGCTCGGTGATGGGCGGGGTGGGCTCGGTGATGGGCGGGGTGGGTTCGGTCATGGGTGGGCGTCCTCCGCGGCCGATGCTACCGCCCGGCCGGGGGTGTCGTGCCGCGGCCGGCCCGGCCGTTCGTGTCCTGCCTCGGCCCGGCCCGGCCCTGCCGCCCAGCGGGCCACCCCCGGCCCGGCCGTTCGTGTCCTGCGTCGGCCCGGCCCGGCCCTGCCGTTCGTGTCCTGCCTCGGCCCGGCCCGGCCCTGCTGCCCCGGCCCGGCCGTTCGTGTCCTGCCTCGGCCCGGCCCGGCCCTGCCGCCCAGCGGGCCACCCCCGGCCACCACCGGCCTGCCCCCAACCGCCCAGCGGGCCTTGTGTGGGGAGTTCTGCGCAGGTGTGCCGCTGGGCGGCAGATCTGGCGTGATTCGGCCCCGGCGAGGCCCATTCCAACCGCCAGGCGGGCCGAACGTGCGGGATCCTGCACACAGGGCCCGCCCAGCGGCAGGCCCGCCCAGCGGCAGGCCCGCCCAGCGGCAGGCAGGCCCGCAGCAGCGGCAGGCAGGGCTGCGGGCGGCAGGCATGGTGAGCCATGGGCCCGCCCAGCGGCAGGCAGGGCGGCGTGGGCGGGCGGCAGGCATGGTGAGCCATGGGCGCGCCCAGCGGCAGGCAGGGCGGCGTGGGCGGGCGGCAGGCATGGTGAGCCATGGGCGCGCCCAGCGGCAGGCAGGGCGGCGTGGGCGGGCGGCAGGCAGGGCGGCGGGCGGCCGACGGCGAGCTGGCACGGTGAGCCGACGGCGAGCAGGGTGGGCCGACGCCACCGGGCGGCCCGCAACGCCACTCGCAACGCCGGACCGCTGGACAGGCGCCTATGGCACGGCATAGGATTCACGGGTCGCGAGACACGCGATCCGCATCCAGACAGCGTCCGAGGGATACAGCCCCACGACGACGCGGGCAACCACCGGTCCACCCGGGACCGGCACGGTGCCAAGGCTGTAGCGATGCGGCGGGACCGAAGACCACAGGCCGCAGCCGGCGTCGGCCCCTGTGCCATACAGCTGTCACAAGTCCACCCGACACTTGGGACAACGAGGCCGCGTCACGAGCGCGGCACCCCATCACGAGCGTCTGAGAGCCCCGGCTCGTTGACGACGCAGCAACCGGCCGCGAGAGCAGCACGGTGCTAATGCCGGGTTCGATGGAGGTGTGCGCATGTCTGACGGCGGTGGCCGGCGTGGACGACCGGGCGAGAGTCCGGGGCGAACTGTCCCCGTCTTCTATTCCGAGGCCTATGTGACGGGCGGGCCCGCGTTCGACACGACCCGCAAGGCGGCCTGGATCGTCGCCTCGCTGCAGGACCGGCCCATCGAGGGAATCGAGCTCCGGGAGCCGGCCCCCGCCACCGCGGACCGCCTGACCAGGGTCCACGAGCGGGCGTACGTGGAGGCGATCCGCACCGGCGAGCCACCGGAGCGCTCGGACGACGGCGGGTTCCCCTGGGACCTGGGGCTCTGGACCACCACCAGCGCGAGCACCGGCGGCGCCGTCGCCGCAGCCCTCGCGGCGATGGACACCGGGACGGGGGGATCGCTCTCATCGGGCCTGCACCACGCGCGCCGCAGCCGGGGCGCCGGCTTCTGCACCTTCAACGGCCTCGCGGTCGCCGCGGACGCGGCCATCGAGCAGGGCGTGGAGCGCGTGGTGATCGTCGACCTGGACGCCCACTGCGGCGGCGGAACGGCCGAGCTGCTCGGAGACGACCCGCGCGTGACCACGGTGGACATCGCCACCAGCTACTTCGATGCCTATGCCCAGCCGGCGGCCTGGACGCTCGACCTCATCGTCGACTCGGCCGACTACCTCCCGACGTTGCGCAGGCGCCTCGCCGCCGTGGACACGGACCGCCGGCCCCTCGTCATCTACAACGCCGGCATGGACCCCTTCGAACGGTGCAGCACCGGCGGTCTCGACGGCATCACCCATGCGCTCCTCGCCCAACGTGAGGCCGCCGTCTTCGGCTGGGCCAGGGAGCGGAACCTGCCCATCGCCTTCGTCCTCGCCGGCGGCTACACCGGCGGCCGCCTGGACCAGGACGAGCTCGTCAAGCTCCACCGCCTGACCCTGGAGGCCGCTGCCGCCCATCGCTGACACCTGCCGCTGCACCACAGCGGATCCATCGAGAGCGCCGGAGGGGCCTGGCCCAGCGAAGGCGCCGCAACCGGACCCGGTCGCACGCCGGGGACACGGTGCGAAACCCAGGCCGGATGGAGGACGTGCACATGGGAACAACGCACCATCCGCAGGCCGGGGCGGCCGGCGCCACGGGCCGCGCGGCGGCGATGACCAGGGGCGCGGGCCTGCTCGAGGGCCTGGGCATCATCGGCTTCGGCGAGGTCGAGGCGGTCGTGATCGCGGCCCTGGCGTCGGAGCTGCCGATGCTCCTGGTCGGGTCGCACGGCACCGGCAAGAGCCTGCTCCTGACCCGCGTGGCCGAGGCGCTCGGCCTGTCGTGGCGCCACTACAACGCGAGCCTGCTGAGCTACGACGATCTCGTCGGCTACCCGGTCCTCGACGGACGCGGCGGCCTCGAGTACGCGCAGACCCCCGCGACCATCTGGAAGGCGGAGGCGGTCTTCCTCGACGAGATCAATCGCTGCAGGCCCTCGATCCAGAACAAGCTCTTCCCGATCATCCACGAGCGCAAGGTGCAGGGGCTCGACCTCCCGGACCTGCGCTTCCGCTGGAGCGCGATGAACCCGGTGCCGGCCGACGATGACCCTCCGGGCATCGCAGGCTCAGCGGACGCCCAGGGCGCCAGCGGCGTGCGGGGTGACGCGGGCTACACCGGTGCCGAGCCGCTCGATGCCGCACTCGCGGACCGCTTCCCGTTCATCGTCCCAGTGCCCGACTGGCGCGGCCTGTCCGCGGCCGACCAGGAGCGGCTGCTCCTCGCGGACCTCGGCACGCGTGACGCGGCGGCCGAGGCACGCCTCCGGTCGGCCGTGGAGGGGGCCCGGGCCCGGTACGTCGGCGCGCTGGCCGTGCCGGACACCTCAGTCGCGGTCTACGTGCGCACCGTGTTGCGCTGTCTCGACGAGGCCGGCCTCGAGTGCTCGCCGCGCCGGGGCGCGTCGCTCGTCCGCTCGATCCTCGCCATCCGTGCGACCGGGCTGGTGGCGCCCGACGACGCCGCCCTGCTCGCCGTGCGCAACGGCCTCCCCCAGCGCGCATCGGGCGGCACGATCGAGGAGCACAAGGTGGTCGCCGCGCACTGCGAGGGGCTCGGGGCCAGCCGGGCCGCACCCGACAGTCCGGTCCACGCCCTCCTCGCCATCCCGAACCGGTTCGAGCGCATGCTCACGGCCCTCGAGACCCCCGCCCTGGAGCAGGTCCTCCGCTCGACGGCCGTGGCCGACGGCTACGCCGACCTTGCCAACGGGACGCGCGAGGCGGTCGCGGTGTACGCCTTCGACGCGGGCCTCGCCGACGGCCTGCTGGGCGCCGTCGCCGCGCAGCTGGCCGAGGCCTACGCGATGGTGTCCACGCCGCAGGGCGTCCACGAGATGCTCGGGACCAGGACGCCCCGCCACGAGGCATGGCTCGAGATCACCAGGCGCGTCAGCGGGTGGCGGCCGAGCACGGAGTCCGCGTACCTCGAGAACCTGCTCGTTGGCCTGTGGGGCGCGCAGCGCATCGGGAGCACCAGGGACGTCCGCCAGGCGATCGCGGGCTGGAGGACCACGCGTCTGCGGCTCAAGAAGCGTGCCGGCGTGTTGGCGGTGGCCGCGTGATGGGCGACGCGACGACGATGGCCGACGCGACGACTGTGGCCGACGCGACGACGGTGGCCGACGCGACGACGGTGGCCGCAGTGGCAGCGGCGGCCTCGTGATGGTGCTTCCCGGCATCGACACCCTGCCCGGCCACATCCCGCCGCCCCGCCTGGGGAACATGTCCTGCAACCCGAGGGTCGCGGTGGTCCACCCCTCGGACGATCCCACGCGCCAGCTTGTCCCCGCCGTCAGCCTCCGCCTCGGCGCTGGCGATGGCCGCACCATCCGCTCCCGACGCCAGCTGCTCCGCGTGCTGGGTGGGGCCCGCTGGGCGCTGTACGCGCGCGATGCCGACGCGATCCGCCGGCTCGAGGCGATCACCCGCGCGGTCCCCGAGCTGCTCGACCTGCCCTCGGTGCTCCCGCTGGCCGGCCGCGGGAACCTGCCGGTTGTCACCGAGCGCGTGGAACCCCTGCTCGCCTGGACGTTGCTCAGCCAGCGGTCCGGACCCATCTGGCTGCGCCGGCGCCCGTGTGCGGTGGGGATCCCTCTCGCCGCTGACAGCACCGCGACCCTGCTGGTCGGCCCGGACCTGCGGGATCGGATCCTCGCCGCGATCGACGCACCCGGCTGGCCCGCGCGCGTCCTCGAGCGGGCCCGCAGCATCGAGGAGGCCTCGCAATGAGCGATCTCATGGCCCGCATCCTCGACTGCGTGCCGCCCGGCACGTACGGCCTCCAGGCGCTGTTCCGGCTCGTGGACATCACCGAATCGACCGACGTGCCCACGGCCGCCGTCGAAGGTGGCCCGGTCCCGCGGATGCTCATCAACCCGCAGTTCGCACGCGAGCATGCGTACACCCCCGAGCGCCTCCTGATGCTCGTCATGCACGAGCTCCATCACGTGGTGCTCGGTCACACGCGGCTGCTGCCGGTCACGACGTCATTCGACAACCTGGTGTTCGACGCGGTCGTCAACGCGATGCTCTGCCGTCTCTTTCCCGACCCGCGGGGCATCGAGCTCCTCACCTCCTTCTATCGTGGAGACCGGGTGCCCGAGGCGCTGCTGCGGCCGGCCGCCGGGTGGCGCCCGGAGGAGGAGCCATCTGCCAGCAGGGCGCTGGTGGCCATGGGGTACCGGCGCCTCGCCGACGTCCACCGGGCGCTGTACTCGCGCGACGGCGTCTCCTACGAGGAGCTGCGCGATGCCCTGCGGGAGGTCTGCCCCGAGGTGCGGGCGGAGGCGATCCCGCTGCTGGGCGGGCACGAGGCGGGCGGGCTCCACGAGGGCGACCTCGAGCACCGGTCGCCGGTGCTGCTCGACGTCGTCCGCAAGATCGTGGAGCAGTGGCCGCAGCCGCCCAGCCCGATCAAGGGCCGGTCGTTCTCGTACGCGCTCCGGGCGGTCCGCGTCCCGCCGCGGCGGGTCCCGGGGAACCGCGACCGGCTGCGCAGCCTGCTGCGCTGGGCGGGCGGGATGTCGAGCCGGGGCAGCACCGGTCTCCGGCGGGCGCCCGTGGAGGACGCGGAGCTTGGGCCGCTGCCGTCGCGAGCGCGACGCGACGTGGTCCTCGGCCTGCTCGGGAGCCCGCTGCTGCTGCACGAGCAGGAGGTCGAGGTGCCCGCGCGGACTCGCGCCGGTGAGCGCGTCCATGTGTACCTGGACGTGTCGGGGAGCGTGGCGCCGCTCGTCGGCGTGCTCGCGGCCGCCGTGCGCGACTGCTCGGAGCTCGTCCACCCGGTGATCCACGCGTTCTCGACGGTGGTCGCTGAGGCATCGATGGCCGATCTCGCGGCCGGGCGGTTCGCGACGACCGGGGGCACCAGCATCGAGTGCGTCGCCGCCCACGCACGGGCCAACCACATCCGGCGGGCTGTGATCGTCACCGACGGCTACGTCGGCACGCCGGTCGGGGCCGATGCCGACACCTTGGCCGGGATACGCCTGGCCGCCGCCTACACCCGCCACAACGTGCCGGCCGACCTCGCGGGGTTCGTCCGGCGCAGTGCCGTCCTGGAGATCTGACCGATGCGAACCTTCGATCCGTCCATCCGTCTGCGTGCTGCCGAAGCCGTGGCCGCGGGCCATCCCGACAAGATCTGCGACGCGATCGCCGATGCCATCGTGGGGCTTGCCATGGCGCGCAATCCCCGGGCCCTCGTGGGGGTGGAGGTCGCCGTGCACCGGGGCATGGTCTTCGTCACCGGGCGCGCGGCAGGAGCGGGGCTCCAGCCTGCGCGACATCCAGGCGATCGTCCAGCGCCGGTACGCATCCCTGGGGCTGGGCGCGGACTGGCCGCCGGACCCCGAGGGCCTCGGCATCGTGTGCGACCTCGACACCGGGCCCCTGCTGCCCGGCGAGGATGACTTCCGCGAGGTGTCCGACGACCAGGCGATCTGCACGGGATATGCGGTGGCCTCGCCATCGACCGGGTGGCTGCCGGCCGAGCACTGGCTGGCGCACCGGATCGTGCGGGGGCTGGAGGCGCTCAGGACTGCCCGGCCGGACCTGCGGCTGGGGCCCGACGCGAAGGCCGCCGTGCTGTGCGAGGAGCGGCTCCTGAACGGGGACGCGGGGTGGACCTTCCCATCCTCGTTGACACTCCGGGCATCGACGGTGTCGCTGCAGCAGGCGGTGGGGGCGAACGAGATCCTGACCCGGCGGGCCGTGGTGGAGGTGGTGGCCGAGGCCCTCGCGGCGGCCCCAGCGGTATTCACGGTCCCGGACGACCTCGCCGGACGGGTGCTGGTCAACGGGGCCGGCAACTTCGAGTGTGGCGGCACGATGGGCGACAACGGCCTGTCGGGCAAGAAGCTCGTCGCCGATGCCTACGGGCCGCGCGTGCCGATCGGGGGCGGGGCGTGGTCGGGGAAGGACTGGTTCAAGGTGGACCGGGCCGGCGGCGTCATCGCCCGGCGGATCGCGCTGGCCGTCGTGCGGTCGGGGGCCGCGCGCGAGGCGACCGTGGAGCTGCTGTGGCGGCCGGGCGATCGCGAGGCCCAGGTGGTGTCGCTGGCCCCCGATGATGGCGCACTGCTCGACCCGTCCCCGTTCACATCGAGAATCCCGCTCACCCTGCGGGACAGCGGGAACCGGTGGCGCGCGGCGCTGACGGCGGACCCTGGTGACCTGCCGGGGGTGATGCAGCGGCTCGCGGTCGAGGGTCACTTCGGTGGCGACCAGCCATGGGAGCGCCCCTGACGTCGCTGGCCGGGATGACCGTCGGCCGGCCCTGCCCTGCCGCAAGCGCCGGGCCAGCCGCCCCCGGCCCGGCCCTGCCACCCCCGGCCACCGCCGGCCCTGCCGCCCAGCGGGCCACCCCCGGCCACCACCGGCCTGCCCCCAACCGCCCAGCGGGCCTTGTGTGGGGAGTTCCGCGCAGGTGTGCCGCTGGGCGGCAGATCTGGCGTGATTCGGCCCCGGCGAGGCCCATTCCAACCGCCAGGCGGGCCGAACGTGCGGGATCCTGCACACAGGGCCCGCCCAGCGGCAGGCCCGCCCAGCGGCAGGCAGGCCCGCCGCAGCGGCAGGCAGGCTGGCCCAGCGGCATGGGCGCGCCCAGCGGCAGGCAGGGCGGCGTGGACGGGCGGCAGGCACGGCGCCCGCGGGCGGCAGGCAGGGCGGCGGGACTCGGATCCCCTGAGGGCGGGTATCGTCGCTGGATGCCGAAGCTGCTGGTCTGCCTGCTCCTGGGCGTGGCCGTCGCGGTGTTTGCGGCGTGTGGCGGCGCGGCGCCCGCGAACCCGACGACCCCCGCAGCCCTTGCGACCCCCACGCCACCCCTGAGCGGGCCTGCCGCCACCCCCATCGGCCAGACCGAGCGGGCCACCGTCGTCCGCGTGGTCGATGGCGACACGATCATCGTGGACCGCGGGCGCGGCGACGAGCGGGTCCGGTACATCGGCGTGGACACCCCCGAGAGCGTCAAGCCGGACACCCCGGTCGAGTTCATGGCCAAGGAGGCGACCGCGGAGAATGCGCGCCTCGTCGAGGGGCGGACGGTGCTCCTGGAGACGGACGTGTCGGACACGGACAGGTTCGGCCGGCTCCTGCGCTATGCCTGGGTGGAGGACCAGGACCGGCCCGGGAGCATCCGCATGGTGAATCTGGAGCTCGTTGCCCGCGGCGTTGCCCAGGTGGTCACCTATCCGCCGGACGTGCGCTACACGGACGCCCTGCTCGAGGCCCAGCGGGCTGCCCGCGACCAGGGCCTCGGCCTGTGGGGCCCGGCCACCCCGGCCCCCTGACGCCGCGCCCCCGGCACCGCGCCCCCGGCACCGCGCCCCCGGCACCGCGCCCCGTTCAGCCCTCGCTCGTCTCGAGCGCTTCCCGGATCGCATCGGCCAGCGCCGTCACCGTGAACGGCTTCGCGATGAACACGCTGCCGGCCGGCAACCCGCCGGAACGGGAGATGCTGTCGGCCGGATAGCCCGACATGAACACGCAACGGATGTCCGGCACCCGTTCGCGCACCCGGGCCGCCAGCTCCGGACCGCTCATGGCTGGCATCACGACGTCGGTCAGGAGCAGGTCGAACCCTGCCTCGTCGCGGTCGAGCAGCTCCACCGCCTCGGCCGGGGATGGGGCGGCCACCACGGTGAAGCCCAGGCGGCGGAGGAGCCGCGCGGTGAGGGTGAGGAGTGACGGCTCGTCCTCCACCAGCAGGATCGTGGCGCCACCAGGCGCGCGCTCGGCGGGGGCTGGTGCCTCGGGCACTGGCCGCTCGGCTGCCTGGGCCGGCAGGTGAATGGTGAATGTGCTGCCCGAACCCGGTCGGCTGGCCACATCGATGAATCCGCCCGCGCCCGTCACGATGCCGTGGACCGTCGCCAGCCCGAGACCGGTGCCCTGGCCCAGGTGCTTGGTGGTGAAGAACGGCTCGAAGGCGCTGGCCAGCACCTCGGGCGTCATGCCGTGGCCGGTGTCGGTCACCGCCAGTGTCGCGTACGCACCGGGTTCGCAGCCTGACCGTCCGCCGCATCCGTCCTCGGCCAGGACCTCGTGGCCGGTCGCAATGACGATCCGCCCCTCGCGGTCGATGGCGTCGCGCGCATTGACACACAGGTTCGCGAGGATCCGGTCCAGCTGCGCCGGATCCAGGCGCACGCTGCCCGCCGCCGGGTCGGGCCGCCACTCCACGACGACGTCCTCGCCCATCAGCCGGCGCAGCATCTTGAGATCGGCGGCAACCGTGGTGTTGAGGTCCACAACGCGTGGTGCGGTCGTGTCCCGGCGTGCGTAGGCGAGCAGCTGGCGCGTCAGGTCCGCGGATCGCGCCGCCGCCTGGTGGATCTCCAGCAGCTCGCCGTGCAGCTCGCCACCGGGCTCCGTCTGGTCGAGGGCAAGCTCGGTGTAACCCAGGATCGCGCCCAGCATGTTGTTGAAGTCGTGCGCGATGCCGCCTGCCAGGCGCCCGATCGCCTCCATCCGCTGCGCGTCGTGCAGCTGTGCCGCGAGGCGCTCGCGTTCGGCAGTTGCCAGGCGCCGGTCGGTGACGTCCTGGATGGTGCCGGTGAGCGTCAGCGCCGTGCCGTCGGGCGCAAGGACGACCTCGCCCAGGCCGTGGACCCAGCGGACGGCGCCATCGGCCGGGCGCACGATCCGGTACTCGAGGTCGAACGGCTTGCCCCCGCCGATCACCTCTTCCTCCACGTACCGCGCGGACACGGCCTGGTCGTCGGGGTGGATCAGCGCCAGCCAGCCGGGGACGGTGCGGTCGTACGACTCGTCGATGCCGAAGATCTCGTCGAGCACCTTCGACGACACCCACCGGTCGGCGGGGAAGTCCGCGAGGTACGAGCCAACCCCGGCCGCCCGCTGGGACTCGACCAGCAGGCTGGCGGTGGCTTCGAGGGCAAGCTCCGCGCGCTTGCGATCCGTCACGTCCAGGCAGATGCCGGCCATCCGCAGGGGCCGGCCCTCGTCGTCGTAAGTGGTGTCGCCGATCGCCTGGATCCAGCGTTCCTCGCCGCCGGGCCGGACGATCCGGTAGGTGCTGTCGAGCTGGGTGCCGGTCGCGACGGCCGCGGCGATCCGGTTGCCGGCGATCGAGGCGTCGTCCGGGTGCACCACGCTGGTCCACGTGTCGAACGTGGCCACATCGCGGCTCGGGTCCAGCCCGAAGAGCTCGAACAGCTCGGGCGTCCAGGCCAGCCGGTTGTCGGCCATCGTCCAGTCCCAGAGGCCCACGTCCGCCGCCCGCTGCGCTCGCTCGAGCCGGTCGTTGGCCTCGGCGAACGCGGCCTCGGTCTGCAGCCGGTCCGTGATGTCGCGAGCCACCATGACGAAGCCGTCGCGGTGGGGTGAGAAGCGGAGCTCCTCCCACCGGTCGCCCACACGGATCACAGCCTCCCCGGCGTACCCCTCCTCGATGACCCGGGCATGCAGGTCCCGGCGTTCCTCGGCCGACGGGTAGACCTCGTAGAGGCTCCTTCCAGTGGGGTCGGGAAGGTCGTCGCCGGCGTAGCCCATGCTGATCGCTGCCGCGCGCCTCCACGGACGGCTCGCGTGCTGGATCCGCACGTCCACCAGGGCGCCGGTGGCGTCGCGCACGGCGGTGGCCACGAGGACCGGATCACCGATCGCCTCGAGGGCGTCGAGCAGGTCGCGCTCCTGCGTTCCGCCCGGGTCCCGCTCCGGCGTTCCGCCCGGGTCGGGGGCACGCCGATCCGCGGACGCGAGGTCTTCAGGAGGCGGCGCAGACGGCACGGGCGGCTGATTGGTCATGGGTGTTCGGGTACCTGGGGTATGGGCCGACATTGTGACGTGTTGCGCACGGCTGCGGCATAACCCGGGCAAGGGGCGGGTTGGCTGGCCCGGCCCTGCCGCCCAGCGGGCCACCCCCGGCCCGGCCGTTCGTGTCCTGCCTCGGCCCGGCCCGGCCCTGCCTCGGCCCCCCGGCCCTGCTGCCTCCGGCCCGGCCCTGCCGCCCAGCGGGCCACCCCCGGCCACCCCCGGCCGCCCAGCCCTGCCGCCCAGCGGGCCTTGTGTGGGGAGTTCCGCGCAGGTGTGCCGCTGGGCGGCAGATCTGGCGTGATTCGGCCCCGGCGAGGCCCATTCCAACCGCCAGGCGGGCCGAACGTGCGGGATCCTGCACACAGGGCCCGCCCAGCGGCAGGCCCGCCCGGCGGCAGGCAGGGCTGCACGCAGGGCCCGCCCAGCGGCAGCGAACGGTCCGTGCCATACAGTTGTCACTGTCTCGCGATCCAATTCGTGTGCGACCCGCTGACGACCCCGACCGCCGCCGGCGTCTCGCCTGCAGGAGCCGCCCGCCCTTGACCGCCGCCTTCGACCGCCTCGTCCGCCCACTCGTCACCGCCCTGGCGCTCGTGCTTGTCATCGGGCTGGCTGGCCCGCCCGCGTCTGCCGACGCCGCCACCCGGGTCTCCGGGTCGCCCCTGCAACTACTGGGCCGCCTGGCCACCGCGTCGGAGCATCCGCGCGGGTACGACCGGGCCAAGTTCATCCACTGGACGGATGCGGACGGCGATGGCTGCGACACGCGCGACGAGGTGCTCATCAAGGAGTCCCTGGTCGCCGTCCGCGTCGGGCGAGGGTGCGCCATCTACGGCGGCCGGTGGTACTCCGCGTACGACGGGCGGTACACGCGGGACCCGGGCACCTTCGACATCGACCATGTCGTGGCGCTCAAGGAGGCGTGGGACTCAGGTGCCTGGAACTGGACGAAGGCGCGCCGCCGGGCGTTCGCGAATGACCTCGGCGACAAGCGCAGCCTGCGGGCGGTCACGGCGGGGTCGAACAGGAGCAAGAGCGACCAGGATCCGGCTGACTGGCTTCCGACGAAGGCGGGCTTCCGGTGCACCTATGCACGGCAGTGGGTGGCGGTGAAGGTGCGCTGGCGCCTGAAGGTCAACACCGCCGAGCGGACGGCACTTCGGAGACCTGCTCGCGCGCTGTTCCACCGAGCCGATGACGGTGACGATCGTCCCGTAGGCCGGCGTGCCGGTGCTGTCGCCGGCCGCATGTCGCCCGCCCCTGCCGCCCGCCTGGCACACGCAGACGTCGGCGACCGCCACGGCGGGGGCGGCGCGGCAAGCTGGCGCTAGGGCGCCGTCGGGGCTGTCGGCTCGGGAGATGGCGCCACCGGTGGCGTCGGCTCGGCAGTCGGCTCCGACGTCGGCTCGATCGTGGGTTCGGGCGACGGCGTCGGTTCGTCGGATGGCGACGGCGTCGGCCCGGCTGTTGGATCGACCGTGGGTTCGGGCGACGGCGTCGGCTCGTCGGACGGCGTCGGCCCGTCGGATGGCGACGGCGTCGGCTCGTCGGACGGCGACGGCGTCGGCACCGGACGGCCGGTCACCGTCTCAGTCCGCAGCTCCAGGTCGCCCACGATCGAACGGTAGAACCCACGCGGATCCCTGCCGCCACGGTCCGGGTCCAGCACGTACAGCGCATCGGGCGTCCGGGCGGACACGTACGGCCCCAGCTCGTGGCGGTGGTGGTTGGGCGCCGCGCGGAACACCTCGAGCATCGTCCGGCTGGACTGGAACAGCTGGCGGACGTAGTTGCGGGTGGACGACGGGTGCCCATCGGCGATCACGATGCCGGCGCCCGCCGCGAGGAACCCCGCCCCGAACCCGTCCACACGGCGCTTCGACTGGGCGAGCGTCCCCTCCGCGAGCCCGGGCTCCGTGTTCCCCGAGGCGTAGCACAGCCGGTAGAGCAGCACGGCGGCCCCGGGCGCGAGCCGGATCGATGCCCGGATCCGATCCTCCCCGAAGTACACGCGGCGAGTGCCGTTGGCGCCCCGGGCCGGATCGAGCGCCACCCCGTTCTGCCGCTCGGGGTCGAAGGGCGTGTAGCGCGACGGATAGCCCCAGCCATGCCCGAAGTACACGAACACCGACGCACCCTGCGCCGCCGCCCGGACCCGTTTCCATGTCGCCTTGGGCGTGAACAGGACGACGACGTTGGGGGTGTGCCGCCGCGCCTCCTCGATCAGGCTCCGGGCCTCGTCCTTGTAGTACCTGTTGAGACCGCCGACGGGTCCCACCACCACGACCACCTTGGGCGCATCGGTCGCGTGCAGGAGCGCGGGTGCCACGAGCGCAGCGCTCAGCATCACCAGGAGGGCGATAAGGGCGGCACGGGCGACACGGTTGCCCGGGGTCGGCCGGCCTTGGGCGGCGGGGCCGTTGATGGCAGTGGTGGGCACTGCGGCGAACCATGCCCGGGCATGCTCGCCACCGGTCAGGGCCAACCAGGCCCGTTGACGGGGAGCCGCTCGGCCCGGTCCGTCCGAGAGGTCGAGCCGGGAGCCGCCCCGAGTGCGCCTCCGCCTCTCGTGCGCCTCCGCCTCTCGTGCGCCTCCGCCTCTCGTGCGCCTCCGCCCCACGTGTGGGGCATTTCCGGTGAGTCCGTGCACGCCGTGCGCGACAAACCCCGACTTTGGGACGCAGCGCGTGCTCAGCTGTGCCCGATTCGGCCCCCACGTGGGGCGAACCGACGATCCGCGGCCGGCACGGACTCGCTGTCCTCGAGCTCGGCTGACGCCATGAGGCACAGCCTGCGCATGCCCACGCAGTCGAGGTGGTTGTGGGCCACGAGCCGATCCCAGGCGCCCAGCTGCGAAGTGCTGAGCGTCCGACCGCCCTCGAGCGTCCTGCGGAGCGACCGGAGCGTGTCGCCCACGTGTCCGGCCTCGGCCTCTTCGGACACCGGCCACCCGATCAGCTCGAGCCACGCGTAGAGCGTGCCCTCGTCGGGCTTGTCGCCGCCGTGCACGCGGTTCCGCCACCGCTTGGCGACCGCGTAGGCGTTCACGTACCGAGCCTCGAACCGGGCGACCAGGTCCGCGTCGGCGGCACAGTCACGCCGTACCACCTCGAGCTCGTGCAGCGTCCAGGCGACAATCAGCCGGTTGTTCGCCTCCGCGCGGACCACGACGTTGCGGACCGCGTCGAGCAGCGGCAGGTACCGCGGGACCAGGCCTGCGAACAGCGGGTCCGTCGTGTCCTGCTGCACGTGGGGCTGGAGGCCGCGACCCACCCGGTGGACGCCCAGCAGGACGGGCGGCGCGTCCTTGTTGCCCTCGAAGTCGATGTAGAGCGCACGGAGGGCGTCGGCGTGGCTGAGGTGGTTGCGTCGGTCGTGGGCCATGCTGTTCCTCCATGGTCTCGCGGCTTCACCGGGCGTCCGCCCGAGGTCTCACCGCGATGTGCTCTTACTGTTAAGGGGCACCGTGTCAAGGGGGTGGCAGCTTCGCTGCCCGCGATCCCGGGCGCGGGGGCACACGTTCACGCGTACGCGAGCGCGTGCGATCCCTCTGACCTTGTCGGGCTGACCTTGTCGGGCCAGAGGTGCGGGGAGCCTCACCGCTGCGCCACGCAACCTGGCACCGGACCCGCCATCATTGCGGCTACTCGGCATCCTGGGAGCTGACGGCATCGAGATCGGAGCGCTCGTGACCAAGGGGGCGCTCGTGACCAAGGGGGATTGCTCGTGACCAACCGGAGCCTGTCGTAGTGGCGGTCCCGCCGATCCATCGCGGGAACCTCGTCCGCTGGCGGAACGGCCAGGCGGGCAACATCGGCGTCGTCATCGAGGCGCTCGAGGATGGCCGCCAGGCGCGGGTCCACTTCGACTCGGGCGAGACGCTCGTGTTCGCGTGGCCGTCATCCGCGCTGGAGCGCGTCGTCTTCCACGCCGGCAGCCAGGTCGAATCGACCGCGGACCGCCAGGTGGGCGTCGTGACCGCGCTGAGCATCAACGCCGGCGTCGTGGTCTACCAGGTGGCGCTCGCGGGCGGCGCCCTCAAGGCGGTCGCCGAGACCGGGCTCCGGCCGGCCCTCGTGACGGACCCCGTCTCGCTCCTGCGGTCGCGGCGACCTCGGCCTTGCCCGCTCCACCAACCTGCGCGTCGCGGCCACCCGCCTGCTGCTCGCCCACCAGTTCGACGGCCTCTCGTCGCTGTCGAACTCCCGCGTGGAGATCAAGGAGCACCAGGTCAGCGTGGTCCACCGCGCGGCCACGTCGTACCCCCACCGCTTCATCCTCGCGGACGAGGTGGGCCTGGGCAAGACCGTCGAGGCAGGCCTCATCATCAAGGAGCTCAAGGCCCGCGGCGTCGCCAGCCGGGTGCTCATCCTGGCGCCGCCAGGGATCGTCAGCCAGTGGCAGTACGAGCTGCGCACCAAGTTCAACGAGGTCTTCTCGCACTTCAACCGCGCCTCCACCGCGTTCCTGGCCGCCGAGCATCCCGGCGACAACGTCTGGACCCTGCGCGACAACGTCATCGCGTCGACCACCTACGCCGCCTGGGACGAGAAGCGCCAGGCCGACATCGCGCTCGCCGGCTGGGATCTCGTGATCATCGACGAGGCGCACCACGCCCGACGGACCCGCGAGGGTGAGGGCAGGTACCGCTCCACCAAGCTGTACCGCCTCGCCGAATCCCTCGCCGACCCCGACCAGGGCCGCTCGCTGGGCTTCCTGATGCTCACCGCCACCCCCATGCAGCTGGACCCCTTCGAGCTGTACTCCCTGATCGAGCTCCTGGACCCCACCCTCTTCGCCGACGAGCGGGACTTCGAGGACCATCGATCCCAGCTGGCCGGCCTCAACCAGACCGTCGACCTTGTGCGCCGCTGGGAGACGCTCGCGACACAGGAGCAGCTGGCCACCATCGACTCGGTGGGCACCTGGCTGGACGCGGACCGCCCCACCGCCGCCGCCCGCCTCGCGTCGGGAGAGGGCCGCGACCAGGTCCGCGACGAGCTCCTCGCCAAGCACCGCCTGAGCGAGATCCTCATCCGCAACCGCAAGGCCACGGTCGGGGGCTTCATGCCCCGCGTCGCCACCGTGTGGCCCGTGGAGATGAGCGACCAGGAGTGGGCGGCCTACGCGGCCATCACCGAGTATGTCCGCACCGGCTACGCGCGCTCGAGAGCCACCCGCAACAACGCCCTCGGCTTCCTCATGGCCGTCTTCCAGAAGCTCAGCTCCAGCAGCTCCTTCGCGCTCCGGGAGTCCCTGCTGCGGCGCATCGAGAAGCTCGAATCCGGCATGCCGGCGCCCACGGGCACCCTCGATCCCGACGAGATCGACTTGGACGAGGAGCCGGCCGAGGACGCCCTCGATGACTGGCTGGCCCTGCGCGCGATCGAGGATTCCAAGGCCGAGGTGCGCGACCTGCGCGCGATCGTGGAGCTGATCGACAAGATCGGCCTCGACACCAAGGCCCAGGTCCTCATCAAGCGCCTCGCCGCCTTCGAGACCGACGGTCCCAACCCCAAGGTCCTCATCTTCACGCAGTCCCGCGACACCCAGGAGTACCTGGCGCAGGAGATCCCCGGCCCCTGGACCGTCCACACCTTCCACGGCCAGCTGGACCCGCGGGAGAAGGACGACGCGGTGACCGCGTTCCGCGAGGGCAAGGGCCCGCGGATCCTCATCTCCACCGAGGCCGGCGGCGAGGGCCGCAACTTCCAGTTCTGCCACAACCTGGTCAACTACGACCTGCCCTGGAACCCGATGAAGATCGAGCAGCGCATCGGCCGGCTTGACCGCATCGGCCAGAAGCACCCGGTCAAGATCTTCAACTTCTCGATGCTGGGCACCATCGAGGAGCGCGTCCTCGACGTCCTCACCAACCGGATCCGGGTCTTCGAGGAGACCATCGGCGGGCTCGACCCCATCCTTGGCGAGGTCGAGAACGACATCGGCAAGGTCTTCCTCATGGCCGATGCCGAAGGCAAGCGGGCCCTCCGCGCGCTCGACAAGCAGCTGGAGGCCCGCGTCCGCGAGGCCCGCTCCGTCGAGAAGCGGCTGGCCGACCTGATCATGGACACCAAGTCCTACCGCAAGGACGAGGTGGAGCGCCTCCTGGGCGCCCGCGGCACCGTCAACAGCGACCTGCTGCGCCGCTTCACGCTCACCGCGCTGACCGAGCTCGGCGCCAGCGTGGAGAAGCACTACGAGATCGACAACGCCTACTTCATCAAGCTCAAGGGCGGCTTCGAGAACGAGTTCCCGCATCTTGTGAGAGACGCGCGGTCGCGTACCGGCACCTTCGATCCCGCCATCGCGCGCGACCACGAGGAGCTGGAGTTCTTCGCCATCGGCCACGAGGTGGTGGATGCGCTCCTTGCACGCTGCACCGCCCGCGACTACGGCGGCCGGGCCAGCCGGCGCGAGATCCGGACTCTCGATCGCGCCCCGGCCCGCGGCTGGTACTTCACGTTCGAGCTGGAGTTCCAGGGCGTCGTGGGTTCCAAGGAGGTCGTGCCGGTCTTCGTCCACGCCGACGGGCGCCGGGACGACGAGCTGGCCGTCTGGCTCCAGGAGTCGTCCGGCCGCATGAAGCGCGAGGACTGGGTCATGCCCGGGCCGCTGGCCTCGCTCGACGGCCTCGAGGGGGCGGTGGACCTCGCGAACGAGGCCGTGGTGACGCGCCTGTTCGAGCGCCAGGCGGAGCTGGAGGTGTCCAACCGCGAGCGGGCCGCGGCGGAGCGCGAGAAGGTGGAGCGCTTCTACGCCTACCGCGAGGTGGCGGCGACCGAGAAGCTGGCCGCGGTGCGGACCACGTTCGAGCGGCTCTCCGCGTCCGAGGACCCGGAGGTCCAGCGGATCATCCCGGTCTGGCGCAAGAACCTGGAGGTCGCGGAGCGCAACGTGGCCTCGGTGGGGGAGGACCGGGACCGGCGGCTGGCCGCGCTGGCGGGGCGCGACGTGGTCACGGCGCAGCACGAGGCGCTGACGGCGTCGTACGTGGAGATCGTGCCGGACCCGAAGGTCGTATAGCCGGACGCTGCGCGCCCCTGCGCCTGCGCCGGTTCGCGGACCTATGCCCCATCGTGCACCTCGCCCCACGTGTGGGGCGTTTCCGACTGGTTCACGCACGCCGTGCGCGACAAACCTCGGGTTTCGAACGCGGAGCGTGCTCAGCTAGTCCCGATTCGGCCCCCACGTGGGGCATTTCGACATACCGGCGGCGCGGGGCGGGGCGCCGGGGGCCATCCGCCCCTTGGCGGTGACCCGTCAGGCCCGCATCCCCGGCCCAAGCGCTACGTGGAGGGCAGCAGTTCCAAGGCGTCGCAATGCCGGGGGCGGAGCAGGCCGAAGTGGCGACGGTCCAGCGTCGCGAGCTTCCGTTCGCCGAGGCGCTCCGTGATCGCGAGCACCGCCGCGTCCACGAACCCGATGTCCGCGTCCGCGTACCTGTCGCACAGCTCCCGCACGCGGGTGTAGTCGGCGGTCACCAGGTCCACCACGCGATACGCCCCGGCCTCGATGTCCGCCAGCAGCGCCACGAGCGAACCCGGACCGAGGCGCTGGCTGATCCAGTAGTCGACTTCGACCAGGACCGGCGCCGGGACCAGGAGCGGCTCTGTGCACCGCTCGATGAGCGCTCGGCATGCGGCGTGGTCCTGGTCCGAGCGGTCCAGCGATGCGTACAGCGGCCCGGTGTCCAGGATCAGCGCCACGAGCGCGGCTCCGGCCGCTCGTCCGCAGTGCGCCGGGCCGTGTCCGCGATGCCTGACGCGCCCACCCCCAGGCTTCGCGGGCGCGGAGCGTGCTGCTCGATCGTGGCATCGATGGCCCGGCGGATCAGCTCCGCCATGGAGATGCCCTGGTCTGCCGCGATCCTCCGCAGCTGGACCTGGGTCTCGACCTCGAGCGTGATGGTGGTGCGGTTCATGCCATCATGCTATCACTGGTGATGGCACTCGGCGGGTCCGCCTGCGCCATGTGCGCCTCTGCGTCACGTGCGCCTCCGCCCCACGTGTGGGGCATTTCCGACTGGTTCACGCACGCCGTGCGCGCCAAACCTCGAGTTTCGAACGCAGCGCGTGCTCGGCGATGTCCGTTTCGGCCCCCACGTGGGGCGTCTCGACTCCTCAGGGCTCGGCCTGGTCCATCGGCAGCTTCGCGAGGCTCCCGGGGCCCAACGTGAGCGTGGACGCGGGGTCCGGCGGGGGTGCCCGGAGGCGCTCCGGCTGGTGCCACACAACCTGACGCACGACCCGCCATCATTCGTCCTGGTGCGCACACCGACCGGGTCGCGGCCGCCAGCAAGGAGCGCAACCAGTGAGCGGATCCATCTTCGTGCTCAAGGGCGACGACGACCTCGTCGAGATGCGCCAGGAGGGCTACCTCCTCGAGGCGCACCTCCAGGACCTGCTCGCGAAGTACCCCTCGCTCCTCGCGGGCGACGGCGTCAACCCCACGGCGCCGCGCCGCTGGCTTCTCGTGAAGAAGGAGGCGGGGCTCGCGGACCGCGAGGATGCCGGGGCGCGCTGGTCGCTGGACCACCTGTTCCTGGACCAGGACGCGATCCCCACCCTGGTGGAGGTCAAGCGCAGCTCCGACACCCGGATCCGCCGCGAGGTCGTCGGCCAGATGCTGGACTACGCGGCGAACGCCGTCGTCTACCTGCCCATCGAGCAGATCCGTGGCTGGTTCGACGAGCGCTGCCGGCGCGACAAGCGCGACCCGGCCGACGTCATGGCCGAGGCCCTTGGGCCCGACATCGATCCTGACGCCTTCTGGATGACGGCCAAGACCAACCTCCAAGCGGGCAGGATCCGCCTCGTCTTCGTGGCGGACGAGATCCCGCCCGAGCTCCAGCGCATCGTGGAGTTCCTCAACGGCCAGATGGACCCGGCCGAGGTCATCGCCATCGCCATCCCGCAGTTCGTGGGCAAGGACGCCGAAGGCCACGACCTCAAGACCCTGGTGCCCACCGTCATCGGGCGCACCGCGGACGCCGAGCGCAAGAAGGGCGGCGTGCGGGGCGCGGGGCGCCAGTGGGACGAGGACGCGTTCTTCGCCGGCCTCGGTGACGTGGAGCCCGTCGGAAGGGCGCTGGTCACCGGCGCCCTGGACGCCGGCATCGGGCGGGTGTCGATGGGCAAGGGCGGCGCTGTTGGTGCGCTCCACGTTCACGCTGACGCGTTCGGAGTCTTCGTCCCGCTGTTCAGTCTCTACCAACGGTTCGGCGACGGTGGCGCCGAGCGGGTCGAACTCCAGTTCTCCACGTGGCGGCGTCGGGAGTACCTGTCCAGTGAGGGAGTGCGCGATGCGTTCATCGCGAGGCTCAACGCCATCGAGGGGATCGGCATCCCGCCCGACAAGCACAGCGCAATGCCGACATTCCCGCTCGCCGTGCTGCGGCCCTCATCGGCGCGCGATCGGTTCCTAGCCGCCTTCGTCGACCTGATGGGCGACATGCGACGCGCTGAGGCTGACGCGCGTTGAGAGCAGGCCGTGCGGGCCACTGTGTGAGAACAAACCGACCCATGAGCACGCCGGACAGCGGAGAGCCGTTCCGGTACGGCAGCATTCCCCGCTCGATCCTGACTGCAGCGCTCGCGGAGAGCCGCACCGTGTACGCCCGTGCCGTCTGATCCGCGCGATGAACTTCTCGCCGAGGCATTCGCGGCGGCGAGGGCTGAGCCTTCCGAACGTCGGACTGGGGTGAACGACGACGTGCACAGTTCGGGTCCGCCTCCCCCTGCCCAGGGACCGTGCCAGTTCCTGACGAGGGCCGGGAGGCCGTGCCAGAACCCCGGTCGCTACTGGCGCCACGATCGCTGGTCGTGCAGCCGCAATCACGCGCCCTAGCCGAACGCTGATCCGAACCGCCTGCAGAGGCCCTCGCAGGCCGATGGTTGATCCAGCCGATGTCGCTGGCGCAGGGCCGGACCACGTGCTTCCACTGCGCAAGCAGGCGGAAGCAGCATGCCCACCTGCTGGTCGTCGGGGTAGAGCGCCAGCTTCGCCTACCCGGGACCGGCGTCGACGAGGTCGCCCGGGGCGAACAGCGACGCCACGGCTGCTGAGGATCGGTGTCCACGTGCGTCGTCGGCGGCCTGGCGGCGGACGATCTCGGCAGACCCGGCCATCAGGCGCCGGTGCTCCACGGCGTCGACAGCCCTCCTGGCGGCCTCAGCCTGGCGCTCGATCTCGGCCCGGTTGGCCGCGGCCTCGACGGCGGCCTGGGCCCGCTCGGCCTCATAGCCTGCTTGCAAGTCGGCCAGGTGGCGCTCCATTTCGGAAGCCAGGGCAATGGTGCGTTTCGCGCCGGTCGCACCCTCGCGCCACGGCGCCATGAGCTCACGCCAGGCGAGGACCTCGCCCCGCCGGCTGGCGAGATATGTGCTTCCGGCGCTCGCGGCGGCCAGCGTGCGCTCGAGCGTGTTCCAGCTCTCCTGCAGCGACGCGTTCGCCTTGGCCAGCTGGCTGGATCGATCCACGATTCCCTCCCGATACCTGGACGCCCTCGAACACTCGCACATTCGCGCGGTCCTGTGTCAGCTGTGTGGCACGCCCCGTCGTGATGCGGCTCCGTATCGGTGTGCTGCGGTGCATGATGGGAGCCATCGGGTGGCCAGCGGGGGATCGGGCGGGAACGCGCCCCCAGCCCGCCCAACGCGGTCAACCAGCCAGCGCAGGAGAACGCACCGTGACGCGATCACTTGACGATCTGCTCGGCGAGCTCCTCGATGCGGCGCCGGCCGATCGCATCACCCTGCGCGATCCGTTCCTCGAGCACGGCTCCGCCTGCATCGCCGTCCTGGTTGACGCCGCCCGCAAGCGCCCGGACCTGCTGGACTCCGTCTCGGCATGGCTCGAGCGCCTGGCGATGACGCAGCCCGACGCGCGCGACGAGGCGGTCCGGGCGCTGCGCCTCCTTGCGCGGCGGCCCGAGGGGGAGATCGCCCGCGCAGCCGTCAGCCGGGTCGCCCCGCGGGCAGTGCGGGCGTCCGCCGATCGACCGCTCCCGACCGAGCGATCCGCGGCACTCGAGGCGGTGCACCAGCGCATCATCGACGCCGCCCGGGAAGGCCTGACGCTCACGTACGAGCAGCTGCAGACCAATCGCGGCCACGTCGGCAGGTTCCTGCACACGATCGCCCTAGACGAGGCGACCGCCGGCCGTCCGCCCCTGACCGCGCTGGTGGTGAGCAAGGCCACCGGCATGCCCGCCGAGGGCTTCCTGCCCGCGCTGGAGGAGGTGGGCTATGCGCAGCCCGGCGAGTCCCTCGAGGCCGCCTGGGAGCGGGCCGTGACCGACGTCCACGCCTACTGGGCAGCGCACTAGGACGAACGTGACCGCCCGACCCCGCGATGCCGATGAGGTGGCTGCGAGCCTCCTCGACGAGGCGAACCGGATCGCGGCTTCCGCCTTCACGCCAGCGGCAGATGCCACCCGCCAGCCCGGCGTCTACGCCTGGTTCGTCGATGTCGAAGGGGCGACGGAGCTGTCCGAGGGCGCGCTCGAGCGCATCCTGCCCGGCCTGATCTACGCGGGCCAGGCGGGCGCCGGCACCAGCAGCGCCAGCCTGGGCAGCCGCATCCGCCGCAACCACCTGGGCGGGACGATCACCGGGTCGACGTTCCGCATGACGCTGGCGGCGCTCCTCGCACGCCGACTGCACCTGCTCGACGAAGGCGGGAGGGCGCTCTCGGGCGACGGTGAGGCGCGCCTGTCCGCGTGGATGCGCCAGCACCTGTCGGTCGCCGTGGTGCCGGAGCCAGATCGGGCCTCGCTACCGGCGCTGGAGCACGCGATCCTGGACCGGATGGACCCGCCCCTGAACCTCCAGGGCCGGCTGCCGACCCATCTCCGGGTGACGCTGTCGGCGCGACGGCGGCGACCGCTCGGCTGGTGAGTCCTGTTGCGTTCAGGTCGACGGGCAGTTGGCCTTGCCCACGAGATTGACCGGCAACCTGTCACGCGGGCCTGCATCATCTCTCTGGTCGCGTCCCGGCAATCGTCTAGTAGCGGGAGCATGCGATGGGGGAACACGCGGGCTTCGCATCACGGGTGCGGCACGCCCCACAGCAGGATGGCGTCTTCTGCGCTCGCTGCGGCCGGGGCCTCGGCGCGACCAGTTGACCACCGCTCGCCCACACCATCACGCCTGCGCACGGAGAGGTCCTGACCTTGGCTGAACCGCACGTCCGCCTGGAGCCCCGGCTCGTCGGCGAGATCAGCGAGCGCTTCTTCGTGCCCGCGTACCAGCGGGGCTACCGTTGGGGCGAGCTCGAGGTGCGCAGCCTGCTGGACGACATCTGGGAGGGCCGCGGCAGCCCGTACTACCTCCAGCCGATCGTGGTGAAGAAGCGTCCCGACGGTGCACTTGAACTGGTCGATGGCCAGCAGCGCCTGACCACGCTCTACCTGATCTTCCAGTACATGTGGCTGGAGCGACTGCAGAACGCGGGGGCCACGTACTCGATCGAGTACGAGACGCGCCCGGGCAGCGCCGGGTACCTCGAGGAGCCCACTGCGGCCAAGAGCGAGGACAACATCGACTACTTCCACATCTTCGGCGCGTACCGTTGCATCCAGCAGTGGTCGGCGCGCACGAGACAAGCGCCAGTACGTCGCGAACCGGTTCTACGGGGCGCGCTGTTCGAGGATGTGAAGGTCATCTGGTACCGAGGCACCAGAAGACGTCAACGAGAACGACCTCTTCGAGGCGGCTCAACATCGGGCGAATTCCGTTGACGGATGCCGAACTGGTCAAGGCGATGCTGCTCTCGCGGAGCCGGCGCGAGACGGTCCGTGGCGACCGGTCCCGTGAGATCGCCGCGCAGTGGGACGCCTTCGAGCGGGACCTGCGGAACCCGGAAGTCTGGGCGTTCACGACCGGTAGGCCAACGCCCGATCCGACGCACATCGATCTCCTGCTCGACAGCCTCGCTGGTGGGCCGACAGGCCACGACCGGCCGTCGTTCCACACCTTCAGCGAGCTGAAGGGCGATATCGGCATTAACCGCCAGGACAGTGGTGTATGCCTCGGCATGTTTGAAAAATAAGGAATCATGCCCAACACAAAGCCCAAGCAGAACATTAAAATCGGTCTTTTCCTCGTTAAGCGCCATGGCCTGGAAAACCGGGTTGCACATCGCTTCATCAGTTCCCTGAAAGATCTTGTCTTTGTCCTCTATACCGATAAGGTCTTTTGAGGCTCCTGCCAGCTTTGCAACAAACTGAAACCACATCAAAATCATTTTTCCTCAATATCCGGTCCACAATGGCAGCCTCGTTTTTCAGGCCGACACAGGAAACATACGATTGGTGAATCTGATGCGTTTGGCAAATTCGCAGATCTCGGTTATCCGGGTCTTGGTGGGTTGCATGACATACTGGGGCGTTCCTGCCTGTTCGCATAGCATTCGGCTTCCTGCACAGATGCATTATGCGCAAACTTACCAATTTCAGGGTCTGCATACTGACGGTTGGCCTTTGCCAGTAGCCCTTTCGGCTGACGGTAGGACAGCCTTTATGAGTCGAACCGCCTTCACGCATGCAGGCCATGTCCGGCATCTGGTTCGGGCATGTAGCGCATTCTGGAGCGATTGTTTTTCTTTCGTTGGTCATCTGATTTGATCCTCCATTTGCCTCTACGGTCGTTCTTTAATTATCTTGAGGCCCACTGGGGGCAAAGCCCCTCCTTAGAGTATTTTCGCTGACGCTTTTGGCATTCATGAATTGAGGCAGATAATCGGGACCGCCTGCTTTGTAACCGATTCCGGACATTCCGAAGCCGCCGAAAGGCTGCCGCCCTACCAGCGCCCCTGTTATCTTCCGATTTATGTATAGATTGCCGACCCTGAAATTATCCTTAGCCTTCTCAATGTTCGCTGGACTCCTTGAAAACATTCCGCCTGTAAGCGCATAAGGTGTCCCGTTAGCTATTCCGAGCGCACCGTCCAGGTCCGGTGTTTCCATGACGACAAGGACCGGTCCAAATATCTCTTCTTGGGCAAGCCTCGAATCAGGGCTTACATCTGTAAATATCGCCGGGCCCACGAAGTGACCATCACCAACGTCAACATTCCTTACTAGCAAGGTTTTGGCCTCTTTTTGCCCAACTCGATGTAGCCCCTGATCTTTTGAACTGCGCCTTCATCTATAACCGGCCCCATGAAGACACCGGGGTTTTCGGGTCGGCCAATTACGATACTCTTCCGCCGCTTGTTTGAGTCGCTCACAGAATTCTTCATACGCTTCGCCAACCACGATTGCTCTTGAACACGCCGAGCATTTTTGGCCCTGAAAACCGAAAGCGGATTCAATCACTCCTTTGACCGCCTCATCCATGTCTGCCGTCTCGTCTACAATGATGGCGTTTTTGCCGCCCATGTCAGCTATTACCCGTTTGACATTGAACTGTCCCCGATGCGGCGTACGGCCGGAGAGGTTGACGATCCTAAGCCCAACTTCCATGGAGCCTGTAAACGCAACCAGATCTACACCAGGATGGGACACGAGAAGTTCTCCTATTTCGTGACCTGAACCAGGAACGAGACTAAGCACTCCTGATGGAAGCCCCGCTGATCTGAAGATGTCGACGAGACGCCAACCCAAAACAGGCGCCAGACTGGAAGGTTTGAAAATCACGCAGTTCCCTGTCACCAAGGCCGCAGAAACCATGCCGGCCGGTATTGCGAGTGGAAAGTTCCACGGTGATATCAGAGCCGCAACGCCTCGTCCTTCATAGTAATATTCGTTGTCCTCGCCGGGATAATGCCCGGGTAGGTCCACCCGGCTGAGCCTGATCATCTCTCTGGCGTAATATTCGAGATGATCTATCGCCTCTGACAAGTCTCCATCAGCCTCTGACCAAGTCTTTCCGACTTCGTGGGACACCTCAAGCGCCATAAGCTCAAAGCGTCTTTTCCTGATCTCCTCTGCCGCCTGAAACATGTATTCCGCTCTCTTTTCAACAGGAGCGTTTCTCCATTGGGCCCATGCCAGGCGAGCCACGTCAATGGCGTTTTCGGCCTGTTCAATTGAGCCACAGCTGACGAGTCCGACTACTTCATCGGGTTTTGCCGGATTAACCGAAACAATGTTATGATCCGTCCAAACATCCCGACCGCCAATTGACAGCGGATACCTTTTGGTGAAATCTTTCCTGACCTGTTCAAGCGCTTGTTCCATATTCCTACGATTTTCCGCCTTTGAAAAATCCGTCAGAGGTTCGTTGGAGAATCCATGCGCCAAGATTGGCGAATCTACGACTTCCGAAACTGGCTGAGGGGGCTTAAGAAGTTCATCCAAACCGAGCTGATCGGAAAAGGATTTACGGAGGAACGATTGATTGGAGGTGTTTTCCAAGAGTCTTCTTATAAGATAGGCCATGCCGGGGATTAATTCTCCGACTGGAGTATAGGAGCGGACCCTGAAATTCATATTTTTCAGAGCTGATCTGACTGGCTCAGCCATGCCGAAGATCATCTGGAATTCGAACGCCCCTGATGGCAGCTTCATCGAGTCGGCAACGGCAACGGCGTGGCTGATACTCCTTATGTTATGACTGGCGATGGCCGGAATGTACGTACTCAATGTTCTCAAGCACGATTCTTGTCAAATCTTCATAATTGGAGTCAGTTTCTTCCTTTTTCAGGAATACCGGGACAGGCCATCCCTTCTGTCTGTTCACAACTGTCTCATAGTCCCAGTATGCGCCTTTTACTAACCGCAACAAAACTCTGCGTCCAGATTTCTTCGCCATCTGGATTACTCTAAATAGATCTCCCCTGGTTTCGGGGAGGTACGCCTGAAGGGCTATGCCGGGAAACCTGATATCAGGAAATTTGCCTAGCAACCTGTCCAATATTTCTATTGTGAGATCCTTGAAATAATAATGTTCCATGTCCAGCGTAATGGATCCGCCGAGTTTGGTCGCCATAATGACGACCGAAGAAAGGCCGGCTATGGCATTTTCAATCGAACCTTCCCAGTCCATCGGATCAATATGCGGACAGAAAGAAGAAATCTTCAACGACACATCAAACATAGGTATGGGACCATGAGTGTCAAAATCCAGAGTAGGGTTCTCAGGCCAGTTTGACGTTTCTTCGCTCAAGCGAGAAATCAGTTTTTCGTATCGTTCGGTATACTCTGAAGCTTCTTTGTCACTTAGTACGACTTCACCTAAAAGATCAGCGCTGAACGCTATACCCTGCTTCCGGAGTTTCAGGAATACTTTCATGGCCTCATATTCATCGTGTCCCGCTACAAATTGCGCCGCCATGGATTGGACGCCTGTGACGTACCGCTTTTGCGGCGAGGAATGGAGCCAGTCCAGAAACAGCTCCTATTCCCTTAATGAAGGGATTTTCCGGAAGGTCCGAGAAATATTCATTCAGCATTTTTGTGACCATGGAATTAGTTTTAAGGCAGGGGAGGACATCAACAAACCGGAAGAGTCGGACCTTGAGGGGCTCATCCTTCATAACCCACTCGGTCAGCCGACCATTCCAGCTTTTTCTGTCAAACATGGAGGGAACTTCATGTCCCATAAGCGAATATATTTCTCGTCCGATCTCTCTTATTTTGTTTTCGAGGATGTCATTCATAGGATATCCTATATGAGGCTAATTCAGAAAGAGTATGACATGACGCTGCCAATGATACATTATCCCGACAATTTAGGCCATTGAGGATAGGCGGTCAGGATTGAGACCCCCATGAATGCTTAACGGCTTCGGCGAGGTATTTGTAAGTAATGCTACTGACAACCAACAAGATGATTAGGGAGTGGGAACATGGAAGGAAAGGTCAAATCAATTACTGAACTCAACGCATGGAAGGATCTCAAGGTCCATTATGAAAAAATGCGGGGAATAAGCCTGCGTGACCTGTTTGCTGACGACCCCGAGCGGGGGGAGCGAATGACAGCCGAGGCGGCCGGCATTTATCTCGATTATTCGAAAAATATCATTACGTACGAGACAATAGCTCTTTTGTTGCAACTGGCGGAGGAATCGGGGTTGCGAAGCATGATCGACGCAATGTTTCGAGGGGACAAGATCAATATAACAGAGAATAGATCGGTATTGCATGTAGCTTTACGCGCTCCCAGGGGTTCATCGATAATGGTCGAGGGTGTGGATGTTGTGCCCATGGTCCATGCAGTACTCGATAAAATGGCCGACTTTGCGAACAGGGTGAGAGGCGGTCAATGGAAGGGCTATTCCGGCAAGCGTATTCGCAACGTGATCAACATCGGAATCGGTGGATCAGATTTAGGGCCGGTAATGGCCTACGAAGCCTTGAAACATTATAGCGAACGCACAATGACATTCCGGTTCGTTTCCAACATTGATGGAACCGACTTTGCCGAGGCCTCGCAGGGTCTTGACCCTTCGGAAACGCTCTTCATCGTGTCTTCAAAGACCTTCACCACTCTGGAAACCATGACAAACGCACAGACCGCGTGTTCCTGGTTGATTCAAGCTTTTGACGGGGATGAAAAAGCGGTGGAGCGGCATTTCGTGGCCGTTTCGACAAATTCGAAAGAAGTAGCGGATTTTGGAATTGACACCACCAACATGTTCGAGTTTTGGGATTGGGTTGGCGGACGTTACTCAATGGACTCAGCGATAGGGCTGTCAACAATGATTGCGATAGGTCCGAAAAACTTTCTCGAACTTGTGGATGGTTTTCACCAAATGGACGAACATTTCCGAACAACCCCGTTCGACCGGAACCTCCCTATTCTAATGGGTCTTTTGGCAATATGGCGCAATAATTTTTTCGGAGCCGACACCGTCGCCGTTTCTGCCTGTACGATCAATATCTGAAGCGTCTCCCTGCGTACCTGCAACAGTTAACAATGGAGAGCAACGGTAAATGCGTAACTGTTGATGGGGAGAGAATTGATTATCAGACGAGTCCAATATACTGGGGCGAACCCGGAACCAACGGACAGCATTCCTTTTACCAGTTGATCCACCAGGGGACCAGGCGCATCCCGTGCGATTTCATATTGTTCGCCCGGTCACTCAATCCCTTGGGGCGGCATCACGAAATGCTGCTGGCAAATGTCATAGCCCAGGCTGAGGCATTGGCTTTTGGTAAAACACTCGAAGAAGTAAAGGCGGATGGAGTCTCTGACTGGCTGGCCCCGCACAAGGTTTTTGAAGGGAACAGGCCATCCAGCGTGATCCTTGCCGAACGGCTCACTCCAGCGATTCTGGGCAAGCTTGTCGCCCTGTATGAGCACAGTGTTTTTACACAGGGTATCCTCTGGCAAATTGACTCGTTTGATCAGTGGGGCGTTGAGCTTGGAAAAGCGCTTGCCCAGAAGATAATACCTGAGCTTGAGAGCGATCTTGAGCCTGACCTGTATCACGATAGCTCGACAAACAACCTCATAGAGCGCTGCAGGAAATTCAAGAGACTTTTCTAGCTTTTTTCAGGAACTGAGTTTTAATCGGTGGGCCATTGGATCATCAATGATCGGCTGAAAGGAATTAAACATGCAATTGGGGATGATCGGTCTGGGAAGGATGGGCGGAAACATGGCCCGACGTTTGATAAACGCTGGTCATGAAGTCATCGGATACGCCACCACCTCAAAAACGAGGGATGCTTTTGCGAAGGAGACCGGCGCCGTTGCGGCTTCATCACTGGAAGAGTTCGTTTCCAAGCTGCTCCCGCCTCGTTTGATATGGTTGATGATTCCTGCTGCGGTAGTAGATGAAACACTGCATAATCTTTGCGCCCATCTTGAAAAAGGAGACATAATCGTAGACGGAGGCAATTCGTATTATATTGATGATATTCGAAGAGCCAAAGAACTGAAGCCGATGGGGATCCATTTCGTCGATTGCGGCACAAGTGGTGGGGTATGGGGTTTGGAAAGGGGTTACTGCCTGATGATCGGTGGTGAGGAAGCTACTGTCGGACGCCTCGACCCCATTTTTAGCGCCCTCGCTCCTGGTATAGACGCTGCGCCCCGTCTTCCTGGGGTTGAGAAGATGGCCGGGACCGTGGAACTCGGGTATTTGTATTGCGGTTCTCATGGGGCGGGCCATTTTGTGAAGATGGTTCACAACGGCATTGAATACGGACTCATGCAGGCCTATGCCGAGGGTTTCAACATTTTACGACACGCAAACGCGGGCAGGCTTGAACGGGCGGTAGACGCAGAGACAACACCACTTCGTAATCCAGAGGAATATCAATATGAACTGGACTTGGTAGGCATAGCTGAAGTCTGGAGGCGCGGCAGCGTGATTTCTTCCTGGCTGCTCGATTTGACAGCTAAGGCACTGCTAAATGACCCGGATCTTGTCGGGTTTAGCGGCAGGGTTTCAGATTCGGGTGAAGGACGCTGGACAATCAAGGCTGCAATTGACGAGGACGTCCCGGCCCCTGTTTCCACCGCGGCGCTGTTCGAGAGGTTCAACTCTCGTGCAGGAGCGGAGTTCGCCGATAAGTTGATATCGGCCATGCGATTCGAGTTTGGCGGACACCAAGAGAAACATGCCAAATGAAAAAGGGCGCCGGACGAGATTCTCGTCAAGAGTAACCATTGATGGAGCATGCGTTAGACGGAATGGACATAAAGTATGGAGATCAGGGTTTTTGACAATATCAATTCACTGGCGGTAAGCGCCGCCGGGATGATCGCTGCGGAGGCAAGGGTGGCTGGCGCCGAACGAGGGCGTTTCATTATGGCTGTGAGCGGGGGAAGCACACCCAAGCCTATGTTGAATTCGCTCGTGAATGAAGACGTGCCGTGGCATAAAACGCATTTTTTCCAGGTAGACGAGAGAGTGGCCCCGCATGGACATCCGGACCGAAATATTGAGCTTCTGCGAGAAACCATTCTGGATAAGGTCCCAGTAGTCACGGAGCATGTTCACGCGATGCCGGTTGAAGATCAAGACCTTTTCTCTGCCGCCATTCAATACGAAAACACGTTATGTGCGATAGCAGGGTATCCGCCGGTTATTGATCTTGTTCACCTCGGTCTTGGGACTGATGGGCACACGGCGTCACTGATTCCGGGTGCCCCGGTCCTAGACCTTACCAGTAGGGATGTTGCGCTGACAGGACTTTA